>CAXXTU010000002.1:0-3678422 GCA_963662655.2 Cloacimonadales bacterium (SeqCode)
GCAGACCGCGAAAGGCAACAACAAGTCGCACACGACCGTCCTCATCGAGACCGAGAACAAGGACGCTCGTATCCGACTCGAACCGCTCCGCCAGCAAGATCGCGACGGCGGCTTTATCACCCTCAAGAAAGACCTGCGCGAGGGCATTTTCGCATACCACAGAGTCCCCGCGAGGATCGTTTCGCAGCTCATCCCGGGGCAGCTCGGGGGCGACAACCGCTCCGACATGCTGATGTTCCACCATTTCGTGATCAAGCCGCTCCAGCACCGGCTCGGGCAAGTGTTGAGCAGCGCGTTCAACGCCGAGTTTGACTGGAAGCTCACCCCGCCGACTTCGACTTCGGCGACCTGACTTCGATCTTCGAGAGCGAGGACGAGAAACTATTCAATTCCAATAGATTAGGAGGCTGAATGCAAGAACGTAAAACCGTGCGCAAGGGCGAGTTGCGCAACGTCGAGGTGGAGCTCGTTTCGCTGCTGTTCGACGACATGAACCCCGCCAACCAGAAGGGCTTCGTGGTGAAGTCCGCCACCGGCAAGAGCTACAAGGTGCGCGGCTCGTCCGTGAAGTTCAAAAGCGAGACCAAGGGGCGTCAGGGGCGACTGTTCGTGACCCTCATGGAGCCGGACGTGAAGGACGCGCAGGGCGATTTCTACACCGCCGAGGAGATCCAGAAGGCCTGCGACCACTTCAGCAAGCACGGCATGGTCGGACGCAACGACATCAACCACAACAACCACCCGATCGACGACTTCTCGGTCGCCGAGAACTACATCCTGAAGACCGAGGATCGCACGCATTTCCCCGATACGAGAGTGGGAGCTTGGGTGCAGGTCTTGAAGTGCGACGACCTCGATTCCGCGCTGTGGAAGAAGGTCGAGAAGGGCGACTTCAACGGCGTCTCGATCTACGGCCGCGCGGACGACTACAACAACACCAACGAGACCTTGAAGGCCATCCGCGACGAGATTGCGGGGCTGCGCGACCTGCAGAAGTCGCTGAAGGACGCCGACCGTGAAGCGGAACTCGAGTCCGCGATTGACGAGCTTGAGAGCAAGGTTTCGAGGCTGGAGAGCGGCATCGACGACGGCGGTCTGCGCGAAGCCGTGAAGTCCATCGAGAAGAGCCTCGACAGCCTCTCGACCACGATGAGCCGCGCCATTTCGAAGAGCATTCAGGGCGAGCCTGACACCGATGGCGGCGACCGCGAGGTGATCGTCAACGGCGAGAAGGTGCTTGTGAAGGCGTCGCACCGCGAGATCTACAAGGGTATCGCGGACGTCGACTCCGGCAAGGCGATGAGCATCCTGACGCCCAACAACACGAGCCTGTTCATCGACGAGGTGATCGGTTCCAAGCCGGGCGACACACTGACCGACATCTCGGTCATCCCGCTGCTCAAGGACGAGAAAATCGACGTCGGCCTCATCGAAGACCTGATCTTCCACAACTCGCTCGACGGTACGCTCTCCGCGCAGGACGTAGCCACCGCCGACCTGTCCTGCCCCACCGGCATCCTGATGGCCGAGTTCACGTTGGGCCGCGACGTCGTCGAGTTCTACAAGGACAAGTACGGTGAGGACGCCTTCGGAGCCTACGTTGAGCAGCACATCGCGCGCAAGACCGAGAAGGCGATGAGGCTACTGCTGTTCCGGGGTGACAGGGCATCGGCGACGGCTAAGCTGAAAGCTCTCAACGGTCTCGTGAAGCTGGCGACCGATGGAGCCGACATCACGGCCATCAGTCCCACAACCTACGACGAGTGGACCGACCGCTTCGAGCAGGTTCTACTCGGCTTCACCGACGAGATGCTGGAGGAGCAGGAGAGCTTCCGTATCTACGTGAGCCACAAGGATCTGATTCGCATCCGCACGGAGCTTGGCCAGCGCGAGACGAACAAGGGCGACAAGCTGCTCCTCGAGGGCGGCAAGGTCAGCTTCAGCGGCATCCCGGTCAAGGCGCGGCTCCTGCCCGACAACTACATCGTCTGCGGCCTGACCAAGTTCATCATCATCGGCTATCGCACCGACGCCGAACTCAAGGTGGAGCACCACGGCGCGGACTGGAAGTACCACTGGTACATCCGCATCCGGCCCGGCATCACCTACGTTCCGGGCTTCGTCAAATTCTACCAGCTCACCGACTAACCAAAATCAATGATGAATGAGGAATGAGCAATTAGAAATGAAGGCACAGACGCGACCAAACCGCCAGTTGTCATCATTCATAATTCCTAATTCATAATTAACGACTGAAAGGAGTTACGTATGTGGAAGTGGATACTCAAACAGGCGATCAAGGCTCTCGCAGAGCCGATTGTGGACGCCGTCATCAGCGCGCTCGAAGCCCTCGCGAAGCGTAGCGAGAACACCATCGACGACGCCTTCGTGGCGAAGTTCCGCGAGTTCAAGGAGGCCATCGTCGGCTTCATCCTCGCGCACTGCGACAACATCGTGAAAAGCGCGTAGGGAGCGGCCATGCCCGTAGAAAAACCCACCCTACCCACCGGCATGAGCTCCGGTGACCTCGCGAACCTGCTCAACCAGATCGGCGGCGTGGACGTGTACAACGTCCACGTCGGGGTCGGCGAGCTGACGGAGAGCGAAATCTCCGCGATGTTCGCCGCACAGGATGCCATGCAGACCGAGCTGGATTCGAACTTCGAGGAACTCGGCGAACTGGCCGAGAAGCCGTTCAAGGTCGAATCCAAGACCGAGAAGCTCAAGACCCGGCACTACCAGATCGAGGGCAAGCGCACGAACGTGGTGACCGTCACCATCGTGGGCATCAACGAGGACAAGAAGAACTGGCTCGAAGAGCAGAGCGCAGGCATGGCGCAGATCACGCTCGTGGCTGTGTCCAAGGACAAGACGCAGGCGGTGCTCATCAACGGCTGCCGCTGGACGGTCGACTGGAGCGGTGAAGCTGACGGCCTGTACACGCAGGAAGTCACCACCGAGTTCACCGGCAAGACGAGCGGTCGTATCGGATTCTACAACAAGATACCGGCCACGGTCGAATAGGAGAGAACATGGACTGCAGATGCGATCCTGAAATTCGCAAGAAGATATCGGACGTGCACAAGGAGGTCTACGGCAACGGCGATTCGAGCCGGTCAATGGTCACCCGTATTGCGCGACTGGAAACCAACATCAAGCTGCTCACCAGCCTGACCGTCAGCCAGTTCTTTCTGCTCGTCGGCGTCGCCGTGAAGACCTTTCTGGGGGCGTGATGGACATCAGTTACGCGACCTTTCGCAAGGTGCTATCGACGCTTCTGAGGAACGAAAACCTGCGCGACGGACTCACCGACCTGCTCGCCGGTAACGAGCTGGAACTGAGCGAGGTCAGCTTCCTGGACTTGCTCGAAGCCTCGAACGTCGACATCGACATCCTGCGCATCCTCACCGGACGCGAGCCTGAGGACACTTCTCCCCAGCAGGCGGCGGAGGTGTTCACGGCTTTTTTCTCGGCTGTCAGAGGCAGTTGGCGCGCGTTTCAGCCCTTGCTCGACGCTTTGGGCTACACGGCGCAAGTGCAAGCGGGGACAGCATAGAACGTATCGAGATGGCCCTGCGCGGGGCGGGGTTCACACAGGCCGACTTCATCGAGCTGAGCCTGTCCGAACTCTACCTCCGCTACTGCCTCGCCATCGAAACAACAAGAAACACAATGGATAGTCTCATCACATGGATCGGCGGCAAGAAGCTGCTGCGCAAGAAAATCGCCAGCCTCGTCCCTGACGACATCACCGGCTATGTGGAGCCGTTCGGCGGCGCGGGTTGGGTGCTCTTCCACCGCGACCGCTGGGCCCGTCTCGAGGTATACAACGACCTCGATTCGCGTCTCACAAACCTCTTTCTGCAGGTGAAGTTCCATCCCGATGCACTCGTGAAGGAGCTCGAGCTGATGCCAGCCTCCCGAGCATTGTTTGACGAACTGGTCGACCAGCCCGGTCTGACAGAGCTGCAACGCGCCGCGCGATTCCTCTACATCATCACCCGTTCGTTCGGCGGCAAGGGCGAGCACTTCGGCAGGGCATCCACGTCCGGCCCCAGCAGCATGCAGCGCAAGCTGGAGCGCGTTCACGACCTCAGCAAGCGGCTCGACAAGGTGACCATCGAACACTTACCCTACGAAGAGCTGATCGCTTTCTACGACCGGCCCGGCGTCTTCTTCTACTGCGACCCGCCATACGTGCACGGCACCACCTACGCCAACGCGCGCCACTTCGATCACGAGCGGCTTCGGGACGTACTCAAAGGCGTGAAAGGCCGCTGGCTGCTTAGTTACGACGACTGCCCCGAAGTGCACGAGCTGTACGCCGGTCACACGATCATCCCGGTCAGCCGCGTAAAGGGCATCAACCGCATGCAGGGAGAGAGCATGTTCAAGGAGGTGATCATCGCAAACTATGAGGTGCCAAATGAATAGCGTTATCGGCTGGGTGGGCGGCAAGCGGCTGTTGCGCAAGGATACTTCCGAGTGCGTTCCACAAGGATTCAATCAAACTTCGAGTCTGAAACCTTGAATGCAAAGCAATATTGTAATTATACTTGACTTCGTGCAAGGACGGTATTAGACTATCTTATAGGTAAGTGTGTTTGTTTCTAAAAATAACTGTGAGATGGATTGCGCCAAAAGAATCACCTCTGTAGATTGCCACAAAACGTTAAACCTAACAAAATGAGCATGAAGCTGGTATAACCCGAATTAATGCGACTAATTGATGTCCCGAAGCAATACTTGTGTAGGTTATCCTAAACTTAAAGGTCGATACCTATGAAGGTCTTATTGATATACCCATTTTGTCCAGACTCGTTCTGGAGTTTTCGTTACGCATTGCATTTCATTTTGAAAAAGGCAAGTGATCCCCCACTTGGTCTCTTAACTGTGGCAGCCATGCTTCCTAGGGATTGGCAGATCGAAGTGATCGACATGAATGTGTCTAAATTACAGAAGCAGGATATTCTTCGGGCCGATTTGGTCTTTGTAAGCGCAATGTCAATCCAGAGAAAATCAGTATTGAAAGTGATCGATCAATGCCATAATCTTGGACGAAAGGTTGTGGCAGGCGGACCGCTGTTCACATCACAGCCGGATGCATTCCCGATGGTCGATTATTTGCTTCTTGGCGAGGCGGAAGTCATTTTACCGGAATTTCTTGTCGATCTTTCCAGCGGGAATCCTAAGAAAATCTATAGAGCCACAACATGGGCCGATATTACGACGACTCCGCTACCTCGTTGGGATTTGATCGATTTCAGAAAGTACGCTTCAATTGACATTCAGTATTCGAGGGGATGTCCGTTCCATTGCAGTTTTTGCGATATTTCCGTTTTATTCGGAAATGTGCCAAGAACGAAGACTCGCGAGCAAATTCTGGCTGAAATGACTTCACTGTATTCCCATGGGTGGCGCGGTGCAGTTTTTTTGGTGGATGACAATTTTATTGGCAATATCAAGAAGTTGAAAAGTGATATTCTTCCTGGTATTATTTCCTGGATGCAGGAACATCGCTATCCATTTTCCCTCTATACCGAATGCTCGATCAATATGGCAGACGATGAACCATTGATGCAGATGATGGCGGCTGCCGGGTTTGACACGGTCTTCATAGGGATTGAAACGGTGGACGAAAACAGCCTCGTCGAATGTGGAAAGGTCGCCAATTGCCGGAGAGATATTATTGCTTCCGTGCGAAAGATCCAGACCTTCGGGTTTGAGGTCATGGGAGGATTTATCATCGGTTTCGACAATGATAAACCTACAGTATTCGATAAAATGTTTGAATTCATTCAGGATAGCGGTATCGTTACCGCCATGGTTGGCTTACTCAATGCTCCGGTCAACACCACCCTATATAAACGCATGGACGAGGAAGGAAGACTAATCGGAAAAATGACCGGCGATAACACTGATATATCGATGAATTTTATTCCAGCGATGAGAATAGAAACTCTTATCTCCGGTTACAAGCGTTTAATGAATAAATTATACTCTCCAAAGGTCTTTTACGATAGAGTGAGAACCTTTCTATCAATCGATAAGCGAAAGCCCCTTCATGAATCGGTCCATTTCTACGAAGTCATCGCGTTGTTGAAAACATTTATAATTTTAGGTGTTATTGGCAAAGAACGGTCCCAGTACTGGAAGCTTCTCTTCTGGAGTATTTTTCGAAAACCACATTCGTTCCGTAAGGTTATCACTTATGCTATCTACGGTTACCATTTTCGTAAGATGATGCAACAGTATTCTCAAAATGGAACACCACCAACTACTGCCTCTTCTTGAACTCTTTTTTATTACGAGAAACACAAAGTTATCAATAGTTAAATGCATTCTCCAAATCAGCCCCAAGAACCTCCTCTTCTGTATCAGCATCTTTGTGTAGATGATACGGCAGACTTCGAGTTCTCTCGGGGTCGAGTTCGAGTGCTTCCGCAACGACTGGATCGAGCAGAACATTCTGTCCGGTGAGCACGAGTACGACCGCTATATTTCACACTACTTCGTGCGGCTCTACGAAGACTCCACGCTGGTGTTCCACGGCATCGTCGACACCTCTTTCGTGAGCCACGACGCCAAGACCGACGTGGTCTCGTTCACCTGCTACGACTACCTGCGGCTGTTCGCCAAGTTCGACGACCAGACCATGCTCTACGCCCTCCACAGCGGCTACTCCGCCGACTACTGCTTCCGTTATCTGGCGCAGGGCATTGAGGTCGCACTGGGTAATGAGATCACCATCCCCTGCTCGTGGTACGGCTACACGCCGCTTCAGATCGCGGTGACCGACCTGCCAATCCTGCAACTCGACTGGCTGCGCATGGTGCGGAAGTTTCGCCAGTGGAACGGCCAACTCGCCTGCTACTGCGGCTTTCGCTACGCTCCCATGTTCAGCGGCGACTACGTCCCCGAGTTCCGGCTGCTCTTCTACTGCGAACACGTCCACGAGGGCAACATCCAGTGCAAGGTCTATGCGCGCAAGTTCCGCTTCTACAACGCAATCTGCTGGATTGAGGACGACGCCGCCGAGATCGACGATAAGTCCGATGTTTACAGCACGACGCAGTACGACGAGATGCTCGCGTGGCGCGATGAATTGTGCGCAGAGTACGTGCCGTTCGAGCCGTGGGCTTCCGCGCGAACGTTCCACCACAGCGGCAACACCTATAGTATAGGAATAGAGAACGCCGACCTCGACGACGCCACTGCACCGGAGTACAAGTACGTAACTTACACCGGCAACGCCGTGCCTGCGAACCTCTATCCGAAGGGCTTCTACGAGGGCGAGAACGAGACGCTGGAGAAGCTCAAAGCTCTAAAAGCCGCGCTACTGCTGCACAATCTGACTATCGTCTCGTTGCCCGGCGGCACGTTGAAGCTGGTCAACAAGGTCGACGCTTCGAACACGGTCACCACCATCGACTCGGCAGACATCATCGAGTTCAAGCGGAAGCGGCTTAACCGCTCCCGGCCCGACACCTCCGTCCTGGACTGTCTCGTCGGCGACACGATCAACCTGAAGCAGCTCATCGCGGACTACTACGAGACCCTCTTCTGCCAGACGTGGAGCCTCGAAGTAACCGTCGACAACCTCGCTAAATACGACCTGTCGCTGTTCGACAAGCTCTTGATCGAGGGCGTGCAATACCGCATCACCGAGCTGCAGCGCGACCCGAAAGCTGACGAGTACAAGATCAAGGCGTGGGAGGTCTGATGCTGTGCTACGACGGCTTCCGCATTATCTCCATCGCTGGCGGCGCGTACTCCGGCTTCGTGGTTGAAAGCGGCGTGATCGACTACCAGCCGCAGCGCAAGTATCGTGTCGAGAAGCAGTGCGCCTTCGATCCGACCATCCTCATCCGGCGCGAGCCATACAACGAGGACACCATCGAGTGCGAGGCGTACCTGCCGGCGAACCAGTACGACGAGCTGTACGCCATCCTGAGCGGCGCAGACCAGCTTTACATCGAGTTCGACGCCGGTTCTGGTACGCTGCAGTTTCCGGTGGTCATCGACAAGCTGCCCAAGCTCGAGGACGACGCACGGTCGCACCGAAGCCGCATCAAATTCACACTCACCAGCATCTACAAGCAGTTGTCGCTCATCGACTTCGATAGCGTGTTCGGTTACGGCAACGGCTGGGGCGACTGCTGGGGATTTTAGGAGGATGCATGCCCGAAACCACCAACTTCAACCTCTACAAGCCGGTCGCCGGGGAATCCGGATGGGCCGCCGCGCTCAACGGCAACCTCGACACCATCGACGCGCTGTTGTACTCGCACCAGACCAGCATCGACGGCCATACGGGAACCGGCGGCAACAAGCACAACGCAGAGCAAATCCGCACCTCGGACGGCTCGGATGTGCAGTCGGCATTGGCTGGCAAATCCAGCCTGCACCACTCGCATCAAGCAGAGGACATCATCCTACCCGACAACAACAATATCGGGCATCACATCGACGATATCAATGACGTGCTCGTCGTCCTGCAGAACGGCAAGGCGGACGTCACTCACGAGCACGCGGAATACGCCCTGCAAACCGCTCTGGACACGGTCGAGAACACGCTCGATCTGCTGCTGCCCGACCTCGAACCGGTCACGCTGGGTGTGGACGTAGTCAATCGCAGTGGCGGTATCCGTATCCTGTTCAATACGACGCCGACGGTGCATTTCTCGCAGGCAGAAATCCTCGTCGAGAAGGACGGCGTGGAGGTGCATCACGAGGCGGTTCTGAGCACATGCGTGTTCATCGCGGGGAGCGAACTGAGCGGCGTCGAGAACGGCGATGTGATCAACCTCTCCGTGACCCTCTACAGCGGCCTTAGCTCGAAGATCAAGAAGGTCGATCACACCTACGCGACAACCACTTCGCCGCTCGAGGAGCGCATCGAGACCATCGAGACGCAGCTAACGCTGGGCAACATCATCGACGCCTTCGCGCAGGACGAGGACGCGCTGCAAGCCCTCGCCAACGTGCTGCACTCGTCCAACACCCTCGCGCAGAAGGTCTCGGAGCTGATGCAGACGTGAGCACCATTCGCCAGAACACCGTCTGGGATTTGATCCACCGTAAGACCAAACCGACAGTCTCCACAGACCGCGATATCGCTTTCGTGAAGACCATCTATTCCACGGTGGACGAGAAGGAAGACCTCGGGATTCACGACGAGAATCTCGTTCTCACAGGCGCGGATTTTCCGCAGGACGCGAAGCCGGGGCAGGTGTTCATAAAGAACGGAAAACCCTACATATATAAGGAGAACGAATGACGCAAACAGAACTCTATCAAACCACCAAGCTGGAGCTGACCCACGAATACGAGCGGCTCCAGAGACTCATCCAGGAATCGCGCGAA
Source organism: Cloacimonadales bacterium (SeqCode) (assembly GCA_963662655.2). Taxonomy (GTDB): domain Bacteria; phylum Cloacimonadota; class Cloacimonadia; order Cloacimonadales; family JAIOQZ01. Next base: position 9,367 of record CAXXTU010000002.1, read on the forward strand.
AAGCTGCTCAAGACCGAGGGCGCGCTACTACTTCTCGGACGTCTTGAGCGTGAAACGAAGGGGGCGTAATGGCAGGCACATGGCAGGAAATCCTCGACTCCGGGCAACTCGGTGTCGCCAACGGTATCGCCCAGCTCGACAAGTCGGGAAAGCTGATCACCGAGCAGATCCCGCAGATCGAGCCGGGCAACATCACAGGTACGCTCAGCGCAAGCCAGATCCCCGACCTCGACGCATCGAAGATCACCACCGGTACATTCATTGTGGATCGCGTACCAGACCTCGATGCAGCCAAAATCACGTCCGGAACCCTCGCCACCGACCGCATCCCGATGCTCTCTCAGAGCAAGATATCCGGACTTACCACGGCCCTCGCGGCCAAAGTCGAGACACGCACCAAGATCAATGGTCACGCGCTGGAAGGCGACATCAAGCTCGAGACCACCGACATCATCGAGGAGGTTACTGAGCTGCCTGAAGAGGGCGTCATCGGTGAGGTCGTGGCATACGGCGGGAAGCTGTACGTGTGGAGTGGTGATAAGTAGGATTATCGAGCATCGCAGGCCTGAGTCGAGAGATTCAGGCCTTTCTATTTGCCATCATCTTGATACTCATATCTAACAACAGAGACCGCAATCATTAGGCTCCAAATCAGCCCGAAATCGATGCCACGAATTTGGCAAGAGCTTGCCAAGAAAGTGAGAACATGACCGAAATGCAGGCTGAGAAAGGATGTGAGACCGTTTTCTGTCCGATTCGTTCTCAGGATAATGGCGAGAATTTGCCATTATCTTGATACTTCCCCGCTAACCTCTCGTCGTCGTATAGAGATACCCGCGAAACACGCTGATATCCGGTATCAAGCTCGTGGCAAGGCTTGCCAGCATCGTGATACAATTTGCCACGAAAAGTGATACTTTTTGCCAAAAAGGGTGAGACTGCACACACTTTTTGCCAAATCGCGTGTCACTTTATACACACAAACAGAAATTTTATATGCAAAAATATTTCGATTTTGCTTGTTTTTTTCTTGCAAAAATATTATCTTCATAGAAACTTTGACGCTGTGAAATATGTGGAGGAAAAATGGAAAGATTACGACAGAAGAAAGTGATTGTGTTCTCTACACCTACTTGTGCCTGGTGTATCAAACTCAAGAGCTACCTTCGATCCAAGAACGTGAGGTTTCAGGACGTGGATGTATCCAGAAATGCATCCGCCGCCCGAGACATGGTCCGCAAGACCGGACAGCAGGGTGTTCCGCAAACCTGGATCAATAATCAACCGGTAGTCGGATTCGATAAGGCAAAGATCGACCGGATGCTTGGAATATAATCAGGGGAAAATAATGAAGACGAAGATCGCGAATTTCTTGAAAATCTCTCAGGAACTCTATTTGCTTTTCAGCGATAACGATTCTCTGCAGAGGCACTGCATCAAGATCGGCAGGATGGAGTGTGGCCTGATACAGTACCTGTACAGGGTACGCAAGCCGGTTTGCATGAATGATCTTGCCGAGCAGCTTTGCGTTTCGCACAGCCGGATTACACGTATTGTGGATAATCTTGTAAAAAAAGGACTCGTGAAGCGTTATCCTTCCATGGAGGATCGCAGGAAATGGTTCACCGAGATTACCGACGACGGGCTTGCAACAGCGAAGCGCGCAGAAGACGAGAACAACGATCTTCAGAAGCAGATCATCGAGTCGATACCCGATGACGAAGTGGATACAATCGTGGAGAGCCTTCAGAAGTACATACAGGCTTTCAGGGCAACAATCGAAGCGAAAGAGGAGATGACCAATGGCTAATAAAACAGTCGTGGAATGGACGAACGGCATGACTTTCCAGATCGATATGGAAGGCCACAAGTTCATGGTGGACGCTGATGTGAAGTACGGCGGACAAGACCTCGGGCCAAAGCCGAAGCCGCTGCTTCTTGCCGGTTTGGGCGGGTGCTCCGGGATGGACACGGTATCAATCCTGAACAAGATGAAAGTGGAAGATTTCAAATTCAAGATGGAAGTTTGGGGCGACAGTGCGAAGGAACATCCCGCTGTTTACACCACGATCTATATCGACTACCTTTTCGAAGGCGAGGATATTCCGGAGGACAAGGTGAAAAAGGCGGTAGCGCTTTCGCAAGAACGTTACTGCGGCGTTTGGGCAATGCTGTCGAAGGCAGCGGAAATGAAGGCGAGAATTCTGATAAACGGAAAGGAGATATCATGAAGAAAATACATCTGATTTCATTACTGGTGATTATGTTTGCCGTCAGCATGCTTTCGGCAGAAGAATATACGGATGATTCCGGGCTTGTATGGCAGACCGACCTGGACGATGCACTGGCGATCGCAAAAGAAAACGGGAAACCGATCCTGATTAATTTCACCGGATCAGATTGGTGCATCTGGTGTATCCGGTTGAGAGACGAGGTCTTTTCGAAAGATGCCTTCCAGGAGTATGCGAAGGAAAACCTGAACATGGTGTTTCTCGATTTCCCGCGCAGCAAGAAGCAAAGCGATGAGGTCAAGGCTGAGAATCGCAGAGTGATGAATCTTTACGGCGTTCAGGGATTCCCGACCATTATCCTGCTCGACAGCGAGGGGAAATTGATCGGGAAGACCGGTTACCGGGACGGTGGGCCGGAGCCTTATGTGAAGCATTTGCAAGAGTTTCTCAAGTGACAGGACGCTGTTGCAGACAATGAACGATTTTGGTTTCCGGCTGTGGCGGACGTCGCAGCCGGAAAGCTGTATATACGGGTATTGATTTACAGGAATCGGTGGTGTAAACGATTGAATTTGTTTGCGGAAGCGTCTGTTGCGCAAAATTGACGATTATTTCGTTTACAAAAAAAGTGGCTAGCGGATTCTTGAACCATATCATTGATGTAACAGGAGATAAATATTATGGAACGGACTTGCGGAATCCTTCTGCATCCAACATCATTGCCGTCGCCGTTCGGAATCGGTGATTTCGGGCAAAGCGCGTATAGATTCGTCGATTTTCTTCTAGAGGCCGGTCAGCACTTGTGGCAGATATTGCCTCTGACATACCCCGGGTACGGCAATTCACCGTACAACGCGATCTCCGCGTTTGCTGGGAATCCGGCGTTGATAGACCCCATCCAGCTTATGCAAATGGGATTGCTCGATCGAAATGAAGTTCTTCAGATACCTTCGTTCGATCCGAATCGCGTGGATTTCGGGCCGGTTGTCGATTTCAAGAATTCCCTCCTGCGTAAGGCGTTCGAGCGTTTTCAGCAGAAGGGAGACAACGGCGAATGTCAGAAGTATCGCGATGATAACGAATACTGGCTCAAGGATTTCACGATCTTCATTACGTTGAAGAACCACTTCAAGCATCTCCCCTGGAATCAGTGGGATGAGAAGTTCCATGATAATCGATCGGAAGAAACGGGTGAACTTTACAAGACAATGAAGGTTGAAAGCGATTTTCATGCTTTCGTGCAGTACATTTTCCACTTGCAGTGGACGAAACTGAAGCAATACGCGAACGATAAGGGGATAAGAATCGTTGGAGATCTACCGATTTACGTATCCTACGACAGCGCAGATGTATGGAGTCACAGGGACTTGTATCATCTGGACAGCCAGGGCAAGCCGGAAATCGTGGCGGGAGTTCCGCCGGATTATTTCTCGGAAACCGGTCAGCTATGGGGCAATCCAATCTATGATTGGGAGACCATGCGTCAGAACGATTACGCCTGGTGGAAGGCTCGCATGGGAGCTCTGCATGAGAAAGTCGATATGGTTCGCATCGACCACTTTATCGGTTTTGTGCGCTACTGGGCTGTTCCATACGGCGAAGCGACCGCTGTTAACGGCGATTGGCGGACTGGCCCCGGCAAGCAATTCTTCGAGTCGTTGATGAATACGTACCCCGGATATCCCATCATCGCTGAAGACCTCGGCGTTGTTACTGACGAGGTGATCGAGATTCGCAATCAGTTCGGTTTCCCGGGTATGCAAGTCTTGCAGTTCATGTTTGATGACATGAACTGGGATTTCGAGGAAAACACGATTGTTTACACCGGTACGCATGACAACGACACCACCCGTGGCTGGTTCGAAAAGCTGGAGACAGAGAATCTGCATCTATTCAAGAAGGTGTCCGATTACCTGGCTACCGATAACGAGCACATCGCGAGAGACTTGATTCAGTTTGCCTACCAGACGAACGGTAAATACGTGATTATCCCCTTGCAGGATGTTATTAATCTGGATACCTCCGCAAGAATGAATGTTCCGGGAATCGCAGATGGAAACTGGGAATGGCGTTTTCGCGAAAACATGCTTAAATCGGAAGACGCGCAATGGCTTAAAAGCCTACAATAAAAGCGATAGATTCTTTATGGGACCGCAGGAAATCTGCGGTCTTTTTTTTGTCCGGGAGGAATGAGCAGGTTTGTAGGATCGCATCGCGAAGACGTGGTGTTACACATCCTTTTATTGCGTTCGATAGGTTCAGGGTGTGTTATATCCACGTCGTAGCATGCGATCATGCAAAGATGCCATTCCGTTCGACGAATACATGAGATTGAGCATTTCCTTACCGTTCTTGCATCTTCGCCCGATCCCTTCCTCCAGCGTGAATATAACACGCTCTTACAAACTACCGGATATAAACAAAAGAGCGTGTAACACCACGCAGGAGGAAGGGATCGAACGAATCTGCGGCGAACTCGTGCAATTTGATTTTTATTCAGTTCCTTGAAAATACAAGTATATGAAAATGCTTGACATCTCGAAAATGTGAGTGCTTTTTACCTGAAAAGGAGAATATTATGGAGCGTTCATCGATAGATTATTTATGCTACTGTGGTCTTTATTGCCGGAGCTGTACATTGATAACTAAAACACCGCAGACAGCGTCGAAACTGCGCGATATCCTGAAAGCGGATGGCTGGGAAGGTTATGGTGAATATGTTTATGCAGGATTTGGCGTTTTCTGGGATATCTTGCAGAAGATGAGCAATCTTGCCGAGACATCGTCCTTGTGTCGCGGAGGCTGTGGCGATCCCGAGTGCAAAATCCGTGAGTGCGCTCAGGGGAAGGGAATTGACGTATGCGCGTTGTGCGAGCAGTATCCTTGCGAACTTGTGAGCGAATTCGACAAGAAATACAAAGTGATTCGCAGGAATAACGATCGAATTCGGGAGATCGGCCTTGATGCGTGGTTTTCCGAGATGGACCAGAGAGCGGAGCAAGGCGAGGTGTTTCAGGATATGTTCGAGAGTCTTTAACATGAAACGAATGAAGTGGATATGCAAAAATGGGAAAATACGACAGTAAGCTGGATGAATTCGGGGAATTGCTTGAGCAGCTGATTCAGGATGAATCGCATCGCTCCACGATGGATGTGTTGGCCTTCCTGCATTGGATTCGGGATGAGAAGATAAACCTGAACCTTTATCCGTCGCTTGTCGAAAACCTGGTGAAAAGCTCGGATGTCATTGCGAAAAGCCTTGAGAATTCAACCCTGTTTGAAGAAGAATTCCAGTTCTTCTATATGCTAGCCAGAACATTGTTCGCCAGGCATGATTACGATAACATGCTGGAACTCGGGATAAAAGCGATCAACGTCTTCGAGAAAATGGATGAGGACGTACAGGAAAAGCATCAGCTCAAGGCATCCAATACACATTACTATTGTGGTTTTGCTTGTTTCATTTACTCGAATTACAACCAAGCATCAGCGCACTATTATTCTGCGCTTAACATCTTCGATCAACTAGGTCGGGAGCAAAACCGGGCCAGACTACATAACGGCCTGGGCTTCGTATATCGGAACATGAAAGATTACCCCTCTGCGATGGAGCATTTCCAGAAGGCGTTCGAGTCTGCTCACAATACCGGAGAACGAGACAACGAAGTCATTTCTCTGAATGAAATCGGTAACATCTACATGCTCCAGAAGAATTACGCAAAATCGGCGGAATTCCATCAAAAAGCCTTGAATATTGCCGTGGAGAACAAATCGGAAGCCCTGAACGCGTTTGTGTATCACGATATCGGCGTAATGTATTATGAGATGGATCAGCTCGAGAAATCGATCGAATACTTTATGAAGCACTTCAATCTCACGAAAGATACCCAGACCGTGCGCGAAAAGGCGATTACATCACTCAACCTGGGCGCTATTCAAACCAAGATGGAGAATTACAAGGAAGCAAAAAGCTACATAATAGAAGCTCTGGATTTCGCGATAGAGGCGAACGCGCTCTACGAGCAAGGGCTTGCACACGAACAGCTTGCCCTTATTTGCGATGAAATGAAGGATCACGAAGAAGCCTTCTCGCACATGTACGACGCCTACCAGTTGCGCGAGAAGGTGTTCAACGACGAATCGGTGAGGCAGATCAGCAATCTGCAACTGAAATACGAATCGGAAGCCAAGAAACGCGAGGCGGAAATCTATCGGCTGAAAAACGTCGAACTCGTCGAGGCAAACGAGAAGCTTCGGGAATCCTACGAAAGACTCGAGAGCGCGCAAAACGAGATCATCCAGCTTGAAAAGCAAAAATCCGTCTGGGCGATGGCGGTGACGGCGAATCATGAGATCAACCAGCCATTGATGGTCATCCGCGGAAACATGGACCTCCTTCGGATGAAGCTGGAGGCATTCGGTATCAAGGATTTGCCGCAACATTACCTCGATAATATCGAAAAATCGATAAGCAGAATCGGCGATATTCTGCAAAAGTTCAAGGAAAAATGTCCGGTTCGCTATACCGATTACAGCTCGAAAACGGAGATGGTCGTTTTTGATGAAGAAGGTAAGAATGATTGAAAACGAAAGAAAACAGGCGATAGAGGATCAACTCCGGGAAGTACCGGAGCAAGACCGGGTGGGATTCGCCTTTCGCGAGGCTCGCAATATCCTTCACGCCAATCCAGATAAGGCGAGAGACTATGCCCTATATCTTCTGGAATACTCGGAGGACGAGAAGGTTCAATGTTCGAGCAAAATGTTGATGGTGGAGGCCCTGTTCGAACTCGGGTACTATGAAGAATCATACCAGGTATGTCTGGAATGCGCTAAACTCAATGAAATCCACGGTTATCCTGTGCCAAAAGGCAGCATCAATAACTGGCTGGGGCTGGCCCTTTGGCGTAAAGGAGAGTTGGAGAAAGCTCTTGAGTCGCTCTATTCGGCTTTACGTTTCTTCACGGAGGATGGGAGCAAGGAGCAGGTCGCCAATGTCGAGAACAATATCGGTCTGATCTACTGGGAACTCAAGATGGTCGATGACGCGCTGCGTCATTACCAGGAGTCGTTGAATATCAAGACCGAGCTGAATGATGCCATCGGTATCGCGACCCTGAACAACAATATTGCCGGTATCTATTACCAGAAGGGCGATTTCGCTACCGCTATCGAATTCATGGACCCAGTGATCCAGTATTTCACGGAGGCCGGGAGATTTCGCGAACATATCCAGGTAAGCAATAACAAATCGATTCTATTGATCAGAATCGAAGAGTACGATCAGGCCGAAGACATCCTCATGAAATCATACAACACCGCGATCGAAAGGAATTATCGATTCGAGCAGGTCATGTGCCTGACAACGCTGGGTGATCTTGCGTCCAGGCAAGGGAAGCACGATAGGGCGGAAGAGTACTTCGCCAAAGCGATAGACATTGGTAAAGAGGTTGATTCCAGGGAACTGGTTAGAACCGCATTGAGTCACCAGGCAGGTTTTTACGAGAAAATCGGCGAAGACCGGAAAGCGCTGCAAAGCTTCAAGGAAATGAGCCAGCTTAAGGACGAACTCTTCCACGAGCAGTTCGGCAGCAAAATCGCTGAACTAGAAACGCGCTTTGAGACGGAGAAAAAGGAGAAGGAGAAGGAAATCTACCGCCTGAAGAACCTGGAGCTCGCACAAAAAAACGCGGAGATTCAGCAGCAGAAAACCGAGATGGAGATCGCGATCGAGAGACTCAAAGACGCCCAGGAGGAGATTGTCGAACTGGAGAGGAAAGCATCCGCGATGGCGATGGCGGTGACGGCAAACCATGAGATCAATCAGCCGTTGATGGTAATCCGCGGAAACCTCGACCTCTTCCGCATGAGCAATTCGTTCGACATGAGCGAAAAGCAGAAGCAGTATATGCTAAACATCGAGCAATCGATCGATCGGATCAGCAGGATTCTGAAGAAATTCAAGGACGAGTGCCCGACGGGATTCACCGAATACAGCGCATCGACCGAGATGGTTACTTTCGATGAAGGGGAGAAATCCTGTCATTGACGCAAGTTCACTGCCTGGGTTCGCTGTATAACAAAAATTAATAATGCGGCTTTCTTGCGTTTAATTATTATTATTCTATTGGATTCATTCCTGAAGTTAATGGATGTTTGTCCATTGATAGGTTAGTCAGTGTGAACGCAAGAGAATGATCGACATCGGAAACGGAATCCGGGTCCAACCAAGAAAAACCTCCGAGAAACAGGATTAAGAAAACCACTCTTCGTGCATTTGATCCGTACAGTTGATGTGACGTTGTAAAGAAATCGCGATCGTCCTCTCATTTTACAAATCAAAGAGATGTGCTGGTTTTATGTGTGTCGCAGTGCAGGTAGCTACATCAACACGTCACAAAGAACCGTAAATCAATAACCATTTCCTATAGCATGAACGGAGGATTTATGTGTAATCATCAACATTTTATCATCGGAATGCTCATTCTTGTTATGATCATGGGAGCAATGGCTCTCGAAGCGAAGACCTGGAAAATCGGTGTGCTTGCCAAACGCGGTGTGAAGCAGACGATGAGTAAGTGGCTGCAAACATCACTCTATCTGAATGAGAATATCCCGGGAGAGGAATTCATCATAACGCCCTTATCCTTTGAGGATATCCGCACGGCGACCCGGGACGGCAGCGTTGATTTTGTTCTCACAAATTCGTCATTCTATGTTGAGTTGAATGCGAAATACGGTGCCCAGGCGATTGCAACCATGGTCAATACCAGCCAGGGGAAGCAGCTCAAGGAATTCGGCGGCGTCATATTCACATACGCAGATAGCCCTATCAACACACTTGCCGATGTTAAGGGCAAGAGGTTCGCTGCCGTGAATCCTTCCTCGTTCGGTGGGTTTCAGATGGGGGCGGCTCTCCTGAGAAAGAACGGCATCGATTACAACAAGGATTTCTCGCAGACGCTGTATTTGAAGACGCATGACGCCGTTGTTTTCAGCGTCAAGAATAAAGAGGCCGATGTCGGAACGGTCCGCACGGATACGCTGGAGCGGATGGAAACGGAAGGGAAGATTAAGATGTCGGACTTCAAGATATTGAATCCGATGAGCGATGATTTCCCATTCGCCAGAAGCACACGGCTTTTCCCTGAATGGCCAATGGCAAAGACAAAGAACACGCCCAATGAAATTGCCGATAAAGTGAAGAAGGCGTTGCTCGAAATGCCGGCGGATTCCGAGGCTGCGAAGTCCGCTAAAATTGCCGGATGGATCGCAGCCCTCGACTATGAACCGGTTCTGGAATGCCTGAGATCCGTTGGGTTGGATCCGACGAAATAAAACATGTGAACGAAAGATGGAAAAGCACGTGAGGATTTCTTCGCGTGCTTTTTTTATTTTTTTATTTCATGGCTAAATAAAAAAAACTTGTAATATTTTCTGAATTATGCATCCTTACAACAGGATAAACGTATGAATCTATCACCGGAATTATCACAGGCGGTTGAAAGAATGCCGGCTTTTCCAAATTCGATTCAACAAATCATCCGGATTACTTCCGACATGAACGTTGAAGCGAGGGATGTCGTACAGATCATTCGACATGATCCGGTACTGACAATGAAGATTCTCTCGCTGGTGAACTCGGCTTATTTCGGTTTGCCAAACCGCGTCACGTCGGTCCATCAGGCTTTCATGCTGCTTGGCTTGAATACGACGAGGAATTTGCTTCTGAGCATTTCGGCGATACGTTCCATACCGAATATCGACAATATCCCGTTTCTGACTCGACAAGAGTTTTTGCTGCACTCGCTTTCAACGGCCCTGGTTGCCAAAATCCTTGCGAAGCGAAACAACCTCCCCGCCAACCATTTGGAGGACTATTTTATTGCCGGATTGCTCCACGATTTCGGGCGGATCGTCATGGCAATCTCCGATCCGGACAAGTACCGGAAGGTCGTGGAATACGCGGCTGAAACGCCCAGCTATATCTTACAAAGCGAGCATGAGTTCTTCGGCTATTTCCATACGGAAGTAGGATTCGAGCTTGCCCGTCACTGGAACCTTTCCCACTTCATTCAACAGGCGATGCTTCGGCATCACGATCCTGTCCAGGAGGAAGTGGAGGATTCCGGAATGCCGCCGAAGTTGCTCGAATGCGTCTATTGCGCCAATGTGCTGGCATCGAAGGGAAAATATGGTTTCAGCGGGGATGTCGGCCCGGCTTTCTTCATTGAAAAGTGCTTTGAAAACATGGGTGTGAACATCGACACGGAACCTATAATAATGGATGAAGTTGAAGAAGAACTGGACAAAGCGAAAATTCTCCTTCAAATATGACATGAGGTGAAAATGCGAGTAAAATTTTGGGGCGTTCGCGGTACAATACCCACTCCGGGACCAACGACTGTGAGGTATGGCGGCAAGACGCTTTGCATTGAGGTGGAAACCGACGACGGTCAATTGATCATTCTCGACGCAGGAACCGGAATCAGGGATCTGGGTATCCATCTTGCAGGCAAATCGCCATTGAATTGCTCCGTTTTCATCTCGCATACGCACTGGGATCACATCCAGGGGATCCCGTTCTTCGTCCCTTTGTTCATCGCGGGAAACAAGGTGGACATCTACGGAAGCTACGACCCGATCCACGGGAAATCGTTCCGGCAGATTCTCGATGTCCTGATGCAGTTCGAGTATTTCCCGGTGCGGTTCGACGAGCTGAAATCCGAACGCAATTTCCACGATCTCTCCATCAATCAGGCCATTCGCATCGGTGAAACGACGATTACCACGCACCACATGAATCATCCGATCCTCGGCCTGGGCTACAAGATCGAGTCGAACGGGAAATCGCTCTTCTACTCTGGCGATTACGAGCCTCCGGCGAACATCTATTCTCCGGACGAATCGGAGTTCATCGAGTATGAAGATTTCATACGGGAGCAGCGTCGGAATCTCGTGGATTTTCTGCAGGGAGTCGATGTGTTGATCATGGATTCGACGTACACGGAGGTGGAGTACGGTTCGCGAATCGGGTGGGGGCACGGGACGTTCTCGTCGTCGTATCAACTGGCGTGCGAGACCAATGCGAAGAAGGTTTATTTCTTCCATCACGATCCAGGCCGTACCGATGATCAGCTTGATGAGATTCTTCTGCAGCTGCGAGAGCGCAAGCACCATGAAAGCAAGAATAACCTGCAACTCGAAATGGCTCGCGAGGGAGTCGAGTTCCATATCTGATCGATTCTTTTCTTGACGAAACCTCTGGATTTTAGCTTCATTACGTACAGTAAATTACCGGGAATAGAGGATGAGAAGAAAGCTTGCCAACAGTATAAATCGGCTCATGATCCGTATCTTCAACGACAAGGAAATACCGCGACATTTCCTGTGGATCATCGTTTCCATTATTCTGCTGGTTTTTTGCAGCGCGGTTCTGTTTCAGTTTCTGGAAAGGCTCGGCGAGTCCCCGGTCAATTCGCTACGGAGCTTTACCGACGCTGTTTGGTGGGCGATTGTAACCATTACAACGGTTGGATACGGGGATGTCGTGCCAACGACGTTTGCCGGCAGGATCGTGGGAATCATCCTGATTTTCGTCGGATTTACTCTGTTTTCACTGTTAACCGGTTTAATTGCATCACTGATGGTGGAAGATAAATTAAAAGGAGCGCGAGGCGTGAAACCAGTCAAGGAACGCAGCCACATCGTCGTGTGCGGTTGGAACGAAACAGCCGCTGCGATGCTAACCGCTTTTTCCGAGCGGAACATCGACGATACGATTGTCCTGATCGGAAACTACAAGCCCGAGTTTTTCTCCGAGCTGGAAGTGAAGTACCCCAATCTGGTGCTGAAATATGTGCGAGGGGATTATTCACAGAAGGAGATTCTCGAGAGAGCGAACATCGCGAAGGCTTGCCACGTGATCGTTATTGCAGACGAGAATCTACCGCGCCAGACGGCGGACGATCGCTCGGTGATCGCCGCGAACGCGATCCGCTTCTGTTCCCCTTCCGTGCCGCTCACCATCCAATTGCTCAATGCACAGAACAGGAACCACCTGGATTCCGCACGCGTGGACAACATCGTCTCGTTCGACGAGATGGGCGGTTACATGCTTGCGAGCAACATCATCAGCAAGCATACGCTGAGCTTGTACAACAACCTGCTTCACCATCCCGAGAAGAAGTGCCAGGCTTTGCAGATTCCGCAGCAGTTTATCGGGAAGAAGTACCAGGAAGTAGTCATGCATTTCTATCAGGAGCGTGACGTCATCCTGATCGGGATTCTCAACGAGCGTCAGCAGCTCGAGATCGAGGACATCTTCTCCGCGGATACGTCGCCTATCGACGCGTTTATCAAGCAAGCGCTGGAGCAATCGCAGAGCAAGCTCCCCGACCAGCGTTTCACCATCCACATCAATCCGGAAAAATCTTATCTGATCCAGGAACGGGATCAGGCGCTGGTTATTGATTAGGAGTCGACATGGAAGAACGGAAAGATCAAATCGAAGTCGATCACAGCGCGCTGGGTGACTTGCAGACTTTCAAGGAGCTGAGCAAGAATCAGCTCGAGATGGTGGCGACGTATCTGGTTCCCGTATTCTACAACAAGGGCGAGTACATCATTAAGGAGAACAGCAGCGGTGACTCGCTGTACATCCTGTACAAGGGAACCGTCTCCATTACACGTACCCTCACCATGCAAATTCAGGGTTTGAACGCAGAAGAGAAGATGCTTGCGACGTTAACCGACACCGACAAGGCGTCCTTCGGCGAGAATGGTCTTGTGGGGGCCGGAAAGAGAACGGCAAACGTCATCGCAGCCACCGACTGCATCATGTACCGGCTTTCCAGCGAGTGTTTCAAGAGCATTGTCGAAAAGGATATCTCCGCAGGTTACCAGATCATGCACAACATCAGCAAATCGCTGGCGATACGCCTTGCGCGCACCGACGAGGATCTGGTCAAGCTCGCGACGGCTTTCTCCATCGCTCTCCGAAGATAAAAAAGCAATTGTCTCATTCAAGTTGAGCAACCACCGACCGCGCGGCGGGGCGGTGCCGTAAGCCCTTTCATCAAGCCAACATCCACGGAATCCGAATTTCATCCGTCTTCCATTGCACGTTGCTTTGGTTTATTCAAGGGCTTACTGCAGTATTTTGAAATGTTTCATGGGAACATTTCAAAATCCTGTAAGTGCGCGGAGCGCACGCGCCGCCCCGCCGCGCTGGACTGCTGAGCAACGTCGAGTATTGTTGTATTACGTAAAACTCTTCTTCTTCCAGGTCCCCTTCATGTATATGTAAAACGCGATGATGCCCGAGAGAATATTGCTTACAACCATCGACCACCACAGGGATTCCCACGGGTATTGCGAGAAGGGTGCAGCAGCCATCTCGAGGAACTCGGTCAGGAAGCTGTCTTGGAAAAACGCGAAAGTGAGCAGGTAGCCGCTCATCATGTAGGTCATGGGGATGCGGAACATCCACAACCGCGTAACGCCGATGATCATGGTCGGCATGGTGTGGCCGGCGCCGTTGAACACACCGAAGAAGATCATCATGACGCTGAAGGTTATCGAAGAGAGCGATGTGATCCTGAACATGCGCTTGCCGATGTCGATCACGGCAGGGTCGTTGATGAAGAATCGGGTGAGGTCCTTTCCGTAGAAGAACAGGGCTGCCGAGCCGATCAGCATGATTCCCACCACAAGGTACATCGAAATCTTGATCCCTTCCACGGCTCTGTCTACCCGCTTGGCACCGAGATTTTGGCCGATGATCGTGGAAAGCGCGCTCGATATTCCCATAGCTGGCATCATGTAAAAGCTGACCATCCGGTTGTTGATAGCATTCGCGGAGATGATAACGGTGCCAAATGTGTTCACGAATCCTTGCAAGACAACAAACCCAAGGCTGTTAACGCTGTTCGATATTGAGGCAGGAACCGCGATGCGTATGAGGTTCTTCAGCATGGCGAAATCGGGCTTGATATCGTTCCAGGAGGGGATGAGATCGGTGTTCTTCCGCATGATAAACCAGATTGCGAGAATTGCGCCAACGACGCGTGCGATCAGTGTGGCGTACGCTGCTCCCAGCGTCTCCATCCGCATGAAGCCTATACCGAAGATCATCAGTGGGTCAAGCACGACATTCAGGCTGACGGAAACAAGCTGAATCTTCATCGGCGTGATCGTATCTCCCATTCCCTGCACGATGGCCGAGTAGGAGATGACGATGAACATGAACGCCATTCCGATGAAGATGACGCGGTTGTAATCGATCGCAAGCTGCATGATTTCCGGCGGTGTCTTCAGGAATTCCAGAATCATCGGCATGGCGAGCTGACTGAACAGTATGAAAGCGGTGATGAAGAATACGAGCACAACGCAGAATTGCCCTGTGACCAGCTTCACCTTGTCGAGGTCTCCCGCGCCCTTGAACCGGGAAACCAGCGCCGTCCCCGCAATGACGAATCCGTGCCCGAACGACGAGATGAAGAACACGAGCGGAAACGCGATCGCCGTTACGGATACGGCATCGACCGCCTTATCACCCAGCTTCCCCAGCCAGAATGCATCCGTTAGGTTATAGAAGACCTGCACGAAGTTCGAGAACATGATCGGCAGCGAGAGCCGGATCAGGTTCTTTAGCAAATTCCCCTGCGTCAGGTCGGTACGACTTGTGCCAGACATTTACAATAACTGTCGACTCCAGCGGATCAGTATTGATACACCAGCTCGACGTCCACCGCCTGGAGCCCACGCTCGCTGTTTGCCAGCGTGAATTCGAAAATGTGATCACGGGAGGGCAGTTCGTTGAAGTCCACCTGCGAATTGAGCTGCGAGTGATGCAGAAAAACGGATACGTAAGGCGACTCGTTCCGGCGGGAATCCATGATCCACAGACCGCCGCTGATATCCTTCATGAAACGCATGAATCCGAATCCCTTTTCGTGATGGTAGGAGTAGCACACGCCGCGTACTCGGCTGCCTACTTCCCCCCATACCAGTTTCTTCCCATCGCTGTCGAAATTCTCCAGCGGAAGCAGGTCCGGCACCAGGTACCCCGATGTAAAGGTGTCTGCCTCCGTGCGGAGATCGGTTGAAACATTCTGGAATGCCAGCACTTCTACGCGGCATCCACGACTCTGTAGCGCACGCACCACCTGGATGAAGTCGCCGTCGCCGGTCACCAGCATGACGGAGTCGAGGCGATCCGATTGCATCAGCGTATCCACCGCCATGTCGAGGTCAGCGTTCGCCTTGGTGTGTACATTGCCCCAATCGTCATAATAGCGTCTTACTTTTTTAACAATAACCTTGTATCCGTAATCTCTAAGTACAGCGTGAAAATTCTTCGATTTTCTTCGATACTCAACGTTTTTTTTACCTTCTTCCTCGTCGTAGGCAATATAAGCGTTCAGGCGCATCGCTACACCCTCGTTACGACAGGAAAATTCTCTCAGCACGTCATAATGAATCCCGTAACCACCGTTCATGGCAACATTCGATGAATCTACATATACTCCAACTCTCAAGTTCCCTCTCTTATCCATCACTTACCTCCAGCGAGGCGATTGTTAAGATCGCTCCGCACGCAAGACGGAGAGAAACGCCTCTTGCGGAACATTGACGGATCCGATTTCCTTCATGCGCTTCTTTCCTTCCTTTTGCTTCTCCAATAACTTCTTCTTACGCGTAATATCGCCACCATAGCACTTTGCCGTAACATTCTTTCGCATAGCCGATATGGTGCTGCGTGCAATGATTTTAGAGCCGATCGAAGCTTGCAATGCGATCTTGAAAAGGTGCTTGGGTATCTCTTCGGATAAGGTTTCGGTAATGCTCTTTCCCCACCCAAAGGCCTTCTCTTCGTGGCAAATGAAGCTCATGGCGTCAACCTTCTCACTGTTGATCAGGATATCCACCTTGACGATCGGCGATCTTCGAAATTCGAGAAATGAGTAATCCAGCGACGCGTAGCCCCGGCTTACCGATTTCAGTTTGTCGTAAAAATCGAAAATGATCTCAATTAGAGGCATTTCATATTCCAGCATCATACGTTTATCGTCAATATACTGCAGATTTCTTTGGATTCCTCGACGTTCCTGGGTCAGTTTGAGAATGTTGCCGACGAAATCCGACGGCACGATAATCTCTGCAAGCATGAACGGTTCTTCGACATGGTCGATGAGCACCGGGTCCGGAAAATCTACAGGATTATGGATTTCCTTAACTTCTCCGTTGTTCTTGTGAATCAGGAAACGAACGCTCGGCGTCGTTGTGATAATCGGGCAGTTATACTCGCGTAAAAGGCGTTCTTTCACGATCTCAAGGTGAAGCATCCCCAGAAATCCGCAGCGGAAGCCGTATCCCAGCGCCAGAGAACTCTCTTTCTCGTACACGAGCGAAGAATCGTTCAGTTTGAGCTTGGCCAGACTGTCCGTAAGATGCACGTATTCATCCTTATCGATGGGGAAGACGCCGCTATAGACCATCGGCTTGGGTTCCTGAAAGCCCGGAAGCGGCTTCACGTCGAGTTGCTTCGCGGATGCCACCGTATCGCCAACCTTCGCTTCCGATACATCCTTCATACCAGCGATGATGTACCCGACTTCACCCGAATCGAGCTTGTCGCGCGGGACAGGCTTGAGTCCCAGATAGCCGATTTCGTCGATCAGATACTCCATGCCGGTGGAAAGGAAGCGGATGGTGTCACCCCTCTTCAACTGGCCGTCGTACATGCGGATGAGCGTGATAACCCCGCGATAGACATCGTAGTAGCTATCGAAAATCAGCGCGCGCGTCGCTTCGTTGAGGTCGCCTTCGGGCGGTGGAATCTTGTCGATAATCCCGTCCAGAAGCTCAGTGACGCCAAGGCCAGTCTTTGCGCTGATCTTGAAAATGTCTTCCTCGTTCACGCCGATCGTATCCACGATCTCGTGAATGATCGAGTCCATGTCAATGCCCGGGATATCGATCTTGTTGATGACCGGAATGACCTCGAGGTTGTTGTCCAGCGCCAGGTAAAGATTGCTCATGGTCTGCGCTTCGATACCCTGCGAAGCATCCACGAGAAGAACCGCACCCTCGCATGAGGCTAGACTTCTCGAAACCTCGTAGCTGAAATCGACATGCCCGGGGGTGTCGATCAGATTCAATATATATTTCTGCTTGTCTTTTTCGTGCTCCATGCGGATCGCATGGGATTTGATCGTGATGCCACGTTCGCGCTCAAGTTCCATATCGTCCAGAAGTTGATCATAGTGGCCGCCTTTGTCCACGACGTGCGTCTCTTCCAGAAAACGATCCGCCAGCGTCGACTTCCCGTGGTCGATATGAGCGATGATACAAAAATTACGGATGTTGTCCCGCTTCATAGAACCTCCAAAATCTTATTTTGGAGCGCTGGAGCTTATGTCAATGAAAATTGCGCGAATCTTCAGGGATCGTGCTTATACTTCGAGTGAACCAAGGGCAATGGCATGTGATTTGCAAAGGAATTTATCATTCACTCATGTACGGGAAATACATTATGAAAAGAAACCTTAAATGCCTGATGTTGATCATGGCAATCCTTTCAGGAGTGGTGCAAATGAGTCTGTTACAAGCGCAAATCAGCGATGAGAAATCCTTCAAACCGGTTGGAACCTGCATCCTCGTGAGCGATCGAGAAGTGAGAATCCCCTTTGAAATGGTGGACAACAAACCCGTGATGGATGCCGAGATAAACGGCGTCAGCGTCCGCATGACCATCGACAACGGTCGTTTGTGGGATCAGATATGGATGTTCGGGAGCCCTGTCGTTGATTCGCTGGGCATTCTGCCGAAGGAATCTTGGAGCGTCGGTGGAGCCGGGAGCGGAGATTCCACGGAAGCGCTTCTGGCGGACGACGTGACGATATCGTTTCCGGGTGTCGCGTTTCATGGGCAGGAGTGTATTATCTCGCCGCCTTCCGCGGGATTCACGCAGATGTTTCCCAAGATCGACGGCCAGGTGAGCAACACCTTGTTCAGTCATTTTCAGGTCGAATTCGATTTCGACGAGAGCGTGATCGTCCTGCATCCATTCGACACATTCAAACCGAAGGACAATACAATTGCGCTGCCCTTAACACGCTGGGAAGATGGAGGGCACTCCGTTCCCATGAAGGCTGTTCTGGAGAATGGGAAAGAGCTCGATGGGATTGTGGATCTCGATCTGGGCGGGATCAAAGTGCTGAAGCTTGTCACCGATGAAGCGAACGGGATTGTTCCGCCAGAGAAGAACATCGAAACGATTCTCGGATACGGTGCGCAGGGCCCGATAACCGGTTACTACGCGCGGATCAAGGAGATTCAACTGGGCTCATACACCTTCGATAACGAAGTGATCGCATTCGGTAAGCGTGACGAGATGCGCATCGAAGAGACGAGCTTGGGCGTGATCGGGTTGCCGCTGCTATCGCGGTTCAACATCGTGTTCGATTATCGTGAAAAGTATCTCTATCTTACGCCAAACAAACAATTCAACAAAACGTACGAGTACGACATGACCGGCCTGAAGATAACCGGCGGATTTGTTGTCAAGGCCGTCGCAGAAGGCACTGCCGGACAGCAGGCCGGAGTTGAGGTCGGAGATCATATCCAGGATATTAATGGTATTCCAACGGAGGACATGGGCGTTTACGACTTCCTCGATCTTGCAAGCAGCAAAGAGGGCAGAGTCCTGGATCTGTTGATTAAGCGGGGAGAGGAGAATATTCGATTGTCCCTTACGCTGCAACGCAGAATATAGTTGCTGTTCGATTCACTTGTCGTTGTGTACGTATATGAGACAGGCAGATATAGATCATTCCAGTTAACGAGCCTAAGAGGAGTTATCCATGTTTTTCAAGGCGCTATCGACATATTTCCGGTATATCAAGAATCACAAAGCGTTCACGTTTATCACCATCGGTGGTCTCGTGATCGGAATGGCAGCGTGTATGCTCATCTTGATGTATGTAGCCCATGAGAGGGACTACGATACATTTCACCGCAATTTCGACAACTTGTATCGTGTTCAATACAACATCTACAAAGACGGAGAATTACGCGTGGAGTGCGCGGCGGCGGTTCCTGCTGTCGGACCGGCGATGAGGGACAATTTCCCGGAGGTGCTGGAATTCGCGAGGGCTTTCCCGTGGTCGTGCGTTATCTCGGTGGGGGAGAAATCGATACGGCAGAGACGGGTACAGGTGGCGACACCCAGCTTTACGAAGATTCTCGATTTCCCGATCATCCACGGAGACGCAGACTCGGCCCTGGCCCAACCGTGGTCGATCGTGCTTTGCGAATCAATGGCGAAGCAGCTTTTCGGCAATGAGGATCCGGTGGGGAAATCACTCAAGATCGACGGTGAGATGGACTTCACGGTGACAGGCGTGTGCAAGGATGTCCCCGATAATTCTCATATCAAATTCACTGCGATCATATCATTTTCGACATTGGTGGAGTGGGCCGGCGAACACGCCGAGGCCGCCTGGGGCTGGTACGACTTCAACACGTACGTTTTGCTGCAACCCGGAATCGATTATCGGGCGTTCAACAGCAAGTTCGATAAGTGGCTCCACGATACCGATGGCAATGTGGAGATTGCCGAGAGAACCAGAGACATGGCTTTTCTCTTGCAGCCGCTGGCGGACATTCACCTGCGATCCAGGCTGCTGCAGGAATCGGAGCCGGACGAGCAGGGTGACGGGCAGGCGATCAACCTGCTTTCGATCATTGCGGTGTTTGTCCTTGTGCTTGCGTGGATCAACCATATCAACCTTTCGATAACGAGCGCGATGGGGAGGGCGAGAGAGGTCGGGCTCCGCAAGGTATGCGGGGCCCAAAGGCATCTGCTGATCCGGCAATTCACCTTCGAATCGCTTTTCACGAACCTGCTCGCAATCGTCGTGTCGGTTCTGATTGTTACTGCGATTCTTCCCTGGTTCAGTAAATTCACGGCTACCCACTTGAGTCTGGCTTTGCTCCTGTCTTCGGGATACTGGTTGTGGCTGGTTGTCTTTTTTGTGGGAGGCGCAGTGCTTGCAAACCTCTACCCGGCTTTCGTGCAGTCGTCTTTCGATCCGGTAATTGTGCTCAAGGGGAATTTTGCCCGAACGAAATCCGGTTCGCGGATGAAGAAGGTGCTGGTGGTGTTTCAGTTCACCGTTTCGGCGGCCTTGATCGCGGGAACGATCATCGTGTTTCAGCAGATGAGATATCTGGAGAACAAGGATATTGGTGCGGACATCGATCATGTTATTGTGGTTCAGAAGCCGAGTGTGTTTTTGTCGGATTCTCTTGCTCTCAGCAGCTACAAAGCGCTCTCGGAAGAAGTGCCCCGGATTCCGCAGATCACCGGATTTTGTCTGGGAACGAACATTCCGGGGGACGAGATTTTCTTTGCGAATGGGTCGAGGAAAAGCGACCAGGAGAAGGAAGAGAGCAAGGTCATGTATCTAGTGGGGATCGATAGCGACTATGTGTCTTTCTTCAATATACCGGTAATCGCCGGAAGGGACATCGACATCGATACCTACGCGTCGGACGACTCGGCCGCGGTGATCAATCGGGCGGCATTGACGTTTTACGATTTTAAAACACCGGAAGAAGCAATCGGAGAGGTTGTGTTGCTGGGCGGGAATCGTAAGACGATCGTGGGAGTGATCGAGAACTACAATCAGATGAGCCCCAAGCTGCCGGTGCAGCCGTTACTTTTTCCATACGTGACCGATATCGACATGTATCACGTATTTCGGGTTCACGATCGCGATACTGCCGGAGCGATTCGGATGATCGAAGGCTTGTGGAAGAAGCATTACCCCGGGAATCCATTCGAGTACTTTTTCCTGGATGAGTTCTTCAAGAGGCAGTACAAGAAGGATATTCAGTTCGGGCATGTTTTTGGCGTTTTTGCGGGATTGGCTATTATCATATCGATTCTGGGGCTCGTAGCGCTCACTGCTTTCAGCACGCTTCAGCGAAGAAAGGAGATCGCGATACGCAAGGTGCATGGGGCGCGTGTTCGCAGGCTTCTATTGCTGATGGTGCGCGATCAATTGCAGTGGGTCGTGCTGGCCAATATCCTCGCGGCCCCGTTAGCGTGGTATGGTATGGAGCAATGGTTGCGGAACTTCGAGTGGCGGATAACCATCAATCCGCTTGTGTTCGTTGTCGTGTTTTTGATTTCGATCGTCATTGCCGTACTCACGACGCTGTATTATACGATTCATACCGTGAACAGCAATCCAGCGGATTGTCTGCGATTCGAATAATTCCGGCGCGTGGCACCTTCGCCCGATCGCTCTTTACCAGGGGGATATACCACACCCGATTATCCACTCTCGTTATTTCGCTTCGCGAAAGACTTTCGTTCGAAGATTTCGTTTTCGTTCCACGAAAGCCGAAAATTGGGTGTGAAACACCCCGTGGTAAAGCGCGATCGAACGAATCTGCTCCCGCGGTAGACTTCCGGCGTTTATTCCATAAGAAAGAGAAAGCCGGAGCGATTCCGCTCCGGCTTCATATATGGCGATTTCAGATTATTATTCTTCTTCTTTCAGGTTCACGAAATCCTGATATTTCACATCCAGCAATTTCACTGCGCGAACGTCGTCCAGCCTGCGAACAGGTGTGTTGAAGGGTGCGTTCATGAGAAGCTCGGGTTGTTCTTTCGCTTCCGTCGCGATCTCAATCATGGCATTGATGAAGTTGTCCAGGGTTTCTTTGCTCTCTGTTTCCGTGGGTTCGATCATCATGGCTTCATGAATGATGAGCGGGAAGTAAACGGTCGGGGCGTGGTATCCCTTGTCCAGGAGACGCTTGGCGATATCGAGCGTTTTGATTTGCATCTCGGGCTCGTTATAGAGCTTTTTCTGCCAGCTACCGTCCGCAACAAACTCATGCATGCAATGTTCGTCGTATTGAACGTGGAAATGCTTGTTGAGCTTGCGCATGATGTAATTCGCGTTGATGATGGCGTTTTCGGATACGCTTCTCAAGCCGGCGGCTCCGAGCATCTTGATGTATATCCAGGCGCGTACGTTCTGGCTGAAGTTGCCGTAGTGCGAGTGGACTTTGCCGATGGAGGTTTCGCTGTGGGAGCAATCGAGGTAGAATTTACCCTCGGCGTCTTTGCGAACCATCGGCACGGGCAGGAATTTCACGAGGTCTTCGCGAACGCCGACCGGACCGGATCCCGGACCTCCACCGCCGTGCGGTGTGGAGAAAGTCTTGTGCAGGTTGAAGTGCATCACGTCGAATCCGATTTTCCCCGGCTGCACGATTCCCAGGAGGGCGTTAAGGTTCGCGCCGTCCATGTACATCAAGCCGTCCACGCTGTGTATGAGTTCGGCGATTTGTTTCACCTGATTCTCGAAGAGTCCCAGCGTGTTGGGATTGGTGAGCATGAACCCGGCGACGTCCTCCGATATCAGGGCCTTCAGTTCTTCGATATCGACTTTACCCTTCTCGTTCGATTTGAGCTCGATAACCTCGAAGCCGGCCAGGGTGCAGCTTGCCGGATTTGTTCCGTGGGCGGAATCCGGGAGGATGATTTTACGTTTGTGGTGATTGCCTTTGGCCTTGTGATAGGCGTGAATAACCTTCAGTCCCGTAAATTCGCCCTGCGCTCCGGCAACGGGCTGAAGCGTGACATCGGCCATTCCCGAAATCTCTGCGAGGTCGTTCTGGAGCTCGAACAGGATTTCCAGCGCGCCCTGAACGGTGCTCTGGGGCTGCAAGGGGTGAACGTCCATGAACCCGGCGTTTCGTACGAGTGTCTCGTTGATTTTGGGATTGTATTTCATGGTGCAGGAGCCCAGTGGATAGAATCCCTTCTCGATGAAGTGATTCAGGTGGGATAGCTCGATGAAGTGACGCATCACGTCGAGTTCACTCACTTCCGGCAGGGGAAGCTCGTCCTTGCGGAGGAATTTCTGCGGAATGATGTTTTCGATTTTGCCCTGAACATCGTTCTTGGGAAGCGAGAAGCCAACGCGTCCCGCGGAGTGTTTTTCGAAGATTGTCTTAGCCATTATAAAACCTCCCCAAGCGCTTTGACGAACGCGTCAATGTCCGCTTTGGTTTTCTTCTCCGTTACGGCAATCAGGAGTCCGTTTTCCATGCCGGTTTCGGCAAGATCGACTCCCGCGAGGATATCCTTTTCAACAAGCTTATCGATGATCTGAGCCGCCGGGACAGGCGTCTTCACGGTGAATTCCTTGAAGAACGGCTGATCGAAAGCGACCTGAAATCCCTCCAGCTTGCCGATCTCGTCCGCGAGGTAGTGGGCCTTGATGGCAGATTGCTCTGCCACTTCCCGCAGACCGTTCTTGCCCATCAGGCACATGTATACGGTCGCGGCAAGGCAGGCCAGCGATTGATTGGAGCAAATGTTCGAGGTGGCTTTCTCGCGGCGGATGTGCTGCTCTCGCGTTTGAAGCGTAAGCGCATAGCCTCGTTTGCCGTCCAGATCGATCGTTCCGCCCACGATGCGTCCGGGCATGGAGCGTTGAAGCTTGAAGCTTGAAGCGAAGAATCCGAAGAGCGGTCCACCGTAGTTGATTTTGTTACCAAGGGCCTGTCCTTCGCCCACCACGATATCCGCGTTGTATTCGCGGGGAGAATTCAGCACGTTGAGCGAGATGGGATCGACTGCCGCGATGAGGAGCGTCTTCTTCTGCGCATGCGCGATTCGATCGATCTCGAACATGTCCTCGATGCAGCCATAGTAGTTGGGCGTCTGAACCAGGACGCCGGCGGTGTCTTTGTCGACGAGCTTTTCCAGCTCGGCCATATCCGTGACACCGTCTTTTTGCGGCGCGATAACCAGATCGAGCCCGATGTCTTCGGTATAGGATTTGATTACGTTGTAAAATCTGGGGTGAAGCGTTCCCGCCAGGACGACCTTTTCCTTTCTGGTCGCGCGAGAGGCCATCAGGAGCGCTTCGGCAGCGGCGGTCGCGCCGTCGTACATTCCCGCGTTGGCGATTTCCATTCCGGTCAATTCACAGATGAGGGTTTGGAACTCGTAGATGAACTGAAGGGTCCCCTGACTGACCTCTGCCTGGTAAGGCGTATAGGCGGTGAGGAACTCCGGGCGGATGATAATGTGGTCAACCGCGGCAGGAATGAAGTGGTCGTACACACCGGCTCCCATGAATGAATTCATGCATTCGGAGTGGTGGTTTTTCGCTGCAATGCGGTTGATGCGTCTGGTGACCTCGAGCTCGGATAGAGGTTCGTCCAGCTTGAGCAGGCCTTTCAGGCGTAGTTCTTCGGGGATATTGGCAAGCAAATCCTCGAATTTCGCTACACCGATCGCATCCAGCATTTCTTTTCGCTCTTTGTCGGTATTGGAAATAAACGGCATAATATCTCCTTTATCTATACATATCGATCAATCTTCTTGAAGTCCGTTGAGCTCGGACGGATCGAACCACGTCATCGCTCCATGGATACGCTCGATTTCGTCTTCCAGGAGCTGCTTGTGGTTGTCTTCCTCGGAGGCTAGATAGTTGAAGAGCTCTTTGATCTCATCGTTATCCGTCTGAGCCGCGAGTTCATCGTATTTGTCGTGAGCGGATTGCTCCATCGAAATGGCAAACTGAAGGACATCGTTGGCGTCTTTCAGATCGATTTCGCTATGGAAGGAGTACATCGCTTTGGGATCGATTTCCGGCTTCTCATTCGGAAAAAGCTTCTCGAATTGCTCTATCAACTTCTGCTTGTGGATATTCTCCAGCTCGATGAGCTCTTTGAATATGCTGCCGACCTCTGCTTCGAAGAAGGCTTTATGAAGAAGCGAATACAGGTTTTTCGCCTTGATCTCGTTTTGGATGCCGAAGAGAAATGCTTCTTTGATTGTATCCATGTTTACACTCCTTTCGATGGGTTCTGCATTTATTGTATGCGTTCGAGATTCTTTTGGGCAATCTCGAAATCGGGTTGTAATTTCAAACTCTTTTCAAGCAGGGGACGAGCCTGATCCGCACGGGCGCTGTCGATCATGATGGTCGCAAGGTTGTTCATCGCGCGGTAGTCCTCCGGAGTTTGCTCCAGGACAATCTTGTAGAAGCGTTCGGCCTTCTCCGGTTCTCCGCTTGTTTGCATGATCGTTGCGAGGGTATATCGCGCTTCGGTGAAATTTCCGTCGATCTCAACGGCGTTTTGCAGGTACTTGCGAGCCTTCTCGGCATTCTGATGGAAATAGTGGTACATCCCCATGTAGTACTGAAGGTCGGCGGAATCCGGGAAGAATTTCAGGAATTTATCGATGTACTCCCAGCACTTGCCATCCGCCTGCTGCTGTAGATAGAGTGCGGCCTGGTTCATGATCTTCTGTTGATCGCGATAGATTTCCGCTTTGCCATACACGCGCGATTCGAGCTTCCACTGGTCGTTCTCGTCGAGGAAATGCAGCGTCATATCGATCTTGCCGTTGATCTCGTACTGGACGAGCGCTTCGCGTTTGTTATCGCTGAGCGCGGAGGAAATCAAGTCGAAACGGGTCATTCGCTTCATGTTGGAATCTTTCTGGATGCGCATGATGAAATTCTCAACAAGCTCTGGATCGTCGTTCGTCCATGCCTTGCGCAGGAAATTCGGGAGGGAATCCCAGTCCTGCTCCACGATGGTTCGGAGAAACCGGTTACCAATCGCTTCATGACTGACGGTCTTCGATTTCTCTTTCTTGAGCTGGATGTTGAGTAAATCCGCCAGGTATTCCACGGGAAGCTCGGCGATGATCTTGAGCTGTTCCACGAGGTCAGTCAGCTCCTTCTTCTCGTCCGCCTTCTCCGACATCTTGATCGGAACCTTGCCGCCAAAAATCTTCTGCGGCTCGAACACCCAGCGTTTCATGAGCTTTTTGAGCAGGTCCTGATACTCGCTGCGCGATTCGACCTTCACGCTGGAGGCGAAGATTTCATCGGGATTCTTCTTCGGGAAGTAGCGACACGCCTCGGGGCATTTCTCGTCGATGCGGAGTTCGTTGCAGCAATGCCAGCAAATTTCCTTTCCGATGCGGATACAGAATCGATGCCCGGGATGCGCCTTACATTTGTTGCAGCGATCGGATTTAAAGATTTTGAGCATTTTTCACCTTCAGGAAAGCTTGGGGGATGGCGGCATCTGCCGTTTGAACGCAGACCTTTTCACCAACCGGATCGTCTTCTCGATATCGTTCATCTGGTACCCCGAGTCGGCAATTTCCTCGGCGGTCCACTCGAGTTCGATCAGGTGATAGAGGATTTTGTCCAGCGTAGCGTAGGTGATACCCAGCTCGCCTTCGTCCGTCTGGCCGTCCCAGAGATCGGCCGTGGGCTTCTTTTCGATAACGGACTTCGGAAGGCCGAGGCTCTTCGCCATTTCCCATACTTCGGTTTTATAGATGTGGCCGATGGGCTCGAACGCGCATGCGCCGTCACCGTGCTGCGTAACGTAGCCGATGAGCAGCTCCGTCTTGTTGCCGGTTCCCACCACTAGTGCGTTGAGCTTGGCCGATTGGTCGTAGAGAACGCACATGCGTTCACGAGCCATACGGTTGCCTCGTCTCAAAGGGGGAGCATCCGGTTCGTATGTGTTGAAATAGGCGTCCACCATGGGCGTAATCTCGATGACAAAGCTGTCGATT
The DNA here is from genome assembly GCA_963662655.2 of Cloacimonadales bacterium (SeqCode). Taxonomy (GTDB): domain Bacteria; phylum Cloacimonadota; class Cloacimonadia; order Cloacimonadales; family JAIOQZ01. The sequence goes on from CAXXTU010000002.1 coordinate 36,247, forward strand.
CCCAGTTGATCCGCCACTTCCTTCGCGTGGTTGTAGCTGTCGGGATGGCTTCCGCGATAGGGAAGCATGATTCCGGTAACGTTCTCTCTTCCCACAGCCATAACCGATAAAGCAGCTGCGAGCGATGAATCGATGCCGCCCGAGAGACCGATGACAAGCTTGTCCATGCCGGCTTGCTTCAGTTGCTGCCGGATGAAATCAACGATATGTTCAACTTCTTGTTGGAGATCGATTTTCCTCATAAATAACCTCATTGATCGTATGGCGCACATATAATCTCAAGCACTTTCGCGTCAACAAAATCAGAGGCAAATCCTGGAATTAAAACCACGGCCGTATCCAGAAGGTTTTCCCGGCCTCCGACGCACAGAATTTTATCGCCGGATTGGACGATTTCGCAAATCAGAGCCATGCTGCCGATGCGCAGGCTCTCCTTGAGGGACTTGCTCATCAATTCCAGACTCACCTTCACCAGCTCGTGCGGGAGGCGATGGATATCGAGCTCGGGAAGGTTCTTGACTCGCGCTTTTCGATACATCTCCGGTTTGATGATCAACATCCCCTTCTCGATCTGCTCATCGCAGAATTCGGTAGTGATATTGTCGGTGTATTTCTCGACCATGAAAAAGGGATTGAATCGCTGGAAAAGTTCGATCGTCTCCGGTTTCTTAAGCGCAACGGCCACAGGAATGTCGGGGTCGCACTGATCGAGAATCTTCGCGACTTCACGGTCGCTATGCTCATTCGGATTGATGATATACATACTGCACCACCTTTACCTTTGAACCGTATCATTCACGGCCCATGATCATTTTCCCATTTAAATAACCCCGGTGTGGATGTTAAGAAAAAAAACAGTTTTTTTCTTGCGGGTTTTCCTTGCGCATCCATAATTACAATAGAAATGTTGTCGCCGATGCGATATTCTATAATATTGGAGTCCTCATGAAACAGATCGTTACGGTTGTTATTGTGTTAATCGTTGCATTTCTTAGTGCTTCTGAAAGCGTTTATCTCACGGTGAAAAATCCGGATAACGCACTGGTGCGGAAACTTGATATAGTCCATCGCGAGTATGCCCGTAACAATGGAAACGGGACCCTGCAATTTCTTGCGGATGTCGAAATGCTCGATTTTATTGAAAAAAACAACTACGAGTACACCGTTCGCGGCACCCGGGAGGAACTTCAGCGCGAGCTCGAAGAATACCACAACTATTCGGAAGTACTAACCGAGCTTGAAGAGTATTCTTCCAGCTATGATGATATCGTTCAACTCAGTTCACTGGGCCCTTCTTATGGCAAAATATACTACGATAACGGCAACAATTCCTACTCCGCTCTTCAGCATGAGATATGGCTCATGAAAGTCTCGGATAATCCGGATGTCGAAGAGGATGAGCCCAATGTTTTCATCGGTGGCGGTATTCACGGAAGAGAGGTTATCAGCGTCGAAGTAGCGATGTTTGTGCTCCAGCATATTCTCGAAAACTACGGCACGGACGACGCGATTACAGAGCTGGTGGACAACAACCAGATATGGTTCGTTCCGCTGATGAATCCGGATGGACACCGACTTAGCGTTTATGAGCTCGACCTGTTTCACCGAAAGAACATGCGCGATAACAACGAAAACCAGTTGCCGAACTATTCTTCTATAGATGGAGTGGATCTCAATCGTAATTTTGGTTACGTGTGGGGAAACAACCATGCCTCCGACGCTTATAGCTCGGAGCTTTACCACGGCCCCGAAGCGTGGTCGGAGCCGGAAGTGTGCTACATTCGCGATTTGATTCGCGAGCGACGTTTCTGGGGGGCGATTACCTATCATTCGTCCGGCGAATATGTGATGTACCCATTGGGATTTCTCGACGGGGTTTGCTCGTACGACCACGAAATCATGGGCGCTCTCTCCGACGCGATGGCCGAGAGTATTCCTCGCATTAATGCCATGGGCTACTACCAATCGATTCAGTGTGTTGATTACGGATACACCTGCCAGGGCACCATGGGCGATTGGGGATACTCGGAGCAGCGAATCTTCGGCTTCACGATCGAGCTCGCGGACGAGAGTTTCCCGGAGGAGATCGATGAAATCTGCCAGGACAATCTTGAAGCGGCGCTGATGTTCATCGGTCGTGCTTCCCAATCGACGCTTTCCGGTGTTATCACCGATCCGGAAAGAAATCCCCTTGTTGCGGACGTGTACGTGGAGGAGATCGATGGCCAGGAGGGAATGACTCCGGTGGAGCCTTCACGCAGCAATGCAATGTTCGGGCGGTATATCCGTCCTCTATTGCCGGGAAGTTACACGGTCCGTTTCGAACACGAGAATTACAACCCGATCACGGTTGAAGATGTTGAAATTCACGAGGATAGCAATACATACCTGAATATAACAATGGGTGGAAGCGGTGTTGATAATGATATCGTCGCACCATCCCTTTCGATTGTCAATTACCCCAATCCGTTCAATCCGGAAACGATAATCGCCATGAGCCTGCCTTCTTCGACAAATATCGATGTGACGCTTTACGACGTCAAGGGCCGGAAGGTGAAAAAGCTTTTCTCCGGTCGAAGCGAGCAAAATCAGCTTCGGCTGACCTGGGATGGAACCGATGACCAGGGAAGTAAGGTATCCTCCGGAATCTACTTTGTGCAGGCCAGGACGGCATCTTGTCAGTTAACCCATAAACTCATGCTGGTGAAATGATGAAGAAACTTGCGATTCTCCTTTTACTCCTTGCTGTGATGGTTTTCAACGTGTGCTGGGCGGTGGAACAAGAAACTACCCATGCACCAATTGTCGAGTTCTCCGTGACCAATGGCGATGCGGCGTTGATGAAATGGCTGATGGACAATGAATACTTGAGTGATTTCCACCAGCAACCGCAATCCCTTCATTTTACCGGCGACGCTGCCGCCCGGGCGCATTTGGCCAGTCATGGATACACCTTTGAGGAATATACCGTCGATGTGGATCGGTATCTGAGCGGCTATCAGCCCTACGGCGTGATTGCCGACAGCATTTTCGCATTAGCCGCGATGTATCCCGATATCACGCAGCTCATCGATTACGGTCCCACGACCTGCCATACCTATTACCTGAATGGAAACGTAGATTACGAGGATTTGCAATTCAACGTATATTGCCTGAAGCTCTCCGACAATCCTGACGCGGAAGAGGACGAACCTAACGTCTATTTCGCGGGGGGAATCCACGCGCGTGAGACCATCAGCGTGGAAGTGACCATGCATGTCCTGACGTGGCTCCTGGAAAATTACGGGATCGATAGCGACGCGACGAATTGGATCGACAACAACCAGATTTGGGTGATTCCGGTAATCAATCCCGACGGCTACGAAGTGGCGGTGCAAGAGTGGCATGCGTACCACCGTAAGAACATGCGGGATAACGATGGCGACGGCGCTCCCGATTTCAGTACCACAGACGGCGTGGATTTGAATCGTAATTTCGGGTATGTGTGGGGTCCCAACGGCACTTCGAGCAATCCCTCCAACAGCTTGTACAACGGCCCCTTCGCGTGGTCTGAAATTGAAACAGTTTACATGCGCGAGATGATCCAGGCGAGGAGATTCTGGGGCGGAATCACGTACCACTCTTACGGGGAGTGGGTAATCTATCCGCTTGGGCATATAGATGGAGCTTGTTCGCTGGATCACGAGATTATGAATGAACTGGCGGTCGATATGGCTGCAACGATTCCTCAGATTGACGGAACGGGGCACTATACGCCCGTGCAGGCTTCTGATTTCTCATACACCTGCCAGGGTACGATGGGTGACTGGTCATACTCTGAAGAGCGAGTATTCGGCTTCACGATCGAGCTCAATCACTTCTCCTTTGGCGGGTATTATCCACCGCCGCCGTATATCGACCAAATCAAGGCGGACAATCTCGAAGCGGCGTTAATGTTTCTGGATCGAATCAATCGCCAGACGCTCGTCGGGCATATCACAGACGAAACCGGTGCGCCGGTCGAGGCGGAGGTGTGGGTAATGGGCATCGATGATCAACTGGGATTGTCGCCCGTCGAGCCTTACCAATGTGACGCGAATACAGGCCGATACGAGCGACCTCTTTTGCCCGGGACTTATCAGGTGACGTTCAAGGCTTTGGGATACTTCGATTGCGTTTTTGACAATGTAACCATCGATGTAAATAACAATACGGTTGTGAATCCTGTTCTTTACGGAGAAACGGTGCTCTCGTGCCTGATTTCAGCCGAAAACAACCAGGTAGAGCTTTCCTGGAACGATCCGGACGGCTTCGATTACTCCGTGACTTCCTGCGAGACGCCTGATGGAGATTTCGAGGTGGATGAATCCGGGCAGTTTACCCGAGACAACGTCTGGACCGCGCCTCTGATCGAGCCCAGGAGATTCTACCGCGTTCACCGGGCTGCCCGATAGAGGATATCTTTACCCGCCTGATCTGTTTTTTTGCGAAGAAAACACGGATTCCTCAAAGAGTCGAAGGGTCAATCGATGTCTAAACTTCGATACGATTCAGTTAACTGAATCACTCAGCATGACATCGGAGGGTAACCTCTACTCACTCGATTTGCAACAGAGCCACATTCTTACATAAAAGGAATCGCTCCCGATGAGGGGAATCGGGAGCGAATGGGTTTTCTTCACAGCTCATGAAGCCGGAAGAAGGAGGAGAATCAAAATCTATTTCAACAACAGCATTTTTCTGTTGAAGTGATCGTCGCCAATCTCCAGCCGATAGAAGTAAACACCGCTACCGACGGTATTGCCGCTTTCGTTTATACCTTTCCACACCGCTTCGTGCATACCCGAATCAAGTTTCTCGTTGACCAGCGTTCTGACGAGCTGTCCTCGGATGTTGTAAATCTTCAGCGTGACGTTCTGTGCTGCGGAAGCCGGGCTCACACTGTACCGGATTTTCGTTTCGGGATTGAAAGGATTGGGGTAGTTCTGCCACAACTGGTTTGCCACCTCGGGGGCGTTACCGTTTCCATTCGAGGAGATGTAGAGAGTGTAGTCGCAGTATTCGGAAATTTCTTCGCCACGCACGCACGCGATGCTGTAAACAAACTGCGTTTCGGTCATTTCGGTCAGATCGTCCGTAAGGTGATTACTGGTGACATTCTCCGCGATGATTTCGCCGTCGCGCTTGATCGTGAAGCTTTCTACAACGACGTCCGGGCTCACCCAGTCAATCTGGGCGATGCCTTCCGCAAAGCTTCCCTGGATATCGGTTGGAGGTAACAGCGGCATCTCCGTCTCGATCCTCACGTTGTCGACGTACCAGCCTTCGCCGCTGGTGTTGCCGTCGCTGGCAAACACGAAGCGGACGATGGCTTCGTCTCCGGCAAAATCCGCGAGATCGAAATAGACCTGCGTCCAAGTTATATCGCCTGAGAAAAGAGGTGTTTCGGATGGAAGGTGGCTGCTGTCGCCCCGGGAAAGGAATGGATAGCCGCCTTCGGGTTCTATCTGATCCCAGGAATCTCCGCCGTCGGTGGAGATTTGGACAAAACCGCCGTCGTAGGCATATCCCGGATAGTTGTTGCTGTCTTCCGCGCCCATCCGGTGCCAGAACGTGAGCCATGCGTCTTCAGGAACGGAGAACTGAGGCCCTTCAAGCGCTGTGTACAGGTCGTCGTTATAACCGCCTGTTCCGGATGAACCGCATTTCCAGCTATATTCACCGCCTACCGTGTAGTTATCCTCGGTGCTTCGGTGCCATTGGTCGTTGGTACCGGTTGCCTGCGTGTAGTGCTCCCAATCGTAGTACGTCGTTTCGAAGTTGTCCTGGAAAGGATCGATAGTCAGGTTCAGGATGCGGCCGATCCTGTAACCGCGCTCGCAACGCATGTTCATATAGAATACGATGTTCGTCGGCGCTACGATATCCGTTCCCAGGGTGATGTTGAAATTGCCGAGTCCCACCGATGAACCGGGATCGATATCTGAGAAGCTCAGCACATCCGGTGTGATCGTGACATCGCTGTGATCGGTACAAAGCGTTACGCTGAGCGAATCGAGGATGAAATCGCCTTCGTTTATTAAATCCGTGTCGATCCGAATTAGATCGCCGGGATCCGGAATCCCGTTCCCGTTGCCGGAGAGCTCTTCGAACACTTCGTTTTGGATACCGAAAATCGGAACCTGGATCGGGACGGAGAAATTGTATTGCCATTCGCTCGTTCCGGAAGTGAAGGTCACCGTAAACTCCGCCTGGGTTTCGGCAGGGATATCGACCACGGTCGCGAGCGTGAAACTCATCTCGCTCGTAACGGTCTCATGAGCTGCAACAGCTCCGAATTCCACTTCGTCCTCACCCAGCCGGATATACTCGCAATCCGTTGTAAGGACCGCGGTCAGGTTGTCCAGTCCCTGGTTTCCAACGTTGCTGGCCGGGATCGAAACTTCAACCGCTTCGTTCCAGCCCAGGAAGTTGTTGTTGTTATCGAGGAAGGCGATTTCGCCCGGCACAATAAAGGCTTCGTCCGGCGCGATCACGTCGATTTCGCTTGTGGCGTTGAGGATGTTGTGTCCCGATACGGAGATGGTGATCGCCCCTGGAATATCAGGGATCGTCATCAATTCTATTTGCTCCGAAACACCGTTTTGCACGATGTATCTGGCAATCAATTCGTCATTGAAGAACGCTGCGAGAAGGATTTCTTCCACATTGTTGTCACTGACTGTGACCGTCGCCTCGAAGCTCGAAGAGCCCAGAGGTATTATCTCCGGTGTATCGATGGTGACTTCAGCGGGTTGGTCGGACCAGATATCCAGCGTTGGATCGCCAAGCAGCGTTGACTCGAAATAGGACCACAGCATGACGGTGTTTGCGCTCAGGTAAGGTACGGTATCGTCTTTACTGTCAGCTTGCGCTTTGGAGATAACCGTGATATTCTCGCCGTAAAGCGCATCGTAGAATTCGCGCTGGAGGTGCTGGGAAGCTCCGTTGGTCTGCTGGCTGTCTCCCCACCCGTAACGTGTGTTGCCAACATAGCATGCAGCGCCGTTTTGCAAGTTGTTCCACTGCTCCGAGATGGCGTCTTCGTCCGAGTGGTATCCGTTGGTGTCACGGTTGTCGAAGGCATTGCAATAACAACCTTGCGTATAGATGATGTAGAAGTTGTGATTCGTACCGTTGTTGGTCATGCGTGTTAGTGTTACGTCGTCAGTCTCGAACTTCATATTATAATGCGTCGAGCAATGTCCGAGATGCCCAATGAGGTTCATGCCGCTGTTCATCAGGTTGAAGAGCTGTGTTGTCGACCAGGTTCCCTGCATGTCATACAGGCCGGTTACATCGATATGCTCGGGGATGCCGACGGTGGTATAGCCGTAGTTGGATGATCCATAGTGAACTTCTTCCAGGAAATCCATACCCCAGCAGGCCCATCCCAAATCCTCTCCGACGAGCGCGTTGTTGGTGAGATCGTCGACGACAGGTTGGGTTTGATACATCAACTGCTTGTTAACGAAATTCTCCGCTTCCTGAATGTTGTCCACGCATGCGCGTCCGCCGTAAACCTCGGCGTAGAAGTCGATTTCGTTCCATTCTCCCCAGTTGTTGTCTCCGTCGGAGTTCCAGTCGCCGTCAAGGCAGAAGAAATACATATCCGAAGGGATGTCGTCGTCTTCGTAGTAGCCCGGGTCAACAAGGAATCCACGGTGCGGGATATCTTCGTCGTCTCCCGCGAGGAGCACGTACTCGATACCGCAATCGAGGTATTCCGCATTGATGTAGTTGCGGATTTTCTCCTGATCGTCGTCACCCTGCATAGCGGCCAGCACGTCATCGACATCGACGATGGTGGTTCGAATGCCAAGGCTGTTCTTGTATTCGACCAGCGGAGCGAACGTATCGAGCAATGAGCCGATCGTGATAATTAGGTAGTCGTACGCAACGCGGTCGCGATCTTGCGCCTGTTCCGTGTATGTAAACGCGTTCTCGGGATTGATCACCATGCGGGAGAACGCGTCGAGCGTATGTGAATCTTTGCGGACATACGGAGCGTTCTTCTGCGCTTCCGCGTCAAAGGTTGTCTCGATCGTCAAATCCAGTTCACTATAGAACTCCAGCGCGTTCTCCTGCGGGAGGTAGCGTACGGGATACAGCAACATCGTGTATACTGTGTAACCGCGATAAACTCCGGTAACTTCGTTTCCGCCCATTTCTTCCGGGAATACGGGCATGGTCGATATATCGTTGCGCATGTTCGTAAACGCCGGCGTCATCGAGGCGAGCTTGCTGAGCGGGTACTGCTGCTGCACCGGATATACGGGCGCGTGCAGGGCGATGATCTGAGCCGTTCCGTCAATCGAGAAGTCACGAACCATTTCAGCTTGGGGGAGAAGAATTTTAACCGGGTACGCAGGCAGAAATGGATCGCCCGGGTTGCCGGTATTCGCGAGTTGCGGGACAGTGACTACGCTTTTCCCGTCTTTTATCTCGATATTGGGTTGATCGAAGTTAAAATGGTACTGAATGGTTTCGGCCGCAAGACAGCAACCAACGATCAGTAAAATAACGGAGATGAGCATTCTTCTCATGGTGGACTCCTCATGTCGATTCTTCAGCAGTTAGAATCATGCAAGGAATGTTCCATTTCGTAACATTAATGAAAGGAATCACGCAATAAGATTGATGAATGCTTGCAAGAATGCGTCCTGACTATCCGGCGTAATGCTGCATCCGCGGACACGCGGTTCGAAAATCCTCCGCCGGTGAAATCGATCAGAAGTCGCGATAGGTCTCCATACGCTCGATGTATTGCCGGATGAACTGCCTGTCGTCCTCGGGGGTTTTGGCTGTTTCGAGCCACTCCTTCATCAGCTCGAACGACCACCAATTCAGCTTGAGACCATCATAGAGGTATTTATCGACTTTATCGCTATCATAGGGAAGGTCTCTGAGTCTTCGGGATATCATTTCAAGGAACAAGGCCACGACAAGCTCCTGATCCTGATCCGTGCGCTCGGGCGCTAGCTTGGCCTGCTTCTCGGCTTCGGCGTAGTCTCCCATGATGATGAGCAGCTCGGAGTAGCTGAGCAGCGCTCCCATGAAATCGGGTTGGAGCTCGATGGCTCTACGGTAGGTTTCGGTAGCTTCTTCGTATTTCCCGGCGTCAACGAGGATCCCGGCTCTGGAGGAAAGTAAGTCACCATTCCCCTGGTCGAGCTCAATCGCTTTGTCGATCGCGGCGAGCGCTTCGTCGTACTTCTCGAGCTCCGAGAGGTACGAAGCCTTGAACTTGTAGAACCTTGGTTCTTCCGGTTCGAGCTCGATCGCCTTGTTGATCGTGTCCACAGCTTTCCGGTAGTTTTTCTTGAAGTAGTAGCAGTGCGCCAGCATGTCGTAAACAGCCGATTGAGCGCGGTCGAGCAGTCTAAGCGATTCCTGATATGCGTTGATTGCGTTGTCGTATTGATCCAGTGAAAAATAAAGGTCGCCCTTCAGTTTGAGATAGAAGCCCTCATCCGCATCCAGCTCGATCGCCCTTTCAATGTCCGCCAGAGCGCTCTCTTTCTGGTCGACGAGCATTTTTACGGCGGCGCGCTGACTAAAGGCGTATGGATTCTCCGGATCGAGCGCGATGTATTCATTGAAGTCCTTCAGCGCGAAACCGTACTCGCCGTTTCGGAAGTAACTGACGCCCCGTTGCAGCCAGGCTTCGGGGTAGTCGGTATCGTGGTTGATCAGCCAGCTCAAATCCTCAATGGATTTCTCGTATTCGCCGGCTTCCTGGTAATAGATGCCTCGAAGATACAAAACATAGCGGTTGTTCGGATTCCTCTCGATGTAGGCGTCGATATCCTCGATCGCTTCTGCGAGCTTGCCCTGCATGGCGTAACTCGTACTTCGCCAGTAGAGCAGTTCGATCTTGTCGGAACCAAGCTCGATAGCGCGCGAGAAATCGTTCTCCGCTGCGGGATACTGGTCAAGCCGCGTGTTGATCTTTCCGCGAATGATAAAGGGATCGACAAGATAGGGGCTCTCCTCGATGCAAAGGGTGAGTTCTTTCTTGGCCTCCTGAAGCGCTCCCGCCTGGAACAAGGCGAGTCCCTTATGGAAATGGGTGAGATTCTCGTACTTTGTCTGGAGCGAATCGACTTCGCTTTGCATCTCGGAAACGACTTCCTCGTTGAAGAGGTCGATCGCTTCCTGAACAAGGCTTTCCGGAATGGCAAAGGCGGTTGATTCGTAGTTCATCTCTTCGACCCCGAGCTTGCTCAGGCTATAGATGTACAGCAGGTAGAATTTGTTCTTCACCTCCTCATCCGCGCTACGCTCCATTCCTCTGCGGTACATGACAGCCGCATAGCCATGCGCATCGAGAAGACTCATCATCTGGCCGGAGAGGTAGTAGTAATCGAGCTCGGACGCGAATTGATCCGGCTTCGGGAAGAGGTTGAGCCTGATTTTTGTCATCAGGTAGATGTCTTTCGCGCTGATGGCCGGGTAGCTGTCCATATAGAGAACGTCGCACTGCTTGTAAATCTTCTCTCTGAATAGCTCGGCGAATTCCTCTTCGCGTCCCTCGCGATAGTATTCAGGGTATTGCAACATCAGCATGTAGTAGTTGAGATTGGGCGATTTGGGATAGTTCGCGAGAACCGCTTCAAGCTTCTCTTGTGCTCCATCCGCGTATCCCTCTTCGAGCTGGTTCGTGATGGGGTCGATATCGCTTTTCAACTGGCGCGACATGATGGCGTAGTAATCCATGGCATCCTGGATGATCAACGAGAGCGGTGTGGCGAACGCGGCGTAATTGAGGAATGTCAGGTATACCGAGCTCGCTTTATCGTACTCGCCATGCTGGATGTGAAGTAGTACCCGATAATACTGGAGAAGTGGGCGGTCTGTCGAGAACTCGGCGTCCGCCATCCAGAAGAGCTTCTCCCGCTCGGTGAGTTGCTCGGTCGTCAACGTGTCCGGTGCGCTTTCCACGAAATCCATGTAGGTTTTCAGCGCGGGTACTTTCTCGATAACGTCCTGCATCCCGTCGACGAACAGCGGCATCGCGACTTCGTCGCACCATTTCTTATAGGCGATGTTTTGCTCCTCCAGATTCATCAGGAAGAAGTTTCTTTTATTCATGTCCTCCAGCTTTTCGAGGAAATCCTGCGGGATTTTCCCTTCCCGGGGTTGATTGCGATTGAACACGAACAGGAGCTTGAAATCTTTATACTTGGGAACTGGGACTGCATTCATATCGAGGGTCGGTTTGTAACCGGTGATGGAGGGATTGGTCTTGGCGGTTATCTGATGCTTGCCGTCCTTGTTCAAGACCATGCTGATCCATACGTTGCGCGGGATCGAATCGGCGGGAAGATCGGCTTCCAGATGGACAAGCGTGGAATCGAGCCATGCTGTAAACGCTTTGCCATCGAAGTTGAGCGGAATGGTTCGTTGATCGGAGATGAAGAGGACTTCCTTCTCTTTCAGCGGCTTTGGTTCGCCGGATTTATCGAGAGCCGGTTTCTGGGCGGTTGCACAACCCATGATGGTTAAGGTCAGAAAAATCAGTATTATGTTTCGCATGAAGCCTCCGTTGACACAAGGAACAAATTCGACATCGTATGATGTCACTGTTTGAAGAACCCGTTTTTTGTCACGATATTACGCTGTTTTTCAATTGATTTCTGTGATTTGCACATGCTTTCTCCCCAGAGGGACATCGACCGACGGGTGAACGGGTTTACCCGATGCCTTTTCTGAAGATGAAATAGACAGCTCCGAGAAGGCAAAGGCTCGCCCACAGATAGTCGAGCGTGAGTCGTTGTCGCATGTAAAACACACAGAACGCCGCGAACACCGTCATGGTGATTACTTCCTGGATGATCTTGAGTTGTGGAAGCGAATAGCTCTGGAATCCGATGCGGTTCGCAGGGACTTGCAGGCAGTATTCGAAAAGGGCGATTCCCCAGCTAATCAGAATGACGACGATCAGCGGCCGCGTGCTGAAGTCCTTCAGGTGACCGTACCAGGCGTACGTCATAAAGAGGTTGGAGCCAACCAGCAGAAGTAATGGGAGAAGCAGTTTCATCGATACCTCGATCAATATAAGAATTTCGCGAATGGTTTCCCGGCATCGCGTTCGGTGTCAAATGCTTTCTTGCTATCGAGTCGGAGGCGGGAAAATATAGCGGTAAAGGGGAAATCGAGATGGAGATTTTCCGTGGATGCAAAAGTTCATTGACAAAACTTTTGCGATCCGTAGATAGGAACCTTTTACCGGTTGTGGCTTTCTACGACCGAGGAACTGGAGGTTTTTATGTTCCTTCATACCCTGAACGATCAGGAAAAGCAAGCCTACCTGCGAATCGCGCAATACGCGCTCAACATTGACTTCGACTTCTCCGTGTGCGAAGAAAACATGCTCAGAAACCAGTGCCACGAAATGGAGATTGCTTATGACGAGCTTGATCTGAGCGATTTCATTCTCGAAGACCATCTGGCAATATTCGAAACCGAGCAATCGAAGCGGATCATGTTCATCGAAGTCGTTTCGCTCATGTTTATGGACAAGCATCTCGAGCCGCTCGAGAAAAAGCTGCTGGATCGAATCGACAAGTACTTCGGTTTCGAGGGCGAATTCATGAACAATGCGACCCAATACGCGCGACAATACATCGAAGCGTACTACCGCGGCAGGATGCTCGTGTTCAATAACGGCCACGACGAGTTGAGAGACCCGGGTGATCTGGAGAGCCTCGACTCGTAGAGAGTGTTAGTTAATCTCGGCTCCCGAGATGGTTCTGCCGTCTTTGTTGAAGACGATCTCCGAGGTTTTCCAGCGATTCATGGGGTAGATCCAGTTGTTGAGTTTTGTGGAAAACGTCGAACGGTTCGGGGGATACCCCCACGACACCAGAACGGCTTCTTTGCTCATACCCTGGCAGATAACGCCCTTCACGATCGCGTCGACTTCCATTTCGGTGAAATCCGCCGTAAGCGCTTTGAAATCTTTGTCGGTGAACATCCGCGCTTTCAGGTCGTCGAGGGTGAAGTCTTCGCCCTGAACGCGACTCTGGATATAGACCTTGAATGATTTCTCGTATTCCGGTGTGTTGAACGCCAGATACATTCGCGTTTTGTTATCCGTCTTGATCTCGATCCGATCGACCAGCGTTCCGGCAGGCACCATCGTTCCGCGCTTGTAATTGCAGGAGAAAATGATGTCCGGTTTTTCGATCCAGATGTTGTAGGCGAGATACGTTTGAGCAAAACAGATACAGGTCACGGTCAACAGAACAATCGATAATATCACCTTGCGCATGGCAGCCTCCGCTTGGATTTTTTTCTCAATTCGTATTGATATCATAAAAATCTGTCAATCTGAATGAGTTGTCAAGTAAATCTCATGACTCTCTTTTCTTGACATGAAAGGGTATGAATAAATGATACGCATCAAATGATAAAGACGGCGCAATCCAAGTTAGTACCTATATTGATCGTGGTCGCGATCCTGGTGATTGTCCTTCCGCAGCAGGCTCAGGAGAAGCTTGTGGGGGACATCGACAGCCTGCAAGCAGACAGCCTGCCGGCTGTTTCCGATTCATTGGATAGCCTTTATTTAACATCCGATAGCTTGTTTTCAGACAGCCTTTACACTTTTTCCGATAGTCTGGCTCTGGATAGTCTTTATACCCTTGCGGACAGCATTGCCATTGAAGATTCGGTAGCCATCGATTCCATCTATTACAAAGCCGACAGCGTTTTCTACTATGTGCAGAAGGAACGGATCAAGCTTTCCGGCAACGCGTTCCTGCGGTACCAAGGCGCGACCATCAGCTCGGACACAATTAGCGTCGATATGAAGGAACAGCAAGCATCGTCCCAGGGGCAGGCACTGATGAAAGAGGGCGCGCACCAGTTGTTGGGCGAGGAAATCCATTTCGATATCGAGAATCAGACCGGCTTGATCGCGCAGGGCGCGACGAAGTTCGACAAGGGTTATTACTACGGCAAGGAAGTGAGGAAGGTCGGGAAGGAAGTCTTCGATATCGATAGCGGCTACTTTACCACTTGTGATTCAGAAGAGCCGCATTACTACATCTTCTCGCGCGATATGCGAATGTATAAGGACGACAAGATCGTTGCCAAACCGGTTGTGTTTTACGTGAATCACTTCCCTGTGCTTGCCTTGCCGTTTGCAACGTTTACCATCAAGCGGGGGAGGCAGACCGGATTTCTGGTTGCGGAGCCTGGCTATAACAGCAGCGATGGAAAATATTTGAAGAATATCGCGTACTTCATCGCCTTCAGCGATTACGCGGATGTGACGGCTGCATTGGATTATATGGAAAAGACCGGTTGGGAAAGCCGGGTGAATGGGCGCTACAATAAGCAATACGATTTCCACGGCGATTATCTAACGCGATTGAAAAAGCGCAACGGAGGCTTGGGAAGCAGCGATACATACGAGTGGTTAATTGAATCGAACCATCATCATGATCTCGGATATCAAACAACTTTCGACTCCGATCTTTATTTTATCAGCAACAAAAACATCCTGGATAATAGCGATGATATCAATGAGCGTTTGAAGGAAAGCATCAAATCTTCGATGACCTATAAAACGCCGCTGTTTGATCGGACGCTTTCCGTGCATGGATCGTATTCCGAGGATCTCGTCAAGGATTTGAAGAAGCTCACATTGCCTTCCATCAGTTATTCACTACCATCCAAACCGGTGTATGAGCTTTTCCTGGATAGCAAGGACATCGAAGAGAAAGAGGATGACGACGACGAGGACAGTTGGTGGGAGCCGCTATCGTATTCGTATTCGTTCGATGGTGCACACACCGGGACGATAACCGAGAAGGATCCTGATCTGAGATACGTTTTATGGAAGAATCACAAGGATTCAACCGGTACCTATATCAGTGAGCACCATGCCGGTATTCACAATTCGGCGGGATTGAATTACTCCTGGAAGGCTTTCGGCTGGCTTAGCTTGAGTCAGTCTGTAAAGGGGAATGCGATCATTATCGATCGGGGCCGGAACAGCGACGAGCTTGCCGGCGGTTACGATTACAGCACAACTTCCAAAGCGTCTTTTTCCATGTACGGCACCCGGCAGATGCCCGAGAAATACATCAGCGGTGTGCGCCATATCTTTACGCCATCGGTATCGTTTACATATAAGCCGGATTTCACAGAGAACGAGGATCTTTACAGCTTCGGAAGCGTGTATGTGAATTCCGGGGGGAAGAGCCGGACCATAAGCTATGCGCTGAACAACACATGGCAGATAAAGCTCCGAGGAAAAGACGATGAAAAAGAGAAAAAGCTGAATGACTTCGTGAGTACCTCCTCCAGGTTGACATACAATATGGAGAAGGAAGGCAAGAAATTCAGCAACATAACACATTCCATCTCGTTCAAGCCGGCAAGCGCCGATCTGAGACTAATGAGCCTGAACTGGTACAACTCCGGTTCGGTGACGCAGGACGCTTACAATTTCGATGTGGACTACTGGAAGCTTTCCAGCAAGCTGACACTTTCCGGAGATGCGCCGTATACGGATTACTTTCCCGAACCACTGAACAGGTTCGAAACGAGTAAGTTTTTCGTCGAGGACTCGCTGACGACAGAGGACGATTCCCCCAGCAAGCTGGATACGATCGAGAAGATTGAGGAGCTTGCCGATACGGAGAATTGGAAGATCACGGTGGATCATGATTACTCGAAGTACGTGACGTCGGACAGATATACAAGCAACCTCAGGATTACATCATCATTCCGCGTAACCCAGAACTGGATCATCAGCTACGATAATCAAATCGATCTCAAGGAGAGCGAGTTCGTATCTCACAGCCTTCTTATCACAAGGATGCTTCATTGCTGGAAGCTGACGTTCAAGTGGGAGAAGAGCGGAGACTATTGGGATTACCGGCTGACGCTCTTCGCCATCAAGCTGCCCGATGCGTTGAAGTTCCGTACTTCCGACAACAAGCATTAGAGAGAAGAGAGAGTGAGTACGAAGTGTTTGCTCTGGGGCACCTTCGCCCGATCCGCTTTTCAACGTGGATATACCACACCCTTACAAATTGGGTGAAGTAATGAGGTAAGGGTGTGAAACACCACGCCGAAAAGCGGATCGAACGAATCTGCCTCCGGCGAACGAGGTTGAAGACCGTGTAACTGCAAGAAGAGAGGGATATCGCAATGAAGACCGTATTTCTCGATCGGGACGGAACCATCAACAAAGACGAAGTGGGCTATATCAAGCGTGCGGAGGACTTCCATCTGTTTCCCGCGAGCGCGAGCGCGATTGCCTTGCTGAATCAGGCTGGCTACCGTGTGATTGTCGTGACGAACCAGAGCGGGATTGCGCGTGAGTATTACACCTTTGAGCAGATTGACGCGGTACACGCGCGATTGCATGAGCTTCTCGCGAAGGAAGGGGCGCATGTCGACGACATCTTCATCTCTCCGTATCACCGCAAAGGAACGCTGCCGCCGTACAACGTGGATCACGAGGACCGCAAGCCGGGACTGGGGATGTTTCGCAAGGCGAGGGGGAAATACGAGATTTCCGTGAGCGATTCGTGGATGATTGGCGATAAATACGCGGACGTGTTGTTTGGCCGGAAGGCCGGATTGCGAACGATTCTGGTGGAAACTGGCTACGGCCGCGAGGAGTTTATCGAGCGTCGCCATGAGTGGGATATCCAGCCCGACTATGTTGCAAAGGATTTACTGGCCGCGGTGAAGTTGATACTGTGGGCGGAAGGGAATCAATAGAATTCAGAATCTTTCGCCAGGAGAATCCCGGTCAATTGACCTCCCGCCGAGATCGCTGCCGTTTCCGCGCGAACGATGTGATTACCGAGCGAGAAGGTCGTAATTCCTTGTTCCAGAATCCAATTCTTCTCATCCTCCGAGAAACCGCCTTCGGGACCTATAACCAGACAAATATTTTCCCTGCCGTCAACCAGCGTTAGCAGATTCGCTTTCTTTTCCCATTCCGATGCCAACAGAATCTTGTAGCCGGATGCTCGCACCGCATCCAGTTGCTGCCGAAAATCTTTAACGGGGTGAATCCTGGGGAGAAAGGCACCGTCACACTGTTTGATGGCGGTAATTACAACAGCTTCGAATTTCCCCGCCGCGTTGCCGGAATCCTTTCGCACCGTGTAATCGCCGAGAAAGGGAAAGAAATCCTTGAATCCGAGCTCGGTGAGCTTCTCGACAATCATGTGGTCGTGCTTGTTGCGGAGCAGAGAGAACGCGATTGCGATTCGGGGTTCGCTCGCGACTTTTTCTTCCAGGGAGTCGATCACGAGCTCTGCTTTCTTCTTGCCGATGCTTTCGATGGTCGCTTCCGCGAGTACGCCGTTGCCGTTGGTCAGCAGAATACGCGTTCCAACGGGCTTGCGCATAACGTGAAACAGGTGATGGAGTTCATCACCTGTCAAAGTCGCTTTCTTTTGTCCGGGCGAGAGCTCGGGCAGATAATAGCATGGCATCAGACGAAGAATTCCTTGAGCTTGTTCAAGAACGATTTCCCCGGCTGGAGGCGTTTCTCGGAATCGTACTGCGCGAGTTCTTCCAGAAGTCGCTTCTCCTCAGGATTGATCTTGGTTGGTGTGATCACGCGAACGCGAACGTAGAGATCGCCCTTGTAGCCGCTGTTGACCTCGGGAAGTCCCTGGCCGCGGATGCGGAAAATCTTGCCCGACTGCGTTCCGGCCGGAACCTTCATCTTGACCTTACCGGAGAGTGTTGGAATCTGTAGGTCGGTTCCCAGCGCAGCTTGCGAGAAGCTGATGGGGAATTCGCAGATGAGGTTGTTGCCGTCACGTTCGAAAACATCGTCCTCTTTCTCCTGGATGATGACGATGATGTCGCCGCGCTGCCCGTTCCGCTTGCCGATGTTACCCTGTCCGCGCAGGCGTATGTATTGCCCCTCGGCAACGCCTGCCGGTATGTGAATGTTGATGGTTTTCGAGACAGAGACGCGCCCCTCGGTGTTACACTTCGGGCACGGATTCTCTATGATCTTGCCCTCGCCGTGGCAGCTCGGGCAAGCCGTCATGGTGGCAACCTGTCCAAAAATAGAGCGCTGTAAGCGACGTACCTGGCCGGTGCCGTGGCACTGCGAACAGGTCTTGGAATTGCCGTCCGTGGAGCCGCTTCCGTTGCAGGAATCGCACGGGTCCATCACGCTGATCTTGATTTTCTTATCGGTACCGTTGGCAATTTCTTTCAGCTTGAGCGACAACGTGAGTTGCAAATCTTCACCGCGGTTGGATTGCTGCCGGTGACCTCCGCTGCCGAATCCACCGCCGCCTCCGAAGAAGCTCTCGAAGATGCTGCTGAATCCGCTGAAGATATCGGAGAACTCGCCCTGATGCGAGAAGTCCTGCCAGGAGAATCCACCACCGCCAAACGCCCCTTCAAGGCCGGCGTGACCGTACTGATCATACTTCTGGCGCTTGTCGGTGTCGCTGAGAACCTCGTAGGCCTCCGCGGCTTCCTTGAATTTCTCTTCCGCTTCCGGGTTGTCCTTGTTCTTGTCGGGATGATACATCATCGCCAGCTTGCGATATGCCTTCTTGATTTCGGAAGCGTCGGCTGTCTTCTCTATTCCAAGCACTTCATAGTAATCACGTTTTGCCATTGGGGTACCTCGTATAATTTATAGACCCGCAGACATCCTTCTCCGGGTGGGGAAAAGGATGTCGCGGGGTATCATTACGTTATCATATTCGATTTTGTCGTCCTTCGATACATCCTTCGACTCCGCTCAGGATGACACTAAAGCAGGCTCAGGATGACACTAAAGCAGGCTAAGGATGACACAAGGGTAGACCCAGGATGTCACTAAGCTTGGCTCAGGATGCCAAGCAGTATATGCTCCATTCCACTCTCTGTCATTCTGAGCGAGACAAAGCACGACAGCTTAGGACATTCAGGTCAACTATTCGTCGTCAACGACCTCGAAGTCTGCGTCAACCGGACCATCCTGCTTGGGCTGTTCCTGCTGCGCTTGCTGTTGCGCCTGCTGTTGGAAGTCCTCCGGGCCTGGCTGTCCGCCACCGGCTTGCGCCTGTTCCTGCTGCATCTTCTGATACATGATTTCGCCGATCTTCTGTGCCTTCTTGGCGAGCTCGTCGCGTGCGGCTTCGAAGTCTTCCTTGCTCTGGCCTTTTTCGAGCTTCTCTTTCGCGACTTTGAGCGCTTCTTCGATGTTCTTCACATCGTCTTCGGTAAGCTGATCCTTGTATTCTTCCATGCTCTTTTCAGTGCTGAAGATCAGGGTGTCCAGCTCGTTACGGGCCGAGATGCTCTCTTTGCGCTTCTTGTCCTCGTCCGCGTGCGCTTCGGCGTCCTTGACCATGCGATCGATTTCTTCCTCGCTGAGGGAGCCCGTTCGTTCGATTTTGATCGATTGCTCTTTGCCGGTGCCCTTGTCCTTTGCGGAGACATGCATGATGCCGTTGGCGTCGATGTCGAACGCGACTTCGATCTGCGGCATTCCGCGCGGAGCCGGTGCGATTCCAACGAGGTCGAAACGCCCCAGCGTGCGGTTGTCTTGCGCCATGGAGCGTTCGCCCTGGAGCACGTGGATCGAAACCGCCGTCTGGTTGTCTGCCGCGGTCGAGAATACCTGGCTCTTCTTGGTGGGGATGGTGGTGTTGCGCTGGATGAGCGCTGTCATCACGCCACCGAGCGTCTCGATACCCAGCGAAAGAGGGGTGACATCGAGAAGCAGAATATTGTCCAGATTCTCGTCGCCGGCGAGGATACCGCCCTGGATCGCTGCGCCAACCGCGACAACTTCGTCCGGGTTCACGCTGCGGTTCGGCTTCTTGTTGAAGAATTTTTCCACCGCTTCCTGGACAGCCGGGATGCGCGTGCTTCCACCCACCAGGATCACTTCGTCGATCTCGCCGATGTTGAGACTGGCGTCGTTGAGTGCGCTCTGGCACGGGCGGATCGAGCGTTCGATGAGGTCGGCGACCATGCGGTTGAACTGCGCACGGCTGAGGTTCAGGTTCAGGTGCTTCGGGCCGGACGCGTCCGCCGTGATGAACGGCAGGTTGATGTCGGTGCTTTCGGTTCCCGAGAGTTCGATCTTGGCTTTCTCGGCAGCTTCTTTGAGTCGCTGCATTGCCATGGGATCGCCGGCGAGGTTAACGCCCTCGGCCTTCTTGAATTCTTCCACGATCCAGTCGATGATCTTCTTGTCGAAGTCGTCGCCGCCCAGATGGGTGTCGCCGTTGGTGGAGAGAACTTCCACCACGCCTTCCGCGATGTCGAGGATGGAGATATCGAATGTACCTCCGCCGAGGTCGTAAACCGCGACCTTCTCCTCTTTCTTGCTCTCGAGCCCGTAGGCGAGCGCTGCCGCCGTGGGTTCGTTGATGATGCGCTTCACATCGAGTCCGGCAATGCGTCCGGCGTCTTTGGTCGCCTGGCGTTGCGCATCGTTGAAGTATGCGGGAACGGTTACGACCGCTTCCTTGATTTCCTGCCCGAGGTAGGATTCGGCAGTCTCTTTCATCTTCTGAAGCACGAACGCCGAGATTTCCTGCGGGGTATATTCCTTTTTGGTGTTTTCGACGTACACGGTCGCTTCGCCGCTCTTGCCGCTTCGTACCGGGTAGCCGACGATCTCGATTTCCGAGCCTACTTCATTGATCTTGCGTCCAACAAAGCGTTTAATGGATGCGACTGTGTTTTTCGAATTGGTGATTGCCTGACGTTTCGCCAGCTGTCCCACCAGCCGCTGTCCGTCTTTGGAGAATCCAACCACCGAGGGAGTTGTGCGGTTTCCTTCCGCGTTGGTGATGACGACGGGTTTTCCACCTTCCATCACCGCTACGCACGAGTTGGTCGTGCCCAGATCAATACCTATGATCTTTCCCATGATTCATTCCTCCTTTATTTCTCTTCTTGATTATCTTTGGTTGCGTCGGCAGGCATCTCGCCGTTCGACACGATCACCTTGGCCGGTCGGATCACGCGGTTGTTCATGATGTAGCCGGTTTGAATGACCTGGCTCACCATGTCCGCGTCGTACTCGGACGGCAGGTGCGCGATGGCGTCGTGGTACATCGGGTCGAATTCTTTTCCCAATGCCTCGATGCGCTCCACGCCTTCCCTCTTCAGGGTCGAAAGCATCTGCTGGTGGATCAATTCCACGCCCTTCAGGAAGCTGTCGAACTGGTGTTCCTGCTTGCCAGCGTCCAGGGCTCGCTCGAAGTTGTCGATCACTTCGCAAATCTCAAGCACGAGCTGCTGGGTGGCGTTCTTGATCCACTGCGCGCGCTCTTCCGTGTTTCTCCTGCGGAAGTTCTCGAACTCTGCCAGGGTGCGCACGTATTTGTCCTTGAGCAGTTGATTCTCGCGCCGAAGCACGGTCAACTCGTCTTCCTGCACAGCCTCTTCCTGCTGCCCGGAATCCGCGTCGGTCTCGTGCGAGACCGGGATGTCGTTATCTTCTACCGGTTGGGTGACCTTTTTTTCCGCAGCTTTTTTCGCTTCTTCCTGCGGATCATGTTTCTTTTTATTTCTTGTCATATCTCGGTACCATCATACCTTTCTTAGTAGTTTTCGTTATTGCCTGCGCGATATCCCGGATGATCGGTATGTTGCGCTCGTAGTTCATGCGTATGGGTGCCAGCACGCCGATAAATCCCGGCACGTCGAAAATCTCGTACCGAGAGAACACCAGCGCGACATCGTTGTATGCCGGATGTCCCAAATCCTCGCCGATCAGCACATGGAAGTCGAACTTCGAATCCTGCCGCTCCATGACATCGATCAGGAAGTCCTGCTGCTGCATCAGGTTCAGGAAACGCAGGATGTTGTGCTTCTCGTTGAACTCCGGGTGCTCCAGGAACGTGATGTTGCTGTCGAAATGGATGAAATAGCTGCTGATCTCGATCATCACCTTGTGGAGCTCCCTAAGGAAGATCGAGAGCAGGTAGTTCTCCGTCCCTTCTTCGTTATCCAGATGCTCCAGGTAGTGATGCAGGATGTCGTATATTCGCTGCCCCATCAGCTCGTCGTTCGCGTAGCGAACCAGTACCCTGAGCTGTTGCTCCGTCAGATCGTAGTCCGTGTTGAGGATCACGGTCTTGTCCAGGCCCGAGCTCAAGCTCACCACGAAAAGCAGCTTCTGCTTGCCGATGCGGAACACCTCGAGTCGCTTGAGAAAACCGTAGGATATCTCCGGCTCCGCCACGAAGCTGAGTTGATCCGTCTCTTTCGCCAGCAGCCGCATGATATAGTGCAGCGTTTGGGGCGTATCCCGAAAATTCTTCACGATGAAATCGCGAACCAGGTGAGTCTTGTCATACTGCGAACGCGTCAGATCCCGCGAGATCATCTTCAAATACCGGCGGAAGCCTAGCGTCGTCGGGATTCTTCCTGCTGACGTGTGCGGCTGGAAGATGAGGTTACGTTTCTCAAGCTTGTGTAAATCAATGCGAACAGTGGCCGGACTTACATCGGGCACGTACTTCTTGCATAGCAAGCCCGATGAAACCGTCTCGTTTGTATGGATGAACTCCGATACGAGGGCTCGCAGCACGATTCCTTCGCGGATTTCATTCTTTTTCATACGATTAGCTCCTGTATCTCTTGATTTTATTTAGCAGCACATCGCTTCGACTGCTAATTCGACAACAAGATAATATTGAGCCCTGAAATTGTCAAACGAATTCTTTGAGTGCTAACTTTTCCTCCGGCGGGTCTCTCGTTAACCACTCGATCACTACGTATAACTGCCCGAAATGCGCTCGCAATAAGGGTGGGTGGGAACCGACTCGCGATTGGCGAGGGATTTGCCTTTTGCGGCTTCTGCGTGTAGCAGAAACGAAAAGCAAATCCCATGACAATCGTCGAGGCGGGGACCTTTGAAAATACGAGCGCATTTCGTCAATGCACGATAATTGACATGTACACCAATGGGCTCAGTAAGATATCCTGCTTTGTTCTGAAAACAAGTATGATCGGGGTGTCAATCGGTTGTTTCCCAAATAGTTGTCCGCTGTGTCATCCTGAGCGGAGTCGAAGGACATAAAGGGGACAACGCCTTTCAGCAGGTAAAGAGTAAGCAGCATAAACAATAATGGGGTGTACAAATAACCCTTTCAAGCTTGACAGAGAAAGCCGATGAGATATTAAAGCTTAAAGGCTGTGATTCGTTACAGGATCGCACCCCACAAAGATTCAAGAGGTTTGTAATGGATTGCGAAATGAAAGAAAGGAATGCGTCGAACTGCAATTG
Source organism: Cloacimonadales bacterium (SeqCode) (assembly GCA_963662655.2). GTDB lineage: Bacteria > Cloacimonadota > Cloacimonadia > Cloacimonadales > JAIOQZ01. The sequence continues at coordinate 59,513 of CAXXTU010000002.1, forward strand.
TACGTATCCGTGCTCGAAGAAAGGCAATTGCTGTGCTTGCATTTCCTATCATCGAAGCATGGGAGAACTCCCCGCCTGCTATTTCCCCGATAAATACGAAAAGACATACAATCGCTCGATTGAATACTTCGTTGAGTTGTTCAACGAAGGCAAAATACACTAATACTGGAAGAGATAGAATGGAAAATCAGAACGAAATATTCGCTTCCATCGAGGAAGCGCTCGAAGATATCAAAGCCGGAATGCTCCTCGTTGTCGTAGATGATCCGGACCGTGAGAATGAGGGAGACCTCGTCTGCTCGGCCGAGTTGATAACGCCCGAGACCGTGAACTTCATGATCAGCAAGGGCAAGGGTTTGCTCTGCGCGCCAATGTCGGTTGAAGTGGCGCAGCGCCTCGATCTGAACATGATGACGGATAGGAACACGGAGAAGCATGGGACGAAATTCACGATCTCCGTGGATGCAAAAGAGGGGACTACGACCGGGATCTCCGCCGGTGATCGCTACAGAACCGTGACGAGGCTGGCCGATCCGGATTCGAAGCCGGAAGATTTCGCTCGCCCGGGGCACATCTTTCCGCTTGTCGCGGAGCCGGGTGGCGTGTTGAAGCGCACGGGGCACACGGAAGCGGTCGTTGACCTGATGAAACTCGCAGGCTTGAAACCGGCAGGCGCGTTGGTCGAAATCATCAAGGACGATGGTGAAATGGCTCGCCTGCCCGATCTGATTCCGTATGCGAAAGAGCATGGACTCAAGATCATCACCATACAGCATCTCATCGAGTACCGGCGCAAGAAAGAGAAGCTCATTCGAAAGGCGTCCGAGGCGAAGCTTCCCACAATGTACGGCGACTTCAATATCATCACCTACGAGAGTACCGTTTCCGACGAGTATCATCTCGCGCTTGTCAAAGGTGATGTGTCGGGCGAAGAAGATGTGCTGGTGCGCGTCCATTCGGAGTGCCTTACCGGCGACGCGCTGTTCTCCATGCGTTGCGATTGTGGAATGCAGCTCGAAAACGCCTTCCGCATGATCGAAAAAGAGGGTAAAGGCGTTATTCTGTACATGAAGCAGGAAGGCCGTGGAATTGGTCTCCTGAACAAGATCAAGGCATATCATTTACAGGATCACGGTAAGGATACGGTGGAGGCCAACGTTGAACTGGGTTTCATGCCTGACCTTCGCGATTACGGTATCGGGGCACAGATTCTTGTCGATCTCGGACTGCACACGATTCGCCTTTTAACCAACAATCCGAAAAAATTAATTGCCTTGGAAGGATACGGACTTAAAATTAACAAGCGGGTTCCGATCGAAATTCCCCCGCATGAAGAGAATCTGAAGTATCTGAAAACCAAAAAGGAGAAGATGGGACACCTTCTCGACAAAGTGTAAGAGGTGATTGTGATTTTTTTTAAAGCGTTTATTCTCCTGATCATGAACGTGCTGGCCGGTTTTGTACTGGTTCAGCCGGTAAGGCTTTTCATCTTCTTCCCGAAACGGCAACTCTTCTTCTTCGGGAAGCCAGTGCCTTTTACTCCGAGCTACATTCGCAGAAAGCGGGACTGGTTTTTCGAACGGGTGAATTACTGGGTAACGTACTATCTCGAGAATGCCGCCAATAAAAAAGATCGATCTTCCCGGCTTTATGATTGGGAGAAACGCGTATACGACGAGACTTGGGACAAGCTTGCGGGTGTCATGAACATGCGGTATGTTCCGGTTGCGGTCAAGACGAAGATACGAGAGATACTTGCGTTATTCGTGTTTGAGTTTGCCCGGCATTTTCTGCGCGGATTCGTCCCGTTCCTGGTCAAAAAATACAATCTGACCTCTTATATCGATCTGGTTGCGGCTAAAGCCGATGTCGATATGGTGCTCCACTATTTCGATAAATACTTCCACCGCTATGTTACGTGGTTCATGGTGGGACTCGGTTTCATCATCGGCATGTTCAATTTCGTGATTTACCTGTTGCTACAACTGTTTTAGCTGTGCGGGTTCGCACATGAATGTCTCGATTACGTTCATGGAGAAATCGAAGATTGTCCGCAGGAAAAGCGTTTACGGCGTGTCTTGAATTGGTATAAGAAATGCAAAAAAAAGAAGCGAAGAAAGGAGAACGCTGAATATATGAAGAAATTTTTTGTCGCCCTCATGCTCATAAGCGCAGTCGCTATAATGTTTGCGCAGGAATACACGCTTGACCAACTGATCGAGAACGGCCTCGAACAGGTTACCGCTATTCGTCAGCAGAAGCTGAGTCACAGCAACAGCAAATCGAATCTTACTTCGAGCGCTTTGGATTTGTTGCTCCCCGACGCGTCGGTATCGGCGGGTAGAAGCAACACTCGCGGAGATTACAGCAATAACGCTGGTTTGAGTATATCGAAGTCTCTTTCGATCAACGAACCGACTTATTTCAGTTTGAAAGAATCGATTATCTCCATGAAGAATGCCGATTATTCATGGGACGCGATCCGCAAGAGCGTCGCGTACGAGATTTTCTCTCGATACATCGATGTGCTCGAGGCGGAGAAGAATCTGGAGATTCTCAAGGAACAGCACAAGCTCCAGGAGAAGGTCTACGACCAGACGAACACGCTTTATCAGAGCAATCGTAAAACCATGCTCGATCTCAGGCAGAGCGAGATTGCGCTTCTGAATGCCCAGATATCCGTTCGTGACGGTGAAAACCAGCTGCAGAAGAATCGCGAGAATCTTTTCGATTACCTCAATATGGATGACCATGGGTTTAAACTGTCCGATACGACGGTCGAGGTGAGCTCTCCCGAGGACATCGAATACGATGATCCTCTCGACGTGCGCATCATGAAGAACAACATCAGCATCATGAAAAGCAATCTTACGCACCAGTGGCTCAATTTCTTCCCTGATGTTTCTGCATCGTGGAGTTATAGTTATTCATTCAGTCCGGACGACGAGACCTATAACGATATATCGGATTGGGACGAGTACGATGATTCGTATACAATTGGTTTAACGGCGTCTTACTCGCTTTACAAGCTGCTCGAACATGGATTTGTATACAAGAGAGCCAGAAACAACCTGACTTCCAGCCAGCTTGATCTGGAAGATACCATTGATGCCGATAAGCTCGAGCTCAAGCAATTGAAGCAGGACTGGCAAACGCTTAATGAGACATGGGAAATTTCGCAACGAGCCAATCAGCTTGCTCAGGAAAATTTGACAATGGCAGAAGAGAAGTTCCGGCTGGGGATGCTTAACTTACTAGATCTGGATAACGCTCGTATCGATTATTTCAACGCGCAGCAAACCTTGAACACCAAGCACTATAACCTGCTCAAGAAACAGGAGGAGATCAATTTGCTCCTCTCCCGTGAAATCCTCGGGAAGTGGTAGTCGGATATTAGAACAACCTTTCGCCCCTGCTCGAAATGAGCGGGGGCTTTTTTTTTTCGGGATGCGTTCGCTTGATGTGAGTTTGTTGCTTCCCGCAGGGCGGGGGACGGCGTTGAAATCCAATCGCCCGGCACAAAACCCGCGATGCATCGCTTGCAGCATTTCCCCGCGCGACTTGTGCCGGGCTGGATATGGATTTCCTGGAACAACGGATGTTGTTCCGGTGCGCGGAGCGCACAACGCCGTCCCCCGCCCGTGCGTGCGTCGAGCAAATTCCAGACTGTTTTCTAGAAAAAATCAATTTTTCTTGTACTCATTTCATATTGATATGCGTTCATAAAAAACATTTTCCCAGTGGACATGGGTCTCCTAAAAATGAAACCCATCCTGAAGCTTCAAGATGGGTTCTTTTTATATCGTTGGGAAGATTATTCGATGCTTTCCACAACCTTGGTGTAGAAAGTAAGGCCGCTGGCTGATCCGAAATAGCCGTAGCCGTTGTGGATGCCGCCGTATTCGAAGTTGCTGTCCGGTTTGTACTGGTAGTGATAGAAATTATCGTCCACGCTGTAAACGGATATCCGGTAGCGACCGAAGAACACGAGGGTTCCCTGGTAGGATGAATTGAATACCCTGTATCCGCCTTCACCGTTTTCTTCAGGAAGGTACTCGCCGATAAAGCTGAGCAAGCGGGGATAGTGATCCGCCGGATCGTCGTAATCCACTTCTTCTTCAAAGGTGTCTTCTCCGAATATCGGTTTTACCATGCGAACTTCGTCCCATTCCTCGAGGCAGTAGTACTTGAGGTACAGGAAAACCGGGTCGCCGTCGGTTGTGTTGATGATCATCGGATGCTCCTCGCCGGCGGTTTCCCACACGAGTTGGTAAGCGTCAACCGAGTCTTCGTACGCCGTGAAACAGGTGTCCATATCGATGGTCACGCCCTTTGGAATGGTTGTTGTGGCCCATACCGTGTCGATAACGGTCGAGTCCATCGCGCTCGGTACTCTCGCCTCGATACGATAGGTGTGCGTGGCCTGCGGTACGAGATTCTCGTTGTAGTAGCCGAAATGCAACGTTTCGAAGTCGATACCGAACTGAAGCGGGTACTCGTTTCCCTCGTCGTCGTAGATGACAACGTCGGCGTCTGTGACGAATGCTTCTTCGATATCGCCGCCCACAGGTATGGTTTTACCCACGTAGATCGAGTTATGGAACGAGAGCGGCTCGTTCTCGTACAGCGAACCGGCGATGATGTAGTAGAAATCCTTATCGTAACGCTTGGAGCTTGTAGGCCCCTCGCAGGACATGATAAGCAACGCGCTTGCGATTATGAGGATGATGTATGTGTATTTCATGATTCCTCCTTTACCATTCCACATTGATTCCGATAAACGGTATCCGTGGGAACTGATAGGTGTCCTCTGTTCTGTATCCGATTTCCGTGGTTTCAGAGAAGTCCTCCGGGTCCTGCTCTCCGAAGTATGGTACATAAGAACGTGAGTAAACGTTTTCGCGATTGAACACGTTAATCACCTGCACGTATGGTTCGACAGACATGCTTTTGGATTCCCAACGCATTTTCAGACTCAAGTCTATGCGCTGGTAGTCGGGGAGACGATCTCCGTCCTTATAGCTATAAAAGTACTGGAACGTATCCGTGTCCGGCTCGTAATAAACGTGCTCGGGCTTGGACGTTGGCTGCCCCGTTCCGAACGCATAGGTGGTTCCAAACAGAAGGTCTGCGCCCCAAAGCTTCTTGCCTGTTGCATTGAGCAGACTGAACGTCTCGACAATGTTGATCTGGTGTGTTCTATCGTACTTGGGATAATAGTACTGCGGTTCGCCGGTTTCAGGATCCATGTTGGTGTCTTTGACTTTCTTCCGGGTGAAACCGAGCGTATAGCCCACGAATCCTTCGACTCCCAGCCAGTTGTTTCTCACCAGGAGGTCGAGGCCGTAAGAAAATCCGTCGCCGGTGTTCAGCGCGTCCGAGAGCACGCCGGTGTCGTTGCTCCATTCGTAGTCGACTTCCGGCCTGTAGGCAACAAGGTTCTTGTAATCTTTGTAGTACGCTTCGACGTCGAGCCCCACTTCCTCGTTGATCTCCGTCTTGTAGCCGAGGATGTAATGATCCGAGCGCCCCGGTTCGATGGTGTCGTCGATCGGGAACCAGAGGTCCATCGGCGAGGCTTCTTCCGTAGAAACCAGGTTAAGATACTGGTGGTAGCGCCCATAGGAGAAGTAGACGTTGCTGGTCACGTCGAGCTCACGTCGAATGGAGAACCTGGGTGAGAGCCTGTAGTAGTCGACCGGTCCTCTGTCCTCTCCATAATTGCGCTCATTGTGGCACCAGGTGGCGCGCAGTCCGGGCTGAACCGTCCAGAACGTGTCCAGCTTCCAGGCGTCCTGAATGTACAGGTCGAGGAGAGAGGATGTCACGTCCACATGCGGCATGGAGTTTTCGTCGACATTCTGGTTCGTGCCCGTATCGAACAAGGTGTAAAGGTACTTGTAGTCGACACCCATATCGAACATGTGTGCTTCGTTCGGTTTCCACGACAACCCTTCGCGGATGGTGACGTCGTAAACGTCGTCGAGCCTGTCGAAGCTCTGCGAGTTTTTGCCGGCATCTACTTCGAACTTCATCTTCGAGTAGAAATGACTTCCCGCGACAATCATGTGCGAGAACCACTGTGGACTGAAGATATGCGTCCACTGGTTGCTCCAGGTTTCGTTGCCCCACTCGATGTCCAGGTCGTACGAGAAGCCGAATTCGAGCTTGTCTTTACCGAAGTAGAAACTCGAGCTGAATTTATCCCTCTCCGAGTGGTCCCAGTTGAGCTTGGCATGGCCATCGTAGAAGTAGTATTTCGGGATATCCAGCCCTATCAATTCTTCCATCAGCTCCAGGTATGTTCTTCGGAAGGAGGCCATGTACGATCCCGATTCATCGTATATCCTCCACGGGCCCTCCAGCGTAAGGCTGGTGCTGATGAGGCTTATACGGGCAATACCGCAGTGTTCTTTGCGGTTACCGTCTTTGTTGGTAACATCCAGTACGGATGAAAGCCTTCCGCCATATTTTGCGGGGAATCCACCCTTGAGAAGCTGAACGTTCTTCACGGCGTCCGTGTTGAACGTACTGAAAACCCCCCCGAAGTGAGACGGGTTGTATACGTCGATTCCATCCAGCAGGATCAGATTCTGGTCGGCGCTACCGCCGCGAACGTACAGTCCGTTCGAAAAATCCGAAATCGGCGTCACACCCGGCAAGGCGAGTATGGAGCGGAAGACGTCCGCTTCCGCCACCGCGACGACTTCTTTGATATCTTTGTTGGTCTGCACGACATTCGCGATGCGGATATCGCGTGTGTTGATCTCGTCATCGATCTCTTTCTCTACGACTTTAATACCTTCAATTTGTACGGCGGCTTTCTCCATCTCGAGCTTCAGGAAGATTTCTTCTTTCGGGTTCTTCACGAGAACCATCTCCGAAGCGTACCGGTAACCGATTTGAGATGCGATGACTTCGATGTTCCCCGTCGGTACCGAGTTAATGATAAAGTATCCTTTTTTATTCGTATATTGACCAAGATTGGTGCCGCGGATGCTCACTGCGGCATAGATAAGTGGCTCGCCACTGCTTTTTTCAACTACATATCCACTGACTGTTGCAGCGTTCAGGCCTGCTGTTGCCAGTAGGAGCAGCATCAATAATATAGTGAATCTCTGCATCATTATTCCCCTTTTTGCGGATATTAAACACTTTATGGCTCCATTCATAGGGATTGTATTCGCTTGTCAAACATTTTTATTTTTCTGAAAACATTCGGGCCAAATGCGAATAGATGCATCGTTTTATTCACGATGTAAAATACTGCAATCAAGCAAATTATGTAGTAGTAATGCACGCTATTCATAAAAATGTGTCTCCAAAAAAAAATCAAAATGTGGAATGCATTCAGCGCCTTAAGTGAATTAAGCACTCGCTAAAGGATGCTTGAAATACATGCATCTGAATCGAAGAATTCAGGGTCAAAAACAGGGCAGTTTCAGTTGATTTGCTGGTATCTTATTTTTCGGGAAACAGAAAATTGGTGAAAGACTCGGCCCACACTTCAGGAGTAAAGGATTTCATGGCCGCTTCTTTCCCTGCTTTTCCAATATCCAGAAGGAGATCGCTGTGTTCGATTGCCCATATCATGCGCTTGGCGAGAGAGTCGATCGAGTCCGGTTCTGCAAGGATTACGCTCTTTTCGTCCTCCGTGTAGTCTTCAATGTCCGATATGCGGGTCATGATGCAGGCAGTGCCGGAGAGAAGGTACTCCGCCAGCTTGGTAGAGAAATTGTAACGATTCTGGAGGCATGTTGTTTTTGCCGAGACCAGAAGATCGGAGCCAGCCATTCTGCGGGGAACTTCTTCGTTCTCGAGTAATCCATAGAGCGATACATTGTCGGCCACATTGAGATCGTTCAATATTCTCGCAAGGAATTCTTTCCTCTCATTGATTCCGAAGCCGTACATATCGAGCTGAGTTTCAGGATAGGCTTTTACGACCTTCGCAAAGGCTTTCAATAAAAGAAGTGAGCCTTCCTTTTCGGGAAAGAACCCACCGAAAAAGCCGATATGAAATTTATTGTCGTCGAAGGCGAATGTTGAGGGATTTGCTTTTTGTGGATCCGCGAGGATGGGGATTCTTATCAATGAAGCCGGGCTGTTCCTATATACATTGTAGAGGGCTTTCGAAATGGCTACAATGCCTGTGTAGCCTTTATCAAATCGATGATCGAGGCATAGTGATACAGGCAGATTGCTTACTATGAACAGAAACTTCGGATTTGTGAGACAGTTCCGTAGTGTTATCTGTGTTTTGACGATCTGCGAAAGCGATTCGTTCTTCTCAAGGTAAACACGCGTGCCCCGATTTTGGATTAGTTTACGAATGAATACTTTGTACCAGAGGCGATTTGTGTAATCGAAAACGACCGTTTCTCCATCGAGCCCACGGATGAAACCAGCAAGCCAGGACACATAGTCCTCTGCCGATTTCTTCCCAAACAGTGGGGAGTGCTTCTTCAAGCCGGTTCTTCGTCTGAAATTTCCGATACGGAAGACATTTTCAGAACTTGAAACTGGGGTTACATGATCAAGATCAATCGGGCATACGATGGATGTAATATAAACGTTTACATTTTTCGATGCCAAGGCGTGGGCGTAGCACATGGTACGCGCGAAAGCCGCTCCAAGCCCTTTGTTTATGTCGACATGCATTACGAATACGACGTTGCGGATTGGTATTGTCACGATAATGGTTTATCCTCTTCCGGTTTTGTGAGAGCAAAAAGGAATTGTGCCGGGTTTCCGCCCCAAACCTGATTGGCAGGGACTCTTCCCGAGACGAGTGAGCAGGAGGCAATGATCGAGTTCTCTCCGATCCGCGTTCCTTTAAGGATGGTTGTGTGTGCCCCGATAAAGGCGTTGTCGCCGATTCGCACGGGCCTTCGTGCCGGTGGTACGGATCCTTGGATTCGATCCTCACGCCTGAGCGGATGGAAGTCTGTATCGTAAATCGCGCAGTTCGCGCCGATCATGACATTATCGCCGATGGTAACCGATTTCTGGCAGATGATCGCTGAATGGCTGATTCCTACATTGCTGCCGATCTTCAACTCGGCATCCCGGCTGACGGTGAAAACGCAGGGAAGGGTTCTGCCGATAACATTGTTCGTGAAGCCGTTGTTTAACCGGAAATTCATACCCAATACGATAGTGCCACCCTGGTTGACGATTCGTGGAATGCCGTTTGTAGAAAAACCTTTTCCGTACGAGACCATATTGATGCGAAAAAGCATTTTTGTGATTAGCGTCTCAAGAATACTCAGGTATTTCCGTTTTCGTCCCCTCAAGCGGTTCAGAACTTTGAAGTAAAGCGTTTGCTTCTTCGAAAGAGCCACATTTCCCTTCTTCCAGGTAGTCAGGTCAGATACTCAGATACCAATTATAGACTTCACGAATTCCATCTTCGAGGCCGGTCTTTTCTTTCCAGCCGAGATTGTGGAGTTTGGTTACGTCGAGGAGTTTCTGAGGCGTACCGTCTGGTTTGGTTGAATCCCAGCGGATTTCACCCTCGAAACCGATGATGGCTCTAACTTTCTCCAGAAGTTCGCCGATTGTGAGGTCTCGTCCAGTCCCAACATTCACATGCTGATAATCGGAGTAGTTATTCAGCAGGTAGATGAGGGCGTCCGCGAGGTCGTCCGAGAAAAGGAATTCCCGGCGAGGAGTACCGGTTCCCCAGGCTTTGAGGAAAACGACGTCTCCGTCTCTTCCCACACCGATTTCAGAAAGTACTTTTTCCGCTTCTTCTTCTGAATTGATCTGCATTTCACCCATACGATTCAGGTCGTGGTAAATGCCATCGTAATCTTTATTCATCAGGCATTTGGCCAGGTGGCACTTACGGATCAATGCAGGCAGGACGTGGGAATTCTTGAGATTGAAGTTGTCGCCAATACCGAAGAGATTGGTCGGCATTGCCGAAATGAAATCGGCATTGTACTGTCTTCGATAGAATTCGCACATTTTCAGACCGGCGATTTTGGCGATTGCGTAGGCTTCGTTGGTAGTTTCCAGCGAATCGGTGAGAAGGTATTCCTCTTTGATAGGCTGGGGACAGAGTTTGGGATATATGCAGGACGAACCAAGGAAGAGAAGTTTTTCTACTCCGTTCTTCCACGATGCATGAATCAGGTTTGACGCGATCATGATGTTGTCGTAGATGAATTCTGCGGGGTAGGTGCTGTTGGCAAGGATCCCGCCTACTTTTGCCGCCGCGATGATCACATGGTGCGGCTTATTCTCGGCGATGAATCGTTCCGCTTGTTCCTGAATGCGAAAATCCCATTCAGGCCAGGCAGCGAACACGAGGTTATCGAATCCCTGCTTCTTCAGGTTTCTTACAAGAGCTGAGCCGACGAGACCCGAGTGCCCTGCGACGAATATTTTATCGGTAGTCTTCATGATTTATCCTTCTTGTTTGCTGATGGTTTCGTAATCAGCTTTTACCATGATCTGGACAAGTTGCTCCAGTTTTGTTTCGGGTTCCCAGCCAAGTTCTTCACGCGCCTTGGTCGGATCACCGATGAGGATATCGACTTCCGTCGGACGGAAATAGCGAGGATCGACTTCGATGACACATTTACCGGTTTGCGCGTCGTAGCCCTTCTCATCTACTCCCTCGCCTTCCCAGCGAAGTTTGATGCCGAGTTCGCCGAACGCCATTTCGCAGAATTCTCTCACCGTGTTCGTCCTGCCGGTCGCGATCACATAATCCTCCGGCTTCGGTTGCTGGAGCATTCGCCACATGGCTTCAACGTATTCGGGGGCGTATCCCCAGTCGCGCTTGGAATCGAGGTTGCCGAGGTAAAGGCAGTCCTGCAGTCCCAGCTTGATTCGGACGACAGCCATCGTTATTTTACGGGTTACGAAGGTTTCGCCCCTGCGGGGGGATTCATGATTGAATAGGATGCCGTTGCATGCGTAAAGATTATACGCTTCCCGGTAGTTCTTAACGATCCAGTACGCGTACAACTTGGCCACGGCATAAGGACTGCGGGGATAGAACGGCGTGGTCTCCTTCTGTGGAATTTCCTGGACTTTGCCATAAAGTTCGCTTGTGGAAGCCTGATAGAAACGCGTTTTGATCTCTGTCTCTTTAATTGCGTCGAGAAATCGTATAACGCCTACACCATCCACTTCCGCCGTGTATTCCGGGAGCTCAAACGACACCTTTACGTGGGATTGCGCGCCCAGGTTGTATATTTCGTTCGGCCTGATTTTGTCCAATAACCTGTTCAGGTTGCTTGAATCGGTAAGATCGCCATAATGCAGGTGCAGCCTGCGCGATTTCTCGTGAACATCCTGATAGAGGTGGTCGATGCGCTGTGTATTGAACGAGGAGGAACGTCGGATGATTCCGTGTACCTCGTAACCTTTATCCAGAAGCAGTTCGGCAAGATATGATCCATCCTGGCCGGTAATTCCGCTGATTAATGCTATAGGTGTGTTATTATTACTCACAATCATGTCCTTTCTTTCAATAATCCTCAAACATCTTACACGCAACGCTGGAGTCAAGTATTTTCTACTTTGCTAAATTCCTGTTTTTATAACGAACTTCTCCTGCAATATTTCAATACTAAAATGGAATCGGCTCAACTTCGTCGATTACCACCGTCCGCGCGGCGGGGCGGCGCGTAAGCCTTCTGCCAGTTATAAACGCAGGCAGAGCCATTCGCGGCGTGAGCCAACTCGATTGATTGCTCCATATCGGGTGAAGGCTTACGACAAGCCATGGCGCTGGCAATTCCAGCGCCATGGCTTGTTAATGCGCGAAGCGCATGCGCCGCCCCGCCGCGCTGGTGCGAGGTATCCCATGTGTTCGGCTGATGTGTTGGATGGGGCAACGAGCTTTTCATTTGACATGAAAATGAAATGAATAATACTATTGAAAAAAAGCGTGGAGAAAAAATGTACTGTCGTCATTGCGGAAAAGAGATAGCGGATACGGATGCCACATGCCCGCACTGCAAGAGAGATCAGTTTGAATACATACCCGTAGCGAGCATGAAGCGGGAATATGAAAAAGGCGAGTTACCGGATCGGTCCGAGCTTCCTCCGGATGATTTCGACCTCAAGGTTGTCGAGCCGGAGCCGGTGAAGCAGAAGGAATGGATCCCAACCCAACCGAAGCGCGAGAGATGGCGAATGCCCTCCCTGAGGCGTATCATGATGAACCTCGTTATTGCGCTATTGGCTGTCGTTGGTATCGTTGGTATCTTTTTGCCGTTTTACGAACTGGATGCCGTTATGTCACCCGGTGAAATATCGCTGTCTGACCTGATTCAAAGCGGTATTGCCTATTACAAAGATCAGCCGGTGGATTCGATCAGCATCATCGAGTCGTTCAAACAACTGGTAAACCTCTATGCTGGAAACACGAAAGCGTGGTATATCGGGGGTATATTCCTGGCTCTGATTCCAGCGTTTCTGGGCCTGACGATGGTGGGAACTTTCCTGAGTGCGCTTCGCTTTCAATACAAGCGTCAGACGGGTTTGCGTTGCCTGATTATCCACTCGTTGATCGCCGGCGCATTATTTTACTTCGGCGGACGGGAGATGGGTGTATGGCTCAATTTCTTCGCGAACGCAGGCGCAGGCTACTGGCTGATTTTCTCATCGCTGATCGCGATAAGCGTTCTCCAGATATTCGACTACCCCGAAGAACGGCGATGAAATTCAAGCTCCTTGTCCTCTTCGTATTTCTCTTTACGACTCTCGTGGCGGCACAGTACGACCACTATGCCAAGTCCCCTTACAAGGAAGGCGTTCCCCGCGATTTTGTCCGGGATGGTATCCGGCTTTCCGACAACCAGTTGTCCGAGTTCAATGTCTTTCACGTCATGATGTTTCTGGAATCTGAGCTGGCAACTCCCGATGAGACCGCGGCGGCATATCGTCTGATCGGTGATATGATCAAGCGGGTGAAAAAATCCACCACGCCCGAAATGAGTGTGGAATCGAAGCTGGCGGTCGTGTACGATATCGTATCCTCGCAACTCGGTTTCGCGTACGAAGGCGGTGTGAATTCCCTTTGCTCAGGCATGGGCAAGCATGTCCTCGATTGCGATATCGGCGGGTACCTTTTTATCGCTGTCGGGATGGAGATGGACTGGCCGCTCTATGCCGTGGAGGCTCCGCAACATCTCTTTGTTCGCTGGGACGATGGCCGGACGATCCTGAATTTCGAGACAACCTCCGGGACGGTCAGTTCCAACATTGCCTACATGAAAGAGATGAATCTCGATATGAAGCATCTGAAATCGGGATTGTACCTGCACAACCTCAAGTGGGAAGAACTGGTTTCCAATTTCTATTTGAACATGGCTTCCGAATTGATGACTGTGGACAACTATCCACGAGCGCGCGTGCTTCTGGATAGGGCAATCGAGTTGAATCCGGGGGATCCCGATGGGTATGTGAATCGGAGTAACGCCCTCAATGCGCTCGGAGAATACCGGCTGGCAATCGAGGATTGCAACCGCGCCCTCAAAATCAATCCTGACGAAGTCAGCGCCTACATCAATCGAGGGACGGCAAAGGATCAGCTAGGGGACCATGCCGGCGCGCTGGACGATGCACGTATTGCGCTGAAGCTCGAACCGGACAACCCCAAAATCTGGTTCAACCTCGGTCTCTTTCACAAGAACTCGGGAGATATGAGAAGAGCGCTCGAAGATTACACGAGATCGATCGAATTGAACAACCGGTACGAGAAAGCCTATATCAACCGAGGTTTTGTTTTCCTCGATCGGGAGGAGTTCCGCCAGGCGGAGAACGATTTTCTTGCCGCGATCGAGCTGGTTCCCGAAGATTCCGCGCCCTATTCCTATCTTGGCTCGCTATACTTCAAGCAGGAGAAGTACGCAGAAGCGCTGGCATATTTCAGCAGGGCGATCGAGCTGGAACCGGACAATCTCACAACCCGGTACAATCGCGCTGTCGTATACTCACGTATGAACGATTTGACGAACGCCCTGGCGGATTACACGATTGTGTTGAACAGCGATCGTGAAAACGGCAGCGCTTTCCTGAATCGCGGATTGATATACAGCCAGCTTGGTGACGAGCTGTCGGCAATTAGCGATTACAACGCCGCCCTTGCCCTGAATCCGGAGAACGTCGGCGATATTTACCTGAATCGCGGGATTTCATATCAGACGATCGGGCGGATGCGTGAGGCGATTGAGGATTATACCCGGGCGATTCGATACGACTCCACTAACGCGGACATTTTCTACAACCGGGGGAACGCGAAGTACGATGTCGGAGATATCGATGGAGCCCTGAGCGATTACTCAACGGCGATTGACATCGGATTCTCCGAGGCAAGTGTGTACTACAACCGAGCGATCGTGTACCGGAAGAAGGGCGATTTCCGCAAGGCGATTCACGACGCGGACTGGTCGATCAAGATGAACCCCCAATACGGCGACGCATGGCTACTGCTTTCCATGCTTAAAATGGAAATCGAAGACTTCGATGGTGCGCTGGAGAGCGTGAACCGTGCGATTGTTCTGCAACCGGATAATCCATCCTCGTTTGTAAACCGCGCGAACATCCAGTACCGCATGAAGAATTACAAAAGCGCGTTGAAAGATATAAACCGTGCCCTTACGCTCAATCCCTCCCTCTTAAACGACTACCGGGAGTTCCAGCAGCATCTGATCAACCTTGTTGAACGTCCATGACGCTGAGCTGTTCGAGCTCCGTGAGTTGGTTGTTGTACTCGATCGTAATCTTCTCGAGGACTTTTCGGCGTATCTCCGGGGCCATCTCCACCAGAACCTTCAACAGCACGTCTCTCGTCATAGGATGCTTCGGAATGAACGGCTTGATGATCGGTTCTTTCTCGGGACTGAGTTCCGAAAGCACGGTCAGCCCGATCCACAAGTCTCGGCCATCGACGGACGATTCGTACGGCACGCGGATGAACGATTTCAGTTCTGCGATATCTTCCAGCAGTAACATCATCTTCTGATGCTTCGGTTTTTGCTTGTTCGGCATTGTAAAACTCCTTACAGCTACTTTCTGTTTCAGGCCTTTGCTTACAACATGGATTGCACAAACGTCAAGGATTATTTACGAATAGCCGAAGGCGTTGCTTTCTTTCTCCGTGCGTGTTCGCGAATAGATGGAACATCTTCGACTCGCAAGAATTGAGAAATCGAGGGGAAACGCATCTGCAAGGCGGTGGTTGTGTTATTATAAAAGCTTGACGAAAAAGATGGTACGGCAAAATTGTGCGAAAAAAAGCGAGAGATTGTATGGATATAAAGTTGAACATCTATGAATTTCTGAAATCGATTATCAGGCATCGGGTATTTATCATCATATTCGTCGTGATTGTCAGTATTGCTGCTGTAATCTTCAGCTTGCTGCATCCGAAGTACTGGAAAAGCGTTGGCGTTGTCAAGGTTACGGACGACGACGCGCTCTTACCCGGAGCGTTGAAGGGATTGATAAGCAGTTATTCCTCCAGTTTCGGTTCTCTTGCCGGTAACGAAGAAGCCGAGATGCAGAAGCAGATCATGCAAACGCGGGAATTCTCTGTGGACGTCATTCATAAATTCAAGCTGCTGGACTACCTTGAAGTTCCGCAGGAACTCTATACCGAAGATTCTCTCAAGGTTCTGGACGAGGCGATCGAGATGTTGGGCAAGGAAATCATGACGTTCAACATCAACGAGGACACCGGGACGATTGCCGTCGCGGCCGAGACGAAAGACAAGTTCATGTCCATGGAAATGGTGAACTACTACATCGAAAAACTCGATTATTACAATAAAGAAGTAAGGCTCACGAAGGGCAAAGAGAAACGGATTTTCCTCGAGGAGCGGATCCAGCAGCTCGAAAAAGAGATCGAACATTCCTCGGAAGAACTGATCGCGTTCCAGAACGAGCACAATATCATCGAGCTCCAGAGTCAGATCGGCGTCGCCCTGAAAGCCCTCGAAGGTCTGCTGGAAGAGCAGGTTTCCACGCGGGTTGAGCTTGGCTATATGAAAGAGCATTTTAACGAAGATAACCCATTGATCTTCGAGCACGAATCGCGCTTGAAAATCATCGACGAGCAGATCGACGATATGCAGTCGGAGCAGATTTCCAAATACCTGCCTCCGCTCGATAAGGTGAACTCTTTCAGCATCGAGTATGCGAAGCTGATGATGAAACTCGAATTGTCAAAGGCGATTTATCAGGAGTTGGTTCCGCAGTATGAATACGCGAAGCTGGAAGAAATCAACAACCTCACCACCATCCAGTATATCCAGCGTCCTGCCCCGGCGGGATTGCGTGAAAGACCGAGAAGAGCGATCATCTGTATCGTCTCGTTTATCCTGGCAATCGTAGTGTCATGCCTCGCGAGTTTCACATTCGATTTGATCCGTTCACACAAGGAAAAGTTTATCGAACTTCTCAGAACCCAGTAAACGAAGATGCTGAAAGTACTACGCCCATTGTCGATCCTGGTTGTGGGATCTATCGCGGCACTGGTGATTCTCTGGCTTGCTTACATCGGGCAGAACATGTCCGTCGGCCTGTTCGCGTTCACCGTGGTTGCGCTGGGCGCAGTGATGTTGTATTTCCTCGTTGCCGGGTTGAGTGTCATGAGTGTGCTCGGGCTCTCGCCGATTCTGTTTATCAGACCGATATTCTTCCTGAATATCTGCTATCTGCTGTTACTGGTTCTTGTCTTCACGTATGAGCAGATTGTCCGTAAAAAGGTTTTCGATTTCAACATACACTATTTCCCGACTTTTCTCATTCTGCTGGCGGCCGGATTGCGTTCCTTCTTCCTGGGCGTTCGTGGCGATGGCGCTTTCATGTTCCTCATGAACGAGTGTATCACCCCCATTATCGTGTTCACCATCATCATGAACACGAGTTTGTCGCTGGACAAGTTCAAGATGATACTGAAAGGGCATTTTACGATCGCGCTCATCCTCGGGATTGCCGGAATCGCGATTGCCGTAACTCATCCGGGAGACCGAATCGGTTCGCTGTGGACAACCGCGATGACGATCAACGGATATTACGTTATCAATCTCTTCACCGGAATCGCGCTCATGCTGGAGGAGCAATCCTCCAACAAGCGTATGTATTACCTGGTTGCGTTGTTCCTGGTATTCCTCGGGATGGTATTCACTTACACGAAGATCGTTCTGATCGGTGTCGCGTTCGGCTTGTTCCTCATGGCGCTCAAGAAGCCGCGGCTGTTCCGCTATCTCATACCGCTGATGCTTGTCATTCCTTTTATACTACCCGGTGCAATGGTCGAACGCCTGGTCGACGCCAAATCAGGTGACGGATCGTCCGTGATTCGTATGGTTGCGTGGTTCTACTCGATTCTGCTGATCAAGGATCACTTCTTCCTGGGGAATGGTATCGACTCCTTTTCCGTGCTCTACGATTCGTATATGGAATGGGATTTCCTTTACGCCCGGCACTCTCACAATATTTACCTGAGGATTCTGGTGGAGATGGGAATCGTTGGTTTCATCGGGTTTTTCACGCCCATTGTCTCAATAATCAAGAAGTGCTATCTTCGGGTGAGGGAGATCAAGGACATCAGCTTCGAGTACATGCTGTTTGTCGCCATCGCCGTCGAGATGGTGTTTGGCCTCACCGACGTCTTCATCGCCCATTTCACCGTGGGCCTCTATTTCTGGATGCTGCTGGCACTGACGTACAACTACCTGCTTCACAACGGCAAACCGATCGAAGACACGGAATAGTCTGTTTCCGCCTTATCAACCCCTCTTTGCAATCAACTGTGTCATCATGATATGCTTGAATCCGTAATTCCTGTACAACGTGATGGCCGGAACATCCCGCGAATATGCCTCCAGACGGATCAGTCTGCCCGGATACTCGTTCATGAGGCGAGTCAGCAGCTTTCTGCCGATTCCGTTACGACGATAGTCGGGGTGAACGCCGATGCTGTATATATAAATGTACTCTCCGTAATCGATGGACATCAGGCAGCCGGCGAGCTTGAAGCCGTCGTTGCAGTTTATGCACTTGATGTTGTCGTACTTTGTGAGGTAATCGTGCACCAATGCGTCCCAGGAAAGCCCCATATACTCCGGATCGTTCGGGAACACCGTAAGCTGGAAGCTCAACAAGGTCGCCTCGTCCGGCGTGATCATGTTCCAGGAGAACCGGTCCGGTTCGATCTCAGCCGGCTGCACGGGGCTGTCCATGTGGTAGCTGGAGGAGCTGTTCTCGATCTCCAGGAATTCACCCAGAAGCGGAAGCTGGGTTTTGACCGGCGACACGCTTCTGTACAGGATTGAAAGGTACTTGTATTCCCGCGATTCAAGAAGTTTCCGCACTTCCTTCATCAGCGATTCTGCTACCCCCGGCTGAAACTCCCGCTCGTGGTAGAGTGGCAGATATACAATATTCTGCTTCTGTGGGAGCGTAAAAAAGCCTTCGATGGCGCCGTCGATCTCGATGAAGAACAGCTCGAACTCCCGCTTGCGAGCGGAGAACAGAGCGGTGATATCGTCGAACATTTTCTTGGGGATGCCAATGGGGCAATCGTTGATCTGAGAGAAGCGAACGAAGATGATTTTCATGGGGATGTCCTTGCACGATTAAAAAAGATGGGGTGGCTGATGGGACTTGAACCCACGACCACAGGAGCCACAATCCTGTGCTCTGCCAGCTGAGCTACAGCCACCATATTGTAAGTGCATTTGCGAAGAACCACTAATTACATTGAGGAATCCGTGTCAATGAATTTTCGAGGTTGTCGCGAAATAATCCCGTTTGCAGCTTCATTACCAGATGCTTGCGCCCCTTGCTAATCGAATCAGGGCTGCATCAGCTCGTCGATGAAGATCACGCCGACTCCGAGCTTGCGCTCCAGATCGTCCACTGTGTGGCCGTCGAGTGTGATGTTATCGGTGTTGAGGATGGAGGAGGGGAGGATGACAGCGTCATAGCCGCTTGCATTGACCTGACGGGTGATATCCTGATAGGTGAGGAGCCCCGCGACGGTTACGCACTCGCCGAGATAACGATTCTCGACTGCGATCGCGTCGGCATGAATCCCCTCGGAGGCGATATCCTCCGCGATATGCCGTATGAATGGGAACGCCAGCTTGCCCGTCACGAACAGGATGCGCGACAGGTTCTGCGCCTTGAAATCATCGATGAATTCGTCGCGATATGCGTTCCAGTTCTCGATCAGGGTGCGGATCATACCGATGCCGTTCTCGATCTGCGCGAAATCGAGGTAATAATCCTCGTCCGGTACATCGATTCCGGCGAGGAGATAAATCTCGTCGGAGCAGAAAACGCGATTGAAATCCTGCTGTGCGTTGAATCGATCGACCGTCTCGATCATGGCACGAGCTCCGTCACTATCGACTCTGTTCAGCTCGGGAAGGCGCTCCCGAAAGCGTGTCAAGCCAACCGGCACGACGCCGACGGATGTCACCAACTCAAGTGAAAGAAGGTCGCGGAGCGATCTCTCGAGGGCCTCTCCGTCATTCCATCCGGGAACCACGACAATCTGCGTGTGCATTTCGATCCCGTTTTCGTTCAGGTAGCTGAGTCGCTGCATGATATCGAAATCCTGGCGGTAGCGGAGCATTTTCTTGTGGAGGTCGCGATCCGTGGTGTGAACCGAGATGTACATGGGGGAGAGTCGCATATTCACATTATTTTCGAGCTGTTTCATCGAGAGATTGGTGAGGGTGACGAAGTTGCCGAACACGAAGGAGAAGGCGTAATCGTCGTCCTTCACGTTGAGGGATGGGCGGGACTTCGGGGGCATTTGATCCACGAAGCAGAAGATGCAATTGTTTACGCATTCCCGGCACTTATGTTGTTCGAGCTCGATGCCCATATCGCCGTCGACCATGTAGTCGTAATGTACGCGCTGAATTTCATGATTCCGGTCGAGGAATTCCAGGGAAAGGATGTCGTCGTCATCGATATGGAACTGGAAATCGAGGAAGTCGCGGATCGCATTCCCGTTGATGCGGAGAATCGAATCGCCGCTACGGATACCGACTGTTTCGGCCCAATTGGACACATGCGCTACTTTTACTGCCATTAGTCGTCACTCAGGATCGCCGTGATCACCCGCAGCGATTCGAACTCGCGGATAATAATATGAATGGTGAGTACGATCGGCACGGCCAGAACCATACCCACGGCTCCCCATACCCAGCCCCAGAAAATGAGGGCGAAGAGTATAACGACCGGCGAGAGATTGTATTGATCCCCGAGGATTTTAGGCTCGATGATGTTTCCGAAGACTGTCTGGACACCAGTCAGCGCTCCAAAGATGGCAAATGTTTGCCAGCCGAATCCATACTGGAAGATGCTGACAATGATGGGGAACATCGAGGCCAGGATCGAGCCGATATTGGGGATAAAATTCATGATGAAGAGAAGCAGTCCCGTGATAATAACGAAATCGATCCCGAATATGTAAACGAAAAACATACCGAATAGCGCGGTTCCGAGACTGATGAAGGTTTTGACAATCAGGTAGCGGATGATGTTCTTCTCAACTTCCTGGAAAATGCTGCTGGAGTGCTTCTGCTCGACCTGCGTCAGAGCGCGCGCCAGGCGTCTGGCAAAACGCTCCCGCCCCGCCACAATGAAGATCATGAAGATAATGGTCATCATGAGCTTGAACAGGAAATCGCCAAACGTCCCCATCGTGTTCGTGATCACATTCTGAATAGAGAACTGCCTGAGGATATCCGATATCTCGACGTCCGAGAAATACTCCCGTACTTGCTTCTTCAGCAGGTCCCTTTCATGCGACTCCAACGGCTTTCCGTCTTTCCCGAAGTTCTCGGGGTGCTCGATGATCTGTTCCTTGTCGATGGTATAATCCGGAAGGCGGAGTCTTTTTGCCGTATCTTCGAGGAAATGGCCGATTCTTTCTTTGTACCACGGCCAGTCGTCCGCAAAAGTCGCGATTCCAGTGTAAACAAGAGTACCGGCCAATGTAAATGTAAAGAAGATGATAACAACCAATAATGTAACCGTCAGCATTTTGGGAACTCGTTTCGAGGTGAGATATCGATTGATGGGAGAAAAAATAAATGACAGGTAAATGGCAAACGTCAATGGGATGAAAACAGATTTCAATTGCTTGAGAATTGTAACGACAATCGTCATGACGATGATTGTTAGGCTTATGTTAATCCACCTGTTGCTGTTCATGGTTTCCCCTGTATTCGTATGAATCCTGAACGAGTATTCTCGTAACAGAAATCATTAATGGGGAATGCAAAAAATGTCAAATGTTTCTTTACAAAATCTCCGGTATAATCGAGAAGTAGGAAAATTGGGTAAAAACTGGCAAGGTTATTGCTCTGATTATTGCAACGCATATTGTTGCGGATATTTACAGTGAAGAATAATGTGTACGTTTTGAATATAGAAAAGACAGATAAAAAATAGTCACGGAGGAATGATGAAGTTATTTTGGATCGTATTGCTTGCCATCCTGGCGACGTTTATGTTCGCGCAGAACTCAGAGTGGGTTACATGGCAGGAGAACGGTATCCCTGTAAGACAGGGAGAAAATATCGAGTGGTCTCGTGCAGCCGCCGCGCTCACGAACGGAACCGTAGTTTACACATGGTCGGACACCAAGCGTGGTGATCGCGACCTCTGGGCTCAACTTGTCGACGCTGACGGCAACAAGGTTTGGGGCGATAATCCCGTGTTGGTCGACGGAAAGATCGATCGCCAGGAAGACCCGGTTGTTATCGGAACTTCCGACGGTGGGATCATCATTGCCTGGGTTGAATTCAACGAACAGCCTGTCTACGGCGATATTTTCATGCAGAAGTTAAGTGTTGAAGGCGAACTATTGTGGCAGGAAGGCGGCGTTCCTCTCTGTACGGCTCCGAATGTTCAGATCAGTCTGAACATCGTTGCGGATCAGAGTGGTGGCGCGTACATCATCTGGATCGATAGCCGCGCCGCCGGTGGTAAAGATATTTATGGCGCGCATGTTAACGCCGATGGTGAGGACATCTGGGGCGAAAACGGGATCGCGCTTACCAATGAAACGGGCGAACCGGTTACCCATACCTTCTGGGAAGACGGTCAGGGCGGAGCCGTTCTGGCTTACGTGAATGACAATGGCGGCAAGGACATCCTGGCAAAGAGGATTCTATCCGATGGAACCATCGACTGGTCCGTAACGCTTTCTGACGCCGTTCAGGATCAGATTGATGTCAAGATGTGCCAGATGAGCGCGACAACATACGGATTCGCATGGTGCGACCGTCGTATCGAAAATGATGGCGATATCTTCGCGCAGAGCGTTGATGTCAATGGCAACCTGCTTTGGAGCAACAGCCATGTCGTTTATCAGGGAACGAGCGTACAGGAAAACCCGCGCGTTACCTCCGCCGTTGACGGAACAATGATCGTGACCTGGGAAGATAAGCGAAATGAAGGCGATAAAACCGATATCTACGCGCAGAAACTCGACGCGAGCGGCAACCTCCTCTGGGATACCAACGGTCTGTTGATCTGCGACGCAGAAGAAAACCAGCTCAATCCTCGTCTGCGTCCAGATGATGACGGCGGTTGCTACATCGTTTGGGACGACGAACGGTTTGGCGGACATAATTACGAAGATATTTATATTCAGCATGTTGTAAACGATGGCTCAGTTGAATGGGCAAGTAACGGCATTCCAGTATGTAGCGCAGCGCTGGAACAATACAGCCCGCTTATCAACTCAGCCGGCGACAACTACTTCATCTGCTGGGGCGACCGTCGCGACGGATCAATTGGTTTGTATTACCAGGTTATGGATAGCGACGGCGATTTCCTTCTTCAGGACAACGGCGTCATGTTCTACTGGGGACTTGAAGGCGATGCCTCGGAAATTATCGCTATCGAGCAAAACGACAACACCGTCGTTGTTTGGAATGACGCCCGTTATGGCGTTATCGGCGAAAGAGCGTTCATGCAGATGATCTCGCCGGATGGCCAGATGTTGTTTCAGGACAACGGCATCAGCTTCACTGAGGATCTGGAGACAGACAATGTCAATCAGGCGTCTATCGACATCGTCGATTACCACGATGGCGGCGTTGTTGCTGTATGGGAGCAGGAAGATGTCGCTTTCCTGCGTGCACATGCCCAAGCAATGGATGATGAAGGCAACAGGCTTTGGGGACCCAATGGTATTGAAATTAGCTCCGCGACACTCTCGCAAAGGAATCCGCACATAGGACGTATCGGATCGGAGTACTATATTGCCTGGTCAAACCTCGTATTTGATTCGGAAAATTTTATACACGTATACGCGCTTTACATTCAGAAGATTGTCGATGGAGTACGCCAGTGGGGGGATGAAGGTATTCAATTCCTTATGAACGGTGTGGATTGTACCGTGGATTGTGTATACGAAGACTATATCCTTTACCACGACCTCGATGATGCTTACATCATTCGCATCGATAGCGATGGCAACCCCGCAGCGGGATGGCCGACGGAAGGGCTGACATTATGCAATGTCGAAGGTATCCAGAAGAACCTCAAAGCTGAAATGACGAATGACGGACTCCTGGTGATCTGGGAAGACTTCCGCCACGAATCGTCTTCGATTTACGGGCAGCTTGTTTCCCCCGATGGAACGATCCAGTGGGCGGAAAACGGCATCCCGATCGCAGATTACGAAAATGCGCAGTACCAGTTTGAACTCTCTACTAACGGCGATGACTATTACTTCATCTGGTCGGATTTCCGTTTGGGAAACGATGAGGATGTCGCGATGCAGAAAATGGATCCGGCTGGAGACATCGAATGGGGCAACGATGCGCTCTGGATCGCGCAGCAGGACTCGGCGCAGGCTAATCCGGCAGTTCTCGCTTACGACGACTATGTAATGATTGCATGGGAAGACTGGAGCGTGATGGACAACGACCTGTGTATGCACAACCTCAAGGCGGACGGAACCGCAAACTGGAGTTCGTACAAAACCCTTTGCGATGCGATCAAGTGGCAGGAATCACCTCAGATCGTTCCGTCAGGGCCCGGACACACGACGGTTGTCTGGAGCGACCTTCGATCCAGCGGTAAGTCGTATGTGTACGGCATCTACGCGCAGCGTGTTAACAACAACTACCACGGAATCAGCGATGATAGCGCTCCACCGGCTGCTGCGAAGCTCGGGCAAAACTTCCCGAATCCTTTCAACCCTGAGACCACGATCGAATTTTCGATTCTGAACAAGGGCAATGTGGAGCTCGGCGTTTACAACATCCGCGGGCAGAAGGTCAAAACGCTGGTGAACGAAAGCTTCACTGCCGGAACGCACAAGGTTGTGTGGGATGGCAAGGACGAAAGAAACGAAGGTGTATCCAGCGGTATCTATTTCTACCGGCTCAACGCAGGCGGAAAGGAACTGACCCGCAAAATGGTCTTGATTAAATAGACGCACCCGGTAAATACTTTGATTCTCCGGCGGAGTTGTATCCGTCGGAGAATCGTGACAATATGGTTTCCGCTTCTCAGGATATCTCCAAACGGGGTTGTTCGGGGCGGAAGTTGCTCTCAGGAAAGGTTTTAGGATCGATGTTAAGCATGGAAAGCCGATCGATCGAAAACCGTATTAGAGGAGGATCTCATGAAACGCATCTTGACGATGGCGATCATATTCATCACCCTTCAACTCGTTGCTCAAACGAATATGCCGAGCTACTGGCATACCAATGAGGAAATCAACGAACAACTGATCGCTTGGGCCGATGCCTATCCTGAAATTACACACCTGGAAATTATTGGATATTCGAGGCCTTCATCATACATGGAAGCAAAACCGATCTACGCTATGAAGATTTCGGACAATGCCGATGTCGATGAAGACGAACCGGCTGTATTTTTTGTGGGCCAGTGCCACGCTGAAGAAGTTACGGGAATTGAAATTGTTCTATTTTATATGAATCTGCTGCTGGAGCACAACACAACAAATCCATACAGAATGTTTATCGAGAATCTCGAAATATGGTTCGTTCCCACGATCAACCCTTCGGGGCTTGAAGTTGTAATGAACATGAACGACGACTCATTCCGGAAAACGGTAAGAGATAACAACGAGGATGGAATCTTCGATTACATTCCCAATCCCGGAAATGATATCGACGGTGTCGATCCGAACCGTAACTACGATTTCGGTTGGGTGCACGGCGATACTCTTTACAGTATCAACGGTGACGAGCTCTACGATTACTACCGTGGGCCGTACCCCTTCTCGGAAGGCGGAACTACCGCGATCAAGGATTTGGGTGACCGGCAGCACTTCATCTACGGTATCAATTATCATGACTCACGCACGGGCAATTTCTCGGAAAAAGTGTTTTACCCGTGGGAGTTCAAGGGACTCTCAAACCGCAGGAATCCGGACTACCTCATTTGCAAGCAGATTGGGGACAACGTAGCCGGATCAATTGTGAAATCCGCGGGTATCGGAACCTACGAGCCGTCGGCATCCCAGGGAAGAATCGGGAAGTCGACGCAGTGGTTCTACGCCGAATACGGCACGATCCAGCTTACGATCGAAGTGGCTTACAATCAACCTGATTCATCCAACATGCACGATACGATTGTGAAGAACGTTCCCGGCATCAACTGGATGCTCAAAAGAACGATGAGCGCGATCATCGATATCTGCCCAATGCTGACAGGCCATGTCTACGACGCGGTAACCGGGGAACCGATCGTCGCCGAGGTGATCATAGAAGAACGTCAATCGAAGTACTTCACCCCACGCAAGACCGATGAATTGTACGGACGTTTCTGGAGGCCGCTCACTCAGGGAACGTACACGTTGACTGTCCAGAAAAACGGTTATGAGACATACTCGCAGTCGGTTGTGGTGAATCCCACAAGCTGGACAACGCGCGATGTCTACCTCCAACCGCTGGATGAAGTGACATTCAACGGCACGATGTCATCCAACGGGCAGCCGGTTGACGGCGAGATCATTGTACGCGATGTCGAGGATCAGACCTTCGATGTCGTGGATGGGAACTTCACGATCAATTCCTGGGCCGGCAGCCATGAAGTGATCTTCCGCGCCGATGGCTACATGACGTGCGTCGACACCTACGATTTCCAGCCGGGAACGCATGGACTCACGATCGAGCTTTCGGATGGCAACGTCCTTTTCTCCGAAGATTTCAACGACGCGGAAGCGTTGAGCATGGATGTCGATGGTCCATGGCAGATCATCGATGAATTATCGAATGAGGGAAGCGCGATTACCGATAGCTGGGGCGGATATGGATTCTATGAGGCGAACTGCGACGTCAACATCGCCACACACGAACCGGTAGCGCTCGACAACTACGAACACTACAATCTCGAATTCATGCAGCACCTCTACACCGAACCCGATTGGGATTTCGCCCATGTCGAAGTTTCAAGCGATCAGGAGACCTGGACGGAGATATGGAGAGACACGGGCAAGAAAGACTGGTGGAGCCGCGTTATCATCCCCCTGGATGAGTATGCCGGACAAACCCTGTATTTCCGCTTCCGCCTTACGGCTGATTCACCGGACCCCGTTCTGGTCGATCCGGGCTGGACGATCGACGATCTTACGATCACCGGCGGCAACTACATGGTTACCGATGTCGATCCGTCCGAGGTTGTGCCTTTCAAGGTTGTGAGGCTGAAACCGAACTATCCCAACCCGTTCAACCCGAAAACCGTGTTCGCCTACTCGGTGCCTTCCTCGGCGAAGACCGCAGAAATCAACGTGTTCAATATCCGTGGTCAGCGCGTGGAAAAAATCACGCTGAACAAAGAGGATATGGAACGTGGCAAGATATTCTGGGACGCGACCGGTCAGGCGAGCGGCGTCTATTTCTATCGATTGACCGTTGATGGAGAGAACACGAAGACACGAAAAGCATGTTTAATTAAATAGATAACGGAGGAATTATGAAGAAAACCCCCATCCTGCTGCTTCTAATCGTAGTATCCGGGCTGCTGTTCGCGGCTCCAGCTCTCGATATCGTCGAGAGTGCAGGAACTGTTCAGGTAAGTTGCAGCTATCAGCAGGAAGAAAGCGTAAACCGCTTTGCGCAGCAAACGTTTGCCATTCCGGCTCAAAGCGTCTCGGTTGAAATCCAGTCCATGCGGATTGGACTCTACAATGCGGAAGGCGAACGAGTTAATCAATATGAACAAATCCAGCCTGAGCGTGTTGCTGTCGCCAAGCAGTTCACGCTGAGAGAAATGCGCGGTTTTACCGTGCGTATTGAAACTTCACGGGACGAAAACGGTCTTGAAAGTCGCATCGACGACCTGGAATATTCTCTGATATCCAACGGGACATTTACGTATCCTCAGAACGTATCCGAGGCTTATGTCCCCATTTACAAACAGATGGCAGCGAACTACGAAACCTCGTATCTTCGCCACATGTCGTATCAAAGACCGTCCATGCTTATCATCAGTCACTCGACGATAACGCCGAGTATCCAGAACTTCGTGACCTGGAAGAGGTCATTAGGATTTGAAGTTACCATCGAAGACATCGAGAATATCTCCACCAACGCGAACGATATTCGCGCCTGGATTGCGGATTTCTATAACAACGCCGAGAACCGCCCGGAGTACCTGATCGTGATCGGCGATGTTGTCGGGAGCCTTAGTTGCCCGACTTTCTACACTTCTTTGGACAACAATGTTACTGACTTACCTTATACGTTGATCGAGGGAGACGATTTCCTTCCCGAGATGATCGTTGGCCGTGTTTCGATCAATGTTCTCGATCATGCGCTCAGCATATTTTCGAAGACCATCAAGTATGAAAGAACGCCCTACATGGCCGATACCGCGTGGTTCAACAGAGCGCTGGTTGTCGCCGGTAACTACGGCCAGCCAATCGTGCCCGTTACACCGGTTTTGATGTCGAAATGGCTCCGGGATCAATTTGTGAATCATGGGTACACGACCGTCGATACGTTGTTCTACCCGCCGGTTTCGAACGGCGCGCCTTATATAACCCCAATCCTCAACGCTGGCGCTCAGTTTGTCAGTTATCGCGGATGGGGAGCCGAGAACGGCTGGCATTATCCCCGGTACCACTCGGATGACCTTGCATCGGTAACAAGCGGCGAGAAGATGCACGTTGTATCTTCTGTTGTTTGCGGAACGGGGGACTTCGGCGACACGGTTGACGGAAACGCATGCTTCGGCGAGCAATGGATGCGCATGGGTTCCGCAAGCGCTCCCAATGGAGCCGTGGCGTTCTTCGGCCCTTCGTATCTGCACACAAGTACGGAACCGAACAACGCGGTTTCTTCCGGATTCTATCAGGGTGTCTTGGAAGAGGGGATCCATTCCTTCGGAACTGCGGTTCTTCGCGGAAAAACAGAACTTTACAACAACTATCCCAACGATAACGAGCAGGGTGGGGTAACGGAATTCTACTACCATATCTACAACATTCTGTCTGATCCTTCTCTCAAAATGTGGAAGCAGGTTCCAGATACGCCGACGGCCGTTCTGCCTGCCCAGATCGAGAAGGGAACAAACTATCTCTCGCTCGATCTATCGGGATGGAACGGCGGGATCGTTACCGCATCGCGCGACATGGTGAACTTCTCCTTCGCTCGCGTGGATGCAGGTCACGCATTCCTGAACATCGACACGAGCGAGACGGGAAATCTTCTGGTGACGATCTCTCGCGAGAATGCCGTGCCGGTTTACCAGTCAATTCCGATTGTTGCTTCCGACAATGTGGGTATCGTGGAGCATACGCTCAGCAACGTGTACTCGGGTATGACCGCCGGGCTCTCCATCACGGTTCAGAACTTCAACGATGCGGCGGTTAGCGATCTTACCGCCACGCTTACGTCCGATTCACCGTATTTCATCAGCACGGACGATGTATGGAACTTTGGCTCGATTGCTGCTGGCGGAACAGCTACAGCGAACGGCACATTCGATATTTCTGTGGAATGTCCGTTCCATGAATTCATCGAGCTCACGGCTGAATTCTCCAATGGGGACGTGTCCAAGCTTGTCGCAGTAGCGGGTGCTTTGCTGTTTGAAGTCACGGCTTGCACGCCAACCGGCGACGGTTTCCTCTCACCGGGAGAGACAACGGATATCACCATTCAGCTTACCAATATCAGTTCTTACGACGCCGTAGGCGTTACCGCGAATGTCGTTTCTTCGACAGACGCAGTGACAGTGAACAGCGCCGAGATTACGTTTGGCGACATCGCTTCCGGCTCTACGGGTACCGCGACTCTCAACGTCGAGGCCGGCTCGAACGCATTTCTCGGCAGAAGCGTTCGTTTCCTCCTGAACATCGAGGATGAAGACGGTCGTGAGACGTACAACTACGCATATACGGAGATCGGCCCGGTCGATCAGTCGGCGCCCACGGGTCCCGACGCGTACGGGTATTACGCATACGACAACAACGATACCGGATATGACGTTCCTGCTCCAGTATACGAGTGGCACACGATCGATCCGAACGAAGGTGGCAACGGTACGGTGTTCCTCTGGACAGACGACGCCTCTGAAACCGTCGATCTTCCCTTCACATTCCGTTTCTACGGTCAGGACTTCGATGAAGTGACGATCTGCTCGAACGGATGGCTCTCCATGGGGAGAACCTGGATGGCGAATTTCCGTAACTGGAACATCCCCGCGGCGCTTGGTCCCGCAAACCTGATCGCCCCGTACTGGGACGACCTCAAGGGATTGGTTGTTGACGACGAACGCACCGTTAACGACATGCGAATCGTTTATTACTACGATGAGGGCGCTAACGAGTTCATCGTTCAGTGGAACGACGCGTACAACCAGGAAAACAATACCTCGATCGAAAAGTTCGAGGTCGTTTTGATCCCGCGCGTAGATCACGACGGCGATATCGTTTTCAATTACCAGACGGTTGACAACCCGGATATCGATAGCAATTACAGTACTGTGGGTATTGAGAGCAATCATCATGATTCTGGCGTTTGCTATTCATACGCAAATATCTATCCCGCAACCGCGTCGACGCTTGCGAACGGACTGGCAATCAAGTTCACTACGGACGCGCCCGATGAGTACACTTCGGTCGATGACGGTACCGTCGCATACAGCGATGTCGTTCTTCAACAGAACTACCCGAATCCGTTCAATCCTGTGACGACCATCGAGTTCGCTCTGCCGAACGAGATGGATGTTGCGCTAGAAGTATACAATGTACGTGGTCAGAAAGTGAAAACCCTTGTGGCTCAGTACATGGAATCCGGAAAGCACGAAGTTACGTGGTTCGGAAAAGACGACAATAACCGCGACGTCAGTTCAGGCTTGTATTTCTACAAGCTCACAACTGGCGACAAGGTGAATGTCAGGAAGATGCTTCTTCTAAAATAAGCAAAATCCATAATTCAATAAATGAAAGGGAGTCCGAAGCCGGACTCCCTTTTTTATGCGCCGATCGCGAGGAAAAGACCGCGAGGTGTGAGTAGATTTGTTCGAAATGCTTTCCAGCGTGGTGTTACACATCCTTTTTCAAGGCTCGATAGTCAGGAGGATGTGTTATATCCACGCTGGAAAGCATTTCGGGCGAAGATGCCACACCGGTAAGCAAACATGAAAAGCATCCGATGAGCATTCCTTCTGGCAGCCGGTGCACCTTCGCTCCATCCGCCGCTTCACCCTATAACAACACACCTTCGTCACATTTTTCTCAATTTCAATTGAGAAAAATGTGACTTCGGAGTGTATATAATAGGGTTACGCGGGGATGAAACGAATCTGCTACCGGCGGGTGTGATGATTTTGGGAAGTATCGCTTGACGTGAAAGCGGGTGTATAAAAAAGTGCGAAAGATTACGGTTCGTCTTAGCGACGCCAAGATGGAATCCCCGTGAAATTCGGGAGCAGCCCCCGCTCCTGTGAGAAGTAACGAAAGCTCTACGAATGTCACTGACCGAAGGTTGGGAAGGCAGAGCGAGTAGGCAACCCGAGAGGGTGAAAGCTTCGAGCCAGGAAACATGCCGCAATCAATATCCAATCACTTTCGGAGGGAGAGCAAGGTTGGAAAATGCACGCGTATTGTGGCATTTCCCTTACGAACCCTCCTCATTGAGGAGGAAAGATGAAGAATCTCACCATTTTGTTTTTACTGCTTGTAATGCAGTTTGCAGCGCTATCGGCATACGATTTCTACGTCGTCAATTCCGAGAGCCAGGTCATGTCGGTAGTCAATTCGGAAAACGGTACCATCGATCCCGATTTCGCAATGCTGGGCGCAGACGCGTATGCGGCGCCCAATCGCATGGAAATTCTGGATGGGAAAGCGTATGTTACAATAACATACGAAAACACGCTTCAGGTCATCGATCTAGACAATGATCGAGATCGAACTTCGATTTATCTGGGCGACAACGTGCTTCCCTACGACGTTTGCGCAGGCAACGGATACCTTTGGATTACGGGTAGCGCGAGCGAAAAGCTCTATCAAATCGATCCCGCAGACAACGAAATTACGGGAACCGTCGATGTAGGCATCTATCCGCAAAGCGTTCTGTATCGCGGAGGCATACTGTACGTATCCAACAGCGGATACACGCCATCCGATATGAGCTACGCCCCCGGTACGGTTACCGTGATCGATGCGCAGACATGCGCGGTTCTTGCAACTATCGATACGGACCTGAATCCACAGGATATCGCTGCTTACAACGGTCTTCTACACCTGACCTGCACGGGTGACTATTTCAACAACCCCGGCGTGATCGATATCATCGATCCCAATACGTACGAGGTGGTTGATGTGCTGGAGATTGGCGGCAGCCCGGGCTCGATCGTCGCCTCGGCAGATGGCAGGATGTACGTGGGCAACGCATGGCCTGCGGGAGTGTACGTGTATGACGCGACAAGCCTCAATGTCCTGATCACTCCAGACGATGGGATTTTTCTCGGCGGCAACGCTCTGGATATCTTCGGGACGGAACTCCTGTCCGTCGATGGCGGCGACTACATCCAGAATTCGGACGTCTATCGCTACAATCTGAGCAATCAATCGCTCATCGCATCCTACGAAGTAGCCGTGGGGGCGACAGACGTGCTGATCGATCCTTCGCAGCAGTCCGTTGACGACGGCGCGATGAATCCGGTCGCTGAGATATCTCTGCGAGTATTCCCCAACCCCGCGCGCATGGGCAGCCAGATACGTTTCTCCATGCCGGAAGGAATTTCAGTAGATAACTACTTGATCTACGATGTGAAGGGACGCCAGATTGCGAAGATCAAAGGCGGCAGTTGGGACGGTAACGACAGCCGCGGTAAGGCCGTCGGTTCTGGCGTTTACTTCTGTGTCAGCGCTTCGGGGAACAAGCGACTTGCCGTTACGAAAATGACCATCGTTCGGTAATAAAACTGTTGCAAATCTGGTGGGTAGGCAGCTTCGAAGTATGGAATTATTTACTTTGGATATTGCGTTATGTCACCCTGAGCGGAGTCGAAGGGTGATGGTAAATAGAAGCATGCAGAGATCGATAACTCAGAGTAATAACGTCACCTGAATATAAAGCAACAGCCCCTCGATTTCTCTGTCGAATCAAAAGAAGAATCCCCAATGGACAACGTCCAGAGGGGATTCTCTTTATCTAGTGAATCGGGTTTCTATTCGTATCTCAATGCATCGATCGGATTCAATCTCGAGGCCTTCCGGGCTGGATACCAGCCAAAGAACACGCCGACGAATCCCGCAAATAGGAATGAGATGGTGATGATCTTGGGCTCGCCAATCGCCGGGATGCTGAAATAGTTGTTCATGGCGAAGATCATGCCGAAGGCCAGAAGGATTCCCGTGATACCGCCAATCAGGCTGAGAATGATCGACTCCGTGAGGAACTGGAGCATTACGTCCTTTCCACGGGCTCCAACGGATAAGCGAATACCGATCTCACGCGTACGCTCGGTTACCGAGACCAGCATGATGTTCATGATGCCGATGCCGCCCACGATCAGCGATACTCCCGCGATCGCGGCAAGAAGAACGGTCATGGTATCTGCGGTGGAGGTCATCATGTCGGTGAGTTCCGACTGGC
Organism: Cloacimonadales bacterium (SeqCode); assembly: GCA_963662655.2. GTDB lineage: Bacteria > Cloacimonadota > Cloacimonadia > Cloacimonadales > JAIOQZ01. Next base: position 92,602 of record CAXXTU010000002.1, read on the forward strand.
TACGCACCCAGAAGTCCGCGTCGTCGAGGTTCGATTGCTCGTGCGCGATCAACATGAGCTTCTCGACTTCCGTGATCGCCTCATTCACTGTCTCGGATGAGCTCGCACTGATGTATATCTGATCGATGTTCGTACCGCCCTTGAGCCGATACAGCGCTGTTTTCACAGGCGTCAGAATGATGTCGTCCTGGTCCTGCCCGAAGGAGTTTTCCCCCTTCTCTTTCAGCGTACCGACCACCTTGAACGGCGTATTGCGTATGCGTATGCGTGCTCCGATTGGGTTCTCGTCGCCAAAAAGCTCTTCCACGACGGTCTGGCCGAGGAGGCACACCTTTTTCTTCGTAGTTACGTCGCGGTCCGTAAACATGGCGCCCTGATCGACCTCCCATTTGCGGATGGTGAGGAAGTCCGGCTCGACCCCTTCAATGGACGTGTTCATGTTGCTGCTTCCGCTGATCACCTGCGCACTGGTGCGAACATTGGCGGAGAAGGCGGAAGACAGCTTGCAGTTTTCCTTCAGGAAGTCGACGTCCTCGAAAGTCAGCTTCTCCCTTTCTCCTGAAGAAACACCGCGAAATCTGTGACGGGCGTTTCCAACCATGATCATGTTGGTTCCCATCGAAGAGATATTCGCTTCGATCTGCTTGGACGATCCGCGTCCGATACCAACCATGACAATCACCGAGCAGACGCCGATAATGATTCCGAGTGAAGTAAGAAAGGAGCGCATTTTATTCTTGAGTATGCTCTTGAGGGACACCTTGAAGATATTAAGCCACTTCATCTTCGATCCCCCTCATTTTGGTCAGCTCTTCGGCGGCGTTCAAGCGGTTCTGCACGATTTCGTCCTTGGTGATGCGACCGTCCAGCAGCACCACTTTCCTTTTTGCGAAAAGAGCGATATCCGGTTCGTGCGTTACCAGCACGATGGTTTTCCCTTGCTCGTTCAGGTCCTGGAACAATCTCATCACGTCGACCGAGGTTTTCGAATCGAGGTTGCCGGTGGGTTCGTCCGCGAGGATGATCGCGGGTTCGTTTACCAGCGACCTGGCGATTGCCACACGTTGTTGCTGTCCGCCGGAAAGCTGGTTCGGCTCGTGGTGAATTCGCTCGGAGAGTCCAACAAGGTTGAGGCACTCGATCGCCTTTTCTCGAGGATTGGCGATACGATGCGTGCGATCGTATAGCAAGGGCAACTCCACGTTCTCCAACGCGGTGGTGCGGGGGAGAAGGTTGAAGCTCTGGAATACGAATCCGATCTTCTCGTTGCGGATATCCGCGTATTGATCGGCTTTCAGCGAGCCAACATCCGTTTCGTCTAGGTAGTATTCTCCCGATGTCATTTCATCGAGGCAGCCGATGATGTTCATGAGGGTCGATTTCCCTGAACCGGAGGCTCCCATGATGGCCACGAACTCGCCTTCATTAATGCTTAAATCGACTCCGCGCAACGCGTGAACGGTTTGAGCTCCCAAAGAGTAATCCTTCTTCAGGTTGCGTATTTCGATAACCGGTTTCATTAACGTGAACCTCCACTTGGGCGTCCGCCGGGGCCAGGCATCTGGAACAAACCGTTGGAAGTGCTCGATGAACCGCTGCTTTGCATGCTGGTGATGCAGCGAAGGCCTTCTTTCACCTTGTTGCCGGATATTTCAGTGTAAACGCCATCGGTGGAACCCGTTTCCACAAACATCACATCGATTTCGCCCGAATCATCGACATACCAGAGTGATGACCGATTCTCTCGCGGTTGAGAGCCAGTTCCTCTTTGCGATGCGGTAGAAGGCGTTCCTGTGCTGTCATTCTGGCGCTGTGCCCTTTTCTTCTCCATCACGGCGTGCATGACGTCGGTCGATGGACGGAATTTCAAAGCGGTGTTGGATACCCGAAGGATGTCCTTTTTCTGTTCGATGATGAAATCGACGGTAGCGGTCATGCCCGGCATGAGCTTCATGTCCGTGTTACGGGCGGAAATCACGACGATGTAGTTAACAACGTTCGAGACGGTTTCCGGCATTAGGCGAACTTGCTTGACTTTGCCCTCGTAGTTGTTGTCCGGGTAGGCGTCAACGGTGAAGCTGACCGGCATGCCTTTGGTTATCTGCCCGATATCGCTTTCGTCGACATACGCAAAGATTTCCATCTCCGAAAGATTCTTCGCGATCGTGAAAAGGGTAGGTGTTGAATAGCTGGAGGCGACGGTTTGCCCCTCTTCGATATCGCGATCGATCACAATGCCGCTGATGGGGGAGCGGATCACCGAGTAGAGTTCCAGGTTGTTGCGGTTCTTCTCGTAATTCGCTTTTGTAGACGAATAGGATGCTTCGGATGACATGTAGCTTATCCGGTAGCTTTCAAGGTCGAACGAGGATATCAACTCCTGCTCGAAGAGATCCTGGTTGCTGTCGTACTCGAGCTTTGCCTGGAGCATTCTGGCTTTGGCTGCCTGAAGTTCCGCCCTCGAGGCTTCCATTGTAAGGTGAAGCTGGGTTGTATCGATGATGGCCAGCACCTGATCGACCTCGACAAGGTCGTTGTAATCGACAAGAACCTTGGAGACGGTGCCGGACATCTGGGTACCGACCTCGACTGTGCCGGTTGTCTCGAGCGTTCCCGTGCTGCTGACAACGTTTTCGATGTCGCCTCTCGAGACTTCCGCCAGTTCCATCCCCGATTCGGATTCCGGTTGTTTCTTCTTTGTGAAGTATAATATTCCTGCGGCAACGATTGCCAGAACAATGATGATGATTATTATCTTTTTCATTTAAGCTCCACGTTTCTATTTTTACTACTTCAGACACAATCTAATGCAGAAACCTGCGATGCGACTTAAAAAAACTGAGGAAAACGTCGGTTAGAGATGAATAGAGAACAAGGGGTGATTCGTCGTTCGCTTAAACCGGATTTTGGGGAACATTGTAAAAGATAAAATTATGCAGGTGCACGAAAATAACATTGACAATGTTTTAAGAAGAGGCTATTTTATCTTCAGATGGTTAGATAGCTTTTTCTCACAGCAATTATGGTTCACACCGCCTTATCGTATCACGCTACAGGTACGCGCATTCTCAGATTTGCCGTTCATTGCGAGCGCCCATGAAGACATAGTCATAGTAAACCGGTTGCATTTTGCAACAAGGAGGTTGAAATGGCTCTGAGCTTCAATGTGGATTCAATTTCGAATCTGATATCCACACAATTGAATACATCCCTGAGTACGTTGACGAATTCGGTATATCGTCTTTCAACTGGACTGCGCATAAACAGCGCTGCCGACGATCCGGCGGGGCTGGCGGTCTTCGAGATGATGCGCGCCCAGGAGGCAACCTATACACAAGCGCGAAACAATGCGCAGGACGCGCAATCCCTGATCCAGACTGCCGAAGGTGCGATGAATGTGATCGACGAAAAGCTGATCCGGATGAAGGAGCTGGCGGAACAGGCTTCCACGGGAACTTATACGGACTCTCAGCGGTTGATCATGCACTCGGAGTTCTCGCTGATGGCATCGGAGATCGACAGGATTGCCAATTCCACGACATTCAACGGAATGAAGCTGCTGGACGGTTCTCTTTCATCGTCTTCATCCTGGACGAATGGAAGCGGGTGGAGCGAGCCAAACGACGGAGTCCTGGTTCACGTGGGCGACGGGAATGCCCGAGCTGAGGATTACTATTACATTTCGGTGCGGGATGTGAGAACTTCAGCGCTTTTCTCGAACACGAATCTGGCGGTTTCGACGCAAGCGGCTGCGACAAGCGCGTTGAATATGGTCAATACGGCGATCATCAACAAAGATAACGCGAGAGCATGGCTGGGAGCGTTGCAGAATAGGCTGGAGGGATCGATCGACAACCTCGAGGCGCAGGTCAACACGCTGGACCACGCGCAGTCCGATATCGCCGATGCCGATTACGCGGAGGAGATTTCCCGGTATGTGAGCAGCGTTATCCTTCTGCAGAGCGGCGTTGCGATGCTTGCGCAGGCCAACACGATCCCCTCCATGGCGCTAACGCTGGTGAACTCGCTCTGATATGGCAATCGAGGCATTTTCGCCCGATCCGCCCACGGTGCGAATTGGCATTCAGAGCCTGCCAATTCGCACCTCTCGACGTGTATATACCCCACGGGCGATTTCCTGACGGTGTCAGCAAGCCGTCCGTGGGAAACAACACGTCTTCGGGCGCGGATCGAACGAATCTGCTCTCGATGAGGTTCGCGGTTTCAAAGAAAAACCGCCCTCAAAGAGGGCGGCTGAGAATGAGTGATTTATGTTTCGCCGAGGCGGCTGATTACTCGATGGTAATGGTCTTGTCCGGCTTTGGATCAGCCTTGGGGATGCTGATGGTGAGAACGCCGTTCTTCAGGTTTGCTTTAATGCTGTCTTGATCGCAGTTTTCGGGCAGCTTGATTACGCGCTGGTAGCATCCGTCGTATCGTTCCTTCATGTGAACGATTTTCTTTTGCTCGTTATCGACCTTTTCCGGGCATGTTTCCAGAAGAAGCTCGTTGGCTTTCACGGTGATCTTGAGGTCTTCTCTCTTTACCCCGGGCAGGTTTGCCATTACCTGGTAACCTTCGTCGTTTTCCAATACGTCGACAGCCATCAGCCGACTGTCTCGAGATATACGGTCATTGGTGAAGCTGTTCAGAAAGTCATCGAAAAGTGACCAGTCGCTATCTCTTCTTAGCAGTCTCATTGTTACCTCCTGTTATTCAACAACAATTTCTTTGTTTGGCTGAACGTTCTTCGGGATGGTGATCATGAGCACACCATCGTTCATGCTTGCTTTGATATTCTCGCGATCGATTGTCTCCGGCAGGTGAACCGCACGGGCGTAGCTGCCGTTGAAACGCTCTGAGTAGTGGACTTTCGTTTTATCGTCCACGGGCTGATTATCCGGCTTGGCTTCGATGATCAGGTGATCCTTGCGCGTGGATATTGTGACGTCTTTCTTTTCGAATCCAGGCAGGTTTGCCAGAATCAGATAATCCTTGTCGTTTTCAATGATGTCCATGGGGAGTGTGCGCGACCGGTCTCCCGATTCGTGTTCTCTGAAGAACCCCCTGGCATACCGGTCGTACAAAGGCAGCATGGAAATAGGATCGTGCTCCGTCATGATCTTTTTCGGTATGAGTATCATTGTTTTCCTCCTTGTCCGGCGAACCGGCTCCTCATATTCTGGGGATAATATAAGGCGTGTGTGTCAGGCTGTCAAATATTTTTTTAGCACTCCAGCGAAAAGACTGCTAAAAAATGTTTCTGCGTTTCTTGTTGACGAGCTCCACAGCTCTATGTATCAGGTAGTCAAAATCTATTGAAGGAAGATCAATGCTTGAAATCTGTGTGGGGAATATCGAGTCTGCGATTGCGGCTGTCGGTGCTGGGGCTGATCGCCTGGAGCTCAACAGCGCTTTGCAACTGGGCGGATTGACGCCATCGACTGCCACGGTGCGAGAAGCGCTGGAGAACGTGGCTGTACCGGTGGTCGTCATGATAAGGCCTCGCGAAGGAAATTTCCGGTACTCGGATCGGGAGTTCCGCACCATGCTGCGCGAAGCGGAGGACATGCTGGCGTTGGGCGCGGATGGCATCGCCTTCGGGGTGCTGGATGGAGATTCCCGGATCGATCGTGACCGGGTTAAAGAAATGATAGGTATCGCCGGCGCGCGCGAGACCGTTTTCCACCGTGCCTTCGATACAACTGCGAACCCGATCGGTAACATGATGATCCTGCAAGAGCTGGGTATTACCCGAATTCTGACGAGCGGGTGCTCGCCAACCGCCTGGGATGGACGGGAGACTTTGCGCGGAATGATGTCGCATCCGGGGCGTGAGATCGGGATACTCCCCGCTGCGGGGATACGTCCATCCAACGTAAAAGATATCCTCGAATTCCTGGGTTGCAAGGGCCTGCATGCCTCGTGCAGCAGGATGATTATGCCCGTTGATATAAGCGGATCGAGCATTCGGTTCAACGCGAGTGGGCTGCCGGAGAACGCGCACATTGGAGTGGATGTCGAACAAATTCGAGAGATGAAGAGGATTGCCGGGAATCAAGCGCTGTGAAGGGGAATTCCGTTGCTGAATGGGTGAGATCACAGCAAGGAAAGAACCTCTATTAATCTTCCGAGAAAAAACCTTTGACAAAATTGACAGCGTGGACGTTTTTAGAAAAAACAAACTCTGGAGGACGAATGTCGGATCAAAACGAAGCCCTGAACAATGTTGGTCAGACTGACGACTTGAGCATAAAGCAGGCAAAGAAGTTTTCCTTGATCGAGCTTTTGATGATCATTATGCTCGTCGGCATCGTGGTAACATTTATTTTCCCATTGCGACAAATGAAGATCGACCGCAGCCGCACCATGGAAGCCGTCGAGATCGTGAAAGAAGCTGCAAAACTCGATGAGCAATTCAAGAACAATCCTGACTTGGGAGACGGCGATTACGCCTTCGATTTCTCTCAGCTCAACTATAAACCGGATAATAAATACTTCAACTTCCGGGTTGCCGATGTAACCATGGAAGACCGTACCATTACCGGTGGCTTCATCATTGCCGAGACCACCAAGGAATTTGGACACGAAGGCATCCAGATCAAATTCATGCTGCCTTCCGGTCCGTGGTCGGTTGACGCTCCCGAAAAGCTGAAAAACGTAGTTCATCGTAACTGGCTTCCGTAATCGGAAAGCATAAATTTTAAAACCTTCAGGCTTCGTTCTGGAGGTTTTTTCTTATGATACCACTTCCATTCGCTTACGCTGAGATCCATTACAGGCTTCCCTGGCTTGCGCCGGCTTACTACCGCAGTATGCCGGAGATTGTTACGGATTTGCCCACGCGATATGTGGTTCGATCCGGTAGGGGATTGCCCGTTGTAATGATCGTCAAAGACGCGCACAAGTTCCCCGTAACAATCCACCGTGTTACCGCATGCATTTTACAGTCCGGCAAAACGGAGCGGATCAATTTCGAGATCGAGCAGGCTTTCGATGCGCCATACCGATCCGTTATGCTGTATATCAACAGCAAGCGCCTTCGAGTGGATCGCATGGCCTATGTTTCAATGCGGATCGAGTGCACGATTGATGGGAATGAGCATACATTTTTCAACGATAACTACCCGGGATTGAACTGGGCTCCGTACCGATGCTTTATCAGCTCCGAACCGCTTCCGTACCCCGATGGCTGGCACGCGGGGGATCCGCATGTGCACACGAATTTCACGGACGATCAGGTTGAGTTTGGCGCTGACATTCAAACCACTCGCGAGATGGCGAAAGCGATGGGGCTCGACTGGTTTTTCGTCACGGACCACTCCTACGATCTGGACGACCGTGAGGGCGATTGCCTGCGCAACGACCCCGCATTGCCGAAATGGAATCGGATGAAAGCGGAAGTGCAGCGATTCGACTCTCCCGAGTGCCGGATTGTGCATGGGGAAGAGGCGTCCATCGGCAATATGTATGGCGAGAACGTCCATCTTCTGGCGGTGAATCGAGACGGATTCATCTACGGAAGCGGAGACAGCGCGGAGAGGTGGTTGGAAAACAAGCCACAACAGCTTCTGAGCAACCTGAAGTCGGAAGCGAACGAACTCCTGATCGCGGCGCATCCCTTCGAGAGGGTACCGATCCTGCAACGGCTGCTTATCAGGCGCGGTAACTGGCAGCTCTACGATTTCGATGCAGCGGGGATCAGACATCTGCAATGCATCAACTCGGCCACGCGCTCCGATATCATCGAGAGCATTCTGCACTGGCGGGACATGCTGCTCACGGGAAGGAGATTCTATCTTCTCGCCGGGAACGATTCCCACGGCAATTTCAATATCATGCGCCAGATTCGCGTGCCGTTCCTGAAGCTGTTCAGTTCACGCAAGCAGACGTTCGGAAAAATGACGACGGTATTCCGTCTTGAAAGCAACGATCCGGTCGAGGGTATCAGAGCTGGCGAAATGATCGTTACAAACGGGCCGTTCATCAAGTTCCAGATGGGCAAAGGCGAGAATGCCGTGCACATTGGGCAAACGATGAAGGCACGTCGCGAGCGACTGTTCTTCGAGGTAATCACTTCGAAAGAGTTCGGCAGGGTAACACGGGTGGACCTGCTGATTGGGGATGTAAATCGCGGTAAAGAGCGAAGGATCATCAATCCGGACAACCGGAAGAAGATTGCCCCGCCAAATCATGGATACCTGCGCATGGAGCTTCGTACACGTAACGGCGGTTTTGCCGCCACCAATCCAATCTGGATCGAATCGTAAACCAGTTTCATTACTACCATTTTTAAACATGTTTGTCCAGCCCAAGCGCGGGGGGGCGCCGCCCCCGCGCGCGGATGGCGCTTACCCCGGGTGGGGCATGGGCATATTATAGAACCGCCTCGAATCTTTCTTTGATTCGAGGCGGTTCTTGTATGTAATATCAGATTATCTTCTTGTGCGTAGAGCAGGGATTGAGCCGACAGCGCTGATCTTGAAAAAGCGATATCCCTGCGACGCAGGAATCTGTGCTGAAGCGCTCTCGACATACTGCGAGTTCCATCCGTCTGCCACAGGTTGCGTGTTCATGTATACGCGATAACCGCCAGCGCCGGCAACTTCGCTCCAGCTCAGGTTGATCATCCCGTTATCCGCGTCGATTGTAACGACCACGTTCTGCGGTGCGTCCAGACCGAGAATGGTGTATTCCCAGCAACCACGATCGGGATCGGTGCGCGGATTGCCGTCGATATCGAAATCGATTCCTTCGTATGCCACGCCGCTGTTGATGGCGTTCGAGCCCTCAACGGTGTAGTAGCCTTCTCCCAAACCCGGATCCATGAGCAGGGTCGTAACGTCACCTGTTACTTCCTGGTACTCGCTGATGGAGGTGATGTTGGTATTCGCGATGCGCGCGTAAGCGCCGTCACTGTGGGTGAGGTTGTGGTGGATTTCCGCGACGTCGCTCATGCTGTAAAGCTCGATCGGCGCGATCATTCCGCCCAGCACGATGTTGTTGACCCAGGCGAGTCCGGAGCAACCGTATTGCTGCAGGAATGCCACGCTGTTGGAATAGGTTGTGTTCATGCGGAGCGTGTTGAACACGATATGCGCGTTGACGGTATCTGTAAGATGGAGTGCGGCGTTGGTCGTGCCGCTCATCTCGATGTAATTGTTGTAGATCATCTGCTCGTGTTCGGTGTTCAGAATGTCGTCGAGCAGGATACCTATGCTGCCGGTGGAATATACGACATTGTTCGCGATTTCCAGTTGATCCGAGTCTTCGATGTGCATGCCGTTTCCGCGGCAGCCGGTGATGCGATTGCCGTTAACCGCTGCATCGAGCCAGTAATAGCCCTTGATACCCAGATATACGTTGTCGATGGTGTTGTTGAGAATCTCCAGACCCGAATTGTCTACCGGACTCGCCGTCGCGCCGTAGATGAAGACGCCGTATCCCATGTTGGAAACATCGCAATTGGAAACACGGATGCCGTCGAATGGGACACCGTAGCCGTATATTGCGCTGACATTGCTGGAAATGGGTGATGACAGCTCTGTGGAGAAAGAGCAGTCGTTTACTTCAACGTTCTTCGTATAGCGATCGATAGCCAGGCCATTGGCAAAGCCAGTTCCCAGAGGCGCAATCTCGATGCCCTCGATCGTGAGATTGTAGCAGTTGTTCAGCATGATGCACCAGTTATCCGACGAGCTGGTCGCTTCGCTCTGGAAAACGACCGGGTTCTCGCTCTGGTTGCGAATGGTCAGCGATGAGTTGATCATACCCGGAATGTAATCGATCCGCACCGGTTCGTATGTCCCCGGCGCGACATAGAGCGTTATATTGCCGGCCATACCACGGAGGCGGAAGTCGTCGATCGCTTCGTTCAAGTCGGTGTAGGATCCACCGGTCCCCACAATCGTGCTGTGAATAACAGGATCACCTTGGTCGGCGATAACGGTTGCGCCCGGGCACGGATCGTTACCGAAAGGATTCCCGTCGATGTCGTACGGATGCGATATGCTTATACCCCTTTCACGCAGCCAGGAGCACTGCGCATAGCCGTTCTCGTCCGGGAGCGGGTCTGCGTACTGTCCTTCGATCTCGCCCATTTGGGTGTACATGAAAGCATAGGGTTCGTAGTAATGGTTATCGATCTTGCCGAGGTATTTTCCGCTGGCATAGCAGGTGTTACCCATCCAGGATGTGTCATTGCAGCTCGTGACAAACGCTGCGTAGCCTTTGGCGGGGGACGACAAGATGTTGTTGATTATGTAGCTGTTATCGCTGTTATAGAGCGAGAGGGCGCAACCGTAATCGGCATACGACTTGTTATCGATCGCGATTGTGTTATGCGTTGCAGAAACACCATCCGAATAACCAATGTTGAGCCCGGTCAATGACTGGCAACTGCAATCCGTGACATTGACGATGTTGTTGTAGAATCTCGCGTCTTTGCCTTCTGCGACATTGATGTTGTTGAGGTTAACCAGCGAAGCGCTGATATTTGAGTTAGAATAGCCCGAAGCGAATATACGGTTGTTGTGGATATCGATATTGCCTTCTGAATGGGCGATGTAGATCGGCGTAAGGCTTTGGTTGAACATGCTTCCAGCGATCTCGAGGTTGTCAACCAATAACAGGTAGAGCGGTCCAGACATCCCGCTAAACTGACAACTGTTGATTGTCACGTTCTGATAGTGGTTGCTGTCGTAGTTCGCTCCCGGGAGATACACGCCATGATTGCCGCCCTGGAAGAAGCAGTTATCGATGGTGAGGCCGTCGCCCAAACCCTGTATCGAACTGATCGCAAAGCAATAGGTCGGCAGGTTGAACGAACAATTCACGAACTCAATATTCTCGCAGCGACCGCTGATGGCGATCTGCTGTGAATAGGGTGAAGAACTCAGCGTCGAGAAGGCGAGCCCTTCGAAGGTTAGGTTGTTCACTGCCTTGAGCAGGAAGAAGAAGTTGTCGTTCTGTTGCGAGTAGAGAGGATCGAGCTCGAGGAAGGTGCCTGGCTCCGCTGTGATGGTGACTCTGAAAGTGCTGTCCGTACGCGGATAGTCGTTGATTACATGGTACCCCTGATAGGTTCCAGCGAGAAGGGTTGCGGTGACGTCGCCGTCGATTCCGCGGAACTCCAGATCGTTGACAAACTCGTCGATCGTTTCGTAGTCGCCAGCTCCACCGATAGAATAGCTGCCGTTCATGTGCGTGAATACGCCTGCGCCGGTGTGCTGATCCGCACCGATATCGAAGGATATAAAGCGGAGGTCGCCGTCCATGTCTTCGGTGATTTCGCTGCGATATATTCCCACATCGCGCAGCCAGGGACTCTGGGTGTGCATGTCGGCCGTCAAGTGAGGATTGATCGCAATGGAGTGCTGGTTCTGAGCTGGAACACCGTTTTGAAGCGCTGTTAAATTTTCATATACGGTTTCGAGCTTCGCCAGGTAGTTCGATTCGGAGTAGTAGCAGTTATAGTCGATTACGTGATTATCCGATGGTGTGTAGTAGCTTATATCGAGCGCATAGCTGTCGATGGAGACCAGGATGTTGTTAACAAAATCGAGTTGCATCGTGCCGGAGTTATAGAGGTTGACCGCAGTACTGTTTCCGCCATCGACCCAGACGGAGTTGTTGATGACGGTATATCCGTCTCCTCCGAGGGTAATTCCCTGGTGGCTTGTCGCACCGGTGAGGTGTATGACATTATTGGCGATCAGGCTGCGTTCATCGCCAAGCTCCATGTTGTAGATCGCAAAGCCGTTGCCATTGGTGCCATCGACGAACACGCGGTTGCGAAGTATCTGGAGATCGCTGCCGCCGTTGGTTGTGATCGCCCAGTATGTTATACCGTTGAAGTCATTATCAAACACATACGTGTTATGGGTCGTGTAGAGTTCCAGGCCGATGTATTGCTGTGTGAAGTCGCAATTCGTAATACTGGTGTCGTCCCCGCAAAGCTTGATCGCCTCGGTGTTACCCGTGAAAGTACAGCCATCGAAAGAGATGTTCTTCGCATAGGTGTACTCGTAGGCTTTCACCGAGAAGCGATAGTAGGACGAACTGGGTTGGATCGGCGCTGTGAAGGAGCATTGATCGAACTCGATGAATCCGTTGAAGCCGGGCATTACGACCATGTTGCCATAGCTCGTCGTTTCGGTCTCGAAGTTGATGTTCTCGAATGTCATATACTTACAACGCTGCATCTGGATGATATAATTGTTTTCAGCGTCCTGCCCTGAATACTTAATGGTAACGTTGTCTCTGCCGGCAGGCTGGATTGTCATCTCGTGATCCCAGCCGATACCGGGAACATGGTGCCACTCGATCTGCTCTTCGTAAACCGCGTCGGTAAGCTGAACGACTACAGGGCCGTTCATGCCGCGGAACGCTGATTGATAGGCGAAATCCGCGAGTGTGGCGAAGTCTCCACCGCTACCGACGGTGTAGGTTCCGTTCAAAGGAGTCATCGCGGGGCTGGAAGCGTATTCGTATGCACCGATATCAGGCGCGATGGCGTCACGTGTTTGTCCGTTGATATCGACGGTTATTCCGACCGGCACTCCCTGGTGATCCAGGTGCGGCGATGCGGTTTCGAGGAAATCGTTGGCGAAGAACGGATTGATATTGCAGTTCGGGAGACCGCTCGCCGCAGCGTAATCGTCCAGCTCTAAGTAGTAGGTGTTCATGACTTTGCACACATACTTTGATGTAGAATAGATGTTATTGTTTGTAATCACGTTACGATTGGATGCCGAGGGATCGATGTGGTACGCATACAATCCGTAGCCCCCGCCCAGCGATACGAACTGGTTGTTCTTCACGGTGTTGCGGGTTCCGGAAATCGCCGCCGCGTTCGAGCCGGTGTGGGTCGATGTGTTCAGGACGGAGTTGTAGAAGACTTCTGCATTTTCACAGTTGGTGATGGCCAGTCCGTTCGCTTCCGATCCGTAGTTGTTATAATACCAATTGTATCCATTCACGTCGATGACGTTGTTGAACACTTCGGAGTAAGGGCAATAGTTGAGTGCGATGCCGCTGTTCCAGGCCCGAACAACGTTTCTCGAAACCTCGGCGTTGTTGCAGGATGACAACGAGATCGCGAGGTTGGCGTCGTTGATGGTTTCATCACTGAGCACAAGACCGTTACAGCGAACCAGGCTGATCCCGTAATAGCATCCGCCATTGTGCTGATTGCCGGTGATCGACCAGTTGTTGAAGCTGTCATTGCTGCTCGATGAGTTGATATAAATATGCGCATAACCGTTGTTGAACGTATTTCCGGAAATCACGACGTTGTCGGCGTCCGATTCGTTCCGGCTGCATGCATAGATACACTCGTGGTTGCTCGTGGTAATGCTTTCCTCGTTGTTGAAGGTACAGTTCGTGCACTGGAAGCCATCGCTGTTGCCTTCGATGTAGATACTGCGGGCGTAAGTTCCAGTGGGCTGGAAGGTTAGTCCGTCGATGTGGATGTTTGTTGTGGAGGTGATCTTGAAGACGCTGTGGTCGGTGCTGCTCGAGTTCGGGTTGGTCATGACGACATCCGAGACGTCGTCGCCGCCGGATGTGATCGTGAGGCTGAAGCCGATGCCACCGAGATCGATGGTGAAAGGACCGGGGTATGTACCCGGGTTGAGATCGAAGACCACGTTGTCGTTCATTCCCGACGTGGTCAGCGCGTCTATTGCGTCGTTCAGGGTTTCGAAGTTTGCACTGCTACCGCCGATCGTGTAGGTTCCGCCCATTGGATCGGCACACAGGAATGCGGAAGTGATAAGCAACATACACAGTAAGAAATACTTCATAAGAATCCTCTCTTTTTTCTATTTTCCTAATTTATTTCGTTTCAGGCTCTTTCATGTAAAAAAAGCCAATCTACATTTTAGATGGTAGCTATAGGGTCAAGGAGAAATCCATTTTTTAGCCATAATCTCTGCGAATGGCATTCAGTGTGATGTGTGTAACATAATTGACGGGAGAGGATAGGGTGCGTGTTATTCAAAACGTGTTGGAATAGATAACGCTAGTTATCTGGGCTCTCTATTCGCGAATTGCATCTCCGGCAATTGCCCTGATTACAACAGAAGCGGCCCACATGCCCATGATCGCCGGAAGGTAGCCCACGGTTCCGAGGGTCCCTCTTTTCCTGCCGCGATCGACCTCCCACTCCGCTTCCGATCCAGCGTCGTGGTTGTGCTGTGGCTGTGGAATTTCGGAGGAGTAGATCACCGGTATCCCTTTCTCGATTCCGCGCCGTTTCAGATACTTCCGCACGCGCCGCGCAAGGGGGCAGTTTGTGGTCTTGCTCAGGTCGCTCATGCGGATTTTGGAGGGATCGAGCTTACCGCCGGCTCCCATGACTGAGATGATCGGAATCTTCAGGTTGAAGGCGTCTTCGAGCAAGCCGGTCTTGGGACCGAGGCTGTCGATGGCGTCGATCACATAGTCCAGGCCGGGCAGAATCTTCTCGCGCAGCGGCTGATCGCAGAAATCAGCGTGGCACTCGACGGCAGCGTTTGGGTTGATGTCGAGAATCCTCTGCCTGAGCGCATCGGTTTTGTGCATTCCAATGGTGCTGTGGAGGGCGGTAAGTTGGCGGTTGATGTTCGAGGGCTTGATGCGGTCGAAATCGACCAGCACGAAGTGTCCGATTCCGGTTCGGGCCAGGATTTCGGCTGCGTAAGTTCCCACGCCTCCCAAGCCCATGATTCCGATCCTGGTTTGCGTCAATTTCTCTACAGCTTCATCACCCAGCAGAAGCGAGGTTCTTTGCAGCGCGTCACTTTGTTGTAATGATTCCATCATCGATGTCGAACAGCTCCCTGAAATTTTTACTTTGAACCTGTGCCAGTTCTTGCAAGGGCACCGATGTCAGTGTTGACGTCGCATGGATTATTGTCAGCAAATTTCGTGGAGTATGGGAATTCTCGGGGGAATATCCGGGCTTCTGATAGGGGGCGTCCGTCTCGAAAAAGTATTTTCCCGAACGGACGATCTGTTTCAGCGCTTCAAGCCGGCTTCTTCCCGAAGTGATTCTTCCGCCGATCGAAACCAGCAGGCCGAGTCTCCGGTAGCTTTCGAACAGCTCCGCGGAGCCGTAGAAGCCGTGCACGATGCCGCGAGTTTGGGGGAAATCATTGCGGATGATATGAAACATACGCTCATGGTTTTTCACCACATGCAGAACCACGGGCAGATTGTACGACCTCGCCAGATCGAGCTGCATTCTCAGCAGCTTCTCCTGATAGCGGGAATCCGGATTTCGCGAATCGAGCCCGATCTCGCCGATTCCGATGATCTCCTTCCGGTCGCAAAGCTTAACCAGCGCCTGGAAGTCTCTCTCGGAGCTTTTATGGTAGTACGGATGGATGCCGGCAGTCCAAGGGATGCCCTTTTCAGACAATTCCCGGTGAAAATCGTACTCGTTCTTGCACAACGCGGACGAAACGGGCAACACGGATGCCTTCAATGCGCTCTCGATTATCGTATCGACTTGGCCGGTGAACTGTTCGTCCGCAAGATGGCAGTGGACGTCGATCCACGTCGTTAATACTTCGGGTTTTTCGATTTCGTACTCCTGAGGCTCCTTGATATCTTATATAACTGTGAAATCGTATCGATAAGGGCAAGCTTTTTCGATTCGCAACGGAGGGAGGGCTAGTGCGTGACTATCTCCTTGAATGTAATCAGGTAGTGGGTGATGGTGCGAGAATTTCTTGCAAGAGGTGTGCTCGTTAGCCGGATCAGCTCCTCTCCTTCACTGGTGGAGACCTCTATGGTATAGCGAATAATCCTGTTTCTCTTGAAGCAGGAATCAAGCAGTTTTACCAGCGAATCGTGGATTTGCGGGGTGATCATTTCGAACAGCTTCAGCGGTTCGCTCACCGGTTTTTCCGTGAGGTACTTCTCGGCGTTGTTGAATACGCTGACCAGATTATGGTCATGATCGATAATGATGGACGGCGGAAGCATCGAGCGTACGATCGTTTCGTACAAAGGATTGTCGACGGCTTTGAGGTCGGGGAGTTTGAAGTCCTTCAACGGCTCTATTGTCTCTTCGTGGATATCGTTGCTCAGGACTCCGTTCATAACGAGTTTCTCCTGCTGGATCGGTTGGAAAATCTTGAGCTTGGAATCAACAGCCTTAAACAGAACCCCTGAATCGTCGGGAGTTTCTCCGGTGCCGAGAACAAGAAATCCGTTTGGCTTCAAGGACTTGTGCAGCTTTCGGAACAGCATTGATTGGGTCTCGGGCTTGAAATACCTCGTGAGATAGCGGCAGAGGATTAAATCGATCTTCTCGATCGGATGTTGCGTGATTACGTTGTGCTTCTGGAAATTGATGAGGTTTCGCAGCTTCTCGCCTGCCTGGTAGCAACCTTCGTCATCCACGAAATAGTTCAGCAAGTAGTCCTCATCGACATCCGCGATGATCCCCGCCGGGAACGATCCTGTCTGTGCCTGCTCTAGCGATTCGTCATCGAGGTCCGTTGCATAGAGCATGACATCGCGCTTGCTATCCTCGTTCAGCGCTTCGAGCAGCAAGATTCCCATCGAGTAGGCTTCTTCCCCTGTCGAGCAGCCGATAACCCACACTTTGACTGGGGTCTTTTCCGGGTTGGTCTGGAAAATGGTGGGGAGAATCTCTTGCTCGAGGTGGCTGAACACTTCGTAATCGCGGAAAAACTTCGTGGAATTCAGGAGGATTTCGCGACTCAGCTTCTTCACTTCATCGGAGTTCTTGGAGAGGTATTTGGCGTAGTTCTCGGTCGTTTTGCACTTGCAGATGCTGGAGCGTCTCTCGATCTTCCGCTCGAGCATCTTAGGCTTGTAGTAGCTGAAATCGATTCCTGCCGTCTCGAAAAGCAACCTCAGGATGCTCTTGAACCAGTCTTCGTCCGCTTTTTCCTTTTTATTCTGGATGGCATTGTGCAGCTTGTTGCGCTGCTTGATGTAATCGTTGAGCTGCGCCGGCATTTTATCCGCTGGGAGGATGAAGTCCACGATTCCCGTCGAAACGGCGCTACATGGGATGGTGCGATTGATCTGGCAGGTCTTGTCCTGCATCATCACCATTCCGCCGTGTGCCTTGATCGCCTGACAGCCCTGGGTTCCGTCGCAAGTGTTTTCCGAGAAGATGATTCCGATGGATTTCTCGCGGAAGTTCTCTGCGAGAGATCGCAGGAAGAAATCGATCGGATGCAACGTCTCTTTGCTGCTTGTGTCGGGAACCGAGTAGAAGCGGTTGTTGTCGATGATCAGCGTTTCATCCGGATTCGAGTAATAAAAACAATTCGGTTGGATCTCCATGTCGTTTTCGATCTGGAGGACTTTTTCGGGGGTGAATTTCTCGATCAGCATGCCCATGATGGACTGGTTTTCAAGGAGCGCTGGCTGCAAGAGAACATAGGATATTGGTTTTATCGCTTTCAGATTTGTGAGAAAAAGTTCCAGAAACTGGAGACAGTGATTGGATGCGCCAATTCCCGCGACAAAGAATGACGGTTCATTTTGTGGCGCGGTGGGCGCAGATATCCCCTCAATGTGCGCATCCGACAGTTTAGACACCATTTACCTCCCGGCGAGATAACTAATAAAAAAATACTGGAAAATTCTGGAATGTCAAGCACAAGGTTTGTATTTGGTGCCAGCAAAAAGAGATATAAAAAAGGGAGCGAGGCCGTATACCCGCTCCCTTCAGGCAGTTAATGTTGCTGCTCCAATATGATATTTTTATAAATATTAGAGATTTCCCGGGCTATTTTGTTTGAAGAACATCCTCGAGATGCTTCAAAAGTTCCGGCTTTTGCTGCAGATCGGACGATGAAAGAAACTCTCTACGCTGGGAGAAACGATCCTGAACCAGCGAGACGTATTCGTCTTTGTTCTCACGGTTTTCCGGATTGTAACGGTCGTAATATCCCGGAAGCGCTTTTTCGACGGAATCCTTCGTGGGGATCATAATCCCCGGGATTGTACCCCATTCTTCCCATTCCAGTTGATCGGTCAGGATCATGGTCTGGAGCATGAGGGATGTCTTCAGCGGGATGGACTCCAGATTGTCTTCCGACGATTTCCAGTAGCCGCGGGAGTTGAACGCGTAAACGTCGGCTCCGTGGTTGATCACATCCAGGAACGCAGCCACGTCTTTGTGGAGTTCGTAAACGCGGAACGGGTTTGCGAAAGGCTCGAAGACGAGACGCTTGAGTTCTTCTTCGGTTACGTTTTCTGCCCGGTTTCGTTTGGTGATGAGCGATGCGCCCATGGCAACCGCGAGGTATTCGTTGCTGAATTTCACCACCGGCGGCAGGATCACGTCCTTCATGAGCCAGCACAGCGCTTGCGGGAAGGAGCAGCGATTGACCCACTTTCCGAGAAGGTCGCGGTCGAGCAGCGCTCTTCCGTTGCTTTGGCGAAGATCGAGGCCAACGGGGATCATTTTTCCGTCGATGTTGACCAGCGCATGGTTCATCAGGCTAAGCGCGTACTTCCAGTCCGGGTGATCCGGGGGGCGGCTGTCGGTCTTGTCGAAGAGCGATGGTTCCCAAACGCGGCACACCTTTTCGACGGTGTCGATCTGGAAGGCGTCGTCGTGAAGGACGACATTCTTGAAGCCCTCCGGAAGGGTCCCGCCGTTGTCGTGGCTGTTCGTGTGGGAAGACTTCCCGGTTCCGGAGAGTCCGTAGAAGGCGATGGAGCGTTTGCCTAATTCGTGATATTTTCTGTCGGCGCACTGCGTGAAATCGATTTCTTTGATACCGCCGTGGCATGCAGCCATTCCAAGGCGCATTCCGGATGTCCAGGCGAGCGTGAGGGTGCCTTTCTTCCTTTCGCCGAAGTAGCGCATACCGAGGTTGAAGATCACGTTGTGTTTTTCGTCGACCAGTGCGAGCTGAGGCGCGCCTACGTTGTGGTAGTACTTGTCCTCGCAGGTCCACTCGTTGAAAGCGACGATAACGATGTCCTGAATTGGAAGCTTCTTGCTTGCTTCGTACTGCTCGGCAACGAGCTCGTAAGGTGTGAAGTTAACCAGCCAGTTGAATACGTTCATCGCGTCGGATTCGGTTGTGACGAAATGTGCTTTGATCATCAGGTCGTTGTCCAGGCCAAGAACGCCTTCCGCGCGGATGAGGTTGGCGTGCTCGAGGTTGAAAACGGCTTCTCTGATGTCCCCTTCCACCTTATTCTTCTCGAGTTCATCCATTCGGTTGTAGAACCTTCTTGCCTTGGCGGTACGTCCGATGATTTTGCCGTGGCAATCATTGAGGACCCTTGCGCCTTTGGGCAGTCCGAGGCGTTTTGCAGCTTCAGGATAGATCTCGAGGTCGGTTTCTGAAACACCCGGCTGTTTCAAGGCGATTTCATACGCCTCGGCAGCTGTTACTTTTCGAACTTTGGGATTCCATAGAACGGTTTCTGCGATTGCTCGCACACGTGAGATTTCTGTTAGTTCTGAGTAATACTCGAAACTTGACTTGCTAGCCATCATTCCTCCGAAATATTGAATAATGAATGTGCAAGGGATAGAAATCGAAACGATTCCGTCAATACAATTTGTTCTCTATTAGCCTTTATTTTAAATGAATACGGCTCATTTATTGAGGATTCTTCGTGTGGTGCCGGAAGCAGGTAGATCGAATCGTCGTATCCTTTTGCAAAACACAATTAAAAGATTGCATGCTCGGCTGCGAAACCTCATGCGGCAAAGGACCGATCAAGCCTCCTCACTCGAAGGAAGACTGCAGGTGTTCGATGGCGCGATCGGAGAGGGCTTGCTTTTTCTTTTTCTTATCGCGGATGTTCTCCTCGAGTGGAGGGAGCAGCCCGTAATTGGCGTTCATGGGCTGGAAGTTTTTCATGGGGGTCGTGATATGTCTTTGCAGTTGCCCGATGATGGTCGTCTCGGGGAGCAGCCGGTATTCTCCGGCAACACTGAGCGCTGCAAGCAATCCGCCGGTGATCGATTCGATGTATCCTTCCACACCGGAGAGTTGCCCGGCGAGGTATACCCCGGAAGCCTTCCTGAGCGAGAGGTCTTTGTTGAGAATTCCGGGCGAATTGAGGTAGGTGTTGCGGTGGATGGAGCCGAAGCGTTCGAAGTTGGCGTTCTCCAGTCCGGGAATGAGGCGGAAGATGCGTTTTTGCTCTGGATACCGGAGCATTGTCTGGCAGCCCACGAGGTTGTAGGCGGTCCTCTCGCTGTTCTCGGCGCGGAGCTGAATGGCGGCCCAGGGCCTGCGGTCGGTACGGGGATCCTCGAGCCCGACGGGTCGCATGACACCGTAGCGCAGCGTGTCCTTGTCCCGCGATGCGAGCTCTTCGATGGGGACGCAGTTCTCGTAGAACTGGAATCCGATATCACGGAACCATTGATTTTCGAACTCGTGGGCCTCGTGCTTTTCTCCTGCGCGAAGGGCTTCAACGAAGGCAAGGTACTCCTCCTTGTTGAAGGGGCAGTTCAGGTAGTCGCTTTCCCCTTTATCGTAGCGCGATTTGGAGTAGCAGATATCCATATCGATGGAATCGGCGGAAACGATGGGCGCGATGGCGTCGAAGAAATAGAGCTGTTCCTCTCCAAGTAAGGTCAGGAGCGACTGGACCATCCGATCCGAAGTCAGGGGGCCTGTCGCGATAATAACGGGAGGCTCGGGGATTTCTTTTACCTCTTCCCGAATGAGCTCGATATTTGGATGGCTTTCGAGAATTTGCTGCATGTCTTCGGCGAAGAGGATGCGGTCGATTGCCAGAGCATTACCCGCCGGAACACGGCGCTTCTCCGCAAGATCGAGAAGCTTGCAGTTCAGTAAACGCAATTCGGCTTTGAGCAGCCCGGAAGCGGTGGTGATCAGGTCCGATTTGAGAGAGTTGCTGCATACCAGCTCAGCGGGTAATCCCGTGTGATGTGCGGGTGTCATTTTGTGTGGACGCATCTCGTATAGGTTTACCTTCCAGCCTCTTTCCGCAAGTTGCAAAGCGGCTTCGCATCCGGCAAGGCCGGCGCCGACGATCGTTATTTCTTTCATGAAAACTCCTGCTCCTTCATTCGTTGCTTGACACGCAAATCAAAGGTTCATTCTTTGTGCAGTGAGGTCAACATGAAAAAGCGAATTCTAATCGTTACAACAGGCGGAACCATCGCCATGAAGTTCGAAGAGGACAAGGGCGTCGTTCCCGGCGTCGATCCCATCGGCTTCCTTAAATCCTTCCCACAGCTTCTGCATACGGCGGAAATCGAGGTGTTCGAGTACTCCAATATCCCCAGCCCCTATATGACTCCCGAAAAAATGTTCGATCTGGCCAGGCAGGTGGATATCAAGATTATCGATTTCGATGGAATCGTTATCACGCACGGCACCGACACGCTGGAAGAGACGGCGTATATGCTGGATCTGGTACTGACCTCCCGCAAGCCGGTCGTGTTCACTGCCGCGATGCGGAGCGGAACGGACCTCGGGCTGGATGGCCCGAGGAACATCGTTGGCGCGGTGCGCGTCGCGAGCTGCGAGGAATCGATCGACAAGGGCGTTCTCGTGGTGATGAACGATGAAATTCACTCTGCGAGAGACATCGTAAAGGCAAACACCGGCAAGGTGGAGTCGTTTATTTCCAAGGATTACGGAATCCTCGGTATCGTTGACCCCGACAAGATCGTGTACCACCGGCAGATGATCGGCAGAGAGACGGTCTGGACGGACGAGCTGGAGACGAATATCGACCTCATTCGTGCTTGCGCCGGTATGGATGGAAGATTCGTCGAATGCTCCATAGCGAAGGGCGCGAAGGCGATTGTAATCGAGGCTTTCGGGCGCGGAAACCTGCCGATCGAGATGATACCGTCTATCGAGGAAGCGGTCGCGAGAAATATCCTGGTTGTGATCGTTTCGCGGTCATACTCCGGGCGTGTGTTGCCCGAGTACGGCTACGATGGCGGGGGAATGCATTTGCAACGAATCGGCGTGATTTTGGGCGGTGATTACAGGGGACACAAAGCGCGTATCAAACTGATGGCTCTGTTCGGAAAATACAAAGATCCGGGATTGGTGCGTAAGTTCTTCCTGAACTCGTTATAGTTTTCGAAAGATCGATTGATTCATACATTCAGGCTTTCCGGTTTCGCTCGTTATCCAATGTGCTGAGCTTTCGTATCCATGCTGGAAAACGTCGAGTAATCGATGTCGAGATCGACATCGAGCATGCTGGTTTCCGGCAAGTCCGTTTCCCGGTAGTTGCTCTTTGTTCTGGCCGTACCACTCTCCATTGACAATCCGCATGCAAACGAGGATTGATCGATCTGATCCGACTGGCTGTTTGAATAAGAAAATAATCTTCTGTGCTCCATTTTGACCTCACATATTTCAGTAATATTGCCTAATACTGCATATGTGGTGCCAAAATGATCCATGATTCAAAATAGTTGGTAATCTGTTGTAGCGTATGAAAATAAAAGTTTCCAGGACGTTGTTTCTGGCTGATGTTCACTTCAATCATTTTGAGTGAATCATTCAAAATGACCTATCATTTTGCGGAGCGCTGAATCGGGCAATTACTGGCGAAGCATCTCCAGGAAACTCTCGACGCGCAGACGCGAGCGCGAGTCCAGCTTCCCGGGCCGATCCCCTTCGAGCGTGAGGGTGGGAACGGTCAGGCGCTTTTTCAGGATGATGTTGTCGATCTGGCGATGGCAGAAGGCCTGCGTATAGCTGATGATGCCGTCCAGGCGGCGCGCTTCGATCTGCTCTGCGATGTCCTTCACGCGGTCGAATACGGAATACGGGTAGGTGTAGCACGTATACTGATCGAGGATATCCGCCTCGAGATACGGCATCGCGAACTGCCGTTGCACTTCGTTGAACACGATGGGCGCTCCCTGCTCCTGCATGAAGTCGTAAAGATCGCCGATGATGGGGGGGACTCCGATGAATCCCAGTCGGAGATCGGCTTTGAGGGGAGCGCGCTGCGACGCCTCCTCCAGGAAGTCGTTCAGCCTCGTCTCATATAAGTCCGGATTTCCTTCGAAGTCGGAGGCGTTGACCAGCCACAGGTGGTTCTCCAGGCCGGTGACTTTTCCATCCTGCCACGTCATGCGATCCAGCTCGATCAACTTCCCGCGGATTTGGTCCAGGCGTACTTTCGCTTCCTGCGTCTGCTGCCGCGAAACTGCGAAACGCTTCTCCAGCCTGCGAATTTCCTTATCGAGCTCCTCCCGGTTTTTATCGTAGGGGAAGGAGAAAGGAATGACATCGATGCCTTGCTCGTGGTAGAGGCTCATGAGCGAATGCGTGTTGGAGCAATCGCCTCCGGTGATCCCCACGATGGTGTCGAATTGGTTCTTTCCGACGGTGTATAGCCCTTTGATCCAAGCGCACACGTTGCGCGGAAAGCCGTCGAATTCGGCGGCTTCCACCATGTCCCCCGCCTCGCCGGTGATAAAGATATTGTTGAGATCGACGGGCGTGTTACCGGCGGCAAAGACCGTCTCGACCGGGAATGACGAGGTGAAGCCGATCCGCTTCGTCGCTCCCATTAGCTGCTCAACTCCAGGTATTGATCTTCCATCTCTTCCTTGTCACGCGTGAGTTTCGCAATGATCTCCTTCAGCTCCAGGATATCCTGTTGCAGCACCTTGATCTTGTCGGGGTCGCTGTACATAGCCGGATCCGCATATGTGATTTCCTTCTGATGGAGCATTTCACGTTTTTCATCGATATCGCTTTCCAGCTTCTCGATGTCCCTCATCATTCGCTCGAGGATGATCGGATTTGTGCGCTGCTGTTTGCTCGCGGGACGCTGCTCCTTCTCGGCCGGGCCTTTTCTCTTCTGAGTCTTGCGCTCCAAATCGAAGAGCTCTTGAATGGAGAGCTCCGTTTCTTCCACCGCGCCGCTACCGAAGAACCATTTCTTCGTGGCTACATTTTCCACGAAGTGCAGATCGTGCGATACGAACATGATGGTTCCCGTGTACTGCTGGAGCGCGAGCTCGAGGTTTTGAACCGTGAGGATATCCAGGTGGTTGGTGGGCTCGTCAAGGATGAGCAGATTCGGTTTCTGCATGATGAGGACGGAAAGATAAAGCCTTGCCTTCTCGCCGCCGCTGAGGACGTCCACGTATTTTTCGAGGTCGGCTCCGTAGAAGCCGAAGCGCGCCAGGTATCCGATCACTTCTCCCTGTGGGGCGCCGGGCATGAGGTCCCATATCGTCTCGCGGATCGTCTTTCCGTTCACGAGATTGATGTGCATCTGGTCGTAGTAACCGATGTTGAGACTCGCACCGCGATAGAGATTTCCCGAGAGGATCGGTTGCTCGCCGATGAGCGTTCGCAGGAGGGTCGTTTTCCCCGAACCGTTCCGCCCGATGATGGCGATGCGATCCTGGTAAAATACGTTGAGATCGATGTGCTCGGCCAGCTTGAGATTCTTGAATCCCACCGCGCAGTTTTCCAGACGGAAAACGTCGTTTCCACTCCTGCCGTTGCTCTCGATGCGGAGCTTAACGGCGGATTCGGTGGTGGGCTTCTCGATGCGCTCGAGCTTGTCCAGCATTCTCAGACGAGACTTCGCCTGCTGTACCTTCTGTCCCGCCATGTTTCTGCGGATAAAGTCTTCGGTTTTTTCGATCAGCTTCTTCTGCTGTTTGAACTGCCGGAGCTGCGTTTCTTCCTGGCGCTCCTTGGTCGCCTCGAAGGTGGAATAATTACCGCCGTACAGGAAGAGACGTTTCTCGCGGATCTCCGCGATCTTGGTCACGGTGGCGTCGAGAAAATGGCGATCGTGGCTGATGATCAGGTAGGGCCTGCCCAGCGACGGCAGGTACTTCTCCAGCCAGAAGATCATGCTGAAATCGAGGTGATTGGTGGGCTCGTCCATGAGGAGGAGATCGAACGGCTCCAGCAGGATTCTGGCGAGCTGGGTACGTGTCTTCTCTCCGCCGCTGAGCAGCGCGATCTTGCGATCCCATAGCGGACGCAACAGGTTGAGCTTTGTCAGGACGATTTCAAGCTGATTTTCGTAGTTGAAGCCATCCAGGGCGAGAAACCTGTCGTTGAGTTCCGCCAGTTGTACCTGGTTCTCCTGCGTGTTGCTTTGCGCGAGGGCGTGCTCCGCCTCCCGGATGTCTTTGTGCAACTGAATGATGTCTTCCCGTGCGCCGGAGACGTATTGATAGACCGTCTGGTCTTCCCGGCAGCTCTGGATCCTGTGTTAGGTAGGCAATGCGACACCGGTTCGCCACCTGAGGCGTGCCTTCGCTGGGCGTCATGCGGCCCAGAACCATCTCCAGAAGGGTGGTCTTCCCGCAGCCGTTTCGCCCCACGAGACCGATGCGCGTGTTGTGCTCGATGGAGAGCGACAGATTGTCGAACAGGGTGAATCCGCCGAAGTGGTGCGTCAGCCCTGATATGGATACTAAACTCATTGCAATTTCCTTTATTCTATTCCGGTGGCGAAGTACGCGAACACATTTTCCCGATTGAGAATATCGCACAAGATTTTTCTTGCCATCTATTTCCCGCCAGCGAGTTTGACCTCAAAGAATCACTGGAGGTTTGTATGGCTTTCAATCTGAAAAACAGACATTTTCTTACCCTTCTGGACTTTACACCGAGGGAAATTCGTTTTCTTCTGGACCTTTCCAGAGATCTGAAAAACGCAAAATACGCCGGACTCGAGCAGAAGAAGCTTACCGGCAAGAATATCGCATTGATCTTCGAAAAATCATCGACCCGCACACGTTGCGCGTTTGAAGTGGCAGCTTACGATCAGGGCGCGCACGTTACCTATCTCGGACCGTCCGGAAGCCAGATCGGCCACAAGGAAACCATGAAGGACACCGCTCGCGTTCTTGGCGGCATGTACGACGGTATCGAGTACCGCGGTTATGGACAGGCTATCGTGGAAGAGCTTGCCGATAACGCCGGCGTTCCCGTATGGAACGGCCTGACCGACGAGTTTCATCCGACTCAGGTGCTGGCGGATTTCCTCACCGCGCACGAATGCCTTCGCAAACCGTACGAAGATATTACGTTCGCGTATGTTGGCGATGCACGCAACAACGTGTGTAACTCGCTCATGGTGGGCGCTGCCAAGATGGGTATGGACTTCCGTGCCGTGGGACCAAAGAGCCTTCAGCCCAATGCCGAACTGCTAGCCAAGTGCATGGAAATCGCAAAGGAAACCGGCGCAAAGATCACCGTGACCGACGATCCGAAAGAGGGCGTCAAGGGTGCGGACGTGATTTACACCGACGTCTGGGTATCGATGGGCGAGCCGGCGGAAGTATGGGAAGAACGCATCAAATTGCTCAAACCGTTCCAGGTCAACCGCGAGCTCATGGAAGCAACCGGCAACAAGGGAACCATCTTCCTGCACTGCCTGCCTTCCTTCCACAACACCGATACAAAAGTCGGCAAGGAAATCTACGAGAAATTCGGAATCACCGAGATGGAAGTGACCGACGAGGTCTTCGAGAGCGCGCAGTCGCACGTTTTCCAGGAAGCGGAAAACCGCATGCACACCATCAAGGCAGTCATGGTGGCCACACTCGGTTAACCCGGTATTACATACTATTGCAAAGGGACGAAGCGATTCGTCCCTTTTTTTTCAGAATACTGAGATGGGAAATGGCCAAATCTCGAATACCTTGACATCTCCCTGCCTCTTCACGTGATACTCCACAC
Source organism: Cloacimonadales bacterium (SeqCode) (assembly GCA_963662655.2). Lineage (GTDB taxonomy): Bacteria > Cloacimonadota > Cloacimonadia > Cloacimonadales > JAIOQZ01. The sequence goes on from CAXXTU010000002.1 coordinate 119,274, forward strand.
GAAAACATTTTACTAATAAATCCACAATGAGAGGATCCGATGAGCGAAGAGAGAGAGCAGGCAAGCAGCGTGAGCGAAACCGGTGAAGATTTATCCCCGAAGGAAGCGAAGCAAGTCGAGCCGGGCATCAAGGGGATGCTGGCGCTCCTTGCGATCATGGTTGTGCTGAGTCCTTTTGTGATCGGCGTGCAAACGGTGTTTTACTATCATGAAGTCGAAAGCGCCCCCCCCCCCCCCCCCCCCCCCCCGGTACCTGGGAGGCGATCACCAATCCCGAAGACGAGAGCTACAACCCACTGCTGGCAGCGCTTCTCGTGCTCGAGTTCGCCGTTGATGTCGCGCTCATCGTGGCCAGCTTCTACTTGATTGGCCCATTCTTCAAGAAGCAATCGAAATTCCCCAGGCTCTTCATCGCGATACGACTGTTCAACATAGGCTTTCTGTGGTTGGACAACATCGCGACCGTGTTGATGTTTCAGGATATATCGCTTATGGACGGGCAAACCGTAGCCTCGCTGATCAAGAGCACGGTCTTTTCATTCGCGTGGATCATGTATGTTAGGCGATCAGAGCGGGTGAAGGTAACGTTCGTGAATGACAGCGGTGAAGGAAAGGTTCTGTAAACTATATTCCGAATAGCCCGAGGTAGGCGTTTACCATCCAGTTTCCGAGGAAAACGTATACCATCGCGCCCAGGATGAGGAACGGCCCAAAGGGGAAATGCTTGTCTTTTTGCAGGCGCATCACGATAAATCCGACGATGGCCAAAATCGATGCGAAGAATATGGATATCAGTACCCCGCGAAATCCCAGGAAAGCGCCCAGCGCGGTGATGAGCTTGACGTCGCCCCCTCCCATTGCCTCGATATTCTTGAGCTTGAGATAAAGCCAGCCAAGTCCGTAGAAGAGGATGAACCCTGCCGCGGCTCCGCTCAGCGAGGAAAGGACGGATACGTCGGATCCCGGCACCAGACTGAATACCAATCCGATGGGAATCAAAGGAAGTGAGAGCGAATCGGGGATAATCATGTGGAATGCGTCGATGAAGAAGATGATAACGCCCATAGAGAAGAGCAGCAGGTATTTGATGAAAAAGACGCTGACCTGATTTCCCGAGTGAATGAACAGCGAGAGGAAAAGGATCGCGGTGAGCAACTCCACCATGAAATAATGCCAGTGGATTTTCATTCCGCAAATTCTGCACTTCCCGCGCAGGGCGAGATAGCTCACGATGGGAATGTTGTTCCAGGGACGAATGGGCGTGTTACACCCCGGGCAGTGCGATGGCGGGGAGACGATGGATTCCTTGCGCGGAATCCGGTAAATGCACACGTTGAAAAAGCTGCCGAAAGCAGCGCCTAAGAAGAATACCAGGAAATATATCGGAAGAAGGAGCAGCACGTACTATCGCCAGGGATAATAGGAACGACCGTAGGGGTAGTTGGTGTTGTACGATTGATAGTCGATGCGGATAACCGTGTTCTTGAAGGGGCGGTACTCCAGCGACATGTTCGGAAGAAGCTGGCTGTCGTTGTCGTCGTTGCCTTCGATATCGAATCCGCCATTCATGGTGGCGGTTCCGTCGTTGACGAAGTTCAGATCGATCTTGAAATCGAGGTCCTTGCTCAGGGCGTATCCGAGATGAGTCGTGTAGCGGGATTGATAGTAGCTCTGATCTCCGGCCACCCCGCTCATGAAACCCATGGAGTGGTTGACCGTCAGGTTGTCTGGATTGAACAGGGAATTGGAGAATTCGCTGCCCAGTGACGGAAGCTGAAAATGCGGATTGAATCCCGAATGATAAGCGTTATCCTGAGCGCTCAGAGAAAGTGACGCAACAGCGATTATCACGATAATCCAAAGACTTTTCATGTTTGTCTCCTGCTATGAATTTCGTATCTCTTCATTCTTCGTTTCTTCCATCGAGATCATTATACGATGCCGAAATTCCTCATCTATTTATAATTTCTTACCCGTGCGATATTTTGTCAAACAATATCCAGAAAGAAATCTTCTCGCGATTTTCCGAGAAAAAGTTTTACAACCTTCATGGAAAATCCTCATATTGCATTCGTGAATAGCGAGGCATTTCTTCAATCGTATAACGAGTTTGTCATCGTGCTTGTTACATGATTCACGTTGGAATGTAATCATACAATTGCAAACAATAAAGGAGTACTAATGCAGTGGGCAATCAGTTTATTCGTTTTGGCGATCATGTTGCTATCGGGATGTTCCGGAAAGAAGGAACAGGATAAGGTCGATCTCAGGAAATTGTGGGATTTTCGCGACCCTGCTGGAACGGAGCAGCGTTTTCGCGCATTGCTCGCTCAGCACGACGAAATGACTGAGTACGGTTTGGAGATCAAGACGCAGATTGCCCGTACGATGGGGCTCCGCGGGATGTTCGATGAAGGGCATGCCTTGCTGGATTCCGTGGACGTGGCGCTGAAGGACGACATGCGCGCCGTACGTATCCGCTCGCTGCTTGAAAGAGGACGCCTCCTTAATAGCGCGGGAAGCCCCGATCGGGCGGCTTCGCTCTTCCAGGAAGCCTGGGAGCGCTCCCGGGAAGCAGGCTACGATAACTATGCCATCGATTCGGCGCACATGATGGCGATCGTGCTTCCGCCCGACCAGCAGCTCGAGTGGAACCTGAAGGCGCTCGATCTGATCGAGAAATCCGACGATCCCGCCTTGCAAGGCTGGAAGGGTCCTTTGTACAACAACATCGGCTGGACCTACTTCGATCAGGGGGATGCTGAGACGGCTCTGATGTACTTCCTGAAGGACGTCAACTTCCGCACGGAGTTTGGCGACGAGGACGGCAGGAGGATTTCACAGTGGTCCGTGGCGCGAACCTATCGCGAACTGGGGCGTAAAGCCGAAGCGCTCGATCTCCAGCAGAAGATCGAAAAAGAGATCGAGGACAAGAAGCTTCCCGCAGACGGCTTTGTATTTGAGGAATTGGGAGAGCTTCACCTCGAAAATGGAGATAGCGAGACGGCAGGCCGGTACTTTGCTTCGGCGTATAAAGTTTTGAAAGAAGATCAGTGGTTCCGTGAGAATGAGAAGGCGCGCCTCGAGCGCATGAGGAAACTGGGAAATGTTAAAGAGTAGTGAACGGGAGGATTTATGAGGAGAACGCTGCTTGTCGCTTTAATCGCTGTTCTGGCGCTGTTTGTTTTTATGGATGCGGGAAGGATGTATCGTGGATATACCAACCCGAAGAAGAAATTGAATTACAAGCCGAAGTTCATCGAGCGTCCGTATGGCCCTAAGATCGCGAAAGAACCGGCTGCGCTTCCGAACGAGTGGATGGGGTATCAGAGAATGTATCCTGCATTTTCCATGAACATGGACGCGCATCGTGAGGAGCTGCGTAAGGCTGCCGACATGAAAAGGCAGTCCTCCAACCGTATCTACGAGTGGGAGCTGGTGGGGCCTGCGAATATCGGAGGACGGATTACCGATATCGAGATTCATCCCGACGAGCCCGAGACATGGTACATTGGGGCGGCAACGGGCGGTATGTATAAAACGACGGACAACGGTTCCTCTTTCGTGAACGTTTTCACCGATCTTCCCACCATCTCGGTGGGCGACATCGCCATCGACCCCAACGATACGCAAGTGTTATACGTGGGAACGGGCGAAGCCAACTCATCCAGCCAGAGCTTCTTCGGCTCGGGCGTCTACAAATCGACGGACGCTGGGGAGACGTGGGAGTCTTCAGGACTGGAGAACTCCATCTACATCGGGCGCATGATCGTCGATTACAACGATTCGCAGCGTGTGTTCGCGGCAGTGTGCGGTAACCTGTTCAGTCCGAATCCGGATCGCGGCGTTTATCGCAGCGTCAACGGGGGGGCAGAGTGGGAACGGGTGCTTTTCGTTTCCGATTCAACTTCGGCGATCGACCTCGTGCAGCACCCGCAGAATCCGCAGATTCTCTACGCCGCCATGTGGGAGAGAATTCGGGGCAGGAACTATCGGAAATCGGGCGGACCGAGCTCGGGAATCTACAAGACGGAGGATGGCGGCGATACGTGGGTTGAACTCACCAACGGATTACCACTGAGCGAGTACGTCGGCAGGATAGGGCTTTGCATCTCGCATAGCGATCCGGACGTTCTATACGCCTTTTACGATAAACAGATGCAATCGTACGAAAGCTTCTCGTTCGATGGGCTATACAGAACCTCCAATGGCGGGGCATCGTGGGCGCGAACCGACGACAGCAGCCTGGACGACATCAACGCGAGCTTCGGCTGGTACTTCGGGCAGGTGCGGGTCGATCCCTCGGATCCCGACAGGATTTACGCCCTCGGCGTCGATCTCGTACGATCCGATGACGGCGGCGACAGCTACGATCACATTGCCGGGTACTGGAATTCGGACGAGATTCATGTGGATCATCACGCCATGGTGATCGATCCCAACACGGGGCGCATCGTGGAAGGCAACGACGGGGGGCTTTACGTCAGCTATAACTACGGTGACGACTGGGCCAAGATCAATGTGCTTCCCATGACGCAGTTCTATGCGATCGAGATCGATCAAAATCACCCCGAGAGACGATACGGCGGAACCCAGGATAACAATTCCATTCGCACATTCACAGGGGCGTCGGATGACTGGATTGCCTTCCTCGGTGGTGACGGCTTTTACGTGAAAGTGGATGAAGCAAGTACTGACCAGGAATGGGTGTATGCTGAATCCCAGTATGGTGAATTGTCCCGCGTAAATCCGACAACGGGATCGGGGCATTACCTTCTGAACAACCAGATGCAATCGGATCGGAAGAACTGGTCGACACCGATCGAGACGGATTCGAACAATCCCGGGACGATCTACTACGGATCGTATCGGGTATGGAAATCGACAAATTCCGGCAACACATGGACCGCGATCAGCGAAGACCTCACGCAAGGGAATACCGGTGGCGGTTACAATACGTTGACCACGATCGCTGTATCAGCCTACGGCGACGTCTTGACCGGTAGCGACGACGGACAGGTGTATTACGGGCAATCGGGAACGAGCTGGGCGAATATCTCCGACGGGCTTCCGGACAGATGGATCACGCGTGTCGCATTCGATCCATTCGAGCCCACGAAGTGGTATGCGACCGTCTCCGGCTTCCGCTGGGACGAAGACACGCCGCACGTGTTCCGCTACGACTTCTTTGATCAGGCGTGGACGGATATTTCGTCAAACCTGCCGCAGATTCCCGTCAACGTGATTCTGCCGGATCCTCTTCAGGAAAACGTCCTCTTCGTGGGAACGGACTGCGGCGTCTATTACACGCTCGATGGCGGTAACAACTGGGAAAGCCTCTCCGAGAATCTTCCCAACGTTCCGATCATCGATCTCGATATGCACGTCGCTTCGCACTCCATGTACGCCGGAACCTACGGTTGTTCGATGTACCGTATCGATGAGCTGCCACAGCTTTCCGTCGATACGCAGAGCGTGACGCAAATGCCTGTTCGCCTTAACCAGAATTCGCCGAATCCATTCTCGATCACGGGTGGATCGCAGGGTACTGCGATTTCGTTCTCGATCCCGAAAGCGGCGAAGGTGGACCTCTCCATCTACAACGTGCGTGGACAGAAGATCAAAGTGCTGCGCTCGGATCGATTGGAGAAGGGTGATTATTCGTTACATTGGGATGGAACGGACTCCAGCGGTAAAAGCGTTTCATCCGGGGTTTATCTATACCGGCTGGACATGGATGGCAAGAAGGTGGCTGTCAGGAAGTGCACGGTTATAAAATAGTTGAAGAGGCACGAATGAATACGAACGAAATCAGAGCGTATTGCCTTGGCAAGGCCGGCGCATTTGAGGATTTTCCCTTTGGCGACGATGTCCTCGTGATGAAGGTCGGATCGAAGATGTTTGCGATTCTCGCGGAGCATGAGGACGGTCCCCGCATATCGCTGAAATGCGATCCGATGCTCGCACTTTCCCTGCGAGAGCAATATGCCTCGGTCAAGCCCGGATATCATCTGAACAAGCAGCATTGGAACACGATTCATGTGGATGGTTCGATACAACGCGAGAAGCTGGAGGAGTGGATCGATCTTTCGTACGATCTTGTGTATAAAACGTTGAAGAAGTCGGAGAAAGAGAAGATACGATAGCTAAAGCGGGATGGATATCTTGAGGTTGTTGCCGTCGAGCGCAACCGATGAACAGAAATTGTTGATGATGTCGATGCCGTGGAAATGATCGCGCAATTCCAGATCGATACCGGAACGCTCGTAGTATTGACCCAGGTTTGTCTGGCACCCTTCATCCTGAATCTTGATCCAGAGCGACCGCGTTTCGGGGTTGAGCGTTACAACGCAATCGATGTGCTTCTCGCGAATCCCACCATTGCCATGTAAAATCGAATTCGCAATGATTTCTCGCAGTATGAGGGATATCCGGAAGAGCGCGTTTTCTCCGTTTACGCCGTGACAGCTCCTGAGATATGTCAGGATGTTGGACAGCATGGTTTCAGACTCCGAGAAACTGCTCGCGATCCGGTACTGTAAAGAGCCGGTCCCGTTGCGGTGACTGCGGACGGCGTTTTCAATAACCTGGGCGAGCAGGAGTTGCGTAACAGTATGCGTGCAGACAATGTGTGCCAGAGCGAGGTTTTCGCGATTGTCTGTCACTAGTTTTTTGCATTCGGTATCGCCAACGATGATTATATGATTGACAGGATAGTGCGTAAATTCCTTATTCTCAATGGAAATGAACTGCACATCAAGGATGTCTGGCCTCATAACTCCATCATTAGACAACAATTTCTGCAACGGCATTTTTTTCAATGAATTCGAAATGCACAGTTTTATTTTTTCCATCAACTCACCTGCGTCTGTGTTCTATATGAGAAAATAAAGGAAAGCCTATGCAATCCCAATAAATAACGTTATTTTTACTCTTCGGGAGCAGATCGAAGCCGGGTTGCGGAATGTGGGTGTCGATAACCACCATCTGCGCGGCGGGGCGGCGTAGAATCACACGTCTGCCCGATACATATCTACGAATAATCGAAGCATAGACCTTTGAACGTGCGTAGATACGTATCGGGCTTTTCTGTGTGATTCTACAGGGCCGAAGGCCCTGTTAGTGCGCGAAGCGCACACGCCGCCCCGCCGCTGGGTCGGGTGAGCAATCTTGAGTCAGCAGATAGCAAAACGAAAAGAGGCACGAAGTCAATTCGTGCCTCTCCAGATGATTATCTATGATTACAAAGCGTAGGTGATCAAGGATCTCTTCGCCGAGCGGCGTAATCGCTTATGCGAGCGCAGCAGACTCCAGATGGTCTTCGGATAGAGACTATGCTCCTCTTTCAGAACTTTCCTCGCCACTTCTTCTGCCGTTTTGCATTGCCGGATGCTGACTGTTTTCCTGGCAATGATCTCACCGGCGTCGTATTCGTCGCTAACGTAATGTACCGTAACCCCAGAAGCGCCTTCCCGGGCCTCGAACACGGCTTGGTGAACTGCCATTCCGTACATTCCTTTCCCGCCGTACTTGGGTAACAGCGCTGGGTGGATGTTGATGACCGGGCAGCCAACCGTCTTCAGGAACTCGCCCGACAGTTTCCGCATGAATCCCGCGAGAACGATCAGATCGATCCGGTGGGCGTCGACAAGCGCGTGAAGCTGCTCCTCGAAAACTGCGAGATCGCTTGTCGGGAGGAAATGACACGGGACCTTCAGGCGCTCGCAGCGCTCCTTGATGGGCGCATCCTCCCGGTTGATGGTCACAAAGGATATCGAGACCGGTAAGCGATGCTTGTGGAAGTAGTTGAATATCGCTTCGAAATTGGAACCCCGACTCATGCCTGAGGTTAGAATCGCAATCCTGGCGCTCATTTGCCCTGATCCTCCGAAACAATCTCCAGATATAGCTCTTCAAGCTGTTTGTCGGAAACATAGGACGGCGCTTCACTCATGAGGTCGACAGCCTTGAGCGTCTTCGGGAAGGGAATTACGTCGCGGATTGAATCGGATTGCGACATGATCATCACCAGGCGGTCGATTCCCGGCGCGATACCGCCATGCGGCGGGGTGCCGTAATCGAGCGCGCGCAGGAAGAATCCGAATTTCTCCTGAAGCTCCTCTTCGGTGAATCCGAGGACGTCGAAAATCTTGCGCTGGATGTCGGGCCTGTGGCAACGGATGCTTCCCGAGGAAAGCTCCATGCCGTTGCAAACGAGGTCGTACAGTTCGCCTTCGATCCGGTGCCAGTCCTCTTCTTTATCGAAGTACTGGAGATGCTCTGCCTTGGGAAGAGTGAACATGTGGTGCGCGGTTTCCCAGCGCTGATCGTCTTCGTTGTACTCGAAGAGCGGGAAGTCGGTAATCCACAGGAAGTTGTACTTGCTCTGGTCGATGAGATCGAGTTGGCGTGCCAGCTTGTTACGAACCGCGTCAAGCACCTTGAACACGATCGTGTTGCGGTCCGCTCCGAAGAGGATCAAATCCCCGTCGTTCGCTTTCGACTCACTCAGGATTCCCGCCTTTTCGTCATCCACGAGGAACTTGGAGATACCGGCAGTCAGTTCACCGTTCTCCACCTTGCAGAACGCCAGACCTTTTCCTCCGACATGCTTTGCCACGTCGGTAAGCTCGTCGATCTGCTTGCGAGAGTATCCCGCGCATCCCGGAGCAACGATGCAGCGTACGCTTCCACCGGAACCGAGGGCCCCGTTGAATACCTGAAACTCGCTTTTCGAGAGGATGTGGCTAACGTCGCAAAGCTCCATCCCGAATCTCGTGTCTGGCTTGTCGCTGCCGTAACGGCGCATCGCCTCCGCGTAGGGCATTCTCGGGAACGGCGTCACGAGCTCGATGCCGAGGATCTTCTTGTAGAGCTCCTTCATCAGTCCTTCGAGGATTTCGAATATCTCGTCCTGCGTGACAAAGCTCATTTCCACGTCGAGCTGCGTAAACTCCGGCTGGCGGTCAGCGCGAAGGTCTTCGTCGCGGAAGCAGCGTGCGATCTGGAAATAGCGGTCGAATCCTGCGATCATGAGCAATTGCTTGTATATCTGCGGAGATTGCGGGAGCGCAAAAAATTTACCCCGGTGAATGCGGCTGGGAACAAGGTAGTCCCTTGCGCCTTCCGGTGTCGATTTCATCAGAATCGGCGTCTCGATCTCGAAAAACCGATGTTTGACCATGTACTCGCGGATGGCGTAGACGATCTCGTGGCGCATGATGATCTTGCGTTGCAGCCTCTCGCGGCGCAGATCGAGATAGCGGTACTGGAGGCGAAGGTCTTCTTCGGCCAGAAGCTTCTCGTTCACCTGCACGGGCAACGGCTTGCTCTCGTTCAGAAGAAGTAAGCTTTCCGCGATCACCTCAACCGCTCCGGTTGGCATGTCCTTGTTGACGTTCTGCTCTTCGCGCGCCCTGACGGTTCCCGTCACCGCGAGAACGTATTCGTTACGCAGTCTGTGGGCCTTTTCGATTACAGCTTCGTTCTCGGGCTGGAAAATAATCTGGACGATGCCGGAGACGTCGCGCATGTCGATGAAGATCAGGTTTCCCAAATCCCTTCTTCGGTGCACGTGCCCCATCAATGTAATGGTTTGCCCGATGTTTTCCCAGGTGATTTCTCCGCAGTAATGCGTACGTTTGGTGTTACCGATCAAATCAAGCATTTGTACTCCTGTATTTCATTATTTATTAACACTTTGACCAGCCGCAGGCGGGGCACTTCATGCACCCTTCCGCATACTCGATGTTACCGCCGCAGTCCGGGCAGGTACGATACATCTTGGGACGATCCTGTGCCAACGGTTCCTGCTTTTCGCTTCCTTGCAACTGAACTGCTTCAATCTCCTGAAGAGATGTCTCCAGCGCGGTTGCCACGCCGTCCGCGCAAGAGGAAATCACTTTGCCCTTATACCACATCGGAGAGGGGCACCGGATTCCCTTGAGCTGGCGAGTTATGGATTCAACCTTCACGTTGGAACGCAGACACAGGGAAACAAGCCGCGCGATTGCCTCCAACTGGGCTGACGCGCATCCGCCGACCTTGCCCATCTGCGTGAAAAGCTCGCATGCGCCCTTTTCATCGCTGTTGATGGTCACATACATGTGCCCGCATCCGGTCTCGATGCGCTGCGTGAATCCGCGCGTAACTTCCGGGCGGTTGCGCGGTGCGATACGCGCTTTATCGCTGGAAGGCTTCGCTTCCTTCTTGCCAACGTTGAGCACCTGGTTTTCCCGGCTGCCGTCACGGTAAACCGTAACTCCCTTGCAGCCGAGTTCCCACGCGAGTTCGAAGGCCATCTGCACATCTTCGCGCGTTGCCTCGCGCTTGAAGTTGATGGTCTTGGAAACGGCGTTGTCCGTGTATTTCTGGAAAGCGGCCTGCATCTTGATGTGCCACTCCGGTGTGATGTCGTGGGATGTTACGTAGATCCGCCGAATATCTTCCGGTATCTCCTCGATGTGTGCCACGGAACCGGCATCGGCGATTTTCTCCATCAGCTCCTGGCTGGCGATTCCGGCGTTCTCGAGCGCTTTCTTCAGATATGGATTCACATAAAGAAGCTTTTCGCCGTCCATCACGTTTTTCACGAAGACGAGTGAGAATTGCGGTTCGATGCCGCTGGAGGTGTCGCAAATCATACTGATGGTTCCGGTGGGAGCAATGGTGGTGACGGTCGCGTTGCGCATGCCGTCTTTCGCCATCTTATCGATCAACGAATCCCAATCCAAATTACCGCTGCGGATCACCTGCTTTTTATCGAAGATACTCTCTTTGTAGTTCGGGAAGGAGCCACGCTCGACCGCCAGCTCCACCGATTTGAGCTTGCCGTGGTAGTCGATGAATTCCATGATCTCTTTGGCCAGCTCGATCGCCTCGTCACTGTTGTAGGGGATTTCAAGCTGGTAAAGGAGATCGGCCCAGCCCATGACACCCAACCCGATTTTCCGGTTGGCTTCCACCATCTCCTGAATTTCCGGGAGCGGGAAATTGGAGCGATCGATCACATGGTCGAGGAACTCCACACTGTCGCGAACGATCTTCTTGCAGGCATCGTAGTCGAAAGCGGCGTCTTTCACGAAGGCGGCAAGATTGATGGAGCCGAGGTTGCAGGCTTCGTTGGGGAGTAGCGGCTGTTCGCCGCACGGGTTGGTGCTCTCGATCCTGCCGATATGCGGTGTTGGATTCTGCTGGTTGATGCGATCCAGGAAGATGACGCCGGGTTCGCCGTTTTTATGCGCCATTTCCACGATGAGCGAAAAGACGTCGCGCGCCGAGACCTTCTTGATGACTTCGCCGGTGTTGGGCGAGACAAGTTCGTATTCGGAATCCTGATGCACCGCCTGCATGAAGGCGTCGTTGATGGCGACGCTGATATTGAAATTGGTTAGCTCGGTCGTGTCTTCTTTGCAGGTGATGAAATCGATCACCTGCGGATGGGTGATATCAAGCATCGCCATGTTGGCCCCGCGGCGTGTGCCGCCTTGCTTCACAGCGTCCGTAGCGGCGTTGAAGACCTTGAGGAAGGATATTGGCCCGGAAGATACGCCGTTCGTGGAACGAACCGGCGCGTCGGCTTCCCGAAGACGGGAGAAGCTGAAGCCTGTTCCGCCGCCGCTCTTGTGGATGAGCGCTGCGTTCTTGATGGTTTCGAAGATGCTTTCCATGCTGTCTTCGATCGGAAGGACGAAACATGCGGAGAGCTGTTGGAGGTCGCTTCCTGCGTTCATGAGCGTTGGTGAATTGGGGAGGAAGCAGCCCGAATCGAGCAGGGCTTCATATTTATTTCGAGCGTGATCGTCTCCACCGGCAATGTTGCTGGCCACGCGCGCGATAAGCGATTGCCAGTCTTCGATGGTATTGCCGTCCTGGTCTTTTTTGAAATAGCGTTTTTCAAGTACTTTGAGTGCGTTTTCGCTGAGTTTCATCGAATCTCCATTTATTGTTATATCTATTTGTCTGTCCAATATTTATAAAGCTCGTTGAACGAGCAAATCCAACCGTTGTTCTTCTTCGCCCTCAGGATCGATTCCTTGTACAGGTTGCCCCAGCCCGGGTAATCGATGTTATCGAAAGTCCGGTAATGCCACAGGAGCGAGAGGTGCCCTTTCTGCTTGCGGGTGTGTTTGATGCGGTTCAGGAGCCATCTTCGGCCCGATTCGAAATTCTGGTTCATGGCGATGGGCGAGAAGAGACTTACGTCCATCACGTGCATGGGGATTTCCAGGATGTTGAACGGGCGGTTCTCACTAAGATTGAAAGGCTTGAACGGGAAGGAAATCCCGGCTCGATACCCCGCGTGCTCCCAATAGCCCAAGGTGCTGTCGTAGAGTATTCCCGCCTTCTCGAGGATCGCGAAGGTTTCCTGGAAGGAGAACGCCAGCCGGTGGCTTCTGCTTCCGATAGGGTGGAAGCCCATCTCGCGCAGCAAACCGAGCTCTTTGTCGAGTTGCTCCAGCGAGAACGCGGCCTCGGGACTCGCGTGCAGTTCCGCGCCTGTCTGGTTCAGGAGGGTGTAGAAATTCTGAATCTCCGTTCGGTACTCCGGGTCCACGACGTAGTTCTTGCGCGGGTCCGGGTTGTCCTCCATCGCCAGCAGGAAGGAGGTCGATTGCACGCTGTGCTTGTGCTCGAACGCGATGACCCGCGAGTGTCTGCGCGTGGGATTGTAGAACAACCGCTTGTCGAGATTGTGGAAGAGCATCTTGTACATCGATTTCAGCGGCTGTTTGGTGAACCTGCCGAGGTTGTACCGGTTCATTCGCTTGATCTCTTCGGGCGTCCAGTAGTTCCAGTAATCCACGTCGTGCGAGAGCGTCATACAGAAATCTTTGTTCTCCGGCCAGCGCGGTTTGCCCGAGAACTCGGGGATCCTCATGCTGAAAGCGCGATCCAGCATGTCCACGTAGTAATCCACCACGGGGATATCCGCGAAATCCCAGAATTTCTGGTGCGATTCCTGGAAATCGTAGCGGTTTTCGGGAGAAAGCTTCTGCCCGGAGGCATACTCCTGCCAACATGTCAGAAAGTAGAACGCCGACGAGATGATGTCCTTGCTGATGCAGATGCACCGTTCTCCGATTTCGAATATCTCACCTGCTGAAGAGAACAGGAATGGCAGCATCACTTCATTGTACTTCTGGAAGCGGAACTCGTCGTTCGGGTACATCTCTTTCTTGCTGAAGAATGTATTCGCCTGCGGATTGTGGTAGATATGAACCGGGTATCGCTCATCCGCCTTCTCGCCGTAATAGACGTGGATCTGGGCAGAAGAATACCGGTAGTAGAATTTGGGTTGCAAGCCCAGAATCCTGCAGAACTGCCGGAAAACATACTCGCTCTTCGGGATGTACGGTTTCTCGACATCCACCAGAATATTCAGTGTCGCTTTAAAATATTCCATTCTCTTGTCAGATCAACACGATATCGAGAATCTGATCGATGTGATTCACGTAGGTTGCCTTCATTCCTTTGCGGCTAACTTCGTCGATTTCCTCGAACTGGTCCATGTTCTCTTCCGGCAGGATCACGTGATTGATCCCGGCGCGCTTGGCTGCGAGAACCTTCTCGCGCACGCCGCCGATCGGCAGGACTTTCCCGAGGAGGGTGATCTCCCCCGTCATGGCGATATCGTGGCGCACCTTTCGCTCGCTGAGGAGCGATGCCAGCGACGTCGTGAGCGTCACACCGGCCGAGGGACCGTCCTTGGGTATCGCACCGGATGGAAGGTGGATGTGAATATCGATCTTGTCGAAGTTCTCGACCTTGAATTTATACTCTTCTTGCTTACTCTTCAGATACGTCATGGAAATCTTCGCCGATTCCTGCATCACTTCGCCGAGAAGCCCCGTGAGGACCAGTTGCCCCTTGCCGGGCGACACCCTCGATTCGCAGAACAATATCTCCCCGCCGAATGAGGTGTAAGCCATGCCGGTCACCACGCTAATTTCAGGCTTGCGATTCGCCATTTCAAGCGAGAACTTGCGTACGCCCAGGAAGTCGCGAACGTTCTTGGCCGAAACGGTCACCAGCTTGTCGTTACCCTCCGCTACGCGACGCGCGATCTTGCGCATTACCTCGGCGATACGACGCTGGAGGTTGCGCACACCCGCTTCCCGCACGTAGTAGCGGTTGATTTCCTTGAGCGCTGTTTCCATAAAACGGACGTTCTTGCCGGTCAGTCCGTTGTTCTCCACCTCCTTCGGGACAAGATAGTGGCGCGCGATCTTGATCTTTTCCTCCTCGATGTAGCTGGAGAACTCGATGATCTCCATGCGGTCCAGAAGCGGAGGCGGAATGGTGCTCAGGGAGTTGGCCGTCGTGATGAACAGCACTTCCGAGAGGTTGAAGGGAAGATTGAGGTAGTTGTCCACGAACTTGTCGTTCTGCTCGGGATCGAGCACTTCCAGGAGCGCTGAAGACGGATCTCCGCGGAAGTCCCTTCCGACCTTGTCGATCTCGTCGAGCATGAAGAGCGGATTCGCGGTGCCGCAGCGCTTGATCTCATTGATGATCTTGCCGGGCATCGCGCCGACGTATGTTCTTCGGTGGCCGCGGATCTCCGCTTCGTCGTGAATGCCACCGAGGGAGATGCGGATGAATTCTCGGTTCATGGATCGCGCGATCGAACGCCCGAGGGAGGTTTTACCCACGCCCGGAGGCCCCACGAAACACAGGATCGGTCCCTTGAGCGAGTGCCTCAGTTTCTTCACGGCGATGAATTCGAGAATGCGTTCCTTCGGCTTGTCCAGTCCGTAGTGGTCTTTGGTGAGAATCTGGTCGATGCGCTCGAGATCGAGCCGGTCTTCCGAGTACTTGGTCCACGGGATACTGATGAGCCAGTCGAGGTAGGTGCGGACAACTGAGTACTCGCTGGAGGCGGGAGACATCGCCGAGAGGCGTTCGAGTTCCTCCAGCGCGACATCGGCCACGTAATCGGGGAGGTTGGCATCTTCGATCGCCTTTTCCCATTTATCTCGCTCGATGTCCAGTTCGTCGCCTTCACCCAATTCCTTGCGGATGGCGTCGAGTTGCTCGCGCAGGTAGTACTTGCGCTGGTCTTCATCCATCTCGAGTTGGATGTTGCTTCGGATGCGGTTCTCCAGCTTCATCTGGCGGATCAGTTCCGAGAGGTAGCGGTTGAGCTTCTCGTAGCGCGATTTGACATTCCATGTGGAGAGGATGTCCTGCTTTTGCTCGATTTCGATGTTGACGTTCCCGGCGATGATATCTGCAACCCGGCCATCCGGCTTGACGAGCTTGAGTCCCTGGATGAGCTCGCGGTTGACTTCGCTGCTCTCTTCCACGATCTTCTCGAGGAGCTCGATGGAAATCTTCTTGAGCGCCGTGATGCGCGGGGAGGCTTTCTTGTTTTCGGGGATCGCCTCCACTTCCACCTGGAGGAACGGCTGGTCTTTCACCACCTTTTCCACACGGATGCGCGAGACGCCCTGCATGAGCAGGCTTATCGATCCATCGTTGTTGCGGATCATGCGCAGGATGGAAACCGCTGTACCGTATTCGTATATGTCAAGATCGTTCTCCGATTCCGTGTCGTCGCGGGAAAGGAAGAATCCAAGTAGTTTATCTTTGCTCAGTGCGTAATCGATGACCTTCTTCAGGCTTTCGTTGGAGACAACCAACGGGATCATCAAATAGGGGAACATTACAATATTATTTACGTGAATAACGGGCAATGTCCTCGGTATTTTCTTGTTGATCTCACTCATCTAAAGCTCCAATGTCGTGATATTCATATTCTTAAACAATCTACACCATTTCAGCGATCAACGCAAAAAAAGCAAGTGAAAAAATTGTGCGGAAACGAATGATTCGAGCGCGGAGAATAACAGACCGTTCATTTTGAATTCAACATGAAAATTCTGCCATTTTTAAGGGAATAACGATCGCGTGAACCATGGGGCGTCTCTTTTCTCAAAAAAACGCAGATAGCTCTTTCTCAAATCGGGTAAATCACGGAGGAAAATCACGCATTCCGGGGAACGATAGACGCCGTTTTCGACATTTTTTTATTTAATTTTTCAGGAACCTCCGATTGGGGAAGTCGGTGTTAAAATGCGGATAAACATAGTGATAAGGCGATTCTCTCTCGATTGCCAACACAAAAATACAGGCCGCACATTCCCTATTCAGAAAAAAAACCGCAGAAAAGAAAAAAACGCTTGACGTATGCACACAGAAATTCAAAAATCCGCACAAGATATCAGATATTCTCACTTGTTCTCACATTAACGGGGGTCTCAACATGGCGATTGATTTTACCGGAAGCTTTGAAGGCGCAATCCACAAACAGCGGATTGTCATACCTTCGGACTTCCGTAAGCAGTTGGACGAAGAAGCTTTCTGGGTAGCTACTTTGCGCCCGGGGCAGAACCCTACGATCCTGCTTTACCCGCAGGATAACTGGCAAAAGATTCGTGAGAAGCTCAAAGGCGGTGAGCAGCGAGAACGGAAGATTCTATCCTTCTTCCAGTTCTACGCGATGGCGCCTCAGCAGTACGAAGGTCCCGGAAGGATCAAGCTGACACCCAAGCTCCTCGAGAAGGCCGGCCTTGACGACAAGGCTATCCTGATGGGAGAGACCGATTTCATATCGATCTGGGAGCCGGGTCGATTCGATCAGGAAGAGCAGAAACGTATCGCCAGCATCGTTAGCGATGTATTCGAATCCACGGACTTCCAGATATGAGCCAGTACCACGTGCCCGTAATGCTTCACGAGACCCTGGACGGATTGAACATCCGTCCTGGTTGCGTCTACGTGGACGCTACCCTTGGCGGGGGGGGGCACACGCGTGTGATGCTGGAGCAATATCCCGACATCACGGTCTACGGGTTTGACCGCGATCCCGACGCGATTGCGCAGAACGAGGACTTGATGAGCAAATACGGCGATCGCTTCAAAGCGATTCACGCCAACTACTCGGAGATTCGCACGCAGCTCTCGCTCAACTTCGTCCGCAAAGTCGACGGCATCCTGTTTGATCTGGGTGTGTCATCGCACCAGTTCGATAGCCCCAAGCGAGGGTTCGGATTCCAGGAGGACGCCCCGCTGGACATGCGCATGGACCCCACAGAGGGAGAGTCGGCAGCCGATATCGTCAACAACATGCCGGTGGACGACCTGAAGAAGCTGTTCTGGGAATATGGCGAGGAACGGGAATCGGGCCGCATCGCCCGGGCGATCGAGAAATACCGGCTGGAAAAAGATATTCTGACAACCGGCGAACTTGCCGGGATCGTTGACCGAGCGACGCTTTCGCATCTGAAGGCCAAGGCTCGGGCGAGGATTTTCCAGGCGCTTCGTATTCATGTAAACCGCGAGTTGGACCACCTGCAGAAGGGACTGAAAGACGCGGTCGATTTACTGGAAGAGAAAGGGAGGATCGTAACCATCGCGTATCACAGCCTCGAAGATCGGGCCGTGAAGCAGTATTTCATATTCGAAGAAAAATCGTGTTTATGCCACCCGTCGTTACCCACATGCATGTGTTCCAAGAAGTCGAGATTGAATATCATTACTCGTAAACCGCTTCGACCAGGGGAAGAGGAAGTCAGCAGAAACAGCAGGGCCCGGAGCGCCAAATTACGTATTGCCGAGAAGAAGGGGGAATCGAATGCGTAAGAAATTGGTACTATTGTCCGTATTTGTCGCGTTTTTAGTATTTATGCACTATTTCAACAAACATCACATTCTCAACTGCGAGAAGGACATCGTTCAGCTTGAGAAGATTTGCGCCGCGGAGAGGCTCGTGAACAGCGACCTCAAGCTCGAGTACATCCGCCTCAGCGCGCGGGAAAGAATTTTGAAATACGCCGAGCAAAAGCTGGATATGGTTTTGCCGGATCAATCGAACAACAGCGTCCATTACGTTAAAGAAACACGGTTGAGTGACGAAACGAAGCGTTTCAGCCTGATCGATTTCTTTGTCCCTTCTATGGAAGCGCTTACCCGGAAATAGTCTCGATCCCATGAAGCTCCGGTATTACACGCTCCTTGGAATAAACGCACTGCTCGTGCTTGTGTGGATGGTGCACCTGTTTGCTGTGCAGGTGCTCGACGTGCATAAGCTCAGCGGGACTGCGCGTTTGCGTTACAACCCCAAGAACGAAATCCTCATTCCGTATCGCGGCAACATTTACGACCGCAACGGCGACCTGCTGGTCGGTTCGGTAAAAAACTTCCAGGTGGAAGTTCACCGTCCCACCATCGAGCTCTGGTGCAAGAAGCACGACATGCAGGTCTCGGCTTACTACGACACGCTCGCGACCCTCTTCGCGAAGAACAGCGATCTGACGAAAAGCTATGTTCTGAACAAGCTGAATGGAAGTGGCGGGGCATCCTCGGTTGTCCTCTCCAATCGCATCAAGGAATCGCAGTTGGTGCTCATCAACAACACGATCCAGGAGAAGGGCTACCCCCGGCTGATCAGCAGCTTCCACTCCATGAAGCGTACCTACGCGCAGGGCGATCTCGCCGCGCGCATGCTGGGAATCGTGCAGGAAGAATCGCTGAACAGCAGCAACAGCATTTACACCCTAAAGGGCGTGTGCGGAATCGAGTATGCGCTGGACAACTACCTCCAGGGCGAGCCGGGCTGGCGCAAGGTGATGTACGACGGCAATCAGCGCGAGATCCCCGATCGCGAGATGAAGGAGAAGAAGGCGCGCAATGGTTACAACGTCGAACTGACCATCGACTCCGAGTTCCAGGAAATCCTGGAAGTGAATCTCAGTAAGGCCATGGACGAATACAGCGCCAAGAACGCGCTCGGCGTCATCATGGACCCGAACAATGGGCACATTCTGGCGATGACCGGCCTCTCGCAGTTCGACAAGCACAAGCAGACGTCCGCGATCCGCGCTCTGGCAAACATGCCAATCTCTTTCCTCTTCGAGCCGGGTTCGACGATGAAGCCGTTTACCTCCCTTCTGGCCATAGAGAAGAACCTTTACAAAGGTTCGGACATGATCGATTGCAGGAAGTATCGCCTTGAAAGGCGTACCATCAGCGATGCGCACGAGTTCAAAATGCTCAGTTTCAAGGATGTTCTGGCGCACTCAAGTAATGTCGGTATCGCTAAAGTTGCTGAGAAGGTAGGAGAGAAAAGCCTCTATAAACGTTTGACGGAAGTTGGCTTTGGCCTGAAGACGGGTCTCGAAGTAACCGGCGAGAATCCCGGAATATTCCGCAAGCTCAAGGACTGGAACGGATTCAGTCTGCATTCGATTTCATTCGGGCAGGAGATCGCCGTGACCGCGGTGCAGCTTGCCAGTTCATACATCCCGCTGGCCAACCACGGCAAGGTGATTCAGCCTACACTCGTAAAACGCGTTTACGATGAGAACAACGAGACGATCTTCGAGCACAAGACCGAAGTGCTTCGCACGATATCCGATCAAGCTTCGCTGGATACGCTTCGTACATACATGGCGGCCGTCGTCGAATACGGAACGGGTACTGCGGCGCAATTTCCTCGGGTCTCGATTGCCGGTAAAACTGGGACCGCCGAGAAGATGAAAGCGGGTGGCGGATATTCCGATGACAAGTATACATCCGTTTTCGCAGGCTACTTCCCGGTTGAGAACCCTCAGCTGTTGATGGTTGTCGTGATCGACGAACCGGTCTACAAATACCATTATGCCTCGATGTCTGCGGTTCCGACCTTCCGCGACATTACGGAAAACATCCTCGCACTGCCCACTTGCCGAATCATGCCGGACATCCGTAGCGACAAACATGAAATGATCGAGATGCCGAGCGTTGAGGGACTTTCCGTCACCGAAGCGGTGCGCGTCCTCAATCAGCAGCATATCGCGTTCGAACACCTTGTCCGCGATCCAGACGGCGTGGTGATCAATCAGTATCCCAAGGCTGGAGTCGCATTCGAGAAAGACAACAAAGTCGTCATCGTGATCGACCATGAAGCGGAAACCGCCGAGAAAGTGAGTTCCTCTTCGACCATGCCCAACCTGATCGGGCTCACTCTTCGCCGGGCGGCCGATCTGGCACGGAGAAGCAATATCAAGCTTACCGTGAAGGGGAACGGCGTGGTCTCCAAACAGTCCATCGAGGCAGGCGAGAAAATCAATTACGGGCAGGTATGCAAGGTGGTGGCGCGATGAAACGTCAACTTACGATCGATCGACTGATTGCGCTTCTCCAGGTGAAGGATATCCTCGTGGAGCACGACATCCCCGCCGGCGTGGTTGCAAACAAGCCGGAGACCGATTCGCGCCGGGTTGAAGAGAATGATCTCTTCATCTGCATCCGCGGATTTCAGGTGGACGGCCACCAGTATGCCTCCAGAGCGGCTTTGCAGGGCGCGAAAGCTCTCATAGTGGAAGAGCGGCTCGATGTCGATCTTCCGCAGATTGTCGTGAAGAACGCCCGTAAGGCGGCCGCGCTGGCAGCGAAAATCTATTACGACGATCCGACGTCGAAGTTCCATCTGATCGGCGCGACGGGAACGAACGGCAAGACGACGATCACGCACATGATCCGCAGCTTGCTCGCATACGCCGGATACAAGACGGGGCTGATCGGTACGCTGGGATACTATATCAATCAGGAATACCATCCGTCCGAGCGCACGACGCCGGACATCATGGAACTGAATCGCATCTTTGCCGGGATGGTGGAAGAAGGCGTTCAGTGTGTGGTCATGGAGGTGTCCTCGCACGCGGTCGCGCTGGACCGGATCTACGGTTTGAATTTCGATCTGGCCGTGTTCTCCAATCTGACGAGGGATCACCTCGACTTCCATGAAACGCTGGAGAACTACAAGAAAGCCAAGTTCACGCTTTTCGATTATCTTACGGAAAATGATGGTGTGGCAGTGGTGAACATCGACGACCAGTACGGCGAGGAGCTGTTTGGGCTGCTCGATTGCGAGAAGAAGAGTATCTCCTTCGAGCGTGGAAACTATCTTATCGACAGGACCAGCAGCTCGATCCTGGGCTGTGAATTCGAGCTCCATTTCGACGGAGCGGTTGAGCCGTACAACATTAATTTTATCGGTAAACACAATGTTCTCAACACGGCGCTCGCGATTGCGGCAATCAAGGAAAGCTACGATGTGACGCTGCACACGTTGCAGGATGCGCTGAAATCCATACAGAACGTCGAAGGCAGGCTGGAACCGGTATTCCCGGGAAGCAGCGTGTACATCGACTACGCTCATACGCCGGACGCATTACAGCATGTGCTGGAATCCCTGAAAGAGATTCCGCATCGCAGGTTGATCTGCGTTTTCGGCGCGGGTGGGGATCGCGACCGTGGGAAACGCCCCGAGATGGGAGCTATCGCTGCCAATCTTGCGGACGTCGTTATCGTGACCAACGATAATCCCCGCAACGAATCCCCCGAATCCATCATCCGGGGCATTGTACGCGGAATCGACGCGGATGCACCGTTGTGGATTCTTCGCGACCGTAAGCTTGCCATCGAGGCTGCAATACGCCTCGCAGGAAAGAACGATATCGTGTTGATCGCCGGCAAAGGGCACGAGAAGTATCAGCAAATCGGAAACCGCAAGCTGGATTTCGACGATCTGCAAATCGCCCGTGACGCCATTGCGAAGCTTCGGCACCGCGAGGAAGCGGGAGATGTCGCGACCATCGAACTGGATATTCCCATCGACGTCATGATGCTGGAACGCCTTTGGAACGTTAAGGTCGATCCGGCGGAGAAATACTATCGCATCATTTCCACCGACACACGCACCATCCAGCCCGGATCGCTGTTCTTCGCGATTAGGGGCGACCGCTTCGACGGGCACAGCTTCGTGTTCGACGTCCTCGATGTGGAGGATTGTCTGGCTGTGGTGTCGCGTGAATACGATCGTTCAAATTGCCTGAAGGTCGAGGACACGACGGTTGCCTACCAGAAGCTGGCGCAGGCTTATTGCAAGGTTTTCCCGGCAAAGCGCATCGGTGTTACCGGAAGCGTGGGGAAGACGACGACCAAGGCGATGCTGAACAACATCCTGAGCCTCGATGGCAAGGTACTCTGCTCGCACGCCAACGAAAACAACCAGCTTGGCGTCCCGAAGAACCTCTTCAAGCTGCGGGTGCAGCACGACTTCGCGATCATCGAGCTCGGAACCAACCACCCGGGCGAGATGAAGCCCATCTCAGACACGCTTTCGCCGGAGATCGGACTGATCACGTCGATCGGTCCATCGCATCTGGAATACTTCAAGGACATCGAAGGCGTCGCGAGAGAGAAAGCGGCCCTGCTCGATTGCACGACGGGGACGCGGATCGTTCCCTCGGATTTCCCACTGAAAGAGCATCGCAAGAGCAGCATCACATTCGGGATGAAAGGAACGTACCGGTTAACGAATATCGAGCCCTCCGAGAAGGATGTCACCTTCACGGTGGGTGAGCAGGCGTTCAGGATTCCGACCCCTGTTCCGTACCTTGCGGAAAACGCGCTGGCCGCGATTGCCGTGGCCAGGGAGCTTGGAATCGTCGATGAGAAGATTCACGAGGGACTCCTGAAGCCGCTTGAGATCGGCTTGCGGATGAGCATCTACCAATCGGGAAGCCGGACAATCATCGCGGATTGCTACAATGCCAATCCTACTTCGATGACAGCGGCGATTCGCTTTTGGAGAGGCTTTCAGCCGGAGCGCTTTCATGTGGCGTTCCTGGGAGACATGCTGGAACTGGGCGAATACAGCGAGAAATATCATCGCGCGATCGGGAAGGAACTCAAGGGCCCCGGAATGCGCATTATAACTGTAGGCGAGCACGCCATACACTATTGTGGAAGCTACCATTACGAGAATGTTAAAAGCTTGCTGGAGACAAACATCATCGAAGATTTACCTGAAAATGCGGTGATCCTGATCAAGGCGTCGCATGGAATTCATCTGGAAAAACTGACGGGAAGGTTGTAGTATGTTCTATCATTTGTTTTCACCGCTTGCAGATATGAGTATTGTATTCAACGTCTTTCGCTACGTAACCTTCCGATCCGTCGCGGCGTTCATCACGGCGCTCGTGTTTTCCTTCCTGCTTGGGCCGCGGTTGATTCGCCTCCTGAAGGAGCGTCAGGCTGTTGAAATGATCAACAGCTACGTCCCCGAAGCGCACAAGAGCAAACAGGGTACTCCCACGATGGGTGGATTGATCATCCTCAGCGGGTTGATTATCTCCTCGCTGCTGTGGAACAATCTGGTGAACACAAATATCCTGTTCATGTACCTGACAATGCTCTGGCTGGGCGGCTTGGGATTTCTGGATGATTACCTGAAGAATTTCAAGAAACTGGAAAAGGGACTGGTCGCACGCTACAAGCTTTACGGTCAGATATCGCTGGGCCTGATTATCGGTCTGGCGCTGTACATGAATCACTCGAACGTACCCAACATTACCGAGATCAGCCTTCCGTTCTTCAAGGGTGTCACCATCTCGCTGGGGATATTTTTCATTCCCTTCGTGATCCTCATGATCACGGGAACATCCAACGCCGTCAACCTGACCGACGGTCTGGACGGGCTCGCCGGGGGAACAACGGCGATCGCTTCTTTCGCGATTGGCATCATGGCGTATCTCAAGGGAAACATCAAGCTGGCGGATTATCTTCATCTGGAATTCATGCCGGAGGCGGGTGAGCTGACCGTCTTCACGGCCGCGCTGATCGGAACGCTGCTGGGCTTTTTGTGGTACAACATCAAACCGGCGGAAATTTTCATGGGGGACACCGGTTCGCTCACGCTGGGTGGAATCCTGGCAAACCTGGCGATCCTCCTGAAGGAAGAGATTTTTTTCGTTATCGTAGGCGGAATTTTTGTGATGGAGGCGTTGTCGTCCATCATGCAGAGGTATTATTTTAAATATTCACGTTACAGGACAGGGACCGGGAAACGGATATTCCGATGTGCTCCTTTGCATCATCACTACGAGTTGAAAGGGATGTCGGAGGAGAAGATCGTCGTTCGGTTCTGGATCGTGGCGACGCTGCTCGCAGCGATTGGCCTGGCCACCATCAAACTGCGCTGATGTGCAAAGCGAGAGGTTGAAATGAGTAACGAGACGATTCAGATTTGCTGCGCTTGCAACAAGATACAGCAAAACGAGAAATGCTGGGACTACGATATTCCGGCCAATTTCGTGTCTGCGACCCTGACTTACGGGCTGTGTCCGCAGTGCATGCGCGAAATGTATCCCGTCGAGAAGGACAAGCAAAGAAACAATCCTTTCGCAAGGCTCAAAGAAGCATATAGTATAACATAGTAATGGAATGAACATGAACTGGAAAAATCAAAAAATTACGATCATTGGCGCGGCACGCAGCGGGATTGCTGCGGCCGACAAACTGACGAAAATGGGAGCTTCGGTTCTGCTTTCTGAATCGAAGGCCGAGAAGGACATTTCGGATGCCGCGAATCTCCGGGAGCGCTTTGCATGCGAATTCGGTGGACACACAGAAAAAGCGCTCGACGCGGATTTGATGATTGTCAGTCCGGGTGTACCCGGAAGCGCTCCGATCCTGAAGGAAGCCGCCCTGAAGAACATCGAGATCATCAGCGAAATCGAACTCGGCTTTCGTATCAAGCACGAGTCCAGCCGGATTATCGCGGTTACAGGTTCCAATGGAAAGAGCACGACGGCTACGCTGATCGCGCATATCATGAGGGAAAAGGATTTTAACACGATTCTGGCCGGCAACATCGGTCAGGCGTTCACCTCGTTCCCCATCGAAGAGCCGGGAATCGATTTCATCGTGCTGGAAATCAGTAGTTTCCAGCTCGAAAAAATCAAGGATTTCCGTCCCGATGTGGCGGTTCTGCTCAACATCACCCCGGATCACCTGAACCGGTACGATTCCTTCGAGCACTACGCGCTTACAAAGATCGACATCACGCGCAATCAGAAGAAGGACGACTTCGCGGTGATCTCGGGCGACGACCCCATCATCGGACAATATGCGCACTTCATCCACTCGAAGAAGCTCCTCTTCTCGATGGAAAAGTGCGAGAAGAAGTCGAGCTGCTTCCGTGATGGAGAAATCTATTTCGACGAAAGCGTTTTCTGTGAATCGTTCACGCTGAATCCGAAGAAGATGAATCTGATCGGGCCGCACAATATTGCCAACGTTATGGCTTCCGTGCTCGCGACGTTACCCTTCAAGAAATCGTGGCTTCGTCCTGCGTTCCATCCGGAGTTGATCCAGGACGCGGTATCGAAGTTCAAGCCGCTGGAGCACCGGCTGGAGGGCGTTCGTACCATTGGAAACATAGAATTCATCAACGATTCCAAGGCAACGAACAGCGATTCGGTTCGCTATGCTCTGCAATCGTTCGAGAAGCCGATTCGCATCATCATGGGCGGCTCGGAAAAGGGTGAGAATTACTCCATCCTGAAGATGTATGCCAGACCGAATGTGAAAAAGGCGTACCTCATTGGGCAAACCGCAGACAAGATCGCAAGCGACCTTGCGCCGGACGTGATTTGTGAGAAATACAATAGCCTGAAGGAAGCCGTCGAAGCAGCGTATCGCGATGCTTCGGAAGGTGAGGTGGTTCTGCTCTCACCGGCGTGCGCCAGCTACGATATGTTCGACAACTTCGAGGACAGGGGCAGGAAGTTCAAGCAAATAGTCGCGGAGCTGAGCGAAAAGGAATAACGAATGGAAAGCGTGATCAACACCGAAATCAAAGCGGACAAGCCATCCAAGACCTACATCGTCTCGTACGATCACTTGTTGCTCGCATGCTATGTGGCGCTGTGTCTGATCGGCTTGTTTGTGATGCTGGACATCAATTCGGTGCGTTCGGGATTGCGATTCTTCTATCGTCACCTGATTTTCCTCGGGTTCTCGACGGTCGTGATGTTCCTCACGTTTCGATTCCGGAATCTGTCAAAGCTGCGCAAATGGATATTCCCCTCCATCGTCGGAGTGATGATCCTGCTGGTGCTGGTTCTGATTATCGGTGCGTCGGTAAAAGGCGCTACGAGAAGCATTCGCCTCGGGCCGATCAACCTTCAGCCGAGTCTATTGGCGAGAGTCTGCCTGGTGTTCTACTTTGCGCACATTCTGGACAAGAAGAAGGATATAATACCCAAATCCGGGCCGAAAGGGTTCATCAAGAATTTCAAATCGCTGATCATCATGCCGATCCTGGTTTTTGGACTCATCCTGGCCGAAAGGCATCTGAGTCCGCTGATCATCTCCGGAATGACGCTTCTGGGGATGCTCTGGATCGCACGGATACGTCTCACGACCATTTTGCTGATCATGGCAATATTGTTTGCTGGAGGAATTACGGTACTCTCGTTTGGGGCGAAGTATCGCAGCTCGCGTATGGAGATTTTCGAGAAATACTCCATCTACAACAAGATTTTTGGCGACAAGGATAAAAATTACGACGGCGTGACGGGTGACTATCAGGTTCGCGAGAGCCTCACGGCGCTCACCAGCGGAAACCTGATAGGCGTAGGTACCGAAAGCGGACTTGCCAAGCACTACTATCTGCCCGAGACGCGCACCGACTATATCTACTCCATCATCGGAGAGGAATTCGGCTATTTGGGCGCGCTCGCCGTGCTGCTGATTTTCTCGCTGCTGTTCTATCGAAGCATGAACAGCTCGTGGAATCAGGAGGACTTCTTCCTGAAGATGGTGGGGATCGGCCTTTCCATCAACATCTTCGCCAACGCGATGGTCAACATCGGCGTGGCGATGTCGGCGCTGCCCTCGACGGGTGTGACGCTTCCTTTCATAAGCTATGGCGGGACTTCACTCATCGTGAACTCCTTCTCGATAGGAGTCATCCTGAACATCAGCTCGAAAAGAAGGCAGGTATGGTAAAAGTACTTATCGCCGCGGGTGGTACCGGTGGTCACATCATTCCCGCGATCGCTTTGGCGAAAGCCTTCATCGAACGCGACGTGCAGGTGCTGATGATCGGAAATCGCGATGGAATGGAAGAGAGCCTCTACAAGCGGCATTTGCTCGATTATGCTCTGATCGACGTGCAGAAGATTTACCGCAGGATGACCTTGGCGCACTTCCGCTTCCCCTGGAAGCTCATGAAGAGCCTGGCGATCTCCATGCGCACCATTTCACGCTTCAAGCCGGATGCGGTTATCGGCACGGGAAGTTTCGTGACCGGCCCACCTGCACTGGCGGCGATCCTGATGAAGAAGCCGCTGTTCCTGCAAGAGCAGAACAGCTACCCGGGGCTCACCACCCGCCATTTGGTTCCGTACGCGAGACGCGTTTTCCTGGGGAACCTCGGGGCTATGGCGCATCTTCCGCAGGAGAAATGCTTCTTCAGCGGGAACCCGGTATTGCCGTTGGACGAATGTGACGCTGTGCAAATCCCTCGCGACCTCAATCTGCGCGAAGGCACGCTCAAGATGTTCGTGAACGGTGGCAGCCAGGGATCGCAGCGGATTAACCAGACCGTTGCCAGCGCGGCACAGGATTTGTTGAACAGCGGTATCGATATTATCTGGCAGACCGGCGATCGGGAGTACGACGAGCTGAAGAAGCGGTTTGACGGCGTCCTCGGGATGCATCTGTTCGGGTTTACAGATGCCATGAGATATTATTACGGGCAAGCCGATTTCGTGCTGGGAAGAGCCGGCGCCATCACGCTTGCCGAACTCGAAACGATGAAGCTTCCGTCGATACTGGTTCCCCTGCCCACCGCTGCGCATAATCACCAGTACTACAACGCACTGGAGTTGAAGGATCGCGGTGTGTCCCTGCTGGTGCGCCAGAAGGGGCTCAATGTGGACAGCCTTCTGCAGGCCGTTCGGCAGATCGCGTCGAATCTCGGCGATATGAGAGCCAGATTCGGCGATTCGCCGCATCCCCGGGCAGCTAACCTGATCGCGGAAGTGATTTTGCAAGTTTTAAAGGATGAAGAAAATGTTCGGATCGACTAAGAAAGTACATTTCGTTGGAATCGGAGGCATCGGCATGAGCGGAATCGCCGAGCTTCTGCACAATCAGGGTTTTGAAATAACCGGATCCGACATGCGCGATTCCGAGATGACTCGCCACTTGAGCGAGATCGGAATCGGCGTGAGGATCGGGCACGATCCCGACGTCGTTATCGACGCGGACGTGGTGGTTAAGTCCTCCGCCGTGACGAACGACAATCCCGAAATCCAAAGTGCAATGTCCCGCAAGATTCCGGTGATTCGGCGAGCCGAGATGCTGGCGGAGATTACCCGCATGAGCTATGGAATCGGCATCGCGGGTACGCATGGTAAAACCACCACCACCTCGATGGTGGGACTGGTTCTCAAGGCTGCCGGACTCGATCCGACGATCATCGTCGGCGGCAAGGTGAAGAATTTCGGTTCGAACAATCTCCTGGGTGACGGCAGGTACATCGTGGTGGAAGCGGACGAGTTCGATCAATCGTTCCTCTCGCTCACGCCGATCATTGCCGGTGTCACCAACATCGACGCGGATCATCTCGACTGCTATCCCGATCTGGACGGCATCAAGAGCGCGTTCGTGCAATACGCCAACAAGGTCCCGTTCTTCGGCAGCATCGTTGCCTGCCTGGATGATCCGGGTGTGCAAGCGGTTCTGCCCAAGCTGCATAAAAAAGTGATCACGTATGGACTTTCCCGCCAGGCGGACGTCCGGGCGATGAACATAGAGATGAAGGATTTCAAGTCGTCGTACGACGTGGTTTTCAAGGGATACACGCTCGGGCGTGTGGAGCTTCAGGTTCCGGGGAATCACAACATTCTCAATTCCCTGATGGCGGTTGCCATTGCGCTGGACCTGAATCTGGCGTTCGACTCGATTCAGAAGGGGCTGGCGGATTACAATGGCGTGTTTCGCAGATTCGAGTATAAAGGCGAGAAGGACGGCGTGCTTGTTTACGACGATTACGCGCATCATCCCACCGAAATCGAAGCGACGCTGAAGGGAATCCGCGCAAACACCGATCGCAGACTGGTGGTCGCGTTCCAGCCACACCTCTTCTCGAGGACGCGGGATTTCCACCGCGAGTTCGGGAGATCGTTCTTCCAGTCGGATGTCCTGCTGATCGCGCCGATCTATCCGGCACGCGAAAAGCCCATCGAGGGCGTCACCGGAAAATTGATCGCCAATGCCGCGATTCAATCGGGACACAAGAATGTGCATTATATCGAAAATAATGAAGAGATCGTTGCGGCGATGAAGAACATCGTGAAGAAGGACGACATCCTCATCACGATGGGCGCCGGCTCGATCTGGCAATATGGCGAAGATTTTTTAAAAGGCTGATTCATGGATGTGAAACAGGTTCTGGACAGGGTAACGCTCGATGATGTGCAACTGCGGGATTATTCCCACATCTGCATCGGGGGAAGCGCGCGAAGAATTCTTGCGCCCCAATCGATCGACGAGCTGCGTGTCATCATGCCCTGGCTGAGCGAGCGAGGCTATCTGGCTGTCGGCGGCGCTTCGAACCTGTTGTTTCCCGATTACTACGACGGCTACGTTCTCCTGGACGAGAGGCTTCCGCGGAATGTCGCTTTCGAGAACGGCGTGGTGAACGTTACGGCAAACACGAACGTGAACGTCATGCTGATGAAGCTTTCCCTGGTACATGCGGGTGGTTTCGAGTTTCTTGCGGGGATTCCCGCTCACATCGGTGGGGTTGTTAAAATGAACGCCGGTGCCTACGGGAGATCGATCCAGTCGCTGATTCACTCCATCGAGGTGATCGACGCCGATGGAAAGCGCGGCATCCTTGCTGTCGACGAGGTGCGCTTCGGCTACAGAACGTCTTCGCTGACGGAGTACATCGTATCGGTGAACATGCTCCCCGAGGAGAAAGATCATAACATGATTCTGGACGATGTTCGAAGAAATATCGCCTCCAGAAGGGCGTCGCAACCGCTCCAGCTTCCCAACCTGGGTTGCATTTTCAAGAATCCGCCTTATGAATCGGCGGGAAAGCTGATCGACGAGTGCGGATTGAAGGGCCACCGGATCGGTGACGCGATGGTGAGCGACGTCCATGCGAATTTTATCGTGAACATGGGAAAGGCCAATTACGCCGACGTGATGAAGCTGATCGACCATATTCGTGAAGTCGTGAGCAGCGAACGGGGAATTGAATTGGAACTTGAGATAGAGGTTGTAAGATAATGAGAAGAAAACGCCGAGGCAACAGCCGGTATTTCATCGCTTTTTTAATCGGAATGGTATTCGTGGGCATCTTGTTCTTTGTAGCGCATTACTTTTTCCGGTCGATGGAGTTTTTCAACATCGACAAGATCGAGATCGCCGGTTACCAGAATCTCGGGAAGGATTTCTACGAGGATCTGGCGAAGGAATACTACGGGATCAATCTGTTTTCGATCAGCAAGGACGAAATTATCGCCAAGTACGAGAACATCGTGCGGGTGAGAAACGTGAGCGTATCACGGGTGCTTCCCGGCAAGCTGAAAATCACGATTGAAGAGCGTCTTGCCGTGCTGCACATCAAGACTTCCGACGGCGTTCTGTTTCCTGTCGACCGCGAGATGATCGTGCTGGACAGCGAGGGATCGTATATAGCTGAAGATACCCCCATCGTGAGCCTTGACATCCCATCCGGCAGTATTCAACTTGGCGATGAACTGAACAACGATCTGCTGATGCGGATTTTCACGCTTCACACGAAAATCAGCGGAATGAGTAGCGATATCGCGCTCATGATTTCGGAGTATTATTTGCAGGACGGCGAGATTTGCCTCGTGGAGGCGTCCTCAGGCTGTCTTGTCTACTTGGGAGAAGGTCAACTCGAAGAAAAATTGCATCGGCTTGAATTCTTCGGTGATAATAAAGGTTTTATGGACAATACGGTTCTGGACCTGCGATACAAGGACCAGATCGTTGCGAGAATGGGGGACTGATGAAAGTACCGACATCGATAACAGCGCTGGACATCGGCACAACCAAGATTTGTGCAATTATAGCCGTTCCCAGAGGCAAGGGAGAGCTTGAAGTCAAAGGAATCGGCATCTCCGAATCGAACGGATTGGAGAAGGGTATTGTAAAGGACATCCAGCGGACGGCGGACTCGATTAAGCAGGCGATCACCGAAGCGGAAGAGGCTGCGGACATGAAGGCCGGAGCAATTTACGCAGGGATAGCAGGCGAGCACATCAAGAGCCGCAATGCCATCGGACGAATCTCCGTCTCCGATTCCAGTGGGAAAGATCCGACAGAGATCAACGAAGAGCACATCCAGGCTGTGATCAACGACGCCAAGAGGACTGTGAAAATCCAGCAGGGACACGAGAATCTGGAGATCATCCACGGGATCCCGCAGTACTACGATATCGATAACCAGAACGGCATTATGAATCCCATCAGCATGAGCGGATTTCATCTGACGGCGCACGTTCACGTGGTTCTGGCCGACATAAACGCCATCCGCAACGTGCTCAAGTGCATCGAACTCGCCGGATACGAAGCCGACGACATCGTTCTCGAACCGCTCGCTTCCGCTATGGCGGTGCTCAACCGCGACGAGAAAGACCTCGGTTGCATCCTGCTCGATATCGGTGGCGGAACATCAGATATCGCCGTGTTCTACAAGGGGAGCATCCGCTTCAGCACCGTGAAGCCCATTGGTGGGGAGAATGTGACCCAGGATCTGGCTATCGGGCTCCGTACGCCGCTCAAATCGGCAGAGGATATAAAGATCAACTTCGGCGACGCGCTTTCCAATACCGTCGACGAGGAAGCGATGGTGGAAATCCAGGGAATCGGCGGTCGCAACGGAACGACGAAGAAACTGAAGTTTATCTCGGAGATCGTGGAATCGCGGATGCGCGAAATTCTCGAGCTTTCCTATCGAACCGTATTCAACAGTTACAACGAGAATTTGATGACTGCCGGCGTGGTAATCACGGGTGGCGCTGCGCTGCTCCGGAACATGGAACAATTAGCGCTGGAAATCTTCAACGTTCCGGTGAAGATCGGCTATCCCGATCTCTCCCGGCTGAGCGGTCCCACGGCGAGGCTCGAATCTCCGATGTTCTCGACGAGCGTGGGGCTCTTGTACTATGCCGCCAGCCTGATGCCGCAGGACAAGCCGCTCAATTCGCGGAAGGTAACGAGCTTCAATCAGCAGATTCTCAAGACGATCAAGAAGTTGTATCAGAAATTTTACGATGACTTTGCTTAACAGTAAATAAATACAGGGGGTTACTATGCTCGAACTTGCTATGGACAAATCGGCCGACACCATTATCAAGATCGTGGGCGTTGGCGGAGGCGGCGGAAACGCCATTAACACCATGATCAACAACGGACTGACAGGCGTTGAATTCATCGCCGCGAACACGGACGGAAAGGATCTTCGAAAATCGAAAGCGCCCATCAAAATCCAGCTTGGGCAGAAGAAAACACAGGGCCTCGGAACCGGTGCGAATCCTTCCATCGGCGAGGAATCCGCGATAGAATCGACCGACGAGATTCGCAAAGCGCTCCAGGGCTCGGAAATGCTTTTTATCGCTGCCGGAATGGGTGGTGGAACAGGAACCGGAGGAGCTCCGGTGATTGCTTCAATAGCGCGTGAGATGGGTATTCTCACGATGGGAATCGTTACGCGCCCGTTCAGCTTTGAAGGTACGCACCGCAAGAAAAACGCGGACGGCGGCATCATGAAGCTCAGAGAAAACGTCGATACACTGATCGTGATCCCCAACGAGAAGCTGCGTGAGATTTACAAGGACATGGCGATTCTGGAGGCATTCCAGAAAGCGGACAACGTTCTTTCCGACGCAGCCAAGGCCGTATCCGACATCATCAACCTCAGCGGTTACATCAGTGTCGATTTCTCCGACGTGAAGACCGTTATGGCGAACATGGGTTACGCCCTCATGGGAACCGGTATCGCCGATGGTGAAAACCGCGCTGTGAACGCAGCCAAGGCCGCTATCGCCAATCCGCTTCTCAGCGATATCACGCTGGACGGTTGCAAGGCGACCCTCATCAACGTCACCGCCGGCTACGACATGAAGATGTCCGAGTTCGACGAAGTATCGCAGGTGAT
Organism: Cloacimonadales bacterium (SeqCode); assembly: GCA_963662655.2. GTDB lineage: Bacteria > Cloacimonadota > Cloacimonadia > Cloacimonadales > JAIOQZ01. The sequence goes on from CAXXTU010000002.1 coordinate 152,317, forward strand.
CATCAACGAAACCGGCGAGAACGCGAACATCATCATGGGTCTGGTTATCGACGAGAAGATGACCGACAAGCTGAGTGTGACCATCATCGCTACCGGTCTCAGCAACGAATCGGAATTCGGAATTGGCGAATCGGCTGCCGTGAAAGAGATGCCGAAGATTCAAGCCAAGACGGAAGAAGAGAAGAACGAGCAGCTCGACATCATTTTTGACCGCATCCGCCAGGCGGATTCGGTTGGCCCGGAACTCAAGCGCGATACCGAGAACGAGATGCCGCGTATCCTGAACCGTGAGAAGATAGACATTCCTGCATTCATGAGGAAGTTCACCGATTAATATACGGAGGATTGCGATGCTCAGGAAAATCCTTATCTTGTTAGGGATAATCGTGGCCTTCAATATGATTATCATACGTAAGAAGAGCGGGATCAATATCTCGTTCGAACATATACCATCCGAATAGGTTTCAAACTCGGGAGACTGGATATGAGAAAATTCATGATCAAGGTTCTTGTGATGATGGTGGCGATATATCTGGTTGGGAAGTTCACCAATCTGTATTATATCGGCAACTGGATACCTGCGTTGTTTGCGGCATTTGTACTCGCGATCGCGAACGCAATCGTAAGGCCCATCATCATTTTGTTGACATTACCCGTGACAATCGTTACCTTAGGTATATTCCTGTTGTTCATCAACGGCCTGATGCTGATGCTCGCTGCGGCGATTGTGCCGTCGTTTCAAACGTACGGCTGGTTTTCTTCAACGCTGGCTGCATTGATCATTACCATCATCAGCGCCGTGATAAACTCATTGATTAAGCCCAGGGAGCAATAATTTCATGCAAAGTGGTTTACCGGACAACGGTTACTTGATGAGGCCGGGATATGCTGTGGTAACCCCCAAACCGCATATCATCTACGGCGTTCTTGGTTCTGCGATGTTCGTTGCATTGTGGGACGAGAAGAAAAAGTATTCCGGGTGCTGCATGTTTCAGTACGCGAAATCCGCGACGCGTAAGTCGGGCATGTTCGGAGATGTGGCGATACCCAAGCTGGTTAAAACCATGGAGATGGAAGGTTCCTCGCTCAATGATCTGAAGGCTCACATGCTCGGAGGAGGAGTAAACAGCGAAAGCGGTTGCGGCACTGAGAATCTCATGATCGCCGAAGATATCCTCAAGCGTTATCAGATAGAGATCATCACCCACGATACGGGTGGGAAACTGGGCAGGAAATTCGTGTATCACACCGAATCGGGTGAAAGCGTTTGCATGAAGGTGCACAAGATCAGAAAGAAAGACTGGTTTCCTTACTAACATACCTTTCAATAACCATTTTCTGAAGCCGGGTTGTAGCGACCCGGCTTTCTCTTTTCCACGGTCCCGCACACAAGAATTGTGTCGTTCGCATTCCCGCGCTCGGGGGCGGCGTAGGAAGTCCGGAGGACTTCCTGATTCAGCCGATCCATTTCAAACGTACTGTTAGAAATGGATCGGCTGAATCGTGCGCGGAGCGCACACGCCGCCCCCGGGCGCTGAGACGGATGGCGGACTTGAGCTATCGCTACGATGAGCGTGGTTCCATAGGGGAGAAACGGCGGAGAACTAGGGTTTGAGGAGCTTCTGCCAGTCAACCGGGCCTTTCACGAATCGATCGACAAGCATCTGGTAGGCCTGTGTGTTGCCCTCTTCAAAGAACTTGAGAACGTTGTCCCACTCCTGGCCAGAAAGAAATCCTGTTTCGTAGGCAGTTAGCAGCGTATGGCTTTCGTCGATCAGGTTGAACTCGACGATGGTGTACATGTTGGCCGAAGCCTTCTGGACGCTTTCGGGAAACCCTTTTCCAAGCGGTGATTGCAACGTTATCATCTTCCACGGGATGAAGTTGACGATGAAATTTATGACCGTGCCGGCGTCTCCGATCTCACCATCGAGATCGTACCGGCTTTTCAAGGTTCCTCCGCTCCGGAAATCGATTTCGCATTTCGGAACCGCCCATGTTTCGAGCCCTTCTTTCGTCGTATAAGCTTCCCAAACATCCTCGAAGGGTGCCGGAACCACCACTTCGTGGATCAAGACACGCTCTCCGTTCTCGTGCGTTATTACACGCACTTCCACGTCCTGCGCAAAGCCCGGAATGATGGCAAGCAATGCGAATAGGATAGCGATTACGTTTTTCCTCATGATTGATTCCCCGAAGTTGTGTCGTCGAATTTCACCATGTACTCGTTATCGGCGTATTCATCGTATTCAACGGTCTCGAGATGCTTGAACTGTTCCAGGATTTTCTGGATACGCTGTATCGACTTGTTAATGTTGCCGAAATATTGTATCTGCTTCTCGTTGAGCTGCTCGGTGGGTGTGGTCATCTCGAGCATTTCAAGCGAACCGCGTAAAATCATTAACGGCTGATTGAGCTCGTGATTTGCGGTAACGGCCATAGCAAGAGCGGAAGATTTTCTCTCGAGCTCGAGCTGATTCTTCTCGCTCTTCTTGCGCATCGTTATATCACGGATACTGGCGATGATCGCTTCCTTTCCCTGATACTCGATGCGACTGAAAACAACCTCGGAATCGAAGATATTCTTTCCCGAAGGATCGCAGGATATCCACTCGCGGATGATCGTGTTTCCCTGCAAGACTCTCTCCCAAATCTCGGGAAGCTGGCTCAATGGATTCCGCTTGTCGGAGAAATCGAACTGGAAATAGGAGGCCAGTGCGCTTTGCTCCGTCGTCTGGAAAAGACTCAGGGCTTGTTTGTTCACGCTGAGGACTTTCCCGTTGCGGTTCAGAATCATGATTGCGTCGTGGACGCTGTCGAAGATGGATCGAAGCGTGTTCTCGGAGTGGCGCAGGGAATTTCCCATTCGCTCCACCATCTTGATCTCGTCCCGCAGCTCCCTTGTACGATCCTCCACAGCTTTTTGAAGCTCCTGTGATGCGGCAAGCTTGCGCCGATACTGGAGGTAGATGAAGAATGAGGTCAGGAGTACGATAAACAGGCTGGTGGCAACGAGAAACAGTGCCAGATTGCGTCTCTGGAGCTGCATGTTGTTTATTTCCATGTTCTTCTGTACCAGTTCGCTCTCTCGTGTGCTGTTCTCGATCTCATAGGCTGTGTTCAATTTGGCTATTTGCTCGTTCGCCAACGTAACGGCAAGGCTGTCGTCAAGATTGTTGAATTTAATGTAATAATCGAGCGCGAGCTTTGGGTTCTTCTGTTTCTGGTATATCTCATAATACATGAAATAGCAATGGCGTACATAACTTCTCGCGACCTGGGTATGGATCGGTCTCAGCGCTTCCAAAGCTCGATCGAGATACTCCCGGGAAAGGTTGAGCTTTCCCCAGTTGAAATACAGAACGGCGATGTTTCGTAATGCGCTTCCATAGAGCTCTCTTCTTCCCGAGTGCTTTCTGATATCGAGAGCTTTCTCGTTATATTTGAGACTGTTGTTGAAGTCCCCTAGCTTGTAGTAGGCGAAAGCAAGATCGGTGTAGGTATCCGAAATATCCATTCTTCTGTTGAGATTCTCGAATTTCTTCAGCAGGTCTTTGTAGAAAATGACAGCCTTGTAGTATTCTCCCATGTCGAGATAGGCCTTCCCAATATAGTTAAGGGCATGGTAAACACCATATTGATCTCCCACAGAACGATATAACTGCTCTGCGATACCGTAATAAGCGATAGCGTGATTGGTCTCGCCCCGGTTCAGATAGGTCTGGGCAATTTCTTGAAAGATATCCGCCCTCTGCTCCGTTTCGCTCTCATCGAGGTAACCGAGGGCTTTCCTGTAAAACGTCAGGGCCATGCTGTAGTTTTCGACGTAAAAGTATATCTTACCAATGTATTTAATTGTGCTGGCTATTCCTGATGGATTGTCGATCTTCTCGTTCAGGTGATAGGACTCGAGAAAATACGACATCGCCTTGTCGAAGTCGCCCAACAGCCGATAGCATTCTCCAATAATGATGAGAGCTTTAATCTGCTGATCGATATCCTGCATACGTCTTGCAATACTGAGCGCTCGCTGGCTATACCCCAGTGCGCGAACAGCGTCGAAATCAAACTCCGAATCGAGCAAATCCTCGGATGCCTGAAGCAGTTGCTCCGTCTTCTCGGCTTGAGAAAGGTTTTGCAGATTGATTTCAAGACTATCTGCGGATTCCACCCCATATACAAGAACTGGGAGAAAAAGCAGAACGATGAGAATTTTTCGCATAAACAGCCTATAGCAAGACAATAATTTTTTTATTGAACAATGAGTATTTTACTCGAAGAACTCCATGTCACTTCAAAGACAAAGCTGAAATTCCGACAAATGCTTACTTTGTCAATCGAATTTGATATCGTTGCATTCGAAAAAATTCCGTCTGGCAACGAGTCCTATCATATCGTTAGCTTGTCTTCTTGCCTACCGGCGCAATGTAAACCGTGAATTCCTCATCCCCGTCAACGCGAAGAAGCTCGTCGACTTTTTGCTGATGGTACGCGCCGATAGCGCATGTCCCTGCCTGGATTGCCTCGCATGCGAGATACAGGTTCTGGCAGAGATGCCCGGCATCCACTGCGATGACCTTATGAGCCACTTCGACGTATCTCCATTCCATCCTGTAGGGAATGGCTGTCCACAAGAAAGTAACGGCGGCGGTACCGGCAAACTGCTGTCCATGAACAGCTTCAATGAGCTTCGTTTCGTGCTCTTTTTCGCTGAAGAGAAACATCAGAGCATGCTCGATGGGGAGGTAGCGATAGAATCCCTTTGTCAACCCGTCCACATTCCGCACAGCGAGATAGGTCTCGAACGCGTGGCGGTTACCCGCGGACGGCACGGTACGGAAGATTCGTTTCGGATTGTCGAAATCCCTGATTCCCTGCGTCGTCCACAGGAGAAAGGACAGTTCTTGCAAGGTTATCGCTTCATCGGAGAATTTCCGGTGGCTCTTCCGTTGCTGGATCGCCGCGAGAAGCGAAATCTCGGGAATCTCGTTCCACTCTTCGGGTGGAGAGAACATAATAAGATGTGTTCCATCGGGATACGGCTTCTGAATGGGAGGCATGGGAAAGCCATTCTGCTGGTCGGCTTTGCTGAAATCGGCATGAAGCCTGATGGTGTCTTTCAAAAACTCTCGGGCGGTATCGAATCGGCTCATTACTTGACTCCTTAGATGAGTATTTTTTCTCGTACGAAGGACAGGAAATCGTTGTCTCCTATCACGATGTGGTCCAGAACCTGGATTTCCACCAACTCCAGCGCTTCCCGGATTTGCCGGGTTATCAGGATGTCGTCCCTGGATGGCGTTGTGTTTCCTCCCGGGTGGTTGTGAACAAGGATAACTGCGTGGGCGTGATGCATGAGGGCGTTCTCGACGATCTTCCGCTTGTAGATGGCCGATTGATTGAGGGTGCCGTGAAACAGCGTTTCTTCAGCGATAATCATGTTCTGCGTGTTGAGGAATATCACTTTGAATTCCTCGGTCTTCTTACCCTTGTAATGCGTTTTCAGATACTTGACGACATCATCGGCGCTGGAGACGTAATCATGGTTCAATATCTTCTCTCTCAGATGGAAGCAATTCACGTCGCGCAGGAGCTTAAGCAAGACCGCGGAGCGCTCTCCAAGCCCCTCCACTTCGATGAGCTGACTGACGGGAGCATTCAACACGCCGGTAAGATTACCGAATCTGCGGATCAGCTCCTTGGCGAGGCTGCGCGTGTCCTTACGGACAATCGAGTAGGACAGGACGAGTTCCAGTACTTCGTAGTCATGGAATCCATCCAGGCCGTCCCTGACAAAGCGGTCTCGCATTCGCTGTTTGTGAAGCTGCTGGTCGTCACCGGGAAGTTTCGTCCTGGTCGGCATTGGTTACGACTTCTCTCCCCGGACAAGCCAGGGCTCGATGCGATCCTTATGCTTTTCGGAGAAATAGGTGTATTTGCTGCGGCTGAAACCGTTCTCATCGAACAGGCGGTCGAACAAGTCGATCACGCGACGGTGAGAAATGAAGCTCTTGACGACGATGGCGAATCGAACCAGCTTCTTGCTGAATAGCAGTTGTTTATACTCGTCGAGGACTTTTGCGATTTTATAAAGGTTCGTTTGGCGGGAATTCACGTGCTTCGCATTGAATACCAGCAGGAAACTGCGGAATGATCTGGAATCGTTTACGATAAATTCCAAACATTGCTTCAATACCGGTTCCGCGTTGCTGAGCTTCAGCTCGTAGACCTGAACAGTTTCTTTCCCCAATTGCAGCGGGTAACGTGCAACCGATTCTTCCGCTTTATCGAAAATATCCTGTAAAGGCATGACAACTCCTTGGATGCTTTCTTCGAAACTAGTATATTATCATTTCACACTGTTTGCAAGATAAATAATATGCTTCAGGATTCGAACTGCGTTCGTGGCAGCGCCGAGGCGAACGTTGTGGCCGACATTCCAGAACCGTAACGAGTTGTCGTCGAGTCCTTTCCTTACCCGGCAGATAAAGCTTTTATCCGAGTCTCCGATTTCAGCGGGAGTAAAAAAATCTTCCCGCAGGACGCTCAGGCCCGGGCTGGTTTCGAGAATGTCCAAGGCAACCACGGGCGAAACCGGCTTCTCGCACTCGATGTAAACGCTTTCGCTGTGCCCGTAAAGCACGGGCACTCGCACCGTTTCGGCGGAAACCTGGATGCTATCATTGCCGAGTATCTTGCATATCTCGCTGTGCATCTTCAATTCTTCCTCGCAGTACCCATCCTCCGAGAATGCGCCAATCTGCGGGATGACATTCATGTCGATCCTGCGCGTAAACACACGATGCTCAGGCGAGCCTTCCCTCTGCGCGAGGAGCTCCTGGATACCTTTGTTACCCGCGCCCGAAACGGACTGGAAAGTCGTGACGATAACCTTCTTCAGGCCGAATTCCCTGGCGAGAGGATGCAGGGCGAGCACGAGCTGGATGGTCGAGCAATTAGGGTTCGCGATGATACCTCGATAGTTCTGCAGCAGGTGGCCGTTGATCTCGGGGACAACCAGAGGAATGACGGGATCCTTGCGGAAGGCAGAGGAATTGTCGATGATCGTGTTTCCGGCTTTCTGTGCGATGGGAGAGAATTTTCTGGAGGTTTCGCCCCCCGGGGAGAACAACAGGAAATCGTATTCCTTCTGCATGGCTTCTGCGGTTAACGGCTGTACTGATATGCTTTTACCGCGATATTCCAATTGAGTGCCGGTTGACCTGGGGGATGCGAAGAGCTCGAGGTTATCGATAGAAACTTGTTGCTCATCGAGCAGGCGAATCATCATCCGCCCCACGGTTCCGGTTGCGCCGACGATACCAATGTGCATAATGTGTCCTTACGATGATATTCTTCAATTGTCGTCATTCTATCGATGCGGACAATTTCTCACAAGAAAAATCCAGAGGAAATAGCGAGAGCACAAAAAAAACCGCTGCACTTGGTAAAGTATCAGCGGTTAAAAAACTTGTTGAAAGTTACTCGATTGCGTCAACGACGATACCTACGGTGATAGCGCCGATCGTTTTATCCCCGTCTTTAACAGGCACCGAAACCTGAACGGTCTCTTGTTCGGTACTGGCGTCGTACTTCTTCTCGTCGATGAAAATCTTGCCAGCTCCACCAGCGAATGACGCAGTAAATTTCTCCTCATCTCCCTGCCAGTAATCAGAGGTGAAATCACTCAATCCGACAAGAGCTCCGTTTTCATCCATCACGAATATCTCGCTATAGTAAGCTTTCATGGAAGTGAGTTTCTGCAAGTACTGGCTGCATTCGTTGCCAATCAAATCGTTCATGAATTTGGTCGGCGTTTTTGCTGATATCCATTCAGCGTCAGTCTTCTTGATGGTGTCCATCGATTCGTTTTGGGCATTCTTTTCTTTTACAGCATTCACGATTACGGGATCGTTTCCAAGCTTGACCACCACATTCGTAATCAGCTTGAGCAAGCCGGGATGCGGTTCTTCGGCGATGAGTGTGATTGTTAACAAGGAAAAGATAAGCGTCAGTAAAAAGAGTTTTTGCATAGTACCTCCCTGAGAATACGATCCATATACCGGACCATTTATACAAAGGTACTACGGCATTCCGCGAAAAACAAACTGAAAATTAACTGAAATCAGATTACAGGTTCGCCTTTATCGTGTCAAACGATCCCTCAAGCACCTCTCTAAGCCGCTCCTGGACTTTCAGGTGCCTTTCTCCGGTCCATTCGTCCATGAAGATTTTCTTGAACTCGATAGCCACGCAGCATGCTGAATCGGGAAAGCTTCTGTGAATCCAGCGTGAGAAATTCCCACCGGAGAACTTTACATTGGTTCGCACATCAAGCTTTCTGCCGAAAAAATCTTCCTGGCTGAGGTTCTCGCGCAGGATTTCGATCAGGGGAAACCACTCCTCGCTCATGTTGTTCGTTCCCAGGATGATATCTGGATTCATATCGGGATCGTCCGGCGGAGCCAGCGGCCCATTCCGGCGATGGTTGTAGGAATGGATGTCGAACACGAAGAACTTGCCGAAGGTGCTTCTCATCTCCTCGAAGAAGAGTTTCGTCCTGCTGTAGAAGAGATTGTATTTGTGCAGAGCGCTTTCGATTACATCGTCCGGGAGTGGTTTGCTGCGGACGGGAAGCCCCCAGGCGTCTTCCGGATTCTGATAGATTGCCTTTTCCGGCGAGCGGTTCAGGTCGACCTCGAACCGACTGAAACGACCGATAATGCGGTTGTTCGAAATCAGGGTGAAATAGCCGGTGAAGGGGTCTTCTTCACGGAGTTGATCGGCTTCCGATATCCCAAGATTCTCCTTGAACACGGTGCTCATCAAGTGGCCGTTATGGATCGCGGTGCAAACAATAGGTTCATCAAACCGAAACGAAAATTCGGCAATCATAGCATCTCCTCAAATCAACCTCATGAAATCATTTATATAATAAAACGCTGGTCTTGTCAATGAAAAGAACGCTCGTAACCTTTTCTGTGCGAATATTTCCTGAAGAAAATGCCGAAAAGGCGAGGAATCCTTAAAATTGTCAGCGCCGCAGGGAAGATGGATGCTATTCTTGATCTGATTTGTTTCAAAGAAATTAGCCCGTACAAGGGATTCGGGCGTTCGATCAGGGATTCTGAACCGACTTCAGATGCGCGCTAACCAAATTATTCGTATATTTCCAGTTTCATTGGCAAGATGTGTTGACATCATTTCCACGTCATGGTAAATTATCATTAAGTAGTTGTCACAACAGAATTAGTGCAAAATCATCGGAGAATTGGTCATATTTACTTGACACTCAATGCGTTAATATCTTAATTGGGTAAATCGCATTTATCCGGAGGAGATGTCTAAGTGGAACATATCGCAGCAGTTGACATTGGATTGCACTCGCTGAAGATGATTCATGGCTGGAAGAAGCGAGACCTTGTCGTTGTTGAAAATGGAATTGTGCATCCATATAGCAATGAGTTGCTCCAGGCCAACAGAGTATCGGATGAGACGCTGAAGGAGGTTTATAAAAGAAACTTCATCATCATGTCGAAGGATCTCGAAGAGCTTGCATTCAGGCTTCCCAAGAAGACGACATTCATGTTCACGTTCAACAGCCTTTTTGCGAACATCTATGTGAACCGTTTCCAGTCCTCATCGATCAAGCGCTTGAAGATCGCATCGCAGATATACCTCGAGAAGCTGGCCCACGACGGCTACGATACCAATTACGAAATCGCATCGTACAACAAAGGCAACGGAGAGGCGGAAGTCATCCTGTACTCGTTCCTGAACGAACCCTTCGATTTTCTTCTGGAGGTCATTCGCGCCACCGGATTGAACGCGAAGGTCGTCGATTTTGACGCGCTTTGCATGGCAAATGCACTGGAGAGACGCTCGAAAGATCACGATCACAATCTCCTGATCGATTTCGGATGCTCGAAGACGACGCTTATTTTGTTTGAGAACATGCAGTTGCAGCGAATACACGTGATTCCCTATGGAATCATGCACGTGGCGGAGCAGATCACGCAGAAATCGCGGTTGAACCTGATCGAAGCGCTGACGCTCATTATGCTTACAAACGATTATTACCGTAAGATCGCCGATTTTACTCCGATGAACTTGTACCACGAGCTGTTCGTCCAGATAAAGAACAGCGTCGGTGAGATTATAAAGACAAAGCCCGGACTCAAGATTTATACATCGGGAGGCATCGTACGCAATCAGGCCTTCCAGCTTTGCATGGAGAAAATTCTTGGCGCGCCCTCGGAAGTATTCGATCCTTTCCCCGAGGAAATCGATTTCAAGCATGACGAGAAGCACATGTTCACCGCCGCGTACGGATTATTTATGAGGTAGGATAGATGGGTAGATATTGCACCAATCTGATTGATACATTCGAGAAAATGAACAACACCTTCAAGTGGTTTGTGATTGCCGTGGCTGTTGTTATTGGCATAGGAATCGTGATTTACGGCGTTCGCTCGTCAACATCGGGGAGCAAACCGAAAAAGGAAATAGTGAGGGTTCAGGGCGATACCACATCCGGAGTCGCTGGCGAAGCGCGTCTTACTTCGGGCGATAAAACGGCCCGGGATGAGGACGCCGCCGAATCGGACACAGAAAATGAGAGTAATGTCGCAAAGAAGACAAGTCCTCTGGATAATGTTAAATATCTCAACGTTTACGACGGTTACGAGATCACCGGCGTGGTCATCGAGCGGGGCAAGCAGCCGATGGTCTATCTTCGCAAAGAAGGGGAATCCAAGTCATACGGCGTCGGCGATGCCGTGGGCGACGCGGTGCTGGAAAGCGTTCATCGTAACCATGTAATTTTAAAACAAGGCAAGACGATCATTCATTTGAATAACATCAATTAGGAAGCATGAAACGGGCATTCGCCGCACTATTGTTCGCTTGGTTTTTTATTGGACTCGTCACAGCTATCGACCTTGTCGATGTTCGATACGGCTCGTACCGGCTGGGTGAGTTTATCGCTTCCGAAACACAGTCTGCCGACGAAATCCGCATCATCTTCGAGCTGAACGATTCCCCGGAATACACCATTCTAGAAAGCGATGGCAAGCTTGCTTTTACCATGCTGGATGTCCATTCCGGCCTGCATCGCAACGAATACGCCATCAACAACGGTCTGATTTCCATCATCAGCTTGAAGCAGGTGGAGCAGAGCCTCGTTGCGACAATTTTCTTCGAAGGGACTTATCAATCACACAGCATCGAACAGGCGAGCGACCCGGTTCGGCTGGTTCTCAAGCTCAAGGGCGAACCGATCCTCGAGCAGAGGAAGACGCCGGAGCCTCAAGTCACGAAAAAAGCGGATGATGTCGGCGGTAAGCCGGTCATTCGCCGGGTTGGAGCCGCCAGGCAAAGCGCTCCAGCAGGAGTGCAGGCGAAAGACCATGAATCCGCCGGAAGAATGGACGATTCAACGCTTGCCGGCCTGTTTCCGGAGAATAGCACGCTGAACCTGGATTTGAATGAGGTTCCGATTCAGCAGGTATTGCGCTTCTTCTCGCAGCGAAGCCGGTACGATATTGTTCAGGAGGGCGCCCTCGATGGATTGGTAACGCTGAGCATAGAGAACCAGAGGTTGACGGATGCCTTCCGCATTGTGCTGGAAAGCCAGGGATTGACCGGATCCATGCGTGGCGATGCGCTGGTCGTGTCTGCCCGGAGAGAACCGGACCCCGCCACTGCGTATACACTATACACGGTTTACTTGCGAGATATCGATGTACTGGACATGAAGGTCGCGCTGGATTACTTCCTGCCGGAAAACCATTTCATTCTGCCGGACAGGCGCATCAACAAGCTGGACATCTACCTCCCGGACGAACAGATCACCCTGGTCGATTCGCTGGTGGCGCAGTATGACACACCCGTTGCGGAGACGGAGTTCTCGATGCAGACGTTGTTTCTGGATCGGGATGCCTTCGATCAGATTGACTGGAACGGGCAGGGAGCCTGCGTTGTAGCCTCCGGCGATTTCATCAAAATCCCCGCGAAGAAAGACGGAGACATCCTGAAGGGATCGTTCGAGATCCATCAACAGGAGTATTGCCGCCAGATGAAGCGCAAGGCGTTCAAGACGGGCATACCGGTGTTCAGCAGTTCACGCGTGGTGCTCACGACGGGCTATGAGATGCTTTTCGAGCTCCACGTGGGCAATGCGAGCCACTACTCGCTCAAGACGGATATCACCTGGCATATCGTGAGCCCCGATCTCGTGCAGACGGACGACCGCATCCGGATCAACGCGGATATCGATCACGGCGAGGTGCTGCTGGTTTATAACAACCTCTATTTTCCACATAACAGCAAGTACGACGACTGGCTTCAGGCGGAAGCGGATTTCAAATCGGACCGGATTCCGGTGCTGGCGATCACTCCCTTATAGCCGAAAATGTCTCAGCGTCTGTTAGCAATTTATCAAACTCTCTTCAATGAATACGGTCCGCAGCATTGGTGGCCGGGCGAAACCAGAGACGAGATCATCATCGGAGCTGTCCTCACCCAGAACACGAACTGGAAGAACGTCGAAAAGGCCATTGCCAACCTTAAGATTGACGGAATCCTTACGTTGCAAGACATTAATACCTTGGATCGCGAGCGGCTCTCTTCGCTCATCAAGCCTGCGGGTTATTTCAATATCAAGGCCAGGAGATTGCAGTCGGTGGCGAAAGCGCTCACGGAGATCGATCTCACGAAGATGAGCTTGGCGGAGGCCAGGGATTACACGCTGGATGTCTATGGGGTCGGGCCGGAAACCGCCGATTCGATTCTCCTTTACGCCTACGGTTTCCCGACGTTCGTTGTTGATGCGTACACGAAGCGTATTTTCTCGCGCGTTGGTTTGATCGGGTCCGACGCTGGGTACGAGGAAGTTAGGCTGAAGTTTCAGCAAAACTTGCCTCGGGATGTGCAGCTTTTCAACGAGTACCATGCGCTGATCGTCCAGCACGCCAAGGTGTCGTGTAATGTGAAACCGGCTTGCGAGAGCTGCCCGTTCAATGACCAATGTGAGTTTTATCGAAAGGAGAAAGCGTTATGAGACTTGTGATTCAGCGCGTCGGAAAAGCGAGTGTGGAAGTTGACGGCGAGATCACCGGCAAGATCGGGAAGGGGCTTCTGGTGCTGTTGGGCGTCACGCACTCCGACGACGAAAGCGTCATCCCGTGGCTCGTCAGGAAGACCTGCGAGTTGAGAATTTTCGAAGACGAGCAGGGAAAGATGAACCGCAGTCTGTTGGACGTGGGAGGGAAGATGCTGGTCGTCTCCCAGTTCACGCTTTACGCCAGATGCCTCAAAGGACGCAGGCCCGACTTCAACGACGCGGCCCCACCCCAGAAAGCGGAAGCGCTCTACGAGAAGTTCGTCGAAGCCGTACGGGAAGCAGGTGTTCACGTGGAAACCGGGGTTTTCGGCGCGTACATGAAGGTCGATCTCACCAACGACGGCCCCGTGACCATCATTCTGGAAAAGGATACCACCGAACTCAATCAATAAGCTGGAGTTGTTATGCCTGAAAAGACCAACCTCCTGTGGATGATAACCAGGAAATACGCCGGATTCTATCTTTTTTTCTTCTTCATCGTGCTATCGACATCGATTTTATCCTACGCAAGCCCGTACATCACGCGGCGGATCATCGATTTCGCAATTCCCTTCAAGGACTGGCGTCAAATCGTCCGGTTGATGACGATCCTCGTCTTCTTCGGGTTCGTGCAGAGCGTTCTGGTGCTGATACGCAGCAAGTTCTCCATGTTCTTCAATTGGAAGATCATATTCACGGTCAAGAGCACGGCGCTGGAGAGGCTGATCCGAACTCCTGCCGGATACCTCAAGAAGAAGGATGTCGGTTACTGGGTTGGAAGAATCAACAACGACACGCAGCAACTGGCCGGCTTGCTGGCGGATCAGGCGATTCATGTATTGAAGAGCGTTATCGTGATCATCGTGGGCTGTTTCCTCCTGTTCCAGATGAATATCGTGATGTCGGGCATCGCGCTCTCGTATCTACTCATCAATTTAATTATCATCTACTATTTCGGCCATCTGGTCAGATTGAGATACTCTACGCTCCTTGAATATTTCGGCAAGCTCAACGGCTATATGCAGAACGCCATCATCTGGGCTCCGTTCGCCAAGCTGTTCATGAATTACAAGAAGGTTCTCTCCTACTGGGAGGATGGCATCGTCAAGTTCTTCCGGGCGTTTCGCCCCATCATCAATTTCGGCTCGATCATCAGTTTCTTCTCGGTGTTTTACACGACTTCCAGTGTGGTTCTCATTCTTACGCTCGGTTCGTGGTACGTTATCCACGACAAGCTCACGATCGGGCAACTGGTAGCGTTCAACGCGTACTTCATGCTGGTCAGCAATCCCGCGATGGAGATGATCAGCATGATTAACAACATGCAAAAGGGGATTCCAGCGCTACAGCGGATGAACGAACTCATAAACGTTGAGTTGGAGGAGATCGGCGAACACCCGGGGGAAGTGGATTCCCTGTGCTTCAGCAACCTTTCCTGCTCCTACAATGCGGTGAAGACTGTTGTCGAGCTTGAATCGGCTGATTTCCGCAAAGGGCAGATCATCGGGCTGGTTGGCCACTCAGGGTGCGGGAAGTCGTGTTTGCTGATGAACCTGCTCGGGTTGTACGAGCCCATGGGTGGAAGCGTGGCCATCAACGATTCCAAGACGCTGCAAAGCAACGAAACCTCTGCGCTCCGCCACATCGCTGCCTATGTGGAGCAAGAGCCGATCCTGCTTAACGACACCGTCTACGAGAACATCCGCTTCGGCAAGCCGGATGCCTCCAACGAGGAGATCGAAGAGGTCGCCAGGCTTGCCGGTGCGGACCAATTCATCCAGCAATTGCCAAACCGGTACGAGACGCTTCTCGGGGCAGGCGGAACCGGAGTCTCGATAGGGGAGAAGCAGCGGATCGCCATCGCCAGAGCGCTGATTAAAAATCCGCAGTTGCTCATCCTCGACGAGCCTACCTCGAACGTCGATAAGCAAACGGAAGAATGGATACTCGGCTCGATCCGTACCTTCGCGAAGGGGCGGATCGTCATCATCACATCGCACAATCCCACCTTCCTCGATATCTGCGATGCGGTCTACAAGATCGAAAACGGCAAGGCCGTGAAGACCTCTGCCAGCTAATATTGTACGATCTCACGCAGCAGGTGCGATCGGGCGAAGATGCGCGTGTAGCCACGAATAGGTCCGATACACAAAAAAAAGCCCCTCTCCTCAATCGAGGAGAGGGGCTTGGGGTGGGGTTCCCTAAGCCTTTATTCCAACCAGTACATTCTTGAACCGTGCCGGAGCAACGCCGTGCGAAAGGTGCATGGCTTGTCCGGGTTCGCCCTTGCCGCAGTTGAAGGTGCCGTGGTAACGCCATTCCTCTTCACCGCAAACGCGGTCGCAAGAAGCCCAGAATTTCGGTGTGATTCCGTAATAGGTAGGCTCCTTCACGATCTCTTTGATCTCGCCGTTCTCGATCCGCCAACCGATCTCGGTCGTGAACTGGAAGTTGTAGCGGTTGTCGTCGATGGACCATGTCTTGGTGTAATCGATGTAATAACCCTTCTCCGTATCTTTGATCAACTCGTCGAGCGATCCCTTCCCGGGCGCCAGGCAGAAGTTGGTCATACGGATGAGCGGGAAGTCGTTAGCCGACGTAGCCATCATATTCGAGCTCGGTTCGAGTCCAAGCTTCGGCGCAAGCTCGCGGGAAGTCTGCTGATCCATCAGGATACCGTTCTTCACGATGTCCACCTTGCGCCCCGGAATACCGTCGTCGTCAACCAGATGGTAACCGATACCGCGTGGATCGGTGCTGTCGCTGTAGATATTGACCGCGTCCGAACCGTAGCGGAAGTTGCCCAGCATTTCCGGCTTGATGAACGTCTTGCCTGCGTAGGATATCTCCATGCCGAAGATACGATCGGCTTCGGTGGCGTGTCCCACAGATTCATGGAGCTGGAGCGCCAAGTGACCGCCACCGATGATGATGTCGGTAAGTTTCTCTTCCACTGTCGGAGCGGTCAGGAGAGCGATGGCCTCTTCCATGATCACTTCCGCGTTCTTCTCGAGGTCGCATTCCCTGAGGATTTCGAAACCGCCCCGCCGCGCGGTCATGTGACCCGGGTACGTACGGGAATACACGCCGGCTCCGTCCGATGCCAGAACCATGATCTCCGGCAGGATGTCGTAAACCAGCGAGTCGGAGAAAGTACCTTCCGAGTTTGCATAGATTTTATACTGACGGTAGAAGGATACTCGAGCGTGGGAGTAAACGATCTTGGGATTATCCGTCATCTTCATGGCGATGTTTTCCATGTATGCGATTTTATCTTCATCCGGCATGAGGAACGGGTCTTCCTTCGGTTTGAAGATATAGCTTCCAATAAACGGTTTGATCGCAGGGAAAGCGACCTTTTCCTTGCGGAAACGGCTGCCGTGCTTCGCATTATGGATCGCGAGGTCGATCATGCGATCGATTGCGCCACGGCTCAGCTCGGTGGTACCGGCAAATCCCCAGCTTCCATCGATGAGGACGCGAACGCCAAGCGCAACCGAATCCGTCTCGGATGAGAAATGCTTCAGCTCGCCCTTGCGGAAATAGATGGTTTGCCCGTCTGTTACGGTCAGGCGCACATCGGCAAAGGTTATCGACGGGATATTCAGACGATTGATGATATCATTTACGATCTTTTTCATGGTAGCTCCTTATATCGTTTCCGTCGAAGAACTGATTTTGAATCCATTTACGCGCACATGCGGCATGCTGAGCGTTTCGATGCTGAAATCCCCATAGTTGCCGGAGAACGGCACAACGGTGTTTACTTCTTCAATTCCGGTAATTCGCTGAACGATTTCGGCGATACGCTGCGTATAGCGAAGATTGTTCACCACGCGGGTAATCTTCCCGTCTTCGATGAGGAAGGTTCCGTCGCGGGTCAGGCCGGTAACGGACGTTTCCTTCGGATTGATGAAGTTCATGTAGTGCAGGCTGGATATATACAGTCCGCGCTTGATGGGTTTGATCAACTCCGCCAGAGTATTGTCACCGGGTTCCAGCACAATGCAGGATCCGCCGGCGCCGTTCTTCTCCATCTCGAGCTTGCGTCCGTAATAGTTATCGACAAAGAAGTTCTTGAACACGCCTTTCTCGATCAACGTGACCGGATTGTAGATGTGCCCGTCGTGATTGTAGCCGTAACGGATGATGCCCGGCCAGGTTGGATCGTCGCGAAGCGTGATGGATTCCGGGAATAGCTGTTCGCCGACTTTTCCCTCGAAGAACGAGCGTTTCATGTCGAGCGCTCCTGCGGACATGCCGAAGGACAGGTAGGAGATCAATTCGCCGATTACGCGCGGGGCCATGACGACTTCGTATTCGCCCGGATCCACGTCGACAATCTCGTTTCCCGCCGCCTGAACCTTCATCACCATTTCTTTGATGAACTTGTCCTGATCGAACAGCGAGAAGTCCTCTCCGCCAAACGACTGAAGGACAGTCACTTCGTTCTTGTCGGAAACGGCCTTCAGTTCCAGCATGATAGGGCTGAGGATCGAGTGTTTGTCCAGCCCGTTGCTGTTGATGATGAACATCTCTTCGTAGTTGCAGATGAAGGTACCGTATATACGGAATCCGTACGGCTCTACCGCTTGTGAAATCGCTTCGAGGATATCGATTTTTCTATCCAGCGGAAGCGTTTCGATATTGCTGGGCTTATCCGTTTCTGCGACCTTGTCCAGGTTGTCTTCGATGTCCTTGAAGTCGTGATCCGGCGGAAGCTTGTCGATGATCTGGATTGCGTCATCGATGTTCTGTCTGATCTTGCGAAGGTCTGGATCGGCGATGCTGACCGTGTACGATTTTTGACCTTTGTGGATCACGCATGCCAGGTTGCTGATTTGGTTGGAAATGTTGTAGTTGATCTGGCTTCTGAAAAAGCGCAGAAAATCGGTCTGCCAGATTCGGTATTCGAAATCGAATTTCAAATCCGGGTAGTCTTGAATCGTCTTCAGGAGGTTGTCCCTGATCAGTTCTTTCATAGTCACCTCATCCTTTATTTGATTATCTGATTAATAACATTTTCTTGATTACACTTTTGTTTCCCGTGATGACCCGGGCGAAATACACACCAGAGCGAACAGTCTTTCCGCTATAGTCCTTGCCGTCCCAAACGATGCTGCGCGACCCCTGGATTTTCTCTGAGGATACCAACTGCCGCACCTTTTGGCCTTTAATGTTGTACAGCGCGATTTCGACCTCGACCGGCTCCGGCAGGTTCAGGCGGATTCCGCCGTTGCGAAGTCCAGGTGTGAACGGATTTGCCAGAAGGCTCACCGAGTGGCTCGATACTGGTTCCGGTTGATCTTCGATCGACTGGTAGGTGTAGTACATGGTTACCGGAATGATTACCGAATATCCATACGCCGAATTGCTCTGAATCTCGATGAAAGACTCGTACAGACCATCCTGAAAATCCTCCGGCGCGAAGGTCAATTCGACATCCATTTGATCGTGGGCGGGGATTTCCGAAGAAATCGGGTTGCAGCCCATCCATGAAAGCATGGGCGATCCGGCGATATCGAATGAGACGTCGCCGCTGACAGAACCTGTTTCACCGGTCACGACATCCATTGTGCCGGTGGTGTTGTCTAGCGGGAAATACGCGATCAGGTTCGGCTGAGCGTCTGGATTGATATGAAAACTCATTTCCATGATTTGAGTGTCCAATAGAGCTTCCGAGAAGAAAGCCAGGCCGTCCAGAAATCCGTTGAACTCGTATGCGCCTCCAATTGTACTGCCGACGTAGAACGTCTCATCGTTGTACCGAACAGGGGGTTCGAAGTCGTCTTCGGCAACCATGATGCCGTTGATGAACGATCTCATCCCGTCTTCCGACACGGTAACCGCGAAATGATACCATTGGTCCGGCTCAAGGGAATAAGCAAGGTTACGGTTGAAGTTGCTTCCGTCTTGATTCAGAACGGAGTAGTTGATCGCGTTCATATTGGGAATGGCGAGCTGGAAGCATCTCGAAACGAAGCTGTCGCCCTTGAACAGGAGATAACCCGGTGTGCAACCTTCGGGGATGCGGAACCAGGTCATGAAGGTCATTTCATTCAGGTTGTTGAACGCGTCCGAGGTTGGAAGTGTCACGTATGAATCCGGGTTCGTAAGGTCCGCAGCCTGATTGCTGTAGTTCACGATATCGAATTCCAGCGCTTCTCCGCCTACGTTTTCAAGCGTCAGGGGAATCTGCATCTGATCCGGTTCATCGATCTGCGTATATACGGAATCAACTTCCGTGATCATTTTGGGAAGACGTACCACCGGTATCGCGTATCCTTCGCTGTATTCGCCTGCTTCATTGACGATCGACACGCCGATCACGACTTCCTGCATGTTCTCGCACTGCGCTGAAAGCGTTCCTGTCAGCTCGTGCGAACCGGTTTGCCCAGCTTCTATGCCCGAGACGTTGAACGACTCCTCGCTGAGCTCGATAAAGTTATCCGGCGAGAGGCTGACGGTAACCGGGTCGCTTTGAACGGTTCCGGCATTGCGGAAATGGATCGTGATACCGATTTCCTCACCCGCGTCACACTCACCGTCCTGGTTCCCGTTGGCGTCGGCAACGGAAAGGCTATCGACCAGAATGAATCCGGACGAGGGCGGGACGATATCGATTTCGCTTCGATAGAC
Source organism: Cloacimonadales bacterium (SeqCode) (assembly GCA_963662655.2). Lineage (GTDB taxonomy): Bacteria > Cloacimonadota > Cloacimonadia > Cloacimonadales > JAIOQZ01. The sequence goes on from CAXXTU010000002.1 coordinate 172,058, forward strand.
GAGGAAGTCCCGTTTATCGACGGTCAGAACGGCGATGCCGGGGATTTCGAGCGGAACATCGAGAACGAGGTTGAATGTGTTTGATTCAACCTCAGTTCTGGCAAGGATTTCTCCGTTGAACGAGAGTGTCGCGATCGCACCTGTTTCGGATACGGTTATCGGGAACTGTGTGGTAGACAGTTCGAGACTTGCGGGATGCTCAACGGTGATTTCCGTTGGCTGCCGACGCCATATCCTCAGAGTTGGATCACCGAAGTTATGGAAGATTGCGAAAGTGTATTCGGAATAGAGTCCCTGATCCCAATGATCTTCCATTGCGATCAGCCCGGAGAGCATCGCGATGCTTGAATGTCCGCCGGATTCCATGTTGGAATAATCCGGCATGAAATTTTCCCACATCGAATCGAAGTAGCCGCGCACGAACATGTCGTTGTAACCGCTCAGGGATGTCCGGCTCGCGCCGAACGCGCCCACGGCGCCGCCATCCTCGTGGCGGATGAACTCCTCGCAGAACGATTCGAAGCATTTATTCTGATCCTGATCCGTTTCTCCGTCAAACCAGCCTGTCTGGCAATTGATGCTGAAGACGAAGGGAAGCAGGTCTCCGTTGGAAAGCGATTCGATATCATCGGTGTCGTAGTGTGGGTCGCCCCAGCCATCGAAGGAGGGATCGCTGCCGTCATCGTAGGTGTAATTTCTGGAAATGCCGTGATCCCTGTGATTGAGGATGAAGGTTCCGGACTGGATAGCGGCGCTGATATCGCCGTCTTCGCCATCCCAGCCGAAGCCGTTTTCGCGGAGCAGCTCATTGGGGATCGGTTCGCCGTTCGCGTAGCTTCCGCTGTTGTAGTTGGTGGGATTTCTATCATCGGGCGTGTAATAAATGCGCTCGACATCGTAACCTTCGTCGAGTAGCCAGTCGCGGATTTCTTCCGACGTTTTGACAAAGCGGCGGTCTTCGTAACCGTCCATGTAGTTGTAATCGTCGGCATTGTCCTGGAAGTAACCGGCCACGGTCGCGTGCTGGTAGAACGAGGTCTGTTCAGGCGGATTCGATTCGTAATGGATGATCTTCTGGACAACAAGCATCGCTTGATTGTCGTCATCGACCGAGATTCTTCCGGAGGCTATATCGGGATAGTAATCCCAGTATCCGTCCATGCAGAGGTAGGGTAGATCGGTTCCGACCGAGCCGGAGCTGATCGCGCTCGCCAGGTAGTCGCAGGGGACGATATCGGAATCGCCCAGGAAGATCACGAATGACGGCGGGATATCCCAGTCTTCATAAGCTTGATCGAGGTAGTCCGAGATGTCGTCCGCGTCGTTGCCGATCGTTTCAACGTACGCTATTTCGGTGATGAAACCTGTTTCCTGTTTCCATTCCTGCAAGGCCTCGGCTGCATTCTGCATCTCTTCCGATGTGATGATGACCAGGTCGGCTCCTATGTCGCGGAGATTCCGTGATGGATTCGCCGGTGTCAGTTGCTCTTTATTGAGTATTCGCTGACGATAGAGGGAATCGAACCAGCGGCTGTGAAGCCTTTCATCATACAGGCTTCCTGCGGAATATGTTATCGTGATATCGCAAGATTCGATAATCGTAAGTTCATGAGTTGATGCATCCCACGAGACGGGGGCGAAGCGTACCAAAGCCAGCTCGACGCCGCGGACAATCCCGCGATCCTGTTCCAGGATAGGCTTCTCCGGGTAGCGGCTACCCCGCTGATAATAATCTGCGTTGTATGAGAATGGCGGTGTTTTTGCACCGACTTCATCCAGTGCCGGCGGCTGTGCCGGGAACGGGAAAATGTCGCTGATCGTCGTTCGCTTCACGTTTGACATCGAGATCGATACCGAAGCGTTCCGGGGCACTGCGATCCTCTTCCCGAACTGGGGCAACGCAGGGTAGCCGGTTTGCGTCAGGTTGTTCCAGTCTCCGATGGAGAGCGTATTGAACTGCGTTCCGTTCACGGATGTTTTCCCGATATTGATTTCATTGATTTCAAGCCGTAAATCCAGTCTCCCCGGGGAGTCGGAGATTACGGTGAGTCCCGTTTGCTCTGGCTGTAAATTAATGGTTTGTGCGCACAACATCGTTACGACCATTAATGCGAGTAAGAATCCTGCTCTTTTCATTTCTTTCCTCGTACGTTCAATTGATTTGATTGTCATTATACATACCGATATCTAAATTTGCAAGAAGTATTCCGATTCGGGTTGAATTTTCCTGATTTCGCTGATAACAACACGTATCTCGTGAAAGAGAAGTGAAAAGAGATTTCTCTGCGTGATACGCGATGTTCGATAACGGGCAAAATGGCGCGGTGAAGAGACAGAGAAATGGAGATCGTGCACAGCTCAGCGCGGGGGGCGGCGGGTGTGCTTCGCACACAATTCTCTCATGATGTCGGGCATCGTCCGACATCATGAGAGAATCCGGAAGCCCGTTGTTTTCCCGCACGTATTCCTGATGAATATGTGCGCGATTTTCCGGGCTTCCGCCGCCGCCCCCGCGCGTGAGGGCCCCGCCATTCGACGAATGTACCACCTCCAGTTAGTCGCTTCGGACAGGGGGAATGAGAAATTCAACTTGACGCGTATCTTGAAGCGTGAATTATCTTTCACGAACAAACACAGAAAAGAAAGGTCTGAGATGCAGAAGAGATTGAAGTTGTTCCTTATACGTAAGTTCAAGGGTATTATTTACCGCGTAGAGATACACCGGTTTGTCGGACTTCTCGAGAAACCGCTTCTAACCATGTCATACTTGATAAAGGCATCGCGCTGGATCGCTGCAAACAAGGATGTTCCGCTCAACGATTTCTATACTCCTGTGAGGGATTACAATAAACGCTACAGAGCTTACAAGTATCTGTTCGAAATGGAAAAACTCGATCTCCCTGTCGATTACCTTGAGTTTGGCGTGTTTGGCGGAAAGTCATTTCAGTGGTGGGCGAGCGCCAACAAGCATCCCGAATCGAGATTCGTTGGCTTCGATACCTTCTCCGGGCTTCCGGAAGACTGGGACATGTTCAAGAAGGGGGATATGTCCGTCGACGGGAATGTCCCGCAGATGGATGATGCGAGATGCAGCTTCGAAGCTGGGCTCTTTCAAGATACCCTGCCCGGATTTCTGTATAAGTTCGAACGAAGAAGCAGACTTGTGATCCACATGGATGCCGACCTCTATTCATCGACCCTGTACGTGCTTACCTCTCTGGCTCCAATCTTGAGAAAGGGCGATATCATCCTGTTTGACGAATTCAACATTCCACTGCACGAGTTCAGGGCCTTTACGGATTTCGTCGAGTCGTACTACATAAAGACGAAGTTATTGACGGCTGTCAACAACTACTACCAGGTCAGCATGAAGATCATGTAGTGAATCGTTGTGGATAAACTGAGCCTGAAGGAACAACCCGTAAATCATGGATTCCCTGCAAGTAAAAAAAGAGCGCTTGCTCACAAATCGGAATGCTTTTTGCACTTTGTGATAACAAATAAAAAAATACTTCCCGGAGGATTTGTATGTCATTGAAACATTTGATTCTAGTAATCGTCGCAACTTTCATCCTTTTCGGCTGTGCCGAGAAGAAAGACCCTGTATCACCAGATGAACAGAAAGAAATCTTCGAAATAGTGGATAACATCACGGTAACGGGCGATCCCAAAACGATCGACGTCACTGAAAGTCGTATTTATGTAGCGGAAGACCAAAACGGTTTTTCGATTTATAACCGCGAAACCCTCGATCAAATTGTCAATTGTGGAATAATCAACAGCATTTCCTTGCAAGGTGTCGGGTTGATCAAACCTCTGGAATCCTATGGATTGGTATTTGTCTACAACGCTGGAGCTTCGAAAGAGATCATCATGATCGATATGTCGAATCCCGATTCACTCGGTTATGTCACGACCTTCCTGGGGGGGACATACTCTATTAAGACTTTATACGCGATGGAAAATCCCTACGAGGTTTCGGACAACAACCCGTTCAACGTTCCCGTCTCGGAATGCGAGTTGTCGGTCTTATGGACGAACGGAAATGAATTGAAATACGGTTTCATCGATGCAAATTACGGCGGTCAGCCCGACACATATGTCTGGCAGGGAGCGGTCCCTTATATATTCACCGGAGATCTGAATAACTTCGCGATGGATGACGATTATTTCTACGTTACCGCAGAGCAGGTGGGACTTTACATCGTGAATCGCGCTACGGGTGATCAGATTGGCTGGTGCGATACGCCCGGCGAAGCCATGGACGTGGTTCTCCACGGAGATTATGCTTACGCAGCCGACCGGCAGAACGGCGTCCAGGTTATCGATATCTCCGATGTTACTCAGCCCGACTTGCTTGAAGGCGCTGGTTTTGATCCTTCTTACGGGTATGCCTATTCGGTGGATGTAATGGGCGATTATCTGCTGGCAGCGATCGGTGGCGGCGGCCTCTATATCTTTGATATCACCGATCCGGCAGCTCCCGAGTTTGCGCAACGCATCACATCGTCTGAGATCGGATACTGCCGCGAAGTCAAGGTGTTTGACGACAAAGCCTATGTTGTTTCGAGGGACAACGGTATTGTAATACTTGAAATGAATTAAGAGAGAAACGAACCCTTATTAATGCAGAAACTGGAGTTGATTATGAACAAGAAGTATCTCATCTTGCTTTTGATCATGGCAATCGTAGTGACAGCTTTCGCTGCACCGCGAATAATTGACGGACAACAAACAGATAAAGTGTTCATGTCAAAAAGCGCTGATGACGCTGGAACGATTCTTGAATTCAGTTTACCTGAGATGGTAATGAATGACGTAGAAGTTGAGGGGCAAACTTACCAACGATTTGATTTCGAAAACGCCGGTTTCACCATTGAAGCCGGATATCCTGAGTTACCAACATTCAATACATTTGTCGCAATCTCCGAGCGGGGAAATGTGTCGGTTGAGATGACTGTTTTACAAGAAGACGTCTACGAAAACGTCAATATCTATCCCGCACAGGGTGTACGCCTCGACGGCATGGATCCGCCGTTTTCGATCAACACGAACTATTACAGCGGTAAGAAACAGTGGTCTCAGAAGGCTGTCGCAATCAGCGAACCGATGATTCTCCGCGATTTTCGAGTTGCGAGCTTAACCGTGAATCCCATGGAATACAATCCGGTTACGAAGAGGCTACGCGTTCTCAGAGAAGTTGAAGTGCAGGTTCGAAACGAAGGTGGAACCGGGCAGAACGAATTGATCGGGGCCCGGAAACAATCCCGAAGTTTCGAGAACATATACCGCTCGATGATAACCAACTATGAAACCCTTCGCGATGAGGAACCGGAATACCAGCAGCGAAGCATGATCGTGATCTATCCCTTTAACAGTCAGCTTCAGCAATACATCGATAGCTTCATCGACTGGAAGCGCAACAAGGGCTTCAAGGTCATCGACGCTCCGACCAACGAAATCGGAACCTCGACCAGCGCGATCAAGAATTACATTCAGGATCAGTACGAAACGCTCGAGGATCCACCTGAGTTTGTCGTCCTGATTGGCGATGTGGGTGGTACGATTGGCATTCCAACCTGGATTGAAAGTTTCACCACCTACGATGGAGAAGGGGATTACCCATACACACTGCTCGCAGGAAACGATTACTTACCGGAAATGTGTATCGGGCGCATCTCGGTATCAAATGTCTCCGAGTTCATGACGTATCTCACGAAAGTGAATATCTACGAACGCAACATCAATATGGATGATACTGCATTTTACCGACGGAATCTCCTCGTCGGCGACACAACTCCTTCAGGATTGTCTTGTGTTGTCACGAACAAGTATATCAAAGAGCTGATGTTGGCATATCAGCCCGATCATACCTTTACAGAACTATACAGTGGCGATCCGTCCCCGAACGACATGAATGCGGCCATGAACAATGGTACCTTGTTTTTCAATTATCGCGGGTATGGAGGAATGAGCGGATATGATAATTACGAAATCGAGGCGTTGACCAATTACAACAAGCTTGTCAACACCGTAATACTTACATGCGATACCGGTTCGTTCGGGAGTTTTTCCCGGACGGAAGATTTTATCCGTGTTGGGTCTCCCTCCACGCCAACGGGAGCGATAAGCTCCATTGGTCTGGCAACGATCGGAACGCATACGCGATACAACAACACAATCACTTCAGGTATTTTCGCAGGTATCTTCGAGTACGATATGAGAACGATGGGTGAAGCGCTTGTCGCTGGTGAGATGCAGATGTATCGCACGTACCAGAATGTCGATTGGACATCAACGCAGGCCTTCATTCACTGGTGTAACCAGATGGGTGACCCGACACTGGACATCCTGACGGACATCCCGATCATACTGCATGCGGAGTATGCCGATGAAATTCCATTGGGCCAAATGTTCATTGAAGTGGAAGTTACGGATGAAACAAACGATCCGGTTGAGGACGCATGGGTCACCGCCCGTATGGACGAGGATGCAGTTTACGCGACCGGTTATACCGATGAAAACGGTCACATCATTCTCCGCTTTAACGACTCGGTAGCTGGCGATGTAAGCCTCGTCGTAACAAAACCCAACTACAAGCCGGTTCTTGGCGGCTTCGATATCCTCAATTCGGGGTCCATCGCCTATAACGCGATGAATATCGACGACGACGCCTCCGGTGAATCTCAGGGTGATGGTGACGGTGAAGCCAACCCGGGCGAGACCATCGAACTGGTTATCAGCCTCCGGAACTTCAGCTCATCCTCGATAGCAAATGTCTCGGGTGAACTGACCACTGACGATCCTTACGTCACGATCTCGGATTCCGAAGAAGATTTCGGGACGATAAGCGCCAACGGAACAGCCGAATGTACGGACGATTTCGACATTTACATTCACCCCGATGTGCCGGACAACCGCGAGATCGAGTTCACGCTCGATCTGGGCGTCAATGGCGTGACGAAGTTCTGGCTCCCGATTCGCGGTAACGATCTCGACATCATGTACTGGGATGTGTCGGATAACGGCAACGATGTACTCGATACCGGGGAAACGGCTCCATTCTTCATCACTGTAAAGAACAACGGCGCTGTCAATATGGATGATGTGTGTGCAGTCTTGCGATGTCCTACGGGTCTTATCGATATTGAAGACTCGCTTGCAACATTCGGCGACATTATGATCAGCGAATCGGTGCAGTGTACTCAGGATGGTTTTATTCTGACTGGCAGGACTCAGCTGGTTACCGGTATGCAGGTTGAACTCGAACTGATGCTTTACAATGAATCGGGCTATCACGAAACGGAATATCTGACCATACCGATCGGCATTGTTACCGTCGATGATCCGCTTGGCCCGGACGCACACGGCTATCTGTGTTACGATAGCGGCGATACCGACTATTACCAGGTTCCCTCGTACGATTGGGTCGAGATCGATCCGAATCTCGGCGGTTATGGAACGAATACTGGGATGTCGGACACCGCACAGGAAGGCGACGAGATCGTTATCATGGAATTGCCGTTCCCATTCAGCTTTTATGGCAAGAGCGAAACGATCGTCAGCATATCAACCAACGGTTGGATCACCTTTGGCGAAACGGAGCAGGTCACATTCCGTAATTTCATCATACCCGGACCGATGGGCCCAAGCCCGATGATCGCTGCTTTCTGGGACGACCTGTACACAACGGGCGGCGGTGTTTACACCTATTTCGACAGCGACATGAATTACTTCGTGATCGAGTGGTCAAACTGCAAGAATTCTGCGGGTAACGCAACGGAGACATTCGAGATCATCCTGTACGATCCTGCTTTCTATCCTACGTCAACCGGTGACGGCGAGATCAAGATACAATATCACACATTCAACAATGTCGATTCAAACGTTTCTTCCGGAGGCCCTCAGGGTAACTACTGCTCGGTAGGTATCGAGGACGAGACCGCATTGGTGGGCCTGAACTATACATACAACAATGAGTATCCGACAGCGGCAAGGCATCTCGCGAGCGGGATGGCGCTGCTGTTCACGGGGATTCCATTGTCCATGGAACACTCGTACCTCACAATGGGCGATCTCTTTCTGAACGATACCAACGGCAACGGACTGGTCGAATCCGGAGAGATGGTTAACCTCGGGATTTCTCTGAACAACATCGGGCAGCAGACCGCCCAGGGCGTTCATGCAACCCTTTCCTCCACCGACCAGTATGTGGAAGTGCTTTCGAACCATTCGTACTATCCGAACATCGAAGACGGCGGGAGCGAGTACGGCACGAGCTATTTCTCATTTATTGTCGATGAGGATGTTCCCGACGGTTACATGATTCCGTTCCTGCTCGAGGCGTCTTGCACCAACGGTACCTGGAGTTACACGTTCTATCGCAAGGTTTACAAACCGAGCATCGAAGTAGACCTGTACCTGATCAACGATGAAGCAGGAAATGGCAACGGAACCGCTGAACCGGGTGAAGACTTCACATACGTCGTATCGCTCCTCAATACGGGCTTGGTCGATGCACATAATGTGGTTGCGACGGTCTCGACAACCAGCCAGTACCTCGATATCACGACGCCAACGTTTGAATACGGAATGATAACTTTCGAAAACAGCATTCAGGGGGTTTTCGGGATGAGCTTGTCGAGTTCGGCTCCGTCCGAGACAGGCATTCCCGTCTTGATTACCATCACTGCCGACGGTATGGAGCCCATCGAAGTTGAGTCGATGATTGGTTCAGGCGTATCGCCCGGAGTATTCGAAGAGCACTTCACAACCTTCCTGCCGGATGGCTGGACCATTGACGCCAACGCAGAAAACTGGACACAATCCCTTACAGCATCGGCCGGGGGAGAGATGCCTGAAGTGAAGTTCAATTGGAGTCCCCAGTTTGAAGGTACATCAAGGATGATTACGCACCAGATGAATCTGATCGGCGCTACAAACGTGTCTGTCCAGTTCAAGTACTCGTTGGACGATTATGGCCATAGCGGTTACAGTATTGGACTGGCCGCACGCTCGGACAGCTTTGACTGGACGTCCTTGTGGGAGATTGCTCCTGCCGACGATATTTCCATGGAAATCATGACCGTAAACGTTCCTCAGCAATACGTGAATGCAATGAATCTGCAATTCGCATGGTACTTCAGTGGGCGCTCGTTTAATATCAACCAGTGGTACATCGATGATGTCGTGCTGAATGCGATTCTTGGGAACGGTGGAACCATATCCGGAATCGTCACCCTGGACAATCCGGACGACAGTCCTGAGCATGCAGTTGTCAAGGCTGGAGATTATTCCACGCATCCGGATTCGACAGGGTCCTACAAACTCTACGTACCCAAGGGGGAATTTCCTGAGTTGAGGGCGTCGAACAAGTGGTATGAACCTGCTTCGTATTACGACCTGGAAATCGATTTCGGCGATACATTGGAAGACTACGATTTCAATCTGTCATACTTCGTTCCGCCTACCGGGCTCACCTTCACAATGGAAGACGAGACGATGATCCTCGACTGGAATTACGGCGATGACAGGGGGAACGACTTAAGACGCAACGGTACTCGCGACCGTCTTGATTTCAGTCATTTCAAGGTCTATCGGCAGATCGATACGAGTAATTTTATGGAAATCGCCACGACGGAGGATATGACGTTCTCCGAGGTTATCGATACGACCCTCTACCATGAGTATTACGTAACGGCAATTTATACCTCAGGCGAGAGCGACTCGACCAATCATGTAACGAGCGCGGACTGGTACCCCCACGATGCGAATCCGGATGGAGTTCCCGCGTTTGTTAATCATCTCGGGAAGAACTATCCGAATCCCTTCAATCCGGAAACGACGATCCAGTTCTCGATTGCGAACAAAGAGGAAACGGAGCTCATCGTTTATAACGTGAAAGGCCAGAGGGTCCGTACGCTCATCAAAGACAAGCTTGAGGCGGGTAAGTACACAATCCGATGGCAAGGTGAAAACGACACCGGAAAACAAGTTTCTTCCGGCGTTTATTTCTATAAACTCAAGGCTGGAGACTTCAGCAGCGTTCAGAAGATGCTACTCCTGAAGTAGTGCAACGCTGAAGCAAGAAGCCGAAAATATAACACCGCCCGTGATTCATTTCCGGGCGGTGTTTTTTTCATCGTCAGAAAAACCTTGACGCGATAATTATCGTTAACTACTCTTCATACAACACGTTCAGGAAGACTTGGGGAGGCATACGATGATAAAAATCAATTTGCTACTCTTGTTCCTGGTAATTCTACTGAAACTCGGCTCGATCGCCCATCACGTCGATTACCGTGAAGCCGATACCGTCGTTCCCAAGGCGATCGTCGGGGATGTGATGTTTGCGATGAAGAGCCCTGAAGCTGAATACAAACTCTACGATTTGAGCGATCCCTACAACGTCAAAGAAGCTGGAAGTGTCGAGCATTGCGTTCATTTTATCGCAATGGAAGATGATTACCTGGCATTTCTCTGTTGCAGTGACTCCATTTTAATCTACAACATTGAAGATATATACAACCCCTATCTCGATATTGTTCTTAAGACCAGCATACATGCCTATCATTCCTGGATATCCGGCAAGAACTACAGCCTTGAAATCGACGGGAGTTATCTGTATCTCAACTGGATGTTGGAGTACGAGGAATGGGGCGAAACGGATGCCTGCGAGGAAATCTGGAATATCAGCAGTCATAGCAATCCTGTAAGTGTATATCACAATGTGGAGTACTGGGGGGACGGGCTGATCGATAGCATCATCGAGGATGGCCTTGCCTACACGATCAACATCTGGGACGAAAGTCTCAAGATATTCGATGTGACCGAGCCCTTGGACTGGAAGGAGATCGGCAAGGCCGAGCTGCCCCGCGATCCGGAGTTTTTCTACAAGCAGGGAGATACCGTACTTGTTTATGACAAGTACGACAACCTCTATACGATAGACGTGTCCGATGCGGCCTCTCCAACGATTATCAATGCGGTGAACTTCCCCAGCGGATACAACTTGTTTGTGTGTCACAATGGGCATTACTATCTGTATGGCAGCAGGATGGGATTTGCTATTCTGGATACGTCCGACATGGGTAATATTTCAATCCTCGCCGAGTTCAGCCTGTATGAGAACTCGACGTTCATGTTCTTCGTCGATGATTATACGGCAATGGTGCCATGCAAAGACTCCAATCAGTTCATCGATTTCTCTGATCCTGGTTGCGATTTTCTGTGGGACAAATGGAATGAATACACGATGTGGCAGTCATACCGCTGTGCATTGCAATATCCTTACTTCTGCGTATTCGAAAAGGGAGGGTTCCATGTTCTGAACGTTTCCGATCCTGAAGAAATGTATGAGAAAGGGCTTGCCGATTTCGCTGCCGGTAACGTATCGCTCAAGATCGAGATGGCGTATGCGTATTGTACTGGAGGATCGGGTATCACGGTGTGCGACATCAAGAAGTCGGGGGGAGTCGGTTTTGTGTCGAGATTCGATATGGCAGGGGGAATAACGGACATCTCTGTTTATAACAGGCACCTTTACGCTTTTTGCCATAGCAGGATCAATACGTTCGATCTCGCCAACATTCTGGTTCCGGAAAATCTGGGATGCAATTCAGTGCCATACGGCAATTATCGCAGTGACGTTTATCAGGGGCACCTGTTCTCATGGGCGGGAGATATTGGAATCACCGTTTTCTCGATTGGCGAGGATTATTTACCCGTCGAGAAGAATCGCATATCTGTCGATGCAGTTGTGGAGATTTTGTTCTACGGAGACTACATGTATGCCGTGCGGAACACCGACATTCAAGTCTATAACATCTGCAATGTTTCCAATCCGGTTTTCGTGACCGCCGTCGAATTCGATCCCATTCACAATGTTACAGCTTGCGCGATCGAGGGCAACGAATTGTATATTTGCGATGCCAATTGGAACCGGGTACAGACATTCGGTTTGAGCGATCCATCATATCCCGAAATGACGAACGAGCTTTACCTGGATCATCCCATCTATGCGCTTTTCTTCGTCGGCAACGCGGCGATCATGGATAATGGCTACGGGCTTATCCAGTCGCTGGACCGGACGGCGATATCGACTACGTTTGTACCGCAAATTCCCACGGTCGACCACTTCAAGCAAAATTACCCCAATCCGTTCAATCCAGAAACGCATATCGAATTCAGTATCAACAAACAAGCACACACCAGTCTGAAGATTTACAACGTCAAAGGCCAACTGGTTAACACGCTCGTTGATTGTGTCCTTCCGGAGGGTGATTACAACGAGATATGGCGTGGAGTCGATAGCCGGAACAAGCCGGTGTCCTCAGGCGTGTATTTCTATCGGATCGAGGCCGGCGGATATCAATCGACCAGAAAAATGCTGCTGATGAAATAATGATTTTCGGCTTTGGCGAAGCCAAAACGAAACCAAAGCGTTGTGACTTTGCGAAGTGAAGTCATGTTAGCAGATTTTCGGCTTTGGCGAAGCCAAAACGAAATCTTGCCGGAAGCACGAAGTGCTGGAGTCGGCTTTCACGAAGTGAAAACGGAAAAATCTGCTGACGTTCGGTATCTCTGAAATCGGTGCGAACCCTCGCGGCGGGGCGGCGTGAAGCCCTGTAAGGGCTTCGGCAGTTTTTGAAATGTTTTCCATCTGAAAACTTTTCAAAAACTGTTAGTGCGCGAAGCGCACACGCCGCCCCGCCGCGCGGGTGTCCTCGGAGCGATCAGCTATAGTACGGTTCCTCTTTGAGCAAATGGCTCGCGAGTATCTTGAGATACAGGACCGGAGCGAACCACTCGATGCCTTCTGCAGGCTGTAAAACATAGAGTCCAAACACAAAACCGACAACCACCAGGAAGAATGCCACCGGTCGTTGAAGATAGTGCCGCGTAAAAAGCAGAATCAATGCTGCAATGACCAGATAAGCATACGCGCTGACGATGAAAATCCAATCGAAGCCCATGAAAACCCACGACATGATGACGATTTGCAGCAGATGCAGCAAAACAACTCCGAGATGTTGCTTGAACCCCTGCCCTTCGCGATGATACCAGCGTTTCGCGGATGAAGTGGCGTTTGTCAGGACTCCTCCTGCCATGTCAATTGCGATGAGAAAACCGATAAGATATTGCCACCAGGTCCAGCCCAGATTCCTGCAATATGCCTGGGCTAATATCAAGACACCAAACAATGCTGCCAGACTGAACTGCATGGCGATTTCCGCTTTGGTTGCTCCGGGTCCGATAAATTTATCCAGACCGTTACGAGGCTCGGGGTAGTTCCAGTCGATTCGAGAACTCATGAAACGCTCCTTTTTAATTACTCAAGAAAAGAAATGCAGGTTGATAGAAAATACCAACCTGCAAAAGTAGTGTAATGTTAGATTCCGTATTCGGGATGAATTTTCGGGCGTGATTCTTCCGTTCTTGCCATCCACCTTTCGTAAGCGGCTGTCCGTTTCTGCTGAATACTCTGCATATTGGAACTGGCCCACTCGAACGATTCGTCGTTGGGCTTCACCCACTTGCACGTTGAAAGGTTTTTATTGAATTTGTCGCTTTCGGCTTCGGCTTTGGGCACAGCCCGGAGCGAGAACCGTGCTTTCCAGGCTCCCATTCGCGGCGTTACTTCCGCATAGTATGTTTTCCCCGCTTCCAGATCGGCATACATGAAATCAGCGGATTCCCCAATGACCGTAAAGAGGTGTTCCCCGGGCTCCACCATATACGCAACACGTTTCTTTGCCGCGACAATGCCCACCAGGTTGCACTCATCGCCAACAACCTCAAACACGCTGGATTGGACTTTATAGCCCAGGGTTTGCGGTCTGATAAAGATTACAAGCGCTTTGCCGGGTTCCGGCTTGAGAATTTCCTGCCCGGGTTCGACCACCTGCATGAATTTTACGGGACCTTCCACTGCACAGCCTGCGACAAAGAGAGTGAATGTGATAAAAATCAGATACAAGAACTTTGATGAATGATTGCTTTTCATTTGAGACTCCTTAGCTTATGTTTCAAACAAAACCATATTCATCTCGCGAAAAATGAATGTCAAACAATTCATTCTCGTTAACGTTCAGCTTCTTACTTCAGCAGCAACCCCTTATGGACAGCCTTGTTTTTGTCGTCAACGCGCAGCCGGTAGAAATAGATACCAGAGGATACGGAATTGCCATTGCTGTCCTGCCCCTGCCATTTCACGCGATGTTCCCCGGCAGCCAGACGTGATTTCACCAGCGTCGCAACCTTCTGTCCCTTGATGTTGAACACGCACAGCTCCACTTCACCTTCCTCCGGCATTGAGAATAGAACCGTCGTAACCGGATTGAAAGGATTCGGATAATTGCTGAGTGTGTAACGTAGAGGAACAACGCCATTGGGGTCAACCCCTGAAAGACAACTGTTCCTTTTTCCCGGCGTACCGTATTCTGTTGAAGCAGCCCAGCTCTCCGCCAGTCCGTTGTCGTAATCCGTGTTGATGAGCTCTAGCGTGGGGCCATCTCCGTCTGGGGGGGACGGCCAATCGCCACCGTCGTCGTATTCCACCGAGTCGATCAGGTTGTCGTCCGCGTCATACAGGCGGATCAGTTCGCCGCCTCCGCTGAGCCCGAAATCGAAATCGCCGATATAGTTGGCCACTTCCGGGAAGCACGCGCAGAATTTCTCGGAATCCGTGCAGAGTACAAGATACGCTCCCGCATCGAGAACGGTTCCATCTGGAATGATAAACACGTGGTCGTCTTCTTCGTCTTTGAACGCCCAACCTGATATATCGTTGGGCAGATCGTCCGAATTGATGAGCTCTACCCAGTCGTCTGGATCGAAGCCGTCCGCGGAATTGTAGTTGATTTCGTTCAAGCAGATTGCTGTGTTATCGGGCCCCTCACGCTCGAATATGGCAGTATATTCCTGGTTATCCGCAAGGATGATAGTAATCTGGGCGCTATCCTCCTGGGTGCCCTGCCACCCGTTGAATCGGTTGCCCGGTTCGGGAATGGCTGTCAGCCCGATAGGGATATCCGGGAAATACGCCCCGCCCCAGGGATAATCGTCCGGGAGCGCGGTATTGACGCGAACATTGCCCGATTCTCCCGGTGATACGTCAACGGTCAGGGTACGCATGTCACCGAGACCGAAATGGTCTCGCAGATGCACTTTCATGTGCAGGTCGCGTTCCTGAGCGAAGGTGATCATGTTGTCCACATTTGCCTGCCAGTTCGCTATCTGGTTCCAGCGATTGTTGTGAGCCGGTATCTCCGATTGGATGACGGCAGCCTTCGCGTTGATCTGATCTACCATGATCTCGGGCTTCAGGCATGTGTTCATCAGGTCGCAGAAGCGGTTGATGAAATCGATCCGGAACGATTCATTCTCCATTAGCTTGCGTATGAAGATCGTTACCCAGGGCTGATCGGGCCAGCCTTGGCCATCGGCATCTGTGGCATACTCAAGGGTATTGAAAGTATATTCATCGATACCGTAGAGGCCGAAACCGTAGTCGGTGTCGTACAAAATCCAACGCCATTTCCCATCCGGTGTACGGGGTCTCCAGTACTTGATGTTGTTGCAAGGCCAATCCTGATTATTACAATAGATTTCGATTGCCTGATAGTTAATGAAGTTATCGATGTCCATGCGGTCGCAAACGAAGTCGTAATTCTCGGCAACACTCAGGTCATAGCCAGAGATATAGTCCTTAAGATTGTTATAATGCCGGTTGTCGCCCTCGATAATGGCCCCGCCCTTTTCGAGAAGATCGATATGATCGGGATCAGCGCCGCAGTTGGAGGCGATAAAGTGTTCGTTGATCTTCTCACGAAGGTTGTGAATACCCCAGTATTCGCCGTTCAAATAAACAACCGTTGGGCGGTATGCCTGACGTTCAATCCCCTCGTCTGCCACGAGACCAGTAATCATGGCGTCCCTGAACATGGTCGATCGCCAGTCGTGACCGGAAGATCTAAGTATAAAGGTTTCAAACGAATCGATCTCTTTTTCCGGGAAAAGGGAGCATTCGACCTCACTACAGCCGTAACAACCGCGCGCATAAAAAGCCAGCGATTTCTGTGGGTAGGTGCGGGAATAGTTCCCGGTAATTTTCACGCCCATGGGAGCTTTGAAGAGCAACTGCCGGTTTTCGTCGAACATCTCGATGTAGATCGGTTTTTCCCAGTCATTCCAGTAGTTTGCACCCAGATAGGGGAATTCACTGTCGGCATTCGGTCCCTCTACGTAGATTCCCCTTTCGTAATCGAAGAAATTGTCAGGGTCCGTGGAGAGAGAGACCACCGCCAGATCGTGGTCGACATTGATGAAGTACGTGTTGCATTGTGTGCAGCTCGGAAGCTTGGCCGTCTCGAAAGCTCTGGCCTTGATGACGGTTGTTTCCGAAACGTTGAACGGTTGCGAGTACAGTAAACTCTCCTCGGTCGGGTCGGATCCATCGAGTGTAAAACGAATAATGGAGGCTTCGGAAGAAGTCGCAAGCGATATGGTGCGTGGGCTGTCGAAAAATCCTCCTGCGCAGGAGAATACGGGGCTTTCAGCAATCCCCTGATACCCCCCAGTGCCATTTGCCGTTTCGGGAGTAGGGGCATCGTAAAACAACCACTGATCTCCACCATCCGGATGCCTTCCGATGGAAACATCCGATGGAATGGCCCCTGTGGTTACGCAGTCGACAGTTACACCTTCGGGATCACTGAGGCAAAGAGTCTCCCCTTCGCCCGATATCTTGAAATTGGTGTGCAGTCTTCGATATTGCAGTGGAAGTAGTAGATCGGCAGGACCGTGCGCACCCTCAGGAGGTTCTTCGGAGAACAACGTAACGAAAGGAATGGCCGTGAGATCCGAATCTTCTTCCGTGTGATTGTGAATTTCAATCGCGATGACATTCGTTCCGTTGCGAAAGTGAGATAGGTCAATATCGTACGCCTCGGGAGTACCGCCCTGATAGATTTGAGCTTCAACGATTTCAAGCGATTCCTGATAATTCGCCGGTGTTACCCCGGGAGTCCCAATATTGGAACGAGCGAACTCAGCTCCGTTCATGTACGCCACGAAGGCATCGTCGTAATCGATATGCAGCAATGCCTTCTTGATGAAATCGATATCCTGGATATTGAATCTGCCTCGGATGTACACATTTGTCGTGGTGGGAAGAATCGTTGCGTCGTCTCCATCGCCATATCCGAAACCGCTTGCCCCGGTGCTCCAGGCAGAGTCATCGAAGCTGTTGTTTCGCCAGCTTCTGGGAGGCTGGAATTCGTAAATCCTGTATTTCCATGAGTCTCCCCAGTCGATAACCGTCTCCCAGTGTCCGCCGTACGCGGTGATATCCTTGTCGGATGCGAAGACGAGAAGATATCCGTATGGGGGGACTTCGATATCGGGGAACCGCCATTTATGCGGTTCGTCGGGATCGTCGGAAAGACCGTAGTCGAGGAGATTGACGGAGCTGCCGGTTGGATTGTACAGCTCGATCCAGTCGGGGTAATCCCCGTCGAGATCGTTTATCGTTGTTGAATTCGATGCCATGATCTCGTTGATAATGATTGTTTGTGCATTGAGAAATATACAAAACGTGTAGATTAGAAGAGTGAACAGAACCCTTTTCATGCGCCTACCCTCCAGCGATTTACACCATGATGGAATGCCTTAATGTGTTGTGAATTTTATACCTTATGGTGCATATCCCTTAATTTCCCTCGAATCAAAAAAGCGATAAAGCTCGATGGTTTGTCAATATAAATTTACGGAGATTTAACCGGGAGCTTGCAATGCAAAGTCGTTACTGCGCGGTCGATTATTGTCTTGACGTACATCTGCAATCCAATATCTTGAACTACCGAGGATTTGGAATGGAAAATGTATCCTGTCGATACGAATGAGGTTAATGGAGGAATGTTTCATGGGAAACGGCATACGAAAACTACTTTTTATTATCCTGCTAATGGGTTTATTCTGCTTAGTTATTGCAGAAGAAAGGTTTATCGCGCGAATTAGCAACCCCGATTCAGGGGATGTCGAGTACTTGCAGAAGAACTCTTACGACATCGCCGGCGGGAACCCCGGGGCATATATCGATCTGGTTGTGACCCGCGATCAATTCGACCGGCTTCGCTCAAGCGGATTCAGCATCCGCATCGAGAAGACGGAAGCGGAAGTTCTGGAAGATTTGTCCGCGACCGGGGATCGCCCCATCGCCGGTTATCGAGAATATGAAGAAATTCTGACAGACTTGCAGCAGTACGTTGCGGATCATCCGGACATCTGCCGGTTGTACGATATCGGAGATACGCAGGGCAAACTCTACTCGGCTGACGGCCACACCTTCTACGACGATTTCGACCATGAAATCTGGGCGCTGAAGGTATCCGACAATCCAGATAACGATGAAGACGAACCCGCGATCTACTACTTCGGCGCGCACCACTCGCGCGAGCCGCTCAGCACCGAGGTGTGCATGACGGTCCTCGACCACGTCGTGACAAGCTACGGCACGGACACGCAGATAACGAACGATGTGGATACCAAGGAAATCTGGTTTGTGCCCATCGTGAATCCGAACGGCGTCAAGATCGTTCTGGATCAAACGGACGTCTGGTGGAGAAAGAACATCCGGGATAACAACAACAATCACGACTTCGACAGCGATTATGAGACGGGAACCGGTGACGACGGCGTGGATCCAAATCGTAACTATGGATTTGTTTGGGGTAACGTTGGTTCAACGGACAATCCCAATGGCTCGACCTACCACGGTCCCGAAGAATTCTCCGAGCCTGAAACGCAGGCGGTGAGGGACCTTATCAGAGCGCATCACTTCGTGGCGGGTATCAGTTATCACACGCACGGAGAGCTGGTACTGATCCCTTACGGATACGCCGAAAACATCTATGCACCGGACGACGCAGCGCTTGTCGAACTGGGTGAGCTTGTTGCCGAGAACATCGACGCACTGGGGAACGGCCACTACACACCGCAGTATTCCTATGCGCTTTACCCGACGATGGGCGGCCTGGACGACTGGGCTTACGGCGAGCAGGGAGTTTTCGCGTACACGGTTGAGCTGGCAACGGAGTTCATTCCTCCGCAGAACCAGGTGGGGACCATTTGCAATGCCAATATCGACGGGGCCATGCAGCTTCTCCGTCGCATCGACAATAGCACGATCACCGGTCACATCACGGACGCTGAAACCGGCCAGCCCATGGTTGCCGAAGTTTTCATTGAAGGCATTGACAACACCGGGGAATATCGCGATCCCATCACCAGCGACGAGCAGTTCGGAACCTATTATCGCATGGTGTTGCCGGGAGCGTACAACGTTACGTATTCTGCTTACGGATTCGAATCTCAAACCGTCATCGTGGTTGTAAGCGATCTCGGAATGACGACGCAGGATATCGCGCTGGAGCCGGCAGCGAGTATCGATTTCAACGGTATCGTGCGTGACGCTACAACATTTGCGCCTCTCGCAGGGGCGCAAATTACGCTGGGGGGGGCGCCGTTCGAGCCGATTACATCCGATGAATACGGCATATTCGAATTTGAAGATGTCGCTATGGGCACCTATACAATCACCATTACCGCCGAAGGATACGGCCTCACGCAGAAGGCGATCGATCTGAATGCGAGTAACCAGCAGTTGTTTTACATGTACGAACCCTTCATGATGGACGATATGGAAAGCGGGAATTCGAACTGGAACATGACGGGAACCTGGGCTCTGACAACATCCCAGTACCACAGCGCAAACCACTCGATTACCGACTCCCCTTCGGGGAACTACGGTAACAATGTGACCACCTACTGCGAGCTGGCGAATGACATCAACCTGTACGACGCTACGATGGCGAGCGTTTCGTTCTACGCCAAATACGCACTCGAAGCGGACTATGACTACGTTTATCTTCAAGTCCACGGTGCGGATGGCTGGGTGAACCTCGACGCCTTCACCGGAGAATCGGATTGGACCCTGAAAGAATACAATCTCACGAACTACGTCGGTAACTCCGACGTAAGCCTGCGGTTTTACCTTATGTCCGACACCTATCTCAACGAAGACGGGTTCTATCTGGACGATTTTAAAATCTACAGCGACTACGCTCTCGAGCTCAACTACGGCGATGTCGACGACAGCGAAACCGTTACGGCTCAGGATGCAAGCTATATCCTGCAATACGCCGCGGGACTGGATCCGCTCGATAGCATCGATCCACGCCCGTGGACCGACACCCGCACGGTTGCTGCCGATGTCGATGGCAACGGTCTCGTAACAGCGTACGATGCGTCCCTCGTTCAGCGGTTCGTCGACGGCGCGATCGATGGATTCCCGGTTGACGATTCCGATGTCCAGATCGATCCTTGCGAGGTAAGCATCAGGATTGAGAACGGCGCATTCATTTTCTCCACGGAGGATGAACTGTTCGGACTCGATGTAACCTGCTGGGTAACGGACGACGTATCGCCGGGATCGCCCGAGGCGTTAGCTGAGGGCGTGTGGGCCTATGAGTACATCGGAGATGTTGTCATGAAGTATTCGATGATGTCGACGAATGCGCTTGACGGAGATTTCCTGCGGATTCCGTTTGTGCTGCTCCATGAAAATCCGGACGATTTCACCTTCGATTTGAACGTGAACGCGAGCTCCATCGAGTACGTTGTTGATATGGACCCGAGCGCTGTTGTGGAAATTCCGGAGTTTACGGATCAGCTTTTGGGCAACTTCCCCAATCCGTTCAATCCTACCACAAATATCCGGTTCTCGCTCTCGCAGGAAACACCGGTCGATATCACCATCTACAACATCAGAGGCCAGAAGGTGAAGAAACTCACCTCCGAGCGCTATCCTGCCGGGGTTCATCAGGTGACCTGGTACGGCCAGGACGATTACAACAGGCCGGTGGCCTCCGGTATTTACCTGTATCGGTATCAAGCCGGTAAGAATTCCGAAACAAGAAAGGCGTTACTGCTGAAATAATAAGCGTTAAGAAAGCAGGGGAGAGCCGGAAACGGTTCTCCCCTTTCTCTTTATATCATAGAAATTGCTCTCTTGCAAACTGAGTGGTTAAGTATCCAATGAAGCGTTTCATCCTGATCTTTTTTCTCTGTCGTCCTGAGTTTCCTTTCTCAATCATCCTGATCTTCCTTTTCTCTGTCATCCTGAGCGGAGTCGAAGGATACATTCAACCACCAGGTTTGAAAGAGAGTTATAATGGTTCACTCCCCTGATAAAGGTAGACGGATGATCTCAATGTCATCCGGACGGGTTTTCTCTATGTAGATGTTTCTCGCTCCAGACTGACTCGGGAGGCGTGAGTAGATTCGTTCGATCTCCCTTTTCAACGTGGTCTTCCACATCATTTCATTACGTTCGATAGTCCTGATGATGTGGTCTTTCACGTTGAAAAGGGAGATCGGGCGAAGATATCACGCCGGTAGATTGGTTCCTGGAACCTGTTCTTACTGGACACTCGGAAGAGCATTCAGAGAAGTTTTCTTCGGATGAGAAGAAAAAGAAAACCCCGCCTGAATGACGGGGTCCGCATTATCGTAACGAAGAGTTTTCCGTGACTAGATTTTCTCTTCGATGATCACTTTTTCCTTCAATTCGGCTTCTTCCAGTTGCTCCATTTCGGCAAGTGCCCGGTTCAGGATTTTCACCTTATCTTTATATGGATAGAACGAGCTCTTGAAGCCGTTGATGATCAGATTCTTGATATCCTGATAATCCAGGCCGAGGATATCGTGAGCGAGCATGTACTCGTCGGTCATTGTCGTATCGGAGATGAGACGGTTATCCGTGTTCATGGTGACGCGAAGTCCGTAATCGATGTAGAACTTGATGGGATGTTCTGCGATCGACGCGACAGCCTTGGTGTGCATATTGCTCTTGAGGCATATCTCCAGGGGAATGCGGTGGTCGTTGACGAAATTGAGCAGGTCGCCGTTCTCGATCAAGCGTGTTCCGTGTCCGATGCGGTGCGTTCCACAATAGTGAAGCGCTTGATGAATGCTTTCAGGGCCATACGCTTCACCGGCGTGAATGGTGATATTCAGGTTGTTGCGTCTTGCAAGGTCGAATGCAGCCTGATGATCTTTCGCCGGGTGATTGTATTCCGAACCCGCGAGATCGAAGCCGAGAACGCCCTTGTTTTTGTATGCGATAGCAAGTTCAGCCAGCGTCAGCGATGTTGCCGGATCCATGTTGCGTATACCGCAGATGATAACCCCCGTATGGATGTCGAATTTTCGTTCCGCTTCATGCAGACCGTCGATTACAGCTTCGGAGATTTGAGTGAGCTTGAGTCCCTGCTGCGTATGAAGAATGGGCGAGTAGCGCACCTCCATGTAACGAACGTTCTCTTTCGCAGCGTCTTCGGCGAGCTCAAACGCTGCTCTTGCCAGCGCTTCTTCTGTCTGAAGAACCGAGAGCGTTACGCTGAATCCCCTGAGGTATTCATCCAGACTCTTGCACTGCTCGGTGCAGCAAACGATTTTCTTCATTTCTTCGGGTGTGGATGCCGGAAGTTTGACCTTCTGCTTCTTTGCCAGGTCAAAGATTGTGCTTACACGCAACGAGCCGTCAAGATGAACGTGCAGATCAGCTTTCGGTAGTTTTTGTATAAATTCCTTGTTCATAGTTCCTCCATTTTACAATAAATTACAGCGTCCATCTGTTTCGGCAAACAATCTTCTCCATCGGGTGCCTTTTGTGGCTGCCGGCGAATTGCTTCACCAGCTTACCATACATCGTTTCCCGATCTTTCGGATATCCGAATGGACTCATTGCCACGACTCGTATTTGCTTCGGAATTTCGAGAATCTTTTTTACGGATTCTTCGTTGAACGCCGCCAGCCAGCAACTGCCAATTCCGTGCTCGAGCGCAACAAGCATTATTTGCTGAAAAGCTATGGATGTGTCAACAAGATAATAATCCTGATTGTTCAAGCGCACGCTGTGCTTGGGGTCAGCGCACGCTACAATGACCAGCGGAACGTCTTTCAGAAAGAAGTTGATAGTCCCGATAAATCCGCTCTTGAAGGCGAGTTTATGAATAATCTCCCGATCCTGAACGACGATGAAACGCCAGCACTGCCGGTTTTGCGCAGAGGGCGCAACGCGTCCGGCTTCGAGCATCTCTAGGATGACTTCTTCCGGTATCGGGTCGGGAG
The DNA here is from genome assembly GCA_963662655.2 of Cloacimonadales bacterium (SeqCode). GTDB lineage: Bacteria > Cloacimonadota > Cloacimonadia > Cloacimonadales > JAIOQZ01. The sequence continues at coordinate 195,251 of CAXXTU010000002.1, forward strand.
CGAAACTTCGTACACTGTGCCTTGCAAGTATCGTTTCGAGGCAACTTCCCATAGATGGTCAGAATCTGAAACCGAGTCCAAGCGATGCCGAGAAGGAATCGTACTCAGAGAAGTTGTAGTCGAAACTCACCTGGATCAGGCTCAACTGCGCTGCGGCCCCGAGAATGAAGCGATACTGGTTCTCGCCGTCGATATCGAAGGAAACCTTCTGCTCGCTGAGCTCGACAGGGGCATCTGAGTCGTCAAGCTGGTAGGTGTATCCGAACTCTACATTGGATTTTTCGAGAAGAACGCCAGCGTATGGCGTGATACTCAGCGTGGGAAGGCCCAACGTCTTGCTGATGTTCATCCCGCCTGCGTATGCGGTAGCCTTCATGATGTCGCCTACTTCAAGCTGCTGCATGAAGAAGTTGAACGAGACATCGATCGGAATCACGAAATCGACAAAATCGCTCATCCACACAATGGGGTTGTGCTGAAATCCCACGCCCCAGTAGGTCAATTCCCCGATCTCCTCGTTGATGTTTACGTTCGGAAGCCAGCGAACCACGAACACGGTTCCCATGATGGTTCCGAGCGTAAGCTGCGGAGCGAAATGAGGGATCATGTTCAGGTTGTCCAGAAGACCGTGAACAGGAAGCTCAACCGATTCTTCGTCCACATAGTATTCTTCCTCAAGCTGTGTCGATGGATTGATCACAGTAAGCGTGTCGCCGCCAAAGTGAACTTGAATATTGTCGTCTTCGCTGCCGATAATTGTCGGTCCCTTGATCCCCACCGTGTATTCGTGCGCCATCACCTCTTCCACAAGCTCGTTGTAAAGAGGATGTGTATCGTCGTAGCCACCGTTATTGACGATCGATTCCGCCTGGCTGCGGGTAAATCGGAATTTGCCCGTCGTGTCGAAGCTTTTTTCGCTGTCCTTGAAGTTGGTTCCCATCACCACGATTTTCATGGAGATGTTGAGTCCGAGGTTCTTCGAGCGCGGCGCCATCTGGAACCAGCCGCTGTTCATGTTTGCCCCGAAGGGTGAGGTGATCGGTGAGACATATTCTTTGGCGGCATCGCCGGTCAGCGCTTCCAATTGAGATTCGAGATCGTTGTCGGGTATGTCGTCGATGATATCCTGAGCGTAAAAAATATTCAATGCCAAAACAAAAACCAGTAAAATCAATATCTTCTTCATTGCTAACTTCCTCCAATGCGTTCTGGTCGTATTCTCTCATGCAGTTCTTCGTTTGAATCACCCAAAACCTTTTGGCTCTTCAAACGGAATATCCTCTCTGATAAAAACTTCCGCCCCTTCTGATTTTCCCGTCTGTGGTCTGTCAAAGCGGAAATTATATCGTATGATAATATGCGGTACTGAATCGAACTCCGTCAATGAAATTTTGTAAAAATCAAATATCAGCGTGCGCTCGGGCTGAATGTGATGGAAGAATTGCGAACTTGCTTCAGAAAAAGAAAAGCCCCGAGAATCCTCGGGGCCTTCATTGCGACACTAAAACAATTACACCGAATCGAGTCGCTCGGAAATCTTCGCCTTGTTCACGACGCCAACCATCTGGTGTTTGATCGAACCTTCGGAAAACACCAGCAGGGTCGGAATCGACATGATCTGGTACTTCGAGGCAACCTGAGGCGCTTCGTCAACGTTGACCTTCACGACCTTCACTTTGCCTTCGTATTCTGCGGCGATCTGCTTCACGGTTGGATCCAGCATTTTGCAAGGACCGCACCATGGCGCCCAGAAATCGACCAGAACCGGAATATCCGATTGAAGAACTTCAGCCTCGAACTCGGCTTGCGTAAGATTTTTTACTTCCACAGCTTACTCGACAATCGCGAGGACATCGCTGCGTGATACGATCAGATACTTGACAGCGTCGATCTCTACTTCCGTGCCGCCGTACTTCGCGTAGAGAATCTTGTCGCCGATCTTCACGATCTCTTTGAGTTCTTCGTCGGTTCCCACTGCAATTACTTCACCGATCTGCGGTTTTTCTTTTGCGGTATCGGGGATGATGATCCCACCGACTTTCTTTTCTTTAATTTCTACGGGCTTAATCACCACTCTGTCATCAAGCGGTCTGATATTCATATCATTCCTCCTTCAGGTTTTCTTTTTATTGTACTAATATAGATAATCCAATGAATCAAATTAGCAAACACTTTTTTAGAGTGCCAGTTTTTATCGTCAAGTAATTTCTGTGATTCGACGATGTTCTGCCAGGACGAATCACTTCCGACCACACGCACGACCACGGAGAAATATGGGGTTTATTTCACCATCACCACTTTTCCGATGGCGATCGCTTTGTTTTGAACGTTCAACCGGCACAAATAGATTCCTGAGGCTACGGTTTTCCCGTTAAAATCTTTACCATCCCAACAGGCGAGTTGCTCTCCCGCAGGCCTGTAGCCCAACTCAAGGCGGCGTACTTTCTGCCCTCGACAATTGAAGATATCGATGTTAACCGTACCATCCTCGGGAAACTTGAATTTGAATATCGTACTCTCTCTAAATGGATTCGGATAATTGCCCAGCCTGGCTTCGATGTTTTGCTCTGGTTCAGGAGGTAATGGATTTTCCACGAAATGCCCGGTTCCATCATTATATGCAATCCCGACATAGGATACACCACTACCATGACTCGGGCCAATGATGTCGATCGCGCCGTTGCCATCCATATCTGCGAAATTAAAAGGGCTTCCTTGTAAAAATGTTGTATCAGCTTCAGTGAACTTGAGATCGCCCAGATTAAACATCATCATGTTGCCGAACAACATGTCGTTGAATCCGTTTCCATCGAAATCCTCAACTCCGATCTGACTGGCAGAATCGTAGTACCAGTATGTGAAATCCAGCGAGAATTCTCCATATCCGTCATTGCAATACACTGTAACGTCGATGATATCTGTGAAATACTCCCAGTAGCCTGCGGCGATGTCCAAGTCACCATCGTTGTCCATATCCCTCAAGCTCGTCATGAACATGGGTATCTGAGGTTCCACGATTCGGGAAGTCCAACTGCCGTCTTCATAATCGAATATCGTGAGCCAATCCCCCGCGATCAACACTTCATCCCGTGAGTCTCCGTCGATATCACCGATGGAGATATCCTGAGGTGGAAGTCCCAAGTCGATGTATTCCGGTGCGGTGAAGTTTCCGTGATTGTTCATCACGAAACCTGCACAACTTCCGTAGTTTGAACATATAGCGATATCATCTCCAGGGACACCATCGAAGTTGCCGGTTTTGATGCCAGTCATATATTTATCTTTAGTATATTCGATTGAGTCAATGTGGGAATACCCCTGAATGGCATAATCGTGAATAATTGCGAAATAAATGGATTCAAGGTGGTCTTCAGCATCAAAAACGCAAGAGGTGGTAACAATATCAGGGCACTGATTCATGTCCATATCCCCAATTGCCACATAGCCATGATTACCAATGATATAGCATGAATCCTGAATTGTAAATTCCCCAAAATGATTGTTTATGAAGACCGAGATACCTCTCCAGCCATCAGAAGGAACAGGTCTCGATCCCACAACTACGTCAGGGTAGCCGTCCACATTGATATCTGCCACAGCGGTCGTTTGAATATAATACGGTGCACGGAAACGGAGGCCGTAGAGAGCGAGCGATAGCAAACAAAATGCGAGAATCAACACCCTTTTCATTTTTCTCCCAAAACCAAGTATGATTGTCAATTACACTAATTAGAGTGTGTCTCTAACAATTGTCAAGTTTTGTGATATTCGCTGGAGGAAAACTCGAAACGACAATCAGTGAATGTGCGCCACATGATTCCTATCGGATAAATATCCTTGACATGATGATTGTGTGATTGCTCAATCGGGAAAACCTTTGGGGAGGAATACTATGAATCGTATTTTATTACTGTGCGTGTTACTTTCAATTTTTACCCTCTTTGCCTGTGCTCCAAAAGAGGAAGCGCCGGCGCAGGAAGCCAGCCAGCCGGTTGAAGAAAAGCCCGAAATGCTCGTTAAAACCAGCTTCTTCGATTTCCACGATCTGGACAAGGATGGCTTTGTCACGGAGGAAGAGCATAAAGCAAATTATCGGAACCTTTTCGCATCGCATGATATTGACGGCGACGGCGTTCACAACGAAGGCGAAATCAAAGGCAAGATTCAAAGAATATTCAATCGATGGGATAAAGACGGCGACAATAAGATAACGATTGAAGAAATGAAGGTTTCGACCGTTGGAGAAGGCTGGGAAGAGATCGACATCACTGGAATCGAATGTGACGACAATCCTGCTTTCTGTTTCTCGAAAATGGATATTGATGGCGATGGGAAGCTCGCCCGAACCGAGCATCTGGCATTCGTCGAGAAGCGTTTTGTAGCAATGGATGTGAATAGCGACAATATGATCGAAGAAATGGAATTTATGGATTCTTTCATGAAAACGCATCAGGCGATGGATGGAGATATCGACCACGCGATCTCTTTAGATGAGCTTGAGCAGTACAACTACGGCGGATAAAACTTTTTTCCGATAAAAAATAGCGCTTTCACCCGAAAGCGCTTTTTCTTTGCCCAACCGACGGATAATCGATAATCGCAGGTTTACCGTGAATTTCCTTGACGTCAGATTTGAGCGTGCATTCATGAGATTCAGGAAGTACAAAAATATGGCACCAAAGAAGAAAAAATCGAACATAAAAAAGAGAAAAAGCGCAAAGAAACGAAGCGGCACATCGCGCGGGTGTCTGCTGTTTCTTGTTGCGATCGTTATGCTTGCGGGACTGGCCTGGTGGTCTTTTCGCCATTTCAAGGAGCCGGTGGAAGCGCCCAAGCCCAAGAGCACGGTGATGGACTCGATCTATTTCGCGATCGACAAGCTCGGTATTCCGCAAAAGCTCATCAAGACCAAGGACATGGGCGACAGCATTCGCGTGGAGATCGGTTTGGACCCAGAACGTCACGATCTGCCGTTCGTGAACATGCTCTTCTCTGGAACCCTCGAGCAGGCCGGCGCAACGTTCGTCTCGGGCGTGACAGGTCCCAAGGAGCGTTTCCATACGCTCAGGTATTTCGACCCGATCGACGAGAAGACCGTCGTTGTCTATCTACATTTCGCTCGAAGGAAGGAATTCCCCGAGGACAAACCGCTGCTATCGATCATCGTGGACGATTTCGGCAATATACATGGCGAGGATCTCTCGCAGTTTTGCGACTTGATCGATCCCAACGTTACCTTCGCCATCATGCCCGGAAGGCCGCACGCCAAGGACGCGATGGAGAGGGGCCGGGCAGCCGGGCATGAATTGATCATTCACATGCCGATGGAGCCGATTGCTTATCCCAAGGCGGATCCGGGAAAGAACGCGATTTTCGTGGATATGAGTCCCAAAGAAATACGCTCGACCGTTCGAGATTATATCAAGGAATTACCGTATTGCGTAGGCGCGAACAATCACATGGGCAGCCTTGCAACCTCCGATTCCGATGTAATGAACGTGGTGCTCGACGAACTGAAAAAAGCAGGATTGTATTTCATCGACAGTCGGACGATCGCCAACTCGGTCGCTTACGACGTTGCTAAAAAACTGGGCATCCGCACCGCGAAGCGGAACCTCTCTTTCCTCGACAAGCCGGATGCTTCCATGGCGACGATGAGTCAGCGCGCAGCCGAGCTGAAGAAGATGAAAGAGAACGGAGTGAAGCACGTTGTAACGATTTCCCACTGCTACCCGTCGGATCGCCTGAAGCAGCTTGTGCATTTCATCGATGAAGCGAAGGCGGCCGGATTCGAGCTGGTACCTGTATCGAGACTGCTAGAAGAAGAATACAAAGAGATATTGTAACAAAAGGAAATACATGGAACTGATCAAATCGATTATCCTGGGAATCATCCAGGGCCTCACCGAATTTCTGCCTGTCAGCAGCAGCGGGCACCTGGTTATCGCCGAGCATTTCATGCGGTTCGATAAACCGGATATGTCCTTCGATGTGCTCCTTCATTTCGGAACGTTGCTGGCGATCCTCATCTACTTTCGCAAAGACATCGTCAAGCTGCTCGCTTCGTTGAATCCGGCAGCGAGAGATGAAGAAACCAGAGACAATCGCAGGATCCTGCTATATCTTGCTGTCGGTACCGTTCCGATCGGTCTTGTGGGCGTATTGCTCAAGGACCAGATCGAATGCCTCTTCTCCAATCCGATTATCGCGGCTTCCATGCTCTTTTTGACCGGCGCGGTCGTACTCGTATCGGACCTTGTCAGATCGCGGGGTATTCAGATGGGGAAGATGGGGCTCTTGCGTGGAATCCTGATTGGCATCGGCCAGGCGCTGGCGATCGTCCCCGGAATATCACGTTCCGGAATGACCATTTCCAGCGGACTGTTCGCTGGCCTCAAGCGCGATGACGCAGCGCGCTACGCGTTCCTGCTGGCGATTCCCGCCATCCTCGGCGCAACCGTGCTGGATATCGGCGCACTCTTCGCGATCGAGCCTCATTATGTCATTCGTTACATCGCCGGAACCGTAGCTGCGTTCATTTCGGGCTACATGGTAATTTCCTTGCTCCTGACCATGGTGCGCAAGCAGAAGATGAAATACTTCTTCTTCTATTGCTGGGCCGTGGCGATTGTCACCATTATTCTGATCAGTAAAGGGTTATGAAAAAGGAAACGATTCAACAGGCACACGAATTCTTCGCGAGACGGGACCGGCTGGCATTCGCGCCGGTGTTCATGGTGTTTGGCAGCGAGTCGCTTCTGAAAGCGAAGGTCGTGAGCGTCATCCGCAAGAAATTCCTTACGGAAGGCGCGGAGGATTTCGATACCGCTCTCTTCTACGGTGACGAGACCAAGGCCGAGAGCGTGTTGGAGCAGCTCGAATCGCTGCCATTTCTTTCGGAGCGGCGCGTGATTGTGCTCAAGGATGCCGACAGCATGCGAAGCGAGGAAGCAAAAAAACTGGTGCCGTATATCGAATCCCCGTCGAATTCATCGGTTTTCATCGTTGTGGCCGAGAAGCCCGACAAGCGTTTGATGTTCTTCAAGCGCCTCTCTGAAAGCGCGGTTCAAATCGAGTGCAAGCCTCCGAGAAATCCCGAGGACATCCGGCGCTGGCTCATTACCGAGATGAAGCGTCGCAACCTATACATGGATCAGGAAGCGATGGATATCTTCTGCATGAATGTCCCCATGGACTATGCTGGGGCGTTCAACGAGCTGGAGAAGATCATTCTGCTATCCGGTGAAGCGAAGCAACTTACGAAGCAAACGATCATCGACAGCCTGACGAAGCTCAGCCGTTTCAGCGAGTACGACCTGGTGGATGCCGTCGGAGCGAAAAACAAGCAGGCCGCCATGACGATCCTCAAGGAGCTCCTGGATAACGACGCCAGCATGATCTATATCGTTTCGCTCCTGAGCAATCTGTTCGTGACGCTCTGGAAGATCAGGTCGCTGCGGAACAGTGGTATCAGCGAAGTGGAGATATCCAACAAGCACATCCCCGAGGTGTTTTACTGGCTCAGGAAGAACTACATCAAGTTCGCTTCCAATTATTCCGTGCAGGCTATCCGCGAAATCTTTCATCTGCTGTATCAGTTCGATTGCGACCTGAAGTCGCTGGAGACTGCCCTGGTGCCGGTTTTGGCATCGACAACCATTTACAAGATATGTAGTGCAAAATGATAGACCCATTCAATATCCCCCCGGATTTCAAAGCCGGATACGTCTCGATCGTGGGACGCCCCAACGTTGGGAAATCAACGTTGATGAACGCGCTGATCGGAGAAAAGCTCTCCGGCGTTACACCCAAGCCACAAACAACCCGTCAGAACATCAAGGGATTCTATAACAACGACAAACTGCAGGTGATCTTCCTGGATACTCCCGGCTTCCTGAAGCCGCGATACACGCTGCACGAGAAGATGAGGGAGTACATCGACCTCTCGCTCTCTGATAGCGACGTGATCCTCTTTGTCACCGACGTTAAAAACTTCCCCACCGACTACGATACGGAATTGTGCCGGAACATCGAGAAAACCAAGACACCGAGAATCGCCGTGCTGAACAAGATCGATGCCGTGGAGCAGCAGGAGCTCGATGAAGTCAGGACGAAGATTCAAGACTTCGCTTTCGACAAGGTCATCGAGATATCCGCGCTGCAGAAGCAAAACCTGGAAGCCCTTATCGAGGCGATCCAGCACTTTCTGCCGCTCTCACCGCCGCTGTACGATCCGGAAGACCTCTCGGACCTGCCGCTGAGATTCTTCGTGCAGGAAATCATCCGCGAAAAGATTTTTCTCAACTACGGTGAGGAAATTCCTTATGCCACCGCGGTTGTGGTGGAGTCGTTCAACGAGACCGAAGACACGGATATCATTCACGCCAACATCTGGATCGAAAGGCAGTCGCAGAAGCCGATCATCATCGGAAAAAACGGAACCGCGATATCCAAGCTCAGGCGCGATTCGGAACGGGAAATCCGCAAACTGACCGGTCGCGGCGTTGAATTGAATCTTTGGGTGAAAGTCAAACACAACTGGCGTAAGAAAACAAACGCGCTCAAAGAATTCGGGTATCGGTAGACTTCTCGAAGCCATTCTCGCAAGTCGTCAGCAGATTCGTTCAATCGTACCGCAGACGTGCTATATCCACGACGGAGGTGGGATTGGGCGAAGGTGCAACGACGTTAAGGAATTACCGGCATAACCAAACACATAGAGCCATCAACACTCTTGAGTATTTAAATGAGACTCAATCCCCTGTTAAGGTGTAGGTTTTGTGAAACAACAACCTGGAATCTCAAAAGAGAAGGATGCTCTGGCGAGCATCCAGAGGGATTTTTTCTCTATCCCCATCCTTGTTATCCCGTAAATCTTGTAAATCCTGCTTCTGACATAAAAAAGCTGGAAACGCCAAAGCGCTTCCAGCTTCAATAATACTATTCTCTTAGCTACTTGAGAAGCAGCATTTTCTTTGTGGAGTCGTAACCGTTTGTTTCCAGGCGGTACAGATACAATCCAGACGAGACCGCCTTGTCATTGTTGTCGCGGCCATGCCAGATGATGCTGTGATTGCCTTCGGCGAGATGGTCGTTCACCATCGTTTTCACTAGCTGTCCCTTGATATTGTATATCTTCAGGCTGGTTTTTCCTGCTTGCTTGAGGCTGAATTCGATCCGGGTCTCGGGATTGAACGGGTTCGGGAAGTTTCCGCGAAGTTGATTCGCATAGACCGGCGCATCAGGTTGGTGATCGGACATCGTGCCGTCCCAGTATACGCCGTCTATTTCAACCGGAACACTAGAACCGGCATCGTACACGACCTCGATCAGATAGCGATAGGTTTTCAGTGAATCGATTTGATCCTGATAGATATTCTCGGTAAGGTTATCCACGATCAGATGAATCGGGCCGGTCTCGCATTGACGGTAGATACGGAAGTTCTGGAATTCCTCTCGCGACATTTCCTTGCGGCCCTTTTGATTGCGCACTGCATGGTGAGTCGGAGCTGCGTACTCCCATGACAGATTCACACGGCCATCCACAACCTCGGAAGCTGGAGTTACTACGGGCTGCAAGTAGGTAAGTACCAGGTTGTTGTTCTCCGATGCTGAACCGAGAACAGCTTCAATTCCCTCGATACGATCGCTCTCGAAATACTGGAGGCTTCCAAGCATGTCGTAGGTTCCCTCGGACGTGTAAAGGATATAATCGCCATCTTCGTTTGGACGGGTGGAGTAGCTCCCCACGGTTACCAGAGCGTCCTCGACATCAGCAGCGTTTTCGCTCAACGTAACGGTACCGGAGACCACAACACCCTTTTCCTGGCTACCGGTGATGCTGACATCATCGATCGTCCAGCCGTATGCGATCGTGGAGCCGTCGGAACCGAAGTGCCAGCGCAGCCGGGCGTAATTGCCTGCGTAGGGCATCAGGTTGAATACCGCTTCTGCCCACTGAGTTTGGTAACCTGTGTAAGCGGGTTCTCCACCGATACCGGTATTACTGAAGGCGATGGCGTCATCGGGATATCCGCCTTCAGGCTCGATCACTTCCCACGTGTTTCCGCCATCGATGCTGATCTTCACGTTACCGCCGTCGCTACCGGTTTGAGTAAGGTATTTGTGCCAGAAATGCAGTTCCGTGCTGGTCCCGATGTAGAACAGCCCGGAATCGAGCTTCCAGTCCGCATTGTTCATGTAGTTTGCATACAGGCGAGTTCCCCAAGCCTTCTCCCCTGAATGCGCGCCCTGGCTCGGTGTTCCCCATTCCCATAAATCGTTGGATGAGAAGCCCCAGGCGCTTTCTTCGAAATCGGTCTGAGCTCCCCAGATTCCGATGGTCGCCATGATATTGAATGTCTGAGGATTCCCTCCGCGCATTTCCACGTTCAAGGCGAATTCGGTGTTTGTCTCGGCGGGTACAGAAGAATCAATGCTGAGTCGATAGGCCTTCTGCATGTTCATGCCGGGGGTAAGATCGCCGAAACTGAGCTCGGCTTCTTCGATCGTAATCAGTTCATTATCAACCGTGAGTTCACCCATTACGTCGAAGGCCTTGGAGCTCGACTGGTTTTCGAGGCTGATTGCCAGGTAGGCATCCTCTCCGGGATCGAGAACGCCATCGTTATTGCCATTGATATCGTAAACTACCGTCGACGAGAGCGTGACGGATGGCTTGATCACCGTGATGGTGAAGGGATATTCCCAGTAGCCGTCATCGTTGTTCAGTTGCAGCATGAAGTGCGCCACGTATTGATTCGGGCACGATTCAAGAACATCGAAGGAAAAGTACGAGAGGTTGTATGCGCCGTAGGTACTTTGAATATCGGCATACTGGGCGTTCGCGTCAGTGATGTTGATGTATGGAGAATCGGTAACGATCGTACCGGTGTTATTGGTGGCTTCGGATAAGCCAACGTTATCGATGCGGATGCTCAGATCGATCGATTCACCCGCATCCACGTATCCACTTCCGTCCGCATCGTGAATGGTGTAGTTGCCGTATACAAGGTAGCTGTCTTGCGAACTCATGGGCAAGCCGGTAAACAGAATGGCCGTCTCGTTACCCAATTCCATCGCGCCACTTGGATATTCATCGTTGTAGGTGTACATGAGACCTCTCAACTCGGTGTGGTCTTCGATGCCTACCGTGCAGTAGTTGCCCTGAGAACTATAGTTATCGTTGTAGCTGTCCACGTTGTTGAAGGTCTTGTACTGAATTTTGATCATTCCATCATAGGTTGGCGTCAGATAGGCTTCCGGATTGTACAGGATGATCTGGAAAGTCTCTTCGGCAGAGCTTTGCAAGTTCTGGTTATGGGACCACTCGATGACAAAGTAGCTCTCCTCTTCGTTGAACCATGTAAAGACGCCGCCCGGAGTGGTTCTCAGTTCATCCCAGAATGCCGCGACCATCGCCCGTGGTCCAAGCGCGCCCGGGATAAACCAGTTACGGAAGCTGACCTGCTCGCTTTGGGCAAACGTTATCCAGCCGTTGGAGCAGATTCCCACTTCGCTGTACTCTTCGCCGTAGAAATTGAATGTAAACGGAAGATCGACATACACCAGGTCGTCACCCTGATCGACGTTGTCGTTGATTCCCGTGTTCGTACCCGTACCGCCATAGCTCGGATCGATCTCGATCCAATCGTAAACCGGCGCTTCAAGATAGTCCGTATCACCGCTATCGTAGCAGACGTAGCCATAGGAATCGGGACCGATCGGATCGCCTGCGCCGCGGTTGCCGACCTGGAGTGTGATATGTTCGATTTCCTCGTAACCGCTATCGTTGAAAAGGCGTAAGCTCGCCTTGACTTCCATGCCCGGAAGTGCGAGCGAGAGGCCGGTCACGTTGAACATATTCGATTCGCAGTTCACGACGGATCCCGGAGTGATGGGGCCGAAGTATGCGAGCGAGTCGTCGACGCGCAGGAAGTAGCTATTGGTGCTCAGCGCGCCGTACACATCCTGAAGGATGGTTTCGCCGTTGTTCTTGACTGTGATCTTCAGATCGCTCGATTCGCCCGGCTCGATTACGCCGTCGTCGCCGTCTTCGTACGTATAGCTTTCGATGTCGATGTCATTACCCATGATCTCCATCCAGAAGCTGCTGTCCCAACTGTTGCCGCCTTCTTCGGCGATCTCCAGATCGAACCTCGCGTTGTGCATGTTCGGTGCGTCGGCCGCGATTTCGAAAACGTATCCCGATTGGCCTTCAGCGCCGTTCCCGGCAGAAATGCTGCCGAAGGTGTCCGTGTTCTGGGTAATGGCAATGTATGGATCGTCGGTTGAGATGATCGCGGTTACGTTGGTGGCGGAAGAACCGCTGAAGTTATACAGGTCGATGACGAGCTCGATGGTTTCCCCCGAGTTCGGCTCACCATTGCTGTTACCGCTCGATGCGCCAGCATCGTCGTCGTCCACAACCATTTGCGTGAAGGAAACACCACCGGTCGAAGCGATGCTGAAATCTTCAAGAAGCGGTATGTAGTCCGGCTTGGTAACGGTCAGATCAACGGAGCCCGTAATGGAGGGATCGAGATTGAGAGTTATGCGGCCGGCTTCGTCTGTGAGGCCGGTGGAGAAGATGTCTTCGTCCATGCGGGCAGTGACCCACGCTCCTTCGAGCGCTTCGCCGTTCTCTTTGGTAACGGTGACGTCGATATAACCCTGTCCCATGCCGATGGAGCTGTCGAATTCGGCATGCATCTCCATCGGTTCACCGTGCCAGATGTCCATGGACGGATCGCCCATCAAGTTACACCATTGGGTAAAACTCTGGGTCGAGGTTGAATTCACGTTGTTGTAGCCGAGATACAGGAAGAGTTTGCCGGCCATGATCGCCTGCCCCATGTTGTGCATCCCGCTCGAGAACAGACCGTGGAAAATGCCGCCATGAAGAATATTGTTGTACTGCGTGTGGGTGCTGGCCGTCGACATGCCGATCGCGCATGCTCCGGCTACGGGAGCGGACGGCGTACCGGCGCGGAGAATCGCTTCGGAACGAGCTTCCGAATAATCCGCAAACGATCCTGTGTCGCACGTAATGATAACAGCGTTGAATAGATGATTAACATTATCGAGTCCGTACGCGTTGGATGTCTCCCAGTCGCTCATGTGATAATAGCCGCGATAGCTGAAGAAGAGCGCGCCGGCATTGAGAGCGAGGTCCATCTGCGACGGGCTTGGCTGGGCGGAATACATCTCGGTGAATGTATGTGTCGGATCGTAAGAGAGGATGTCCTCTTTGACATACTTGCTGGTGATTTCACAGGAGAGGCCGGAAGGGCTCGTATCGCCTACCAATAGCGAGTGATGATACCAGTCCGTATCCCCGGTGTATGGGGTTCTTTCGTATTTGACGATCTTCGAGAGGATTGTCATCATGTCCGTGGCATCGCCAATGGTCAATCTTCCCACGAAGAGTTCGGGTAGGATGTCGTTGCCGTCGAGGCAGGCGTAGGGATGGTCGCCTTCTCCATTGCTGGCGCCATAGTAGGTCGCGACGTCGTAGCTTCCACCGACATCACCGATGAGAATGACATACTCGGGCGGATTTTCCCATGTGTTGTACGCATCCTGGATATAGGCTTTGATACTCGTGTTGCTTGTTCCGATATCGCCCGTACTCACGATGGTCACTTCAAACCCTTTGTTGCGTTTCCAGTTTGCAAGCTGCTGCACCTGGTCGTCTATGGCCGTGTTGTTGCACTGAACCATAAGAATGCTTGGATTCTGATATGCAGGTTCTTCATCCCTGATATCGTCGTAATTCAATAGCACGGAACGATAGAGCGGTTCGAAACTGCGCGATAGCGGACGCTCGTTGTGAATTTCGTTTACAGCTTGTGAGTTAATCGTGTTAATCGTGAAAGAAATGTCTTCACGAACGATCAACTCGTGGGAGGCAGCGTCGTAGGCGTATGGAAAAATGTTTACCGGAACCATACGGAGGTTACGCATGATAACGGGCTGGCCGACGACGACAGCTTCTTCCGGGTATACGGAATCTCCTTGATAGAAGGCGTCGTTCAGCGTTAGCGCGCTGGATCTGTTGGATACTTCATTCTGGTAAGGGTAAACTGGAGGAATGGCTGAACGATCCTCAACCATACTGAGCTGTTCGAGCTGAACGGAACCAGTATTGGGAACTGCTATCATTGTGCTGAAGAAGGGCAGCTCGGGCAATCCCTCTTCTGCGGTGACAAAGGGAATATCTCTTTCAGCGATCTCGATCTTCGAGAAAGCACCATTCCCGGATTCGATTGTCTCCTCGGTCCACTCAGGTGTTGTAAAATGCAACTGCAAGGAACCGGATGAGATCGAATCGTGAGAGAAGACGTCTGCGTTTGTGAGCACTTGATTTTCCATGGAAAATAACAGCGCTGTGGCCATGATCAGGATCATAGATGCGAGGATCTTTTTTTGCACAGTTAACTCCTTACTGTATTGTATTGCGTAGTATTAATCCCAGATAAGACAATATATAATACAAGATAGATTCCAATTCTGTGATATTCGTGTGAACAAATCGTTTCCCCGTTCTTTATTTGTTTGAAAAACACATAATTAGCTCTTTACCGCTTTTTTACTTGACCTGTGGTTATTGCGGATAATTTCTAACATGAATCAAAAAGAAGGACGAGGCTGGAATTGTGACAATGACATTGACTCAAGCTGGAAAATGGTTTATCAAAATGATCGTAGCGGGATTTTTTTTGCTAGCGATCCTCCCCCTGAATGCTCAATCAAATCGAACCGGTAACATCGCGGGTCGTATCAAGGATGACGCCACGGAAGCGCCCATTCCGCAGGTCGCGGTGTTTATAGACGACGACGAAGCGTGGGGATTCTCGAATGAGAATGGCGAATACCTGATCAAGAATATCCCCGCCGGAACCCATCAGATCAGCTACAAGCGCGTGGGTTTCGAGCCTCGAACCAAAATCAATGTTCTCATACAGCCCAACGTAACCCAGACGATCAACGTCGAGATGAAAGTCCAGACGCTGAAGATCGAGAAGTACACGGTTACCGGCGAAACGTTCTTCCGCGAGCCGGAAGACGCGCCAGTCAGCGCAAAAACGCTCGACATCGAAGAAATCCGCACGCAGCCTGCCGGGGCTTACGACATCCAGCGAGCGGTGCAGGTTACGCCGTCCGTGGTGTCGGGTTCCGACGCGATGAACGAGATCATCATCCGGGGCGCGAACTACGGAGAGAACCTCTTCGTGCTGGACAATATTGAATTGCAGAACCCCAATCATTTTGCCTACCCCAATTACGGCGGCGGTCCCGTTTCGCTGATCACGCCGGAGATGGTGAAGGAACTCACGCTGTACAGCGGTGCGTTCCCCTCTCGCTACGGCAACAAGGCGTCCTCGGTTCTTGATATCCAGACACGCGACGGGAACGAGAAGGAGTATCAGATGATGGTCGATGCGAGCCTGACGGGCTACGGCGGCCACGTGGAGGGGCCCATCACCGACAAGAGTTCGTTCCTCGCATTCTATCACCACGGCTTCCTCAACCAGATTGCCGATGAGATCGGCTTGAACGCAGACCCCGACTATCAGTCTGTATATGCCAAGGAGACCGTGCGGCTCTCTCCAACGAACAAGCTTACCTTCACGCAGCTTTGGGCGGACAACTATGTGGAGGTCGCGCATGACGATTCCTCGGGATTCTCTTCGAGCGCAGATGGGGAAGATGTCTATCTGAAATCGGGCCAATATATGTTTGGCGCTACATACAAGAAAGTATTCCACGGTCATTACTCGTTATATACGATCTACAACAGCCATCGCTGGTGGGATCTGGAGACCTATCTCGAAGGCGAGAAGGACGACGAGCACCTTGCCACCGAATATATCGCGGACGAGAACCGGCTGGGCTTCAAGTACTCGCATTTCCTGCCCGAGACCTGGATCGGCAAGCTCGAACCGGGCGTTGCCATCGTTTACGACTACATCGATTCGGATCTGTATTTCAGGCCGGATACGACGTTTGTCTATGACTCGGACGGGACTATCGTCGATACGCTCAATGTGAACGGATTCGGCGAAGGTGCGATTGACTGGAGCAAGAAGGAATTCAACACCATGCGCTACAGCGGGTACCTGCAATGGGACAAAAGTTTTGGCAGGCTGAATGTGACTGCCGGTGGTCGTGTGAGCTATTTCGATTACACGGACGAGACGACCTTCGCTCCGACATTCGGATTGAAGTACCGCGTTACCGATTTTTCCAACCTGCGATTCGGATTGGGCAGATATTATCAGACGATCGACAACCTTGCGCTCTCGTACGACGACCGGAACAAGGATCTGCGTTCGAAGCAGGCGGATCATCTTGTGCTCGGATGGGACGCTCTCCTTTCGGAGGCGGCATTGCTGCGGATCGAGACCTACTACAAAGAGTACGACAATTGCTTTGTCCGAGAGCATGAGACGACGGTGGATTCGCTTGACTGGTCGAGTAGAACGCTCAACTCCGGCGATGCATACAGCTATGGTATCGAGACCTTCATACAGAAGAAGTTGCAAGACAACTGGTTCGGGTCGATCGCTTATTCATGGTCGAAGGCTTTTATCAAGGATTATCGATATCCAGACAAGGAAGTCCCCTGGGATTTCGATTACCGTAACGTGCTGTCCGTCGTAATGGGATACCAGTTCGACTTCCTGCAATACGACTGGTATCTGGATAATCGCGACTGGATGTTCTGGCTGGGATTCCTGTCCGTTCTACCGGCAGATCAATCCGAGATTTCGCTAAAATTCCGCTATATGGGTGGACGTCCCTATACGGAGATGACGTATTCCGATGCGTCGCGGAAATGGTATTTCGATGCCGAAACCCAGCAGAACGGCGGGAGATTGCCCGATTACAAGCGCTTGGACTTGCATGTACATCACCACTGGCTGCGCGACAATATAACGATCGAGTACTATTTCGAGATCGACAATCTCTTCAATCGCAAGAACGTGTGGAGCTACAATTTCAACGACAATCCCGATGGGACGCATAGTCGCGAAACGGTCTACCAGTGGGGACGAACGTTCCTGGCTGGTATAAAAATTGGATTTTAAATCAATTACATCAATTTTTGTTGACAGGATCGTTTTACTATTTCATCGTATCTTCAATCGATGGAGGAATATGTGAGAAAGTATGCTTTGATCGGCCTTCTGGCCTTGTTAACGATTCATTTGTTTGCCCAGGGTTACGACCAGTGGAATTATCCGAGATTCAGCGGAGTGCAGGAAGACGATACGATCATGATTCGTTGTGAAGCGAGCTTGCAGACGATGGTTCTGAATCTTGTCGAGGGTGAAGTGAACGAAACGAACATGATTCAGAATGGCCCGGGGATCGAGACCTTTTCCGCCAATGTTCCTGCTCCTGCCGGCGACGACAAGTATTTTGGATTCAGGATCGTTGGTGAGAACGAGAATTTCGCGTTGCCGGTGTATTATCCATTAGCCGACATGCCTCCGGCATCGAGGATTACCAAGCTTGCGGATGACGATCCCGACGATTCGCTTCTCGACGACGCGAACATGGAGATCGTAGCGGATTACGCCACGTTCTCGAACAACCATCTGATTGCTTCGATCGAGAATGCAGGTGGGGGCTTCCCTACGTCTGCCGGCTGGACTTTCTTCACATACTCATTTGGGATACTGAATCCCCTGGATCCGGAGACATTCCCGGTGTTTGCGATGGTTTATACGGTGAATCAGCCGGGCATCATGCAGCCGGGGCTCTATAAAATGGTTGGCGATAGCGGATTGGACGATATGATCATGATCGGCGATATCGTGACCGAGGTTGATGCTGCGAACAATCGCCTTTCGATGTATTGCGACTGGCAGGATCTATTGGATGACGACGATTTCACCAGTTGGTTCGATCTGGAGAATCCACACATCCTTTGCGGTTCCATGACTGCGGAGTACTCGATTACACAGGGTATGGTCAACGCCGACAACGGAATAGGCACGCACCTCTATCCGAGGGCGTTCATAATAGAACCATTTACAAACACAATGCCGCAACTTACCGACATTCATCTGATTCAGGAAGGCGAGCAAGCCTATATCGAGCTCAACTACTCGGATGCCGAGAGCAATTTCCCGATTCTGGCAGAGGTCGAGGCCGAAGGTGTGACTCGAAGCTTCTATCCGATGAGCTACGACTACACAGAAACGGTTGCGTTCCGCTCGGAGAATATTGCCGATCTGATCAGCGGAAGTGGCGGATTCAGCGGCGAAATCAACTTCAGCGACGACAACATTCATTTTGCGACGGAGTACCTCATGGATGTCGATGCCGGAGATGTTCATGGTTTTACACGCACGGATTTGATGCCCAACATGCCGAATCCATTCAACCCGAACACCGAGATCAACTACAGCCTGGCTCAGGATTCTCATGTTAATCTTTCCATTTACAACAGTAAGGGGCAGATTGTTCGAGAGCTGGATTCCGGTCACAAGAAGACGGGCATTCACAGTGTGTCCTGGGACGGCCTGGACCGGAAGGGTCATTCGGTTGCCACGGGTGTGTACTTATACATACTCAAGACGGATTCCGAGAAGATCGTACGCAAGATGCTTCTTCTCAAGTAGGTTTTTCCAACTCTTCAAGCCCTCTGCGAAATCAGGGGGCTTTTTCATAGTTTATCGTCTATCGGCGTGGCATCTTCGCCCGATCCCTCGCTCCATCGTGGATATACCACACCCTTGCAGGAAAAAGGGGATAAGGTGGCAAGGGTGTGAAACACCACGATTCCGCTGACGATCGAACGAACCTCCTCACACCTGTTTGCTGAATGAAAAAAGGCTACCTTATCGGGCAGCCTTCAGTACAAAGAGATACTACAATTATCGATTCATGTAAGCTTCGAGGGCTTTCTTGAAGATATTCATCGCCTTTCGGAGGTCGTTTTCGTTGAGGATGTACGCCAGGCGTACTTCGTCCTTGCCGAGTCCCGGAGTGGCGTAGAAGCCTTGCGCAGGAGCTACCATGACGGTTTCGCCGTCGATCTGGAAATCTTTCATCATCCAAATAGTGAAATCTTCCGCGTCTTCGATGGGCAGCTTTGCGATGATGTAAAACGCGCCTGTGGGCTTGCGGCAGATGACGTTGTCGATGCTGGTGAGTTCTTCGTAAACGATGTTTCTGCGCTTATCGTATTCCACCAGGATATCCTGGAAATACTGTTCCTCGATATCGATGGCCGCGTTGGCAGCGAGCTGATCGATGGTGGGAGGGCAGAGCCGTGCTTGCGCGAACTTAAGAACTGCGCTCATGAGTTCCTGATTGCGACTGATAATGCAGCCGATGCGAGCGCCGCACGCGCTGTAGCGCTTGGAGATGCTGTCGACCATGATGGCGTGTTTTTCCATTCCCGGAATTTCCATGATACTCGTGTGCTTCAGGCCGTCGTAAATGAATTCGCGGTAGACTTCGTCCGCGATGATGTAGAGATCGTTCTTCCTGGCGATTTCACAAACGCGTTCGATATCTTCGCGGCTGTATACCGCACCGGTTGGATTACCCGGATTGCAGATCATGATTGCGCGGGTTCTGTCGCCAATCTTGCTTACGATCGTCTCGTCGTTCGGGAGTGCGAATCCGTCTTCAGCGTAGGTGGTAAGCGGGACGATGTTCACTCCGGCTTGCGTGGCAAAACCGTTGTAGTTGGTGTAGAACGGCTCGGGGACGATGATTTCATCGCCTGGATTGCATGTTACCAGCAGTGCGAAGATGATCGCTTCGGAACCTGCCGTGGTAACGATGATCTCCGTCTTGTCTGTTGTTTCGAGATTGATGTTGTGGCGTTTATAGTAGCGAACCAGATTCTTGCGGTACTCGAGAAGTCCCTGAGAGGGGCCGTACGCCAGAACCTTGTCCTCGTAGTTAGAATAAACGTCGAGCATCGCTTTTGGCGTTTCGATATCGGGCTGGCCGATATTCAGATGGTAAACGTGGATGCCGGCATTTTTCGCCTCGGTAGCGTAGGGATAGAGCTTGCGGATGGGTGATTCCTGCACCTGAAGAGCTCGTTGTGATACTTTCATAACGTACCTCGCAGTTCAAATTTTATTTTCATCTGGCAGGTTTTTCAAGCGGTTGATTCTTGTCAACTCTGTCATGGCATTTTGTACGAGATTATATTTCCCAGTGATGTCTTCTTTGTTTTCGATGTAGATCGGATCCCCGTAACGGATACGGATACGGGCAAATAGCTTCGGGAACCGGAAGCGATCCCAGGAACTGAATTCGTAGACCCGATCGACGTCCATCACAATGGGAACAAGGGGCAGCTTTGTGTAATACGCGAGGAAGAGCGCGCCCTCTTTCACGACATGCGCGGGGCCTTTCGGTCCGTCGGTAACGATGAGCACGGAGCGTTCCTTCGCAACGCGGATGATCTCCTTGGCTGCCTTCATGCCGCCGCGCGCCGCCGAGCCGCGAATCGCCTTGAATCCGAACATCTCGGATGGCGCGGTTATGTAATCGCCGTCCTTGGAGTGAGAGACCAGAAACGCTATTCCTTCGAACATCCTCGAATACATTGCAAGAATATTCTGGTGCCAGAGAAGGAAGAGCGCGTGCTGGCTCTTGTCTTCATTGACGCGCTCGATTTTCCAGGTCAGCCCGTACAGATAGATAAAAGCCGTTCCAAGGTAGCGTAGCAAGAACACGATGAATTGGTGAAATGCGTTACTGCGGGTTATGCGTCGGAGAAGACCTTTCTTCTTTTTCCTCTTGGATCCTTCAGACATCAATCCAGCTCGAATCTTTGAGGAGTTTCAGCGCGATCTGCGCCGTTTCTTTTGATGCTTCTTTCTCACCGAGAATGTTATGGATGTCTCTCAGGCGGCTTTTCATTTCGTTGTAGAGGTCGCTGTCGTCCAGAAATTCCATGATTTTCTGGTGAATCGTCTTGCCGTTAACCTGATCCTGAATCAATTCGGGGATCACGTCGTCGTCGAGGATGATGTTGGGCAATCCGATGCGTTTGATCTTGATCAGCCGTTTGCCGAGTTCATAGGAAAGCCGGCTTGTTTTGTACACGATGATGAACGGCGTACCGATGAACGCGGTTTCGATGGTCGCGGTTCCGGATGTGACCACCAGGAAATCGCAGTGCTGCATCATGGAGTAATTGCCCTTCTCGACGAGTTTGAATTTCCGTAGTTTCTCCTGCTTCAGCATGAGCATGTAGGTTTCCGTTGAAATATTGCTGGTGGTGGAGATGAGAAACTCGTACTCCTCTGGATCGAACCGTTTGATCGCCTGCAAGAAAGGCGGTAGCATCTTGGTTACTTCGATCTCACGACTCCCCGGAAAAAATCCCAGCCATTTCTTGTTCATGTCTAGATTGTGGGACCTGGCGAACTGCTCCTTCGTGTTATCCACGGAGATTTCTTCCGCGATGGGATGCCCCACGTAGGTGCAATTCACGCGGTGAATATCGAGGAGCTCTTTCTCGAAGGGAAGGATCACCGCTACGTGACGGGTGTAGTCCTTGAGTTGGTGCACCCGTTTGTGCTTCCACGCCCAGAACTGTGGGCTGATGTAGTAGAGGACGGGGATCCCCAGGTTGTCCGCCATTCTGGCGATACGCATGTTGAAGCCCGGGTAATCGACGAGAACGACGAGGTCCGGCGGGCTTTTGGTGAATTCCTTTCTGATCCTGTTTTCGACCTTCATGAAGAAGCCGATATGTTTGATAACCTCCACGAATCCCATCACCGCAAAACGATTGAAGGGGTAAAGCGGCTGGAGCCCCTGCTTCTGCATGAGCGGACCGCCGATGCCCAAATGGTAATATTTATACAGCGAGCCATTCAATGCCTTGAGGACATTGGCTGCGTGGAGATCGCCCGAGCGTTCGCCGGCAATCCAGAAAATCTTCTTGGTTTCGAGATCGACTGACATGGTGTGAACATGAAAACCTCATGATAAATTGTCCAGAAAAATCACGAGCCTCTCCTTTTGTCCGGCTGCAAAGAATTATCGAAAAAATGCTGGACATACTTGGGAAACTCGTTTCTGCTTTATACATGTAGAAAAAAAAGGAGGAACAAGATGAAATCTGTAATGGAACTGAATGAAGAGCAACAGGGGTCTGCGGTTATCGTGATACCCAAGATCCGCGAGATATTCAAGAGCTTGGGCAATGTCGTACTGGTATTCGATAATGGTGATCGACGGACGATCGATACAAACGACGCGAACGCCTTGATACAAGACATGATGAGGAAAATCGAGCTTTATTATACAACGACGTAAACCTTTTCCCGAACAAAGTAACTCGGGAAATCATCAACTTTTCACAAGAGGAGTATGAGAAATGGGGGAGAGCAGCGTATTTTTTACGAAGGATATCACCGCAGACGGCGTGATGAGACTGGTCGAAAAACTCGAGGATAAAATTACCGGCAAGGTGGGGGTCAAGGTACACTTCGGGGCGGCCGGGAATCAGTATTACCTGAAGCCGGAACTTTCGCGGAAATTGATCGAAGCTTTCGACGCGACCTACGTGGAGACGAATGCGCTTTACGTTGGGGAGCGTCGCTATACGGATAGCCATCTCGAGGTTGCCCGGGAGCACGGCTTCGACTTCGCGCCGATCGATATTCTTGATGTGGACGGCTATATCGAGATCCCCGTTAACCTGAAGCACTACAAATCCGTACGGGCTGCATCGCGGATCGACAACTACGACACGTTCATCGTGTTCAGTCATTTCAAGGGGCACACGATGGCAGGATTTGGCGGGGCGTTCAAGAATGTCTCCATGGGCATGGCAGCGATCGCCGGGAAAATGGCGATGCATGCTTCGAGCATTCCGATATACCAGCCGGAGAAATGCGTCTTGTGCGGCGCTTGCGTCAGCAACTGCCCGGGAGACGCGATTACCATTGATCCGCTGAAGATCGATCCTGCGAAGTGTATCGGCTGCGGCGCGTGTATCGGGATTTGCCCCGTACACGCTTTCTCCATTCCGTGGGGATCGACGGCCAATGAGCCGTTCATGGAGCGCCTGGTGGAATACACCTACGGCATCGCGAAAGGCCGCAACATGATCTACCTGAACGTTCTCAAGGATATCTCGCCCGATTGCGACTGCATGCCGAATGCGAGAAAGCCGTTTGTCCACGACATCGGCATCGTTGCCTCGACGGACATTGTCGCGGTCGAGCAAGCGAGCCTCGATCTGGTGAGCAAGCATTTCTCCGACGGAAAGCACGATGCGTTCGAGAAGCATGTCGGGCACAGCGGTTTACGGCAGATCGAGTATGCAGAGGAACTGAACATGGGGAGCAGCGCGTATCGGTTGATCGAGATCGATTCGTAGATTGCTTTGCGAAATGGATTGCTTTTCACGCCCTGAAGTTTCGGGGCGTTTTTTACAGGATCAAACCTCCGCTTTTACAACGAAGAACATTCCCACGATTGCAAAAACGATATTGGGCATCCAGGCTGAGAACGCGGGAGACAGGACGCCGTTGTACCCCAGACTCTGGCTAACCCGCTGCGCCGAGAGGTACATGAAGCATATAACCAGCCCGAGCAGGAAGATAAGACCGCGTCCCTTGCTACGGGTGGATGTGGATGCCAGCGGTACGCAGAAAAGCAATATGATCAGGTTGGCGAAAGGAAACGATACCTTGTAATGGAGGTCCACAAGCTCCTTGCGGTAGCTTTCTCCAACCTTTTTCAGTCGATTGATGTAGTCTCTGAGCTCGAAAAAATTCATCGACATGGGTTCCTTCGCGCTCTTGATGAAATCGAGAGGCGTGGCGTCGAGTTCTTCGACGATTGTGGATGGGAAGTACTCCGTAAGCGCTCCAATCTCCTTACCTTCGTGATCGAACCGGCGAATGTAGCACTCTTCGAGCACCCATTCCTTGCCGTCCCAGCTTGCTCTGGCTGCTGTGATCTTCCGGCTTATCGTCCCCGATTGATGATCGAAGGTCGTGATATCAATGGTCTTGAGATTGTTGCGGTAACCATCGAAGTAACCGATGTAGTAGAGGTTGTTCTCCGTCCCGCGGTAGTAGATATTGCTGCGCATCTTGATGTCTTCAATCTTGCGATGCTTGATTTTTTCGGTATAAACGTACTGCCGGATGGCCTCGGTTCTCGGCAGGACAAACTCGCCGAAGACCATGACGAACAGGCTGAAGAAGAGTCCGAACCACAGGATGGGGGACACCATGCGCAAGATGCTGAGTCCCGCTGCGCGGATGGCGATGGACTCGTTGTATTTGGAGAGCGAATTCATCAGAAAGAGGCCGCTGAGAAGCACTGCGACCGGCGATGTCAGCACGAAAAGGTAGGGGATGCGCGACGCGAAGTAGATGATGGTGTCGCGAATCTCCGCATTATAGCGCAAGAGGCGCGGAAGTCTGTCGAAGATGTCCACGACGATAAATATCACCGAAAAGGAGGCGGTGATCACCAAAAGCGTTATCAGGTATTCCCGCAGGATGTATCGATCTAATATTCTCATGAGCCGCTTTATATTTGCAGGCGACTAATCCTGCAAGATTTTTCTGTAAATTTGGAGAAACTGTTTTCGGATCGTGTTTCGCTCGAAATTCTCGTGGACGTATTCGTAGCCTTGCTCCCCGAGTTTATCGCGATTGATGACGCTCATTTCGAGGATGCCGTCCGCAAGCGCCTGGGCATCGTTATGCTGAACCAGGATTCCACGGTCGGGGATCAGATCGGGAAGGATACCGACATTTGTGGAGACCACCGGCTTTTTCATCGCCATGTATTCCAGCGCGATGCGGCTGTTTGCTTCCGAGCCGATGGAGGATATCACGCCGATATCCGCGGCGGCGATCAACTCGGCAACATCCTCGACCCAGCCGAGTAAGCGGATGTTGTTCCTGATGAACGGCTTGATCTCCCTGAAGTGCGGATACTTCGTGTTACCGGCGAGAAGCAGGGTGAATCTAAGGCCATGATCGTTCAGGATTTCCGCCGCCTTTATGAGCCATTTGTGTCCCTTGATCGGTTCGAATCTTCCGATGTGTACCAGGCAGAGCTCGTCCTTGATGCCAAACTTTCTCCTGCACTCGGCGGGGTAGTACCTGGACGGATTGTAGTGCTCCACATCCAGCGGGAAATGGACGGTCTCCACCTTTGTCTCCGGCAATCCGAAGTCAATAAGCTGCTGGCGCTCTCTCTCCGAAGGAACAATCGTGAGCAGCGTATTCCTGTTGTACAGTATCCGGTTGCCGAGATTCGGGCGGATGGGTGTCGCTGTCCCACGGGTTCTAACGATTTTCATGTCGATGCGGGAGAGACGTTTGGCGAGTATTCCCATCGAATGCATGCCGGAGCGGTAGTAGATGTGCAAGACGTCCGGCTTTTCGCGGCGCAACAGCCGAACGAGCTTGAACAAGCCGACGATATAACGGGCGGGATTCTTGCGGTAACGTAGCTGAGTAATTGTGCAGGTTCGATACCCCGCCGCTTCAGATTGTTGCATCACTCTCGAATCGGGGCCGATCACAAATGGAATGAAGCCGCCATCGCGTACAAACTGGATGTTCTCCCAAAGGTTCTGCGCCTCGGCGTTGAAGCCCTCGTAATTGAAGAGGAATGCAACGACTTTTTTACTGCGTGCCATAATGCTCCATGATATACGGAAAAACCGTTTCAGGCTCGATTTCTCTCATGCATTTATGATGGCCCAACGGGCAGCTTTTTCCACCGTGCTTCCCGCAGGGACGGCAGTCCAGATCAATCTCAAAAATCTTGTCGTTCTTGCCGTAGGGCGTATAGCCAAGACTGGCGACGGTTGGGCCGAAGAACGTCACGACGGGAGTTCCCATCGCGTTGGCCACGTGCATCAGGCCGCTATCGTTGCACACGAGCAGATCGCAAACGGAAATCACGGAGGCAGCCCTCAGAATGGATGTATTTCCCGCCAAATTGATCGCCTCGATACCGGCTTCTTCGATGATCTCCTCGCAGTCTTCACGCTCCGATTTAGATCCCAGGAAGATCAGCTTGAATCCGGAATCTCCCAGTCTCTTCGCGAGGTTGGAATAATAATCCGTCGGCCAGCGTTTGGTGAAGGACATCGATCCCGGCGCAAGCGCGATGAATCGTTGCTGGTTGTTCTCCTCCACCAGGTTGATCGCAAACCGGGTGTCTTCCGATGACGGATAAAGCTTTGCCTGAATGGGGAATTTCCTGTCTGTTAGGGGATGCAGCAGCGACAAATTTTTATCGACACGCCTCATTCCTTTTTGCCAGGGCACACGGATGTTGTAGAATCTGCCCGAAAGTCCCGCGCCGAATCCGATTCGGTACCTGATTTCTGCCAGGAGCAGCATGTGTGCCGTTGTGAACGAGCGATGCGCGGAGATGGCGAGACCGTACTTTCTCGCTCGAATCTGTGAGAAAACCGACGCCAGAGACGCCAGCTTTTCGGGCTTTTTCTTGGAGATCGTCAGGATCGAGTGGATGGAAGGGTTGTTATGCAGAACCGAAGCGTAGTTCCGGTTGACCAGCACGTCGATTTCAGCCTCGGGATAGAGTTTCTTCAATGCGTCGATCAGCGGCGTTAAGAGGATTACGTCCCCGATAAGCGCGGTTTGAACAACGAGTATCTTCCCGGGTTGGAATGTGTTGGGTATGGATAACGGCATCTGGTATTATCTCGCAAGTATTGGGATCATGCACTGAATAGAGAATCAGCCCGGTTTCCCGGGCTGATCGAAATCTTATTTATTATTTTTCTCAAATTCAACCATGAACTCAGCCAGTTGCTGACAGGCTGTCATTGGAAGCGCGTTGTAAGTGGACGCTCTGCAACCGCCTACGCTGCGATGTCCCTTGAGGTTCGACATCCCATTTTCGGCTGCTTCCGCAACGAACTTCTTCTCGAGGTCTTCCGATGGAAGACGGAACACGATGTTCATGAGAGAACGGTCTTCCGTGTTCACCGGTGAGCGATAGAATTCCGAGTTGTCGATTACGTTGTAGATGAGCCCGGCTTTCTCTATGTTGTGTTTCTCAACGGCTGCAAGTCCGCCCATGTCTTCGATCCACTTGAGGACGAGTCCCACCATGTAAATCGGGAAGCAAGGAGGCGTGTTGAACATAGAACCCTTATCGATGTGGGTTTTATAGGAAAGCATGGTTGGAAGCCCGGTGTTGAACTTCTCTTGCATGTCTTTTCGGATAACCACCATAGTAACGCCGGCAGGACCGATGTTCTTCTGCGCGCCTGCATAGATCAGCGCGTGCTTGGCGTAGTCCATCGGCTTGCTGAGGAAGTTGGAGGACATGTCCGCGATAAGCGGAAGATCGCCCACCTCAGGGATGTACTTGAACTCGGTACCGCTGATGGTGTTGTTGGTGGTGTAGTGAAGGTATGCAGGATTCTCGGAGAGCTTGAATTCCTTGGGGATGAAAGAGAAATTCGTATCTTCGGATGTTGCCGCAACATGACATTGCTTGCCGATCTTCTTGATTTCTTTAATCGCTGTGTTCGACCATGTACCGGTGTTGATGTAGTTACCGACCTTGCCTTCCGGGCAGAGGTTCATCGGGACCATGAGGAATTGTAAGCTTGCTCCGCCACCGAGGAAAAGGACGTCGTAGTTGTCGCCGAGGTTCATGATGCGCTTTGCGCGATTCATGGCGTCGTCGATGATTTCCTGGTAGGCTTTGCTGCGGTGGCTCATCTCCATGACGGAGAGTCCCAAACCCTTGTAGTTGAACAACTCTTTCTGTGCTTCACGAAGCACTTCTTCCGGCAGTACTGCTGGGCCTGCGCTAAAGTTCGCGATTCTGTCTTTCATTAATCCTCCTGAAATCGGTTTATTGAATATCAATTTTCATGCACGTTAAAGTCAAAGACCACAATACTTGAGATAAGTTTTATCGCGGCCCTTTCCGTGCAAGTTTTTTTTAGCTATTCACCCCGAATTTACAGAAATACTTTCTTACTCCTTGTCTCGCAAAGAAGTACCTTGCATAAATCTATGGTCGCTCCGATGCTTGCGTGCATCGATTGCTTTCTTATCCAGCCAGCCTGTACGCACTTCTTCCGGCGATTCGAACCCCGGTACGTAGGGCTTGATGTCAAGTAGCGGCGTTCCGTCGAGCGCGTCAATGTTTTCGATGAGAAGATGATTGCCTTCGACCGAAATCAGCCTGACAAGCGAAAGGCCGATCGGATTGGGGCGGCAAGGGGCGCGTGTGGCGAACAGACCCCGCTCATTGTTGTCGAGGAAAGGTTTGACCGTCAATCTGGCAACTTTGTTTTGGTGGAAATGGTACATGATGTAGATGTGAGAAAATCCTTCCAGATCTTTCAGCCCTTCGGCGAATTCCGGAAAGATTTCGATCTCGCCTTTCACTTCGGACGCGCCTACCGGTTGGATCGGCATGTCGGTCAACGCTTTGAAAGGCGAATGGATGATTCCGATTGGCTTATAGAATATCACTTCCCGGGATATTTCCTTACTTTCAAGAACGTGATGTCGTCAGGGACATGTTCGCTGGTAAAGTCGAACTTCTTCACCAGTTCGTCCAGCGTCAGGTCGAGGCTGTTCATCTGGGCGAGGAGATAGTTGTTCTTCTCGTGAGGCGTCGGGTAGTCCAGGAGGTCTAGAATACCGTCCGAGACCAGATACAGGGCGAATTCATCCGAGAGCGGTATCTCGATTTCCTCGTATTGCGTGAAATCGAATACGCCGATGGGGAAGCTCTTTTGAGGGATGAACTTCGATTTGCCGTTGTAGATGATCGGGAACGGGTACTGACCGCCGTTGGCGCACAGCATGGTGTGCTGCTCGGTGTCGATCACGCCGAAGAAGATGGTGAGGAATTTATCGATGTTCTGATATAAAATTTCCGCGTTGAGTTCCTGAAGGATCTTCGACGGACTGAAGATTGTCCGGTCTCCTTCATCGAAATACTCCCGCAACTGGCGTGACATAAAGCTCTTGAGAAGAACCGTCACGAAAGCGGAGGATACGCCGTGGCCGGACACATCGGCGATGTAGAATCCGATGTGGGTGTCGTCGATGGCGAAGTAGTCGAGGAAATCGCCGCTCAGAAACGTGGAAGGGATCAGATGCCGGCTGAATTCGTAGTTTCCGAACATCTGAATTTCGAGCGGGAGAAGCTGGAATTGAATCCTTCTACCGGATTTCTCGTCTTCCTCCAGCTTGGTGATGACGTCGCTCAGCTCTTGATTCACCTTCATCAGGTGCTCGCGCTGAAGGCGATTGTCTCGTAAGAGTTGCGCTCGCTCGAAGGAACGTTCCAGAGAATGCTGGAAGATGTCGAGCTTTGAAACCGGCTTGAGGATGTAGTCCCAAGCGCCTTGGCGAATGGCTTTGACAACCTCCTGCACGTCGTTGAGCCCCGAAACCGCGATGATCGGGATCTCGGGATAGGTCTTGCTGACGTGCGAGATAACCTGGAATCCGTCGATTTCCGGCATCATCAAGTCCACCAGAATCATATCGACTTTTTCGTTCTTGAGAGTTTCAAGCGCGACCCCGCCGTGCGAGGCTTCCAGGGTTTCATAGCCTAATCGGTTCAATATTGTACATAACGTGTAACGTACAATTTCTTCATCCTCGGTAACGAGAATTCTCTTTTTGAGCTCTTGGTCAGCCATTTTGTTCCTACGTCCTGAGTATTATTTTTGATCTTACATCAAATCAAGAATCGATTCACTTATCTGTCAACAATTTCATGTTCATCGCATGAAATTCTTAATAATCACGGGCGAACGATAACGCGTTTCAGCACTGCTCCGATCTCCTCAATCTTGTATGGTTTTGGGATTACGTCGAGGAATCCGTACTCCCTGAAATTCTCGATCGTCAGGTTGCTGCTGTATCCGCTGGAGGCTATTGCCCTGATATCCGGGTCCATTTCCATCAGGTGCTTGATGCATTCCTTGCCGCCCATCGCACCCGGAACGGTCAGGTCAAGGATAACCGCTGCGTACGGTTTGTTGCTCTCCAGAGCTTCACGATATTTATCGATCGCTTCTTCTCCATGATCGGCAAAATCCACTCTGTACTGAAGAAATTCGAGGAAGTTACCGATCGAATCCTTCACAATCTGGTCATCGTCCATCACAAGGATAGACTGGTGCTGCCCTTGAATATCCTGCACCTTTGCTTTGCCGGTCTCGATGGATTCCGTTGTGGATGGGAGGAAGATATCGAACCTTGCGCCTTCTCCCGGGCGTGACTCGACCTGTATGTGGCCTTTGTGATTCTTGATGATGGAATAGGTCATCGAAAGGCCCAGTCCATTGCCCTCTTCCTTCGTCGTGAAATAGGGATCGAAGATTTTGTCCAGAAACTCCTGCGGTATCCCCGGCCCATTGTCTACGATGGTCAACTTCACGTAGAGCCCGGGCTTGAGCGATACGATCTGCTCCGGTTTCACGGCAACATTGCATGCGGATATTTTTAAAATTCCGCCCTCTTTCATGGCCTGAAGGGCATTTAAAACAAGATTGTTCACCACCTGGCTGATCTGGCCGGGATCGACGTTTACCTGATCCAGGTTATCGGCGAAATCGAGATCGCTCTTCACGTTCGATCCGCTCATGACGAACGACACGGTTTCCTTGACAATCTCGATCAGGTTCGTTGTCTGCTTGATGGGATCACCCCCTTTGGAAAATGTAAGAAGCTGGTGCGTGAGGTCCCTTGCCTGGAGAGCGGCTTTTTCGGCGTTGGTGATCTTTTCTGTTATTTTCGGGTGCTCGGTCGCGAATATCTTTGCGATCGAGATATTTCCGATGATTGCAGTGAGGATATTGTTGAAGTCGTGTGCGATGCCTCCCGCGAGCAGGGAAAGGGTTTCCATCTTCTGGATTTTCATGATTTCCCGCTCCAGCGCATGTTTCTCGGTGATATCCCTGAAAACGAGCACCAGTCCCACGGCATTGCCTGAGTGATCGTGGATGGGGGCGGCGCTGTAGATAATCAAGTGTTCGCTTCCATCGGTGGAAACCAGCATGGACTGTTCTTCCAGTTCGATGGAATTGCCCGACTGGAGTAGGTTTGTGACCGGATTGTTGATCGGCGAACGGGTCGATTCGTCCACGAGGTTGAACACTTCCGAGATGGGCTTGTTCATCGCGTTCGCCACCGTCCATCCGGTGAGTTCGGAGGCAACCTGGTTGAGGAGCGTCACGCGTCCTTCGATATCCGTGGCAATAACGGCATCGACGATGCTCGCAAGGATGACGGAAAGATGCTCCTTCTCGGCAGCCAAGGCCTTATCCGCCATTTTTTGACGGGTGATATCCTGAATTGCAATAATGACATGATCTTCGTTGTTGACCTTCATCATGCTTCCTGACATGATGACGGGAAATTCGTCTCCGTTTTTACGCGCATTGACAAACTCGGTTGCAAACCAACCCAATGCCTTGGCATCGCGCGCAACCTTCATGATATCATCCACTCTTGATTTAGGCACAAGGTCGACAACGCTCATTCCGAGCAGTTCGTCGCGAGTGTAACCGGTCATTGTCTGCGCTGCCTCGTTGCAATCGATGATTTTATCGGCGAATCGCTCCAGATACAACGCAACGGGTGTCGAGTTGAATATCATCTTGAAGCGGTCCTGCGCAGTCTGAAGGTCTTTTACAGCAGTGTTGTGATCGGTGATGTCCCTGTATATTGCAAAAACTCCGATCTGCTCTTCGCTCATGAAAATGGGGTATCCCATTATGGCGACGTCTATCGAAGCGCCGTCCTTTCTCATTCGTTTCGATTCATGGATAATGGTCTGCTTGTTCAAGACCATGTTCGAATACCCGGAGGCTTCGTCGTACAGTTCCATTGGCACGATGAGGCTATTGATGGTTTTTCCGATGCATTCCTCCGGTTGATACTGGAACATCCTGGAAAAGCTCGTGTTGATCATCATCACTTCGTCGCGGTTGTTCACCAGTGCGATCGCCGTGGGAGAATTCTCGAAAAGCTGCTCGAAATACGCCTTCTGAACCTCGAGCTCCTCAAGCCTGGCGCTCACCTCGGAAATGTTCGTGACAATCACGAAACTCCCCAAATCGTCCGGGGAAATCCCGTATACCTGATTGATCGAGATGATCACCGGAATGGGGGCCCCCTCAAGGGGTTTGATTTTCACTTCCAGGCTTACCGACCGAGGCGCGTTTTCCCGTGCCGCAAAACCCGATGCGATATCCCGCTCGCTCAATTCATGGATGAAATCGGCGAGCTTGTATCGATGAATGTCCTTGCGGTCCGCTCCGACAAGACGACAGAACGGTTCGTTGGCATATTTGATTTGTCCGTTGACCGTGATCCGCGCGAATCCCTCGTTCATCGCCTCGATGATCTGCGAATAGCGCATCTGATTCCTGTATGTCTCCTGCTCCGCTTTTCTTCTGAAGCTGATCTCCGATTCGAGCTCTTTGTCCCGCTCGAAAAGCGTCATCATCTTTGCGCGGATTTTTCGGCGCGAAGACAATATAATGATCAACGCGACCAGGCAGAGTAGGGCGAATGAGAAGAGTGCCGTCTGGAAAATTTTGCTCTGGTTTTCCTTGCCCTGGTCAATGATGTTGGGTGTTATGTTCAGCCAGCGATTGATCGCCTTGTAATAGGCCGATTGCGGGTCGGATTTCATCTGCTCGAGGTGCCTGTCGATCATCTTGAGCAGCGTGGCATTGCTTTCCTTCCTCGATGCGAAGCGCAACTCGATCGGCTTGAAGATGATCCCGCTTGGCACCAGATCGAAGCGGCTTTCGTGGATTCTGCCGTAAAACCGGGCAACGATTCCGGCATCGACTTCGCCGCTGTCAATCAACCGAAACACTCCGTCATAGTCATCGACGACGACAAAATCCGTCGGGATGTCGAATTTCGCCAGCTTGTCCCTGAGGTCTTCATAATAGATGTCTTTTTCAACATAAGCGATTTTTTTGTCTTTAAGGTCCAGAATGGTCGTAATGGGGGACTTCTCCCGGATATAGATTCTCCCCCAATTTGTCAGCACTGCCTGCTGGTTGTAGTTAAAGCGCTCGGCCCTTTCATCGGTGTATGCGATTGCCACCATCAGTTCGACCCACCCCTGCGCAAGGAGATCGAGGCATTCCGTGAATGTTCCGCCGACGTAAATCAGCGTCCATCCTTCTTTCTGGGCAATCTCATTGAGGATGTCGATGTAGAGCCCTTCAATCTGGCCGTCCTCGCTGGTGAACACCAACGGGTGGTTTTCGTACACCGCAACGCGAATAACGGTTTCGGCGCATAGGATAGAGAAAAAAAGCATCAGGAATACGAATCCGGGAAGTATAAATCTTTTCATAGGCGCTTCGCTTACGTTCGGTCAATCAGTTACGTTAAGTAAAAACCAGGCGGGACGCTTCTCTCAAGCATTCCGCGTTTTATATCGTAGAAGGCTATCGGCTCTAAGAGCCTGAGATTTTGTAGAATGTTCCGCGTTCGAGAACTTCCGATTCGATCTCGCTATTTTGAATCAGCTTCTTCAGTTCCGGAAGCAGGTATTTCTCGGCAACTTGCAGGGAAGCGGAGAGATCGGCCGAGGTGCAGGGCCTTCTCCGGATCAGGTTGATAATCCGGTCTCGAAGATCGACGGAGGCATCCTTCTGCTCGATGAACAGAGAGAATCGGGCGATGATTTCCACCGGCAAGTCGCTCCATGAATCCGCAATGGCTCGCATTTCGTTTTCCGACATGGGCCTGACCCAGTCTTCCGTTCCCGGGCGGTCCAGCGTGTTGAGCTGAACGCGGTCGGGTTGGATGTCTGCGATTACTTCGTGGAGCCGGGTGAGTTCGTCCTGCGTGTCGTTGATTCCTTTAACGAGAAACACTTCCAGCCACATTTCGCCGGAGAAATCTTTCTGGAAAATCTTCAGGCCCTCGATGATATCACGGATATCGATGCCGGGGGCGGGGCGGTTCACTTTGCGGAAGACCTTTTGTGTCGCCGCGTCTAGGGACGGCAGTAAAATGTTGCAGGCTAAAAGGCTCTCTCTTACCTCTGCGATTGCCATCGTGGTTGCGTTTGTAATGACAGCGAGAGGATATTCGGGATATTTCCGTTTGATGTGCCGCGCGATTTCGCCCAAGCCGGAGTGGAGGGTTGGTTCCCCTGCGCCGGAAAAGGTGATGATGTCCAGTGTGGGTTTCTGCGAGAGGTAGTGATCGATTTCAGCAATGATTTCCTGCGTGGGATACCAGGCTTCCAGGTTTGTCGTCAGGTGGGTTGTTGCGCCCGATTCGCAATAAACGCAATTCAGGCTGCATGTTTTGTAGGGAATCAGGTCGACTCCGAGCGACATGCCGAGCCTTCTGGACGGAACGGGACCAAATAAATACCGGTACTGCATTTTGACTGCTCTCGTAATAGGGGGAGACGCGCTCCCCCTTCAATGTAGTGTTTCGATTAACTGAATTTCGCGATTCTTTCTTCGACGATTTTGCGGATTTCTTCCAGTCTTTCCTGTGTTTCCGCTTCGAAACGGAGTACCAGGACGGGTTGTGTGTTCGATGCGCGAACGAGTCCCCAGCCGTCGGCGTAGGTTACGCGCATACCGTCGATGCCATTGACATCCGCGCCTTCCTCGATGAAGGAATCGCGCACCTTGTCCACGATGTCGAACTTGGTTTCGTCGGGGCAATCGACGCGAATCTCGGGGGTGTTGTACATCTTGGGCTGATCGGCGAGGAACTGGCTGACGGGCTTGTCCGTTTTGGCCATGATC
The DNA here is from genome assembly GCA_963662655.2 of Cloacimonadales bacterium (SeqCode). Lineage (GTDB taxonomy): Bacteria > Cloacimonadota > Cloacimonadia > Cloacimonadales > JAIOQZ01. Next base: position 230,043 of record CAXXTU010000002.1, read on the forward strand.
TCAACGAAACGGCAGCACGCGTAGATGGCGTCGTCAAACCCGAAGTAGCGATCCGCGAAGAAGATATGGCCGCTCATCTCCCCACCCATGCGGACGTTGTCTTCCTTCATTTTCTTCTTGATCATGGAGTGGCCGGTTTTGTACATGATCGGCTGGCCGCCATGTTTCGCGATGTCGTCGTAAAAATTCTTGGAGCACTTGACGTCTCCCACGACCTTCTCACCCGGGAAGTCCTTGAGGAAATCGCGAGCGAAGATGTTGAGAATCTGATCGCCGAAAACGGGGTTGCCGTTCTCGTCGACCACGCCGATGCGGTCCGCGTCGCCGTCGAGCCCGAGTCCGACCTCGGCGTCGGTGGTTTTAACTTCCTTGATCAGGTCCTGAATGTACTCGATAACGGTAGGATCCGGGTGATGGTTCGGGAAGGTTCCGTCCATCTCGCAATAGAGTTCCTTCACTTCACAGCCGAGCCTGCGCAGGACATCCGGCAGGATTGGTCCGCCGGCGCCGTTTCCGGCATCGACGATCACTTTGACCTTGCGTTCGATGTTCAGGTGTTCCACGAGGTAATCCTGATAGATGGGGATGAGGCCTTCGAAAACCTTCTTCACGCCTTTGCCTTCGGTGTATTCTTCGCCCTGGATGATTCTGAGTATCTTCTGAATCTCTTCGCCGTAAATGCTCATGAGCCCGATATTGAGCTTGAAGCCGTTGTACTCCGGTGGGTTGTGGCTGCCGGTGATCATCACGCCGGCATCGGTTCCCAGATACTGGATGGCGTAGTAGAGAACGGGTGTTGCCAGAATGCCCACATCCGTAACTTCGCAGCCGCACTGAAGAAGTCCTTCCGTGAAGCGTTCCTTGAAGCGTGGGGAGCTCAAACGAGCGTCACCGCCGATAACGACCGATTTGAGATCGTGGTGGCGAAGATACGTTCCGAATCCGCGACCGAGCATGGTTACGGTTTCGTCCGTAAGATCCTTGTCGACGATTCCGCGGACGTCGTATTGCCTGAATATTTGTGGATTAATCATAAGACCTCCATGGTTATTTATCTTGTTGAATCAATTTTATTATTGCCGGTAAGATATTCCTGAAAGCCCGGCCTCTGTGGCTGATCACGTGCTTGGCCGATTCTCCCATTTCACCGAACGTCATTCCGGTTTCGATCGCTTCGAACACGGCGTCGTATCCGAAACCGTTCTCACCGCGTTCTTCGCTTGTAATTACACCCTCGACCGCGCCCGGGGCGGTGTCGATCAATCCTTTGGGGCTCGCGAGCGCAACGACCGTGCGGAACCTTGCGCTGCGGTTCCGTTTGTTCTGCATCTCCGCGAGCATTTTCAGGCGGTTGTCACGATAGGTGCATCCTTCACCCGCGAAGCGAGCCGCCATTACGCCAGGCGCGCCGTCCAGCGCATCGACGAAAAGGCCGGTATCGTCCGAGAGGGTAAGGTAGCCGGTTGCTTTGGCGATCTCGGTTGCTTTCTTGATTGCGTTGGCTTCGATCGTGTCGCCGTCTTCAATCACATCGGGCACGTTCAGGACGTCGTCCGCACTAAGAATGCGAACGCCCTCTATTTGCGACATGATTTCACGAATCTCCCGTACCTTGTCCTTGTTGTGGGTACCAAGAAGTATATCCATTACTATTCTCCTGAACGAGTGTGTTGATGAATCCATTTGCGAATTTTGTCCAGATTCTTTTTCCCGACGAAGCGATAAGCTTGTTCAGTGATCTCTTTAATCGTGTGCAGGAGACTGCGATCGCCGCTCCAGTGGTACTCGAGAATCTCGGGATCAACATCATTCATGATGGTGTTCAGACCGAAGATCACGATTAAAAGGTCGTCTACGTAGCCGATGAACGGAATGAAATCGGGAATGATGTCGATGGGGAGGATGAGGTAGCCGACGATGGACCCGATGAATATCCTGAAACGGATCGGGATGCGCTTCTCGGATAGCAGGCGGATGATCAGGATGACGAGGTCCGGCAGCAGGAACAGGTATTCCATAAAGGGGTGTTTGGATTCTCCGTACGATGCCAAACGGTTTCGCAGTTTTTCATAGAACCGGAAGAGCTTCCTGCCTCCACCCGGCACAACCTCATCGAGGAGCCGATGATCGATTTTTTCATTGTTGAATTCACTCTGAGTCATTTTCTCCTCCTGTTACATTGTTTCGCTGACGAGCTTGCGGATGTTCAGCTCATGCATGACGGGCACCCAGAAATCTTCCGACACTGTTCCCGGCACGCATGATTCCTGAGGGATCGCACGGATTATCTTCTGCGATAGCTCGTCGGGGTCAACGTTTATTGGTTTTTCATTTGCGATGTATTCCTTGAACTGCTTCTTCAAGCTTCTCAGATACGATGTATGATTTTGGACATAGCTTGCTTCAACGGCTTCTCCATGCCCCGGAACGATGGTGTCGATATCGAGCCAGCCGAGTTTTTCAAGTGAAAGTTGGTAGATATCGCTGTCGCCCCAGTAGAAATAGGGGACAGCTACTTTGTCGCCGGGGCCGGTGAGGATGGTATCTCCGGCGATAAGGATTTTTCCTTCCGGCAGGTAGACGACGGAACTGTCCATCGTGTGCCCTGGCGTGTGGAGGATGCTGATTGAGATGGGACGCTCGATTTGTATGGATGCGAAGTAGCAAATATCCGGGAATACGAGATTCTTACGGTCGAGAATGGACCTTGCGTTTGGAGCGATGACGTTGCGTTCGCTGGTTATGGTTTCCATATAGTCGCCATGAGCGATAATCGTTGTCGTTTCGTCCCTGAGAAACCGGTTGCCGTAACAGTGGTCGCTGTGCCAGTGTGTGTTGATGAGATATCGGACGGGTTTTCCACCGAGCTTCTCTTTCAGCTCACGGGAATCTTCCGGCAGGTGCAGTGTGTCGACAACGACGACCGAATCACCGCAATCGATCACGGTTGCGTTGAGCATCGCGCGTTTCGCTTGATAGACGGTTACAATATCATTTATGCGGATTTCCCTCAGCATACATACTCCTTCATTAAAAGCAAAAAACAGTTGCCGATCATGTCAATGAAAATCGTTATTGATGCGACAATATTCATATTACCGATAAAGGAAACAACAAAGATTTCCATGATGAATGAATAATGAAAAAGCTTGACGAGAAATTTTTCAGTTAGCATGACTCGGTTCTCAATTTTCAAGGAGTTATTATGTCATACCGATCTCAAATGATGTCTTATAGTATTAAAGACTCGAATATGAGAGCTCTATCTCGGGTCAATAATATCAATTCGAGCGAACTCAGCAATCAAATGAAGCAGAACACCGCAGCAATAGCGGGTGGGATGCGTGACATTGCGAATTACAATCAGGCTCTGGTTGAAAGTATGGACCAGCAATCCAGGAATATGGGAATGCAGCTGGACGGAATCAACGCAACTCTCATGGATATGCGAGACGTTCTCGATAAAATCCTCGAGGCAACCTACACAGCGGACAAGGTGAAAGCTGCCAAATTCTCGCTATCACAAGGAGTGAAATTCTTCAACGGTGGTCACTATGATGAAGCGATGGCGGAGTTCGATGAAGTGCTGAGGGTATTTCGGGATAATTTCATGGCATATTCCATGAAGGGGCAGATACTTGCCAGCAGGGATGATTACGACGCAGCCTTGTTCAACTTCCAAAAAGCGCTAACGTTTGGGTACTCGTATATTTCTGATGAATCGGTGGATCAGGAGAAGTTGGTCAGCTTTTTATTCACGCTGAGCTTAAAAACCATCGATACCGCATTCAATGTGGGGAAGCTCGAAGTTGTGAAAGATGTTCTTCAGTCTCTTTCGTCCAATTTCGAGACAGGCAATAACGATGAGGTCTCGATTCATATCGGCTACTTGAAGAGCAGATATTATGCAGCCGGGGGCAATGCCGGAGCAAGTATGCGGGAGTTGAGGGTTGTCGTTGAAAATAACCCATTCTACTTACTGCAGGCTGCGACAGACAATGAATTCGAGAATGTACGTTCATCCATTGCGGATTTGACCGAGGATTTGAGCAAGGAGCAAAGAGAGATACTTGATAGGTACAAGCAAAAAACCAAGAAATTCCTTCGGAAGCTTTCTGTGCTAAACAAAATGCTGGCGCTATCTTGCTTCGACTACCTCAATGAATCCCAAAGAAAGAACATTTATCTACGGGCGACAACACAAAATACGAATTGGTCGGCGATTGTTTCAATTGCCGATATTAAAGACTATTTAAACCAGATTGAGAAGACTTCGGTGAGATCATGGAGCTATCTGATGCTTCGGGAGATCAATCTCGTCTTTCAAGCGCTGGAAATGAGATTAACAGCAGAACTTGAACATCTTAAAACGGAAAAAGAAGCCAAGATTAAATATGAAGAAGAAGAACTCATGTTTAATGAGTGTGGCGTAGAAGCAAAACGGAAAAACATTGATACGATCAGGAAGAAAGAGAAAGGAAAGAATATAGCAACTCTCTTCTCGGTTATCTTCATTAGTTTGACGATATTCAGTGTGATTTCATTCTTCGTGCTATGGGGCCAACTGATTCACACCATTTTCGGTGGGTACAATAACTACTTGCATTTTCTGGAGAGGACGTGGCATTTCCCGCATTGGACAATTATTGTGTTTCTCTATATCCCTGTGGGGTTTGTTATCTCGATATTTCTTTCTATTACATTTCTTGAGGCCCGAGAAGACAGCTCTTCGGCATTTGAGGAAGCAAAAAGAGATAAAGAAACATTGACGAAAGCTGAGAATGATATTACTGAACAAAAGGTAAAGCTTGAAGAGCTTCGCAAGGATTACGATGCTTTCCTTGAGGTGGCCCAGGAATAGGCGGTATCGGCCATTCCTTACCGGCGTGGCATCTTCGCCCGATCGTGCCGCTCCAACGTGGATATAGCACGTCCGATTATCCACTAACATGATTTCGAGGAACGAAATCACAACGTTCATGTTTTCGTTTTGACTTTGTCAAAGCCGAAAATCAGATGTGCAACACCACGTCTCCGCGGCAGATCGAACGAATCTGCTCACGCCTTGAAGTATAATGAACAATGGAGGAATTATGAATATTCTCGCCCTTGTCGGAAGTCCGCGCAAGAACGGTAACTCGGCGGTTCTTGTTAAAGAGATGCTAAAGGATTTCGACCAGGCCCAGGTTAGCACCATTCAATTGAACGACATGAACATACGCGGGTGCCAGGCGTGCATGTACTGCCGGACGCATCCGGGCTGCATGCAGCAGGACGACATGCAACGGGTCTATCCGGAGATAGAGAAAGCCGATCTGGTCATCTTCGCATTTCCTGTCTACATGTGGCAGATGACTGCGCAGATGAAGCTCTGTGTCGACCGTATGTTCGCGTATTACAAGGAGGCTTTCAATTCGCCGTTCTACAAGGGGAAGAAGGCCATTATGGCTGTCTGCTGCGGGGCGGAAGAGGAGGCCTTTGCTCCGTATATAGAGCAGACTCGCAAGATGATCGAATTTATTGGCTTCGAGTCGTGCCAAAGCATCGTATTTGGCGAGGCCGGCGCGCCGGGGGATGTCGCCAACCAGAAGGACAAGCTGGAAGAAGCGCGGAAGATGGTAGAATCGTAATGCCACTTTTGGGCTAAGCAGCAATCATTGCTTGATTCAGCCTTGGAAAGGAGGGTGATTTGCCTACTGAAGCAAATAAGAAGCAAAGTCATATAATAACCATAATCGTATCAATTACAGCTGTGATTGTATCGGTTGCGCAGCTTGTTATCATGCATTCTGAAATCAAGCTTAACGAGACAATCCATACTCAAGAAATGAGATTTCATGCTGAACAGAATAGGCGACAATGGATGTTGGATGCTACAAAATTCGTTCTCGAAAATCGTAATTCATTGTTTGAGTGTGAAGATGAGGAATCAAAACAAGTTGTTCAATTAATGAACGGTATGTTTCCTGACGAGGTATTCTCGAGAGTGTCTGTTATTATGGAGTCCACTTCCAGAAAAGCGGGTGTCCAGAACGAGTGGAGAAGGCTTCGACGAGCTAAATATAGCATCCAGTATTTTATAAAAAAGAAGGATGAAATTAATTGGAAAGGAGCCTCTCAGCTATTGCGGAAAGAAGGGTTTCATGTTCTTGAGCCTCAGGAAACGGGGTTAACCGATATTGTTTTCGGAAACAATTCAATTGTATATGGCGAAGGTGTCAATATAGAAGATGTTAAAGAGATTGCACATGTTATACTTGCTGCTGGTATGGAACTGAAAAGCATAAGTCCATTCAGGGATCGGAGTGAGCAGAACTTGAGCGAGATTCAGATATTGTACATGAGAACTTCCCATAATATGCCAATATGCTCTCATGATGATATTGATGAGAGAATCAACAGTTTGATCGATTCTGATTATCTGTCGCGGGATGGGCGGCGCAGAAGTTGGTGATATGAAATTGAATGTTTGCAGGCACCCCAATTCCCCTCTTGGCATCTCTCTGGCGGAGCTTATTTTGCAATGCGGCTTGAAAAACCTTTACAAGATGACAGGGGATAATTTTCTTGCACTGACAAAAAATAAAGGAGGTGTTATGGCACTGAGCAACGAGGCCAAACAGGCGATTATGGTAGAGTTCAAACTCCATGATTCCGATACCGGCTCACCAGAAGTGCAAGTCGCGCTTCTCTCGCATCGTATCAAAGATATCACGGAACATTTGAAAGTACACAAGAAGGACTTTCACACCCGCAGGGGATTACTTCAGCTTATCGGTAAAAGACGACGTCTGCTGAACTACCTGCAGAAGAAAGACATTGAACGATACCGACAAGTGATTAAAGCTCTCGGTTTGAGAAAGTAAGTAATCATGATTTGCGGGAGGGAAATTCTTGCATGTTCCATGCAGAGTCCCTCCTTTTTTCTTGTTTAAAGAAAAGCTGACAAATAACCCGTGGAGAGCCTCGAGCAATACGCTGAAGTCGATAATGCGGCTTGAGCCTATTGCTTCAGACCTCCACTTACAAACCTAACAAAAGGAACACAACGATGTTTAATATCGTACGTAAATCAATGGAAATAGGCGGCAGAACCCTCACGCTTGAAACGGGCAGAATGGCGAAACAAGCGAACGGCTCCGTGCTGGTTACCTATGGCGAAACAGCCATGCTCGTAACCGCAACCGCATCGAAAGGACCTCGCGAGGGAACGGATTTCTTCCCTCTCATCGTAGATTTCAATGAAAAAATGTATGCCTCCGGCAAAATACCCGGCGGATTTATAAAACGCGAAGCGAAACCATCGACCGTCGCGACCCTCTGGGCACGCCTGATCGACCGCTCGATCCGTCCTCTTTTCCCGGACGGATTCCGCAACGAAGTTCAGGTCGTGGTGACGACACTCTCCTACGACGAATCATGCGATCTGGGCGCACTGGGTATCTTGGGTGCCTCAACAGCGCTTTCGATCTCCGACATCCCGTTCCACGGCCCGATCGCCGGTGCGGCTGTCGGTGAGATCGACGGAGAGTTCAAGCTCTATCCGACCGACGAAGAAATTCAGCGCGCAACCATCGACCTTTCGGTTGCCGGTTCCGATACCTCGATCGTCATGATCGAGTCCGGCGCGACCGAAGCGCAGGAAGATCGCATGGTCGAAGCCGTTTACTTCGGTCACGAGAACATCAAGAAGATGATCGAGCTCCAGAAGGAACTGGTCGCAGAATGCGGCAAGGAGAAGATGGAATTCGTAGCCGACCTGGTACCGGAAGAGCTGATGGCGAAACTCGACAACATTTACGGCGAGCGCGTCAAGGAAGCTTCCCATATCTTCGGTAAGCTCGAAAGACAGGACGCGTTCGACGCACTTCAAAACGAGATGCTCGAGAAATTCAAGGAAGAGATGGAAGACGAAGAGTACGAGGGAAGCGTCCGCTACCTCAAGAACGGCTTCCACGATCTCATCAAGAAATACGTTCGCTCGGCGATTCTCAAGGACCACCACCGCGCAGACGGCCGCGGCCTCGACGACATTCGCGAGATCACTTGCGAAGTCGACATCATCCCGCGCGTTCATGGTTCTGCGCTGTTCACCCGTGGTGAGACACAAGCGCTTGGCGCGTTGACACTCGGCTCGGTCGGCGACGAAAAAGTCATCGACGGCCTGAGCGAAGAGTATCGCAAGCACTTCTACCTTCATTATAACTTTCCGCCCTTCAGCGTTGGCGAAGTCGGATTCATGAGAGGTCCGGGACGTCGTGAACTGGGTCACGGAATGCTGGCGGAACGCGGCCTCCAGCCGATGGTTCCCCCGAAAGAAGAGTTCCCCTACACCCTCCGCCTTGTCTCCGAGATTCTCGAATCGAACGGATCGTCCTCCATGGCAACCGTTTGCGCGGGAACCCTCGCGATGATGGCTGCCGGCGTCCCGATGAAGAAACCAGTCGCAGGTATCGCGAACGGCCTCATCATGGACGACGGCGAGTACGTGGTTCTCACCGACATCATGGGTCTGGAAGACCACCTTGGCGACATGGACTTCAAGGTCACCGGTACCCGCGACGGGATCACGGCCATGCAGATGGATATCAAGATCGAAGGGATCACCAAAGACATCATGAACATCGCATTGACCAAGGCGAAAGCGGCCCGTCTGTTCATCCTGGACAAGATCGAAGCCGTTATCCCCGCGCCTCGCGCCGACCTTTCCAAATACGCGCCAAGAATTGAATCGTTCCAGATCGATACCGCCAAGATCGGCGAAGTGATTGGGCCATCCGGTAAGATGATCAAATCCATCATCGAAAAGACAGGCGTTGAAATCAACATAGAAGACGACGGTACCGTTTCGATTATGTCGCAAGACGGCGACAGCATGGCTGAAGCCAGAAGAATCATCGAGAATATCGTTTTCGGTCCTCAATACGACACGATTTACGAAGGTGAGGTAACTCGCATCGAAGGTTATGGCGTATTCGTGAAGATCATGGACGGACTGAAGGAAGGAATGGTTCATATCTCCAACATGGACACCTGCCGCATCAACGAACCGACCGACCTCGTCAAGATGGGCGATATCGTGAAGACGAAGCTCATCGGCATCGAAAAAGGCAAGGTCGCGCTCTCGATGAAGGGCATCGCAGGAAATCCTTCCAAGGCGAACGATCCCGATTACAAGGTCGAACGCAGCCAGGGTGGCGGCGGTGGTGGCGGAAGACGCGACGACCGCAGAGACGATCGTCGTGGCGGTGGACGCCGGGACGACCGTCGTGACGACAGACGCGGAGGACGTGACGACCACCGTGGAGATAGCCGGGACAGAGGTCGCAGACGTTACGAATAAAAAAAGGATTGCACTATGGATTACAAAGTAGCCGATATGAAACTTGCCGCGTTCGGCAGAAAGGAAATCGAGCTTGCTGAGGTGGAGATGCCGGGATTGATGGCGCTCCGCGAGAAATATCAGGATTCAAAACCATTGCAGGGTGCCCGGATAACGGGCAGCCTGCACATGACCATACAAACGGCCGTTCTCATCCAGACTCTCACCGCGCTTGGCGCGGATGTCCGGTGGGCGAGCTGTAACATTTTCTCGACGCAGGATCACGCCGCGGCCGCGATCGCGGAAGCCGGCGTTCCGGTATTCGCGTGGAAGGGTGAAACCCTGGAAGAATACTGGTGGTGCACGAAGCAGGCCCTTCTCTTCGGAGAAGAGGGCCCGCATCAGATCGTTGACGACGGGGGAGACGCGACGCTGTTCATTCAGGAAGGCTGCCGTCTGGAAGAGCTTTTTGAAGAGACTGGCAAGCTCCCCGATCCAGTGAAAAACAATCGCGAGTTCTCCATTCTTCAGAAGATGATTCTTGAAGACCTTGAGAAGTATCCGAATCGCTGGCGCACCATCGCGGAAAACCTTCGCGGTGTCAGCGAAGAAACAACGACGGGCGTTCACCGTTTATACCAGTATATGGAAAAAGGTGAGCTTCGTTTCCCGGCGTTCAACGTGAACGACTCGGTGACCAAGAGCAAATTCGACAACCTCTACGGCTGCCGCGAATCGCTCGCGGACGGCATCAAGCGCGGAACCGACGTGATGGTTGCGGGTAAGGTGGTTGTCGTATGCGGTTACGGCGATGTCGGCAAGGGCTGTGCACAGTCCATGCGCGGTTTCGGCGCGCGCGTCATCATCAACGAGATCGATCCCATCTGCGCGCTTCAGGCCGCGATGGAAGGTTACGAAGTCAAGCCGCTCGAAGAAGCGCTCGAAGAAGCGGATATCATCGTTACCGCGACCGGGAACCGCGATGTTGTGACCGTCGAGCACATGATGAGAATGAAAGACAAAGCGATCGTCTGCAACATCGGCCATTTTGACAACGAGATTCAGGTCGAGAAGATGTATGAGACCGAGGGCGTTGAGAAGATCAACATCAAGCCGCAGGTCGATGAAATCCGCAAGCCGGATGGAACATGCATCATTCTGCTTTCCGAGGGACGTCTGGTCAACCTCGGTAACGCGACGGGGCATCCTTCGTTCGTGATGAGTAATTCATTCACCAATCAGACGCTCGCTCAGCTCGAGCTCTGGCAGAAGGATTACGCGAACGAGGTCTACCGCCTTCCGAAGCATCTGGACGAAGAGGTTGCACGTCTTCATCTGGAAAAGCTGGGCGTTAAACTTACGCAGCTTACTCCCGAGCAGGCCGAGTATATCGGCGTGAAGGTCGATGGGCCTTACAAACCGGAACACTATCGCTACTGATATAGCGATGCGTAAAAAACTACTACTATCCAATTAAATGAGGTGAGGAGTCAGAATGGAACTTCTGAGTAAAATCGAGAAGAAAACCGCTGTTGTAACAGTTGTGGGATTGGGCTATGTCGGTCTTCCCATGGCAGTAACCGTTGCCCGTAAGGGATTCAAAGTACTTGGCGTCGATGTTAACGATTTTGCCGTAACAAGTGTAAACGCCGGCAAGAATTACATTGGCGATGTGGATGATGCAGAACTTAAAGCACTTGTTGAGAAGGGTATGCTTCGGGCTACGAAAGATTATCGCGAAGTTGCCGAAACAGACGTGATCATGATCGCGGTTCCAACCCCACTCGATAAGTATCAGCAACCGGATTCTACCTATGTGAAGGCATCGACTAATTCATTGGTTGATAATGTACGCCCAGGTTCATTGGTCATTCTCGAGAGCACAACCTATCCGGGAACCACGGAAGAGATCATCGCGCCGGCATTCGAATCGAAAGGTTACGAGATCGGTAAGGACATCTTCATCGCGTTCTCACCCGAACGTGTAGACCCGGGCAATGTGCAGTACAAAACCAACAACACGCCAAAGGTTGTCGGCGGTATGACCGATAACTGCAACCGTGTATCCAAGGTATTTTACAACGCGATTCTCGACGCGGAAGTATTTCCGGTGTCTTCTCCTCGCGTCGCCGAGATGGAAAAAATCTATGAGAACACCTTCCGTAACATCAATATCGCGCTTGCCAACGAGATGACGATCCTATGCGATCGCATGGGCATCGATATCTGGGAAGTGATCGAAGCGGCCAAGACCAAGCCTTACGGCTTCATGGCGTTCTACCCAGGCCCCGGCGTGGGTGGGCACTGTATCCCGATCGATCCTTTCTACCTCACATGGAAGGCTCGCGAATACAATTACCACACGCGTCTCATCGAGCTGGCCGGCGAGATCAATGTTGCAATGCCTACGTTTGTTATCAACAAGGCGCAGCGTATTCTCAACGATCAGGGAATTGCGATATCCAGAGCGAGAATCCTGCTTCTGGGCGCCGCCTACAAGAAGGATATCGAGGACATGCGCGAATCGCCGGTCATGGAAGTGATCCACGAGCTGGAAACGCTCAACGCGAATTTCGATTACAACGATCCGCACGTCCCGACGTTCCACAACGAACTCACCGGAAAGGATTATCATTCGACCGGTATCGACAAGATTGAAGAGTACGATCTGGTTATCGTGATAACGGATCATACAGCATACAACATGCAGGATATCGTGAAACGTTCCCGCCTGGTGCTGGATACGAGATACGCTACCCGAGGAATCGATTCCGAGAACATCGTAAAACTGTAGCGGAAAGTACGTGGTTTCTTGAAAACTCCCTTCAAAACCAACCAAGGAGATGAGGATGGAAGAAGGCGATGTTGTAAAAAAGAAGAGTATTAGCCTGAAGGACAAACGGACGCAGGTTATCATTCTGATCATTGTTATCGCAGTGCTTTTGCTTACCGGGTTCTACATTGTGAATCCGGGCGAGGAAGCCGTGGTGCAACGTTTCGGGGCGTACAACAGGACAACCCGTTCCGGCCTGCATTTCAAGCTGCCTTTCGGCATCGAGCATAAAACGATCGTCAAGGTGAAGGAAATCCGCAAGGAAGAATTCGGTTTCCGCACGGTGGAAGCCGGGATCAAGACGCAGTACTCCCGAGGCGATTACTCGCATGAATCTCTCATGCTCACCGGCGATCTGAACATCGTTGATGTGCAGTGGATCGTTCAGTACCGCGTGAAGGATTCCAAGGACTATCTCTTCAATATCCGTAACAACCGCGAGACGCTCCGGATTCTTTCGGAATCGGCGACGCGCCAGGTTGTGGGTGACCGTAGCGCTGACGAGGTGATCACGCTGAGCCGTCAGGAGATCGCTCAATTGGTACTCGAAGCGCTTCAGGAAGCGCTGGACAACTACAGCGCCGGTATTGAGATCGTAACGGTCGTGATGCAGAACGTGAACCCTCCGAAGCCTGTCCAGCCGGCGTTCAACGAAGTGAACTCCGCGCGTCAGGAGCAGGATCGCATCATCAACGAAGCACAGTCTCAATACAATAAAATCATTCCCGAAGCCAAGGGCCGGGCGCAGCGCATGATCCAGGAAGCCGAGGGTTATGCGATAAACCGCGTGAACCGCGCGCAGGGTGACGCAAAGCGTTTCACCGATATTCTGAAAGAATACCGGAAAGCGCCGAACGTGACAAAGAAGAGGATGTACCTCGAGACCATGCAGGATATTCTCCCCGAGCTGGAGCACGTGTACATGATCGACGACAAGCTGAAAAGCTTCTTGCCTCTATTGAACATGCAAAAGGGAGGTGAGTGATGAACAAGCACGTTATACAGATCATCCTGCTGGTCATCGCGATATTCGTCGTTGCCGACGCCTTCTTCACGCTCGATGAGAGGCAGCAGGCGATTATAACGCAGTTCGGTCATCCGATCGGCGGCGCGATCGAAGACGCGGGTTTGCACGTGAAGATACCGTTTATCCAGAAGGTGCATTACTTCGAGAAAAGGATTCTGGAGTGGGACGGCGATCCGAATCGCGTGCCCACCGCCGATAAAAAATACATCTGGATCGACATCTTCGCCCGTTGGCGGATATCCGATCCGCTGACGTTCTTCCAGTCGGTGAATACCGAAAACACGGCGCACAGTCGCCTTGACGGTATCATCGATGGTAAGACGCGCGACATTATCGCGCAGAATACACTGATCGAAATCGTTCGTAACTCGGATCGCAAGATGGAGTTTGCCGTGGACGATGTTCCTACATTCGAAGAGATGATGAAGGAGCAGGATATTCGCGACGGTAAGCAGGAGGGCGACGACGACCAGAGCTTCAACGCTACCGAAGGAAAGCGGCACGAGATCGCCAGACAGATTCTCGAAAAAGCGCTGAAGGACGCCGAACTCCTCGGTATCGAGCTGGTCGATGTTCGCATCAAGCGCGTGAATTACGAGGAGCAGGTTCGCCAAAAAGTTTACGATCGTATGATTTCAGAGAGGCAGAAAATCTCTGCCTGGTATCGATCCACCGGTGAAGGCGAGAAAGCTCGTATCCTGGGCGAGATGAAGAAAGAGCTTGACCGTATCGAATCGGAAGCGTACCGAACCGCTCAGGAGATTCAGGGGCGCGCAGATGCCGAAGCGACAAAGCTATACGCAGAGGCGTACGGACAGAGTCCGGAGTTCTTCGAGTTCATCAAGACGCTGGAGTCTTACAAGAAGACCATGAACAAAAAAGGAACGCTGATACTATCAACGGACAGCGACTATCTGGAAGAGTTAAAAGAAGGTAAATAGATATTTGGAGGCTTAATTCATGAAGATCGCAATAATTGGGACAGGCTACGTAGGCCTGGTTACTGGAACCTGCTTTGCGGACGTCGGTAATAACGTTATTTGTGTGGATAATGACGTATCCAAAGTCAATCGTTTGAACAACGGGGAGATACCTATTTATGAACCCGGGCTCGATCGCCTGGTTAAACGGAATTTCAATGAAGGCCGTCTTACGTTTACGACCGATATCAAGAAGGCTGTGGAAGAATCTCTGATATGCTTCATCGCGGTGGGAACACCTCCAGATGAGGACGGCTCAGCGGATCTGAGTTACGTGCTGTCGGTTGCAAATGACATCGCGACGTATATGAACGATTACAAGATCGTTGTTGATAAATCCACGGTTCCGGTGGGAACCGGCGACAAGGTTCAAGCGCTAATCGAGAAAGTTCTCAAAGAGCGCAAGGCAACGTACGAATTCGACGTTGTTTCCAATCCGGAATTCCTGAAAGAAGGGGCTGCGATTGACGATTTCATGAAACCCGATCGCATTATCATCGGTAGCGACAACGTGCGAGTGCGCGAGATCATGAGAGTTCTCTATTCACCGTTCGCACGGGCGCATGAAAAGGTTATCTTCATGTCGTTACGTTCCGCCGAGATGACCAAGTATGCTGCCAACTCGATGCTGGCGACCAAGATATCCTTTATGAACGAGATTGCCATGCTTTGCGAAGAGCTCGGCGCGGATGTCGGAGAGGTACGTCACGGAATCGGTTCCGATACGCGTATCGGTTACAAATTCATCTACCCGGGTGTTGGCTATGGCGGAAGCTGCTTCCCCAAGGATGTGAAAGCGCTCATCCACATGGCGAACAAAAGCAATATCAATCCGCAGCTCATGCAGGCCGTGGAAGATGTGAACGCACGCCAGAAGGAACTTCTCGCGAAGAAGGTTCTCAAGCATTTCAACGGCGATATTAAAGGCAAGAAGCTGGCTCTCTGGGGTCTTTCGTTCAAGCCTGAAACGGACGACATGCGTGAAGCTCCGGCAATCGTGATCATCGAGATGTTGCTGGCGGAAGGCGCGGAAGTCGTCGCGTACGATCCGGTGGCGATGGAAGAATCCAAACGCCGTTTTGGAGATCGTAAGGGTCTCACGTACGCCGAGAACAGCTATGCGGCCCTCCAGGACGCAGAAGCGCTTCTTCTGGTAACCGAGTGGCACCAGTTCCGTTATCCCGATTTCGACAAGATCAAGGCCAACCTGAAGAATCCTGTGATTTTCGACGGACGAAACCAGTACAGCCTGGGCGAGATGAAGCAGATGGGATTCACCTATTACGGAATAGGACGAGGTGAGTAAAGAGTTTTCCGGACGATTACTGGATGGGTTTTGCGCTTGAAGAAGCACGCAAGGCCGCCACGTTGAATGAGGTGCCGATCGGCGCTGTAATCGTAAAAGATGATCGAATCGTAGCGACGGGTCATAACAGTATGCGCTCGCAAAATAATCAGTTAGCGCATGCCGAGAAAATCGCGATCGAGAAAGTTATCGATTCGGGTGAAAAATTCCTTTACGATTATACGCTGTTTGTGACGATTGAACCCTGCCTCATGTGTGCGGGGGCGATTATCTGGAGTCGTGTGGGACGCGTTGTTTTTGGCGCGTTCGATGAGAAGGCCGGAGCTGTTGGCTCGGTCTATAACGCGCTCCGTGAAAAATGCATGAATCATCGGCCGGAGGTTGTTTCCGGCGTGAGGGAAGAGGAATGTTCCCGGATGATTCAGGAGTTCTTCAAGAAGAAGAGATTTTAACGATATACGCGGAGAGGTGCCGGAGCGGTTGAACGGGGCGGTCTCGAAAACCGTTGAATGCTTACGCATTCCCAGGGTTCGAATCCCTGCCTCTCCGCCATTTTTGTGCCCGGATTTTTTGAATGCCCCTCTGCTTGAATCCATTTTGTCTGAATCAGGACTTGCGGGATTAGCAAGATTTTCAGGAAGGAGAGCGACGGCATCTTTTGTTCTATCTTCCGCATTCTTCATTCAGTGTATCATGCCTTTCGCGAAGGGCTTGTCTGAATCAAGATTAACTGGATTAACGGGATTTACATGATGGGGAGAGGAGAGACTGAGAGAAATTTTCTCCTCGATCACGCACCTTCGCCCGATCCTTCGCTCCATCGTGGATATAACACGGCTCAAAACGCTCTTGTAATCATTCGATATCAGTTTATCAAGCCTGAAAATGTTCTATTGTTCCCGGCGTGGGATAAGCATCCGCGCGTTTATCACCGTGTAACACCACGATTCCGCTTGCGATCGAACGAATCTGCTCTGGATGGATGTATGAAAGAAAGGACGAGATTGCGCTCGTCCTGGAAGATTTTAGAGATGAAAGATTAGAACAGCCAGTTGATGATCCTGCTGATGATCCCGACCTTGGCGGTTTCGTTGATCGCGCCCTTGCCGTCGTACTTGATCTTGGCGTCCGCGATGCTGTAGGAATAGACGGAGTTGTCGGACATCACATCCTCGGGGCGGATGACGCCTTCGAGCTCGGTGATTTCTTTCTCGCCGTTGATCTCGACGGTGCGGCTTCCCTTGATGACAAGGTTCCCCATATCGTCGATGGCGATGATCTTCGCGGTCATTTTGCTCTCGATCTTTCCCGATCGGGTTGTTTTACCGTCTCCTCCGTTGGTCGCGCCGACCGATCCTCCGTAGCCTCCGGCCTTCATCATGTCGAGAATGCCGGTTCCTCCCGTGGAGAAATCCACGCCGACGCTCACGTCGGTGTCGGTACCGGCAGCGGCTTCGGCCGAAGTGCTCTCCGAAATGAGGATGGTTATGACATCGCCAACGTTGAAGCTCTTGTGATCCGAGTAGAGGGATGTTACCTGTCGCGCTTGCAGTATCGCGATGATGATGAGGATTCCGATGATCGCAAAAAATCTTTTCATGGTCATTCTCCGAGGTTGATCATTGCCTGTCGTTTACCGGTTGCGAGCGCTTGATAGCGTCTTCCGGTAGCTGGATCTTCGCATGTTATCGATTCGCCCATGTAACCGGTGTTTTTCGCGATTGCGACGGTCTCGAGCTGGATGCTTCCGCTGTTGACCACGATGCTGACTCTGTCCCCGCGATTGATATCCGGGATGAGCCTGGTGTTTCGCGAAGTGAGGACGGTGCCCCTGGGCAGGTATCGAGAGGCGATGCGAGATTGCAGCGAGAGGCTGTCGGTGATTGCCGAAGCCTCCTCCGCGCAATTCAGGGTAATTCTAACCGTATCCCCCAGCCTGAAGCCCTCTCCGCGTCTCTTGGTTTTCGTAAGCTGATACGCCTTGCGAAACACGCCTATGTACGTGGTGAACGAGAAGCGGCCCTGCGGCTGATTTCGATATAGAATCGTGCCGATCATGCGTACGTTGCCCATTTTAGGAACGCCATCCGGGAATTCGACTTGAATCGAGTAATCCTGTGACGGCGTGTCCAGCTCGGGCAATTCGCCAATCTCCAGATAGATGCTGTCCGCGTCCGGATAGCTCTTGGAGATGTATTCACGAGCGGCTTTATATACCTGGTTCTGATCGATGGATTGTTTTGCCCACCGCACCACGCAGAACGCGCCTTCGATTTTCACGCGCTTCCGCAGGTCGGACGGGACGAGTTTTATGATATCCGCGTGGTAGAGATTGCGGAACCTCTCTCTGTAGGGAAGGTTGCATATCTCGATATCGCTGATTTGACGATAGAGTGAATCCGGGCCCTGAAAGGAATCGGTGATGTCCTCGACGGTAACGACGGGGTCGTTGATCCAGACACGGTCCTTGATTTCAATAGAAAGCACAGTGCCCCATACGATACAAGGCAAAATCAAGATGAGCATCAGGATTCCGGATTTCATGGATTACCTCTTGAGATTGTTGGCCGTTTCCAGCATGGTGTCGGAAGTTCGTACCGCTTTCGAGTTCAGGTCGAAGGCCCTCTGCGCGACGATCATGGCGACCATCTCTTCGACGATCACCACGTTGCTGGCTTCCACATAGCCCTGCTCCAGCGAACCGATGTTCTCGGAGCTCGGAGCGCCGACGATCGGATCGCCCGATGCCTCGGTGGCCGTGTAGAAATTGCCGCCGTGACTCTTCAATCCGGCCGGGTTAACAAACCGCGCCAGCTCGATCTGCCCGATCTCTTCCATTTCGGTCTGACCGTAGATTTGAGCGTAAACGTAGCCGTCGCCAGTGATGCTGATGGACTCGGTGTCTGCCGGAATGGTGATCCCGGGCTCCAGCTTGAAGCCTTGCGCGTTCACCACCTGGCCGTCTCCGTCCAGCTTGAAGCTGCCGTCACGTGTGTAGACCACATTGCCGTCGCCATTGACGAGTTGGAAGAATCCCTCGCCCACGATAGCCATGTCGAGCGCGTTGCCAGTTTGCGTGGGCGTTCCCTGAAGATGCTCCTTCTGGGTTGCCACCGGCTTCACACCGACACCCACGGACAGCTCGGTCGGGCGCTGCGTGCTTTCGGACGTAGGCGCGCCTGCTTCCTTGAGCGTCTGATAGATCAGATCCTGAAACTGGATGCGGGTCTTCTTGTAGCCGGTCGTGTTCACGTTCGCCATGTTGTTCGCGATGGTATCGATGTTCATCTGTTGAGCCAGCATACCGCTTGCGCCGCTGTAGAGTGAACGTATCATACAAAGCTCCTTTTATTATTTTCCAATATCGTTTGCCGTTTTCTGCAGGGTTGAATCCGTGGCGGAGATAACCTTCTGGTTGGCCTGGAAATGACGTTGCACCGCGATCATTTCGACCATCTCCTTAACCACGACCACGTTCGAATCCTCCAGATGTCCCTGGAGCACCCTCACATCCGTTTCGCTGGCGGAAACATTTTCCCCCTGGGGAAACATGACGCCGCCGCGGATGTGCATCAGCGTGTCTTCCGGGAAATCGCGGATCATGAGCTTGTTCACGACCACTCCGTCCTGCCCGAACTCGCCTTCTTCATTGATAAATACACTTCCGCCAGTGATTTGGATAGGCCCCGATTCGCCCTGGACCATGTAGCCTTCGGATGTCACCAGATTTCCGTCCTGATCGATCTTGAACTGCCCGTCGCGGGTATAGCCAATACCGTCGGGCGTCTGCACGGCGAAGAATCCCTTACCCGATATCGCGACATCGAGGGGATTGCCTGTCTGTTCGATTGGCCCCTCCGAGTAGTCTGTGTAGGTCGAGATATCGCCTTGCAGCTTGCGCAGTTGGCCGCGTTTGGTGCAGCAATCGCTGTTCTGCCACGTGAACGGGTGGTTGCGAATCTGCTTGAGCGTCATCTGGTTACGTTCGAGCGCTTGCTCCGCGCCAATAAGCTGCCGGAAGAAAACCCCCTGGCGCTTGTAGCCGTTCGTGTTGGCGTTGGCCATGTTGTTGGCCGTCACGTCCATGCGGTCGATGAGCAACTGCATCGAAGCCGAGTTCTGGTATAATCCTCTGACCATTTTGTTTACCTCTGTGCATCTATTTTGCATGAGCGGTGCCAAATAAGTTTGCGCGATCGTAACATATTGTTATCATGTAGAATAAAAGATGTGCATGGAGAATCGTATCATGAGGGGGAGGAAAAAAATTCCGGCGGCTACAATCTTCAACACCGGGGTGAATCCCCAGGCACAGCATTGCTATATTGCAGCGAGTTGTGAGGTTTGTAACATCTACTTATATTGAGAGATGTGTGGCATTAACAAAGAAAAAACGAAAAAGAAGTTGACCCCTTTGCTGCCGTGGAAAACCTGCCATCTCGATGATAAATTATCGATAGAATAACGGAGGTGAAGGTGATAAAACATCGTATCTTTCGCAGTATCATACAGTATGCTGGAATCATTTGCGGAAGTATCCTTTTTGCAATGGGATACTCCTGGTTTCTGGTGCCATATAAGCTTGTCCCCGGCGGCGTAGGCGGTATCGGGCAGATTTTCTACCACTTGCTGGGAATCCCGATGGGTATCAGCATGATCGCCATCAATATCCCGCTGTTCATCATAAGCGTGATCATGCTCGGAAAGCACTTCGGGATCCGCTCTTTCTACGGCATGATGGTATCATCCGCGCTGACAGACCTTCTTGCGCTCAACAACCTTTACAAGTTCGGCATTGTCAAGGACCTCGCCCAGTACACTTTCAACATCGACGGTGAGATGATCTACGCAATGCTCGGCCCGGAAGATGTCTATCTCTCCGCGATTGCCGGCTCGGTTCTACTCGGCGTCGGCTTGGGCGTAATCTTCCGCTTCCGCGGTTCGACAGGCGGTACGGATATTCCCGTCGCGATCATCAAGCAGAAGACGGGGCTTTCGATCGGTACAGGTTACTGGCTGGTCGAGACGCTCATCATCCTGACGGTTGGACTCGTGTTCCACGATCTCAAGCTGATCATCTGGGGCTACGTGAACCTGTTCATCTCCACAAAGATCACCGATCTCGCGAGTGAAGGTCTTCCGTACGTGAAGGGCGTCTATGTAATCTCCGACTACGAGAACGAGATCAAGGACGCGATTTACGAGCGGTTAAATCGCGGCGTAACCATGATCCGGGCCCGGGGCGGATACACCAACAAGGAAAAAGACATCCTCTTCTGCTGCATGAACCGCCGGCAGGTACCCATGATTCGCGACATCGTGCAGGACATCGACCCAAAGGCTTTCATGATCGTTACCGACGTTCACGACGTGATGGGGTACGGATTCAAGACCAGGAATCTGGACTTGCAGCAATAAAGTTTGTACATATCCACAAAAAAAGCGATCCCCTTTTCCTTATGGAGAAGGGGATCGCTATATATGCTCATAAAGTCAATTACTTAATCAACACCACCTTCTTTACCACCGTGCCGGCTTCTGTGACGATGCGCGCGAAATAGACTCCGGATCCCACCGGGCGGTTGTTGTCGTCGCGGCCGTGCCAGGTTACGCGGTGGATGCCCGATTCCATGCGCTCGTCGGTGAGTGTGCGAACGCGCTGGCCGCGGATGTTGTAGATATCCAGCGATACGCGCGAAGGCTTCTCCAGCGCGAAGGCGAAGGTCGTCTCGGGATTGAACGGGTTGGGGTAGACGGAGAGGGAGCAACTGCAAACGGGCGCGATATCTGCATCATCGTTATCAACATGGCTATACTCGATGTACTCCGCGCCCACTCGGTTAACACAGACCATTCTGCTGTCGCCCAAAGGGAAGAGGCCGGTAATTGAATCAGAGCAGTAGAAGCTTGTAACGAATTCCGGTTCGTTGCCACTTTCTATGAGCGGGGCGAGATTGTAGACATTGCATTCGTCATATCCGACGAATAGCAATTGATTCTCCTCATCGACACCCATGGGGCCGACGGGATCGAGCCCATACAGGCAGGAAGGATTCACGGGATCTGAGATATCGTAGATTGAGGTTTGCTCGCCGCGGAAGATGCCGCCGACGATCATGAAGCGGTCGATGAACTCGAAGCGCGGAAGCTCCACGTGAGCTATGTCGAAGGTGTTTACAAGCTCCATTGTCCCTTCTTGCGGGGCGTAAACGACAAAGATTTGGTCGTCGTTCGAGATGTACAGGTAATCGCCGTAGTTGTCGACAGAATAGATAAACGACTCGGGCAGTGGGATTTCGTCACGCAATTCGACGCCGTCATCCGATATGGTATAGCGATACAAGCGCCCTAACTCGCCAAGAATGAGTTCGTCGTCACTGCGTAAATGCGGCAGGCTGTTTTGTTGCACATCGAAGTAGGCGATTTCGCTCAATTCTCCATCCGCCGCCTCACGGTAGAGCTTGGTGGCCAGATGGCCGGAATTGCCTTCATGCACGTAATATTGGTAGGCGAGTGTGTTTTCCGTGCAGGAACTCCACGCGCCGGAATAGCCGTCCGGTTCCGGCATGAGTCGCCTGAAGGGAACAGGCGGAGCGGGATTGCGAATATCGACTTGCACGAGGGATTGGTAGTAGGTTCCGAGATACAGGAAATCGCTATTGCAGGAATTATAGTCGAGGTAGCCATCGAGTGGAGCCTGAGCGATATCCAGCAGGTTCTCTCCGTTCCACTCGTGCACGGTGAGAAATCTGCCGGCAGTGATGATATTGCCTTCAGAACACTCGATGTCCCAAACTCTATCCAAATCAGTCTGATATCTTAATTGTGGCTGTGCTGGAGCACTTACGTCGAGCCCGAGCATCTCAAGTTCGCACAAAATGTGTGCCACATTGCCGTTGTCAATTACGAAACTCAATAAGTCTCCATCATAACGCCAGATTTCTACGGGTGCGTCATGATCGGTTATGTTATAAAGGCTGATGAACTCCTGGTACGCAGAGAAGAGCAGATACTCACTACGGTTGTCACTAAGGAAGTTGTATTCGCAGCCAGCGTAGTAGCTGCCAATAGGAAGCGCAAATGATTCATGGATGTTCGTTGGGTCTGAAATATCGAAGACATGGGTTGTACATTCTGCACCATCGATAGTTTGTATAACACATTTACCATCCTCCGCATAAACCAGACTGCTGAATTGGTAAGGGATCGTGTAGCATGCGATCTCATCACTGAAATCGAGGGGATTAACGACATGACAGCGAAGATGAGATTCATGCATAAGTACTTCATGTGAGAAAAGGAATCCATTGTCGAAAAAGCAAATGTCGCATCTCCACCACGAGATGGAATCTTCCAGAACAGGATATCCTGGATTGGTCAGATCGTATCTGGATAATCGTGTGTCAGATTGAATTAAAGGCACCAGCGAAATGAACAGTTTGCCATTCTCAATAAACACGGTACTTGCTGAAGGAATTTCGTTTGATATCGTATGCACCAGAGAGATACTATCATTTTGTAAACGGTATATCCCCACACCACCAAATCCACCAATGTAAATGAAATCCTGGTATCTGGCAATACTGTCGTGCTCTCCTTGCATGATCTGCTTCGAATAATACAGGTCGGTGGAAAATTCGATGCTGAAAGCGAAAACGTGTGTGGTGATGTAAACAAGAATGCCGATAATGAATGTAATGCGCATTGTAATCTCCGTGAACGTATTATTGGGAAGGAAACCGAAGTTTCCTTCCCGCTATCTTGTACCTGTTAGGGTGTTTCAGGCTCGTCTCCCGTATCGGGAAGTTGTGGCCAGGTGCAGTAAATGTGAAGATATGTAGGTGATTCATTTGTGTATGGAGTTGACGAACTCCATGTATAATTTCCTACAGTCACTGAGCCATAGACCATTGGATTGTCTCCGTAGTTGTGGAGTGTTGAACATGAAAGGGATTGGTGGGGTCCGTTCACAAAAGGATCGTTTCGGGTTTCTTGTGCATTGTTCGTAATTCTAGCTTTTACGGTGCAGTTGTTTGGGCCAATGCCAAGCGAGTAATGTACGACTATGCATACATCATGGTAAGCCAGTAACGGCGTCAAGCCGATAACGAAAACTGCGAGTAACAAGATCGTTTTTGTGCGATTCATGAGAGCCTCCTTTTATTAAGATGGCTCAATAATAATGCCCCCCCCCGAAATATTGTCAATAAATTTATTAATTAGTATGACAATTGTCTTTCAATCCACTATGTAATGCTTTTGCTTTTGCTGCTTTACTTAATCAACACCATCTTTTTTACTACCGCGCCGGCTTCTGTGACGATGCGCGCGAAATAGACTCCGGATCCCACTGAGCGGTTGTTGTCGTCGCGGCCGTGCCAGGTTACGCGGTGTATGCCCGATTCCATGCGTTCGTCGGTGAGTGTGCGAACGCGCTGGCCGCGGATGTTGTAGATATCCAGCGATACGCGCGAAGGATTCTCCAGCGCGAAGGCGAAGGTTGTCTCGGGATTGAACGGATTGGGGTAGTTGGTTAGACCCAGCGAGACGAGCCAGGCAACCTCTTCGGGATCGGTCGAGCTCGGCGATTCATGGGGCGGGAAGTGGATCAGATCGACCCAGGCGCAGTCCTCGCCGTCAACAGCGCCGCCATCCTTCGTGTAGAGCCATGTGAAGGTATGATCGCCGGCCATCACCGGGCAAACCTTCTGACGCCAGTCGATGTCCCCACTCCACATGCCCATCTGGGTATCGTCGATGAAGAATCGAAGCTTATCGCAATCCGCTTCGGAGGAAACCTTGAAGTAAAACGATATCAGCCCTTCGTGGAGGTCTTGCATCGCGATGGTCAGACCGCTGCTGTCGTTGTTGCCGATCTCGCCGGAACGAGCGCAGGTTTCACCGGCATAACCGCCATCAGAAATCTGCCATTCCGCGTCGCCGGTAAATGCCCACGGCAACAGCGAGAAGTCTTCGAAACACTCATACAATTCTCCGACGGGGATGTCGAGAATATACTCGAAGCTGTAGTCTCCCGAGTCCACCTCCATTCGGAAC
This sequence comes from Cloacimonadales bacterium (SeqCode), assembly GCA_963662655.2. Classification (GTDB taxonomy): domain Bacteria; phylum Cloacimonadota; class Cloacimonadia; order Cloacimonadales; family JAIOQZ01. Next base: position 254,568 of record CAXXTU010000002.1, read on the forward strand.
GATGCGATCGATCCCGGATCCATCTCCATGCTCGGCGTGATGATGAAGTACGCCGTGTCGAATTCACCGCTCCCGATCGAGTCGATTTCCGTTTCCTGCTCCTCGATCGTTGCTTGTCCGCTGAGCAGCGTCAGGCTCACCGTTGTCTCCGGCGATGTCGCGTGCCCTCTATTGGCGATGGTGACATTGAAGTATCCCGTTTCACCCGGGAATAAAATACCGTATCCATCTCTAGTCAGGTAAATGATTTCCCAGTAGTCGACCGTTAACTGCGGCGCTGCGAAGGTAAGAGTGAACGGGGAAGTCCACGCCTCGTGCTCCTCGAACACGATGTCGATCAACGCCGAATGTTGATCGGGAACGCCATTCATCGATCGGATGGTGAAGGCGTTCTCCACGATTGTGCTGTCACCTGGGTTCAGAGCCGGGAACACTGCGCTCGATTGGGAAAGGTCGACGTACGCATCTTCGGTGGCGAGGGAAGCCGAGAGGATTCCACTTGCCGATTGCCCGATGTTCTTGATGCTGACATCGAGCGAGACTGCTTCCTGATAATCGATTGCATCATTGCCGGTCTCGTGCGGCGTTACCGCTTGAACGACGATCCACGATCCCATTACCTGCTCCACGCTCAATTGCTCCGATTGCGTGAGGATGTCGTTGCCCGAGATATAGAGGAAAAGGTCGTCCGTCTGCACGATGCTGCTATCGAAAAGGATGGCCGCGCTGCCGCCGGCGTTGGTGGTGGCGGTTCCCAGCAAGACTCCGTCCTGAACCACCGAACAGACAACGCCTACTACGTTTCCGTCATCCGCGGATATGCTGACCTGCATCGAGGTTGCGCCGATCGGGAGCGGTTCATCGTATGTGGCGGTTATCGCTCGGGGAGCATCGCACCAGATGCTCATCGCGGGATCGCCCAGCACGGTGCAATCGTAGAAGCACCAGCGCAGAGCTCCCTGTTCGTGCTGGCCCGGGGCGTTTACGAAGGGCGCGCTCATGATGCGCGATTCCATGTGAGCACGACCAATTTCGCGGATGCCGCCGTGGTAGAGGGCATCGACATACTCGCGGTGTAGATGCTGCGAGGGGCCTTCGAGCTGACCCTCGTTGAACCAGCCGAAGCGGGTGTTTCCCACGTAGGATGCCGCGAGATTGTCGATCAGCACCATCCGCTCGCCGATGCAGTCTTCTTCGTCGAAGGCGGCGGATATGCAGCCGTGCGAGTAGATGTTCGTGTAATTATGGTCGGTGCCGTTGACGTTGCTGAAGTTGTTGTTGGTGATCTGGAGAGTCGTCAGCCGCATGTTGTAATTGTAGTTTGAGTGCCCGGCGTGATGGATGTAGGGATGCCCATCGTTGATTTCGTTGATCAACCGGGAACTGCTCCACTGCCCCTGGTCGCGGTCGTATAGCGTTTCGTAAGGACTGTCGTCGGGGATGCCGTAGGTGTGATACCCGTTCAGATCGCACTCCCCGATGATGGTGTCGAGAATGTCTCCGCCCCAGGTCAACGGATCGTTGTACATGTTCTCACCCACCAGGAGAGGTCTGTTCAGCTCGCTTTCGACCGGCTCCGTCTGGTACATGAGAATCTTGTTCATCATGGCGTTGAACTCGTCCTGCTCGTCGAACGGCATGCGACCCACCGCCACGTCCGGCAGGAGATCGTCTTCGCCAATCTCGCCCCATAGGTCGTCGTTATCGTCGTTCCATGTGCCGTCCAACGCGGAATAGTACAAATCCGACGGGATGTCGTCGCTCTCGACGAGATCGCTCGACTGCACCTGACAGAAGAATCCGCGATACTGAATGATATCGACGTCGCCGCCCAGCAGGACGTACTGGATATCGTGGTTGGTGTATTCCTGAATGATGTAGTTGCGCAGTTTTTCCTGATCGTCCTGCCCCATCTGGCTACCGGTTGCCTCGTCGATCGAGACGATTTCGCATCGGATGCCTCTCTTTCTGTAGAGCTCGGTGAGTTGACCGAAATCGTCCATATAGTCGTCGGAGGTCACGATCAGCATTTCGTAGGTGTCGGTACGAAGGTCGTTCAAGTTATATCTGTATGCCATCTGGGGATTTTCCGCGATCTTACGGGCTTCCATGCGGGAATGCTCGCTTACGCTCACGGGAAGTCTTCCGGTCCGGGTATCCGCGCGGGTTTCGATCGATACACGGATGGTGCGATAGTAGCGGATGGAACCTTCCGCCGGTGTGTATTCCACCGGCGTTACAGTGAGGCTGGCAAAGCTGTATCCGCGCCATGAATCGACGCGAACGTCGCTGCGGAATCTGCTCGGATATGCGGAGGAAGAACTGTAAACATCGTTATCTCTGATGTATGCACTGTGTCCGGCTTCCGATATCGGGCGAACGTGCTGCATGGGGAACACCGCCCAGCTTCCTTCGAGGTCGATGGGATCCTCGCGGTAGACGCTAATTTTCGAAACCGTTTCCTGTGGTGGAAGAAGCAATCGTATCGCGCGGTAAGGCAAGCTCGGTTCGCCGGGCAAACCGCTCTGCATGGTGTTTTCAAATTCGATCAACGTTTCGCCGCGATGGTTTTTCAGCTCCGGCGATGTGAAGTGGATCGTGTGCTCGATGGTCTCCGCAAACAGCGTGAATGCCAGTATCAGTACGATTACAGTTATCGCGTATTTCATGAATCCCCCAACTCTCTTTCTTTCTAAAACATATCCCCAGGAAAAATCTTGAACAGCGGAATTTCTTCCGCTGTTCAATCTATAAGGCAATTTTTGATCCGAAAAGATTTGTTCAGTGCTATTTAATCAACAGCGTTTTATGCGTTACGGTGGCATTGTCCGTTTTCAGGCGCATGAAATAAACACCGGACGCCACGGTGTTCAAGTTCGAGTCCCTACCGTTCCAAACGACGCTGTGCGGTCCGCTTCCAAGAGTCTCTCGAAGTAGCGTGCGCACTTTTCTGCCGCGGATATCGAACACATCCAGCTCAACCCGCGATCGAGCGTTCAGCGAGAACCGTACGGTCGTTTCCGGATTGAACGGATTGGGGTAGCTGGTCAGGTTCAGGTTCGGTGACTGGACGCCGGTGTCGCCATTGGCGTAGTTGATATCGAGATCGATATCGTTGCCGTAACCATCCGTAATCGCGTGGATGTTGAAGCAATCGACCATTCGCCATTGCTCGAAGTACCAGTTGATGTGAAGGGTGCAAGCCACCGTTGCCGCTGATTCGATCTGTATCGGCAGATCCGGAAGAATCGAGTATCCGTTGGCGTCCCCGATCTCGTTGGAATAATCACCCCAGACGATGATGTCCTCGATTGTGATAGGCTCGTTCGAGATGTTCATGATCTGGAATTCGATGTCGTTATCCATGTACGCCGTAATCGGAATCCATTCAGGGAACATCGTGTACGTTGTGGTTCGCTGCACATCGACTATCGCGCCTTCCACGACGGTGAGATTGTATGGGATGTTCTCGAACAGCACATACCATCCGTTGGAGGTTCCGCCCCACCCGAAGTTCAGGTGATAATAGTCGTCCGTGTTGTAGCCGTCAACAACGATATGATGCCCCGCGTCCCATGCCGGAGTAACCAGAGCCAGCTCGACGGGGATCGCGTTCATGATATTGCCGGAAATGCGTTCGAAGAGGTCGGGCGCGTCGTTGTCGAGACAACTGAAACCCTCGAAACCGAAGCGCGTGTAGGCATCGACGGATTGGTCGACGCCGAAGGTCCCTGAACCGCTTGATGAATACACTTGTCTCGCGGCAACACCGCAGGCAAAAACGAGCGCTGCGATATCATCGTTGTTGGGAATAATCGCATAGCGATACTTGTGTTGGAGCGTATCGAGACAGGTGTTCAGTTCCGGGAAGGACGGGAATCCGTTTTCTTCCCAGTCGTCGTCGATCCAGTAAGTTCGTCCGCCGTAGTTGTGGTAGTAATCGTCGTCGTCGTTAAGCTGAGTGCCATTGGTTGTTTGATGGTAGTTCAGTACCTGTGCCATGGCGACAGCCGGGCATCCGGCGATGCTGCGATTCCCGCTGTTGGGGTCCATCGGGCACATTGCGTTGTAGGGGTAGGATTGTGTCCACAGGGTTTCGATCCAGCCATCTGTTTCAGTCGTGCCGTCCGGAGGCCATTGCTCTGGACGGTCGCGGAGCGTTCCCGCGAGCAGGTTGTCCCAGCGGGATTGGTGCATGGTACGGCTCTGCTGCGAGTAGTTCTGCAGCCTGTCTTTAAGATCGGTGGCGATCAGCTCGTCCAGGAGATTGGTTCCATCCGGGAGAATCGTCTCGTACTCGCTCGTGAAAGAATAGGCCAGGACAGGGGGGAGGTCTGTGTCGGCAGATACGACAATGTATCCCGTCGGATGCAAGCCGTAAACGTAAGCGAGAGGTCCCTCGGCTACCAGGATGGTGTGGTCGAATTCAAGAGAATTGTCGTATCGATCGTTGAGTGTCAGGAAACTCCCGGCGATAGCGTCGGCTGTCTCGACCGTCTCGGGGATTGCAAACATCTGAATCATTACAAAAGCAGCTATGAACAAAGAAATCCATCTTCTCATACTTCCTCCAAATCATGCGGACATGATCAATTAGCGTTTATTCGATAATCTTGAACATATATTGAAACAGCATCACAACCACCACATTCGCCATGATGGATGTGATGATGAGAAAGAAACCGAGTCCGGCGATGAGCTTGCCTTTGGTCACAGCGGTGTCATCGAGTTGGACGGGCGTGTCTCGTATCACCTTCACGCCGTTGGGCGGGAATCTGCGTTCGTTTTGAGCCCGTTTCCCGATCCGGATGAACCATATCCCGAAAACGATGAAACCCAGCAGGAAGGCGACCATGCATGCTTCCATGATCAACAGGCTGTTGCGGAGCTCCGCAATGCGATTTCCCTCTACAAGCTTCTCCAGGTAATTCTGAAACCAGGGTAAACCCCAAAAAACGATGCCAGCAAGGATCAGGATCGTTACGGCTGCGATACCGATCAGTAGGTTCCTGCGTCCTTTATCAGCCTTGATGATTTCCGTCATTAGTTTCCTCCATCTTCGGATAGGTTGCCGTTGTTCAGTGTAATTTTCAATGTTTTTGTCATACGAGAGACCGTAGGATCCTCATCCGATGCGATCAGAACAACATTTTCTGGAAGTTCCGGGAGCTCGACATCGCCGTTCTCGATCAATATCTCGACCCGATCGAGTGATTCCCAAGGGATGTCTGCGTGAACGAGGTTGTGGTACTCGGTAAAAAATCCCTTCCGGTAGATTTCGAAGACGGTCGTTTCCGGAGCGTCCTGGTTGGTTCGATTGCGTACCTTGCTTCCCGGGAAGCCGAATCCATTGGCCTCCCACTCGATCTTGAAGGTGTCGCCATTTTCCAGAATGAGGTCGCCGTCGTCGATGACAATCCGAAGACTGCGTCCAAGCGTTTCTGGTGCGATCGAAACAGACTTGTGCTTGTAATAGGGCGATCCCAGGAGAAACGCCGCGATTGCGATCAGTACAACCGGTATGCCGATCCCGATGGCAAGCTTTTTGTGCTGAATGTGCTGCGTCCGGGGGACGTATAGGAGGCTTCTATCCAGCTTGAGCCATCGATAGACAGCCAGGGATACCAGGTAGACCATTCCGCCGGCCCAAAGCACATCGCTGGCGAAGTGACCTCCCTGCTTCATCCGGGCATAGCCGATCAGGATTCCCATGATTAAGCCGAGAAGAAGCGATAGCAGCGCGAACCAGCGCTTGGCCTTGCGCAGTATAAAGAACGGCGTGAAGAGGTAGAAGCCCATGGTCGCGTGGCCGCAGGGAAACGACTTCCCCTGCCCGGCGATTCCGGTTTCCCACGGCTGCATGAATTTTCCTTCTCCACCAAGTTCCACAACGTGACGGGGCCGGTTTCTGCCCCAGTAGTTCTTGAATCCAAGGTTCACGATCAACCCCGGCCCGAGGAGCATCGCGAGAACGAAGAACAGCACGATCTTGCGCCAGGCAATGTATTTCGTGCTCAGAAAACCCATGAACAGAAGGATTAGCGAGCCCACAGAGAGCAGTAGCGCCGGAATATTACCATAGTGATATAGAAATTTCCACGGCTGCGCGTCCCCTGCTTCCCATCCTGTTTCCTGAGAATAGAACATTCGCTCCAGCTTCATGTCCAGATTCATATTGGCGATAATCACAGTGCCGGCTACCAGAAGTAGCAGTAATCCTGAAATTTCGAGAAGTAACGCTTTGCTCATCCCAACTCCATAAAAGTGAACTAATTTCATGTATTTTCATCTTTGAAGGTTTGTCAAGAGAGATTATGCCGGTGGAGTGTCGCAGGGAGAGAGATTCTTCTCCGCACACTTATTTCAAGATCATTATGCTCATGGAATTGTTAGCGAATGAATAATTGCTTGACATTACACACAATTATGAAGAAAAAATGAGAAATGGAGGATTTATGAAGTATATTATTTTGTTGCTTGCTGTTGCTACGCTTTTCTCAGTCATCGGGTGCACGCCGAGTTATATTGTGCCCACGGGAACCCCTGTCTATCTCGCGCATAACATGTGGTACAGATCGAATAAATTTGTCGAGGCAATCAACTTCAAGGGAATGCCTAACTTCATACCGGCCGGAACGCAGGTGATGCAAGTCAATGTCCGGTCGGATCGGGAAAACAACTACATCTATTTCAGGCTTGCAGAGCCTCCGCAGACCTATTTCCGTTTGTTCATCAATGCCCGGTATCAAACGAACGGACATGACGAACTTACCCTGCAAGAACTCCACAACAGGATGTTTACGGAGAAGACGTTTGATCAGCTAACGGCGGGATTTTCCAGCGATGAAATCGAGAACATCAGAAACGGAACCATTCAGCAGGGGATGTCGAAAGAAGCCGTTCTGGTTTCCTGGGGTTATCCTCCGCTTCATCAAACGCCGTCGATCGAGAGCGATCAGTGGTTTTACTGGAAAATGAGGCCGATCAAAACACTCTGTCAGTTCAGCAAGGACGGAACGCTCGTGGGGGCAACCTGGTACGGAAATGGCGGGAATCCCTTCGAGAGGATATCGGAGTAATTCAACAACAAACGAAAGGAAGATGATTTTGAAGCGATTCATTCAATGTGTTACAATTATTGCTATGGCTGTGATTCTTCTAAGTTGTGCAGTGAGTTCGAAGCCGGGATTCGTGATGCCGCAAGGGCAGCTTTAGCTCGCGCATAACCTTTGGTTGAACGACCCCGGGAAGATCGAGGCGATCAATATTCATCGAACCAAGATTCCACAGAAAAATGGGGGTATTCCTGGTAATGGTGTCAATGTCTTGACATCTTAGCGAATTCAAACGCATCATGGCTTCATGGGGGCGATGATGAAAGTACATCGTTTTATCCTTTTCGTATTGGCCAGCATTGCTTTGGGAAGCTGTGCTTCCTCAAAATCTACGTTTTCCGACGAACCTTTGTATCTTGCGCATAATTTGTGGTATGAAGTTCCAACATATCTGCATTCCACGATTCCACTGGAAGCTATAAACTACAAGGATCTTAACTCGATGATTCCCGCCGGAACCGAAATACGGGATGTCGAGGTGACGTCGCGGTCGGTACGATTTAAAATACCAGGCAACGAGGCGATATTCGAAATCACCATCAATCCTCACTACCAGTCGAGAATATCGAGAAACGGCAGGATTACTCTATCCGCCGAAGAACTTACAAAGCGCACTGTCACTACCAAAACCTTTGCTGAACTGACTTCCGGATTGAAGCCCGTTGAGATCGAGAACATCCGGAACGGTACAATCCAGAAGGGAATGTCGAAACAAGCCGTTCTGGTTTCCTGGGGTTATCCTCCTTTTCACAGGACAGAGAGCGTTGAGAACTCCTCCTGGAGTTATTGGAGATACAAGCTGGGACGAGTGAGAGTTGAATTCAACGAGGATGGATTGGTTCAATATGCTACCTGGTATGGAAAGAACGGTAACGAAATTGATATTATTCCCTGATATGGAGGATACAATGAAACAAATTCCGATTGTCTTTTTAATTGTAACGATTGGGTTGATTTTGGGTAGCTGTGCTTCGCAAACGATTACGATCCGTCATAAACCCTTGTATCTCGCTCAAAACATCTGGTACGAAGATCCCACCGAGATCGAATCGATCAATTTCATCGGACTGTCGAATAAGATTCCGGCGGGTACACTAATCGAAAAAGCATGGGTATCCACTCTTGATGATAACGAAGGAATTGGATTTTACCTTGTGGGGAGCGGCAAGCGATACCGCATGTGCAAGAAGATTGACTCCTGGCACTGGGTCGACTATCAATCGAACTCCGGAAATACGATTACGCCGGAGCAATTGCTCGAAAGGACATTTACGACAAAACCTTTTGAGGAGATGACTGCTGGAATGACGCCCGAAGAGATCGACAACATCAAGAAGGGCAGCGTTACGATTGGAATGTCGAAAGAGGCTGTTCTGATATCCTGGGGCTACCCTCCTTTGCATTTCACGCCAAGCCTGGATTTGCCGGTGTGGCGTTACTGGTTCTTGAGAAAGCAACCTATCGTTGTGGAATTCGACGCGGAAGGCAAGGTGATGAGTTCGAATTGGTCAGAGGATGAATAGTGAGCTATAAATGGAAAAAGCCGACATTGCTGTCGGCTTTTTATATCTGGATGCAAAGCGAAGTCGCAACCAATTGTTACTCGGTGAACCTCGTAAGCGTTACCGAGCAAACCTCATGATCATAGACAATATCGCCTTCTTCCCATTCGTCCTCAACGGGGAGCGTATCCTTGATCAGGTCTACGTAATCGTCCGAATCCGCCTTCAGGAAAGAACCGATTTTGCCGAGGAGCTTGAGCGCGCCTTCCAGTATGCTTGAGATCAGGGTGGTGGTTCCCTTGGTGACGGTGCCGCTCATTGTCAGCAGCATGCTCAAGTCGCTTTGCTTGTACTCCGTTGCCAACTTCTCGATGGTTTCGGAAATCTTCCGACGATCCTTGTCCGATTCGAGAAGGAAGATGTTGTACGCCAGGCCAGCCGTAACTTCTCGCGGAGGAAATATAACGAGCGGTTTTCCGTCGAAATCATACGTCTGATTGACTTTGATAGGAAGGATGAACGAGTCGGGCGAAGTATCGATACTTGGGTAAATACTGGGAGGATTCTTGCTGAGGTCCCAGCAGAACGAAACGATGTAAATTTCATTCTTTTTATCGAATACATTGCCGAGAATGCCCTCGAAACCTTTGTTCAATCTGATGGACTTGATTCTCAAGCCACGCTTCTCTTTCGAAACGACTCCTTCGAGAGGAATGGGCTGAGCCTTGCGAATTGCTTGCTCAAACTCACCGATGGTTTTGAAATTACCAAGAACAGGAAATTGCTTTCTGATTTCATCGGAGACAATGACGGTAAACAGATCGGTAGAACCCTTTGAGATAAGAGACATAACAACCTCCTTTGGTTATACCGAATCGAGATATATTTATTAGCGGTTGTCAAGAAGATATAATATAATTGTTAAGTTGACGCAGGTTAAGCAAGCGCTAAACAAAGTAACAACAAGCTCTCCGCAGAGCCTGCGAGTATAAAAAAAGCCGACATCGCTGTCGGCTTTTTCAATATTGGTGCAGAAGGCGGGACTCGAACCCGCACACCCGATGTGGGCACAAGATCCTTAGTCTTGCGTGTCTGCCAATTCCACCACTTCTGCGCTTCTATATTATCGTATAAAGATCGGTTTTATTCGCCTTTGGCTTTCTCGAGCGGTTGTGCTTCTTTCGAAGTTTGCGGCTGAGCTTTTACGTCGTCGGCTTTCTGCTTCACTTCGATCTGCATGGGCTCGGTTACAGGAACTTCCGTCGTGGTAGCGTCTGTAGCTTCACCTTCGGCAGCCTCTTCCTGAATCATTTCCAACGCTGGAGTGTCAGGTGTTGTCTTGCCTGTTCGGTGCTGGTTGTTCACGAGCACGGCCATGAGAATGGAAGTCAGCATGAATGCGCCAGCGAAGATGCGTGTGAGCTTCTTCATGAAAGAAGTTGCGCCCTGGCTTCCCAGCATGTTCATGGCGGTTCCGCCGACGAGTCCGTCGATCGCTCCACCCTTGCTTGACTGGCTCAAGATGATCAGAATCAACGCGAAACTGATCAATACATGTATTACTAATAAAACATAAAACATCTTATAAACTCCAAGTTCACAATATCCGTAAGATCGAGAGCCACAATCAACACATGCGTTTTGGATGTCAATCTAATTTTTCGGAATTCTCAACTCATCAGTGGCGAGAAACGCATAACATATTGATAAAATAGTTAGATTGGTTGGCCTGCTAAATTGCCATCGATAATCAATCGGCTTCATGAAAGCATTTCTCTGGCTTGTGAGAAAAGAAAACAGAAAAAGCTTGACACCAATAAAGTGCGGCGACAGTATAGCATTATATGATATAGCAAGAGGTGATGTAATGGGACTTGATAAGAATGTTCAGAAAACAATCTCGATCTGGAAAAGAGAGTACAAGAAAGGGCTTACCTCATACATGATTCTGCTTCTACTCAGGAATGAAAGGTTGTATGGGTACCAGCTGTGCAGTCAGCTAACGGAGTTAATGGATGAGAAAATTGTTTTCAAGGAGAACGCAATCTATGGCATCCTGAAACAAATGACAAAAAGAGAATTCGTCTCGTTCGAATGGCAGGATTCAACAAAGGGTCCAAAACGCAAATACTACAATATCACAGCAACCGGACTCCAATTGATTGATCTTTTCACAAAGGAATATGTGAATCCCATGTTAAAGGGACTGAGTTCGCTTGTTCAAGAGAAAGCAAATAAAACATAGGCTCGAAACGGAGGGAAAATGGTTGTGAGTCTTCCAGATATAAATATCGGCAATCTGCATGCCGAACATGCAATTATTCAGGGTGGAATGGGAGTCGGAATATCTCTATCCAACCTTGCATCTGCTGTGGCGGAACAGGGCGGAATCGGTGTGATTTCGTCTGTAGGACTGGGATTGATACATCCTGAAATGGGACGGAACTTCCACGAGGCCAATCTTAATGCCTTGAGAAATGAGATCCGTACTGCACGAAAGCAAACGAATGGCGTTCTTGGAGTCAATGTGATGGTGGCGGTATCTGACTATGACGATCTGGTATCGGTAGCCTTAGAAGAAAAGATCGATATCCTCTTCTTGGGTGCAGGATTACCGCTCAAACCACCAAGTCTCGTTTCCAGAAACGACCTCAGACGAGTCGAGACAAAAATCGCCGTAATCGTGTCATCAGAAAGAGCTGCAAGGATTGTTCTGAACACATGGGATAGGAAATTCTCGAGAGTGCCAGACGCTTTTGTTGTTGAAGGTCCCAAAGCGGGTGGGCATCTCGGTTTCAAGCGCGAGCAGATCGACGATTCAAGTTTTTCGCTTGAGAGAATTCTTCCCGGCATCATCCATGTGGCGAACGAGTACTCCGCGAAATATCGAAGAGAAATTCCGGTAATAGCTGCCGGCGGAATCTTCAATGGAAAAGATATTCTGGATATCATGAGCCAGGGTGCGCAGGGTGTGCAGATGGGAACAAGATTCATTGCAACCGACGAGTGTGACGCCTCCGCCACTTTCAAAGATCAATTTATTCGTTGCGAATCGAAGGATATCGTGATAATCGATAGCCCGGTTGGGCTTCCTGGAAGGGCTATTGGTAATTCTTTCCTCGAACAAGTTAGTTGTGGCCAGAAGAAGCCCTTCAATTGCCCATGGAAGTGCCTTAAAAGTTGCGACTTCCATCACGCACCGTACTGCATTGCTCAGGCACTTAAAAATGCCAGAGAGGGTTTGTTCGATGACGGTTTCGCTTTCTCCGGCGCTAAAGCTTATTTGCTGGACCGAATTGTTTCTGTGAAAGAACTATTCTCCAACCTTGCGAACGAGTATCAGAATGCATTCATCGACAGAGAGCTTGCAACGAACAGCTCCACGAGCATATAGATTCTATCTGGAACGCATAATTTCAACATAAGATTATGCGTTCCAGCCCTTTCCGCAATTCGTTTTCAGTCACGCCGTAACTGATTCTGATCCACCCTCTGCCCATCTCGCCAAACGCGGATCCGGGGACGGTAATGACTCCCTCCGCGAGCAATCTCTTTACAAAATCGCTGTCCGGGCCTTCGACTTTAACAAACATATACGGCGCGGCGTCGTTGGGGAGGATGTCCCAACCTGAAAGTTTGTGCAGGACGATCTCGCGGTTTGCGGCGAGCTTATGGCGGAGCTGTTCATTCACTCGCCATCCATACTCGGAGAACAAATCCACTGCCACTTCCTGAGATATCCTCGGGGCGCAGGTCGCGGTATACTGATGTATCCTGGTTGCAGCTTGAATCAGTTCTTTGCTCGCGTTGAGCCAGCCCAGTCGCCAGCCGGTCATTGCATGCGATTTCGAGAGCGCAGAGATCACGATGCACTTCTCGAAGCTTCCCGAGAAACTTTCCGGTCTTGTACCATGGAATAGTTCGCGATATACTTCGTCCACGATGAGCCAGACGTCGTTCTTCCGGCAGAAATCGATGATAGCGCTGCGATCCGGTTCGCTCAGCGCGGTTCCAAGCGGATTGGACGGATTGCAGACGATCACCGCTTTGATGTTGCGGTGATCTGCCAGGTTTGCTCGATCGAGCTGGAAATGGTTTTCGGGATCGAATCGATAGGGAAGGGGTACGCCTCTGTAGTAGCGGACTAGGTTTGGATAGGCGAGATAGCCCGGATCCGGCACCAGAACGCTGTCGCCCGGCTCGATGATCGCTGCGAGCGCGATGAATATCGCTTCTTCCGCCCCGCAGGTCACGCAGATATTGCCGGGATCAACGCCATAGTGTTCGGCGAGTTTCCGCCTGAGCAAAGGCAGCCCAGCGTTGGGCGTATAGGTGATATCCCCGCGCTCGAGGGCGCGAAATCCGGCTTCCTTAATAAATGGATGGAGCGGGAACTTGAGTTCGCCCAGGCCGAGGTTGATTGCTCCAGCTGGCGCGTGATTGAATATCTCGCGAATCGGCGAAGGCCTGAGCTGGCGGGATCGGCCGGACAACTCCATCATCGTAGGGTGTCCTCGAGCGTCACCGAGACATCGCTTTTTTCGTCGCGATACTTGATAATGATGGGGCAGTACACGGAAAAACCTTCATGACCTTTAAGTGGACGGCTCCCCGGCACGATGACGGCTCCTTCGGGGATCCGCCGTTTGGAGCGATCGAGGAATTCGCCGTTGACCGCGTCGTAGACGGGCGTGCTTTGGGTGATGATCACGCCGGCGGCGATGATCGCGCGATTTCCCACGATGATTCCGTCGAATATCCCGGAGTTCCCACCGATGAATACGTCGTCCTCGATGATGACCGGCTGCGCTCCGATTGGCTCGAGCACGCCTCCGAGAATCGCACCCGCGCTAAGATGAACACGCCTTCCCACTTGGGCGCAACTGCCCACGAGCGCGTGCGAATCGATCATGGAACCTTCGTCGACATATCCGCCGACATTGATGTACGACGGAGGCATCACCACGACGGATTTTGCCAGAAACGAGCCGGTGCGCACGGATGTTCCGCCCGGGACGACACGTACGCCGTCTTCGATCTCGAAGCTTCTTTCGGGGTAGGTGCTCTTATCGATGAAGTACTTCATCCGGCTTTGGGGCATCTTCTCCAGCGAGCCCATGCGGAACCCGATCAGGATTCCCTTCTTGATCCAGCCGTTGACCTGCCACGTGCAATCGATCTTCTCAGCAGCGCGGATTTCACCGCGGTTGAGCGCTTCGATGAAACGGGCGAACAGATCTCGATCCTGTTCTGAATATTTCTCCGGGGGATTGTTATATAGATTTTCAATAGCGTTTTTCAGGTTGTCCATATTTTCTCCTGTGTTCTCTGATGTTGGCAAAAACATTGATCTCTTGCGCGATGCGACCAGGGTTCATCACGTGGACCGCAGCACCGATATCGGCGGCGACCTTGGGCATTCCATAGACCACGCACGTGGCTTCATCCTGCGCGACGGTGTGCCAGCCGGCCTTACGAAGCTCCAGAAGCCCCCATGCGCCATCCTCGCCCATTCCGGTGAGTAGAACAGCCATGCCGGGAGGTTGTCGCTCGACGATGCTGTTGAAAAATACGTCTACTGATGGGTGATAGAATCGCTGTGTGGGATCGTCGCGATAACGGAAACGATTCCAGCGCGTGAGGACGAGATGTTCGTCGGTGGCTGCCAGGTAGATGTTGTTATCACGGGGAGAATCGCCGGATTGTGCGACCTGCACGGGGATTTCCGTGTATTTCTGCATCCAGTCCACCATGCCTACGGCAAAGCTCCTGGCTATATGCAATATGATAATTACCGCGGCAGGCAGCGGTTCGTTCAGCTTTTCCATGATGGAGGTGAGGATTCCCGGTCCACCGGTGGAGGCTCCGATCGCGACAAGCGTTGGAAGGTTCGCCTCGCTGGATTCCGTCGTCATCGGGCTGGATAGATTTCCAAGATTGCGGATTTTACGAACGAACTCCACGAGGTTTTCGGCTGTCGGATCCTTGGGGACAATCGCGCGGTCGGTGGCTCCGGCCGCCATCAATTCGAATATGAAGCGGGTGTCGCGTCCCAGATTGTGCGCGATGACCAGCACCTGGCATTTCCATACCTTGAGTAGGTCCTCGACGGTCTTTTTAGCTACGACAAGCGGAATGTCGATGGCGATCATGAATACGTCCACGCGTTGCCTGCGGTGGAGCTCAACCGCCTCGGGGCCCGTCCTTGCTGCCCAGAGGATTTCGAGATCGTTCTCCGAGCGAGTCAGCGAGTAGATCAAGCCGGATAGCTGCCCGGATATGGTGAAAATCCCGATCTTCAAGATACGTCGCTTTCTCCGGAGTCGATGCCCCTGAAATATTTCAGCTCTTGCTGGAGATTAGCAGCCGCTTCCTTGAGCTGTCGCGTGGTCTTTTCGAAGTCCGCGATGGAGTCGGATGTCTTGAAGGCTGTCTGATTGAGGTCGGACATGGCGGTGCTGATTTGTCCGGCGCCTTCCGACTGCATCTGTATCTGCGCTTCCACTTCCTCGAAGCGAGGCGTGAGTTGTTGCACCTTCTCGATGATCCTTTCCAGCTTGGAGATGATACCCTGGACATCTTCCGTTCCACTTCGCACGCGGTGCATGAACTTCTCCATCTCCATCACGCCGGAGGAGACCGAGTTGTACATCTCCTTGATCATTTTGCCGATGTCCATGGTTGCAACGGCCGTTTGATCGGCGAGGCGACGGATTTCCCGCGCTACGACGGAGAATCCCTTGCCGTATTCGCCGGCTTTTTCCGCCTCGATCGCCGCGTTCAGCGAAAGGAGATTCGTCTTCTCGGCTACTTTGGAGATGGTGGTCGTGATTGTATTGATATTTTCCGTTCGTTCGTTGATGATGGTGAGCTTGTCCGAGATCGAGATGGAGGCGTCGAGTAGTTCGCGCATGGTTTTGTCCATCTGTATCAGGTCGTTCTTGCCGGTTCCGGCCAGGTCGGCGGTGTCGTTGGCGGAGTCGGTCACTTCGCTCATGGTCTGAACCAGCTCGCGGGATGTGGCGGAAATCTGCCTGGAGGCGGCCACCACCTGGTTGGTGGAAGAGCCGAGTCCGTTGATGTTATCCTGTTGCTGAAGCGCGGTTGCCGAAATCTCCGTGGCTGTCGAGATGAGGCTGATCACGGACCGCTTCACCTCCACGAGTAACGACTGGAAATGGAATTTCATCTCGTTGAAGGCATTCGCGAGCTGCTGTTGCTCGGTGGAGCCCTGCGGTGAGAAATCGGTGGAGAAATCTCCCTTGGACATTGATTCCACATGGTCCCGTAGACGCAGTACGGGCTTGGAGATGCGGTGCGAGAACCACACGCCGAATCCAATGGCAACGAGCAGAATCAGGAAATCTACCAGGAAGCCTACCATATAGAGGTGCTTCTTGATTCGTGTCGTCGTCTCGTCGAATCCCTTGTCGATCAGTGCGATGTGTGCGTTCGACTCTTTCTCGATCTGCTCGTGTACCGGCATGAAGTAGGCGTCGATGTTGACGGCAGCCACGAGGATGAGTTTTGTGCCGGGTATATGACGGAGCACCATGAACTTGCGGCGCTCGTTGTTCTCTTTGTCCAGAAAGGTGTAGTATCCCTTGATGTGATCCTGCGTAAACGATTGCTCCACAAGGTCCCACATGACGGGGAACTGCTCCTGCCACTCGTTGAAATTGCGGCCTTCGATATCCTTATTCGGATGGAGGATCGAGATTCCTTTGTTGTCTAGAACATCCATGTATCCGGCCTTGCGGTCGTCGATGTGAATATCCTGTGTGGCGACGGCTCGCACCGGTTCATCTTTTCGGAGCTTGTTATAGTTGTTGGCGTCTTTCCCTTTCAACATCCAGGAAAGCTCGACGACCGCTGTGTTGGCCTGCGCTTCGACCAGCTTCTCGCCGTATCGACTCAGTACATTCTCCGAAAGCCGGTAATTGACTTCCGCGATGGATGTCGCCTGTTTCGAGGCAATGGAATGAACTTCGTCAACGATGGTTGAAAGCACGAGGCTGGTGAGGACCGCGGCGCTCGCCATAACCACGACGATGATCGTGAGATAGGACAGCATCAGCGATGTGCGAATCTTTACGCTTCTCAATGGCATTGGATACTCCCGCCTGAATTTCTTGCAGGAAACTATGTAATACCACCGATTCTACGTCAATCTTTTCTCGAAAATCATCCTTTCGTCGTTTGCATCGCCTCGAAATGTGATTGCTTTCGCCTGTTTTGCCGGGGAAATTACTTCAGAAGCAGCATTCTCCTCGTTAGCGATTTACCCGTTGTCTCGATTCGGTAGAAATATACACCGCTTGAAACGTTCTTGCCATTGTTGTCGATTCCCTTCCAGATAACGTCGTGTGCGCCAGCGCTTTGGATATCGTCCACAAGCGTGGCGACCTTCTGACCGCGAATGTTGAAAACTTCCAGGAGAACATGGCTGTCTTGCGGAATGGAATAGCGGATCGCCGTCTCTGGATTGAACGGATTCGGGACGTTTTGCGCCAGTGTCATTCGATAAGGCTCTACATCGACTTCGGAACTCATCTCGCCGGTCGTGAAGCTGAACGTGCGCTCCGCCTGGATGCGATTGTCGTCTTTCACCATCATGGTCAGTTGCCATGTCTGATCGTCTTCAATCGGGGTTCCCGAGAAAATCCCGTCCTCGCTAAGAATCATTCCTTCAGGGGTTTCCGGATACTCGTAATAGCATGAGTATGCTGGGAATATCTGCTCGTTTCCGGAGATCGAGAGCATATCGAAATTCACGCCGTCGCCTTTGGATACTCCCGCCGCCCAATTGCTGCTGGGATCGACATTCCCGTAGAAGAACTCGATCTTGCCATCGTTGTGGAGAAATGCCATCATCTCCAGGTCGAAACCGGGATCGTCGTAGCGAGAGGCTTTCCACTTGATCTTCGCTCTGCGGGAATCGGTTTCGAACCAGATGCCGTCGCCGAGATCCGGAAAAAGCATCAGGTCTGATCCGTAAGGCGTAATGATGCGTTGATTGATAATGGCGTTCTCGTTTCGCGCGCTGGTGGAGCCGTAATCGAAGCCGATGCTTCCATCCGTTCCTATGTAGATAAAGTCATGGATTTCGCCGTAAAAGGGGAAGTTGAACGGCAGCAACTGCATGGTGGAGCTGTCGTCGTAACCGGTCAGGTAGAGCTGCGTACCCTCGAAATCCGGATAATCCGATGTCGTCTCGATATCGGAGTAGTCCATCAGCATACTCCAGCGATAGGGCGGTTGCCCGTTCTCGGCAACCAGTTGGAACGAGTATGGCTCATTGACATCCGCTTCCGGTAAATCCTGCGGGGGAATCGTCACGCGGTCGAACTCGATGCTGGCGTTGACCGGGCAGTAGGTGATCCCATGGTTCTCGATGGGGACGGATGTCTCGCTCCAGGCGGTTTCAATTGGCTCGTCCTGGGTTTCATTGATGAACGAAAGAAAATCCACCGAGCCCTCGCCAATTCCATCCGGATCGTTCTCTTCCACGATGAGGAAGAAGCGGAATTCCTCGCCAAGCTCCACATAGCTCAGGAGCGGCGTGACGTCCAGCCCGATCTCGATGGTTTTGTCCGCAAGGGTCGTTCCGCCTTGCATGTAGCGCTCGCCTCCCTGATAATTGAACATCGGATAGGAAATGGTGTAAGTGGGTTCGGTCGCTTCGGGATCCGCCGAGACTCCCGCGGATAGCCTGATTTTGTTTCTGCAATCATGGGTAAGGGTGACCTTCGCGGTTGCGAGGGGTTGATACGTCTGTTTGGCTCGCATGACGTGAACGGTGTTGTTCCATACGCCTCCTTCTGATACGTCCAGCGCGAGAAGCCTGTACATCATGTATATCTTGCCGTCGTCTCCCCAGTCGTTTCCCCAGCTGTTGGCCACGATCAGAGCGCCGATTTCCCAATCGCGCATATCGACGATGTTATCGCCGTTGGTGTCGATGTCGTTGGTGTACCGGCCATCGTTATTGTAGTCGTATCGGATGGAATCGTTGTATCCGACGAACGTCATGGCGTGATTCATGACATCGCCCCACTGTATTACGCACTGTATGCCGGGCTCGGGATTGTAGTCGAACAGATAAACGGTCTGCATTTCTGTAACACCGCAGGCGAAGTTCGCCAGGCCGCCGATTTCCGAGCCGTCGAGGTGGTCGTTCATCCACGCCTTGAGTGTTTCGAGACCGAGGGTGTCGCCAACGAAGATGGAAGAGACTTCCAGAACGCGGTTTTCCATTCCGGCGCGGTATTCGTCGTAACCGCTCATCCATCTCGTGCGCCCGCCCGTCGCGATGCCACCTCCATAGGTTTGCGTATTGGGGCATCCGTTCGCGTCGATGATGTTCCAGCCGTCCCAATACCACGATCCGCCTTCTTCACCGCCGTTCAGGAAGTTCCAGGTATAGTGGGTCGGATACACGTTTTCGGCAGTGTTCGCGTTGATGTCACGCTCCCAGTCGATCTCATACGTGAAGTTGTATCCGATACCGCTGGCTTGTCCGCAGCTTCCGCCATCCTGGTTGAAGATCGGGCGAAAATACGGGTAAAGCGAGTTGTCAACGGATGCCGGCCTGTTCCTAACCGCCTGGTCCCGGGTGAGTCTGAGATTCGGAAGCGATTCCAGATAGAGGGAGTCGGCGTGCGTGAGCGGTCGAAGTCCTCCCGCCAGCCAAGGCTCGCCGAAAGGATCGGGATTCAGATTGATCAGTTCCGCCAGGAGAATTACCTGCGCTATCAACAATATTGAAAGTAACATAAGCCTTTTCATATATACACCTCGCTTGTCATGTCAACTTGCAACTTCCGTTCCTGAAGCATCTTGGATGAATTTGATTTATTTTATTTTACGCAACAAAAATGATTGACATTGAAAATTCTGTCGATATTTTTTCGATAGGAAGGTGTAAATGAAAAGGAAATTCTGGATTCCTCTGCTGGGCTTGCTCATTGTTTTCACTGTGGCTACCGTTTTGCTCTATTGCAAGGATAAGAGATGCACGCTCTATCCCGTGCGTTTCGGATATGCCGAGTCTCTCAATTTTTTACCCTCGCTGGCGGACGATATCAAAGCGTATGAGGAGAATTGCATTAAAATCGAGCCGACACTGTATGGGACGGGCAAACAAGCTCTTGCGGGGCTTGTCGCGGGGGATGTCGATTTTTGCGTTGCCGGCCTTGGACCTTACGTGTACAGTTCGGTGGCGAATGACTCGCTACAAATCATTGCGTCCGTAGCGACGTTCTACAATCTATACCATGTTCTTGCCCGGGAAGATCGTGGCATTCACGAGCCCATCGATCTGATCGGGAAAACCATCGGGACGACAAAAGGTTCTTCCATCCATTACTTCCTGAACAATTTTCTCCTGGAAAATCGAATTCCCGAAGAAGAAGTGCATTTCGTCTTCGATAAAGCAGGCAATCTCACGGACTTGATGATTTCCGGGAAGCTGGACGCAATCTGTTTGCGGGATCCGTATCTTGAGAAGATCGATACGGCATTGAAGGGGAAAATCAACCGATTCAGCAGTCCCGAATTGCCTTCGAATACCTTGAACATCGTCACGACGAAGCAGTTCATTCGTGTACATCCTGAGGTCGTCTATGGATTCATCGCAGCGATTTATGAAGCCGAACTGGCATATCTGGACAAGACAGACGGGTACAAGGTTTTTTATTCAATGTTGAGTCCTGAGATGAAAAGAAACTGGTCCAATCCCGAAACACGCTTGCACGTCTCTCTCGAGCAGAACCTGATTCTCGAGATGGAAAATATCGCGCGGTGGATGGTGCGAATGGAGTTGATGCGCTGCGATGTCATCCCCGATTATCAGGATCGCATCGACACAACGTTTCTTGCTCAGGCCAATCCTCATGCAATCACCATTATTCAATAAAGCGCTATGAAAATCAAGCATAAACTGAGGCTAAACATTTATCTGACGCTGTTCTTCGTCATCGTGGCGGGTTTTGTTATTTGGGGCGGAAACCGCGAGGCAGATCGCTTGGGAAAATTGTCTTTGGAGACATCCAACATTGTCAAATCCGTCACGGAACTGGAGACGTTGACCCATCAATACCTCCTGTATGTGGAGTCATCGCAGAAAAGTGTTTCCGAAACCCGGCAGCAGGATCAATGGCAGCACAAGTACAACTCGCTCATACAGCAGATCAATTCGACATCCTTCGTGGAGAAGGAGGAAGTTCGGATTTATAAGCAAGTCCAGATGAATATAGGGAAATTGCACAACCAGTACCGGAAGCTTCAGGCCGAGATCAAGCGCATGAGTAAACCGGACGCTCACAAGGAGATGACGAGGGAGAGAATCCAGAGTCTGTCGGATCAGATCCTCGTGTCCTCTCAGGAACTTGTGTCGTACGCCTTTGTTCTGCAGAACATCGTGCGGGATAAAACGATATCGTCGCAAAAGAGAATAAACCTGTATATCTTCCTATTGAGCCTATTGCTCGTTCTCGTCATTGCGGTGGTGAATCAGTTCACCGCGACCAATGTTATTCGGGCGACGGATTATCTGATGAAGGATATCGATTATATCTCCAACGGTAACCTCGATTATCAGGTCGCCATACGTTCGAAGGACGAAATAGGCGTTCTTGCCGCAACAATCAACCGTATGACGGCTCGCTTGAAAAACCTGATCACGACCCGAGACGCGCTTGTTAAAGAGATTGACGAGCGTATGAAAATCGATGCAGCGCTCCAGGAATCGAACCAGACGCTCGAGACGATTCTTTCATCCTCTCCGATCGGGATCGCCATGATCCAGAATGAAGCGGTGCGATGGGCAAATTCGGGAATGAAGCAGATTTTCCAGTACGATGACGACGATCCTCTTACGGATATTCAGCTCCCAACGCTTTTTGTTTCCACGAGCGAGTACAAGCGTATTCAAGAATTGAAAAGAGAGATGCTGGCGAAGAATCTCCCTGTGGAGACGGACGCTCATTGCTGTCGCAGGGATGGAAGCAGCTTCCCGGGGCATTTGAAGATCAGCAACATCGATCAAGATTCGGATGTGGACCGGTTGATCATTACGCTTTCGGACGAATCCTGGCGGAAGATGGCCGAAGCGGAGAAGCTGATGAAGGAGAAACTCGAGGTGTCGCTTGAACTCGCGGGAGCGATTTGCCACGAGATGAATCAGCCGTTGCAGTATCTGAGCAGCGCCGTTGAGCTTCGACTGATGTCGGAGGCTACTGACAAGGGGAGTAATACTTTCGAGAAGATCAAGAGTCAGGTCGATCGACTCGGCGATATAACACGCAAACTTCAGAATATCACACAGTACAAGACGCAGGACTACGTCGAAGGGAACAAAATCCTCGATCTGGATGGCTCTTCGAACCAGGAAGAATAAGCATCGATGAAGCGAATTCTGATAACACTTCTTGTATTGGCGACATCCGTTTTATCCATCGCATCCGATAAAAAGCCTGCGCATCGGCTCGACGCGGATGGAAAGAATGTCAGCAACGCTGTACTTGCCGCCGCTGCGGGGTCCATGCTTTTCATCATGCTACCGGGCTGGATGCTTGGCGATGAACTCTCCGATCGGTACGGGTATCAGGAGTATCCTTTTGCTGATGACGATGGCCTGAAAAAGGTGCGGGGCAAGGCCTGGGCTTTTCATTTCACCTTGAACGATCATGTCGGAAGCGATCTGGACAAGCATTTCGGTTTTACATTCCAGGGTGGATGGAAGCGGATTCTTCTGGAGACAGGATATCAGCGCGTCTCGCTGGATGAGGATGTCACCGGCAGCGAGTGGCGGGTGATGCCGTCTTTTATATTCGCGCACAACGAGTATCTCGAATTCCGGCTTTGTGCCGGAGCGTCGGTTTATTCTGAGGATTTCGAGGGAACGTCCATCGATATTGCCTATAAAGTAAGCGGATACGGGAAGCCTATGTATTTCCGCGTGAGCGCTGAGGATCGATTTTATCGCAACGACGGTGAGGATGAACAATTCTGGATTGTTGAGGCGGAATGCGGGTATGTATGGAACCGATTCGAGGTCGGAGCTGGGTATGAGTACCGGGATTTCTTCAATGAGTACCGGAATATCTGGCGAATGAGAATGGGCTACTGGTTTTAATGGCGTCCGCTGGCATACCGGCGCGGCATCTTCGCCCGATCTCCCTTTTCAACGTGGATATACCACATCATTGGGACTATCGAGCGCAATAAAACGATGTGGAACACCACGTTGAAAAGGGAGATCGAACGAATCTACTCCCGCCTCTCAACGAATTGCAATCAACTTCTACGCACCCACTTTCCCCAGGCTGAGGGGATTTCATCCGGGTTGTCACAATCATACACCGTTTGGCCCCTCACGATAGTCTTTACGATGCTTGCGGAGAATCGTCGATTGTGGAAAGGACTGTACTTCCCTTTTGAGCGCAGTCGCGACTCGCTGAAGGCGGCATTCCTGCTTATATCGATGATGGTGAAATCCGCGTCGGAGCCTGG
The DNA here is from genome assembly GCA_963662655.2 of Cloacimonadales bacterium (SeqCode). Classification (GTDB taxonomy): domain Bacteria; phylum Cloacimonadota; class Cloacimonadia; order Cloacimonadales; family JAIOQZ01. The sequence continues at coordinate 277,699 of CAXXTU010000002.1, forward strand.
TTGCAGACTTCCTTTACGTGGGTACAGGCCGTGCCTTCTGGCGGGGTTGGCCGAGAGGAGATCGGAGATTTTCTGCAGCGGGATTCCGCGGCGGACGTGGAACTCGGAGATGATATAAGGTACCAACGTTTGGGTGCCTGGAATTCCGCAGTAGACTTCCTGGAAGTCGGGCAGGTTCTTGCCGGTTTCCCAATCGACTCCCGCATGGTCGGTCGTGACGTAATCCACGGTGCCGTTTCCGATTGCCTGGCGCAGGGATGCGCGATCTTCGGCGAATTTCACCGGCGGCACTGTCTTGAGCTTCCCTTTAAGCGTGGCGTAATCGTCCCAAGTGAATTCGAGGTAGTGCGGGCAGGTCTCGAATGTGACGTTCCTGCCGTCGTTTCGCGCCTGGATGATCAGGTTTGCAGCCTTCTTCGAGCTGATGTGTACGAAGTGAATGCGGTTGTCTCGCTGGATGTCGAGGATGCGTTTGACGGCCTCGACTTCTGCCTCGACGCTGCGAATGCGGGGAAAACTTCTCCAATCGGCAGGGTTGAGAGTTGATGACTTGATGACATTCGGGTCCTCCGCGTGGAAAGCGAAGAGGATGTCCGTGCCGTCGAAGGTCTTGAACAACTGCTCGATGCGTTCGTAAGGTAGAGCCTGGAAGGTCTCCATGCCGGAAATCGTGTAGACTTTGAATCCGGTGATACCCCGGTTCCAAAGCTTCTCGATGCGCTCCTCCGAGAAGTTATCGTTGCCTCGAATTCCTCCCCAAAGGGCGAAATCGACGACAGCTTTTTCCTGAATTGCAGCGAGCTTGCTTTCCAGCGCGTGGACGTCCGTGATCGGTGGAAGGGATGTGCAGGGCATGTCGATGATCGTGGCGATCCCGCCTGCCGCCGCCGCCGCGGTTCCTGTAAAAAAGTCTTCGCGCCGGGTAAATCCCGGATCGTTGAAGTGGACGTGTGCGTCGATGCATCCGGGCAGGACAATGAAGCTGTTACCATCGACGATCTCGCTGAAATCGTCCGATGGTGGCATCTCATCGTGAATGCGACGGATGGTTTCGTCATAAGCGATATGCGCGACGCGGCTTCCCGAACCGTCCGGAATCCTGGCGTTGGTTAGCAGCTTCATTTTTCGGCCGAATCAGCGGCCGCGCTCACGGCGTCAACGATCTGCTTGTAACCGGTGCAGCGACAGAGATTGCCGGAAATGGCTTCCCTGATCTGCGCCTCGGTCGGGTGGGGATTGCTGTCCAGAAGCGCTTTGGCAGACATCAGCATTCCGGGAGTGCAAAAACCGCACTGGACGGCGCCATGCTCCAGAAAAGCCTTCTGCAAGCGGCTCATCTCACCGTCCTGATCGAGACCTTCGACGGTCATGATGCTGCTGCCGTCAGCTTGAACCGCGAGTACAAGGCAGGAATTGATCGCCTGTCCATCCATAATGACAGTGCAAGCCCCACATTCGCCGATTCCGCAGCCTTCCTTGGTCCCCGTGAGGCCGAGGTCTTCGCGAAGCAAGTCGAGGAGCCTGCGGTTGTCCGGAACGTCGAGGGTGTGGCTGAATCCGTTAACGATGATATTTATGGTCTTCATTCTTTCGCTCCTTTCTGATCAAGCTCTCTGACGGCATCGTCCAGGATTCCAACAAAGGCCGGAATCTTGTACTCGGACGACCACCTTCCACCGATTTCGCGATCGAGGATTGCGTCCAGCGTTTCCCGCGCGGCGGGGGAGAGGCCGTTTGCGGCCTTCTGGCCAAGCATGGCTTGTTCGACTTCGGTCAATCGCCCGGGTTTGGAGAGCAGCGAGCCCTGAACGATGCGGCAATTCTCGATGACACCATCCGGACTCATTTTTGCGGCGACGCTTACGCTCATGCGCGTGATGTTCATTGCGTTGCGTCTGCCAAGCTGGTAGTAGCCCCAGGATTCGGAGGGATCGCCTGCGGGGAGATCGATGGATGCGAAAATTTCTCCGGGTCGAAGCGCTGTTTTATAGGCATGGAGAATGAAATCGGAGGCCGGGATTTCTCGCGTGCCACTTCTCGAGGCGATGCGAATGACGGCATTATATAGTATGAGAGGTGGTGCTGAATCGGCGCAGGGAGCGGCATTCACCAGGTTCCCGGCGATCGTGGCCCGATTGCGTATTTGCCTGGCTCCAATGCGCGAGATCGCTTCCCTGAGAACCGGACATCGCCGCATCATCTCTTTGTGAGCGAGAAGTTCGGAGAACGTGACGCCGCCCCCGATGCGATAACCGCCATCCATCTCCTGAATAGTATGAAGCTCCTCGATGCGGCTGAGATCGATGAGTTGAGCCGGAGCGCCCGTGTTGCGGAGCTGTACCAGCAGATCGGTTCCGCCGGCGAGGTAGCGCGATTCTCCTTCCGGATTAAGGCGCAGGGCCTCTTCAATGGATCCGGGGCGAACGACGGTCATTTCGCCCAGGCGGAGTTTCTTGATGGCGACGCCGCTTTCGCTGCTTCGGTGCGGCTTGTGGAGCGGCTTGCCGATCAGGACTTTCTCGAGGTTGATCGGGATGGATTCGCTGGGCTTACCTGATGCGTGGGCGTAAGCGTTGTTTACGGCGGCCGCGGTAAGCTCTAGCGTTGGCTCTCCCAGCGATTTCGCGCCGAAAGGCCCGAAATCGTCGGGATTCTCGATGAATTCGGCGTCGATGGGCGGGACGTCCATAGCCGTCGGGATGAGGTATTCATCCAGATTCTGCGATTTCAGAACGCCTCGCTGGACGTTGTAGTCTTCCATCATGCCGTAGCCCATGCCTTGCGCAACGCCACCGTATATCTGGCCTTCCGCGCCGGTGCGATTGATGATTTTGCCTGCGTCGTGGACGGCTGTGATTTTGACAACTTCCAATTTTCCGGTGGATTTCTCGATGCGCACTTCGGCGACCTGGCATCCATAAACGTAAGTATTGTAGGCTTTTCCCTGTCCTGTATGATGATGCCATTCCGCGTCAGGCATGCGGTACCAGCCGTACGCGGAAAGGTGCGCGCCCGTGAAAGCGGCTTTGCGAGCGATATCCGCGATCTTAAGCGGTTCCTTCGCGCTATCGCCCCTGGCGTGGATGAGCCCATCGTACCAGATGAGGTCGTCAACGCCTTCGACTCCGAAGTGGTCTTTCACGAAGGGGAACAGCCGACTCTTCACTTCCGCGGCGGCAACCTGCACTGCTTTTCCGCCCATCAGGGTACCGCGAGAGGCGACGGTCGGTCCGCCGTCGGAGACGGTGCCGGTCTGAGGATCGAGGAAAACGATGTCTTCCAGCCGAATGCCGAGCTCCTGCGCGGCGATCATGCAGAAGGAGGTTTTGAGTCCCTGTCCGTTTTCGTTCTGGCCGCTGATCACGTACACCGAGCCGTCCGCCTGCATGGAGACGATCGCGGTCGACGCGTCCGATCCTTCCGCGCCGAGGGAGCAGCCACGATGGCTGACCGCAAGGCCGATGCCGTAGCGATACCGGTGGTTTTCCATATCGGCATACTGCTTGCGTTTGGCGTAGTAGTCGCTCTTTTCGATCGCGCGATCGAGGACTGAGAGTAGCGACACTTCATGGTTATCGAGGCATTGGCCTGAAGCTGTTTTCGAGCCCTGTTTGTATCCATTGAGCCTGCGCAACGCCACAGGGTCCATTCCGAGGGCAGCCGCGATTTCATCCATGAGGGTTTCCTGTGCGAAAACGATTTGCGGGGAGCCGAATCCGCGGTACGCGCCGGTGTAAACGTTATTGGTGTAGATTCCGCGAATATCCGTGTGGACATTGGGTATCTCGTAGGGGCCCGTCGCCTGAACCACGGAGCGCCAGTTGACGAAGAAGGTCTGGGACGAGTACGCGCCGGAGTCCGCCAGGATATCGATGTTCATGGCGTTGAGTTTTCCGTCGTTGTTGTACCCGACTTTATAGCGCAGGATATAGGGATGACGCTTGTAGCTTTCGCGGAAGGATTCTTCGCGTTTGTAGGTGAGTTTCACGGGAAGGCCGGTCAGTTTGGCGAGAAGCGCAACACGGCAGCACATGGCGTTAACGGTGTCGTCTTTGCCGCCGAAGCTGCCTCCCAGGACGGATGCATGCACGTTTACGCGGTTCATGGGAAGTCCCAGGTAACCGGCCACGACGCCACGCGTCGAGAATGGGTTTTGTATGGATCCGTAAACCTTTACACCGCCTGAGGTAACGTCTGGCTCTGCTGTCACCGATTCCGGCTCGATGTAGGCATGCTCATGATAGCCGGTGCGGTAGGTGCGCTCCATAACGTGATCGGAAGCGCTGAAGCCGGCTTCAACGTCGCCTTTACGAAGCGGGTAATGCACAACAACATTGCTTTCAAACTCGGGGTGAACCAGTCTGGCGCTGGGTTTCACGGCCTCTTCGATGTCGAAGATACCTTCGGTGGGTTCGTACTCCACGTCGATCGCCTCCGCGGCCGCTTGCGCTTGTTCTTTTGTGGTTGCTGCCACCACGGCGATGACGTCACCTTCGTAGTAAATCCGGTCGTTGACCAGCGGATACTGGTCCTTGCGGATCGCGCCAATCAACTGGTTCCCGGTAACATGCTTGTATGTCGCGATGCTGACAACGCCGGGCATTGCCTCTGCGTTCGCTGTGCCCAGTCGTGTGATTCTACCGCAGGTAATGTCCGCGAACCGGCAGGCTGCGTGGAGCATGCCGGGCAATTGAAGGTCGTCGCCGAACTTGGCTTGTCCCCTGACTTTCGCTTCGCCGTCGATTCGTTTAACTCGTTTGCCAACCATAAGATATCCTTTTGTATTGCTTTTCGCAAGATTGCGCCATTTACACGGGATTGTCAAGCAGAACAATGCTCGCTTGTGTATAGACTTCTTTGATGTGGAAGGTTAGCTGAGGCTGGAGGTACGTCTCATCTCCCCGCACGCCAGTCCCAGCCGGAGGGATTTTGGAAGATGCGGAGGTCGAACTCGGGGATGATGGCCAGCAGGTGATCGAAGATGTCGGCCTGGATGGATTCGTACATTGCCCACTCGGTGGTGGCAGTGAAAACGTATACCTGTAGCGGGATTCCCTGCGGGGTTGGCTCCAGATGCCGCACGAGGAAGGTCATGTCCTGCCGGATGGTGGAGAGGCTGTGCAGGTACGCCGCAATATATGCCCGGAAGGTGCCGAAATTGGTCATTCTGCGGCTGGTGGCGACAACACTGTCGTCCTTCTCGATGCTTTGGTTGAACGCCTCGATTTCCGCCCTCTTCTCCTCGATGTAACCCTTCAGCAAGCGAATCTGCGCAAGCTTCTCAATGTGCTCCTCATCCAGAAAGTGGACGCTGTTCATGTCGATGTTGAGCGACCGCATAATGCGCCGTCCGCCGGTCTCCACCATGCCCTGCCAGTTCTTGAACGATTCGTCCAGCAGTTTGTGCATGGGGATGGTGGTGATGGTCTTGTCCCAGTTGCGGATACGGATGGAGTGCAGCGCCATGTCGATCACCTCGCCGTCGGCGTTGTGCTGCGGGTAGCTTATCCAGTCCCCGATCTTGATCAGACCGTTTGAGGAAACCCTCACGCTGGCCACGAAGGATAGGATGGTGTCCTTGAAAACGAGGATCAGGACGGCGGTCATCGCGCCGAGGCCGCTCAGCAGGTAGATCGGCGATTTGTCGATGAGCACGCCCACGATGACGATGATCCCGAAGATAAAGAGGATCAGTTTGAAAATCTGTATGAACCCCTTGATGGGGCGCTCGCGGGAGACGGGAAGCTCTCCGTATATCTCTTCGATGGTGTTGAGCACGCCGTAAAAGGTTCCGATCCCGATGACGAACATCAGCGAGACGCAAATCTTGTGCAGGAAAGCCTGAACGCCCGGAAACAGGTAGGCGAAGAACCACACCGTCAGGACGGGAACCACCAGGATCATGCGCCGGAATACACGGTGCTTGCGGAGCGTGTCGTCCCAGTGGGTTTTCGTTTTCTGCACGACCTTGTCGATGATTTTCAGCAGGATGTGTCTTGCGATGAGGTATAGAACCCACGAGAGGAGCAGAACCACGACAGCCGCTAGTAGTCGTGACGACCGAACGGAAATGTTGAGCCAGTCGCTGATGAGGTCGATTGTCATGGTTCCTCCCCGGATTTGTGATTATTCTTTGGTTTTCTTGTTCTTGAGAGCGGCGCCGATGAAGTCTCGGAAAATCGGCTGCGGCCTGTTGGGTCTCGACTTGAATTCCGGATGGAACTGAACGCCGATGTAGAAAGGATGCTCGGGGATCTCGACGATTTCGACGAGGAGGTCTTCCTTCGTGGTTCCGGTGATGTTCATACCGTTCTCGACGATCTTTCCGCGGTAGTCGTTGTTGAATTCGTAGCGGTGCCTGTGGCGCTCGGAAATGACGTCCTCTTTGTAGATGCTGTGCGCCAGAGTTCCGGGCTTGAGCTTGCAATCGTACGCGCCGAGACGCATGGTACCGCCCACGAGTTCCATGTACTTCTGGTCTTCCATCATGGAGATGACCGGATGCTCACAGGTTTCGTCGAACTCGACACTGTATGCACCGGTAAGACCGCAAACGTTTTTCGAGAATTCGATGACCGCCACCTGCATGCCAAGGCAGATTCCGAAGTAGGGTATCTTGTTCTCGCGAGCGTATCTGGCGACGATGATCTTACCATCGATGCCGCGCACGCCAAAGCCGCCCGGCACAAGGATGCCGTCGACTTCGCTCAGGGTCTTCTCCATCTCCGCGCGGTGGTTGGTCTTCTCTGTATCGACCCAGCAGAATTTCAGCTTGGTGCGGTGATGCGCCGCCGCGTGAATCAATGCTTGCTCCACGCTCTTGTAAGCGTCCTGGTGCTCCACGTATTTACCGCAGATCGCGATCGTCACTTCCTGCTCGGACTGGGTGAGGTTGTTGAGGAATTGCTCCCAATCGCTCAGGTCAACAGGCTTCTCTTCCAGGTGCAGGCTCTTACATATAATGCTGTGCAGCCCCGCCTCGCAGTAAACGATAGGAACGCGGTAGATGTGGTCGACGTCGATCGCGTTGATCACATGCGATTTCGTCACGTTGGTGAAGAGCGCGATTTTTGACTTGATCTCGTCGTTGAAGCTCTCTTCGGAGCGGCACAGGAGGATGTCGGGCTGAATACCGATTTCGCGCAGCTTGTAGACGCTGTGCTGGGTCGGCTTGGTCTTCAGTTCACCGGCCGCTCTAACGTACGGCACGTACGTGAGGAATGCGAACAAGCTGTTCTCCTGGCCCACGTCGAGGCGCAACTGACGAACCGCTTCCAGGAAGGGAAGGCTCTCGATGTCGCCCACGGTTCCGCCGATCTCAACGATGATGACGTCGTTCTCACCTTCCTGCTTGCGGATGTTGTGGATAATCTCGTTGGTCACGTGAGGGATCACTTGAACGGTCTTCCCGAGGTATGCGCCCCGGCGTTCCTTGTCGATCACCTTCTCGTAAATCTTTCCGGCGGTCGTGTTGGATGCCTGCGTGAGGCTCTGATCGATGAAACGCTCGTAGTGCCCCAGGTCCAGGTCTGTTTCAGCGCCGTCGTCCGTTACAAAGACCTCGCCGTGCTGGAAGGGACTCATCGTCCCCGGGTCCACGTTCAAATACGGATCCAGCTTGATCATCCCGACCTTGTAGCCCATTCGTTTCAGTAAGAACCCAATCGTTGCCGATGCGATTCCCTTGCCCAGCGACGATACAACTCCGCCGATTACAAAAATATACTTTGTCATTTCCCATCCCCTTTATATAATAATATGTTAGCCGTAAATAATGTCCCGTAGTAAATGTTCTTCGTTCTCCGTGATCAGTTTGACTCGTTTGTTTGTCAGGATGATCTCTTCACCGAAGGAAGAGAACATCTTGATCCCCACGTTGCCCTGCATTACCTGATCGTACAGGTAATAGCCGGTTGTCTCCGTGATTTGTTCATTCAGGCCGATGCAAAGACGATATTTTCCGCTGCGATTCATGATCGCATTGCGGAACTTGTTCCCGCCCTTGATGCCTGCGTCGAACTCGACGTAATACACTTTTCCTTCTGCGAAGTGGATACGGATATTGCGGAACATGTATTTTCCGTAGTATCCGCATTCCGCGACAAAGACACCCGTAAGCCGGTCTGTTTCAAGCTCGAACTCGAGTTTCCCGCCCGGGAGAATCAGATTCTTCTCCTTGAATGGGTGAGAGGGCATGTTCTCAGCGAAGGTCCTGTCGAGCTTGATCTCGAGTGAAGCGACCTCCGCTTCGCTCTCTTCCGATGAGCCCAGCTTGAAGGTGTTCAGGCGCGTCAATTCGCTACGAAGCTCTTCCGAGATGTGGATGATGCGATTGTAGTCGCAGTCGAGACCTTTGAAATACATGGCGAGGAGCTTCTCATATTCCAGTTCGAAGAATTCCGCCAAAGAGTGGGTGGGGAATCCGAGGAACAGGATGCGTTTCCCCTGCCGGTTCACGACATTCCAGATTTCCTGCGTGGAATTCTTGATCTTTCCGAAGAGCTTGTCCTCGATTCCTTCGTATAGCTGCGGCATGTTTCGCCAGCCGATATCGATGAAGAAGTCGATGCGCTCTGCCCATTTCGTGTAATAGGAGAGGGGGAGTTCGTAGATGTCTTCCGGCATTTCCGATAAAAATCTGCGCTTGAGATTGTCGGTGGAGAGGTCGATGACCGGGAAGGCTTTTTTCTTTCGGATCGCCAGTGCGAGCTCTTCAATCAGGGGGATTTCCGCAAGAATATCTTCCAACGCTTCGTCCTTGGGCGAGTTGTGGATGTCGCCGCTGACAGAAACGACGTCGTCCTTCTTGATTCCCAGAACGATGTTGGCGATTTTGAACGCGATGACAGGGTAGTTGACCATTGCAACCTGCCCCTTACTGACAAGATGATTCCAGATTTTCCAGGAACCAGGTTTCTCCAAGTCGGACTTTTTGTAGTGGTTTGACATGATTCTGTAGTATCTTCCTTGCGATTTGTTCAAATTTCTGTTCGTTGTCACTTACAAAAAAGCGGTCAGTCCCTTCGCCCGAGTCCGCGGGATCGGGGAGTATCTCCTTCAAATGAAACGCGATGGCTTCCGCGCTGTCGATCAAAGTAACGTCGTCTCCCGCGACCTGCCTGATGGTGTCCTTGAGGATCGGGTAATGTGTGCAGCCGAGGACGAGCGTATCGATATTCATGTGCAGGAGGTCTCTCAGGTATTCCTCTGCGACCATCCTCGTGACGGTGTGGTCTTCCCAGCCTTCTTCAGCAAACGGCACGAACAGCGGACATGCAGTACCGAGAACCTCTTGATTCCCATCGAGATCGTTGATCGCGTGCTTGTAGGCTTCGCTGCGGATGGTTCCTTCCGTTCCGATCACTCCGATCCGGCGATTCTTCGTCGCTTCGATCGCCATGCGCGCGCCGGGTTCGATCACCCCGATGACGGGGACATCGAAACGGGCCTGAAGCGCAGGCAGGGCAACGGACGCCGCCGTGTTGCAGGCGACCACGATGATCTTGGCGTTGAGTTGCAGCAGGAAACGGGCGTTCTGGATGGAATAGTTGATGACGGTCTCACGAGATTTGGGGCCGTACGGTACGCGAGCGGTATCGCCGAAATAGACGATATCCTCGTGGGGGAAGAGACGACGAATTTCCCGGAAGACGGTGAGTCCTCCGACTCCTGAATCGAAAATGCCTATCGGTTGTTTTAAGCTCAACCTCGTTTTCATCAGTAATCCAGAATGGATTGCAGGGTTTTCGCGTCGAATTTCCGGCTGATAACGGTAATCAGCCTGATGAGGTTCTCGTAGTCGTCCATGGATATCGAGCCGATATGGCTGTGCGCGTATCGAACCGGGACTCCCAGGACGATGGACGGGATACCTTCGTGGGCAAGGTGAATCCTCGCGCCGTCGGTTCCGCCGCCTTTTCGGACAGCCATCTGGATCGGGATGTCGTTTTCTTTAGCCGTATCAATAACAAACTGGCACAATCCCTGATGGACGAGCATGCTCGGATCGTACAGGCGGACGTGAACGCCCTTTCCAACGCAAGTTTGCGGAGTCGATTTGGCGTACTGGCCGATGGTGTCGTCCGCAGGAGGACCTTCCAGGATAAACGCGATATCCGGCTTGACGATGCTGGTGATGACCTGCGCACCGCGCACGCCGACCTCTTCCTGCACGCTTCCAGCGCAGTAGATCGTGTTCGGATGATCCATTTTCTCTATGGCTTTACCCAGCTCGATCGCGGCGCCGATTCCGACGCGGTTGTCGAACGCCTTGTGGAACAATCGATTGGTTTCTTTGGTGTAGTTGGGGATGCAGTGGGGGACGATCGCGTTACCGCGAGTCACGTGGAAAACGTTCTCCGCTTCTTCGGCAGATGCCGCGCCGATATCGATGAACAGGGCGTCCATGTCAACGGAGGCGGATTCGCCTTTCTTCAGGTAATGCTTCGGTATCGAGCCGAAGACGCCGTAGACTTTCTCGCCCTTGTTGTTGATGATCTCCACCGACTGTGACATCAGGGTTCCCGGATCCCATCCGCCGATGGGCTGGACTTTGATCAATCCCTTTTCCGTGATATCGAACACGATGAACCCGACCTCGTCCATGTGCCCGACGAATAGTAGTTTCGGGTCGTCGGAGGATCCCTTGTGCTCAAATACGATGGAACCGAGACGGTCGCGCTTGTAATTGTCTGCCAGTTCACGAATCATGATCTCGCGTACCGGTTTTTCAAATCCGGAGATGGCAGGCGTATCGCATAGTTCTTGAAGAAGTTGCAGTTTTGTCATACGTTACCCCTTTCGTTTACTGCAAAATTCGGGAGCGCCGAGGAAATGTCAAGCGGAAAACAACCGTAAAAAGGATATTAAGAAATCAAAAAACCCGCGTGCTTTCTGCCAGCGGATTTCCGGCGTTTCCCCGTGACCGGCGATTGTGCGGCGAGCGGCAACAAGCGTAGCGGCCCTATTCGTCTCGCAGGAATTGGAACCCAGGGATTGGTGATTATACTCACCGAATTCAGGATAATGCTTTCAGAATATCCTGGATTCTGGGCTCGATTAACTACGCGTCGCAATTTTTGTGTTGACATCGTTTTCATTGTGTTGTAGTTTATCTACAGCATGGACGCATGCTGTCTTTTCTTGCACTCCTTCATAACAATCCGAGTCGAACCGCAAGTGTATTCAATTAACCACGAAGGAGATGCAAGATGATCAGCATTAGTGAAACCGCACGGTTGACGGCAGGTTTATCAACGGCAATCGGGGAGGCGCAGGCTTCTCAGATGGGGCTCGATAAAACCTCAGCACAGGGTCTGGCGATTACCAACTTGATGGACTCATCCAATGGAAGCGCTTACAATGTGAGCATTGGGGACGGTCCGCAGTATCAAACCTACAACTCGAAAGGACAGCTCGGGGCGGATATCGTGAATTCCACGTTGAACACGATGAATTCCGGACAGTATCAGCATCGTAACCGGATAAGTGGAGCTAACGCGCAACGAGCCAGCTATCATTTCAATAGGGATGTGCTCGGCTCTGCGTACGGTGGATAAATCAGGAGGAGAGGATCGAAATCAGTAACAGAACGATGAATACGGGAAGAAGCATGAGATTCATTACGCAACCGGACTTGTTGTGCGTACGGTAGTCGCGATCGCGCAGCCTGTCCAGGCGACGGCGCATCTCGTAAAACTCTTCGCGTTCATCGCGATCTGAATGCTCTTCTGTGTGATCTCTTTCTTCTTCCACTTTAGGTACCGTTATTTTGATTGATAATCGGTGTATTGCTTTTCTTCGATCAGCTCAGAGCCAAAGGCGAGGTTGATTTCCCGCTTGATCTCTGCGCGAACATCGTTACTGAAATAAACGCTACGGGCGAGTTCGATGAAAACTTCGTCGAATTCCCCGTCTTTTTCTTTGATGCGAATCCTGTCTTCGATATCCCAAAGCTTGAGATTGATTTCTTTCAGGCGATTGTAGTAGTCGGAATTTACATCGATGCCCAATTCGTTCATCGGCACGGCAAGAATGTCGTGCTCTCTTTTCACGTTTTTCTTCTTGTCGTCGTTCGTGAACTTCTCCAGCTTGATTGCAAGAATCGTTACTTTGTCCACGAGTTCACCAATTGATACATCGATCTTCATTCCCATTACAACCTCAATAATAAAATTTGGGAACCATAACGTCAAACGAAAAATATCTGTCAAGATTGGAATGTCGTTTCGTCGGAGGCCGTATTGTAATTGACTGCATAGCAGTATGATGGTTTTGTTGTGAATTTTCGTTCAGTTTTTGAGGCGGGAAAGGCAATCCTTGGAGAAAGGGAGCCCTCTGTTAAGCACTCTGTTGGGGCGAGTGCTAATTTTTGATTGACAACTTCCCGGCGGTTTCGTATTTTATCGCAAAAAAAGTGAGGTGAGCTTATGGCTGAAGAAAAGAAAACGGCAGAACAAGAGAAAGGTCAAGAAACCGAGCTCAAGAAAGGCTCTCTGAAAATACATAGTGAAAACATCTTTCCGATCATCAAGAAATGGCTCTATTCCGAGCACGATATCTTCATCCGCGAATTGATCTCCAATTCCGTTGATGCCATGAATAAAAGAAAGGTACTTCAACCGGATCTGGACGAAAAGGAACTTCGCATCGAGGTGAAGATCGATAAAGCCGCTCGCAGGATCGATGTGATCGACTACGGCATCGGCATGGACGCGACGGAAGTGAAGAAGTACATCAACCAGATCGCGTTCTCGGGGGCCGAGGAGTTCATCGAGAAATTCAAGGACAAGCAATCGAATATCATCGGCCATTTCGGGCTGGGCTTCTATTCGTCGTTCATGGTGGCGGAAAAAGTTACCATCGACACGCTCTCGTACAAGCCGAAAAGCAAGCCGGCTTTCTGGGAGTGCGACGGCTCGACCGATTACGCGATGGGGGCCGGCGCTAGGACGGAAGTAGGAACGACCGTTTCCATCCATGTGTCCAAAGACAACGACCAGTACCTGGAGGAGAGCAAGCTTCAGGAGATCATCGAGCGTTTCTGCAACTTCATGCCCTTCCCGATCAAGCTGGGTGATACGGACATCAATCTCCAGGAGGCCCTGTGGTTGCGTCCGCCAAGCGAGGTCAAGGAAGAGGAATACAAGGAATTCTATAAGAAAATGTTCCACGAGTGGGACGATCCGTTATTCTGGATCCACCTCAACGCGGATTACCCCTTCAACCTGAAGGGAATCCTGTTCTTCCCGAAGATCCGCAACGATCTGGATATCAATCGCGGCCAGGTGAAACTTTACTGCAACAACGTGTTTGTGGCGGACAACCTGAAGGAGTTCATCCCGGAGTTTCTGCTGCTTCTCCGCGGTGGAATCGACGTGCCGGATATCCCTTTAAATGTTTCCCGCAGCTTCTTGCAGCAGGATCAGCAGGTGAAGAAGATTTCCAAGTACATCGTGAAGAAGGTAGCTGATCATTTCAAGGCGCTGTTCAAGGAAGACCGCAAGAAATACGAAGAGCTCTGGAACGACATGAACCATTTCGTAAAGGTCGGGATGCTGACAAACGAAGACTTCTTCGAGCAGTTGAAGGATCTGGTTGTCTACAAAACTTCGGACGATCGCTGGGTGACGCTGGAGGAATACAAGGAGAAAAACCAGACCGACATTAACTTCGTCAAGGCAGGTATTGATGAGACAGACGAGCGGAAGAGCTATCGTTACTTCTACTCACCGGGCGAAAACTCGCAGGTCACCTACCTCAAGATGATGAAAGAGATGGGCGTCGAGGTGATCTTCACCGATTCTCCTCTGGACACGCACCTCTTCCAGCGCTTCGAGATGAGCATGCCGTTTACGGGTTTTGCGCGAATCGATTCGGAATTGCTGGATGACGTGGTCGATTCAGGAAAAGCCGAGGTTGTCGACGCAAACAACAAGACAGAGGCCGAACGGGTGAAAGACGTGTTTGACAAGGCTTTGGATAACAAACAGATCACCGTGGAAGCCAAGCGACTGAAGTCCGAAGAAATCGCTTCGCTGGTCGTATTGAACGAACATGTACGCCGCTTCCAGGAAATGAGCATGATGATGCCCGGTGCAAAAGGCGATCTGCTTGCGAATCATACGCTTGTGGTGAACATCGAGAATCCGACGGTGAAGAAGATCATCAAGCTGGAAGGACTGGGCAAGGAAGAAGACGTAAAATTTTTATGTAAGTATTTACATCAGCTTGCGTTGATAGAACAGAAGCGATTTGACGGCGACGAGCTGAGGAGCTTCCTTGATAACGCCAATAAGGTTCTGCGTATGCTCTGAGCGATCTGAATTGATCGCCAGTCGTAGAATCTCAGAAAAAATTATCAAAAAACAATTGCTTCTTTCGGGGAGCAATTGTTTTTTGATTACAAATGATATCTATGGAGGAAGTATGCGCAGGATATCCCTTTTATGTTTCCTTGTACTATTCTTTGCTGTCGCAATGAGTGCACAGGAGGGTCAAGATCAGAATCAAGGCCAGAATGTTTCGGCACCAAGAGGTACACCATATTCAATTGTTGCTTATATTTTTCACGAAGATGGAGAAACGCCACATAAAACAATTTCTGTGAAATTCAAGGACGAAGAAGTGCTTGCACCGGGTCAGGGTCCATACTATCTGAATTGGGAAGGTGAAGAAGATACGGCCCTGGGTTCACGTTATCTACCAGAGTATGGATACCTTCAGATTCAATTGGGCGTGTTAACGTACAAAGCCCCAGGACATCACATCCATGTCTGGTTGATCGGTGACGATGGGACAGAATATGAAACTGTGGTTGAAATGGATGATAAGGATTTTATTCGCATCGATGATATCATGATCGGGAAGAAGCCATACAAGATCAAGGACAATCCAACACAAAAATACGGGGAGTAGGCTCGCTGGAGAATCCGCTTACGTTAATGATCAATAATGTTTGTGCGGATATCAATATTTTGTTTTTATGGTAACGCCAGATAAAACAAAATCATTGACACACTTGATGAACCTCAAATCTTTGCATCGAACCAAATGGTTCGCTCTTCATAAAAGGAGGTTCTAAATGGCGAAAATACGTCCATTCCGAGGTTTGAGACCCACACCAGATAAGGTGAAAGAAGTAGCTTCTCTACCCTATGATGTGATCAACTCTGCTGAAGCGAGAGAGATGGCGAAGGGAAAACCTCACACATTTCTTCACGTTGTAAAACCCGAGATTGACCTTCCGGAAGATGTCGACCTTTATGATGATAAAGTATATGCAAAAGGTAAAGAGAATCTCCAGAAGCTGATCGCGGACGGCGTATTGATTCAAGACGACAAGCCTTCTCTGTACCTCTACCAGCAGGGAATGGGATATCACAAACAGATCGGCCTGGTTGCTTGCGCTTCCGTGGAAGACTACGAAAACGATGTGATCAAGAAACACGAATTCACCAGGGCCGACAAGGAAGCCGACCGTATTCGCCACGTTGATACGCAAAACGCGAATGCCGGCCCGATCTTCCTTACCTATCGTGCAAACGCCGAGATGGACAAACTCGTTAAAGATTTTGTGGAAAAGAACGATCCGATATACGACTTCGTAGCTGAAGACGGTATCTGGCACACGCTCTGGAAAATCGAAGACTCATCTATGATCGCCTGGATCGAGAAGTTCTTTGCAGGAACCGAAAGCTTGTATGTTGCCGACGGTCATCACCGTTCAGCTTCTGCAGCCAAAGTCGGAGCGAAACGCCGTGAAGCCAATCCAAACCACACAGGCGAAGAAGAATACAACTTCTTCCTTTCGGTGATCTTCCCGCACGACCAATTATACATTATGGACTACAACCGCATCGTGAAAGACCTCAACGGCAATACCCAGGAACAATTCATCGGCAAGGTCAAAGAGAACTTCGATATCGAGCCGATCGAAGGTTCCGGCGGTTTCAGTCCCGAAAACCTTCACGAGTACGGTATGTACATGAACAGGAAATGGTACAAGATTACCGCGAAAAAGGGTTCTTTCGACGCGAAGGATCCCGTCGGTTCTCTCGACGTTTCGATCCTGCAGAACAATCTGCTTTCCCCGATCCTCGGAATCGAAGATCCTCGCAAGGACAAGCGGATCGATTTTGTTGGCGGAATCCGCGGTCTGGAAGAGCTTCGTAAACGTGTGGACGCCGGCGAAGCGGTAGCTTTTGCGATGTATCCGACAACGATCGAACAGCTTATGGCGATCGCGGACACGGGCAACGTCATGCCTCCGAAATCGACCTGGTTCGAGCCGAAGCTTCGCTCGGGCATCGTTGTTCATCTGCTCGATTAATAAAAAATAGCTTGATAAATCAAGAGTCTCCTGTCGGATTGGCGGGAGACTTTTTTTGTGAGGAACGCTTGAATATTCTTTTTTTTAATGCTAAGAAGGGATGGGGCGGTGTAACAAGCTGGATGGTGAAAACTACCCGACGCTTGAACGAACGCGGCCACAGGGTATCCATCATCAGTCGCGGAGAATCACTTTTCACGAAGAAAGTGCCTTCCGATATCAATTATATTCCGATCAAGATAGGGATGGATTTCAATCCGCTTCTGATCGCGAAGCTGGTGCGGTACATCAGGAAGAACCGGATCGATGTCGTAATCACGAATACCCAGAAAGAGGTCTATGCGGCGGGAACAGCGGCGCGAATATGCGGAGTGCCGGTTTTGCGCAGACTAGGGACGGACCTTGATCTCGATTCCAGCTTCAAATCGCGTTTGTGTCAGAAATTCACAACCCATTACGTGATCCCCTGTCGCGACATTTACGTGAAGGTGGCGAAGAAGCAGTCAACGGCGAGGGAGATGGATTTTACGGTTGTCTACAACGGGCGGGATCCCGAGAATATTGGCGACGGAACCATCCGGGAATTGCGCAAGAAATGGAACATCCCCTACGAAGCTTTTGTTATTGGCGTTACTTCGAAGCTGTCCAGAACAAAACGGGTCAATCTCATTATCGATGTATTCTCGATGCTCAAAGATTCGTATCCGAATTTGTATCTGGTGATTGCTGGATCGGGAGAAGCCTCTCAGGATTTGATGGATCAGGTTGCCAGGCTGAATCTGAAAGACCGTGTGCGGTTCACCGGATTCACGGAAGAGACGATGACGTACGATGCGAGCTACGATCTGGCAGTCTCGGCATCGGTTCTGGAAGGATTTCCCAATACCGTCGTCGAATACATGGCTTCTGGAACGGCGGTTGTCAGCACGGATGTGAACGGGGTGCCGGAATTGATCGAGCACGAAGTGAACGGTCTGCTGATTCCACCGGACGACTCCGGTGCGTTGTACGAAGCCGTCAAGCGGATGATCGACGACGATACACTGCGCAGAAGGCTCAGGGATCGAGCGCTGGATACGATTCTGGCCCGATTTACCGAGAAGAAGATGATTGACGACATGGAGTCGCTCCTTTCCAAGCTGGTGGAGCGGAATCGGTCCTGATCGTGCAATTACTGCTTTATGCAAAAGTAACGCTTTTTAATTGACAGGTTTTCGTTGATATGGGGTTCATTGGGAATCAATGTTCTGGAGCGATTATGAAGAACAAATTGAAGCGCTATCTCCTCGTCGATTACTACTTCATCGGGTACTTGCTGGCGGTATCGATCTTGCTGGTGCTGTTCCGCCAGAACGATGCTGACTGGTACATCAACGCTTCCATATATTTCGTGACCGCCGTGCTACTCATTGTTACGCTTCCGTGGTGGGAAAACGACCCGGACGGGAATCGCCTGTTTTACCTTTTACGAACCGCGTATCCGATGATATTGATCGTCGTGACCTTCAAGCAGATCGAGCAGAATATGTACATCGTGATTCCCGAGTACATCGATCCCTGGCTGGAAAGCATCGACCGGCTCATCTTCGGCGGAGCGCTTCCGTCCGACCGGTTTGCTCAGATCATTCCCTATCGCTGGTTTGGCGAACTGATGTCGCTGTTTTACGCATCGTACTATTTCCAGGTGTTCGGACTGATCATCATGTCATTCATCCGGAGAGAGCGCTACGAACGGATCGTATCGAACATCATCTTTGCGTTTTACGTTTGCTACCTGACCTACACGCTGGTGCCGGCTCTGGGTCCCAGCTACGCGTACGGGACGTTGCACAACAACCTTTTCGAGGGCTACGGCATCACGTGGCTTCTGCAGAACGTCATTTTCATGGGCGACTCCAACGGCGCGGCGTTCCCGAGTTCCCATTGCCTGATAAGCGTCTTGTGTACGATCATGGCGCTGAAATATTTCCCGAGGATCGGCCGGTGGTACATCCTGTTCTGCCTCGGGCTGGTCGTCTCTACCGTATATATCAAGCAGCACTACGTAATCGACTCACTACTGGGCGTGATGCTCTCACCTGTGCTTTATCTGGCGGGGGACAGGCTTTACGGTCAGTGGGCTGCCTGGAGAGGTCCGGTGGGCGTGTCAGGTGAGTGATTGTCGAGATTCTTTTCATCGACGGCCGCGGCATCTTCGCCCGATCACCCCTCGAACGTGTATATAATACGGCTATCAGCGCAAGAGGAGCTTAATGACAGCGTGAATTCCCCGAGCGCTTCAAGCCGTATAACAACACGTTCTCTGGAGTGAAGCCGACGAATCTGCTCGCGACCTTGCAGCCGGGGAAATCAAATGAATTGCCGGAATTTTTTCAGTAATGGGCGATTCAACGCAATTTCGCATTCTCGCATGAATTTAAGATTGACAAAAAGTCCGATAAAGAAGGTCATGTATATAATAAGCACGATCAAAAACCGAGGATGGAAGAAATGCCAAAGATCATGTTGGTAACGGGCGGTGCAGGGTTCATAGGCTCGAACTACATTCGTTATCTGCTCAAAAACGATACCGACATGAAGATCATCAACTTCGATAAGCTGACCGCGGCAGGGAATCTTTCCAACCTATCCGGCTTGACGAACCATCCCAACTACTTTTTCGTACGCGGCGACCTGACCGATCCGCGCCAGGTTGCAGACGTGTTCGATCGCTTCAATCCGGAAGTCGTCATGCATTTTGCGGCGGAGATGTACACGGATCGTTACATCGTGAATCCCGATTCTTTCGTCCATACGAACATCGTGGGGACGCACAACCTGATTCTCCAGGCGTTGGCGCATTCTCCGCAGAAATGCATCTATTTCTCCACCGAAGAAGTCTACGGTGCGTCATCCGGTCATCATCGCTTCAAGGAAGACGAAGCCTTGAATCCGATCAACGCCTACTCCGCCAGCAAAGCCTCCGCTGAGATGCTCTGGCACGCGGTGAGCGAAGACGACAACATGCCGGTCAACATTGTCCGGTGCACCAGCGCTTACGGGCCTTATCAATTTCCGGACAAGCTCATCGCGGCGGTGATCTGCGGGGTTTTGAAGGAACAGGACATACGGCTGATCTGCAACGCGATGACAACGCGCGATTACATCCACATCATCGATGTGTGTTCCGCGCTGGACGCCGTACTGGATAGCGAGGTGGTCGGAGAGACCTACAACATCGGGACGGAGTCGGAGATCGACACCGCAGTGCTGATCCGGAAAATCCTGAATATGCTCGACGAGGACGAGCACCCCTTGACATATGCCAGAAAGCGTTCCTTCCTCCCTCAACGGTTCGCCATCGATACGTCGAAAATCCGTGAACAACTGAAATGGAAGCCGCGCGTCCTCCTTGAGGACGGACTCCTCCAAACCATTGAATGGTACCGAAATCACAGTGAATGGATTCAAGACCTCGAATCCGGAAAATACATGGAGTACTATGACCTTCTTTACAACCAGGAAACCTGAAATCAAACGTAATGTCCAACTGATAATCCCCATCTTGCTCGTCTTGCTCATTACCTCCTGCACAACGGTTACCTATTTCCGTCGCGCAGAAGAGATACAAAAAGACGAGGTCGCCGGGCCGACGATGAATGAATATGAAGCGGAGGCCCCGGACTCGCTCGACGTCGCGCAATCGCTCGACGAGGCGACGGCCGGTTACGAGGACGTGATCGCCCAGCTTCAGCGTATGGTCGACAGCCTCCAGTTTCAGGTGGACTCCCTGAACCTCGAACTCGAATACGCAAACAGTCGTGTGGCAGTGTGCACTGACTTCGTGATACCGGACACCATAGTCTTTGCGGGAACGACGTTCCACCTGCATAACGAGCGCTTTTACGCCAAATTCGAGGAAATCTACAAGCACGAGCTGAAATCGGCACAGCACTACATCCCCAAGAGCGGTAAGTATTTCCCCGTGTTCGATTCCATCTTCGCGGAGCAGGGTGTCCCTCTGGACACAAAATACCTGGCGATCGCGGAAAGCGGATTGAATTCGGTGGCGCAGAGCTGGGTCGGAGCGATGGGATTATGGCAGTTCATGAAATCTACCGCCAAGGGCTATGGACTGGAAGTGAACAGCTTCATCGACGAACGTCGCAACACGTTCAAAGCTACAGAAGCGGCGGCCAAATACCTGAAAAACGCCATGAATATGCTCAGTAAACACGGAGCGGACGACTGGCTTCTCGCCATGGCGTCGTACAACGCCGGGCCGGGAGCTATCATTCGCGAGATCAAGAATCAGGGTGGAACCGACTTCTTCAACTTGATCATGCGGGTGGATGAGACCAACCGATACGTTTGGCGCGCTGTGGCAATCAAGATGATTTTCGAGCACGAAGAAGAGATTTTCGGCAAGAAGTTCGATCGGGAACCCTCGTTGCTGGATGAAACACGGCAGGTGCATCTGCTGCTGAAGGGCCATTATAAGATAGACGAATGGGCCAAGGCGCAGGGAACTACCGTCAGCAAGGTGTGGGAGTACAATCCCTGGATTGATATCCTGCAAACCAAACGCAGCCGGTATACGCCCATCAACGAAGTCGTACTTCCTCCGGGAGATTTCTCGATCCTGATTCCCCGCGAAAGCTCACCGGACCAACAGGAAGTCGCCAAGATCGAGAAGCAGTTTCTCGAAAAGAACGCCGGCTACTTCAAGTATCATACGGTGCAGAAAGGCGATAACCTCTACAACATCGCACGAAAATACAAGACGACGGTAGCGCAGATCAAGGCCGCCAACAACATGAAGAGCGATACGATATACCCCGGACAGAAGCTCAGGCTTCGAGGCGAATCTGGTGGAGGAGGCGGATCGGGAGGCGTTTACGTTGTGAAGAAGGGCGATTCGATCAGCTCGATCGCCAACAAACTCAAGGTCAGCTCTTCGCATCTGATCAAGACGAACAACCTCAAGGTGAAAAAGAACGGCAACAGCACGGTTGTCATGATATATCCTGGGCAGAAGCTGAATTACTGATGGAAAACGTTGAGCTTGTCATCCGCGCGATGACGGAAGGCGACTTGGAACAGGTTATGCAACTGGAGAACAGGTTGTTCTCCAATCCCTGGTCGAGGAAGTCGATGCTGGATGAGATGAAAGGCCACGGTGCCTGGGTGATCGAAGAGGCTGACGTGATTTTGGGATACCTCTGCATCTGGAAGGTGCTGGACGAGTGCCAGATAACCAATGTCGCCACCCGGCCCGAAGCCCAGCGCAGGGGACTTGCAAGCAAGTTGATACAGTGGATGATCGAGAGGGAATACGCTGCTGGAAGCAGACTGTTCTTTCTGGAGGTTCGCCGGAGCAACGAGCCGGCGAAACGACTGTATGAGAAACTGAATTTCATACCTGTCGGCATCCGCAGGGATTATTACACGCGTCCGAATGAGGACGCCATTGTAATGCTGCTGAACATGAGTGAATAGGGCAGCATGAAAGGAATACATCATGAAATGCTTTGATTTTTTAGTCATTGGCAGTGGGATTTCAGGGCTTGTCTACGCCCTTGAGGTCTCAAAGATTGGCAAAGTGGCTTTGCTGACAAAGAAAACCCTCGCCGACGGCGCAACCGATTTCGCCCAGGGCGGGATCGCTGCTGTCGTGAGCGAGCTCGATACATTCGACGAACACGTTGTGGATACCTATAAAGCGGGATCGGAGCTGGGTAAGCTCCCGATCATACGCGCCATCGTTGAAGATGGGCCACAGGCGATTGATTACCTCATGAAGATCGGCACCGCCTTTACGATGGCCAACGATAAAATCCAGCGCTCGATGGAGAACCTGGACCTTACGCGTGAGGGCGGACACTCTCAAAAGCGCGTGGTCCATTACGCCGATTCAACCGGACACGAAATTATGCGAGCTCTGATCAGGACCGTCAGGGAAACACCTAATATCACGATATACGAGAATTATACGGCAATCGATCTGATTACCCAGCACCACGTGCTCAACGAGAAGGGTTTTATACCGGGCGTTTCGTGCTGGGGCGCATACGCGCTGGATGAAAACACCGGCCAGATCGAGGCGTTCCGCGCTCGCAAGACAATGCTCGCCACCGGAGGCGGAGCGCAGGTTTACGCCCATACCACCAATCCGGAAGTATGTACCGGAGACGGCTTTGCGATGGCCAAACTCGCCGGCGCGCGGCTGGTGAACATGGAGTTCATTCAGTTCCATCCGACTGTCTTCTACTCGCTGATCGGGCAGCCATTCCTGGTAACCGAAGCGCTGCGTGGGGAAGGAGCGATTCTCAAGCTTGCCAACGGCAAGACGTTCATGGACAAATATCACGAGATGGGAAGCCTCGCTCCGCGCGATGTGGTCTCCCGTGCAATGGATTTCGAGCTGAAAAAGAGCGGTGAGAAGCATCTTTATCTCGATGCGACGGGGCTCTCGCAAGAGAAGATTCACGCCCATTTCCCCAACATCTACCGCAAGTGCCTGGAACAGAAAATCGACATCACCAAGGAACCGATTCCGGTCACGCCGGCTGCGCACTATTTCTGCGGCGGCGTCCTGACCACTCAGGACGGCCTTACCGACGTGAAGAACCTATTCGCCGCGGGTGAGGTCGCGTGTATCGGCTTGCACGGAGCGAACCGGCTGGCGTCCAATTCGCTGCTCGAAGGGCTTGTCACTGCGCTCAGAGCCAGCAGGCATCCGTCGAATCACGAAGACGTCGATTTCCCGGAAATCCCCGAGTGGCAGGACGTGGGAACCTACAACGAGAACGAGTGGGTGGTCATTTCGCACAACCGCCAGAGCATTAAAAGCATCATGCAGGGCTATGTCGGGATTACGCGCTCCAAGCGACTTCTCAAATACGCCAAGCATCGCATGCACAGCGTATACACGGAAATCAATAATTTTTACAATCACAATAGCGTGCGGCGCGAGGTAATCGAAACAAGGAACATGGCGATTGTCGGGAGTGCGATAATCCAGTCGGCCCTGATGCGAAAAGAGAGCCGGGGACTGCACTACAACGTCGATTACCCCAATCGCGACGACGCCAACTACAAAAGGGATACGATCATCTGATATGAAAGGCGAAAAAGGCTTGTTTGTAACCTTCGAGGGAATCGAAGGCTGTGGAAAATCGACCCAGTCGAAGCTGCTCCGGGATTACCTGGAATCGAATGGGCTGGATGTCCTGCTCACGCGCGAACCCGGTGGGCCGAGGATTTCGGAGAAAATACGGCAACTGCTGCTTGATCCCGAAAATACCGAGATGCTCCCCGAGACCGAACTGCTTCTCTACATGGCGAGCAGGAGCCAGCACACCGGCGAATGGATCATTCCCGCCTTGAAGAGAGGCAAGGTGGTGATCTCCGACAGGTACTACGATTCATCCATCGCCTATCAGGGCGCGGCACGCCAGCTCGACATGAAGCAGATCGACAACATCACCCTTTTCGCCACCTATTCGCTCAAGCCGGATATTACCTTTCTGATCGACCTCTCTCCCGATTCAGGCTTATGCCGGATCAAGCCTGAGGTCGCGGATCGCATCGAGAAAGAGAGCATCGAGTTCCATAAAAGAGTCCGAAAGGGATTTTTGGATGTTGCAAAACGGGAGCCGGATCGTTTCTGTATTGTAGACGGTTGTGGAACGATCGAGGAAATCCATATTGAAATCGTGAAGAAAATGGATATATTATTGAAGAAGAACGAAATGTAAGACGAGGTATTGAATTTGAGATATTATAAAGGACTATTGATTGCGGTAACTCTCCTTGTTGCCTTTACGGCAATTGTGGCGGTCGAAGTCACGGACCGAAACAAGATTGTCATGATCGAAACCATGAAGATCGTGGATAAAATCCACTTTGATCCGCACGAGGTGGACAACGAACTCTCCGAGCGGGTTTTCGATATGTATCTGGACCGGCTCGACTACCAGAAGCGGTTCTTTCTGCAATCGGATGTCAACCGCCTGCAGGCGATGCGGGACGAGATCGACGACCAGATCAATTCCAAGGAGCTATCCGACAAGTTCGATTTTTACGTCAAGACCAACACGATCTTCGAGGAACGCCTTGACCAGGTGGAATCCTTTTACGAAGGCATGCTGGCACAGCCTTTTGATTACTTCGAACAGGATTCACTTGAGACCGACGGCGACAAGAGTGTGTGGTGTAGCGACATGGCGCACCTCAAACAACGCTGGGAGCAGCTACTGAAATACCAGGTACTCCAGCGCTATTTCATCCTCAAGGAAACCTCGGATTCCATCTCGACGGACGAGAACGAGGTCGACGAAAACCTGATGGATGTTTTCCTGAAAGACGGCAAGCTCGATAGCGAGCTCGAGGCGCAAGCGCGAGAGAAAGTGAAGAAATCCACCGAACTCATGCTGAAGCGGCTCAAGGATATGAACGAAGACGACCGTTTCGCCCTCTACATGAACTCCATCCTGAATTCATTCGATCCGCATACAACCTATATGCCGCCCAAGGCTGAAGAGGATTTCCAGATCGACATGACGGGACAGTTCGAAGGGATCGGCGCGCGTCTCACGCAGGAAGACGGCTACATCAAAGTCACCGAGATCATACCGGGAAGCGCCTCCTGGCGACAGGGCGAGCTCGAACCGGAAGACAAGATCATCAAGGTGGCGCAGGGCGACGGCGAGCCGCTGGATGTGATCGATATGCTGGTGGACGATGCAGTGCAGTTCATCCGCGGCAAGAAGGGTACCGAAGTCCGCCTGACCGTGCAGAAGGCATCGGGCGAGATCAAGGTTATCCCGATCATCCGCGATGTAGTGGTCATTGAAGAGACCTACGCGAAAGCCGCCCTGCTGAAAGACACAAAGCGAAACAGAAATTACGGATACATCCGCTTGCCCGGGTTCTATCGCGATTTCACGAACAACACGAACCGCAACTCGACCGACGATATCGCGCAGGCGATAGACAGACTCCAGGAAGAGAAGGTGTTCGGCATTATCCTCGATCTCCGCAACAACGGCGGCGGAGCGCTTCAGGACGCCGTGAGCATCGGCGGCTTGTTCATCGAGGAAGGCCCGATTGTACAGGTGAGTGACAAGATTCGCGGAACGCGCGTTCACTCCGATTACGACAGCCGCGTTCAGTGGGATGGACCGCTCGTGATACTGGTCAACCAGTTCAGCGCTTCGGCCTCCGAGATTCTCGCGGCCGCGCTTCAGGACTACAACCGTGCGATTGTTATCGGCTCGGAGCAATCCTTCGGCAAAGGCACCGTGCAGAACCTGAATGATCTGGATCGCTACGTGAATCCGATCTTCGCCTACCTGAAGCCGTTTGGGTCGCTCAAGCTCACCATCCAGAAGTTTTACCGCATCGACGGCACGACCACGCAGGACAAGGGTGTCGAACCGGACATCGTGATGCCGTGCCCCTACGATTACATCGATATCGGCGAAAAAGAATACGAATATTATCTTCCGTACGATACAATAAAAGCGGCCGATTACGAGCTCTGGAGCAAGACGAAGCTTGATAATCCGCTCATCTCGAATCACAACAAGGAACGCATGAACAACAGCGACGCCTTGAAGTATCTGGAAGAGAGAAACGAAGCTTTGCGTAAGGAACGCGAAGAGACCAAGCTCGACCTCAACGTGCTCAGCATGATCCAGGAGAGGCAGAAGAATAAAACGTATCGCAAGAAGATGGAGAGTTATCTGCAGGAGAACGAAAACCTCGATGTTACGCTGAAAGAGCTTTATCCTTCCGATGAAGAGAAGGACGCCTCACAGCTCGAGCAGGAGAAAGACCTGATAACCAACATCAAGAAGGACGTCTACATCGGCGAAGCGATGTTCGTCCTGGACGACTTGAAAGACACGAAAGCCGCAATGAAATAACACGTAAGCAAGGTATCATCGAATGAAAATAACCAGGCGGAACAAACTTGTACTGCTCGCCATCGCGATGCTGTGGTTTGCGCTCGGGCTGTGGGCGTACACCATTGCCGAAGCCCAGCCGAACCAGAATGCGGAGCGCGACACGGCGTATGAAAAAATCAGACTGTTCAACGAGATTCTCTACAGCGTCAACCAGAACTACGTGAAGGAGCTGAGCATCGAGGAACTGATCGATGCCGCGATTGACGGCATGATGGAAAAGGTTGATCCGCACACGGTCTATTTCCAAACGGACGAGTTCGAGGACTTCCAGTCCAATACGCGCGGGGAGTTCGAAGGCGTCGGGCTTTCCGTGGACAAGAAGGATGGCTATATCACCGTAGTGGCCCCCATCGAGGGTACTCCCGCGTACCGTCAGGGAATCCATGCGGGAGATCGTTTGATCGCCGTCGACGGCGAGGATATCGTCGGAATCGGCACGGAAGACGCGATCAAGCTGATGCGTGGCAGCAAGGGAACACCGGTCGATTTGACCATCGAGCGCCCGGGCTACGACGATCCGATCGAGTTCCACATCATCCGCGATGTGATCAAGATCAAGAGCGTTCCATACGCCTTCATGCTCGACGATGAGATTGGATATATCCGAATCCGCCAGTTTAACG
Source organism: Cloacimonadales bacterium (SeqCode) (assembly GCA_963662655.2). Lineage (GTDB taxonomy): Bacteria > Cloacimonadota > Cloacimonadia > Cloacimonadales > JAIOQZ01. The sequence continues at coordinate 304,605 of CAXXTU010000002.1, forward strand.
CCAACGCTTCCACGGAATTGCAGGAAGCGCTCGATTCCCTGGAGGCGCAGGGAATGAAAGGGTTGCTGATCGATCTCCGGTACAATCCGGGGGGACTCCTGGACGAGGCGGTCAATACGGTGAACGAGTTCATCGGAAAGGGCAAGCGTGTCGTGTATACCCGCGGAAGGGCGGCGGGAACATCCAACGAGTTCTTCACGAAAATCCCGCGTCAGCGGAACGGGTATCGCGTGGTCGCGCTGATCAATCAAGGAACCGCGAGCGCAGCCGAGATTTTCGCCGGAACCCTTCAGGACTACGATCAGGGGCTCGTCGTGGGGGAGACATCCTTCGGCAAAGGTTCCGTGCAGCAATTGTATCCGCTCTCCGAGGGCGGTATCAAGGTGACGACCTCCAAGTATTACATCAATTCGGGGCGCTGCATTCACAAGGACCTCCAGGACAAGAAGCTGAAAGGCATCGATGTCACCGAGGAAGAGGAGAAGCAAGCACAGGAGAAGACGGAAGAGGTCTATTACACGCAACGTGGCCGCATTGTCCACGGCGGTGGCGGGATCGCGCCGGATATCGAAATCGAGCAGGAGAAGCTGACCGATCTCGAGCAGAAAATCAGACAGGCGAACCTCTTCTTCAGGTATTCGGTTGACTGGCTCGTCGATAACGGCCATGAGATCACACCGGATTTCACGGTGGAAGATGCCATGTTCAACGACTTCGTGAAGTGGATCGATCAAGAGGAAATCAAATACGAGGCCGAGGACCTTCAGGAATCCGGGCAGTGGATCCGGGATATTCTGGCGAGCGAGATTATCTCGCAGAAGATGGGCGAGATCGAGGGATACCGGGCATCGCTGAAAGAAGATTCGCAACTTCAGGAGGCGATGGCGCTTTTCGATAAATATCCCAGCCTCGAGGCGATGCTGAGCAGTACAAAGCAATAGATTTGGTAAACAAATTGGGGTATTCCCGAAGAAGCGTTATTCAATTTAATTGATATACCTTGGGAATTAACGAGCGTTAAACGATAGTGTAACCGATTACATTTTGGGCATTTATAATTTTAGGGGTGAAGCGGCAATTCAAAAACATTGCATCAGATCCAATTATTAATTGACATCTGCAATCTTCATGCTAAAATTCAAATTCTGGTCTAATGGACAAATTCTTGTTTTTTGAACTGGAAAAACAAGCAAAGGGTAGGACTATGGCAAGACTTTTTGGCAATGAGTATCACGAACACTCCAACACCTGGTATTTTCGCAGCTCGGTAAAATCATTGCAACTTGGCAACCTTGAATACAACTATTACAAAAACGAGAACGGGGATGTTGTTTTCCAATTCAAAGCGGCGAGCGCGGACGACGCACGTTTCCCGGGAACGCTGAAAATCATATACGATCCGACGAACAGGAAGATATTGGAACAGCATTGCACGGTCTGTACACAGGAAGACACTTGCCCCCACTATTTAACCGTGCTGGATTACGCGTATCGTTTCTTATCGACCGATATCCTTGAAGCGCCCGTCGTGCAGACCTATCAGACGCGCCTTCTGCAATACAACGAGTACTGGCAGCGCGTTCTCCTCAACACGCAAATCGCGGTATCCGGAATCTACGACACCAACGACAAGGTGCGGTTCTATTTCAGGTACTACAAGCCGATCGATATTCGCCTGATCTCGCTTATCGCATTGGAGAAGGAATTGAAGGATGTCTCGGAGGAGCAGATCGAGCTCGCCCACAAGCAGATGGACGCTTTCACCAACGAAGAGATCGCGCTGCTGAAAATGCTTCAGGAGTACAAGTGCTCGTTTAGCCGTTCGAGCAACTTCTTCACGATCTATAAGCGGGATTTCTATCGCTTCATTCCGTTGATGCGGATTCTGCAGAATAAAATCTACGTGAAAGAGACCGGCGATCGCATCGTGTTCGAGAACGATCCATACCAGTTGAGCTTCCTGGTGTCGCCGATCGAAAACGATCAATATCTCTTCAGCGTTGCACCGGGAGAGAATATCTCGGCGTTCTTCGTGAATCGCATGTCCTACATTTTCCTCAAGAACGTTCTGCACTACATTCAGCTTCCCTTCAAGAAGGAGATTACGGAGAAAGTTCTCGGTGAAGGCTATGTCCTGCGAAAGGAAGACCTCGTCTACTTTGCTTCGGTGGTTACGCACCAGCTCGGGATTATTAAATGCTACCTCGACTTCGACGAATCGATCGAATTGCCCGATATCTACGACCAGTCCCCCGTGCCGACGTTCAAGCTGAACAAAACGGGCGAACATCAGATATCGCTGGAGGGATTCCTGGCCTACTCGCAGGAAGTCTCCGTGCCCATGTCCGTTCTCTACTATCCGGCGGAGCTTGTCCGCTACGACCAGCAGAAGAAGGAGACTTGGTTCTATATTCCACCCCAGGTGCGATACCAGATTTTCAGCTTCATTCAGAAGCTACCGCAAGCGATTGCCGAAGAACGCTCCCATGAGCATAAAATGCTCTTCGAGGGAGAAGAGGAAATCGATTTTCTGAAGAAGACCATCTTCGAGGAAACGGACCCGACCTGGAACATCCAGCTTTCCGACGAACTGAAGAAGGAATTCATCTACAAGGTGACGCTCATGCCGACTATCCGTGCGAAAACGACGGATCAAATCGACTGGTTCGAATATGAGGTTACCTATCAGTATAAAGACCTGGAGTTTACGCATCAGGAGCTGAAGAAGTTCTTCAAACGCAAGGAGAAGTTCCTCAAGCTCGATGACGGACGCCTGCTCTATTTCACCAATCAGGAGACCTTCCGCGATGTCGAGCGCCTCATGAAGCGCAGCCAGAAAACGGAGAGCGATTACTACAAGCTGTCCGTGTACAATATTCCTTACATCTACCAACTCACGTCGATTCGCGAGGGCATCCAGATAAAGGGTGACGAGTACTTGCAGAATATGTTCGAGGCGATATTGGCGCGGAAGATGGACGAGGATCATGCGGTTCCGTTGATTCTCATGCCGGTGATGCGCAGCTACCAAAAAGCGGGACATCAATGGCTCAAGATGCTGCAAAACTTCCACCTCGGCGGTATTCTCGCCGATGACATGGGGCTTGGAAAAACCATCCAGGCTATTTCCATATTATCGGAACTGCCGCCGACTACCCGATCGCTGGTGATTTGCCCGAAAACCCTTCTCTACAACTGGGCGGCGGAGATCGAGAAGTTTAATCCCCGCTTGAATTACATTATCTACGAGGGCAACAAGGACGAGCGCGTCGAGCTCCTCAAGACCCCGAATGTTCAGGTATACATCGCTTCCTACTCCATTATCATGAACGATCTGGACGAGCTTCAGCCTATCTTCTTCAACTACGTGATCCTGGACGAGGCCCAGCACATCAAGAACGCGGGTGCGCTCCGTTCCAAGGCGATCAAAAAACTGAATGCACGCTACAGGCTTGCTCTCACCGGTACGCCGATGGAGAACAACCCGACGGAGCTGTGGTCGATCTTCGATTTCCTCCTGCCGGGGTATCTTCCGTCACCGAGGAAGTTCAAGTCAGAATATGTCTCGCCGCTGCTCGAAAAGCACGAAAAGCAGGAGCATCTTGCAGCCTTGATTTCACCATTCATTTTACGAAGAAAGAAGAAGGATGTGCTCATCGAGTTGCCGGACAAACAGGAGCAGATTTCCTACTGCCGGATGTCGCCAATTCAAGAGAAGCTCTACGTCGAGGTGATCGACTCCGTTAAAAAAAACTTCATCAATCGCTTCGACCAGATCGACACGGGCAACTATATACACGTTCTGGCAGCGCTTACGAGGTTGCGGCAGATTTGTAACCATCCAACGCTGGTGCAGAAGGACTTGAAGATTCAGCCCGACCTCTCCGGCAAGATGGAGCAGTTGATGATCATCCTCGAGGACGCGATCGATAGCGGCAGGAAGGTGCTGGTCTTCAGCCAGTTCGTTGAGACGCTCAAGCTGATCCGGCAGTATCTTGCGAAGCGGAAGATCGTTTTCGAATACATGGATGGCGACACGAAGGCCCGTCACAAACGCGTCGATAACTTCAACAACAACGCGAACGTTCGCGCCTTTCTCATCAGCCTCAAGACGGGTGGATTCGGCCTGAATCTCACCGCTGCCGACACGGTGGTGCTTGTGGACCCTTGGTGGAATCCCATGGGCGAGAATCAAGCGATCGACCGGGCGCACCGCATTGGCCAGACGAAGAAAGTGAACGTTTACAAGCTCATCACGTTAGGAACGGTCGAGGAGAAAATCCTGAATCTGCAAAAAGACAAGATCGAGATGTTCGAGAACATCATCGAGGGTGGGCAGAACATCTTACGGAAGCTCAATGTTGACGAACTTCGGAATCTCTTTGAGTACACGGCGGGGGAGGGCCACAAATGAAAAGTTATCGCAAGGAATTGTGGTTTGAAACGAATACTCGGCGCAAGCTGCTTCACATAACGCCTCACATTGAAGAGTGCTTGCGGGAAAGTGGCATCAAGGAGGGCTTGTGCCTCGTGAACGCGATGCATATAACCTCCAGCGTGTTTATCAACGATAACGAGCCGGGGCTGCATTCCGACTACGAGAAGTGGCTGGAGAAACTCGCCCCGGAGAAGCCGTACAATCAGTATGCGCATAACGGATTCGAGGATAATGCCGACGCGCATCTCAAGCGAACGATCATGGGCCGCGAGGTTGTTGTGGCGATCACGGACGGGAGATTGGATTTCGGTCCGTGGGAGGCGATCTTCTACGGGGAGTTCGACGGAAAACGGCGAAAACGTGTACTAGTGAAGATTATTGGGGAATAGTCGTAACAAGTAATTATTTTCTTGCACACTGACAAACTGAATAACATTTTGGCGTATAAGAAAAATAATCGGGATATTATCTTACAACAAGCGAGTGGAAGATGAAGATTGAAGAAATTCGCATTAAGAATTACAGGCTTTTCAAGGACATCCATGTTAAAAATGTACCCTCATACATGGTCATAGTGGGCGCCAACGGCACAGGTAAAACGACTTTCTTCGACATCATCGGCTTCCTCAAGGATTGCCTGAACACAAACGTGAAAATCGCTTTGCAACAACGTGGCGGTTTTAACGAAGTCATCTCTCGTGAATGCGGGGAGGACACGATCTTGATCGAGATGAAGTTCAGGATGCCGATAATAGGTATCGAACGCCTCGTGACGTACCATCTTGAAATCGGGATGAAGGAAAGGTTGCCTGTAGTGAGAAGAGAAATTTTGCGCTATAAACGTGGTCGGCATGGTTCTCCATTCCATTTCCTCGATTTCAAAGAAGGTGCGGGATATGCGATAACAAACGAAGAGGATTTCTACAAACCTGATGAAGAGCTTGATCGGGAATCTCAAGTTCTTGATTCGCCAACCATCCTCGCAATCAAGGGACTTGGGCAGTTCGAGAAATTCAAGGCCGCCAAGGAACTTCGGCAATTATTGGAAAAATGGTTTGTGTCGAATTTCCACATATCTGATGCAAGAGGTGAAAAGGATTTTGCGTATGCGGACCATTTGTCGGTTTCCGGGAATAATCTTCCATTATATGCATTTCGCATGTATGAGGAATATCGCGAAGTCTTCGACCGTGTATTGGAGGTATTGAAAAGACGTATTCCGGGGATACAGGAAGTTGTGGCGGAAAAGATGATAAACGATCAGATAATCCTGAAATTCCGATTCGACAATTTCGCGGCGCCATTTATCGATCGATATGTTTCGGACGGGACGATCAAGATGTTTGCCTATTTATTGCTGCTGAACGATCCTTCGCCACTTCCTCTTCTATGCGTTGAAGAACCGGAGAATCAGCTCTATCCGAGATTGATGAACGAATTGTCGGAAGAGTTTGAGCAATACAGCGAAGGCAGGCAGGTATTCGTATCGACTCATTCACCTGACTTCCTGAATGCGGTGCCATTGGAAAGCATCTTCTGGATAAAAAAGGAAGGCGGTTATTCGATCGTGCAGCGCGCGCTCGACGACGAAAATCTGAAAAGTCTTTTCGATGAGGGTGACAAACCGGGATACCTTTGGAAGCAAGGATTGTTTGAAGGAGCCGATCCCGTATGATCGTTTTCATGGTTGAAGAAGAATCGATGGAGGTTACTCTTCGTGCATTGATTGCATCACACAGTCTCGACTACGAAGAGAAGAAAGACTGGATATGTATAACGCACCAGGGAAAAAGCGATCTGGAAGCGTCGATCCCCCGTAAACTGAAGGCTTGGAGGCAAAAGGATGACGTTTTTGTCATTCTCAGGGATCAGGATCAGAAAGACTGCATATTGGTAAAACAAAGTCTTCAGGAATTATGCGGAAATAATCATGGTCACCGTGTCATTATCAGAGTGGTCTGCCGCGAGCTTGAGTCTTGGTTTCTTGGAGATTTAAATGCAGTAGCAAATGCTATAGGAAAACCAAAGCTAAAGGATTTACAGAATAAAAGACTATATAGACAACCGGATACAATTACGGAAGCATCCAAGAGATTATCTGAGATTACAAGTATAAAAGGGAAGGTATCTCGCGCTCGAATGGTTGCCCATCAGATGAATCTAATTGATAATCGGTCTCACAGTTTCCAGGTATTCATGAAGACTCTAGATGAATTGTTTCCCCAATGAACAGATTTGACTGTAACGCTTTATAATTGACTTGGCAAAGTTAGCTGAAAAATTACTTGCCAATCAGACATAGATTCTCAGATTGGTCACTCATGCGTCGGGATGTAGCGCAGTCCGGCTAGCGTACTCGAATGGGGTTCGAGTGGTCGCAGGTTCAAATCCTGTCATCCCGACCATTTTTATTATCTAAATCCTTTGTTTGCAATGGCTTATGGGGCCTGTTGTTTGTAAAGTGACACCTACATTTTCCATGTCCCGTCCTAAAATAGTTGACCAGCTTTTTCGTGTTTGATTTCATTTCGATTGCTTCCTACGCTGCGTTCAATATGTAAAGTGACACCTTCATTTTCCACTTTGTGACAGCATGTTTTCCATCGTGCAACAAGTCGAAGTGACAGGAAATGCCTTTATCTCTCGCACCATCAATCACATCAATGTAGTCACTCTTCCAAGTTGCAAGTGACGGCAGTCTTTCCTTCCAGTGACGGCAGTTTTTCCATCAAGGAAAACATGCTGGCACTTTTCGTGTTCAAGGGCTTCAGAAACTCCTGCTCATTTTTCAATGACTTACGAAAACTTCCAGTGATTGCAGTCTTTCCATTCCGCCCGATGGAAATTGTGACGTCACTTTTTCCACATCGCAAAAACGCCCAGTTATCTCACGCAATATCAATGACATGCTGAAACTTCCAGTGACGGCAATTTTTCCATCGTTTCGAGCCGTTTTCCAGTTGTTGCAAAGGATTAGAAACCCGAATGTCATTCATGCGGAGGCCAGCTATCTTCTCTTCAATCTGCAAGTTACAGCCAAACTGCAAGTGACGGCAGTTTTTCCTTAAGGAAAACATGCTGGCACAAATGAAGCTATTGTCCTGAAAGCAAGGCAAATAGAAAGGCCTGAATCTTCCGACTCAGGCCTGCATTGCACGGTTATCCTACTTCTCCCCACTCCAGACATACAGCTTCCCGCCGTACGCGACGACTTCACCGATGACACCCTCTTCAGGCAGTTCGGTGACCTCCGCGATGATGTCCGTGGTCTCGAGCTTGATATCGCCCTCAAGCGCGTGACCGTTGATCTTGGTGCGCGTTTCCACCTTGGCAGCGAGGGCCGTGGTGAGTCCGGATATCTTGCTCTGCGCCAGCGTCGGGATGCGGTCGGTGGCGAGGGCGCCGGTCGCGATCTTGGCGGCGTCGAGGTCTGGTACGCGATCCACGACGAAGACGCCGGTGGTGATCTTGGAAGCGTCGAGGTCGGGTATCTGGCTCGCTTCGAGCACGCCTGTGATGTTCCCCGGCTCGATCTGCGGGATTTGCTCGGTGATCAGCTTTCCCGACTTGTCGAGCTGCGCGATACCGTTGGCGACGCCGAGTTGCCCGGAGTCGAGGATTTCCTGCCATGTGCCTGCCATCAGGCCTCCTTTGCTTCACGTTCGAGCCGACTGAGCAGCAACACGGGCAGGCGAACTCGCCGTTTCGGATTTGTTGAGCATATCCTTCAGTGTATTCAAACCTTCGGTTTTCACCAAAGCGAAAGCCCATGATGCGGTCCCAATCGATCAAATCAATCTGTTTCATGGGGTAACATCGAGATAGAGCTTGATGGAATTTTTGAAGGGGATGACGACGGCTGGGACTACCTTGGCGATATTCGCCTAGGCTACATAGAAGGTGATTACTGGTGTGGGTTTGGTAACCCCGAAGATAGTTGGAACGATATCCCAAGTACATCAATGTTGAGCAGCTATAACCGCTCGAATTACTTCTCATGGTTATTCGAAGAGACATCTCAAATCAACAATGCCAACGCTGTGAACGATATTCACAATATCGTTGAGGATGATCCAGCGGCTCCATGGTCAGCAGTTTTTACTATGTATGTTAGTGGAGACACGAGCTATCCTTATGACCAAACCAGTTATGAGCCATATCTCAACATGTGGGATGTTAGCCTCACGTTACACTATGAGGCGAGAGCCGTAATTTCAGGTCACGTCCTTGACATAGGTGGAAATCCGGTTCCTAACGCTCTGATTACTGTTCGGAATTCAGATAACTCTGTCTACACAACGATCACACCAAACTCGAGTAATGGTTCATATTCATTTGATGTCGATCCTGGTTGGACTGGTTCTGTTGTGCCCAGCGTTAGTACCGGCGATAGCTACACATTCGCTCCAACTGTAAGAAATTATACAGATATCGATCAGCACTACACAGCTCAGAATTTCACGGGGCATCTGAGCACTCCTCGAATTTCTGGCTATGTCCGTGATGTCGAAGCTGATCCCATCTCGAATGCGAGGATTTCTTTGAACAATACCAATGGCACTCTCCTTACGACTGTAATACCGAATAGCAGCACCGGCTATTACTCTGTCGAAGTGAATGCTGGTTGGTCTGGCACGGTTGTTCCGTGGGTAAATTCAACCCAGAACTACGAGTTCGAACCGGCAGAAATCGACATCGATGCGATCGCTTTTCATACGCCAAACCAGAATTTCATCGGAGAGGCAGTGTTCACACTCTCAGGGGATATTGCTGTAGCAAGCGCTCAAACGTGGTCCAATCTATATAGCACAACATTGCGCTTCACTATATCTGGCGAAACACAGCCCAGTACATCGTTGACTCTAGCTCCCGGGGTGAATCATTTTTCCCAGGTGCTACCACCGGGTACATACACTGTTGAAGTTATCAGAAGCTGGTGTTTTAGCAGATCTTATAGCGGTATTACTGTCGCCGGGAATACAGATATCGGTACATTGACGATAACCGCGATGAATCCTTCGCTTATGCCTGTAACAAGTACTTCACAACAAAATACATTCAATAGTGTGCAGGATGCGCTCGATATGCTCTTGTTCATGCAATACGATCCGAACCTGGCAAACATCGAAAAATACTTCATCGCAGTCGGACCTGGTACTTACGACCCTATCTATATCTTCGATTTCGACGGCAAAGATATCACGGTTCATGGAACGAACAATAATACCGTCATCATCGAAGGCGAGAATTCATATCCTGGCATCAACATGAAGCGCAATATCGATTGTTCGATCAAAATAGAAGGTTTGAAGGTACAGAATTCGGAAGTCAGTGGTGTTGTTATCGACCGTCTGGAGTTGGCAACGGAAAATCCCTCCGATAACTGCGAGTACAGGCTGTACAACATGAAAATCGTAAATAGCGCGGTATATGGCTTCTCCCCATATGATGAGGAAGAAGATATGTCCGGGGCAGGTGTTTACTCGAACTACCCCGTAACCATCTCCGATTGCGAAATAACAAATAATCATGGCATTTGTGAGTACGGCAGCTATACCTATGGTTGGGGCCTTGGAGGAGGTATCTATGTCTGCAGTGAAGTCAATGGTAATACTGTCATAGAGGACTGCGTCATCTCGGGAAACTCGGCAAGGGAAGCAGGAGCGATTTACTTCGAGGGAGACGGCTCTCTATTGATTGACAACAACGAGATTTCGGAGAATGCGCTTGTGTTCCCAAGGACAGCCGGGGAAGGAGCAGGTCACTCGATGGGTGTTCATGTTGTCGTGTGTGATGAACTCACTGTCAGTAATAACGTGATCACCGACCATGAACGATATTTTGCCAATGGTACATGGTATCGGGGATATACTATGACAGTAGTGAATTGCGATGATTATCTGGTTATTAATAACACGATCGCCGATAACGAAAATCTTGATGGCGTAAAAATCAGTTATGCATAAAATGGTGAAATTCTTAACAATATCTTCTTGAACAACAGAAGGCCCATCTACAGCACGACAAGTCTTATCGATGTTGGCTATTGCTGCTGGTATGGCAATACTGGATCGAACTACTTCGGAGGTGGATATACGCCGGATGCCACCAATATAGCTGTAAATCCTTGCCTTGACACGAACTACATCCCCTTGTGGAACTCCACCACCCGCTCCCCAGTCATCGACAAAGGCGATCCCTCGATTACAGATCATGACAATACGACGAGTGACATCGGTGCAAAATGCGCTGTTACCCACAAGCAAGAGGATTACACCTTCACACAGTCATCCGGTGGTTCACAGGAAATACACTGGGTGTGTTTCCCTGTGATTGACGACGTCTACACAGCCGATAACGAGCCGGAAGTATTCTTTGTCCCTCTTGAAAACAACATGGACGGCATCATTGACAATGGTCATGAGGCTGTGTATAATAATGGTTGGCTCTACCCTAACTTCGGGACAGTTGACCCAACCAGAGGCTACAAGGTCACCATGAACAGCACCACCTCCATGGATAAATCAGGTTTCCTTGCTGATCCGGACACGAAGATTTCTCTGGCCAATAATTCAACAACCTGGGTAGGTTACTTCCTCGAGGAAAGCCAGCAACCGACAAGCGCCCTTGCAGATGTATTGGATAATCTGCAGCAAATCCAGCACCATGATTGGACGTTAACATACGATCCGCTGTGGGGATGGTTGGGTTTAAGTAGTTACACCCTAAACTATGGTGATATGGTGATTTTGACCACCAGAACAACGGGAGGCGCTTGCGAGTTCGCCTGGTCAGATAACCTGATCCCTGAAGACCCGAAGATGAAGAAAGCAACCAGTTACTTCGCTTGCAACGAAGAACCTGACTATGTCCCAGTCTATCTGAATCTCAGCGCTTACAACGAAAACATGCCGCAAGAAGTCGGCATGTATGCAGACGGGACATTGATAGGCGCAACAGTGACTGATTCCGTAGAAACGCAGATCAACGCCTACGTGGATGAAATTGAAGATATCGAAAACGCGGAAATCAGCTTCGAGCTCTATTACGGACAGCGCAGTCCTGTCGAACAATGCGGGTTGTATACGGTAAGCTCGGAGCTGACGGATGGTTTCGTTACCACCTCGAAAATGTTCGCAACAAAATCACGTTACTACATGGTGACATTGGGAGAAGGTGGAAATGGCGAACCTGTACCTGATCTTCCCAAGACTGTCAGCGTGAGAAACTACCCGAACCCCTTCAACCCCGAAACTACGATCAGTTACGCGCTTCCACAGGACGGACAAGCCGTGATCAAAGTGTACAACCTGCGCGGTCAGTTGGTAAAGACACTGGTAAACGACAGGATGGAAGCCGGTTACCATGACGTTGTATGGGCAGGTAGAGATGAAAACAACAAGTCTGTCGCCTCCGGTATCTATTTCCTTCGTATGCAGGCAGGCGGCAAGACGCTTACGCATAAGCTCATGCTGCTGAAATAACTTGACGCAACAACATGAGGGAGCAAGATTTTCTTGCTCCCTCAATCATTAGGAGGCTTCATGCGTTTTGCCATGCTTGTCGTGCTACTCATTCCTTGTTGTTGTCTTCTATCGGAAACCCTCACCGTTGCCCTCGACGGCAGCCAGGACTACACAAGCGTACAAGCTGCTGTTAATGCCGCAAACAACGGCGATGTGGTTCTTGTGCACCCAGGAACTTACTACGAGAATATCGTCATCGATGACAAGTTCATCACGCTCGCAAGCTTGAACTACACGACTGGCGAGGAGCAATACATACACTCCACTATCCTCGATGGAAACTTCAGTGGCTCCGTTGTTCGTATGGTACTGGAAACTTCGCCCCAGCCAGCGGACGCCATCATTCAAGGTTTCACGATCATTCATGGTACAGGTTACATAAGAAACTGGTATTGGCCCGAATACGGGGGGGGGGGTTTATGTTGTTTGTGGAAATTATGATTACTGGATTGATGTAAAAATCTCAAATTGCCAGGTAAAATATAATGAAGCCGAATTTGGGGCGGGGATAAGATTCCATTACTGGGGTAATCTCTACATGAGAAACGTTAGTATTCATGACAATACTGCATGGAGTTCGGCTGCTGGAATAAGTATAAACTACTCGTCACTGATAACATACCCGGAGTCCCCGTGCAATTTCTACGATAATATCGCTGCAACGGGACATGATATTACTATCGCTAATGCACTGAATGATTATGAAATCTACGCTGATACGCTAACGACAGAAACCCCCTATCCTGCCTATGCCGGTATCCAGTTTGATGACTATGTTACACCCGAGCCGCAATTGATTCTCCATCACAATCACTGGACATTCGAGGAGACGGATGCCGACCTGTACGTTTCTCCAAACGGTGATGACGGAAACAGCGGATTGAGCCCGGCCGATCCATTGCGTACGATTCGCAGAGCAAGCTACATGATTGCTTCCAATCCAGTATCTCCTCGGAGTATTTATCTCGAACCGGGTGTATATACAGACCTAAATGGAAATCAGGAATACGGTGTTGGTCTAAAATCACACGTGTCTCTCATTGGGGCTGGTTCCGATATGACATTTCTGGAGACGTATAATGCGCAGAAATTATTGTATTGTGGCTATGCCGATAGCATCAGGATTTCGGGCATGACGCTCGCAAATTATTATCCTGTCTATCAGGATGAGATATGGTCTCCTCATACGTTATACTTACTTCATTGCACAGGCGCACTCGTCGAGGACATTCATGTCTCGGGGCTCGAAACAGGCAGACTTCCATCTGTTACGCTGATTGGATCAAATCAGTTAACGTTGCGCAATGCTGTAGTAGAGAACAACGAAGGGTATCTGGATGCAGGGCTTCTTGTGAATGGCCAAGACGTCATAATTGAAGATTGTATTGTTCGAAACAATCACGCCATTGGCGATGAGCCAGAATACAATTCGAACTCAGGCTTCAATATAAACGTCTGCGGTGATTCTCATATTAACGGCTTGGTCGTAGTGAACAACATAAATGACTTTGGGGCAGACTGGCACAGAGTGGGCGTTATCCTAAACGGAAGGGCAGAATCTGGCGCACACCTTGTGGTCTCAAATAGTCTTTTTGCCGATAATGTTTCACCCAATGACCACACTTTCTTCGTCGAGCCAAATTCTGGAAGCATTGCATTCGTGAATTGCACGTTCGCAGGCAATCAATCCGAGTATAGCACTATTCTGGTTCATCGAGTGAGTGATCAGTTTGATGTCGACCCAACACGATTTGTAAACTGTGTGTTTTACGATGAAACTGCGTACGAGTTTGAGAATGACAGCTCTGCGCCATGTGCGATAGAAGTGGGCTACTCTCTTGTGAATAACGGAATTGACGGAATTTATTCCCCGAACAACGAGGTCATCTGGGGTGATGGTAATCTCGATCTCAATCCACTACTGACCAATGCCGAGCAATTTTACTACCCGCAGGAGGACTCCCCGCTCATCAACGCCGGTACGCCCGACACGACCGGACTGGGACTTCCGTCGCTCGACCTCTGCAAACGCGCACGGGTGTGGGACGGCTGTGTCGATATCGGCTGCCACGAATATGGCTCCGTGGGCGTCTCACCAGAGCCGGAACCTGAGGATGTCCCGGCAACAGCACTTGCTCTTGCCAACTACCCGAATCCGTTCAATCCGTGGACACGCATCACATATAGCCTGCCAGAAGCAGCTCACGTGAAACTTAACGTGTACAATATTCGAGGGCAACGCGTAACGATACTGGTGGACGAACACCTCGCTGCCGGCAGGCACACCGCTGTCTGGGATGGCCGCAATGAGCGGATGAAGATCGTGGCGGGTGGGGTGTACTTGCTGCGCCTGCAAGCAGGGGATAGGACTGAGGTGCAGAAGGTGCTGATGGTGAAGTAGGGGTTTTGGGATGTATGCTGTCTTCGGATAAACAGATTTTCCTTTCAGAAGTGAAGAAAACGAATCGAAAGGACTTTGACGACGCACAGAAACATGTGGAGAAAGCAGTTTAGATATACAACGAAGAGCGGCTCAACATCATGCAGGATTATCGCACGCCAAACGAGATTTTGAATGCGACATAGGAATCTACCGAAACGAAATTAAACAAAAAAAAAGCAGGTCAACTATTTTAGGACGAGACAGCTGTAAAGTGACATCTACATTTTCACACTTTGTGACAGCATGTTTTCCTTCATTCCAGTTCCTGAAGTGACAGGAAATACTTTTATCTTTCGCCCTCTCAATCGCATTCATGTAGTCACTCTCCCAAACATCCAGTGACAGAAAATTTAACCCCCTAATAAAGCTTTATGTCACTCAGTCGTTAAGCTACAGAGCCACGAAAAAAGCGGAACCGATTTCTCGATTCCGCCCAGGAAAGGTTGTATCGTCCTATTTACCAGCCTTATCCACGCCTTCCGCGATTTCGTCGGTGATATTGGTGGGCTCAATGGATTCTTTGAGATAGATAACTTCTGTTGTCGTGACGTCGATAATCACGTCGATATCCATTTCGGCAGCGAGGTCGTTGATCGCTTTCTGCGTGTTATCGAGAAGAGGCTTGATCAATTCTTCGTGCTTGACTTCCGCTTCACCGCCTTCACCGTAGATTTCCCCGCGAGCGGTTTCAAACTCTGTGTTCGCCTTTTTCAGCCTTTTTTTCGTAGCTTCGGATGAATCGCCGGCGTTGACGAGTCCCTGTAAGCGCTTGACTTCGGCCATCAGGAGGTCCAGCTCGTTCTGCCAGCTGTTTTGGAGCTTTTCATACTCTTTGGCGGCTTTCTGGTAGGCCGTTGACTTGACAAGCAGGCTGTCCGGATTCAAGTAACAAACTTTCAGCGATGTGGCTTGAGACGCAGGTTCCACGGCTTGCAGCATCGCTGCGGCAAGTATTAAGATCATCAGAATGTATTTCATTTCGACTCCTTCGATAATTTTATCTGTAATCAATAAAAACGATCATTTCGGTTGAGGGAGAGTAGAAAGGAAGATCGCCTTCGGCAAGGTTTCTTATATTCTCGCCGTCGATATCAATCAAGCGGATATTTCCGGTATCTGCGAAAACAATGTGAGTTCCGTCGGGTGAGAGAGAAGGAAATTCTCCGTAACAGATGTCTTCGACTTCCTCTGAGGCGAGGTTCATCTTCATGATGCGCCCATTGCTGCTGAAAATCATTGATACCCCGTCGGGAGTATACAGCGGCGGTCTCAAGGAGTAGAAGTAACTGATTTGCGTCCACTCGGAACCGTCGAGCTTGATTTTATACATTCCAGGATAAGCTCCCAGCAACGTATAATATATCCACTCGCCGTCCGGAGAAAAGACCGGATACAGGTACTTGTCGCCAATGCCGTTACTCAGGAGATTGAACGCAGAATCCGTTTGCCGATCGTAAACGCGCAGGAAGTGCGTCGAATCCGAGTTAACAGCGCTATATACGATCTTTTCGTTGTTTGGCGAACAAGAAGAGTAGTACTGCTCGTCGTTATCGATTTGATCACTGATCAGTTCCGTGAAGCTTAGAGCCTGGAGATCGATAGTATAGATTCTCCTGTCCACATTGCTTGTAACAAGAAGCTTGTCCTCACCTGGAATACGGGTAGGCTGCTGGGTGAATAGTTCGCCTTCCGCAATTTCACCGAGCTCATCTCCCTCCGGGGATACGATCAGGCAGGTGTCGTCGCCGGTATACTGGATGAATATTCGCTCTCCCGTTTCATTGAAAAGCGCAAACGTCATTTTAAGAAAGCCGCCATACCATTTGATCTGAGTCTTGTTTGTGCCATCCGCATTGATCACGTACGCGTAATCCTTGTGCGTGATATTGTTATCATTGAAGTGGTCGCAACCGCTTATCAAAAAGATAGCGAGCATTAACAGCGTGAGATGAATGAAAATCTTCTTCATTTATCCTTCCGTATGCCTAGTCTTCTTCAGGATAGAAGCCTGCTGCGACGAGGAGCGTATCGCCTTCCACGATCGTTTTTCGCAGGAAGGTGATTTTCTTTACCGATACGTCCGACCCCGGTTTGGGCCAGAGGTATTCCTTCCACATCTCGTCTTGCGTCTTCATCGCTTCGATCTCGGCCTTCACGTGCTTCTGTCCGTCGGCATCCGTCAGATCGAAGATGTTCTTGCCTTCGTACTGTGGGAAGATAGGGTTCAGGAGTTCGAGGCCCTGCATGTTTTTGATGAAGATGTAGCTGTCCATGAATATGAATTTGCTACTTTCCGTGCGCATCATGTCCATGGCTTTGAGTCCGTCTCTCTGGAGCAGCGTTACAGCATCATTCACTGCTTTATAAACGAAAGCCTTCTCAGGCTTCGGATCGTAGATTCCGCTTCCGGCAAGGACTTTTTCACCATTAGGCAGGGTAGCGCTTACGATGTAGGTTGCTTTCCAGACCGGATCCGTCTGTTCGGGGCGTGGCCACTGGTAAAACACCCAGCCCGAACCTTTATCTGCTTCAGCGATGATCATCTTGCCAATCGGCTTCCCATTCACGTCCTGGAGGTCCAGCATGCTCTTGCCTTCTCCCGATACGTCCGGTGGATACACATAGCGCATTCCGTCCATTCCCCACACAAAGATGTATTCGTCGCCGGTAAACCACTCGGAGCCTTCCTGGCGGAAAAACGGGTAGGCTTCCTCTCCTTTTTCCTCGATCAGTTTGGCCGCTTTGTCGACGAAATCGACCAGTTTCCGGGTTTGGGGATGCTGGTAGGTTATCTCTTCAGATTTCTGTGTTGCCGGTTCTGTATTTTCAGCCTTCTTGGCCGGTGTGCAGAACGTCAATAAGAGTACTGCGATTACACAAAATATTGTAAGAAAATAGCGCATAGATCCTCCTTCGTATCTTGATTTCATTTTAATGAACTGCGAGTATCCAGTCAAGAAAGCTCTTGCAGTTTACCGTAGATTTATGGAATGCTCACGAAATCATCAGAAAATGGAAGGAGTATGATTCTCAGAGTTATGCGTTATCAGGAGTTCTTGATCTTGATTTTGTCCTTGGGACGATTGAGGTATTTCACCGGATTCAAAGCTTTTCCGTAATAGACGATCTCGTAGTGAAGATGTGGCCCGGTCGAGCGCCCTGTATTGCCCATCAGCCCGATAATCTGACCTTTGGTCACTTTGTCCCCGACTTTCACAAGGTACTCGTCGAGATGCCCATAGACAGTCTTGTAGCCGTATGCGTGTTCGATTTCGATCATCTTGCCGATGAGTTTTTTACGGACAACTTTTTTCACGGTTCCATCTGCGGTCGCATAGATCGGCGTACCGGTATCGTTGGCGATATCCAGTCCCTTGTGGTAATCCCGTCTCTTCGTGATCGGATGCGTGCGGTAGCCAAAACGTGTGGTTATTCGTCCGAACGTTGGGTATATGGTCGGTGTATGGCGGAAGATATCATCGCGCAGGCGAATATTGTCGGCCGCTTTCTGGTGTGTCTCGCGGTTATAAGCCGAGATTCGCCGTAGTTGCTGGATGTCTTTCTGGACTTCGTTGAAGTACGCGTTCTTCTGCAAATCGTTGGTATAGACATCCCTGGTCACGATAGGCATACCACCGGTACCGACCTTGCGGATATCTGCATCGATCGCGCTGAGATTGTTCTGCTGGCGAATACCGTCTTCCCATGCCATCATGATATCGAGTTTGTGACGTGCGTCGCCAGCTTGCTGCGAAAGTTCGTCTAATTGAGCTGAGTACGCTGTGTATTCGGCGTTGAGTTTCTTGTACAAACCGAGTTGGTTGAGGTTGTGGATATGGAAACCGAGACCAGCCAACATGGCGATGATGATGAACAGACCTGTATACATAGCGACATTGAGAAATCCGGCCGGAAGGCTGAAATTATGCACTGTATCAGAATCGGTACGCTCTATATGAACGTGCAACTTTCTTTTTATAAGCATATCTATCCTTTTAGAAACAAAAAAAATATAATAAATCGCGACAATAATCCGTAATCGGGCTTTTCGTGTCAAGGTATTTCTTATCAAGCAGTTGTGCGTTTTGGGACGGAAAACAGGACGTGGATTCCCGATCGTGCAACGTGCAGCGCGCGGCGGCGGCGTGTGCGCTGCGCGCACTAACATGATGTAAAAAGCTTTCTTCAAGAAAGCTTTTTTACATCATGCCGAAAGCCCGAATGGGCTTTACGCCGCCCCCGCGCGCGGTTGGTGCTTACCCGGAGTTAGCTGTGCGATTTCCTTTGACAAAATAGAAGTATCTGGACGATGTTTATCTGCGAGGAAACTATGAAGAACATGTGCTTTGTCTTAGCTCTGATTATCGTAAGCGTCGTATCCAGCTGGGCGCAGCCTGTATCTGCCGCCGATTCAACCGATGTGGTCGCCGTTGATAGCCTGGAAACCGACGTTGTTAAAACAGTCAAAATCGTTGGGGTTGGCGACGTGATGCCCGGTAGCGATTTCCCCGACAGAAAGAAGTTCCCTGCCAACGGTGGCAAGAACCTTATTCAGCCGGAGCTGGAAGAGATAATCCGCAACGCCGACGTTGCCTTCTGCAATCTTGAAGGCTCCGTTGCCGACGGCTTGCCCACGAAAGAGGGCAAGAAGTACGCCTTCAGAATCCCCTCGTCGCTGGCGGCAAACCTCGCAACCTGGGGTTTCGATCTTGTTTCCATGGCGAACAACCACGCCGGAGACTGCGAGGAAGAAGGCCGACAGAGCACCATAAAAGCGCTGGATGAGCTCGGACTCACGTATTCAGGCTCTAAGCTCACGCCAGCAGGCGTGACGCTCGAACGCGATGGGATCGAATACGGCTTTATTGCGGTAGCGCCCAACAAGGGTTGTCACAACTTCCATAACACCGACTTGATCAATCGGGAAATTCGGAGCCTCGACGAGAAATGCGATATTGTCATCGTTTCCATTCACGGAGGCGCGGAGGGTAAAGGCGCGGAGCACCTTACCAGGGAAGTAGAGACCTACATGGGTGAAAATCGCGGCAATATCTACGAATTGGCGCATGGCTTCATCGACAGCGGAGCGGATATCGTCTTCGGGCATGGACCGCACGTTACGCGCGCCATCGAATGCTATCAAGGACGATTGATCGCGTATAGCCTGGGCAACTTCTGCACGCACGGGGGCTTCAATCTCGAGGGCGTGAACGGAATCGCGCCACTGCTCATCGTGGAAGTGGATCGCGCAGGGAAGCTTGTTTCGGGCGAGATCGTTTCGATCAGGCAAAACTGGCCGGGCGGTCCGGTTCTCGATGGGAACGTGCGCGTGCTTCATCGCATAATGGAATTGACTGAGCAAGACCTCGATGGGGGGGGATTGGAGTTCAGAGGGAAATTCTTCTTCCCCGCCGAATAATCGATTCTAAGACTTTTCTGGAAGATAGAAGGAAAACGTACTGCCTTTCCCAACCTCGCTTTCAACCCAGATTTCACCGCCGTGCTTCTGGATGATCTGCCGTGTCATGGCCAGCCCGATCCCAATACCACCCGTCTTGCGTTCGTTGATTGACCCGAGCTGCTGGAATTGCTGGAAGAGATTGCTGATCTCACTCTCGGGAATGCCGCTTCCGGTGTCCTCAACCGAAACCTTCATTCCGGCACCGTCGCATTCCGTGATGATACGAATGTACCCCGACTGCGTGAAGGTCGCCGCGTTCTCGTACAAGTTCATGAATCCCTTGGCGATCCAGTCCGCGTTCAGGTTGACCGGTATGGCGTCCGAACAGAGATCCATGTACAGGGTGATCTCTTTTCCTTTGATCAACTGCTCCATGTCCGGCCTCAGGTTCTTGATGATCTGATTGATGCTGTAACGCTGCATCTCCAGCTTGCCGGAGATCAGGTCCAAGCTGCGGAAATCCAGAATGCGAGTAACAATCGCATTGAGGCGTTTCGCATTGTCTCTAATGTGTACGCCGATCTCAATCTGCTCTTCGTTCATCTCGCCCAAATCCTGATCGATCAATAGCGATATCCCGTCACTGATGACCGTAAGCGGAGTGCGGAGCTCGTGACTGATAGCCGCGATGAAGAACTCTTTCATGTCGAGGAGTTCTTTCACGTGGATATCGGATTTGATGCTTTCCGATAGGTTGAGATACAGCTCGCCAATGAGCCTGAGGAGTGAGAAGTTGTTCTGCCAGTTCCGCTTGATCGGATCCTTGAATAGAATGGCAATGTATCCTTGCAGCTCGTTCTTGAGAAACATGGGAATTGCGATAAAGCCTTTAATTTTCCATGATTGCATCAGCACCAGGATTTCTGGTCGCTGGATTATCTCGATGTTCGGATAGAATATTACCGGATTAAGCGAAAACTCCGACTGTAGCCAGCTATGGAACTCGATCCGGCGATCGTTTGGAATACGCTTCTCAAAGGATTCGATCTGGAGCAGATGCATGAGATCTGCGTTGTGGAACTCCAGATGGAGTTCGTCGGCTCCGATCTTCTCGGTGATCTGCTTGAACGAGCTATTGACGTCCGGCATCAGGTCTTGAACATCGATGCGGAGCGATTGGGTCGATATAGTAGTAAGGAGCTGTCCAAACTCCTGCAAGTAGACGATTTCCGCGGTTCGCTCCTGAACGGCGGTCTCGAGCAAGTTGGTGTAATCCTTCAAGCGAAGAGAATTCTCGACAGCCATCTTGAGCTCGTAAATTCCGAACGGCTTATGGAGAAAGTGTGCCACGCCGCGCTTGTAACATATTTCCAGCGTCTGATTATCGCCGGCTTGCGTCATGACGATAACGGCCCATGGATCCTTGTTGGAGAGGTCGATTGCTTCCAGGAATTCCAGTCCGCCCATCCGGGGCATGTTCATATCGAGGATGATTATATCGGGTTTCTGTTTGTTGAATTCTACCAGGCCTTCTTCACCGTTCGCTGCGAACGCAAAGGTGTACTCGGGTGAATCGAGTACTTCGTAGATGATCTCGCGAATCGAATCATCGTCTTCAACAATCAATATTTGCTTGGTATCAGCCTCGTTCATATCGCACCACCGCTTCGCTAGCGCTTACGATTTGCCTTTCAGGTTTGAAAGCAGCTCGTTAACGGTATTCATTTTCTCGTAATTCGATTGTTTGGAAAGCGTCTCCAGTTCTTCGATAGCCTGCTTCTTTCGATCGAGCTTGATATAAGTCATCGCGAGCCGCAGGCGGGCGTCGGACACCTTGTGCGAATCAGGATATTTTGCAATAACGTTGCTGAAGAACTCCGCACTCTGCGCAAAGTCCTCCCGCGTGAATTTAATCTCTCCCAGCCAGTAATTGACATTGGGCGCGAGATAGTGCTTGGGGTCCATGGTCAGAAGTTCCTGGAACAACCTCTCTGCCTTCAGCGGATCCCCCGTCCAGAGCTGGTTCAATGCGTCGTCGTATATTTGCTTGTATGTTCGGGTCGTTTCAGCATTGTTTTTCTTCTCTTCTTCTTTCTTTGGTGGTTGAGCAGGTTTGTCTGTGCTTTTTTCCTCAACCTTTTTATCAGCAGGCGCTTGCTTTGGCTTTTCCTTTACCGTGGGTTGCTTTGGTTCAGGCTTCTTCGGCTCAGGCTGCTTTGTCTCTTTCGCTGGCTCGGGCTTAACCTTGGTAATGGGTTTCTCAGCAGCTTTTTGAGGCGCAGGCGGAACCGGCTTGATTTCCTTGCCCTGATACGGTTTCAGATTCTCCATGAGAACTGTTTCCAGGTGCAGGCTGTATCCTTCTCGGTCAGCAGCCATGAGTTTGGCGTAATTAATACTGACACTACAGCCGAGGATGTGCTTGTCCAGCTCGCGAAGCAGATTCAGGAACGTTCCGCGAATCTGGTTCACGTAGGGACGGTTGGCAGCGTTGAGCAGCACGAGGTTTTCGTCCGGCGGTGCGATCAGTTCACCCTTCTTGTTGATGTAGCCGGTTTGTACCAGCTCATTGAACACGACTGAGACGGTAACTTTTCGCTGCTGTGCGACAGAATTGAAATCTTCCGGTTTAAGCTTGGTTTTGGGTATGATGAATACCTTCGCTACGATGAATTTCTCGCGCAGGCTGAATTCTTTACGGAACTCTTCCAGCAGGTAATCGCTTTCACGGAAAATTTGTCTGATGATACCACGATAGGAATATCCATCGTTGAACATGACCTTCACGTATGTTCCTGGGCGTACATATCGACGGTAGCGGAAGGCGAAGTAGGTTACGACGAAGCGGTCGTTCGTGTTGGCGAGTGTCAGGATCGTTTCGGTTTCATTCACCGTCTCGTATTGCGTCTTTTTCACCGTTGAAACGATGCCGTCGTGGTTCGCGATGAGATAGCGATCTCCGTGTGATCCGCCGCCACCGGTGTGCTGTACCACGGTCTTTTCGCTTCCTGTGGTTTGCAGGTTTTTAATCAGTAGGCGCTCGTACTGGATGCTCTTGTTGATTTTCTGAAGTTTGAATTGCGCTTCCTCCACCTTCTCCTTGTACTTCTTCAATTCGGAAGTGGTCAGGAGTTCCTTACGATAGAGCTCGCGAGCTTTATCGAGCTCTTTCTGCACATTCAGAAGCTCTTCGTCGTACCGGTTCTTCTCCAGCCGAAGAAGCTGCAAGTCTTTCTGGGCATCGAGTATCTTGCTTTCATCGCGTTGGGAAGCGCTGGGCGTTCGCTGCACCGTGGTGTAGCCTCCACCATACGCGGCGTCTTCGTAGTCGACCACCACGAGCGTGTCGCCCCGCTGGATTTCCTGGTTTCGTACCACGTTAATCTGCTCGATGCGAGCCGGTTCCACGGTGGCGATATTCGTTTCATGCGCCGTGAAAACGCCCATTCCCTTGACGAAGAAAATCCGGTTGATCAGGTAATACAGTGCGAAAAGCACAAGCGCGATGATGATCGCGAAATAGATCAACTTGCCCAGGGTGATTTTGCGTCTTCTAGGTGGCTCCAGCTTCGATAACGCTTCCGAGTGATCGACTAAATCATTGCCGCTTTTTCTCAAATTCATCGTTTCGTACCCTTATATGAATTAGGTTGTTATAGTCATGGAACGCCATTCCGCGGAAGCTACTGAAAATCGAGAGTTTGTTACGCAACATTTCAGCGCTTTCCTGCATCTGGTCTTTATCATCAAACTTGTTAACATCGATACCGACGATGATGGGCAGTCCCAGCTCCTCGGAATCGCTCATCTCGTCGTACACTTTAATCAGAATATCTTCCAGTGATTGCTGGTACGCCATGAGAGTGACCTCATCGACATACGGCGCGATATTTTTTAAAAACACATGATCGACTTCATCGATGTAGGGGGCAAGGTCGAGCTCGATGCGGGTTTGTCCGCCGATCATGCGTTTGACGTATTGCATGGTGTCAAACAGCATTCTGATGGCCGTAATTTTATCCGTGTCCCACACTTCGAGGCCCTGCGGCTCGATGTCGAAATGGATACCGTCGATCTTCTCGTCGTCTTTTGCTACCGCGTTGTATTTGATAATCTTATCGATACGCTGGCCCATCGACTGGCGTTTGCTTGGCATGAGCCAGGTGTTTTCCGAGAGGAGCGCGCTGATCTGGATTTTATTACGGTGCAATTCTCTGATCAGATTCAGCAGGTCGCCGGAGTTACTATCGAGACGCGACATAACGGTAATCGAGAATGAGAAGAACACGCGATTGATTTTGTTGCGGATGCAGGACTGGACGAAATCCCGTGTCTTGCCGGCAGAGAGGATTTCTTCCGAATTCCATACCCAAACCGCGTTGGTGAGATTTTCATCGAAGCTCGCCTGCCTTTTCTCGAAGATGGAGAGCGGCAGGAATGTGGCGTATGCAAGCGACATGATCGATCGCTCCAGTTGCATACGACCAATCTCGTATTCGATCTTTGCCTGCTGGAAATCGAGCTGGGCCTTGTGCTCGTCCCAAGATTTCCAATCTTCTGTTCGGATGGAGGCGATCTTCAGTCGTTCGAGGGCGATATCCATCTCGATGCGAAGGTAGTCGATGTCCTTGCTCTTCGATTCACAATCGCCGTACATGCTGATCAGATCGTCGATGTTTTCTTCCAAGCGCTCATGGTTGTCGATTTCGGTGAACCGCAGAGAGGTTTGACGCAAGCGTCTGTTGTGATCTGGGAAGGTGAGAAGCGAGAGCGGGAAATTGATTCGCACGCCTGCTTCGAGGTTGTCGCGGGTGTCCCCCGCCCCGTACTCGTACCAATTGTAGCCCCCGTAGACGGTCAGGCTGATGTCCCGCAGGGAGTTGTAGCGATACTTGTCGATCGCTTCGGCGTACTTGAGCTGCCGTTCGCCACGGGTGTTGTAGTAGCTGTAGAGGCTGTCGAGCAATGCTTCGAACGGTGGGAGCGTATGGTAGGTCGCGTACGGCTCGAAGGGAATGTCGTTCGAGATGAGTCCGTACTTCGCCGCGAACAGGTCGAGCGTCGTTTCGAACTGGCTCGAGTAGTCGTTCTTGCGCGAGTTGATCTTCTCGATGTCCCGGCTCGATTTCACGAAATCATCTCGCCGGACTTCTCCGAAGTAGTAGCGACGCTTGATCTTGTCGAATTTTTTTGATGAAATCGAATCGAGCAGCGAATAGGCCTCCGCCTGCTGCTTGAGGATGAGAAGCTTCAGGTATTCGTCCATGACCCCGGCTTCGCGACGGCGCACGAGTTCTTCGATGCGATCCGCGAGCCTGGCTTTTTCGTTTTTCTTCTTATCGACCTCGGCAGGTGTTGTGACGAAGGTTGTCGTCAGGTCCTGCTGGAGCGTAAGCGATGAACGGGAACGGGTTCTCTCGTCTCCGATCTCGTCTTCCATGTATTCGAGGAAGTTCCGTTTGTAGTTGAAATTCAGCTCGGGACTGTACTGGTGGCGGGTCGCGTCGATCTCGTAGTCGATCCGCTCCATCTCCGCCTGCAAGCGTTGAATCTGGAGATCGTTCTCCACGACCTTCTTCTTCAGCTCCTGCAGGAATGTCGATTGCCCGAACAGGCATGTCGCTGTTAGAATAACAATTATCGAAAACACAATGTGTTTCTTGATTACCATCTCTCCGCCTTGTTTCTCACACGTTCGGGAACGAATGGAAGTTTGTATGATACTCTGAACAATAGTTCGCTCAGGTAGGCCGATGCGCGGATCAGCCGGATGAAGTAGCCTTTGTAGAAGCTGAAAAGCAGGATGTACAGGAACAGATGAATGTCCTGATTTCGCTTGCCGTTCAGCGACCACGCGATGAGCATTTCCAGGAACACGACCGCGCTGGATACCACATGGAAAATGATCATGATCGTGAGGAATGTATAAAACTTGAAGCTCAGGAAGAGCACCAGGAAGACCACAAAAGTCATGGTGAGTACGAGCTGGAAGAAAACGATGTCCATCCAGCCGATGAGGTTGTTGATAGAGAAGTTGCTCCACTCCAGGTTCAGGAGGTTGCGGTGCTTTCTCAGCTTGACCTTGATCATACTGGTGTTCCAGCGGAATCGCTGCTTGATGAGCGCGTAAATCGTTTCCGGGACTTTCGTATAGCAGATGGCATCGTGAGCGAAATGCACGCGCCACTTCTTCTTTCTGACCTTTGTGGTGATGTCCGAGTCCTCGCCCGGTCCCACCGAGTAGCCGTGAACCGATTTGAGGATTGATCTCCGAAACGCGCCGAAAGCGCCGGACACGATGTAGAGGATGTTCACGCGGCTTCGGAAACGTCGCCCGGTGGCGATGCTCAGGAGGTATTCCATCGCCTGTAGGGCGGTCACGACGTTCGCGTTGGAATTGAGAACGCGCAGGTTGCCGCCAACCGCTCCCACCTCGGGATCATAGAAGTGGTAGAGGATGTTCTCGAACGCTCTGCGATGGAACAGGGTGTCTGAATCGATACCGATGATGTAGTCGCCCCGCGCATACTGGAGCGCGTGGTTCAGGGCGCTGGACTTCCCGCCTCTGACGCTGCTGCGTATCAGGGTGATTTCACCTCTGCGAGCCAGCGGTAAGGCCGTCTCGTAGGTTCCGTCGGTGGAGCAGTCGTCCGAAATGATGATTTGCAGGTTGTTATAGGTCTGTTCCTGCAAGGATCGAATCGTTTTGAGGATCGTGTCCTTTTCGTTCATCGATGGAACGATGACCGAAACCAACGGTCTTTCGCGGAAGAGACGCTCCTTCGCCCGGGCGCGGAAGAGATTGTCTTCCGCTGTTCTGCGCCTCGGATGCAAAAGGAATGTAAGGACGCGGGTAAAGAGATACCGCGGGAGGTCGAAAAGCAGGAAGAACGGCATGAAAATGAAGACGGTTTGCAAGCGCCAGTGCTGGCGCGCAAAGTCCTCCAGAAAGAAATATGCCGAGAATAAATCCTGCTCAAACATTTACGGTTCCGTATCCCCTTAAAATTCTATGACATCGGTCTGTTTTACGAGTCTCTCCAGAAGCAGGTCTTCCGTTGTCCCGTCTTCCGGATATGTAACAAATTTAATGTCGAGTGTAAGCGCGGCTTTGATGCGCGATTGCGCCTTCTTCATGATGCCGTCGACGACACTCTTGGCACGCTTGCTGTCCGCTTCGGGAAGAATGCTGACGAAGGAGTTCTTGTCGTACCGCGCCGGAATATCCACCTTCCAGAGGCTCTCTTTCAGGATCGCTGTAAGGTCGCGCAGGATATCGTGTGCCATCTCTTCGCCGCCCTGCTCGATGAAATCGTCCAGCCCGACAACCTCGAGCAGCACGAGTGAAAGCGGGCGCTCGAACTGTTCCGCTCGGCGAAGCTCCTCGCGGAACTTGGTGCGGAAATAGTTCAGGTTGTAGAGGTTGATGTCCTGATCCATCAATTCCTGCTCGAAATTGACTGCGAAGAACCGGCCCTGCTGAACCGCTTCGCTGGCCTTGTCGGTGATGACGAAGC
Source organism: Cloacimonadales bacterium (SeqCode) (assembly GCA_963662655.2). GTDB lineage: Bacteria > Cloacimonadota > Cloacimonadia > Cloacimonadales > JAIOQZ01. The sequence continues at coordinate 331,930 of CAXXTU010000002.1, forward strand.
TGTAGATATTGGAACGCAGCGCATCCCCCGCGTAAAACTCGTTCTTACAGTTGCGGCACTGGCAAAGCACGTCCGGTTCGGTGAACTTGTGCTGGTTCTTGTTGCAGACGAACATTTTTCCGGGCTTGTCGTAGTCTACGCCGATGGCTTCGAGTTCGTCCATGCACTTCGGGCAAACCAGCGAGAGACCGTGCATGAATTCACGCTCCGTTCCGATGTAACCGCATTTGTAGTGGTGAATGGTCGGCATGAGCGCGATATCCGGGCTTCGGTCGGTCGGGCAGACTTCCCTAAGGCTGATGTTGTGGTGCGTGCAGTTGGGGCATATCAGGATTTTATCGAAGAAATTGCGCTTTAGCGTCCCCTTTTCCTCGAGGTAATAAAGCTCCTGAAGCTCCATGCCGGGCTGAATATCGAAAAACTCGGTAACCTGGCGGTACTCATAGCCCGATTTGACCAGCATGTTGTAGGTGGGCTGTATTTCGACCACGTCCTCATCGATCATCTTCTTCAGGAAATCGAGGCGCTTCTTGTCCCGACTATCGATTGCAAGCGCTTTTCCCTCTCCGCCTCCGGACTCGGATGTCGTTACGATCTGAGCGCGCCGGAGCACACTCTGGATTCTTGCGGCGAGCTCTTCGGCGTCGTAGGGTTTGGTCATGTAATCGTCGATACCGAGCTTGAGTGCTTTGATCTTGGTCTCCTGGGACACCTTGGCGGTCAGCATGATGATCGGGATATGGCTGATCTTTGAGTTGCCGCGGATCGCCTGGGCGACCTCGTAGCCATCCATCCCGGGCATGAGAAGGTCAAGAATGATTAGGTCCGGTGGATCGTTATCGATGAACTCCAGGGCTTTTTCACCGGAATTCACGGAAAAACTGTTGTAACCAAGCTTTCTGAGACGCGTGGTGATGATCTTGTTGAGAACAATTTCATCATCGACGACAAGAATCTTTTTCTTCCCGTCATTTTCCTCAGTCGGATCGTTCTGCATATCCAACTGTTCGCTATCCATCTCTTTTTTTTCTTCCATTACTCACTCTACCTAAGGTATTTATTCGTTAACATTTCGCGGATCAGGCTGAAGCGTTCTTCAATAATCTCGATCCATCCGGGTATTTCCGGGTCGAAATCCGTTTCGCTGCTATGCTCAATCCGCTCACTGATGCTACCAACTCCAATGATCCCTAAGGAAAGACTATTCGATTTCAGTGAATGGGCAAATCGATTCAGGTCGGCAAGATTCCTCTCTTCGTATGCATTTCTCATGCCACCGATGAGTATCTCCACCTGATCGATGTATGTGCCGATAACATCCACCATCTCTTCTTCGAGGGGCATCAATTCTTTTTCAAGACGTTCAAAATCAATAAGTTTTTCATCGTCGTTTTTAAAAATTTGTTTGTTTGTTTCCGGTTCGAAACTCTGTTGCTTGAGCATTGAAAGTAAATCCTCTACATTGAACGGTTTCCCGAGATATCCATCCACTCCGGCAGAATCGAGCTTGCTCTTGATGTCCTGATAGTCGTATGAGGTTGACACGATGATCCGCGGTTGGTGTTCCACCGGGAGGGTCGTTTTGATTTCCTCCGCTACTTCGATTCCGCTGCGTCCCGGCAGGTTGACATCGATAATCAGCAGGTTGTATTTGTGGCGACGCAAAATCTGAATCGCTTCATCTCCGGTTGAGGCGATATCGGCGTGATACCCGAATTTACTCAGGTAATTTCCGATGATCTTCTGCTCGAAAATGTTATCGTCGCAAACGAGAATTTTGGCAGGGAAAGCTTCCGATAACTGTGCGTTCAGCTCAGGCAGGATTCTATTATGTTTTGACTTGTTGATGTCCAAATGGAGTGCGCTCGCGAATCCCAGATAAAGGTTCCTTTCTTTCAACGGTTTTTCCAGGGTGTATGCCTTCTTCGACAGCAAATCGTCCCTGATGGTATGTATCTGGTTTCGGCTTCCCAATACCAGAACCGGCAGCTTCTCCTCGCTGTATTCGAGGCGTAAACGATTCAGAAGCCCGAGATTCCGATTACCGTACAAGGGCACAGACATGATTACCGCGTCGGCCTGATCGAGCGCGTTTTTTATCTCGCTGATGTTCAGGGTGTAATCGACTCGCTCGAATCGGACGCTCCAGCTTTCCGCGTAGAGGGGAATAATTTTCCTGAGTGTGATGTCGGAGCCGATTCCCAGGATGCGCTTGTTCTTCAATGTTTGCTTTACTTCGTCGACGATAGCGGGAGCTACATTTTCGCCGGCTTCGGTCTGTACGGTGAAATGGAAGGTGGAGCCGTGGCCAACTTTGGACTCCGCCCATATCTTGCCTCCAAGCAGTTCTGAAAGCTGCCTGCAAATCGTGAGGCCAAGCCCCGTACCGCCGTGTCTTTTAAATATGCTTGAATCGGCCTGATTGAACGCCATGAATACCTTTTCGATCTGGTCTTCGCTGATTCCCGATCCGGTATCCTGCACCTGGAAGTGAACTTCGACCTGATTATTGGGCATTATCTTGGAGTCCACGTATATAGATATATTTCCGATCGTCGTGAACTTGATGGCGTTACTGAGGAGATTCAGCAGTATCTGGCGAATTCGATCCATGTCGCTCACAATTTCCCGCGGTGTGTCCGGGTGAATGTAGTACGCGAGCTCCAGCCGCTTCTCGTCGGCGGTTTGAGATACGACCTTCAGCGCTTCTTCAACGCAATCGTGCAGGCGGAATGGCCGATTGATAATTTGCAGCCTCCCCGCTTCGATCTTCGAGAAGTCCATCAGGTCGTTGATGATTGTAAGCAGGGCGTTGCCGCTGATCTGCAAGATGTTCAAATAATCTTCCTGAACCGGATTGAGCTTCGTGTCGTTCATGAGTGTGAGAATGCCCAGCATGGAGCTTATGGGCGTCCGTATCTCATGCGTGATGTGCGAGAGGAAAAGCGTTCGGCTCTCGTTGGCTCGCTTGGCGCTCTCGATTGCCTTCCGGAGCTTTGCTTCCGTTTCCTTCAGGTGAGCCATATTGAGCATAACGCCCAGGAAGCCTTTCGTGTTCATGTATTCGAACTTCGATTCGCATAAGTGGATGTCCCAATCGATGCGGTTGCGGTTCAGTAGATGAATATCGTGATGATTTTGGGAGCTGTCCCTGGCCAGAATCTCTTCAATGCTGTCGAGCAACCGGGCGGAAGGGGGTGGGAATACATCGTGATTGGTGAAGCCGATGATTCGCTCGACCGGTATGCCGCAAAGCTCTATGAATTCGCGATTGCATCCACGATATATCAAATCTGCATCCTTGAAAAACACCGGATTGGGGATGTCGTCGATCAACGTTTGGATGAATCGAGCTTTGTCGGAGTGCGTCTCGTGCGGCCCATACAAAGTTGGATGGCTCGGTGAAGAGTTCTTTTTCACGATGTTCGAAATAAAAACAGACAAAACTTCATCCGGCCATTCCTGGCTTAGAAGCGTCAGGCTCGGGATCATCGCAACGTGCTTCAGATACAGGCCGGCATCGAACGTCATGCCCCAAACAGCCGCAGATGAATTTTGGCTCAAGATATCCAGTAATTGGCTTACCGGCGTACTCGAATCCAACAGGAACAGGATATGGTCATTCTGCGAAATGGTGATATCACGAAATGAATTCCAGTCGAAACAACGTACTTCTATTTCCGGATTGCCCGACCGGATTAACTGGCAGAGGTTATCCGGAATATCTATCAAAAATATACTGTCCACGTTACAATTATGCCTTTCCCTTGTGTTTATTTCTGTTCGTTTTCCCGGCGAAATCTGCGTGGACGATTCTCTGGATCGACGTTAAGCTTCCAAACATTTTGTCCCATCCACAAACTACGAAACAGCCATTTAATGTCAACATGAAAATCATATCTAAAAACCTGTTGTAAAGGATTTCACGAGCGCTTAACAGTCCGAATGTAAAACGGAGCAGCCTTCAAAAACGTAGAACTACTTATGCCCCAATAAATTTCATTCCATGAAACGCTTTTTTAATTGACATTTCATATATCCATAAATATCGTGAAAACACGAAATTAATGCGATGGGAAATCGAACTCACTTGAAGTCTTCCATCGTAAAGCCAAATTATACTGGAGTGGTACATGACGTTCTCATCCGGGTTTCTGAAAAGATTTGAGGAATTCATTGTTGAAAAGAAGCTGGTGCAAAAAAAGGAGCATATTCTTGTCGGCGTTTCGGGTGGGCCGGATTCCACGGCGTTATTGCAAGCGCTCTATTATCTCCGTCCCAAGTACCGTTTGCACCTTTTAGCCGCCCACGTCAATTACAGTACCCGCGGCGAAGAATCCGACGCCGATGAAGCCTTTATCAAGAAACTTTGCTTCGAACGAAACATCGGTATTGTGGCTCGCCATGTGAAGATGACGCCCGAAACATCCAATTTCGAGAACGAAGCCCGAGAAATCAGGATGACGTACTTCGAGAAGCTGAAAACCCAGTATAAAATCCAGAAAATCGCGCTTGGGCACAACAAGGAAGACCAGGCGGAGACGGTTCTCTTCAGGATGTTCCGCGGCGCGGCCGTTTCGGGCTTGAAGGGGATTCTCCCCGCGAGCGGTGAGATCATTCACCCGCTTCTTCCTTTTTCCCGGGAGGAGATCGAGCAATTCCTCCGCGAGCAGGGCATCGAGTGGCGGGTCGATTCGAGCAACCTCGAGAACCACTACACGAGGAACCGGATCCGCAACGAGCTTTTCCCCTGGATCGAGAAGAACATCAACCCGCAGATCGTGGACAAGCTCTACGACTCCGCCTGCATTTTCGGCGAGACGGAGGAGATTCTGCGGGATATCGTTCTGCGGAGATTGAACAAGCACAACATCAGCAAGATGGAAAATTCTCTGAAGATACCCATCTCTTTACTTGTTAAGCAGAAGCCTGTGCTTAGATTCTATATGTACCGTGAAATCTATAATTATCTCAAGGGAGACGAGAAGGACTTCTATACCGTTCATTTCGAGCGGATCGAACGTATCTTCGATTCACGCGGCAGCAAGAAGATCGATCTCCCATGCGATATCGTGCTGATCAAGGAATACGATCACCTCATTTTCTGCAGGAAAGACGCGATCGAAAACCCCGATCAGGAAGCGGAACGAGAGCTTCCGACAATTCGCAACCAGTTCACGTTCGGGAATCATCGATTTTACATGAAAAAGGTGAAACAACTACCGCAGAAGAAGCGTTCTGCCTTCGAGAGAAATATATGCTATCTCGATCTGGACAAAATCGAATTTCCTCTCCTGCTTCGTTATCGAAAACCCGGAGATCGTTTTTATCCTTTTGGTATGGAGCATTCCAAGAAGCTGAAGGATTTTTTCATTGACGAAAAGGTCTCGCGCTTCGAGAGAGATAACATTGTATTGCTGACAGACCAGAGCAAGATATTGTGGGTTTGCGGATATCGGGTGGATCAAAAAGCCTCGGTAACCGATGAGACAAAAAACATTCTGATGGTTCGCGAGGAGCGTTTCCAATCATCGCGTCCCCGCTCGGCCAGCAGAAAAAAGAAATAAAGGATATACCATGAACACAGATATATCGACAATTCTTTTCGATGAAGGAATGATTCAGAAGCGCGTCCGCGAGCTGGGCTCCATCCTTTCCAAAAGGTACGAGAACAACAACCCCGTGTTTATCTGCATACTTCGCGGCGGCGTGTTCTTTCTGACGGATTTGCTCCGCAGCATTACGATTCCGCTCGAGGTGGATTTCCTTTCCATCTCCAGCTACGGCAACAGCACGCAGTCGTCGGGTATCGTGAAAATCCGCAAGGACATCGATACCGATATCAATGGACGCGATGTGGTGATCGTCGAGGACATCGTGGATAGCGGGCTCTCCCTGCAGTATATCATCGAGTACCTGAAGAAGCACAATCCCGCTTCCGTTTGCACGTGCGTCCTTCTCGACAAGCCCCAGGCGCACAAGATTGACGTGGAAATCGATTACACTGGATTTGAAATTGGCAACGACTTTGTGGTCGGTTATGGGCTCGACTTTGCCGAGAGATATCGTAACCTGCCATACATCGGCATTCTGAAAGAGGAAGTATATCAATGAACAATGACCCGAAAGATCCGCGGGATCCCGGCAACCAGCCGAAAAAGGGATTCCCGAAATTCAAACGTACACAATCGATAACTCTTTGGATCGTTATTTTGCTGTTCCTGATCATCGCGTACAATATGTACATGCGTCAGGATGACATAAAAACAGTCACCTACTCCGAATTCATCGCCATGGCGGAACAGGGTTCCATCGTTCGCGCTGTGTTCAACGACCGCGATGTGCAGTTCTGGAACCTGAGTAACCAGAAGTTCCAGACACACATGCCTTACGACGATCCTACGCTGATCCGCGACCTGGCGAAGAAAGTGAACATCTCTTCGCAGAAACCGTCGAAGTTCCTTGCGATCCTTGTCGGATGGCTGCCGTTCCTGGTATTCATCGGATTCTGGATATTCATGATGCGATCCATGCAGGGCGGAGGAAACAAGGCGTTCAGCTTCGGCAAGAGTCGGGCGCGGCTCTTTGTCGGCGGAAAAACGAACAAGACATTCAAGGATGTCGCGGGTGTCGACGAGGCGAAGGAAGAGCTCGAAGAGATCGTAGAATATTTGAAAGCCCCCGCGAAGTTCCAGCGCCTCGGCGGCAGAATTCCTCGCGGCGTTCTATTGCTCGGACGTCCGGGAACGGGCAAGACCCTCCTGGCGAAAGCCGTTGCCGGCGAAGCGGGTGTCCCGTTCTTCAGCATCAGCGGTTCCGACTTCGTAGAAATGTTTGTCGGCGTGGGCGCGTCCCGCGTCCGAGACCTCTTTGAGCAGGCGAAGCGCAACGCCCCGTGTATCGCGTTCATCGACGAGATCGACGCAGTTGGGCGCCATCGCGGAACCGGCCTCGGAGGAGGCCACGACGAACGAGAGCAGACGTTGAACCAACTCCTGGTGGAAATGGATGGCTTTGAGGCGAACGATTCGGTGATCATCATCGCCGCGACAAACCGCGCCGACGTCCTCGATCCGGCGCTTCTGCGTCCGGGACGATTCGATCGTCAGGTTATCGTGGATCTGCCGGACATCCTGGGTCGCGAAGAGATTCTCAAGGTGCACGTTCGCAAGCTTCCCATTTCCGATAACGTGAATCTCAAGATTATCGCCCGGGCGACTCCGGGCTTCAGCGGCGCCGATCTGGCGAATCTGGTCAACGAGGCCGCCTTGATGGCTGCACGGCGCAACCGCAAGAAAATCGAGATGGATGATTTCGAAGAAGCGCGCGACAAGGAGACATTGGGCAAGGAGCGCAAGAGCAAGGTCATCTCCGAAGAAGAGAAGAAAATCACCGCCTACCACGAGGTGGGTCACGTGCTTTGCTCCATTTTCCAGGAAAAAACGGATACCCTGCACAAGGTAACCATCATCCCGCGCGGGCTCGCCGGCGGTGTGACCCAGTACCTGGGCAAGGATCGCATGTACTACACCAAGGGATTCCTCGAGCAGCGTATCGTGATGTCTCTGGGCGGACGCGCAGCGGAAGAGCTCAAGTTTGGTGAAATCACCACGGGCGCTTCCAGCGATATCGAATACGCCACCTACCTTGCTCGCAAGATGGTCACCAAATGGGGGATGAGCGACAACATCGGCCCCATGGCGATCGGTAAGGAAGATTCGCAGGTGTTTCTGGGCAAGGAACTCACGCAACGCGAATCGGTGAGCGAACACACGGCAACGTCTGTCGACGCGGAGATTCGCGGGTTGATCATGAATGCCTACGAAACCGCTCGCAAGATTCTGGAAGAGCACATGGACGTCCTTGAGAAGATGTCGGAAGCGCTCCTCGATAAAGAGACCCTCAATCTGGAAGAAATCTTCGAGATCATTCTGGAGACCGTCGAGGGCGAAGAGAAAGAGAGCATCAAGAAGAAATTCGAATCGTCCATGGAAATGCGCATGAGCGACGAGCGTACAGACGATAAAGAGCACGTGGAAGATGACGTTGAGTCGAAGTTCGAATCGACGGAAGAGCAATCTGACGGAGATGCGTCTTCAGAGACACCGGGAGGAAATGATGATGAATCCCGAGATTAGAGGAACGACGATCATCGGTATCCTCCGCGATGGCAAGCTGGCCATCGGAGGCGACGGCCAGGTGACCTTCGGACACACGGTTCTTAAGGCGAACGCCCTGAAAATCAGGCGGCTGTACCACGACAAGGTTATCGCTGGATTTGCTGGAGCGACGGCCGACGCCTTCACGCTTTTCGAGAAATTCGAGTCCAAGCTGCAAGAATACAAGGGAAACCTGAAGCGCGCAGCGGTCGAGCTCGCGAAGGACTGGCGGAGCGATAAAATTCTCCGCAGGCTGGAAGCGATGATCATCGTTGGCGATAAGGACAACCTCCTGCTGCTCTCCGGCACGGGCGATGTGGTGGAACCGGAAGACGGGATCGCCGCGATCGGCTCCGGCGGATCCTACGCACTCGCAGCAGCCCGGGCCCTGACAGAGAACACCGATATTCAGCCCAGCGAAATCGTGCGGAAATCGCTCGACATCGCGGCGGAGATATGCATCTACACCAACCACAATATCGTGGTTGACGAACTTTGAGAGCTGCACTATGAAAATACTTACTCCGAAAAACATCGTCAAAGAACTGGATAAATATATCATCGGGCAAACGGACGCTAAACGCGCGACAGCCATTGCGCTTCGAAATCGCTGGAGACGCCAGCGCGTTAGCGGTGAACTGCAGGAAGAGATCATCCCCAACAACATCATCATGATCGGACCCACCGGCGTTGGGAAGACCGAGATCGCTCGCAGGCTTTCACGGCTTGCAAACGCGCCTTTCATCAAGGTAGAGGCGTCCAAGTTTACCGAAGTCGGCTACGTTGGCCGCGACGTCGAATCGATGGTTCGCGAGCTGATGGATATCGCGGTAAACGACGTCCGCGTGGAGATGTCGAACAAAGTTTACCGCAAGGCGCAGGACAACGCGCGGGAGAAGGTTCTGGATCACCTCCTGCCACCGCCCAAGCCATCCGAAGACGATCAAGATGCCAAAGATCGCTACCACCGCTCCCGCATGAAAATGGCCAACATGCTCGACGACGGCAAGCTCGACGACCACGAGATCGAGATTACGCAGGAGAACAGCAACAACCCTCATATCGAGATATTCTCCAACATCGGGCTCGAATCGTTCGACCTGAATTTCAGCGAGATGCTCTCCAATATAATGCCGTTCCAGAAGAACGACTCCAAGCGCAGGAAGCTCAAGGTTCCCCAGGCTCTGGAGATGCTTACGCAGCAGGAGGCCGGGCGCCTGGTCAACAAGGACAAGGTAATCGAGGTTGCTCGTGAACGCGTGGAGGATCACGGAATCATTTTCATCGACGAGATCGACAAGATCGCCTCTCGCGAGCAGGAAGGGCGCGCCGACGTCTCACGCTCCGGCGTACAGCGCGATTTGCTTCCTATCGTGGAAGGCTCGAATGTCCCCACCAAGTACGGTATGATAAACACCCGTCACATCCTGTTCATCGCTGCCGGTGCTTTCCACAGTGCGAAGCCCTCGGACTTGATCCCCGAGCTTCAGGGACGTTTCCCCATCCGCGTAGAACTGGACAGCCTCTCGGTGGACGACTTCGAGAAAATACTCCAGTTCCCGAAGAACGCACTGCTCAAGCAGTATGTCGCCATGTTCAAGACGGAGAAGGTCGCCCTTGAATTCACCGATAAAGCCGTCCGTGAGATCGCTCGCTACGCTGCCGAAGCGAACCAGAAGATGGAGGACATCGGCGCGCGCAGGCTTCACACCATCTTGAACGCGCTGCTGGACGATTACCTCTTCGCCATGCCGGACAGCGGATTGAAGAAGGTGAAGATCACCGAGAAAGAGGTCGATGAAAAGCTGGAGAAGATCATCCAGAACGAAGATTTATCGCGATACATATTATAGAATATTCACGGGCGGAAATGTGCTTGCGTTTTCGCCCGGCCATACCGAAAACACTCAGACCTTTCACATTTCTTTTGACAGTCAAAGATCATTAGACAAAAAATACGCTTAAGCGATCTTCAACGGGGGATCGTTGAATCGAGAAACAGGAGATACTACATGAAAAAGGCCTTATTGATTGCTACATTAATCATTACTTGTTTTATCCTTTTAGCTCAGGATACGCCCGATGTTTTTCAGGAATATCAGAAGAATCCGAACACCGATACGTTCGATAAAGCCCTTGCGCAGTACCGCCAGCAATTGGAAGCGGAACCGGAGAATTTCCAGCCCCGCTTGATGCTTTCCTGGCTGCTCATCATGGAGATGGAGCGTAATAACGAGTACTTTGCCACCAACCTCGATTCTCTTCCCATGCCTGCGAAATTCCAGTACGCGAATATGCTTCTGGAGCTGGGCCAAAACGAAGAGGCCATCGACATATACACGGTTCTCAACGAAGCTGCCCCGAAGTGGAGCTGCCCGTGGCGTCACCGCGGTGAGGCCTACATGAACATGAGGGAATACGCGCAGGCGGAAGAAGCGCTTCTTATGGCGATCGAGACCCGTAAAGAGCACTACGACGCCTACATCTGGCTCGCGAATGCGCAAAAAGAGCTCGGCAAGATGAAAGAGGCGCTGGCAACGCTCGAAACCGGCCTGACATACAAGGGAAAGGACATCGAAGACCCTGAGGAAGAACTGGATTCCCTCGATGTTTATTTCCTTCACCTCGAGCTTCTCAAAGCGAATGACAGGAAAGACGAATTCAGCAAACTGGCTGAGAAAGTTCGCGAGCTTGCCCCGGAAGATGCAAGGTGGGAAGCTTTACAGTAGATTTTCGGCGGTTTATAACCGTAATTGCATACATATTGCTGGTTCTTCCTGCGTCGTTGACGGCGCAGGAACGACCGGCGGACATGCTCAAATCGGTCGATGTCAAGATCGGATCGTTTTTCGGGACCAAGTACAATCGGGACTACTCCGAGGATAAGAAGTCGCAGTTTTTCTCCAAGCACCTATTCAGGCTCGGCGCAACCGTATCTCCTGCCAAAGACATAGAGATAACCACCTCCGCTTCACTCCACGACAACGTTTTTGGGACGAGCGTCTCCTTTCACGAGTTCACAGTGATGTACCGCAAAGAGCTATGGCAGATCGGCTACCGCTACTTCATGCTGGGTTTCGGCGAGGGATCGAGAATATTCGATACGAACGTGCTGGATACTTATTACGACGAGCCGGTTTTAGAGCAGTACGACTTCTATGGCGTCGATGGCATGTACAGGATAGGAGACGCTTACCTGGGGGCTCGAGTTGGCGGAAACGAGTACAACACGTCGATTCTCGAACTGACCTCCGGCTATGAGCATCGCTACGGCAACTTCGGCGTTTGGCTTCTGCACGTGGAGCGCGATAACCTCTACAATTCCAGGATGAGCTCCGTCGGCGGTGATTTCACGGCGGACATCGAGCAGCTTCACCTATACGGAGCGATCATGTACCGGCATTACCCCAAGATGGACAAGGTTGACGATACAAGCGTCACCAGCTGGATCGCGGAAGCTGGGTACACGTTCGACCATGATTTGAGCATCGCGGCAAACTACGTCGCGAAACAGGTCAATCAGGATGAACCGACCTGGCAGTTCAACGTTCGCTCTGCGTGGCGTATGGGGATTTTCGAGCCGGCATTCTTGTGGAAATATTACAAGCGCATGGATTACACAGAGAAGGAGTACCGCGGCACAGCGATGTTCGAATTGACGCCTGGCTGGAAGATGGGCTTCAACGCCGCCGCGATTGATCCTTCGATCGGCTCGATGATTTACCAGATAGGCGTAGAGACCCTGGTGGACATGGCTTTATGAGATGGTGTTTAAGGCTCTTCTGGCTGCCGGTTGCGCTGCTTGCGATTCTTTCGTGCGACAACAATTCAGGGCGTTTCGCTGATCGCACCATCGTCTGCTTCTGCTTCGACGACGAACATGAATCCGCTTACACCGTCGCGTTTCCCGTCATGCAGGAGTATGGATTCACGGGAACGATGGTGGTCAACAGCGGTTGGCTGGGCAATACCGGGCGGATGACGTGGAACCAGCTCGACGAGATGGTTCTGGAGAATGGATGGGAGCTAGCCGGCCACACGAGGCACCACGTTAATCTCGCGACTTGCTCCTACGAAGAAGCATGGGACGAGGTTGTGGGCGAGTTTGAGCTCTATACGGATATGGGGTATGAAGTCACGATGTTCGCCCTGCCGGCGGGGGAGGCGTCAACGCGGGATTTCGAGATTATCAGCGAGTGCTACGAGACGATCCGCACCAGCCGGGATATCACCATGAAAGCGCCGGTCAATCCGCACTATCTGGGGTATTTCTCCTACTGGACCGAGTACGAGCCGGAGCAGGTCTATCAGCGTATACAGATGGGCATGAAAGATCAGGAGGATTTGATTATCCTCGGATTTCACAGCCTCAAGGATCCTGACGAAGGCGCGCTGACTAATTGCAGTCCCGACGATTTCAGGGCGATTGTGGAATACATCTCGAAGCTCGATGTCGAAGTGATGACGATCCGCGAGGCTGTGAGGCTTCTGAAGAAATAGATCGAACGAATTTATTGACAGGTTTGCCTGCGGTATAAACTGCGACTCACGCGTCCCCGTAGCTCAGCTGGATAGAGCGCTTGCCTCCGGAGCAAGAGGCCGTGCGTTCGAATCGCGCCGGGGACGCCATTATAAATATAAAGTGTCAGGCAAATTTCTAAAAAGTTGCAAGTAGTTTTTATTATAAAGTGTCAGGCAAATTTCTAAAAAGTTGCAAGTAGTTTTCTAAATCACCCCCGCTCACCCAAGCCGTTTCCATCCATCTAGCACAGTAAACGCAGTAATAGCATAAGTTTAGTTCTGAGTTGCAAGCAGTTTTCTAAATAATTGGAAAGGCAGCCGATCAAAGCAGCTGCCTCAAACTTATATCTTGTTGTTAAATGGTTAGTTAGTACTGTGTTGCAAGTGGTTTTCTAAATTCTCAATCTGAAAACCCGATTCGAACACCGTAAAACACTAAAATCTAATCAATTAGAACCCAGTTGCAAGTAGTTTTCTAAATCGTAGGCAATCCCGTGTTGATCCAGGTACTCAATCGCCTGCTCCCGGGTGTCGAACTCGAAGCACGTATAGTCTGTGATCGTGCTTTCGGAGTCGGTCAAACATATCAGGCAATTGTTATGGATCACAATTCGCCAGGCTTTTGCGTTGTATACAGCCATACCCCCACCTAATTCGTGTTCACGACGATTCCTGAGCCATCGAGGTATTCAACGATCGAGGCTTCAGGAACGCCCTTGATTATCGCCAAGGCTACATCAAGGTTTGCTATCGTGCATGAGCCCTTATTACAGCCCGTGACGGTAACGGTGGCCGACCAGCCTGACGATCGAGCCGTTTTCATGTCGATCAACATGCGGACAATCGACAAAGCGGTAAGTCCGTCGTTGCCGGAGAAATTTCCGACAAACCCGGCATTCCAGCAGCATACGCCCGGCGTGTATGCCGATAATCCTGCGTTGTTTGCGAAGATGCTACCAAGTGGAAGCCCGAGCAATACACCGACATCACCTTCCACCTCGGCAGCTTCCCGGATATCGATGTAGCCGAGATTTTCGCACAGCGCAAGAAAAACTACGTCTCCGAAGCAGCGGTCACGGGCCACAAAAAACTGCAGCTCCGGAAGCCAGGCCATTCTAGGCGATAACTCCATGCTCGTGGCAGATCCGAAGAAGCTAAGATACAGGCAGCGTTCAAGCCCGAAGAGGCTGTTAGGAAGCAGTTTCACCAGGCCTTGGCTCGCTATCTCGACGCGCATTATATACCCGATATCGCCAAGAATCACAATGTGAAAGACGCCGTTATTCGCATATTGATGCGGACGATCAGAAGCGCTTCCCGTGCCTGCAATCGGAGTAATATTGCCGTCGCCCCAATGAATGGCCGCAGCATGACCATACTGGCATCCGGTATTGATCACGATCGTCTGACTCGCATAATCCGTAATCGTCGCGACGAATTGCACACCCTGAGCAAGCTGCTGATGCGACTCCAGAGAATTCATTACTGTCAGCATGATTACCCTTTGTAGGCGATGATCTTGCCGCCTGTGAGCGTGATCTTCGAGAACAGCCCGTAGACGATCCCACCGGCGGGTATTTCGGTATTCAAAGCGCTCAAATTCTTGCCGTTGCTATTGATCTCCATGCTCGTTTCATCGTCGGGGAACGTAGCGCCCAACAGCTGAATTGCATACCAGGCGCCCGTGTGCTCGCTGGTGTCCGAAATGATGTCGAAATCCTTGGGAATAGCCCAGGTTTGACGGGCTTCCCGTGGTGCGTTTTGACTGCGTGGATCTGGCATTTTGTCCTCCTTTTAGGTGCCTGAACCTTGATAGTTTTGTACGTCTTCAAAGTAATCGTACCAGATGAAGACGGATACACGACCGCCGTTTGCGATGGTGCCAGCCCCGGAGACGGCGATTTTGAAAGCACTGCCGACACCGCTCAGGATGCCGGAGTCCGAGCTGTAGTCGAACATCGTCGAAATCTTCGTGTTTGCGGTTCCGGATTCACCGGTTTCACATATTTTCTGGTTCCCGGCCCCGCCTGCATAGCTCGCTCCCCAGGTCGTCCCCAGGGCAACGTCAATTCGAATCTGACAGCCAATGAGTCGAGAGCCTTCCGGCAAAGCGCTCAGCGCAATATCGAGCTGCGAGGTCGTGCCATCCGCTACTGCATAAGTCGTGTAAATTTTGGTGTGAAGCTTGCCGGTTTCAAGGGATCCGCAAACTTGCCAGTCGGTCGTGACTTTTGGGGAAAGCACCGATGTGCTGGCCTCGAGCGTAGTGAATTCGCCGGTGTTTGGCGTGGCCGCGCCGATCGAGCAATTATTGATCGTTCCGCCCATCAAGTCTTTATCGAGAACGATTTGCGTGCCGGAGACGGTGACTAGTTCTGCCGTCAGACCGTCGAGAAGGGCCAGCTCAGTAGTCGTAATTTCGCCCGACTCGAGTTCGCCGGTGCTGTTGACGATCGCCACCCGGTTCGTAGGCGTAAAGCCACGCTGAGCGTACGCTCGTAGCTCTGACGCGAGGATCGCCTTCGAAACGCCTTCCGACACGTCCGCGATGTAAAAACGGTCAGACGAGCCCAGACTGAGCGAGCCGAGTAAGTCCATTTCGGACAGCTTCTTGTTCGCGCCCATCAGCAGGATCGCCAGCACCGCCATTACGGTGATGATGATCATTGATTTGTGTTTCTTCATAATATCTCCTTATTGCTCCTCGAGGAGGATTTTATCGTTGCTTTCTTCGAGCTCAAACAGGCCGTCGCCTTCCTCGAGTTCGATGCCGGAAAGGTATTCGTCAGGCAGGCTCGGGAGCTCGTCGTAGAGGGCTGTAAATGACAGCTTGATCTCCTGCCTGAACTCGCGAGCTTCATCGCTGGCCGGTGGAAGTTTATCGATGGCCACGGGAAAGTGCCTGGTTGAGTTGTCGTAGTCATATATGATGAAAAGCGCGTCGCCTTCATCGGTATTGAGGAAGTCGCGCAGGGCGTTCGATTCGGCTGGCCAGAGGATGGCCACGCAGTCGATATCGTCTTCGTGGTACCGGCCTCGACGCAGGACGATCGTCGGATCGAAGGCGTTTTGTTTTTCGACTCTCCAACGTTCTTTCGGCTTCCATTCGACCCGGGCGCGAGGTACATCGAGCGTGACGACGCCCGAGCCAGTATCTTTCACCAGGCGGAATCCGTCGAATCCAAGCATCATAGCGCCCACCCGACGATTCTGTACTCGTCATTCTCACGGTCAGGCAGCACCTCGGTCACGCCGTACACCTGGCCGTTGATCTGCACCTTCGAAAACAGCTCGATCGGGCCGTTTTTCGTCATGTCGTCGATCGAAATACTGTACGTCCATTGATTGGAAAGCAGGTCGCTGTAATGCTGCTGGAGCACCTCACCGAGGACGGTAGTGTCGCCCATGAGAACCTTGAGAAGGGTGAAGTCGATGCTGTCCGGCTTGACTCGCTTCTTGGTCATTTTGACGATATCCCTTGTGCTGATCACGCGCGGATCGCCGGAGAAGGAGCTCTTGTTCGCCAGGGTGAGCGTGCCGTTCACATCGATGATGGTGGCGTTGTACATGAGCAGCATCGCTTTCAAAACACCCATCATTTCGGTTTCAGCGATATCGTTATCGCCCATCTTCAAGACCATCCGCTCGGGGAGTACGTTGCCAGTGTATTTCGATGTCATGATTCCTGTCGCAGGAGAAGTACCGTAAGTATTTGTTCCATCGATATATTCATCTTCGAGAGAGTGCAGATCGTTCGGGCTGATCAGATAGCCCTTGAAGAATTGGTAGAATTCCATTATCGGATCGTTAAGCTCTGCTACATCTTCGAGCCAGTCCGTTTCTTCATTGTACTCGTATTTGACCGGACAAATCTTGTTATAATAATGATATACATAGCCCTTGTAAAATCCTTTGTAATGCGTTTCACCGGTCGTATGATTCTCGCGACGCATCGTTTTCATAAAGCCAAACACAAATGTCGGGAATGTTGCCCGATAGCCTCTTGTCGGGCTGCTCCAACTACGATAATGGCCAATCACGACATTCTCTATCGAGGATCCGAGAAACGACACCCGCATGTATGAGGCGTTCGGCGGCGTTATGATCGCCTCGATGTTCGAGACCGGGTATTCAGGAGAATCGGTAATAATGAATTCGTAATCGCCGTCGTAAAACGCGACACGCCTTATATGAGTATTCGAAACATAAATCTGATTAGGGATAACGCTTATAAAATCAGATGTAGCGTAATCACCATCAAGAACCAACTCTCCCGTCGTGGTTGAGACAATATAATTGTCCACCGCAGTCCATAAATTGTAAAGCTGCTCATTAAACCAGTCATATTCGAAATACGACGTGTCATCCGGTAGAGGCGCGAAATCATTGTAATCGATGGTTACGAGCGGGTAGTTCGACACCTCGATCGAAGGTATTACGAGATTGTTCTGGAAAGGCAGATCAATGTCAATCTTGATCATGATTTGCTGTGCGAAATAGCTCAACACGAAATCGGGTGACCAGGGTGTTGCCCAATAATAGCGTAGAACCAAATCCTCGAAGACCTTGAGCAAGCGCAGACGGTCGTACAGCGTCACCTCAAAAACCTCGCTGCTGTAGTCGTAGCTCACGACCGACGTGTCGATTACGCCCCAGTAGATCAGTGTGTTGCCGTCGAAAACCTTGGCCTCGAAGTGGCTGATCCCGCGATCGTGCTCATAGGAGTCCGAAAGAAGATGCTCATCGATCCAGGAATCAAGAAAGACCTGGAACTTGAGCCGGACGGGCTCGTGCGCGAAATATCCGGAACCGGCGATCTTCTTGGCAGAGCCCTGGAACTTGTGGAAATCCCGCTGAAACAGCTGGTGAACCACGTTTCCGTAGGTTGGCGAGGAGGTTCGTCCGTCTATAATATCGATCCGGATCACAGATTGCTCCTCTGGCGATCGCCTTCTTCGGCGTACTCACTCACCTTCACAGGATCGCTTGTAAACGGGTCGAACTGAACAACGGTTGTCGAGCGAGATGTCCGAACCGCCTCGGTCAGTACCGCTATATCGGCGCGCATTGCGCGATACTCGTCGATGAGCATACCAACAGCCAGCCCACCCGAGACAAGCCCACCATCGGCGAATCTGCCGCCCACGGTGGCAGGCACGGGGATCGAAGGAAACATCATGTTGCCGATCACGGCTTTGACGGCACCCAATGGTGCATTGTTCACAAAATCGAAGAACCTTCGACCGAGTGCGGCCACCCGGCTCTTCCGGGTCACATGCTCACCGCCTTCGACCTCGATCAGTTCGCCACCAAGCGCGTGGGAACGGCCCTTTACGAAGCCGCCAAGCGCGAATTTCTGTTTCTCGATCTGCGCGACATTTGCAAGCCCTGCCGCCGTTGCTGCAGCTGCCGCGATCGCACCGAGAATCGGGCCGAAATACGGAATGCCTGCCATCGATTTATAAGCGGCTGTAGCCGACGAATAGGTGTCGACCATCGCCTGCGCCATGGCCATAGCCTTCCACACCGCAAAGCCCTTTTTGCCGAATGCCTTGGCCGCCTTGGCAATGTCCCCGAGTGCTTTCGAAGATCCCTGAACCGCGCGCTTGTTGTAGTTGTCCCGGATACGCTGTTTCGCAGCTTCTTTCTGCTCCTCGATCTGCTGTTCGGATATCCCGGCAGCCAGAAGCTTTGCTTTGCGATCTTCGTAAAATCGATCGACGGCATTCAGTTGAGCGTCGTAGGTGTTGCCTGCAAGCTCGAGCGTACGCTGTTCAAAGTCGTAGCGAGCTTCTTCCAGTTCTTCATCGTGCTCTTGCTTGAGAGCTTCCTGGTCTGCATCGTACTTTGCGTTGATTTGATCGAGCAATGCCTTTTCAGCCTTGAGCTCTCGAGCTTTGGCCAGGGCCGCTTCACGGGCGATCTTTATCTCTTTTTGCTTGCGCTCGTACTCATCTTCGATGAGCGCAAGCCCGAACGCCTGACGCATTTCTCTGAGCTCCATCAATCGCTGAAGCTCTTCTTCCGATTTCGATGAAGACGAGCCGGAACCGCCGCCAGTAGGCGTTACTGACGTGTCTGCTGCTGCTCCGGATTCTGCTGTCGATCCTCTCGCTGCATCGATCGCGGCCTTGGCAGCTTCCTTGGCAGCATTCCAGGTCTCTGCCGCTTTTGATCCCAGTCCATTGAATTGATTGTACGCATCGCTGAAGTTGTTCTTGATGCTCGATGTGGCGTCCTTGAATCCATCGACGAAGCCTGTCTTGATGCGATCGAGCGCGCCCTTGTAGTTGCCTGAAACAATGTCCTCGAGGATAGCCCCGACGTTGCTGAAAACCTGTTTGACCACCTCATACATCGTGTACCAGGGAGCCGTTAGGGTCTTGAGCATACCCTTTCCGAAATCGAAGAGGAACAGCCCGAACGACTTGATGTAGTCCCATATAATTTGGATCGATGCAGTGGCATAGAGCTTGACCGCAGCCCAGGCATTACTCCACCCGCCCAGTCGATTGACGACGACCAGAAGGGCCGCGCCGACAGCTACGATGATCGTGACGATCGTACCGATGGGATTGGACAGGATCGCTACTTTCAGCGCGTTCCAGCTGAGTGTGTGCAAGGTCTGAATAATCGTGAACGCCTTGATGGCTGCTGCAGTGATCACAGACCATTTCTGATATAGGATGGTTGCGGCTGTGGCAGTTCCGATTACGGTTGCCAGCGCAAGCAGGATGTCCTTGTTTTTATCAACGAACTCGAAGAAGTTTGTTATTCCATCCAGAGCGGTTCCGACCGCAGGTGCAAGACGATCGACCAGTCCGACGACAATTTTATTGAAGGTGGCGACAAGGCGATCGGCCTGGAATCCAATTTTATCAATCCCTGTCTGCTCGTCGAATGCCTTCTGAGACGTTACCGCTTCATTGTACATGAAGGCGAGGTCTTCCGCCGCGACTTTCGCCTTATCTCCCGTGAGAGTCACAGTAAAAGCGTACGCTTCCTGGCTGCCGAGAAGTTCCTGGAGCTTCGTCGCCGATCCACCAGCCATTTCACGAACACGAGAAAGACCTTCCTGGAATGTCATCGATGCTGTCCATCCATCGCCCAGCACCTTATTGAGCGCGAGAATCGTTCCGCGCATATAGCGTGTAGCGGTTGACGTCTCGTTACCGGCCTTTGTAAAGGTGGCCAGAGCCCCCATCACTTCCTCGATGGGGATGTTTGCGGAGGCTGCTGTTGATGCGACTTGACCTAAATTGTTTGCCAGGTCGGAGAAGTCTGTTTTTGCGCGTTCGACACCCCTGAAAGCAACGTTAAACACTCGCTCGGTTTCCTTGGATGACAAGTTCCAAGCGTTGAGGGCGTTTGTTCCGAAATTAATCGACTCTGTCAGTGTTGCAGATCCGCCACGGGCCGAGATAGCTGCCTGATTGAAAAATTCAAGTTCAGCACGTCCAGCCGACACAGCATCGTAGTAACCCTTCGTTAGATCAGTCAGGCTCTTGATACCCTTTTCTTTACCAATCTGCAGAAGCCAGGAAGAAACCTGTCGGAGCTCTTCTTTCGTCATACGCAGCATCGTGTTCGTGTTGGTCATGCCCGATTGAAAATCGGTGAAGATGCTGATCGGCCTTTCAAGAACCCGGTACATGTCCATCGCGGCCTGACGCGCACCCCGATAGGCGTTGCCGAGATCGGAGAGCGTACCGAGCATGCCTTTATTCGCTTTCTGACCTTTCTTTCCGGTCTTTTCGGTCTCGTCGCCGAGGTCTTTGACGCTCTTCTGCGTATCCTTGGCTGCATCATCAACGTCCTCGAGATCGCTCTGAACCTGATCAAAGACATGCTCCAGCGCCGACAGGTCAGGCTTGGCCATCAGACCTTTCGCAATCGCATGGAACTGGCGAGAGAACTCTTGACCAATGGTAAGAGCCCCCGCGAGCCCGTCCTTGAAAGGCTTCAGGTCGATATTGATGGGAACGTTGATGTTAGTCGGCATTCTCGCGATAACCCTCTATCATGATGCAGTAGCGCAGATAGCACTCTGCGAAGGTGAATTTGTTGAAATCATCATGGGTCAGACCGGCGGTTCTCAAGCTCATTTCGAGCCGTTCGAACTGGTGCTCTGTGGATCCCCCAGCTTGGATTCGAAATTGGCGAGCAAGGGTTTGAACTTCTGCCAGCTGGTGATGATATTGGTAAAAAAATCACCGAGCACCTCAAAGCTCTGATCCAGACCGGCTTGCTCGATCGGTACACCCAGCAGGATTTCGATGATTTCAACGTCCGCTCTCGAATCGTAAACCAGTTCGATGAGCCCGAGTATCCCGAGCCCTGCAAAATCTTCGACATCATCCATGTTTTTGAGTTTCGATAAGGTCTCTTTCAGCTTTTCGTTCTTCAGGAAAACGCCGAATACACGGCGAAAGGTGTCGTATGTGAGTTGTTTCATTGTTTCTCCTTGTAAAGCCAGCTGACTTGCGGTTTTGAATTATCGATATCCACATGGATGAAGTTCTTGCCGATGCCGATGCGACGAAATCCCGCCATGACGACACCGACCAACACCTTCAGGCGAGTGGTTGAATCAGGTGTGTAAATGTCAGCGGCCACGCCTTTGAGGTGTGGTGAGTTTGTTGCAGGCTTGCATGTCGAGACAGCGGCATTGTGTTTCTCACAGCGGCTTGCAGACGTGATTCGATAAGCGCATCCGGAGATTCCACGTGCCGTGTCGAGCATCCGGACAAGCTCGGGATGTGGGTTGCTGTGGCCGCATCCGCACTGACAGGCGAATTCACTTGGCTTGAAGTGCGTTATGTTCTTCCAGTTCAGTGACATCGTTCCCCCTATGAAGGTTGGTCGCCCAGTTGCCTAGGCGACCCATCGTTATTCGTTGATTATGCGCTAATTACGCCAGCATTGATGAAGAGCTGGCGGATAAATTCGATGACTTTGTCATCGACTTTGTTTTCCGTTTTCTCGACCTGTTCTTCCAGGAGTTCGAGAACGGCATCGACTGCCATCTCCAACGGAAGTAATCTCCAGGCTGCTTTCAGTATGTTTTTCCAATTCATGTGATACTCCTTGGGGTGATTGGGATGTTTGCATTTGTGGAATGAAAAAGAACACCTTCACGGCCATCGTGATGAGCAATATGAAAACGGCCCAACTCAGACGAAGGGTCATCGTCTGGCGATCCTCTACGCGCGAAAGGCGTGTCGTGATCGCATTCTTGCTGCTGCCGTTTCCGAAGAGCTCTTTATGGCAGGCGTTCACCTTGTTTTCGATGTCTTGATGCGCTGTGCAGTCTTTACAGCCCATGATTCTTCCTTTAGGCATTTGCTATCAGCAGTTCCGTTTTGCGTTTCAGTTGTCCGGATAGTGAGTAGGTGGTTTCGAGTTCTTCGATGTTGTAATCCTTGTACATTTCACGAATAGCCGGGTGATCGTTGTACGACAGCAGCCACTTGCCTTTGATCGTCTTCAGCTGCTCGCATAGTTCGTCATGAGCAGTGAAAGACTCGATTCCGTCCCTTTCATACAGGCTTTCCAGCTCGTAATACGGTGGATCGAGATAGAAGAAAGTGCCGGGCTTGTCGTAGTGTCTGATCAGCTGCTTGAAGTCCTGATTCTCGATGATCACATTGCGCAGTCTGTCCGTTGCCTTCAAGACTTTCTCGGTGTCACGAAGCGGAAGCATGCTCGTATGCCCACGTACCGCGAATGTGTTTCCCAACGATCCGAACGAGCAGGCAACCTTGTAGTAGAATTGCACTGCCCGTTCAAGATCGGTGGTTGGCTGAGACCGGAGGAACTCGTGAAACAGCTCTCGTGATGCTATCAGTCGTTTGAGCTCTGCCGTGAACGCCTGCGGGTGTCGCTGGATGTAGCGCCAGAAATTGACCAGGTCACCGTTGAGATCGTTGTATATCTCGCGGTATTTCTGGCGAGAGTCGAGTCTCCAGTCCTTGGGATCGTCGCTCTTGCCAAAGAGAACCCAGCCAGCCCCACCGAACACCTCGCAATAGGTGTCGTGTCGTGGCATTCGCTCAATAATGGATTTACGAAGAAGTCTTTTGCCACCGACCCATGCAATAATCGAGTTCATAGTGTGGGAGTCCTTAATAGATTGGTCGGTAGGAATGGGTGTAGAATCTATGAAGGGTGCCACGTTCTCCGCCAAGAACACCAATAGCAGTGTCACGACCACGAGGGTCGTAAAACGTGACACCCAATGTGTCAGATTTGATGCGCTATTGATTTGCGTTCTTGGCGGGAACTCGGTTAAAATTTTCATATTGATAATTTCCTGTCAAGCCCTGATTAAGCAGCGTCAGGGATGTCTTTCATTGGGATGACGGTGTTTTTCGTTGTTCCGCTGAATTCGCTCGATAGAACCATCGTCCACAAGCCGAATGCCTCAGTAGACCAGGCGACCGACCAGGTCATTCCGTTCAGGATAAGCGCCTGGCTCTTGTCTTCGTTAACGCATACAAGGGTGAGGATGGTTCCATTCTCACTGACGCTCTCGAGGAATTCCTTCTTTTCCTGACTGATTCCGTTGATCGTGATATCGGCAGTCGTGGTACGTTTGGTCTCGAATTTGTGGTGCAGCGTTTTGGCTGTTTCGGTCTTGGAATCGAGCTTGACCGGCTTCTCAGCGAGCAGACCGAGCTTCTCGAAGCTGGCCGTCAACTCAGTGGCTAAGACGGTCTTATCAGCGAACTTGGTTTCGATATCTGCGGACGTATAGCTGCCTGCTCCGATGTGACATTCTTCGAGCTTGAGAACAGCTATCTGCTTGCTCAGATCGCCCAAGTCCCCGGAGGTCATTCCGTCAGGAAGCGTTGGTTTTGTTACTGCCATTTGTTACCTCCCTACTCTTCCGGCTCTGGCTCGACGAGATGGAACACCAGCGCGAAGCCGTTGACGTACGTGATTCCTGCGCGCAGGCGCAGATAGAAGTGCCATTTCCAGTCAGAGCCGTGATGCTCCTTCTTCAGTTCTACATCGGTCCGAACGCCGAGTATGATGAACTTGGCCAGACCTGCGACGATATAGTTATCCGGCAAAAGTCGCTCTTTGACCGGGATACCACCGTAGGACAACTTGCCTCCTTCCATGAGGAGTTTGTCGCCGAGTTGTGTCGGACGGGCCGCAATCTCAGCGGCGATCCGGATGTGATCCTTATGGCTTACATAGATGACGAATCCTTCTTTTTCCTCAAGCATGTCGTCACTGAATGTAAGCAGAACCTGTTCGAAGCGCTTTGACCATGTGTCATAGGTTGTTGGATTGACGTCCGTGATTGCCGAAGCGTCGGAAGCCTGTACGATGACACCATCAAGAGCCGCAAGCGCTGGAGTCGCAGAATCGCGATCACCCTTAAACAGAAGCTTGCGCAGTGCCTTCTCGGCCTTCCCGGCGATGACCTTCTCGACGTATGCTCCGAAAGCTTCCTCGCCGTACTTGTCTTTGTAGAACTCGACCGTTTCCTTGCTGAGCGTGATCTCAGCCGTGAGGATACCGGTAGGACAGGAAATGTCACCTGTCGAGATTGCCTGTGCGGTTGGTGAGCCATCGAGCGAGTTGGTGAATACGAGGTCATCGATGAGACCGGCATCGATCTTTTCATCTTTCTGCAGCAGTGTTACTGTAATGTCCGAAAGAGTATCGCTGGGATTGGATGCGATCACTTCGTCAATGAAAAGACCTGCCATATTTTCAGTCAGGATGTTCATTGGCTGACCGGAATCGACATTGGCGATACTCTTATAGAGCTCGCGCTTTTCGGCCTTGATGACGATTTCGATACCCTTGATTTTCACGGTTCTGTCGGCCACTGTTCCCCCGGGCTCGCCATGAAGTGATTTCGATATTGCTTTGCTCACCTTGTCTCCCATGTTTTCAACTGCGGCGCCAAGGCGGTTGATAGCATCATCTAGCTTGGCATCCGATTGCGATCCTTCTGCTTCGGCGATTTGCTTCTCGATCTCACTGATCGCCGCATCGAACTCGTCGCCTTTCGCCTTGTCCTTGAATCCCTTGAGCATGTCCTTGAGGCTATCGACCTTGTGGGCGAGTTTCGCGAGTTCTGGGCTGGAACTGTTTTCGTCATCTACGTGCCCGTAGATCGATACACCGTTGAATTGTTTCTTCTTCACCTTCTGCCAGTATGGTGAAGCGAGATTGTCGAACTTGATTGTTTGAACCCATGAGCCGATCTTTGTGTCGGGGTAGTGCTCATCATCCTTGGCCTTGAGAATGGAATTCTCCGCCACATAGCAGTCATCAATGGGTTTGAAATTGTGGTTGATGTCGTTCTTTCCGACCATGCCCTTCCGGGAAAAGTGGTCACATGCTTTTTGAATTTCTTCTTTGGTACAGGTGTCGCCTTGGGCGTCAACCGTATCCGGCTCCATCACGGTCACATAGAGCCTGCCTTGGTCGTCTGATTTGAACTTGGCCGTACTGCGAACATAAGCGTGCTGCTTGCCATTTTGTGATTTGGCGATAGCGCCCTTCTGATTGGCAGGCATCACCTCATCGAACAGCAGCGACACAAGGTCAACATCCACATTGCTCATCTGTCCCTTCATGACAGTTCTTCGTTTGCGGAATAGATTCATACTGCCTCCTTATTTATTCCGATTTGTTTGAAATAGCTTTTCGTCTTCGCTCATGAATGCGTCTGTCAGCACACCGAAATCGATATCGCTTGTCTGGAGCCCCCAGGTGAATTCTCGATTGAACTCTTTCACAAGGGCGGTTGCGATCCGGTTCTGTAGCGGTTTCACGACGAATTTATAGAACATGATCATATCTGAATTGTTGTCGCCTCCGAGCTGGCCTGATACGAGCTGAGACACAAGCCTGGCGGGGACACGGTGGTATGCGAAAATCCCTTCACGCAAATCCTTCTTCAGCTTGATGAAGCTTCCGTCCTTGTCTTGCTGGCGGAGCGGCTCGAGGCGGATGTGGACATTTTCTTTCTCAACTTCGAGCAAGATGCTTGCGTGTGATTTCTTGTTGCCGGTTGCCTCTTTCATGGCGTTCTCGATCGCTGCAAATGCGTCCTGCTCGACGACGTTTCCCTCGTCGTCCACGATCGTGTTATCACGCAATGAACCGCCTTCGATGATGATGAAATAGTCGATCAGGAGCCCGTTCTTGAAGTTGTTGTAATCAAACGTCTTGATCTCGCCCAGAATCTCTGCGTTGATCGCGATCGGGATACTTGAGAGCCCCCAGCCATTCGAGTTGTGAACCGGCCTCTTGATGTGGATGACATCTTTGTTATCGAATAGCGTGCGCTTGTTGTTGCGGTGCTGAATGTAGTCCGGCTTGAAGAATCCGTGGTCGTCGTACTTCTCCACGAGAATCACTTCAGGCGGGAGAATGCGCTCGATGCCAACCCACTCGCCTTTTACGTTTCGCATCTTGAGCAGAAAGGCATTTCCACAAGCAGCATGGTATTTGACGGCCTCGCTGAGCATAGAATTGAGGCTTTCATTCCCTGGGAACTCGGCTGAAGCGATCCACTTCTTGAGATTGGCGTTCGTGGTTTCGACCTGCATGATTGCAGAGTCCTTGAGCGCTTCACAGCATCCGAAATGGTATTCGTCGATATCGAGTAGTTTTAGGAGCTTGGACATCGAATAGGGTGCATGAACTAGCTTGGCCTTCTCATCAGCCTTGGAAATCGTTTTTGATCCAATCCAGGCCATCTTGCTGAGGTCAATCGTATCAGCCACATAATGCTCTTCTACCAGCTCGCGAGCAGAGGAAATACCAACAATGTTAGAGCCAATTTTCCGCACGATCATATCACGTACTCCAGGTTGAGTTTGGCGACTCTGACACGTCTCGAATCGGCAGTGGCATCGCAGTACTCACATCCAACAATGTCCCGATCAATAGCCTTGATTAGATTCGTACGGAAGGTCTCTTTCATGGTCATGATTGCGATATCCGGATCTTCGACACCGTCGATTTTAATGAGCAGATAGATCGCAATCTGGAGCTTCAAACTGTTATACGTTCGCAGTGAAGGGTTGACACCTTCATCGCCTTCGAGAATTACCATTGCTGCAGGGAAATCGAAAGGAACTTTGTCCTTGCGGAAATAGACTCGCGCTTCAGGAATCTCGACCTTGGCCAGAATTGCCACAATTTGGTTGCGGAGCTCAGTGTACTGCGCGGTCATAGTACAACCTCAATGCTGTCGAGCTGATCGAATATCCATTCCTTTTCGTTCTCGATGACTTCAGCGAAAACGTTTCGTTCCTCGATGCCTCGCGCTTTTATCTTGAACTGGATGATTCGGGCCATTTCATCAATCGTGAGTTCTTTTTTGGTTTTCTTATCCACCCAATCCAGCTTCTTACGCTCAACCCATGCCTTGAGCGGCTCGAGCGGTGTCCAGGACGGAACCTTTCCACCGAGAACAAAAGGCTCGTGCGCGACATTGGAACCGACAGCCAGCCCGATCGAATTACCCTTGCGAGTTACCCGGTACTCAACCCCACGATAGAAGTCACCCTTATCGTATGGCCCATCGTCGAGAATCTTCTTCTTGGCTTTGGCCACGATCACGTTGCCGATCATGTGCGCTCGCTCTGTCATGGCAGCATAGATGGCGCGATAGATTTCCTTCATGGTGTTATTCATCGTCGTCATCTCCACTGATCACGCTGGCCCGGGTGCCACGAATGGATTGAGAGCCGGTCAGAAGTTCGCGATAACGGTTCTTGCCGGTGAGATTGAAGTAATCGATGATTTGTGTGAGAGCTCGGAGTTCGAGAGACTTCTTGAACGAAGCGATATCTTTGACCGTGAGTAGCTCTGCTGCCTGGTCGTCGATGCCTGTTGACTTGATGATGCCCGTGCCGATCGTCTTGATGTTGATGAATTCAAGGACGGATTCGAAGAGGATAAACGAGTATGCGTAGCGAAATGCGGAAGCAAGAGCGGAACCCGGAGTCTCACTTGTCGCTTCATCGTAATGCGTTTTTTCAACATGATTACGAAGATACGATATTGCAGCTGCAGAGTGAGCGCTGAGCGTGCTTTCAATATTGCCGTCGATGGGCAAATTTACAATTGTTCTTACATCTGCTGCACTGACCGGAATCGCTGCTGCCATTTGGCTACCTCACATCGTTTAATGATGCGAGTTTGCAGCAGCATTAGAGGGGTGTCAAAAACGCATGGGTACATTTGACA
Source organism: Cloacimonadales bacterium (SeqCode) (assembly GCA_963662655.2). GTDB lineage: Bacteria > Cloacimonadota > Cloacimonadia > Cloacimonadales > JAIOQZ01. Next base: position 359,838 of record CAXXTU010000002.1, read on the forward strand.
CAGTATTTTAAGGGAGTGATATTTTTTTCACATACGGTAATTACGAGAAATGATAATAGAATAGGCAATCACTGAGAAATTCAGTTACTCAGAGATTTTGAAGTCCTTCTTTACTCCTAAAAGTTTTCCTTCATCAGTTTCGTCAGTTAGTTCCAGAACAGTGTTATTGTGTATTATCTTGGCAGTTTTGTCCTTTCCAAGAACTGATTCTACCTCGGCTATTTGGTTTTGGTTTAAAGTAGCGATATACTGATGATCCGAACCATGAAATGTTTCAAAAGCAATCTCGAACATATCCGCTTTCTGCCTTTCGTCAACACCATCAAAAATTCGATTATCATGAAAGATGAAGTCAATCTCATGATTCTCTCCTTTAAATAATAGTGTTGTATCATAGCAAAATATCTTCACATTATTAATTCCATCTGATCCGTCAGACTCAATTTTTGCGTCTATTCGGAATTGTAATTGATTATCACCTTCTAAGACATTAATGGTTAATCCTGCAGTACTAGACGGGTAAAATCTTTTCGCCAGGCTCCTGAAGTATTTTGACTTCAAGCTGAAGTTTTTCTCATTCTCAATTAAATACTCTCTAGCTTGTTGAACCCCTTCAATAAGTTCTTGATCAAATACTGATTTCTTCTTGTCGTATGAATTCAATAGTTCTCTATATTGCAGAAGCTTTTCTCTCTCAATCTCAAGTTCTGAGCATCTGTCCTTGATGTTCATTAGAACATCCAAGGCTTGATGAACATTCAAATACTGCAGGATTCCATCAAGTTCATTTTTCAATGCCTTGTACTTCTGCTTTTCTTCACTTAGATTGGTTATGTGATCCTTCTTCTGTGATTGAAGCCTACTCTTCCGATTTTTCAGAAGAGTACTCATGAATTTGTCAACCTCACTCAATGAAGTTCTTAATGCATCAGGAAAATACACCTGCGTTTCATTGTATATTCTTTCCATTTCTCGTGCATCAAGATCCGCAGGTTTTTGTATGCTCTTCTCGATATTGGCAATTTTTCTTTTTAGGATTTCAATATCATTTTTCTTGGCTGAAAGCCTCTCAACAAGATTGTTTTCCTTATCTTTCATATTATCATAGTCATCTGCAACCTTCAAGTTATGAATATCATGCCTTAGCTTCTCAATTTCCTCTTCAAGTTCATCTATCTTGATGTCCATATTCTTGCCGCCACCAAAAAAGCCTTGCAATAATGGATCTTTCTCAATGTTTCTCTTGAGCTTTTTTACATCTTTAAGGTCATTGATCAGTTTTAATCTAGAAGCATATAATATAGGGTCAATACCTAAAAGAAAGCCATTATAGAGTCCTGTTTGGTAAATGGATTTTGCTTTGCTTGGGGCATCAAATGAAGTATACGCTGCTCTATTATAGCGAATGAAGAAGGGCAACAGGGCACGAAAAGACAAGTATCCAATCTTCTTGGGTATATCAAAAGCCAAAGTTTCTATTTTCGTTGTAAAATCGGAGATGCTCATTGTTTTACCGTTTAAAATGATATTGCCTGGATCGGAATTAGATCTTCTGGATATATAGTGCTTATCATTGACATTAAACTCTAAAATGAAATCCCAATCGGGTAATACGTCTATGAACTGTTTGTAGGGTGTCGTACTTGCACCAAGACAATAATGTATAAGATAGACGATTAATGATTTTCCGATACCATTATAGGTTCTGTCTCGATCTTTGCTATCAGGATTCACTTTTTGCCCGACGATAAAAGTTAAACCGCTTGGATTGAATTTCACCTCGTTAAAGCTTTTTTTGTTTGATGATAGCTTCAGTAGTTTCATTTTTTCTCCAGAATGCCTTCAGTCTCTATTATTACTCCGAGTGAATACAAGAAAGACAATGCAAGGAGCATGTAATCAAAGGTATGTATATGAGTTCCTTTGTTTCTTCGACAATATTTCTGATAAGCAATCCATAATGAATCCAAAGACATTGGCTTCTTTAATAGTGATAGTATGATAGCTCCAAAGCCAAGTAAAGATTCCGATCTTGAGATATGCTTAGCCGGGACTAACATGTTGGCTCCTCGAAGACATCACAGGTCTCGAAGTACTTCGCAAGTATGACAATAACATGTGCTACGTAGTTCTTGTCATTTTTGGGGGCAACAGAATAAACTAGTGCCCAAAACAAATCACGACCAGAATACTCGTCGCATAACTGACGGTACTTCTTCTGAACTTCATCTCTTAATTTCGTAGAATTGAATTCGGCTAGATTTCTGAGATAGTAATCAAGCTGACTAACGTATAAAAAACTGCTTTCAAGTAGCGTTTCTGCATCACTACCAGCCAATCCATTGAATAACATCTTTTCTTCCCACGGAGGTACCGTTAACCTTTCATCTCCTGTGGGTTTTGGTGGCTGTTCACTGAGGTATTTGATAACTTCTGAAATAATGGAGTATTCCAATCTTGTCATATCATTGAAATTTGGATAAGAAACAATTGAGTAAATTTGATCCTCTGTAAGATGATCAAAGAGGATATTTTCTAAATCTTTTGCTTGTATAACACTGGCGTCTCTTAGATTGTTATCAGTCCTAATTCCTTCAATACACCTGTAAATATCTGGGTGAACACCTTTGTACTTATCATTCACAACGAAGTGGTATTCGTTTATATCACCGATATCTTCTCGGTTTTTTTTAAGCCCAGAGAAATCCTCTCTTGCTTTTTTCGCTGCTTCATAATACTTCGTTTCTAACTCTTCTGGGGCATATACTTGATAGAAGATTCCTTTTGAGCGGATGTATCCATCATTCTTTCTGTCTCCAATATTACCCCAAGGTTTGATTGAAACAAAATCTTGTTCGAAGTAATACATGATTTTCTCGAACAAATCTTGGAATTTTTTCCATCTGCTTCGTGTATCAGCAAATGGAATAATTTCCTTGCAAAACCACTCTCGACTGCATTCATTTCGTAATCCTTCAAACATCCAACAATTTATTCTCCCTTTATGTTCTTCAATAGGCTCTGTCAAGTTTTTTGCCAGCAATTTTCTTCCGAAACAGATCTATCAATCAATCACCGTCTCCGTCCTGCACTTCCAGTGAAACGGCGGAAAGGGCGTATGCGCTCCGGAGACTCCGATGGGTTCGTCCTTCTCATTCCTGATGATCTGGGAGTCCTTGACCCAGGGAGCCAGGGCTTTCAACTGCTCCCTGGCTGATTCGATATTGTCCAGGTCGATCGCCATCATTTGGTTACGTACCTGAATGGCATCGGCGAGCGGGTAACGCTTGTTCTGAGAGATAAGGGCGTAGCATATCTCGGACGTTCGATCGTCCATCGGGTTGATCAGCCTGTAATGAGTCGCCCCAGCCTGCTGATACCCCTCCAGACGCCCGAATTCACGCACACGTAGCGCTGTGTGTTCTGCAAGCCCCTGCCAGTAGTATGCCGATTGTTTGCCCAGGTCTTGAAACTCGATTTTGAGCCGGTCTGCAAGCATCTCTTGCGTATATCCTCTTCTCATTGCATCGGTCAAAGCATCGGTGAACTTACCCGAAATATCAGCGTTGAAATGCTCTCCCACCCAGAAGACGCTCTGCTCGGTGAACGTGTTGACCAGTCCTTGCTGCTCCAGCCCGTAGATACCGATAGAGATACCCGAACCGACCTGCTTCTTGACGTCCTTCAAACCGAACTCGAACGATTTCTGGATGAAGGTCTTCGTGTCCTTGTTAACCTCAGCAGCAAAGTCCTGGCCAAGGTTCGAATTGATGATCTCGATGACCTTGTTGATGGTCTTCTCGTTCATCCGATCACCCTGGGGAATGTCCGCCAGAGCCTGTATCGAGAACCTGGCAGCCTCTTTGATTTCCTTCTTCCAGGCGTTATTGAGCACCTTGTAGTACTCGTACATCAACGTGTCGAATCGGTTCATCTTGTGTCCTTTGTCACTTCATTCCATTGCCCTCCCGCGGGAGGGCTCAGGGATGAGGTGGTCAGGCTTTGCTGAAATTGAGATTGATGAGCCGCCAGGGATCATCCAGGCTGTCACGTTCGTACACGTTGACGTATGTCCTGGTCGAGCTTATCCGAAGGGCTTCGTCAATCAGCTCCATTGCTTCTTTCCACAATGGATTCTTGTGGCTGTACTTCTTCAGCGACAGAAGCTTGGTCTTGGGTATCGATGATTTCCCCGAGCCGAAGATATCGCTGATGAGCTCTTTCAGAAGCGGATCGGAATCTTTTGTCAGCGTACCGATGAAATCCTCGAGCTTCTGCTTTGCGAGCTGGATCTCCGGATCAAACGTGACCATGTCGCGGTTGCGGATCTCCACCTTCTTCAGTTCGTCAAAACTGATCAGCTCTTTGTTGCCCTTCCATGTCTCATCATACTGCTCTGCGAGCTTGTCCAGGTAGCCGCCCACATCGTTTGTGATGCGTTGCTTGTCCTGCTTGATTCTCTCATTGAGTCGATGTGCGCGATCAATGGATCGCTGCACGATGTTGTTGCGCTTTACAAGTTCAGGATCAAGAATGCTCACTGGATATTCTCGTCCTTTGGCATCGGTAAGCACTTTGACTGTCTTTGCCATTCGTAGCTCCTTTATCGTATTTGATTGTGGTCAATATCTCAGTGTCCGGACACGAAATCGATTTCTGCCGATGTCGTATTCGTTGAATCGTTCCAAGCAGCCAGCTACAGCGTCACAGCCGTCGATGTAGCCCTGGGGATAGGTGAGGAACTGGCTGATCAGTTTGGGGGTGTCCTGCCCGTCAGGGAAAAGCAGTTTGCCGCTCTCGATAATGGTATCGAGACGCTCGATCCGCTTGTTCTTGTTCTCTTTGTTGTTGATTCTGCGGAAGTGGTGCGAGATGGGCGTCAGACCGGTATCATGAGCCCAGCGATCGAAGTCTGCCAGGATGCGATCCTGACCGAAAACGGTCTCGATCGAGGGCCTGAATATCGCTCCGAACTGTTTGCTACGATGCAGGAATGTCTCGTAAAGGTACTGGAAGTAGCTCGAGCTCTTCGTTTGCCGAACCCATACGTCGATGATATAGAAGTGATTGCCGTCCCATCCTGCTGTTATCACAGCCTTGTACGCGCCTTTCTCGCCCCAGGCTGGATCCGAGTACAGCCACACCTGCGTGAAGGGATCGTTGTCGTTCGAGTGCTTCTTGAACCACTCATGCTTGAAAATGTTGCCCTCGATGACGGGCTTGCCCAGCATCTCACGCTGATAGCCAACGTTGCCCAACTTTTTCCGAAGTGCTGGCAGGCTTGCGGTGGGATACTGCTCTTCCCACACTGAATTCCCATTCTCATCTTCAACCGGGTACCGGAGAAGAATCCCTGACTCCGCTTCAATGTGTTTCACGTCGCCCGGATCAAACCCTTGGTGATCCTCTTTGATCTCATCGATCAGCTTGTCCTGGTACTGACAGATCGCATAGTTCGGATGTACCAGGTTACCCAGCCAGATGATTCGTCCACCGCCCTGGGGATTCAAGGAGCCACCAATCTCCTGAATGATCTTGTCCATCTTACGATGACCGATTGATTGATTGCCTTGATTCTTGTCCTGGTCGATGTCATCACAGACCACAAGCCCAGGTCGCAAAGCCGTTCTGGGATTCACGGTACCGCGAATTGACTGGAGAACAGACCTTGCCCGGATCCGGGTCTTGTTCCGGAGAAAGAAGTTCGGCACTGTTGCAAACTTAGTGGGTAAGTCGGAAAAAAGATAGAGAGGAATCACCCGATCTCGTACAATCTCCTAATCACCACAACAAGGAGATAGAGATGAATGATCCTCTCAGAAAACAAGTCTGTAAAACGTTGTTGGCTTTGCAAGGTTATTCTGCCGACCAGATAATCGAAGGTACGTATCAAACTTATCCATGCATTGAAGTCCATGTTCGAAAGGAAGATGAGCCACGTTGTCCTACATGCGGTATTGTGGGAACAGTTTATGATCATCGAGTCCGCAAAATTCTTCATGCATCCATATCCTGTCGTCCCGTAGTACTTGTGCTGACGCTTCGCCGGATCAACTGCGCTCAGTGTGGAGTGAAAACTGAACAACAGGATATTGCCGAGGGTCTCAATCGACACTCTAAAGACTTCGGCAATAAGGTTCTCCAGTTCACGCTTCGTTCAGACAATGCTTCTGTAGCACGGATATTCGGTGTGGATCGGAGTACGATTTATCGAATCGACAAAATTGAGTTATCCAAGTTGGAAAAGGGTTATAGAGGACGAGTTCCGAATGTCGATCAGATTGCAATTGACGAGATTGGTTATAAGCGAAGGCATAAGTATGCAACGGTTATCACAAACCATGAGGACGGGCGTGTGATCGACCTGACAATGGGCAAATCGAAAGAAAGTGCGAAGGAGTTGTTTCGAAAATACGAACGACGACTCCGCTGGATTGATACCGTAACAATGGATTTCAGTGGTTCATATATCGGCGCTGTTTCCGAGTGTTGGAGTGCCGATATGATCGTATTTGATCGTTTCCATTTCAGCCGCCTGGTCAACAGAAAAGTGGAAGAAGTACGACGAGAACTTCAGAGAGATTTTGAATCTGACAAGTTGCGTCAGAGCAAGAAACACGACCGGTGGTTGGTTTTGACCAGAAAACACAATCACAAAGAAAACCATCAAGCCCGACTCAAGAAACTGGAGACGCTAAATCATCCCCTTTACGAAGCCTATTTGCTCAAAGAAGATTTACTATCGATTTTCGAAGACGATATTACGCAAGAAGAAGCGAAGCCGATGATTGAAGAGTGGTGCAGAGTTATTCAGAAAACCGTCTTCGAGCCACTGAAGGCACTTGCAAGAACGATTATGAAGAGATTGCATATTGTGTTGAACTGGTTCAAGCATAGAATCACGAATGCCAAGGCAGAAGCGGTTAACAACGTCATTCGAACCATTATAAAGAGAGCGTATGGATACAAGGACTTCTCATACTTCAGATTGAAGGTTCTGCAATGTTGCGGATATCTGAATACCCATTCACCCACTTAATATGCAACAGTGCCTAATATAATACCTGTGAACCCACCTACATTCGTACAGCCATTGACTTCGCCACTGAAATGACAACTATCTACCATTGTATACATGCTCATGAGTCCAACCAATCCACCAACATTATTTTCCCCAGTAACACTGCCTGTAACTTTACAATGTGTAATCTCTGTTACCCAACACATGCCAGCCAGGCCGCCTGATTTGTTGTTCCCCATAATTTCTACATTCAATAATTTCACAAAAGATATTTCAGCCCTCTCTGTCTTTGCGAACAATCCAGTATTGACTGAAGTATTTCTTCGGATGCAAATATCCTCAATTGAGTGATTCTGACCGTTGTAGATTCCTTTGAATTCTCCATCCGTTCCGATAGGAAGAAAGCCTTCTCCTCCGTTCCAGTTCTCGGTATCGGAGGCGTCGATGTCGGCGGTTTGAATGAAATGGCTCTCCCATGACTCGGGCGTAGTGCTCAACCAGAGGAGGTTGTCGAGGGTTGCGATCTGGTAGGGAGAATTCTCCGTTCCGGAACCTTCCGGCTGAACGCCGTCGGCGAATGCAATCGATGTGCTGAGTAGAAGCATGCAAAATACAATCAGAGTACGCATATATCCTCCCATTTGAAGCACAAATGTTTAACAATGCAAAAAATGTTCCTATAATAAGTCAAAAATGGTTGGCCATTAGGTAAACAATTTCCGTTGCTTGATACAGAAAAAGCCCCGCGGAACGCAGGGCTAACAAGATTCAATAGGATTACTTATTTCTTCAAGCCAAACGGCCAGGCCATAAGTCCGCCTTCGAGGACGCGGACGTTCGTGTAGCCCAGTCCACGAAGAATGCAGGAGGCTTCATAGCCACGCAGTGATATCTTGCACCACGTGATGATGGGGGCGTCTTTATCCTGCGGAAGTTTATCCGTCATCTGGCGGAGTTTTCCGAGCGGGATGAGCGTTTCCCCTGCATCCAGGCGCATCTGCTCGTATTCGTCCGGACCACGGACATCGAGCAGGAACGGTTTTTCTTCGTCATTTTCGATGATCGCTTTGAGTTCCATGGAGCTGATTCCGTCCATGCGTTTGAGGAGCTTGTTCTCTAGAACGTGAACCGCCGTGATGAATCCATCCAGTGCCTGAGAGAAAGGCGGGGCGTAGGGGAGATCGAGGTTCACGAGCTGATGGACGTGCATGCAGTTGTGCAATGCCATTGCGCCGATTGCGAGGCGTTTGGAGACGTCACCGGGGCCTGCGGCTTGCATACCGAGGAGCTTACCCGTGGATTTATCGGCCACCAGCTTGATGATGAGGAGCTTACCACCCATGAAGCCGGGTTTGTCCGGCGCTGCGTGTATGGCTGTCATGATATTGCTGTAGCCTTCGGCGCGTGCGCGTGACTCGGAGAGTCCGACGCTGCCGACGGTGTAATCGAAAACCTTGCAGATACCGGTCATGATCGCGCCCGGGTATTCCGTGCGGTTGCCAAGAACCATGTTCTGGGCGGCAACGCGACCCTGGAGGTTGGCGGCGTCGCCCATGGGCCAGTGGATTTTATTGAACGTTACCAGGTCGGTGATTTCAACGCAATCGCCTGCCGCGAAGATATCGTGATTGCTGGTCTGCATGAAGTTGTTCACGCAGATCGCGCCTTTGACGCCGAGCTTCAGGTTGGCAGTCTTTGCCAGCTCGTTGTTCGGCTTTACGCCGATCGATACGACGACGAAATCGGCTTCGAGCGCTTCACCGTTATCGAGTTTCACACCGCTGACTTTGCCTTCGCCGAGGAATTCGGTGGCTGCAACGCCGGTGATGACCCGCGCACCCTTTTGGTGGAGGTGATTTTGCACGATGAGCGCCATTTCTGGATCGAGGAATGGCAGGATGTAGGGAAGCTTCTCGACAACAGTTACCTTGATTCCCGCAAGCGCGAACGCTTCCGCGGTCTCGATGCCGATCAGTCCACCGCCGATGATAACGGCCTTCTTGATCGAATTGCTCTTCACCTTTTCCTTGATGAAAAGGGCGTTGTTGATATCGTGAAGGGTCGTGACGTTCTCCAGATCGATACCCTTGATGGGCGGTTTGATCGGAGATGCGCCCACGGCGAGCATGAGCTTGTCATAAGGCAAATCTTCCGTTTTTACCGTCTGCCAGCGAACGTACCGTCACCTGCTTCTTTTCGGGATCGAATCATGATTGCCTCGGTGTTCGTTCTCGCGATTACCTTCTTGGCGTTCTTGAAAAAATGATTCGTCGCGGGGAGCTCCAGTCGGAGTGCAGACGAGTTTCTCCTTTTCGTCGAACATCCCACCGATGAAATAGGGATATCCGCATGAAGCCATCGACATATATGACCCTTTCTGAATAAGGGTGATCTCTGCGCCTTTCGTCCAAGCGACGAATCTTCGCTGCGGTTTTGGGGCCTGCAGCCGCTCCGCCGATAATCAGATACCGTGTTGCCATATTTCCTCCTTTATGAACCATCGTGCAAAACGGACCAATTTCTGTCAAGCATGCGCATTCCCCTCTTTAGCCGTCAAATGATTCGTGCGTTATTAAAGAAAATAAGGTTTTCCGTGCGTGACATAGAGTTTTCTGCCCGATCCAGCGCGGGGCGGCGGGTGTGCTGCGCACACGGTTCGTTCACTTGATAACATGCCCGAGTTATCAAGTGAACGAACCAGGGAAGCCGGAGGCTTCCGCCGCCGCCCCGCGCGGGAGCAAGTCACATTTAACGTCGGTTACCGGGGCCCGGGGTAAAAAAAAGCTCTGGATGGCTTATCCAGAGCTTTAAAGAGGCACGTGTATTCTATTCGTACATCAGGGTTTTTGACGGATTCATCCGTGCGACCATGATCGATTGATACGCCACGGTGCTGAGGGCGATCAGGATCGACATGAGGCTTGCGAGGATGAAAATCCATACGCTGATATCCGTATGGAAGGCGTAGTTCATGAGCCACTTTCGCATGGCGAGCCATGCAAGCGGAATGGCAATCACATTGCCGATGACGACCCAGCGAATGAAGTCGAGTCCCAGGAGCACGATGACGTTTCCAATCGAAGCCCCAAGCGTCTTGCGAATGCCAATTTCCTTTGTCCTTTGCATGGTCATGAACGATGCAAGTCCGAAAAGACCCATGCACGAAATGACCACTGCAAGAATCGTGAAGGTAAGGAACAGCCATCCGATATTGATCGTCTGCCTGAAGTAGTAATTCAAGTGCTCGTCAAAATACATCATCTCGAACGGGTAATCGGGACTGATCTCGTTCCAGTGCTTCTCGATGCGTTCGATCGCATCTCCCTGGTCACCGGGACCAAGCCGAACAAAGAGCTTATTGAATGTTGTCGGATATCGCCAGAAGAGAGCCGGCTCGATCTCGTTGCCAAAACCGTGGAAGATGAAGTCTTCGCATACTCCGACAACAGGCCCCTTCATGCCCCATAAAGTGATCTGCTGTCCGATGGGATTCTCGTACGGCATCAGCTTCGCCATGCTTTCATTGATAACGAAGTGAGCGTCTTCCACACCTTTTTCAAAAGGAATCTCCTCGCCCAACACCAATTTTATCCCAAACGTCTTGAAGTAATCGTAATCCGGGAACGCGGTATTGATCAAAAACGTCTCATCGGGGGATTTACCCTCCCAATCGACACTGCTCGTGGATGATCCGATATTGGAAGGCGTTTCGCTTCCGCTCGATACTGCTACAACTCCTGGATCGTCCTTGAGCTTGTCTCGCATGAGTTCCACAAGCTCTACCTTTCCGCGTGGAAGCTCAACGATGATTACGTTCTCCTTATCGTACCCCAGGTCCTTATTCTGTAAATAGCGAGATTGATTGTAGATAACAAGCGTGGATATGATCAGTCCGATGGACAGGGCAAACTGGAGGACAACCAGCAGTTTGCGCAGGAATGACTTGCTGGATCCGATGCGCGCCCCCTTGAGCGTTACCACGGGCCTGTACGAAGACAACGCGATCGCCGGATACAGGCCTGCAATGCCCCCGATGATAACGATAAATCCGATTACAGCAGGGAAGAAGAGCGGATTCGAGAAGGGATTCTGCATCGAGAAACCGGAGCGCTGATTAAAGAAGAAGATAAGCATCGAAGTCATCGCCAAGGCGAAGACCAGAGCGATGAGGACGGTTAGATACGATTCCACGTAAAATTGGGCGACTAGCTGTGCTTTTCGGGCCCCAGCCACTTTGCGCAGGCCTACCTCGCGTGCCCTGAGCGCAGATCTGGCCGTCGAAATGTTCATGAAGTTGATGCATGCAATGAGGATAATGAAGATCGCGATCACACCGAAAATACGGATATATTGCATCTTCAGTTCGCTGCCATCCAGATTGTAAAGGGTCATGTCCCGCAGCGATTGCAGATGAAGCGTTACGACCGATCCCTCGTTGTTCTGTTTGACAACATCTCCGATGGCTTTCGAAACGTTCTCGGGGGATGCTCCGGGCTTGAGCAAGGCGTAAGTTCTGAAGCTGTTGTAAGCCCAATCTTCGACCATTGCATTGGAAAAGTTTGTTACATCTGAAAAGGGGAAAATGAAGTCCACGTCGTACATCGCATCGTCAGGCTGCTCCGCAAACACTCCCGCGACCTGTGCCTCGTAATCCTTATTCACTTTAAATACCTTGTTCAGAGGATTCTCGTCACCGAAATACTTCCTGGCTGCCTTCTCCGAAATGACAACCGTGTTGGGCGCGGTCAGCGCTTGGACCTTCTGGCCTTGGATGAAGTTGAAGCTGAATATGTCGAAAAAAGTCGGCTGGGCGCAAATGATGTTGTTTTCCATGAAAACGAGATCGTTATACTGCACGGGATATTTCTGCCATACATTGGAAAGTACCGCTGCTTTCTCGATATCGGGATTGATCTCTTGCAGTTTGCTCGCGAGAGGTCCGGGAGTCGCTGTGGTGTAGAATGTGTCGCGACCGTTGTAAGCTTGAGCTTCATATACCATGTAGATGCGGGAATAATTCTCGTTGAACGCGTCATGGTTCAATGTCTGCCAGATCCATGATCCGATAATGATCGATATTGCAAGACCGAAAGACAATCCTAAAATATTGATCGCGGTGTAGAACTTGTACCGGAACAGATTGCGGACTGCGATCTTCAGGTAGTTTATAAACATAGCTACTGCCTTCTGTTTTTACCAAATTGATTCTGCGTTTCTCATTTTGTAAAGGAATATTTAAAGAGAACGGGTTGTAATCATACAATTCATCACGAGCATGAATTTTTTCCTATGCAATTAGCATCCGGCGTTTCATTATTGCCGGTAAATAGTACTCGCGGTGTGAACCGATAATACTTGCTTGATCTCAGTCGGTAAGGTATAATATAGTATATGCCTTACGGGCGAGGTGTGATTTCAATCCGTAGTTATCCGAAATGAATCAGTTGATGATGGTCACGCGAACGCTTGCATCGGAATGTTAAGCAAGTCCTTACGGAAACAAAGGGGGAGCCGATGACAGACTTGTTGCAATTGAGAAAATTCGTTGCACCCGAGATCATTTTTGGTGCGGGAGCCAGGAGACTTACCAGTCGTTACGCTCAACTGCTCAGCGCCTCGAAAGTGTTTGTCGTTACCGATAAAGGTGTGATGGATGCCGGTTGGGTGGACGAAATCCTGAGAGATTTCGAGAAAGACAACATCGATTATGAAATATTCTCCAACGTTTCGCCCAATCCTCGCGCAAAACAAGTTCTGGAAGGCGCAGCAGCTCTCGAAAAAGCCAGGTGCAACCTGATCGTTGCCATCGGTGGGGGAAGCCCCATGGACTGTGCCAAGGGGATCGGCATCGTCTATTCGCATGGAAAGGATATCATCGATTTCGAAGGCGTTGACAAAATCAGAAAGCCGATTCCCCCTCTGATTTTCGTTCCCACGACAGCCGGTACTTCATCCGATGTTTCTCAGTTCACAATCATCAATCGCGAGGATGAGCAGCGGAAGATAGCGATCGTGAGCAAAGCGCTTGTGCCTGATGTTGCGCTGATCGATCCGGAAACGACAACGACCATGAATAACTATCTGACGGCCTGTACGGGTGTCGATGCGCTGGTCCACGCGATCGAGGCGTATGTATCGGTAGGTTGTGGGCCATTGACGGATAGCGACGCGCTGGAGGCGATCAAGCTGATCTGGAGACACCTGCCGGAGCTTCTCCACAACCCCGATAACGTGTTCCTGCGAGAGAAGGTTATGCTTGCAAGCATGAAAGCTGGGCTGGCGTTTTCGAATGCGGGACTGGGCGCAGTTCATGCGCTGGCGCATAGCCTGGGCGGTTTTCTCGACTTGCCCCACGGCGAGTGCAACGCGATGCTGCTGGACCATGTCGTTGATTTCAACTACATGCAGCGCCAGGTTCGTTACAGGAAGATAGCGAAAATGATGGACATAGAAATAAATGATATGGACAGTCAGGAGATTCGGAAAAACCTGCTCTCGAGAATCAGATGGCTGAGGAAGGATGTCGGGATAACGGAAACCTTGGGATCGCGCGGAGTGAAGAAAGAGGACATACATGTGCTCTCGGAAAAGGCAGCGAAAGACCCCTGTATGCTGACGAATCCTCGCAAGGCAACTCTGAGCGAAATCGAATCGATATATAACGAAGCATATTAATGGTTTGATATGAGGTATCAATGAGCAAACGCCAACATGACGATGATATGAAAACGGAAGAAAGAGAACAGACGCAGAAACTGGAAGGATTACTTGGCCTCGGGCAATTCTCGGCGCACAAGAGCTATTATCCCGAACTTCAAAAGAAGATCGATGAGCTGGAGCGTGAGAAACACAAGTACAAACGGATTTTCACGGAAGCTCTCTATGGAATCTTCCAGACGGATCAAGACGGCAAGTTGATTATCGCCAATCCTGCTCTGGCATTGATCTGCGGTTATGATTCACCCGAGGAGATGCTCGAAATGGGGGACATCTCAACGCAGTTATTCGTAGATGAGAAGGAAGCGCAGCGCTTCTTCAAGGACGTGGCCGAAGAAGGTTCCCTTGAGTTATGGGAAACAGCGTTTCGCGATAAAAACGGTCGGGTTATCGACGTTTCGCTTAGCGCCTCCATCATTGATACGGGTGAGCAATCGGCAATTGAAGTGTTTGTTCAGGATATCTCCGAGAAGAAACAAGCCGAGAGAGAGCTTAGAAGAAGCGAAGAACGGCTTCGCACGACCCTTGATTCAATCGGGGACGCGGTTATCGCTACCGATACGGACGGACGTGTCATCCGAATGAATCCGGTTGCCGAGGAATTGACAGGCTGGCCGTTCACCGAAGCGAAGGGCCAGAGGCTCGAGGAAGTATTCAACATCGTCAATGCGAAAACCAGAGAATCTGTTGAAAACCCGGTCGTGCGGGTGATCCGTTCCGGCAGGATCGTGGGGCTCGCCAATCATACGCTGCTGCTCTCAAGAGATGGAAGCGAGTATCAAATTGCGGATTCGGCTGCCCCGATACGAGATACGAACGGGGAACTTCACGGTGTCGTGATGGTGTTCAGGGATGTTACCGAAGACTATCGACTGAGGGACCAGCTCGAGGCAAACGAGGCTTTTCTGAACGACGTGTTCAACAGCATTCAGGATGGTGTGAGCATTCTCGATAATGACATGAATATCATTCGGGTCAATAAAATGATGAACACCTGGTACAAAAAACATTTTCCTCTCGAAGGGAAGAAGTGCTACACGACCTATCACCACATCGACCAACCGTGTGAGGATTGCCCCTCGATTCGGTGCCGTGAGAGCGGGAAGACGGAAAGTAACGTTGTCCGGGGAATGCCGGGCTCAGAAATTGAATGGGTTGAGCTTTTCAGCTACCCGATAAAGGACAAGGAAACTGACCGGGTCGTTGGCGTCGTCGAGTTTGTACACAATATAACAAATCAGAGACGGGCGGAAGATGAATTGAGCCGCATTTTCAAGATGTCTCTCGACATGATTTGCATCGCGGATCTGGACACGACGAATTTCCTGAAAATCAATCCGGCATTCACGAGAATTCTGGGCTACGATGAAAATGAATTGCTGAATCATCCATTTATCGAATTCATCCATCCAGACGATGTTCAAACCACGCTGGAAACCATGGAGCAGAAGCTGAAATCAGGTGAGGATGTCGTCGATTTCAGTAACCGCTATCGCTGCAAGGACGGCTCTTATCGCATGCTTCGCTGGGTGTCTCACCCGGATATTGTTCGCGGGGTAATGTATGCCAGCGCCCACGATATAACCGATTTCATCGAGCGCCAGGAAGCAATCGAGAGGAGCGAAACGAAGTTCAGAAGTATCATTGAATCCACGCCTTTGGGTATTCACCTGTTTTACCTCGACGACAAAGGGATTATCCGGTTCGAAGATTGCAATAGCGCAGCAAAGAAGATACTCGGTTTCGATCATGCCGACTTGATCGGGCTTCCTATCGATGAGGCTGTGCCGATGTTGAAGAAGAATCCTCTTATGGAGAAGTACTATAGAACAATCACGGAAGGTGTTTCGATGGAATTCGAAAACGAGTTCATCGATTACAACCAGAAAAAACATATTTTCTCCGTCAACGCGTTCCAGACGGAACCCTTGAAAATGGCCGTCGTTTTCCAGGATATCACGGAAAAGAAAAAAGCGGAGGCAGACCTCAGGGAAAGCGAAGATCGTTTCCGCTCGATCACCGAGCAAATAAGCGACATGATCTACCTAACAGATGAACGTGGAATCATCAAGTACGTGTCTCCCGCATCGGTGTTGATATTCAACATGGAGCCGGAAGAAATGATCGGCCATCCGTTTACGGACTTCCTGGCTCCTGAATCGATTGAAGTAGCGGTGAGTTCGTTCAAGGAATCAATGTCCGGAGGAGTGTCTTCCGAAAATCTTGAATTGAACATGCGACGCAAGGGCGGAACCATTTTTCTCGGAGAACTGACTGGTAAGCTTTATCAGCATAGTGTTACGAAAGGTAATATCGGGGTAATCAGGGATATCAGCGATCGGAAAAAAGCGGAACAGAGCCTCCGGGAGAGTGAAGAGCTGTTCAGGACATTGTATAACAATTTACCGGGCGGAATGGTTCTCATTGATGAAGATTACCGGATCGTGAACGTGAACAAGAGAACTTGTGAAATAACCGGTTATACAAGAGATGAGCTTGTCGGGCAGCTTTGCGATATCATTTGCCCCAAAGGCTCCATATCAAAGAAGTGCCCCATTTGGGAAGTCGGCCAGGAAGGCTTCGAGGGAATGGATACGTTCATCAAATGCAAGGATCAGACGTTCAATCCGATACTTAAGAACGCCCGTAGAGTCATGGTGAACGGGAAAGAGCATATTCTGGAGGTATTCCAGGATATTCGCGAACAGAAGGAGATTGAGGGTGCGCTCCGCGAGAGCGAAACCCGCATGCGGAGTATCTTCAGGGCTGCTCCGGTGGGAATCGGAATCAGCTCCGAGAGAATTATTCAAACCGTGAACGATCGTTTTGAGGAAATAACCGGTTACACGAGGGCGGAGATTGTTGGGAAGAATACTCGGTTCCTGTATGCTTCGGAACATGACTACCGGAAGTCAAACGAAATGGGACAGGTTCTGATTCGGAGTGAAGGGATCGGAACCGTGGAAACCAGGTTCCTGCACAAGGATAACCGGATTATCGATGTATTGCTGGGCATTGCTCCGTTGAACCCGGAGAATCTATCGATGGGCGAAACGTTTACGATTCTCGATATCACCGACAGGAAAAAAGCTGAGGCGGAAATCCGGTTGCAAGCGCTCGTTCTCAGCCAGATCAGGGATTGTGTGACCGTAACGGACCTCACGGGGAAAATTACTTACGTGAACGAGGCGCAATCCAAAGAGATGGGGCGTCCCCGTGAAGACTTTATCGGCAGCTCTGTAAGGCAGTTCAGCGAGAACACGGAAAAGGGCATAAGCCAGGAAGAGATTATCAGCAAAACGCTGGAGGACGGAAACTGGGAAGGACGGGTGTATAATTATAACTCCGATGGAAAAGAAGTGATCATGGATACAAGAACCCAGCTTGTGTACGACGAATCCGGCAAGAAGTTCGCGATGTGCGGTATCGCAACGGATATTACGGAACGCCTGGAGCTGGAAAGAGAACGCGAGAAACTCCAGGAGCAATACTATCAGGCGATGAAACTGGAATCGATTGGTCGACTTGCCGGTGGCGTTGCGCACGACTTGAACAACCTCCTGACTCCTGTGCTCGGGTACGGTGAATTGCTGATGCTGGAAGAGTTCCCGGATATTGAGACCCGCGAATCGGTTCGCCAGATCGTAAATGCTGCTACGCGAGCGAAGGATCTCGTTAGTCAGCTTCTTGCTTTCAGCCGGAAGCAAACATTGCGCTTCGAGCTTGTCGATGTGAACAGCCTCGTGAAGCGATTCGAGAAGCTATTGAGAATGACGATTCGCGAAGACATAAAGATGGATATCCAGCTGAGCGATCAAGCCTTGTTTGCGGAAGGGGATATCGGGCAACTGGAGCAGGTTGTCATGAACCTGGCGGTGAATGCGCAGGACGCGATGCCTCACGGTGGGCGCCTCAGTATTTCGACGAGTCAGGTATCTCTGGAAGAACCGTATATTACGGCACATGAGCCGATTGACTCGGGGAAGTACATTGTGCTCTCAGTTTCCGATTCCGGGCATGGAATGGATAAGGAGACGCAGAAACAGATTTTCGAGCCGTTCTTCACGACGAAGAACAAGCACAAGGGAACCGGCCTTGGCCTCGCTACGGTGTATGGCATCGTGAAGCAGCACGAAGGCGGTATCATGGTGCGGAGCGAGATGGACAAAGGCACGACCTTCGAAGTTTACCTGCCTCTGGCAAGGGGATCGGTCGAAATATTGGAAGACGATTCTTCCCCGGCAAGTCATTCGTTTGGAGGAGCGGAGACCATTTTGCTCGTGGAAGACGACGAACAGGTGTTGAAGCTGGCGGAATCCATCCTGAAGCACCACGGTTACATCGTGATCAAGGCCTCGAATGGCGTAAAAGCGCTGGAGAAGCTCAGCATGATCGAGAACAAGATCGATTTGCTGGTGACCGATGTCGTTATGCCCGAGATGAACGGGAAACAGCTTTACGACGAAGTAATCGAAAGAATACCGGATATCAGGGTGCTGTTCATGTCCGGCTACACGGACGATGTGATTGCCACCAGGGGCATTCTGGATTCGGGGCTCCACTACATCCAGAAACCATTTACCGTACAGTCGCTCGCGGCACGGGTCCGCGAAGCTCTGGATGAGCATTCGGAATAGGAAATTTGTCAGGGATCGTTTTGCTCGGTTCTCCTCTGAAGATGCGGGTGAGTAGTTAGAAATTTCTCACGCGAACATAATCGTTTGGTCCTTCGACTCAATGAGAGATACGTGTTTTCTTCGCAAAACACACAGCATCAGGGTGACAAACGATTATTACAAAGATAGTTATCACCTGTTTCCCTTCGGGTCCCTTCAGTTGTAGGTTTAAGAAACAAGGAACCTGGATTCCACACAGTGACACTAATGTTTTACAACCGTTTGGGATGATTTAAATTATCCTCCGTGTCACCCTGAGTTCCGCGAAGCGGTGCATCGAAGGATACACGGTTGAAAACGACGCGGAATTATCATCTTCAGTAAATCGGACAAGCCAATTTACGGAAAGTTCATGTTGACAACCTTGCGCGCACCATTTGGATGATATCGATAATGATTATCAACAAGGATATTGAATAGATTTCAGGGGAATAAATGATCGACAAGCAGCTTATCGAATTCTATACGCGTTTCAAATTCGGTGAAGACAACTTTCACAACCTCATGCATAAACGCATCCGCAGTGTCCTCCTCATTGCAAGCTATTACGACGCCTATATCCTCGAACAGGACGGACGCTTGTCCGAGCAGATAGTGGGCGAATATCGTCAGCTCGATTTGAGCATGAGTCCGATGATAACCACCATGATGCCGAGTGAAGATATCGACGCAGCGCTGGACGAGAACGAGTTCGACCTGGTGGTCATGATGATGAGACTGGATGCGAAAGAGGTCTTTAATATAGCCGGACGCATCAAAGACCGGGATCCCGCATTACCGATCGTGCTTCTTCTCAACCGTGAGTCGTACAACATGGCGCTCTTCAGACGGTCGGACATCGGTCTCTTCCGGGATTTCTTCTTGTGGATGGGAGACGCTCGTCTCTTTGTCGCGATGATCAAGTCCATCGAGGACGAGAGGAATGCCGATTACGATACGGTGAACGGGAATGTGCGGGTGATTTTGCTTGTCGAAAATTCCACCTACCAGTATTCCAATGTCCTCCCGAACCTATACGCCGAGATCATGACCCAGACGCAGCGATTGATTCTTTACGAGAACAACGATGTGAACAAGCGGCTATTGATGCGTACGCGCCCTAAGGTCATTCTCGTCCACAATTACGACGATGCCATCGAGATGTACAAGAAGTACCGTGAATTCCTGCTGTGCGTGATGTCGAACGTCAACATGAAGCGCGGGGACAAGTTCGATCCCAAGGCTGGATTGCGTCTATTGCGCAGAATTCGTAGCGAGAACCCGAATCTGCCGTTGCTTCTGATGTCGGTCGACCGAGCCAATCTCAAGTACGCGGATCAATTGCACGCGGCGTTTCTGGATAAAAATTCGCAGCGTTTCAATATTAAGATGAGACGCTTTATTACTCATTTCCTGGGATTCGGGCCGTTCATGTTCAGGCTGGAGAACGGGCACGAAATCAGCCGGGCTTCGTCGCTGGAGGAGTTCGAAAACCAGCTTCGGACCATACCGAATGAATCGCTGTTGTTTCACTCGAGGCAGAATCACTTTTCCACGTGGCTTACTGCACACGGCTATTATCACGTGGCTCAGGAGATCCTTACAATCACTCCCGACGACTTCGGCAGCACGGACGAGCTTCGTTCTTATCTGGTCAATGTCTTCGACGACATCCGCTTCAAGCGAAATCGCGGGAAGGTGATCAACTTCGACGTGGAAAGCCTCGATACCGGCGACCGGATCGTGTTGCTTTCGCAGGGGTCCCTGGGGGGAAAGGGGAGAGGTCTCGCCTTCTTGAACGCACTACTGACGACGTTGAATCTCGAAAAAGAGTATAACAAGGTCAGCATAACCATTCCCAAGACGGTTATCGTTGGTACGGACGAGTTCGATCGGTTCGTTGAGGACAACGGCATCCACGAGACAGCCCTGAATGCGACAAGCGAGGACGTGGTGCGGATTTTCAAGAATGGGAACCTGAGCCGGAAAATGATGGATCGCCTGGATCTGTTCCTCCGGAAAGCCGTTTATCCACTGGCGGTGCGCTCGTCCGGGCTTCTGGAAGATTCACAGTCGCAGCCGTTTGCA
This sequence comes from Cloacimonadales bacterium (SeqCode), assembly GCA_963662655.2. Lineage (GTDB taxonomy): Bacteria > Cloacimonadota > Cloacimonadia > Cloacimonadales > JAIOQZ01. The sequence goes on from CAXXTU010000002.1 coordinate 380,319, forward strand.
GGTGTTTATGATACTTACATGCTTCCGAACAATGATCCCGATATCGGTGTTCGGTTGGAGCAATTGGCAAGCGCGATCAAGATGGTTTATTCGTCGCCGTTCCGCAAGGATCAGCGGAACTATATCGAGAGCATCAATTACAAGCTTCAGGAAGAGAAGATGGCGGTGGTTATTCAAGAGGTCGCCGGCAAGGAGTATATCGAAGGAGTCCATTTCCCGCTGATATCGGGCGTTGCTCAATCGCATAATTTCTATCCGGTCTACACGGAGCCCGAAGACGGTGTCGCGCATATCGCTGTCGGGCTGGGAAGAATCGTGGTGGAAGGTGAGAAGACGTTCCAGTACTGCCCGGCTAAGCCAGGCATCGACGTGCTGAGAATCGAAGACATCGTCGAGAGCAGCCAGGATGAATTCTATGGGCTGGACCTTTCGCAGAAGGCATTCGACGTATGCCTGGGGGAGGATGCAACGCTTCGCCGGTTGACAATTTCCAGCAAGCTGAAGGAGAGCGTTTTTCTGCCGGTAACATCGGTGTACGATTACCAGCGCAAGCAATTCCTGGATGGTAAATACATTCAGGGACCGCGTGTGATAACTTATCGTAATCCCATTCGATATGGGGATTTTCCGCTCTCGGGAATTATCAGCAGGATCCTTGATTTGGGAGAAGCAGCGCTAGGCGTACCGGTGGAGATCGAATTTGCCGTCGATTTACAGGGCCGGAGAGGGAAGCCGGTCTTCACGCTTCTGCAGATCCGACCGCTGTTCGTCCAGAAGGACGCGCTGGAGATCAATCTGGATCAACTGGATCGCGATCGGTTGATCGTGCTCTCCACGCAAGCGCTAGGCAACGGGAGTATCGAGGGAGTCCACGACATCGTTTACCTCGATGTGAACAAGTTCGATGTGACGCGCACTGTCGAGATGAAGGACGAGCTTGAAAAGATCAATCAACTGCTGAAGGAACAAGACCGCAACTATGTCCTGATCGGCCCAGGGCGCTGGGGATCGAGCGATCGATTTCTCGGGATCCCCATCAAATGGACGCATATCGACATGGCGAAGGTTATCATTGAAGCCGGGCTGCCGAATTTCCAGGTAGAGGCGTCGCAGGGGAGTCATTTCTTTCATAATCTTGTCGCGCTTAATATAGGCTATTTCAACGTCCCGTATCGTTCTGGAGAGAGTTTCATCGACTGGGAGAGGATTGGCCGGTGCGATGTGGAGCGGTCCTGGAATTATTTCAAGCTCATTCATAGAGAGAAGCCGTTCAGGGTCATGATGGATGGCCGGAACCGCAGGGGAATCGTGAGTCTGGGAGAGTGAGCCTTGATGTTCGTTGCACCTTCGCCCAATCGCCCTCTCCGCCGTGGATATACCACATCCAGTTATCCACTCTCGTTGTTTCGCTTCGTGAAAGAGTTTCGTTCGAAGAAATCGTATTGACTATGCAAAGCCGAAAATTGGATGTGGAACACCACGTCTGCGAGGGCGATTGAACGAATCTGCTAACGAACTCGTTGTAAAGGGTGAGTACGTGTTTGCAGCAACGCGTTATTTAATTTCATGGCTTTTTTACAAATGTATTGACAGGAAATACCCCTAACCAATTCCTTACCTTCAAGTTGTGAATTAAATAAAAACGGAGGAAAAATGCCGAATCATAAGTCATGTGAAAAACGGTTGCGTCAGGACAAGATGCGTGGAGCCCGTAACCATTACGTAAAAAATACGATACGCACACTTTCGAAAAAGATGTTGAGCGACATCAGTGTCGAAGAGAAAAAAGAACTCATGCGGGATCTGTTTTCCCAGCTTGATAAAGCTGCGAAGAGAAATATCATTCACAAGCGCACCGCATCTCGCCGCAAGTCACGTCTTGCCAACTATTTCAAAAAAGTGATGGCTGAGCAAGAGCAGAAAGCCGAGTAGTATTTCGACGGAACTAATCATCGAGATGAGATCATATACAGGCAGGCGTAACAGCCTGCCTTTTTTCACACATGACCATTTCCGCTTTGAAGATTAATGAAACAGTGAGATAATGGATGCGGAACTGGTCTCAAGGAACGATTTCCCGATCGGCCATTTTCATTTGGCGGTTCTTTAATCGGGACATCGAATAAATACGATTACAGGACGAAAAATAGAATGCTTGGATTTATTAAATCATTGAAGAAGCGCCTTGCCAAAACGCAAAATCAATTCATCGGCAAGATCGCCGAGACCATACGCTTACGTGGAAAAGTAGACGAAGAGTTGATGGAGGATCTGGAAGAGGTTCTCATTCAGGCGGATGTGGGCGCCGACCTCAGCATGGACATCATCGATAAGCTCAGGGAGTACGTCAGGTTGCACAAGGAGAAGGATCCAGCGGAGGTCGAGAAAGCGTTGATCCGAATCATCAGCGAGATATTGATCGAAGAATACGCGGATGAAGACGTTGAGCACCCCATAGGCTCGACCAAGCCGTACGTGATTCTCTTCACCGGCGTGAACGGCGTGGGTAAAACGACGACAATCGGCAAGCTTTCGGCGCGGTATGTCCGGGAAGGCAAGAAAGTGTTGCTGGTAGCGGGGGACACCTTCCGCGCGGCGGCGATCGAGCAATTGGGCATCTGGGCGGACCGAGCGAAGGCGGAGATCGTCCGGAGCGAGCAGGGAGCCGATCCGTCATCGATCGTGTACGACGGTTTGATGGCCGCGAAGACGCGCGGATTCGACGTCGTACTGATCGATACCGCAGGTCGCCAGCACACCAAGGTGAACCTGATGAGCGAGTTGGGTAAAATCGACCGCACGATCAAGAAGGTGATCCCTGACGCCCCGCATGAATCAATCCTGGTGGTGGACGCCACGACGGGTCAGAACGCGATCACCCAGGCGAGGATGTTCAACCAGGCTTCGAAGCTCTCCGGCCTTGCGCTAACCAAGCTGGACGGAACGGCGAAGGGCGGAATCATCCTTGGAATCAAGCACGAGCTGGATATCCCGGTGCGCTTCATCGGAGTTGGTGAGCAGATCGACGACCTGCGCGATTTCAACGCGGAGGAGTTCTCGCAAGCGCTTTTCGGTACGATTGAAGATTAAGCTTTACAAAGACGACGAATAGCGTAAAATTCATCATACACTTTCAGTGGAATAACGAGCGAGGTGGATGATGAAAAGGATGATCACGCTTTTAATGGCTCTTTATCTCGTAACGTTGTGCGGACAAAGCGACTACGAGAAATGGGCGCAGCAGCAGTCTCAGGAAATGCAGCGCTACATGAGCGAGCAGGACGCTGCATTTACCGATTTCCTGGAAAAGGAATGGACGGCATTTCAGGCATCGACGGGCAAGAAGCGGTTCGAGCAGCCCAAGCCCGTAACGCCTCCTGAGGTCGAACCTGCGCCTGAACCGGATTTCCCGGATGAAATCGCTATCGACTCGATTCCACTCCCGCAGCCGGATAAAGAAATCAAACCTCTGATCGTCGCTCCGGTGCAGGATGCGTCGGGCAACGTCCGGATGCGTTCTTTCCTTGATCGGGAGGATGTTCCCGAGATCGAGGAACAGGCCGTGACCATCGATTTCTACGGCATCTCCACAGCGGTACGGATCGACAAGGACAAACTCGCCTCTGCTGTACATTCAGCCGGAAAGGATGCCATTGCAGGCTTCTGGAAGGATTCGGCCGCCGGCATCGACGGAACCCCGTTGGAGGATGCTCAGGCTATCCGAAGCTCACTCGAGCTGAACGACTGGGCGTACATCCTGTACCTGAAGAGCCTCGGTAACAAGCTGTACCCCGATTCTCCCAACAGCGTTGCGCTGCTGACCTGGATGTTTCTGATCAAATCCGGTTATAAAATAAAGATCGGCTACGACGGCGATAGCGTCTTTCTCATGATCCCCTGCGATCAATCGTTGTATGGATTGTCCTACATCGAGATGGACGGATTTACCTACTACGCGGTAACTTTCACCGCGCACGAGCCCGAAGAAATCTACACCTATCAGGGGGAGTATCCGGCCGCGGAGCGATTGATCGACCTGAGGCTTGAGCGCGCGCCTGAGTTTACCGACACCGTTGGACAAAGAGAGCTCCGTTTCAACTGCGACGGCAGGGAGATCGCAATTCCCGTCGCTTACAACGAATCCGCAATCGCTTTTTATCGCGACTACCCGGCAACCGACCTCGCGGTTTACTTCGACACGCCACTCACCGTGGAATCGGAGCAATCGATCGTAAGCAAGCTGAAACCGCTTCTGGAAGGAAAGAGCGAAGGTGAAGCGCTCAATCTGCTCTTACATTTCGTGCAGACCGCTTTCGCCTACAAGACGGATCAGGACCAGTTCGGTATCGAAAAGAGCTTTTTCCCGGATGAAGCCTTCCACTACCCCTATTGCGATTGCGAAGATCGCTCCGTGCTGTTCGCGCGCCTGGTGCGGAATCTCCTGGGGAGGAAGGTGATCGGATTGAACTACCCGGGGCATATCGCCACGGCCGTACGGCTGGAGAGCGAGATCCCCGGAGACTCTATTGACTACATGGGCGAGCGTTACCTCGTGTGCGATCCCACCTACATCAACGCGAATATCGGCTCTGCCATGCCGGAATTCAGGGATGTCCAGCCCAAGGTGATCGCACTGAACTAAACTTTTGCATCCCGAAAAGAATGGAGGAACGTTGAACACCATCCGGCTCGATTTCCACACCGATCCGATCTCCCGCGCGATCGACGACAATTTCAATACCCGAACGATTATCGCCTTCACGCACCGAAACAACCTCGTTCGAGCGCAAAAGATCGTTCAGGAGCGGGATCCATTCGGTCTGCTGAGACTGACCACCCTCGATAAGCTCATGGACGAATGCGAAGTGAGCGACACACCAGTTTTACGCCCGGAGCTCAGGCCGTTCTACCTTTACAACGCACTCACACAGGCTGACAAGGATGATCTGAGGATTTCGTCGTTCCGCTCCGCTCAACCTTTCATCAAGAGATTCTTCACCCTCATGGGGGAGTGGAAGGAGGCGCAGCTTTCACTGGATATCGACTGGGAATTGCTCTATGAAAGCTGGTTCTCCGACGATACGGAGTTCTGGCAGAAAGCGCTGTGGGAGCGTGTGCGGTCGATCAGAGACGGTTACCGAGAATTGCTTGCAGAACATCAGCTTACGGACAGGTTTTTTGTGGTCGGATATCGCAAACCAAATGACTTGCATCAGTACGATAAGGTTGTCGTCGTCAATCCCCTGCACATCTCGCGGCGGCAGCGCAGAATCCTCGATGAGCTTTTTCCCGATGTTACGATCCTGCGCAAGGCGAGTAAAAGCTGGATGAGGGACGGGGATATCGACTGGAGCAAGGTCGCTTTCGAATCGATCGGCGAAGAGTTGTCCGTGGAAGTGGAAGTAATGGAGCGCAAGGACGAGGTTTCCCTCCAGCTTGCGCTTGCGGACAAGCTGAACCGCGAAAAATTCCTGATCATCGACAACAGGATCGACGATACGGCGTTCTACAGGTTTTTCAAGCCTGGAATACTCCAGATGGAGACGGCCAGCCCTGTCGCGCTGGATCCGCATTGCCGCTACCTTGCCAATGTGGTGGACATCCTTTCGTCGCTTGTATGGCGGAACGATGATCCGGTACCGCTTTTCCCCGCGCATCTGCTTGTCCAGGCGTTGGAGTGCGATCCAGCCGTAATCGAGGCGGATGTGCGAGATGGGTTGATCGAGCGTATTAAGAACGAGTCCCTGCAAGCGATTCCGCTGGATTTCAGCATCCTGCAGGAGCCATTGACAAGCAGTTTCCTGATAAGGCTTTACAACGATCTCGCAGCCGTCCGTAATCTGAGGACAGCGAAAGATCTCTACCAGTACATTCTCGCGTTTGCCTCGACCAGATCCGGCAGGATCGGGGAGAGGACGCTGCGGATATTTCTGGAGACCGCCGGGATTTTCAAGGCAATCGACAGGCAGGCCGATTTCAAGGGCGAAATGCTGCTGGACGGATTCCTGCAAATGCTTGAATCGAAGTCGATTCACGAGTACCGCGAGGGAGGGCAGGCTCGACTCCTCAAGCTCCCGGACGCAGACAACATACAGGCCTGGAGGCAGATCGTTTTCATGCAGATACAGGAGGGCGTCCTACCCTCGAACAAGCCGCCGGATTTCCTTTTCACGGACGCGCAACGAGTGCGCCTGGGGCTGACGACAAGCGAAGATGCGCGCCTGCAGGACCTGTATCGGTTCATCTGCTTGTGCGCGGGAGCCCGGCGTATTGTTCTGGCCTACCGAAACGACCTCGACGCCAATTTGCATTGCAGCAGCTTCGCGGAATCGCTAATGCTGTGGAAAGGCTCGAAGCTCGTCGGCAATACCGGGCAATACGAATTCTCCGGTGACTACGGCGGATACGCGCAAGCGCTCTATGGTGTTCAACCCCGGAAGAAGCAGACGACGGGCACTCTCTCGATTCCACTCGAATCGATTCTGGAGGGTAATCCCCTACCGCTCTCATTTTCCGGCCTCCAAACGTTGAAAGACGATCCCGCGGCGTTTTGTCTGCGGCACCTGATGCGGCTCGAACCTCTGGAGATTTCCAGTGATAACAGCTTGGGAAATCTGAATTTCGGAAATTTGGTTCACGAGGTGATCCAGAGCCTCTTCAGGGCCTTCGACAGACAGATCGAGCAATCGCCCCAAACAGACCCCGCACTGGACGAGTTGCATCTGAACGCGGAGATCGACCGGCGGTTCGACTGGATCATGTGGGACAAGAAGCAATTTTACTACAAGATACCGTGTGGATACAGTCGCACGTACTTCAACGAAATTCTGCTGCCTTACCTCCGTGCCTCGATCGTGGATTTCGTCGTGCAATTCCTCGGCGTTATGGGCGTTGCAACCATGCGGAATTTGAGATTTTTTACGGAACGGAAGGCCCCACTCGATGGGCGATTCCACAACCCGGAGCTTATGCTGAACATCGCGGATGATGTGACGGGTGAGGATAAATCGCTCGCGCTGCGACTCAACGGACGGGCCGATCTTGTGGCGCACAGCAAGACAAACGACCACTTCTGGATCGTTGATTTCAAGACGACAAAGAGTGACTCGAGTAAATATGGAAGTGGCTTGTCGTCTTATCAAACCAGCTTTTACACGAGGCTGTTCTTTCTGGAAAAGGATTCCGGCGTTCTATTCGACAACGTCCGCTCCATGTTTTACTTCGTGATGGACAGCACGTTGAAGGACTTTCCCGAAGCTTCCTGGGATGGACTCTCGGAGATCATCGAGAACATTGTGAGGCCCGTCGTGATAAACGGTTGCTTCACACAGGCGGGTAAGAAAACCAGAGCGAATGAGGCCTACCTTGGTCTGTACGGTGAAACGGAGAAGACAAAATGATAGATATCAAACCAATCGCGCGGATCATCAAAGCCAGCGCCGGCACTGGAAAGACCTACCGCATCTCCGTCGAATACATCGCCACGCTGATTCGGATCGGACAGTACACCGGATATGCCCGGCCCGACGTCTTCCGGGAGATTCTGGTCATCACCTTCACGCGCAAGGCGACATCGGAGATCAGGGAGCGTATTTTCGAGCATCTCGATCTGATAGTGAGGCAAAAAGATGGGTATATTGATCTGATCAATAACCTGAACCTGGAAACGACGCTGGATTCCACACAGAGAGAGTTCCTCGCGAGGGTGCTGGATACCATGAAGCAGAACAAGCATCTGCTCATGATCCGTACCATCGATGGTTTCACGCAGATGATCTTTCAGCAGTTGGTGGCCCCCGCGCTCTATCTGGAGGACTTTACGATCGTGAACGAAAACGATGAGGAAGTCTACCAGAATGTGCTCGAGCGCGTTATCGAGAATCCCGAATCCATGCGGATGTTCCGCCAGGTTTTCCAGAAGTACATCCATCGCGGCAAGGACCTCTCGGCCTACAGGAACCTCGTAAAAAGCATACTGGAGAATCGCTGGCTCTTCGAAAGGCCCACACTGCTTGAATCGATGGGAAAGACAACGGATCCTCCCGCTTCCTACGAGCTTTACAAACGGGCGTTGATCGGTTTCTTTAAGGATATCTACGAGAAGGAGGGAAAAGAAGCAATTTCCCTGCTATGCAAGAAAAGGCTAAAGGGCATCTTCGAGGCAAACGGAATCGACCAGGGGAATCTGGAGGAGGGTTTGCTCGCAGCGCTTCATCACGACGAGCTGCGTATCCACGCTGCCAAGTACGCGCCGGACAACACCTTTTTCAAGAAGCCTAATGAGATGTATGGCGAGAAATATGTCAGGGAAGTTTATACACACCTTGTGAAAGGCGTTATCGAGGAGGTGCGTAAAGAGGAGGTGGTGGTCAGGGAGATTGCTGAGATTGTCTTCCGCGAATACGATCACATCAAGATGACATCGCGGGAGTTTACCCACAGCGATATCCTCTGGTACACCTACAGCACGTTGCACCGGGATGACCTGGGTTTCATCGATCCCGACAACGGAATGGTGACCAACCTCTTCTACGAGTTCCTCTCGCAGAAAATACGCTATCTTTTCATCGACGAGTTTCAGGATACAAGCATCTTGCAGTGGAAGCTGCTGGAGCCTCTTCTGCACGAATACGCAAGTGGTTCCGGCGTGAAGGAATACGGAGGTTTCATCGTGGTGGGCGACGAGAAGCAGGCGATCTACGGCTGGCGCGGCGGTGAGCGTGAGCTCCTTGATCGCATTCGGCACGTCTTTCACGGCGTTGAGGAGGAGACGCTCGACATGAGCTACCGCAGCCAGTCAGTGGTGATCGACTTCGTGAACCGCTATTTCGGGCTCATCAGCAGGTGCCTCGAAGAGTTGGAGTGGGCTTACAACGACGTTCGCCACCTGCCGAAGAAAACAGCGGGATACGTGCAGGTCGATTTCGACAATTACAGCGCACGCTCCAAGGATGACCCGCGCGAGAAAGCGATGTGCTATCAGGACTTCGTGAACAAGGTTATCGCTCCCGCCATATCTCCTGAGTCCAAAATGCCGATACCTGCGGGAAGTGCTGCGATCCTGGCGCGATCCAACGCCGATCTGAACTCGATTGCGAGAGCCTTGGACGAGGCGGGAATTCCATACATCCATGAATCCAGTGAAGCGCTTTCGGAGCACCGCCTGGTGAAGCCGTTGATCCATTTACTGCGCTACCTAGCCTGGTTCGATTACCTCGATCTGCTCATTTTCCTGCGCTCGGACTACATCCAGCTTGATAACGAGCGGCTCAACCGACTCCTTACGTGGTACAGGAAGCACAAGGATACCCAGGCGGAGCACGATGCCGGATTCTTTACAAACGCGGTTGAATCGATAACCTGCGACGAGCTGAAGAGCCTTGCCGCGTTCCTGACGAATCATCAAAACCCACAGACGTTGTTTCCGGCGCTGGCGGAAGTTGTGGCGGAATTTGGGTCAACGACCTGGAATCCTGTTGATCAGCGGAACCTGACGCGTTTCTTGCAGGCGGTGGTGCAGTATGATCAAGCGAAGAGCGATACCGGAACCGGCGTGTATGGATTCTTGAATTACCTCGAGAAGAACGCAGGTGACGACGGCTTGCGCCAGGTGGGTCTGGATGAAGGCGACGCGATTCGCTTGATGACGATCCACAAGTCGAAGGGATTGCAGTTCGAAACGACGTTTGTGTTCATCGACTTTTCGAAGCGCTCCAGCAGCGCGGGTTTGCTTGAGCTGCACGCCTATTATCGGATGTCCGAGGACTCCGCTTCTCCAACGGAGCTTGTTCTGTGCAACAGCGAGTACGATTCGCTGCTGAAGAACTGCCTGACGGGGGTGAGGGGATTTCCGTACGAAGCGATCGCGAAGATGATGGAGCACAGGAAGTATGCAATTTTCGCTGATGAAATCAACGCGCTGTACGTGGCTCTCACGAGAGCGAAGAACAACCTGTTCGTCTACGCTGCCCTGGAGGCGGCGGATTTCTCGAAGGGGCTCAAGGATGCTGAGAAAGACCCTTACAAGTTCAAGTACCTTTTTGCGCTTCTCCACACCGTTGTTTACCATCCTCTGGATTCCGGCGAGGATTTCAAGGGGAAGATAACGGTCGATCAGGTAGCGGACGTTGAGGAATCAGCACAGGAGGATCGGCAGATACGGGATGTCATGCGGAGTCTTCATTTCAGGAATCTGATCACGGAGCCGGCGGAGGTTGATGAGCAAAAGGCGCACCAGCTCATCCGGTCGCACCGATCGGGGTCGCTTGTAACCGGCGAATTTGTGCACTTGTACCTTTCGATGATCAAGTATGGGGAAGAAGCGGAATTCGATGCTGCATGGAATACGGTGAATCGCCACTTCGGCGGGATATTCAGTCGTCAGGAGATGGAAGCGATCGTTTCGGAGATCGATGTGTGGGTCGAGCAGCATCCAGAGTTGTTTTTATCGCGCTGGACGCGCGTATTCAACGAGATAACGCTGTACGGCGACGACGGACAGGAATACCGTATCGACCGGCTTCTCATCGACGATGAACGGAAAGAGATTCTTATCGTGGATTACAAGACGGGCGGTATCGCGGATCCGTGGCAGAAAGAGAAATATGTAGAACTTGTGGGGAAAGCGGAACAGGGGAATTATACTATTCGATTCGAGTATCTGGAAGTGAATATGAGCGGGATATCGTTACATGTTAATTAATTAATAACGGCGCTGGAAATTGCTTCTCGGGCGAGGAGCTCTTTCGCGTGCACCGTCAACTTTCAGGTTTCTTCCACCGAACATGGAATCGTTCAGTGCGGTAATTGCGGCCTGCGCACCCTCATTGTCCATCTCGACAAAACCGTAGCCTTTCTTTTTGCCGGTTTCGCGATCAACAACGAGTTTAACAGATTCGACGCTTCCGTATTGACCAAACAGTTCTTCGATTTCTTCTTCGCTAGTTTGGTACGGTAAGTTGCCGACATACAGTTTTTGACTCATTCGTAGTCTCCTTGTAGGGTAAGTATCTGGGTGATTCGCAGGATGACTATAGAAAAATTTCATAAGGCAATTGTATGCTTTGCGGCAATTACCGATGAAAGACTATAGGCTCCTGGAGATCTACGACATCCCGCTTTTCAATGAACTAAGTTGCAATAAATAATAGTGTAAAATCCTGTCTATATTTTTTTTTTATTTCTTTTGAAATTCTCTTAAGGGTAAGTGCCTTTATTGTCGGATGAGGATGCTTCCAAAACCCGTCGGCGTTACTTTATCGTTGACCTAAAAGCGATATGATAGTATATTAGGAATTGAATCATAATATTTTCGCAATGAAACTTACAAGACATGGAGTTTTCACTGTGAAACAGGTCATGAGTATCTTTTTCAGTATATCAGGAGCTTGAATGAAGACATTTTACATCGAGAGTCTCGGTTGTCCTAAAAATCTTGTGGATAGCGAGCGTTTCACCGACATAGCGCTTCGGTACGGTTACACGCGAACATCGGATATCCACGAAGCGGATATGATATTGATCAATACATGTGGCTTCATTCTCGATGCAAAACGCGAATCGATCGATACAATTCTGGAATACAACGAGATCAGGAAACCGACGTCGTTCTTCGCCGTAACCGGCTGCCTGGTCAGACGCTATCTGGATGCTTTGCAGTCGGATATTCCGGAGGTCAACGCATGGGTGGATCTGAAGGATTTTTCTTCGTTCGAGAGGATTTTCACCGAAGAGACCGAGCTTGAATTGCCCAACCGGCACTTGTTGACGCCTCCTCACTACGCGTATCTACGTATCAGCGACGGTTGCGAGAACTATTGTACGTATTGCGCGATCCCATCGATCCGGGGGAAGCTGCTCAGCGAGCGTATCGAGGTTCTAGTCAGAGAAGCAAGGACGCTTGCCGATTCCGGTGTGAAGGAGCTCATCATCACCGCGCAGGATGTTGCACAGTACGGGCTGGATATCTACGGGGAATCGAAGCTGGTGGAACTCCTTTGGGAGCTGGAGAAGATCGACGGAATTCAGTGGATTCGTCTGATGTACCTTCATCCGGCGCATATTACGAAGAAATTGATTATCGCGATCTCGGCCATGCCTAAAGTGAACCATTATCTCGATATTCCTTTGCAGCACGTCAGTGATCCTGTTCTCAAGGCGATGAACAGGAAAACAACCAGCGAACAGCTCGATCTGCTGATACGACGAATCAGAACCATCATCCCCGATATAGCGATCCGCACGACTTTCATCACAGGATTTCCCGGAGAAACGGTTACCGACTTCAAGAAACTGGAGTCGTTTATCCGAGAGAAGCGCTTCGATCGCCTGGGTGTGTTCTCATACTCCGAGGAAGAGGGAACGCCAGCGTCGAATCTGGAACCCAAGGTTACACTGAAGACGGCAGAGAAACGCAAGGACGCTCTCATGGAGATTCAGCAGGAGATATCCACAGAATTGCTGGAAGAAAAGGTAGGCAAGCGGTTGGAAGTGATCATCGATGATTACGCTGAAGACGAGGGATTTCTATACGAGGGAAGAACGCGTCAGGATGCGCCGGAGATCGATGGCGTGGTGTATATCACCGCGGGGAAAGCGAAGCCTGGCGATATTGTGACGGTCGAGATTATCGATTCCTGGGAGTACGACCTTGTCGGACGGATTGTTGAGTGAAATGCGTTCGGGAGAGAAGCGGTCCCCTCGACGATTGAAATGGGATTTGCTGAAGAAACTCACCCGTCATTGATGCAATCAATGCCACCCTCTCTTATACTAAGAGAGGGGCAGAAGTAGCGCGATGCGCTGCATCGCGGATCATTTTGGGCAAATCCCCTTCCAATCGACGAGCGCCCACCCACCCTGGTTGCGAACGCATTTCAGAGCAAGTTCTCGGATTCTTTCAGGAGAAGTGGATTCGATTGAATTTACTTGAGAAGGGATAGCGCCCAGTCGAATACGCCGAGCAATTTGAGGCTTCCCAGCACGACTGACACAATCAGAATGAGCCGGATGATTTTCTCGCCTCGTTTAACCGCCGAACGAACGCCAAGCCATGCTCCGATGTAGTTGCCGATCGAGAGAACAATACCGAACTTCCACATGATGGTACCGGATATGGCGAAGATGCATACGGAACATACCGTATAGAACAGAACGATGGTAACTTTCAAGGCGTTTGCGCGGACCAGATCGAGGTTCTCGATCAGGTTGAGCGATGCCAGCAGAATGAGCCCGACTCCCACCTGAATGAATCCTCCATAAAACCCGATTGCGATGAATATGAGGCTTTCGATCCACGGCGAGAAGCTTTTTTGCGTATCCTTCATCCTGGGTGGCTTGATCATGAGAATGACGATACCGATGAGGATGATGGCGAGGATGATCTCGAAAGTGCGGCTGCTGATATTGACGGCCCACATCGTTCCGAGGAAGGAACCGATAATCGCGGAGAGCAGGATGTGCCAACGACCTTTGATCTCGATGAGGTTGCGCCTTTTGAAATGGTGAACGCTCGATACGTTTTGTGCGAAGATCGCGATGCGGTTGGTAGCGTTGGCGACATTGGCGTCCATTCCGATAAGGGTAATCAGGATGGGAAGCACCAGAACGGAACCGCCTCCGGCAAGCGTATTGATAAATCCTGCCAGGCCTCCGGCAAAAAACAGCAAAGTGTATGTGATTATTTGATGTTCACCCATGCAATCGAAAAAAAGGAATTAGCTGAAACTGGCAAGAATTATCTCCCTTTGCGCAGGAATACCGGGATCAGGTCGGAGCGTTTGGCCTGCTTCAGGGCTTCCTGAACGATCTTGCGATTCTCTGGGAGAAACCACTGCAGGAGCGCTTTCATGAGCCTGATTTCCCTGCCTTTTGGTATGTGGACTTTCTGATTGGTGGATGGATCGACGCCGGTGAAGTACATGCATGTGCTACGCGTCATGGGTGTCGGGGTAAACTGTTGGATCTGCCTGACGTGCAGGTTGTTCCTGTTCAGCCAGAGAGCCAGTTCCACGGTGTCCTGAAGCTCTTCTCCCGGATGCCCCGCGATGAGATAGGGCAGGACGTATTGCTTCTTTCCTGCGTTGCGCGACTGCTCCTCGAAGACCGAGCAGAAGGCGTCGTACGGCTTGTTCCCTGGTTTGTTCATGTGCTTGAGGACGTTGGTCGAACGGTGCTCGGGTGCGAGCTTCAGGTGTCCGCCGGTGTATTTCTTCGCCAGTTCACCGATGAACCTGCGGTCTTTCAAGGCCAGGTCGAAGCGGATGCCGGAAGCGATGAAGAGGTTTTTCACGCCCGGAATGTTCGCGGCGCTGTTGAGCAGATTCATATACTCTCGGTGGTCCGTGATCAGAAATGGGCACACATCCGGCACCAGGCACGACGTGCGCTTGCAGTCGGCAGGGAAACCGCGCTTGCAGGCGAGACCGTACATGTTGGCGGTCGGGCCACCGATGTCGGTGATAGTCCCGCGGAAATGCTTTTCCTTCGCCAGGTTGCGGATTTCTTCCATGATCGATTCGCTACTGCGTGATCGGATGGCGCGTCCCTGGTGATACGCCAGCGCGCAGAAATTGCATCCGCCGAAGCAGCCCCGGTGCGCGGTGATAGAGTGCTGTATTTGCTCGAATGCCGGGATCCGCTCACCTTTATATATCGGATGAGGCTGATGGGAAAACGGCAGCCGGTACAACGCGTCCAGCTCCTCGGTGGCGAGAGGCTCCGAAGGCTGATAGTGCACGAGCTTTCTTCCCGCGAATTCCTGAACGAGGGTGTGCTCCTTGAAATGCCTGTCGAATTCCTGAAACAGTTTCAGATAGCCTTCGGGCGATTTCGATTGTTCCCATGTGGGCAGCAATATCCCGTCGATATCCCCATTCGAAGGGAGCGACACAACCGTTCCCGGTATGCCATCCAGGGAGGTGCCGTTGTGAATGCGCTGCGCGATTTCGATGATCGCTCGCTCGCCCATTCCGTACACCAGGATGTCGGCTCGCGCCTCGGGGAGAATGCTGTTGCGCACCTTCTCCGTCCAGTAGTCGTAGTGGGGGATACGTCTCAGTGATGCCTCGATGCCGCCCAGGACGATGGGTGCGTCCTTAAAGATTCGCTTGATTGCCTGCGCATACACGATTGTTGCCCTGTCAGGGCGTTTGCCACCGACATTCCCGGGGGTATAGGCGTCGTCGGAGCGAGGCTTGCGCATGGCCGTGTAGTTCGCCACGAGCGAATCGACATTGCCTGCCGTAACACCGAAGAAGAGTCGCGGCTGCCCGAGCTGCGTATAATCGGCATCGTTCTGCGGTTGCGCGACGATTCCGGTACGGAAACCGTGGTGGATCAGCCAGCGTGCCAGCAGCGCTGCGCCGAAGGAGGGATGATCCACGTATGCGTCGCCCGAAACGATGATCACGTCGAGCGCGTCCCAGCCGAGCTTGTTCATCTCGGCGCGGGTCATGGGAGGAAATGGAGGCTGCGTTATCTTCTGCATGGGATTAGAAAAAACGGATGGCCGGAATCGTCAATGAAAATAGAGCATGAGTAATACCAAACGTGAATCAAATCACTTCTTGTGTCTCCTGCCTCTTTTTGTTTCTCTGAATAGATGAATCACGAGATAGAATACACACGAATGTATAAAAATGGTTTACTTTACGGATTAAGAGAACAATTATACTGGAGAATGTCGATACACTTGACATATTGCTACTGAAAAGCAAGATTACCAAGGAGGTGTTAATCATGTACAGAATGGACCAACAATATCTCAAAATCAAGTATTTTCGTTTTAAGCAAGCCCTTGATATAATATGTAAGATATCAGACAATCCTTCAATAATCAAGAGTGTAACAGGTCATGGAGAAACTCCGTATAATAATATTGATTGGATGGAGCTTAAGGCCAGTAATAATATTATTTATTTTGTCGCCATTATTTCCGCATTTGAGGAGCTGTTGTCACAAATAATCAGGGAGTGTGGAGAGAAACATAAGAGAAGCAAATTGAGGAGAAAAAGCATTCGAGAGATAACAGAATTAACGTTTCAGCATCTTGTGCCTGATGGTTTCTTTTGCTCTGAAAGCTGGAAACTTATTGGTCGGTATTGGCAAATACGAAATGCAATTGTACATAACGGAGCAGATGTTGATCTTGTAAATGATGAAGTAAGAGCGTTTGTGAAGGATAGTGAATCATTTAACGAGAAAGTTCGAATCGAAACAACTAATGGTTAAGTAACAAAAGTAACAAGCAGGTTATTTGTTACGGACCATCAATGCTTGATAGAGTTAATGAAAACAATATCAGAGATAGCTGATATACTAGTTGATAGTATTGTTAAGTGTGAATTTGAGAATAGCAGATAGTTTGTGCATACTATCATTGATCTTCAATAAGCTTCCTGGCGACCAGGAAGCTTCTGTTGATGCGGTAAGGAGGGGGCAGAAGGGAGTTGCTGCTGCCGATCTTCCATCCTGCTTATCTTGCCAATCCTCCAAATCGTGGTTCAGACATGAAAACGCTCCCGATTTCTCGGGAGCGTTCATCATATTTTCACTCAACTCAATGGTCTAGTGATCTTCGCATTTGAAGCTTTCGACAACTTGGCCTTTGAATTTCTCGCGTTTGTAGTAGTGGGTATGAAGCAGCTTGTGCGCCTTGTGCGAACCCGGTTTTTCGAGGAAGTCCTGATATATCTTGGCGATCATCGGGTTGTGGTGCGAGCAGCGCTTCGGCAGATCACGGTCGTCCTGGTAGAGACTCTGGCCACGGCGAGCGCGCATGGCGAGGCTGCTACCGAACGGCTGTCCGCCGCCGCCGACGCAACCGCCGGGGCAAGCCATCACTTCGACGAAGTGATATTCGCTCTTGCCGGTTTCGTCGATCTGCTTCTGGATTTTTTCCATAAGCTTGCGTGCGTTGCCGAGTCCGTGCGCGACAGCGACCTTGAGGGTCAGATCGTCGTTGATCTTCACGGCTGCTTCCTTGACGCCTTCCATACCGCGGACGGCGGTGATGTTGACATCGGGGAGGTCGTTTCCGGTTACGAGGTAGTACGCGCTACGAAGAGCAGCTTCCATAACACCGCCGGTTGCGCCGAAGATGGTCGCGGCGCCGGTGTGCTCGGAGAGCTCGAGGCACACGTCATGATGATCAGGAAGATTCGGGAAATCGATACCGGCTTCATTGATCATGCGTACCAGTTCACGGGTGGTGAGGACCACGTCGACATCCTGGTAGCCTGAATCAGCCATTTCTTCACGCTGGCACTCGAATTTCTTCGCGGTACAGGGCATGATGGAAACGGAGAAGATTTTGGAGGGATCGATACCTTTGAGTTCTGCGTAGTAGGTCTTGGCGAGTGCGCCCATCATCTGCTGCGGTGATTTCGCGGTGGAAACGTTGCAAGCGAGACGCGGGAAATAGGTTTCCATGAACTTGATCCAGCCCGGTGAGCAGGACGTGATACACGGAAGGTTCTTGGTTCCGGCGACGATACGTCCGACAACCTCGGTTCCCTCTTCCATGATGGTGAGGTCGGCCGAGAAGTTTGTGTCGAAGATCGAGTCGAATCCGAGCATTTTCAGCGCGGTGTACATCTTGGCGGTAGTAACGGCGCCAACGCCCATGCCCCATTCTTCACCGAGTGAAGCACGGATGGATGGAGCTTCCTGAACGACAACGTGCTTCTCGGGATCCAGAAGAGCATCCCATACACGTTCGGTGTCGTCTTTCTCATGAAGCGCGCCCGTCGGGCAGTAAACGGTACACTGACCGCAGTTGACGCATGCGCTGCTGGCCATTCCCAAGGAGAGAACGGTGTCGACGTGTGCATCGAATCCGCGTTCGGCGAACGTAAGCGCGTTCACGGTCTGAATGTCGTTACAAACCTGAATACAGCGACCGCAGTTGATACATTTGTTTACGTCACGGATGATCGAAACGCTGCTGTAATCGACTGGCTTTTTTTCCAGGATTTTCGGGACGGCGTTGGGATCGATATCCATGGTGTAGGCGATGCTCTGGAGCTCGCATTTTCCGTTTGCCACACAGGTGGGGCATGCGACGTCGTGGTTCGAGAGGATCATCTCGATGACGGTCTTGCGGATGGAGCGCAGCATCTTGCTGTTTGTCTTGATCTTCATTCCGTTCCAAACCGGAGTGCTGCAAGCACGCTTCGGAGTCGGGGTGCCTTCGATCTCGACAACGCAAACACCGCAGGCGGCGGTGGGCTTCAGATCCTCGTGGTAGCACAAGGTCGGAATATTGATGCCGACTTTCTTTGCGGCTTCAATGATGGTCGTACCCTGGGGTACTTCCGCCATGATTCCATTTATTTCAACAGTTACATTGCTCATTGACAATCTCCCTTTGTGGTTATGCCTTAATCCGGTTCAAGAAATCTTCCCGGAAGTTCTCAATCGCGCTTTTCACGGGCATGATCAAGGATTGACCCAATGCGCAGAACGAAGTTTTGAACATTGCATCAGCGATGATGATCATCTGATCCAGGTCTTCTTCGGTTGCTTTGCCATTACGTACTTTCTTAACAAGCCGGGTGAGCTGCTGCGTACCGAGGCGGCAGGGGCTGCAGCGTCCGCATGATTCGTGACGGAAGAACTTGATGATCGAGTAGAGCATCTCGACCATGTCGGTGTCTTCGCCCATCACGAGGATAGCGCCGGAGCCAAGGACAGCTGCGTATTCGGCAAGGCTGTTATAGTCCATTTTTACATTCAGAAGCGAATCGGGCAGAATCACGCCGGCCGCGCCACCCACGAGGGCGGCTTTGAAGCGCTTGCCGTCTTTCATTCCGCCACCGAAGTCGTTGATGATGCTACGAAGTGTGGTTCCCATGGGAACTTCGGTCAGGCCGGGAGTTGCCACGTCGCCAAGGATCGTGTAAACCTTGGTTCCAGGTGATTTTTCCGGTCCGATCTTGGAGTACCACTCACCGCCTTTAGCGATGATGGCGGGAACGTTCGCCAGCGTCTCGACGTTGTTGACAACGGTCGGTTTTTTCCAGGCGCCTTCGACACCCGGGAACGGCGGCTTGCTGCGCGGGATACCGCGGTTACCTTCCATCGATTCGATCAGAGCGGTTTCCTCGCCGCACACGTATGCGCCAGCGCCGATCTTGATGTCGATGTCCAGACTGAAGCCGGATCCGAAGATGTTCTCTCCGAGGATGCCGTAATCCTTGGCCTGTGCGATTGCTTTGAGTGTTCGTTCAATACAGAGCTTGTATTCGCCACGGATATAGATGTAGGCCTTGCTTGCGCCGACAGCGTATGCACAGAGCATGACGCCTTCGAGCAATTTGTGCGGGTCGCCTTCCATGATCAGACGATCTTTGAAAGTTCCCGGCTCGCCTTCATCCGCGTTGACAACAACCAGCTTCTCCTTGGCTTCGAGAGGAGCGGTAAAACTCCACTTGAGGCCGGTGGGGAATCCGGCGCCGCCACGACCGCGAAGACCTGACTTCTTCACCTCGTCAACGATGTCCATGGGCTTCATGCCGGTGAGGGCTTTTTCCCAGGCTTCGTAACCGCCAACCGCAAGGTATTCGTCGATGTTTTCGGGATCGATGATACCGGAGTTGTTGAGCACGATACGTTTGTCGTATGCGAAGTCGTACTGTCCTGATTCGGGTGCGTTGTAGATCAGGCGTTTCAGAGGTCTTCCCTTGAGGAAGTGCTCTTCAACGATTTCAGGGATATCTTCAGCTTTGACGTTGGCGTAGGTCGTGTTGTCCGGATAGACCTGGAAGCAGACGCCTTTTCCGAAATAGCCCAGGGGGCCGGTCTCGAGAATCGATACTTCTTCTTCCAGTTCCTTACGGGCAAGCTCGCTGCGAAGCGCGTTGAGCACTTCTTTCACGCCAGCCTGTACGGCAGATTCATCCACTCCGACGAGCACGTGTGTTCTGAAATATTTCATTACTCACCTCCCCGGATTCGATCAATGATCTTTGCGACTTTTTCCTCGGTAAGATCGCCGTAAACGTCCTCGTTAATCATCATAACCGGTGCGTTTCCGCAAACACCAAGGCATGCACACAGCTCAAGTGTGAAAAGCCCGTCTTTGGTGGTCTCGCCTTCTTTGACATCCAGAACCTTCTCGAGTTGCTTGAGAATCTTCTCGGATCCCTTCAGGAAGCATGGTGGAGATTCGCAAAGACGAATGATGTTCTTACCGCGAGGCTTTGTGCTGTACATGGTGTAGAACGTCAATACGCCGTAAATGTGATTCACGGGTACGCGAAGATATTCACTGACTTTGGCCACCGCTTCTTCACTGATATACTGCTGAGGATGCGTATCCTGAATATCGTGAAGAATATAGATCAGGTTTTCCTTGTCAGGCGAATACTTCTTGAAGATTTCTTCGTACATATCCACTCCTTATCTATGATTTACGTGAGGTCTAGTCCTCTTCTTCAACCAGCGTCTTTTTGTATTCGCGGTATTCGGGGCTGATGCCGGGAAGAAGATGCACGGCGTGAACCGGGCACACTTCCTTGCAGTTACCACATTTGACGCATGGTATCTGATCAATGATATACTTGTCCTGGCGATTTCCGGAGATGCACTGAACCGGGCAGTTCTTCGCGCAGAGTCCACAGCCGATACACTTGTCGGTATCGATGCTGAAGTGGATCAACGGCAGGCAGACTTTCGCGGGGCAGGTCTTCTCGCGGATGTGCGCTTCATACTCGTTACGGAAGTAGCGAATCGTGCTAAGAACCGGGTTCGGAGCCGTCTGACCAAGTCCACAGAGTGACGTGGTGCAGATCGACTTACCAAGGCGTTCCAGTTCTTCGATGTCGCCTTCTTCGCCTTCGCCGCTGGTGATCTTTTCCAGAAGCTTGTGCATCTGTTTCAGACCGAGGCGGCAGGGGGCGCATTTTCCGCATGATTCATCGACGGAGAATTCCAGGAAGAATTTAGCCACGTTGACCATACAGTTGGAATCGTTCATCACGATAACACCGCCTGATCCCATCATAGCGCCTTTTTCCTTGAGTGATTCATAGTCGATCTTCACATCGAGATGTTCGTTGGTGAGGCAACCGCCGGAAGGTCCGCCAAGCTGAACGGCTTTGAACTTACGACCATCGGAAATTCCGCCGCCAACCTCGAAGATCAGTTCGCGAAGGCTGATGCCCATCGGAACCTCGACGAGGCCGGTGTTGTTCACGTCGCCGGTGAGTGCGAACACCTTTGTACCCTTGCTGGTCGGAGTACCCATGGAAGCAAACCAGTCGGCTCCCTTGAGGAAGATGCGAGGCAGGTTCGCCATGGTTTCCACGTTGTTGACCAGGGTGGGTTGTCCCCAGAGACCGGACTGAGCCGGGTACGGGGGTTTCGGGGTTGGCTGTCCGCGTTTTCCTTCGATGGAAGCGATCAGCGCGGTCTCTTCTCCGCAGACGAATGCGCCTGCGCCGGTGCGAACTTCCGCATCGAACGAGAAGCCGCTATCGAAGATGTTTTCTCCAAGCAGACCGAATTCTTTTGCCTGCTCGATCGCCAGCTTGATGCGGCGGATTGCCAAAGGATACTCGGCACGGATGTAGAAGAAGCCTTTCGATGCGCCAACGGCGTAAGCGGCGATCATCATGCCTTCCAATACCCTGTGCGGGTCGCCTTCGAGCAGCGAGCGGTCCATGAACGCTCCCGGGTCGCCCTCGTCGCCATTACAGATGACGTACTTGGGATCGCCTTGTGCGTTCAACACGTGCTGCCACTTGATGCCGGTGGGGAATCCACCGCCGCCACGGCCACGCAAGCCGGATTCTTTAACGAGATCGACAGCTTTCTGCGGGGTCATGCCGGTCAACACGTTTCCGAGCGCTTCATATCCGCCCAATGCTATGTATTCCTCGACTTTTTCGGGATCGAGGTACCCGCAATTCTCAAGAGCAACCTTGATCTGCTTGCGGTAGAAGGGAATGTCTTCCTTGGTCGGCAAAACTTTCTCGTCTTCTTCAAGCATGAGCCGTTTTACGGGACGGCCCTTGATGAAATGCTCTTCGATGATCTCTTCGACGTCTTCCACCGTCACTTTGCGGTAGAAAACGCCTTCCGGATAAATCATCATGACGGGACCGTAGTCGCACGGGCCCATACATCCGGTTTCGATCAGGTTGATTTCCTGAAGCAGATTGCGTTCTTTCAGTTGATCCTTAAGCGCTTGTTTGATTTTAAGCGCACCGGCTGAAACGCAACCCGAGCCACAGCAAATCAGGACATCGATACGTTTCAGTGACATCATTCCCCCTTCGTTATTCGGATGAGACTACGTATTCGGAGACGACGTTTCCGTTAACGAGATGCTCGACGACAACTTTACGTGCCTTTTCGGGGTTCATATTGCCATAAGTGATTTTGGGCTTGCCTTCTTCGAGCACGTCAACGATTGGCTCCATCGAAGAAAGGCCCTTCTCGCCGGTCTGGGTCACAACGACGTCTTTGATCTGACGTTTCGAAACTTCCTCGAGGAAAGTTTTCATCACTTCGCGTGCGCCCATGGCAATACCGGATGTACCCATACCGACAACGACTTTCAGACGGTAATCGGCATTGCGCAGGTTCATGTCCTGCTGTGCTTTTTCCCGGATCTTTCTGAGTTCTTCCAAGGTTTTCATCAGAGTTCCTCCATTTTCGTATTTGTTACGCCTTCATTAATAATCTCGGTTAAGAAGCCGATCACGTCCGGATAGGTTATCGGAACGCCATCGAGCTCCTGTTTGATCTCTCTTGTGTCCAGTTCGAAATCCCAGGCACCGTTGAATCCTTCCCTTCTTATATAGAACAGGAAGTCGTTCTCCGGATGCCCGATAATTGCGCCCAGCATGGTATCCGCTAGGTTACCCACCGGCATGCGATCGATGTGGTCGAACTTGAAATGGGCTACTATCTCGGTTCCCTCGCCCGGGGCGCTGGCGACGGTAAAATCACCGCCGCAGGCTTCCGCGTTTTGCTTGAAGAGCGGAATCCCCAGCCCGATCTTTTTGATACGCTCACTCTTGGTCGTGTAAAACGGATTGAGTGCGTTCTCTACCGTCTCGCTGTCCATGCCGCAGCCATTATCTTTCACGCGGAACGATATGCGGTTCCGGGGAACGCTCGCTTTGATCTCGATTTCGACCAGCGATGCCCCAGCACGAACTGAGTTTTCGATCATATCAAGAAGATGGAGGGATATATCCTGCATTAAGCCCTGTACTTGTCGATGATTGCTTTCAGTTTCTTGCGACTGTCGATACGGCCGTAGGTCTCTTCGCCAATCACGAAAACCGGCGCCAGGGAGCAAGCTCCAACGCAGCGAACGGCAGTGAGGGTAAAGAGGTTGTCTTCAGTGGTTTCGCCCATCTTGACTTTCAATTCGTCTTCCAGCATCTGAACCAGGCGGTCGGCCCCCTTTACGTAGCAGGCGGTTCCCATACATACGTTAACAAGGTTTTTACCACGCGGTTTCATGGAGAAGAAGTTGTAGAAGGTCACGACACCGTAGATATGGTTGATCGGGACATCGAGACCCGTCGCAATGAATTCAATGACTTCCGGCGGTAAGTAGCCGAAAATCTCCTGCGCTTTGTGCAAGACTTCGATGAGAGGATTGCGGATGTGCTTCTTCTCGTCGATGACGGCTTGCAGCTCTTCGTAGAGTTTGTTTTGCGGTGCAGGGTGTGCGTTCATGATCACTCCTGTAATTGTATTGAATGTTCTTCTTTAAATTGTTGCGGAATTTGGAGACAAGTTGCCTGTAAACGTTCGAAATGCATACCGATTTCTGTCATTGCAACTCCTTCCATTTCGAGACTCATTTGTTTGGATAGCATGACGCTGTCAATTGAAAACTTTATACTTATGCCAATTTCTTGCGATAAAGTATAATGAGACTCAATCTCAATTAGCCGGGGCGTCGAGTAGGCGGTTGAATGTCAAGGAGATAGGGGAGGCTCATCGAAAACAAACGGCAAAATTAATATTGCGGTAAGAGCTTGAGAAATTGTGCATTAAAACATTCTATTCATTGATGAATGTGGGCCGATCCGAGGAGCGATGGAGCGTACAGCAGAGCTGAGTCGGAGGCTCATTTAATCAACGTCACCTTCAGCGTGCTCAAATGCTTGTCTCCGGCGCTGAGCTGGCAAATGTAAATACCGCTGGGAAATCCTTCTGCGTTCCAGGTTACCGAGTAATACTCTCTTCCTCTGCTTTCTCCCTGTAAAAACGAGTCACTGTTTGCAGTGGGATCATTGCCATCCAAGTGTGTGAATTCGCTAGTTGGAATGGAATCGATTTTCTGCCCCTTAATGTTGTATACTGCCATATTAAGGTCTATCAGAATTTTGCTTCCCATGATATGAAAAGATACATTTGGATTGAACGGATTGGGGTAGGCTTTGACAGTGACAATGACAGGCGGAACGTGCACCGGATCAACAATACTGCTATCCTGCTCCACCAAATCCTCATGACCGCCATAAACGAAAACATTGCCGTAATTGTTCGGGCCGGGAGGATACCCATACTCATCGCCGAATGCACCGATCGCGATATCATCGTAACCGTCGTTATCGAAGTCGCCTACGGCACATCCCGAGCCGTAACCTTCTTCGTACGTTGAACTGCTGAAATCCTTTGTGCCATTCTGATCTCCGAGATAAACATAGATATAACCACAAATCCCAGACATAAATACAAATGAATCCACCAGATCGCCTTTCCCGTCTCCATTCAAATCGCCATAGGCCGGAACAAAGATGGAATAGTACTCAATATGACCAAACCAATCCCAGTGAAGGGTTGCTCCACCTCGCCATAAGCGGCAACCGGGAGAAGTGCTTCCATCCTCTGGAACATCATAGCCTGAAAGGACAAAATCATCGTATCCATCACCATTCCAATCTCCGGCGGGATACAGTTCATACCATGAATTGGCGGGAGACAAATAATCCATACAGTAAGCGGGAATTGTATCTTGGACCGTGCTTCCATAGAAGAAGCGATTGTGAAAACTGCAAAGTAGGGGACTACCCGGCTGCTCAATGTGATCATTCTGGAAATAATAGCTAAAATCATCAAACCCATCACCGTTTACATCGCCCAGGCCACGGAAGCCTTTACCGTTACGGGTATAAATCCCATCCACGAAGGTCACTTTTTCGAAGCTGCCTCCGTACACGATGGAGTAGGTAAGGATATTGTTACGGCACTCGGTTATGCCTGCGTCCGAGTAACCGTCACCGTTGATGTCGCCGAGAGGGGATAAGTCCGTATATGCCCCGCCCTCGTAACTTACTGTTTCATCTGTGTTTATTGTCTCTCCGCCAAAAAGTATATAGGGATTCACGAAAAAATGGTAACCGGACTGGTCATGCCATCTGCCACCGTGTTTATATCCAATATCCTCACAACCATCATTATTCATGTCACCAAGATTTACAATAGCAAACCATGACGTATAATACTCAAATGTTGTGTCAACCTCTGCGGCAACAGATAGGCTAACGCTGTCTGGCAAACCTTCATCCGAACCAAAATAGATATACAATTTGCCATTATAATCAGGAAAATCCTGATTCGGAATGTACCTACTAGCTGAAACAGCCAAATCGTCAATCCCATCGCCGTTAAAATCCAGAGCCGTAACATAGTATCCGAAATAGTCGCCGGATTGCTCCCCCTGCATCTGCCACACCACATCGAGGTGGTTAACAGTGGATAGCTGGAGACATATTGTAAGTATCAAGGCTAAAAAAATGCACCGCATAACACACTCCTGTTTTGAAGAGAATCAATGCGAGATAAATCCTAAAGCGACGGCAAGGAATCCGGCAGCGTTGTAGAAGCCGTGGATGATCAGTCCCGGGGTGGTGCTTTTTCGTTTCCATGCGACGTAAGGCACTACGAAAATTACCGGAAGCATGACAATCATCAGATCCGTGCCGAAAGCTGCGTGGAATCCCAGCCAGAATAAGGCGTTCCAAATCCAGGCGCGCTCGCTTTCTTGCTTCTCCATGCGGGGCAGAAGCAGACCGCGCCACATGAACTCTTCCCCAAAAATGATCAGCAGGAAAGACGGCAGCCAAAGCAGGAGCATCCAGCGCTGGTCGGGCGTAAAGCCGTTGAAGCGGAGGAAGGGAGCTTGCATGTCAAGGATCGTCGCGCGGTACATTTTTGCGGCGAGAATGTGATTGAGACCCATGATGATTCCGCTTGCGATCCCGATGAAAACAAGAGCTCCAGCGATCCAAAGCCAGTCTGTACGCGTGAGAGGTTTGAGGCGGAGTCGTTCCCCAATGCCGGAGGTGGATTCACGTTTCGCCGCGATCAAGGCGTGCAGGAGCATGGGCAGGAAAACGAACGCCGATCCGCAGAAGAACCACGCGAGGATGTTCATCCAGCCGAGCGTTTCGAGGAAGGGGATGCCGTAGAATGTGGCGAGAAAAAAGAGAACTCCGTAAATCGCGAAATGAAGCAGCGCGACTCGCTGCCTTATCGGCTTGATTGCACTCATCCTCATCTCCTCGAGAATTCGAATGCGTCGATGTCGTATCCGATGGAGATGTAGTAAACCGGCTTGCGTTCTTTGTGGAATCCCACGCCGCCCCGGATCGGGCCGAGGAAGGACTTGTAGGCGAGTTTGACCCCGTAGCCCCATTCCATGTCCTCCGAGGGACGCCAGTCGTCGACCGTGCCGTATTTGGTGCCGTTCATCTGCAAGTCGAAGTAGAAATCGTACGGCAGGCTGAAACGCAGCGCGCCGGAGGTGATCTTGTAGTTGGGAGCGCTGTATTCCTTCTGATTGAAACCGATGTAGCTGTCGTAACCGCCGATGTAGAACGGATCGAATTCGACGTTCTGATCGTGAAGGTACGCACCGTACTCGAACCGGCCAATGAACGCGACGGTGTGCTTGTAGGGGAATATATACGTGAAGCGGCCGAAGAACCGTTCGTAGGTCGCGTCGCTGTAGAAGTCGTCGGTCGAGGTGATGAATTTCATCATGATCTGCCGCCCACGCATTGGGATCATGTAGTCGTCGAGCGTCTCCGAATAGATTTTCAGGCCGGCGCCCGAGGAGCGGTAGTCGTCTTCGACGTAATCCTTGGCGGAGACGTCGCGGTAGAACTCGCGATGATACCCGTACAGATACGCCTCGATGATCGTATCGAAGGGAGCGAACATGCCGACCCCGATGTTCGACCCGAACTCTCGGGAGCGAATGCTGCCGGTCTTTTCATGCATGTCGTCATATAGGTAGAAACGTTCGTATCGCAGGTAGGGAAACACGCGGAAGTATACACCCCAAAGTTTTCCGAAGTTCTTCACGTAATCGATATTGAATTCCTGAACGCCTCCGAGATCGAGGTTGACGAGGAGCTTCGAGTTGCGCTGTATATAGTTGGTATATTCCAGGGTTGCGCCGAACGTCAGCTCGCTGGTGTTGTTGTATCGTGCGTTCAAGCCAAGACGGCGTCGCTCGTTCTCCTTGACGCGGATGATCATCGCGTAGCCGTCGTTTTCCGGAACCAGAACGGGATAAATGTATTCGAAAAGTCGTGAATGAAACGCTCGATTGAAGCTGTGTTGCAGCTGCTGGAGATCGTAGCTGTTTCCCGTTTCGATGCCGGTATATTCGCGGATTTTAGAGGAAGAGAGGTAGTAGTTACCCTCAACTTCGGCACGACTGATCGTCACGGGGCCTTCAATCCTGTGTAGCGGTTCTATCCTTCGTTGCGAAGTACTGTCCATGAGTGCGACGATTCGATCGATCTTCTCGCGAGCCGCTTTTTCTCCCGCCGCGATGATCTCCTCTGCCCGATCGAAGTCGAAGAGGGATACGTCATCCAGCTTGGGGCATATCAGCAGATCGCAGTCGTGTAAAGCCTGTTCCACACGCCAGATCATATTGATGTTCATGCTCTGGTTCAGCACATCGATAACATCGTTGAGGTCGTTCGTTGGCTTGAGCGGGGAGCTTGTTTTAACGCCGATGCAGTAGTCCACGTTTTCCAGAACCTGTATCGGCAGATTCATGACGATCCCGCCGTCCGCGCAATAGTGCCCATGCGCTTTGAAAGGAGCCAGAACCGACGGGAAGGAGAGCGTCGCGCAGAGCGCTTCGTGCAGTGCGCCGTCCCGGAAGATCACCGGCTCGCCCGTCTCGATATCCGTTGCGACAATCCGAAGTGGAATCGCGAGGGAATCGAACGACGTCACGTTCGAGTAGGGGAAGGTCAGGTTGAACAGGTTCTGAAGCAGCCGGTTGTTGCTGAGGAAGCTGCGCGGAAGCTGGGGGTTGAAGAAGTCTTCGACCCTGAAGTAGTAGTTGGCGTTGGGCCCCCAGCGTTTTTCGCCGGTGTAGTAGTCGCTTCTCGAAATGCTTCCCGTCATCATCTCCCGCCAGTCCGATCGCTCGAACAGCGCTGCGATTTCATCGGGAGTCCAGCCCACGGAATACAATGTACCGATGAGCGCGCCCATACTGGTTCCGGCAACCATGTCCGGCACGATTCCGTATTCGTCCAGAACCTTCAGCACGCCGATATGGGCGAGTCCACGCGCGCCGCCGCCGCTCAATGCGAGGCCGATCCTCTGTTCCGCTGCGAGCTGCGCGATCATTACGATCGCAATGAAGAGTATGAGGACGGTTTTTCTCATTGATCCTCGAACTTCTTCCACTTCAGTCCGCGGTTTCCGGCAAGGATGGAGACGCGGTTGAAAATCTGGCGGAACTCGTTCGCTTCCCAGGAGCTGATGTTGGAGCGAATCATCAGGTCTCGGACGATTCGGACTGACTTTTCGCGATCTCCCACTGAGCCGTAATGGATATCATCGAGGATGCGATCGATGAATGCGGCGCTGCGATCGATTTCCTCGATTGGCGCGGCAGAATCGGAGATCGTATCCGTCCCTTCATCGGTGAAGGCGCGGTAGATTTCATATAAAATCACCCCGACAGCCTGCGACAGGTTGAGGGAAGGAAATTCTGGTTGCGCGGGGATGTAACACCGGAAATGGCATTGATCCGCCTCGCTGTCCTTCAGCCCGTACGTTTCTCTTCCGAACACGATCCCGACGCGGTTCTCCGTATGTTGCTTGAGAAGCTTTCCGAGATTCTCCGGTAGCAGGTCGACGGGCTTTTTCTGCCCCTTTCTGCGCGAGATCGCGATCAGCCGGTCGAATCCGGAGATTGCCTCTTCGAAGGTGTCGAACACCTTTGCGCTGTTGAGGATTTCCTCGGAGTGAACCGCCACGTAGTAGTCTTCTTTCTTTGGGATTTCGCCAACGACCCGGAGATCTGAGAATCCAAAATTGTTCATTGTGCGGGAAATAGCGCCCACATTACCCTTGTAAAGGGGCTCGACCAGTATCACACAAACGTTTTTTGCCCAGGGGCATTCATTCATATTCGTTCACTTTCAATGTTATCTCAATCGATATCAACTTCGATGTTCTTCTCTTTGACAGGTACGATGGGGAAGATCACCTTAAGAAAACCTTCTTCGTACTGAACCTTCGGTTCGTCCCGGTTGATGCTGATATCGGGAAAGAAAATTTTCCGCTCGAATCGTCCCGATTCAATTTCCATCGTATAATAGTATATCTCATCGCATCCCGGGCAGGTAAAACGTTCTCCCGAGATTTTCACATATTCGCGGCTTGTGCTGATCTGCACGGATTTCTTGTTCACACCGGCAAGATCGAAAACGACCGCAAGTTGCTTATCGTCTCGATAGACATCGCAATGGGGTTGCCAGGTCTCGTCCATCTCGTGCGTCATGGCAACCGGGCTGGAGGCGAGTGTTGTAACTTCTCCGAGGATACGAACCATTTCTTTTTGAATATCTTTCAGGTCCTGGAATATTTTATCCTTCATTCCTCCTCCTCCTCCTCCTTCTTTACAAGTTCGTGATAGTGCACAATATTGATATCGGGACGTCTCGATGCCTCGAACGCGCATTCTTCCGTGTTGGTGATGAACCGTTCCACGTTGTTCAAATCGTCCGTGTAGTTGCTTACACCCCAGGCGAGCAGATCCTTTTTGAGCTTGTCGTTGCGTTCGAGAATCATGGTTTCGAGGCGCTCGATCACGAACTGGTTATCCTCGTACTTGTTTTCGGGGAGAAGGATCATGAACGTGTCAGGATGAATGAAGCCGAGGATTTCCATAACGCGTAACCCGCCCTTGAGAATCGTGGCGATGCTGGTGAAGATGCGATCCGCCTCAACGTTGCCGTACTTACGGTAAAGGTCGTGATACTTGTTGATCTTCAGCACGATCAGCGAGAGGTTGTTCTTGTAGCGTCTCGCCTGCGCAAAGGCGATTTCGGTTCGTTCCAGGAACGAGCGATAGACCAGCAGCCCGGTGAGCGCGTCGAACTGATTCATGCGGTCGATCAGGTTCTCCTGGGAGTGGATCTGGACAACGAGGCTGATTAGAGACGCGAAGATTTCCATCTTGGTCAGTTCGTCCTCTTCGTATTCCTCTTTGTCCATGAAGAGGAATCCCCGGAGTTCTCCGCGGTAGTGGAGTGGGAAAATCACCAGCTTCTTCACCGGCTGGTCGAAGTCGATCTCGTCGGGCTGGACATCGAGAATGGTTTCCAGCTTCTCCAGACGGTTGATCAGGGAGTGCCCCAGGCTGAACTCCGTCCTTTTCTGAAAGCTGTGACTGAGGTTTCTGCCGATTTTCAAGCGGAATGATTGCGTCATTTCGTTCTTCAGGAAGATACCGAGGCTAAGGAATTTGTATTCGGATTCCATGTCCCGGATAATCATGCTCAGGCACTCCTGAAGCGTGTTGAGCTCCAGAAGGCTTTTCATGAGCTGGTCGTATTTCTGAAGTTTTAACGGCATAGCGTGCTCCCTTGTTGTTGGCTCAATTACTGAGAATGCTTTTGATCTTTGCGATGATCATATCGATCCCAATGCGGTTGTGTCCGCCCTCGGGGATGATGATATCTGCCTGACGCTTGGTCGGTTCCACAAACTGGATGTGCATCGGGCGCACCGTGTCGCGGTATTGGGATATGACAGAGTCCAGGCTTCTGCCACGTTCGTTGATGTCGCGCTCGATGCGTCTGAGGATGCGGATGTCCGCGTCCGTATCGACGAAAATCCTGATATCCAGTTCATCAAGAACCTGGGCGTTCTCGAATATGAGAATCCCTTCGACGATGATGATTTTAGTGGGATTCCGCGGAATGGTCTGGTGTTTTCGAAGATGTTCATGGTAGTCGTAAACCGGTAGTTCGATAGGGATATTGTTCTTCAGGCTTCGAATGTGTTTCAGGAAAAGTTCCGTATCGAACGCGTCCGGGTGATCGTAGTTGATCCGGCAGCGCTGCTCGTATGGTAGGTCGGGGAACGAACGATAATAGGCATCCTGCGGAATGATGCTGAGGTGCTCGCCAATCTCATGCTCGATGGCCGAGGCGATCGATGTTTTC
Source organism: Cloacimonadales bacterium (SeqCode) (assembly GCA_963662655.2). Taxonomy (GTDB): domain Bacteria; phylum Cloacimonadota; class Cloacimonadia; order Cloacimonadales; family JAIOQZ01. The sequence goes on from CAXXTU010000002.1 coordinate 411,782, forward strand.
CCCGAGCCGGTTCCACCAGCGATTCCGATGACGACGGGACGTTTCATTTATTCGTACTCCTGTGTAGCGACGTTCATGTTAAAATAGATTATGGATTGCCGTGAAAACGTCAAGAATTTCCTTTATAATTTCATTGCGAAGATGGCTTTGCCATACTCTACGGATAAAAATTTACTATCGGATTTTAAATGAAGCGAGTAAAATCGCGATTTCCCGCACGATTTTGGCGTTGACAGATTGAACTGAATGAAAAGTTTCGCTTTGGAATATTTCGTGCAAATTGTACGTACGAGCACGGAATCGATGACTTCGAGGAGGAATTGTGAAGTTACGTCAGGTATGCATGATATTGACCTTATTGATGATAGTGAGCTCCAGCCTTTTTGCCGGTAACACGCTCGATGAGCGCACACAGGAGCGATACAAGGATTACCCGCTCTCGATACCGCACTGGATGACGGGTGAAGAGCTGGATCGAATCGATACAATCGGTAGAGATTTCTACGTTACCGATCCACCGCCTGCGCCGATCCGGCAGATTGCCGAGTTCGAGCCGATGTACGGTGGATTGATCCGCTATCCGCTGAGCATCCCGACTTCACTGGTTGTCGAGATGTCGCAGGATGCGATGGTTGTCGTGATTGCATCGAGTCAATCGCAGGCAAACAGTGCGACATCGCAGTTCAACAACGCCGGCGTGAACATGGACAACGTGGAGTTTCTGATCGCCCCAACCGATATGCAATGGACAAGGGATTACGGTCCGTGGTTCATTTTCGACGGCAACGACGACATGGCGGTCGTGAATTTCCCCTATAACCGTCCGCGTCCAAATGACGATGACATCCCGATCGAGTATGCCGAGGCATATTCGCTTCCGTTGTATGGCATGAACATCATCCATACCGGCGGCAATTACATGTGCGATGGCCTGGGACAGGCTGTTTCGACCGATCTCGTTTATGAGGAAAATTCGATCTCCAACGATACGATCCACCAGTTGATCGAAGATTACTGCGGGATTACCAATTATCATGTGACCGCCGATCCGCTAGGCGATTACATCAAGCACGTGGACTGCTGGGGCAAGTATCTCGATGTGGACAAGATTCTCATCGGGCAGGTGGCGCAAAGCGATCCCCGATATGAAGATTACGAGGCAATCGCGGACTACTTCGCCAATGAGACAAGCTCGTGGGGAACTCCCTATCAGGTTTATCGAGTGTTTTCACCGGGAGGAGACTACACCCCGACTCCGTACACCAACTCGTTGATCCTGAACAACAAGGTTTTTGTGCCGCAGTCGGGAAGTCAGTACGATGACGACGCGATCGCGGTGTACGAAGAGGCGATGCCGGGTTACGAGATCGTCGGGATCAGCTACTCCGGCTGGTACGACACCGACGCACTTCACTGCCGCGTGCACGAGATTCCGGACGAAGATATGCTCTACGTCCATCACATGCCGATTCACGGCGAAGTCGGATCGATGCAGGACGTGGAGATTACCGCCTATGTACACCCATACAGCGGCCAGGAGCTTGTATCCGATTCACTCCGGGTGTTTTACAAAATCGCAGGTGAGACGGAATGGCATTCAGTTGCCATGACAAATGCCGACGATGAAAATTACACGGCAACCATCCCTGGGGCGGTTCCGAACTCGGAGGTTATGTATTACATCCGTGCGCTGGACGAAGCGGGGAAGAGTGCGAACCATCCGTACATCGGCAAGTGGGACCCGCACACATACACAACCGGCACCGATACCGAATTCCCAGGCATCGAGTTTGATGAAATCGCCGATACACCGATCAACGAGCTCCCGCTGAACCTTTCTGCGATCGTTACCGACGATGGCGGCGTTGAAACCGTTGAGATGCGGTACATGATCAATGCCGTTGCTCAAGTTCCGCTCGCGTTTACCCTTTCCGATTCTTTTGAATCGGTGTGGAACGCATCCTTTCATCCGGAAGATATCGAAGTGAACGACTTGATTCATTACCGGATTGCGGCAATCGATTACGCCGGAAACGAGACGGAGATTCCCGAAAGCGGCTATTACAGCTTCACGATTGATTCGCCATCTTCGATTGACGACAACGAAGATACGCTTCAAGGCGATCTGCTGCTGGGCAATTTTCCGAATCCATTCAATCGATCTCAGAGTGAGCAAACCTCCGTTCGCTTCTATCTGGCGAATAACCAGAATGTGGAAGTCGCTGTGTTCAACATCAGAGGGCAGTTGGTGAAAAGCCTGCATGCCGGCAAGATGGATCAAGGTTATCACGATATAAGATGGAATGGTCTCGATACAAAGGGACGAGAAGTGTCTTCTGGTGTTTATTTCCTTAGAATGAAGACGTCCGGGAAATCTACGATCAAGAAAATGATTCTGTTCAAATAAGGCAAAATGTGTTTTAAAGCCCAGTCGTATATCGCCTGGGCTTCTCTTTTTTAGCTCGAGGCGTGAGCAGGTTCGTTCGATCTCTCTTTTCAACGTGGTCTTCCACATCATATTTTTTTTGTTCGATAGTTTCAATGATGTGGTCTTTCACGTTGAAAAGGGAGATCGGGCGAAGATGCCACGCCGATTGATCAGCAATTACCAGAGAAGGTCAATACCCTCTTGATGTGTTTTGTTCGACCATCGTGGAATCTTCGCTTTCCCGCCCCTCCGTCGTGTAACGACACGTCTCCGAGATTCATCCGCATTGAGTGTAGTTCTATAATACAACGTGTATCGACACGACTACGGGCAGGGAAAGCGAATCTTCTCACGACTCGATCCATCTTAACTGGTAATAGCAATATCTGAATGAAACATATTTTGCGATGAACTAAATAAAGCATTGACAGATAAATACAATTACATCACGATACGGATGCGGTTACATAAAGCTTGTAACAGCAGAGGAGGCACGAATGAGGTATGTAACTCTGTTAGCCCTATTGTTTGTTTCGACAATTTGCTTTGGTTATAACTGGCAGCAGATCATCAACATCGATCGAAATGTCAACGCTGCCGCTTACTACGTGGGGGACTACACTTACTACGGAGCATACGGTGCAGACAACATTCTTTATGTTGATAACAACGGTCTTTTGGCAAGCTATGAAGCATGCCTGCCAGTTTGGGATATTCTGGTATTAGACGAAAGCACATTTCTCTTCGTGATGGGAGACGGCTCGTATTCGGATGGGCTTTACCTGATGAATCTTGCAACGGAGGATTTCGAAGTAGTTGACTGGATGTATTGCCCCACATTCATCGAGTACTGTGACAACAACGGTAAGTATTACTGCGGTGGTTATTCCGGACTTTGGGAATCATGGGATGGCGCAGAATGGAGCCGCGTCGAGCAATTCAATCAAATGAATTGCTACGCGATAACCTGGCGGGGCGATTACATGGCTGTAGCAACCGACGAGGCAATATACACCTCCAACAATGGGGGAGTTAGCTGGAGCGTACAGCCGTATGCCCCGAGGGTTGAAGATTTTGCATGGTCACTGGATGGCGCTGTGCTCTTTGGGATTTTCCCCGGCGAATCGTATTCTTCCGGACTGTGGCGTTCAATGAGTCACGGCGTGAACTGGGAAGTTGTGATGTACGATGTGATGATGTCCAGCGTTCATGTAGATATCAGTGGAGAAGTATTTGTTGGTTACGATACGGGCGGCGTAGGTATCATGAACCTCCAGTTGGGGCAACCAACCATGATCAACAGCGGTTTACCCAGCTTGAATGTCAACAATCTCACCGATTTCCCATTGTACGATTGCCCAGCCGTTCTTGCATGCACATCGGCAGGTGCGTTCGTTGTAACCGATTACTCGATGGGGGCCGATGACAGCACTGCTCCATCCATCGGAAAGGACATGAAGGTTTACCCCAATCCGTTCAATCCCGAAACGACGATCGAACTTGATCTCCCTGTTTCTCAAAATGCCGAGGTGAGGGTCTTCAATGCACGCGGCGAAATCGTTCGCACGCTAGATAAATCAATTGGGGCGAACAGCGTTGTCTGGAATGGCCGGGATTCCCGCGGTAAGGCCGTTGGATCGGGGATTTATCTGTTCGTTGCCGAAATCGGTGGTGATCGACTCGTTCGCAAAGCCGTCTTGATGAAATAGTGCCTGAACATCCATACCTTTCATGTTATAATATTTCAGCCCGGGAGAAGCTTCTCGGGCTTTTTTGTTGACATCACACACCATGAAATAAAATTACAAATTCGATCAATGTAAGTGACTGAGAGGATATATGAAGCTTTCCCATATCGTTATCTGCACTCTGATTACGCTTGTGATACTAACGTTCTCGGGATGTGGAAGCAATGACAAGGTTACATCGGTGAACGACGACAACGATACCCCCGATTCCACATTCACCATTGAAGACCTGCGCTTCGGCACCGACGATACTTTCGAGGCGGTGACATGGAATCTCGAAACCTTCCCCAAAGCGAACAATACCGCGACGCTCGCAGCCACGATGATCGATGCGATGGACGTCGATTTTGTGGCATTTCAGGAGATCGAGGACTCGACAGCCTTCAATACGCTGGTTGCAGGACTGGAAGGCTGGCACGGGTGGAGAGCCACGAGCGCTCAATACGATATCAACCTCGCGGTAGCATACAGTGAAGCGGTGACGCTTGAAAATGTCTATGAAATCTACACGCACAACAGCCGCGAATTCCCCCGGGCTCCGCTCGTTGCGGAAATCCGGTGGCGAGGTCGGGACATCGTTCTGATCGATCTGCATCTCAAGGCTCTGGGCGATAATCATATCGACGAGAGCGATTCGTGGGACGAAGAGGTTCGCCGTCGGGACGCCGTCAATCTCCTGAAGGAGTGGATCGACGACAACCATCCGCAGGATCGAGTCATCGCGCTGGGCGACTGGAACGATCAGCTCCAGGAGTCCCAATCGACCAACGTGTTCTGGAGTCTGCTGCAGTCGGATGACTACTTGTTCGCCGACCTCGAGATCGCGGAGACGGGAAACATCGACGAGGTTTCCTACCCCATTTACGCTTCCCATCTGGATCACATCCTCATCTCGGATGAGCTCATCCCCGTATTCCAGAGTGGAGCATCCGAAATCCACATATTCTTGATTGAGGACGCACTCGACGGCGGCTGGAACGAATACGAGGACGACCTTTCCGATCACCGCGCTGTGGGCATCAAACTCGATTTTTAACAGGAAACGCTTGTGAAAAAGGATTATCTGATTTTCCGAAATGACAGCCGCGAACGAGAACGTGTCGTTGAAATGCTTGCAAGCTTCTATGTTGCAATGCTTACAAGCGGTGAAGATGTATCTGCGCATGAGATCGATGTTCTTTACTCTTTACTGGAGAATCTTTTCCGCCATGAAGTAATCTCGTGGGAGAACTACCTTCGACAGATCGTCCAGAAGCCCATCGACTTTGACGAAGTGCTCAATTACCTGAACAAAAACCTGATCACGCTCGATAAAATTCGCATTCTGCTCAGCTTGATCGTTCTGGCGAACTCCGATAACCAGTTCACTTCGTCAGAGGTTACGAAGATTCTCGACCTTTCCAAGCGGATGAACGTGGAGACCGAGGGACTGATGGCCATCATCGACGCCATCGAATACGGCAAGAGCGAGCCGGTATCAATTAGCGGATTCCGCTACTTCGCACACACGGACCGCTCGATCTTCAGAGACTACCTGATCGTGGGGCGCCATCCCGAATGCAACATCCGGTTTCAGGACAAGAAGTTCTCCGAGTTCGAGCTGCTCATCGTTGAGATCGACCGCTTCATTTTCATCGGGACAAGCACCAAGACAACGGCGAAAATTAACGATGTCGCGCTCCAGCCCCTGAGGCTGTACACGTTCCCCGAGGACGCGATTCTCAGGCTCGATACGGCCCGTTTCACCGCAAACCATCTCCGTAAAATCTATTCGGCCCGGGAATCGGACGACATCATCGACTTCAAGAGCCTGGATTACAATTTCAAGGTCATCAATCACCAAAACCACTATTCGGTAATGGTTTACGATCGCACCGTCTATAAGAATGGCAAGCAGTTGCCTCATCACAAGGAAGAGCCCGTTTTCTTCGACGACGTGCTGCAAATCAAAGGCTACGAGCCGTTCAATCTTCTGAACGTGATCGAGCGACGTGAAGAGATTGGCGTGACCAACCTCATGCCGTCCGAGCTTTTCATCGATTTCGATAACGACTATTTCAGGATATCGCGCGAGGATTCGCATAAATCTTTCGCTCGTATAACGATCGATCAGAATGTATTCACCATTCACCCGCCCAGAAAGGTGTGGGATCTCTTCCTGAACAACCAGAAGCTGGAGAGGCCGACCGAGTTCAAGCTCAACACGGATATATTTACGCTCAACAAACGGAATTTCCGGATCAATAACTTCCTGGATATCGTAGAGATTCCGTTCGAAGTGGATCAGATCGGATTCCGGGATATCAAGCATTTCTTCAAGGACGGCACGCTTGCTGTCGATAGCGTTTCCTTCGAGGTGAACCGTGGGGAACTGATTGCCATCCTCGGCCAGAGCGGTTGCGGGAAGTCTACGCTTCTCAAGTCGATTTCTGGAGAGATTATCCCCACGTACGGGTCGATGGAGATCGACAACAAGGACTTCTACGCCAACCTGAGCTTCTTCACGCAGCATATCGGCTATGTTCCACAGGAAGACCTCCTCTTCGCCAACCTGACCGTCTACGAGAACCTCCTCTACAGGGGAAGCCTGCAAATGCCGCAGATTTCAAAGGCGCATATCGATCAGAAGATCGGAAATATCCTCACCGAGACCAACCTGATTCACAGGCGAAACGTGCAGGCGGGTGACGCGAAGAACAAGATGCTCAGCGGTGGCGAGCGGAAACGACTGAACATCGCGCTGGAGCTTCTTTTCGAGCCCTCGATCATCATCTGCGACGAACCTACCTCCGGGCTCTCTTCGCGCGATTCCGAGCAGATTATCAAGCTGCTCAAGGAGCTGACGAATCAGGGCAAGATCGTCATCATCACCATCCACCAGCCCAATCCCGATATCTTCTTCCAGTTCGACAGGGTTCTGTTGATGGATCAGTCGGGCAAGCAGGTGTTCTTCGGAGCTCCGGAGAGCGCTTTCTCCTATTTCGATAGCGAACTGGACGAGATCACCGTCAATCGGGAGGGGATTTTGCGGAAACGGACCCTGCGTATGCCGGAGTACATGTACGACGTTATCGCCTATCCCGAGTACAACAAGAACAACGAAGTCACATACATCCAGACCCAGCAGAGTATCGTGGTGAAACGCAAATTCACCCCCGAGTACTGGAAGGACAAGTTCAAGCGGAAGATGCTGTTCGAGCTGATGCAGGTGGAGAAGAGCGAGAAGGAGAATCCCCCCAAGACCCACGCACGCAAGCGAAGAAAGCTCGATATGCGCGGTCACTATGTGCAACTGAGAACCTTCCTGATGCGAAACATCCTGGTGAAACTCCGCAATCGTTCCAACATGTTCATCACGTTCATGGAAGCGCCGCTATTGGCCTTCCTGCTGGCGTTTATCCTGCGATTGGCACCCAATAATGGATCCTACACGTATTCGGAGAACGTGAATATGGGGATTTACCTGTACATCTCCATCATCGTCTTTGTTTTTCTGGGACTTTCCAGCAGCATCGAGGAGATATTATCCGAGCGCAGAACGATCCTGCGAGAGAAGATGCTCAACCTCAAGACGAGCTACTTCGTGCTCACCAAGCTGATCTCCCTGAGCATCTTCGCGCTGATGCAGGTGCTGGTTTACTACTTCGTTTCGGCTTTGATTCTGGAGATCCGGGGCGTCTTCTTCCCGAGCGTGCTCTACTTTTTCGCCGCGTCGTTCATCGGCTTCTCGATCGGGATGCTGATCTCGACATTCATCCATAACTCACGGGCGATCATCAACATCCTGCCTGTGGTGCTCGTTCCGCAGATCGTTTTCGGCGGAGCCATCATCCAGTACGAGAGGATGAACCGACAGATCACGTTCGTGAAAAAGAATCCCATACCGGAAGTTGTGCAGGTTATGCCATCCAAATGGCTGTTCGAGGGCATCTACACTGCATACGCCCGTTTGAATCCTTACGATCACAAGCGCGCACAATTGAAGAAAAAAAGATTGACATTGAAGGATGATCTTCGTAGCGGTTTGTTAACATCGAGTGAGTATGACGAAGCCCGGCACGAGATCGTAATGAAAATGAACGATCTGCCTGCGAGATACCCGCGCGAAAAGCATGTAAACGAGATGATTACGCTTTCCGTGGACGTGATGGACGGGAAGTTTCTCAACGAGAAGAAGAACGTCTTTCTCGCCAGTTCCAAAGATATCTTCGGCAAGCGCTACAAGACGTACTGGTTTGATCTACTGATCATAGCCCTGATGTCGTTCATCGTAAATGTTGCCACGTTCGTCAGAATGAAGTATTTTTATCGAGAATAAATGAATTGAGAAAGAATGAGGAGGATACATGAATCGTATAACCATTTTATTGCTTTTAGCGGTATTGGTTCTCGCAGCCTGCCAGGCAGAGAAGAAACAGGAGACGCCGCAGGCCGAAACTACGCAGGAAAACGTGGAGCAGGCCGAGTTTTACTACTTCCCGTTACCGTCGTTTCAGGACGTTTTCACCAAGCTCGATTATCTTACGCCGGCTGATTTCGGCAAATTCGTGCCGGAAGAGTTCAATCGGACAGAAGATGACGTGAATAAATCGGCCTACGCGCTGGGCGAGCTCTCGGCGGACGCGATCCTGGTGGCGAAGAGCCGTAACCGTACCAAATTGCTCAACATAGCCAAAGAGATGATCTTCTACTCGAAGTCGTTCATCGTGGAAGAAAGAATTCTCCAGCTTGCCGATAAGCTCAAAATGCAGGTCGAGACCGACAAGTGGGACGAGCTCCAGGTTACGCTCGATGACGACAAGCAGAGCGTCATCAACGCCCTGTATGAAGCGCGGGACTACGATACGTTCATCATCATGCAGATGGGCGGATGGGTCGAAGGGCTCTATCAGACCGCGACGCTTCTCGACGACAGCTACAATCGCGAGAAAACCGATTTCCTGTATCAGATCGGTATCTTGAACCAGTTGATCAACAACGTCGAGAAGATGCCCGATGCGCACATTAAAGAGAAAGCTTATTACAAGATCGCGGTGACGAATCTGACGGCGATACGCGACCTTCTGAAGGCTTCGGAAGACAAGCTATACTCGCAGGACGACTTGAAAAAATTGATTTCTCTCTGCGATGAGATCAAGAAATCATTCCAATAAACGCAACGGTTTTCAACGTTTCATCCCGGGTTGTTTCAACGCAATCCGGGATTTTTTTTAACTCACACAGTGACAATAACTTTGGGTGGTTCAATCAAATATTGCTAAACTTGGAAAAATAACGTAAGCTATTGCTGGCAATCTAGTTAGATATTGTGTAGTCGGTGTGTAAGTGGCGGAGTTATAACAAACATTTGTATTAAGAAATTCGAGAAAATCGCTGAGAACCTTTGTAAATAAGGGGTTTGCGGAATTTTTTTTATTGACAACATTTTTAAACATAGATCATAAAGGAAATTGTAACGCCAATAAATTAATGGAGGTGCGTATGAGCAGAGAAGAATTGGTGGCAAAAATCGCAGAGGATGCCGGCATTACCAAGAAAGCCGCAACAGCTGCACTGAATGCAACAATCGATGGTATCCAGGGTGCTCTGGCTAAGGGAGACAAGGTTTCTCTGGTCGGTTTTGGCACATTTGCAGTTGCCAAAAGAGCAGCTCGTAAGGGAATCAATCCGCAAACAAAGAAAGCGATCAAGATTCCAGCGCGCAAAGTTCCTGTGTTCCGCGCAGGCAAGAAGCTGAAAGACGCCGTCAAGTAAGTTGCATTTATTGATTTAAGGGGTAAGGCGATGGTCTCACCCCTTTTTTTTTCATGAATTCTTGATGCGGATTTTTATGATCCTGCTTCAATTGTTCTACTAATCATTCGGGGAAAGATACTTCAATTTTCAGCCATTATCGATGCGCAATTTACGCAAAATGCAATCGCAAAACTGGAAAATACTTGCACGCAATTATGTTAGAATTTACCTTGAAGTCGGTGCACCGGGATGTAGAAAATTCCGGAGAATGAATTCTGGAAAATAATAGACAAAAAAAAGCAGGATGTGCAATGTGACCTCTGAACTCAAAAAAACGACAGACAAAGAAGAGGGAATTATGAAATTTTCAGTAGAGAAAAAGGATCTAACGAGCAAGATGCATCACCTGTACAATATCGTGCCCTCGAAAAATACGATGCCGATTCTGATGAACTACCTCATTGAGGCTTTCGAGGAGAGCAACACGATACGTTTTACTGCGACCGATCTCGAGATAACGGTTGTGGTCGAGTTTGACCTCTTTGTTTCCGAAGGTGGTCGTGTGGCTGTCTCTGCTAAAAATTTCACGGATATAATCAATTCTCTTCCTGACGCGATGGTCCATTGCGAGAAGGTCGACGACACGCTGAAGATTCAGTGTGAGAAATCGAGCTTCGATCTCCTCTGTGCCGACGCCGAGCAGTATCCGCTCATCCCTCAAATCGATATGGAGAACGCGAAGGAAATCAACGCGCAAACCTTCTCCAAGATGATCGAGAACACCCACTTCGCCGTTTCGACAGAGTCCAATCGCCCCATCTTTACCGGCATCTTCTGGCAGATTACGCCGGAACACCAGCTGATGGTCTCCACCGACGGCAAGAAGATCGCCGAGTTCAAGGTCAACCAGGAAAACGACGTTCCCGAGGTTCTCGAGAAGATCATCCCCACCAAGGGGCTGCTCTTCCTGAAGAAAGCGATAACGGACGACATCAACGTGGTGCATGTGCTCATCGAGGCGAACCGCGTGATGTTCAAGTACGGCCCGTACACCATCTTCACGCACATTCTCGAAGGGCGTTTCCCTGATTACACCAAGGCGATGCCTGCCGATAACAAAAACGAGCTCATCGTGGACAAGAAGCTTCTTCTCGACGCCGTCAAGCGTGTTTCGCTGATCGCCTCCGAGGAGACGATGAAGATCCGCATGGAGATCGACAAGGGATCGCTGGTCATCAGCACGACCAACCGCGAGATGGGCGAGGCGGTGGAAGGTATCGCCGATTACCAGTACAACGGAGATTCCCTGAAGATCGCGTTCAACTATCGCTATCTGATCATGATTCTCAACGTCATCGAGAGCGACAAGGTGCGGGTCATGATGGGCAATTCCCAGGGTGCGGTGTTGTTCTTCAACGTCGAAACGGATTCGAATTACTCTGCGAGATTCCTTCTGATGCCATTGCGCATCGTTTAATAGAACTGTTTTGAAAGTCCGCTCTCTGCATTTGCAGAACTTTCGTTGCTACAACGAAGCGACGCTGGAGTTTCCTTCCCGGGGGATATTGGTCACCGGCCCGAACGGCTCGGGGAAGACCAACCTCCTCGAATCGATCCATTACCTGAGCTGCGGGAAATCGCCGATTACCAGCACAGAGAAGGAGATGATTCGCTTCGAGAGCGATTTCTTCTTCGCGCGCGCCCTATGCGAGATCCAAAACCACGAGCACACCATCTCCATCGGCATGGAGCGATCCAACGAAAAGAAGGCGCTGGTCGACGGAGTGCAGCTCGAACGTATCAGCGATCTCTACCGTTACCTGAAAGCAATCTATTTTTCACCCTCGGACATCAACATGGTCAGCGGCCCGGGCGGCGACCGCAGGCTGGTGTTCAATCAAGCCATTTCGCAGTACTCATTCGGGTACCTCGAGAACTACCGCGTTTTCCAGAGAGTCCTGAAGCAGCGCAACGCCCTTCTCAAGACCAGCTTCGATCCGCAGGAAAAAGAGAGCTGGGACCGGCAATTCGCTCGGGCAGCATCGGACCTGGTGCAGATGCGACTGGACTACCTGAAAGAGTTCATGCCTCGCTATGTCAGCGCGTATCGCTCGATTTCGGGCAACGCGGAGACTCCGTCCATGGTCTACCACCCCAAGTTCGAGATCGATTCCACCATGAGCGTCCATGACGCTTACCTGCAACGCATGCAAGCGATACAGGAGAAAGAAATCGAATACGGTCATACGATGGTGGGGCCGCATCGCGACGACTTCGTGTTTTATCTCGACGGGCATCCCGCACGAGCCTACGCATCGCAAGGGCAGCGCCGCAGCATCTCCATCGCGGTGAGGCTCGCCCAAGCCGAACTGATCCGTGAGGCGACGGGCGAGACGCCGGTGATGATGTTCGACGACGTGCTTGCCGAGCTGGACGAGCGCAGGGCGCGTCATCTCATCGAGATGCTCAACCCCGAGCACCAGATATTCATCGCGACACCCAATCCGGGGGACTACCGCCACTTCGCGTTCACGCAGCTCGACGTCACGTCGCTGCATCGCGCGGTGGAAGCTCCAGTGGAGGATCGAGATGTCTGAGCAGAGACGTTTTCTCGGAATACCGTTCTCCAAATCCGTGCTGGGGTGGATCACATACGATTTCGCCAATTCGGCCTTTGTCACGGTCATCGTGACCGTCGTCTACTCCGTCTATTTCAAGAAACAGGTCGTTGGGAGCGAAGAGCTCGGAACTGCGTTGTGGGGGAGAGCCGTCAGCATTTCCATGCTGATGGTGGCTTTGATTGCCCCGTTCCTCGGTGCGATTGCCGACTACTCGTGCTTCAAGAAGCGGTTCATGGCCATTTTCTGCTACATCAGCGTGCTATTCACCGGTATGCTCTACTTCGTGCAGGCTGGGAATGTCGTCTCCGGCGTGATATTCTTCGTTTTGGCCAACTTCGGCTTCAACGCGTCCAACGTCTTCTACAACGCCTTCCTGCCCGAGATCGCGGAGAAGAAGGATGTCGGGAAGGTCTCCGGCCTGGGCTGGGGATTCGGCTATGTGGGAGGTCTGATCGCGCTGGCGTTGAGTCTTCCGCTGGTTAAAATCAACGTCCGACTTGTTTTCCCCATGATCGCGCTGTTTTACGGCCTGTTCGCCATCATCACTTTCATGTTCGTGACGGAGCGCAAGAGAACCACCTGCTCCGGGAACTACCTGAAGATCGGTGTGGATCGGATATCCAGCACGCTCAGAAACATCCGCAAGTTCGGCGATCTCACCCGCTATCTGGTCGCATACCTCATCTACAACGACGCCATCGTCGTCGTGATCGCCTTTGCTGCGATTTACGGCTCAACACGCTTCAACATGACCGCGCAGCAGCTCATCGTTTACTTCATCATCGCGCAGGTCACGTCCGTAATCGGTTCCGTTACCTTCGGCTATATTATCGGTCGTCTCAAGCCGCGCCGCACCATTACGATAACGCTGGCGATATGGATTGCCGTAGTGCTGTGGGCTTATTTCTGCCGATCCGTCAACGAGTATTACATGGTCGGCGTACTGGCGGGAATCGCCATTGGCTCGAGCCAGTCAAGCAGCCGAACCATGCTTGCGCTTCTTACGCCCAGGGACAAGATGGCGGAATTCTTCGGATTCTACTCGCTCACGGGGCGTCTGGCCTCGATCCTCGGGCCGCTTGTTTACGGCGAGATTGCCCGTATCACGGGTGACCAGCGGAACGCGATCCTTTCCGTGCTGGCGTTCTTCATCGTGGGCGGAATCCTGCTGCAGTTTGTGAACGAGAATCGCGGAATCGACCTGGCCGATTCCTGGCGCGAAGAACCTGAAGAAGGTTGAGGATCGCGGCCCAAAGTTTCTATCTTGACATGCCCTGTGAGTTCATTAAAATCCTGTACAATAGGAGAACAGTTTACAGGGAGGGCCACCATGAAATACCTATACATAGCCATTTTGCTCACCATGTGCGCACTGCTATCCGCCGATAACCAGCTCGATGTGGTGTGGCAAATGCAAGGCGAGCAATTAGGAGACCACTATGGTAAATGGGTTACCGCCCTTGATTTTAATGGCGACGGTATTGACGACCTTGCTGTTTCTGCGAGTAAATTTCATCCAGACGCAAATTATCCTGAATACAAAGGGAAACTTTACATCTATTTTGGCTCGGATGAAGGTTTACCGGATACTCCAAGCTTAGCAGCTACAGTTGAAGCCGATACAACCATGGACCTCCTTTCCTCATTGTATGCTATCGTTAACCTCGGCGACATGAATAATGATGGCTGTGAGGATATTGGTTATAAAAATGGAAGTAGATGGCACGACCAATCAGGATCTCATACTTCAGTTAACCCCCATATTCTTTTGGGTGGAGGGGCAATAAATATAGATGAAGCTGTAAGTTATGAAGGTGGGTCAAATACTGACATCTCTCCACTCGGCGACATCAACGAAGACGGCTACGATGACGCGGGGATAACGGAAGAGATTTGGGATCATCTCACCTATTCCATCGTATATGGTGGTAGCTTCGAGAAGGTGACCTTCGTAGACGGAATTTATACCCGCAATCAAAAAGGATTCCGTGGCCTGGGCGACGTAAACGGTGATGGATTTGATGACTTCTGCTACATTTTCGAAGACGATCCATATAACGGCCAATTACACTATCACAATTACTTTTTCTTTGGTAACGCCATCCAGGACACCATCCCTGACTATCGTTTTAATCTGGATACTACCTTGAACATGCTGTTTGAACTGAATCCAGCAGGCGACTGGAATGGTGATGGTTACGATGATTTTGTGCTTTCAGGCTATGATGTTGATGAGAATAATGATGCGCTGGGCTGCAGATTTTGGCGCGGAGGCGAAGCCATTCACTGGGATTGGTACGGTTACATGAGACATTTCGCCTATTTTAACCCTTCCTTTGGCGATCTGAATGGTGATGGAAAAGGCGACTTGGTCGACCCCTATATCCTGCCAACGGGCCAGGGCGGATATCTCTACATATATATTGGCGACCAAAACGGAACATGGGATTATAATAGATATACCGGTGAAGATGGTTATGGAATGAATATGTCCCATGCAGTGGGCGACTTCAACAACGACGGCTACGACGATATCGCCATTGGTGCGTATGGACAGATTACGACCGATGATTGGGGCTATGTGTTTGTTTACGGTGGGCACCCAGACCTCGAGGAAGTGGATATCGATCCGGTAGACGATGAAACCGTACCTCCGGCGGATATCACGTTCAATGCCTACCCGAATCCGTTCAATCCGGAGATTTCGTTTGAGATCAAGAGTGATAAACAGTATAAAGATTTGAGGATAGAAATATACAATGTAAAAGGACAGAAAATAGATACGATCGCGGTCGATCATGCCGGTGAAACCGTGACCTGGAAACCAAAAGACAAAGCCAGCGGGGTTTATACCTGCAAGCTAGCGGCACAAGGAAAGGAGCTGGGCGTCAAAAAGATTACATTGTTGAAGTAATCCCAACAATCCTGTCACTTCTCCTCATCGATATCATTGAACACGATCATCGGCGCACCTTCGCTGTAGTTCTCGAAACGGATGTCGTTGAATTCCCTGAATTTCTCCAGTATCTTCTGGATGCGCGAGAGGGAGTGATTGATCTTCTCGATGTACTTTTTCTGCGCTTCTGTTATTGAATCGTTCTCGACCGACATGATGAGCATATCAAGGTTTCCGCGCAGGATCATGAGCGGCTGGTTCAGTTCGTGATTGGCAGTCACCGCCATCGCGAGCGCGGTGTTTCGCTTTTCGAGCTGGACAATCTCCATGTCCTTCTTCAGAACTTCGATCTCGCGCTTCTGTTTATCGCTTTCGAGCAGGTTTTTCAAGTCCGAGATGCGGGTCGCGCTGCGGATGTTGTATAAATCTTCCGAGACCTCAATGTATTTGACCTGGATTTTATAGGCTTCCTCGAAGTCCCTGTTATGAGCGGCGATTTTTGCTTTCACGCGGTAGGCGTCTACGAGGCCCTGTTTGTTGTTCAAATCAATCAGGAGCTCGATCGCCTGATCGCAGTACTTCGTGGCATCAACGGTTTCCCCCGAACCGAGTAGGCTTTCCGCGAGGATCGTCAGCGATTTGGCTTCACCGATTCTGTCGTTGCATCTTCTCCGCAGCACGAGGGACTTGTTGAAAAAGTCTATGGCTTGCGCGTAGAAACCGCTTTTCTGGTAAATGATGCCGATGTTGTGGGTTACAAGCCCCATCCCCATAGTGTCGTTCATATCCTCAAGGATGTCCAGCGCTTTCTGATGGTACTCGATCGCCTCTTCGTACTTCTCGACGCGCGAGTAGATGTTGCCCATCTTCGTCAGGCTGCTGGCGATCCCCTTCATGTCCCCGGTCTGTTCTCGTATTTCGAGTGACCTGCGATAGTATGTCAGCGCGTCTTCGTAGTTGCGTATCGCAGCGTACACCACGCCGATGTTGGACAGGTTGTTGGCGGTGCAGCTCATTAGCTCGTGCGGTTCGGAAATCTCGAGGCTCTTCAGGAAGTGTTTGATTGCTTTCTCATATTCGTCGGTAGCGTAGAATCCGATGCCCTTCCACTGATAGGAAAGGGCGAGTAGAACTTCGTCGCCGAGTTCGATGGACAGTTTCAGCGCTTTATGGGCGTATTCAAGCGTTTCTTTGGGCGACTTGCGACTGTTCTCTTTGGCGAGTCGCAAGAAGGTGCGAATCATTTCGCGCGTGGTTTCCTGATTATCCATAGGCCTGCTTTCCCGATTTAATAAAGCTTAGAATGCACTTGTTCTGCGTTATCCGTCAATCTTTTTATGTTCGGTCGGCCCGGCAGGCAATCAAAAAGCTTGACGCGTGGTCTGCGATCAATATGGGTATTTTGAGGTATAATAATGAGAATGAAAATACATATCTTGCTTTTAATCATATCGTTAGTCGCTTCAGTCGTAGCTGAAGCGCTGGAATCCTCTTCCTGGAACGATGCCGGCGTGGTGTCACAAACCTACACGGAATTTTTGGATTGTCCCGATGCCTGGAAGCAATTGAATACATGCGACTCACTGCGGATTCGAGATGGATTCCACAGCTCTGTGCAGTCGTGGGGAAGCTTTTGGGAGGCGTTTGTCCGGTTCCTGAGCAGGCGTGACGACACGACGTTCTTGTCGTATCATCCTGAAAAGGATTCCTCGAAATCCACGCTTCCGGTCGGCGACCTTCGTTTTTCTCTGCTCTCTGGCGGTGAGTACCACATAGGGGAAGAGAATGCCTACAGTATGTTCTGGTACGGGGCGAGCCTGAATTTCAACCTCGGGCCGCGACTGTTCTTCGATTCCGATTGGTGGTTTCTGCGCTATCAGGGCGATCTTGAGTATGCGGATTCTACTTCGTCGCTAATAAAGGGATTCCGTAAGAACGAAGACGGGAGAATCTACCTCGATAACGTCACCGGTCACATCGATTATTACAGCGATTACGGAGTTCTTTCGCTGGGGCGCGACACTTATCAAATCGGCGATAACATCTCCGGCAGCGTGATCCTCAGCGATTTCGGGAGCGAGTTTGGGTATTTGAGCTGGTACAAGGATTTCGGGCCGGTTTCGCTCAGCTTCCTGCACGGAAGCCTGTTGCCGGATAGCACGAACAACCATGTCTCCTACACTTCAGAGGATCGTTACATTGCGCTTCACAAGCTCGATTGGCAGCTGACGGACGACATCAACTGGTTTATGGGCGAGGAGGTCTTGTACGGCAATCGCGCGCCGGATATCAGCTACATGATACCGCAGTCGTTTTACCGCATCGGCGAGCACAACGACGGAGATCGCGACAATGTTCTGATCTTCACGGGATTGTCCGCATACACCAGGAGCGTACTGGGATTCTACATGAACTTCATGCTCGATGAGCTCAGGAAGGATGAGATTTTCGGGGACTGGTGGGGGAACAAATACGCTTTCCAGAGCGGATTGGTTAGCAACTTCCACCTCTTTGATAAAGAGGATATGACTCGTGCAGTATTCGAATTTATCGCCGTGCGTCCTTGGATGTACACGCACAAGAAGACGGTTAACGCCTTTTCGCACGATGGGTCGGCACTCGGATATCCCGAAGGCAGCAACCTGATTTCCTACGCTGTTGAACTGAACGTACCGATTTATGAACGGCTGCGGCTTGACACCAATGTCCAGTTCATCCGGCAGGGAAGTCTGGGGAACGACTGGGCGATCAACTACAACGACCGCCCCAAGGACACGGCGCGTTGGCTTGAAGGGGAGCTCTCCGAACGGTGGCGTGCAAAATCGGTCATTACGTGGAAACCGCTGGCGCACCATGCCGTCAAGGCAGGCTTCATTCTGGAAATCGAAAACGAAGACACAATCATCAACGAGTACTTCGTGGGGTACCAGGCGTTATACTAGTCCCGCTAGTGAACGGGGCAGACATCTCGGGTGGGCTTGACCGGCTTCGCGCGCGGGGCGGCGTGTTTGCGAAGCAAACGATACGCTTTCAATGCTGTCCGAACCGACAGCATTGAAAGCGTATCAGGAAACCCTGAAAGAATCTCAGCAAGATTTCAGGATGTAATCATGAAATCTTGCTGAGATGAACGGGTTTCCTACGCCGCCCCGGGCGCGGGAATAGTGCAGAATCCCCTGTTTATAGCAGGGACAAAGGAAATTAGCATAATCGACATAAGGGAGTAACAAAATGCGGAAAATCATTTTGGCAGTATTGTTTTTGACCTTGATGGCATCACTTCTCAATGCGCAGGACGGATTGATCGAAAGAATCCGGACGTACGGCGGAAAGAACGCGGATGGATTGATCGCGCTTCTGGATGAAAAGCACGATGAACGCCTCGAAGCGATCGAGTTCATCCTGGAAAACTCGTCACCGTTCGATCTGGCGGTTCTGACGCCCGAACTGCTTCTGGAGAACGTTGATTTTGCACTGAAGTCGCGTGAACTGCCTTATACGAAGGATATTCCTGGGGACATCTTCAAACACTTCGTGCTTCCCATGCGTATTTCGCAGGAACCGCTCGTGTCTTGGCGCGAGCAGCTCTATTCGGAACTCGAACCGCAGGTTCGCGAAGCGGAATCCCTGGAAGAAGCGATGATGATCGTCAGCCTCTGGTGCGCTGAGAACGTGTACTTCGAGCCAACCTCCGGGCGTGATCAGACGCCACTCACAACGATGAAACGCTTGTTCGGCAGATGCGAAGAGATCATGATCCTCGAAATCGCCGCGGCAAGGAGCGTGGGTATCCCCATGCGACCGGTCTCGGCTCCCTACTGGAACTTCATGGATAACAACCACGCCTGGAACGAGATGTGGACGACGGGCGGCTGGAAGTATCTCGGCCCGAACGGCCCCACAAATAACAGCGCGGACACATGGTACTCGACACGCGCCGGGCGAAGCATCCTGATCCTTTCTCACGCTTTCGGTAAATATGAATCACCTGAGTTACTTGAGTACGACAGTCACGAATCGCTGTTGAACACCACCTCCACCTACGGAGAGACGATCGACTACACGATTCATGTCTACGATAAAGATCACGAGCCTGTCGAAGAAGCGGAAATCATTTTCTATGCCCTCTCCTACGGCGGCTTGTTTCCCATGCTCAGTCTTGAAACGGATACAGATGGAATCCTGCGCGTATCCCTGGGGCGAGGCTCGAGTTTTTTGACCGCTTCGAAAGACGACCTTCTGGGCTGGACGATGCTCAACAGCTTCGAAAACGGTGAAGAAATCGAAATAACGCTCGGTACCGATCACAAGATTGACGGCGAATTCTCCTTTCGCTTTCCGGCTGAGCCCGTTACACAGAGCGAACCAAGCGAACCCATTCTCGAAAACTGGAAAATGCGCAACGAGCTTTCCAACCTTCGCCGGGAGAAGAAACTGGCAGACCATCGAATGCGCCTGCGCGAATTCCTCATGTTCTTCGATCCGGCTCCCGAAGCCGATGAATCGGTTGATTCTTACGCAGAGCGACGGGATGATTTCCTCGCCCAGTGCGAGCGTCTCGCCGGTGCGACCGACCAATTCCTTAAGGTTTATGGCGCGAGTCAATCGGACTCCCTGAAAATAGATGTCCTGAATCACATGATGCTTTCCTGGAACATCAAGGACCTGATCGAAATCCCGGATTCCTCCTCCCTGCAAAGCATTGTGGAAATCTTCTCGGAAAATCGAGATCGCTACAATGTTCCGGACTCCGTCTGGTTCGAACACGTCGTAGCCCCGATTTTCTCCAGCAAGCCGGTTCCCGAAGATAATTGGCAACCCGCGTTGTACGATCGGATCAAAACGCTGCATCGCCCCGAGATTATGCAAACGGTCGAGGCACTGCACGACTGGATGAACCAGAGCATCGTCTCGGATACGACTCTGACCAATCAATATTTCGCCGGCTCGCTCGAGCCGCTTCAAATATTGGACATGAGATCGATCAGCAAGAGAAGCCAGATATTCCTGTTCATGTATTCCCTGAAGTATCTCGGCGTGCCTGTCCGGTGGAAAGGCCACCTGGAAGTTTGGAATGGTACAGCCTTCCAGCAATACGATCTCTTCGAAGAATCGGACAAGCAGACAGAACTCACCCCGCGGACGATTACCGTTAACGTGTTTGCGGACGGCAAGCAGGTGAAAGCGGAACCGTTTGGAAACTTCCTGCTTTGCTCGGTTTCCGAGTCCGGCGGCATGTACTACAGCTACTTCGATGAGGAAGCCGACTCCCTGTCTTGCAAGATCACCTGGTACCCCGAAGCGGAAACAATCTACAATCTCCAGGGGTATGTTCGCAACGAGAATGGCGACGCGCTTCTTGCCATCCGCGATTTGAGCGACGAGACGGAAACGGATGTTGCCTTGAATCTGAGCGCGCCATCGGACATGTACGATGTCAGCGAGGAGTGGGATGACGATGTCGTGGAGGAGATAATCCGGATCGCGGAAGACGCTCCGGCTGAAGGCTATCGCATTGTATTCCTCCGGTCGAGAGAAAACACCGAGCCGGAGATCAGAATGCTGCAAGAATTCGAAAGCAAATCGAAAATATTGGCAGATAAGGGAATTGGCTTTATTTTATATTCTGAGCAAGGTAACAGGGAAAAAGCCCCTGAGTTTGTGATACATACGAAAAGCAAGAAATTCCTCAATATCGAAATCTCGGATTATCCGGCACTGTTCCTGGTTAATGACAAAAACCAGATAGTTTTCTCATCCAAAGGCTATCGACTCGGGGTCTCAGATTTAATCATTCGCAAGTGTAAGTAGGAAACATAACGAATTCTGCCCAAAGGATTGTAAAATGGTACCTTTTACGCAGGGTGTTGAGGACACGATCGGATTGTTCGAAAAAGGACCGGTGATCCTTTTTCAATGGAAAAACGCTCCCGGTTGGCCTGTCGAGTACGTGAGCGCGAATGTGTACAACCTTCTTGGTTACAGCCCCGAAGACTTCATGTCGGGAAAGGTTGTCTACAGCAGTCTGATTCATGGAGCGGATGTATCGCGAGTCTCGGGCGAGGTTTCCGATCACTCTGAGAAGATGGACGAGCATTACGAGCACGTACCGTATCGACTGAGAAGAAAGAGTGGTGAATACATTTGGGTTTTGGATCACAGCCGCCTGATTATCGATGCTGAAGGAAAAATCGCCAGCTACTTCGGTTACCTGATCGATATCACCGATCACCAGAATATGGTGATCAATCTCAAAAACATGAAGGAAGACCTTGAGAAGTATGTCGAGCGCCGAACCCATGACCTGAAACAAGCGAACTCCAACCTCGAGATAGAAATCCACAACCACTCTCTTGCTGAAAAAGCGCTGCAAGATTCCATTCGCCGGTTCGAATTCATCATCAACCAGACTCCCATGATCGCCATGCAGGGTTTTGATCAGGGAGGTTATATTTCATACTGGAACAAAACCAGCGAGACGCTTTACGGGATATCGTCCGACGATGCACAGGGCTTGCGGATTCAAGACATCATTTCCGCCGGCATCGATCGTAACTCGTTTCTGGATACGCTCGATGAGCTTGCCGAGAGCAAGCAACCTACCGTAGCTCAATACATCGAGATCACCAGAGAGAAAAACGAGATTCGCAATCTCTACACGATAATATACCCTATCATCGATCAAGGCGAAGTAACCGAGTTCTTCAAAATGGATATCGATATCACCGAGCAAAACAAATACCAGAGCGAGATCAAAAAGGTTAACGTGTTTCTCGATTCCATCATGAACACCATCGCCGACCCAATCTTCGTAAAAGACTCTCACCACAAATGGGTGTTGCTGAACGACGCGTTTTGCAAATTCATGGGTCTGGAACGCTCTGAACTGATAGGTAAAAGCGATTACGATTTCTTCCCGAAGGAAGAGGCGGACGTCTTTTGGGAGATCGACAACAAGGTTTATCAAACGGGCGAACCGATTGTGAACGTTGAGGACTTCACCGATTCATTGAACAATCTCCACGTGATCTCCACCAAGAAAACGCTCTTCAAGGATACTGTCACGGGCGAGAAGATACTCGTGGGTATCATCCGAGATATCACCGAATTCAAACGCCTGGAACTCGAACTTTCCAAACACCGCGACGAAATGATGCAACTGGTCGAGGAGAAAACAGCCGATCTCAAGCGCATCAATGAAGAGCTCCGCAAAGAGGTTGATGAGCGCATACACTCCGAAAAGATTGCATCTGAGGAGACCGAGAAGCTCAAGGCAGTTCTCGAGAACTCGATCATCGGTGTATTCATTACAGACCGGGAAGGTAGTTATCAGTATATCAATCGCAGGGCGAAATCGTTGTTTGGCTATTCTGTAGCGGAGTTGAAGAAGAAGAGCTTCTTCGATCTTACCTTCAAGGATGATCTTGAAGATTCCCGGAAGAAGTACAAGATGATGCAGGATGGCAAGATCAGGAACTTCAATCTTGAAAAGCGCTATGTTCGCAAGGATGGCACGGTTTTCTGGGGAGAAGTCTATATCTCGGCGGTTCACGATGAAAACGGTGAAATTCTGTCGATCATCAAGTTGATCCGTGACATTGACAGGAAGAAGATGAACGAGATGAAAATCATCGAGCACGATCGTTTCCTGGAGAACCTTCTCGACAGCATTCCCATCCCCGTGTATTATTATGACCAGGATGGGAAATTCATCGGCTGCAACAGCGCTTTCGAGCAGTTTACGAACATCAAACGCAAGGCATGTGTTGATCAGAAAATCGATGCCTTCCATTTTCCTGAGACGCAACTTCCACTCGATAAGTCCAAGGACAGGAAAGGCAAAGCGAAATCGACTCCCATTGAAACAAGCATGGTTGACAGTGATGGCGTGTTGAGACACCTGATTCTTTGCAGGCGACGTTTTACGGATCGTGAAGACAATCCGGCCGGCGTCATTGCGACGATGATGGACATCACCGAGCGCAAAGAGGCCGAAGAGAAACTGCAAACCTCGTATCAGGAGCTCAAGGAAGCACAGAAAAGCATCCGCGACCTCGAAAGACGCACGACAGCGCTGGCGATGGCCGCGACGGCCAATCACGAGATTAATCAGCCGTTGATGGTCATACAGGGGAACCTCGACTTGATCAAGATTAAGTTGAATGAAGAATCGGATGCAAAGCGCTCGAACGGCGAATTGAAAAAGATGCTTGGCCCGTACCTCGACAGGATTGAGGACTCGATGAAGGTGATCACGGGCATTCTCACGAAGTTCAGCGAATCCACCAATGTTTACATCGACACCTACGACGACGATTCCGATATGATCGTGTTCGAGGGCAAGAAAGAGTAATTATTTACAGATATCTTTCAAACCTGGTGGATGCATCCTCAGCCCTTCCTTCGTGTCCCCTTGAGCCTACTTCAATGTTCAATTTATCACCCTGAGCGGAGTCGAAGGGTTGTGCAATATCGAATATTATACATTTTCGCTTTGACTATTCATGGATCAGAGTAATGGAGAATACAAACTGGTTCTTGGAGAGCTGCAATCAAATATAAAACTGGAGCGGATGACGGGACTCGAACCCGCGACAGCCAGCTTGGGAAGCTAGTACTCTACCAACTGAGTTACATCCGCTCGCGAGTGATTGAAAGAACGCGGCGCTGTTTGTGTCAAGTAAAATTCATCAGGAATTCATCAACGAAAATACCAGCAGATTCCCGCTTGGAAGTGCGTTTCTCTCGCAGGTAATTCCCGATACTCCCGATATTCCTCGTTCAACAGGTTGTATATGCCTCCGCTGAGCTCGAATTGCGGCTGGAAATGCCAGTTCCCCAGTATGTTTGTCAGCATGACATTCTCCATGGAGGTCTCGTCTTCGTTTTCGCGATCGTGAATGTACTGCGCCTGAAGCGTAAGATTCCAGTCCTCCTGGTTGTAGGTGATCGCGAAGAGGTTCTCGAACATTGGCATGAACGGTATCCGGTCTCCGTCTTCGTCCTGAAGGATGTTGAAGGTCAATTCATCGACGAAGTCGAACCGCTGATATGTGTAACTGAAATCAACGCCCGACCGGTTCCAGAGGACATCTGTGAGAAATCCTTCGTAGAGCATGCTGTCCGTGTGAGCGTACGCGGTGTAATCCTTGATCCAGGTGGTGCGATTCCACACCGTGAAGGGGATCAGCATATCGACCTCGAAAGCCACCGTCATGTTGAGCGGAGCTTTCGGCTGATGTTTCTCGATATCGATGTTCTGATACGGGTTCCGGCGAATGAGCTGCATGCGGGTGAGGTTGCCGGTGTATGGCTGGTTCAGTATCTTCAGACTGGTGTTGTAGAAAATCATCTTCTGCCAGTTGAACACGATGGACGGATAGATGTGCCTGCCATCGCCACCAGCCCAGAGCCCGAGCTCTTTAAACGTCAGGAAATCCTTCTTGAAGAAGCTCAGGTTCCCCGTAATCGTGTTGTTGAGGAATCCAAGTTCGATATGGCTTCCGCTGGAGAGGCGCGGAACTTCGATGTCTCCTTTATAGAGAATATTGAAATCGTTCGCATCGCGATCCTTCAGACCGCTGATTTCCGAAGACTGCCGATAAGTGTAAAACGATATCTCCAACTGCTCGTCAACCGCGAGCAATGGACCGACGGCCACACCCTTCTTGCCGGGAAGAATCGCGCCGAAGCCGTTATTTTCCGTAACGTATTCCTGCAAGTCGCTGTCGTAGCGAGTCCAATCGTAATAAACGTCGGCGCTGTAAAGGTCCCAGGATGGCATCCAGTGGAGGTTCCCGGAGGAAGTCTCCCATCCTTTATCGTAGTTGATCGTGCGGAAATCCCCGCTGAAATTGAGCGGATTCAAGCCTTCCTTGACCGGTTCGCCGCGATACAAAGCTCTGAGACTCCCGTAATCGCGTGTTCCAAGAAATCCCTGGATCAACCCGGAAGAGGAGAGGTTCGGCATCTCCGGAGACTCCGGTTCGGAGGCGGGGTAAAAAACGTAGGCGTACGCAGCCGGTTCTTCCAGCGTCCAATACCGCGAGAGGTCGGTGTCCTTGCGGACGGAATCGGCGAAGATCTCCGTCTCGCCGGTGATAACCACTTGCGGTAGCTGGATGTCTTCCTGCCCAAAAAGTAGTGATATCGTGGCAAGAGATAGAAGGAGGATTGGGAGTATCAGGCATTTCATTCTATTCACCTCCCAGCTTCTTCGCGAGCTCTTGTCGTTGCTGAGGTGTCAGGAATTCCTTGATCATCTCGTAGCGCTCGCGAGCTTTCGCTTCTTCGCGGATATCGACATATGCGAAGCAAGCGAGGTATTCGGCCTGGATCTTCACGTCCTCGATCTCCGGATAGAGATAGCGCACGCGCAGGAGCTCGCTGATGGCTTCTTCGTACTGCTTCTTGTTGTACAGCACGTAACCTTTCCAGTACTGGGCCGAAGCGCGGATTTCCTTGTGCTGGCTCTTGAGCAGGTTTTCGATGACCGGTTCGATCATCTCGCTGCTCTCGCTTCCGATCTGGTATTGAATCCAGAGAAGCTCCGCTTTTTCGCGATTCAACCCGGTCGTGAACTGCATAAAGTCGTCGTAGGTTCTCATGAAAGCAGGGTGCTTCTCGGTCTGTTGTAAGCGGAGGAGATCGAGCCAGATGCGCGCATCGTGGGAGATTTTGGAAGCCTCCGTGAGCTTCACGATCGCCGCGATGTTGTCGTTTTCCTTTTGCTTGAGCTGCGCCCAGCTATAAAGAAGTTCCTCGTTTTTTCCGGAACTCGTGCTGATCGCGGTGTAAACCTTTTCCGCGTCGCGATACTTCCCGGTTTCCGTATAGCATTTTGCCAGAAGGAGCCTCACGCCGTTCAGGTTTGTATAACCGAAGTGGTCGTTGATTATCGTTTCGCAGGTCAGGATCGCTTCTGCATAGCGTCCTTCTTCCGTGAGAGAATTCGCCTTGGCTTCCAGAAGCTTACCTTTGAAGGAGTCGCCGCCGTCGCGGTTCAGCAGGTTGTCGATCTCCCGCACAAAGTCAATTTGATCGGAGCGATTTCCGCACCACTTGATGCCGTCCAGCGCGTTGTCGAACCAGGCTTTCGGGACATACGGATAGATCAACTGTGAATAGTAGGAAGAGGCATTCTTGTAATCTCCCAGGTTGTAATAGGAATCGGCGATGCCGAGGATGGCCTTGTATTTGTCTTCGCCCGATGGTGACCCCTGAAGATACTGCTTGAAGTAATCGGCTGCAGAAACGAAGTCGTCCGCGCTGAAGGCCGCGTTGGCCGCCATCAGGAGGAACTTGCTCCGGTCCGCGCTCGAGGCCGAGAGATCGTTGTAAAGACTGGTGGCCTTGGAATAATCGCGCAACTGGTAATAGGTCCATGCCAGGCGACTGCGCGCCTGCTCTCTCTCCGTCTCGTCCGAGGCGGAGTCGGTGGCGTTCTGGTACTGGATTTGCGCGTCACGGTAGGATTTCATTGCGAAGTAGATATCACCTGTGAGCAGCGCTTTGCTGAATTCGATCCCACTGCCGCTCTGGATGTTGCGGAGCGAAGCCAGCGCCTGGTCGTAATCTTTCTTATGGAAATAGATCCTCGCAATCCGCTCATGCACGAGTGGGATGTCGTCGCCTGTCGAGAGGGATTTCTGGAAATACAGGAGTGCTTGATCGTCCTGTGCCATGTTCAGCGCGATTTCTCCGAGGTAGAAATTCGCCATGCCGTTTTTGCCCGAGTCGCTCTCATCGGCGAGAAGACGCTCGAAATCGGTTTTGGCCTGACGGAAATCCCGTTTCTGGAAGCGGATCAATCCAGCCTTGAAGAGGGCTTCGTCGCGGAATTTCCCATTCGGGTACGATGTCAGGTAATTCGTGAATGCGGTGAGCGCGTCGTCCGGTTTATTCAGAAGAAAATTCGTTTCGGCGATCATGAAGCGAGCCTTTTCCCTGGAGTTGTTATCCAATAGCTCACTGAGGGCTTTCTTGAAGTTCTCGTTCGCCTTGAGGTAGGATTTCTGCTCGAAACAGTTCATGCCGAGTTGAAATCTTGCTGCGCTGATGAAGCTGCTCTCGGGATGCGACGCGATGAACGATTCGAGGGTTTGATTGGCTGTGTCCAGCGAGGATTGCCCCTGGATTTTCGCGAGGTAGAACTGGCTGTTCGCCTTGATGTTTGATTGTGAGGAATCTTTTGCCAGCTTCTCGAACAACGGGCGTGCCTTGTCGATTTGCTCGAGGTTCATGTAGGCAAGCGCGAGGTAGTATTCGGCCGAGTCGTCCAGCTTCTCGATGGTCTGCAACATCTCCATCGCCTGGCGGTAATCCCCCGTCTCGAAGAAAGCGGTGGCGATGATTTTCGCGTACGCGTCGTAGTATTGCGAATCGGGGGAGATGGCTTCCTTGTTGTATGTAAGAACCGCTTTGTACTGGCCCTCATCGATCATGTTCTGAAGATAGAAGATGCGCGCCTGCTCGATGTAGGATTGAGCGCCGGGCATGTTTTCCAGGATTGTGAGCATCTCCTCGGCTTCGGCAGCCTTACCGCTTTTCAGCATGCTCTGGATCAACGCCGGATAGATTTTCGGATCGTCCTTGAAACGCAGCGCGCTTGCCAGGAGGTCGGAGGATTCCCGGTAGGTCTTCTTGAGGTAGGCGATGCGTCCCTGATAATAGAATGAGAGCCAGTTTTGTTCATGTTGTGGGAACTGACTGGTGAACTGCTGGAACAACTCTTTCGCCCTGGTGTAATCCTCCATGAAATAGCAGCACTGCGCGAGCCCAAGAATCACCTCGGCGCGAATCGAGGACTTCACATTGCCGTTGTAGAGCTTCTGGAAAATCTCACGTGACGCATCATAGCGCTTGTCGCGAAGAAGGATGTCCGCCTTGAGATAGGAGACGTCGTTGACGAAGCGGCTTTCCGGGTACGCAGCCAGAAATTTGTCGATCTCCAGTTTCGCGATGCGATACTCTCCGTTAGCGTAGAGCTTTACGACAAACTGCAAGTCTTCGGATTCGTTCGCGAACAGCATGCATGCTGCTAAAAGCAGGAGCAGTAAAAGGAAAATCCATTGTTTCTTCAGCATTTTATTAACCTCTCGGATTGATCTTGTAATGATGGTTCAGGTATGCGACCAGTTCATTCTCGCGATTTCTTCGCTCTCTCCATTCCCGCCAGTGCAGGCAGTGCTGGAACCAGTTACGGAAGAACTCCCAGACCGGAGTCGAATCCGTAACAAACAGATCGGATTCGTGGATCATGCAGAACATGGTCAGGAGGTCTTCGACTTCCGGCTGCTCCACGCTGGTGAAATCCAGTCCCGTTTTTACAGCTTTATCCAATAAATAAACGTTCGCGGAGTAGGAACGCTTCAAAAAACCTGTAATTTCACTGATTTCGCTTTTTGTTTTCCGGCCTTCCGCATGAACGATGACGTTGGCAAAGCGATTATCCAGCATTTTCTTACGCGCCTTGTCGAAGTGATCCGGGCGTATCTCGGGTTGCGGTAAACGGCTTTCCCCCGTTGCGCCGACGAGTTGAGCGAACTGGTCGAACAGCTCAGATGCTTCCCTCGGTTTGGGGACGAACTCGATGTTGGAAACGCCATGCAAGCTCAGGAATACGGTCTCGCCGAATGGCGCTCCGGCGACCTTCTCCGCGCTCAAGTCGATGAGGATCGAGCATGAACTGCCGGGATTGAACTGGCTCAGCGGCAGTATTCTCACGTTGCAGCCAAATGGGATGGCTTCGAAGAACGGGTAGGAGAAATTCGGAAGATAGCAGCTCAGTCTGTTGAAGCCGCTGCTCAAGCGAGTGATGTGAGAAGCGCTTCGCAGGCACTGGTTGAAATCCTGCGGCATGAGGATACAAAGCTCCTTCCTTTCATCGATAATACGGCTGAAAGGAATCGGATTGAATCGAGGTTTTGGTTGTATCAACGTTTTTAATCTGCTTATCACGGATATATCTCCCGAACTGTTCGTTCAATGGCATTTTCTCGATCACGTTTGAAAATGTCCAATTTTCTTTAGAATTTAGAAAATCTTGCCACCTCGATAGAATGGCTTTCTGCAATAGAAGCTGGAGAGGATAGCCTTATCCTTGTGAAAATACTTGACATAGGCACAAGAAATGAATATGATTCTTTTCGTCATAGATCGTTGCTCTCAACAATAACAAGTTACTCTTAGTATGTGGGAGGTCTCCATGAGAAAGTGCCTGCTTTTCACTTTTTTTGTACTCCAGATTTTTAGTTTATTGTATTCTCAAACTCGTTTAACGCTCAATTGCCCTGCTCTGAATATCACGTATGGCACCGGGCGATGTACGTGTGATGAAAAAATGGACGGCAGGATGGAACTGTCTCCTGTTACTTTCCCGGAGCCTAGAATTGGCTGGGCTTTGTTCAACGTATCGGCCATTCCCGAAACTGCGGTTATAGACGAAGTCGTGCTACACGTTTTTCATTCGAGCCTCGGATCAGATAACTTCATATCCTACGTTCGCAAACTAACGGTCGATCCGGTTACGTCCTCCGGCTCAACGATATTCTGGTCCAAGGGCAATGGAGCAGAGTATCTCGACATCAATGAAGAGGATGGTTTTTGCGACGAATGGACCGAACATAACTTGGGAGGCTCCATTGTGACAGACATCATCAATGCGCCCGACGGAGAGTTCGGTATTATCTTCGATCCGCATGAAACGACTGCCGGATGGGTACGTATGAACGGACACGACTCGTCTCAATCGCCCTATCTGGAGATAATTTTTACGTGTGCTGTCTCCGGCGCAGTATCAGGAACCTGGCAGCAGATTCATTCTCCCTGTTACGTTTGTGGCGACATAGAGATAAACGAGGGAGATGAGTTGATCATCGAGCCGGGTGTTGAGGTTATCTTCAACGGATACTACAAGATGACGGTTAACGGACGCCTGGAGGCGATTGGAACCGAGAGCGAAACGATCCTGTTTACGAGCGCGTCTCCAGAGGCTGAACGGTGGCATCGGATATGTTTCCTCAATCTCGATACCAACGGCCAGGATCCGAGCGTCATCGACTATTGTCAATTCCAGTACGGTGACGGAGACTACGGCGGTCCAGGTGGTAGCTCGGAGGACGACGGCGGGGCGATCCTGTGCGAGAACTCGTCCAATCTCACGATCTCGAACAGCGTTTTCTGCTACAACCGGGCGAATTACGGCGGGGCAATCAGTTGCCGGTACAACTCGAACATTACGATTGAACGCTGCACCTTCTACGACAACGATACATACGAGAACTCCGGTGCGATCATGTGCATCGATGCCGATCCGACCATCACCAATTGTCTGATAACCAGCAGCAGTCACTATGGATTATGGAATCAATCGGGTGCGGGACCCACGCTTGTGAACTGCATCCTGCACGACAATACCTCCGGCTCGATTTACAACCACTCTGGCTCGATATGCCACGTAACCTATTCCGATATTGAAGGCGGATGGGAAGGCACGGGGAATATCGATATCGATCCGCAGTGGGACGAAGATTATCATCTCACCTGGAGCAATTGGCCGGACCCATCCGGGAAAACGCCCTGCATCGATACCGGAGATCCAACAATCCTGGATATCGACGGAACTCGCAGCGATATGGGGCCCTATCGCTTCCTGCATGAGACGGATATTTCCGGGACGTGGCTCGCGGAGTGGAGTCCGATCGTCATTTCGAATTACAGCGAAGTGCTCTCCGGCAGCACACTGAATATCATGCCCGGTTGCGAAATCCTCTTTGGCGGTCGCTATTCCATCAACGTCAGAGGGAACATGCAGGCGATCGGTACGGATGAGGATCCGATCCGCTTCGACAGCAATATCGACGGCGGAACCTGGCTGCACATGGAAGTGACGGACATAAACAGCAACCGATCCGACACGACGCGTTTCGTTCACTGTATCTTCGAGAACGGGCAGAGCGGTACGACAAACCCGGGAGGCGCATTGTATTGCAAGAACTCGGATGCGGTTCTCGTTCAGAATTGTACGATACGCTCATGTTACGGGTATCATGGAGGGGCAATGTTCCTTCTGAACTCGGATGTTATTATCGACCATTGCCTGATCCATAACAACAGTACGAGCAACCACGGGGGGGCTGTTTATTGTAACAATTGCAGCCCGAGAATCAAGTTCTGTACCATAACCGGGAACATTTCGGGCGATTCCGGTGCCATATTCTGTTACAACAACTCTGGGCCGCACATCGAGAATTCCATTCTTTGGGGTAACACGCCCAATGAAATAACCTTCAACAACAGCGGCGCTGATTGTGCCGTGCATATTGCCTACAGCGACCTGGACGGTGGAATCGATAATATCTACACGAACTCGAACGGCACTGTATATGCGGGAGATGGGATCATCGATGCCGATCCTTTGTTCACGGGCGATTTCGGGCTTTCATGGGAAAGCTATCCGGATCAGGATGAAGCGGTTTCTCCGTGCATCGACGCCGGCGATCCTTCTGCCGGGTACGATCCGGACGGCACCATAGCCGATCTTGGATATCTATACTTCGACCAGTACGAGTTTACGCCATTCGTTCCGGGAGACGTTCAGATTGTCGAAACGGAGGGAAACGTACAAATCACATGGCAGGCCTCGTTGGGTGCGCAGTCATATAAAGTCTACTCCGCGGATGTTCCGGAAGGACCATATTCTGTGGATGAGACCGGTTCTTATGAGGGGACGAGTTGGTCAGCGCCATTGCCGGAAGACGGTAGGAGATTCTACTATGTTAAAGGGGTTTCGCCATCCGGAGGAGAAGCAAGATAGGGGGTAGCGGATCTGGGATCGTAAATGCAGGGAGTTAGATCATCATACCGGGATCGAGGATGCAGGTGTTGAAATGGGTGAAATCGTAAGCCTTTTCCTTGAATAGCTTCAAGCAGACTCCTACAACTTCCGCGTCGTAGTGAGTGCCCTGATTCTCTTCGATTTCGCGCAGCGATCGTTCGATGCCTTTTTCTGGCCGGTACGGACGGTGGGACGAGATGCTTTCCACCACGTCGGCCACGGAGAGGATGCGGCTTTCCAGCATGATGTCTCCGGCCTTCAGTCCATTGGGATACCCGGTGCCGTCCAGGTGTTCGTGGTGTTCGAGGATCATGTTCGCGATATTCCAGGGTAGCTCGATTTCCTTGAGGATGTCGTAGCCGATCTGCGGGTGGGTTTTAATCAGCGTGAACTCGACGTCGCTGAGTCTGCCGGGGCGATTCAGGATATCGGATGGAATGAAAATCTTGCCGATGTCATGAATAATGCTACCGTAGTAAACCGTTTCGATCTGGTCGATGGTCAGATTCATTTCCTTGGCGATCTCGACCGCGAGGTCGGCCACACGAATCTGATGGCCGTAAGTGTAGGGATCCTTCTTCTCGATGGTCCTGGCCAGAGATCGGATTGTCTGGACCGCCATGCTTTTGACGCGGTCCTGATCCGACAGTGGCGATGGCTGGCGATTGGTGACATTCCTGCCGGTGACCTGGTATTCGATCAGCTCCGAATCGTCGTCGTGCTTCGAATAGATCGCCTGGATCGTCCACATGTATTCGCCTGAACCGAACGGGAAATTGATGTGGAGCTGGAGTGTTTGGCTGGGATTCTCCGGAGTGAGGGAGCGAATGATCTGGTCGATCATCGAGTGGTTTTCGACCGGCAACAACTCGTGGAAATGTTTACCGAGGATTTCCTCGCGGGTCTGGTTCAGTTCCGGTATCTGTTCGTAATTTACGAACGCCGCGTGGCCTTCGGGGGTCAGTCGGAGGTGAAACTCCGTCTTATCGCTTATGAGCTGCTGGTAGCGTTCTCGCGAGAGATCGAGCGCTTTCTCCGTGGCCCGTTGTTGTGTGATGTCCATTGCGTAGTGCATGCTGCCAACGATCAAATGATCCTGATAGAAGGGAATGATTCGGAGATGCAAGACGTGTTGGGTTTCATCCGCGATGATCATGGGGATGTCGAATTGCTGCTCCTGCCCTTCAAAAACTCTCTTGTAGATTTGCTGGAAGAAATGCAAATTCTCCGCTGAAAAGAAGTCGAACATCTTGTACTTTTTCAGTTCATCCAGGGGAAACCCGAAGAAACCGGATGCGAGTCTGTTCGCGTACGCAAACGATCCATCGCGATTCAGTATCCATACGGCCTCGAGTACATGATCAAGAAGCTGGTTGCTCTGCTCTTTCGAATTCTCCACACACAATCCCATTGTTTTTTATACCAATCATATCTGCACGCTTTTTTTGTCAATGGAGACTCGCTTCCTTGAAGATGTTTAATAATGGATGGCAGTTGACATCTCCGCGGGGCGGGGCGGCGGCGTAAATACCAAAGGGATTTACGAAAGCGCCGTGATGCTTTTACAATAGCATCAAAGCGCTTCGTTCGCGAAGCGAACCCGCCGCCCCGCCCCGCGGAGACTGCCCGACACCTGCGAGCAACCACCTCGGAGAAAATGAACGGCAGATAATATATTGACATAAAGATGACAGCAACCCACTTCTTGTGCATGCTGGAGGAAGAAGAATGATCTACCATTGTCCGGTTGACGGAACGCGACTTGAAGCGAAGATCATGCACGGAGGCGGGATACACACTTGCCCCACGTGCAGCGGGGAGATGATCAATTACGCAGTACTGAAAAACGATCCTGCGCTGAAGAAAAGCGCTCAAACATTGTGGCGACAGGCCAGAAGTTCTCTTAACAACGATGGGGTAGCCTGCCCGGAATGTGGCTCGAAAATGAGCCGGATAACGTCTGATGAGTTGGGTTGCGAGATCGACTTGTGCCTTCGGTGCCAGCTTGTGTGGTTTGATAAGTCAGAGTACGACTCGTTGCCGCGAGAAGAAATTAAGAAGAAACCGGAAGGGATTTACGACGGCCTGGATGAAAAGACGCGGGATGTGCTGCTGCAATTCGAGCTTGATACCGTAAAAAAGAGATACAAGGATTTCAACGATCCTACTCCGACGGGATACAAATTCTGGCTTGCATTGTTCGGATTTCCCATTGAAGACGACGATATTGTGACGGACTCAATACCGTACTGGAATTTTGGGATTGTCGGATTGTGCGTTCTTGCCTTTGTTTTGTCTCTGACGGATCTTCGGCACGCGATCATGGCGTTCGGTTTTGTTCCCTCGATGGCACTACGATACGCAGGCGGAACGATTCTGACATCATTCTTTATGCACGCCGGCTGGTGGCACCTGATATCGAATATGTACTACCTTGTCTTCTTCGGAGACAATGTGCAAGAAGAGCTTGGCCCAACACGGTACATCATGCTCCTTTTCTTCGGACATTTCATCGGCACGCTCCTGTATATGATACTGAGCCCGGTCAAAGATATCCCGTCCGTTGGTGCTAGCGCCGGGATATCGGCTGTGCTCGTTTATTACATATTTCTATTCCCCAAGTCGAGCTTCCGCTATATGTTTTTCGTGTGGAGCTTGATACCCGTTCGCGGCCAGCATGGCAGAATGTTCTACACCATACGGATAAAGGCATTCTGGTTTCTCGTGATCTGGATTGGAATACAGTTGATTAACTCGATCCACCAAGTAAACAGCGCCGAGGGAGGTGTCAACGCAATCGCTCATCTTGGCGGAGCACTTGTTGGGCTCGGCTGGGCTTATATTACCCGCGATGCGAGGAAAATGCAATGAGTGGACGAGCATCGAGATAATTCCGTCTCTTTTTCATTGACAACATGGTTTGAGATTTGAATAGTTTCGCTTAAAGGAATGATGATATGCGCAAAATTACATTGGTTCTCTTGATCACTATAATCGTAATTCTTACAGCTTGTAAGGAAAAACCCAGGAAAATTGATCCGGCAAAAAGGATTACAGATCAACTTATAAGCTCATGGCAGGAAGTCGGCGGAATGGACACGATAATCAAGTTCTCGGATGACGGGAAAATCTTCACTGTCAGCGGAGAAGAGACCGGTACTTGGTCCGTGGAAACGCCCAATGTTTTAGTACGGCAAACATGGGGTATCGCAACGCGCGACAAGGTTCATTTCACCAGTGTAAATGATCTCGAGCTCACAAGATTGGAGACCAAAGACAGCGAAGGCAACGTGATTGACGGAGACATGACAGTAACGAACTATCGAAGAATTACGGATTGAATACTACCGCAACCAGAAGCGGAACATGTAGAACGCTGCGCCTAGCAGAGAGACAACGCCAAGTAAAACCAGCGAAAGGCTGTACCGATCCCTTTTCCTGCGATGCCTTTTCGCGTTGATGAGAAGACCGATTACGCTCAGAATCACACCGAAAATCATGATGTAGAATATGTAAAGAGTCATCTGATAATCCCAAATCGAAACGCCGGAAACATGGAAGAAGCGATCAAAGAAAGTGATCATGTGAGGCTTCGCCAGGTCGAACAAGACCAGCGATATTAACATCAGTACCCATCCAATAACGCTGAGCCAGGAGATCATTTTAAACCAGACATCCGGCCCGGAACGCCTTTCGCCTCTTTTATCGTAACTGTAATTCTTCATCTGCTCAACCTCCGTTATGCCAGAACGAATAAAAGCGATATTCTTTTTCACCCGTCAAGCGTTTTCTGAAGGAATTGATAATCGGAGAGGTGGGACATGTTACCCGATGTCCGGCGTGGCATCTTCGTCCAATCGCGCCACTCCATCGTGGATATAGCACACCGTCGGGACTATCGAACGTAAGATTACGGAGTGCAACACCACGTCTGCGTGGCGGATTGAACGAATCTGCTCACGCCTGCACGTGAGACTTTTTGCTGGTAGTATTCTTCCAGATATGATACCATTTCAGCTTTGACGATTCATGAATCAGAGAAATTGAGGCTCTGTTGCAAATCGAGTGGGTAAGCATCTATTGAAGGGTTTTATCCTGTGCTTCCTTTCTCTGTCATCCTGAGCGGAGTCGAAGGATGGGTTCAGCATTGAATGATCCTTCGACTCCGCTCAGGATGACATTAAGGAAGGGCTGAGATACAATTACCCACCAGATTTGCAGCAGAGCCGAAATTGAGCATGCGGAAATGGCTCTCTGGGAACGATTTCCGTTTTGCCATGCTTCATTTAGTGGCTCTTCAATCGTGAAATCGTATGATAGGCAGCGTAAATCACAATACCGAACACGAGTCCCGGGAAGAACGGTTCGATCCCCATCGGGTATTGCGCCCATCCATCAACCGCTTTGATCTGGCCTGTTGTAAACCACCCCGCCGATATGATGAAACTCAGGATCATCACGGTTAGTGTAGCGAAATTGGGAATCCGGAGCCTCTTGAAGTAGGCTGACAGAAGCGC
This sequence comes from Cloacimonadales bacterium (SeqCode), assembly GCA_963662655.2. GTDB lineage: Bacteria > Cloacimonadota > Cloacimonadia > Cloacimonadales > JAIOQZ01. The sequence goes on from CAXXTU010000002.1 coordinate 448,565, forward strand.
TGGCAGCATGGGTGGCAGTGTCAGCGTCCCGATATTGTACCATAGATCGATGATGGACGGGAACAGGTAGATGAGCAAGATGGAAACTCCCGCAGTAATCAGAAGACCGATTTTCACGTATCTGTTGATGGTTGCCTGGTCGTTGCCCGACTTGAATGCTCCGGCAATGTCGTTACCCAGCGTGATCGCGCTCAGGAACGTGAAGCTGTCGATGGTGGACATAACCGTTGCCAAGAGTCCGCAGAAGAATACACCCTTGACAAAGGGCGGAAGCAGATGCCCGGCGAGTGCTGGAAAAGCTGTCTGCGCATCGGTGAGACCAGGAAGCAGGACAACGGCATAGAGACCGGAAGTCATGGTCAGCAAATCGAAGAAAAACCAGAATCCTACTGATGTGAGGATGGCTCTACGGGCCGTTTGCGTGTTCTTTGCGGCCATGACGCGCTGATGAAATCCCGGATCGATGAATGTCCACGAGGCGATGAGGAACCATACGACGAGCTGTTGCCAGCTCATCCCGCCGGTAGGATTCTTGTGGCCTTCCGGAAGCGATTGCCATAGGTGAACAATGGAGAGCTCGCGCATCGCGTAGGCGATCAGGATCATGAATCCGGCGAACATGAAAATGAACTGGAGCTTATCCGTGCTTACAATCGAGCGGAAGCCGCCCTTCCATACGTATGCAATCGAAATCGCGAGACCGATGAGCATGCTGATCGAAAAGGGAATCTGGAAGAAGAACTGAAGCAGCAACGCTAGCATCAGGATGTATGGAGCGGGGGAGATGATGATGAAAACGAAGATCGACCCGATCACGCTTATTTTTCTGGAAAAGGTGTCGCGCAGCATTTCAGGTAAAGATAGCGCCTGGTGCTGCCGGATCTTCGGGACGATGAGCAGTGCATATACAATCGCGAAGAAATAGTACGGAAGCCCGAAGATAAACCAGTTTGATATCCCGTAAAGGTAGGTGAATTGCCCGACGCCGAGTATCCCGCCGTACCAGGTTGTCACGAGCGTTGCAACCAGCGCTGGCAGTGTCATCGCTCTGCCGCCGAGGAAATAGTCTTCTGTATCCGAAGCGTTGGATTTCTGCCTGAATCCGACATAAAGCAATGCTACGATGTAAAATATAAACGGTAGAAAAAAGGATAACGATTCTTTCATATTGTAACCCGATTCGTTTCTTCTCAGACCTTACTCTGGTCGAGGATATCCCGGACGATGAACGCCATTTCTTTCATGATGAGGGGCTTCATGACGTATTCGCGGATGCCCATCTGCAACGCCCGTTCCCGGGAAATCGTTTCGCTGAATCCCGTGCATAAAACGATCGGCATGCCCGGTTTTTCATGCAGTATGGCTGTTGCGAGCTGTGCGCCTGTCATCTTGGGCATGGTCTGGTCGGTGATGACAAGATCGATTTTATCGATGTGCCTCTGATAGTATTGCAGAGCCTCTCGCGGGTCCTTGAAGGTAATGATGTTGTACCCCAAACGCGCGAAGGCCTGCTTGGCGAAGTTGATCAGCATATCTTCGTCGTCGATGAACAAGATGGTCTCGGTTCCTTTCGGCAGGGGCTCTGTCGAGGGCTCGACCACCGTCGATTTCTGCTCGATCATCGGAAGATAGACGACGAATTCGGTACCCGCGCCTTCTTCGCTCGATACAACGATATCGCCTTCGAGGTTTCGAATGATTCCATGAACGATCGCGAGGCCAAGGCCTGTACCGCCCTGCTGTTTCTTCGTGGTGAAATACGGCTCGAAGATTCGTTCCATGATGTTGGGCGGGATACCTTTCCCGGTGTCCGCCACGGTGAGACAGACGTATTTCCCGGGTTTAAGCTCGTGCCGCGCGACAAACGGTTCCTTGAACTCGAGTTCTCTGACGCGAACATCCAGGATGCCGCCGTTCTCCTTCATGGCTTGAGAAGCGTTCGTGCAAAGGTTCATTACGATCTGGTGAATCTGCGTAGGATCCGCCATCACGATTGGGCTCTTCGATTCGAGGCTTCGTTTGATCTCGATCGTTGTCGGCGTTGACGAGCGGAGCAAGCGCAGCACTTCCTTCACGATGTGAAGAACGTTGACCGGCTTCTTCTCCTGCTCTTTCTGCCTGCTGAATGCAAGAATCTGCGCAACGAGTTCCTTCGCTCTCGATGCCGCCGCCATCACCTCGATCATGTTTTTATGGATTCGGGGATACTGCTCCGAGTCATCGACCACCAGCTCCGTGTATCCCAGGATCGCGCCCAGGATGTTGTTGAAGTCGTGAGCGATGCCACCCGCGAGCGTGCCGATTGCTTCCATCTTCTGCGACTGCCTGAGCTGTTTTTCGATGCGGACGCGGTCCGTAACATCCTTGAGTACGACGACAAACTGATTGATCATTCCCTGGTTATCGCGGATAGGGGAGAAGGTCGCCTCGGCGTTGTAGAGTGTACCATTCTTTCTGCGATTTGTCAGAATCCCGCTCCAGATGGTTCCGGTGCGTAGTTTGTCCCAGACCGTATCATAGAACGCCTGGTCTTCCTCTTCCTCAATGAGGATGCTGGCATTGCGCCCGATCACCTCGTATCGCATGTAGCCGTTGAGTTTCTCGAAGGCCGGATTGACGTACTGGATGATGCCGAACGAGTCCGTAATGAAGATCGCCTCGGAAGTCTGATCGATGGCCTTCTCCAGGCGGATTCGTTCCTCTTCGGCGCGTTTCCGCTCGGTGATGTTGATCAGCGTGCCGAATGCAGCCATTTCACCGCGGTATGTGATGATCGAACCGAAAGTCTGTATGTGAATGATCTCGCCGCTTTTCTTCACACCGCGGAACTCGTAGACAACCGTGTCGGATTCTCCGTGCATGCGCTTCAGAAGATTCTGCCGCACGATCTCCATGTCGTCCGGATAGATGATTTTATGGATCGGCATATCGAGCATTTCTTCCTCGGTGTAACCGAACAACTCGGTCATGCGGGGATTGACGTACTTGAACACGCCGTTCTGGGATATATTGATACCTGCGATTGATTTCTCCGAGAGGATGCGAAACTTCTCTTCGCTCTGGACAAGCGCTTGCTCCGCGCGTCGCCAGTCGCTCATGTCCTCCGCGATCCCCAGGCCACCGATCTGCTCGCCGCTTGAATTGAATACGGGGCTGAAGAAAATCCTTACGGGGATACGATACCGGTTCAACAGGGTGGAGTAATCTCCCTCGTAGTAGCCGGCTTTTCCACTCAGCGAAGCCCTGATGATATCCTGTATCTTGCTATCCTGTGAGATGGAGAGCATGTTCTGGCCAATCAGTTTCTTCTTCTTGGTATCCAGAAGTTCGAGCATCTTCTCGTTGACTTCGAGGATGACGCCCTGGGAGTTATAATGGAATATCCCCAACGGGCTGTTGTCGAAGATCATCCGGTATCGCTCTTCGTTTTCGGCAAGTTTCTGCTGATACTTTCTGCTCTCGGTGATGTCGAGGAAGATCGCGATACCCGCCGTAACCTCTTCTTTGTTGTTGCGGATCGGCGTCGCGTTGACGATAATCCAGTGGTCTTCGCCATTCACATCGCGCATGACCAGGATTTCATTGTGCGTTGTGACACCCTGCTGCACGGCCTTGCTCAGCGGGAGGTCTTCCGGCTTGTAGGGCGAGCCGTCGCCATGATACGTCTGCCACTTCATGAAGTGCTCTTCGACGGGTGAATTGATCAGATTTCTCCGCTCGACTCCGCGGATTTGCGCCGCAGCGCTGTTCACCATGTTAATCCTAACATCCGGGGCCTGGGCAATAAGGATACCTGCGGGAGACTGATCGATTGCCGCATGCATCAGGGCATGGGTTTGGAAGAGCTCCGCTTGGGATATTTTCTGAGAGTGTATGTTCAGAATCATCCCGTGAACTTCGAGTACCATCCCCTTGCGATCGCGATGGGTTACCTTGCCGACGATCCGGAACCATTGATACCCGCCGTCGAGCATGCGCAACAAGCATTCGTCGTCGAAGCCGTCGATCTCCCCATTGTCCATCCGCTGGTAGTATTCGTCGATCATGGCCAGGCTGTCGGGGTGCAAAATCTCATGCCAGCGATCTCTGGGTAGCTTGTTAACACCCTGATCGACAATTACGCGTTGAATCATGACCTCATCGAAAACCAAAGCGTCAAGATCGCGTCTCCATTTCCAAAGACTGATTTGCGAGCTGTTGAGGATGATTTTTATCTGTTTTTCACGCTCCTTGAGGGCGCGCATGGTCCTTTTCAGATTCAGAAACAGGATGATCGTGAGTATCAAGGCGACAATGAGGATCGCGAAGAGGTAAATGGACGCTCCCGCATAGATTTCAATGAACTTCCGGATTGAACTCTTCTCTTTCTGTATGACGGCGTTGTCCGGAAGCAGGGCTATTGGAATATCGAATCGCTTGATCAGATTCGAATCGAAGACGATATCGATTTTGAAGGGGAGGGGATTCTCCATCTGTGTTCCACGAACGATCTCGATAGTCCTCTTCCCGATATAATCCCCCAATTTCGTCCCGTTCAAGAAAAATCCGCCGACGGCTAGCCTCGAAATCATATCGCGTTGATTCGTAATGATCGGGGTATCTGAGAGCGCTAGGATTTTATTTATATCCATCTGCGTGATGCGGTTATTGAAACGGTCAAAACAGTAGTTCAATACGACAGCAAAGGACTTCCCCTCCAGGGAAGCAAAACCTTCGACGATCTCCTCGGCGGTGAATCCGCTGAACTCGTGATATTCATGTTCGTTCAGGAATACCGAAACCGATTTTCGCATGGATTCAAGCCCTGCCTGGTCTGAAACCGTTTGATCCGATATCGCGACAATGTTTTTTGCATCCGGGAAAGCTCCGACAGCCCATTCGATAGCCGATAAAGTAGTGTTCGGAACCGGAATGTAATGGAAATTATCAATTTCCTCGTCCCCGGGTGGCAGGTTGGAGGCCGGTCCGCAGAAAATAATCGGAATTCCAGGGAAAATTGTACTGCGGTACTCGAGAACGAAGTCTAACGAGATCGGATCGTAAACGATAAGCGCGGTCAGATCGATATTATAGTATTTCGAGTGGATGAGACGCGCCTGGTTGGTGATGACATCCGGTTCGCAGAAATGAACTCGATCAAGATACTCGATGTAAATCATTGTGTCAATGCTCTGGCCGAGGTAGCTTCTGATCCCCGAGTCCACCGCGCTGCTCCAGGAATCGCCGGTGCAATGGGCGTTGATGATCAGGAATTTGTCGGGTTTTATATCCATTGCGTGGAGAGCAAGGGTATGTACGGCGCAAAACAAGACGATGAAGAAAGCTACATTCGAGTTAATGATTCGTTTCATACGATTCCTGTTGACTGGAGTTCATTTGTGATTTCGACAATCTTTTCAGGGGATACATAATAAGAACCATCGCGATCGAGAGTCCGATAGAAATCCACCCAAAGTGAGTGAGCGAACAGGATAGGGAATTCATGCTTTTCCATATCCAAAGCAGAGATGGTACAAGAAGGATGTGCGTTGCCGATAACGCTATGTACTCGGGAATGGATAGCCTGGATATAGGGGATTTCATCAGGGCGACCGTCCTGGAAATCAGCCAGATGCCATTCAGGGCAAGAAACAGGATGCCTGTTGCCAGCGCGTGCGTCGAAGCGCTGTTCTGAGAACCAAGTGCGTTCCACGGGCTCTTCACGAATGACAGCAGAGGCACAATCGCGAATTCACCGGATGGATTCAGGAGCATCCAGTTGTTACGGATATACTCAGGCGGGGTTATCTTCAATACCGGCAGGATAAAAAGCACAAGCAGCCAGAATATTCCGCAAGCCAGCATGAAGAGCCTGATCAATGGTCTCAAGCTAACCTTCCTTGTGCAGGAGATACAGATGGCTGGATATCTTCCATGTATCGTGAATCCTGACCGGATCATAGAATCGAATCAGGTAAGCGCCTTTCCCGTCGGAGAAACGGATGCTCAAATCGTTGAGCATCTTGATAGCCGGCGGGATGTAATCTTCGATGACTTCATCGCCGGGGACCACGGAAAGCATTTCGATATGCGCCCAACGAACACCTTGCTGAACGCCTTCATCGATAATGCTGCGAAACATCTCCGTGACAAGCAACTGGTATTCTTCCCACGATCGAACGAGGGCGTCTTCCGATGCGTTGTCGAGCCCGGGTACTTTGCGCATCTGAATCGTGATTTGCCGATAATCATCCTTTGACAGGCACAACTCGATAAAATCATCGAGCTCGGCATGCTGTAAAGACGCAAGGAGCTTTCCGGCAAGCTGTTCTTCGTCACTTGCAGGTTGAGCGCATCCCGCGAAAGCGACCGTGAAGATTATAAAAACAAGAAGCAAGGCGTTTGTTCGTTTCATGTCGGTAAATATCCACGTGAACTTCGTTCGTTGTCAAACCTTTTCATGTAATCTATTCTTAACATGCAGCGCGAGAGAAATCGATTCCGCTAACACGATGAATGGCAGAAAGATATAAATTGCCGTCTTCAGGAAGTTCCAAAGAACGGAAAAAAGCAGGAAGACTTTGCCATCGTTGATTTTATCCAGCGACGGCATCAAAGGAGCGTAGTTCGCGAAGAGCGCCAGCAGGAAAAACCAGCCCCAGACAGTCAGCATCGTGTGGCGTATTGAGCGGGGTTGCATCAGGTCCTTGCTCAGCAGATTCATACCGGAGATGACAGCCGTGAAGGCCCAACCGGCGATCACCAGAATCAGACCGTATCCGAGAATCACGGAATAGGGATTCTTGTCTGCGATAATCTGGTGAGGAACCCGGAAGATCGAGAGTCCGGGCTGGATCTGATTGAAGAATGGCAGGGTGGTGTATAAAACGAAGACAATCGCTCCGAGCAAGGTGATCCACTTCGCAAACTTTATCGTTTTTGCGTTCCGAAGGGGAGTGTTTCCTCCATAAACCAATGCAAGTCCAACAAAACCGAACCAAATTGTGAAGCGTTGCAGTATATCGATCTCCAGAACAGGATGATTCCCAATGATATAAGTCGTAGTGAAGATTGCTATCGCCGATAGAAGGATGAGGATCAATTGAAGGATGCCGTGCGTCAGCAGTCCCACCAGCACAAGCGTGATTCCCGCAACGAGGGGCATCAGGATTCGCGCCTTGTTCAGGGGGGAGGTGTCGTCGCTGTTGATGTCGTCGATTTCGGTAAAGCGCACTGTTGGGGACAGGCGAATCTCATCCATCCTGTCGCCGGTGTCCAGATTGTCCGGAATCAATAACGGCATGAAGAAGCCGATCATCAAAATACTACCCAATAAAACAAATATGCTGGTTGTCTTGTTTCTCATGGAATACCTCTTCAATCGATTCAGTATTTCGCGGAAAATCCGTCAATGAAATGTTGCACGGCAGGAAATCTGTCACGAAAAGGTAAAAAAAAATCCGTGCATGAAATCATGCACGGATTGGTTTACTTTATCGTTGTAAGATATTATTCTATTTGATCTTCGAGATGGAGAGGAACACCTCTTTGCCGTTGATATCCCACGCCTTCATATCTTTGTGATGCAGTTCTTCACGGAAAATACCTTCCGCGAGCGTCTCCGCTTTGATGAAATCGCCAAAGCCTTCGAACACACCGGCAATCTCGTCGTCACCGATGAAGAAGATGCTGATCTTGTCCATGATATCAAGGTCCATCTCCTTGCGGGTAAACTGGACTTTGTTCACAAGCTCACGGGCGTATCCTTCGCTGATGAGCTCGGGAGTAAGGGTTGTCGCCAGCGCTGTATGGATGCCTTTATCGCTGGCAAACACGTAGCCTTCGCGCGCCTGGATGGAGAATATCAGGTCTTCTTCCACGATATTGATCGGATGGCCTTCGCACTCGAGGATGAACGGTTCATTCTTGCTGAACGCCTCCAGCACGTGCTCCGCATTGACATCGGGCAGCGCTTTGGACACGCACTTCATGTGCTTGCCGACCTTGGGGCCGAGGATCTTGAAATTCGGCTTGATATCGTGCTTCAGGAGCTCGTCGTGCGGCTTGAGATACTCGATCTCGCGCACGTTGATCTCTTCCAGTATCAGGTCTTTCATGCGCTCGACAACATCCTGGAACCGATCCGGCACGAAGTAGCTCTGCAATGTCTGACGCACCTTGATCTGGCAGTCGTTACGCGCTGCGCGACCGAGGCTTACCAGGTCGATGACGACCTGCATGTCGCTCTCGAGCTGTTCGTCGATAAGCGCTTCGTTCGCGACGGGGTACTCGGAAAGATGTACGCTTTCTTCGCCGGTGAGATTGTGGTAAATCTCTTCGGCAAGATAAGGCGCGAAGGGCGCCATTACGCGGCAGACGATCGTCATGGCGTAATGGAGCGTGACATACGCGTCTCGCTTGTCTTGCGTGAGTTCCATTTCCCAGTATCTGCGTCTGCTGCGGCGCACGTACCAGTTGCTCAGGTCGTCGATGATGAATGCCTGGATGGCGCGTACCGAGCGAGTGAGGTCGTATTGCTCGATATACTGCGTCACCTGTTTGATGAGCGAGTTGATCCTGCTGACGATCCAGCGATCAATCTCGGCGGTTGGCTTGTATTCTGCCAGATACTTGTCTGCATCGAAATCATCGATGTTGGCATAGGTGGCGTAGAACGAATAGACGTTTTTCATCGTGCCGATGAATTTGTTAACCACCTCTTCCACGCCCTTGGGATCGAACTTCGTGGGAACCCAGGGGGGGCTGACGTAGAGCAGGTACCAGCGATTCGCGTCCGCGCCGTACTTCTGCATCATTTCCATCGGATTCACCGAGTTGCCCACACTCTTGCTCATCTTCTTGCCGTGCTTGTCCAGGATCAAATCGTTGACCAGCACGTTTTTGTATGGAGCGACGCCTTTGAGGAACGTCGAGATGGAGAGGAGCGAGTAGAACCACCCACGAGTCTGATCGATACCCTCGCAGATGAAATCGGCCGGGAAGAGTTCCGTGTCGAAGATTTCTTTGTTCTCGAAGGGATAGTGCCACTGCGCGAAGGGCATGGAGCCGCTATCGAACCAGCAGTCGATCACTTCGGGCGTGCGATGCATTGTGCCGCCGCAATCGGGGCATGTCATCACGATCTCGTCGATGTACGGTCTGTGCAGCTCGATATCCTCGGGCACTTCGCGTCCGTCTTCGTACTTACCTTTCTCGCGCAGCTCCGCGATGGAACCGGCGCTGTCCTGCGCCGCGCATTGATCGCAAACCCACACGTTGAGCGGGGTTCCCCAGAATCTATCGCGACTGAGCGCCCAGTCGATATTGTTTTCCAGCCATTCGCCGAAGCGTTTCTCACCGACGAAGTCCGGATACCAGTTGACCTTCTTGTTGTTCTCGATCATCTGTTGCTTGTATTCGCTTGTTCGGATGAACCAGCCATCGCGAGCGTAGTAGATGAGCGGAGACTTGCAGCGCCAGCAGAACGGATAGCTATGCAGAATCTGCTGCCGTTTATAAAGCAGGCCGCGCTCTTTCAGGTCACGGATGATTTCCTTGTCCGCGGCTTTCACGAAAAGCCCCTTCCAGGGTTCCACGATTTCGCTGAATGTTCCGTCGTCGAGAACCGGATTGATCACGGGAAGTCCGTACTTCTGACCGAGTGAGTGGTCGTCCTGTCCGAATGCCGGCGCCGTATGCACGATACCGGTACCGTCGTCCATGGAGACGTAATCCGCCAGCGCGACGAACCACGCCTTTTCCTTCGGTTGAATGAAGTTAAACAGCGGTTCGTATTCCCTGTATTCGAGGTCGCTACCCTTGTAGGACGCGACGATCTTATAATCGCCATCGAGAACGCCGAGGAGCGCTTTGGCCAGAATGAGATTCTGGTCGTTGTGAAGCACTTTCACGTATTCTTTATCTGGATGCACCGCCAGCGCGGCGTTGGAGATCAACGTCCAGGGGGTGGTTGTCCAGGCGAGGAAGAAAGTGTTCTCTTCGTCTTTCGCTTTGAATTTAACGTATACGGATGGGTCTTCCACATCCTGATAGCCCTGCGCCACTTCGTGGCTGGAAAGCGGGGTTCCGCATTTGGGGCAGTAAGGGACAATCTTGTGGCCTTTATAAATCATACCTTTGGTGAAGTACTGATTCAGTATCCACCAAACACTCTCGATGTAGTCGTTTTGCAAGGTTATGTAAGGGTGCTCGAGATCGATCCAGTATGCCATCGTGCGGGTCATGTCACGCCACTGTTTTTCGTAGGTGAAGACCGACTCGCGGCATTTCTTGTTGAACCGTTCGATTCCGTATTCTTCTACGGCTTTCTTGTCGTTCAGCTCGAGAATCTTCTCAACTTCAATTTCCACCGGCAGTCCGTGCGTATCCCATCCGGCTTTCCTTTTGACCTGGAAGCCTTTCATGGTTTTGTACCGGCAAACGGTATCTTTGATGGCACGGGAGATCAGGTGGTGGACCCCCGGCTTTCCGTTTGCGGTTGGGGGACCTTCAAAAAAAATAAACAGAGGCTGTCCTTCGCGGGAACTGACGCTCTTGTCGGCCGTACCGTTCTCATCCCAGTACGTTCGTACTCTGCGCTCAAATTCCGCTGGACTTTCTTTTGGGTCCATGGGTTTGTACATCTTTTTTCTCCTTGCATTGTCCTCCGCCAGGCCATGGCGGGGTTATTCGATATTGCGGTATGATTCACAATACAACAAGCATACAAGAAATCGATACCCCGTCTTTCTTGCAAGGAATTTTTGTTGCAATGATCGACAGATTATAGATGTCGATTGAAAGAAAGGCATAAGCTATTATCGTAGTCAGGCATATATGAAGAAATAATGGGTAGGTGCTATTAAAAAAGAGCTTTATATATTGACAAAAAAATTACAAAAATTGGTATTGGGGCGGTGACCGTTAACAAGAAGGGAGGTAAAAAATGAGTAGATACTATGTGAACAAAAACGCTCAGTCAAATGGTGATCATGAAGTGCATGTATCAGGTTGTTCTTTCATGCCATTGGAGGAAAATCGAATATACCTTGGAGATTTCTCGAATTGTGAAGAAGCAGTCAAAGAGGCCAAGAAGTATTATACTGATGTTGATGGCTGTTTTTACTGTTGCCTTGATTGTCATAAATCATAGCTAACATTGTTGGCGGCTACCAACTGTTTCGTATTCTCAGCAAATTACTGGACACCAATTCCTCAGGTAATTTAGAGCTGTTCATATGAAAAACTCAAAATAATGCGAGGAATTCGATTGTAAAATGTTAGAACTAACAGCAGTGTATCACCTCCACAATCTCTGTGTCGAGATTGAGAACAGACATCCGGGAAGCGATGGAAATCATCGGGCGACGCAGTATGTCCGTGAGCAGCTCGAGAAATTCGGCTGGGAAGTGGATGCGGCCTGGCTGGATTGCCTCGACTGGCAGCACGGGGGAGCTTCTCTCGATGCCGCTGGTGAAACGATTGACCTGAAACCGTCTCCCTATTCGAGGGCGTTCGATGGGGAAGGGCTACTCGTCGTTGCCGATAGCTTCGTAAAGCTGCAAGCACTGGATATCACGGGCAAAATCCTTCTGTGCAGGGGTGAACTGACAGAAGTCCAGCTTGTTCCGCAGAACTATCCGTTCTACAACCTTGATGAGCACCTTAGGGTTTTCAGCATCCTCAACGAAGGCAAGCCAAAGGCGATCATCTCCGCCACCGATAGCGATCCAGGAACGGCTGGCGGTATTTCGCCGTTTCCATGGATCGAGGACGGAAGTTTTAACATCCCTTCCTGCTATTGCGATGTCGCGACCGGCGAGATTCTCGCGAATTACATCGGAATAAACGTTCGTTTGAGAATCGATTCGGAGAGAATTCCTTCCCGACTCGAGCAAATCAGTGCGACAACAGGCAATCGTGACGGCAAGCGAACGATCGTCTGCGCGCACATCGACACCAAGCACGGGACGCCCGGAGCCTTGGACAATACAACTGGCGTGGCGATCTTGCTGCTACTTGCTGAGAGATTGAGAACCTATTCCGGGAAGAAGCGAATTGAATTGGTTTTCTTCAACGGCGAGGACTACTACGACGCCACCGGCGAACGCTATTACATGGAAAAAAATGCGGGAACCTGGGGCAACGTGGAGATCGTTGTGAACATCGATGCCGCCGGATGCAAGGATGTGACAACCGGACTTTCGTATTGGAATATGCCTGATGAAATGCAGAACGCAGTCCATAAGCGGATGAAGAATTTCGCTGGGATCGAGGCAATGGAGCCCTGGCCGGCGAGCGATCACATGATTTTCGTTCCCCAAGGATTGCCGGCGCTGGTATTCACATCCTCAAACTTCATGTACCTCACATCGGAGATTACCCACACGATGAAGGATACAATCGAGCTGGTCGATGCCGCGCGCCTGACGGAAATCGGGGAGTTCATTCTGGCAATGATCGAAGCTCCGAACTGATTGAGGCTTAGCTACGTTGAAACTAGGGATCAATCTTTTGCTTGACAGGGATACATTGCAGAAGCTGAATTTTGCTATATGGATGGAAATCACATTGTAAAACGCACTTTCCGCAAGCAAATCGACGAATTCAGACATCATTGGAAACACTACGTCTTCCAAAGTCTAGCTGCATCGTCGTCGCTTTTCATCGTATTGCTCGTGCTGCAAACATCGCGACTGGCCAACGTCGCGGCGTTGGGCGCGTCCTCCTTCATCATCTTCGCTATGCCGAAGAATGTGGCGGCGCGTTCGAGAAATCTGATCGGCGGTCACTTCATCGGGCTGATCGTGGGCTCGGTAATGGGATTGCTCGCATCGACAATACCCGATCAAATGATTCTGCGGGTCATGGTTTATGCGCTGGCGGTGGGGATATCCATCTTCATCATGGTCGTGATCGACATGGAGCACCCGCCGGCATCTGGAACCGCGCTAGGCATGGCGGTCGACGGATTTTCATTGAATGTTGCGATTGCGGTGTGCGTAAGTGTTTTGATCCTGGCGTTCATCCACCATTTTTTCAAGCCGCACCTGAAGGATCTGGTATAGTCAATTATCCTGAGTGGACCAAGTATGGTTTGTCGCTATCTTTTTGTCTGAACGATTATTAGAAAGAATACCCCAGCAGCACGGTGTATGCGATGTTGGTCATTTCAAGACCGTTCCGATCGTAGAAAGGATTGAGTCCCTGCTCGTAACGCATTTCGATGGAATAACGTCCCCAACTAATGCCGTTTCCGGCGATAACGCCCACCTCGAATGGCTCCACATCTTCGAGATCGCTCTTGCTATCGCTGACTTTGTGTTTTGCCGCAAGATTGTATCCGCCATACAGGCCGCCGCCTACGTAAGGGATGATATTGCCGATCCTGAATTCGATTCTGGCTATGATTGGAAGTTGCAGGTAGGAAAGGTCATAGCGCTCGTTGGCTGAACCGTCCTGGGATGGTATCTTGCATCCGCGATTCGTGTATAGGAGCTGTGTCTGGAGTCCCCAACCGTATTCCTCGCCGCCGCCGAAACGGTAGTCGAGATAAACGCCGGTTGCGAAATGGTAGATGTTGTTGCTGTCGTTGTCGGGTGTGCTGCTGACTTCGGCCATGAGTCCCCCCAAAAGCGCTCCTGTGCGCAGCTCGGTCGCTTGCAAAAGGACTGCCGTACACAGAAGCGCCAGGGATAAAATCAATAGCTTCTTCATCAGGATTTCTGCATGTTGATCTGGATGTCTTTGACTTCCGCGAATTTCTCGAGATGCTCCCGGATTTCTTCGACAACATTCTCGCGATAGGGATCGAATTTCGGAATATCCAGGTCCACGATGGCGACACCGTCGTCGAAGCCGGCATATTTGACCATCTTCAGGGTGACGATGTCCTCTCCGACCTTGGGGTAGATCACCTTCTTGAGCTCTTCGAGGATGCTGTCCTTGCTGAATTTGTCTTCATCGCGAAGCTGGTTTTCCACCTCGTACTGTTTGATAGCCTTGCGGAGTGTGTCCACCGCGAGAACGGAGCAGTGCATCTTCTGCGGGGGAAGACCGTCCAGAGATTCGGCAGCTTCTTTCCAGGTGATGTGTTTCGCTTCATCGAGGGTCTTGCCCAGAGCCATATCGGTGATGATCGACGCGGTGGCGATGTTGGAAGCGCAGCCGTACGACTGGAATTTGATGTCTTCTATCTTTTTCGTTTCCTGATTGACTTTCAGATACAGGGTAACCTGATCACCGCAGGCGGGACTTCCCTCGGTCGCGATGATGTCGGCGTTCTCCATTTTACCCACGTTGTGCGGGTTCATGAAATGATCGAGTACTTTTTGCGAATACTGCATGTTAACCTCTCGTTTCTTGCGTATTCCTTACGCGTTATATAACGGACTACGGCTTCGTAGTGTTGCAGCCACTTTTTCCAACGCGTCCACAGTTTTGTCAATTTCTTCTTCAGTCGTGTAGCGACTCACCGTCATCTTCATGGAGCCGTGCGATTCCTCGTGCGTACGTCCGATTCCCATAAGAATGTAGTTCGGCTTGAGTCCCTGCGAAGCGCAAGCGCTTCCCGTCTGCACCGCGATCCCTTGCATGTCCAGCATCATCATGATCGCCTCGCCTTCGATGAACAGGAAGGTCACATTGGCGTTGTGCGCGATGCGTCCCTCGCTGCGGGGACCGTTGATCATGATGTGTGGGATACGCTCTTCGATTTTGTCGATGAGCCGGTCTCGCATTCTCTTCATGTGAGCGACGTTCTCCTCCAGGTTGCCGATCGCAAGTTCCGCCGCTTTGGCGAAGCCAGCCATCGCGTAGACGGGAATCATGCCCGTTTCGTAGCGATCGATGCGCGCGATTCCGTGCGTAACCTGCCCGAGCGCTGTACCCTTTCTGACATACATCGCTCCGATTCCCTGCGGTCCGTGAATCTTGTGGGCGGAGAAGGTCATCAGATCGACTGCCGGGTTATTGACATCGATGGGCATTTTTCCGTAGGCTTGGGCCGCATCGACCATCAGCGCAACCTTGTTCGGCGCTTGATCAAGGATGGTGCGAATCTTGTCCAGCGGCTGAACGGTTCCCGTCACGTGGTTTGCCAGCGTGGTCATGAACATGATGGTGTCTGGGCGTATAGCTTCCCGGAGTTCATCCAGGTCCACGAACGCTTCTTCGTCGGCGGGGAGGTAGGTTACCTCGAATCCGTTCTCGTCCAGGAATGCGGCATTGGTGAGGATGTCGGGATAATCGACGATGGAGCAGATGATGTGCTTGCCGCGTTTAGCGTTCGCTACGGCATAACCCTTGATGGCGAGGTTGTTCGCCGAGGTTCCTCCGCGAGTGAAATGCACTTCGTCCGCATCCGCTTGAATCGAATCGGCAATTACCTGTTTGAATCGGGTTATATCAGCTTGAATCTCCTCGCCGTGCTGCACGAAGTTGTCGGGGAGCCAGAACTTCTCCTTGAGGTAGGGAGTCATGGCTTCGATGACTTCCGGCGCAGGCTGGGAGGTCATGCAATTCTTCAAGTATATCATGTTTCTTCCTTTATCGTTACGTTGCATTGAGCCAGCGCAATCACTGACTTTGATTGCAATTTTTTCATTCCTCTCAAGCAGTGCAAGAGATTTCTCAAGCACATCAAGATAATATATCCGGAATAGGGGGATGACCAGAAGATTTTCCTGAAAATGGCAGGCGGCCATGGCATCTTCGCCCGATCTTCCACGAAATGTGGATATACCACAGCCTTGGAATGAAATGATGGTAATGCGGCAAGGCTGTGAAACACCACGATTTCGTGGAAGATCGAACGAATCTCCTCACGGCCTTATCGGGAGGATCACAGTGCGAACATGGTGAACGAGACAGAATCAGCGTATCAATAAAGATATCCATTCGTAGTTTCGGCTTGACACCATTCAGGCTGAAAGTCCATTTTTGCAGCGTAACAAGCCAGTATGTTTCATACATCAGTGGGTTGTGTTCTCTCAGCTAATTATTATCAGGGGTGAAAATAATGGGTGAACATACCATGTCACTTGAAGTGATGAAGATGCAGATCCTTGAGGTGGGTCTGCTAATCCTCGCTGCTTATATCGGCGGGAAGATTGCTCGCAAGCTGAAGATCGGCGAGGTGATCGGCCAAATCCTGGGCGGTATCCTTGTGGGGCCGCATTTTCTTGAGCTTATCCATCGTTTCTTGCAGCACCACGAGGAGCTCAGCCAGTTGGTGCTGTTCAAGCCGATCTACCATTTCTACTCCCGCGGCGGTTTCGACCAGTATTACGAAATCCTCGAGGGCTATCACTTCTTCGTGTTCCTGTTTCTGGGGATTATCGCCTTTTCCATTGGCGAAGAACTCCATCGTGACCGCCTGAAGCAGGTTGGCTTCAAGGCGACGCTGATCTGCCTTTTGCAGGGACTGCTCACGTTCGTGCTGCTCGCGGTTGGATTCAGGCTGCTGTTTCCGTCGCATTTCGACTGGATCAACGCCTGCATCATCGGTTCAATTGGTATCGCGACGGCGCCGGCACTCACTTTCGTGCTGATGAACAAGCTTCGCATCGAGGGCTCGTTGCGCAACATCCTTGCCAACATCGTCGTGCTGGATGACATCCTTGAAGTGATCTTTTTTTCCGTGTTCCTCGGCATCGCCATGAAGCGTGGCAAGGAACTGTCCCTCTTGACGTTGAGCTGGCATGTGATCAGCGAACTGGCGCTGGCAGCGTTGATCGGCGTGGCGATCTTCGCGATCCTCAATCTGACCATCCGGCAGAAGAAACACGACGCGCCGGACCACAACCGCCACCGCGGGGAAGACCGCACATTCCTCTCGACGGTTCTCTCCGAGCACCCCACGCCATCCGTGGAAATTCTATTGATCATGATCGGCATTATCTCAGTGGGAATCGCCGTGGCTATCCACTTCGACTTGCCGTTCCTGGTTACCGCAGTCGTAGCGGGATTCCTGATTTCGAACTTCCACTCTCACGCGATCTTCGATTCGCTCAAGATTGAAAACGTGATGCCCATCTTCAACCTGCTGTTCTTCGCGATCATCGGCGCGAGCGTACGCCTGGAAAGCTTTTCTTCCAAAACAATCCTGCTCGTTGTTACTTACCTTGTGTTGCGTACTGCCGGTAAGCTCCTGGGTAACTGGGTTGGTGCGAAGATCACGCACCAGGATCCCAAGATAACCGCAAGCCTGCCCAAGCTGATGCTTCCCCAAGCCGGTATGGCCGCAGTGGAAACGATCCTCGTGGCTACCGTGCTGGGAAAGAAAGGGGGCGGAACGCTGATTTTCGACGTGATCATTCCGGCGCTGGTCGTATTCGAGCTGGGCGGAGCCTGGCTCTCCGAGCGAACTTTGCTTCGCTGGAAGCACTGGACCGTCGGCGAACGGGAAGCGCTCCAGACGAAGCGGCGGGAAGTTGGCGATTTCGGGCTGCACGATCTTCTGGAAAATCGAGTCTTCGACATGATGGCTACAACGCGTGAAGAAGCGATTTTCGAGCTGGCGCAAACGATGGTTCGAAGCGGAGTAATCTCCGAGACATCCATTATAACCAACGCGCTCCTCGAACGCGAGAAGCTCGCGAGCACCGCGATCGGGAATGGGATCGCGTTCCCGCATTGCCGCATTGCATCCATCGACAGGACTGTCGCGACATGCGGCATCATCAATCATCCGGTCGAGTGGAAGGCGCCCGATGGGAAGCCCGTGGACATGCTCTTTCTCATTCTGACGCCGGAAGAACACCCCGAGCAGCATCTTAAGGCGATCAAAACGATCGTCACAGCCATCAGGAAAGAGAATTTCAAGCAAGATATCGTCAGGTCTTTGCATCAGGACACGGTTTCAGAATGGCTTTATAAGCTCGACACCGAGGTTACAAGGGGTGCCGTGTAGAAAGCAGAAATCTGAGTGGCATTGAATTATTAAAATTTTAGTAAAATATAATATTTCTGTATGTTCTTCATATTTAGGGAACTATCTCCCGTCGTGACAAAAACGGCTAAAAAACAGCTTGTGCAATAAGCAGATACCAAGTAAATTGTCATTAAACTGGAAAAGGTTTTCAAGAATGAAATACATTCCTGCATCGAAGTTACAGCCGAACTCCCTTCTGGGAAGGGATTTGATACTACCTACGGGTAAAGTCTTACTGAAGAAAGGCGCGAAACTCGATCCCTTCTACATCGATATGATCATGAAATACGAGATCGATAGCGTTTGCATTGCATCGGAACACGAATTGCACAACGAGGATGTCTCTTCGGAGATGCTTCAGGAGTACAAACGTATCGCTCGCGCGCACAAGAAAGAGCTTTTCAAATATGCTCTCACGGACTCCATGATGGAAGAACTGTACGAAGCGGTGGTTGAAAACGCCGCATGGGAGCTGATACGTGAAGAGTAGAGTTGAGATAATCCAGTATCTGCGAGATCTGGTTTCGGAAGACATTGATTTCATGGAGCACACGAGCTCTCTGATGGAGTTCCTGAACCTCATCAAGAAGGAAGACCTCGAAGCCAAGGAGCTCGCGTCCTACATCCAGCGTGACCCGGGTCTCACCATGATCGCACTGAAGATCGCCAATGCGAGCCAGTACGGGCTGATAAAGAAAGTTTCCAGTGTCAAGCATGCCGTGGCGGTTGTTGGCGTGACCGCGATGAAGAAGGCGTTTACCGTCCGATTGGTGAAGCGTGCCTTCTCGAAAGAATCGAAGGAACTCGACGATCTCTGGCAGCATTCGTTGGCCGTTGCCATTGCCGCACAACAACTCGGCGCAAAATCGAAGAAAAAGCTCAAGGACTACGACTCGCTGTTTGTGGCCGGTATCCTCCACGACGTCGGGAAGTTCGTTATCCACAAATTCCTGCCGAAGGAGTCACGCGAGATAAACCGTATGATCGAGAAGGACGAGCGGATGCGCACCTTGAATGCCGAGAAAGAGATTCTGGGGGTTACACACCAGGAAATCGGAGCGTTCTTTGCGCGGGAGTGGAACCTTCCCGTGATGATTGTCGATGCGATCCGTTACCATCATTTCCCGGATGGCTCAGGGGAAAACAAAGGCTTTGTGGGCCTGATCAAAGCGGGAGATTCTATCGCCAAGGCTCTGGAGCTCGGGCAGACTGAATCGCCGTTTGTCGATCCTGTTCCCCGCTGGATTTGGGGAGCATTCAATATAAAGGCGGAAGACTTCCGTACGATGATCCCCAATATCGAGCATCAGTACCATTCAACGGTCGCGCTGTACGGGTATTGATTGAGTTCAGTATACCGTGCGGTTACATTGCATGTCCCCCGGCCTATCATGAATGTGTTACCCTGAGCATACCTAACTATCTCACTTTAACCTCCCACCTTGGTATACTGAATTGTTTCTGGATGTCAGATACACCTCTTGTAATTGCAATGTGTCATGCTGAGTAACGCGAATCGTTTCTTCGAAGTACTATTTCAGCTGCGTCACCTTCAGCGTGCTCAAATGCTTGTCTCCGGCGCTGAGCTGGCAGATGTAGATACCGCTTGGAAATCCTTCTGCGTTCCAGGTTACCGAATAATACTCTCTCCCTCTGCTTTCCCCCGGTAAAAACGAGTTACTGTTTGCAGTGGGATCATTGCCATCCAAGTGTGTGAATTCGCTAGTTGGAATGGAATCGATTTTCTGCCCCTTTATGTTGTATACTGCCATATTAAGGTCTATCAGAATTTTGTTTCCCATGATATGAAAAGATACATTTGGATTGAACGGATTGGGGTAGGCTTTGACAGTGACAATGACAGGCGGAACGTGCACCGGATCAACAATACTGCTATCCTGCTCCACCAAATCCTCATGACCGCCATAAACGAAAACATTGCCGTAATTGTTCGGGCCGGGAGGATACCCATACTCATCGCCGAATGCACCGATCGCGATATCATCGTAACCGTCGTTATCAAAGTCACCTACGGCACATCCCGAGCCGTAACCTTCTTCGTACGTTGAACTGCTGAAATCCTTTGTGCCATTCTGATCTCCGAGATAAACATAGATATAACCACAAATCCCAGACATAAATACAAATGAATCCACCAGATCGCCTTTCCCGTCTCCATTCAAATCGCCATAGGCCGGAACAAAGATGGAATAGTACTCAATATGACCAAACCAATCCCAGTGAAGGGTTGCTCCACCTCGCCATAAGCGGCAACCGGGAGAAGTGCTTCCATCCTCTGGAACATCATAGCCTGAAAGGACAAAATCATCGTATCCATCACCATTCCAATCTCCCGCTGGATATAACTCATACCAGAGATTTACCGTGGAATAATAATCCAACCTGTAGTCCGGCATTGTGTCTTGGACCGTGCTTCCATAGAAGAAGCGATTGTGAAAACTGCATAGTAGGGGACTACCCGGCTGCTCAATGTGATCATTCTGGAAATAATAGCTAAAATCATCAAACCCATCACCGTTTACATCGCCCAGGCCACGGAAGCCTTTACCGTTGCGTGTATAAATCCCATCCACGAAGGTCACTTTTTCGAAGCTGCCTCCGTACACGATGGAGTAGGTAAGGATATTGTTACGGCACTCGGTTATGCCTGCGTCCGCGTAACCGTCACCGTTGATGTCGCCGAGAGGGTTGATTTCGCCCAGGGATTCGCTTACTTCATATTCATAGTCAGGAATGGTATCGTTAACAGTGTTGCCGCAAAGAATTCGACAGCAATAATAAGAAACAGAAGGGCGTCCATCATAGAATATTTTATCAAGGAAGAAATAGCCAATTTCATCACATCCATCGTCATTCATGTCGCCTAGGTTTTTTAATTCTCATCCATGAATATTGCCAATCAAGGGAGGTATCCACAACAGTAGATATTTGCATGCTTGGTTCATCGGGTAACCCATTTTCAGATCCATAGTAAATATATAACTTGCCATGTTGTTCCGGATATTCGACATCGTTAGAATGTCTCCAGGCGCTAACCGCCAGATCATCTATTTCATCGCCGTTGAAATCCAGAGCTGTAACATAGTATCCGAAATAGTCGCCGGATTGCTCCCCCTGCATCTGCCACACCACATCGAGGTGGTTAACGGCGGATAGCAGTGCGCAGGCGGTGAGGAGAATAGCGGCAAAGATAATCCTCATGGGGCTCGTCATGAATTTCCAGCAAGCGAAGCCGCGCTACGTTCTAACGAGCGCTTGCTTCGGGCAGATTGTGGTGCAATACCCGCAGTGAATGCAGTTATCGGTGTACTCGGGATAGCCGTTTGCCCCGCCCATGATGCCGCCGTGAATGCAGCCCTTGACGCATTTCCAGCAGCGGATGCATTGCGCCTGCACCAGCTTGAAGGGGATCGGTCTCAGGTTTTCGGCATGCGTTTCCCTGCGGAACAATCCGACAATCTGATTCACATCGTCGAAACCGTTCTGGTCGAGCCATTCGCTCATCTCGTCCGCGATTTTCTTGTAAATCCCGTTTCCGTATTCGATTGCGGCGCTGCAAACTTGCACTGCGCAGGCTCCGGCCATCATCATCTTGATTGCGTCGACGCCCTTGTAGATTCCGCCCACACCCAGAACAGGCTTCTTCGTGAGCGCGGAGAGCTCGTAAACGATGCGCAACGCAAGCGGGAAGATTGCTTTCCCCGAGACCCAGCCATAGCCGCTCTCGCTACCGAGGAAAGGCGTGCGACTGGCCGGATCGAAATCCAGCCCTGGCCCGAGGCTGTTGACCGCCACGTAGCCGTCAACGATGGGATCGAGCGCTTTCACGAGTCCCGGAATATCGGGGAAGCCGGGAGAGATTTTCGCCATAATCGGTTTACTCACAGCCTTCTTGAGCGCTTTGGCCGATTCGATCACCGGCGTGTAGTCCTTGCCCAAATAGTGGATGGAAAACTCGAACGCGTCCACGAAACCGGTCGCCTCGACGCGTGGCCCGAGCTCCGCCAGTTCCTCCGCAGAGTAACCGAGTCCTGCGATCTGCATCAGGCCGCTCTCCTTGGCGATTTCATATTCCTTCTCGATGTACTGCTCCACCGGCAGCTCAGACCACAGTTCGGCGTTCATGAGGGTGTCCTTGCCCACGGAAGCGATGTTCGGGTAGGGGACAGGCGCGGGTTTGACGGAGACGGTCTTCATCACCAGCGCGCCAACGCCTTTGTCCGCGGCGTCCTTCAGGAGCGCTCCGGTACGGCAGTTTGGACCGGCAGCCGGCATAACGGGGTTGCGGAGTTCATGACCGAACAGATTGATCTTGAGATTTGCCATATTATTGTTCCTCGATGTGTTTGATTAGCAGGTTGAAGAATACCTCGAACCGATATTCGCTGTCGGAGCGTAGGTCCGAGATGGGAGTGATTTCCTTGGAGAGGATGTCTCGCAGTTCGGGTGGCGAAACTTCGCTGCGCTTTTTGCCGGCGAGATAATCCTCGGTTTTCGGCAAGCGCCGGGCATACTCGTTCAGGCTTCCTGCTGCGATGCGGATATCATCGATGCGATCGTTATACCGCTTGCTGAGGATCGCGATAGATGCCTTGGAGATGGTGAGGGCGTTACGTGCCGCCACCTTGCGATAGAAGAATTTTGTGTCATGCTGCGTCCCGGCATCGATGAGGATGCGGAAGATGATCTCGCCGTCCTCCAGGACGTTTTTCTTGTAGCCGTAGTAAAAGTCCCGCATGTCCACGGTACGAATTCCGTTTTCGGAAAGGAGCTCCAGCTTTGCGTCGCAGATGAGCAGGAGCGGCATTATGTCGGCTGTCGGAGAGCCGTTGGCGATGTTCCCGCCGATGGTCGCGATGCTTTGCAGCAGGGGAGAAGCGAAGTCTTTCAACGATTGCTGCATCATGGACAGGTGCTTTGCGATTAAGTCGGATTCGAGCAGCTCCATGAAGGTAACGGTCGCCCCGATGGAGATTGTGTCGTTTTCGAGCTTCAGTTCACGCATCTCAGGAATGCGGTTGATGTAGATGATTTCCGCCGGCTGGATGATCTTCTTCTGGATCTGCACGTTGATGTCGGTTCCGCCTGCGAGGAAGAATGTACCGGGCTTGATCTCTGCCAGACATCGCTTGAGTTCTTCGAGATTGTTCGGAACGATCATGCCTGCCTCCTCACGATTTCACATGCCATCTTCACGGCCTCGAAGATCTTCGTGTAGCCCGTGCAGCGGCAGATATTGCCGGAAAGTGCGCGCTTGATTCTCTCCAGATCAGGCTCGCCGCAGGTCGTGAGGTAGTAGTAGGACGAGACGACGAACCCCGGGAAGCAGAACCCGCACTGAACGGCGTTGGTCTTGTCGTAGCAGTCGACCAGCAGGCGGCCGGTCTCGGTCTCGGAAACACCCTCGACCGTCACGATTTCCGCGCCCTGGATCTGGATGGCGTTGACCAGGCAACTGGTGACCGGCTTCCCGTTCATCAAGACGGTGCAAGCGCCGCACTCGCCTTCGCCGCAGCCTTCCTTGGTTCCCGTAAGGTCGAAGTCTTCGCGGACGATATCGAGCAAACGCCGCATGGGATCGCAGTCGATTTGAACCGGTTTCCGGTTGAGTATAAATTGGAATTGCATATCATTTCTCCCGTCCGGATTCGCGGAAGATACGTTCCGGAATCAACGGTATTTCGTTTATTGGGGTGCCTGTGGCGAATAGGAATGCGTTCCGAACGGCTGCAGCGGGGTAATCCATGGGGATTTCTCCCAGACCTTTCGCGAGATCGGAGTCAATGTGGATGAACTCGACGATGAATTCGGGTGCGTCGAGCGTGGTGGGTAACACGTAGTCGGTGAGTCCGTTCATGCGCCCGAAGCCTTCCTTTTCGAAGTACTCCGTCAGCGCATAGGCGATGCCCTGCGTAACGCCCCCGATCACCTGCCCTACAGCAACCTCGTGGTTGATAACTTTCCCGATATCGAGAACGTTCCATATCCTGGTGGGGCGGACGGTGTATGTCTCGGGCTCGTACGCGATTTCCACGACGCACGCCGCCCATGAGTAATCCTTGTAGCCCATTCCCTTGTAGGTGTTCTCGTCGAACTGCACCGATTCGTCAGGAACGAAATGGGAGCGGTATTCGCGAGGGAATTGTCCGGGATTCTGCCGGACAAATTCTTCAAGACTTCCCTCGCCGATTTCGTTATGGATATCACGGGCCAGCTTACGCAGAAGATTGCCGACGATGTAGATTGTTCGGGAAGCGACGGTGGGCCCGCTGTTGGGAGCCTGGGATGTATCGGGGTGCATGTAGACGGTTTTTTCGAGCGGGTGCCCGAGTTCTTCGGCGAAGCATTGCGCGAGGGTCGTCTGCGCGCCTTGCCCCATCTCGGTATTGATGACGTAAATATGCGCCGTGGCGTCGGGCTCAATAACGAGCTTGATCTCGGATTTCAAGACCTTCTCGCCGTTTCCGGTATATCCGCCGCCGTGAAAAGCGACCGACAACCCGATCCCCTTTTTGTCCTTGTGGGTGAGATTGTACAGGTCGAATTCCCGCGCTTTTGACTGATAGTTGGATATTGCAAGCGCTTTTTCCATCGCGTCGTACATGTGATCTTCCTGAACGGTCTGCGTGGTGGGCAGCCTGTCGCCCTTCCGCAGAAGGTTTCTACGCCGGAATTCGAGCGCGTCCATGTTCAGTTTGCGAGCGATGTCGTCGATATGCGATTCGATCGCGAAGATGGATTGCGGCGCCCCGAATCCACGGAAAGCTCCATTGGGTGGCGTGTTGCTGCGGATGAGTCTACCTCGAATGAACACGTCGTCGCAGCGATAGCAACCTCCGGCGTGCAGAACGCCCCGGGCGAGCACGACCGGCGAATCGGTTTGATAATAGCCGGCGTCCAGACGGAAATCTATGGAAAGCTTTTTGATGGATTGATCGTCGGGATCGATCCACGATTCGATTTCGGTTCGGGAAGGGTGCCGCTTGGTAGTGACCTGGATATCGTCTGCGCGCTCGAGGATGGTTTTGACCGGTCGCAGGCTTTTCCATGAAAGGAGGGCCGTTATGCCGGCGATCACGTTGGGGAAATCTTCCTTTCCGCCGAACGCACCGCCGATTCCTTCGGCAACCCGCACGATCGCTTCTTCTATTTTGCTGCCCATGATGGCTTCAACAGCTTCTTTGACGAAGTACGGGCACTGCATGGTTCCGCGAATGTGCATCACGCGAGTATCGTCGTCATAGCGAGCTATCATTCCCTGGGGCTCGAGATACGCCTGTTCCTGGTGGGGCGTGTAGTATATTTTCCGTGTGTGGATCCACTTCGGATCGATTTCCCGGTGTGGGCCGTGGTCAATGACGATTTCCTCACCGAAGGCATTAGCTGGATCATCCAGCGCATTTTTTGTCGCGATGATCGCGTCGTGCGGCTCCGTCTCAATGCGGATTCCCCGGATGAATTCACGTGCTGTTTCACGCGACTCATGCGCCACGCCGAGAATGGGCTGGCCCATGTGGTATATGTGCTGTTCGACGAGGAAAAGTTGGTCGTTCACCGGCTCGGGAACCTTGTTCTCGCCCGGGATATCCCCGGATAGCACGATTGTGAATTCGGAGAGGTCGTACTCGGTGGGGAAGGTGACCTTGATTATTTTACCCGCGTGAACCGGTGCGAAGAAGATCGCTCCATGAAGCAGGTTAATTTCTTTGTAGTCGTCGATATAACGGGTTTTTCCTGTAAGTTTTGCATGCGAATCGATGCGTGTCGGACTTTTCATTGTTACCTCGAATATACTTCATCCGGATCGAATGATCTATCCGGATTGATTGTCATCATGTTGATTAAACCTTATTATGTCCCGGAACGCTTCTCTGTCAAGCGGAACGATTCACGACATCGATTCGAGGAGCGCTTCGAGAGTCGGCTTGACGGGCGCAGGCATGGCAACATTCGAAGCGAAAGCGGCTGGATCCTTGAGTCCGCTACCGGTATTGACGACAATAGGCGAATCGCCTACCGCTCCGCTTTCCATCACCTTGCGGAAACCAGCAAAAGCCGTTGCCGCGGCGGGTTCGCTGAAGATGCCGTAATCACGGGCGAGCACAAGCATTGCCGCGCGTATCTCATCCTCTTCCACGAGAACCGGATTGCCATTATACTTGCGAATCATATGGCGAACCATGTAGAAGTTTGCTGGATAATCGACGCTTATCGAATCGGCGAACGTATGCGCGCTATTCATCACGAAATCTTGGGTGTCGAGATTTCGCAGGATGTTAGCGCTCTCGACGGATTGCACGGCGTGGATTCTCGGTATTGCATCGATGAAGCCGAGGTTTCTCAAATCCTCGAAGCCTCGATAGATTCCGCCGACGATTACGCCGTCGCCTACCGGGACAAACACATCCGAAGGCGCCTTTTGCCCAAGCTGGGCTACAATCTCGAAGGCGCAGGTCTTCTTACCTTCGATGGTCAGCGGATTCCAGGCGGTATTCCGATTGAACCATCCGAATTCTTCGCAGGCCGCGTTGCAGAGTTCGAAGGCTTTGTCGTAGTTACCTTCAACAGGGATGAGCCTTGCTCCATAGGAGATGATCTGAAGCAGCTTGTTTTTGGGCGCGGAAGCAGGGGCGAACACGACAGCATTCTGCCGGTTGGAAGCGCATATCCCCGCGAGTGAGCTGCCTGCGTTGCCTGTGGACGCTGCTGCAATTGTGTCGATGCTGTTTTCCGCCGCGTAGGCACACACAATGTCGGAGGCGCGGTCCTTGTAAGAGAAGGTCGGATTACGGGAGTCGTCCTTCACAAAAAACGGAAGCGAGCGTCCTTTTTCGCTTACGTAGCGGAACTCGTAGAGCGGCGTTTTACCGACGCTCAGCGGAGAAAGGAAGCGCTCGGATTCTATCGGTAGCAGTTGGATGAAGCTGGCATTAACAAGCTCATCGAAGTCGCAAGACGTATCCGACTGTGCATAAACAACCTTCAGGATGCCTTTCGGAGGTGCGTCGCTCGACGCGCAAGCCTGGCAGCGATAATGGAATGTGTTGTACTCTTTGCCACAATTGACGCATTGTAAGATCATATATTCTCCTTACGTTCATTGGGCTATTGCGCATGCTTCTGGCAAGGATTTTTTCCCTGCACGGAGAGATTTATCCTGAGATGGTTGCCCGTTGTGTCCCGTCCTAAAATAGTTGACCAGCTTTTTCGTGTTTGATTTCATTTCGATTGCTTCCTACGCTGCGTTCAATATCTCGTTCGGTGTGCGGTAGCCCTGCGTGATGATGAGCCGTTCTTCGTTGTAGATCCGAACTGCTTCCTCTACGTACTTCAGCGCGTCGTCGAAGTCCCTGAATCTCCGTTCCAGCCCCAACTCGTGCTTCAGAATCCCGTTGATGCGCTCCGCCTTGGCGTTGTCGTAGCACTTGCCCGGACCGGTCATGCTGGTGCGATAGCAGTAGCGTCGCAGCGCGTTCTGGAAGCAGGCGCTGGTGAATTGCGTACCATGATCGGAGTGGTGGATGCAGCCTTTGATATCCACGGCTCCGGCATTGCGCAACGACCTCATCGCCCGTTTCAGAGAGAGCGCGGGACCATGCGTGCGCAGGTCGGGCTGCAGCGAATATCCCAGGATCGCGTCCGAGTACTGATCCGAGGTCAGCGAAAGGTAGGCGAATCCGCGTTGCAAGCGGATGTAGGTGATGTCGCTCGCGATGATCTGGCCGACGCGGCGAGCGATGATGTCCTTCACCAGGTTCGGGTGTCGACTGCGGCTGCCCAGGCTCGTGCGGAGGTATGAGCGGTACGCCGTCGACAGCAGCCCGTAGTCGCGCAGGATGCCGAACAGCCGGTCGCGACCAACCTCGAGCCCGCGCGCCTTCAGCATGTATTGCAGCTTCCGCGCCCCGACGCGTGGCTGTTTCACGCGAATCTCGCGCACGGCGGATACGATCTCCTCCACCTCCGCCTGGAGCCGATGGAGCCGCTTCCTGTGCTGGTAGTAGCTCTGCTTGCTGCGACCGAACAAGCCGCAAATCACCTGCATGTTCGCGGCTACTTCTCTTTCTTTCGCGACAGCTCGACATTCGGTGACAACAGCGAACCAGTCTTTTTTTTTGCGCTGTTGCCGTACTTGCGCTCGGTCACGTTCACGATCGCCTGCAACGCGCAGTTCTCCAGCACTTTCTCGCTCAACGCAGCCTGCAAATCCTGCACCTTCTTCTCCAGCTCCGCGATTGTCTTGTCCTTGTAATCTTCTTTCGCCATGCGACCTCGCTTTTGAGCTCCCTTGCGTCGCGCCGGCTTCACGGCGTCCTCTTTGATCCAGCGATACAGCGTGCGAACGGATATGTCGTACTGCTCCGCGAGCTCCGCCACGCAGTAGTCGCTCGTCAGCACGTGATGCAGAACACGCGCCTTCACCTCGCAACGCTTCGCCCGTCGTTTCACATTTTCTCCCATACCTGAGCCTCCTTCGACCCAACGGTCAACCTATTTCAGGACGGGACAGAGGAGTGCAGCACGTTGGCGAGTGCCTGCAGCGCGTCCTCATCCTGCGCGAAGGCGTCGATGATATTGCCGAGTGTAAGCTGTGTCTCGATGGTCTCGATGCGCTCCTCGAGCGGCGAAGTCGTGGTCGCGTAGGTGTGGTCGACCTTCTTGATCTTCGAACTGAGTCCGCTGTAAAGGGTCACGGAGAGGTTGATCACGTCGCCGTTCTCGACACCGCTGAGTTCACTTCCATCGATAAACACGAACGTGCTCAGAACCGTCTCGTGATGCACCTCTGAGCCGTCTTTCTCGATGAGGATTTCGGCCTGCGAGAAATGCACCGTGGGCGAGGTGTGGAACAGGATGCGGATGCCGCCGCTGCGGTTGACGACATCGACACTCAGCGTTACAGAACCGAGGTCGGGCAGCAGCAGATCGAGCGTGTTCTCGACCGTGTCCAGAGCGGTCTGCAAGGCGTATTCCGAGTGCTCGTGGGTGGCGTCCGCCTTGCAGGTTTGCAGCGCAAGAATGTCGTCATTGATGTCGTCGATGTGGTGGCCGATATCGTTGTTGTCGGGCAGGATGATGTCCTCGGCCTGATGCGAGTGGTGCAGGCTCGCCTTGGCCGATAAAGCAGACTGTACGTCCGAGCCGTCCGAGGTGCGGATCTGCTCGGCGTTGTGCTTGTTGGTGCCTGTGCCGGTATGCCCGTCGATGCTGGTCTGGTGCGAGTAGAGCAGGGCGTCGATGGTGTCGAGGTTGCCGTTGAGCGCGGCGGCCCATCCGGATTCGCCTGCAACCGGCTTGTAGAGGCTGAAATTGGTGGTTTCGGGCATGCGTCCTCCTAAAATCCGTAGCAGTCGCCCCAGCCGTTTCCGTAGCCGAACACGCTGTCGAAGTCGATGGGCGACAACTGCTTGTAGATGCTGGTGAGGGTGAATTTGATGCGGCTTCTGTGCGACCGGGCGTCGTCCTCGAGCTTGGGCAGTTTGTCGATCATGACCGGGAACTGCAGCGTACCGGAACCGGCGTCGAACTCGATGTAGAGCTGGTCTGCTCCGCTCAGGATGGCGTACAACTCGTCGTACTGGGTCGCAGGCAGATACGCCTCGCATTCGATGCTGTCCTCGTTGTATGGCTCTCGCCTGATGAGGATCGTCGGATCGAAGGCGCACTGCTTTTCGACGCGATACTTACGCTGCGGCTGGTAGTCGATGACGCCGCTCTCGACGACGAAGCCAGAGTACACGCCACCCGCTATGGAGATGATGCGAAAGCCGTCGTAGAGCAGCATCAGACCTCCCTTCGGTCGCGAATGCTGAATGAGGAATGAGAAATTATGAATGAAGAGACCGGTCGGCGACATCTCCGGGCATTCATCATTCCTAATTTATAATTCATCATTGAACTTCCCACGCCTTGAGCACGTACTCGTCCGCCTTGGGGTCGCGCTGCATCTCGGTGATGCGATACTGGACGCCCTCGATGAGTAGCTTGTCGAACAGCGCAAGGTCGTATTTCGCGAGGTTGTCGATAGTTGTTTCGAGGCTCCACGTCTGGCAGAAGAGCGTTTCGTAGTAGTCCGCGATGAGCTGCTTCAGGTTGGTCGTGTCGCCGACAAGGCAGTCCAGAACGGACGTGTCTGGACGGGAGCGATTGAGCCGCTTCCGCTTGAATTCAACCACATCTGCCGAATCGATGGTGGTGACCGTGTTTGAGGCATCGTCCTTGTTGACCAGCCGTAGCGTGCCGCCGGGCAACGAAACGATGGTAAGGTTGTGCAGGAGCAGCGCGGCTTTCAGGGCCTTCAACTTCTCCAGCGGCTCGTTCTCGCCCTCATAGAAGCCCTTCGGATAGAGGTTCGCCGGAATCGCGTTGCCCGTGTAGGCGACGCACTTGTATTCCGGCGCCGTCGCGTCGTCGAGGTCGGCGTCTTCTATTCCTATACTATAGATACTGCTATTGTGGTGAAACGTCCGCGCGGAAGCCCACGGTTCGAACGGGACGTACTCCGCGCACAGATCGTCGCGCCACGCGAGCATCTCGGAGTACTGCGTCGTGCTGAAGATTTCCGACTTCTCGTCGATCTCGGCGTCGCCGTCCTCGATCCAGCAGATCGCGTTGTAGAAGCGAAACTTGCGAGCATAGACCTTGCATTGGATGTTGCCCTCGTTGACGTGCTCGCAGTAGAAAAGCAGGCGGAACTCGGGGACATAGTCGCCGCTGAACATGGGCGCGTAGCGGAAGCCACAATAGCAGGTCAGTGAGCCGTTCCACGAGCGGAACTTTCGCACCATGCGCAGCCAGTCGAGTCGCAGGATTTGCAGGTCTTCCACAGCGATCTGGAGCGGCGTGTAACCGTACCATGAGCAGGGGATGGTGATTTCATTGCTCAGCGCGGACTCGATGCCCTGCGCCAGATAGCGGAAGCAGTAGTCGGCGGAGTAGCCGCTGTGGAGGGCATAGAGCATGGTCTGGTCGTCGAACTTGGCGAACAGCCGCAGGTAGTCGTAGCAGGTGAACGAGACGACGTCGGTCTTGGCGTTGTGACTGACGAACGAGGTGTCGACGATTCCGTGAAAGACCAGCGAGGAGCCCTCGTAGAGCCGCACGAGGAAGTGCGAGATGTAGCGGTCGTACTCGTGTTCGCCGGACAGGATGTTCGCATCGATCCAGTCGTCGCGGAAGCACTCGAACTCGACCCGGCGCGGTTCTTTGGCGAAGTAGCTCGTACCGGCGATCTTGTCGGCGTTGAGCCGGATGTTGTCCAGTCCGTCAGCAAGGCTGAGCGTGTGCTGCACCGAGTAAGTGAAGCGGTCGACGAAATCCACGCGCCACATCACAGGTCGCTCCTTATCAGCGTACCCTCTTCTGCCTTCTCGCTGACGATGACGGGGTCGGCCATCGAGAGCACGCCGTTGGCGGAGATATGGTTGTGAACGCTCAGCTCCTTGTCGCGCAGCTCACGGCGCAATAGACGGTTCTCCGAAATCAGGTCGTCCACCCGTTCGATGAGGGTGGAAATCACGCTACTCGAAGGTACGCTACCGCCACCGGCGAACGCGAACGACGACGTCGTGGGAACCGGAATGTCGGGTACGAGAACGTTGCCGAGGGTCTTGCGAACGGTCTCCAGCGGGGCGTAGTTGAGAAAATGAAAGAACTTCGCGCCCAGCTCTCGCACACGCTGCTTGCGGGTAATGTATTCGTCGCCCTCGGCCTCGATGAGGATACCGCCGCCGGAGTGGCTCGGTCCCGTCAGAAGCCCGCCCTGCGCCGCTTCCTGATACTTCTGCTTCGAAATGGTGTGGACGTTAGCGAGACCTGCCGCAATCGCCGCTGCGGCCGCTGCGGCGCCCAGCGCGGGACCGATGACAGGCAGCCCCGCCATAGCTTTAAAGGCAGCGACGGCAGAGGAATATGTGTCGACCATCGCCTGCGCCATCGCCATCGCCTTCCACGCCGCGAAGCCCTTCTTACCAAAAGCCTGCGCCGCTTTCGCAATGTTGCCGAACATGCCGGAAAAGCCCTGCGCCGCTTTGAGTTGGTAGTTCTCGCGGATGCGCTGCTTGGCTGCTTCGGATTGCTCGGTGATCTGCTCCTCTGAGATGCCTGCCTGCAGGAGTTTTGTGCGCTTGCGGTTGTAGTAGGCGTCGACAGCCGCCAGTTCCGATTCGTAGCTCTTTAATGCCAGGTCGTCGCTGCGCGAAAGGAACTCCTCACGGATGGCTTCAATCTCCTGTTCGTGTTGACGCTTCCGGGCACGTTCCTGCTCGTCCTCGGTCTCCTGCTGGCGAGTCTGCTCCTCGCGCAAACGCTTCTCCTCGTTGGCGTAGTAGGTGCGGATATTCTGGAGAGTCTCCTCGCCAGCCTGCAGGGATTCGGCGCGCTTCAACTCGGTGTCACGTTCTGCAGCGAGTTGGGCCAGCTTACGCTCCAGTACGTCCTCGATGGCCAGCAACGAGTACTGCCGCTGCACCTCCAGCCGCTGGTTCGTCTCCTCCTCGATGGCGTCCGAGAGCTGCTTTTCGAGCCGCTGCCAGCGCTGGTAGGCGGCGAGCTTGTCGTTGACGTTGGAAGCATCGACATCGCGGATTTCCTCGTAGGCGGCGCGTGCCTGCTCGATGCGGTAACGTAGCAGCCGCACACCCTCGTATGTCTGCTCGCGCTCGAACCTGAGCTTGCCCGCGTGGTACTCTTCGATGGCGCGCATGTCGTCGTCGAACAGCCGCTTGCGAAGGGCGGTGCGACGCGCCATGAGTTCCCGCTCTTCCTCGAAAGCCTGCCACGCTTCGTCCTGTGTGGTGCTGCTCTTGATCGCCTCGTCGTAGCGTGCTCTGGCGGCGAGAATCGCGTCGGTGATCGTCTCGAACTCGCTCTTGGCTTGATCATAGCTGAGCTCGTCAACTTCCTTGCGGCTCTCGGACACCAGCTCGCTGAAACTGGTCATGCCAGCGATCAACTCGTCCAGCTTCTGACGCGCCTCCTCCGCCTGTCGCTTGTAGCGTTCCAGCGACTCCTCGGCGTTCCTCGTGGCTGAACTGGATGACGCGAACGCGAAGCCAGCCGCCGTCGCTCCGGCAGCCAGCAGGCTGATGACGCCCACAACTGGATTGATCGCGGCCTTGAGGGCAATCACGACGGTGGTCAGCACGGTGATGGCGGTGGTGACCGCCCCGATGACGGGGATGGCGACAACCAAGCCGGTGACGAAGCCCTTCACCGCCGGAGTGAGCTGATTGTACCACTCGAAAAGGTCGCGGATGCCCCTCAGAAGCGGCTCGATGAGCACGTTCAGCATGTCGCCGACCTGCTCTTTGATGTCGCCCCACGCGTTGGCGTTCTGCAGACGCAGGTCAACGAGGGCCTCCGAGACGCCGCCGTAGTCGCCTGCGAGCTTCTCGACGAGGTAACTCACGCCCTCCTGCTGGATGCGGCTCTTGTCGAGTTCCACGCCGTACTCGCGCAGGGAGTCCGTGTAGCCGTTGATTGCGCGTCCCATGAGCGAAAACGCCGCCGAGACGGTCATGCCGGTGGATGCGTTGGCGTCCGCGAAGTCGAGGATGTAGGGCGTGATGGCCTGCACTTCCTCGGTCGTCATCTTGAACGTCTGGCGCATCTTGGCCATGAGCGGGAGCAGCTCCTCGTCGCCGTGGTTAGTAACGGACTGCATGCGCGACGCAAACTCCTGCATCGACTCGGATTGCTCGCCGAACGCGATGTTGGTGAGGGTGATCGCCTGCCGCTGTTTGAGCGATGCGTTGAGCAGGTCGTTCGCCTTACCCACCACCCCATCGATGACCGACTTCAGCGAGGACAGGTTCAGCATCACGTCGCGGATGACGCCCAGCGCGGCTTGCGCGTCGAGCTTCAGCGACTTCGGCTCCTCCGCCTTCTGCTTCAGGTCGTCGACTTGCGCTTCGACTTCGGTGACAGCCGCCTTCGCGTCGCCCTTCTCAATGATGATGCGGAACTTAATTGAATTCATTATCTTGACAGCCAATAGCGGTGTATATCATTATGGATCAACCTAATAAGGAGGAATTATGCTACTCAATGTAATCGGTATTTCAAGTAGTCTGGTAGGCTCAATTGTCCTTGCATTTAGCATCTCATCCCTCGTTAAAGCAATCATGAGTGCCTTTTGGATTATCGACAAATCACTAGGTCAGATTGCAGATGTTATCAATAACCCGAATACAAAAGGCGTGATTGGTCAAAATTTACCTGAGCACATCAGAAATGCTGACAAATCTAAATACTGGACAGTTTTAGGGGTCATATTTCTTGTATTGGGTTTTGTGTTACAGGTAGTTGCATCATTTTCCATGATGTAAGTACTTCTTGAGTTCGCATTAGAAGTTCCTGATCAGTATCTCTGAACTCGCTCTGTTCGTTCCAGACACCGAGTATCTCGTGTTCACCACATCGATGGTGAAGTTCTTGTACAGCTCGCGGATAACGGGGTGGTCATTGTAGCTGAGCAGCCATTTGCCCTGCACCTCGCGTAGCAGCTTGGCCAGCTCCTCGTGCTGGTCAAAGGCAGCCACCTTGTCGCGCTCGTAGAGCATCTCACGCTCGTAGTAGGGCGGGTCGATGTAGAAGAACGTCGCTGGTCGGTCGTACTTGCGGATGACGGCCTCGTAGTCGAGTCGCTCGATGATCACGTCTCGTAGCCTCTCACTGGCAGCTTCCAGCTTGCCCACGCGACGGATCGGCAGCATGGTCAGGTGACCGCGCACGGCGAACGTGCTGCTGAGACTGCCGTAGGAACACGCCAGCACGTAGTAGAAGCGCACCGCGCGTTCGAGGTCGGTGCGCGACTCGCTATCGAGGAACTCGTGGAACAGCTCCCGCGAGGCGAGAAGCCGGTCGAGTTCCGCTTTCAGCGCGGCCGGATGGTGCTTCACATGCCGCCAGAAATTCACCAACTCGCCGTTGATGTCGTTGAGGATTTCGCGGTACTTCTGGCCCTTCGTCGCCTGCCATTCCTTGTGGTCGCGCGACTTAGCGAACAGGATCCATGCTGCACCAGCAAAGGGTTCGCAGTTATGGCGAACGCCGATAGGCGTGAGTCCTGACCAGCTATCCAGCAGGTTCAAGCTGCGAGTTTTCCCGACGTAGTGGATTCGTGCTTCGCACTCACCATGTGTGTCGTGCTTCGGGATGAGCGGAACAATCGCCTTGCGCAAGAGTCGCTTGCCGCCCACCCAGCCGATGACGCTATTCATCTGACACCTCGTAGTTTGCGATGATAACCTCCTTGAACATGCTCTCGCCCTTCATCCGGTTGATCCCCTTCACGCGAGAGACCGGGATGATGGTGTGACCAGCGTACAGCTCGCGCACCTCAGGGCAGTCGTCGTAGGAGAGTAGCCAGCGGCCTTTCACGCCCTTCAATACGTCGCGGAGCTTCTCGTGGTCGAAGTGTCTGGCGTTGGCGTATGTCGTGCCATGCACGTATGGCGGGTCGCAGTAGAAGAACACGCCGGGCCGGTCGTAGAAGGCGATCAGCTCCTCGTAGGGCAGGTGTTCGATGGTCACCTTGTCGAGCCGCGTGCTGAGGTCGTGGACGCGAGCTAACTTGCGCTGCATACTGCTCGGACCTGATGTCGAGGCGCGTCCGAAGTGTTCGCCCTTGCCGCCGAACGAGCGGGTGATGATGTAGAGGAATCGCGCGGCGCGTTGCAGCTCCGTGAGTCCGGGCTGCTCGACCAGCTCGTCGAACAGGGCGCGTGAGGCTGGCATCAGCTCGAGCTCCTTCACGAGCGCGTCGGGGTGGAACTTCACCTGCAGGAAGAGGTTCGTCAGCCGCGCATCGAGGTCGTTGTACACCTCGAGACGAGCCCAGCGGTCACGGTGAAAGAGCACCCAACCCGCGCCGCCGAACGGCTCTACGTAACCGGTGATGTCGTCCGGCACCAATGCGGCGATTTTCTTTCGCAGCAGCTTCTTGCCGCCGATCCATGTAATCAGACTATCCATTTGATTTCCTTGTGGTTTCGATGGCGAGGCAGTAGCGGAGGTAGAGTTCGGGCAAGCTCAGCTCGATGAAGTCAGCCTGCGTGAACCCCACCCCGCGCAGGGCCATCTCGAGCCGTTCGGTGGCGAAACACGAAGTGTTGAGTCCATGCTCTAAGGACTCGTGCTTGCGCACTCGCCTGTAGCTGTCCCCGCTTCGACCCGCGCCGTGTAGCCCAAAGCGTCGAGCAAGGGCGTCAACGCGTGCCAACTGCCTCTGACAGCCGAGAAAAAAGCCGTAAACGCCTCCGCCGCCAGCTCGGGGCCGATGTCCTCGGGCTCGCGTCCGGTGAGGATACGCAGGATGTCGATGTCGACGTGGGATTCTTCGAGCAAGTCCAGGAAGTCGACTTCGCTTAGCTCGACCTCGTTACCGGCGAGCAGGTCGGTCAGCCCATCGCGGAGTTGATCGTTGCGAAGCAGCGTCGAGAGTACCTTGCGGAAGGTCGCGTATGAGATGTCCATCACGCCCCCAGAAAGGTCTTCACGGCGACGCCAATCAGCAGAAAGAACTGGCTGACGGTCAGGCTCGTGAGCAGCTTGATATTCGTCTCCAGACGCGCAATTCGGGTGACCATCGACCGGCTTGAATCGCCGTTGCCGTACACCTCCTTGTGCACGTCCGAAATCTTCTTACGAATTTCAGGATCGCATCTGCATTCCATGATTTCTCCTATTCGACCGTGGCCGGAATCTTGTTGAAGAAACTGACCTTACCGCTCGTCTTGCCGGTGAACTCGGTCGTCACCTCTTGGGTATAGAGGCCGTCCGCTTCGCCGCTCCAGTCCACCGTCCAGCGGCAGCCGTTGATCAGCACGGCCTGCGTCTTGTCCTTGGACACGGCCACGAGCGTGATCTGCGCCATCCCCGCGCTCTGCTCCTCGAGCCAGTTCTTCTTGTCCTCGTTGATGCCGACGATCGTGACGGTGACGACATTCGTTCGCTTGCCTTCGATCTGGTAGTGCCGAGTCTTGAGCTTCTCCGTCTTCGATTCGACCTTGAACGGCTTCTCGGCCAGTTCGCCGAGTTCCTCGAAGTTGGATGAAATCTCGGTTTCCATCGACGCCTGACTCGCGAACATCGCGGTGATTTCGCTCCCTGTCAGCTCGCCGACCCCGACGTGGACGTTGTAGACGTCCACGCCGCCGATCTGGTTGAGCAGGTTCGCAAGGTCGCCAGAGCTCATGCCGGTGGGTAGGGTGGGTTTTTCGACGGGCATCGCGGCTCCCTACGCGCTTTTAACGATGTTGTCGCAGTGCGCGAGGATGAAGCCGACGATGGCCTCCTTGAACTCGCGGAACTTGGCCACGAAGGCGTCGTCGATGGTGTTCTCGCTACGCTTCGCGAGGGCTTCGAGCGCGCTGATGACGGCGTCCACAATCGGCTCTGCGAGAGCCTTGATCGCCTGTTTGAGTATCCACTTCCACATACGTAACTCCTTTCAGTCGTTAATTATGAATTAGGAATTATGAATGATGACAACTGGCGGTTTGGTCGCGTCTGTGCCTTCATTTCTAATTGCTCATTCCTCATTCATCATTGATTTTGGTTAGTCGGTGAGTTGGTAGAATTTCACGAAGCCGGGAACGTAGGTGATGCCGGGCCGGATGCGGATGTACCAGTGATACTTCCAGTCCGAGCCGTGGTGCTCGACCTTGAGTTCGGCGTCCGTGCGGTAGCCGATGATGATGAACTTCGTCAGGCCGCAGACGATGTAGTTGTCAGGCAGGAGCCGCGCCTTGACCGGGATGCCGCTGAAGCTGACCTTGCCGCCCTCCAGGAGCAGCTTGTCGCCCTTGTTGGTCTCGCGTTGGCCAAGCTCCGTGCGAATGCGAATGAGGTCTTTGTGGCTCACATAGATGCGGAAGCTCTCCTGCTCCTCCAGCATCTCGTCGGTGAATGCAAGCAGCACTTGCTCGAACCGTTCGGTCCACTCGTCGTAGGTGGTGGGACTGATGGCGGTGATGTCCGTGCCATCGGTCGCGAGCTTCACGAGACCGTTGAGAGCCTTCAGCTTGGCGGTCGCCGACGCGCGGTCGCCTCGGAACAACAGCAGACGCATCGCCTTCTCGGTCTTGCGCGCGATGTGCTGCTCGACGTAGGCCCCGAACGCATCCTCGCCGTACTTGTCCTTGTAGAACTCCACGACGTCGCGCCCCAACGTGAACTCGGCCATCAGGATGCCGGTCGGGCAGGACAGATCGGCGGTGGCGACGTCTTGCGCACTCAGAGTGCCGTCCAGCGAGTTGTGGAAGATCAGGTCTTCGATCAGGCCGACGTCGATCTTCTCGTCCTTGAGCAGCGGGATGACCGAGATGTCGGTGAGCGTGTCGCCGGGCTTGGAGCCGATCACTTCGTCGATGAACAGACTCGTGTTGTTGGGCGTGAGGATGCTCATCGCCTTGCCGGAATCGACGTCCGCGATGCCCTTGTAGATCTCGCGGTGCGCGGCCTTCACGAGCACCTTCTCGCCGTTGACGATCACTTCGCGGTCACCGCCGTCGGCGTCGGGTTCGCCCTGAATGCTCTTCGAAATCGCGCGACTCATCGTGGCCGAGAGGCTGTCGAGACTCTTCTCGATGGACTTCACAGCCTCTCGCAGACCGCCGTCGCCGATGCCGTTCTCCAGCCTCGAAACCTTGCTCTCCAGCTCGTCGATGGCGGACTCGAGCTCCGCTTCGCGGTCGGCGTCCTTGAGCGACTTCTTCAGGTCGCGCAGCCCCGCAATCTCGTCGCGGATGGCCTTCAAGGTCTCGCCGGTGTCGTTGTAGTCGTCAGCGCGACCGTAGATCGACACGCCATTGAAGTCGCCCTTCTCGACTTTTTTCCACAGCGCGGAATCGAGGTCGTCGCACTTCAAGACCTGCACCCAAGCTCCAACTTTCGTGTCGGGGAAATGGGTCCTGTCCTCGGTCTTGAGGATGTAGTTTTCGGCCACCGAGAAGTCGTCGATCGGGTGGTTGTTGTGGTTGATGTCGTTGCGCCCGACCATGTAGTGGCGGCTTGCGAAGCAAACGCCAGCCCTCAAGCGTGTCTGCTGAAGTGGTCGCACGCCTTCTGGATCTCCTCGGCCGTGTAGAAATCGCCCTGCGCGTCCTTCACGTCCGGCTCCATCAGGGTCACGAACAGCCGCCCTTGACGGCCTTTCGTCTCGCTTTTGAACTTCACGGACGAGCCGCGCACCTTGTACGCTTTTCCGCTCGCGGCCTTCACCACGAAGCCCTTCTGATTGGCGGGATTCATGTCGTCGAACAGGAGCGACACGAGCTCCACCTCGACGTTGCGCAACTCACCCTTGCGCACGGTTTTACGTTCTGTCATTCAGCCTCCTAATCTATTGGAATTGAAAAGTTTCTCGTCCTCGCTCTCGAAGATCGATGTCAGGTCGCCGAAGTCGAAATCGGCGGGTGTCAGTTTCCAGCCGAACTCGGCGTTGAAGGCGCTCGAAAGCACCTGCCCGAGCCGGTGCTGGAGCGGCTTGATCACGAAGTGGTGGAACATCAGCATGTCGGAGCGGTTGTCGCCGCCGAGTTGCCCCGGGATGAGCTGCGAAACGATCCTCGCGGGGACTCGATGGTAGGCGAAAATCCCCTCGCGCAGGTCTTTCTTGAGGGTGATGAACCCGCCGTCGCGATCATGCTGGCGAAGCGGTTCGAGTCGGATACGAGCGTCCTTGTTCTCGGTCTCGATGAGGACGGTCGTGTGCGACTTGTTGTTTCCCTTGGCGGCTTGCAACGTCTCCTCGATGACGGTGAAAGCGTCCTTCAATACCTCGTTGCCATCGGCGTCCTCGACCACGTCGTCGCGCAGGCTGCCGCCCTCGACGATCATGAAGTAATCAACGAGCAGGCCGTTCTTGAAGTTGTTGTAGTCGAAGACTTTGACCTCGGAGAGGATTTCGATATTCACGGCGACCGGCAGGCAAGCCACGCCCCATGCGTTGGACTTGTGGGTCGTCTGCTTGAAGTGGATCACGTCGTTTCCGGGGAAAAAGGTCTTTTTGCCGTTGCGGACTTGGATGAAGTCGGGACGGAAGAACCCGAACTCGTCGTAGTTCTCGACGATCTGCGTTTCGGTGGGCAGGAGTCGCTCCAGACCGACCCACTGGCCTCTCGTGTTGCGCATCTTCAAGAGGAAGCCGTTGCCGCACGACAGGTAGTACTTGAGGAACTCCGCCAGCACGGACGACACGTCCTCGCTGCCCGGATACTGCGCCTCGAGGAGCCATTTCTTCAGGCTTGAGTTCGAGACTTCCACCTGCATTACTGTCGCATTCATCTTGGCCGCGACGCACCCGGCGTGATACTCGTCTTTCTCCAACAACCGCAGCAGGTTACTCATCGAGAACGGCGACGAAACGATTTTCTTCTGCTCCTGCGCCTTCGTGAGTCGACGAGAGCCAGTCCACTTACAATTGTTTAAGTCGGCTGAAACACCGCCGTATCGCTTCTGGAGCAGCTCGTCGGTGTCGCTGTAGCCGACGTTGAACCCGCCGATCTTGCGCACTCTCATGGCGTCACCGTAAGTACTTTCGCGATGCGGACGCGACGGCCCGAATCAGCTCTGGCGGCGTAGTACTCGACCTGCGGGATGTCGCGCCCGATGTGCTTGCGATACTGCTCGCGGAACCGCTCCGAGAGCGCGAGAACCGTGCTGTCCGGGTCGTCGGAGTCATTCACGTCGACGATGAGAAACACGCCGATGTCGTGCTCGATGCTCGTGTACCGCTTGCTGGTGCCGTTGACGCCTTTCTCTCCTTGCAAGACCACCATCGCGGCGGGGAATGCGGACGGGATGTCGTCTTTGTGGAAGCGGATGTTCTCCACCTCGATGCCGCTGTCTTCCAACGCCTTACAGATCAGCTCGCGGGTCTCGGTGTAGCTCATGGAGCCACCTCGATGCTGTCGAGTTGCTGGAAGATCCACGACTCGCGGTTCTTGATCACTTCCGCGAATACGTTGCGCGCCGGGATGCCCTCACGCTTGATCTTGGCGCGGATCATGTACGCCATTTGCTCGACGCTGAGCTGCTTGCCGCTCTTCTTGTCGACCCACGACAGGTTCTTACGCTCCACCCACGCCTTGAGCGGCTCGAGCGGTGTCCACGAGGGAACCTTGCCGCCCAGCACGAACGGCTCGTGCGGCACGTTGGAACCGACGATCAGGTCGATGGACGCGCTTCCCACTTCGACTTCATAGCCGGTGTTGGCAAGAAAGTCGCCCTCGGCCTTGATGTCACGCTCCAATATCAGACGTCGCGCCTCCCCATCGATCACGCTCCCAATGAGATGCAGACGGCTCTCGATGGCCGCGAAGATGGCCCGGTAGATGGCGGGGTTGTCGGAAGGGGTCATATCACGCTTGCCTTGGTGCGGGAAACTCGATGTCGGGAGGCGCCGAGAGCCAGCTCGCGGAGCCGTGAGTAGCCGTCTGCGTTGAGAAATTCTTCTATGGTTTCCAGTGCCTTGATGGTCAGGTGTTTGCGGAACGCCTGCACCTCGGAGCCGGTCAGCAGTTCGGTCTGCTGCGTATCGATGCCGGTTGTCTTGATGATGCCTTCGCCGAGTGTCTTCAGGTTGAGCAGTTCGACCGTCTCGGCCAGCAGCAGGTAGCAGTACGCGAAGGTGTAGCTATCAGCGGTGTCGTCGTCGACCTCGCCAGCGAGAAGGTCGGCCCACACATCCACGTCCGAAACGCGCTTCAACAGCAGCATCACGGCGGGTGCGTGCTCCTCGAACGTCGCGGTAATGCGTCGGTCGCTGGTCAGGTTCAGAATCGCGACAGCCTTGTCGGTCGCAACGGGCAGCACAGCCATCACCGATCCCCGTAAAGCCAGACGTTGTTGGGCTTGGTCGTGTCCACGTCGCAGTGGATGAAGTTCTTGCCGATGCCGATGCGACGGAAACCCGCCACAATCAGGCCGCGCAGGATATTGAGCCTCGTCACGCTGTCGGGACACGCGATGTCTGCGGCCAGTCCAGCCATGTGTGTGGACTGCTTCACCCCGCCTACCTCTGCGTTATGCGCAGGGCAGCGATAGCCGCTCGTAATCACAAACGGCACGTCAGCGATTTCGCGCGCCAGATCCAGCTTCAGCACGAAGGTGGCGTCGAGCTGCACCTCGCCGCAGCATGGGCAGACGAACTCGCTCTTGCGGAAGTACCGGATGCGGTCCCAGTCGATCAAATCAATCTGTTTCATGGGGCGAGAGTAGAATGAGTACGCAAGGATGGCAAAGCGGGTTGCCCACGTATGACACAGGAATAATATTATTCAGAATTATTTATTTTTTGAATTAGTTATACTAATGGAGAACAGATCACAAATATACGAAGGAGTACGATGTGTGCGGCAAATAATGATATTCCGTTACCTTTTTCCATCAGAGAAACAAAGTAAAAACATGCTAATATGCTGCGGATTCTCGATTTAACCTTTTGTTGATTAAATGTGTATAAAAAAATATTTGACAAGATGGGATTCCAAGCCTATTGATTAGTTAATCAATGCTAACATCAGAATTCTCTTGGATATGTGTGTGTGGGGGGGGTGTAATTATAAGATATGCATTAATAATACAAATTATGCTTTTCTTGGAGGGATTATGTAGTACGATGGAAGAATTGGCAGTGCAAATGAATGAGATGTGATTGATCTTGCAGGAACTGTTGACACCTAACAATTAACTGAACGTTAGTACAAAATCTCAGGAGGAATTATGAAACGAGTAATTTTATGCGTCTCTCTGGTGTTGACGATGGTCAATATTTGTTTTGCAACAACCTATATCGTGGCAAACAACGGAACTGGAGACTTCCTGAACATTGCCTCTGCGGTTGCTGCGGCAAGCGATGGTGATCAGATCGTTATTTATGGCACTGGGCAAGATTATACTGGGACACAGAATCGAAACATTGTTCTGGATGGATCTCAAAAACATCTCAGGATTATTGGCATGAATAATCCCGTCATAGACCTTGAAAACACAAGCAGAGCTTTTATAGCCCAGAACACGAATGCAAGCGATTGCATTACCGATATCAGGTTTGAAAACGGGCTTGTAACATCCAACTATGTTCAAGGTGGGGCAATCATGCTTAGCAGTGGTGAGCTTTACGTTGAGGATTGCGAATTCTGGTACATGATGATAGCCGGCGAGTATTTCAAAGGTGGTTCAATTTCAGTAGGCGAAGATGCCTCGGCTACGATCGTGAACTGTAACTTCTACAGCGGTGGCTATACAGGTACGCTTACATTACCTGGGAATAGGACGATAGCCGGAGGAGTAATCTACTCTCAGGACGCTGAAGAGATCATTATTAGTAACTGTCAATTTATCGGAAACTCCGCAAAATTTGCTTCGTGTATTGGAGTATCCGGGGATACGGATATCGAGATCACAAATTGCAGATTCTCAAGCAATATGTGCTTTATGAGCGGCACAATATGTGTATGGGGAACGAGCCAAATAAGTGATGCATTGATACAAGATTGTGAATTCTCGAACAATATAGCTCAGAGCGGTGATCCTGGGATATATGCACAGCAAACATGCGTAAGTATAAGTGGTATGAATAGTTGTTTGATTCAGAACAATGAATTTGATGGCAACAGGGCAGAAGACGGATCTGCTTGTATCTATTTCTTTCATATCACAGATATGGTCATTGACAACAATGAGTTCACCGACAATCGAATCATCGAAGGCGGAGGAGCTACCGCCGCTAATAGCATCTCTGCATCATCATGTTCCGCCCATATCCTCAATAACAAGTTTATCGAGAATTATGGAATGTCCCCCTGCATATCACTAGCCAATGTCACATATAATGATCCAGCATATGTCGAATTGAATATATGGAACAACACCTTCGATAATACTGTGTCAATAGGTAGTTACTACCATCCGCTCATATTCAATCATATACTTGACAGTAGTGGGATTAATGTAGATATCGATGTGAGAAACTGCATCATGATCAACAATGACGCACTGGTTTTGTTTTACTCGCCTGACTTTGATTATGGGGATATTTACTGTGACTATGCCTGGATGAACAATAATACTTGCCATCCAATTCCGCCATTGTTTGATGAATTTGTTACGTATGGCCAGAACATGTTCAGTGGAAATCCTTACCTTGATACGAGCCACACTCCTATGTGGAACTCAAGTGTTCGCTCACCGGTTATCGATGCGGGATATCCATCAATCGCGGACGATGACGGAACCCCGAGCGATATCGGTGCCGTTCGAGCTCAGGATCATGATTTCGAGAGATACTCCTATCGGGCTCCAGGATTTGGATCTGCCAGCGATTATGAATGGGTATGCTACCCGGTTGTCGATAACGTCTATACGGCCGAAAACAATGCCTCGGACTTCTTTGAAGATATTGATGAAGATTTAACGGCTCTAGGGCACAATAATGTATGGGGCACTGACTATGGTACCTATTGGGAGTATCCCTGGGAAGATGATCCGGACGATACCGATCCTACTGATGGATTCAAATTACAGGTAAGTTCCGGTACCGTTATGAATAAGGTTGGGTTTCTTGCCGATCCCGATACCGAAATTACACTAACGGCCTCTAGCTATTCATATTGGATCGGTTATTTCATCGAGGAAAGCCAGTATCCTCTTGATGCCCTTGCAGACGTTCTCGACGATCTGACAGAGATCAAACATCATGACTGGACACTTGTAAAGACAGGCTTGGGCTGGCTTGGGGGAAGTTCTTATACGATCAACTATGGCGATATGGTTGAATTGACCTGTGAATCCAATTGTTCAT
The DNA here is from genome assembly GCA_963662655.2 of Cloacimonadales bacterium (SeqCode). Taxonomy (GTDB): domain Bacteria; phylum Cloacimonadota; class Cloacimonadia; order Cloacimonadales; family JAIOQZ01. The sequence continues at coordinate 493,306 of CAXXTU010000002.1, forward strand.
TCGCATGGAACGATAACCTCAGCCGAACGGCTCCTGCTTATAAAGAGCAAACAAGCCATTACAGCGTTGAAGAAGATGCGGGTTATACACCGGTGTACTTGGATGTAAGCGGATATTCGGATAACATGCCCGAAGAGATTGGCATGTATGCCGATGGTGAATTGATCGGCGCTACCGTGGTTGATGGTGAGATAACGCAGATCAACGCATATGTGGAAGACATTGAAAACCTCGAAGAAGCCGAAGTAAGCTTCGAGCTTTTCTATGGTGATCGTGCACCGCTTGTCGGATGTGACATGTATAAGGTAAATTCAGATATAACCGAGGACTATATCAAGACCACACATATGTTCGAGACTCAGTCGCGTTACTATCAGGTTACGCTTGGGAAGGGTGGTGTCGAGACTCTTGTTCCCGATCTTCCGGAAACTGTCAGTATCAATAACTATCCCAACCCGTTTAACCCGGAAACGACCGTATCCTTTACCTTGCCTCAGGATGGCAAAGTGAGTATCAAAGTGTTCAACGTTCGCGGTCAGTTGGTGAAGACATTGGTTGACAACAATCTGAATGCCGGCAAGCATGAAATCGTGTGGAATGGCCGTGATGAAGAAAATCGTCAGGTTGGTTCAGGCATCTACTTCTGTCGTCTTCAGACAGCAGGAAAGATACTGAACCGTAAGCTGTTGATGATGAAATAATTTCGGCTTCAGCGAAGCTGAAACGAAAACATGAGTGATGTAATCCCGAATATTCGGGACTACACTAGCGGATAATCATAATCCAGCCCCGCCTCCAACTCCCTCTCCCGCTTGCGGGAGAGGGTTGGGGTGAGGGTGTATTAAGGAGACCTCATGCGAACCCGAATAACCTTGCTTCTGTTGTTGCTGACTCCGATGCTCTTTTCGACCACGCTCACCGTCTCTCTGGACGGGTCGCAGGACTATACTACAATACAAAGTGCCGTGGATGCCGCGATTAACGGCGATACCGTGCTGGTTTACCCGGGCACCTACTATGAGAATATCGAGATTGATGACAAATTCATTACCCTCGCCAGTCTGAACCTCACAACCGGTGACGAATCCTACATCCACAATACGATTCTGGACGGTAATTTCAGCGGTTCTGTTATTCGTATGGATCTTGAGACATTGCCTCAACCTGCCGATGCCGTCATCCAAGGATTCACAATCATTCATGGAAGTGGTAATATTAGAACTTGGACTTGGCCCGAGTATGGCGGCGGTGGAATATGGGTCGAATGCGCAAATAATGATATATGGATGAATGTCTATATCACGAATTGTCAGATAAAATACAATATAGCCGATTGCGGAGCAGGCATGGGATTAGCTTATCGAGGCTATTTCCACATGAAGAACGTCAGTGTTCACCACAATACAGCTCGTACGGGAGCTGGAGGTGTTTTGTGTAATAGAGTCGGATTGATTCACGATCCTGATTTTCCTTGCAGCTATTACGCTAATGAAGGAACTCCGGGTCATGATCTCAATATCGGTAACGCAGTATTGAACACAACGATCTATGCCGACACATTGACGTGTTCCGAGTACGATCAGGGTTTTATTCGATACATACCTCAGAATGATGATAATGATCTGGTGCTTACGGTTTACCATGAGCATTCCATTCTGGATGTAATCGATCATGATCTGTACGTCTCACCGGATGGTGATGACGATAACAGCGGATTGTCCGCAGATGATCCCCTCTATACGATTCGCCAGGCTGCCTACCTGATCCGGTCCAATCCGGATAACCCGAGGACGATCTACCTTGCTCCCGGCGAATACACCGAGGAGGAAGGTCCACTGCAATTCACGGTTGGTCTAAAGGACCATGTTTCTCTCATCGGGAGCGGTATGGATGAGACATTTCTCGAATGCAGTCAATCAAGGTGTATCATTTATATGAACAACAACGAGGATATCCAGATATCCGGTATGACTTTGAAATCCAGTTATCCTATCAATAATGGAGAATGGTCGCCTTGTTTGATTCTTGGTGTATATATTGACGACCTCACCATTAAGGATATCCGAGCACATGATTCGGAATTTGGGAAATCTGCTGCGATTTCGGTCTGGCATGTTGACCGTCTGGATATGGACAATATTATCATCGAGGATAACGTTGGTGAAGCCTATTGCGGTTTATATGTCATCGCTGAGGATGTTACGCTGACCGACTGCATTATCCGGAACAATCTTGTTGTCGGCTATGACAACGTGTACTCGGCTTCCTCTGCCTTCAATATTGATACGAAAGGAAACTGTCTGATCGACGGTCTTGTCGTGATGAATAATGTGAATGAATGCGGATCTGAAGGTCAGATGACGGGGTTGCTTCACCATGGAGCTAACTATCCGGGCTCGAGCCTGAAGATAACCAACAGCCTTTTCAGCGGTAATAATTCGGAGGGTCAGGAGTGTTTCCAATTCCAATTGTTTCGAGGGAATCTGGATTTAATAAACTGTACGTTCATCGGCAATGAAGCCGAGGAGATGGTACTGAAGTTCCTGAGAACCAACACTGAAGCTGAGGTAGATCCCTTTCAGGTGATCAACACGGTATTCTGGGATCATGTGCCTTATGAACTATCGAACTGGAGTTACCGGCGCTGCGCCATCGAGGTCGATCACAGCCTTATACGCGACGGTATTGACGGCATCGATTCACCCTACGACGAGATCATCTGGGGTGAAGGCAATCTCGATCTCAATCCGCTACTGACCAATGCCGAGCAACTGTATTACCCGCAGGAAGGCTCTCCGGTCATCAACGCCGGTACACCGGATACCACCGGCTTGGGACTGCCGCCGCTCGATATCTGCAACCGCGCTCGCGTATGGGCAGGATGCGTCGATATCGGCTGCCACGAGTACGGCTCTGTAGGTGTTTCACCGGGAGATCAAGCACCGGTCTATGAAGCATCACTCGGCAACTATCCCAACCCATTCAATCCATGGACGATCATCAGCTATAGCTTGCCGGAAGCCGTGTATGTGGAGTTGAACGTGTACAATATTCGCGGTCAGCGTGTCAGAACGCTGGTGCATGAGCACCGGGAAGCCGGTAATCATGAAGTCGTCTGGGATGGACGGAATGAGCAGAATGATATCGTCGCTGGTGGTGTGTATCTGCTGCGCCTGCAAGCGGGTGGACGTACCGAGGTGCGGAAGACGTTGATGGTTAAATGATCCTGTTTGGATCACTCGGGATGTAGCATGGATTATGTTTCAAAAGAAATCAGAAGCCGCATGATGAGCTCGGTCCGTTCCAAGAGCACAACGAATGAAGTACTGATTCGAAAGTCTCTGTTTCATCTCGGACTAAGATACGGGCTTCACAACAAAAACCTTCCCGGTCGTCCTGATATCGTGCTTCGCAGACATAGAACTGCAGTGTTTGTAAACGGATGTTTCTGGCACATGCATGGTTGTCACTTAAGCTCTATCCCCAAAACGAGAGTGGATTGGTGGCGAGACAAGCTTATGAGCAACAAAGCAAGGGATATCTTGAATTACAAAAAGCTATTGAGTATGCATTGGCGTGTCGCTATTATTTGGGATTGTGCTTTAAAAGGCAAGAACGGATTGACAGCAGAATTCATTGCTTTAAAATTGCAATCATTCTTAATTGATGATGTCTCTGTCATTTGTTGTGGTGGCAGGGGAATTACTTACCCAACAAACATTGAAGGTGTGTACTATGGCTGAAATTGATCTTCCTTTCAAAGTCCACCCAAGAGTGTTTTCTGCTCTCGGTGCAGAGCTTGTAACGGATGACATTGTTGCTGTTATTGAGTTGGTTAAAAATTCGTATGACGCTTTTGCACAAAGAGTACTGATAAGCCTTGAGTTTGGGTACAAGAGCATTTCGATCATCGATAACGGTTCCGGAATGGACAGGAAGACAATTGAGGACGTTTGGTGTACATTGGCTACGCCAAATAAGGTAAACCTCCCGTTTAGCGAAAAAGACAACAAGAAAAGGCGTGTTACAGGAGCCAAAGGGTTAGGGAGATTATCTGCTGCAAGGCTTGGTGGAAAGCTTGAAATGATTACAAAAGCAATGGGGCAACCGGCATGGAAAGTATCCGTTGATTGGGAGTTGATTAAAAAGGCTCAAGGATTTGAACTTTGTAATGCTCATCTTAAAGAATATACGGGAAAACTCCCATGGGGTGATGATAATCAAACCGGTACATCGGTTGTGATATCGAATCTCACTTCTACATGGGATGTGGACATGATAAAAGCTCTCAGGGATAACTTGGGACGGCTAATATCCCCCTTTGCCCAAACAACAGATTTTGAGGTGCTTTTTTCTGATATCACGGACGATATTACATTTGATGCTCCAGCAATCGAGGTCAAGCCATACAGAATCGAACCATCACCCTTTCTACTTGAACCAAAATATCGGATTAAGGGCTCGGTTGATCCGACTGGTGGGTATTCAGGAAAGTATGAGTTTCGCCAAATAGGGTCAGATAAGATCGATAGAGAAGTCGCCATCACTAAGAAATGGGTTGATATCTTTCGTGAATGGAGTGAATCGGAAAAAGAAGGGCACAATGAGAAATCAGCCGTTTGTGGGCCCTTCGATTTTGAGATCCGGGTTTGGGATCTCGATTCTTATGATACAAGTGAAATAGCCGAGTACTATCAAATAAAGAAGAAATCAGATATCAGAAAAGCCATTGCAGCTCACAAGGGTGTTTCCGTGTACAGAGATGACATTCTTGTTCTTCCCAAAACAGATACTGCACGTGATTGGTTGAGGCTTGACTTGCGACGTGTTAGCCGAGTAGGTGATCGACTGAGTACAAGCCAGATTATCGGTTTCATCTCTATCTCTGCTGACAAGAATCCTGACATCAATGATTCAAGTGATAGAGAGAAACTTCAAAAGAGTACTGCAACTGTAGAATTTGAGCGCATTATTCATTCAATCATTCATGATCTTGAGCAAGAGAGAAATGCTGATAGATTTGTAAAAAATGTACATAAGGAGAAACGACTTGTTGAGCTTTTCGAGTCATTCGCACAACGCGATTTTCTTGATCGATACAAACGACTTGCAGAAGAGGGAACTCCGGCAATAGACCTGCTGCCATTGCTTGAATCGGAACACAGCGATTGGGAAAAAGCAAGTGAGGAGATTAAACGACGCTTCGTTTATTACAGTCGACTGGCGACTGTTGGCTCTATTGCGGAAATGCTGATTCATGAGATCAGGAACAATACAACTTGCATCGGTCGATTCCTGCGTCTCTTCACGGATGAGATAAATGAATGCTCGGCTCAATTGGAGAAGTACCACGGTGTTTCGGAGAATTCAGTTGAAAGACTTGAGCATTTGTCCGACACGTTCTCCCCCTTAGCAACCAGGAAATTCAAGAGAACAAAACGAAACTCGGACTTACAATCTCGTCTTGATTTTTGTCTCGAGTTGCATGAGAAAGAGATTGATGCAAAGAAAGTAACGATTACCCAATCCATTCCTCAAGCTATCATCTTGCGAATTGATCCCGGTGAATTAGATGCTATACTGATAAACCTAATCACAAATACACTGTATTGGATTGCCGATAGCAATGAGTCCATGCGTAAGTTGAATATTTCAGCCAGCACAAACGGGAGTAGGCTCGAGATAGTGTTCGATGATACAGGCCCCGGAATCAGGGACGGCTATGTCGATAGAATATTCGAACCTGGAGTTACAGCAAAAACCAATGGTATCGGAATGGGGTTGACCGTTGCATCTGAACTTGTTTCGGCATGTGGTGGAAGGATGTCAGTCATACACCCCGGTACATTGGGCGGAGCTACATTTGTTTTCGATATGCCAATTTTGGAGGTAAAATGAGAGTACTTGTTATTGATGACGATAAAAATAGCATAGAGCCTTTGCTGGATGACCTGAATGAACAAGAGCACGAAGCTTGTTTCAATAACTTTGTCGATGAATCGGAAATACTGAAGCTGGTATCAGACACGTTGCCAGACCTACTTGTTCTCGACTTGAAAAATGCCGCTCAGCAATCGGGTGACAATGATATAGCAGGTTCAAAGATTTTCGAACAAATATGGCAAGAACGATTCTTTCCGGTTCTGATTTACTCTGCATATCCTGATTTAGTCTTAAATAGACTTCCGAAAAACCCGTTTATAGGAAGAGTAACGAAGGGTGCGAACTCTGAAAAGGAAGTAATAAATTGGATTAACGGGAAACAGAATGTTGTTGAATTGCTTCATGAGATTGATAATGAAGTGGCAAAATCAAAACACGATACCCTCAAGTCCATAACCCATTATCTTGGTGAAGGTTTACCGGAAGCGAAAATTGTTAGCTATCTTATTAAAAGACGTGTCGCAGCACTAATGGATATTGCCGACGGTGACATTTCGGTTCCGGCGTGTTTCAGATACATTTATCCACCAATATGTAAGTATTCAAGGATGGGAGATGTAATTGCAAAGAGGGATAGCAAAGAATTCTGGATAATTCTAACTCCATCCTGTGATATGGGCGATGATGGGCAAGAACCGAAAGTAAAAAAAGTTATAGCTGCTCGGTGCTATGAAATTAGTCCAGATCGAGTTGACGAGTTCAAGTTTGGAAAGAAGAAGAACAAAATACGACAAGTTCTAACTCAAGGACATCAAAAAGAATTCATACCGATACCTTCATTGCCTGAAAAGTTTCCTCATTTAGTTGTGAATTTTAAGGAAATCGAATTAATACCAATCGAAGAAATAGGGGATTCTGATAATGTGAAGTATAGGAGAATCGTCTCAATTGATAGCCCCTATCGCGAGCAAATCTCTTGGGCATTCATTCAGGTAGCCGGTCGTCCGGGAGTACCGAGTGTTGATATTGATAAATGGGCAGAGGAACTTGAAGTACTATTCGGTGGGAACTCATGATCGGTCTTGATTTTTTTTGCGGAGCCGGTGGACTTACCAGAGGATTAATAGATGCCGGAATACAGGTTCTTGGCGGTATTGATTTGGATAATCGGTGCAAAAATACATATGAGAACAACAACAATGCCGTATTTTGGGATGCCGATATTCGTGAAATCAATGGACATATGATCAAAGAGCGTTTCCCGAAGCTCTTTAAACAAACTGACGATGTCCTTTTTGCTGGATGTGCACCTTGTCAGCCGTTTAGTCAACAGAGAAATTCAAAAACAGAAAGACCGGACAAAAACATCTTACTTGAATTCGGTCGTCTTATTGAAGAGTGTAAACCTGGGTGGGTTCTTATTGAGAATGTACCGGGTATTGCATTAAGTCGAGATCCTAAAACAACGCCATATAGTTGTTTTCTTAAAATCCTTAATCGTTGTGGATATCGATATGCTCCGGATTTCATTAACGCTAAAGATTACGGTGTTCCACAAAATCGCAGACGCTTCGTTCTGCTTGCGACAAGAATACCCGATATAGAAATAACTCTTCCAAAAAAGACACATGGCTCTGGTCTTGCGGAATACAAAACTGTCCGACAAACTATTTCGCAATATCCTCCAATATCGCAAGGAATGACGGATTCATCCATTCCGAATCATACAAGCGCTAAATTGTCTCCTATCAATTTGCATCGCTTACAAGTGACTCCACATGATGGCGGCGATAGGCGTTCATGGCCAGAGCATCTTGTGCTCAAGTGCCATAAAAATCATTCTGGACATACTGATGTATATGGGCGTATGTATTGGGGACAACCTGCTCCGACTCTGACAAGTAAGTGCACTAGTATCTCTAACGGTAGGTACGGACATCCGGAACAAGATAGAGCAATTTCACAAAGAGAAGCAGCAGCGTTACAGACATTTCCCGATGATTACGTCTTTTTCGGTTCGACTCCATCGATTGCCATGCAAATAGGGAATGCAGTACCTGTATTGCTCGGAATGCGTCTTGGCGAGCATATATTAGATTTACTCAACAGGACAAATCGGGGTAATTAGTGCTTAAATACGCATTCAGAACTAATGATGTCTATTCTCGAAAAGATGTGTATCGTGTAATCGGTATTTCCGAGGACACTCATGGTGGAGTATGGGACACCGGCTATGCAATACACAATGAAGACTATTTCATCTTCACAAACGTTGGAGTGCCTGGAAGGACCGGTCATAATTACAAAAACAGATTTGAAGGTGACCGTCTCATCTGGTTCGCCAAAACAGTACCAAAAATAGGGCAACCGCAGATCAAGGAACTATTATCTCCACCAGGATATGTGTATGTGTTTTTCCGTACTGAGAACAAAGCTCCCTTTACCTATGCAGGCACTGCAATACCAATAGCTTTCGAGGATGTTTCGCCTGTCCAAATAACCTGGCAAATAATTAATGAATATACTCATACAACCATAATGACTGAAGAAGACACCGAATTACATGAGGGGAAAGCTCTTTATCGTACGGGATTAATCTTCGAACGAAATCCTTTAGCACGTAAAAGATGCATTGATCATTACGGATGTCGTTGCTATGTATGTGGTTTTAACTTTGAATATGTGTACGGAGAAAAAGGGAGAGGATTCATCCATGTACACCATTTGGTTCCTCTTTCCAACATAGGTTCCGACTACATTATCAATCCTATTGAAGATTTGAGACCCATTTGCCCTAATTGTCATGCAATGATTCATAGGCAGTCACCAGCTCTTTCGATTGATGAACTGAAGCATGAGATGAGAAATCAGTACGATTCCGAGTAGTTCTCAATCCCCTGAAAATACTGCAGATATCCCCGCTAATATACTTGACTTCCTTTGCGCGATCTTTATCGTAGAGACATACTTAGGAGCACAAAGGAGACTTATGCGTTCCCAAGGGGAACGGCCCTTGCGGATCGCGAAGCGACCGCCCGATGGAGACGAAAAAGACCACACAGACCACCCCGAAGACGATGATCATCAACGCGAAGATTTCAGGTAGTATGAGAGCTACTTTCAAGGGCGAAAACGGCGAGGTGATGAAGAACTACGACGGCCCAGTACCGGAGTTCATGCCGGAGCGACACTGGGGAGATTACATCAACCTCGAAATCGACATCGAGACAGGCCGCATCCTCAACTGGAACACCACCCGGCATGACGTAGCCGATTTCATGAACGCACCTGAAAACACCGCAGACTTCACCGACCCCGACGAAGAATTAGCTCCATAAACACCGACAACTGGCATTACCGCCAGTTTTCCTCGTTGGTCCCTTTTACTCCTACAAATCCCCTAAATCACCACCTCCGTCCCTGTCCTGCACTTCCAGTGGAACGGCGGGAAAGGCGTGTGGCTTCCTGAGACGCCGGTGGGCTTGCCGGATGCGTTTCGCTCTATCATGTCGTCGCTGACCCACGGCGCAAGCTCCTTCGTGCGTTCTCGCGCGGATTCGAGGCTGTGCTGCTTCGGATCGATGGCGAGCAGGTCTTCCATCACATCGAGCGCGTCGGAGAGCGGATAGACCTTGTTCTGCGCGGCAAGGGCGCGGCAGATATCCGACGTACGATCATCGAGGACGACCACCAGCCGGTAGTACCTTGCGCCGGCCTTGCGATACCCCTCCAGCCTTCCAAACTCCCGAATCCTCAGCGCGGTATGCTCCGCAAGCCCCTGCCAGTAGTGCTGCGACTTCGCGCCCAAGTCCTTGAACTGCTCCGCGAGCTTCTCTTGCAACATCTTTTTCGTGTAGCCTGACGCGACAGCCTCGGTCAGTGTGGAGCGAAACTTCTGCGAAATGTCCGTGCCGTAGCGTTCGCCGATCCAGAAAAGGTTCTGGCGGGTGATGACGGTCTCGAGACGCTTTTCACGCGCACCGTACAAGCCGATGCGAGTGTTGTGCGGAACCTGCTTTTGCGCGTCGTTTAAGCCCGGCAGCATGCACCGCTGGATGTACGCCTTCGTCTCGGCTCGCACAGCGGACGAAAAATCCTCGCCGAGGTTGGAGTCAATGACGGCGAGAACGTCGTCGATATGGGTGCGATTGAGCCGCTCGTGACGTGGAATGTCCGACAACGCCCTGATGGCCTGCATCGCCGACTCGCGCACCTCGCGCTGCCAGGCGTTGTTGAGGACGCGGTAGTACTCGAGCATGATGCGGTCGAAGTAGGTCAAAACCGGAAGCTCCGAACTCTGGTTCTGTTGCGGCCGGTGTCGTATTCGGGGAAGCGTTCGAGGCAGCCTGCGAGGGCGTCCGGGCCATCGACGTAGCCCTGCGGATAGGTGAGGAACTGGCTGACGAGGGTCGGCGTGTCCTGCCCGTCGGGAAAGACGACCTTGCCGGTCTCGATGACGGTGTCCACGCGCTCGATGCGCAGAGCCTTGTTGCGGTCGTTGTTGACGCGCCGGATACGGTGCGAGATGGGATTGCGCCCGTTCTCGCGGCACCAGCGGTCGAAGTCGGCGAGGATGCGGTGCTGCCCGTAATTGGTCTCCATCGCGGCGCGGAAGCGGACCCCGAAGCGGTGCGACAGCTCGTCGCAGGCGTCGTAGTAGAACTGGAAGAAACGCGAGTTTTCGGTCTGGCGCACCCAGCAGTGGATCATGTAGAACTTCAAGCCGTCGTAGCCCAGGGAGATTATGGCTTTGTAGCAGCCTGTTTGAACGAAGTGAAAACCGCCAGCGCCAGGTTTTTGCGAAGCAAAATACCGAGAGCGACTACCTTTAATGCTGGGTCGGCGTACATCCAGACGCGCTTCATGCGCTTGGGCAGGTGTGAATACCGCTTGAACCAGTGGTGCTTGAACATGTTGCCCTCGATCACCGGCACGCCGAGAAACTCGCGCTGATAGCCCGTGTGACCGAACTTGCGGCGCAGCAAAGGCAGCTCGCTGGTCGGGTACTGCTTTTCCCAGACCGACTTGCCGTCATCGGTTTCCAGAGAGAAGCGCAGCAGCCGCCTTCCCTCTGCGAACAGATGCTGGATGTCGTCCGGATTGAAGGAGTCGTTGTCGGACTTGATCTCCTCGACGATCGACTCCATGAACTGGCATATCGCGTAGTTGGGGTGGACGAGGTTGCCGAGCCAGATCACCTTGCCCGTACCAGATGGATCGAGCGCGCCGCCGATCTCCTGCACGATCTTGTCCATGCGCCGCCTGCCGATGGTCTGGTTCCCGACGTTCTCTTCCTTGTCGATGTCGTCACAGACGATCAGGCCGGGGCGCGTGGAGGTGCGGGGATTGATCGAGCCGCGAAAGGATTGCTTCACACCTCGTGCGCGAATACGGCAGCGGTTGCGGAGGTAGAAATCATCCTCGGTCGTGTCGATGGGACGCAGGTCGTCGAAGTCGCCGAGAAGCCGCTTGTTGTTGGTCAGCTCGTTGAAGGTGAACGCCGTCCTCTCCTCCGCCAGATCGACGTCGGCGGCCGTGTGGATCACGTACCTCTCGCCCTTGATCACCCGCCAGATCGGATAGACGACGCCCATGAGCACGGTCTTGCCCAAGCCGCGAAATCCCGTGATGGCGGTAACGCCGCTCTCGGCTTCCACCACCTCGAACATCTCGCGGTGACAGTCACAGAAGGGGTGCTCGAAGATATGCGGGAAGTAGCTGCAGCAGAAGAAGGAAAAGGACGACCAACCCTCGCCTGTGGCGCGTTCGATGCGCGCCTTGCGAGCTTGCGGGGAGTCGTCGGGGAAGGGTTTGACCGACGGTGTCTTCGCCGCGACGGAAGTGAAGAAGCGCAGGTCTTTCTGGGTCGGTTTAGGCATGGCTGGCGCGACTCATGAAGTAGGCCACGAGCCCGTCGTCGCCGAGTATCTCGCGCTGAATGGCTTTGGCAGTCGCTTCGTCGCCGCGAGCGTGGTAGAAATCGATCTGCCAGTCCAGGAACCGCTTCATGTGGTCGATCAAGTCCTTACTCGGCTCCAGCTCCTTCTGATACTGCTTCAGGAGCGATACCAACGACTGCAGCGCCGTGTCCTGCGGGTTGTCGGCGTACTGCTTGAGGGCCATCAGGAGGGCGCGGCGGATGTTGAGCCGAATCTTCGCGTCGAGAGTTTCGAGCTCGTCCAGCTCGTCACGCCAGCCGCCCTCCCTGATCCACTTGCGCACCGTCTTGGGCGTGACGCTGAGCACGTCGGCCAGCTCGCGCACGACAGTCCGCCCCGCGAGGAACATCTCGCGGCAGCTTTCGCGTTTGGCTTCGTAGTTTTCGGCCATCACTCGTTCAGCGGGTCGACCTGATGCGTCGCCAGATAACTGTTCAGGGACTGCCCGTGAACGCGAAGCTGACCGTTCGACTTCAGTCTGAACGCGGGAAGCGGTTCATCTATGCTGCGGATCATCCGGTACACCGTCGAGATGTTGACGTTCAAGCAGCCCGCGATTTCATCCGGTTGGTAGCTATTCATAAAATTGCGTACATACCCTAAATGATTTGACAACATTATTATTGTTCGATGAATATCCATCTTGAAACATAGAAGAGGAGAAAGGGATTATGGAAATCAATGATATCAAACAGCGAATTCTGAATGAGCTGAGACTGTCAACGGATGGTATTATAGGAAATATTACACTGCAGAGAAACCTTAAAATATCACCTGATTCATTCTTTGAAGCAAGAAATGAATTGATTGACGAAGGTAAAGTAACAATGGGACGGGGCAAGGGAGGCGCTACCAAACTCGTTGACACTGAACCTTTAAATTCTGATGTAGAAATCATAGAAAGTGACCAACACGAAGCAAAGCTTGAGAAAGACCTGTATCCGGATATTAAGAAAGTGATTGCACAGGACTGGGTGAAAGACAAACGCTTAGATAAGAATTTTGTAATTGAGATTACTGCTAACCAAGGTAGGAAACGAACCGGTGGGAAATGGTCGCGACCAGATATTACTATTGTAGCCCTCAAATCCTATCAATATCAAATTGGTCGCTCAATAGAAGTAATAACTTTTGAAGTTAAACCCAAAGGCTATCATAAAGATAAAACCGGAGTTTTTGAAACGGCATCTCATTCTCTCTTCTCTCATTATAGTTACCTTGTTGTGCAATTAGAGGATAATACACAGCAGGTTGATGAATTGATTGACCTTTGCAATGAATTTGGGGTTGGGCTGATTACCTTTCTTGATCCTGCTAATTGGGAGACCTGGTATGAGCAAGTAGAACCTGATCGTAAAAATCCTGACCCTGATAAAATTGACCAATTTATTAATGTACAAATGGATCAAACATCGAAGAATTCAATAATACGATGGAAATAGTCCAAGCAGTTTTTCCTTCACTCTGTACAATGAAGCCTTATTGCGCTCTTCTTCGACGAACTGCGGCATGAGATTGCGCACAGTCTTAGGATGAAGTCCCGTGTCGTTCGCTACATCAGCCACCCTAAATGGTCTCCTATGGTATTCGATAAATCGGTCGATGATACGCTTCGCAGGAATGTTAGGACGCATTCTTCAACTCCTGCGTTTCGAGCAGATCGCTGAGCGCGACTTCAGACAGGTTCATGGCGGCGGCGACCTTCTCGACCGCTTCGATAATCTTGATCATCTGTCGGAAGTTGCCATGCGTGGTCTTGTGGATGTAGCTCAGGAGATCGGAGCACATTTTGACGTCCGAGACGGCGTTGCAAACAAGCTGGACGTCTGCGCGGGACAGCCGCTGAAACTCGTAGAAGTAGTTACACCTGTCGAAATAGTGCGCGTTTGCCTTGAGCAGCTTCTCACAGGCGTCCTTCATACCGACCAACACCACGATGGCCAGCGTCTCGTCGACGATGTCTCGGATCGAACCGAGCAGCATCGGCTGGTTGAAGGCGTAATCGATCTCATCGATGACGATAACGGCGTCCGGATGTGCCTGCAGCTCGTTGATACAGCGGCGAAACAGCGTACTCGTTGAACCGTGGTAGCCTTCACCGGAGACATCGTACCGGTAGTGAAGAAGGCTAAGCAGCTCGCGCGCGAACACCTTCGCCGTCATCGAGGCTTCGAGTCGCAGGTAAATGTAGTCGTTGGTGTAGGCGAGCCGCTTGGCGAAGCGGGTCTTACCCAGTCCCGGCGCGCCGTAGAGAAGTCCCAAGCCGACCATCTCGGTCTTGGGTCGGTTCTGCAGGTAGGCGATGCATTTCTTCGCGCCTTTCACGTTCGCGGTTTCCGCTAATACCCTTTCTTTCATGCTAATAAACCTCCGTCTATCCTATTCCAATTGCTTTCATCAGTTCAGCGAAGCTGGGTTCGTCATCCTCGCCAGACTTTCGCTCTTCTTGAATGGTCTCGGTCTCCGCCGACGCCTTGACGATGTCGTCGATGGTCAGCGTCGGCTCCGGCTGCTCGATCAGCGGTTGATCTGCGAAAATCTCGCCGATCTGGTCGGTCATCGGCTGCTGTATCTGGCCGACGGCTTCGTTGACCTTCAGAAGTATCTTCTCGGACGATTCCTGCACGTTTTTCTCGAGCTTGCGGATGCTTTGCAACTCCTTCTGGAGAGCCTTCTGCGCTTGCGGCTTGTCCTTGGCGAGATGGATGAACGGATGCTGGTGACGTCGCGCCTCAGCTTGGCAAATGAAGCGGTTTTTCGCGTCGTAGATGAGCACCGAGCGCATGTCCATCAGGTCGTAGCGTATCGTGACCTTGTCGCCGATGTGCTGAATAAGCTCGTCGTGCCAGAAATGGATGTTGCTGAAGCGAACTCCGGACGCCTGCACCACGCGGTCTGTGGCGGAGAGCATCAGGAAGTTGAGTTGAGTCAGGTCGATTTGTTGCTCCGCTGGTATCCCCGCTTCGTGGAATACTTCGAAGGGCTTGCGTCCGCCGATTCCGGTATGGGGCGTCAAGCCGTACATCTTCTCTATGTAAAGTCCGATCATCGCCTTCGCTTGCGGGATGGTCAGCGGCTTGCCTTCGAAGATGTTGAGCACCCACTTCTCGTTGCGCTTGAGCGTGGCAGGTTTGTCGTCGATGGAACCGCCCCGGAAGGTGCTCATGTACCGCTCGAAGTCGTCTTGAAACGTCCTGAAGAACCTTTCCACCACCTTGGCACGCGCGTTGTATGCCTTGGCGAACGTCACGCCAATACCGAGTCGCGGGAAGATACCCACCAGCTCCTTGCTCAGGTCGTGCTTCTCCCACTGCTTGTTGAATAGTTTTGAGCGAAACGCCTTACCGTTATCGAGATAGACGTATTTCGGCCTGCCTCCCCAATGCATAATCGAGTTGCGAAGTGCGAGAAGAACATGCTGCGAGTCCTCCGAAACCGCCAGCGACGCTCCCACCGGGTAACGGGAAGCCCAGTCGAAGAACATGATCATCGTCATGCGCCTGGGCTTTCCGGTAGCCGGATCGATGATGTCGAAAGCGAGCTTGTGACCGTCCGCCACCCACACATCGCCGACCTCGAGTTCGTCGCTCCTCAGAACACTCAAAATGCCGGTCTCCTTGAGGCTTTTCTTGCCGTTGCGGAGCAGGTTCCATTCAGGTTTGTGGCTGTCGCGCCACTCCTCGCACCAGCGGCGAAGCGTTCGTTCGCTCGATGGCGACTCCAGCTTTTGCAAGGTCTTCATCTGCTTCAGCTTGCGAATAGCCGACCCGATGGATATGCGATTCGGGTTGAGTAACAGGTGAAGCAAGAAGTTCTGCTCGGTCTCTGTCGCTTTGCGCGTGGCTTCCGCCACCGTGTACTTGCGGATGAGCGACCGGGCGTCTCGTCCCGCTTTGACGTAGTTCCGCACCCAACGGCGCAATGTCCGTTCGCCGCGATGTCCCTCGACGACGTACAGCTCCGGCATGAAGCGTCTGTCGTTGTAAGCATCGACGATTGTCTTCCACGCATCCGTCTTGGAGACAGCCCGACTCAGGACTTCAAGAATGGCGTCGCAGAGCTGCGCACGCAGATGCGCCTGCTCCTGATAATGCATCGGTTCGTTGTGCTTGGGTCGCAGGTCTGGTATCGTCTCATCCCGCAAGGCAGGAACTTCAGCGGAGACCGACTCCGGCTCCTCATGCTCCTCCGGTTCTTGAACTTGTTCCAACTTTGTCTGCGGTTCAATCACTCCATCCGGCACGTCATACAATTTGTGACGTCCACCCTTCGGTAGGGATTCATACTTCGATTGCCAGCCTTCCTTCTCCGCTCTGCGTATCAGCGCAGAACGTGTCACGTGCAGAGAATCACACAGCTCTTTAGTGCTCTTCCAACTCATCGAGTCCTCCCTGTAATGCGTCGATATCCTCGCCAAGAAGCTCCCTGACTACCTCCAACACCTTGTTGGTTTGCCGATTTCCCTGTATCGTCTTGTACACCGCGCTGGTGCTTACACCCGCCTTTTCCGCGATCTGCGAAGCCGGAATTCCTCTAAGCGCCATCGCTGCACGAATTACGTTAGAATTCATGTCGCCTCCTTTTTGCTTGACAGCCCGTTCCGAGCGTCCATCTTGGGGACAGCATATAAGATGCACTTATGTGTGTCAAGCCCTATGTGTAAGGGGAACTAAAATATTATGATGGGAATTGGAGCGCGACTGAAGGAAGCCCGTGTCGAATTGGGGCTTACGCAAACCGACATTGCCAAGACCGTGGGGATCAATCCTTCCGCTATCAACCAGATCGAGCGCGGCAGCACGAATCCGTCGCTATCGACGATCGAATCTATTAGTAGTGCTTATAAAATCAATGCAGATTGGTTACTTACGGGTCGCGGAGAGATGTTTGTCGGCAGTGGAAACATCATCAGTCCGACTCATCTGCTCGTCGACCATAATGGATTGACGCTGGAACCGCGAGGTGAACTCGCCGAAGTTGAAATCGCGGGTGTCATTGCCGCAGGTGCTCCGATCGAACAGACCGGCGACCATGAATTGATCGCTCCGCTACGTCTCGCGCTTCCGAACAAGAATCAGTATGTGGCGTTGGTCGTTCACGGTGACAGCATGGAACCCGAGGTACGAGATGGCGACTTCGTTCTCATCCGACGCGACGCCGAGTGGTTTCATGCCGACAATAAAATCTGCGCCGTTTCCATCGATCACGAGTACACGCTCAAGCGACTCCAGATCGATGCCTCGAACAAGATGGTCATCCTGCATTCTCTCAACAAGGAATATCGTCCCATCATTGTCGATCCGCTCGACACGGAGTTGCGACTGGCCGGCGTGATGGCATATCTGCTTCGCCGATTCCAGTAATCGTCAATCGGTTTCTCTCTTTCATCCTTCCTCTGATTTATCATCACAATCTCGATTTGGGTTCCTTTGGGTTCGAGAAGGGCGTCTGCAAAAACGGTCGTCCGAGCGGACGTTCGCGAACGTTCGCTTTCATGGGGTCGTTTGTCCGAAAAACCGGACGTTCGCTCGGTTTTCAAGTGCGGACAATCGATTTTTCAATGAGATAGACGTATCTGCCGACAAATACAGGAACTTAAAAGGCTGCGAAAGTGGAATCTTTGTGCCAAACCGGTGGCACCGAAGGGGACGAAACGCACCGTTTCTGCCAAAAGCGGTCGCTCGCGGACAAACGCCTATCGCTTTCAAGTGACGAGAGATAACCCTAAAACGGGAGCGAACGTCCGTTCTGCCAAAGGGGTGTCATTTTATACCCGTCTCAGCGGCGGGGCGGCGTGTGTGCATTCGCACACGGCTCGTTCCCCCAGCGCGCTTCTGCGCAGAAGCGCGCTGGGGGAACGAGCCCGGAAGCCATAAGGCTTCCGACGCCGCCCCGCCGCGGGAATGGCGCTTCTCCCGAGATTCCCAGCAGAATACTTGACAAATGTCGCGAAAAGGAGAGATTTATGTTGCACGAAGGAGGTTCAGATGAGTTCGGTAAGAAAACCAGCGGTAGCAGGGATGTTTTACACTTCAAGCAGGGAGCAGCTCATCCGGGAGGTGTCCGGGTATATTGAACAGGCCGAGGTTGAGTCGGTAGATGATGAGCTTTTGGGAGTAATATCTCCCCATGCCGGGTTCATGTACTCGGGGCTTTGTGCGGGATATGCTTTCAAAGCTTTGAAGCAAAAGGAATTCGATACATCCGTCGTCATCGCTCCGAGCCACCGCGTTGGCGGTTTCGATTATTCGGTGGGCGACTACTCGGCGTACCGTACCCCGATCGGAGATGTGAAGACCGATTATTCGTCCATCGAACAACTTCTACAGCACAAGGGCGTCGATTTCTTTCCCGTGGCGCATGAGATGGAGCACTCTCTCGAGGTACAACTGCCATTTCTTCAGGTGATCAATCCACACGCCCGGCTTGTTCCCATCGTAATCGGCAACCAGAGCTACGCCAACGCCAGGCAACTTGCAGATATCCTGCTGAATGTGTTCGGGGATCGCATCAGCAAAACGGCCTTCATCGTGAGCAGCGATCTCTCGCACTATCACAGCGACAGCGATGCGGAGACTCTCGACAGGGTGCTGATCAACGACATCCTGAACCTCGATTCCGATTCGCTGAGGGAGAACATCGAACGGCGACGCTGCGAGGCTTGTGGTTTCGGAGGGATTCTCACGTTGCTTCACATGGCGGATCAACTGGGCTATCACAGCGTGAAAGAGCTCCATTACACGCACTCCGGCCACGCCAGCGGAGACTTCATGCAGGTGGTCGGATATCTTTCAGCCGCTATCTATCGATAAAATAATGAAGTAGTGTAAAGAGCGCGTTAATCTGCGAAAAAAAACGCAGAAAAGTATTGACAAGGAAACACCCCCTAATAGCTTTTGCATTGCTTGTTGAGCGGGAATAGCTCAGTGGTAGAGCTCTACCTTGCCAAGGTAGATGTCGCGGGTTCGAATCCCGTTTCCCGCTCCATTTTTTTTTGCCAGGCGACATCGCCAAGTGGTAAGGCAAGGGTCTGCAAAATCCTCATCCCCGGTTCGAATCCGGGTGTCGCCTCCATTTCAAATGCCGGAGTGGTGGAATTGGTAGACACAAGGGACTTAAAATCCCTCGCAGTTTTACTGCGTGCCGGTTCAAGTCCGGCCTCTGGTACCATTTCTTTACTTGTCTAAGAGAATAATCTTATCGCCAATCGTAATGATTTGATCAAAAATCCCTTTATAATGCTGTTTCCGATGAGATACGATCAACGCTCCATACCCTTCTTGCTTACGTTCCTCGAGAAGCGAAATGAATTGCTGCAACCTGCTCGCGTCGAGTCCGGCCTCCGGTTCGTCCAGAATCCAGAATCTATTTCGCAGTAACGCGATGGAAGAGAGACTGATCCTCTTCTTCTGGCCGCCGCTGAGTTCCCAGAAAGGCGTATCTTGGAAATCATGAACTTCCAGCCTTGATAAGGCATGCAAGCGCTCGACTCGCCTTAGCTCCGAGTCATTTTGCTGAAACCGGTTTTGCCAGATTGCCATATCCTCGCTTGCTGTGGAGGCGAGGAGGTTGCAATCAATCTCCTGCTTGAGGTAAAGAACCTGTTTCGACAGCTCGGAAGGCGTTACCTTTCGGTAGTTCCTGTCATCGAGATAAAGATTTCCCCGATACCTGGTTTCGAGTCCGGCGAGAAGCCTGCAAAGCGTAGTCTTGCCGCACCCGTTAGCGCCATGAAGCAATATAATTTCACTCAGCGGAAGTTCGACGTTCGCGCGATCGAAAATGAGATGGTCGGGCGAGTAGCCAAACGTCAAACCCTCGATTTTTATCTTCGACACTAAGATCATACCTCGCTTGTATCCAAGTGGATAACTTGATCGGATATGGACAGCAATTCCTCGTCGTGGGACGTTAGCACAACGGTTCCGTGAAGCCCTCGGTATAGATGAATGAAATTGATTACCAGCTTGGCGGATTCGCCCGAAAGGCCGTTCAGCGGCTCGTCCAGTACGAGAATCGAGGGTCTCAGCGCGAATAGCGCTGACAGCGCCACGAGCTTTTTCTGTCCATACGACAAGGAATAGGTATCCTTGTGTTGCAGATGGGCAATATTGAACATTGCAAGCGATTCCTGCAACCTTGATCCGATTTCCTCACGGGGCAGGCATAAGTTCTCCGGCCCGAACACGATCTCCTGCTCGACCGATGGAAAATGGAGCTGCCACTCGATTTCCTGCATCAGGATACTTGCAACGGGTGCGAGCTGTGGAAGCGATTGCGTTGAGTAATCCTCTCCGTGAAGCAAAATGGCGCCCTCCAGGAGCCCGTGAATCGATTTGGGTATAATTCCGCAGATCAGGTACAGAAGCGTCGTCTTGCCGCTTCCATTCTCGCCTGTGACGGTCGTAATGGAGCGTGACGGGATTTCCAGCGAGAAATTGCGAAAGATGCGCTTGTCCTTTTCGGAGTACCGGAAGGAGACATTGCTGAATTCAATTGCGTTCATCGGTTACTGCAAGACGATCTTATTGATATTCTTCAGCCAGCGCTGATGAAACTCGTCCGTCGGTATCACCAGACGAAAGGTGTCGTCCTCGTTTATCGCAAGAAAGAGGTCAGGCAGTTCCTCGATTGGAATCTGAATGTTCATTCCGTCGCCGGACACGAAGTCAAGCAGCGTGATCTGGCTCATGTCAATCTCGAACAGGTCGCATACATCCTGCACTCGAACCGCTTCGTACGATTTATCGTTCCCGACGCTCAACGGAACGATCTCGAGTTTTTCTGTTATCGCCCGGCTCAAATGGATCGTCTGGGAGTCTTCGACGACTTCGGGCTCCTGTCCCGCTCTGTAAGCGAGCAGGATCGCGATTGCGATGAGGGCGACAACCAGTATGGTTAGGGTAAGTTTCATTGAATTCTCCTGTATTTCCATGCGGGATATCCGTTCTTCTCGGACGATCCGATGCGCTGATATTGTGTAATCCTGTTGCGGAACGAGAGGGAATCGCCCTCATCGGCTTCGATGCGGAAAAGGCATACTTCCTGGAGCGAATCGACATTGCAGAATGCCGGCAGCGTTTCGGAGGTCGTGCGCCATACGTTTGCGTTCCGCTCTATCTCTATCTCGGAGAAAGCGGTTTCCGTAATCAGCGCTGCAAGGCCATCCGAGGCGATAAGCAGTGCGTAATCCGGTTTGTATGACTGAAGGATATCGCTCAGATTGCCGGTCTTGACATATTGTGTTTCCTCGTCGATGTCACCTGTCAGAGCGGGAGGTTTCTCACAGCAGGCCGCCAGCAAGATGACGAAGGAAAGAAGAAGGATTATTCTTTGTACCATAGGAATACCTTCCGGCTTTGCGACCACTGTGGATCGGCAAAGTTTTTATTATAATCGAGAACGGTTTTGTTCTCGTTATCCGCCTTGATTGATACCGTTTCGGGATCGATGCTCAGCAGGTTCAAGACTTCCGTCATATCCTTGCAAATTCCCGAATTCACGATGCACAAATCGTCCTTCTGAATGTAGACAAGGTTCTTGATCCACATTCCTGCCGGCATGTCCGGGCTTTTCAGGTTAAGCGAGTCCCCATTCTCCGCCACGATTGCATTTTCGAGATACGTTTGGTAGTCGAGTACGTGGGTGATGCCATCCTGTGCGATGAGTCGGAAATTGCCCCGCACATCCGGGAACGCTGTCAGGGCGATATCCTTGAATCGGTAGCCGCTGTCCTTCTCGAACGGCGTGAGTTTCTCCTGGTAGGTCAAGGACGCTTCCAGCGAATTGAGCAAGATCAATGCAGTCGGTTTGATCGCGGACTTCTCGGTCTCGAAGATGATCCGGGATGGATTGAAAATCCAGTACATGGCCCTCATGTTGGGGACGATCAGTCGTGTTGCGCCATCGTTCAGGGTTTTCCCGTCTTTCGCCCAGGCAATGACTGCGCTACTTTGCTCGAGCTCTTCGCGGCTCAGCCTGACCTGATAATTGTCGTCGGAGCGGAGTATGACGGAAAGGAAGTCTGGTCTGCCCAGCAGTTGCGTGAGTTGGGCCACTTGAATCCCCGTCCAGTTCTCGGTGATGGTGAGACCCTTCTTCTCGCGGGATGTTTCGATTTGAATAGCGTCCATTTGCTGTAACTGCTCGCGAGTCAACTCGATCGTCTGGTCGTTGCACTTGATGCTCAGGCGCGGTTCAGCGGACAGAAGGACTGAGCCGCAGAAGGTTAGGATGCAGAAGATGACGAGCGTTCTGTAATGACGCGATACTGAAGAAGTCGTTGATAAATAATCCATGCGAGGATTCCTCCGATTATTCCTGATATGATTGCCGAGAGCGTGGAAATTGCGATCATCAAGCCGGGTAATCGCATGATGAGAAGCGTCACGATCAGCGATCCGGCGATATTGGGCAAGCTGCATAACAGAGTCATGTGAAACACCGTCTGCTTTCGGGGTAGCGGAAGCATTGCCAGATCGCCGAAAATCCCCGGCAATGTGTAGCTGAGAAGCGATACGATTCCGTGACTTCCGAAGAGTCCCATGGCAAGTACTGTGACACCCTGCACGAGCCCGAATAACGTGCCTGTTCCCGGCTTCCATACGATGGCGATGGTCAGGGCGAGCCACATCATGTACAAGCCTCCAGCAAGCGATCCGCCCGGGATCATCAGCGGCGCGGAAACAAGATGCACCAATGGCGTCACGATCGGCTTGATCGCGATGCCCAGCGCCGCAAATATCGCGATGGTTAGTAAGTCCTTAGATGAGAATCTCGAGAGAAACCGGTTCATTCTTCTGTGGTTGCCTTGTCGTTTTTTTTGATTTGCATGCTGCCGATGGTTTCGTTTCCTGTCAAGCGTTCTATTCTTGTCACGCCTTTTCTCCGCCGAAAGAGTTGACACCCCGAAGTCGGTACGCCCGACCCCCGCGGCGGCGGCGTTGAAGCCTATCGGCTTCTGCACGACGGCAAGAAGTTTTCCCGGAAAACTTCTTGCCGCGTGCTAGTGCGCGGAGCGCACACGCCGCCGCCGCGGGAGCGTGCTCACGACTTCGTTGCGCGGGTCTATTGGGCCGGTCGATGGAGAGCTTGGAATCATGAGCCTGCGCTCCCATTTCCTTCAGGAGTATAGCGTGCAAAAAGGAAAAGGATTTCCGGGCGATTTGCATCGAACCGGAAATCCTTCCGTTCAAGATATCTTGCAATTTATTTCAGAAGCAGCACCTTGCGTGTTTTCGAGGTTTTGCCGTTAATCTCCAGCTTACAGAAATAGATGCCGCTGGATACCTTCTTCCCTCTATCGTCCTGACCTCTCCAGACGATGTCGTGAACGCCGGCGTCCTGAACATCGGAAACAAACTTCTTCACGCGCTGCCCCTTGATGTTGTAGATCGTAAGCTCAACTTCCGATTGCTTGGGAAGCGAGTATTTGAACGTTGTCTCCGGATTGAACGGATTCGGATAGTTGGTGAATATCTGCTTGTATTGCAGCGCATCGTCGTCGTTGTTCATGAACTGGTTGTAGATGCGCACGGTTCCGTTCAACGTGAGCTGATTCGGGAAGAAGGAAACGGAATCGACCTCCGTCATGTTGAAGAAGTAACTGCCTAAGTTCACAAGGACGGAATGCTCGTCCATGAACTGGCTTCGATCCAGCTTGAGCGTAACTTCGGATAGCGCCTTCAGTTCAAGCTGGATATCCCACGTCTGGACATCTAAATCCAGGTACGTGAACGGGCGTTTGAACTCCTGATAGAACTTCTGTTCCGGATATGGACTGAAGTCCTCTTCCTGCAAGATTTGCAGGTTGACCGCGTTGTAAGCGGGTCTGTCCGGAGGCTTCGGTGTGTCGAGGAATTCATCGAAATCGACCGTGGATTCCTCGTTCGCGCCCATGATAATGATGTCCTTGTCTTCATCGCCCTGGGAGGCGATCAATTGAAGTTCCCAGGCATCCCTGAAGTATTCGAATTTCGGGTTGTGAGCGAACGGCTTGAGCTTGATTCCGAGATCGGGGATGTGGCAGAACATGAAGAATGATTCCTGTGGCATAATCTCGTTCACGAGGCGATACCCATCACGGTACACATAGACCGGCTTGGCGATGTAACCATTTCTTACAGCTTCCGTGTATGTGTAAGTATATCCGTTCACAAGGATGGAGATATCTGTAACGGGAAGTGGTCCGTAATGCGGGTTCGGAACAAAGTTCCAGCCTTCCCGCAGCGATGACTCCCAATCCGTTTCATAGAAGCTGATTCCCCCCATGTAAAGCCCCCAATATTCGAAACCATACGTCCAGTAGGGGGTACCGAAGCTGTACGTGTCGTCTGAGGTGAAGCCGTTTTGAGGATTCCACTGATACAACTCCGTGTTGTCACCGGGGGACATTGCGGCGTTTGTGATAGGATTCGACGAGACTTTCCAGCCCGTACCGATTCCCAGTTCGAAGCTGCTTGGCACAATACCGAAACGGTACTCCGACTCGTAGTCTGTAAATGATCCGTCTTCGAAGTAGGCACGTACGAGGAGCTTGCAATCGGTCATCCACGTAAGATCCGGGACTGTCCAGTTGTAGCTGGTAGCGCCACCATTGAGGCTATTCGCCACGACAAGCGTATCCGTTCCGGAAACGGCACAGAGTTTGATCGATTCCACAACGACCGGATAGCTCGTACTCCAGTTGAACGCCACTTCGTCGTTAGCCTGATAGTATCTGTTCTGCATGCTGCCGACGGTTATATTCGGCTGCAAATCTCCCCAATACAGGGTGAAAGATATCCAGTCCGTGTTGGAGGCGGTGAATTGCAGAGAGCTCTCGGCAAGATTCGTATAGCTGCCGGTCGATAGATTGCGAAGATACATCTTCTCGCCATTTCGCTCCGGCATCTCGGGAAGCTCGATGTACATCTGCTGACCGGTTTGATTCGTCCGTACGCGTAAGGTCCATGT
This sequence comes from Cloacimonadales bacterium (SeqCode), assembly GCA_963662655.2. GTDB lineage: Bacteria > Cloacimonadota > Cloacimonadia > Cloacimonadales > JAIOQZ01. Next base: position 518,082 of record CAXXTU010000002.1, read on the forward strand.
GTTCAGCCAGGTTTCTTCATCGTAATCGTTGTGAATCTCCTGGAAGAGTCTCCGGTAGTTCGCGTCCCAGTACTGCTCATAGAACTCGGCCTGAACGTAGTTTCCGACCGGAACATCGGTGTTGAGCATATCGAAATGGGAATCCCAGCTATCGGAAGCGTATGCGTTCTTTCCGAAGCGCACCGAGTCGGATACGGTTTGTGACGCGTTGTAAACGTTCAATTGGTGAATGTATTGAGGTTGCGCTTCCCGGTAGTCGTTGTTCCATGCGATCGTTCCGTCCGTATGTTCCGCATGAACCCGGTAATAATAGATTAGACGCTGATCGATATCGTAATCGACATACGAGTAAGATACGTCTTCCTCTGTACTTCCCGCGAGGTTCATGTTCGTTTCCCAAGATGAGATGGTCTCATAGGGGCCTTCCGGATCCGTCGCGCGATCGATGATAAATCCAGCGTTGTTGCTCTGAGCCTCGGCTATCCATTGAATATCGACGGATTCGCTGCGTCCGTACGCTGCATAGTCGTCGATGAGCGCTGGCCCGGTGAAAGTCGTGATCTCTTCCGATAACGCGCTGGTGTGGTTATTGAAATCGACTGCCCTGATCGCCATGTAGTATGTTGTATTCGCTTCGAGGTTGCCGATGGTCACGGAATTGATTGCCTGCCCGGCCATTGTGCTTCTGTTCGATCTCGAGAAGGTTGAATAGGTTCCGTTTTCGAGCGGCTCCGTCGAGTACAGGATTTGGTAGGAATAAAAATCGTATGCGCTGGAGCGATCCCACTTGAGCGTGATGGAGTCAAATCCCGAGGTTGTGGTCGTCAAATTCTCCGGCGCTGTCGGGAATTCTCCGTCATCCATTTCGAAGTAATCGTCCAGCGTGCTGCCGATGGCATCGAAAATGGGCTGATAATACTGAATCGCGCGATCGTGAACTTTGCTCAAGTTGTATTTGAGTGTAAGCGGATCGAACGCGTTGAACCAGCGCCAGTAATTGGTGGTGTGCGGGTAACATGATGGAAGTTCATCAAACTCGATGTGAACAAACGGCTCATGCTGCTCGTAAACGTTCTGTCCGGAAATCGTGTACTGCATTTGGCGGTTGTATTGGTATCCGGGGAGATCGATTTCGTTGGGGACCTGAATCGTGTCCCCATCGACAACGTAATCGAAACCGTCGCTGGTGTAATAAACTGTGTAGAATTCCTCGATCGTCACCGGGTCGTGAATGCCGATTGTGTTCTCTGGATGAACGATGTAAGGCGTCGCATTGATGAAGTCCTTGTGATCGTAGGAGAGATCGCGGATGGGAAGACACGGGTAATCTCTGTTCCAGTTCCCGGCCGCAATCTGACAGTTATTATACCCGAGGTGGGCGTTCCAGTCGTAACTGTGAAGCTGAACGCAGAGTTCTCTTTCGCCGGTATCCTCGCGGATATTGTCGCAAAAACGACGGTAGGCGGTATTGAATGTATGGTCGTAATGCCTGGTCGGGTCGCTGATCGATTTCGAATTGGTGTAGCCATATCCGTCATCGTTCCACATGACCTCGCGTCCAACGCCGCTGATCAAAAGGTATTCCGCGTTCCACTGGAGGAACGTTCTGATACCGAACGCTGGGGTGATGTAGTCGTCGTTTGGATGCGGAACGGTTACCAGAATCGGCTTTGCATCCTCTTCGGTATTCTTGATATAAAGCCCCCAACCACGGTTAAAGCTACCGTGTTCGTCATCATAGGTATCGGCAGTAGCATTGTCGTCGTAATAATCGGGATTCACCAATTCGCGGAGCATGTGGTATGTGTTACCGGTATCCGAATCATGGAATACAACTACCTCATAGGGAAACTCGTATTGTTCGATCAATTCGTCGGCCCCGGTAAGATCGCCTGCGATAAACGCAAGAATGATCTCCTCCCACTGGGTGAGTTGATCGGCCGAAGGGGCCACGTACGAGCCGAAACCATTGAGCTGTCTATCGTAGGGGGCATAGATGTTATAGCCCGGAGAGGCGATTCCCTCCACGATGTGACTTTGCCAGTTGTCGTATGCACAGCCATCGGCAGATGAATAGACGAACTTCGCAAGGGACTCGTATTCTTCAATATAGGGAAAACAAGCTGCCGTAACAAGTAGAAGTGTAAAAAGAATCCAGATGTGTTTCATGCTTACCGCCTTTGTTATTCTCAGAGAATTTCTTTTCCGAATACAAAAATCGTTCAGACCTTGCCGTTTTTGGCAATCTTTTTTTTATGGATTATTATAAGCACGGCTCCCGCAAGTGCAGGCAGGACGGCAGTAAAGAAGAATATTGAAAGAGATGCTGCCACGGCTACTGCGGACTCGATGCCATATTTGGGCAAAAAATACAAGGCCACTGTCTCGCGAATCCCCAAACCTCCGTAGGTTATCGAAATCTGCGTAGCAGTAAGAATGAACGACACGACAACCGAAGTTGAAAGGAGTGAGATACTGGATGTGTCGATGGGGGAAATTTGGTTGCTCAGCAGAATGAAGTATTGATAGAAGGTGATGAGAATGTATACGGTCTGCGAGGCGATGATTCTGGGCGTGATGCGCTTCAATTGCTTCGGGAAACGGCTCTCCTTCTTGAACAGCCGTAACGTCGGCGGCAGCAGGAACGGCATTGCGAGTACCCCGACCAGCGCCAGAATCTTCCACAGAAGCCTGACTTCCGTGAAATAGATGAAGCAACTGAAGGAGGCGAAGAGAAACACGATCCAGGACTGGTAAAATTTCTCGACTCCCACCGAAACGGCTGTCGCTTTCTTCTTGTTCTCCACGAAGAACATCTTTCCGAAGCTGGCATACCCGCCTGGTATCACGAATCCCAAAGCGAGCCCGATGAAATAGGAGCGCAGGACTTCGTTTTTCTTCGGGACGTAGTTGGGATTGATGCGCAAGCACCAGTGCCAGTTGTAATACTGGGTTATGAGCTTGATCGCGGTTGTGAGAAGCAGTACCGTGATAACGCTTGCCTTGTACGATGCCAGGTGCGTCGCGAGAGACAGGAAATCCACCTTGCGGAAAACGAAGTAGAGGATGGCAACGCTGATCGCGATCTTCAGGAGAAAAACGGTTTGCTTGACGATAATCTTCCGCATCTCTATTTCCATTTCCACTTGCGGAAGAAGCCTGCAATCGTCCAGAAAGAGATATAATAGGGATAGTACAGCAGATAAACGAAGTGACGGAGATCGAATCTTTGCCTGTGCAGCTTGAGGTTTGCGCCCCACACAACGGAAAAACCGAACCAGTGGAGAAGCAGCGCATCCCAGTTGCCATTGAACAGGTTCACCGGCAGATAAACGAAGTAGGCGAACACAGCCAGCGTTAGCAGTTGATAGGGGAGACGGGACATTCCGAATTTTGAGTAGCGGCGTAGCTGCTGATCCGCGTATCCATTTTGAGTGGGAATCGTCCGAACTGGAGCTTCCGGGTTGTAGGCAATCGGGTATCCCGCCTTGTAGACGCGGTTCAGGATGCCTTTATCGTCTCCGGCTGCAAGATGCCCGTCCGGCTCGTAACCCCTGACGGCAAAAAACACATCCCGCCGGATTGCCAGATTCCGCCCGGTGCAGCTGAAAGGGAATCCGAGGCCGATGGTGCATGCAAAGGTCGCTGCGGTGCCAAGCTGCGTGAAATTGCGAAACTCGGAAGTCGTGTTTTCGGGCGAGAAGCCCACAACCATGCCAGTGTTGTCGCCGAAATATCGATTGTACGAATCAAGCCAGTTCGGGGGGGCGATGCAATCCGCGTCCGTGAAGAGGAGGACTGCTTTCCTCGCTTTCCGTGCGGCGATTGTCAGCGCTGCCTTTTTCCCTCTGAGCTTATCGTCTTTGTGCTCGATCCGAACGCAGGCGGCATTGGCTTTGTCTTTGCAAAAATTGTTTAACAGCTCGTAAGTTCTGTCTTCCGAGGCATCATCGACGAGGATGATCTCGAAATCGGGATATTCGATTCCGCCCAGTGAATCAAGCAGCGAAGGCAGGTTTTTCTCCTCGTTCCGGCAGGCGACGATAATCGAATAGCTTTGCAGTACCGGATCATGAACGGATTTGTTCCGCAATATCCCCCAGGCGAGGATGAGCATGAACGCGGTAAACAGCGCAACGATCAGCATCGATATCTTTCTCTGACTACCGTAAGCCTACTGCTTTTCGAAGCTTTTCCAGCTTCCTGGCTGCTCTCGGACGAACCCGTTCCGATCCTTCATCGAGGATGCGGTCGATTTCCCCAGGATTCTTCATGAGCTCATCGTAATTCTCACGATAGGGCCTGATCACTTCGTTCATTTTCTCGAACAGCGCTTGCTTGGCATCGCCCCAGCCCATTCCACCGGCCAGATAGCGATTGCGCATGTCGGAAATTTCCTGCTCGTTCGCGAAGAGCCTGTACAGCGCGAAGACGTTGCACTGGTCGGGGTCTTTGGATTCCTCGACCGTCTGCGAATTGGTAACGATACGCATGACGACTTTGCGAAGCTGTTTCTCCGGAAGGAACATGGGGATGGTGTTGTTGTAGCTCTTGCTCATCTTTCTGCCGTCAAGCCCCTGGACGATGCGCGTCTCCTCGCGGATGAGCGGCTCGGGTATGTTGAACAATTGCTTCTCGTAGATGTAGTTGATCGTCTGGGCGATATCGACGGCCATCTCGACGTGCTGCTTCTGGTCTTGTCCGACGGGTACGAAATCGGAATCGAACAGGAGGATGTCGGCGGCCATCAGAACCGGATAGGTAAAGAGGCCCATATTGACACCGTCGTCGGGATCCTTACCGGCTTCCGCGTTTTTCTGGAGCATCGCCTTGTAGGCGTGCGCGCGGTTCATCAAACCCTTTGGCGTAAAGGACGATAGGAACACCATCAGTTCATAGGTTTCCGGCACGGAAGATTGACGATACAGGTTAACCTTTTCGGGATCGAGTCCGCATGCCAGCCACGCTGCCGCGATCTCGCGACTCCACTGCTTGAGCAGCTTGGGGTCGCGGATGGAGTTCAGGCTGTGGTAATCGGCGATGAAGTAGTACGAGAAGTACTCTTCCGCAAGCTCGAGTCCTGGCTTGATCGCGCCAAAATAGTTCCCGAGATGCGGCGAACCGGTCGGTTTGATTCCCGTAAGAGAAATCTTCTTTCTATCACTCATTGAGATGCTCCTTTCAAAATCGATTGCTGCCACGTGGCATCAATAGTCGTTATCATGCTCTTCCAGCCACGACTCCGAATACGCCGATCGGAATTTCCGCTTGAAGAGCTCCACCAAATCCTGGGCGGCCACTTCCTCGTCGGGACCCTCCACCGTCATTGTAAGTTCGGTACCGTACTCGGCGGCGAGCATCATAAGGCCCATGATGCTCTTGCCATTGACTTCCACATCATCATTGCGGATCATGATTTCGGACTGGTATTGGTTCGCGGTTTGCGCCAGACACGAAGAGGGGCGCGCGTGCAGCCCATATTTATTTAAAACAGTTACTGTGCGAGTAATCATGATTTTATTCCACGCTTTTTTGTGTTCATCTTCATAGCGACAAGGTGTTTCCTGTCAACTGATACATTGCTGATTTTGCGGCAATCGATTTCCGGCAAAGCTCCATTCGTCTTTTCGTCCGATTACAACAGGCCCCAGCGCTTACGCAGGAGCAGCTCGAGTCCATAGCAAATCAAGAAGATAGCCAGCAACCAATATTTTCTGTAGAGGGCCACTTCCCGGAAGGATTCCCTCGGCACCGGTTCGGATTCTCTGATCGAGCCGTCGTTAACCTGCCGCTGCGTGTAAACCTGGCCGCCGGATTCGTTCGCGATGAAGCGCAAGAGCGGCTCGTTGAATCCACGATCGGCCAATTCGGCGCTGTAATGCGTAACCACGAAGCTGCCTTCCGCCTGTTGAGCGGTCTCTTCATCACGTAGCGAGAACGTGTATTTCCCGGGTGTTTCCGGCCTGAACGAAATATTGTACCCGTCGTCGTCGGTTTTCAGGTAGTCCTCGAACGCGCTTTGGGAATCGGGGCCGGTGATGGAAATCTTCGGATTAAGGCCTTTTAACTGTCTCATGGTCTCGTCGAGGGCGTACAGGCGAATGCGAACATCCTCTCCGCGCTTGATCACGGATGGCTCCGCGATGGCCTGGAATCGATCTTTCGCCTGCGATGTCAGCCAGGAAACGATGTCGCGACAGAAACCGTTGTAGTTGCCGTCGTCATTCCACATCTGCCACTTCCACAGATTCAGGAACGCGAAGTACAGCGCTTTCCCCTGCCCGTGGTTTCGGAAGAGGATCGCCGGGCTTCGCTGCTCGTTTGAGATGATCCCCAATAGCTTCGCATCGAGCTTCGGATTCGTGTATAGGTAATCGACCGGAGGGATCGACGCAGCGTTTTGATGAGCAAACGTTTCGTATTGAGCTGCTTCCTCGGTGAAGAGAAGGCTGCCTTCGAAGCTGCGTTGGATGTTGGATCGATTCGCCGGCAGAATTTCTTCAAGAACCGGGTATCCGATCGTCCATAATCCGCTTCCCTGCTGAACGGCTTCGTTGATTCGAGTGGAAAACGGTGCGGGAATACGCAGGTTTCCGTGATTGATAACGATCAACAGATGATAGTTCAGCTTTGCCAGTTCGGGGTTCTGGATGCGGTACTTGTCGCGATAGAACATGCCTTTCTGGTAGCGGAGAATATCCAGATTCCAGTGGCGGTCGAGCTGCAGGGCGTTCTTGATGAATCGCAGATCCCATCCCATGTTGTCCGTGAGGACAAGGATATCCTTGCGTTTGGTCGTTACGCTCACGCCGGTCGGTTTGAGGTTGTTTCCCAGGTTGGTCTCGGGCGTTTGCGCTTTGATTGCGTCAATGCGAACCTCGACCAGGTGAAGCCCTTCATTCTGAAATCTGTGTTCGAAGAGGATTTCCTGATATTGATTGCCGCGGAACGAGATGGTCTTCCGGGCAGCTTCCTTTTTATCGATCAGCAACGTAATATTCGCTTCTCCCTCGAAATCTCTCGCTCCCGCCTCGACTGCGATGGGTGCGATTTCGTCGATGAAAGCTTCGCGGTTAGCTGTGACGGAAGTGATCTCCAGATCGAAATCGGTCTCCCGGTACTCCGGGATGAACACGTCGATCGGCACATTGAGCTTGCGAAGAAAGTCGAGATTCTCATCCTGTAGCCAGCCGTCCGACGCGAGCAGGATCCGGTTGACGTGTTCGAAGCGCTGACTCTTGATCAACTGCTCCAGCGCAGGCTCGAGTCTGGTGGATTGCCTTCTCAGGCTGTCGCCCTTCTCGATAAGACCGTCCGCGAAAGCATAGCGGTTTCGAGCGAAATCCTTCCTTTTATATAAATCGTCAATGGGCTCCAGCAGTCCGGAAACCAGTTGAGATTTACTCGCTTCACCCGCTTTCTGATCCATGCTCATGGAGCGATCTTCCAGGATCACCACCTGTGGATCGATCATTGTACGCTGTATGTATCGCAGCACCGGGTTGAGGAGGTAGATCAATACAACAACCGCCGCTGCCGCTCTGAGGGTGAGAAGCAGATATCTCTTCGACGACCCGATTTCGGGAACCGTCTTTCGGTAGTAGAAATAGATGATCGCTATGAATATTGCCGAGAAAAAGTAGATCATGTAACGCTCTTGAGTATTAGTATATGAATTTCAGTTGCAAGGAATAACCTGTTCCTTTGGCACTCTCTGTCGGGAAAATCTGTTCGTAGCTCTGCAGAGCATAATCGATTTCAAGTTTACGGTTTTTGTAGCCAATGCTGTATGTAACTGAGTAGGTGTCGTACTCGGTATCGAACGCTGTTCCGATGCGGAACGGAAACATCTCGGCGATGATGTATTCACCCGCGAGGGAAATGAACGGTTTGTCGGAAGCGACGACGGAATTTTCCACCGCCTGGCTCCAGTCGAACGAGACAGATGAATTCTCGTCGAAGGTGTAATTCGCGCCTAAGTTGAAGAGGATCGGAAAATTCGTGGTGAAAGCGTCGCCGTTCTTCGTCGATTCCTCGTTCTCGATCGTATCAGAGTTCATGTCGCTGACATCGACATTGTCCGCGTGAATGTGGTAATATTTCTCTTTTACCTCCGAATTCCAACTGATGAATCCGGGCAGGTTGTCGATGGTAAAACCTAGGGAGAGGTTTTCCACCAGCTCTTCCACGGTAATACCAACCAGTCCCTTCAAGCCGACTCCGCCTACGCCGTAGCGAACGCGAATGAGTTGGTCCAGGCTCAATGAGGTGCTATCGGCCATAAAGCTTCCCTTGAATTCCTTCATTTCTGCGAAGCCTCCGCCGAACAACGCGCTGATGGTAAATCCGCCGTATATCTTTGGCAAATCAACATCCCATATACGGGCGATGTAATCATGTAAAGGGTAGCCGCCGTGCGCGATGGAGAGGTCGCCGTACGCGATCATGTCCATATCGTTCAGGCCACGATCGAAGTAATAGCTTTTGTCCAGTTCGTTGCCCGTGAACAAGAGATCGAAATACTGCCTGGATATCCTGGCATTGGCAAACGCATGCGTACTTACAGCATAAGCATCTTTCCCTTGCGACCACGCCAGAATGATACCGTGGAAACTCCCTTTTGTCGAGAATCTGTTTCCATCGATCGAGCGGATGAACTCCCTGCGGGTTTCGATGGACAGCGTGTCATCGACCATCTTGTTGTACTGGTCGATATCCATGGTGTTGTTCCAGAAGTTCCCATTGGTGCTCAGGAGAATCATGTCGCCGTGGCTCTCTTTGTTGAGGAACAAACGCGATGGGTTCCAATACATGGCGTTGACGCCCTCGCTTCTTTGAAGATAGCTTTCCGAGTACAGCGCCGAGGCAGGAGAGGACGTGCTGGCGAACATCGAAGCGGTAAGCAGGCAGATTATAAAGATTATCGTATAGCGCTTCATATCAATCTCCAAAGTGCAACACGATGTCCAGATCGCCATCGATGCCGAGGAAATCCTCGGGTGCAATGTATATTGTTTCACCGTCCGTGCTTTCCATGAGCAGTTCGATGCCGAGATAGTATTTCTTCTGCGTGAAGAAGTGGATATCTTCTTCGCTCAGATCGAAAACGAATTCCTCAGTCGTGTTGGGCGGTGTGTATGTATTTTCCTCTTCTCTCGGTATCAGAAGATTCCATTTGCTGTAGACCGAATCCGGGTAATGGTAGAGGGTGTCGGGATTATTGATCGTGCTGAAATGCAGATAGGCGTGCGCTGCCGCCGGCATGGTGTTCACGACTTTGAGCTTGATTTTTGCGGAGTGGGCGTAGTCGCGAATTTGCCCGCGAACCTCATCGGAAAGCTCTGTGACGAACGTCGAGTCGTTCCGAATCAATCCTTCATTGATTGCGAAGAGGAACGGAACTTTACCCTTGTAGTTTCCCGACGCCTTCTGGCCCGTACTGATAAAACCTGTCTCGTATTCCGTCTGTCCTACAACAAAATATGCGCCCGTGAGCTCGATTCGGGAGGGGAAGATGTTCAGCAGATAATCGAGGGAATCCGAAAGCACCTGAGTGCTTGTTACCGGTTCTTCCGGGCTTATTGCCTCATCGAATATGAGGTTGTCTTCCTGGTCAATGCAAATAGCCCGGGATTCTCCCTGATCATTGAAGCCGGTGAGTTTTCCACAGAATCCCACCTTGAAACCAAGTTCGTTGGTTATAGTGAAGAACATCCGCGCCTCCGAGATTACGAACGTCGAATCGGCGTTTTCAGGATAATTGAGCTCGAAATCCTCGATGTCGCTCTCGATTGGCAGGTTTCGGTTGAACACATTTCCTTTGAGTTCTGTGAAGCAAATGCTGTTCTCGTAGGAGACGCGCATCTCACATACTTTCTCGGTGTTCTGTATGTCGATCTGAGGCGTCACACTGAACTGAAGGCTGTCCAGCAGGACGTCGCTATCTTCGGCGCCGATGGTGTAATACTTATCGGCAGCCTCGTTGGCGTCCAGAGATACGAAAGTGGTGTCGCTGAAATCGGTGATCTCAACCTGGAGCGGATTGCCGTCAGGATCGAATACCGAGTGGAACACGATAAAGATCGAAGTTAGCTGGGGATCAGGGTCTCTAACTTCGAAATGAAGAGCCCACGATTTCACTTTGCCATAGCTTACGGTGATTCGCTCATCTGAGAAATCCGATTCGTCGAGCCCCAAGGAACCGTTGTTCTGTGTGTTGCTATAAAGCGGAATCCAGTTGTAGAGCTCCTGGTGCGATTTGATGAACATCAGTGAATCGACACCGCTACTGTTGATATTTCCATCCTGAATATAGAATATGCTGTCGCCGTTTTCGTAGTGCTCGATGATGAATTCGGTGGAATCTTCCAGCTCGTAGATGTAGTAGTTCTTGTCGATCAGCGGAAGCTTGAATGTCGTATCGAAAACCGGTACGTTGGGTGGTTTCATGCAACCAACAATGATAGCGGTCACGACGGAAATATAGAAAATGAACCGAAATGTCTTCATGGTTGATCCCCTCTTCGTGATTACCAGAAAGATTTAGATAAAATTTTCCTTACGTCGATTATCCCTTTCGGAAGTGATTTGTCAATAAGAATCGGTATTCGCTCGACATTCCATTTCGCTTTGAGGAGGTGCAGATTCATTCGGTTGTATCCGAGTAGCATCGAGACATCCTGAGGCGCGACGCACAGCGTTCCGGTGAGTTCTGCAGGAAACTGCCTCAGATAGACTTCCGCGCGTACGAGTTCCCCGAACGAAGGGTGCCAGGGACCTGCTACAACCGAATTGGGATCGACATCTCCGTGCAGGCCAATTTTTATAACAGAGATGCTGCTTTCGGTGAACCTCTGGAAGGCGTCGGCGCTCCACTGTATAGCGCTTTCGATGGATAATGGAGTGTATTCGCCGTCTCGATAGCTTTTCTCCAGTTGAGTGCCCTTGAGGACAATGCACGGGTAGATGCGCGAGTACCTGGGTTGCAGTGCGATAGCTTGTTCGATGGTCCGATTCCATGTGTCGGGCGTATCATCGGGCAATCCGGGAAGCAACTGAATGCAGAGATTGATACCGTGCGCTTTTACCAGCTTGCAGGTCTCGATCGCTTCGATGGAGCAATAGCCTCTTCTCGCCGAGAGGAGCACGCCATCATCGAAGCTCTGAACCCCTAGCTCGATGGTTGTCACGCCGCGGGATTTCACATACGAGATGAATTCGCGATCGAGCATGTCAGGTCGGGTTGAGAAGCGAATGCCGGACAGGCCGGGAAGGTAGGGCTCGATGATAGTTAAGAGGCGTTCGATCTCGTCGTGGGGGAGAGCGCTGAAAGTTCCGCCGTAGAAAGCGATCTCCTTCGGGATGACGGGATTGAACCGGATGAAACGCTCGATATCGGCCTTGAAAGAGGCCGGATCCATCTCCGAATGGGTAGGGGAAACGGACGAAAAGGCGTTTTGGTCACAGTAGATGCACTGATTGGGGCAACCTCTGTGCGGAATGAAGACGGGGAGAAGCTTCATAGACCGAGTCTATTGCATGCGATCCTTGCGGCATCCTGCTCGGCCTGTTTCTTCGATCGACCCGATCCCGTTCCCAGTATCTCGTTTTGAATGGAGACGGATACTGTAAAAGTCTTCTTGTGGTCGGGCCCCTTCTCGTCCACCACCATATAGTCCGGCGGTTTCTGGTACTTGGCCTGAGAGTATTCCTGAAGGATGCTCTTGAAATTCATCAGGGCGTCGCTTTCCAGAGCCTCTTCGAAGTCCTTGAGAACCAGCCGGTGAATGAAGCTGCGAGCCTTTGCCATGCCTGAATCGAGGTAGATGGCGCAAATCAGCGCTTCCATCGCGTCGGAGAGAATCGATTTGCGTTTGCGTCCGCCGGAGCGATCTTCTTCCGCGCTGACAAGCAGGTATCTGCCGAGATCGATTTGCTCTGCGATCAGCGCGAGGTATTTCTCCGAAACCAGCTTGGACTTCATCTTGGACATGATGCCTTCGGGCTGATCGGGGTACCGGACAAACAGCTCCTCCGCCACGACGAGCCCCAGAATGGAGTCGCCCAGGAATTCCATGCGCTCGAAAGCGGATACATCCTGATGCTCGCCCGTGATTCGATTGATATACGAGGCGTGCATGAACGCGGCCTGAAGGAGGTTGATGTTCTTGAACTTGAATCCGATCGTCTTTTCGAATTCCGGTATGATCTCTTTCCAGGCGGGATCGTCGATGATCTTGCCTTCGATTCGGTAAGAGAAGAAATCGAGGATTGAGCTTAGTAGTTTTTTCACAATCTTATATTGATAAAGGGATCAATCATAAAACTGATCCCTTTCAAATTTATAGGGTTAACCGTTATATTTCTTGAATACGAGAACACCGTTGTGACCACCGAATCCGAGGGAGTTGCTAACCGCGATGTTCACATCGAGGTCGATCGCTCCGCCGGTGATGTAATCGAGATCGCAATCGGGATCCGGATTTACGAGGTTGATGGTCGGATGAACTCTTCCATTCTGGATCGATTTACAGCATACGATACCTTCGATCGCAGCAGCAGCGCCGAGCGTGTGTCCAACCATTGACTTGGTCGAGCTCACTTTCAGCTTGTAGGCATGTTCACCGAACACCGTACGGTAGCTCGCGCTTTCGTTCTTGTCGTTGAGCGGTGTCGATGTACCGTGCGCGTTCATGTAATCCACTTCGTGCGGCTGGATGCCGGCGTCTTTCAGTGCTGCGACAATCGCTCTCGCTCCGCCCTCTCCGTTCTCGGCAGGCGCTGTGATGTGGAACGCGTCGCATGTTGCGCCGTAACCGACGATTTCCGCGTAGATTTTCGCGCCGCGAGCCAGTGCGTGATCCCGTTCCTCAAGAACCAGAAGACCTGCGCCTTCCGCCATGATGAATCCGTCACGTTCCTTGTCGAAGGGACGGCAGGCGGTTTCGGGGCTGTCGTTGCGTGTGCTGAGCGCTTTCATGGAGCAGAAGCCGGCCACAGCGAGGCGTGTGACGGCTGCTTCGGTTCCGCCGGCGACGATGATGTCTGCGTCACCGTATTGGATCGCTCTGAACGCTGTGCCGAGCGCGTGGTTCGCAGAGGCGCATGCCGACGTCGGAGTGAAGTTGATACCCCGGAGATTGTGCTCGATGGCTACGTGAGCGCCGGCGATGTTGGATATCATCTTGGGGATGAAAAATGGGCTGATGCGCTTGGGCCCTTTCTCGAAAAGCTTGAAGGCTTCTTCTTCGAAAGTGGCCATGCCGCCGATTCCCGCGCCGACAATCGCGCCGATCCGGTCGCGGTCCATCTCGTGGTCCGTGAGCCCGGCGTCCTTGATTGCTTCGCGTGCGCAAACCATAGCGAATTGGGTATATAAGTCGAGTTTCTTGACTTCCTTTTTGTCGAAGTGATCTTCGGGGTTATAGGCTGCCACCTCTCCGGCGATCTGGCTCGTCAGTTCCGATGCATCAAAGCGCGTGATGGTTCGTACACCGCTTTTTCCGGCAAGAAGATTCTTCCAGGTGTCATCAACATTCATTCCCAAGGCGTTAATGGTCCCCAGACCGGTTACAACCACTCTCCTTCTCATAAATAAACCTCTCTGTTATAAACTATTTAGATGAGTTGCAGGCAAATAATGGATGCTGCTTTCAATGTGGTAAAAAAGAGTGAATTGCCCGGTTTACACCAGGCAATTCCAAGTAACTTACTTTACTTTCTCTTTGAGGTAGTCGATTGCTTTACCAACTGTATCGAGCTTCTCGGCGTCTTCGTCCGGAATGTCAAGATCGAACTCTTCTTCGAATTTCATGATAAGTTCGACAGTGTCCAGTGAATCTGCACCGAGATCTTCGATGAAATGCGCGTTTTCCGTTACTTCACTGGCGTTTACATCCAGTTCTTCAACGATGATTTCTTTTACGCGTGCTGCAATATCCATTTTATTACCTCCTGTTGGATTTTCTACATGATAAGCCCACCGTCGACCTGTATGGTCTGCCCGGTGATATATGAAGCTTCTTCCGAAGCAAGGAACACACAAAGATTCGCCACGTCGAGGGGTTTCCCCATGCGGCTCATCGGTATCGCTTCCGCGTACGCCTTCACGACGTCTTCTGGGAGCTGGGTCATATCGGTTTCGATGAATCCCGGGGCGATCGAGTTCGCTCGTATGCCGCGTTTCGCCACTTCCTTCGCCGTCGATTTGGTGAAGGCGATGATCCCGCCCTTGGAAGCGGCATAGTTCGCCTGGCCAATGTTGCCCATGAGGCCGATGACCGACGCAATGTTGATGATGGAGCCGGATTTCTGTTTCAGCATGGGGCGGATAACCCGCTTCGTGCAGATGAACGTTCCCTTGAGGTTCACGTTCATCACCAGATCCCAATCCGATTCTTTCATCTTCATCAGAATTCCGTCGCGAGTGATACCCGCGTTGTTGACCAGGATGTCGATATGACCGAACTGGTCGACCACTTCCTTCATGGCGTTTTCGACGGCTTCGTCGTCCGTAACGTCGAGAACGTGACCTTCCGCTTCAAAGCCTGCGTCCGCAAGCTGCTGAATCGCCGTCTCCATCTGGTCGGCCAGAAGATCGAACAAGACCGGAATTGCGCCTTCTTCCGCGTAGCGTTTCGCGATTGCGAATCCGATACCGCGCGCGCCGCCGGTCACGATTGCTATTTTACCTTCTAATCTTTTCATAACTCTTCCAGTTTCGCTTTTACAGCCTCGACATCCTCGAGCTTATCAACGCTGAAGATCGTGGCGTCGCGATTGATTTTCTTCATCATTCCAGCCAATACTCGCTGCGGTCCAAATTCTATGAAGATTGGGTTAAACTTGTCAATTATTAATTCCATCGACTGCACCCACTGCACGGTCGAAGTCACCTGCAACGCGAGGTTCTTCTTGATCGCATCCAGCTCTGTAACGGGCTGCGCGTCGACATTCGACACGAGCGGGATATTCGTATTGTGGAATGAGGTTTGTTCAATTTCTTCCTTGAGCCACTCGCCTGCACGTGCGATGAGCGGTGAGTGGAACGGGCCGCCAACGGTCAATGGAATGACCCGCTTGGCTCCCTTCTCTCTGGCAATTTCTCCGGCCTTGTCAACGCCGGCCTTAGAGCCGGAGATAACGGTCTGAACCGGAGTATTGAAGTTGGCAGCGATCACGATGCCTTCCGATTCGGCTTCCTTGCATATCTCGCGAACTTCGTCCGGCGAGAGGCCGACGATCGCGGTCATGCCGAAAGGTTTGCCATCGTTTGCGCGGATCATGAAGTCACCGCGCTTGTGGACGAGGTTCATCGCGTCGGAAAGTTCCAGGACGCCGTTGGCGACCAGTGCGGTAAATTCACCCAGCGAGTGCCCCGCCACGACATCCGGCCGGATGTCGATCAGGTTCTGCAGGCTGCGCATGGCAGCGATGCTGTGGAAGAGGATCGCGGGTTGCGTATAGGTCGTTTCGGTAAGCCTCTCTTCCGGGCCGTCTTTCATGACCTGGTAGAGCGTCGTGCCGTTCTTTTCGTCGAACCTGTTGAGGATGGCTTCGTTTTCGTCGTTGATGTAGTCCATCGCCATTCCGACGTACTGCGCCCCCTGGCCGGGAAAAACAAATGCTATGTTGTGATTCTTGTAAGCCATTTTCGTACCTCCATCAATACCGGAAAATCATACTTCCGGAGGTGAGCCCCGCTCCGAATGCCACGGTCATGACCATGTCGCCGCGCCGTATATGGTTCAGCTCGATCGCCTCGCTGAGGGCGCATGGAATCGTCGAAGCGGACGTGTTGCCGTATTTCTCGATGTTGATAATCACCTTGTCTTCGTCAACCTTGAGCTTTCTGCCGACGCCCTCGATGATACGGAGGTTCGCCTGATGGGGGATGAGCCAATCGATATCTTTGATGTCGAGGTTGTTGCGCTTCATCACCACTTCGCAGGCTCCTGCCATCGATTTGATCGCCAGCTTGAATATCTTGTTGCCTTCCATGTAAATGGTATGCTGATTCTTCCTGATCGTGCTCTTGGACGCCGGATACTTCGATCCGCCGGCCTGCTGGATCAGGAGGTCGCCATACGCGCCGTCAGAGAACATGACGGAATCGAAAAAGTGCGAAATATCGCTTCGCTCCGCTCTCGAAACAATTGCCGCTCCCGCTGCGTCGCCGAAAAGAACGCAAGTGTTGCGATCTTTCCAGTTCACAATGCGGGTCAGAATCTCCACGGCCACGACGAGTATGTTCTTGTACACGCCGTTTTCGATGTATTGCCTCGCAATATCGGCCGCGTAGATGAAACCGGTGCAGCCGGCTGACAGATCGAAAGCCGGGCAGTCGTTCTTGATTCCCAGCTTGTGCTGGAGGATGCAACCCGTCGAGGGGAATGCATGATCGGGGGTAACGGTACCCACAATGATCAGGTCGATGTCTTTCGGGCGGATACCCGCCGCCTGGATGGCTCTCTCCGAAGCTTTCAAGGCCAGATCGGAGGACGCTTCGTCGTCAGCGGCAATGTGACGTTCGAACATTCCGGTTCGTGTACGTATCCACTCATCGGATGTATCGACGATCTTCTCTAGATCGTAGTTGTTCAGTATTTTCGCAGGATGATAGTGTCCCATCCCGGCGATTTTTGCATTGTATTTTTTTTGCATGATAACCTCGCAGGTTACGATGATTTATGTTCGAAAAATTCTTTGGCATGCTCAAGGAAACCCGATTGAGCAATCCTGGCTCCGAACCGGACAGCGTTCTTGATCGCAATCGCGTTCGAGCTTCCGTGGGCTACCAGGACAGTGCCATTCAAACCAGTCAGTAAGGCTCCGCCGTGCTCCGAATGATCGAGTTTCTTCTTGAGATACTGGTAGACGGGGAAAGAGAGCATCGCGCCAATCTTGGCGATCCAGTCTTTCTTGATCTGTTCCTTCATCATCCGGAAAATCGATACGGCTGCGCCTTCGAGGGTCTTGAGCATCACGTTGCCTACAAAACCATCACAAATCACGACGTTAACTTCACCCTTCATCACCTGCTTGCCTTCGATGTTGCCGACAAAGTTGATGCCGGGCTCCACCAGAAGCAGTTGATAGGTTTTCTTGGCGAGTTCGTTGCCTTTCATGCTCTCTTCGCCAATATTCAAAAGGGCTACTTTGGGATTATCAATTTTATGGAAAAATTGAGAATATAATGACCCGAGCCTGGCAAACTGAACCAGATAATCGGGCGTGCAATCCACGTTAGCGCCAACATCCAGCATAATCGTGTTTCCACTCATCGTGGGGAGGTGGATGGAGATCGCGGGACGCATTACATTCTTGATTCTTCCGATATTCAAAAGCGAGGCAGCCATCACAGCGCCGGTGTTTCCCGCGCTGACAACGGTGTCGGCTTTTCCTTCCTTGTGCAGGAGGATCGCTTTAACGAGCGAAGAATCTTTTTTCGATTTCACCGAGCTGGAAGCCTTATCGTCCATTGTCACGACTTGAGAGGCGTGGACAACTTCGATTCGAGTACTATCGTAATAGTACTTTTCCAGCTCTTTCTTTAAGATATCTTCCTTGCCTGTGAGCAAAATCTTGTCGCAGGCATTCTCCTTAATTGCAAGAACCGCTCCCTCTACTTCTGGAAAGGGAGCGTTGTCTGAACCAAATGCGTCAAGAGCTACGATCATCAGGCTTTTTCTTTAATCTCGATGACCTTTTTCCCTTTGTAGTATCCACACTTATCGCATACGTTATGCGGACGTGCCGGTTCGCCGCAGTTCGGACAGGTAGTCCAGGTAGGCATCTCAGCTTTGAAATGCGTTCTGCGTTTGTCACGGCGTGACTTTGAAGTTTTCCGTTTTGGTACTGCCATTTTCAGCTCCTTGTATTCTTACTTCTACTATATAACAATATGGCATCTCCGCATTGAAACCATGAGTTTTCTCACCGTTACAATCCAAGATGCAAACAAGATTGTCACAATATTTTCCAATGTTTCCATGTCAAGAAAAATGAGACAAATAGAACCGAAACGGCTAAATCGCTTTTTCCGGGCGGGATTTGGGTAACTGGAATGAATTCCGCATGTTAGTCGGACTACTGTGACATGGACAAAAAGAAAGCCCGAATCAATTGAAACGGGCTTGGAAGAAGTTGATTTATTCCCAGTCTTGCATTCCGTACTTGCTCATGATCTTCGTAAGCGTGCCATTCTTTCTGATTTTCTCCATTCCTTCGTCCAACATCTTCGCATATTCTTTCGACTTGGGATTCTTCGGGGAGAATGCCACATAGACTGCGTCGAGCGACTCGTCCGTGCCGGCTATCCTGATATTGTCGTTCAGCTTGATCTCATTGACCGTGTACTCTCCTACGGCTTTTGTGGCCAGAACCACGTCGATATCACCCTTGCTCAGGGCCGTGAAATTCTTGATGAGTGGAAGATCGCCAAACGCCCATTTGGCATCCGGGTTGTCTTTAAGAAACTCATCGATATCTGAACCGTAAGAATAGTCGAGAATAACGCCTAGCTTTTTTCCTTTCAACGATGATATACCTGAATATTTCCAGCCATCGTCCTGCCGGACGAAGAAAGCCAGTTCAGATACGCCCTGAGCCTTTTGAGGAAAGATAAAACCTTCGGCGTCTTCGTGTGCAGCTCCCACAACTGCCGTGAATTTTCCGTTCTCGGTTTCTTTCAATGCCTTTGTCCAGGGTAAGACACTGTACTCCACTTTGTAACCAAGAGGTTCGAATACTGCTCTTGCGATGTCGATCATGAATCCCTCATTGCTTGATATCGCGGGATCCATGTTGAATGGGGGCCAGGGATCTGCCGCCAATGTAATTGTTTCCTGAGCGGTCAAACCGAATGTGAGCGCAAAGAGAATTACCAATAAAATTGTGTGTTTCATGATGATCTCCTGATTCATAATTATTATAGTACAGTAACATAATAATCGAGAAGAGAATGTCTGTAAAATGGATTAATGTATTTTTCTCGTGAGGAATTGGTTTATGAAAACTTCCTCATGGAGTTTGATTCACATACTCCCAGAGGTCGCCGACAAACCGGTTGCGGAAATAGACGCGATCGTAGGGAGCTTTATCGGGGTAGTTGTTCACGACGAAGGTGAAAAGGTAGGTTTTACCATTCTTTGCGACCATCATGCCCGTCATGGCAGCGACGTCGCTCAGTAGGCCGGTCTTGGCCCGTATAATTCCGGAAACGTCTTCGAATCCCGGTGTGTCGACGAGCGTTCCTTCCTCGCCATAGACTGGAAGTGAGGAGAGGAAATCGATGCGGAGATGCGGATCGCGGTAGGCGTATTTCATCAGATCGATGAACACGGACGCGCTGAGCATGTTCTCGCCGTTGCCGAGTCCGGAGCCGTTGACGATGTCGATTTCGTGGCCCAGCTCTTCGTTCGCGAAACGCTTGATCAAGGCCAGGCCCTGATCGGGATCTTTCGCCAGCGAATCGCCAATGGTATATTTGAGGGTCTCGGCAATCAGGTTGGATGACCAGATATTCATGGTTTCCACGATGTCCCGCAGCGGCTTGGATTCATGCTCGAAGTGAACGATTTCTTCTTGCAGGAACAGCGAATCGGGCAAGTGCCTGCGTTCGATTGGGGCCGGTTTGTTTCCGAAAACGTGCAGTAACGTTTTTACATAGTGTTCAGTCGGGTGGTGGATCATGCGGGAGAACGTCGATGGCTTTTCTCGTCCTTCGCCGACCGTTCCGCGAAGCTGGATCGTATCTCCCTGCCCGTTGTCCGCACAACTCACGCTCAGCCTGCGCCGGCTTCCCGCGACTGTTCTCGCCTGGTTGTCCAGCGAGAAGTAGTTTCCCGGGGTTCGCAGGAAGGCATTCGCTCCCCTTCCCGCCTTGGACGGCGTGACGGAGAATACAACGCTGTTATAGTTGAGGCAGAGTCCCGATGCGTACGCAAGATAGGCCCTGTCGCTCTTCTCTTGAATTCCTTCGACAGGCCGGAAGCCTGCATCGCCGAACCGGAAGTCGTCGACGATTACCTTGTTTATATCTCCGATTCCGTGAACCTGGAACCAGTAAGTAAAATTCTCGAAATCTTCGATGACCGTGGTGGGGTCGCCGCCACCCTTGATGTACAGGGTATGCGTACCCGGATCGTATCCGAAATCGGTGGAATAGCGGTAGCCTGTGCCCAGGTAGTGCAGCGCAGCCAGGGACGTTAGGAGCTTCAGGTTGGATGCGAAGCGGAAAGGCTCGTCTTCATTGTGTGATAGGACGGTTTGGTCGTCGTCGACGCAATACACGATATAGGCGACGTCACTTTTCCGCGAGGGCTTGTAATCGAATTTCGCCGCGTTCAGGCATCCGATCGTAAATACCAAAAGTAGCGGGAGGAGTCTTCTAATCATATTTCTTCGCGAGGATAATCATGTTGTGGGAAACCGATGTGAACGGTCCGCCGTCGAACGAACCGAAGACGTCTTCAATGTGGAAACCGCAGTTCATCAGTAGGAGATTCATGTAGTCGAGATCGAGGTCGCGCATGGCGATGGTCATTTCCTGGGACTCGAAGGAACCGTCGTGATGGAAGATGTCGTAGCGATCGTGCCAGGTTCGGGACTTGAACACCCTGTCGTCCTCCCACGAAGTATAGCAGGCAACGATGGCGTTTCTGGATTCCCACGGAGCCGTGTAGCTGTGTTCCATGTCCGGGGCTTGCCGGTCGTCGATCACGGCGGGATCGAGGTCCAGCGCGAGGATGCTGCCGGATTTCAGGTGTCTGCGTGCATTTCGCAGGCAGAGCATCTGTTCTTCCAGGGATTGAAGGAGCTGGAAAGACGAATACGGAATGAACGCAAAAGCAAAGGTCTCGTCCAGAGCGAATTCCGCCATGCTGGCGCAGATCGTCGTTAGCTTCGGGTGATTTCCCGCCTTGCGCTTCAGAAGCTCGATCATTCCGGGGGCGTAGTCCAGCGCGGTGACGGTGTGGCCGCCTTCAAGCAGCGGGATGGTTATGCGCCCGCCTCCGCAGCCGAGTTCGAGGATCGGACCGCCGTATTCTCCGGCGAGCTTCTTCCACATCCCGACGTCGTGCTTCTGGCGAGTACAAACGAGATCGAACTCCCACTCGTACAGTTCGGCGAAATGACTCCAGTGATGCATGCGGACTCCTTACACGACCGTCAATTGCATGTAGCCCATCGAGAATCTTCCGCTCTCCGGGACGAAGCAGAGAATCTTCTGTCCCTTCTTCAGCTTCCCGGAGTGGAATATCTCGTCGAGGATGATGAAGATGGATGCTGCGCCGGTATTACCCTTATAAGTGAGATTGGTGAACCATTTTTCGTAGGGGATGGGGAAGCCGATGTCGTGCATACGCTCGAACAGTATCTTGCGGAAATACTCCGATGAATAATGCGGCAGGAACCAGTCGAAATCATCCGCATTGAGTTGGTGGCGCTCGACGGATGTCTTCAGGGCGCGATTCACGCCGATCTCCGGAATCCAGTGGTTGAGCAGCTTCACGTCCTGCTTGATGGGGAAATAGTCTTCCTTCACCGCGTCAAGAAGCGATGGCGCGGTTCTCCAGCCGTGGATGGAACCGTCTTCTTTCTTGATCGCGCCGGCGTACATGCAGGTTTCGATTTCACCGGCGTAGGAGTGAAGATCGCTCCAGTCGATGCGCAGGGAGAGGGCGTCTTCGTTGGGCCGGTTCTTGATGGTGACGGCTCCGGCTCCATCGGAAAGCATCCAGCGTAGGAAATCGATGCCGAATGCCATCTCCGGTTGCTTTTCCAGATCGACATCCTCGTCGAGATGGAAACGCTTCAGGAAATCCGCGCGTAAAAATGTGGAGCACATCTCCGAGCCGGTGGCCGTAGCCTGGGATGCGTTGCCCGTCGCCACGCTCATCCAGGCGTAGTTGAACGCAGTAACGCCGGCGAGGCATTGTCCCGCCGTGCTCATCACGTGGATGGGGCCCAGGCCGAGTTCGCCGTGAACGAGCGGACCGATTCCCGGCATCACGGTGTCCGGAGTGGAGGTTCCGCAAGTGATGAGATCGGTTTTCTCGTAATCTTTCAGCTTCCTGATCGCCTCGGCTGCGAGTTGCGCATTGGAATGAGTGAACGCCCCGGTTTCGGGATCGATCGCGTAATGGCGCAGCTTGATTCCGTTGTTTCGCAGGATGATTCTTCGTGTTCGGGAGGAAAGACCTTCGATGCGTCCCAGGACGTCCTCGATCCGGTCGTTTCCGATGGGCTCGTTGGGCAGGTAAGATGCTAAATCAACAATGTATGCATCCATTTATCTCGTTTTCCTTTCATGAAATCTACGGTATAACTCCGCGAATCGCGAGTAAAAATCTTTCTCAGGCAATCGTGTGGGTACCACCGCGTTCATGTATGTGTAGTAGTCCAGGTCGTGGACCGTGATCTGGTTCTTCATTTTCCGGAAGAGCGGTGTTCCGGGCATGGGCGTGAGGATGGTGAACACGGGCAACTGGATGTTCATGCTTTCAACGTACGTCTCGAGCTGCACGAAATTCTTCTCCGAGTAGTCCGGCGACACGATGAAATCGCCGATGATGGTGACGCCCAGTTTGTGGAGGATTTCAACGGCCTGTGGTATGATATCCGCCTTGTAATCTTTGTTGAAGCCCGTTAGCTTGTCGTCGCAAATCTCCTCGAAGCCGACAATCGCGAATCCAAGTCCCGCCATCTTCCACTCGGCAAGGACTTCCTGCTTCTCGATAATCGCGTCGGCCCGGACGTCGATGGCGAACTTCTTTCGGATGTTCCTCGCCTGGATCGACCGGGCGATTTCCAGAGCCTGATCCGCATCGCCGAATGTATTGGCGTCGACCAGACGAATGACTGGAATCTCCGGTAGCAATTCGATATCGCGGATTACGGACTGCGGGGTTTTGGCAAAATATTTCCCGCCCGTCATGCGCGGGATCGCGCAAAAGGAGCAAGCGTACGGGCATCCCACGGAGGTTCCCACAAATCCGACAGGCAGGTTCACCCGCTCCACAATGTATCGATCGCGGTACTGCGAGACAAGATCGTACCGGGGCGGCTTCTCTTCGACGAGGTCGTCGATGGTGTAATTTCTTGGAGTATAAAGCAGTTCATCTTGCGTAGATGTCTTGGCGATACCAGCAACCGGGTCGGGATCGCCGCTTGCCAGGCGATCGAGCTGCTCGCGCAGGCTTTTCTTGCCCAGCCCGATCACGATGTAATCGATCTCCTTGCGGTTGAAAAAATCCGGTTGGTACGTTGGGTGGGTACCGCCTACGAAAACGAGAGCATCGCTATCTCGTTTCACTTCTGAGGCGAGGCGAAGAACGGTGTTTGCTTCGCATGTAACGGCGGTGAAACCCACGAGCTCCGGCTCGAACGCGGCAAGAGCTTCCGAAAAATCTTCCTGACAAATCTTCATGTCCACAATACGGACATCGTGATCTTCCAGATTCCCCGCAAGCTCCTCGAGACCGAGTGGTTCGCCGCGGAAAATCTGCTTGATCGCCTTGATATCGTACTGTTCTTCAGGAATGCTTTTACCCGCATTCGGCGGATTTACAAGAAGGATCCTCATATTATCTCCAATTTTCCATAAACAACAATGCAACTTTCAGCGTCAAGCCAAAAGTGAACTGATGCTCAACTTGTACATGTTTTTCGGCGAGGCTCTACCAGAAATTTCATGCTTGTTCTTGACAAACATTCCAGAATCCCAACAAGTAAATAAAATCAGTAAAATCAAGAAACTTCAGGTATGATAATCCATGAGCGATGATTTCAAAAGGACATTGATGCGCACCAAGATGCGTAAGCCGGCGGACGCGACGCGCTCCAGAGGGTATTCGTTCGGCGCTGAGGAGAAGGTGTTTCCTCAGCTCGAACCGGGCGATATCATCGAGAATCGTTACCGCGTGATCCGCAAGGTGGGCGAAGGCTCATACGGCGCGGTATACCACGTGTTCGATCAGAAGATGGACATCCCTAAAGCGCTCAAGATTTTCGGACGTCGCGAAGAGAGCTTCCACATTATACCCGAGCTCCGCGACGAAGCACGCATCATGGCCAGAATCAACCACCCCAATATCGTGCGGATATTCGAGTTCAACGAAACCGGCGAATATGTATTTCTCGATATGGAATACGCCGAGGGAGGTAACCTCGAGGAGCATCCCCAAGCGATAAGCAGGGACGACAAATCCGTAATCGAGGCCGCTCTGCAGATCGCAAGGGGACTGAACGAGGCCCACGAGCAGGGCATCGTGCACCTGGACGTGAAGCCCTCCAACCTCCTGCTGGATTCCGCGCGCAACATCAAGATCACCGATTTCGGTATCGCAGGGCAGCTCGCTCTGAAAATGACCTCGACGGCCGGTACACCCGCCTATATGGCCCCGGAACATCTGGACGAAAAGGAAACGGATCATCGCGCGGACATCTTCTCTTTCGGGATCGTGCTGTACGAGCTTGTTCACGGCCGCTATCCATTCAAGCTGGACGAGCAGGGAAACTACCGCTACGATGTCCCGCACCACCTGTTCGAAGAAAAGAGCGACCTCAATCAGATTATCCTCAAGTGCATCGCAGCCAATCCGGAGCACCGCTATCGTGATTTCACGCGTATCATAGCCGATCTCGAAAGCGCGCAGCAACAGGACAAAGCTCCTGCGATGGGGCAGGCTCCGGGCATTCGCAGTTTCTTCCGCGAGAAGATGAGCGAAATGGGCGAGGACCTCCGCAAGGAAACCCGAACGCTCATGATCCTTCTGATTCTGCTGCTGCTGATAACGCCATTCTATCTTCAAATCGTTCATAAACTCTCCGATCGGGAGAAGCCGCTTACGATAGAAGGACCGCCGTTGATTCCATCCGTAAATTTCCAAAGCACGCCGCAGCTCACGCTCGACAATCTCCAGGAAGGCGATCTCGTGCAGTTTCGCGACCTACGCAAGGGTGGTGAGACGGCATTCGAGTTCTTTTACGGGGGTGAGGAGCCGCTCAATCTACGCTTCGAGGGTAACAGGATTTTCCTGAACGACAGCCTCGTTGGCGTGCATGTCAGGAGCCGTGATGATTTACCGTTGCCGCGCAATCTCGCGTTCATCCACTCCGATATCGAACTGGAGCGCGACGATCTGCTCAACCAG
Organism: Cloacimonadales bacterium (SeqCode); assembly: GCA_963662655.2. Taxonomy (GTDB): domain Bacteria; phylum Cloacimonadota; class Cloacimonadia; order Cloacimonadales; family JAIOQZ01. The sequence continues at coordinate 543,239 of CAXXTU010000002.1, forward strand.
GAGCATCCCAACCTCTCCATTCGTTTGGGGGAAGCGGTATCCGCCCGTACGCTGGAGAATCTCCCGCAATCGACGCGCTTCTTCGATCTGGGCAGGAACGAGAGGATTACCGACCTACGCAGCCTGGACCGACTGCCAAACCTGCGCGGACTCGATTTGCAGAACGCCGAAACCTTCTATCCGACTGGCTTGAACGAGCTCGATCAGATCAAGTGGCTGAACCTTTCCGGGAACGGCCTGCGTTCCGTTAATGGTTTGCGAACGATGCAAACGCTCGAGCATCTGGATGTGAGCCGAAACCGCTTGCAGAGCCTTGCGCAACTGCGCCGCTTACAGCAGCTTCAGAACATCCAGTACGAGGGGAATCCGCGTTTGCCGGAATCGGATAAAAAGTGGATGGATGAGGTCAATCAGCGATATCTTGGCGAACGAAGCGGCGAGGTTACGAACCGGCGGCAATTGCTCTGGCAGCGGTCGTCCGGGTTGGAGAAGCTTGTCTTTGGTGTCGCGCTGATTGTTCTGGGCCTGATCGCGTACCAGTTGATCAAGATTCTCGGGAAAAACCTTCCCGCGCTCGTGCCTGCGAAAAAAGATAAAACTGAGAAAAGAAAAACAGATTCCAACCAACCGCTTCCGGAGGAATTTCACAATCGCCTGAAGCAGGCTGAGGATCTGGAGAAAGAGAATAAACAGTGGTCACCGCCGGAGCAGAACGCCCTGCGGACTCTCCATGAACTGGCGGTGGAATACCCGGGCGAACGTCAGATTCTTCGCAAGGAGAAGCGCATCGTGCAGGCCGCGGAGCGGAAGATCAAGCGATACATATCTCGAAGCGAGTACGAGCCGGCGTATCTGAATACGCAGTCGGTGCTTGCCGTCATGGCGACGACTAAGCTGAAGAAGTTTCGAAAGACCTGCCTGGACAAGCTGATCCACGATGAACCGGTCAAGATGATTCCCATCCCGGCAGGAAGCTTTGTGATGGGCGATTTCGAGAGCGGGACTCTAACCAGCGCGCTACCGCTGCACAAGGTTACACTCAAGGGCTTCTCCATGAGTGAAACGGTCATCACGAACCACCAGTACTGCCAGTTCCTCAACGCGGTTGGAAAGCACTACGAGCCTTTCTACGACTGGATCAATCTCTCCAGCCAGTACTGCCGGATACGTAAATCGGACCGCGGTAAGTACGAGGCGGTTGAGCCGTATAGCTCGTTTCCGGTGATCGAAGTGAGTTGGCAGGGCGCGATGCGGTTCTGCGAATGGTTTGGCGGAAGGCTCCCGACAGAGGCCGAATGGGAGTACGCCGCCAGGAACGCGGGGAAGAAGATTCTCTTCTCGGCCGGCAATCACGCGGATCGCTCCAAAATGAATTACCTGATCGACAAGAACGATGATCGCTGGCACTCGGTGTTTCCTGTCAAGTCCATGCCCCCGAATCAGTTGGGCTTGTACGAGATGTCCGGTAACGTGCTGGAGTGGTGCGCTGATTACTTCGACAAGGAGTACTACACCGAGCAGGAAATGGCCAATCCCGCCGGCCCGGACAAAGGTACCCTGCGGTCGGTGCGAGGCGGCGCCTGGTGCTTTCAGGCGAAGAACATGAAAACCTACTACCGGGGATCTGCCAAGCCGTCCGCGCGCAACAATTTCATCGGATTCCGCGTTGTGAAAGATATCTGAGCCGATATGACACGATCAACAACTCTATTCCGAGCGCTTTCGATCCTCTTCCTGCTGAGCATTTTCGCGCCGGTCGTCGCACAGGACGGCTACAAGCTCCGCGACATTGCCTTTGAAGGCAACCAGACGCTTTCCGATTCCGATCTCAAAGACCTCATGGAGCTCAAGGAGGACGACTTCCTCTACCGGATCCAGTTCTGGAAGGACGACCGTCTGTTCGATTCCGACGCGCTTGTTCGAGACACGACGCGCATCTTGCATCGCTACCGGACAGAGGGTTTCCTGGATGCGGGCGTTACCTGCGATGTGCAGGTGAATGAAGAGAAGAGTCTTGTTTATCTAAAGCTTGAGATCGATGAGGGGAAGCCAATATTATTGAATGATATACGCTATGAAATCCTGGCGGATAATCATGCGGAAATCGAGGAGATTCTAAGCAGGACGGATGATACTCAGGAGCGTGGTGAGCGTTTCCGGGACGTTGTGATCACCGGCAGGCAGGAGGCTCTGCTCGAAGCGCTGGGCAACCGCGGATATCCCCTCGCGGATATCGATTTCAAGCTTCATGTGCATCCCGCCAGGTATCAGGTTGACGTCGACTGGACAGTCGATTCGAAGCATCCTTGTATGTTCGGCGAAATCCGCGTCACGGGTCTGGAGAATCCGCTGGAGAAGCAGGTTCTCCGGCAGGCGACGAACATGGATAGCGGTGAATATCGGCAATCCGAGCTCAAGAAAGTGCAGCGGCGAATCTATCAGCTCGGGATGTTCCAATCGGTGGCGGTGAAAGCGCTTCTGGGCGAGGAATTCGCCGGAAAAATCCCTGTCGAGATCGTTCTGGGTGAGGCGCCGCGCCATAACGTGAAAGTCGGTGTGGGCTGGGGAATCGAGGATCGATTCCGGGTGTTCGCAGAGTACAAGAAGCTGGGATTTCTCGGTGGCGTTCGCAGGTTGCATTTGTATGCCAAGCACTCCTATCTGGAGCCAGTCAACGTCAGTATGAAGTTCGTCCAGCCCGATTTCCTTCACACCTACGGCGAATTCTCTCTGAGTCCTTACTACAAGCGGGAGCGTGAGATCAGCTACACGATGGATCGCCTGGGTGCGAATATGGCTTATCAGAAATCGTACTCAAACTTCGTAACGGCCTACGGGAATGTGAACTACGAGAAGAATGACATCGCCGCGATTCATCTGAGCGACGAAGAGGTGTTCGGCGAGGAGGCGGACGACCTCTACGAGAAAACCGTATTCACCATCGGTGGATTCTACGATTCATCGCAGCCGCCGACCGATCCCGAGCGGGGAATCTATGTGGGAAGCTCTTACTCGGTGGCTCCAATACGGGAAGTGAGCGATTACGAATTCTACAAGATCCAGCTCGATGCCAGAGTCTATCAAAGGATCGCGAGCTGGCTGGTTGTCGCCCTCAAGCTGAAGGGCGGTGCGATGGAGCCGTTCGGCCAGAGCGAGACAACGCCGGTGGAAGACCGTTTCTACGCGGGTGGAAGCTATTCTGTGAGGGGATGGCAACGCTCTCAGCTCGGTCCGAAGAACGAGAACGGATACCCGCTTGGCGGAAATAGTCTGGCGGAAGGGAGTCTGGAGCTTCGCTACCCGATCTACGACATTTTCTCGGGCGTTGTGTTCCTCGATGGCGGAAATGTCTGGAAGGATTCCTACGAATACATAGCGAATGATCTGCGTTTCGCAAGTGGCCTCGGTTTACGCGTAAAAACCCCCGTTGGGCCGATTCGCCTCGACTTTGCTTCACCGGTTTTCGAGAAGAAGAAGGAGCTGCAGATTCATGCCAGCATCGGGCACGCTTTCTAGGCGGATTATCAGGGGATTATTCAGAACGATTGCGGCCATCGTGCTGATCGTACTGCTGGGTGTCTGCGTGCTATATCTTTTGCTCCAGGCCGGGAAGCTGAATCCGCTGATGAAATCGATCGCAGTCCGCACCGTAAATCGCTCTATCAACGGCGAACTTTCGATCGCTTCCATATACGGTAATCCGCTGAAGAATCTCGAAATACGGGATATTCGTCTAAGGATGGATGGTGAGATGATTGCCTCCATTGGCTCGATTTCCCTCAAATACGATCTCTCCGGCGTGTTGAAGAAAGAGTTCAATATCAAACAGATTCGCATCGATTCGCTCTGGGCATACGCCGCGCAATCCCCCGACAGCACATGGAATTTCTCGCGTTTGGCAAAGACTTCCGAAGCCACGGCGGATGAAGAGGATCAGGCGTTTTCGCTGCCGGATAATAAAGCGGAATTGGGCATGTTCGAGATTTCCAGTGCGAATATCGATATCGACGCACTCGATCCGAAGATTCCTTCCCGTATCGAAAATCTGCACCTGAAGTTCGGTGCAAAGCTGAACAAAGAGGGAATCTACGCTCAATTGATTGATTTCGGGACAAGAATCGATTCCCTGAACATCAAGCGATTCGGTTTCATCGCGATATGGTCGCAATCTGTGCTAAATGTGGCTCAGTTCGAGTTCGAGACGGACAGAACCAGGATTACAGCGCAGGGAACATATGGATCCGATAACGATCGTGTCAGACTTCAATTGAATCCGCTGGATCTACGGGATTTCGAGCGATTCCTCCCTGAATTCCAGCATCCGGACCAGATATTTGTCAACCTCAATGCGACTGCGAACGGCGACAGCCTCAACGCCAATGCGACAATCCGTTCCGGCGCGGATTCGCTCAGTCTCAACGCGAAAGCGGATTCTTACATCAATCCAACGTATTTCTCCCTCGAGATGAGCATGCAGAAGGTCAATCTTGCGGATGACTGGGGGATTCCGTTCTACGCCAACGACCTGGAATTGATTGTCAGTGGCTCGGAGGGGATCACGAAGGAATCAGGCATCCACGCCACTGTAAGCGGTAAACGGCTGCAATACGACAAGTATCCGCTGGAACGCCTCGGTGTAGAGGCGGACTATTCGCCGGAAGAGGTGGAGTTCAACATCAACGCGGAGAACGATGAGCGAAACAGTGTCTTTTTGAGCGGTAATCTGGAACTCGAGAAGCCGGATCGTCCGTTCGATTTTCGCGGAAATCTGAGCTTCCATTCCAGCGACTATCCGCAATACGGTATTTCCACGAATTTGAGCACGACGCTTTCTCTCAGCGGAAGTGGGCTCCTGCGTGATGGAGCGAATCTCAAGAGCGATATTAGCCTCGATTTCAAGCCGACGACAATCGAGGATTTCGAGATTCTATCCGGCACCGTCAAGCTAACATACGACGGCGGTGCATACGAATTGAAGGCGTTCCGCTTCGATGCGGCAAGCGGGGATGTCAAAGGTTCTGGCAAGGGCAACATCAATGGGGAGCAGCGGATTGATTTCTCCGTGGGTCTTTCCGATCTGTCGCAGTTTGAAACGCTTTCCGGAATGGACAAGCTCGAGGGAGTTATCCGGGCCGATGTCTCGGCTCGAGGCAAGCTCGATTCGCTTCAGTTCCAGTTTTCCGCGATGGGTGATAACCTGGATGCGAATGAACTCAGCGTCGAAGCGCTCCGGATTGAGGTTACAGGAAATATTCAGGGAAATGATGTCAGTGCCGAAGGTGAGTTCGGGATCGATCATGCGGCTTATGGCGATGTACGTGTCGATAGCCTGCGTTTGGATGCCGGATATTTGGATAATGCGCTTTCTGCGAAGATGAATCTCTACCAGAGTGAGGAGCGATACGGTCGGATCGATATTCGCTTCCGAACCGGTGAAACAAACACACTGGAAATACCGCTGCTCGATTTCCACTTGGGCGAAGACCACTGGACACTCGCTCACGACACGACGCAAGTATGTTTCTCCGGTGACTGCTACTCGGTGAACGACTTCACGCTGCAAGCGCCGCCTCAAGCGATTTCCGCGTCAGGCGTTTACGTAGTTGATGGGGATATGGATGCCCAGCTTACGATCGATTCCCTGAATCTGGCTGTGCTGAACGATTTCCTGCCAGAGGATTCCAATGCAGGTGGTGTACTGAATCTTCACGCGCTCGTTCAAGGCCGAATGACCGATCCGCGAGCGAGGCTCGTCCTCAGCTTGAGCGATCTCTCGTGGGGCGGCTACGACATCACGGGGATCGAGGCGGATCTGACATCGGAGGATCGTATCGCCAAGATGAACGCCGCGGTCCGATTCACGCCCAAAGAGAGTTTTAGCCTCGATGCGAACGTACCGCTCGGGCTGATCATTCGGGTTATTCCCATTGCGGAAGATTCCCTGGCCTACGTGCATTTGCTCAGCGATTCAATCGACATTGGTTTCGTGAATGACTTCACCAGTGAAATCCAACTGGATCGCGGGTACCTGGTGATGGATATATCGCTGACAAGCGATCTGGTGCGCCACGACGTTGGCGGACGGATCAAGATGACGGGAAAATCCCTGACCATCCGTCAGCTTGGCACACGTTACGACGATCTTCTGTTCGAGCTGACTGGGGATAACGAATCCATACGTCTGGATACGCTGTACGCCGAAGGAGGCGACGGTACGCTATCCGCTTCGGGCTATGCCATGCTGGGCGATTTCGTGAACGACTACATTCGCTCCATCGATTTCCGGCTCCTGGCCAGGAAATTCCAGTTCTCGAAAAAGCGGCAACTACGCCTCGTCTCCGACATGGATATCAAGTTCACCGGAACGATGGACGATCCTCGCTTCGACGCGGACGTAAATATCATCGAATCCCGTGTGAACATCGATCAATTCACTGGAGGCTCGGGACCGCCACTTCCCAGCCAGAAGCCGCTGCTTGTGGCAGCGCTCACCGATACGACGGAGATCGTTTACGAAAAGGTAACGCCCGAGATCAACCTCTCGAAGAACCTTTCAGGCGTCGCGCATGTGACCATACCGCGAAACACATGGGTGTACGGCAAGGACATGCAGGTCGAGCTGACGGGCGACATCAAAGCGCTGAAGGAAGGCCAGAATCTTTATCTGACCGGCCAGGTCAGAACCGTCCGCGGCGACTACAACCTGTACGGGCGGAAGTTCCGCATTTCGTCTGCTAGCGTTACGTTCACAGGCGGAAGGGACATCGATCCGATCTTGGACGTGAAAGCCGACTACATCTTCCGCGATCTTCAGCAGAATCAGAGGACGCTACGTGTGATCCTGACGGGACGCATCAACGATCCCAAGGCGACCTTCACGCTCGACGGCGCGGAAATCGAGCAGGCGGATGCCGTTTCTTACATCCTGTTCAAACGCAGCGCCAGTCAGTTGACCCAGAACGAAAAGAGCTCGATGAACGAAAATACCTCCAGCGCCAGCTTTGCACAGGGACTCATCATCAAGGAGCTGTCGTCGCAACTGACAAGCTCCATCCGCGAGCAGCTCGATCTGGATGTACTGGAGATTCAGGGCAACGAGGACATCAGCAAAACATCCGTCGTGGTGGGAAAATATATTACCAATCGCCTGTTTCTAAGCTATGAGAGACGCATCAATCCAAGCAGCACCAATGACGCCGAAACCGAAATTATGACCCTCGAGTACCAGATCAACAAGGCCTTCTCCATTCAGGGAACCAGGGGCAACGACAGCTCGACGGGCGTTGACCTTATTTGGAAGTATGAGAATTAATACTCTGAAGATCGTTTCCCTGCTCCTGCTGCTTCTGGTGGCGAGCTCCGTGTTGCTGGCACAGCCATCTCAGGAAACCTTCGATGTCGGCGATTCGCTCCGGACGGTGCAATACGAGAAGAGGGTTCTGGATACGGTTCGGGAAATCTCCAGTCGCGGGACGTGGATGTCGCGCCTGATGCGGAGTATCTTCGTTCTGGAGAAACAGAGCATGGAAACGGATCGCGAGGTGGTCTCCAACCCGATAAGGAAATTCCTTCGGTACGACAGCCGGAAGATCAGCAGCATCCGCATCATCGTGCTGGATGTCTTCGGCGGCTCGGTGGACGACCTCTCGATTCGGGAGCTCACCTGGCTCGAGCGCGTCGGCAACACATTGCACATCAACACGCAAAAGGCAATCATTCGCAACCAGCTCCTCTTCAAGGTCGGCGACAGCCTCGATCCCCTCTTGATTGCGGAATCCGAGCGTATTCTCCGTGCGAACAACTACATCTACGACGCCCGGATTCGCCCGTTCTCCAACCCGGACGGTTCCGTCGATCTGGATGTGATCGTTCGCGATGTATGGACGCTGAAGGCGGAGGTCGCGATGAAGGATGTCGATCAATGGAATATCTCCTTCACCGAGGACAACCTTTGGGGCTGGGGCGGAAGGCTTCACTCAGAGTTGAAGTTCGATCCCGGTTACCGCGACGGATGGAACTGGGAGGGCAGCTACAAGCGCCGTAACCTTTTCCGTGACAACATCACGGGAGAAATCTACCGGAAGGTGAGTCTCGGCAGTACGCGGAAGGGCGTCGGCTTCAACCGGGAATTCTCGTCTCCGCTTATCCGCTGGCTCTACGGTACCAATCTCGAGTGGAACCGCCACGAAGAGGTGATGCTCATGGATGAAGAGGTCACTCAAACGGAGGAGTTGCGCTACAACCGTCAGGATTTGTGGCTGGGCCGGACGTTCCCGATCCACGAAGACGGCAACGAACAGGGTATCGTGAATTACCTCACCGCGGCGGCGCGGATCATCCGCACGGATCACACCATGCAGTCGGATTACGATCCGGAGGGGCACGTGCAGGATTCCTATATGGGCATCTACAGCCTTGGATTCCTGATCCGGTCGTACAAAAAGGTGAGCTACCTGTTCCGCTTCGGCGTCACGGAGGATATCCCTGTCGGAAGCAAGTTTCAGTTTACCTCGGGATACGAGCGGGGACGTCACTACAATCGCAATTACTACGCGTTGTACTATCAATACAGCTACTACCACGATGGCTACGGGTACTTGTCCAGCGAGCTTTCCGCTTCCGGATTCAAGCGGACCAGCGCTTGGGAGAGCCGTCGGTTCGATGTGAGCCTGACCGGCATTTCTCGGATGTGTTACCTGTACGACTACCGTATCCGCCAATACTTTTTCCTGGAGTACACACGCGCCGAGAACCCGATCTACTCCAGCCAGTTGCTGAAGATCAGCGATAAAAGCGGAATTCGTGGGCTCACGAGCGATCGAACCGGAAACAAGCGCTTGCGGCTGAATCTGGAGACCAATTATCAGATGCCGTTCCGCTTCCTCGGGTTCCATTTCGCGGTTAGCGTATTCGGCGATTTTGCTGTCCTGGCTGCAAAGGACAACAGCCTGAAATCCAGCAGCGTCTATCAGGGATACGGGATCGGGCTGCGCTTCAAGAACGAGCATCTGATTTTCCGAACCATCGAGCTGTTCATCGGATACTACCCGACCATGGACGATAGCGAGGACTGGAACTACTTCTCCAGGTCGTCAAGCTACTATTCTTTCAACAAACTCGGTTTTGGCCGACCGGAGGTTATCGAGTAATGAGTAAGCGAGTTACCTTCAACGATCACATCACGCGTCTCATCGGAGCGGAAGAGGCTTCGCAACTGATGGAGGCGATCAATCTCTTTGCACCGAAGGCCGTACGCTATCATGCGCAAAAGTTTTCACCGGAATCGCTCAGTGGAGAGCCGGTACCCTGGTATCCTTCGCATGGCAGATACTGGCAGGAGAGAGAGAATCCGTCGCAGTCGTACGATTACCTGACAGGCGGTTTCTATATCCAGGAAGCGAGCGCGATGCTGCTTGTCTCGGCATTGAGCAATGTTGTAAACCTGCGGGATTTGCGTATCGCCGATCTCACTGCGGCTCCCGGAGGCAAGGCGACGCATGTAGCCGAGCTTGCTCCGGAGGGACTGGTGCTGGCGAACGAGGTGATCCGCGGAAGAACCGACGCGCTCATGTGGAACGTGATCCGTCACAGGCTGCGGAACGTTATCGTGAGCAACATGCAGCTCGGCGAGATCGCGAGTTCCCTGAGCGGATGGTTCGATGTGGCGATCGTGGACGCACCGTGCAGCGGGGAAGGGCTGTTCCAGAAGAAGAAGCACAATCCCAAGGCGTGGAACCACAAGAACGTAATCTTCAACGCCACCAGGCAACGGGCCATCCTTGGCGACGCGATGCGCATCCTGAAGCCGGGAGGGATTCTCGCGTACTCCACGTGTACGTTTGGCGTGGAGGAGAATGAATACCAGGTGGCCTCCCTGCTGGAAAACGGTTTCGAGCCGATTGATTTCCCCAGCCTCGAAGGTGTGTCGCCGGCAATCTCGGAGGACGATTCCATCGCAAGATGTTCCCGCAGGTTGTTTCCACATCGACAGAAGGCAGCCGGGGCATTTGCCGCTCTCGTTCGCAAGGTCGAGGGAGAAGCGCCGATGGATGTGCGGATGGTCGCTTGCGAAGATAAGAAGCTCGAGAAGCGTTTACCGGATATCATGAACATGGATGAGGATGTGCACCTATATAGAAGCGGCGCGGTTATCAACGCGCTCAATCGGGAAGAGATACCGCGAGTGTTGTACGAAAAAGCCATACAGATCGGGGCCGCGATCTTCACGGAACAGCTGGTTCCTGAGCCGATGCATGGGAGCGTTCTCGTGGCTGACGATGCGCATTGTATTACTCTGGGCGGACAGCAATTGATGAATTACAGGCAGGGTAGCAATCTGCATTTCGATGTCGCGGATGGATTCTATTACGCAAAACACAACGAGGATGTATTGGGTTTGATGAAGATATCCGGCGGTCGGGCGGTAAATCGCCTGCCGAAGCCGCTAAGGGGTTAGAGGCGGGGTTATTCTAGATACTTGGGAATCGTGAAGCAGAATCTGCTGCCTTTCTCCAATTCCGATTCCACCCAGATGTTTCCTTCGTTACGTTCCACAAACTCTCTACAGAGTAGCAATCCCAGGCCGGTCCCCGTTTCCTTAGCTGTTCCGACCGTCGAGAAGTTCACCTCGGGATCGAATAGCTGCTTCACAATGTCCTCCGGGATACCTGTCCCCGTATCTTTCACGCAAAATTCGATTAAATCGCCATTGTGTCTGGAACTTACTTCCACGTATCCTCCCGCGGATGTGAATTTGATGGCGTTGGAAACAAGGTTGCGGATGATTGTCTGGAACATGTTCTTGTCGCAGAAAATTTCATGCTTTTCCGAAGTGGATGACCTAAGCTCGATGCCCTTAGTCTCGGCAGTGATGTTCAATAGGTTGATAATCTCGTCTACTACTTGCTTTGCATTGACCCGTTCCTGGTTGATAACGATGTTCCCCGCCTGGCTGATCGACCACTCGAGAAGGTTGTCGAGGAGGTTGTTCACCTGGCTGGCGGCCGTGTAGATGGTTCGTGCCTGCTTGATCTTCTTCTCGTCGTCGAAGCGATCGTAGAAGGTATAGAGCAATTCGGCCGAACCCATGAGAGAGCTGAAGGGGCCGCGAAGATCGTGCGCGATGATCGAGAAGAACTTGTTCTTCGTCGCGTTCGCCTGCCGCAGCTGCATCTCGCGTCGCAGCAGCTCGATTTCCACTACCTTCCTGTCCGTAATGTCCAGGATATAGCCAAAGAATTCCTCAACCGTATCCGCATTGTTTCCGCGCACGGCTCCCGTAAGATCGTAAACCCAGCGAATGGCGTGATCCGGCGAGACGATGCGGTACTCGGCGGACTGGATATTATGCCCGATTTCGAAGACGCGTTCGTTCTTCTCGGGTATGTTCCCGATGTCTTCAGGGTGAACGATATTGAGCCACTCGTGGTAATTCTTCCCGATCAACGATTCCGGAGAATATCCGTACTTGCTGATGTTGGGTGAAACGTACTCGAGAAAGAGTCCCATGTCGTTCGCGCGCCATTTGAACGTGGTAACCGGACCTTCCATGAAGATGTCCCGCTCCTCCGACAGCGTGCGCAGCACTTTCTTCTTCTCGGTGATATCGGTGATGATTCCTTCCACGGCAACCGGATCCGAAAGGATGTCCTCGATCACCGCCAGATAAATGAGAATCCACTTGCATTCGCCATCCTTGGTCTCGATGGCGAATTCATCGTAAGGGTTCGTTTTGCCCATAACGATATTGGCCCAGATATCCTTGAAATACTCCTTGTAATCGGGATGTATAATGCTGTTGAGGAAATACGGTTTATCATAGCACTCTTCGGGCGTGTAACCTGAGATATCTTGGATAGAGGGGCTGACGTATTCGAGTACGCCGTCGGTGAGAGACATCCTGAAAAAGATCGCCTGGGCGTTCTGCGCAAGCGAGTAGAACAGGTTGTTGTTCTCGAGGAGGACGTCCTGCCAGTCCATGTTGTCATGGCTGTCGTCCACATCGGAGAAAACGACCATCGGTGTATTTTCGCTGTAATTCTCGAATCTGATGGACGTCGACTGCTTGAATTTGTCCAGGATGGACTGGATGCGTTCCATGGATGTTAGGACGCGAGAGATGTATCGTTTCTGCTTGGGTTCCATGAAGCCCGGCATCATGCTCATTTCGAGCATTTCGAGATTGCCGCGCAGTATCATCAACGGCTGATTGATCTCGTGGTTTGCCGTGACGGCCATCGCGAAGGCGGAGTTCTTCTTCTCGAGCTGGATGATCTCTTCCTGCGCTGTTTTCAGCTTCCGGTAGGATTCCTTGAGCTGTTCTTCAGCGCGTACACGCTCATCGATATCCACGATAATGGCGATCGCGGAGGTGAACTGAAGCTCGCTGTCGAGAATGGGGGAGACGGAGAAATCGCCCCAGAACACGGAGGAGTCTTTCCGTACAAACCGATTCTGATTGCGGAATTTCTTGAGCTTGCCTTCGAGCAAATGATGAAAGCAAAGCCGGTTATGTTCGATGTCCTCTTCGTGAATCAATTGCTGGTAGCTCAGGTTGATTACTTCAGATTGATCGTAGCCGAGCATGTCACCGAAGTTCGTGTTCGCGAATACGATGTTTCCTTCGCAATCGAGCATCATGAGGCCGACGATGGCGTTATCGAAGATCACGCGAAGCTTTTCTTCTTCCTCGCGCAACTTCTCCATGGCCTGCGTGATTTCGACATCTCGTTTCTTCAGAATATCCTGCGTCGTAATGAGCTTGTTCTGCACGGAATCGTTGATGTTGGTTATCTTCAGCATTTTCACGAGCAGCTTGTAGTAATTCTTGTTCAGCGAGCGCAGTCTGTCTTTCAGCTGATCGGGCGAAAGGTTGTCCAAATCTTCTGCATCATGATTCTCGAGAAATATTTCGAATTCTCTTCGATAAAATTTCTGCAGCTCCTCGTCACGAACTTTTTGCTTTTGAGATGAAATACCCTGTCCAGGTTTTTTCATTATCAATCACTCCAATCTGGATATTCAACAAGCTTCTCAATATAGAATCAACTGGTACGGCAGGTTCATGTCCTCGAGTAGTTCCTCGCCTGCGTCGTAGATGTCGTCGTCATCCTCTTTGTAATACCAGTTGATCATCACTTCACCGCCGTCAGCCGCGTAGTTCTCGAGAATCTCGAATATATCGAGGAAGCATTTGGACGAACTGCTGTTGATGTAGTTCATCCGAATATTCAGCGTGATCCCACGCTTGATCTGAGAGATGTAATTTTCGATCCACTCGTTGATCGGTTCGAAGAAATTCATGGCGTCTTCGGGGTAAGAATTACCCAGCATATTGAAGATGCCGGTATCCGGATCGAGATCGACTTCTATCGTATATTTCGTTGGTTCAAGTTTTAATCGTTCCATGCTGACTCCTTAAATTTCCTTATCCAGTTCGATAAAGAAACTGATAAATGATACACCGTCACGAATAGGTTTGATCTTGTACTCGATTTTGCTTTTCGCCTTGCGGATGATATCGATCAAACCGATCCCCGCGCCTACTTTGCCTTCTTCCCGTTCCTTGCGAAGCAGATCCTTGCGGTATTGCTTCAACTCGTCGGGGTCCATCTTGTTGATGATATCGAGATGAGAGGAGAGGTTTGCGATGTGCTTCTGATCGATGACGTTGCCGGAGATGATGCTGTAATAGCCATCGTATTCATTGACAAGCACGATACCGCAACCGACTTTTTTACCATCGATATCGACACGTTCGGCAGAGTAGCGGTGTATGTTTTGAGCCAGCTCAACGAAGATGGAGAACATCTTTTTCGTTGATCCCATTTGCGAAAACTGTGTCAGGTTGTTGGCCAGCATTTCGGCGAGCAAAACCAGAATATCCTGAGTCAAAACGCCTTTGAACATCAGGATCGATTTCTCCAACCCTTTCTTCGAGTATAACTCGAAGAGGTCATCGCTCGATACAAAGATCGAATGATACATAGTTACAACTCCAATCTATTGATTTTCTTCAAGTTTATAGCGGAACCCCATGATCGTGATATCGTCCCTCTGGTCTTCGAAGTTCTGGTGATCACTCAGGGTTTTAGCGAGGATATCCTTCTGTTCCTGAACGGGCAGGCCGGATATCTCACTCATCAGGGTTTTCAAGCGACGGGACCCGAACTTTTCATCGTAAGGGTTATTCTGATCCACATAACCATCCGTTGTCAGATAAACCATGTCTCCGTCAATCATCTCAATCTCGTGGTCGGTATACACACGTTCGTCCTCGCGTTGTTTGCCGCCGATTCCCTTGTTGTTTCCTTTGAACTCGAGCAGGATACCGTTGTCTCTGTTCTCCTGTTTGCGAGAGATATAGAGCGGGCGTCCAGCGCCGCAGTAAATCATCGTGGACGAGCCTTTTTCGAGGCGGCAAAGGCAAATCTCCAGGCCGTCGCGCGTTGAGGCGTCCGGGTCTTCCTGGCGAAGAACGATCTGCATTTGAACGTGCAACTCGCTCAGGATTTTCGAAGGCTCGTAGGTCTTGTGCTGCTTCACGATTTCGTTCAGCAGCATGTTGCCGATGATCGAGAGCAGAGCTCCGGGAACGCCGTGTCCCGTGCAGTCCGCAGCGGCGATGAATCGATAATCGCCTTCCACGGAGTACCAGTAGAAGTCGCCTGCGATGATATCCCGTGGCTTGTATATGATGAATACATCATTGAATACTTTGTTAAGATTATCGATCATGGGGAGGATCGCTCCCTGGATTCGCTTGGAGTAGCGGATACTGCTCATGATCTGCTGATTCTTGTCGTTCAATTCCTGCGTGCGCTCCTGAACAAGTCGCTCGAGCTCGGCGTTACGCCGTTTGAGGATTGCCACTCTGCCGCGGATAATCAGGAAAATCAGTCCCCCCAGGATAATGATTTCAAGCGCGTAGAACCAAATGGTTGTCCAAAACGGTTTCTTGATGGTGAAGCTGAACGCCGCAACATTGCTCTGGTTCCCGTGCCGATCTCTTGAATTGACCTTGAAGGTGTACGTCCCGGGATCGAGGTTCGTGTAGCGGATCTTGTTTTCGTTTGTCGGAGCGGACCAGTCTTTATCGTAGTTCTCCAGCATATACTGGTACATGACCTGCTTCGGGAAGCGGAAGTCCAGCCCGATATACGAGAAGTTCACATCGTTGTCGAAGTAGGAGAGAACGATGAGTTCCTTTCCGGGATTGTTGTACTTGCGCTCCTTGGTCTGGAAGTAATTGATGTACAACAACGGCGGAATTTTATCGGCATCGGAGCGGTACGGATCGATTTTCATCGCGCCGAACGCTGAATTGAACCACACATTTCCCTTATTGTCGACGTACGAACCATTCGATCGGGTCGCGTTTGCGACAAGCCCGTCAACCATCGTGTATTTCTTGTAGTTGCCGTCCTTGTACTCGAAAATGCCGTTAATGGTTCCAATCCATATATTCCCGAGTTTGTCCCGAACGAGTGACTTGATTATCTCAGCGTCTTTGAACTCGTCAACGATCTTTTTGACGTATTTCCCCTGGTCCATGTCAAAGACAATGATTCCTTCACCATACGTGGCGCACCACAGGGTATGATCGTCGTATTGAATCAAGTCGACCACGTTGGAGGTAAAAAGCTGGGAGTCTTGCTTGAATTGGGCGATGATATTGCCTTCGCTATTCAGCTTCAGGAGTCCCAAGTCTCCGGAAGCGCACCACAGGTTACCCTCATGATCCTCGATGATCTCATAGATGGCGGTGGCTTCATCGAAGTTGATGATCTTCACCTTGCCATTGCTGAATCTCAGCAGCTCTTCATATCGTGGAACCCAAAGGTTGTTCTGGCTATCGAGGAAAATCTCCGTAATGTAGGAGGGGTCTTTCTTCACACCCTCCGGCAGCATGTTGACAAATCGCGTGCCGTCGAATCGGAATATCTCACCGTACAGGCATCCGACCCACACGTCTCCCTTCGAGTCAAGAGATAATGCCCAAGTATGCTCGTTGGTCAGGCCGTCCTTGGTCGTATAGTTTCGTATTGTGCCGTTCGGGTAAAGGCGTGCCACGCCCTTGTCGCAACTGAACCAGATCGAGCCGTCGGCTGTTTCAAGGGTGTTTGCCGTCGATTGATGGGGGAGGCCGTTACGCTCCGTGTAATTCGTGATCTTGCCGGGGATAAGCATATCGACGCCGGTACCGTTGGTGCCAAACCACAAGTTGTCTTCACGGTCCAGAAGGATCGATTGGATCGAATTGGATGATAGACCGTTGTTCTGCGTGTAAAGGATCGTTTTTTTTGTGCTCAGGTCGTACTTGATCAGGCCGTACGCCGTAGCGATCCACAGCCCGTCTTCAAAGAGAACATTGTCTTCAATATCTTTCAGATTGCCGATAGCGGGATTGACGCGATGCCCGGTTCTTGCCGTCTTACCGGTATCTGGATTGTAGCTCTCGATATACCCTTCGCCAGTGAAGAACCAGTAAGCGCTGTCCTCATCTTGGTAAAATCCTACGTCATTATCTTCGTCGCGTCCGTAAATGAACTGGAGCGAGCTGGAATGTATAATTGGCGATACCGTGTTATCTTTGCGATTGTAATGGAAAATGTAGTCGTTCTCCATGTACAGATCGAAGGTGTATATGAAATATTCATCCTCTCGATCGTCTATTTCAATGAGCGACGAATAGAAATTGGGGCCGGTGGGGATGTCGAATTCTTCGGAGATGTTTACAATGCGGTCGTACTTCATGTCGACAACGAGAACCTTGTTGCTCGATCGAACGTACAGCAGGTCTTGCGTCGCATAGCCAAAACCGGTCTGCTGGTCGGCAATTTCAATGGGGAGCTGCGTAAGATCATAGGCCTTTTCGAAATTCTTTGCGTCATTGTCGTAAAGGTAAATGGTCGTTTTCGAAGCAGCGTGTATCCATGTGCGAAGCGAATCTCTGTCCCAATCCATCAGGATGATCTCGTCATGGATGTTTTCATGGAACCATTTCTCGTCAAATGCGTACAGGCTGTCGTTCTCGAGCACGGTCAGGGAATTGAACCCAAAAAAGTAGTAAACTCCCTCCTTTTCATCCTCCATCATTCCCGAGAGATTGTTCGAAGCGAGGCCGTTTGAGACGGTGTAATTCTTGAAATTGAATCCATCGAATCTGGATACGCCTCCATGCGTGCGAAACCATATAAATCCCTTGGTGTCCTGAAAGGACGACATCACCTGATTCTGGGGCAAGCCGTCTCTCGTATCGTAGTTACGAAGGGGTAACATTTGCGCAGAAAGGCATATTGTCGCCAAAAGGAATGTGAAGCAAAGCAATCGCTTGGTCATGTATCCTCCCGATCTTGATATGTTCTGACGAGATCCACATCAGAAAACAGCACACCGTATTTGTAACACAACACGGTTATAAGACCTTTTCAGTAGCATTTCAGTGCTATAGGAATCACATAATTCATGTCATCCATTTATACAGGTTTTACGCCAATTGACGTCAATTAAAATCTGAGGAATCCTGTCTTTTTTTTTACAAAAATCAAATCCAATCAAAATACAACGAACGAAAAATCGCATGACCTTTTCTGGCGTATTCATCTGGCGCTCGATACTTAATATGTTGCTGTGTAATAGAATATGCCGGAGGTTTGCCTTTTGCAAGTGTTCGCGATTGCTTGATATAGCCTATCGAGATAAGCTTAAGGAAAAATCCATGAAAAACGGGATAGCATTACGTTCCGGCTCGTGTTCTCATGGAATAGAAACACAATGAAACAATCCATAAGGATGGCGTCATTGGCAGTGATCATTTTCGCATCGGACCTCCGCGATAATGCTCGTCCCGCACTTCGTCCCTGTTTCGAATTGCAGCGTTGTATGATCGATGTTAAAACGTTCGTGCAGAATCGATACGATGCGGTCTTTTAATGCGGTTGTTTCGGAAAGCATCATATCTTCTACATCAATATGGGCTTCCAGGTAATGCAGGTTTTCATCGTACATCCAGATGTGGACGTGATGGAAGCTCTGAACCTGATCGAGTTCTTCGATGGCCTGCTGCATCTCATTCAAATCGATTTGCGGGGATGTTTGCATGAGGACATCTGTGGAGGTTTTCAGGATGTGCCAGGTTTCCTTAAGGATGTAGAGGGCGATCAGCATGGTTACCAGCGGATCGATCCAGTAGATTTTCCAGATATGGATTGCGACACCTCCTGCGATGACACCCACAGAGGAAATGGTGTCGCCCAGAAGATGGAGGTAGCTCGAACGGAGATTGAGGCTTTGCTTCGAGTGAGTGTGAAGCAGAAGCACGGATACGAAATTTGCCAAGAGGCCGATCGTAGCGACAGTGATCATCAAACCGCTCCGGATCGGCTCGGGATGGATGAAACGCTGGATGGACTCGTAGATCAGGTAGAAGGAGATGAGGAACAGAAAAGCGGAATTGATGAAAGCAGCCAGCGTTTGCGCTCGCTTGTATCCGTAGGTTTTTCGCTCGTTGCGGGGCTTTTGCGAAATCAGGATGGCAAGGTAGCTGATGACCATCGCCATGGTGTCGCTGAGATTGTGAATGGCATCAGAGAGGAGCGCGAGGCTCCCCGAGAGCAGGCCGCCGACGACTTCCGCGACGGTGATCGTGAAGTTCATGAGAATGACGAAAAGCAGTCTGCTCTTGGGGATGCCTTCTACGCCATGGTGGTGATGATGGTGCGCGTGGCTGTGGTTATGCATATTCTCCTCATGGTTGAATCAGCTCGGGTGTGTAACCGATCCGCTTCATCATATCGCTTATTTCGTGTTCTTCAAGTGTATCGTGCGCGGTGACAACGATCTCCTTTCTATCGAGATCGAACGAGACATCCTCGATGCCGTCAAGTTGCGACAGCGCTTTGTTTATCGTGTTCTTGCACATCATGCAGTGCATGTCTTCAACGGTGTATTTGAAGGTTTTCATGATCTCTCCTCAATTTCTTTGTGTTGATCTGATTTTGCTTTTTCTCAGAAGATTCGCATTTCCGACAACGGTAATGGAACTTCCGGCCATTGCGATCTCCGCGATAACCGGATGCAGAAGTCCACTGATGGCGAGTGGGATTGCCAGAAGATTGTAGAAGAAGGCCCAGAACAGGTTTTGCTTGATCTTGGCGAATGTCTTCAGCGATAGATTTATTGCGGCCTCGACGGACATCATATCGTTTCTTACCAGTGTGATATCCGCGCTCTCGATGGCGATGTCCGCTCCCGATCCAACCGCGATTCCCACGTCCGCTTGTTTGAGCGCCGGGGCGTCGTTGATGCCGTCCCCAACCATCGCGACCTTGCCGTGTTTGCTCTGAAGGTTCTTGATCACATTCACTTTGTCGCCGGGCTTCACTTCCGCGACGACCTGATCGATGCCGGCAGCGTCCGCGATGGCCTTGCCGCTGCGCTCGTTGTCGCCGGTGAGAAGCAGCGTTCTGAATCCGCGTGCTTTCAAGGCAGAAATAGCGGAGCGGGAATCCGGCTTGATCTGGTCCGAGACCGAGAAGTAGCCGAGTAAGTTTTGCATGTCGGAAATGAAGATGATGGTGTTCGCCTGGTTTTGAAGGAGATCGATGTCTCTTCTGATATCATGCAGGTGGATGCCGTTATCCAGCATGAAGGATTCGCTTCCGGCATAGAAGGTCTCGTGGCCGATAACCGCACTGATGCCCTTTCCGGGAATGTTGCGGAAGGATGAGATTTCCGGAGCTTTCAGATTTGTGTGTGACTCCGCGTACTGCGTGATTGCACCGGCAAGCGGGTGCTCGGAGGCGGACTCCAGGGCCCTGGATATGGCGAGAAATTGTCTTTCGTCCATTTCCAGCGTTCGCATGGCGTTTACCAGCGGTTTTCCCTGCGTGACGGTTCCAGTTTTGTCGAACACGATAACGGAAACGTCTTTCAGCGTTTGAATGGCCTCGGCGTTACGAATCAGGATACCGTTCTTTGCACCCAATCCGCTTCCGACCATCAGCGCGGTTGGCGTGGCAAGGCCCAGTGCGCAGGGACACGCGATCACGAAGACGGCTACCATTGCGTAGATGGCCTGCGTTACCGTGTTCATGGATGGATCGACCCAGGGAAGATAGGTTGCAGCCCAGGCAAAGAGTCGGCTGTAGAAAGCGGGGAACACAATATGCGTTCCAAATGTCAGGATTGCAAGGAGAATAACCACGGGAACGAAGAATCCGGTTAATCGGTCCGCAAGCAACTGGATGGGAACCTTGCTGCTCTGCGCCTCATCGACCATGCGGATGATCTGCGAAAGAAAGGTGTCTTTTCCCACGCGCGTGGCTTGTACACGGATAAATCCGTTTCCGTTGATGGTCGCGCCGATAACCGGATCTCCTGCTTCGCGCGTGACGGGTATCGATTCGCCGGTTACCATCGATTCGTCGATGGAGGTGATTCCCTCGATAATCTTTCCATCCGTGGGTATTTTCATGCCGGGCTTGACGATCATGATGTCGCCTTCCATGACGTCCGAGAGCGGGACTTCGTTCACGGAACCGTCTCGCTCGATCAGGGCGGTCTTGGCTCCGAGCTCGAGGAGTTTGCGGATTTCTTCCGAAGCCTTTCCGCGAGCTTTCTTCTCGATGTAGCGGCCGGTCAGGTGGAATGCCATGATCATGGCCGAGATACCGGTAAAGTTTCCGATGGGCAACCAGAATTGGATTACGCCCGTAAGGAAAGCAGAGCCGGTTCCAAGAACAATCAGTACATCCATGTTGGCGGATCCGTGGAGAACCGAGCGATAGGCGGATGCGAATGTTTGTCTCCCGCTCACGACGAGAACCGGAAGAACCAGGAGCAGCATCCCGATGCGCATCATGAGTTCGTTCGGGTAATGGACTCCAGTTGTCATGGACGCGAACATCCATAGCATGGAAGGGAGCGTGAAAGCCCATGCGAAGAACATCTTATTCCGGGCTGCTTCCCACTGGCGGGAGGCGTCCTGTTCGTCATCGATCACTTTGAATCCGACGTCTACGACCGCCTTGTGAAGCGCTTTCACGTTCGCGAGCGAGTCGTCGTACTGGACGACAGCCATGTCCGTGGCCAGGTTGACTCCGGCCACACTCACGCCCTCGACTCGCCTGAGCGCGAGTTCCACGGCCCGAGAGCAGGATGCGCAGGTCATTCCCCCGACTTTTATCTGTGTAGTCTTTATCATTACAACTTCCGTTATTTCATGGTTTTCATCAGTTTCTGGAGCGTCAACATGAGCTCGTCGACAACCTCCAGCTTCCCTTCCTGAATCTGCTCGATCACGCAGCTCCTCATGTGCGCTTCCAGCAGCTTGGTTGCAACGGCGGTGAGTCCCGACTGGATCGCGGAAATTTGCACCAGAATGTCGTCGCAGTAAACGTCCTCATCGACCATGCGGTTGATTCCGCGGATCTGACCCTCGATCCGGTTCAAACGATTCCTCAATCCCTTTTTGAATTCCTCCGGATGGTGCGCCATTCGACTGTGTACAGGGCAAGTCTTGCTCATACAACTACTCCTTCTTAAAATACCCCTGGGGGGTATATGGATAAGGTAGTATGTTTCTTGCGATGGGCAAATGGTTTTCTCGCTTTTTTCCGCGTTGGACTGGCGGCGGGTGCCAGCGCACCCGCGCGGGGCGGCGTAGGAAGACCGTTCGGACTTCCTGATACGGAAAAGGTCTGCTACCAGGCGGTAGCAGACCTTTTCCGTATCGTTTGCACAGCAAACACGCCGCCCCGCGCTGAGTCGGGCAGACATCTCAAGGATGTCCGACTCGTCCAGAAGGTGGGGAAGGTGAATGTCAAAGCTGAAAGAGATTAGCTATTAATCCTCGCTGGCTCCCAGAGCGAATCCGCATGCCTTGAGTTGCTCGAGGATTTCGTTGATATCGCCGTGCCATAGACCGTACTTTCGAGAGATGTGCTCGGTCCAGCTGTAGTTTTCGAACGTGAACGTCTCTTCCATTCCTTCTTCCAGCTTGACCATGTAATTGGCCTTGCGATAGTAGTCTTGAGCGAGATAACCATCGTCCATGACCTGCATTGCCTTATCGATCATTTCGTCGGTCAGCTCCGAGTATTTATCCTCGAAAACGGTGAACTCGATAGGGAAACGTGGACGAGTCGGAGGATTCTCCGCCGGATATCCAACGGTTAGCCCCACGAGCGGGAAGACGCGATCGGGAAGTTTGTAAGCCTCTTTGATTCTTTCGGCGATGGAGGGAATCCAGCCGTGATAGCAGCTTCCCATGCCGAAGCTTTCCGCTGCGATTACCATGTTCTCCGCCGCGTAGGCAGCGTCCTGGATGCCTAAAAGCATGAAGGAAATATCGTTGGAGCGCATTTTCCACCCGCGTTTCTCCATGATTTTCTCCATCTTGTACGAATCCACGCAGAAAATGAAGAACAAAGGAGCGCTGAAGGGATTTTTCTTGCGGTCGCGCTTCATGAGAATGCTGTAGGTCTGCCCCGCGAATGGCGCGCTGACGGAAGCCTTCAGGAGAGAATCGAGGATGTCTTGCTCGATCGCCTGATCTGTATATTTGCGTATGGATTTGCGATGGATCATAATATCGATTATCTTCGTATCCATGCTTACACTTCCTTATTGCCTGGCTTTGAGTTGATCAGTACTGAGAAAACTGCGCTTGTGATCGTCTCCATTGTGAACGGTTTCTGGATGAAATAATCGGCTCCGGCGTTCATGATATCACTCACGCGCTTGTCCTGCCTGAAACCGGATGTAAGGATTACCCGCATATCGGGATACAACTCCTTGATTCGGTTGAATGCCTCTTTCCCCGACATGACCGGCATGGAAAGGTCGAGGAGCACAAGATCGATGTTTTTCACATCTCCAAGTACAAGCAGCGCTTCCAGGCCGTTCTCGGCCGTGAAAACCTCGTACCCGCTTTCCAGAAGAATGTTCTCGGAGATTTGCCGGATATGCTCCTCGTCGTCAACGACAAGTATCCTTCCTTCCCCTTTAACGAGCGAACCGGTCACGGTTTTTTCCTGGTTGCGCTCATCCTGATTGGAGAGAACAGGTAAATAGACTTGGAATGTAGAGCCTACACCTTCTTCGGAGTATACATTGATGAATCCGTTATGCATCTTGATGATATTATACACCATCGCAAGGCCAAGCCCCGTTCCATGCGAAGAATCCTTGGTCGTGAAGAATGGATCGAAGATTCTACGCAGTACCTCGTTGTTCATGCCCACGCCTTCATCGCGAACGGAAAGCACCCAGTAATAACCCTCTTTCGAGTCGGGGTGATACGCGCTGAAACTCTTTTCCACAAGGTATTTGGAGAGCGATATCTTGAGTTTACCGCCCTTCTTCTCGTGGTTCTCTCTCATGATGGTCATCGCGTGGGAGGAGTTGACGCACAGGTTGAGAAGTACCTGCTCGATCTGCGTCTGATTTGCATTGATGTACGCTTCATCCGTAATATCGCCAACGATGAGGTCGATGCTCTTATCCAGGGTGTTCTTGCAGATTTCCGTTACATTGTGGATCGCGTCTGATAGCTTGACGGTATCGTATGAAACCTCTTGCCGCCTGGAGAGCGTCAGAAGCTGTTGAACCATCTCGGAAGCTCGGTTTGACGACTGCTCCATCGTGTTGATATACTTGACGATCTGACTGTCGTCGATATTCTTCATGTCAAGATAGTATTTAAGTAAGCTGATCGTGGCAGTAATACCGCAGAGGACGTTGTTGAAATCGTGCGCGAGTCCGCCGGCGAGATTGCCAACCGTTTCCATTTTCTGAGCCTGGAATAGTTGATTGTCCTTCTTGATCATATTGGTGACATCGTCGAGCCGAATGACAGCGCCACGTGAATTCCCCACCAGCAGTGGAACGACGTACATATCGAAGTAGCGTGTATCCTCGAACTTGATGACAACCTGGTGCATTACGAAATGCTCCATGCGTTGAATTGCGTCCATGATCCGTTGTCTGTGATTCTCGAACGCCGGATTGATCTCCCAGAAGAATCTTACGTCTTTCTGATTTTGTGAGAAACCGAACACCTTCTCCGCTTCGCTATTCCACTCGGTAATTGCAAACTTCTCGTTCAGGGTAATCAGCGATGAAGACAGGGAATTGAAAACATTGCGGAGGTAATTGCGTGTCTCTTTTAGCTCTCGGGCGTAGCTCCTTCGTTCCTCTTCGTTCTTCACTGCCTGTGCGAGAATCACCATGACATTGATCTCTTCCGGCTTGAACGTTCGAACATTGTGGTCGCAGAGACAGAAGCAGCCGATGACCTGGTTGTTCAGTGTTACCGGAACGCCTATGTAAGACATGACATTGTATTTCTTCAGGTTCTTATCGACTTCCCAGAACTTGTGTTCCTGCATATCTTCGATGATGATGACGCGCCCGTCGTTGTTCCTGATAACCTCGAAGCAAAGACGGTTCTCGGGAGTGCTGATGAGATTCAAATCCTTGGGCGCATTCCAGAATCCTCGCGTGCAAAGCAGGTTTTTCGATTCCTCGAACCGATTGTACAGAACAAAGCCGCCATGCAGAAGTTCGCCGGCTGTCTGCGCGATCATGTTCAGGTTCTCGTCAGGGTTTGCGCTCATGTCCAGGAAACACTGGTTCAGGTGGGTGAGAGTTTCCTCGTTCTTCTTGATCTCGTCGTGGTCGATCTGAAGTTGCCTGTATTGGTGCTGGATGGTGCTAAAACTATTCTTTAGATCCTGCGCCATTTGCTGGAACGATCTCATGAGGAAGCCCAGTTCGTCGTTGGGGATTTT
This sequence comes from Cloacimonadales bacterium (SeqCode), assembly GCA_963662655.2. Lineage (GTDB taxonomy): Bacteria > Cloacimonadota > Cloacimonadia > Cloacimonadales > JAIOQZ01. Next base: position 568,033 of record CAXXTU010000002.1, read on the forward strand.
ATCGAACGACACGTCAAAGCTGCGCTCGGATATCATCGTGGCAGCATCCTTCAAGCTGTTGATCGGTTTGATGACCGATCGTGATAGCAGCAGGATCACCAGAAAATCAAGCAGCAGAATAATAAGAACGACCGCCAGGATGATAAGAAACCGGATTTTCAGAATCTTCACGATGGAGGACTTCAGCGAGAACACAATACGAACATATCCGACTCGTTCTTCCGTGCCGTGGAAATCCTTGATGAAGCAGGGGGCGTTCTTGATCAACCAGTATTTTCGAGGTGTTTGGATATTCGCCGTATCGATCCCGCTCAGGTTCAGCTTGTAACCGTTGTTGTCGAAAATCTGTACGGAGAGGATGTCGAGTTGGTCTTTTTCACCATTCTGGAGCTGAATTGTATTCTGTTCGAGGAACATAAAGGTGTAGTTCGAGATATGCGGAGCGCTGATCATTGCGATCGATCGTGTCAGCTTCTCCGCGCCCTTCTCAACCTCATCCAGAATGCTATTCTCGACGACCTGCAACAGTAGCGTTACGGTTATAAGAAAGAACGATATCAGCAGAATGCTGATTGTAATTACAAACTTCGTGAAGAGATTATTCTTCAGCTTTTGAACCTTGTTCATCAAGATATTCCTTCAAATACTGCTCATGAATGTTGGTTACCTTGATCTTTCCATCGATAATTTTCTGTCGAACGTTATACACTTCAATGATCAATTTCTCCCCGATGAAATCCCGGGTGTATTTCATGTCCGTTAGCTGGATGCCGTCGTTGCCGAGTCCGTACGTGTAAATCGTGTTCCCCTTCAGTTCGCCCTTAATGAATTTACCGACCAGATCGGATATCGAGAGGTCGATCCGCTTCATCATGCTGGTGAGGACGTATCCCTTAGCCAGGGCGTCCTGATTCGAGTCGACGCCGATCACATATTTTCCGCGATCTTTCGCGGCGGTAATGATGCCGTTACCGGAGGCGCTTGCGACATTGTAAATCACGTCGATTCCCTGGTCGTACATCTCTGTGGCGAGCTTGTAGCCCTTGTCGGGATCGTTGAACCCATTGAAATCCGGGGCTTCGCTACAGTATTTTGCCGTGAGGGTCACCTTCGGATCGGCATACTGGATGCCCTCCTTGAAACCTTGCAGGAAAGCCTTGATAACGGGTATATCTACGCCACCGATGAAGCCGACTTTGCCGGTCCTGCTGAATTTTGAAGCAAGGAATCCAACCAGGAACGACCCCTCGTGCTGCGAATAGATCGCCGAGGACACGTTGTCAAATCCGCTGAGAGGATTATCCAGCAGAACAAAATGAATCTGAGGGTACATGGGGGCGTAGCGTTTCAAACCTTCCACAGAGAAAATCCCGGAGGAGAAGATTAACTCGCAACCTTCGTCTATCAAGTCCTGAATGCATCGTTCCTGCTCGCCGATGGTCTCGGTCGTTGGCACTTTATAGACAACATCGATTGGGTACTCGTGCTTGGCCTGAATCAATCCCCTGTACTGCATATCGTTGAAGGCCATATCGCCAATTCCGGCATACCCGAGGGCAAGACCGATCTTACGGTATCTCCTTGTCGGTTCTTCATCGGATTTCCCGGCCTTGCCGCATCCGGCTATTAGGATTGAGATCAAGAAAGCGATCGTTATGAATCGATTGATATTATGCATTGTTCCCCCACAAGCTTCATACGAAAACCTATCTATATGTGATTTTTCTATTCGGCCCGGCGTACGTCAAGGCAACGCACCGAAATTCATCAATACGCATTAATAGGGATCGAACCGGATTTTTGTCAAATTATTCCTTTGTAAGCGACAGTAAAGGCAACCGCTTCTGTGTGATCCTCGCAAGTTTTCAGTGGCGAAATCATCCAGGGTACAGTATAGGAAAAATTAACAGGAGTTTATGGAGATTTTCCCGCCCCAGAATGAACGGGGCTTAACGAAACATCCCCTTGATGCATTATATTTGTGAAATGTTTAATCTGAAATGTTAATATGAATAAATAGTTTAGAAATTGGAATAAATAATTAGCAGGCCGTGCGAGATGTGTTATATTTGCTAATGTTGAGAATTGTTGCCGCGCTGAAACTTGTTTTGTCTTTCATTTACTGGAGAACACGTCAAACACCATCGTCTTGCAGCTGATATTGTACAATAATCCAAGGTACTGTGAGTAATTAATTTTTGCCTTTGCAGGAGGTAATATGAATGGTAATTCGTTACATGGCGATCTTCAACAGGATGGAAAATATCTGACCTTTTTATTGAATGAGCAACCGTACGGCGTTCATGTCGAGAGCATACTGCAGATCATCGCAATCCCCGAAATAACTCCCATACCGCAGACGGAATCGTATATCAAAGGCGTTATCAATCGCAGCGGCAGAATCACGCCCGTCATGGACCTCAGGCTTCGGCTGGATCTACCGGGTCGCGATTACGACGACCGTACCAGCATCATCGTTATCCGTGCCGAGAACATGGACGTTGAGATTTTTATGGGAATGATCGTCGACAATGTGCTTGAGGTGATCGATATCGATATGAGCCAGGTCGACCAACTATCTTCGATCGGTTCGAAAATTGACAATCGTTACATTCATGGAATGGCCAAGGTGAAAGGCAAGGTAATCATCCTTCTCGATACGAACAGAATCCTTTCGCACAAAGAACTCATCCAGATGAAAAACCTTCAGCAGGAATCAGGCACGAGTTCATGAAGAAATCGTTGGATCGTGTTGCTCGTGAATTGACTGGAACACATTTATTGGAAACAAAATAAAGAAATACAGAGGAGAAAATATGCGTTTTTTTATCAATCTTAAATCGAGTGCAAAGTCTTTTATCGGCCTTACAACGCTGTTCGCGCTATTACTCGTAATCACCCTGATGAGTATCACCGCGTTTCAGCATCTCAACAACAATGTCGTCAGTGCAGTCGATCACGTTTTACCGTCGGTTCATTTGCTCTCTGAAATCGATAGAGACTTGCAGCAAACGCTCGTCGCGGAACGATCCATACTCCTGGCGACTCCGGGAACGGACGAGTTCAACGGATTCGTCTCTGACATGGAAACGAATATTGAGCAGACGGAAGAACGGTGGCAGGAATTCAGGAAAGTATTCGACCTCACCACCGAAGACAAGTTGATACAAACTTATGAGTCGAAGCGGAAGGAGTGGCTGCCGATTACAAGAAGAATCCCAGCTATCCTGCAACAGCAGACTGACACAAGCTATCAGGAAGCAATGGCGCTGAGCTATGGCCATGCGGCAACCGTCTTCGAAGAGATGCGTGATGCTATCGATGTGCTGGGACAGAAGTCATGGGAGCATGCGGGGTTCGTCAAGCAGAGGTCGCACGAGGTATATTCAAGCAACCATTTGCTCTTGATCTCATTGCTCATCGCCGGAATTCTCGTTTGGATCGGGCTCTCGATCTTCATTAACTACACGGTTTCCAAATCGATCAAGGAAGTTATTTCTGGAATGTCTCAAATCTCCGACAGTATCCTGAACGGTAAGCTCGGAGAAAGAGTCGATCCGTCAGCCTTTGTTCCCGAGTTCAGACCCATCGGTAACGGAGCAAACGAAATAATCGAAGCCTTTGTGCGTCCTATCAAAGTAATGCAGGAGTACATCGAGAGAATATCAACAGGAAGAATTCCGACCCCAATTGATGAGACCTACAATGGAGATTTCGATAAAATCAAAACAAGCCTGAATGTGTGTATCAATACACTCACAACCTTGCTCAGTGACGTTGAGCATTTTGTCGTGGAGGCTGAACATGGCCGCCTCATGACTCGTGCCGATGCAAGCGTCCAGCAGGGAGATTACAAACGGCTGGTCGAAGGAATCAATGCCGTCGTAAACACGATTTTGACAATGGTAGACTCCGCGCCTTGCCCATTTATGATTATCGATAGGGAATTCAATATCCAATTCATGAACAAAACCGGCGCGGACCTCTTACAGAAAACTCAGGTAGAACTCGTTGGCAAGAAATGTTACAATCATTTCAAAACCCACGATTGCCAGACTGATAAATGCGCACTCGGCAAGGCTATGAAATCCGGAACAACGCACAGAAGCGAGACAAAAGCAAATCCCGTTGGGCTGGACCTCGATATCAGCTACGAAGGAGTACCGATCAGAGACCGATCTGGGGATGTCGTCGGTTCTCTCGAAATCGTGATGGATCAAACAGATATCATGAATGCAAGGCGTTTGTCCGATAAAATTACTCGCTATCAGGAAGAAGAGGTTACCAAGCTGGTCGACCGGCTTCAGGACTTGGCAAACGGCAACCTCGAATTCGAAACAACCACCGCGGAAACCGACAAAGACACGAAGGACACGGGCAGCCGCTTCATGGCGATCAATCAAAGCCTGGATGGCGTCAAGAAAGCGCTGGGGCAGTTGACTGCCGATGCACAGGAGCTTGTTCAGGCAGCGCTCGATGGAAACCTCAAGAGCCGTGCAAGAGCCGATAAACACCGCGGTGAGTACAAACAACTGGTTCAGGGGATCAATCAGCTCCTCGACGCCATCATCGATCCGATCAACGAAGCGATGACGGTCATGGCCGATCTGGCGAACAAGAACCTCACCGCTCGCGTGCAGGGAGATTACATGGGCGACCTCGATGTGTTCAAGCAGAACATCAACGACGCCGGTAGCAATCTGGAAGACGCTCTCAGTCAGGTGGGGCGAGCCGTGCAGCAAATCACCGCTGCAGCCGGTGAGATTTCCAATGGCAGTCAATCGCTCGCAGCCGGATCGTCACAGCAGGCCAGCTCTCTGGAAGAGATTGCTTCGAGCCTTGAGGAGATGAATTCCATCACGTTAAACAATGCGGATAACTCGAAGCAGGGGATGGACCTTTCAGAGCAATCATTACTGCATGTGCGCAAGGGTAACGATGCGATGGTCCGCATGAACAAGGCAATGGAATCGATCGCCAAATCCGCCCAGGAAACCAGCAACATTATCAAGACGATCAACGACATCGCCTTCCAGACCAACCTGCTGGCGTTGAATGCCGCCGTTGAAGCGGCCCATGCCGGTGAGGCGGGAAAGGGATTTGCCGTGGTTGCTGAGGAAGTGAAGAACCTCGCTCTCCGTAGCGCGGAAGCGGCGAAGAATACCGACGAACTGATCGAGACGTCATTGAAGAATTCCGAGGATGGCGCGAAGATTGTTGAAGAAGTATCGCATTCATTCGAGAACATCCAGTCGAGCTTCTCAAAGGTTAACAACATTGTGAAGGAAATCTCTGTTTCTTCCGACGAACAGGCTGAAGGAATTCGGCAGATAAATGTCGCCGTCGGTGAGTTGAATAAGGTCACACAAGGCAATGCCGCGAACGCCGAGGAATCGGCAAGCGCTGCGGAGGAGTTGAACTCACAATCGGCAGAGCTGAAGACGATGGTCGAGGCGTTCCAGCTATCGAACTCGATCTCGAAGCGACCGGTGGGTCGACGCATGGACGATCGAGTGAAAATAACCGAGGTTTACAAGAGCAAAACGCTGCCTGCCCCAAGCAAGAACTCGAACAAATATGGCAACAAAGACATGGAAATCATATTGCCTGACGAAGGGGAGGCAAACGGAGATTTCTAAGGAATAGAAGCAGTGAGAGCTGTTTCACCACACCAGAGCGGGTGTTTTTAATAATCTTACCCTAACCACTGTTAAAACAGTGCGTTACAGGGTGTTGCGGGGCTCAATGGTGGTTTCATGGTGAAACAGCTCGTTTTTTTTGTGAATCCGCCCGATGGTTTTTGTTGCGAATTATCTGGTTTGGGTTAGTTTAATCTTAGGACTCTTACAGGTGTTCATAAAAGTTGCCAGCATTGTGATTACCAGAACGGAATTCATATTAATCTTATTCATGCCGGAAAGATTAACGACAGAGGATATCTATAAATAGCGTGAGCACATATTCGTCAGGAGGTACTATGGAAAGTTATGCCACGAGTCGTCCAATCGAGCGTAGCACGAAATATCTAACATTCTTCTTGAAAGATCAGCCCTATGGCGTCAACGTAGAAAACATTCTACAGATTATTGCCATCCCCGAGATCACCCCCATCCCGCAAACTCCACCATACATCAAGGGTGTAATCAATCGAAGTGGAAAGATTACGCCGGTGATGGACTTGCGGCTCCGTTTGGGGCTGCCCGAGCGTGATTACGATGACCGCACAAGCATCATCATCGTCAAAGTGAACGTGAACGGTACTCAGGTGTTCATGGGCTGGATTGTCGATAACGTTCTTGAGGTTATCGATATCGATGCGGAACATGTGGATGAGCTTCCGTCGGTTGGTACCTCGATCGATAACAGGTACATCGAAGGAATGGCCAAGATAAAAGGGAAGGTGATAACGCTCCTGAATCCCGAAAGAGTGCTTTCGAAGGAAGAACTTATAAAAATGAAGAACCTGCAACAAGAAAAAAGTCATACTGCAAAATAAAAAATGGGAATAACACGAGGAGATACAAAATGAAGAATTTAACCATTGGAAGGAAAGTACTTTTTCTGGTTGCGGGAATTGTACTGTCAATATGTCTTATCCTTGGGTTCATTAATTTCAGGGAAGCTTCGTCCGCGTTGATCGACAGCATGGAGCTGACTTTGGTTGAGCTTGCCAAGACCGCATCGACCAGTATCCGTTTGAAGCTGGACATCTACTTCGCTCAAATCGAAACCATAGCGAATCGTAACGTTTTGAAATCGGGAGACTGGGAGCAACAGCGAATTGCACTTCTCGAACAAGTTGAGAAATCGGATTTCAAAGCGATGGCCGTTGTCGATCGCAACGGTAATGCTTCATATCCCGATGGCAATACTGCCCAGTTAGGTGATCGAGAGTACTTCCAGAAAGCTCTGAAAGGCGAGACCAACATCAGCGATGCGATTACAAGCAGGGTTTCCGGAGAGGTTGTGTTTATTGTGGCAACTCCACTGCGGAGTGTAAACAACCAGATTCAGGGCGTTCTGATCGGTCGTTTACCGGGGACATTCCTTACCGACGTAACCGATGCGCTGGCTTATGGTGAGAAGGGTTACGCATACGCTGTAGATCAGCGAGGCGCGATGATCGCGCACAAGAATCGCGATTTGATCATCAATAAAGTCAGCTACATCGAAGAAGCGAAAAAAGACAAGAAATACGCCGAGCTTGCTGCACTCTTGACCCGCATGACCAACGGCGAAACGGGAACGAGTAACTACTTCTACGAAGGCGAAGTCCGCTACATGGGTTATGCGCCGGTGGAAGGGACCACCTGGTCGATCGCGATGGGATCTTACGAGTCGGAAGCGCTTGCTCCGGTGCATAGTATGCTGGTTATCGTTATCATTTCGTCGCTTGCATTGGGCGTGATCTTTATCCTTATTGCGGTATTCCTCAGCAGATCGATTGGAAATCAGATCAAGAAGGTCAACACACAGATTCAGGACATCGCGGACGCGGTTCTTCAGGGCCGTCTCAACGAGCGCGCCGATGTCGACGCGATTGCCGTCGATTTCAAGGGTTCCGCCGAGAGTATCAACCATCTGATCGATGCGTTTGTAAAACCGATAACCATGACGCTGGAATATCTGGATTCGATTTCGAAGGGCGAAATGCCTTCGCAGATTACCGAGACCTATCATGGCGATTTCAACAAGATCAAGGCGAGCTTGAATCAGCTGATCGAGGTGATTGCCGGATTGCTCGGCGAAACGAACATGCTCATTCAGGCCGCATCGGACGGTAACCTAAAGGTTCGTGGTAACACTGCGAAGTTCCAGAACGCATGGCAGGATATGATCACGGGCGTGAACAGCTTGTTCGACGCGTTTGTTCGCCCCATCAACCTGACCGCGGAATACGTAAAGAGCATTTCTACCGGTGAGATTCCCCCCATTATCACCGATACATACAAGGGCGATTTCAACGAAATCAAGAACAACTTCAATCAACTGATCAACATTATGAACGGGCTTCTGGGCGAAACGAACATGCTCATCCAGAGCATCAAGGACGGTAAACTCGATGTCCGCGGAAACGACGCGAAGTTCGATAACGCCTGGAAGGATCTCCTCAAGGGTATCAACGACCTCGTCGTTGCCTTCGTGGAGCCGATCAATATTACTTCCGAATACATTCAGAGAATCTCGATCGGTGACATCCCTTCCCTGATCAAATCCAACTTCAAGGGTGATTTCAATGTCATTATCGACAACCTGAACCAGCTCATCAACATCATGAACGGGCTTCTCGGCGAGACTACGACCCTCATCGACGCGGCGAAGAACGGCAAGCTCAAGGTTCGCGGAAAGGACAAGCAATTCCAGAACTCTTGGCAACAGCTATTACTCGGTATCAACCAGTTGATGGACGCGATTGTCGATCCGATCAATGAAGTGATGGACGTGATGGGACGTTTGGCCCGTAAGGATATGACGGCTCGAGTAAGAGGAAACTACAAGGGCGATCTTAATATCTTCAAGCAGAACGTGAACAACGCCGGCGACAACCTCGAAGACGCGTTGAGCCAGGTTGAGCGCGCCGTGCAGCAGATCACTGCGGCGGCGGGTGAAATCGCCAACGGAAGCCAGTCGCTCGCGGCCGGGTCTTCCGAGCAGGCAAGCTCGCTCGAAGAGATTGCCTCCAGCCTGGAAGAGATGAACTCTCTCACGCTGAACAACGCTGAGAATGCCAAGCAGGGCATGGAGCTTTCCGAGCAATCGCTCGTTCACGTAAGGACCGGTAACTCCGCGATGGATCGCATGAACCACGCGATGGACGCGATCAGCAAATCCGCAAGAGAAACCAGCAACATCATCAAGACGATCAACGACATCGCTTTCCAGACCAACCTGCTCGCCCTGAACGCTGCCGTGGAAGCGGCGCACGCGGGTGAGGCGGGTAAGGGATTCGCCGTTGTTGCGGAAGAGGTGAAAAACCTTGCGCTGCGTAGCGCGGAAGCCGCACAGAACACGGATGAATTGATCGAAGCTTCTCTAAAGAATTCCGAAGACGGCGCTAAGATCGTAGAAGAGGTCAGCGCTTCATTCGAGAACATCCAATCGAGCTTCTCGAAAGTGAACAACATCGTCAAAGAGATATCAATATCTTCAGAAGAGCAGTCGGAAGGTATCCGCCAAGTGAACGTCGCCGTGGGCGAACTGAACAAAGTGACCCAGGGCAACGCGGCGAACGCCGAGGAATCGGCAAGCGCAGCGGAAGAGCTCAACTCTCAGGCTTCCGAGCTCAAGACGATGGTTCAGGAATTCGAACTCTCGAACAGCTCCGGCCCGATGACGCGGCGTAACAATGACATCCGTCAGGTTGCACCGCCTCAGAAGAAAGCGTCCCTTCCAGCGACTCCCAGGAACAACGCCGGAAGCAAATACGGTAACAAGGATATGGAAATTGTTCTCCCGATGGATGATGACTACGATGGTGATGGAGATGGCGATTTCTAACCGATAAACCATAAATAAGTGAGTCCGCCTCTCGTACGAGAGGCGGATTTTTTTGTAGAACATGTTTCGAGCCGGGAATCTTTATGTTTGCAAATGGAGTCGTAACTTTTTTCATTGATCTTTTTTTCCGCAGATTCTAAAAATGTCATAAAGGAGAAACCCTATGAAACGATACATTCTCTTGATCCTCGTTATTCTTGTGGCGATGCAATGCCTTGGCCAGGGGTACCCCGATGTGAAGGATCCCACGCTTTTGATGCCGGTAAGCTGGCAGCAGAATTCCGCCGAGTATCGCGCCTTGTGTTACCAGGCGTACAACGTGGCCACATTCAGGTTGGAGCAAATGCTGGCCCGGCCAGCCGAACTCACCGACAGGCAACAGAAACCGGCGGTGGTTGTGGACATCGACGAGACGGTTCTGGATAACAGCCCGTACAATGGGGAAGACGCGTTGAACGGCACAATATACCCCGATGACTTCGCGATTTGGAACCAGGCCGCGAAAGCTACGGCAGTCCCGGGTGCGATCGATTTCCTCAAGTACGCCGACGAGCGCGGCTGCGCGATTTTCTACGTTTCCAACCGCAACGATAGTTACAAAGAAGGAACGAAAAGGAACCTCGATATCCTGGGCTTTCCTCAGGTCGACGATGAGCACGTGATGCTCCGCGCCGGAAGGGACACCAAGGAAAAGCGACGGGAGCGCATCCAGGAGAATCATGATATCCTGCTTTTAGTCGGCGATAATCTTAGCGACTTCGAACAGGTATTCAAGACAGCCGACAGCAGCGCCGACAGGCTGAGAATGACCGACGATTGGCGACAAGAGTTCGGTAACCGTTTTATCGTGCTGCCCAACGCCATGTCTGGAACATGGCTCAAGCACGTTCTGGATTTCAAGCGAAACTTGCCCGTCGAAGAGAAGATCAGACGCCTCAAAGATTCAATAGAAGGATTCGAGAAAGAATGATTCTACGCAAGCTTCAATCATGTCCGTATTGTGAGTCGGGTGATTTTACCCGGCTCATGCGCATCGGATTGATGAGACTGTTTCCCAATGGCAGGCACCACGAGTGCATGGCCTGCGGGAATCGGTATTTCCTGTTCCTCAAGAAGTATGCACTGGGGCTGAGTCCCACAGAAAAGCCGTAGCGTTTATACCGCTGTACAGGTTGACAGCATAAGCATAATCCCGATGATGACTACGATGTGGATTGCGCTGATGATTGCCATTTGCTTCAGCTCGATCCGCAGCAGAAACGACAGGAATGCTGTCTGAATCGCGAAACAAGCCAGACCGCGCACGAACACGGGTATGGATGGTATCGATACGCCAATGATGTAGACGATGATGGTCGAAACCAACACTTTCACGAAGAATTCACGGAATCCAGGGATCGCTCCCTCTCCTGCCACAACACGAATGAGAGCCGCGAGGATCCCGAGGTTGAGAAACAGGAAACACACAGCTAATATAAACGGCGCCAATATCATGTCAGCCCCCTATCGATCTTAGTTTTAAAGAGAACAAGACGAAAAATCCTTGATGTATCCCGCATACGATGGCCGTTTGCTTGAATTCCAATTGCAATAGTATCGATAAAGCTACGACCATGAGGATGAACCGAACGGCAATCGACAATATGATGTTGACTGGGTTCAGGAAGAAACCGGCAAAACCTGTGATCAGCGAAGTGATAAGCACTTTGAACGCGAGCTCTCTGAAACCCGGCAGTGACGACTCTCCGGCAACCAGATAGAGGATTGCGCTGAGAACCGTAGCAGATAGAAGAAATCCCAAAATCATATGCTAGCCTCGATTTCATTGCGTTTGCTTTCACAAAATCAACCCCATCATTAATGAAAGTCAAGGAAAAAATGACGGTATTGGCGAACAAGGATTGATGAGAGGGGTGCAAAATTTCCAGTGTCACTTTGCACCCATTTTCCGAGACCACGTCTTCCACATAATGCTTGACATTCATAAACCGTTGAAATCGAATTTTGTCTGACTTGCGGGACAGGAACATTGGGGTTTTTGTAGAATAGGGAAATATCTTGTTTCTAAGCAAATCCCCGTTTCCCAGCCTGACTATTCACCAAAGAGAGGATGTTAATCATGAAGAAGTACGGAATGCTACTCGGGTTGATGCTGATAGTATTGAGTTCTGCCGCTCAGAGCATGGATTGGCAATGGGTTTCAACTTATGGAAGTGGAGATTGGGATAGCGCTTACGATATCGCTGTCGATGACCAGGGATTCATCTATACTACGGGAACTTTCAAGGGATTGGTCCAATTTGGAGATACCGAATTGCAATCTGCTGGAGCAGGCGATGTTTTTGTTACGAAACACGATTCTTTCGGGAACCTTGTATGGGCTGTCAGGGCCGGAGGTTCGAGTGATGAGAGCGGTACCGGCATCGCAGTCGATGGCAATGGCAATATTTTTGTTCAGGGAACGTATCAGGGTTCGGCCATTATCGGATCCGTGACATTGAGCGGCTATGGTGGAACCGATATTTTTGCAGCCAAGCTCAATCCCGGCGGAGAATGGCTGTGGGCCATCGGCGCAGGATCGAATTACTGGGAGAGTCCCGCAACGATTGATGTAGATTCATCCGGTAATGCATACGTAGTTGGCTTTGCAGGACCAAGCTCCGTGTTCGGTGATTTGACGATGGGTTCGAACGGATACCACGATATCTATGTGGCAAAGATCAGCAGCAGCGGCGCCTGGCTCTGGGTTTCGAATGCCGGTGGAAGCAGTCAGGACTATGGACGCGATATCGCAGTTGCTTCCAATGGCGATATCTATGTTACCGGTAGTGTTTTTCTTTCGGTAACTGCCGGAACCTTCACTTTCAATGCGAATCACTACGACGTATTCGTGGGGAAACTCAATCCAGCCGGTGAATGGATCTCGGTCGCCAGATCCTCCGGGGCTGCACCCGAGTACGCCGAGGCCCTGACCATTGCCAACGACGGCAGTGTTTATGTCAGCGGTTATTTCTATACGCAGATGGGCGCGTCTGTCTTCGGGACACACTCACCGGGTGTGTATGGCGTACAGACCATTTTCCTCTCCAAACTTTCCAGCGCAGGCGGATGGTCATGGGTTCGAAGCGCAGGCGGTGTCGGTGAATATTCTCAGGACAACAAAGGATATGCCCTGGACACGGATTGCGAAGGAAATGTCTATATGACAGGAATTTACGATTATACAGGCACCTTCGGCGGAACTCAGTTGCCCACCGTTGGTGTTTACGACATGTTTCTAACAAGTTTCGACAGCGGCGGTAATTGGAGATGGGTAACAAGCGCGGGTGGATATGGAGCCGACCTCAGCTATGGTATTGCTGTCAGTTCTGTCGATGAGATGGTAATGTGCGGATATATTGGTAGCATAGGATTTTTCGGAGATATCACTTCCCCGTTCGGAGGAGAATACGATGCTTTTCTCGCCAAGTATGGTCATGGCGCAGCAGCAGCGCCCAAAGCTCCGGAGAACCTGAACATCGAGCAGATGGGTAACGATGTTTTGCTTACATGGGATCCCGTGATCGCCGATACAGACGATAATCCGATCACACCCACCGGATATCAAATCTATTATCATGATCGACCCGAAGGAGAATTCGTCTATCTCGGTCAAAGTGCGACCAACCAGTTTGTTCATCCGAATGCACACACAGCAGACCGAAGCTTCTACAAGGTTACCGCGATAACTGAATAAACGACCCTATACGAATTTTGAAAGGCTGTGGACGTCGGTTCGCAGCCTTTTGAGGTTGACCAAGAGTAATGGTGTCACAATTCGACATCTTTGGTGTCACTTTGCAAGGGAAGCCGCCTCAGCTTCGCAGCTTCCGGAAGAACGCGAACCAAACCGCGACCCAGACGAAGATCGCCCCGAGCGATATCAGGAGGATCGGGAAGCCGCCGAGAAGAACGATGAGCGGGATCGCGGAGGACGTCCACAAGCCGCCGCCCATAAAAGGTTCATGCAATAGCTGCTTGTATGCGAAGGCCTGCGCGGCGTTGGTCTCGTTCTCGGGATCGGTGGCCCGCAGGAGAAGTAGTCCGGTCGCAGTCACGCCCATCGATTGCCCCATCTCTGCGATCGCGCGCTCGAACCAGCTATCGGCGAACCATCTCTTTGCGAGCAGAAGGACGCAGAGCACGTTCCATACGGTTCCGGCCAGAATGATGATCACGAATGGAATCAGGTTGTTCGAAATCACCTCGATGCGGATGGTCGCGATGGCCGCTACGACCAGGAAGTCGAGCGCCAGCCCGGCAAGGCGTTTGGACAGGCCGGAATCGATTACATCGAAGCGCTTGGATTTTGAGGAGACCATTTGCACGATCAACCCGCCGATCATGCTGAGGGGGAAGAGGGGAAATCCCTGAAAAATCTTGTTGTGCTCGAGTACGGGAACAATGCTTTCGACTGCAAGAAGTCCCTGCTTGATTCCCCAGCCGATCAGCACCGCGACTCCGATCATCGAGAGGTGCAACGCCAGCGAATCGACCGAATCCGCAGAAACGGTTTCGTATCCGGCGACAGGGCGCTGTTCCTTTGGATAAATGCCGTCGCCACCGGTCATGAGCGTGCTATCGGAGTTCTCGAGCCAGTTCCTTCGCTTCGCGATGTTGATCAGCGCGATTCCGACGATCACCGCGAGAATGATCCCCGCAGTGGCAGACGCGAGGCAGAAATCGGTTCCCGCTTTCCAGTTGAAGTTGATGAATGTTTCCTTCAGACCGCCTGCGGTTCCGTGACCACCTTCAAATCCAACGGGAATCACCACGCCGAAGAGATCGGGGAGCCCCCAGAGTGGTTTGATCAAGGCCAGCGTCAATCCGATCCCCACAACGTATTGTCCCCATACGACGATCTGGCCGTATGCAAGCTGCGGGCCGGCGATCTTCCATGCTTTTGACAGCTTGGGGATACAAACGCCCAGAAATAATGAGGCGAAGACGATGTTGATCAGGAATCCCGGGAGCTTTCCCCAGCCGGCGGTCCAGTTCCCCACGAAAGTGCTGTCGCTACCCTGTAACGCTTGAATAATGACAAGGCCGATCACGCCACCGATTACGGAGGATGGAAGGTAGAGTTTCTGGAGAATGCCCACATGCGTGCGGATCCATTTCCCGAGGAAAAGGAGAACACAAATACCAATAAATGACGTAACGATCATCGAACACCTCTCAATCCGGATAGGTTATATTTCAGTATCATACAGAATGCACTTTTTCATCGCGAACGTACAGGAAAACATTGTTAGCGAAAAGACGGAGTCCACTCCCGAGAAGGACGCAACTCCTGAACGTAGCCGTTTCCCAAGCCTGTTTCGGAAAGAATTTCCAGTACTTTCTCGTATTCATCCTGTAGCAAGGATCGATCCAACGGTGGAAATTCATTGGCCCTGTAAACCGGGTAGTACTGCGACATCAGGCTGATATGCGTCTGACTCCCCAGCGCGTCGGCAATCCAACGCAAACCGTCGCCGATCCCGCCAATGTCTTCCGGAAGTACCAGGAGCCTGATCAAAAGACCTTTCCGGGCGATGTCGTCGTCATCAACAGCAAGGTGCCCCACCTGCCGATACATCTCCAAAATCGCTTTTCGTGCGTACTGGGGATAATCGGAAGCGCGCGAGAATCTTCCCGCGGCGTCAGCCGAGGTGTAGCGTAAATCGGGCATGTAGATATCGATCAAGCCGTCCATCAATTCCAGCGTCTCGGGAAGCTCGTAGGCGTTGCTGTTCCAAACAATCGGGATTCGCAAGCCTTGTTCCCTGGCAAACAGGATCGCATCCCGAATCTGCAGTGTGAAGTGCGTTGGCGTTACGAGGTTGACGTTATGTACATGCTTGTCCTGAAGCTCCAGCATCATCTGAGCGAGCTCTTCAATCGATATCACTTTCCCACGCCCCTCTTGACTGATGGTGTGGTTCTGGCAATAGACGCAGGCGAGGTTGCAGTTGCTGAAGAAAATAGTGCCGCTCCCGCGTGATCCGCTGATACATGGCTCTTCGCCATAGTGTGGCATCGCCAGATTGACGATCGGATTCTCCCCGCTACGGCAGAACCCCTTTTCCACTTCGCGGTTCACTCCGCATTTTCTCGGACATATTTTGCATAGCATATTCGGCTTCATTCATTTCCTCACGCATTTGGATGAATTGGTGCAGGATATTCAGGCCGACCTTTTGTCGTCAAGCACGATGAGAGCATTTTCAAACAATATGAAGGCCGAGCATTTCAGTAAAAACGATTGTCATTGGCGAGAAAAGGGGATAATGAACTAACACGTCAAATTGAAAAACCCCGGTGGGACCCCGGGGTTTTCATATATCATCAATAGTGATTTAATGCAATTCCAGTTTTCCGGATTTGGTAATGATGCGGATATTCTTCATCCACTCGATTCGTCTCCACCACGCTTCATTGTCCTTGTACCAGCGAATGGTTTGTTCGAGGCCTTCCTCAAACGATCTGCCGGGCTTGATACCGAGAACTTCACTCGCCTTCTGTGTTGAGGAAACGTGATTGTTTACCTGGCCGAGTCGATCACCGATATAAGTCATTAAACTGGATGGTTTACCAAGTATTTTCAGGATCATCTCGGCAATTTCGAGAACGCTGTACACTTCGCCAGAACCAAGGTTGAACACTTCGCCCTTGATCAATTCGAGAGGTGCGTTAATCACTTTCTCAATCCGGTCGCAGGTGTCTTCGACATAGAGCCAGTCGCGACGGGCATCGCCTGCGCCGTGAATGGTCAATTGCTCGTCCATCAGCGCTGACGTAATGAAGCGGGGAACCACTTTTTCAAGATGCTGGTTCGGGCCATATTGGTTGAATGGGCGCAAGATAACGGCCGGTAAATCGTAGGTCTTCATGAATGAATAGACCAAACGATCCGCGCCGCATTTGGCCGCAGCATACGGGCTGCATGGGTTCAACGGGTGTTTCTCGTCCATTGGCTCGTAATCGGAAGTTCCATAGACCTCCGAAGTTGAAATGTGAATGAATCGATCGACTGTTTCATAATACTTTATAACAGCGCTTGCAAGTGCCTGAGTACCCAGAACGTCCGTTTCGAAAAAGACCTTGTTGTCGTAGATCGATCTGGCCACATGGGTTTCAGCTGCAAAGTGAACGATAATATTCGATTGAGAAACCAGGGAATCGACAAGATTTCCATTACAGATGTTTCCATACCAGAACTGGAAGCGCTCATTGTCATTACGGATATCATCTGGAATATTGTCCGGATTTCCAGCGTAGGTAAGGTTATCCAGAACAAGAATCCGATCGTTTGGATACTTTCGATACCAGTGTTCAACGAAATTGCTGCCGATAAAACCAGCTCCACCAGTTACTAAAACAGTACGTCTCATTTGTCATCTTCCTTCTTATCTTGATTATTGAAGAAACTTCTGATTTGATCACACACCGTGTCAACCTTTTTGTTGCTCAGGCCGATGTAGAATGGAAGACTCAGTGTGCTATCGCCGATCCTCTCAGCGTTCGGGAAACTTCCTCGCGGAAGGTTATAGCGCTCCTTGAAGAATGTCAGGAGATGAATGGCTCTGTAGTTGACAGCAACGCCAATCTGGTGTTTTCCCATCCAGGCCAGAAGGTCGTCTCTGAACTTAGCCGGAACCTGTATCGTGAACAGGTGCAACGCGCTCTTGCTGTTTGGCTTGATCGTTGGAATTGTAACTTGCTCGATACCGCGCAGGCCTTCAACATAAGCATCATAAACCCGTTTCCGATCTTCCCATTGGCGGTCGATCCGTTCGAGCTGAGGCAGGAGCATGGCAGCTTGGATATTGCTCATATTCGCTTTCCATCCGAGGCATACCATATCCCAGTGCTGGTAATTTCCATGATAGCGCCCGGCCGCGTCTTTGCTCATGCCGTGAAGCCGTAACAGCAGCAGTCTCTCGTAAAGCTCGGTGGAGTTGACGCCGATCGCGCCGCCCTCGCCGCTGGTGATGTTTTTTGTGGCATAGAAGCTGAAGGCAACCGCGTCGCCCAATTGCCCCGGCTTGATTCCGTCGCGTTGCGCTTCGACGCAATGCGCAGCATCTTCGAGGATTTTCAGACCGTGTTTGTCAGCGATCTCTCGAATCCTTCTCATATCGCACATCTGACCGTAGAGGTGCACAGGGAGGATCGCTTTTGTCCTGGGGGTTATCGCTTCTTCGATAAGCTCGGCGTCCATGAGTCCCGTATCGTCTTCGACATCAATGAATACCGGGGTGGCACCCGCATGGAGAATGGCGGTTGAGGAAGCGATAAAGGTCTGAGGAATTGTAATCACCTCGTCGCCTTCACCGACATCGAGTCCGAGAAGAGCCAGATGCAGGGCTGCCGTGCAGGACATTACGCCAATGGTATGTTTGATCCCCAAATATTCAGCCAGTTTTTCTTCGAATTCACTTACGTAGCTTCCCGTAGTGAGGAAGATATCGTTCATGCATTCCAATACTTTATTCTTTTCCGCTTCACCAACATTGTGGCGATAGAATTCTACTTGCATCTGTATGACCTCCAATTTATCTCTGAAACTAGGGTTTAACCGGTAAAAGCACGCGCCTTCTCAAGGTGAGTACCTTCTCTCCTCTTTGATTGTGAGCGCGAGTCTCGACGTAGACGATCCCACGGTCCGGCTTCGAGCGGGAAATTCTTCTCTCGAGAATTTCGGTTTCGGCATACAAGGTGTCGCCGATAAACACGGGTCCGTCATGGGTGATCCTCTCGTATTCAAGGTTGGCGATGGCTTTTCCAGAAACAACCGGAACCGTCATTCCTACGACCACGCTGATAACCAGTGGCCCGCACACAAGGATTTGCTTGTGCTGGTGATCTTCACAGTAGTGGGTGTTCAGATGGACAGGATGATGGTTCATCGTGAGAAGCGAAAACAGGTTGTTATCGCTCTCGAAGATGGTTTTCCCGGGATAGTGTTTGTAGATATCGCCAGGTTCGAGTTCATCGAGGTACCGGCCGAATTGTTCTTTCATTTCGTGTATCATATATGTATCCTCTATCCTTCTTTGATGTCCAATGTTTTCAGGAACCGCGCCGGATTGCCTGCGACAACGCTATAATTGTCGACATTCTTCACGACGACCGACCCCATACCGATGATTGCGTACCGACCAACAGAAATATCTTCCCGTATGCAACTGTTCAAACCGACATGCGCGCCTTCCGAAACCTTTACGCGAGCGCCGATAATGGAATGCGCCGCGATAGTAACGAAATCCTCAGTGGTGCAATCGTGCCCCAGAAAACCGGCAGTGTAGATATGCGAGAAGTTCCCAAGAGTTGCTCCATAAGAGCTTGCAGCATTTGCGCATACAACGCACCCATAACCGATTTTGGTCTCGGGAGCTAGAATAACCGAGGGATGAATGGCTGTCGCGTTAGCTTCGAGAGGCACGTTGTATTTCAAGAATTGCTGAACTCGCTCGAACTTCTTCTTCGCGTTGAACTGAAGCGCGTAATGTATGTAATAACCTTTATTTACATAATCGGGTGTGGCAGCTGTTACGTCCAAAACGGGGTACTTACCGAGCATTTCACCCGGGCCGGGATCGTCACACAGAAATCCTTCTAGTTTCCACTCCTGCTTTATTGCGTTAGCTGCTTCGAAAATGGTCATTGCGATCTCAGCGGATCCTTTACCTCCGACAACGACAAGTCTTTTCATTCGTATTGCTCCTTTATTCGAACCGAATTTACATCGGATATTTCTGCTAGAATTCTACCGATGTAATTACCGAGAATTAGAAACGCGATCATCGTTACTGCGTTGTACATCGACATAAGTACAACGAGGGCGGTCCATCCAGGAGGAACCTGTCCCAATATCAGTTTCCTAATTATAAAAGTAGTTGAGACACCAAACGATGATATCGATATGATTAATCCCATCCAACTCAATGCTTTCAAAGGAAGAAGCGAATAGTTCAATATGAGCTGGACTGCCAGGTTGATCAAGCTGCTTAGTTTATATGAGGACTTACCTAGCAGTCTCTGATCGTGCCTTATCAAAACATTTGTGATACTGTTCGTTACAGACATCAACATGCCCGATATATACGGGAAATCGACCTTGATCTGGCTTATCGCTCGAACAACATCGCATTTGATCATTCTGAAACTCGTGAACTTGATCTCTTCTTTATTGTTGAAGATATGGTTGCTGAGCTTTCTGAACAGGAAACTGCCGATGTTCTGGATTTTCCGATGTTGCTTCACCGCGTATTTCCCAATGACGACATCGAAGCCCTCTAACATTTTGTTATAAAGGATAGGGATTTCTTCCGGTGGATTTTGCAGGTCGTCATCCATCGTGATGACATATTCGCCTTGGGCTTTTCGTAGGCCGGTCATCAATGCCTTTTGTTGCCCGTAGTTCTTGCTGAGGTTGAAGATACGGACATTGTCATAAGTTTCGTGCATTTGCTTCAGAATGTCCCAGCTTTTGTCGTGACTTCCGTCATTGACAAATACAACTTCGAAACACAGCCCCATCTCATCGATTGTTTTCTTGACTCTTTCGTATAAAAGGGGAATCATTTTCTCGCTGTTGTATATCGGAACAACAACTGAAAAAACAGGTTTGGTCATTTTTTGTTCCATAATAATCTCTCAATAATCTCGGCAGATCATACTATCATTATTTTCTGATTCTTTCATTCCATCCATGATGGATCATCACGTATGTGCTATCGTCACATTTCCATAGCTCATGCTTTTTCCAACGAAATATCCAAATATTACTTGGTGAATCACAGAATTGCTGTCAATAAATAAATGACAGAGAAAGCATATACAAATGCTATATTGTGAAGCTTATCTGGTTAAGCTTAGATATCTTGCGAAACGCTCTTCGCCTGAGGTATACTTCCCTTTCTCTCGCCAATCAGATACAGAATCATGCCCATGAATATTGGAAAGCTCGCTGTAATCATATAATACAATAACGATACGATGAGCGATATATCGCCTGATACCCCGGCAAACTTATAGAAATAGACAAATCCACTTTCTCTGATCCCAAAACCCCCAATGGATATAGGTATTGCTGAAACAATGAATATCAGTGGGCAGAAAACGATATGGTAATAAAATGGTACATCTACACCCAAGGCGTTATACAGACAAAAGACGAAAACGAATGAAGCCATCTGCATCAAGGTGATAAGTGACAGGGAGGTAAGAAACACTCTCTTGATCGGGAAATAATGTAAAGAGTTCACAACTTCATTCAGATAAACAACAACCTTGTTCTTCTTTCTCATGATGCTGATATTTGTGACCAGCCTGAAGAGGATGGGAACGCGGATTAGTACAATCAGCAACGTTAGAATCGTAGTGGTGAACAGGGTTAGATAGAAAACACCGATCGGGAGACCGCTTCTAAGGGAGCATATTGCGCCGATATTACTCATTATTGAAAGGATATACAGTCCAATCAGTCGGTCGATAATGACTGCTGCGCTGCCTTTTCCGATGCTTTTTGAATGGCGTTTTTCCACCAGATACATTCTGATCGCATCTGCTCCGTTGGCTGAAGGCATGAGAACACCCAGAAAATAAGAGATGAATGTTAGCCTGAGTAGTGAGAAAAATCGATCCTGTATTCCCTGTACCTTCAAGAAGGCTTTGAGTCGATTATTTGATACAAAAGGAACGATGATTACAGGGAAGAAAAAAGAAAAAAGCAAAAATCGGGGAGATTTCACACTACTGAAAATGTGACGAAAATCAATCTTCGTTTTGTATATCAATATTGTGAGTATTATGACTGACAAGGCAATCTTGATAAGATTTTTAAGGTTTTTTGACAGTTTCATTGCTTTCCTGAATTACGCTAAGTATCGAGATTCGATACTATTAAAATTATCCAACAAATTCACAAGTTTATGGATACAGGTTTGACGTGAATGTACCATCTTCTAAACGACTAACAAGTGTTGTTCTAGTACAAATCAAAAGAAGATTGGGTCACGCCTGCCCCTTATCTTTATATTCCTCAAAAGCTCTTATCGCTTCATGGCGTGCCACGAGGTTGATCGCTCTCTTCAGTGTCGGAGGGGAAATGAAATGCTTCCCTGCAATAGCCACACCCTGTTGGGCTTGCTCGTTCTCCTGTGATATCTTGATCATCTCGTAGGCCTCGTCGACCTTTTCTTTGTTCGGCGTGTACATCTCTTTTACGATGGGAATTTGCGAAGGGGAGATGAGCAGCATTCCCTCGTAGCCGAGTTCACGGGCCGGTTTGATAAACTCGCGGAGTCCGTCGTCATTGCCAACTTGAATGTACGGCGTATCGATCGGCATGATTCCCGCCGCACGTGCAGCCATGAGAACGTGGCTCCTGGAAGGCTGCAGGGATCTGCAATCGACAGCGTGGTATCCTTCCATGTCGCTAAGAAGATCTTCCGCTCCGTAGAGAAGACCCTTGACGCGGTTTGCTGCAACAGCGATATCGAAAGCCTGGATGATCGATTGGGGTGTCTCGGTTATAACGATTAGTGAAAAATGGTCCTGCGGTAGTGATAATTGCTTCTCTTTTGCGGACAGGATTTTATCCAGAAGAACGATCTCGCCCGGAGAATAGGTTTTCGTAACGACGAAACCGTCCAGATTCGGGTGGGCAACCGCATCGATATCCAGCTTTGTGAGGCCGGTTTCAAGCGAGTTGAGTCGGACGAAGATCAGCCTCTGTTTGGCGATATCTCTTTCGAGATTGGCAGCTATCGTTCTCCTGCCTTCTTCCTTCAATGCAGGAGGAACTCCGTCTTCAAGATCAAGGATAATCGCATCGGCGTCGCAATTCAGCGCTTTATCGACAAGTTTTTGCTTGTGACCCGCAGTAATCAATGGCGTACGTAATACTAATCGTTTATTATATTTCATGTTACACAACTACTCCATTTTTTTACTCACAATCTGGTCACCTGTAATATGCGTCAAGCTTTTTTTGGAAGCGGAAAGCCGGCCACGGCAGCTCCCGGAAGAGATGTCCCGTCCTGAAATAAGTTGACCGGAGGATAGGAGGAGGCCAGGTATGGAAGACAAAGGAAAAAGCAGAACGATAGAAAAAAAAGAAAAATATTGACGGCGTTAGGCTGGCCTAATAAAATGTGATCCGACTAAAATGAAGAGGTGAAACATGAGCATTGCGGACGAACTCAGCGCCAGCCTGGAAGATTATCTCGAGGCGATTTATCATATTATAAAAGAGAAACAAGCCGCTCGCGTAAAGGATATCGCAGAGCGCTTGCAGGTTAAGGCCGCTTCCGTAACGGGTGCGATGCGCTCGCTCTCGAGCAAGGGGCTGATCAATTACGCACCGTTCGAGATCATCACCTTCACACATGAGGGAGAGGTGATCGCGAAAGACGTTGTCCGCAGGCACAACGCGCTCAAGGACTTCTTCGTGAAAGTGCTGTCGGTTGACGAGACGCTGGCAGACAGCGCGGCGTGCCAAATGGAGCACTGTATTACTAAGCCGCTGCTCGAACGCTTCATCCAGTTTGCCGAGTTCGTGGAGGTTTGTCCGCGAGCCGGGGGCAAATGGATACGTGGGTTCGGATATTTCTGCGACCACGATTCCAGCAGGGAAAACTGCGAGCAGTGCATGCGCACGAACCTGGATGAGTTGATTGAAGAACGTAATCATAAAGGAGAAACAATGAAGGAACAATTGCGACTACGGGATATCAGGCCCGGGAAGAAGGTGAAAGTCGTGCGGATAACCCTGACGGACGCTGCCAGCCGGCGGATGGTCGAGATGGGTATGACAACCGGCACGGTGGTCGAGGTGGTTAAGGTTGCCCCGCTGGGGGACCCTGTCGATATCAAGCTCAAGGGGTACCATCTGAGCGTACGCAAGAAAGAAGCGGAAGGCATCTATGTGGAAGAAATTCCTTCATAGAGGGAGAAGGCATCTCCACGCGCACGTCGCTGCGCACTGTGATCACTCCTGCCCGATGGCTTTTCCGCTGTCGTTCTGCAAGGCCGGACAGCAGGTAACCGTACAGTGTGTATGGGGTGGAATCGAGATGAAGAATCGGCTGGAAGCGATGGGCTTCACGCCCGGAACTCCGGTTTCGATCGTGTGCGCGCATCACCACGGACCTTTCATCGTAAAGGTGCGCGACAGCCAGATCGCCCTCGGAAAAGGAATGAGTCACAAGATTCAGGTGGCATAATTTTTTTGTCATTAAAGTTAGGCACGCCTAAAAACATTAGCATTAGCTATAGCGGAGGATGAATGAAAAAATCCATTACCATCGCGCTTGCCGGTAACCCGAATGCCGGAAAGACGACGATATTCAATAACATAACCGGCGCACGGCAGCATGTGGGAAACTACCCGGGCGTCACGGTTGAAAGAAAAGAAGGTTTCAAGGAGTACAAAGATTACGAATTCAAGGTGGTCGATCTCCCGGGGACATACAGCCTTACGGCCTATTCCCAGGAAGAGGTTATCGCCCGGAACTTTCTCATCGACGATAAACCGGATGTGGTGATCGACATCATCGACACCTCCAACCTTGAGCGCAACCTTTACCTTGGCGTCCAACTCATCGAGATGGGCGTTCCGCTTCTGTTCGCGTTCAACATGAGCGACGTCGCTGCCGCGAAGGGTTACGAATTCGATCTGAGAAAGCTCTCGTCATTGCTTGGGGTGCCGATCGTCAGTACGACGGGCCACAAGAACAAGGGAACGATGGAGTTGCTCGACGCGGCGATAGCGGTTCACGAGAAGCAGAAGAAGGCGGATCCGCTGATTATCCGCTACGGGAGCAAGATCAACGAAGCGCTCGAAGAGTTGTCCGAGGCGATCTATGCCAACCAGAAGGTGAGCTGCGAGCAGGCACGATGGATTGCATTGAAGATGCTCGAGGCTGATGAGGATGTGCTGGAACGCTATCTGAAAGAAAACATACATAACACATTCAACACCATCAAGGAGCATCTTGAGCCCCGACTGGAGGAACTGCTCCCGACCGCGATCGCCTCGCATCGTTACGGAATGATTTCCGGTGCGTGTACGCAGGCAGTGCGTTCGACAATCGAGCGAAGGCACTCGGTATCGGATGTGATCGACATGGTGGCGACAAACCGATTCCTGGGAATCCCGATATTCCTGGGCCTGATGTATCTGGTTTTCTGGTTGACGTTTACGGTTGGCGCACCGCTCATGGACTGGATGGACATGGGTTTCGGCTGGCTGGGAGACACCGTGAGCGGATGGTGGGCGCCGGGCTCGGAAAGCGCGCTTCGCTCGCTGATGGTCGATGGAATCATCGGCGGGGTCGGTGGGGTATTGATCTTTCTGCCTAATATTCTGCTGCTCTTTCTGGCGATCGCTATCCTGGAAGACTCCGGTTATATGGCGAGAGCCGCATTTATCATGGACCGCCTGATGCACAAGATCGGTTTGCACGGCAAGAGCTTCATCCCGATGCTCATCGGCTTCGGCTGCTCGGTGCCGGCGATCATGGCGACCAGAACTCTGGATAACCGTCGCGACCGCCTGGTGACCATGATGGTGGTTCCGCTCATGAGTTGCGGAGCGAGGCTCCCGATCTACGCACTGATCATTCCGGCGTTTTTCCCGCAAGCGTGGCACGCGCCCATGCTCTGGATCATCTACGTAATCGGGATTCTGCTGGCGATTATCAGCGCGAAGCTTCTTCGCTCCACCATTCTCAAAGGTAAATCGGTGCCGTTCCTGATGGAGCTCCCGCCGTACCGCATGCCCACGATCAAGGGTATTTTCACCCACATGTGGCAACGTGGCTGGCTCTATCTGAAGAAGGCAGGAACTATCATTCTCGGTTTCGCTATACTCATGTGGATTATCACGACCTACCCGCAGAAGGCTGTCTTCGATCGTGACTACGACGCTGAAATTGCGCAAATCGAACAGACAACGACCCTCACCCAGGAGCAGATCGACGACCAAATCGGCAAGATCGAAAACCAGCGTGGAGCAGAAGCGCTTTCATATACGGTGGCCGGGCGCATTGGACATTTCCTCGAGCCCGTTATCAAGCCGATGGGATTCGACTGGCGGATCGGCACGGCGATGATCGGGGCGTTTGCAGCGAAGGAGCTCTTCGTGGCGCAGCTTGGGATTGTGTATTCGGTAGGAGAGGCAGACGAGGAATCGGAGAGCTTGCGAGACAAGCTCCGGGAGCATTACACGCCGTTGATCGGCTTTGCGATCATGCTGTTTTCACTCATAAGCATGCCGTGTATGGCAACGGTTGCCGTGACCAAGCGGGAAAGTAACTCGTGGAAATGGGCGTTGTTCCAGGTCGCGGGATTAACCATCATGGCCTGGATTGTCACGACCATCGTGTACCAGGTGGGCTCGCTATTTTAAGCGAAAGGAACGAAGAATATGGAAATGATAATCATTATACTGCTCGGGCTGGGTTCCGCGATCTTTCTCGGCTACAAGCTTCGCAAGAGCTTTCAGGGGGAGACGGAATGCTGCGGAACCTCTCAGTGTAGCGGCAATTGCAAGAGCTGCGCTCTGCTGGAGCAGGCGCGGCTGGATATACATCAAGGAAAGGAAGACAAATGAAGAACGTAATAATAATCATGATTGCGCTTGCGATCGCTCAGACGGCCTTTGCGGAAATACCGATGCCGAATCTGCATTATAACATCATGCTGGATGCGAAGTTCTACAGTGGCGACGGGGCGAACGAAGGAACGTACGACACCACCAATCGCTACCAGATCCGTAAGGCATCGGTTGCGGCAGAAGGCGAGCTTACAGATCGCGTGACCTACGGCGTGGAGTATGGAATATCGACATGCGTGGGAACCAGCGACCAGCTCAAGCTGATGGAAGCGGAGGTGATGTACGCGGTTTTCGACAACATTCACGTTGGGATCAAGCAAGGTCATGTGCTCCGGGGTTTTGCGTCCAGGACAGAATGTCCTGCTCGTCTTTCCATGGAGAAGCCGGTATTCCAGAAGACATTTGGCGCATGTCATCCGCTCGGAGTGGTCGCCGGCGGTTACTTCGAGATGGGTGACAACATGGGGTTGGAGGCGGAACTCGCGCTCATGAACGGGGCGAACGGTACGCTTGATGGCGAGCACGACTACAACTTCGGTATAATTTTCGAAACACCGGTGTCCGGACTCGCGGTTACAGGATCCTATAATCATGTGGAACGCCAATATTACGATGAAAGTTACCAGCAATACTCGGAAGACGGTTCTCGTTATGGTGGCGGCGTCAACTACCAGAATTACAATGTGTGGGCGACTGCCGAGTATTTCACCGGCGAAGGTTTCGAGCGGGACGACCAGAAGATGAACGCTTGGTATACCCAGCTCGGATACGATATTCGAATTGGATTGGAACGGCTTTCATCCGTTCAGCCGTACGTGATGTACGAATCTTGGGACCGTGATGTCGATGCGGACGATGAGCAACTTTACGAGTATCTCGAGGCCGGATTGAACATCAAGATTTCCGCCAACACGATGCTGCGTGGCGCGTGGCGTACCAATCAGACGGCTCCCGACGGAGTGGTCGAAGAGCCTGAAAGCGTAATCATCCGGTTACAAACCGGATTCTAATTCAAGGAGAGATGATGAAAAAGAAAGCGACAATTCTCTTTTTTGCGCTCGTTATCGCGATCGGAATGTTCGCGGAAACGGTAACGCTCGAACCGAGCGACGACATGTACACCGACGCAGAACATCCGGGTGAAAGTCCGGTGATTACCGAACTCTGGACTGCCGACTTCAGCGCATCAGGGCATTTCGAACGCATTATGATCCGGTTCGATGTTGATGATTTTCACAACGTGAACCTCCAATCAGCCACGCTTCATCTTACTCGTTTTTATAGCTGTCCATCGGGAGGAACAACTGCGGCGACTTTCTATGCGATTGACGAAGTGTGGGACGAAGAAACCTGGAATCACACGCAGCATATCGCATACAATAGCGCTGTTTCCATGCCATACGTGTTCAGCGGAACCGGCGGAAATGCAATCGTCGATTTCGAGGTCGATGTGACGGAATTCATTCGTACCTGGATAGAGAATGATCTAACAAACAACGGTTTTGTCATTTTGGCAAACAGCAATCAGAAGTTTTCCAAGTTCTACTCCAAGGAACACGTAAACAGCGATTACCATCCAACGCTGACGCTCAACTACGAGGCGTCGGCAAGTCAGGAAGATGAAATGACTCCCTACGAAGTCACTGCCATGAACTTCCCCAATCCGTTTAATCCGCAAACCACGATCAGCTATTCCATTCCCCAAGACTCCCTCGTCCGCGTGGATATTTTCGATGTCCGCGGTCGCCTTGTCTATGAGATGTGTGAAGGTTATCAATCACAGGGGCAACATCAGGTAACCTGGGATGGGAAGAACCGATCGGGGAAAACGGCTGCAAGCGGAGTGTATTACTATCGGATTACAACCAATCGCGGCACGATTACAAGGCCGATGGTCATGCTTAAATGAGTCGATTTCTCATCTTATGGCTAGCATCTCTGCTGCCTGCTCTACTCCTCGGAGGGCAGGCAGCTCCCTTGTCAGACGAAGGATTACTGAGGATGGCAAGGGAAGCGCTCGGTGCAGAGAGTTGTGAACTGGTGAAAAAAGATTCTTGCCGGGCCGCTGCGGTAACGGAGCAAGGCAAGATAGAGCAGTTGTGTGTGCTGAGCGACGACTACTGCTGCATCCGGGGATACAACGGGATCACGCGCCTGGGGATTGTCTTCGACGGTGATGGAACCGTGCAGTCCGTTTGGATTATCGATAGCGAGGATACGCCTTCCTTCGTAAGAAGGATCAAGCGATCGAGTTTTCCAAACCAGTTCAACGGCTATCACGGGGAAAGGTCTCTCAATACGGTGACCGGCGCAACGATAACCAGTCAGGCGATTCTACAGACGGTCGGAAGGGTACGCGAGAGAGTAGTCGAAGTCTTTTTGCAGTAATGGATTCTTTATTGATCTGGCTTTACACGTTGAAGCTTCAATCGATTTAAAAACGGCTTGGGATATGTCCAGGGCGCGGTTATCATGATTGATCCCACTAGTTGATCGTGCTCCAAATTGAATGGTATTGTAAACGTTCGATGTGTTAAATTATCATCAGGGAAGGTTTTCCCTTCGATAAAACCGTTTGTGATAATGAAGTCTGTCTTCATGTTGAGCTTCCTGCAAATCGCTCCCCGATTCGATTTTACGATGCAATTTTTAAGAACCGCGTCACCCACAGACCCGGTTACGGTATTATCCGGGTGTATCGTGATATCAACGGGAATGTCCACATTCTTACTTTTCCAGTGTCCCAAGTAACTCCATTGACAGTATAACGATATGGGAAGCGGTGTAGAGCAGGATAAAACAAGCGATATCAGAGTAAGCAGGAATAGAGTATTTCTCATATGGATTCCTCCATAAATACAACCACTATTTATTAAGCATGTTTCATAAAATGTCGATATCGGCGTGGAGCCTTCGCCCGATCAGCCCGTTCCGCCGTGGATATAACACGATTCCATGCGTGAAGGTCGATTTCCAGCAAAACAAAGTATTCCTCACGCATTGCATCGTGTAACACCACGTCTTCACGTTCTGATCGAACGAATTCTCTCACGCCTTGCTGTAATGGTATCATTTAAGCAGCAGGCATTTCCTGGTCGGCATCGCCTTGCCGTCGATCTGGAGACGGTACAGGTAGATACCGCTTGCGACTGCCTTGTTCTGTTCGTCGTCACCGTGCCAGACGTAATTGTATCGACCTGCATCGTGATTACCGCTGGCGATGGTGCGAATCCTCTGCCCTCTGATATTGAATACTTGTAAAACGACTTCCGCCTTCTTTTTCAGATCGAAGGAGAAGGTTGTTTCGGGATTGAATGGATTCGGATAATTCTGCAGGAGGCGATCCATGCACGGGAGTATGTCGTCGGAATCGACGTCGATGTTTTCGAAGATGCTCGCCTGATCGAAGACCGCTTCAGCGACGACGTTGTCGTCATGAGCCGAGAGCGCGATGCCGGCAAAGGCTTCCGTGTTCATCTGGATATCGATGCCGTTTCCCATGATAACCCATTCGTCCGGGTCTTCTTCTTCAGAATAATAGGCCCGGAAGAAATTACCGATTCGAACCAGCCGCAGCCATTTTGGGCCTCCCGTGCCTCCGGTGGTGTAACCGATCCACGAAGCGCTTTCGCCGTCCTCGGTTCGATACTGGAAGGTGACATGATTGTCGGTAATCTGCATGGCGAGCGCAAATGCAGATCCCGGATCGCTCCAGTCATTTCTCATCATGATGCCGGCTTTCGTCCAGTCTTCCTGGCTATCAACCGACACGCAGCGAATTATGAAGTCGGTGTCTCCTTCGAACTTCTTGAAAACGTAGTGGAGTTCGTCGGAAGAATTCCAGATATCCGCGCCAGATGCAGTGACCGAGTATGTTTCGTCCAGAAATGAAACGTTTCCGGCGGTATTCACTTCGCCAACATCTAGATGGTTCGTGAATAAACCGAGTCCGCTTTGACCAGTGGTGAAGCTCCAGACTTCCCCGGTCGTTGTGCCCATGTTACTTACCGGATCGATCCGCCAGAAGTACTGTGTTCCGGGTTGGATTCCCTGTGGTTTATAATAAGGCGCGGTGGTGCTTGTAACCTGATCGAGTTGCTGGGTTGTACCGAAATAGACGTTGTACGAATCCGCGTTGGACGATGGCGCCCAGAGCAGGGCGCAGTTCGACGGAGCGTTAGCCTCTCCGTCGACAGGATTGGGATTGGCCACCTGCTGGGGCGGTAGACCCACGTTCCAGTCGAAGACTGCGGTGGCAGGCTCGGAGCGTTCGCCGTCAAGTCCTATCGCGAAAACTTCGAGCGTGGTTTGCAGCTCATCGGGAATGCGATGGATTTCGGGAATAAAGCAGGCTTCCGAGCAGCATCCCCACAGGAACTGGCGGTTCCCGTCGGGCTTGACGCGATAGACGTGGTAGGTCTGGACGTCGTCGGTCGATGCGTCCCAACGGAGCCGGATGGAGGCCATATTCAGTTCGTCTTCGGCCTTGCTGTCGATTACCACATTCATGGGCGCTGCCGGTGGCGTTGGTTCTCCCGTGTAGATCCGCATACCTCCAATCTTTATCTCGAAGTCGTTCATTGGGTTGCTCCAATGCAGAGCAAGCCATTCGAGAACACCGCGATCGCTTCCAGAGAGCGTGAAGGTTGAAGTATGCCATTCGCCATCGGGAGCAGAATCAAAGTCGCTATTCAAAGAGAACGAATCTTCATATTTTATTTCAAGGACCATCCCGTGATCTCCGCCTGCAGGATATTTCCATGTAATATCTAGATGGGTGTTTGGCTGGAGGTCGATATGTGTTTCCATTAAATAAATCCAGTTTGTACTGGTAAAATCACCGGTGATTTTGATACAGTTTCCGCCCTGCCATGCGTCCGTCCAATCGAATTCCGGATAAAGCAATTCTCCATCACCATTCATTCTCCAACGATGAGTTGGGAGAACATCTTGCATCGCCCGGTTATACCACGCCTGATCGGAGGTCTGCACGCCGTCGGTAAACCAGCCGTAGCCCTGGCCGGTACAGAAGTTCGTGCTGAATGGCGTTTGCGTTACTGCGCGATCTGCAGGTATATAGTTGGCGATTCCCTTCCAGTCGTCGGTCGTTTCTGTGTTGAGGGGATCGCGGTTTGCCCCGACCCAGAAACGGCTGGCTCGTTCGTAGTAGTCTTGCAGGTCTGTCGAGCTTTCGTAACACCAGCTTGGGCAATATAGTCCGACAGACAGATTGTGCGGTGCGCTTTCAGGTAATAGCAGCGACCAGTTTGCGTTTGTATTGTAGCCATTCGCCTGGACGTCGATGCCTGCATAGAGTTCGTATTGGCTGCGGCCCAGGGCAATTGCGTTGGTCACGGAGGTGGCGACATCGTTGCTGTTCCATCCGAAGTCGAGGAACATGGTTTCCGAGACAAGCTGGTCACCGTACTGAAAGAACATATCGTTGTTCTCGTTGAGCTGTTCCTGCCAGGAGACGGATCCCGACTCGGTCATTGCGTCATACCACATCAACTCAAGATCGGAATTCTGCTGGAAGTAGATCATGAAGTCTCGCATCGCTTCGGCTGTCGCGGCATTTCCGCCGGCGGTCTCCTGATTGATGAACCAACCGTCGAAGCCGTAGTACTCGCAGACTTGGATCAGCTTGTCCGCTACAGGGTACGTCTCGCCTTCCATCTGCAGGAGGTCGTTGACCCACTGAATCTGCCCTCCGTATGCGGTGGGCGGGAAGAATATTGTTCCGAGTATGGGGACGCCGTTACGGTGTGCCGCAGCGATGACATCCGTGGTGGGAGCGAGGATCAGGCCTTCTCCCGCAGAACCGCCCCAGAATACGAAACGATCGGTGTATTGCCAGAAGTGGAATGCCGGACCTTCCGCCTCTGGCCACCCCTGCGACGGGTTATTGCTGGTCCCTGCGCTGATATAGAGATTGGCAACACGCCCCGCGTTGGGGTAATTGTTGCTGTTGTCCACCCGATAAGGGATATAACGATCGGCCAACGGAACGATACAACGGTTGTACGGCGCGTCGGGATCAGCCTCCGGGGACCAGTTCAGAAGCGTATTGGGGTGCCAGTAGGAAGCATAGGGTTGATTGGATGGATACGCCAGCAGGCTCGTTGCAATGGCCAATAATGCAAGAATCAATAAACAGCTTCGATTGTCTCTCATAAAGCCCTCCCGATTTTCTACGCGGTAACAAAATTCTTCAATGTTTCCAGAACCTTCTCCGCATGGCCCTTCGCGCGGACATTGTCCCAAACCTTCTTGATAAATCCATCCGGATCGATCAGGAACGTGGAACGAACCACGCCCATGTACTCCCGTCCGTAGTTTTTCTTGAGACGCCAGGCGCCGTAGGCTTCCAGCGCTTCTTTATCCGGATCGCTGAGCAGAGTCAGACTCAACTCCTGCTTCGCGATGAATTTCTGATGGCTGGAGATGGAATCCGGGCTGATGCCGATCACTTCAGCGTTCAGCTCCCTGAATTGATCGATCATGCAGGTAAAATCTTTTGCTTCCAGCGTGCAGCCGGAAGTGTTGTCTTTCGGATAGAAGTATAGGACGATCCATTTTCCCTGAAAGTCCTGCAATGACACTGCGATATCATCCTGGCTGGTCAATTGGATTTCCGGGGCTATTTGTCCTGTTTCTGGAATTGGCATGCTGGCCTCCTTCTAGCTTTACAAAATGATAGGACACCCGCATTCAATGACAAGGAATTTTATAAGATTGACAATATCGATGTTCCCATGTAGTTCTCGAACTCGGGAAAACAAATCACTTCGGAGGATTCGTGAAGAGGATATTGATCGCATTGATTATTGTCGTAATTTCCGTGATCGTAGCTGCAGAAGAAAAAGAATATCAGGTCGGGGACAATCTTGTGTGTGCTTCAGGCTGCGATTTCCGGCTTTCCAGATGGGACGACGTACGTCAGAAAGTAATCGATTCAGAGATCGGCTTCCTTGCCGAGTCGGACGAGGCGTCCGTGTATTTCACCGGCATGGCTTTCGATCTCACCATGTTGGTGATGTATCATTTTGAGGAAGGGTCGTTTTATCAGGGCGATCTGATTGTCGTGGAAGAATTTACCGAGCCACAGCAGTATGTGGAAGCGTATAGGAAGATTCTGCGGGAGATGACGCAGAAATATGGCGATCCGATTGTCAGCGATATACTTGCAGAGGATGAGACTCACATGCTGGAAGAGAACTGGGTTGAGGGCCTCCGTTTACAGGACCTCGTTGTAACGCACTATTGGGAGACGGAACGTTCGGTGATCGGGCTCACGATGGCAAGCGACGATGGAGCGATTTACGTGATTACGGAGTTCGCGAAGCAGTAAGATCGTTACTTCTTCGGTAAATGCCCCAGTTCGAAAACTTTTTGCTTATGTTCCTGCTCTTCTTTGGCGATCCTGCGAACGGTTTTTGCCGAGTTTAACATCAAGTGCCCTGCCATTTCCATGTGGCCGGCGATCTGATCGTAGGCATATCCCATGATACCCTCCGCGTCGGCAAGCATGTCGCTCAGCTTCGCCACGTGATCCGCAGTCGGGATTTCCTGGAGCAGTTTATTCTTCAATTTGTTCTCGAGCTTCAAGTACTTCTGCTTGTTAAGTGGAATTTCACTGATTTTTTCCGCAATCTCACGTATTGCTAGGCTGTGCTCGTGAGAGTGCTCGCTCATGAACTTGAAAAGCGCTTCGAATTCCTGCATTTTCTTCATGCTGGCGAGCCGCTGGTAAAACAATGAAACGTCGTCTTCCAGTTGTATCATAAGCTCGAGTATTTCTTTCATGATTTGCTCCTGATATATAATATACTCGATCCGTTCGGGGTCGTCAAGAAATTGAGGGAATGGACAGATGGAAAAGGGTGTCGGGTGGGTAAATCCTGGGCTATCTGATTCTGGAAAAGGGAGAACCTCCTCTCGACTTAGGCAATACAGGCAGCAAGTCACTCGTCAAGAGGAGGTTTCTGAGGTGTATGAGATAACAATTACGATTTTCCCTTGTGAGACATACTACTTCTTCGGAAAAATCTTGCACTCTATCATAATCCGCATAAGTCGCGGAGGTTTAATTAATTGCGTTGCGGAGGCTGTCCGCCGAAACCTCTACCAGGCCTGGAACCCGACATCGCCTTCATCCATACAGGATGGCCTTCGTTATCGATGAGATCGTAATCTTCGTCCTCGTAGTGAATGAATGTTGCCATGTAGGTGTCGCAATCCGGGCGCTTGATACCTTTCAGGCGGATGGACGTTCCGGTTGCAACGTCCACTTTTTTCGATTTCCAGTACGATTTGGTTCCGATGTCCACTTTGTCTCCCGAGTAAAGCTCGATGAAGAGGTGTTCTTCCTGCTGAAGTCCCTGCCCCTGCTCTCTGCGTGCGCCTCCACGTCGCGATGAATCGTCACGGTTCGGCATGGATGGCGTCTCTACGGTTACTCCTTTGACTACGCCCACGAGTTCTACGGCATCGTCTTCATTGAAGGCCATACCGCCCCCGTTTCTGTCGCGTTCGAAATCCATGGGTTGGGCAAGGAGCGCTAACGACGAAAGCATCGTCAGCCCTGCGAGAAACATGATTATTATTTTCATCTTCGTTATCCTCCGTTGATTTGCACTATTAGACAGATTCGAATGGATAATCCTGCGATTTTTCCTGCACACGACGATGAGAGTTGACAAAAAAAACGATCACCGGTATTAAAGAGACGCTCCCAGAACAGGATCGATTATGCGAAAACAAGCCATTATAGCCTTACTGCTGCTCTCAGGAATGCTTTGGGCGCTCAAGCCCTCCCGCGAATACACCCGTCATCCCGATCAGTTCGGATTAATCTATAAATCGCTCGAAGTTACAACCGCCGATAGCCTCCGAATCGCTTCATGGTTCTTCCCCGCGCAACGGATGCCGCAAGAGGAGACAATGCTCAAGGCCATGCGGGAAGGGATTCTGCCTGAGTATACGGCTGAATCCGAACCTCTGCCGACAATTGTTGTGGCGAACGGTGACGCGGGGAACATGGGCGACCAGATCAATTTCGTGGTTGCGTTTTGTCCGCTGGGATACAACGTCGTGTTGTTCGACTGGCGTGGTTTCGGCGAGAGTGATCCGTGGGAAACGGAGCGGGATATGCTCTCCTATAAAGAGTATATCGACGATTACATCGCCGTTCTGGATGCGGTGTTTGCCCAGCCTGAAGTCGACAACGCCCGTGTAGTCGTATACGGTGGTTCGACGGGAGCGTATCTGTCGCTTGCCGCTGCGGTGCGCGATGAACGGGTAAGCATCTGTGTGCTTCGGGCCTTGATGACCAGCTTCGATGACGTGATCCCGATCTTGCATTCGGCCAAGCCGGATCGAGATATCAGGGCTCCGGAAGGTTATCCGGAAGAGCTGATTCCAGTCAACGCGGCAAAGAATTTCAAACGCCCGGTTCTTCTGATCGTGGGGGAGAAGGATGAAGTAACGCCCGTCTGGATGAGCGAAAAGATTTACTCCATGCTTCCGGGAGAGAAGGAATTGTGGGCCGTTCCCGACGCCACGCATGGAGGAGGGACGGGGCCCGTATACAGCGATTTCACGCGCTTCACGAACAAGGTGGACGGTTTCCTGAAGGCGCAGTGGGAGCAGTAAGCTTACCGGGAGATCAGCGTTCGATTTCCAGAGGACACAGCGAACCTCACCGGCGATATCGGCACACGGTTGGCCAGAAAAACGTGCTGCAGACAGGTAATCGCGCGTTCGATATCCTCAACCGGAGCATCTGCCTCTGCGGCGAACCATTCTCCCTGCGGGAGCTCGAGCATCACGAGTCCCTCCGTTGCTGTTTTTTGCGCAATCCCTGCAAACGAATATATCTGTCCCGGCAGGTTCTCCGGGTACCAGCGTACGTACCAGATATCTTCTGTAACTCCCGTTATTTTGCTGAAGAGCCTCGCAAGCTCCGTGCCGTCATCGCATGACATGATGCCCCAAAGCCGCGGGGTAACATCTCCGGATTCCGGTAGAAACTTCAGCTTGTGGATGAGGTTAAGCAATTGTTCGTCGATGGCAGGTATGAGGAGCGAAGGATGGTGTCGGGGGGATTTCCTCCACTCACTGGGAAGCATCCCGTAGTACCGCTTGAAGGCCCGGGCGAATGTCTCAGGCGAGCTGAACTCGTAGTCAACGGCGATCCTGCCGATGTTGTGCTCGGTTTGTTGAAGCTCCAGCGCAGCTTTCGCAAGTCTTCTGCGGAGCATGTACTGGTAGGGAGTCAAGCCGGTTGTGTGAGCGAACACACGGCAGAAGTGGAAGAGCGAGTAGCAGGCGGCATCGGCCATATCCTTCACCGAGAAGGTTTGCCGGATGCAGGCCTCGAAGGATTCGATAGCACGGGAAACGGATTCGATCTGATAGGAATCAGGCATCTTCTCGTATTACCGGAATGAGTATGTCGAGCTCGCTTTCCTCGATCCTGTCCATGCCCTTGAAGCGTTCGTCGTAGCGCTGGATGCTGATGGGATGGCTTTGCTTCAGCTTTGCCTGCGGGAGCCACTGGTTTTCCAGCGGGTATCCCCAGTCGCTTGTAATCACGCTTCCCTTGAGGGTGAATATGGCGTACTCACCATCGGGAAGAGCGCGATAGAGTGGCCCTTGCGGCACGCCCGAGATTTCACTTACTTCGACGCCGACGAATACATCGAAGAAGCCTTTTGCCACTGTTTCCGGTGTGTGTGTATGGACTTCATACCAGTATCGATCGTTCAGATAGGGAAGATGCTTGCCTTCTTTCTCCCAGTATTCCATAAATCGTTGCCATAGCCTTCCGATCTCGTTTTCCTCCGTCCAGCCTGAACTTTGCGTAAACGGGTCGCCGTAGAAATTGAATCCCAGCAGGACGACTCGATCGAGCGTTATGATCCGGGGTGTCATGATGCCTCCACACGTTTGATGTCATACTATGATATTGGAAATTCCTGGTTGTCAATGATATTTTTAATTTTTGGAATACTCTCATTTTTCTGTGGAATCCTGGTTCGATGAATATTGATCGATGTTATCCACAATGTCCTTCGACTCTATGGGTGATCCAGGTTATCACTTCGTGAAACCTACAACTCAAGGATGACACGATTATTTTGCAACATACTGGCAGGTTGATAACATCTTCAAACAGGCAACGAAGCATAGCTTTATGAATAAATGGGGGTATGCGTGTTTGACAATTATCCTTGACAGGAGAGATCGGTGATTCATAAGCTCTTCCCGAATAATCAACGAGGGATGTTTGATGAAGAAAATCATGCTTTTATCCGTATTGTTAATCATGGTCGCAACCTGTTTTTCATACAAGAGAAAAAACGAGTTGGATAGCACATATCAGCTTTTTACAATTGGTTACAGTTTCATGAGCGACGCCAAGTTCAACGATCCATACAAGAACGACGACGAGTGGAACAACGCCTCGGTCGGTATGAAAACAATGGATGTCGATGTCGCATACCCGATGTTTTTCAACAACAACCATACGGTATTTATTCCTTCCGTTGAATACAGCTACGTGCAGTCGTACTACAAGGACGAACCGAAGCATACTCCCAAGGAAGAGCTTCACGATGTGCAGGGTGTGTTGCGCTTTCAACAGAAGATCGGTAGTGCGTTCATGGTCGAGGCTCATGCCGCCCCGGGGCTTTCCTTCGATTGGAAAAACGGCATCGAATCCGATGACTTCATCATGCGCGGCGGCTTGACGCTAGACTGGAAGTTTAACGACAAGCTTACGGTTCGGGGAGGAGCTGTTTACGATACTCCGTTCGGTAAGCAGGAGATTGTTCCGCTTCTCGGGGCTACCTATCAAACCGGTGACCTGGTTGTCTCCGCACTGTTGCCTTTAAATGTCGATATTCACTGGATCGTGAATCGCGAAGTCGCCGTGGGCGTTCTTGGCGATGTCAAGGGCTATCGATTCAACCTGCAAAACGGGGAACCGGCGGACCAGTACGAGGCGACCGATCCCGATTTCCAGTCGGTGGATTACCTGGAATACTCTCGAGTTGATCTCGGTCCGATTATCTACTGGAATATCTTCGATAACTTCTGGTTCGATATCCACTCGGGTGTCACACTCCGCAAGCAGTACAGTTTTTACGATACCAAGGATGAAGAGATGCCTGTCGGAAACCGTTCCGGCGAGCCGTCGTTCTTCCTGAGCGTCAATACGCGTTATCGCGTTCCCATGCCGGAGTAGTTTGCATACAATTAATTATACGAAAAGAAAATAAGAGGAACCGGCAGTCAGCAGGCTGCCGGTTTTCTATGTCCATTTGCGCTATCTCACTTTGTGTAAGCTGAAAATACCTGCTCATATAATTTCATTGCATGAAATTACAACGCTCACGTCATTGTTTTCGCAATGCGAAAGCCGGAGAGATATAAGGAAAATGATTATCCACTTTCGCCTTTCGCTGTGCGAAAGGCTTACGTTCGAAGATTTCGTTTTTGCTTCGCAAAAGCCAGAGAGAATTAAGGAAAATGATTATCCACTTTCGCATTTCGCTGTGCGAAAGGCTTACGTTCGAAGATTTCGTTTTTGCTTCGCAAAAGCCAGAGAGAATTAAGGAAAATGATTATCCACTTTCGCATTTCGCTGCGCGAAAGGCTTACGTTCGAAGTTTTCGTTTTTGCTTCGCAAAAGCCGAAAATATCATTTAAGAAGCAGCATCTTCCGTGTGCCGATAGCCTTACCGTTTGCCTTGAGCCGATAAAAGTAGATGCCTGTGGCAACCTGTTTGCGATTCTGGTTGGTTCCATCCCACACGACCTGATGGCGTCCTGCGGTGAAATGCTCGTCAACAACGGTTCTCACGAGCTGTCCACGGATATTGTAGACATCCAGTTCAATTTCCGCCGATTGCTTCAGGCTGAAATCGATTTTGGTCACCGGATTGAAGGGATTGGGGTAATTGCCATGAAGCTTTGCAAAGACCGGAGCGGAAGTGGCTGCACCTCCCGAATGGGGATTCTCGTCGTATGTCAGCTCCTCGTAGGCGATGTTC
Source organism: Cloacimonadales bacterium (SeqCode) (assembly GCA_963662655.2). Lineage (GTDB taxonomy): Bacteria > Cloacimonadota > Cloacimonadia > Cloacimonadales > JAIOQZ01. The sequence continues at coordinate 607,237 of CAXXTU010000002.1, forward strand.
AGCATTCCAACCTGCTCCGTCGTGCGGATTTCGATGAAGTAGTAATCGTTCGGCGTGGGGATGTCGATCATCCCATCGATGTCCTGCCAGTCGTTCCACTCGATCAGGCTGACATCGTCAAACCAGTTGTGGCCCGTTGGGGAGTCGTTGAACTCGCTATACACATGCACGTCGAAGAAAGTAGCGCCTTCCGGCGGATCGATTTCGGACCAGTAGTAGTTCCAGTCGCTGGTTCCGCTGATGTAGTCGCCAAGAGCTTGTTCGCTGAGGACATAGTTTTGCGTGCGGGAATTGTAACAACGAACTTTAAGCGTCGCTTCCACCGCGTTTTCCGTCTTGATCCAACCGTTGATGGTGTACGTCAATGTGTCGGAGGTGCAGGGGATGCGGTTCTCAAGGTTGACGGTAACGCCGTCGTTTCCGCTCCAATCCTGCTGGCGGAGTGATCGTTCTCCACGGTAGAACACATCGTTGTCGTATGCCTCGTAACTGCTGTTCAGGTTCCAGAGCGAGCACCCCTCGTCTTCCATGTTTCCCCACCAGAGCCTTTCGCGACCAACGCGGAACTGGCAGCCGGTGACGATGTCCGATATCTGTATTGACGAGATATTGCCGCTGCGAGTGAGTCTGACGGGTCCTGAAGTGTAATACTCATCGCTTTCCACCATCTCGAGTGTTTCGGAATAGAGCTCCGTCTCCGCAGTGTACTGCGATGTGTCCATGATCACATGGGCGATGACGTTTTCACGGTCGATGTCCAGCCATGTATCGAGTTCCCATGATTTCTGGGCGAGGTAGTCGAGGATATGAAGTCCCATTTCGCCTTCTGCCCGTTGAGGGATGTAGTCGTCGATAAAGACAGGCGTGATGCTGAAGTTCTTGTAACCGTCCTCGTCGACTTCCGCGTTGAGCACCATGGAGGGCATCGTTTCGGGGTAGTCGAGTTCGAAAATGAAGTTACCCAGCGAATGGGCGATGAGAGTACCGTTGTAGACCTCCAGACCTTGAATGATGTGCGGGTGGTGGATAATGACCAGATCGGCTCCGCTATCTACTGCGAAGTGGCGCAGCTCGCGATCCCACATTTGCGGGACGTCGTAAAGCGGGGAGTAGTCTTCGTCCCCGTTGTAGTCGATGTCTGGCTGTTCGGGGATATCATAGTTGTCGCCCGGTTCCGTGGAGTATTCGCTTCCGGCATGCAGAAGCAGGGTGACCAGATCTGCGGTTCCTTCGACCGATGCGATCTGTTGCATGATGTTGTAGGGGGTGAGGTAGGCGAAGCCAGCTTTATTCGCCCCGGCGTTGAGATACGGCTGGAAGTTGTTGTACTGACCGGTACGATCGCTGGACATCAGGAACGCCATGTTAATGCCTGAGATATTTGCGTAAACGGGTAGATTGGCTTCGTATTCATCGAGCCCCGCACCTGAAAATTTGATGTTTTGTTCAACAAGCATCTCACGGGTCTCGATCAGCCCTTCTTCCATGTAATCGAGGATGTGGTTGTTTGCCAGGGAGACGATATCGATCCCGCCGAAAGATAGTCCTTCGACGTTGTTTGGGTTACCCTTGAAGCAGACTGTTTTCGTCGGATGTTGGTTGTAGGACGAAGTAAGCTGGCACTCGAGATTGGCAACGGTCAGGTCGGCCGCATCTCCGAGGATCGGCAGTGTAGGCTCGTAAAGGGATGCAACTCCCTGGGTGGGAATAATCCCGCCAGGAGCATCGTAGCGACGGGCCATCATGATGTCGCCAACGAAGTTAACGGTAACGGGCAACGTCGATTCGCCTTCGTCCATCCATATCGTGCAGGTTGCATCGCCCCACGTGCCTGTGTCGTCGCATACCTGAAGCAGTATCGTGTAGTCGTGGTCGTCCTGAACAAAATAGGTGTGTACGGGATTCTCTTCCTCGCTGACATCTCCATCGCCGAACGACCAGTAATACTGGAATTCGTCGCTATCGGGATCGTCGATTTCGCACGAGAACTGCACGGTCATGTCACGGGTCGACTGATCGTTAATCACGTAGGAGATGGATACCTCCGGTGCGACGGGCAGGTCCTCGGTGATGTTCACGATGTGATCGAAATAGGTTATACCATCCCATCCGCTATCGCTGTCGTTGATGTAGACGATGGACGTGATGGTGGGATAGTATTCGAATCTCGCCATCCAATCATGCGCGACAGGCAGCATAATCTGGTTCCATTGATTCTCGCTGAAGGCCCCCTGGTAAACGGTGACCCATTCATCGATGTCGAGCATTTGCGATCCATCGAACGAATAGAAAAGCGTGTGGGCGCTGTCTTGCAGGGCGAATCCCTGGATTTCGCTGTCTTCATCGACATAAAAAGCAATCTGCCACATATCGCCCTCGCAGATTTCCAGCGAATCGATGGGTTGGACCTTCCATGTATTACCGTACAGGATGAGCGAGTAGTCTGAATCGTTAAAAGTGTTCAGGCTGTCGATTGCCCAGTCGTCCGGATCGGCGTCTTCATCCGGATATGAGAAGAGCTCGATATTGGGATTCTCGAAATCTTCTATGACGATTTCGCGATAGCTCGAAGCAAAGAGGCCCAGAGAGGCACAGAGAAATAAAAAGAGTATATTCAAGCGCATAGAACATCCTTTGTTTTGGTTGTGGTGGAAATCCTCATCTACAAATAAATCAAGAAACGTTCCAATATGCAAGCAAAATTATTACGTGGAAACTTCGAATCGTTGAATCAGCCCGGCAAGCTGGAGTTTTAATCCTTACGAAACCAAACGGCGGGGCATCTTCGCCCGATCATGCCGCTCCAACGTGGATATAGCACACCATCGGAACAATCGAACGTAAAAAAATGGTGTGCAACACCACGTCTGCGCGGCAGATCGAACGAATCTGCTCCCGCCTCGATGAACGTTTCAGGTAAACATTGACAGTAAAAAGTGATCAACGTTGTTTACATACGAGGTGAAAATGAACATCGTATTATATATATCCCATCATGGTTTCGGGCATGCAACGCGGATGAACGCGCTTGCAGGGGAGCTGAAAAAATGCGGAATCTTCTGTCACATCCGGTCCGGGAAACCGGAATTCCTTTTTCAAGCGCTCGACGACCAGTTTTACGAGTTAACGCCGGTTACAATCGATGATGGACTCAAGCATCGCAACTGGTGGATGATCGATCTCGAAGCGACGCGCAAAGCGATTCAGGATCGTTACGGAGATTATCGCGAATTGGTGGAGGGGGAAGTGCGATTCATCCGCGAGAACGAGATCGAGATGGTCGTCGGAGACATTCCTCCGCTGGCTTTCGAGATCGCTTCGCAGGCGGATGTGTTTTCGATAGCGATATCCAACTTCGACTGGTATTACAACTATCTGCCATTCTTCAAGGGGGATGCTGAGATCATGCCGATTCTGGAGAAGATATCGAGCATGTATCATAAAGTGGATTACGCGATCAAGCTGCCGTTTTCGGACGAGGATAGCATGGCGCAGTTCCCGGTGATGGATGAAGCCGGCTTGCTCACGCGCGAGATGCATCCCGATCGGGCGGCTTTTTGCGAGAAAAACGGAATCGATCCTGGGAGCCTTTTGATTAGGGTTTCCTTCGGCGGCGAGGGAGGCAATCCGATAGATATGGCAGTGCTTTCGGGCGTTGAGGGGATTACAATTATCGCGAAGGGCTCGCCGGAGAACGATTACGGCTGTGTGCGGCATTTCAATACGCACGAGGCCTTCACCGATGCGATGAGCGCTTGCGATATCTGCATAACGAAGCTCGGATACAGCACCCTCGCCGAGTTGACGCAACTGGGTAAATTTGTGATCTACACCTACACGAGCGTGCTGCCTGAGAATGTGGTTCTGGAGCGTGGGCTGGACGAATACTCCCGCAAGATGTACATCCCGCTGGACGAAATCGGGCACGCCGACTGGCAGGAGATTATTGAAGATATCCGAGGACAGTTGGACAAGCCGTACAACGAGGAGAAGTACCGCAACAGGAATCGCGAAGTGGGGAAGATGTGCATTCGCAAACGATTCGAGAGCACCGAAGGAAAGGTCGCGATCATCGATGTGGGCACGAACAATATCCAGATGCTGTGGGCGATCCATTCTATGGACGGAATCAGGGTTGTGCATCGCGCCTCCCGGATTTCCGCGCTCGGTAAGGGCATGAAGGACGGAAGGTTGACCTCTGCCGGGATTCAACGCGCGAAGGATATCCTGGCGGATTACGCCGATTACGCGCAGGCTTTCTCCGATCGCGTGATCATTACCGGCACGAGCTGCTCCCGCGAAGCGAGCAATATCGCCGAACTCTCCGACTGGATTCGCGAGAAGTACGGAATCGAGTATCGCATCCTTTCCGAGGAAGAGGAAGCGCTTAACACTGCCGAAGTCATGCGCGAGGATTTCCCGGAATACGAGCGGATCGTTTCGTTCGATATCGGCGGAGGGAGTACGGAGTTCAACTTGCTGGTCGACGGTGAATTACAGAGATCGATAAGCCTGCCTGTCGGCATTCGGCGTCTGGAGACGCTCTTTGGGAACGATTACGGCAGACAACGCGAGTATATCCTGCATCAACTCGAACGAATCAGGGGCTGGAAAGCTCAGGACGTACATCTGACGGGCATCGGCGGCAGCATCGCAAACCTTGCGGCGATCAAGGCTGGATTGAAACGATATCGCCCGGAAATTGTACACAAGATGACACTCGAATCGGCGGACTTGAAGAATTTCATTGACATTTTCGGAAATTTAACCTACAAAGAAATCCAGACGCTAATGCCATTCGAACCGGCACGAGCCGATCTGATCCGTTCCGGTTCCGTTTTCATCAAAATGGTGATGGATTTTTTCGAGCAGGATACCGCTGTCGTAAGCGACCGCGGCTTGATGTTTGGCGTTCTGTATCGGTTGATCAAAGAGAGTTGAGAAAGGAATTGATCGAAAACCTCCATCTGATGCCCTGAATAGATTCAAAACAGAGGTTTGATATGTCGCCTGGAATACATTTGGAATATCTACCCCGAGGCGGTGTTGTTTTCGGCACCGGTGCAGACCGCATTCAGTTCGCCGCTCCGCCCGAGACGATCAAGGATACCATGAAGCTCGCAGATGGCGTACCAAGCCACTTCATGATTCCTCCGCACATGTTCGACATTCAGCGTGGTATCTCGCTGGCGGATATGGAATTCCCCGTGTATTACAACTTCTTCCAGGGTGGGAACAAAACGGCGGTGATCTGCACCGTCGAGCAGAAGAAACGCTTGCAAAATATCCTCAAAGAAGCTCTGTTCGGCCCAGAATCCCTCGATGTGATCAGGGATTATTCCTCCCAGTTCGCGCCAGAGATGATTCCCGATCTGACAAACGAAATCAAGTATTTCCGCAAGCATCCGTTTATCGAGAACCACCAGATGACCCTCTCCGATCTCGTTCAGTTCAAGGTTTTCAAGGATAATCAGATCGAGATCGGATCATTCAAGATTAGAAGACAATCTGATGGGTGTTATTCCGTTGTGGATTGTGACGGAAATCATCTTACGCTCGACCAGACATCGATCTTCGCAGGTGAGAGGAAAGAGCCGGAGGTCAACTACTACGCGTTCCGGCAACCCGTTTACGGCGTAACGATTCTCGGAGCCGGAGACGGCTTCAATCCGGATTCGACCACATCGGGCATGATCGTGTGGGTCAACCGCAGGGGAATCATCGTCGATCCCCCCGTGAACACGACGGAGGAGCTGGCAAAATTGGGTGTCAGCCCCAAGCTGATCGATGGCGTGATCCTTACGCATTGCCACTCGGATCACGACGCCGGCACGATTCAGCTTCTCATGCAGGAAGGACGCCTGAATCTGTACACCACGCAGACGATTTTCAAAGGATTTTTGCGCAAGATATCGTCCCTGACCTGCATCGAGAAGGAGCACCTTCGTAAAATGGTCGTCTTCCATCCGGTGAAGGTCGGCAACCCGGAGAGGATCGGGGGCGCGGTATTCCACTTTCAGTACAACCTTCATTCGATTCCAACGATATCCTTGCGGGTGTCGCTGCAGGATGTGCGGATGGTTTACAGCTCCGATTCGCAGAACGATCCCGATTTCATCTTGAAGATGTACCGCGACGGAGTCATCGGGGAAGCGCGAAAAGATCAATTGTTGCAGTTCCCCTGGGACAGCGATATCGTGTTCCACGAAGCCGGCGCAAAGCCTCTTCACACGCCCATAGAATTTCTGTGCAATCTCCCCGAATCGGTTCGGAAGAGGATGTACCTGCTGCATACTGACCTTTCCAAGATTCCGCCCGATTCAGGTTTGAAGATCGCGCCGACCGGCCTGGCAAACACCATTGTGATCGATGTCGGCAAGCCGTTGTTCGATAGCTCAATCGAGGTCCTCGATGTGCTGGCGCACGTTGACCTCTTTCATGAACTGCCGATCGAGAAGGCGCGAGAGATACTCCTGTACATCCGGCGTTACCTCTTCAAGAAAGGCGAGTATATCTATCACCAGGGCGATGAGATTCACTTCTTCAACATCATCCTGCATGGAGCCGTGGAAATCGTTGAGGACCAGCGAGCCATCACAACCCTCAGCAAAGGGGATTTCTTCGGTGTGAGCGCTCTGCTCGAGGGGCATCCCCACACAGCTGACGCGAAGGCGTTGACGGATGTGGAGATTCTTGCCTTCAAGAAGGACGATTTCCTGGCTTTGATCCAGGGAACCGGCATCGCGGAAGTTCTGGCGCACCTTGCCCGTATCCAGAATCGCGAGCTCTGGGACCTCGTCTGGCAGAACCCGGTGTTCTCCAATCTCACGCCCACGCAGATCATCCATTTGCACAGATCGTTCAAATCCGAGCTTGTTATCGTCCCGCCCGAGCGTTACTTTATCAAGGAAGGACAGAAACTTGATTCCTGTTATGTGATACGCAAGGGTAAAGTGCGCGTCTTGAAGAACGAAGAGGAGATCGACCTGATACAGGCGGGGGAAATCTTCGGCGTTACAGCGGTTTTCGAACCCAACAGCAAGGTCATGCACGGCTTTAAAAGCGTTGGAGAAGTTGAATTGTACCAGATCAGCAGAGATGTGATGATACAGTACATGGAGAAGTACCCGGGAGTATACGTTCGCCTTTACTACGCCAATTACATTCAGGATATCGCGGAGGCATCATGCTTGTAATCCTCAAGCCGAACATGGATCCGGGGATCGAAAAGAGTTTCATCAAGAGCATCGAGACGATGGGGCTCGATTACTATCAATATGAATTGCCCGATCGTAAGGCGATCTATGTTCGCCATGATTTACCGCAGATCGATCTGAATTTACTCACGCACCACGAGGCCGTGCAGAACGTCGTCCGCCTGAGTGGTCAATATAAAAAAGTCTCCAGCGTCAATCCTCCGGTTCGTGTCGATTTCGGGCAGGATTCGATCTCGCGCGAAGATTTCACAATTATAGCGGGCCCATGTACGTTCGTGGACGAGAAAGAACTCCACGGGATCGCGCAACGCCTGAAGGAAACGGGCGTGAACTTCTTACGGGCAGGTGTCTTCAAGCTCAGGACATCTCCGTATTCATATCCAGGTCCGGGCGAGAAGGGTCTGGAGATTCTCCGTAAAGTAGCGGAGGAACTCGGTATGCACTCCATCACCGAGGTCACTTCGATCGAGGATGCGAAGCTTTCATCCCAGTTTGTGGATATACTCCAGGTTGGAACGCGAAACATGTACAACGTGCCGATGCTGAAGGTATTGGGCGAGATCGGCAAGCCGGTTTTGTTAAAGCGTGGACTTTCCAGCACGTACGAGGAATGGCTTTACGCCGCGGAGCATATCGCGGTTCAAGGAAGAAGCGACATCATCCTCTGCGAGAGAGGCATCCGAACGTTCGACTCATACCTGAGAAACACGCCCGATATCGCAGCGATCCCGGTGATGAAATCGATGAGCTGCCTTCCGGTGATTTTCGACCCCTCCCATGCTACGGGCAAGCGGGAGATGGTTAAACCGCTTTCACTGGCTGCATGCGCAGCAGGTGCCGATGGATTGCTTGTCGAAGTACACAGCGAGCCGGATCAGTCCTCGATCGACGCGCATCAAACCATAAGCATTGAAGACCTGATCGATATCCAGAAGGCAATCAAGACCATCCGGAGTATCTTTTAACCATTAGCTTACGCCAGTCTCCCGGCTATTTCTCATATCCTTTACTTCTCGTAGTATTTTCTGGCCGGTCCTGGTTTTTCTCCAGCTCTGGTAGACAGGATTCAGGATTGCCTGAATGTCTTCGGCAGCCTGCGAAGCTTCCTCTCCCTGAGGCCCATTTTCCTTCGCCTCAAGGCCCTTTATCATTTGCGAAAGCAAGTTGATGAGGCGCATGGATTGCTTTACGCCAACATGGAGCGTGATTTTCATAGTACCCTCGGCTGAATATCGTCTTGCGACTTCGATTTGATAAAGACAGGTCGAGACGACAGGAATACCCTAACTGACAGTCTCGACCATGCGATGAAAATTTCTTCTGCCGACAAATCTGTTGTCGTTTCTGAATGGTTAATTCATTACTTCCTTGGAAACCTGGATGATATCGCCGGATCCATGCACGGATCGGCTGACGGATGACGGAGAGCCGATGTACTTCACGTCTCCCGATCCGTTGATCGCTGCGCTCAGCGCGGAATCTACCATGACGTTTACATCGCCTGATCCGTTGATGTGGACGGCGCAACTGCTGGCAAGCATATCGAATGCCTGTACATCTCCCGAGCCGTTCACCGCGACCTGCAAGCTGCCGGTCTGTCCTTTGAGATGGCAGTCGCCGGACCCGTCGATACTGACGTTGGTGTTTTCATACTCGGCAACAAGACTACAGTCTCCCGATCCGCGGATCGCGACACTCAGGTCTTTGCCCTTCAGCGAGCCATTGGAATCGATGTCTCCCGAGCCGTGAATCGCGATATTCTCAATTACCGGCATGCTCAGGTCGATATGAATGTTCTTGTGCGAGCGGATATTCACCTGTTCCTGAAAGCGAATTCGAAGCGTGCCGTTGTCAACCTCGGTAACGATGTACTCCATCAGGTTGTCTTCGGCGGAAATCTCGCACGAGTAGGTCTTGCTCTGGGTTATTGTGACATCGCCCGAGAAGTGGAGAGAGACTCCGGTGAAATCCGATACTTCTCGGAATTCTTTGACGATATTGCCTGAGCCAGAAATGGCCATGCACGCGATGGAAACGATTAGCAGTCCAAAAACAAAAGCTGTTTTCACAAAACCTCCTGGGTTGTTGACATATCTGGAAGTCAGTTGGTTATTATCAATCTGTTTTCTCTTTCACGTTTTTTACAATGTGAAGGTTCGTGAATTGTCTTCTCACTCGCCGATTGGCAATCCTCTCAAGAATGAAAAACACGATGATGCCGAAACTGACGCTCATGATTGCGTACATGAGCAAGTTGTCATTCTCGGTGTCCTTGAAATATTGAAATGATAGAACACACATTCCCAACAAACCAATCACGAAAACAATAATCCCGACAATCACCATCCTCTTGCTTGATTTTGCTGTCTTTGTAAACATAAACACCTCTTTGAATAAAAATTGGAAAATGAAAGCTGGCTGTCAAGGATTATCGCGGTGTCGCACATCTCCGGCTATGGCGTTGTGGCATAACACCTTTCAACAGCGAGAAATAATACCCCATACAAGCAAGGATAATAGTGGTTTACAGTACAAAGTTTGTTGACACCATTCTTGAATAAACGAGTATTCTAAGTCGTTGCATCGATTGCTGAATCCGAAAAAATAATAGAATATTTATGCCGGGAAATTCATTTTGGGCCGTTTTATGCACTACGAATCTTGATTTGCTCAACTGAATCGACTCGTGAGATGCATGCGCTGGATAATGTCCATTCATGTGTTTACGATGTGTTAACTTCGTGGGCAACTCAAATTGCCATGTACGATTGCGTAAAATATGTACGTTTTCGTGCATTGCGGATGTTCTTTGAAATGCGATTGAACGTTTTAACGCGCTCGCTTGAAAATCATTCTGATATCATAATCGAATTGAATTCATACTGACATGGATGTAAACAACGACATCACAATAGAAATCACACTGAAAATGGAGGTGGAATGAAAATGAAACATTCACGGAAATTGATGTTATTAATCGTTTTATTGATGGCAGCGTTAAGCGCTCAAGCGCTTTACGTCGAAATCGGTGAAGGGACAAGTACAACGTACTACTCTCCTGTTACCGGTTTATGGGACTACGGTTGGTCCAGAACGATCTTTTTGGCCGACGAACTCGGTACTGCAATGGATATCACAGGTTTGAGCTTACAGGTAAGTAATTCAGCCGCGCTAGATTATACCTTTGCAAACCAGAGTATCTATCTTGTTCACACTGCAGATGCAGAATTCACGGATCCTTCCTATCTCGATCCAGAAACTGCCGGTTACACACTGGTTAGGAATGGCGATATCACTTTCACCGGAACGGACTGGATAGAAATTCAGTTCGATAACGCTTTCTCCTACAATGGCACGGACAATCTCATTCTCTGCTGGGTCAATAACGACGGAGACTGGGACTCGGACTATCCTGTCTTCTACTACACTTACATTTCGGGTCGTTGTTTATACGACAACCAGGACACAACTTTCCCCCAAATCGATGGAGCAATATCGGGTTATGTACCCAACATTCGTTTCCATTACACCATCGAAGGCGCACCGGAAGTCGCCTCAGATCCCAATCCTGGAAACGGCGCGGAAGATGTTCCTACAGACCTGAGTTCCCTGAGCTGGACCTTTGGCGCGAACACAAACAATTTCGATGTTTACTTTGGGACGGACAATCCTCCTACGACGCTTATCGCTGACAATCAGGCAGCGTTCTCACCAATCGTAAGCCTTGAAGAAGAGCTTCTCGCAGAGACGGATTATTACTGGAAAGTGATCTCCAGAAACAGTATCGGAGAAGTCTCCGGACCGGTATGGAGCTTTAAAACCGAAGACGTTTTGATCACCGAGTTCCCATACGGTTCGGATTTCGATGTGTTCCCTCCGGCCTATTTCGATCTTACAGGTGGTACAAGGAACTGGGCGCGGTATTCTTCCAACGGAATTACTGCCGCGTATTGTAATCTGTGGTCATGGGAAGAGGGCAATACAGCCTACATGAAACTTCCTCACATGACGCTTCCCGAATCACCGGCATTGACTTTCAACTGGTCTCATTTTTATAACGATGAATATCTTGAAGATGCTTTGACAGTTCAGATTTCCACAGACGATGGTGAAACTTGGACAAACCTTTGGTATAAAGAAGGTGTCGACCTTGATTCAAACGATGGCGCTGGAAACACATCCCCCGGCGATTTTTCAACGATAGAAAACATCTCCCTCAACGACTATACTGGCCAGACGGTCGAGATTCGCTTCTATGCACTCTCTGGATACGGCCCCAATCTCTATGTCGATAACGTTTACGTTTATTCCACGGGCACACCTCCCGGCCATGTGACTGCAGTAAGCCCCGAAGATGGCGAGGAAGGCGTTCTTCTGGACGGTACCCTTCAATGGAGCGCTGCTTTTGGAGCTGAGGGTTACAGTCTGTCATTTGGTACGGACAACCCACCAACGAACATTGTCAACAATGCCGACCAGGGCGAAAACACGACGTACGCATTCGAGAACCTCGATATCAATACCGTGTACTACTGGCAAGTCGTGCCTTACAATGGAGGCGGAAACGCCGTTGACTGCCCTGTATTCAGTTTCACGTCGATCGCAGTTCCTCTTCCTGCATCCGCTGTTGCGCCGACAAACTACGCTACTGAAATTCCAAACGCAGGCACCCTGGAATGGTCGGACGCCTATATCGCTACCGGATACAAACTGTTCCTTGGAACAGACGACCCTCCCACAGACATTGTGAATGGAACGGACCTCGGCGAAGCGACTACATACAACTTCTCCGATCTCGACCTCAACACTACCTACTACTGGCAGGTTGTTCCTTACAATGGCAACGGCGATGCCGTCGATTGCCCGGTATGGAGATTCACTACGTTCAATTTGCCTGAAGTAACGGATTACAAAGCGCCTCGTGAAGAAGAACTCGATGTTCCCGAATCGGGCGTACTTGTTTGGGATGAAATCGATGCTGACGGCTACTGCTTGTTCTTCGGAACCGACAATCCTCCAACAAACGTTGTGAATGGAAGCGACCTTGGTTTGGATAACTACTACCAATACCAAAATCTGGCGTTGAACACAACCTACTACTGGCAGGTCGTTCCTTACAACGCTGCCGGTAATGCAATCGAATGCCCGATCTGGAGCTTCACGACTGTCGCGACAAGTTCCAACTTCGGTACGGACGGTACGTACTACTTCGCGAACAGCATCTCCGATGGTGCTGCGCCCAGCTATCCAACTTATAACTGGATCGATACGACGGATCATACAGAGTTGGTTCTGAACGGTAGTTCCCCTGATAACGGCAGCGCTGATGATGGAAACTGGAAGGTTGCATTACCGTTCAGCTTCCCGTTCTACGGAACGATGCAGGATACCGTTTGGGTGTCGACCAACGGAACGATCACATTCAGCAATTCCGCTCCGTACCAGAACAAGCTCATCCCGGATGCAACAGTTCCCAACGGCTTAATTGCACCTCTGTGGGACGATTTCGAGTATTCGAACGATGCTCAGGTGTTTGTCGGTTCGAGCTCGAACAGCGTTACCATTACATACTGGCATCTGCCTACCCATACCTCTCCAACCAGCTACTACATGACGACACAGGTTACCATGTTCACAGACGGCAAAATCATCGTGTGCTTCAACTACGATGAAAGCGCCGGCTATGTCAACTTTGGTGGCGCTTACGAATACGACTGTACAGTCGGTATTGAAAACATGGATGCAACATCCGGTATCCAGTATCGTGCATGTACGGATTACAACGGTGAATCCCCTCTGTATAACTTTGTCGGCGGACCAATCTATGATGTGAACGGCGGAAACCTGGCTCTGGCATTCGGTACCGACCAGAACGATCTCGACTGGCCTGTTGCCGGTCCTGGCGCACCGACAAACGTTGCGATCACCGTTGCCGAAGGCGCGACCCAGCTCAGCTGGAGCGCAGTCGACGGAGCAGCTTGTTACCACATCTACTACTGTGAGACACCGGACGGCACATTCGAGCTGCTCGGAACCACGGCAGAGACGAGCTACACGCACAACGTTGTGAGTGGCAAATATTTCTACCATGTGAAATCGGACGACAGCGGAATCCTTCGCAACAACGTCCGTAAGTCCAGAAAGTTCTCAAAATAAGGGTATATTCCCCCCTTATTGCCATAAAACCGGCTGCCCCACAGCCGGTTTTCTTATTATGCGAAAAGGCCAACATCCTCATGGACGTTGGCCTTTTGTCTTGCAGAGGGACTATCTATGACTATAACTTGAGCTCTTTGAAGCAGAGGAACCAGTCGAGGCACTCGTATTCTTCGCCGGCGCCTTTAACGCGATCCGCAGCCTGTCCGCATGATCCTGGCGGCGGGATGATCACCTTGTCGCCGGGACGCCAGTCGGCGGGAGTAGCAACTCCGTACTTCTCAGCGGTTTGCATCGCGATGAGGAGTCTCTTGATCTCATCGAAGTTGCGGCCATTTGCCAACGGGTAGTAGACAAGCGCCCTGATCTTGGCGTTCGGGTCGATGAAGAACACCGCGCGAACCGCCTGGGTGTCGGACGCTTCCGGCATCACCATGCCAAACGCCTTCGCGACGTCCATCTTCAGGTCTGCGATCACCGGGAATTTCACTTCGACATCCTTCATTCCCTTCCACTGGATTTTCTCTTTGATCGTACGAAGCCAGGCGATGTGCGAGTAATGGCTGTCGATGGAAAGGCCGATCAACTCTGTGTTGAGCTTCTCGAAATCTTCCTTCATGGAAGCGAATGTCATGAACTCGGTGGTGCATACGGGTGTGAAATCGGCCGGATGGCTGAAAAGGACGACCCATTTGCCTTTGTAATCTTCAGGGAACTTAATGACGCCCTGAGTCGTCATAGCTGTAAACGATGGGGCTGTTTCTCCGATTAATGGGATGCGGGGAACGTTCTGTTCTTGGTTCATTTCTTTCTCCTTGGTTTTTCTTGTTTATTCTGTTGTGTTTTGAATGCAATTGTTGCAGATACCCCGGACTTCGATGGTAATCCTCTCGACATTCCCGATTTCCGGCAGGTCGGAAGGAATATTCAGGCAGTTCAAATGATCGTTCATGAAGTCGTAGACCTCTCCACAGACTTTACAGGTGAAGTGGTGGTGCTTGTCGAAATTGGCGTCGAAACGAGTTCTTTCCCGCGAATTGCCCAGCGCTTGGAGAATGTCCATGTCGACGAGCAGCCACAGCGTTCGATAAACGGTATCGAGCGAGACAGTGGGCAGACGTTTGCGGATATTCTTGTAGATATTCTCCGCCGAGGGGTGATCGTGTGACTTCAGAACCTCTTTGAATATCTCCATCCTCTGATGGGTCGCTTTCACTCCGGATTCTCTTAAGCGGTCCTTGAGAATCTCCAGCATTTGATCTACGTTTTCTCGTTTGCTCTTTTCCATCGGTTATTCCTTGTTAGTAATCATTCCTAAATAGGATAATTCACGAATGGGAAATGTCAAATTCTTTTTTGTTCTTCTAGCGAATGATCCGATAATCGATGTTAGATTATTGTGCAATAGTTTGTAAAATAAGATAGATAAATACGTTAGGGTTTCACTCTTTCAGGGATTTATTATGGATGACGCTTGTGATCTCGGCTCCGAAAAAGATGATCTGGATTGTGTAGTAGAGCCAGAAAAGCAGTAGCATGATAGATCCGGCTGTTCCATACAGCGAGCCAATCATACTCCGAGAGAGGTAGAAACCGATCAATTGTTGACCGAGCAGAAAAAGGATCGTGGTTGTGATCGCTCCCGGGATTACCTCGCGCCACTTCGTCCGGGAGGATGGCAGGTAGTGGAAGATAACGGTGAACAGCGCGGTGATGATCACGAACCCGCCGATGACGTTGAGGGTCTCCAGAAAGCTGGGGAAGCCGGGGAGGATTCGATCAAGGAAGTGCACGAACGTCGTGATGAACGTACTGACGAAGATGACGAGAACCACCAGGAAACCGATCCCGATCACGATGAGGATGGAGTAGAAGCGCTCGATCAATCCGTGAACGATGGGATTGCGAGAAGAGGGCGGCACTTCGAGAATCGTGTTCATCGCGTCTCGAAGTTGCAGGAACACCCTCGACGCGCCGAAGAGGAGGAAGATGAAGCCGAAAAGCGCGGCAACGATGTTTGTGGAGTTTTGGGTGTGTTCGCTCAGGAAGTATTTCAGTACCTCCTCTGCCTGGTTGCCCGAGAATTCCCCCAGTTTCTGCAACAGCTCTGTCTGGGCGGATTGCTCGCCATAGAAGAAACCCGCGATCGAGATCGCGATAATCGCGAGGGGAGCCAGCGAGAACAGCGTGTAAAACGTAACGGCGGCCGCGATGGCAGAGTTCTTGTGCTTGGACCAGTTATCCAGAACCTTGTTGAACATCCGCCAGGAAGTTTTTATAGAGTCTATAATGTTTACACTCATTGCTGAATTGTACGCTGCCGGGAAAGGAAGTCAAGAAATTCGATACATCGAGTGAAGCGTTACTCGCTACGGGTTCGTCTCGGGAAGGTCTTCTTGTTCGCAAAGGTGCTGAGTTATCTTGAAGTGAAGTTGTTCCATATCACGTTGTACCTTCTTCTGGTTATGCTCCGAGTACTCGTGCAGCACGTTGATAATCTCTTTGTCCTTCAGGTTTATTGTGAAGCAGTACATGCGCGTGTGGTTTTGCTGGATATTCAAAATCTCGCTCACGGCGGATATCAAACTGAGTTCAACCTTCCGGTTTTCATCGATAACAAGATACTTTGCCATTGTCACATCCGGATGTTTTAATAAAAATGTAGATTTGCAATAGCAATGCCAAAAAACATTCGTGGAAACTCGCTCGTGTAACGTTTTGCATGATAAACGGATAGGCAGATGGCGGATATTTTGCGTTTGCCAGAGAGAATAAGTCAAAATAAACGAGTCAATCAAATTGCTCATTCAAAATGACAGAAAGAAGCGATCGAAGGCAGAAAAATCACCTGGAATTCGCGTCGATATCCCTGAGCTTTCGCTGGATCGTCGAGTAGGATATTCCCAGAAGCTTGGCAGCATTGGTTTGGTTGTTATCGGCTCTTCTCATGGCCTCGAGGATCAGCCTTTTCTCCATTTCCGCCATGGTTCCGAATGCTACTTCGCCGCTTGGGCGTTCTTCGACTTCCGGCTGATCCAGATCGAAGTTATCGATATCCAAAACATCGCCAGTGAACATGATCATGGCCTTTTCTACCATGTTTCTGAGCTCCCGGACATTCCCCGGGAAATGGTAATCGACGAGTTTATCGAGTAGATGCGGTGTGTACGACGGCGCTTTTTTCTTGAGCGCTCTGGCGAACTCATCGATGAAATACTGAAGAAGAGGCTCAATGTCGTCCTTCCGCTCGCGCAGGGGAGGGATATTGATTTCGATGGTATTGATCCGGTAGAGGAGGTCGGCTCTGAACACATTCTGCTTGATGAGCCCTCCGATATCCTTATTGGTAGCGGCAATCAGACGAAAATCGATCTTGATTTCCTTGTTCGAGCCGATCTGTTTGATCTTCTTATTCTCGAGCACGCGCAGGAGCTTTGCCTGCAGGGCGGTGGGCGTATCTGCAATCTCGTCGAGGAACAGCGTACCCATGTTCGCTTCTTCGATGTAGCCCGTCTTGTTCATCAGCGCGCCGGTGAATGCGCCCTTGATGTGGCCGAAGAATTCGCTCTCGACAAGCCCGTCGGGGATTGCGCTGCAATTGACCGGCACGATCAGATAATCCTTGCGTTTACTCGCGTAATGAATGATGTGCGCGATGATCTCCTTGCCCGTACCGCTTTCACCGGTTATCAGCACGCTGGTCTCCGAGTGGTTGGCAGCCGTCATCGCCAGGTCCATCACATCGCGGATTGCCCTGCTGCAACCGATGAAATTCATATTCATGTTGCGCTTCAAAGCGTCTGTGATCAACGATTTGTGCCGACGTGTCTCCTGAAGTTCGCGGTTTGTCTCGTCGTATTTCTCCTGAAGCGATGTCAGCTTCTCGATGATGTTGTCGTTGAAGAATTTATCGTGGTATTCCGTGTACTTCTTGTAGTGATCGAGCGCTCCCTTGAAGTTGCCTTTAAGCTCTTCGATTTCGCTGAGCAGCTGGTAGGCGTCCTGGGTTTCTTTCTGCTTCCCGAATTTATTCGCGAACTCCAAGCTTCTCATCGTGAAGCTTTCGGCGTGATCGTATTGCCCCATTTTCTTGTAAACGGTTCCAATGTGTAACAGGAATTCGGCCATGAACCGGTAGTTCTTGTGGTGATCACATAACCTTTGGGCCTCGAGATACTGCTTCAGGGCGTTGGGGTAATCGCCGAGGTCCTCGTAAACGCCACCGATGTTGTTCGTGAGAACGATGATCATGGTGTGGTAATTGATTTGCTCCGCGACCTGCAATGACTCCTTGTAGTACGCCAGCGTTTTCTGGGGGTCTTCCTGGCTGTACGATACGCCCAGATTGTTCAACGCCTGGATGATTCCGCCCTGGTGATGGATATTTTTCATCAAAATCAACGACTTGTTCAGGTATTCTCTCGATTTATCCATCTGATTGAGAATGCCGTAGATGACGCCAACCGATTCCACAACGCTTGCATAATTCAGATACTGGTCGGATGAATCGGTCAACAGCCCCTTGTCCTGAAGGTTGGTATAATACTCCATCGCTTCGAGGAAGATTGAAAGCGCTTCGTCGTGCTTGCCCTGAAATCTGCAGAAAGTACCTTTAAGTACGTGCGCTTTAATATATCCGGCCGTGTTGCTGAGGGATGTAAATATCGCTTGCGATTCTTCGATGTCCTCGAACGCCTGATCGATCAGCCCCAGACGGTTGTTCACAAAAGCGCGAATACGGAGCATATCCGCGACCTTGCTCTGATCATTGTTCCTTGAATAAAGCTCGATCAGTTCATTGATGTATAAGATCGCCTTATTGTTCTCGTTCTCATCAATGCAAATCTTGAAGAGATCAGATAGCAGCTTGCCGAGTGAGGTTTTATCTTTTGCGCGTCTTGCTTGCGGGAGTTGCTTTTCGATATCTTGAATAGAAAGCTTTATATTATCATTCTGGGCCATACTCATCACATCCTGATTATAGATAATGTATTGATTAAACAAGTGTATGAGACGATTTAAAGCGTATTCTGTCAAGTGGGATTTAATAATTTAAAACGGAGGATCGCGTAAGGATTGTGAGAATGAATTTTAAAACTCCGCCCGTATCTCGAGCGTCATCTCGTGGCTGGTTTCCTGATCCGGGTAAGCATCGCCGGAATACTGGAAACTTGCGCTGGTAAACTGGTTGACCTTGTAGGAGAGATTTACGCTCCACTCGAACAAATCGCCTTCCCGCTTCTCGGCAAGGTAGTTCAGATAATCCGAACCGCTACGCTCGTTGTGCTTATAGGCGAATCGGGAGAAAATCCTGTACTTCGTCAGCAGATAGAGCGTCAGGTTCTCCGAAAGCCCCAGGCTGCGGATGGCGTAATCCTTCTTGTTGATGCGCTGTACGCCGTCCTCCGCGGCGTAACTCAGATCCGTATTGAGCAGCAAGCTCTTCGTGGCTCTTGTGACGACGGTGAATGTGTAGGTGTTCGTCTCGATTTCGGATTCATAGTAGGAATCCTCCTCCACGGTGTTTTCCCAGGAGAGCTCGAGATCATTGTTCTGCAGTTTCTTGTAGTTCGCAGAAAAGAACCACGTCTCGTCCGAGTAATCCGTTGGCTCCTGGTAACGGTTGTCCAGATTCTGATCTTTGCTGTATTGCCCCTTCAGCAGCAGCGTCTTGGTTATAAGGTCGTACCATAGCGTTTGCTGGAAGGAGTTGCTACCGTAAATGGTGTAATTACTGTCCATCATGCGGTCGGAGGAGAGGAGGTACACCTTCCACTTGTCGTTGGAACGAGAGTTCTCCGTAATGGCCACGTATGTCTCGGACTGGAGCTTGCTCAGGAACGGGTGCGTAGGGAAGAGCAGCTTGGGATTCAAGAAGAGCGAGGCATCGGTGTTGACCTCGATGGAAAGCTCCGGTTCGCCGGAAGTGATGTAAAACCAGTCGTAATCTCCCTCTTCTACGTATACACCGGTGCTGTCGTAGTCGCCGATGCCTTCACCGACGAATTGTAGCTCGCGGACTTTCGGGTAGAATTCGAGGTTGCTCAGGGAGTAGTTCAAACTGATCGATACCGCGTCGTCGAGGAAGTTGTTCACGCTGCTGAGTTCCGCGATATCGTACTGGTCGTCGTCGTCTTGTTTCTCGACGATGCGATGCAGATAACGCAGCTTCATGCGGTGGTTGCTGTAGTTCATCAGGTAATCGAGCTCCCAAGTCTCCGTATTTTGCTGAAAATCGCTGCTGACGATCTCGTAGCGGTCGTTCGTGTAGGAAACCTCGGTAGCCACGACCTTCGTTTCCCAGGTTCCGGCAAAGAGCTTCCAGGTCAGGTTGGTGTCCTCGTAGTCGGATTCGTTGCGGTACTGCTCGATGAACCGGTTGCGATAGTAATCGCCACCCAGCCGGTAGTTCCGGTACGTGTAGTGCGATGTGAGGTTGATACGGTCGATGGAAGCCGCCCTCTGCTCAGAGTCGGGATCGGTGTAGTCCTGGCTGGATTCCTGGTATCGCATGAAAACATACGGAACAAAGCTGAACTGATTGAGCGTCCCGGTGTAAACGGTTCTCTTGAAGGCTGCGAAATCCTTGTATTCTTTTTCGGTGTAGGTGATCGAAGGCGTAAACAGCTCGAAGAGCCGCATGCTGTAGTTGCCGAAGATCTCCTGCCTGCTTACGGAATCGTTCCGGGTGAATTCGTAGGTATCGTAGCTCGATGCTGGATCGTCGATTTCCGCGAAGGGTGCGAGGCCCTTTTTGAAATGGCGATAGTAGCCTGTCAATTGCGGTTCGAACCGGTCGAAGCGCGGCGCGAGCTCGAATCCCGTATGGGTTGCCCAGGAGTCGTTGTCGCTGTCGTCTTTGGACGACCATGTGTTCTTATCCAGCGATGTAACAAGCGCTTCGGTGTCGATTTTCAGATAATCGCCCTTCCAGCCGGCGGAGAAATCGTAATTGATCAGTCGTTCGGGAGATGGGAGTTCCCGCACCGGTTCGTAGCGCCCCATGCCTTCGCCGACGTAGTAGTAGATGGACGGCGTCTGCTGCTCGTATGAACCGTTTCCCGCTCCTACGTATGAAAACGAGAGCGCGTAGGTTCCGGTGGAGTCATACCCGACATACTCGTAGTAGGATTCATCGCCTTCGGTGACGAGGATGTAGCTACCGTCACCGGCTTCCACCTCGTAGATACCGTTTCCCCAGGCGATTTCGTCGCCTGCCGCCTTGAGAATCGCCTTGTCCTCGTCGCTGAAGGTTTCCTGAAGCGGGTTGTTGCGGTCGTCGTTCGAGACGATGGCGTGGGCATCGAAGTAGAACCGGCCGAAGGGCTTCGTCTGCGCGGACGCCATGTAAAGATTTTTGCGGTAGTCCTCGTCTGAGTACTGAAACACAACCATGATGAAACTATCTTCGTCGATAAAGTGATCGTTGGTGAAGGTGATGGTGCCCTCTTCATAATCGATGGTGTAATCGCTACCGCGCTGCATGGCAACGCCGTTGAGGTATACCGTTTCCGATCCCGCAACAACCAGCAGGGTGAATCCGTCCAGGTTCAGGTAATAAGGCCCTTGCTTGGCCTGTTCGCCGTTGAATTCCACCGTTTGCGTTTTTGCCCGTGAGACTGCCAGCGCGCCACGGAACGTGTTTTCTCCGTACCAGCCGGCACGCAAGCCCTCGAACTGTAGATCGACGTTCATGAACTGCGTGCCCTCGATGGGGTAGTCCAGGTCGCCGAAAGCGACCTCATAGTGGTTTCCATACAGCTTGATGAACACCTGATCGAGGTTGCTGATCTCCCGTGAATCGCCCTCCGGCGTTATGGGGGACTGGCTGTCCGAGAGTTGAGCCTGTACCTTGATGCCCGGGGAGAGTTCGCCGTCCATTTTCACGAAGAGCGATTGATCGATGCTGACATCGTCCTGGTTGCCGACCGTCAGCGAAATGGTTTTGCTACCGGTAATCGTGAGGTCGGTTCGGCCTGTCAGGTCCCACTGTTTGCGCCTACTCATCTTCGGTGCGGAGGTGGAGTCGGAAGAGGCCATGCGGTAGAAGTAGTACCGCTCGCGAAGGTTCTCCGGGTAGATCCTATACGAAAGCGTTATATACTGAACACCCTGAGGGATCGTGGCAATGTGCAGGATGCCGTTCTGATAATCGACACGATAGTCGCGTCCTCGCACAAACAAGAAGCTCGCCGCATCGTCGGGATTCATGACGGAAAGGGTATCGGTGTTCACGATGATATTGCGGTGTTTGAGGGGAATCTCCGTGCCTTTTCGCGTGAGATCGAACGTCTCCTCGCGCTGAATGGGGGAGAAGTAATTATATGCAAAGGCGTGGCTTGCCAGGAAGACCAGTAGAAGGAATAGACTCGCCTTACTCCGATTCATGCAATGCTTGATTGAGATGAATCGAATCGATCCAGGATTGATTGCCTTCCAGCGTAACCTTGCGATGTTGATTGCAATATTCGAATCGAAGCTTGAGGGTGTTTTCCGGAAGAACGGACTCTGCAAGTTGCGGCCATTCGATGATGACGATCTTCCGCCCGAAGATTTCGTGCAGGCCGAGCTCCCACACCTCTTCCTCGCTTTCCAGGCGATACAGATCGATGTGGACGATGTCTTCGCCGTACTCGTGCATGATCACGTAGCTGGGGCTGCTGACGATGTCCCTGCTGTCCAGCGCTGCGCAAAAGGCGCGCGTGAAGAAGGTCTTGCCGGCTCCCAGGGGCCCGGACAATGCCAGTGTATCGCCTTTCCGAACGTTCATGGCGATATGTTTCGCAAAAGCGTTTGATTGATCTTGATCAAGCAGTTCGATTTCTTTTATCACGTTAACTCCAAATAAATAACACCTGAATCACGAATTGTTTCAATCATCGGGATTGTCAATAGATATGTAATGCCCTATCCTTTGATTGGTAGAGCATTTAGTCGTGAAAACTTATTTAATGTAAACTATTTGAGTTTCTCGAGTTCGGCTTCAAAATCCTCCAGCGCTTTGCGAACCCCTTCGTCATCCTTGTACTGGGTCGCGGTCAGTGCAATGACTTCGATGCTTTTGAAGAGTGTCTCGAAGGCGTCGGCCAGCTCTTGTTTCTGCGCGTCGTCAGTCAGGGAAAGCTGGGCGTTGGCTTCGAAAACGATGATGATTTCCTTCTTCAATTCAGCGAGAATCTCTGTGAAATCTTCGGGTTGCTGAACTGCTTTCGCCTGGATGGCAAGCTCTTTCACGCGGTTTGCGGCTTGAACAATGCTTTCTTCGGGAGTTTGTTCGGCCGAGATGGCGATCGCCAATATCACAAGGATCGTCAGTGCGAGTATCTTTTTCATATTCCGTGATCTCCTGTTCTAAAATCTATTCTTCGATGTGTGGGGTTGATTCCTGCATGATTTCATCGAGCTTCTTCATCTGTTTCATGTATTTCTCGATGGACGCCTTGACCTCTGGGTGATTCTGGTATTTTTTTACAGCTTTTTGCACTTCGATCATGCTGCTTTGCATGTTTTTGGCAAAGTTCCTCATCGTGGCATCGAGTGAATCCGGGATGGTCTGGGTCTCTGCGATCTCTTTCTGTAAATCCATCGTTGCATAAGCGTATGTGGACATTAGGGATGTCAGGTCGTCGAGCAGACGCACAACTTGATCGACAGTGGTTGCTTTTTGTGCGTTCGTAGCAATCGCCTGAAGTTGTGTATCGACATCCTGCATTACCTCCATCGGCGGTTTTGCGTATAGGAGTGTGCATGACATAATCGCCATGAGAATAATAAACTTCTTCATGAATACCTCTTAAACATTGTGTCTCCAGATGGGCAATAAAACCTGATTTCCTAATTATCTGGAGACCATCCGGCTAATATCCGAACCGGAAAAACATTTGTCCACTTTTTTCCATGGAAAAAATCGGACAGGCACATGGGGAGGGTTGGGTGTTTCAGACGAAAGGGATTATGAGATGTCTTTATCGAGCAGTTTTCGTATCAGACGGGCTATGTCGGGAAGCATGAATGGCTTGTGGATGATGGTCGATACATGCTGCAGGTTGTCGAGGTCATCTGTTTGATTGTAGCCAGTGCAGAGGATGATCGGCAGGGAAGGCTCGATGCGATGGATCTCCGCAGCGAGCTCGTCTCCGTGCAGTTCGGGCATGGTGAGGTCCGTGATCAGAATATCGTATCTCTGCGGGTGATCTTTATATGATTCAAGCGCTTTTGTGCTGCTCGAATGCACTTCGACGCGATAGCCGAGTTTTTCGAGTGAAACCTTGACCACTTCGCCGATCATCACTTCGTCGTCCACGAAGAGGATTTGCTCGTTTCCTCTGGGAATGACATGCGCGTCATCTTCGATCGAGGTCTCTACTGGCTCAATCAGTGGCAGGTATATCTCGAATTTCGTACCCAAGCCAAGCTGGCTTTCCACGGTGATCTCTCCGAAGTGTTCATGGATAATGCCGTAGACAATGGATAGTCCAAGGCCCGATTTCCCATGTTCGCGTCTTGTTGTGTAGAAGGGATCGAAGATTTTGGGGAGGTTTTCCGCGGAGATACCGCTTCCGTTATCGACGATTTCGAGAAGGAGGTAGTTACCTTCGTTCAGGGAGTGCCGGAGGCTGTGCCGCTCATCGACCATTTCTTCGTAAACGCTGATCCTGATGGTACCGCTTGTCCCGAAAAGAGCCTGGCTCGCATTGGTGCACAGGTTCATCAGAACCTGATTCATCTGCATGGGATCTGCCATGATGGTGTCGTTATTCGTCTTGAAATCGACTTTGATGTTAATCGTTATCGGCAGGGTGCTCCGAAGCAGGTCAACCGTACTTGTTACAACCGATTTCATTCTGATCGGCTTTCGCTCGGGTTGCGAATGCTTGCTGAACGCGAGGATGTGGGCCACCAGCTTGCGAGCTCTCTCGGCAGCCGCCATGATCTCCTCATTGTACTCATGAACGCTCGAATCAGGTGGGAGCTCCTGAAGCGAAAGTTCCGTGAATCCCATGATTGCGCTGAGGATGTTGTTGAAATCGTGTGCGATGCCACCGGCCAGCGTTCCCACAGCGTCGATCTTCTGGGATTGAGCGATTTGCTTTTCCAGCCTTCTTTTCTCGGTGATATCCTTCACGACGAAGACGTAGTTGATAATGCGGTCGTTGATGTCTTTAAGGGGTGATATCGTCGTGTCTGCATCGTAGGTTACTCCTTCCCGGGTTTGGTTGAGAAGCATACCGGACCACGGGTTTCCCTGGTTCAACTCGCGAAGGACCATGTCTTCGATTTTAAGTAGTGACTTATTCTCTATAACGGCGCTGTACTGGCTTCCGAAAATTTCTTCGAAGGTGTACCCGTTGAGCTTTTCGAATGCCTTGTTGACATAGATAATCTTGCCGCCGGTGTCTGTGATGAAGATTGACTCGGATACCTGCTCGATCGCTTTGAGTATTCTGTCCCGGTGTTCGTAGGCCATTTTCTCGTCGGTGATGTTCTGATTGATCCCGATGATACGAATCGCGTGGCCTTCCCGGTCGCGGTCAACGACCTTGCCCTGGCTGCGGATCCACAGGATGGATCCATCTTTCTTCAGGATGCGGTGTTCAATTTTCAGGGTGTCGTTCCCGGTTTGATTGAGCGCTTCCATCTCTTTGATTACCCGGTCGAGATCATCCGGGTGCTCTACTCTGAAGATTAAATCAAAGGGATCGATGTCTTCATTACTGGCGTAGCCAAACATATTGTACCATTCATCGTTGAGACTGACTTTCTGAGATAACGGATAGATGTCCCACAAGCCGAGGCTAATCCCGTGGATTGCCAGATCGCACCGTTCCTTTTGTTCGCGAATAGTGTTGCTGGCATGTGTTTTAATGAAGATGATGATGGCTCCAAACACTATGCAAACGCCGAAGAACATGCCCATAAGGACGAACCATGTCTTCAATTTCCGGTAGTCCTTCACGATGGGTTCCGGTTCTCCTATTATAATAGAGCTCCCCGGCAATTGCTTTCTATCTATCCCAAACCTTTGGAGTTGTTCATAGTAAAACATAGGGAAAAAGGTTGATTTGGAGTCGATCGGGATGGCTTCGGGCCTTTTTCCTTCCAGGATTTCCATCGCCATTTTCGCAGCGACCGATCCCTGCGCTTTGGAATTGACGATGTAGCCTCCCGTAGCGCCGTATTGCAGAAGATTGTCCCAGGCTGTGTAGATGGGGTAAGCAATGTTGTCTGCAACGAATTTCAGGTCTTTTTCCGATACCACATTTCCTTTATTGTCCAAATAGTAAGATAAAACGAAGATTACAGTGGGTTGATCGATGGCGTTTATCGATTGTATCAATTCATAGGGTGGGGTACCGACGAATTCATGGTACTGATATTGTTGAAGGTACTGATTGATATTCCTGCGGAAGGTCAGCAGATGTTCGTATCCTGTTCTCGTATGATCTGCGACGACGGCTATATGTCTTGTATCCGGGTGAAGGCCCAAGGCCAATCTGATGGTGCTTGCAAGGTCGTATTCTTCGAGAATTCCTGTGCATTTATTTCGTCCATCGAGCATTTCTTCCGTGAAGAAATTGATGCCGGTGAAAACCAGTGGGATATCCGTGAAAAGCTCATTTTGATGTGAAATAACGAATTCAAGAGCGTTGTTATCGGACACAATCACGACGTCCGGTGGATTTTGAGAATATTTCTGGTCCAGTAAGTTGAAAAGCGGGGCTTCTATATTCTTCAGGGGGTAGCGCTTGCTGTCCATGTATTCTGTGAAGATACCGAGGTCGTAGGGTGAATCAGACAAAGAAGACATGATGCCTTGGTGAATGGATGCAGTCCATGTGAAATCGGAATGATACGAGTGCAGAATAAGAATGTTCTTTTTTAGAGGGACTTGTTCGGAAGCTAAACCGGATGCGACGATCAACGCCATGAAACAGAGGAGAACTCTTGCAAAAAAGGCAATATGTATCCGGTGTTGCATCCAGACCCCTACTACTTAGGATGTAATAATTACTTTATGTATTCAACTTCCTTCATGTGAGCTTCTTATTTACAATATACTGGTACTCGGTAAAATGTGACAAATTCTTTTTGGATTATTCTTTCGCATAGAGTACATGGTATGATTCTTTCACAAGCTGGTATACCGGCGTGGCATCTTCGCCCGATTCCCCTTTTCAACGTGGATATACCGCGCCTTCGAGACTACCGGACACGAGATAAAAAGGCGCGAAACACCACGTTGAAAAGGTGGATCGAACCAATCTGCTGCCGCCTCGTGCGAGGGCCTGGTGCGTGGTGGCTTTTTCATGAATTATTGCAACGATTGAATTAAATCGAGCCACTCGTTTTCGGTGAGGATGGTTACGGTAGCCAAATCCTGCGCTTTCTTGAGCTTGGAGCCGGGTTTATCTCCCACAACGAGATAGTTCAGCTTTTTCGTAACGGATGAAACAACCTTTGCGCCAAGTTTTTCCACCATCTCCTGCGCCTCGGTTCTCGAGCAGTTTTCCAGACCCCCGGTAAAGAGGAAGGTTTTTCCCGACAGTTCGGTTTGGATTATCTCGAAGTCGCTTTCGAAGGAGAGGCCGGCTTGCTTCAGGGCCGCGATCAGCTCTTGATTGCGTTGATCGTGTAGGTAATCGTGGATGGATTGCGCGACGATATCGCCCACATCTCCCACTTGCGTGAGGTCTTCGATGGTAGCCCTGGTCATGGCGTCAATGTCACCGAAGTGCTTGGCCAGGGTTTTGGCTGTTCGGACTCCAACGTGACGAATGCCCAGCGCAAAGAGCACACGTTCGAACGGTTGTTTCTTCGATTCCTCGATCGCGGCTTTGAGGTTCTCTGCCGATTTCTCGCCAAGGCGATCCAGGGCGGCAACGATCTCGAAATCGAGGTGAAAGATATCTTCGATGCGCTGGATGAGCTTCTCTTCCAGGAGGCGGATAATCAGCTTCTCGCCCAGGCCTTCGATGTCCATTGCTTCACGAGAGGCGAAGTGGATGATCTGACGCTGAATCTGCGCCGGGCAATTGGCGTTGACGCAGTAGGTAATGGCTTCTTCTTTCATCAGCCCTTCGCCGCATGCGGGACAGTTGGATGGGTATTCAACGCACTTCCCTTCCGGGTCGTGCTGTGTGACCTCAAGGATTTTCGGGATGATCTCTCCCGATTTGATGATGCGGACGGTGTCGCCTATTCTCAAATCGAGTCGCTTGATCTCGTCTTCATTGTGCAATGTCGCGCGCGAGACCGTCGAGCCCGAGACGTATACCGGCTCCAGATGCGCCACCGGGGTGACTGCGCCGGTTCTTCCGACGTTGAAGGAAACATGCGTGAGGCGGGTCTCTTTTTCCTCGGCCTTGAATTTATAGGCGAAGGCCCACTTGGGGCTTTTCGATGTATAGCCAAGCTCGTTGCGGAGCGTGAAGGAATCGGATTTCATCACGATTCCGTCGATCTCGTAGGGGAGCTCCGAGCGCTTGCCATCCCACTCCTCACAGTGCTGGCGGATCGTGGTGAAATCGTCAGTAAACACGGTGTGCTTGCTGATGGGGAAGCCTTCTTTCTCGAGGAAAGCCAGAAGCTTCTCCTGCGAGTCGATTGCCGGGTTGTCGAATTTGCCGGTAGCGTAGAGTATGCAGGCGAGCTTGCGCTGCTTCACGAGCTCGACATCCTTGAGCTTGATCGTTCCGGCGGCGGCGTTGCGCGGATTGGCGAACAGCGGCTGCCCCTGCGCTTCCCGCTCTCGATTGATGCGCTCGAATTCTTCGATCGGGAAGAAGATTTCTCCTCTGACTTCGATTGGATTTTGATACATGATTGTCTGAGGAATCTCGGCAATGGTGCGCACGTTTCGTGTGATGTCCTCTCCCTCGAAACCGTTTCCGCGCGTGGTGGCGTACTGGAGTATGCCCTTGTCGTAGAAAAGGTTGACGCTGAATCCGTCCAGCTTGAGCTCCAGCGAGACTCGCGGGAAGTCTCCGCTATTCGCTTCCGCGATTTTAAGGAGAAAGCCGTGCGCCTCCTCCAGCGAGTAGGCGTTGTCCAGAGAATACATCCGCTCCAGGTGCGGGATTACTCTGCTGCCTGGCTCAACGTCAGTTACGAGCTTCTGCGTGGGCGAATCGGATGTTACGAATTGCGGATATCGCTCTTCGAGATGCTTCAACTCGCCTACCAGCTCGTCGAAGGCGAAATCGGTGATCTCGGGTGCGTTGAGCTGACGGTAGAGGTACTCGTGGTGCGCTATTTCCGTGCGTAACTCTTCGATGCGTTTCTTTGCCTGTTTCTCGTTCATTGTATTCTCGTTAAGCGATTATTCTTCGGGTCTCTCGATCTTGCCGACAAACAGGAGTGCACCGGTCGTGTTGTGACGGATAACGAAAAGGAATGGGTGATCCGCGACGAATTCGGGTACGGGCTGCGGCATGGCAGATTTCATTCTCATCTCGACAACAGTTGCTGCGGCAGCTTCGGTGCCGGCTTCGTTGACTTCGATGAACGCCTTGTGCACAACTCGATCGATATAAAGCATACCTTCGGGTTCGATTTCGCTGAAATCCGCCCGTTCGTCGAAAGCGCTTTCCATCCCAAGCGCGATCAGCGCGCCGTTGAGGTTGGACAACGTTTCAAACTTGAATCGAGGTATGAACACGTTTGTTTTACGGGCTGGATCGATTTTTTTCACCGGAAGCCACTGGCGCAGATTAGAGATGTTAGCTTCAAGCTTGGAAAGGCCATCCTGCTCGCGTGGAAGGATGATGATCATGGAGACGTCCTCACCGAGGTACTCGATCTCCAGCGCGGTCATCAGCTCGTCGCTACGCGTGCGGAAGCGTTCCTCGATGTTCATGAACGGCGTCGTGTATTCGCTCGCGTTGATCGGATAGAAAGAAGCGTCGCGGGTTTTGCTTTTGTCGAACTCATGGAGCCAGTGACCGTAGAAATAGACGGCGTTACCCAGCACCATAACGGTTTCGGGCGTTATCGATCCATCTGCGAGGATGTCTTTGATCTTGTCGTTGGTCTGCTCGGCGATCCAGTCATTGATAGCTTTGCGCGATTTCTTGGGATTCTTCGAAAAATCCAGCGTGTAGAGTCCCGCATTGTAATACCGGCGGTTGTTATCGATGAAGCGCTGTCGAAGGCGGAAGCCTTTCTCCACCCAGATAGCGTTCGCCGTGTTGAGCGAGACGTTGCCGAATTTCCCCACCGAGTTAAGCGATTGTATCACCGTGCTGAAATCGCTGTTATAGTTCTCCCCGCTGCAGTGGAGTACGCTTTGCATCTCCTCTTTCGTTGTGCCCATTGCACCGAGCGATGTCATGGAGAGCACGCTGGAGATGCTGTAGGGCGAGAAGAGGAGATTGGTCCCCGGCGTCGATAACTCACCGAAGATATCGGCACAGAAGGCATCCGTGCTGTCCGCCCACTGACTTAGCTGCTGTGGAGCCTGTGCTGTGGCTTTGATGGGCATAAGCGCTATGATCGCGATGAGGATAAAAATGGAGGTAACTTTTTTCATAATTTCATCTCCTGTAAAATGTTCAAACTACTACAATTGGTTATTCCCGGAGTCAGATTGGTTCGAACCCGTCCCGGAAATGTATTCAGTCACAGCGATAGCTGTGGCAATATACATTGGAGGGTGAGCGGAGCTCAAGGGATCGGGCCAATGTGGCCCGGGGTGCCTTCGTTGAGCTGCTCGTTTCCCTAAAACAGCACCTTGCTGAGAATCCGGGGTTCCAGCCTGAACTTGGAGCCTTTCCCCTGGAAGAAGTGATGCTCCCGAATCAGATGAATGTTCAAAGGCGTCCACTGCACCTGGAAGTTGTGCTTCAGATTGGTGAAGTAAATTATCCCCTTGCGGTAACCACCTCCATGCATGAACGGACACACCAGCTTCCCTCGGAACGATTTGTATTCGACCTGGAATTGCTCCTCGATCACGATCGGTCCGTCGTATGAGTCGAAGGCTCTTTCGGTGAAGAAATCCATGCGATCGGCGATTTCTTCCGCGGTGATGCCCAGCGCTTGGAGCTCGCCCTCATCGGTCTCGATGATTTCGTTCAAGTGCCTCTCGTCGTAGCCGAGAAATCCGTCGCGCGTCAGGATGCCGGGTTGCATCCGCTCGATAATCTGTATTTCTTTGGGAGTCTGTTTCATAAATTCCCCTTATGCAAAGCTGTCGTAGAAGATGCGATCCTCGGGAACGCCGAGCTTCTTGAGTTCTTTGGTCACTGCGCTGATCATACCCGGGCTGCCGCAGAGGTAGGCCTCCGTCTTTGCCGGATCGCGCATGAATTCCTGGAAGTACGGCAAGACGTATCCGGTTCTGCCGTCCCAATCCGAGCCTTCCTCCGGCTGGGAAAGGACGGGAACGTAGGTGAAATCTGGCAGTTTCTTCTCATACTCGCGGAAATGCTCCGTGAGGTAGAGGTCTTTTTTCGTCCTTGCACCGAAGAAGTAAACCATGCGCCGTTTGCTACCGTGGTTGTGAAGATACTCCACCATCGATTTGATCGGCGCTTTGCCGGATCCACCCGCTATGAAGAACATGTCCGCTTCCGTATCCTGAATCACGAAATCGCCGAAAGGACCGGTGAAGGATATCTCGTCGCCCTCGTTGAGGTGGTCGTGAACCCAGGTTGTGCAAATGCCTTCCGGCACGCGCCGTATGATGAGCTGCAGGATGTCCTCGTGATCGGGATTGCTTGAAATGGAATATGCGCGGGAGACGGTCGACTTGTTCTTCGCGTAGGGCTTTGTTTCGAGTTGAACGTACTGCCCGGCCTTGAATTCGATCCGGGTCGGTTCGATGAGCTTGAAGGTGAGACCTTTGATATCGTACGTGTAATCTTCAATCTTGGCGACTTTCGCACGGAAACGCTTGATCGAGAAGAGCTCCGGCGGAATCCATATCTTGATATCCTCTTTGACCTTGATCTGGCACGAGAGGCGAATGTTATCCTTGAGTTCCTGCGCGTTCAGATACGGTTTCTCGGTGGGGAGAAGTGGTCCTCCGCCTTCCAGCACTTTGACTTTGCAAAAACCGCAGCTTCCTCTTCCGCCGCAGGCCGATGGAATGAAGAGGTTGTTGTCGCCCAGCAGCGTAAGCAGCGAGCTTCCGCCCTCGACTTTGATCTGCTTCTTGCCGTTGTTGATGTCGATCGTGCATTCGCCGTAATTGGCGATGAACATGTCCGCCAACACCAGAAGCAGCGCAAGGCCACCGCTGATGCCCGAGACGATAAGGATATTCCATAAGATGAATGTCATAGGATTTCCTTCTATTGTATAACGACCACGCCGGAGAACCCGATGAACGCCAGCGCCATGATTCCGGTGATGATCAATGTTATCCCCGCGCCCTGCAATCCGGTGGGGATAAACTTGTCTTTCAGCTTCGCGCGGATACCCGCCAGCGCCAGGATGGCCAGCATCCAGCCGAGACCGCTTCCGGCTGCGTAGCCAACGGTCTGCATGAAGGTGTATTGCCGAATGACCATGAAAAGCGATACGCCGAGAATCGCGCAATTCACCGTAATCAAAGGAAGGAATATCCCCAGCGTGTAGTAAAGTACCGGCGATACCCGCTCGATGATCATTTCGGTGAGCTGCACCGTGGCGGCAATCACGATGATGAAGATGATGTATTGAAGATAGACGATGTCCAGCGGTACCAGGATGTAATGGTAAACCAGGTAGTTCAACACGGTTGTCAGGATCGTGACGAACGTGACCGCCATGCCCAGCCCGAACGACGACTCGATCTCCTTGGATACCGAAAGGTACGAGCACATCCCAAGGAAGTTCGTAAGCAGGATGTTGCTGGTGAATATCGCAGCAAAGAAGATGATTATTGGACTCAGAACCATGATTACCTCCTTCCCGCTTTCGCTTTGTGTGCCGCGATGGGGCCGTTGATGATCCAGATGAGGATGGCCAGCATGAAGAACGCGCTGGGCGCCATCACCATGATCGACCAGTTGGTCCACCAGCTTCCCATGATCTTCGAGCCGAAGATCGTTCCGAAACCGGTAATTTCACGAACAAACGAAATCAGCAGCAGCACCAGCGTATAGCCGGTTCCCGCACCGATTCCGTCGATGAACGAATCGAACGGCGTGTTCTTCGCAGCGAATGCCTCCGCACGTCCCATGATGATGCAATTGGTGATGATCAATCCCACGTACGGCCCGAGCGCTTTGCTCATCGCCGGCATGTATGCCTTGAGGAAGATGTCCACGATGATCACGAACGAGGCGATGACCAGTGTCTGCGCCATCATGCGAACGTTCTTCGGCGTGAATCTGCGGATCATCGAGATGGTGAAGTTGGAAAACGCCAGCACGAAGATGACGCCCAACCCCATCACCAGGCTGTTTTTCATCAGGTTGGTCACGGCAAGCGTGGAGCAAATGCCCAAGACCTGCCGCCACACGGAGTTTTCGGTAAAAGCGGCGGTAACAAATATATCTTTCTTATTCATAATCACGCCCCATCGCCTTCGTCTTTTTTAAGAACTGATCGTGCAGCATTTTGACGATTGCCCCGCTGGAAGCGGTCGCGCCCGTTATCTGGTTGATCTGTGTCGAACCGGGCGTATCCTCCTCGGGGATCATTTGGAATCGAACGACGGAGTTGTTTTCGATGATTCTCTTGTTGATGAACTGGTTCTTGAACCAGTCTTCCGTGATGCGCCCCCCCAGCCCGGGCGTTTCGTTCTGGGTGATGATCTCGAAATGACGGATGGTCGCAAGATCCGGCGTCACGGAAATCATTGCTTCGATGGTGCCCCAGAGTCCGCTTCCCACCAGCGGGAAAGCATATCCGAGTGTCTCAGATCCATCGACCAGCTTATAGTATTTTTCGTAGTGAACATAGGTCGGGTCTTCATCGGTGGAGACATCGAGCGAATCGACAACCACGCGGCTTGCGAATAGTTTTTCCACCTCTTCCTGCGTGAGCTCAAAGGGATCATCTCCTTCGGGAATATCGAACAGCTTGAGGACGGTTGCGTGCAGCCGATACAGCCGGTAGGCGGTAACGCGATGCGAGGTGGTGTGGTAGAAGGTCGCCAGGATCCCGATAAAGATCACGGTGATGAGAATCATGAACAGCACGGGGTAGAAGCGGCTGTCCGTAAAGGATTTTCGTTCTTTCATCGACGTCCGCTCCTTATTTCTTTTTTGCTGTGAGTTTGCCGAATCCATGCTCGATGATGGGCATTACGGTGTTTGCCAGAAGCAGCGCGAACATGAAGCCTTCGGGGAACAGGGAGAATCTACGGATGAATACGGTCAGAAACCCGGTGAGGATACCGTAAATCCAGATCGCGTCTATGCGCTTTGGCATGGAAACCGGATCGGTGATCATGAAGATCGCGCCGAACATCAATCCGCCCGAAAGCATCATGGGCAGTGGATTATCCCCGTAAAAAAGTACGCTGAACAACGCGAAGCTCGCCAGGGTCGCCACGATCGGCTGCCACTTGGCGGTCTTGGATGTAACCAGATAGAGCCCGGCCAGCACGATTAACAGCGCGGAGGTCTCGCCCAGGCATCCCGGAATGAATCCGAGAAACAGGTTGAGCATCGTTGGCGCAGTATGTGGATCCCCGAGCGTCGCGATCGGAGTCGCTGAAGTTATCTGGGCAGTGTTCATCCAGGTGGCGAATCCCGCGGGAAACTTCATCAGCGGCTCCAGCCAGACGGTCTGCATCGCCTTGGGGAAGGATATGTAAATAAATGTACGCCCGACAATCGCCGGATTGAAAACGTTCATCCCGAATCCACCGAAAACCATCTTCCCGAATGTCACGCCGACAACCGCGCCGACGACGGCAATCCAGAACGGTACGGTTGGTGGAAGCGTCATGGCGAGCAGCGTTCCGGTGACGAATATCGCCATAGAAACCTTGCCGCCTTTGCGCTGGCGAATGAAGAGGTACTCGGTAACGAAAGCCGCGATATTGGTTATCGCCACAACCGCCAGTACCCGCCAGCCGCTCAAGAATATCGACAGAATCATGATGGGGATCAGCGCGATCAACACGCGATTCATCATGACCTGCTTCATGAATATTTTATTCATCAACACCTCGCAGTATTCTAATATACAATTCTTCAATATCTAAAAAAGCATTACAACGGTGTTCGCGTCAATCATTTTTACAATAATCTCCCTGATTCAAGGTAATGAATCTTGTGAGAACGGCAACATCTTCTGCATTCAATATTGAGATACCTTCCAAAAAAACTTTACAAGTATTCCCTTACTCGATTTGTTTGGCTGAGATGCGTATATTGGATTTTTATGCGCATCGATAACGATGAAGGATAATCAGGGATAGTCTATGAGACGATTCATATTACTTACTTTATTGGTAATAGTTACTACAATTGCAGCGGTAGAACAGATCGATCTGAATACCGCGACACTGGACGAAATTTTAACGCTTCCCATCTCCGAGAAACAAGCGCTAGACATCTACGAGTACCGACTCTATGTTGCTTTCTTCGAGAGTGTGTACGATCTTCGCAAGATCGATTCGATCGACCAGACCACGCTCTTGAAACTCAAGCCGCTTGTCATGATCTCTCATTACTCGGATCTGGATGACGCCGAACAACGTCGCGAAGAGATCGCCTACCTCATCGAGCGTCTCGGTAGCAACGAAGGAAGCCAGGAAGGGACATCGGACGTGTGGGAAGATTATCTGATCACCCCCCGCAATGTCAACAGGATGTTCTTCTCCGATATCCTCAACTTCCCGAGCGTTTCTCCCGTCGATGCGGCTTCCGTCAGAAGACGCATTGCGAACAAGGATTCCATCACGAGTTGGCCGGACCTCCGCAGTACGGACGGCGCATCGTTTTACGGCATGAGAAATCTACGCAACTACGTATATTATACGGATCCCCCCGTACAGGATCGCCTATTCTTCGATTACCAGTTCAAGTACAGCGATGCCCCGCCGGAGGAAGATGAAGAAGAAGCCCAGCTCACGCAGGAGGCTTCGACGAACGACGATCGTCTTCAGGACGATTTCGAGCCCGAGCTCATGAACAAGCTTCGCATCCGCTATGGAAACACCTGGAAAGCCGGCATGATGATCTTCAACCGCAAGGGCGAGGATGGGCTTTTCGATATGACCGCCGACGAAATGTGGGAAGACGGAAAGTTCTTCGTGGGCTACGAGGATTTCCAGCCGTGGCTTTTCAACAGCTATTTGAAGGTGTACCTCGGTGATTACCGCGCCACGTACGGAGAAGGCCTGGTCATGGAAAACACCGATTTCTACAGCTCTCGCAAAACAGGTATGGGTTTCAGCAAACGCATCACCGGAATTATTGGCGATCTCTCCCGTACAAGCGAATACGCCCTCCGCGGTGGTGCTGTGGAATGGAAAACGGATAAATTCAACGTAACGATGTTCGCGTCGAGCGACAAGAAGGACGCCGTACTTTACGACAGCAACGGTGACGGTTGGTTCGGCAACGACGACGACGAGGATATGGACGACAAGGACATGGTGTTCTCCTACATCACCATGAACAACCGCCCGGACGATTCGTCCCGTGAGATACTCGGGTCCGAGAACCTCGCCGTGGTGCGCGATGCCCTTCAGGAAGACATCCTGGGCGGACACATCGAGTACTCGCCTATCATCGGAACGCATATCGGTATGACGGCTTACGAAGCGCGTTACGACCGCTATTTCTCTGTCCCATCGGATATGGATAGCCTGGAAACTGTTCTCCTCGGTTCTCCGGAAGACGACGCTGAAAAGGTGAAGATTCCGGATAGCGAAATACTGGGCCTCTACTCGACGAAGACCGATAGCTACAAGCGCGATTACCGTCGCGTCTACGGCATCGATTTCGGCACCACGCTCGACTTCATGTCGATCCAGGGTGAATACGCGGAGCTGGAAGTCGACGGCAACTTCGGCAAGATCGGCGACGATCCCAAGGCGATGCTCACCAGCGCGTACACGCAGTTCGACAACCTGAACTTCCTCGCGCTCTACCGCAACTACGATCTCGATTTCGACAACCCCTACGGACGCGGATTCTCCGAGCACCAGAAGTTCGACGATTCCATGTTCGACAAATACGATTATGTTCTTACGAACGGCGACCTGGTTTACATGTATCTCAACTCGGCGCAGGCGCAGGCGGAAGAGGGTATCTACCTCGAGACAAGATACCAGTTCAACCGGTATCTGACCATCAACCGCGCCTACATCGATATCTGGGAAAGAAAATGCGATGCACGCCGCTCGGTGCGTTTCCAGGGCGAGCTTGAATTCAAGCCGTTCCATCAGCTCAGGATTCGCCCCAAATACAAACACCAGGTCAACCGCTACGACGACTATATGGATCGCGCGGTTTCCACCACTGACGAATACACCATTCAGTTCCGAGCGCTGCTTTCGAAGCGGGATTTCTTCCAGCTCGAGTATCGCTACAACCAGGTGGAGATGCCTCCGTACCCGTACCTGACCAACACGCCCGAACCCGGCGACGACACCCTCACCCAGGGAACCGTGCTGATTCACGGCGATTACATCAACGTGGATTACACCCACTACTTCAACGACTATTTCAAGGTGAAAGGCGCGTTCTGCTTCTGGGACGGTCACGGGATCAGTCATTGGGACTGGGAAGACATGGAGATCGACTTCATGGGAGAGCGCGGCTACAAGTACTGGTTCACGGTGCAGGATCGCATCTCGAAAAACGTTTATTTCTCGATCAAATACAAATTCAAGAAGTATAAAACCAAAGTTCTGGACGGACGCGAGTGGGACAACTCGGAGTGGGACGACGGAACCCAATATACCAAAGTTGAGAACGAACAGCAGTCGATCCGACTTCAAATTGACTGGAAATTCTGATGAAAATGAAAAAGCATAAGATAGAAAATTTAAAACCTCTTGGAGGATCAATGTATAGACGTCTGTTTATAAAAAGCTTATATGTTGTTACGCTGGTATTGTTCGCCTCTTCACTGGCGGGATACTCGCTGCTGGAGGCCGGTTACGAACCCTACTTCCAGACGGATGGACTCGGTAACTATGTCGGTATCACCGACGCACGTTCCGGTGCGATGGGTGGAGCTGGCGTGTTTGGTGGACAGCGCTTTCTGGACACCACGATCAACCCGGCCAGCATCATGTTTCTCGATCCCGGTTACGGCGGTGAGATCAACTACGGTCTCATGCGCACGAACGACCGTCGCAGCATGCCGATATACAGCTTCTTCGACGAGTACGTAGATGAAGGGACATGTTCGTACAACAGCGACTGGTATGACGAAGCGGCTATCGGCGGTTACTACATGCAGGATATCTCTCGTGCCGGATTCGGTGTGGGATTGTCCTACACACCGCGTTTGAACTTCGATGCGACCTATAACGAAGACGTTCGCAACGACGACAGCTCGGATGACAACCAGTATCCGTTCATCATCGCAAAGAATTCGATCGAAAGCGAAGGCGCGATCCGCTCGACCAATCTCGCAATTGCAGGCAGCTTCTCAAAGCTTGGTTTTGTCGATCTCATGAGCCTTGGCGTTCAGATCGCTTTCTACGAAGGTGAACACAACCGCACGAAGCGAATCGAATGGACGGATGAAGCACGTCAGGTTGTGCAGAACTTCGAACTTCCAGATTACTACGAAAAAATGGGACGCGAGTTCAGCGGTACCGGTTTCAACATCGGCTTCAACCTTCATTTTGCCGATCATTACGGCTTCGCGTTTACCTATACACCCAAGACGGAGCTCGAGGTGGACTACTCCTACAAACTCGATTCCTATCAGGGACAGATGGAAGCCGACTTGGACGTCGACGATTTTGTGATGCCGTCAAGAATGCGCTTCGGTCTGCTTTACAAACCGCAAAATGTTATGAAGACTTTCGTGAATGTCGATATGGAGATCGTGAACTGGTCAGAGGTCGAAGACTACTACGATGACGCCATCAACTTCTATCTCGGTGTCGAGCATCGTGTTTACGAGACCATGCCGATTCGAATCGGTTTCCGCTACGAGACCCTGCCCATCGATTCGATCGCAATGCCGACCTTCACTTGCGGGACCGGGTTCGAGGTTTACGGACCGCTCCGGTTCGATTTCTCCATCGAATATTCTCATCGCAAATATCAGGGTGAGGACTTATTCCCAGAATCTTATTACAATGATGAAAACTATGCGGAAAGCGCATCGTACGAATCCCAGCTCTGGAACTATGTTGTTCCGACGGATCGTACGGAATCGGATAAAGTCGATGAGACGTTCCTGAAATTCCAGAGCGCTTTGACGTTAACGTTTTAATTGAGGCAATATATAATGTATCGCGTACTCCTGATTGTATTTATTCTATTGTTCTCGCAGCTGTTCTGTGAGACTCTCAAGCTTGATATCATGTTTACCAATGACGTTCATGGCGGAATCGACCGCTACGACGCCACGTTCATGAATCCCGATTTCCCACCGGTACTGGGCGGCGGCGCTTCTGCCGCGACCTATATCAAGGAAGTTCGCGCGCTGTCCGATGGAAAGACGCGTGAGAACCTGCTCGTCGATGCAGGCGACTTCTTCCAGGGGCATCCGGTAGGAACGGTCAGTAAGGGTAAATCTGTGATCGACTACATGAACGAGATCGGTTACGAGCTGATGGTCATTGGTAACCACGAGTACGATATCGGCGAGGAAGAGCTGGTCAAGACTTTGAAGTTTGCGAAGTTTCCGATTCTTTCCTGCAACATTATCGACAGAAGAACCAACGAGCTTGTCGATTACGCGATTCCATACATCATTTTGGAGAAGATGGGCTTGCGCATCGGTATCGTGGGCGTTACCACCACCGATACGGAGCTGATGAGTTTCCCCGAGCACATCAAAAACGTGGATTTCACAAATGCGAAAGAAGCGCTGGGAAAATATATTCCCATCGTCAGGGAGCAGGGTGTTGACCTGTTAATCGTCGTTGGGCACATGGGATTGCCTTACTACCCGGAACCCGTTTATAAAACGCGTTATGTCGAAGGCAAAGCTTATACGAAGGAACGCTATTGGGGATATGATTCGCAAGAGCTGGCTCACGAGGTGGAGGGGATCGATCTCTTGATCGGTGGTCACATGCACAAGGGTTTCTACGAGCCTTGGGAAGACCCGGTAACCCATACGCTTGCCGTTCAGGGTTACGCCTACGGAAGCAATGTGGGGCATATCACGCTTCTTATCGACAAGGACACCAAGACCCTTGCCGGATGGGAATCCCCTGCTTACGATAACATCCTGATTACACTTTTCGAAGACGAATACATCCCGGATCCCGCCATTTCCGACACGATTCTCGCCATGACGCGCGAAGCGGAAAAGGGCATGGACGAGGTGATCGGCGAATCGGCGATCCACCTTTCAAGGGACGGTAACGGACCGCAGAACCTGATCGGCAATCTCGTGGTTGAATCGATGAAGGCTGAGATGAACGCGGACTTCGCGTTCATGAACCTCGGCGGTATCCGCGCGGATCTGCCGTTGGGGCCAATAACGTATCGCGATGTGTTCAACGTGTTGCCGTTCGATAGCCAGATTGTTGTATTCGAATGCGACGGCAATTTCCTGAAATGGATCATCGAGAAGCGCGTGGAGGGATCGCGTCACGGGCTGCGCACAGCCGGTATCAAGGTTACGGTCGACCGTGATCGACCGGATTTCGATCGCGTAGTCGATCTGTGGATTGGTGACGAATACTGGGATCCCAACAAGATTTACCGCGTTGCCACCAGCGACTTCCTCATGCAGGGAAACGCAGGTCTGACAAAGCTTACGAATATTCCCGAAGAAGATATTACAAGGCACGAGACCATCATTCGCGACGTAATCGTGAATTACATCAAGAAGAACTCGCCGGTCAGCACGAAGATCGATAATCGCTGGACTCGGGACGATGGTGTTGGGTATTCGGAAAAGATGCGGGAAGCGCTTCAAAAATCGTCTGTTAAAAAATGAGTTGACAATCTCGTAGAAACAGGTATTTTGTTTAGCGAAGAGTATATCGAACGAGTGACAATGAAACTCATTCAGGCGGTAGCATATATTTGATAGCAAGCCAATAATTCATATATTTCCCTAAAAGCTTGAGCGTATTTCTGAAATTAGCAAGTAACATTTGTATTTCGAATACGTTCTGAATAATGAAACGTCAGGTTGCACGATAATTTTGGATTCCCAATATTGTAGCATTCCGGCACCTTTTCCGATATCAATTTGTCGTAACTTAGCTGGCATCGGTATTCGGATTTCACAAACAAAATATTATCCTTTGATGATAAATCAAGCAG
Organism: Cloacimonadales bacterium (SeqCode); assembly: GCA_963662655.2. GTDB lineage: Bacteria > Cloacimonadota > Cloacimonadia > Cloacimonadales > JAIOQZ01. Next base: position 647,972 of record CAXXTU010000002.1, read on the forward strand.
GACACAATACGGAGTAAACATTATGCTGAAGGACATTGGAAGACTCGACACGGACATGACGCGAGAGATCGATGCAAGACTGGAAGAGGTCTTCGAACTGCTGAACAAGAACAATGCAAAATCCAAGACGGAAGCTGTGAAACAATTGAATTCCATGGCGAAATCGCCTAACTATTTCGTTCGGGAGTATCTCGGAAAACAGATGCTGAGCTTTCACGACAGGGAGCTGATGAATGAAATTGCCAGGAAGATGATATCCCATAAGTTTTATGGCATACGTGCAACCGCGCTTTTTTATTTTATCACTTTGTATGAAAACAATCCCGAGAAGGTGCTCGAGATTCTCGAAGATCTCTTCGAGAGCGTTCCGTGGGAAGTGGAAAGTGTTATCAACGATCTCTGGCGCAGCCATCCGGAAGTCATGAAGAAGAACATGCTCAAGTGGTTGAAGTCGGAGAACGAAACCAAGCGCGCGTTGTCGTTCCACGGCATGGAGAACATCGCGAACCAGGATCCTGTTTACATCATGGATTTCATCAATCGCGCCATTGACGACGAGAGCATGGAAGTCCAGAAGAAGATTACCCACATACTCACGCAAGTCGCACGTTCCCGACCGGCCGAGTGTTACCCTTACATTCACGAATGGTTGCTCGAAGCAGATGAGAAGCGGATGAAAACCTTGTGGGTCTCCATGAAGAAGCTGGCAAACATCGTCGTGCAGAAAAGCCGCAGAGACAAGTCGCAGGAATTCATCATGCTTACGCACCGGACAATTCAGGATTGGCGCAACGACGAGAATCCGAACGTCTCTGAAATGGGGGGCAAGCTCTCTGGCATCTTGAAGAACAACCGACATCAATAACGGAAATTGCATCATTCACCGAGTGGGCTCGAAAAGAGTCGGATGACCGCTAACCGCGCGGCGGGGCGGCGTTGAATCACAATAGCCCGACACATATATACGCTGGAATCGAAGGATTTGAATTGGATATAGCGTACCTATGTATCGGGCTTTATTTGTGATTCTGCAAGGCATTCAGCCTTGCTGGTGCGCGAAGCGCACAACGCCGCCCCGCCGCGCTGAGCATGCTGAGCAAATTCGAGATGGGAGATTGCTTTTTTACGCTTTCAGGTGATTCTTGAAAGAGTCGATAATTTCGTCGGGCAGAATCGGATGGATCCCCATTTTTCCGCAGACCTTGCCGGCAGCGTGGTTTGCGATGAGGGCGGAAGTTCGCATGTCGCATCCGGCGGCCAGGCAGAGTGTCAGGGTACTTATCACGGTATCGCCTGCGCCTGAAACGTCGTAGACTTCCATCGCGAAGGTCGGAATGCTTATGGGATCGGCGGTTCTGGAGAATACGGAGAGTCCTTTTTCGCTGCGGGTAACGACTACGTATTCGGGTTCAAGCCGATCGAGAAGTTTGTGGGCCGCAGCGAGGAAATCGTCTTCGGATTTGATCTCGATCCCGAGATTCTTCTCCGTCTCCTTGAGGTTGGGCTTGAACACCGTGCAATTCTTGTAGGCGAAGAAGTTACGGAACTTCGGGTCCACGGTTACGATTTTATCCAGCTTGTTGCACGTATCGATTACGGTGTTGATGACGCGCTCGGTAAGCAATCCTTTATTGTAGTCCTCGATAAGCACCGCGTCAACTTGCGGAATGAGCGCTTCGAATCGTTCGATGATTCTGTCCTCGACATCCCTTGCCACGTCGTCGTCATTCTCGCGGTCGATACGCACAACCTGCTGATTATGCGCAATGACTCGCGTCTTTATGGTCGTGTTACGGCTTTCATCTGCAATCAATTCGAGGTTCGAGATTCCGTTTGCGATGAAGATATCCCGCATACGCTCTGCGTTCTGATCGTTTCCGATAAGACCGAGTACGTAGGGAACTGCTCCCAGCGCGTGGATGTTGTTCACCACATTCGCTGCGCCTCCAAGGCGGAAATCTTCCTTCCTGACCTCTACGACAGGCACCGGAGCTTCCGGAGATATCCTGTCAACCTTCCCCCAGATATAATGGTCGATCATCAAATCGCCGATAACGAGCACTCTTTTGTTCTTGAACTGGTCGATTATCTTTCTCAATTCGCTGATCTGCATTACATCCTCCTACTTGACCGGGTACTTTCCATTGAAACAAGCGAAACAGTATTCATCGGGCTCGGTAACCGCCTGGCGCAGTTCATCGATGTCCAGATATCGCAGGCTGCTGACATTGAGATACTCCCTGATCTCATCCGCAGATTTACGGTTCGCGACCAACTCATCTCGGGTTGGTGTGTCGATGCCGTAGAAGCATGAATTCTTCACGGGCGGCGAACCGATGCGCAGATGAACTTCCTTCGCTCCGTGACTCTGGAGAAGCTTAACGATCTTGCGGATCGTGGTTCCGCGAACGATGGAATCATCCACCATCACCACGCGCTTGCCTTTGAAGAAGTTCGGCAGCGGATTGAATTTCTGGGAGACACTCTCGTCACGCACCGTTTGCTGTGGTTTGATGAACGTCCTTCCCACGTAGTGATTACGGATCAAGCCCATCTCGTAGCGCACGCCGCTCTCCTTCGCGTAACCGAGCGCCATGGAATTGGCCGAGTCCGGGACGGGTATTACCACATCCGCTTCGATATCCTTGTCGCCCTGGGCCAATAACGCGCCTATGCGCTCGCGAACTTCGTATACGTTCTCGCCAAACTGATAGCTGTCCGGGCGAGAGAAATAGATATGCTCGAAAATGCAATGCTGGCTAGCCTGAATCATGCGATACTCGGCAGGATCGTTCTCGATCTCGCGATAACCGCTTTTATCGATGTGGATGATACCGGCAGGCTTCATTTCCTTCTTCCAGACCGGCTTCACGATGTCCAGCGCGCAGCTTTCGGAGGCCACTACGAAAGCGCCGTCCTCTGTCTGTCCGTAAACCATCGGTCTGAAGGCGTACGGATCACGGAAGATTACCATTTCCTCGCCGAAAGAAAACACCGTGGAGTATGCGCCCTTGAATTCCCGCATTAACGCCCGTATCGCGTCGAGCCAGCTCATCTTTTCGATTTCTATCTTGTAGGCGATGAATTTCAGGAGCAGCTCGCCGTCGTTGCCCGACTTGAAGTGAACGCCCTTCGATTCCAGAATCTCGCGCATCTCGTCGTAGTTGACAATATCGCCGTTACTTGCCAGCGCGTAAACCGGCCCGGCCAACGTTTCGACTACGTGCGGTTGCGAGTTGTCCTCCGTGGACGTTCCGCGCGTGGGATAACGTACGTGCCCGATCGCGATGTTGCCCTCGAGCTTTGCTAGCGCTTCGGCGCTGAACACGAACTTCACCAGCCCCATCTTCTTGCGTAGCGTAAATCCTTTTCCGTTCGAAACTGCGATTCCGCAGCTTTCCTGTCCGCGATGCTGCTCGGCAAACAATCCGAGTGTTGCCAGTTCTGCAGCCTTTGGGTGACCGAATACTCCGATGATTCCACACATGGTATTTATTTGTTTCCTTTCGATTTGAATGATAATTTATTCTCTGTCCCTGCCAGCAAACGCTTGATGTTCGCGTGATGACGAACAACGACCAGAGTGGCCACGATGCCGGTCAGGACAAGATATACAACGTCCGTGAATCCATTGAGATAGTTCACGACGAGATTGCTGACAAAGAGCATTACCCCCGCCAGAATCGATCCCAGCGATACGTACCGCGTCGCTGCGGTAACGACGATGAAGGTGAGAACAGCCGCAGAAAACGAGATCGGAGTCAGAAGAAGAAAGACGCCGGTTGATGTCGCGACGCCTTTACCGCCTTTGAAGCCGAGGAATACCGTGTAGTTGTGCCCCATGATGGCGGTGAATCCGATGATGGATAGCCATAGAGGGTTGTCGCCCACCAAGAGCCTTCCGATCAAGACCGCTGCCGCGCCTTTGAAAATGTCCAGTGCGAGCACGGGCAATCCAATCTTGGGTCCCAGTACGCGAACAGCGTTCGTTGCGCCAACATTCCCGCTTCCGTGTTCACGAATATCAACTTTCTTGAACAACTTTCCGAAGATATAGCTAACCGGAATGCTGCCTAGAAGGTAGGCTGAAATCAATGAGATGATCAGTCCTTTTGCCATAATCCAAGCTCTATCATTTCTTTACGGTCGCGCTCCGAGATATGGTCGCGTCCGCGGACGAACATCCTGATCGCCGCACCGGAGAAATCAAACTCGTCGCGCAAGCGATTATGCAGGTATCGACGATACTGCTCCGAAACCAGTTTTGCATTGTTGCAGAAGAACACGATGGTCGGCGGATGCACCATGACCTGTGTGCAATAGTAAAATTTGATGTGTTTGCCTGTCGGGTGTGACGGCGGATACTTGGCTATTGTTGATTTAAGGAACTGATTAAGCTTCGAGGTCGGGATCCTCTGATTCGAATTGGACATCACTTCGAGTATCGTCTCGAGCAACTTGCGGACGCGTTGGCCCGTCAGCGCCGAGCTGAAAACGATGGGCGCGTGCACCAGGAAGGGCAGTTCCCGTGCAAATTCTTTGGTGAACTTGTTCACGGTCTTGCTGTCTTTTTCCACCAGGTCCCATTTATTGAACACGACAATCATGTCCTTGTAGTTGCGGTGCGCGTACGATGCGATCCGCTTGTCCTGCATGGAGACTTCCGACGTCGCGTCCAGGATCAATAGGACGATGTCCGCCCGGTTGATGCTCTCGATGGTCCGCATGGAGCTGAAGTATTCCACGCCCTGCTTGATGCGCGTTTTCTTGCGCAGTCCGGCCGTGTCGATGAGCACGAGTTTCTTGTTGAAGTAGTTCAGCGTCGTGTCGATCGAGTCGCGCGTTGTTCCGGGGATTTCGCTGACGATCACTGTGTTTTCGCCCACGAGGCGGTTCACGATGGACGATTTCCCCACGTTTGGTTTCCCGACGATCGCAACATGGATCGTTTCTTCATCGGTTTTCTTCTGCTCTTCCTCGATCTTCGAAGGCTTCAGCCGCTTGATCATCTCGTCCATGAAATTGCCGGTGTTGCGGCCATGTACCGCCGATATCGGGAATGGATCGTCGAAGCCGAGTTGCAGGAAGTCGTAGAGATCCAACGCGAATTTCTCGTTGTCGACCTTGTTCGCCACCAGCATGACTTTCTCGTGATGCGGGGCAAGCGTACGGGCGATCTCGATATCGATGTCGGTCGTGCCGGTATGCGCGTCCACGATGAACAGGATGAAATCAGCCTCTTCGATGGACAGTTCCGCCTGGAATTTCACCTGCTTGTCGATGGTATCGTCCGAATAGGGGATGATTCCGCCAGTGTCCACGATGACAAACGCGTGCTCGTTCCAGATTATCTCTTCATACTTGCGATCCCTCGTGATTCCCGCTTCGGGATCGACAATCGCTTTCCTCTTGCGACACAAGCGATTAAATAATGTTGACTTCCCTACATTCGGGCGTCCAACAATCGCTACGATTTTCTTCAACATCTTGACTCTCCATTCCTTATATGAAAAAATCAGATTCTTCCGATCACCTTTTTCTGTCAACCATAAACGTCAAACTGGAAGTGCATGCCTCCTCTGCGAACGATCTTGCAATAGATCATGGCATCTCCGGCTTGAGAGTAGCTGGGAGAAATACGCTCGCGTAAAGGGTGGGTGGGTCGTGCGTGGATGCTTTGGAAGGGAATTTGCCCGACCTCGAGGACGTAGAAGAATAATGGGAAAGCTCGAAATTTACTCGCGAGATGGGAATTTCAATGACAATAGCAAATTCCATTACGAAGCAACCGCGCAGGGACCTATATCTCCCGAGCGTATTTCGCTTTTACGATGTTTTTTCTTTACAAACTGCAACGAGTCGTATAATTTAACAAAAAAAGCAATAACGGAGGTAATCATGAAATTAATACATAATCTTCCCAAAGTTCAAGATGCCGATCTGCAAGGAAAAGTTGTCTTGATGCGCGTCGATCACAACGTTGTGAAAAAAGGCAAAATCAAGGATACCACCCGCATCGACGAAACGTTCCCCACAATCTGCAGGATCCTTCGCAAGGGCGGACACCTGATTCTCATGTCGCATATCGGGCGTCCGAAAGACAAGAAAACGGGGGAGATCAACATCTCCGCGAACGATTCCGTGAAACCGATCGTGGAATACCTCAAGCGCAAGCTCGACCTCGATTTCTACATCCCCGAGTTTGTTCAGGATGGTAAGAACGGCCTCCGTGGTATCGATACGTCGTTCAACTCGGCGCTGGACAAGTTGAAGAAGAAGGAAATCGATGGCATCTATCTGCCCAATACACGCTGGTTTGCCGGTGAAGAAAGCAAGGGAGAAGAAGCGGAAGAACTCGCCCGTCAATTCGCCGGAATCGCCGACGTGTTCGTCAATGACGCCTTCGGTTCGTGGCAACCGCACGTTTCCACTGTGGGGCCAGCCAGGCTTATCCCTTCCTACGCAGGCATCCTGATGCAGAAGGAGATCGACAAGCTGTACAACATCTTCTCGCCGATCCGTCCGTTCCTGGGTATCGTGGCCGGTTCGAAGTTCGATACGAAAATCGGCCCTTTGCGAGCGCTATTGGAGAAAGCGGATCACCTGATTGTCGGCGGTGTGCTCTACAATGCTTACTTGTGCGCCCGTTACAACATCAGCATCGAGGGTATCGGTGATGACGACGTGGCTGCGGCTCGCGAATTCATCAAGATCGCCGACCAGAATCCTGGAAAACTCATTGAACCAGCCGTGATCGTAGAATCGGAAGAGCTCGATGCCAAAACCCCTGGAAAATATCGCAGCATCCGCATCGATGAGCTCAAGCCGGGCATGAAGCTGAAATTTGTCCTCGACGCCGATCCTTCCGCATTCGAAGATGAAACGCTCAAGAATGTCATCCTGGGCGCGAAAACGATATTCACTAACGCGGTGATGGGCTTCACACCCAATTTCTGGGAAGGAACGAAGGCGATGTATTCCCTGATCGATCAGAACAAGGACGCGCTGAAACTCTTTGGCGGCGGCGACACCATCCAGGAATTCAAGAACCTGATGCCAACTCTTTACGAGAAGACCGTTCACGATCAGAACTACTACTTCTTCACCGGTGGAGGAACGATCCTCAAGGCGATCGAAGAGGGTTCCGCATACGGCTTGGAGCCAGTAAAGCTTCTGATTCAAAACCACGAATAATCATAGAATTGTTACGGAAATCGCATCCTTTCAAAGGTGGGGCGATCATGCATACAAGCTTCTTGAAAACGCTATGGGCCGCAGTTGTTCTGTGGGCCATAGCGTTTCCTTTATCCAGCCAGGAGTACGACCAGTGGTCATCCTCGACCGACAAAGCGTATGAGGATTACCAGCGCAGAATGGAAGATCACTACAATACATACAAAGAGCGCATCGAGCGATTGTGGAATGAATATAAAGAGTCGACGCCAACCCAGTGGGTGGAATACTCGGCCGATGATCGCACCCGTAGCACCGTCGATTTCGAGCATGGCGAGGTAACGATTTCCACCATTGTCGAGCCGGATCAGGCGTCACCGGAAGCAAAGGCGGAGGATCAGCTCAAGCAGCAGCTTGAATCGGTGGTGAAAGAAAAAGATACCGAAGGCGTTCCGCTTCTGGAGAACCAGCTCGAGACTCCAGACCATAAACCCATCGACGATCGCAATATCGACAACGTTGCAGAAGGGCTCATGCAGGATGCGAGGGTCGAGACGATCAACTCCCCCGACGGTTCGAAAAAGCTGAAATACACCATCACGCTCGAAATGACGCCCGATCATCTGCGTGTCCGCATCGACAAGTATCTGCCTGCGATCAACGAGATATGCAGCAAGCATAAGATTCAGCCGTCGGTCGTGTTGGCAATGATTCATACGGAATCGTCATTCAATCCCAGGGCATTCAATCGCTCCAGCGGGGCGTGCGGCCTGATGCAGATCGTACCCCGCTTTGCAGGCCTGGCCATGAATCAGGAAATCTACGGGAAGGATAGCCGACCAACTTCCGAAGAGCTCTTCGACGCAAGACGAAACCTCGAGATGGGCATCGGTTATCTAAAGCACATTCGCCGGTACTACTTCGATGCGGTAACAGACCATCGCAGTCAGTATTATTGCATGATATCCGGTTACAACGGCGGGTCGGGGAATGTGTACAGGGCGGTAACAGGCAAGACGAGGAAATGTGACGCGTTCGATCAGAAAGTCAACGGAATGAATTCTTCATCGTTCCTCAAGTTTTTGGCAGCGAAACTTCCACACGCGGAGACGCGCAATTATCTGAAAACGGTTGTCGAACGCTCTGAGAGCTACGGCGGAATAAAAAGCTGAGATATCCTCTATTGCTCTGACGCTTCGTGATAGGCCCGAATCTTCGTCCCGCTGGTTCTTGCCGCCTTGTGGGAAGCCATTTCATCCACAAACGCTTCATCGTTCGGAAATGAACTGCTGATATACCTCGTATGCAAAAGAACGAACTTCGAGTAGCGTTCGATCACCTTGCAAACCCTGCTGAAGTTGAGATACGTCTTGCTCGGGTACAGATTGATCACCTCGAGTCCGCCGTTTATCGAATCGATGTAGGAATCGATCAAGCTTCTCTTCAGCTCCAGAGAACCCTTACCCGCAAGGATGCTGAACGCGGGGTAGTAACCGAAATCTTCCTCGAACCAGTAGATCGCGCGATTGTCCCCGGCGTAGCCGACGATGTCGGGCGTCGAGCTCGTAAACGCCTCGATGTCACCTTTGAAGTATGCTCTCTTCATCGACTTGATCGACGGGAACAGCTTGATATCCCACCCCATTTGCTTCTTCTCGTTCAGGGCGAGGCTCAGCTCCGCAAGATTGCTTGAATTTACTGTTCCGATCACCTTCCCCCTCAAGTCCTCAATGGATTCAAGCGAGGACGACGCTACGATCCCGCCGCCTCCACGCTGCAAAGGTTGAAGGACTTTTGAGGATTTCGTTTCGTCCAATAGGGCATAGGTTGCCGGGAGTGCCGCCAGGTCGACACGCCCCTTTTGAAGCGCGGCAAATAGCTTCTCTTCACTCGAATAGGTTCGGAACTCTACTTTCTCCCGTGGGAAATACTCGGCCTCGATGGCGAATCGAAGGGGGAAGGAAGCGATTTGATCCTCCACCACACCCACGTAGATGATATCCAGTTGGTTCGTACAACCTGAGAGGAGCACGACAACAGCGAAAACGGCAAAGATGAATCTCATAAACTATAACCTCACCCGGATCATCTGTAAACGATCATCTTGCCCGTTTTCTCGGTCGATTTCTTCGATACAGGCTCACTCACTTCGATCTTGTAGATGTACGTGTTGTTGGCGATCCAATCGCCGTCCCCATCGCGAACATTCCAGCGGATCTGGTTATAACCGCGCTTGCATCCCGAGCGCTCGATCGTCTTGATCTTGCGGCCGGTAATGGTGTATACGCTGATCTTGGCGTTGTAGCGCGTGGATGAATCGGCATTGTGCGAAATAACGAATGTGAAGTGGAAATCCTCGTCGCCCTTGTATGGATTCGGGTAGGGTAGGATGTCCGATAGCTTGATGTCCGTTCCGATATCGGCATCGGTGGAAACCTTGAAATCGATATGCTGAACCGACGGTTCGTTAGCGTTGTCGAATGCGATCAGCTCGAGCGTGTGGCTTCCTCTCGAAATCCCCTCCAACTGCCAGTTCAGCTCACCGCGCGTGAAGGAATCGAGGTTGTAGGAGAATCCTTCGGTGATATCGATGAACGTGTTGTCGTCGTCGATACGGGCAAGAATCTTGTGACCTGGTTTTCCAAGGATGTTAACGCCGGTGCTGTCCGAGATGCCTGCGATCAGGAGCGGATCGGACGTTACGGTGTCTTCTTCCTGGAAGTCTTTCGAATCCAGCCAGATACTTATTTCAGGCGAGTCGTCGTTTTCGATGTATTCGGCGTTGGTGCTCAACGTCACCGGATAGAGGTAGGAGACTCTCGAATCGGTGCCGTCCTCTGTCATGGCGATCATTCTTCCGGTCTCGCCGCCTGCGATGTCGTAAGGGATGATGAAGGTAGCGTCAAAGTCACCGGAAACAACACTCACCTCGCCGCGGAAAAGTGGATTGGACATTTCCGTCCAGGTAGCAACGGCGGTGTCGGTGGCCCAATACTGTTTCTCGGTAACGGCGTCGTAGACGCGCAGCATGGTCTGGCCCTCTTCGATGGCGCTCATATCGTCTAGATTGAAATCGCCGGAGATATTGACCGTCTGCAAAGCATGAAGGCTGTCCGCGTCGTTGGTGACAACGATGTTTTCTTCTCGGGCAGGTGGTACGAGGCGTAACACCGGGTCTCCGAGGAGGGCGTAGCGCTCGTTGTTCCCCGGACTGTTATAGATGCTCTTGGCGTTCATGAGCGAGAGGCCCAGGGCTCTGCGCGAGTTACACATCTGTTCGAGGAAAACGCCCATAAGTCCTGTGTTGTTGCCGCCGGTGGTTTCGCACGTACCGGCAAGGGACGCGATCGCGCCGCCATCCTCCGAGAAGAGTATCTCTTCAGCGAGGCAATTGGTCTCGTAGTTGTCGAATTTACCCACCGAGCAGGATGCGGCGATGAAGAGGGGCAGTTTGTCCGCATTGTGAAGCTGCGGGATATCGCTGATGGAGAGGTATTTCTCATCGCCAAGAACGTGCGTTGCTCCGTGGCCCGTATAGTACATGACCAGCAAGCCGTCGTTCATCTTCTCGATAAGGAGGTCGCGCACCTGGGGTTTTGCGTTGAAGGCGTCCAGCTCGTACTCGATCGCCATGAGCATATCGACGTATACCGCGGGATTGATCTGCTCCGCGTTCGTTTGCGCGTTGTTCGTGTGCTCCACCTGCGAAATACTTCCGGAGTTGTACTGGTCGTCCGCAAGGATGAGGATTCGATTTTTCCAGTAACCGGCTGTCGGATTCTCCATGAACTGGCGCGTGCGGTCGATCATGAGTTGCAGATCGGCCGTCGTCTGGGCGGGATATCGTCCGATCGCCATCTCGGGCTGGTCGTCGTCCGTGAAATAGACGAAGTAGTCGTCGCTGGTGGTGGAGCTTATCTGGTACGCGATGATTTTGTTCTTGGGGACGTTCGACTCGGCAAAGTTTCGCCAGTCGTAGACACCGGCTCCCAACAAGACGGCGTATGTGAGCGTGTTCAAGGTGTCCGTTTGCACGGAATGTTTCAGGAACATTTTTACTCCGTTCGGGTCCGGCATACCGCCGGAGAATTGGTCGAACACTTCCTGCTGCAAGACGACCTGCGTGTCGAAATCGTACTGATCTTTATAAAGGGCGGCAAGCTCTTCGGCTCCGCTTTGGAATTCCTTCGGAGTGATGATGACCACTTCGCGGGACTGCGGTTGCGCGATATCTTTCGGTGAGTAGAGAGAAATATCGTCGACGGAATAGAAATCGCCGGTGTTCACAACGTAAATGCGGGTGTCCGTATTGCCATTGGCGACGAATGAAAATCCCTGCGACTGGCTATCGTATTCAGAGATCGGTCTGATCTTGATGCGATCGAAGTCGTCGACCTCGAATGCCATCATGGTGCTGGAATAAGCGTTCGAGAATACATACTCAACGTTTTCTCCCACATCGAGGAGGTCCACGTTGATCAAGAACTGGCCCGACCGCTTATTGAGCAGTTTGTAATACTCCAGCTCGTAATAATCGAGCAGGATGTTCGTGGCCGATGTTCTCGTCAGGCGAACCGTGATGTCGTTGGTATCGTTCCGGGAAAAGTCGCTCGTTCCCGTGAACGTACGATAGTATGGCCCGTTCCATGTATTTTCGAGGATCGAAGTGTCGTTGATGAATACTTCGATCTGGTGGTGGTTGCTGTTGACGCCGGAAGAAGAAAGCTCGCGCACGGTGATGCGGAAGGTCTGATCTTCGGCGGTATCAAGGTCGGTGAGATTGTAGGAGAGATCGTAATCGGTGATGGAAGTGCCCTGATACCCGAATTGCTGCGTGTACCAGTCGAAGCCGTCGTCTTCTCTGCGGATCTTCTCCTGTTCATAGCGGAGCTTCTGGAAGGTGTTGGTTCTCGAACTCGAAGCGGAACCGGCGCTCTCACTGACAATTCTCGATGGCGATGTGTCGCCTTCACCGAATGTAAGCCAATAGATTCCCGCCTGAGAATAGGGATTGAAAAAATGGTTGGGCTCGATTTCCTCGTTCAGGTCGTAATCGTCACGGTCACGACCATAGAAGAGGATGTAATCGACGGAATCGAAAGAGTGATCCGATTCACCGTAGACGTAGATCGGAATTTCAGCGAACTCGAGTCCATTCGAGTTGACGCTGGGATCCATGACTGCTCCGCCGGTGCTGAAAAGGCGCAACTCCGTGGGATCGATGATGGAGCGATCGACCATTTCATTGACGGCATCGGAGGTGATTTTGAATAAACCGTCCTTGTGAACCTCGATTCTCATCCATATAGGGAACTCGCTGAAGTTGGCGTAATTGACGTTGTCACGCGTCGAGGTCCGCCAGCCGGCGGCTTGAGACGGGTTCAATATGACATTCTTAAAAACTTCCGGTGTGGTATAAATGCGGGATGAACTGACGTTGTTCCCCGTATACGAGAAACTGACCCTGATCGATTCGTTGACCGAGAGTGTATTGTTGCTGCTGTTGTAGGAGAATGGATTCACGCGGATCGTGACCGTTTCCACGCCGCGGAATTTTCCTTTGTCCATGATTTCCACCAGCGGTCGTGCGGAGGAGCGATAAGATTCTTTGTTTGTTGTATAGGTTTGCCGGCTCACTTCGTCAGCGTCTTCCTGGGTAACTTCCGGGATGGGTATGAGCGGTGCATCGAGATGGAGTGATCGCGCTTTGCGTGCATCGTGAGAGAATCGAATCGAGCCACCTGGCGGAACGGCGATCATTCGTGTGAAATAGGGGAGATCGGGCGATCCCGCGTCTTCCGGATGAACCAGCCCCGTGGTTTGGATGCGAGTGTAAGCGTCTTCCGGGACAACCTGGTAATCCTCCAGACTGAAATCGACAACAAGCTTCTGGTTGGTTTCGGTTACAACCGTGACATCTGCGAACAGCCCTGTAAAAAGCATGAGTAGAGTCGCTGCCAGTACGACTTGCGGGTATCTCATCATAAAATTCTCTCCCATCTCATTTTGAAGATTGATTTATAAAACTAACGAAGATGCAGTGCATTCGTTACCGAAGTAACGTTGTCGAAAATGGCGCAATCATGTCAAGAAGTGATCTGTTATTCGTTGGATGGTTGATTAACGGGCTGTGTATCGCTTCCGCATGATTTCGATCATCATGCCCAGGCGATGCTTATAGGTTTCGTTTCGAGTCACCCTGCTATATGCATTCCGGGCGTATCTCTCGCGAACGGAGTCGTTCTCCAGATAGAAGGCGACAAGCTCCGGGATTTCTTCGACATCCCTGAAGAATACGATTTCCTCGCCACTCGTATCGAAGATTTCTTCGAGCTGCTGTTTGTAATCCGTCAGGATGAATTTTCCACAGGCGGGGACGTCGAAGACGCGCTGGTTCACGGCGTTTTTCATCTGCCGGCTGGTCATGTTGAAGTTGATCCGACTGGTGTTGTAAACCTGAGGCAGGTTGTCGTAGTAGAGTACTTCGCGCTCGATGCGATAGCGGTTGTTGAGGATAGTATCCCAGTTGGGGTCTCCGAAGACGGTGGGATAGAACGGCGCGAGTTTCTCAATGCCGCTCAGGCGGTACATTTGCGTTGCGCGCCAGAGGACGGCGGCCTCGAAATCGAGCTGTTGTTCGGGATAATCGAAGGCGAGTTCGATTCCGGTAGCGCGGACTCTGTCGATGGCTTCGATGACGTAGCGGCTATCGATGCCGAGGAACTCCAGGGCAACGGTATCCAGATGGTAGAGGAGGTCGCGGCGGAACACCATGCTGCGCAGGTTTTTGTGCGTGCTGTATACCATGCTGCTTCCCACGAAAGAGACGTCCGTCTTGTAGGGGAGATCGAGGGGTTTGAAGAGCTCCGGCATGGTCGCGAGCGGCAGGTAATCGACATGCGGATAACCGGCGTCGATAACGTCCTGAATGTAGTCACGATCCCAGACGAAGATGTTGCAGTAGTCCGATATGTTGGTGTCCTTCCCACTGAGAACGACGGTAGGGCTATCGACGAACCAGGAGATAAACGGAATTTCAAGCTCGCTGAGGAGTTCCGTCATGCGCCCTTCCTGGTCGAATCCAAGGTGGTTGATCGTGAGAACGAAATCCGGCTTGAATTGGCTGATGAGCGTAAGGAAGTTCCGCACAAACTCGTCGTACTGGTAGTTGTCCTTGTCGATGTGGATGTACTGTACGGCGTGGCCCAGTTGCTGGAGCGCGGAAAGGCACTCCTTTGTCAGCACATATCCGCTATCGATGAAAATCACCTTGAGCTTGGATGCCCCGGCGAATTTCTTGTATTTCCACTGATCGCTAAGGTCGAAGATGGGCTTGTTCTGCAATCGTCTTTTGACGGCGTCGAAGTACCGCGGGAGCAGACGGGTTCGCTGCTTGATCTCAAGTATTTCGATCTCATCGATGTTGCCGATGAAATCGAGAACCTCGAAGTCTTCGTACCCTATGATGAAGCGAACGGACTCTGGCAGTTTGGAGATGTCGATAGTCTGCATGGCGAGGTTGAAGAGGTTTTTGTCGGGTTCAATCACCGTAATGATCTTATCCGGGAAACGCTTGCAGAGCGGATCGAGTCCGTAGCCGAGTCCAATACCCAGGCAAACGATGTGGGGCTTCTCCGTTTTCACACTTTCGGCCCAACGGATTGCCTCGCGAGTGGGGTAGTAGCTGCTATGGAGCGTGACCTTCTCCCCGTTCTCTTCAAAGATTAACCCGGGAGCATCTTCCTTGCTGGGAATCAGTGTGAATTCACTCGTGAATCGGCAATGCCCCTTATTAATGTGTGCGCCTGAACGACCGGCGAGTGTCCGGTGATTTCTCTCGAATCGGTTCATACGTTGTCTTCAAGGAATCTCAATAAACGTTCTTCTACCAATTCAAATCGCTTCAACTCGCACTCCCAGATAACTAAAGTTCGCCATCCAGCATTTGTTAGGTATGTAATATTTTGTTTGTCTCTGAGAATATTGTTGCCAATTTTGACCGCCCAATATTCTTTATTGGTTGAAGGTTTATTATTTCCATGTTTGCAATTATGTCCATGCCAAAAACAGCCGTTAACGAAAATTGCTTTCTTCTTCGAAGGGAATACAATATCTGGTTTTCCAGGTAAATCCTTGTAATTAATACGATATCTATAACCATGGCGATACAAATATTTGCGAATTTTTATTTCTGGCCCGGTGTTTTTGGATTTCACGGATCTCATGATTTGAGTTCTCTTTTTTTTTGAGACATGATCCATTAATATACAAGCTCAACCCAAGACTCATTGAATCCAACTATACGCATTACATCTTCATGGACCAATCGAGGAGACTTTAAAAGCCTAATGTTCAGTCTTTTATTTGGGACTTCTTCAATTATTGTGAACTGGGAACCGTGTGGTTGCCATGTAAATTTATGTTTTCCAGTCCTTACATCTGTAGCAATTAAATTATTATTGGAATTCCATTCCCAGGAAAATTGCTCGGGTATATACAATGAAGTTTCTGTCTCAAAAATCGTCAATTCCCTCAAATCAATGCCTTTAATTAACACAACAGTTCGGAGATGGCGATATTTAGCTCTTGTTGAGGTCACTCTTTCATTCCAGATATCCAATACTTTTGGCCCAACAAGATTTGGATCAATATTCAAAACTTTTTCTTCACCAAAAGAGTATGCAAGAGAATTACGCCCAGAGATTAATCTTACCTTCTTTGCACTAAAGGGATTAGTGTTCTTGACTGTTTTAGCTCCCCATGCCATTTGTTTATTAACAACGTCATCAAGCCCAATGTTTGATGGCGTCCATTCTGCCCCAATTGATTTCGCAAAAATTTCTTCCCAGTCAGAACCAATAATTCGTGGATTATCCTGTGTTGCGATGGTGTAAATAATTGATTCTGCCACCAAGTATGGAAAATTGGATGGGAAACTGTTTAATGGATACAATGGATCGTACTTGTCAGCCGATCTGAGTTTTGGTCTATTCATTTCACCGCTTCCATGGTTTCTTTATTTGCCTGAAAACAAGTGCTAAGCTCGATCAATGATTTGATAGATTCAAAGATTACTTCTTGAGCAACAGGTACAGGTAAGCTGTTGCCGGCTTGTTTTCTTGTTTGCGCATAGCTGCAAACAATACGAAAAGAATTTGGAAATCCTTGCAGTCTTAACATCTCTCTTGAGGTAAGTCTTCTTTCACCATTGACTAACAAATAATTATATGAAGCTCCAGCTCTCAAGGCGCACGAGTATGGTAGGATGCTTATATTACCCGACTTATTCTCATGCCAAATCCTTGTCTCTTCTGATTTATTTCTGTTCTTCTTCCTCTTTTCTTGTATATATTTGGAGGCATAATACATTGCGTCTGGATTCTCTTCTAGCAATACATCCAATGGAGTCATTTCTCTTCTCTCTTTAGGCCAACGGAAAAAAGGATTAAAATTCCTAAACCCAACAATAAACAGTCTCTCTCTTTTCTGTGGTAAGCCAAAATCCATGGCGTTTAATATCTTATATTCAATGGAGGTATATCCGATATCGCCAAGAGTTCTTAAGATTGTTTTCAGTGTTCTTCCTTGATCATGGTTTAACAACTGCTTAACATTTTCGAGAACAAAAAAGGACGGGGTCTTGGCCTCCAATATGCGTGCAATATCAAAGAAAAGAGTTCCTCGAATATCATTAAATCCTTTTCTTTGACCAATAATGCTGAATGGTTGACATGGGAAACCTGCAAGAAGGCAATCGTGATCAGGTACATCGTTAGCCATAATCTGCGAGATATCTCCAAATGGAGTCTCGTCAAAATTAGCTTTGTATGCTTTTCTACATTCCTTATCAATGTCGCTTGAAAGAACGCATCTCGAATCTAGCCCTAGAGCTTTTGTAGCATTTTCAAATGCTATTCTAAAACCACCAATCCCTGAGAATAAATCAATGAATTTCAATTCTTTTTTCATAAATCTCTCCATTTCCCATTTTGAGTACAAGATTTAGATGTCAAGAAATATCCTGCCATGTGTTGGAGCTTCGAAAAATCTTGACAGAAAGATTTTGTACCCTTAAGTAAACGCATGGAAAAAATAGCAATATTATCCGGCGGCTTCTCGGAGGAACGGGAAGTGTCGCTCGTATCGGCGGCAGAGATCGAAAAATCTCTCAAGGCAATGGGTTACTCGACATGCTTGATCGACCCAAAGGAGTATCCCGATTACTGTTCGGTGGTCAGAGCGATCAAGGATTTCGAAGCCGACATCGTTTTTATCGGACTGCACGGCGGCGACGGCGAAGACGGGAGAGTCCAGGGACTTCTCTCGCTGGCCGGAATCCCCTTCACGGGTTCCGACTGGAAGTCTTCGGCCCTTGCAATGGACAAGAACCTCTCCATGCAACTCGCCCAGGCAATCGATATCGAGGTGCCTGAGTACATTTGCATCGATTCGCACGAAAGTTTTAACGGCAAAGACGTGGAAATCTTCGGCTATCCGTTCGTGATCAAGCCCAACCAGTCCGGTTCCTCGGTGGGAATAACCATCGTCGAGCAGGAGAATCAAATCGCAGAAGCCCTCGATCTGGCATTCCAGTTTAGCGACGAGGTCATTATCCAGCGGTACATCAAGGGCGACGAGATTACAGCGACGATTCTCGGCGACGAAGCGTTACCTCTTGTGCGAATATTACCGCGGAAAGGCTTTTACGACTACACCAATAAATACACGAAAGGCAATACGGAGTACGAAGTGCCGGCCAAGATTCCCGAAGAGGTCAGGGCTCGAGTTCAGGCGGACGCCCTGCGAATATACAATCTGATGGGCTGCTCGGGGTATGCCCGTGTCGATTTCCGCTACGACGGCGAGTTCGCATATTTCCTGGAAGTAAACACGTTGCCCGGCATGACGCCTCTCAGCCTTACGCCGATGGCTGCGAAAGAAGCAGGTTATTCTTTCCAGGCTCTGTTGAAGAAAATCATCGATATCGGTTTGGATAAATAGAACGCACGTATCCCTAAACGTCAAAACATGACCTGAGTGAATAATAAAGTTTTACATGAGGAGAAACTATGAAACACGTAACGGTATTACTTTTACTATTGGCTGTATCAGTGGTTTTTGCCGATGGCATGCCGCTGACCATCACTCTGAACGATGACGTGACGTATAATCTGTTTTATGCGTCGTACATCGATCCCGACAACCCGAGTGCACAACCCATATTCTTCAGCGGTTCCATTCAAAACACAACAGCGACAGATGTTCTAAGTTATTATCTGCGAGTGGGCCTCGAATGGAACGGAAATACGCTCATCGACTTCAACGATTCCGATAGCCGTATCGAAGCGGATGATCCATTGGGCCCTGGCGTTGTAAAGCCTTTCACATCTCGTGACATCATCTCGAACGTCCCAGTCAACGGCTTCCGTGGAAGTCTGACTATGGATGGCGTGCTGGATGAGAATCCGGATTTTGAGGATGCGATCCTTGCAACGGGAAGATTTCCCGATGGCATGTACAAGGTTACCGTCCAGGCTTTTGATGGGGCGAATGATGCTGCGATATCCGATCAGGAAACAATGGTTATCACCATCCTGAATCCGGTGAACATCCAGTTGCTTTATCCGGGAACGTCGGTCGGTGGAAGCATCGTCTCGTATCCAACGCAACAGCCGACGTTCATGTGGCTCTCGAACCTCGGCAGCTACAATTTCAAGCTGTTTGAGGTCGAAAGCCCCTCGGATGCGTCCGCGGAAGATATCGCCAACGATATACCTTTCTTCGAGGACGAAGATGTTCATACAACGGCATACTCCTATCCTTCAACAGCTCCGATGCTGGAGATTGGCCATACATACGCCTGGCAGGTGACGGGGCCTCTTTCTTCTCCGATCGATAATGGCAATACGATTGAAAGCCCCCTGTTCATGTTCAGAATCGAGAATCCCAATACCGATCCGATCCAGATGCAGATCATCATGACGCTGATCCAGAATCTCATGGGAATCGAAGGTATGGAGAGCTTCCTCAACCTGATCTACGATGGCTATGTACCGTCCGGAATGGTTCGCTACAAAGGAAATCTCATCGATATTTCGCAGTTGAATGAACTGATCGCCCAAATCATCGCTGGCGAAATCGACGTCAGAAGCATTATTGTCGAATAGGAGATAATTATGACTATTACAATACGAAGAACAATCGTCTTAATCTCCATCTTGCTGATGGTGGCAGTCGCGGCTCTGTTTGCGGAAGATCCGGTGGCCTTGACGCTCAAAGTGAAAGGCAAGGTTGATCTGACCAGGGCGGAGAAGACCGAAGGGCTGGAAAACGGTGCGATGCTACAAAACAACGATGAACTGAACAGCTACGACAACGCCTATGCGGCGGCGAAATTCGTCGATGGCAGTTCCCTGATCAAGCTCTTCCCGAACAGTACCCTACGTATCCGGGCAGAGGTTGACGGCTCGAATCAGCTGGACAAGAAATCTTACCTCGAAAAGGGAAATATCTACTCCAAAATCATGAAGAAGGCAGGTGTTTACGAAATCGAGACACCTACAACCGTGGCGAGTGTGAAGGGAACCGAATTCCTTCTCAGTGTATCGGACACGGGCGTAACCGAAGTCCACACCTTCACGGGTACGGTAAGGATGGAAAACAAGTCCGACGGCGAAACAGCGGACGTCGGCCCGGGCCAGAAAGCCTCAACCGGCGGTATCGGCCCCATCGTTGTAACACCGTATGAAGAAAAAGACCTCGATGAAGAAATCATCGAAGAAATTGAAGAACTCGAAGAAGCCGCAGACCTCGAAATTGAGATGAAGGGTCCGGACGGCGAAATCCGCAGAGTCATAATCGATTTGGAGTAGGCTTATGAAAAGAATGATCTATTTCCTTATACTGATTAATATGTTCTCGCTTCTGGCGGCTGTCACTACACTCAAGCACACCCCGCCGATCTCGTTATCCCCGGGAAGCGAACAGATCATCAATCTTGAAGTTATCGACGGTATCGACGACGTTGATGAAGTGAATCTTTACTACCGCCAGTTCGGTTCGCAGTCATACATCAGCATGCTCATGACCCGCGACACCGGTGTTCAGCCCATGTTTACGGCTCAAATACCGGATGTTATCGAGCAGGGTATCGAGTATTACTTCGAAGTGACGCTGCTCAATGGCTCGATCCAGACCTTGCCGGCTTCACAACCGGAGATCAATCCTTACAGGCTTCAAGCTTCGGCTGCTGAGGCCCCATCGGATGATTTCATCCTGCTTTCTCCCGTTTCCTCAACCGTTCCGGAAAACGCGGATTTAATCATCGCCATCTCGTATTTCGCCATGGCAGGAAACATCGATACGGATAAAATCCAGGTGTTCTTCGACGGTTTCGATAAGACCAACCAAGCTACGATCACCGGTAACATGCTTACGCTGCGCATGGAAAAAGTACCGTCCGGCAATCACAGCTTCCAGATCAAAGCCGAGACAATGAGCGGTAAACCGGTCGTCTCCCGCACATGGCAGACAAAGGTCAGCGGTAGCGAACCGTACGAGCTGCCCATGGATTTGACCGGCAGTGTCCGTTTCTACGGCAAATACAACAGTACTGATCGCGACGGCGACACCGACGAAGATCGTCGCGGCGATTGGGACATCAACGTGAAGACACAGCAGAAGTACTTCAACATGTACACGAAGCTGTTCCTCTCCTCTGACGAAGACAAGGATCGTCAACCGTTGAACCGCTACACCTTCGGCATCAAGATACCTCACCTTGAACTCGTTCTCGGTGACGATTCTCCGTACTTCGATACCTTCACCCTGAACAACAAGAACGTTCGCGGTATCCACGGAGACCTGAACGGAGCCGGAATGCGCCTGATGGTCATCTATGGTGAATCCAAGCGTGGAATCGACGGCAAATATACTGTGACCAGCGACTCGACTCACACGATCGACAAGCACGGGACCTTCAAGCGAAACACATTCGGTTTCAGAACGGAAGCCGGTTCTCGTAATGCGCTCCTTTGGGGCTTGAGTGTCGTCAAGAACAAGGACGAACGCTTCTCGCTCGATGAGGAACTGGTTTTGGACGATAACGGCAATCACGTGAACACGCCGAAAGACAACCTGGTTATCGGAACCGATTTCCAGCTTGCTACATTTCGCAGGGCCTTTGTTCTCGGCGGTGAAATCGCGATGAGTCTTTACAACCACGATACCTATGACGGTGCGATGTCCAAGGACTCGCTCAGCGCGTACATCTACGGTAAAGAATCCGACGATGAAATCATGTTCGACCCCGAGTCGATTGACGACCTGATCATCATCAACAAGAACATGGAGCCGATCGTTCCGGGTCAATCGAACCTGGCGTTCAGGCTGTATGCCCAGTTGAATATGTACCGGAACTTCCTTTCGGTATCTTACTCGGAGATCGGCGCAAGCTTTAATTCGCTTTCCGCGAACTACTTGCAGAACGATACTTCCGTGCTCTCACTAACCGACAACGTCTCCTTCTGGGAGAATCAGGTGCAGCTCGCACTGGGCTTGAACTGGCAGGAGGACAACCTCTCCGACCAGAAAGAGAACACCAGCGCTACCACCAACTGGTTTACCCAACTGACGGTCGGTCCGCGCGGATTACCGGCTTTGCGCCTGGGTTACAGCATGTCGAACTCGGCAAACGATTCCGACACGCTTACTTCAAAGCTCGATCAGACCGTTACGCAGATCAGCACAGGTCTGTCGTATGACGCGATCAGCCTCCTCGCCGTACCAACGCTGTTCTCCGTGAACTACAACCTCAGTAATGGCGAAAGCGACATGTACAACAACTTCGAGGACGACATGAACACGATATCGCTCTCGGCGGTGTCTCGTTTCCGCGATCTTCCGGTTCGTACGGTTCTCCAGTTCAGTACTTCCAGCAAGGACTTCAAGCAGGAGTATCACACCGGAACCAGCGCTGACACCCTGAGCATCAACAAATCGAATGTCTCATATAATACGATCTATGCAAAAATGGATTGGCGGTTCGTCGACGAGAGACTCAAGCCGTTCATGAGCGTTAGCTGGACAACCGTTTCCGGCGACGAAGAGAACGACGGCACGAAGGCCGATGTGTCTCAGAATGTTCTGAATACCAATATCGGTACCTCCTACGAGGTGATCAATGATCTCGATACCATGCTCAGCTTCGGTATTCGCGATTTCTCGGACGGAGAAACCTCCGCCAATGATTATTCCCGCTACGATGTAAAATTCAAGGCGAGCTATCGATTCTAAGTTAAACGACATCTGGCGGTGAGAAATCACCGCCAGTTTTTTCATACACTGGAAAGCCCATGATTATTAGAACAATCACCCAAAACATAAGGTTCTTCCTGCTGCTTCTTGTCATCTTCATCGGTTTACAAGTATTTTTCCTCACGGACTTCTGGGTCCACTTCGATTACAAAATTTACGATACCTTCACGCAGATGCGCGGCACGGAAGAGATATCCAACGATGTCCTCATCGTCAATATCGATCAGGACACATTCGATTCCATCGAAACCTGTTCCTGGCCTTACCCTCGAACGCTCTACGCGAAGCTGATCGACAACATCTTCCAGGCGGGGGCGAAACTTCTCATCATCGATATCGAGTTCACCGAGCCGAGAGACGCGGTTGAGGACAGCCTTTTGGCGGCGACGTGCGCGAAGTATCGCGATCGAATCGTACTCGCCGGCTCCGTCATTCGCGAGCAGCATGCCGGATACATCCACGAGCGCGTTGTGCCGCCGATCAAACCGCTGCAGGACGCGGGAATTCCCTGGGGCGTGGTGAACATCCACACCGATGCCGACGGATTCGTCCGGCATTATTCGCTGTTCCAGAAGTATCGTGAGCAGAACTACTATTCGCTCGGCGTGCTCGGGCTGGCGTTGCTGAACAACGGACACGATCGGATGCTCACCAACATCACCGACGGTAATCCCTTCAAGATCGAGGGAGAAGACGAGTTCGTAATCCCGAAATTTGGAACGAACACGGCCATGATACACTTTTACG
Organism: Cloacimonadales bacterium (SeqCode); assembly: GCA_963662655.2. Taxonomy (GTDB): domain Bacteria; phylum Cloacimonadota; class Cloacimonadia; order Cloacimonadales; family JAIOQZ01. The sequence goes on from CAXXTU010000002.1 coordinate 671,207, forward strand.
GCCCTACGAGCACCTTCCCGTGGGTTCCCCTGTACCAGGTTGTGGATGATATCACGTTTGATATATCCGATTTCGATCTGGATTCGTACGAGAATCACATTATCGCAGACAGCGTTCTTCAGGACAAGATCGTACTCCTCGGCACCACGCTCAAGGAGCACCACGACTACTTCAGCACGCCTTTTTACTCGGGCCTGACCCCGGGAGTGGAAATCCACGCGAACTTCGTGGAGATGTGTCTGGATCACGAAACCATCAAACGTTTTCCATTCATCTGGTGGCTGGCGATTCAGTTTGCGCTGTTCGTGATTCTCAGCTACATATTCATACGGATTTCCCCCAGCATATCCTTGATTCTATCTATCGTGCTGATTGTCCTGTGCATGGGTGGAACGTATCTGCTGCTGACGAAATTGAACACATTCGCACCGAACCTGGAATTGCCGGTTCTGGTGCTGCTTCTCTACTTTATCAGTCTACTGCGACACTATATCAGGACCTCGCGAGAGAAAAAGCAGATTAGAAACGCGTTCCGGCAGTACATGGCGCCAGATCTGGTCAACGAGCTACTCAAGCATCCCGAGAAGCTCAAATACGGTGGGGAAGAGAAGGTCATCTCCGTTCTCTTCTCCGATATCCGCTCGTTCACGACCTACACAGAGAGCCACGAGGCGCGCGAAACGGTGATGATGCTGCGCGAATACCTGACGGCGATGGTGGATGTGATCATTCGCCACAAAGGAACACTGGACAAATTTGTCGGGGACGAGATTATGGCTCTGTTCGGGGTACCGGTGGAGCTGGAGAACCATGCGCTGACAGCATGCCGTGTCGCGCTCGAGATGCGGGTCGTGCTGGATAAGCTGCAAGACAAATGGCGACAGGAAGGCAAGCAGATATTCGAGATCGGTATCGGCGTGAACAGTGGCCCTGCGACGGTTGGAAACCTGGGTTCGGAGCAGATATTCGATTACACCGCGATTGGCGACAACATCAATCTCGGTGCGCGCCTGGAAGCCCTGAACAAGGAATACGACGCCGAACACAAGATTATTTTGAGCGAAAGGACCCTCGCGCTTGTCAAAGATGACGTCGATGTGCGTTACCTTGGTGAGGTGAAGGTTAAAGGTAAAGAGGAAGCGGTGAAGATTTATTCGCTGATTGGCCTGAAGGAATCGAGCTAGACTGGAGATGGAATGTACGATAAAATCAAGAAACTGCATGAATTGAAATCATTGTTGGAACTGCACGATGGGAAAAGGGTGGTCTTCACGAACGGGTGTTTCGACATCATCCATATCGGGCATGTCGTGTATTTGAGCGAGGCGAAGTCGTTGGGCGACATCCTTGTGGTGGGTCTGAACAGCGATGCTTCGGTGAAGCGATTAAAGGGTGAGGAGCGTCCCGTGAACAACGAGCGTGACCGCGCAACGGTGCTTTCCGCGCTGCAATCCGTGGATTATGTGACGATCTTCGACGAAGATACGCCCTACGAGCTTATCAGCGAGCTGATCCCCGATATTCTGGTTAAGGGCGGTGACTGGGGAATCGACCAGATCGTGGGCGCGGATGTCGTCATGAAGAACGGCGGGACGGTTAAAAGCCTGCGATTCGTGCAGGGGAAATCCACTACGGATATCATCAACCGCATCAAGGATAAGGGTGAGTAGACATGCAAATGGACGATGGAATTGAAAAAGGGATTGTGAAGAGCTGCGAGAACGGTTTCGCGACGATTATTGTGGGCAGAACGGGCTCCTGCGACAGTTGCATGATCAATGGGTTGTGCATGGGCAAGAACAAGACAATCGAGCACAAGATCAAGACGGACTTGCCTCTCAAGGCCGGCGATTGCGTCCATCTGGAGATCGCCCCGGCGTCGAGGATCATGTCGTCGTTCGTCGTGTTCATCTTCCCGATTCTGATGATGATGGTTTTCTTTGCGATCTCGCGATACGCGTTTCACCTTGCGGAGGCGATGAGTATTATCATCTCTCTGGTCGGGCTCATCCTGAGCGGTGTTGTCATATACTGGTTCGATAAAAAGATGGGCGACAAGATCAGGGTGGAAATTATCGAGAAGCTGGAGGAAGCATGAAGGTACATCTCAACAATATGATTTTCTACGGTTACCACGGCGTGCATCCCGAAGAACGCAAGCTGGGGCAGCGATTCATCGTTACGCTCACGTTCGAGACGGATCCCGAGCTCGATACCAGTATCCAAACGCTGGAGCAGACGGTGGATTATACCCGGGTGTTCGACGATGTGAAGCATATCATGGAGACGCATCAGTTTTACATTCTCGAGAAGTGTGCGAATGAAATCCTCGATGTAATTTTGACGAACTATCCCAAGATCGTCAAGGCGAACATCAGCATCCGCAAGCCTTTTGTTGCGATCAACGCTTCGCTGGATGGCGTGGAAGTCGAGATGGAGCGGGAGAGGTAACGCGTACGAAGATGATAGCCTACCTGTCGCTCGGATCGAATCTGGGAGATCGTGAAGAGACTATTTTGCATGCGATCCGGCAGCTTTGCGAGATACCGGATGTCGCACTTGTCGGGCAAAGCAGCATCGTCGAGACAGAACCCTGGGGCTATACGAAACAGCCGCAGTTCTTGAATTGCGCTGTTTCAATCGAGACAACGCTTTTGCCCGGCGAACTCCTGAAAGCCTGCCAGCAAATCGAGAACATCATTGGCCGCAAAAGGGAAATCCACTGGGGGCCGCGAGCCATCGACATCGATATCGTGTTCTACGGCGACAGGATCATTCAGGAGGAAGCGCTGATCATTCCACATCCTCACGCGCACGAAAGACGGTTTGTTCTCGATCCGATCGCCGAGATCGCCCCGGATTTCGTTCATCCGCTCCTGAAGCTTACGATTGCCGAAATGATTCGGCGACTCGGTTAGCTTCAGCTTACTCTTTATTGCAAAACTGCACGATACTTTTCCACCATTCGCATCGGCTTGTACGATTGCTTTGCCTTGCGCAGGCCTTCGATACCTAAATCGCACTCCCGATTCACGTAGGTGTACTGGCTCCACTCGTTCTTCAGGAATTGCTGATTGATGAACTGGTACAATCCACGGAAGTCGTCATTGGCCTTTTCTATGTGGATTACCACCATGTCGTCCGTGATGGGTTCGCCAAAGGTAAATGCCTCGATTTTACCGTTCACCTCGATGTACGCGCCCACGTAATGGAGCTTCTCGAATTGCTCGAGCGATCTGATGATGCCGATCTTCTCGCGATGCAGGTCAGCAAAGTGTTCGCAGTTGCGCCGGTTGCACCACTCCAGTTGAGAGTGGATGACTTTCTGCGTTGTCTCTGGCGTAAGGCGATGGTACTCGAACTGGTAGTCGCGCTCGAATCCGAGGATGAAATTACGCTTGTTTCGGTACTTCCGACCGGGGAGATCTATCAGTTCCTGCACCGAGAAGATGTAGTCGTCGCGATCTTCCGTATGCGTGAACTGGAATGCGCCGGGCATCGCCTCTTCCAGCCTGTTCTTCATCGATTCATCAAGGCACCGCAAAACCAGCGGCTCTGGGCCGTGCTCTTCCTTCAGTTTATGGATTAACTGCGTCAGGTCGCCGCTTCCGATCGGGAAGAAGTAGTCATGTGCCTTGAGTCCCTGGCGAATGACCAGGAAGCCGTCCATTTCCCTGTAACGCATGTCCTGACCCACCTGCCAGATGTACAGGTTGGTAAAATTCAATTCCGACGTTTCCGTTTCCAGCTCCGTAAGGTAGCTGTTGATAATCTCTTTATCTTCTATCTCTATGGGTTTCCACATTTTCTGTCTCCATCTCTGTATCGGGATGTAGTTTTCTGGAATTATTTCATGATGTCAAACAATATCTTCAACGAATGTCGTTTATTCATCGATAGGGAATAAGCACCGACGTGAATCGTGAGCTGACGACCCGGCGGGACGGCGCTGTCGCTTCGCGACGGAACATTTCCTATGTTGTTTTCTATAACGAACAACATAGGAAATGTTCCAGGAAACCCTCGAACAAGTCCCCGCGACATGCGTCAGTTGGCGGTTGTTATCGGCGTATGGTGCATGTCGCGGGGACGTTCGGGTTTCCAGCGCCGTCCCGCGGACTGGTCTGGCGAAAAAAAGCGGCAGACGTATCGACTGCCGCTCTCTGATGGTGCAAAGACTTTATTTGATGAGCATCATTTTCCGGGTGGTGCTTTGCGAACCAGCGTCGAGGCGATACAAGTATATGCCAGAGCCTACCTTCCTGCCGTTTCGGTCTTCGCCGTCCCAAACAATCTTGTGCACACCTGATTGGTATCCGGTAAAGTCACGAATCAGTTCGCCCTTCAGATTGAAGATTCTAACTTTCGCCGTATCGTTCTCCTTAACGGTGAACAAGATGGTTGTCGACGGATTGAATGGGTTCGGGTAGGCTGCTTCGAGCTTGTTTACCAGCACAACCTCCGGCGTTTCCTCGTCCGATTCCGAATACTGCACCGTAACGGAAACCGGACCATATAGCTTACTCGATCCGTCCAGATTCACGCCTTGAAGCCAGTAATGAAAGGTCGCATCGGACGTGACATCAGTATCGAGATAGTTGTAATCCGCTCCGTCCGGCTCGTTCTGAGAGGGAATCATCTGTAGATTGACCTGAAGAGACTCATCCAGCACGTCGGTGACGGATCGCAAGACGTTGTATCCTGCCATTTCCGATTCAGATTGCGTGATCCACTCGAGCTTCACGGCTTCTTCAGAGGTTACGATCGCTGAAAACGATGATAGCTCCACAGGCAATGTGTGATTCGCACCACCACTCATGGTGAACTCGCTGAAAGAAGTCGTGTTTGCGTAGAGGTAATCGTCCAGATCGCCGTTGATGTCGTTGTTGTCATGATAGAACAGATTCCCGAGCAGCGTGAAATCCCCACTCAGATAGTCGCTACGATGCCACAGTTGAATCCCGGTATCCGTATCGTTGTCCATGGTGAGGAAGAGGGATGTGTCGATTCCGCCGGAAGAGATTTGATTGAGCTGATCGACGTTGAACTGCAATTGCCCGTTCAAGAAGGTGAATCCCGTGTTGTTCGTGATCACAAAAGAAAAATCTGCCGGATTGGGCGCAGAAAGGAACGCGATTCCAGGTTCCTGTGGAGCTTCTTCAATAACGTCGATTGTGACATCGTTGGTAATAGCCCCGGCAACTCCCGTGAAATTGATATCCAGCCCGGTTGTCGGGAAGGGCACGATTCCGTCTGCGGCTGTCTGCGTACTTGTTCCTGTGGGTGGATAAACGTCCGTAATGAAATCAACGACAGGCCCGAAGCCGAAAAGACCGCTGCTGTTGACCGCGTAAGCACATGCATTGTAACGCAAGCCCGGCGCAAGACCGGTCAGGATTATAGAGAATGATCCCACATCCGTACCGGTAGCCGGCACGAACAATCCGGAAGAAGGCACATTATTGTAAGGTGCGTAGCAAATACCGCGCTGAATGAGGCTTGCTCCGCCATTGTCGGTGACGGTTCCACCCAGAGTGGCGCGATGATGAAGGATTGCAGTTGCCGGATCCGTTGCTGAAACCGTAGGATTTGTGATAGGCGAGGACTCGATCTGCAAATCCTCCAGGAAGATGTAGTAGTAAGTGGCATCGTCGGTTCCCGTTGTCTTGAATCCCAGATAGATCGATTGCCCGGCATAGTTGGATAGGTCGAAGCTCGACTGAGACCAGCTCGTTCCCACACCGATGGTTCCAAGTTGCGTGTTGAAATCCGTAGTGTAGTTGTTGCCGGTTGTGGAGATGTAGACGTTGAATCCCTGGTTGAAGGAGTTGAGCCTGTTCGTCCAAAGCGTGAATGTGTCCTGCGTGTTTGATGGCAGCGTGATCTGCGGAGATATCAGCCAGACATTGGGGTGCTTCGCGCCGAGATAATGCACTCCCGTATGAGGGTTCGAGTAATAATACAGCCAGTCATCGGTGGAGTCTCCGTTGTAATCGAGATTCCATCCAGCAACATCGAAGCCGTCCCACGAAGTGAACAGAGGGTAGGTGTTGGTCGATGTACTTGGCTTGATGCCTATAATAATGTTGTTGCTTGAAGAATAATTATGCGTCCCGGGATTCAAGCTCCCAATGGCAAAATAGCCATTATAAGCCCCACCCCAACCCCAGTTGAAGTGGAAATAATCACTGTCGTTGTATCCGTCGCACACGAACGCGTGTCCGCCGGTTCCCGATCCGGCATAGAGCACGGGGCGACCCGCGTTGTGCTCAGCCTTGAGCATGTTCTTCCACGAGGTCAGATCGCTGTATTCATGGTAGGTCAGGCCGTTATCGTAGTTGAAGAACATGACCAGCGCTTTGAGCGCGCTTCCCATCTGTGCGCCGGATCCGGTAGGACCGAAATTCATATCGACCGATACCGCGCAGTCGTAGATCAAGCCTTGAACCGCGTTTTTCTGAGTGGTAGTCGATCCGCTGGTTACTGCGGTGGGCATGTTGAGCCAGCTATAGGTTGTCGAACCGAAATTCGCGGATTCGGTACCGTATGCTGAAGTGTAGGAGTGCGAACCGTAACCGACCGCGGGATGTGAGTGGTAACGCATGACTTGCGCCATCGCTGTCGCGACACAACCTGCCCATACATTATTGTTACTCGCTGTGGACGTAATATCGTAGGGGCATTGCTCGTTGTAGTACTGTCCCTGGTTCCATGTGGTTGTGACGAGCGCGTTCACGCCCCTCGAGAGCGGATAATGCGAGAACTGACTGCTCTCGATATCCTGCCATAGGGGAAGAGTGCCTTCGTTGGTGAGTTTTTCGTTCATGAACTGGTCGATCTGCCGGTGATAGTCTTCAAACCATTCCTGAACTGCCGGATGCGTGATATCGCTCACGGCGACGTTGGTCTCCGAATACCCCAGAACTGGAATCACACTGTCGTCGGCGGGAATGATAACGAATCCCCCCTCGGAAAAACTAACGATGTAAAGACTAGTGTGACCTTGATAGTCAAGCGTTGTAACGTCGGATGCGGTAGCTCTGGCGCCTTTGACGTGTGTAAGCCAGTTTGATGCGATTACCTGTGCTCGCTCCATCGATACGGATGCAGCGAACACCTGGGTAATCAAAAGGAGAAGGAGAAAAAACCAAGCGCAGCGTTTCATAATCATCCTCTCTTTCTTAATGATGTATTACGAAACAATGATAGCGCAAGAAATGCGATCTGTAAAGTTTTTCCTCTATTCGTGATGAACTTTATTCACTATTAATCCAAGGTCGTAGCCCACTTCGATGAATCGCCCGATCGCCTTGCCGATCTGCTCGCGCGTGTGCGCCGCCGAAAGCTGGACACGGATGCGGGCCTTACCCATCGGAACCACGGGATACGCGAATCCGATCACGTAGATGCCATGTTCGAGCAGCATGTCCGCCATTTTGAGAGCCAGTGGTTCGTCGTAAATCATCACGGGAACGATCGCCGTGTGTCCATCGATGAGGTCGAATCCAGCGCGCTTCATGCAGTGCCTGAAGAAGATCGCGTTATCCACGACTTTGTTGCGCATGGCCGTGCTCTCTTCCAGGAGTTCGATCGCTCGAATGGTGGCGGCTGCGATGACCGGAGCCAGCGAATTCGAGAAGAGGTAGGGTCTGGAGCGTTGGCGAAGCATGTCGATGATTTCGCTCCTGCCCGAGACGCATCCGCCGGAAGCGCCGCCAAGCGCCTTTCCGAACGTTGTTGTGATGATGTCGACACGGTCCATGACGTCGTGATACTCGTGGGTGCCGCGTCCGGTTTTTCCAATGTATCCGGTGGCGTGGGATTCGTCTATCATGACCAGCGCGTCGTATTTGTCAGCCAGATCGCAAATCTCGTCCAGCTTGGCGATGTCGCCGTCCATGGAGAAAACGCCGTCGGTGGTGATAAGTTTGTATTTGGCCGAAGCTGCTTCCTGGAGGCACTTTTCGAGTTCTTCCATGTCGGAGTGCTTGTAACGCAAGCGCTGTGCCTTGCAGAGGCGAACGCCGTCGATGATGGAGGCGTGGTTCAATTCGTCAGAGATGATCGCCGAATCGCTACCGAGAAGCGGTTCGAAGACGCCGCCGTTCGCGTCGAAGGCGGATGAGAAGAGGATGGTGTCTTCCATCCCGAGGAACTGGCTGATCTTGACTTCAAGCTCCTTGTGGATGTCCTGCGTTCCGCAGATGAAGCGGACGGACGAAAGCCCGAATCCCCAGCGATCGATCGCTTCATGCGCCGCTTTGATGATCTCGGGATGGCTGGAGAGTCCCAGGTAATTGTTCGCGCAGAAGTTAAGTACCTTGCTTCCGTCTCTCAGCGTGATTTCGGGATTCTGAGGAGATGACAGAATCCGCTCGTGTTTATATAATCCCCTGGCCTTCAGTTCATCGATGGTGGTTTGCAAATCCGATTTCATGTGTGTAAACATCTTTCGCAATTCCTTTGTAATATTTTTCCGTCTTAAAATACCCGGAAGGGTACTTTGTAAAGGATTTTCTGTGGGATTAATACCATTTCCGCTTTGACGATTCATTAATCAGAGAAACAGAGAATGCGGAAATGGTTTCCTTGGGTCGCTTCCCCGATTCGACATGTTCAATTTTATGGTTCTTCACTCGGGATATCGTGTCGTTGAGCACAATTCAACGGTCGCAAAAAGAACCGCAGGAAAGGATGTGCTTCCTGCGGTTTATGCATTAAACGGAGATGGGGAGGATCAGCCGTTGTTATACAGATGGGTTCAAGCGAATGATATTGATCGCCTGGACTCCTTTATCGGTATTCATAAGATCAAATTCAACGTCTTCGTTGGGATTCAGAACCTTGAGTTCCGTTGGGGTCTTGGTCACAATCGATTTCCAGTGTACAAAATACTCCGTGTTGTCGTCCGACAGAATGAACCCGTATCCCTTGTTGCTGTTAAACCACTTTACTTTGCCTTTCATGATGCTCCTTAGGTTGATTACTCTTTGCAAATACAACGTCGGGTAGGAACCGCCGTTACGACAATTATGAAAAAAAGCCCGGGAGGTTTGCTCCCGGGCGTTCGTTATTTATTTCGTTTGATCATCTTCGATTGCTGCCTGAGCGGCTGCGAGACGTGCGATCGGCACGCGGTATGGGGAACAGCTCACGTAATTCATGCCCACGCGGTGGCAGAACTTGACGGATGACGGTTCGCCGCCGTGCTCGCCACAGATACCGACCTTGAGGTCCGGACGTACAGAGCGTCCCTTCTTCGTTCCCATCTCGACAAGCTGGCCAACGCCTTCCTGGTCGAGAACCTGGAACGGATCGTGCGCAAGGATACCCTTCGAGGTATAAACCGGCAGGAATTTGCCGGCATCGTCGCGCGAGTAACCGAAGGTCATCTGGGTGAGGTCGTTGGTACCGAAGCTGAAGAACTCGGCGTGCTCTGCGATCAGATCGGCAGTGAGCGCAGCGCGAGGGATCTCGATCATCGTACCGATGAGGTATTCGAGGCGGCGTCCGGCCTTCTCGAATTCTTCTTCAGCCACGCGTTCGATAATCTCTTCCTGCATGATGAACTCTTCCTTGGTACCGATAAGCGGAACCATGATTTCCGGGAACACCTTGATGCCCTTGGCAGAAACGTTCAGCGCGGCTTCGATGATCGCGCGCGCTTGCATTTCGGTTATTTCTGGGTAGGTGATGCCCAGGCGGCATCCACGGTGACCGAGCATCGGGTTGAATTCAGCCAGCGAATCGACGATGCTTCTGACTTTGTCCACGGAGATTCCGAGTTCGTCGGCCATCTCTTTCTGGTTCTCTTCCTCGTGAGGTACGAACTCGTGGAGCGGCGGGTCCAGAAGACGAATGGTCACTGGAAGTCCGTCCATCGCTTCGAAGATGCCTTCGAAGTCTTCGCGCTGGATGGGCAGAAGCTTGTCGAGGGCTTTGCGGCGTCCTTCTTCGGTCTCGGCGAGGATCATCTCGCGCACGGCCTTAATGCGGTCGCCTTCGAAGAACATGTGCTCGGTACGGCAAAGGCCGATACCCTGCGCGCCGAATCCGCGAGCGACTTTCGAATCGCGCGGCGTGTCGGCATTGGTGCGGACGTACATGCGGGTGTATTTGTCGCTGAGATCCATGATCTTACCGAAATCTCCGCTGAGCTCGGGATCGCGGGTCTCGACTTTACCTTCGTAGACAACACCGGTGGAGCCGTTCAGGGATATCCAATCGCCTTCCTTGAAGGTCTTGCCGTCGGCTTCCATGGTGCGGGTCTTGTAGTTGATCTTGATTCCGCCTGCGCCGGAGACGCAGCACTTGCCCATGCCGCGAGCTACCACAGCCGCGTGCGAGGTCATACCGCCGCGCGCGGTGAGGATACCTGCCGCGACGTTCATGCCGCGAAGGTCTTCAGGGGAGGTCTCGATACGCACGAGAACAACCTGCTTGCCTCCTGCGACCCATTCTTCGGCTTCGTCTGCGAAGAACACGATCTGGCCGGTTGCAGCGCCTGGCGAGGCCGGCAGACCCTTGGCGATCGCGGTTGCTTTCGCGAGGGCGTCGAGATCGAATACCGGGTGAAGCAGCTCGTCAAGCTTATTGGGTTCGACGCGCATGAGGGCGGTCTTCTCGTCGATGTATTTCTGATCGAGCATGTCGATGGCGATCTTGACCATCGCAGCGCCGGTACGCTTTCCGTTACGGGTCTGGAGCAGCCAGAGCTTGCCGTCCTGGATGGTGAATTCCAGGTCCTGCATGTCTTTGTAATGATCTTCAAGCTTCTGTTGGGTGGCGTCGAGTTCCTTGTAAACTTCCGGCATCACTTCTTCGAGTGACGGGAATTTCGCCTTGCGCTCGGCTTCTTCGATGTTCTGAAGTTTCGCCCAGCGACGTGAGCCCTCGGCTGTGATCTGCTGCGGTGTACGGATACCCGCCACTACGTCTTCGCCCTGCGCGTTGATCAGGAATTCGCCGTTGAAGATGTCTTCGCCGGTTCCGGCGTCACGGGTGAAAGCAACGCCTGTCGCGCTGTTGTCGCCCATGTTTCCGTAGACCATCGACTGCACGTTTACCGCGGTTCCCCAGCTTTCGGGGATGTGGTTGAGCTGACGATACAGGATCGCGCGCTCGTTCATCCAGCTATTGAACACGGCGAAAACCGCGCCCCAGAGCTGATCCCACGGGTTGGTCGGGAAGTCCTTGCCTGTGTTTTCTTTCACGGCTTTCTTGAAGCGTGTGACCAGTTCCTTGAGGTCGTCGGTGGTGAGGTCGATGTCTTCTTCGACACCCTTTTCTTCCTTCACCGCTTCGATGATCTCTTCAAACGGATCGATGTCTTCCTTCGAAACCGGTTTCATATCGAGAACAACGTCGCCGTACATCTGCACGAAGCGACGATAGGAATCCCAAGCGAAGCGGTCGTTGCCGCTCTTTTTCGCGAGACCTTCCACCACCTCTTCATTGAGTCCGAGGTTGAGAACGGTGTCCATCATGCCGGGCATGGAAACGCGTGCGCCGGAGCGAACCGAGAGCAGAAGCGGATTGACGGCGTCTCCGAATTTCATTCCCATGATTGCTTCGGTTGCCGTGATCGCCTTCTTTACAGCCGGCTCAAGCAGTTCTTTCACTTTATCCTGGCCGAGTGTATTGTATTCGGTGCATACTTCGGTTGTAATCGTAAATCCAGCCGGAACAGGAACGCCAATCAGGTTCATCTCGGCGAGGTTGGCCCCCTTGCCGCCCAGCAGGTTCTTCATTCCGGTGCTGCCTTCAGCTTGCCCATTACCGAAAAGGTAAATTCGTTTGCGGTCTTCGTTCATGAAAGTTCCTCCTTGTGATCTATCTGTGTATATACTTCTGATTCTTATACGAAATTATTTCTTTGCATCATGACCCTAAAAGTTCCGAATGGTCATTCATGTCAAATCAAAATTAGAAGTAGATTTTCAGTCAATTCTAACGATTATGGAATTGCTGATTGTGTCGTCGCTTAGACAAAACTGCCCGGTACGACATCTGGATGATTTACAGGTATAACGCAGAATTGCCTTCTTTGTTTCAACATCCGGCTGATGAATATAACGATTGAATGAACCTGTTGTAATGAAATTCTGTAACAGTCCAGACTTGGGGTGTCGTTTCAGTTCCAAAATCCGTAATGTGTTTGAGAATAATCCATTGATAAAGTAACCTGCAATTTCAATCTTGACAAAAAATATTGTAATGGATATAATAAAAATACGACTCTCCCAACGATGTACTCACGGAGAATTTACCAATGCGGCGGTCATGGCAACCTCACTGCTTCAGGCGGGAATTGCTTCCCGGATCATTAGAGAGTATGGTTATCAATCGATATGTTCAAGAGCTATTATACATTATGTGGAGTACGAGCTAAAATGAAATATAAAGACTATTTCAAACAAGTACCGGTTCTTGAATCGGAGCGCCTTCTTCTTCGTCCATTCCGAGACGAGGACATTGATCAGTATCTTGGGTTCTTCCGAGAGGAGGAAGTTCAAAGGTATCTTGGATCGATTTTGATACCCAAAGATCGGGAGGATGCTATGCGCTGGATACGAAATTTGAATGGGCGATGCTTGAAATCGGGCTTGGTGTTCACATGGTGCATCGAATGGAAAGAAAGCGGTGGAGTTATTGGACGGTGTGATCTTGGGGGATTTGTGAGGAAATCGATGGCAGAAGTGTCTTATTACTTATCCCCTGACATGTGGAAAAAGGGTATCATTACGGAGGCTCTGAAGCTTGTTCTTTCTTTTGGATTCGAGGATCTGAAACTAAACCGGATTCAGGCGTGTGTCCTTCCCGAGAACGCAGCTTCTCTTCGTGTCCTTGAGAAGAACGGATTTCGGCGGGAAGGTTTGCTCAGGCAATACGATTACGGCAAGGAATTCCATGACGTCCTCATGTATTCCATCATAGCGCAAGAATTCCTGCCTGAGAAAGAAACTGTTTGATTGATGCTTCATCTGATTCGGAAAAGAAAAGTTCCATTGCTTGAGACGCGGGGTTCAATCCTCCTCATCCAATAACAACTCTCTGTACTTCGCGGCTTCGTTGAACATATCGAGTCTCTCCAGAACTTCCACCAGCGATTGCAGGGAATCTTGCGTATAGGGATGCTTCACGCCCAGCGCTCTCATGAAGACATTGAAGCCTCGGATAATGAGTTCGATTCCTGAATCGGGTTGGTTGCCAGTCGCTTGCAGGATACCGAGATTGATCATGCTCATGGCGGTATCCGGGTGATTCTCGCCATAGACTCTCGACCAAGTCTCAAAGGCTTTCTGGTAATGCTCGAGTGCTTTTGTTTTATCGCCGATCGTATCGTAAATGACCCCGAGATTGTTATGGTACGTTGCGGTCTCCGGGTGCTTGTTTCCTTGCGTTTTCTGCTGGATTCCTAGGGCTTTAAGGTGCTGCTCGAGCGCTTTCTCGTGATTCTCCATCGCTTCGTGAATGATTCCCAGATTGTTCAAGTACTTCGCAGTCTCCGGGTGATTCTCGCCCACGGCTTCGACCTGGATATCATACGCTTTCTGGTAGTATTCAAGCGCCAGGTCGATATCCCCTTGGGCGTCGTGGATGATCCCAATATTGTTGTAGCATCTTGCCATTGCGGCATCGTGCTCGTTCAGCTTCATCTGAATCGCCTGTGCCTGCTTGAAATAGTCCAGCGCTTCGTCGTACCTGCCCATGGAGTCCAGCACGATTCCCGTGTGGCTCAGGCTGATCACGATTTGATAATGCGCTTCTCCCAACTCCTGCTGCCTTATTTTCAGCGCCTTGAGGTTGTACGCAAGCGCTTTATCGTAGTTGCTCACCGTGTGATGAATGCTTGCTATTTCCACATAGAATTTGGCTGTTACGATATTGTTTTTGCCGTGATTTCCGATACTGAGCTCGAGTCCTCTTTCATATAGAGACAGGCTCTTCTGATATTGGAAAATCTCGTTGCTATAGTTAGCTGCGCGGCTGTAGTAATGGATTGCCTGTTTCCAGTTACCGGCTTTGTCGTAGTGGATGGCGATCTCCTCCGCGTGTTTACCGAGCTTTTCGGCAAAAACTCTTTCCATTGCTTCCGCGGCGATCCGATGCAGCTTGTGAAGCTTGGATGTGATCATCCGCTGGTAGATGATATCCCGGATGAGAATGTGCGAGAAGATGTAGCGAATCTCGTCCAGATCGCGCCATATCCTGTTGCGCACGCCTTCCTGAAGCTCCTCGTGCGGTTCGGCGCGCAACATGTTCGAAAGAACCTGAATGTTGAATTCCATTCCCAGCACGCTGGCGTTGTTCACGCACTCGCGTACATTCTGGGTGAGGCGATCCAGGCGACTGCTCACGATATCGATGATGTTGAATGTGCTGAAATAACCGATCTCGGAAACGATTTTTCCGTGCACGTCCACGATGCCGTTCTCACGGAGATACGTGGTGATCTGCTCGATGAACAGCGGGTTTCCCATTGATTTCTCGCGGACGAGTTTCAGCGTCCTGAATGGAACGCGCTCCACACTCAGCAGGTTTGAGACCAACTCAACATTCTCATCGTCCCGCATGATGTCGAGTTCAATGTCGATTCTCTCGTGCTTCGCGAGCTTAAACTCGACCATGCTTCCGTCGGAATTGTAGCGGCAGGGCGAAACAACGATGAATGGCGCGATCTCCGCGTCGCTGAGTAGCTGGAGGATCCTACGGCTTTCCTGATCGATCCACTGGCCGTCGTCAAGCAGAACGACAACCGGCTTTTCCAGACACAGTTTTCTGAAGAATTGAATATTCGCCCCGCGTAACTGACGCGGTTTCTCGGAAGCAGGGAGCAAGCTCCACACGGAATCGGGCCACTTGTAGCCGAGAAGATACGCGATCATCGATTCGATGCGCTCGATCTCGTGATCGCCGCCGGCAAAGGTTTCCCAGGCAGTTCGAAATTCATCGATCTGCTCGTCTAGGTTTGTCGAAGTCGAAACGGCGAAGTATTGTCTCAACATCTGTGTCACAACAGACCACGCGGGTTGCGTGAAGGCGTCGCATTTCGTGTGAAAGAAGTGGTATTCTCCTGCCTCGTGACGCGATAAAGCTTCGCGAGCCAGTCGGCTTTTTCCGATGCCGGGATCGCCCGAGATATAGATCACCTCGTTCCGTTTCTGCGACAACGCGCTATCGACATGCGATATAAGCTTTTCAATCTCCTCTTTGCGGCCGATGAATTTGCTCTCCTGAAAGGTGGCGATAATCTCGATCCGCCGCATTAACCGGTAATGTCGTATGGGATCGGACAGCCCTTTGAGGTTCAGTTTCCCCAGGTAGCTGAACGAGAAATCATTGTGCAGATTCTGCCAGAGGTAGGTGTCGGCGATGATTTCACCAGCCTGCGCGATTTCCATCAGCCGGGCAGAAAGGTTGACCGGATGCCCGAGCGCGGTGTATTCACGGGTCGCGCCGCTACCGATGTATCCGGCGAACACGGAGCCGCAACTGATCCCGCAGGCGATTTCCGGTATCTCGTCGATTGCCTCCAGCGCGAAGTTGCATATCCTTTCCAGCGTATTGCCGGCCGAGCGGGGGATGCCGAACAGAAAAATCGCGATGAGTCCCTTGTCGGTCGCGTCGAGCTTATTGATGAATCCACCGTATTTATCAGCCAACCGCGCGAATTTCTCGATGGTTTCTTCGATCGACTCTTCCGGTATGTCTTGCAGATTCGCGAAGCTGAAGGCCGCGCTGCGGATTTCGTTGGCAGGCTTCTCGTTGCGAAGCGACGCGTGGAGGAAATCGCTCCTTGTATCGCTTTGGATATTGAACTGAAGAGGCTGTGGGGCAAGTTCGAATGCAAATGGCGTGTCCCTTGGGGAATAACCTGATGGAGACTCCTCGAAACGCTCCACGCCGATGGAACGAACAGCCTCGGGTGAGAAGATGATGTCCTCTTTGCGTTGAGAGAGCTGCGCCATTTCACGAAGCGTATCGCCATAGAATACATACTCGTTCTGGACATCGTTCCGGAATATACGCCAGGAGATTTTCCCCAGAACTACCGTCTGCCTGATTTTCACATCGAAGTCGCCAAGCAGGGTATGAAAGCGGTTGTGCTTCTCGAAATGATTGCGGATCGAAGTAACGGCCTTCAAGATGCTCTCCGGTCTTGCGTTAGGGAAGATCGCGCACACTGCGTCACCTGCGAAAACACTGACGAATCCGCCGTTGGCTTCGCTGATGGAAATGGGGATGTGGAACACTTCATCCAGAAATCGGCTCAATGCCTCCGCGCCTTCCTTGCCTCGCCGCTGCAAGGATGTCGCAATGCTTGTAAATCCTGCGATATCCGTCAGTAACGCGTACCCGTCGAGCGTTCCATGCAGGTTCCCCTGCTCGTATTGTTGCAGTATAAACGACGGTGTATAGCGCATTCAGCCTCCCGGTCAATGATTCGGATTCAGGTTCAAAATTCCGTGGCCGGAGCTGGTGTCAAGGGAAAACCGGTTACGATTTGCCCATGTACTTCTCCAGGAATTTCAGATATTCCGCCAGGAGATGGAGATGCGTTTCCCGCGCTCGATAGCTGTGATCTTCGAGGGGAAGCTGGATGTATCGGCATATCCCGCCCAGTTGTGAAATCGCGTCGAAGAGACGCTCGCTTTGCATGGGATAGGTTCCCGAATTGGTGTCTTCCATGCTGTGGATGAGAAGCAGCGGCTCGTTGATCTGATCCGCATAGAGGAAGGGGGAGACGTTCAGGTACAGATCGCGGTTCTCCCAGAGCGTTCTGCGCTCGCTCTGGAATCCGAAAGGTGTTAATGTACGATTATAAGCTCCGTTCTTCGCGATTCCGCAAGCGAATTTATCGCTGTGAGCCAACAGATTCACCACCATGAAAGCGCCGTAGCTGTGACCCATGACGGCCACGCGCCGGGGATCGATAATGCCCAGGCTGTCCAGGTAACTCACGGCGGCTTCCGCGCTGGATGTCATCTGCTGGATAAAGGTCTCGTTGACGGTCTCGGGATCGCCGATAATCGCGATTTTCGCTCCGTCGAGAACGACATATCCCTGCATACACAGGTAGAGTGGGGATTCTCCCCAGAGCCAGGTGTAGCGATTCTCGCGATTGACGCTCTGGCTCGCTACGTCCTCACCGGTGTACTCCTCCGGATAGGCGGTCATGATCATCGGGTAGCGCTTTCCCGGCTGGTAATCGGGTGGAAGGTAGAGCATTCCATCCAGATCGATGCCGTCGTCGCGTTTGTAGCGAACGAGTCGCTTCTCCAGTTGATTTGCCTCGCGGAAGGGATCGTCGAAGTCCGTCAACTGGCGCGAGGTATCGTCCTGGAAGGAATAGAGAAAATAGTTCGGGGCCTGGGATGGGGATTCGCTACGGTAGACAATTTCATTAAATCCGCGATAGAATCCGGTCGGTCGTTGATAGGCGTCCGTGGATGACTGCCAGATGCGTTCCTTTTCCCACGTATCGAGGTTGACCTTGTCGACAAAGGGGAAGGTGCCGTCTTCCCGATAGCCCATGCCATCGAGGTAGATCGAATGATCGTTGAGGAGGACGACAGAGTTTCCGTGCTCGTCATTAACCATGACGAGGTTGCCGGGATCGCGGTATTTCTCGGAGACGCTGAAATCGTAGTAGACGTGCTTGTCCCCGGTTTCCAGATTCAGGTGGTAAATCGTTTTCCAACGCTTCTTCCAGTCATATTCGTAAACGATGATCTGGTCCCGGGAGATGAAATCCGTACCCTGGAACCGTTTCACCGTACGAAGGTATTCCTGCGCCGGCTCCGGGTAGTCGCGATACACCAGTTTATCACGGTACTCGACTTCCATATCAGGATCGCCGCCGTCGAGCGTCTCCGGCATGAGCATCCTGTGAGGATAGAACGGGTGCCAGTAAATGTAGCGATGTCCCGTCTGTACTCCGCCGAGGGGGAGGTTTTCACGCGTGGGCTGTTGAACGAGGGTTTCGAGGCTTTTTCCCTTGCTGTCCCACATCTCGTAGCGGAACGGAAATCCCCAATAGGGCAGCTTGCGCGAGAAAGGTTTGTCGATCAGGCGAAGAAGAATATACTTGCCGTCGGGTGAAGGCTGGATGCTTCGGATCAAACCCGGCTCGCCGAAAGGTTTGCTCTTGCCATTTCTGGCGTTGATTTTTACGAGCTGCGTCATGCCGTAAAAGGTGAAGAGTTCATCGTCGAATTCGTTGTTCAAGAGGTGGCGGAAGGTGCGCATCTGCTTCTTCTCGCCATTGGATTCGAATACGATGGGGCCAACCGGCAAAACCGGCGGAGAAGGAGGATTGGTGTAACCTTCGGGAACGGTTCTCAGGAGGAAATTCTCTCCATCCGGAAGCCAGATGAATTCGGAATCGAAGGCCTGGTTGCATTCTCCGGTATAGATCGGATCGATAGCTCCGGTCTTGCTGTCCCATCTCCATACGGTAATGCGATCCGGTTCGTACTGGTTCATTACGGCATAGCGCTCATCCGGCGAGAACGACGCACCTCCGAAGTAACCGTTGAGACCCAAATCGGTGATTTCTCCGGTGGCGATATCCATGACGCGAGGGTTTTTGAGGAAGGAGCTGCGAATGTGCGCGCGATTCTGCGGTGTGATCTCGATTCCCGCGAGCTCGAATTTCTCCAGCGCCAGAAGCTCCAGGGGCATGTAGCTTTCACGGTCGTAGATCATGAGTTTTCCTGATTTTTCCAGGTAGTTGACGACGGGCGGCCGCGGTCGGTCGAAAATCTCGACGATGTCTTCGGAAGGCAATTCGTAAGGTATCTGGGCGGAGAGAATTGCTGCCCAAAGCGCGCAAAACGTAATGAACCATTTCATATAATCAGTCCTCTTTTACATATAATGACCAGGCGTCCCTGCAAAGGTCGCACTGATGATAACGGCAGAAATCGCTGTAAAGCTGGATGATTCCCTGCTGATGCACATTGCTCATTTTACCCGGTGACATCCCGGGCAGGAATGAACGCATCGTGCGGATCACACGATTCTCGTCAAGCGGCGGGTATTGTCCAAAACTTTTTTCTATGGCCGCCTGTAAATCCTGATACCCTTTCTGGCGACTGAACAGCAGCATCAGAGGTAAGAGGATGTTGACGATGAGCGCGTCGATCCGCGAAGCTCCCATGTGATATTTTTCCGGAAGCCAGCCTTGAGAATCGGCAAGCAGTTTTATAATCCGTTCCCGTACAGTGGAAACGCTGAATGAATCGATTGGTTGCGAAAAACATTTCACGAACAGGTGAAACAGTGAGGTGTCGAAGGAATCCCACAAGAGCTGGGCTACTTGCATCAACCGTAGTGCCGGGTGATTAATCGGGCGTTGCCGAAAGAGCTTCCACTGGATGTGAATTGGGATTTCGGCAGGCTCGGCGAGTTCCCGCCATTTCGCGATCCATATCATTGGGTAGGTAGAGGGGAGATGCTCCAGAAGGCCGGCGTTGCCGAGGATTGTCCCCAGCATGGCGTCGCGGGATTTCCCCTGCGTCTTGAAAGTCTTCAGGAAGTCGTACGGGACGGCTCGTGCAAGCTCGAGCATCTGGAACTTGTTCTTGCTGTATCCAAGGGATTCCGCGAGCCCCTGCCACAGCACCTGGTCGAAATCGTTGAAGAGGAGTTCGGTCGCGAAGCGGTTGCTTTTTTTTATCAGTCGCACCATCCCCAGGTTTTCGAAAAAGGTGTGGGGATCGGTGAGGTTGCCCAGCAATTCGCAGGATTTGTCAGATGGCTCGAATCTCTCATCCGTATAGCGAGCCGCAAGTTTTTGCAGGGACTCATCCATTTGCCGCTTCAACGGGAGGATGTCGATTTGCCTACCGTTGGGTAAATCTGTTGAATCGCTGGCTGTATCGTGGTCCAGAACGACGTGCAGAATGACGTGATGGTATGCGGGATTTTCGCTGTGCTTGTGTGAAATCCAGTCGGAGGAGCGAAGATGGATCTCGACATCGCCGTGCAGGACTTCCGTATCGATCCGGACAACGGCAGCGAGGAAATCGGGGCCTTCGTCCGTGTTCCACTGCCCCGGGAAAAGTACCTCGATCTCCTTTCCGGAAACGGTCTTCAGCTTGTGGCGCAGATGCCCCGTATCCCAGATGTGATACAAAAACCGTTCCCGGAAGGAGTGAGTGTTACGCATGGATATCTATCAAATTTCCTTGAGGATTTCCTCGATGGCTCTTTCGAGCTGCACATCGTCTTCATCGATGATCTGCTGCGGCGTGGGGTCTACGAAGATGTCCGGCTGAACGCCGTTGCCTTCC
The DNA here is from genome assembly GCA_963662655.2 of Cloacimonadales bacterium (SeqCode). Classification (GTDB taxonomy): domain Bacteria; phylum Cloacimonadota; class Cloacimonadia; order Cloacimonadales; family JAIOQZ01. The sequence goes on from CAXXTU010000002.1 coordinate 691,507, forward strand.
AGGTTCATGCCGTCCAGCGAATACCATCCGTTCTTCGGCATGCGCATGCTGGAGCCGTCCATGAAGGTTTTTTGTCCGGTTCCGATCACCGAGCCGCTCGTTGGCATTCCGATCACCTTGCCCAGCTTGAGCTCCTTGAAGATGAAAGGGAAAATCTCACCGTCGGAGAAGGCGTTTTGGTCGATCAGCAGCACGATGGGCTTATCCCAGAGGTTCCAGGGGGTCTTGTGCAGTCTGTTATTGTAATGGCGCGATGAAGAGAGGGCATACGGCTTGCGTGTCAGCGCTTCGAGCACGTAATCGTGGATCCAGCCACCACCGTTTCCGCGGAAATCGAGAATCAGGGCTTCCTTATCGTAATTGAGAACGTAGAGGTCGTCCATGAACTTCTCGTAGTTGTCCCAGTTCATGCCTGTGACATGGACGTACGCGACGCGATTATCGGTTCGTTCGGCGATGATGTCCGCGCATTCGTAATCTTTGTTTTTCTCGCGGAGATGGTAATTCGCCCAGATGCTTATGCCTTTGATGCGCGCTTGCTTCACGCCGCCGTCCGTATTGAATTCCAGATCGATCTTTTTGCCAACCTTGCGCAGAAGCAGGGCTTCGATATCCGTGTCTCTCTCGATCTCGACACCGTTGATTTTGAGGAGGACGTCGCCTTCGCGGATTCCGAAGGGTTCGTAGAGTTTGCTATCGCGGTAAACCTTCTGTACGCGAATACCGTTGTTCAGTTGATTCCGGTAATCGAGCTCGATGCCGAGGCAAGCCGGAGAGGAGTATTGGAAATTACCGTCTTCTCTGGGATAGAAACCCGTGTGGGATGCGTTCACGTCTCCGATCATCTCTTCGACGATCAAGCCGAGCATGTCCGGCGTAATGGCGTATTGCGTATAAGGCTTATACCGCTTGTAGGCATCGTCCCAATCGACACCGTGCATGTCAGGTGTGTAGAATCCGTGACCGAATTCTTCCCATACTTGCTCGAAGATACTCTGGTTCAGTTGATGGTTGTTCCAGGTGTACTGGAGACTGTTCTTCACGAGTTCTGAGCTCTTCGAAGAGGGATCATAGCTGGAGAGTGTCGTTCCGTCCTTGAAAAAGAATTTACCGGGGTTCTCGTAGTAGACGATGTCGCCGATTCCTTCGCCGATGTCGCCGATCTTCTCGTCTTCTTCACCCCTGGAATCGGATTTCCTCAGGGTGTACTTGTCATCCAGGATGTTGCAGTAGTAGAAGGTGGAGTCATCGATCACGTGGACGACGATGTTGTCGCCGCGACGCTTGATGATGAGCGCCTGGCGGTTGCGAATATCATCCAGCTTGTATTGAACCGGCGTCTTGCCCGATTCCTCATCCTCGGCATCCTCGTCTTCGGAATCGTCATCCGTTTCGGGATCGAGGATATCCTTCCAGGGGTCTTCCTGCTGGTAGTAATCGTCCTTGGGGAAGAGATCGAGGCGGTAGATATCGGAATCGCGGGTGTAGTAGGCGGTTTTGCCATCCAGTCCCCACTTGATTGCGTATATGTATTCGCGCAATGTCATGAGAGTCACGTCTTTCTTTTCCTGTAGATCGTACAAGTGAAACTCGCTGTAATAAAACTCTTCTAACGATTGCGTGTAAATAAGGTAGCGTTCGTCAGGACTGAGGCCCGAAACGCTCTGCACCGAGCGCTCGACGATCACGTCGATATCGCTGAGGGCGCTGTCGGCCAGCGCGAGGTAGTTTCGCTTGTCTTCGATGGAGAAGGAAATCAGAAGCTGGTTGTTCGCCAGACGCTTGATTTGATTGATATATCGATCTTTGCTCCAGCGAATGTGCTCGGTCTCGCCGGGTGTTTTCACGCTGGTCTTGTAAAGCTGGGGGAGACCTTCATTGTACGAGATGTAGTAGACCGTCGTGCCGTCGTTCATCACGACGATGTCGTCGATACCGGCCTGATTTTTCGTGAGCTGCATCACGTCTCCGCCGGCGAGAGGCATCGCGAAGAGGTCGTAGGCCACGCTGAAAGCGATGAGCTTGCCGTCGGGAGATATCCCGTATTTTTCGAAGCAATTGTTGTATGCTCTGGTGACCTCGAACGTATCGTAGAACTGCTCTTTGATCTCGATCGGGACTGCCGCGGTTTTGCCGGTCTTGGGATCGTAGGTTTCGAGATGATCGAACAGCTCGTACACCATGCGATCGTTATCGTGCGCGATTGAAATGTCTCGGGGCGACCAGTGGTCGTAGCTGGTAAGCTGCTCGCGCTGGCTCAAATCGCTGATCGGAGCCTTGAAGAGTTGGAAGTTGTCTCCGTCGGAGTAGGAGAAATAGACCACATCCTCGGTCTTCGAGCAGACCGGGTAACGCTCCGTAAGTTGGGTGTCGGTTAGGCGTGTGTATTCTTTCGTCTTGGTATCGATTTTCCAAAGTTCGCCGTTGATGCTACCCTCGTATTTCTCGCGGAATGCCTCCCCGCGGTCGCAGTAGATGATCGCGTCGCCGTCTTTGGTGAAACTGGCGAAATTCCCTCCGTAACCAGCGAATACCTCAGGGCGTCCGCCGTCGATGTTCACACGGTAGAAAGTCTGCCAGGACTTGCTTCCCTGATAAGCGAGAAGCAGCGATTCGCTGTCCGGAAACCAGTCGATAACGAAGGAAATTCCGGTCGAAATCCTTTTCGCGGTTCCGCCGTCGGATGGAATAATGTAACTTGCCGGGTATCCCTCAAAAGTACTCTGGAAGGCGATCCATTTTCCATCGGGTGAGTAGACGGGCTCCATTTCCTTTCCTTCCGTGGAGGTGAGCCTTTTCGCGTCGCCGCCGGCAAAGGGGACAGACCAGAGGTCGTCCATGTAAACGAAGCAAACCGTTTCACCGTCCGGTGAAATTGCCGGATCGACCATAAAATGAGGTTCGTATGCGGATAATACATTCAACACGAGCACGATAGCAATCATCAGGTTCCATTTCATAAAAAAATCCTTTTAGTATGTAATTTCTTGTACTTGCCGATTCTTATGCAATAACTGTGCCTTGATTAACTGTCCTTCACCGAAACCGAAGTGAAGAAACTGGCTGTTCTGGGAAGTAGTACCCTTCGCGCTGGACAGCTCTCTCATGATCCGGTATTTACCGATCTGTGGATCGTTCACGGTCAGCACGATGCGAGCGCCGAGAAGAGGGGAATTCGGCAGAAAACGCTTCCATCCGCTTTGAGGGACCATCGCGGGGGTGTTCTCATTCCAGAAAGGCTTGAACGATATCGAACGGTTCGGATTCCGGGTAACGTTATGGAAAAGCTTCACGCCGCTCCCGCTGCCCACACAGATATCCAGCCGACCGTCAAGGTCGATGTCCGCAACGGCGTTACCCCAGCCGTTGTAGACCCGGCAACCGCTGAGCCAGGTGATGTCTGAAAACGTTCCGTCGCCGTTGTTACGGTACATGTAGGAACGGTCGTTTTGGTAGATCGAGGTGATGTAGAGATCGAGGTCTCCGTCGTTGTCGGCGTCGAACCATGTCGGATCCGAGTGAAGCTCGTCGTAGGCGATACCGGCCTCTTCGGTCACGTCGGTGAATTGGGTGTATTCAATCGTTTCTCCGTCGATCACGCGCCAGGTCTTGCCATCGTTGCGGAAGAGGACGCTGATGTCCGAGAATTCGATGTAGCGCGGATGGGCGAGATTCGCGATGAAGAGGTCGAGGTCTCCGTCGTTGTCGTAGTCGCCCCAGTCGGCCCCGATGCTATGCCCGTACCATCCATCGACGTTGTTTCCCGCAAGACCTTCCAGCGCGGCTATGTCGGATAGCCTGCCGGTCTGCGGGTCGTAATCGAACAGAAAATTCCGGTCCAGCCGGTAGTTGCAAACCAGGATTTCCTGAACACCGTCGTTGTCGTAATCCGCCGGCGCAATGCCTCGTCCCGCCTGCGCGTTCAAGGAATCGTCGTACATGGTGCGGATTCCTATGATTTCGCTGGTATCGATGAGATTTCCGCGGTTGTTGCTGAAGAAGAAGTCGGGGAGACCGATGTATTTCCCGCCGATCTCGTAGCTGGCGAGATAGAGCTCGGGGTAGCCGTCCAGATCGAGATCCGTCCACGCGGCTCCCTCGGTGGGGTAGGGGTCGCTGATTGTCGTGTCGGCCTCGGGGAAGAATCCCGTCCCCATCGCCTTGTATAGGACGTCGGATGGCGCTTTGTCCGCGTGGGACGTCACGGCGATATCCAGATACCCGTCCATGTTGCAGTCGGCCCACAAGCCGCCCGATGCTCCATTGGGTTGCAGACGTGATTTCTCGGTGACATCGGTGAAGGTCATGTTGCCGTTGTTCCGCCAGAGTTTCCTGCCGGAGAGGAGCAAATCTTCGTCGCCGTCGTTATCGAAATCTCCAAAGGCAACGCGCGATTCACGGCTTTCGGAGAGGCCGGCCTCGATGGTGATGTCCTCAAAAACGATATCGCTGTAGCCTGCGATGTTCCGCGCCCACAGCATGATGTCGGACTCGATCCCGAGTTCCTTGTGGATATCTTCGAGGATATCGAAAGCCTTCTCGTCGTATCGTTTACGTGGCGCGCCCAGAGCCAGGCATTGAATGAGTTCTGACGCTGCTTCGAGCTTTGTGTCGCCGTTTCCGCTCATTGCGAGTAACCGTCCCTTCCAGAAGGCGACCTCGGCTTGTTCGCCTGCGTCGTTGTTCTTGTAATGGATGGCTTGCAGCGCTTCAACGGAGCGGCGGATGTTGCCTTCGATCTCGTCCTGGGCAATCAAATCGTACTTCAATCGCAAATAGGTAAGTGTCGCCTGGAGGAGTGTGGCTTTTCTGCGAAAGTCCTCCGGGGAAAGATTTTGATACATGAAGCGGACGCTGTCCCGGTTCGAAAGCGATTCGAGAATCTGGTTGTTCATGAACTCCGCCTGATCCAGAAATCGCCTCAGCGCGCTTGGATCGTCATCGGCGGCCAGGTAATCCAGAAGATCGCCGTTCAGCATGGCTCGAACGGATGCGTAACGACGGATATTGCTCGTTTGTCGTATGCTCGAAAGCGCGTCGATCACCTGTGCGTACTGCTTGAGGTTTGTCATCGCCGAAACGCGAAAGTACTCGAGCGATGGCGTCCACTCTGATTCCGGGAGGATTCTCAGGAGGCGATCGATCATCTCGATGCGTAGGCTGTCGTTGCGCTCTACGGCGATCGCGTCCACCTTTTCTTTAGCGAAATCGGCGAGAATCTCGTTCGCGGTTCCGTATGCCGAAAGGAGTTTCTCGATCCGGAGTTCGCGCAGGGAATCCGGCAGCTCTCTCTCCATCGCCAGGATGAGCGTTTGGGAGATGTCCTCGCGTGAGAATTCGATGTCCCGCAGGAAGTCGCATTGCGCCCGGTATTCGTCGTTGTTCAGATCGAGATGGATATACTGGTATGCAGCCGGGAGGTCGTGCAGCGTCTTGGCCTTCTGGAAGAGCATGCGCGAGTAAGAGATTGTATCGCCCTTCGCGCGGTAGTAGTCCATGAAAACGGTGTAGAAGTATGGATTGTCTGCCGATTCTTGCATCATGATCGAGACCGGATCGATATTTCTTTCGAAGATATGCCACAGTTCTTTCTGATGAATGAAACGCAAATCATCCATGTTCAAGGACGAAAGCGTCGAGCCCGTGAGCAGAAGCAGACCAATGATGAGGACGTATGTTCGCATGTGTTTTCTCCAAATGCATCGTAACCGGTTATGGGAAGAGAGATACTCTATAAAAAAACAAAAGGCGGTTCGAAAACCGCCTCATGTCAATTTTTTTTTAATTCAGGATCAACCGCCGTTTCCGCGTATCGCGTCCACCGGGCAGATTTCCTGACATTTTCCGCAATCGATACATGAATCTGTGATTTCGTGCATCCCGTCGCCTTCAATAATTGCCGAGACGGGGCATACGTCGACACATTCACCGCAGTTTACGCATTCTGATGTTATCACAAAGGGCATAGGGTCCTCTTAGATTTCCATAATCTCTTTTTCTTTGTGATCAGCAGACTCGGAAGTCTTCTCGATCCATTTATCCGTCAGTTCCTGAATGTCGGTGAGAACCTTCTTCTCATCGTCTTCAGTAATTTCACTATTTTTCTTCATCTTTTTGGCCGTTTCATTGCCATCTCGACGAATATTGCGAACCGATATCTTGGTATCTTCCGCAAGCTTGCGAATCTGTTTCACGATATCTTTGCGCTTCTCTTCGGTAAGTTGAGGGAAGGGCAGGCGAATCACATTGCCATCGTTGTCGGGCGTGATGCCAAGATTGGCAGCCAGAATTTCTTTTTCGATGTCGCCGAGGGTCGTTTTGTCCCAGGGCTGAATCACGATCAAGCGCGGCTCGGGTATCGAAATATTACAAAGCTGTTTGATAGGTGTCGGTGAACCGTAGTAGTTTACCTTGATATCATCGAGTATCGCGACACTTGCTCTTCCTGTGCGAAGCTTGCTGAATTGATGGAGAAGGCTTTCGTGCGTTTTCTGCATCTTCAGTTCAAGTTCTTTTTTCAGCTTTTCCATATCTTACTCCTGTTTCCTGTTACGGATGAATAAAGGTACCCATCGTCTTAGACATTATCGCCTTCTGGAGACTTCCGGCCTCGTTGATGTTGAACACCTTGAGAGGAATCTCGTAATCACGGGCAAGCGAAAACGCCGTCATGTCCATTACCTGAAGCTTGCGAGCGAGAATCTCGTCAAAGGTAATATCGGGAATGAATTCTGCATTGGGATTCTTCACCGGATCGTCGCTGTAAACGCCATCGACTTTCGTGCCCTTCATCACCAGATCCGCGTTGAGCTCCGTTGCACGGAGGACGGCCGCAGTGTCCGTGGTGAAGTAGGGATTACCTGTTCCGGCGCAGAAGATACAAATCTTGCCTTCTCGGAGGGACTTCTCCGCCCGATCGTGCGTGTAGAACATCGCTACCTTGTCCATCTGTACGGCAGAATAGATATCGGCGTGGTAGTTGCGATTGCGAAGATACTCGGCGAGAACGAGCGCGTTCTGAACCGTCGCCAGCATTCCGATGTGGTCTGCCGTGACGCGCCGCACTTCGGCGTCCGCCTGGCCGCCGCGGTAGATGTTTCCACCACCGAGAACCAGCCCGAGGCTGAGGCCTTCACGACGAACCTGAATGATATCTTCGGCAATACGAACCAATACGTCGTTATCGTAACCGAAAGACTTACCGCCGGCGAACACTTCTCCGCTGACTTTGACTATTACGCGATGTACTTTTTCCGGTGAGTAATTCATGCTTACGCCTCGCCTAAGGACCAGCGTACGAAACGTGCGACCTGGATGTTCTCTCCGAGTTTGGCGACTGCGTCGGTTACGATGTTCCCAACGGTCTTGTCAGGGTCCTTTACGAATTCCTGTTTGAGGAGGCAGTGCTGCTGTTTGTACTTGGCAACCTGGCCTTCCACGATGCGATCGACGATGTTCTCAGGTTTGCCTTCGTTGAGGGCCTTGTTGCGATAAATCTCGGCTTCCTTTTCGATGAGAGCCTGATCGAGACCGTTCTCGTCAACTGCCAGTGGGTTGGTCGCGGCGATGTGCATCGCGATGTCCTTGCAAAGGTCCTGGAAAGCGTCGGTGCGTGAAACGAAGTCTGTTTCGCAGTTGACTTCGACCAGCACGCCGATCTTGCCGTTGGTGTGAATGTATGAGTAGATCAAACCTTCGCTTGTCGAGCGTTCGGCTTTCGCCTCGGCTTTGCTGATGCCCTTTTCGCGGAGGTATTTGATCGCCTTTTCCATATCGCCGTCGGAGTGGGTAAGGGCCTTTTTACAGTCCATCATTCCAACGCCGGTTTTCTCTCTTAATTCTTTTACCATTTGTGCTGTAATGTTCATGAATCCCCCATTATCAATAAGGATATGTTTTATAATTTCAAAGGTTCCGCTCTTGGGCGGATATTATACAAAAGGGAGAGACAGCGTCTCTCCCTCAAGGATTATTCGCTGACCTCAACAGGCGTGTCTTCACGCTTTATGCGCTTGGGCTTGACTGTTTTCTCGCGAGGTTTCTTCTCTTCTTCGTCTTCTTCGTCCGTTTTCTTGCGGGCACGCTTTTTCGACTTGTCATCCACATCTTCGGAATCGATTTCGACTTCTGTTTCTTCCGATTCTTGGCCAAGAAGCTCGGCGGCTGAATCGGGCATTTCCGCTGCGTCGATAGCGCCTTCAGCGCTAATCTGACGACCTTCGAGAACAGCTTGTGACATGATTCCGGCGATCAGGTGGATCGCGCGGATCGCGTCGTCGTTCGACGGGATCACGTAGTCTATTGGATCCGGATCGCAGTTGGTGTCGACCATACCCACGATTGGGATACCGAGGACTTTCGCTTCGTGTACGGCAATTTCTTCGTTCATCGTATCGACGATGAATACAGCGCCCGGCAGGCGATCCATGCCACGGATACCGCCGAGTGATTTCTCGATCTTGTCGTGCTTGCGGCGCATGCGGGTCGCTTCAAGCTTGGTGAAGTTCTTGATCGTACCGTTTTCTTCGATTTCTTCGAAGTATTCCATGGTCTCAACGCTGTTGCGGATGGTCTTCATGTTGGTGAGCATTCCGCCGTACCAGCGATTGTTTACGAAGAAGGCGCCGCATTTCTTGGCGCTTTGCTCGACGGCGTCGGCAGCTTGCTTCTTCGTTCCAACAAAGAGGATGTAATCGCCCTTCGCCGCTGTTTCTTTCAAGAACATGTAGGCTTCGTTGATGGCATCCACGGTCTGCTTGAGATCAAGGATGTGAATACCGTTTCTCTTTATAAAGATGAACTTCTTCATCTTGGGGTTCCACTTGTGAGTCTGATGACCGAAGTGAACACCTGCTTCCAGCAATTGTTTCATGCTGACTACTGACATCATTTCTCCTTTGATACGGTTTCTTCCAGGAAAAGGATTTCCGCAATACAATCCCCGTTCAGAGGGACACCGCTTTGCAACTCCCTTTCCGACTCTTTGTTCGTATTAACGCTTGAAAAGACTGGTCAATCCGCCGCAGGCATGCCGCAGCGAATCCAGCTACGTATTAACGTTTCGAGAATTGGAAGCGCTTACGGGCTTTCGGACGCCCTGGTTTCTTACGTTCCACCATACGTGGATCACGAGTGAGCAGCCCGTTTTTCTTCAATACGCCCCGGAGCTCTTCGTCATATTTGCATAAAGCGCGGGATATCCCATGACGAATTGCGCCTGCTTGCCCTGACAGGCCACCGCCTGCCACGTTTACGCGAAGATCGAATTTCTCGGACATACCGATCAGCTTGAACGGTTGTTCCACGATCATTTCCAAAATTTCACGGGCAAGATATTCCTTCATCGGCTTGTCGTTTACAAGACGTTTGCCGGTTCCAGGGGTTAAACGAACGCGAGCTACTGCATTTTTTCTTCTGCCTGTTGCATCGAAATACTGCATTCAATTTCCTCCTACAGTTCCCAGACCTTCGGCTGCTGTGGCGCGTGCGGATGGTCGGGTCCGGTGTAGACTTTGAGTTTCTTGTAGATTTTTCTTCCTAAAGCGTTCTTGGGGAGCATCCCCTTAATCGCGTGCTGAATTACGTGTTCCGGTTTCTCTTCCATCATACGACGGATCGGGGTTTCCTTCAAACCGCCCGGGTAACCGCTATAGCGTTTGTACTTCTTCTGAAGCAGCTTGTTACCGGTAAGTTTAACCTTTTCCGCGTTGATAATGATGACGTGGTCACCATTATCTAGATTGTGAGAGAAGAACGGTTTGTGCTTACCACGCAGGATTGCAGCGACCATAGAGGACAATCTTCCCAAAACCTGATCGGTGGCATCGATCACGTACCAATTGTTTTCCAACTGGCTGAGTTTCGGTGTAAATGTTCTCATTTCTACTCCTTTTGATATTATGAACAATTCCGTATTATAATGTATATAGGCGAGTTGCCTTGATACACACGGATATTGCTGTACACGTGATTTTCTTTTCGGCGCTACGTTAACTAACGATGTACCAACGAGAAAATCATAATTACACGAAAACGTGACAAAATATTGACAGTCAAGGATTCGTGTCAAGTTATTCACGATTAATCCACGCGGTTTCCACAAATTATCCACATTCCGGGCGTCCCTCAAAGCCTTTCATGACAGGTGTTCAATATCGTTTTCCACATATCCACAGCGCTTATTATTACTATTATCTCTAAAAATCTTAATCGTAATAGTAATAATCAGTGGAATATTAACCGATAATAGGTTTACACATGTCTCAATGTGTCAACATTTCGAAATGAGCGAGGTAACGCATGAATCTAGTTCAACCACTACGTGAGCGCCGTCAGATCGATCTTGTAAAAACCTACCTTCGGAACCACCCACGAAATTCGAAATCTGCCAATCCACTTCGCTACTACATGCTTTTTATGCTCGGTATCCATACAGGGTTACGAATATCCGACATCCTGCCGCTGCGCGTGCAGGATGTCATGTACCGTACCCACGTTGTAGTCCACGAGCGAAAGACCGGGAAAACGCGTCTCTTCCGGCTTTCGAGCTCATTGCAGCTTGAGCTCGAGGACTATTGCCGCGAGATGAGCCCAGAAGATTACCTTTTCGGCAACTCCCAAGGTGGTCACCCTCTCGAGACAAATTGCCTGGCAAACTCTGCATGATGCGTGCCGCGCCGTCGGGATCACCGACGCGATCGGCACGCATACCCTGCGAAAAAACCTTCGGCTATCATCTCTACCAGCAAACCCACGACGTGGCTTTGCTGCAGATGATACCTCAACCACTCGCATCCAGCAACAACGCTTAGGTACATAGGAATCATTCAAGATCGAATCGATTCCGCAATCCAAGGACTAGCTCTATGAACCAAAATACGGCCCATAAACTCATCAATCCCATTCCAACCTGTGAATCGTGCAAACGCTACACTCCAGTCAATCACTTCAGCGGGATCTGCTCCAGATATCCTTCAACGAAACGAGATCACGTCTGCATTCTGAACTACTGCGAACACTGGATCGATCGCAAAACCGAAAAAACGAGGTTCCAACGATGATAGAACGCTGCTGTCGCACTTGCTCACATTGGGCACGTCAAAAGGATCCTGATAGCAAATATTGGTGCCACATTCACAAAGCTTATACGTATCGATCGTCATATTGCCCAAAGTGGCAAGAGCGCCAGGCGCTGTCATTCGATCCGATTTGTGGTTTCTGTGAATTCTGGGACCGCTCGAGCGACCAGGTTAACCGTCACTGCAAATATCACAACGAGCATACCAACATCGGAGATACCTGCCCGGCATGGTTTCTCATCCCAACACTCAAACAATCGGAGGAATCTTGATTATTAAAATCTGGCACACTGAACCGAACCGAAATCCATATGTACAGAATTACCCGGATTACGAAGGATTCGTCGTTATCCCGCCCGACGAACCGTTCGGCGGCACCGGCTGCCGCATCCGGATCGTCGGCTGGATCCGGGAAGGCCCCACCGGCCAACATATCCACATGACGGAGAAATCAGCATAAGAAACCCCCGCGGCGGCCGGGATGCTAAGCTTCTTGACAACTCTGCATCCCGTCCGCCAAATTCGAACATCATGACAACGGGGGTTAACATGATCGTGAACATCTGGAAAACAACTAAGGAATCACACTTCTCAGATAACTACCCAGACTACGAAGGCTTTGTAGAAGTGAAAGACTCTTCAGGCTCAGAGCACCGTATTCGAGTTATCGGCTGGTATCGAGAACGAAGTGACGGCAATCATATTCACATCGAGACCAAGCCAGGCTCAGGCTTCGAAATCTTCGCGAGATCGAACGATAATCCTTGAACCATGTGAAGACATGGCTTATTGTTCGTTTATGATTTCTCGCGGCGTATGAGCCCGCCCACCCGCCCATCTCACGCCGCGAGGCAATCATAAAGGAGATTTCATGACTCGAACAAAACAGCAATTCTCGACGATGAAGTACACGACGATGAAGTACACGACGCTGAAGTACACGACGCTGAAGTACACGACGCTGAAGTACACGACGATGAAGCAAAAGGCCCACGGCTTACGCTAAAACTAGAACTAGGTGCCGCTCCTCGGCCACCCAGGGAGAAGGGAGCACGCAGCACACCCCGTAAAGGTTGAATGACGCGCCCCCCCTGAAACCCCCACGGCACACCCAGGCGCTCAGCCTACCTGAGTCTTTCAGCATACTGAGTCGGTACCCCGAACGCTCCGCCGCAATTGATTGGTCGCTACGCTCCTGAGAGATGCGGCTACGCTGAAGCGGTAGGGCTCTGTGCGCCCGGCTTCGGCTCGCCCCGTCGGCGGCCTTAGCTCGGTACGCATTACTGAACAGGACAAAGGAGCAGGGGGGCGCTTGCCTGGCATCGCTTCGGGCGGCAGCAAGAAAGCGCTCAGCGCGCTGCTCTCCCTCAGCGGCCAGATACGGGAGTTCCAAACCTGCGCTTCAATCGCCAGCGCAGGGGCTGCGTGCTCCCTTCTCCCCGGGTGGCGCTCGATCACGTCAGCAGCTCGCCATCCCTGGCTTCGCTGCCGCGAGGGTCACCTTCTGCAATCGTACTGTCCAGCGCGCCCGACTCCCTCACCCCGCGCGTACTTCTTCCAGCGCTGGCCAGTCCCGGTCACGCCGTCGCCCTATAAGGGGCGCAGGCGTTCCCGGGCTCATCGACTGGTGAATCAAAGGCGGAGCGGATCACGCCCGACCTCTCTCCGTTCGGCGGGACGAAAGCCGCGCCTCGCTTCGTAATTTCAAAACTCCGGCCAACGTCCGCCGGCAAGCCTGTACCCGTTCCACGGAACCCGCTTATAACGCGATTTACGCCTACACAGAATCCGAATATCGCTTGTTTTTTTATCTATCTTTGCTTATCTTCTGCCAAAAGGAGGTTAACGTTGGACAAACGAAGAAAGCCACTTCCGCCGATCGAGGACGTACGCCTGATCCTTCAGGTTGGTACGTACCCGGAAAGAACACGTCGCCTTGTTGGTGAATGCATCCAGCTTTACCACAGCACGGCATATCCTCACCGCGAAATTTGTCACCGCCTCAACAAAATCGGTTCAAGGACTTCTACGGGCTTGTCTTGGACACCGAACCGCCTCAAGTATTACGTCCGCGGTCTTCGAATTTCTTGACAATCTCTTCTTCGAGGATCCGGAATTGTACCAGGTAATCCAAAGGAGTTGTATCGTGATGTCCTTAGCACCTCTCATCGAGCGCCTGGACAATGTCGGGCGTTCAACACGCGAGTACGGCGTTTTACTCGCGCACGTCGCAAACTTCGATAGTCAGGGGAGCATTCCGGATCTCATAGCCGATGAAATCGACGCAATTTCATCGAAACTGTCAGATGTGGATAACTCAATGGCCGTTAACGTCGATTCTCCAGTAACTTGAGGGTATTATGAGCCGGAATGTGTATAAACGCTGTGAACTGCTGTGGATAGCTGTGCATAAATCTTGCCAAAAAAGGATTCGTGTCAAGTTAAATGCAATGATTTACGGCTTTAAATCCAAATTTGCATAAAAAAGCGCTATTGATAGAAGCTCATTCGGAACGAGTAGCTCATCTTTCCAACAACGTCCAGGTGCCATGATTTTACGATTTCCTTCACTTCGGAAACAAATGAATCCGTGAATTGGGCGTCCGAGTCCTTCTCGATATCAGCCGATTCGACATCACCATTATCCGCGAAAACAACCGTGATCTTCAGGCTTCCCTGCATGGGAACCACTTGGGAGCGCGACTTGTATAGCCTCTGTATCCTCGGCTTGAGCGCTTGGATGTATCTCGGGAGGTCGTCCTTGGTGATGATCCCAGTCTTTCGGACTTCGGTCGCGCTTCTTGCGGGCTTTGCCTTGGCTTGCTGCTTCTGCTTTGACGCGTTTACGTTGGCTGGCCTGTCGATATGCTTCACAACCGCCTTCTGCTCGGTCTTGACAATCGTCGTATCAGCGGAGGATGCGTTTGATTCTTTCACATTCTTCTTGCAGCTGGTGATCATAAGGGCTATTATCAATCCGAGAAACAATATATTGAGGTATTTCATGCTTACTCCGTATATATTAATATGAACAAATATGGATGATGTGCTTTACAAGGCTCTACTGGGCCAAAAAGATTTTCACGATTCTCGATGCTGTCTTACCATCCCATTTTTCGGGTACCGAGCCCTCCTTGGCTTGACCATCCATTATTTTCTCGATCTCGTCGATAATTTTCCGTTCATCGAGTGGTACGAGCTGATTTGTCCCTTGCTTAATCGTGATTGGACGCTCCGTGTTCTCGCGGACAGTCAGGCATGGAATCCCGAACACCGTCGATTCCTCCTGCAACCCGCCCGAATCGGTAATAAGGAGCTTTGATTGGGTCTGGAGCTTCATGAAGTCGAGATATCCCAGAGGAGGCAGCATCATGGTGCATTGCTGGAAATCCTTTAGCAGATTGTATCTCTCCATGTTATTCTTCGTTCGTGGATGAATGGGGAACACGATCTTCAGCTTGTCCGAGGCATCGCGGAAGATGTTAAGCAGTTTTTTCAGATTCTCCTCGCTATCTACGTTGGAGGGACGATGCAGCGTAACCAGGATGTATCTCTTAGGATCGAGCTTCAGCTCTCGCAGGATGTTTGATTTTTCGAATTTCGACCTGTGGTTCCGAAGCGAATCGATCATAATGTTGCCAACAAATCGAATTTTTTCTGACGGAACGCCCTCACGCATGAGGTTTTCGTTCGCGTCCAGTGATGGCGTCAGCAGCAAGTCGCTGACCGTGTCCGTGACCAGGCGATTGATTTCCTCCGGCATGCGGCGGTCTCCGCTGCGTAAGCCAGCCTCGAGGTGAGCGACCTTGACATGCAGCTTCACACCTACGATCGCACATGCAGCCGTCGAGTTCACGTCTCCGGCAACGATGATCCAGTCGGGGCGATCTCGCAACACTACCTCTTCGTATGCCACCATGATGCGCGCGGTCTGCACAGCGTGAGATGCGCTGCCGACATCGAGGAAATCATCGGGAACCGGCATGCCGAGATCGTCGAAGAAGAACTTGCTCATTCTTTCATCGTAGTGTTGACCCGTGTGGATCAGTTTGACCTCGAAGCGATCAGGGCGCTTCTTGAACTCGTCGTACAGGGGAGCCATCTTCATGAAATTCGGGCGCGCCCCCACGATTAGGTGTATCTTCATTACGTTCTCCGTTATCGAGTGAATACAATGACGTCATGTCAGCCATGTATTGCTGCCGGAAGCCGGTTCTGTGTCAAGCGTAAAAGACTTACTGGCGGATAACCACCACTGTGAGCGGCTCCAGGATCATCTTGTTTTTCGATACGACCTCGAATCCGGTCGGATCGTAGATCGGATCGGTTCCGGCCTTGTCGTGGTCCACGATCACTTCGCCCTTGGTGAGATCGACGTTCGAAACGAATTCCCGTTTGCGGCTGTCGCAGTTCACGATCACGTGATACTGCGTACCGTCGGTTGCCTTGCATGTATAAGCGATCAGCAGGTCGTTCGGCTTGATGCTGCTGCTCTGGATGCGCTTCACGTTGCGGGATACGAGGTCGGCCGAACCAAGACGGAAAGCGTCTGTGGAGCGGCGGAGCTCGATCAGGCCGCGCGTGTATTTCATGGTCAATTGTTGCATGCACGGTTTTTCAACCTTATCCCAGTCGATGCGGTTGATGATATCCGACGAATCGTAGGAATCGTGAATGAACCAGGGGTGATGGAATCCCGAGACCATGGTGCCCTTGTCCTGCGGTTTTCCGTCCGCGAGCCACTGCTTGGTTCTTCCGTATTCCTGACCCGCGTGCAGGAAGGCGATCCCCTGGCTGGTGAGAACGAGCGCGTTCCCGAGCCTGATACGCTGCTGGATATTGTATTCGTTCTGCAGGATTGCCGGGTCTTTCTTTATAGATTGCGCGATCACGTCGTGCAGGGTGAGGTTATCGTGCGCGGCGATGTATTGAACCACGTCGCCCGGGTCATCCGCCTTGGAATTGCCCGGCCTGCCGATGAGGTTGTTGAAGATCACCTTGATGCTTCGGGCTCCCCCTGTGATGAAGCGAGGCTGGCCTTCGCTACCGAAACCGGACTTCAGTTCGTTACGCAGTTCGTCCGAGAAACATGCCGCCGCGTCCGAATGGCTCATCCAGTCCTGGTCCGCAGGAACGCGATGGTCGCCGTCGTCGCCAACGTACGTTCGCCAGCCTTCACCAACGAATACCATGTTCGGATTCAAAGCGGATGCCTGATCGAAAGCCATCTGAACGGTCTCGGCGTCCAGGTCTCCCATCAGATCGAACCGGAAGCCGTCCACCTTGTACTCTTTCACCCAGTAGACAATTGAATCGATCACGAGCTTGCGTGTCATGGCGTGGGTGGTTCCCAGGCGTCCTCCGCCGTAGCTCGATTTGGGGTTGCCGGACGCGTCCATGAAGTGGTAGTAGCCGGGGACAATGTCCTCGAAGATGGAGATTTTCGCGGTATGGTTGTATACGCAATCGAGGATCACGCCCATGCCGCGCTGGTGAATCGCGTCGATGAGTTCCTTCAACTCCGTGATGCGCGATTCGGGGTTGTCTGGATGCAAGGAGTACATCCCCTCTGGCGTGAAATAGTTATGAGGATCGTAGCCCCAGTTGTAGTTGTTGCCTTGCGATGAGTACTCGAGCTCGCGCACGCCGTTCTTCATCTCGTTGCCGAAATAGTAGTTCATGACAGGCAAGAGCTGAATATGGGTGACGCCCAAGTCCTTCACGTAGTCGAGCTTCTCGATCATCGCCTTGTAGGTTCCGAACTGCGCTTGCGTCTGGATATCCGGGTCGGAAGTGAAATCCCGCACGTGGATTTCCCAGATGATCGCGTCTTCGCGCTTTGTGTATCCGGGAATCGAGGCATAGGTAAGTTCCGGGCCGATGATTGCAGGGTCCACAACGGCCGCTTTTCCTACGGGATCGGAGCCGTCGTTGGCGGCCATCGATTTTGCGTACGGATCGAGAACGGTCTTTGTTTCACCGTTGTTGGTTACGTCGAAGGAATAGTATTGATTGCGAAGGTCGCCCGGCACAATTCCCTGCCAGACGCCGCTTTTCGTGAGTCCCAATTCGATGCTCTGTGTCGGCTTGGTGTCGTTGCCCTTGTTGAACAGATTGAGCAAGACCTTTGATGCGAGCGGCGCCCAGAGCTTGAAGGTCGTCTTCTGCGGCGTGTAGAAGCAGCCGAGTTCGCCTTCGTAGGCGTAAACGCCGTCGATGCTCTGCCATGACACGGAGGTCGCGGCTTCCATATCGCCGCTTCGGATGAGATAGGAACCTGCAACGCTCAGCGAGGCATTTGTCGTGACGATGCAAACGTTCTCCTCCGGCCACTCGGTCTTGACGATCGCCAGTGAACGATCGTCCTCGAAAACCTGAACCGGCTGGTCGTTCTTCATGCGGAACTCGACGCGGATTTCGTTGTCCCCGGCGAGGGTCGCTTTGATTATTTTGTTTCCCATATTCTTCTTAGCTTCCTCGAAGTTGGTATAAGCTGTCGCGTCTTCCGTGACGCACCATATTTCCCTGTTGCGCACCGGACTTGGGTAATAACGGTCACCATCGGGATCTTTCTGATCTCCTTTGTGGATGATGAATTTTATGTTACCTGCGCCTCTGAAGGGGATATCCCAGTAAACGCCGTACTGCGATGTTCCCGATGGGGAAAGAGGTTGATTCCAGTCAACCGTTTTGCCGCCAAAGCCGGTGCCCCAGGCGTGAAGTCCCCAGCCGGCATAGTCATTGTCGAATCGGAAGTAGTTAAGCTTCAGGGTTCCGGGAACGAGGTCCGCTGACGAGATTGCTCCGATGAAATTTTCTTCGGCTTCCTGCCGCGATAGATAAGCCATCGGATCGTCCGTTACGGTCCAAATTTCCTTGTTCAAGGCAGGGGAGGGGTAGGTGCGGTCACCATCGGGGTCTTTCTGATCGCCCTTATGGATGATGAACTGGATGCCGCCGGTTCCCTTGTAGGGGATTTCCCAGAAAACGCCGTAATCGGTGGTGCCGGCAGGCTGGAGCGGTTTTCCCCAGTCGATCGCCGTTCCATCGAAGCCATCGCCCCAAGCGTGCAGGCCCCATCCGCTATAATTGGCGTCGTCGCGATGGTAGTTCAGCTTCAGCATTTCCGCCGCGAACAGATTGACGGATAGCAGAAATATAATAGCGTAAAGCAACCAATGTTTTCTCATATCGTAACTCCTTTCCGTATTAAAAGAAACGGAATAGTTTTTCAAGTAATTTATTAACTCTTTGGCGAGTCGCTATCAGCTTTTTCTCTCAAGTATTTTTCTATGATATCGATTTCCTGTTCTCGTGTGGAAACGCCGTCATCGATCCTCTTCATATAGAGAAGGTCGAGCAAGTAACCGAGGTCGGGGCCCAGCTCCACGCCAAGATCGAGGAGATCGCCGCCGTTGAGAATGATCTGATTGTCCCGATGGGTTTGAATGTAGTCAAGAATAACCTTCTTATTCAGCTTGCTTTGCAGGAACCACAGCGCTTCCGGTATAAGCGAGCGCATGACGAGCGCAGCCTGGCCGTCTGTCATACGCGCCCATGTTGTTTCTGAAAGAAGACTTAGATTCTCAAGCTTGCGCGCGGTTCTGGCGTATATCCCAGGCATGCGGAGCTTCCCGGAGATTCTGTCCCGGGCATGTTCCGGCAGGTGAGCGGTCAATGCCAGAAGGTAAACGAGCCAGCTCTTCCACCTGTGCTTGGGGAATTCATTTCTGAAGGGACTTCTGAATGCCTGGACATTCTCGATGACCTTTACAATGTCATCGCTCAGGACAAGATCACGGTCAATGTGTTTGAGGATTTCAAATCTATCGAGCAATCGGAAGAATAATTCCGGCTCATCTTCCATGCTTCCCTTTTCCAGCTCTTGAAAGATGCGCTCGCCCGAGACCGTATTCAGGGCGTTGTCGTTCACGGCGTGGCGAAGGTATTGGAGTGTTTTGCTATCGATATCGAAGCTGAAACGGGTTGCGAAGCGGACGCAGCGGAGTACGCGCGTCGGGTCGTCGATGAAGCTTTTTTCGTGCAGGAAGCGGATGATGCCGTTCTGGAGGTCGAACATCCCCTCGAAGGGATCGTACAGCCTGCCGAAATCCTCCGCGTTCAGAGACATCGCCATCGCGTTGATGGTGAAATCGCGACGGCGGAGGTCGCTGCGGAGGTCGGAGTTGGTTACCACCGGCAAAGCGCCGGGGACTGGGTAGCCTTCCACACGGGCGGTGGTTACGTCGACGTGGACTTGTTCGGGAGTGATCATCGTGGCGGTGCCGAAGCGTGGGAAGCAGTAGTATGCTCCGCCATTCTCGTTCACGAAACGTCGCGTGAAGGTAATGCCGTTGCCTTCGATGGTGATATCGATGTCCGAAAGCTCTCGTTCGAGGATCAGGTCGCGCACAATCCCTCCGACCGCGAATGTTCGCACATCGAGGCTTGCGCCGTGCGCGCCGATTTTCTCCAGCAATTCCAGCGTTGCTTTCGGGATGAGGTCCGTCAGGTATCCATTATGCATAATAAAGCATCTTCTCAAGTATTTCGAGAGCGTTCCACCTCAATGTCTTGTGCAGGTTTTCTTCCGCGTGCAGCCGCACGATTCGATTCATCGTGCGGAAAATATTCGCGGGTATTTCTATCTCGTCAAGGTAATTACCGATGATCGGGATCTTTTCGATTAATTGGCCGGTTGGGACATCGATGTCGATCAGGTATCCCTCCATCGCCGGTTTGTAGCACGATCCGCAAATCATTCCGTGCAAGCGGGGATAGTAAGCCACCAGATGGTTTCCGGTCTGCTCGCACATGGCGCAGGAGGAGAAATCGAGCGGAACGCCCATCAGCCGGAACACGGCCAGGATGAATCGCCAGTATATCGCGATAACGTTCCTGTTGCACTCCGGGACGTAGTTGAGGTAATCGAGGAGCAGGCTGTAAAAAATCTCGTGATCGTCCTCCTCAATCATCATCTGCATGATCAATTCGAACGCGGCCTGAATGACGACGTTCGCGTAGGGGTCGCCATGAAAATTCCTGATGAAGCTCCCCGAGCGGTAGTACCACCACTTCGATTCACCGGTCTTGTACAGCGTCAATTCGAGCTGGTTGCCGGGCTCGATCAGTCCGGTGTTCTTGTTGTTCTCTTTCTTGATTCCCTGCGCGATTACGGGGATGATACCCAGGTTTTGCGAAAGGACATCCAGCATGACACTCGACTCCTTGAGCGGTCTGCGAAACAGAATCACGCCTTCAGTCACGTACAGCCGTTGCCTGTCGTCCTTCTTCGTCCACGCGCTCGATTGTGTCATGATATCTCTTTATCTACTCCACGGTAACGCTTTTCGCCAGGTTTCGCGGTTGATCCACGTCCAGGCCGCGCTCCCGCGCCACATGATACGCAAGGAGTTGCAATGGAATCACCGAGAGCAGCGGCTGCAATACAGGTATGGTGCTCGGGATGCGAATGACGCCCTCGGAAATCTGGCTCATCATGGTGTCGTTCTCGTTGACGATGGTGAAAAGCCGTCCGTTGCGAGCTCGGACTTCCTGCAGGTTGGAATAAATCTTGTCGTAGAGGAAGTCGTTCATGGCGATGGCGATCACCGGCATGTTGTCGTCGATGAGCGCGATGGGGCCGTGCTTCATCTCCGCCGCGGGATAGCCTTCGGCGTGGATGTAGGATATCTCCTTGAGCTTGAGCGCGCCTTCGAGCGCTACGGGGTAATGGACTCCGCGGCCCAGGTAAAGGGCGTTATTGGCGTCTTTGATCGAGCAGGCGATTTGCCTGATTTCTTCGTCCATATCCAGGATTTTCTGGATTTTCTCGGGGATTCTCTTGAGCTCGGTGATGATCTCCGAGCCGTCGCCGGGAGAGAGATGGTGCATGCGTCCCAGCAGCGTACCGAGCAGCGTGAGTACCGTCACCTGCGAGGTGAACGCCTTGGTGGAAGCCACGCCGATTTCCGCACCGGCGTGAATGTAAACGCCGCCGTCCGATTCCCGGGCGATAGTGCTGCCAACCGTGTTGGTAATCCCAAGAACCCGTGCGCCGCGAGCCTTGGCTTCGCGGAGCGCGGCGAGCGTATCCGCGGTTTCGCCCGACTGGCTGATGACGAACACCAGCGTCTTCTCGGGAATGATCGGGTTGCGGTAGCGATACTCCCCGGCGTATTCGACCCAGGTGGGTATACGGGCGAGGTCCTCGATGATGTAGCTGCCGATCAGACCTGCGTGCCATGAGGTCCCGCACGCGATCAGGTGAATCTGGCGGATTTCCTTCAGTTCCTCCGGTCGCATGGCGAGCCCGCCCAGCTTCGCCGTGGAGAGGCTTTCGACCAGCCTCCCGCGAAAGGCGTTCGCCACGGAATGAGGCTGTTCATGAATCTCCTTGAGCATGAAGTGCTCGTATTCGCCCTTCTCGATGGACGAGATGTCCCATTCAACCTCGGAAACCTCCACCGTGACCGGTTCGAGGTCCATAGTCGTGATCTCGAAATGTTCCCGTCCGATGGTGACGATTTCGTTGTCCTGCAAGAAGATGACCTTCTTAGTGTGGATGATGATCGCGCTTACGTCGGAAGAGACGAAGAACTCATCGTTGCCGATGCCCAGAATCAACGGGCTCCCTTTGCGCGCGGCAATGATGGTGTCCGGGTAATCCTTGTGCAATACTGCGATACCGTATGTGCCCTCCACCAGCTTGAGCGACTGTCGGACGGCCTCGGTGAGATTCTTTGTCTTGGTGAGGTAGAGCGAAATCAGGTGCACGAGAACTTCGGTATCGGTCTCCGAGACGAAATGATAGCCCTTCTTTTCCAGGAAAGCCTTGAGGTTTTTGTAGTTCTCGATGATGCCGTTGTGCACCAGGGCGATTTTCTTCTCCGCGTCGGTGTGCGGATGGGCGTTGATCGTGTTCGGTTCACCGTGCGTTGCCCAGCGAGTATGCGCGATGCCGATTGTTCCGGCTGTGATTTTCGGGGCGGGAAGCGAGCGCTCGAGCTCGACGATTTTCCCTTCCTTCTTGAAGACCATCAGCTCGCCCTGCGGATTGACGATCGCAGCGCCGGAGCTGTCGTATCCCCTGTATTCCAGCCGCTTGATGCCTTCGATAATGATCGGCATGGCGGTTCTTCTCCCGATGTATCCTACAATACCACACATAGTTAATCTCCTTCAGTGAGTTGTCGAAACTCGGGTGCGACTCTCGGGTTCAGCTTCATGAACGCGTAAAGCAGTCCCGCGAATACAACCGCGAGGATCGAGAGCGTTACCCAGGATATCTGCCCGTTGGTGAAGAGCAGGTTATAGCCGGGAAGGTTCTCGCCGTATTGCAGCAGTAGCACGACGATGAAGTTGTTCATGAAATGTGCCAGCATCGCGATGAAGAAGCTTCCCGAGCGGACCATCAGGAACGCGATCCACATGCCCAGCATCGAAGCCGGCAGCAGGCGGAACGGATCCAGATGCATGATGCCGAACATCACCGACGAGATGATTACCGCGGCCGGTATGCCATACTTGCGGAATACCCTGAACATGTATCCGCGATAAACGAATTCCTCGCAGATGCCGGGCAGAACAGCCACAATCAGGATTTTCATCCAGAGGGAGGAGCCGTTCATGCTCATCATCTCCGAGAAGCGCGAGATATATTCTTCCGGAATGGGGTAGATCATGTTGATCGTTTCCACCACTTTTCCGGCGAAAAGATACGCGGGCAATGACATCAGGGCAACCAGCAGGAAATTGAGCGGGTTGGTGCCCTGCATCTTGAATGTCTTGGGGATGTCGACCTTCCCAACGCGGAGTATCAGGTATGTCGGCAGGAGGAACAGCAACAGGAGCGTCTTGATCAGCCCCATCGCCGGATCCTTGGCCTGCCACGAACCGCCGATGTAGAAAAGCGCCAGCAGTTGCAGCACGAAGATCAGAAAGGCGAAACCGGGCTGGAAGATGTTCTTCTTGTTCTTGCCCCAGAATTTCATCGTCTTTTCCTCTTCCACGCGGAACAGGATGCCTTCGCGATTGAACAGCTTGACTGTCACGAAGATCATGACGATATCCAGCACGAGCGTGGAGCTGACGGTCACCAGGAAATTCACCATGCTGAACTGATCGAGCATGATTTCCTTGAAGAGCAGCGCGATGTTGATGATGGGGATGATGGCGAAACCGATATTCAGTTCGACGCCCGGAAGCATACTCACGAACGACATCAGGATCGTGATCATGATCACGGGGGAGAGGTAGGTGTTGGCTTCGCGCATGTTGCGGGAATAGGTCGAGATCGATATGAGGATACCCGAGATCAGCGTGATCAGCGGGATCATTGCCAGGAAGATGAGCGAGAAATTGGATATCGGAAGCTGCATCTCCGACATGTTCAGTCCCGCTTGCGCCATCATGTGACGGATGGAAAGGTACATGCTGAATAGGTTGAGGATCACAGAAACGAATTCGAAAGTCATCACGGTGAGGTATTTTCCAATGACGATCTCCGTGCGGTTGGCTGCGCTGATGAGCAGCGTCTCCAGGGTTCCGCGTTCCTTTTCGCCGGCGATGATGTCGGTGGCGATCACCGCGCCGCTGCTGACGGTGAGGATGATCAGCAGGTAGGGCAGGAACCTTCCAACCACCAGCCCGAGCATGCGCTGCGAGGACGCGATGTTCTCTGAATCGACCTCGATCGCCTCCAGGATTTCCTCCGAGACTTTAATCGCCTCCAGACGGTGCCCGACGAGCTGTTTCTCGGTGTCGCTCAGGATCGTGGATACCCTCCCGAAGCCTTCGGAGCTGCGGTCGTCCGCCTTGTCGTAGATCACCCGCACGGGATAGATGGGGAATGATCGTTTGTTACCGAGCGAGTCCTCTTCCTGCTTTTTGATGATGATCACGGACTGGAAGAAACGGTCGTTCAACCGGGCGCGGAAATCATCTTCGGTAAGGAGCGTCGCGTCGCTTTGATCGACGTCTCTTTTGGGATAGATGTCGAACGACTTGTCGTTGGCGAAAGCATTGTAGATATGCTGTGAAAGCGTGTCCCTGACGGTATCGTGGATGTACATGCGTACGGTTTCCGCATCCAGCTTTTTCTCCTGTCGCATCATGAGCGACGAGAAAAGGATCATGATGATGGGGTAGAACACGATGGGAAGCATGATCGACGTAATGATGGTCCTGCGGTCCCGCAGGAGGTCTTTCAGTTCCTTCTTGTATATGGTGAAAACTTTATTCGCATTCATCTTCATCGCCTCCTTCGCATTTACTCTGTTCCACATGGAAGATGAAGATATCGTCGAGGTCCTGCTTGCCGGTGGCTTCCTTGAGTTCGCCCCAGGTTCCTTCCGCCAGGAGTTTCCCCTTGTGGATCATCACGATGCGGTCGGCGATGCGCTCCGCTTCCCGCATGATGTGCGTGGAGAAGAGGACGCATTTTCCGTCGTCACGGCATTTGCGGATGAACGAGACGATGTTGGATGCGGTGAGGATGTCCAGCCCCGAGGTCGGTTCGTCGAAGATCATCACGGGGGGATCGTGGATGATGGAACGGGCGATGGAGACCTTCTGCTTCATTCCGGTGGAGAGGAAGTCGATGCGGCGATCGAGGAAATCGTGCATGGAGAGGAAATCCGCCATGTTGTTGATGCGCTGATCGATGGTGTCGTCCGGGACGTCGTAGAGTCGCCCGAAATAGCTGATCATCTCTCGGGCCGTCAGGCGTGCGTAAAGTCCCGTGTCGCCGGAGAGGAAGCCGAGGTTTCTTCGGACGTTCCTCGGATCGGACTTGGTGTCGAAGCCTTCGATACTCGCGGAACCGCTGGTGGGCTGCAAGATGGTGGAGAGCATTCGCATGGTGGTGGTCTTCCCAGCGCCGTTGACTCCGACCAGCGTTACGATCTCTCCCTTTTCCACATGGAAGGAGAGCTGATCGACGGCGTTGAAGGTTTCACCCTTCTGTTTCTTGAATTCCTTTGTGAGATTTTTAACCTGAATCATGAACAATCCTTGTGTTGATTGATGAATAATTTCCTGTAACGAATTTATTTTTCACACATTTTTTTGTTGACGCCATTCTATGCTTCTGTGAAATATATAGTTGCGAGTGACATGAATTCCTTATGGAATTCAGGCGGATTTCTGTCGACGGATGGAAATCCGCTTTTTTACACTTTGCTTTTCAATAATCTGTGGATGAACGAGTTACTCTTCTTTGCCTTTGCTTTCCGATTCTTCCTTATCGTCGTCGGTGTAGAAGAATCCCTCGATCTCCCATTTCATCCCGAGCGGGAAGTAAATCTTCTCCGACACCGTGATCGCCAGACTCAAGGCAAGGTAAATGAACAACCCGAACTCGAATTCCTCCAATATCTCGCCGGGAGCAGGCATGTTGCCTTTCGTCGCGAAGGCTACGATGACGAAAAGCGCGTACGCCACGGCTCCCATGAGGGCAAAAGGGATGCTCTTCAGACGCATGGCGTTGGGACGCATCCAGAAGATGTCCAGAATCAAGCCGCTTGCCAGGAATAATCCGATGAACGTCACGTACAGCGGCAGGGCGTTGCCCATAACCTGCATGAGAATGAATGCGACGGCCGCTCCCAGCACGATTGATACGATCACGATGACCGTCCGCGAGAAGAAGCGTGCCACTGCGTATAAAACGGGAAGCGTTACACCCAGTATCAGCAGTTCGAAGCCTTTGATGGCCCCGGAGAATATATCCATGTCGATCACGAGCCCGGCCAGATAGGAGACGATCAGCGAAAGGGCTGTGGTTATCAGCAATACGAACAGGCGAAACCATTGATTCTTCATCGTAACCTCTCGTTAGTTCACGAACTGCCAGTACAGGGTAAAATTATAGTGCGTATCGCGCGCGAGATTGTCAAACAGGTTTTCCTCGCCGGTCAGGTTGTACGCCTCCAGGTTGATCTGGAACTTTTTCGTGATCTGGATGCCGAACCATCCGTCCAGCATGCGCGTCATGGGGATTTCCTCTCCGAGCCAGTTGGTGTAATCGGTTGTGTACAGATGCCTGAAGCCAAGCTTGAGCGCGTTGTTGTGGTGGACATCGTAGGCGAATTCGAGCTCCGTACTGCTCTTGAGGGCTGGAAGCTCCACGACCTCATCCGTGTCGCGGTACTTGATCTTCGAGCTCAGGAGGATGGTGAGACGGCTGATATCCGCCTGGATCCGGGTGAAGAGGTCCACGCCGGGAACATCGGGTGTTTTCTCGTTGTAGTTCGTGAGGTATTCTGCGACTCCGATATTCTTGAATTCAGATTGCGTGAAGCGCCAGTCCAAATCGAAATGAAGCCGGGAGAAACGCTTCTTGAAGCCGATTCCACCAAACCAGCCTGACTCCGTGAATTCGTAAAACCGGTTCCCGTACTCCTGACGGTCCCTTTCCACGCGGTACCCGGCGAACACCGAAAGCGTGTCGCCCAGCGCGATCCGGAAGGATTTCAGCGGATCGTAGCCGTCCTCGCGAAGAAACATTGCCTGCGTGTGGAACCTGTAGATATCCAGATGATGCTCCGCCATCCAGGAATCGTGCTCGAAGTCCCGTGATTGCGCGGTGATGTCGAAACGCTGGAAGAAGAGGCTGTCCCCCGCGTGGAGAACATAATAGCCGCTGGTGTCGTCAATCTGGTCTTCGGGATTGTTGTCGATCCGGTAAACCTTGCGCTGGTATTTGTATCCCACATCGAGCCAGGGATTATCCCAGAAAATGCTGTGATCCCAAAGCCTTTCGTTTACCATCTCTTCACGCTGCGGCTGATAAACCTTCTCCAGCTTTTTAGACGAGATATCGTGATTGAAAATGTCGTTATCGAAGCGTATATCACCCAGAGAGGTATGCCAGGTAAGATGCGTGAGGAAGTCGCCGGTATGCTCGCTCTCCTCGAACATCTTTCCTTCGTACGCCATGTACTTCAGGTTGATATCGACAGGATCGAGTCCGAGAAATTGCCCTTTCCTGAAATTCACGTAGGCATGGTTCATCAGGTTGTCGCCGGTTCCGAGTTGCGCCTCCGCAAGTGCGACAGGGCAACGGTATTCGGAAACCTGAAATCGGTAGAAATTATCCACGCCTCCCACAGGATAGATCGTTTTCATCAATTGCAGCGCGTGGGCTCCGCTGATGGGGAGTTCGGACTGGATGAAGCCGTTCCTCGTGTAATAAACGGTTGACTGATATGGCGCATACAGGTGGAGATTTTCCTGAGCGTACACCTCGCGCGTATCGCGGAAACGATTCAGATAATGCTCCCTCATCTCGCCGAGATTTTCTTCGACGATCTCTTTCAGCTCCGCGATGGTCATCGATGTGTCGACAATCACGGATTCATCCACCGAAGAATCCGCCCCAAGCAATACCACGTTGACGATGATCTCCGATACGATTGGCTCGCCGTTTTTCATCGCCGGCGAGAATTTCCAGTCCGAAAGACTGGCAATCACGAGGGTGTCGAGGATCCCTTCGCCCGGAACGCTCACGGGAATAACGTTTCCGAGCGTGCTGTCTGGCAGTACCTGGACGTTCAGGATCGCGATGCGTCCATCAAAGACCTGGTGCTCCGGTTCTTCAAGCATGCATGGATTCTGCAGGATCGCTTGCGCTTCGAACGTTAGTGAATCGTCGATTCGTACATCTTCCTGCGAGAAAAGCAGAGCTGCGGTCAGTAAAAGTATTGCTACAACCAGTTGTTTTCTATATACCATTGATAGGTCTCCCTTAGGGCATCACGAATATCGTACTCAGGTCTCCAGCCGAGAATTTCCCGGGCTCTTTCGGAGGAGCAAAGCCAGTGTTTTCCGGTGAAATCACCGATGCGCTGGAAATTGAGGACTGGAATTTTCCCGAGAAATCGTCCGGCGATCTCCGAGAAGAACGTGGCCGGATAGATGAAGATGGCTGGAAGATAGATTTTCAGTGCAAAGGTTTTCATCGCTTCTTCGATGTAGCGGACAAAGCCGGTGAAGGAGTATTGTTTGCCATCGGAAACAAAGAACGTTTCCCCGTATGCGTTGTCGTTGAGGGGAAGCATTCCCAGGAATTGAACGAGGTCCCTGCTGTAAAT
This sequence comes from Cloacimonadales bacterium (SeqCode), assembly GCA_963662655.2. Taxonomy (GTDB): domain Bacteria; phylum Cloacimonadota; class Cloacimonadia; order Cloacimonadales; family JAIOQZ01. The sequence continues at coordinate 719,678 of CAXXTU010000002.1, forward strand.
CGCGCTGAAGCTGCGTTCGCCAGAAAGAAGGACTGCGACATGCTTTTGAACCATCCTGAAATAGGAAAGAAAGTCTTTGTCCCCAGGCCCAAACACAGACGCCGGGCGGACGATGGTACAATGGATTCCTTCGGCGCGACGAACCGTTTTCTCGGCAGCTCGCTTGCTTCTTCCATAGCCGGAAACGGGTCGGCAGGGATCGTCTTCGCATTTGAAATCGTTTCCGCAGCAAGATGTTCCCGACACGGCTTGCGAGCTGAGATAAATGAAGTGTTTCATCGATTCTGTCTTCCGCGCCGCTCCAAGCAGGATGCGGGTGACATCCACATTGGCCCGGTACAACTGCTTCCTGCTCCATGCTTTTGTCATGCCGGCAAGATGAAAGACCGCGTTGTATCCCTCGAGGGCTTGTAACACCTGCTTCTCGTGGCGGTAGTCTATTCTAGCGATGTTCGGATGCAGTTCTTCGGGGATCAGGCCGATATCCGAAGAAGCTCGTATCAGGCCTTTGACCTCATAGCCGAGTTGGTTCAGATGAACCATGAGTTGGCATCCGATGAATCCATTCGCACCCGTGACAATTACTTTTTTCATGTAGATGAAAATCGAGAAATGCCGAGTTTCAGTCAACTGATTTATCGAATTGATCTAAAATGTGCGAGTGAATGGAATTGGCATAAATACGATTTCCCGATTGTAGAATCGTCAAATGCAAAGTGGATAATCAGGATATCGTTCCCGGAGAGCCATTTCCGTATTATTTTTCTCTCCGATTCATCAATCGTCAATAAGGAAATGGCGTTACGCCGGTACGGTTTTCTGGATATTTGCATCGCAAAATCTTACAGGGGATTAGATACCGGTTTTTTAAGGAAAAAATGATTGCCGGATTTCCCCCCTTTTAAATAGATTGTATATAATGCGATTTCTCCAGGATCGGAGATGCCTGAGGTATTGGCGGCGAAATCGCAAAACCTGATTTTCTATGTGGCTGTAAACGGGATTCGATGGCAACTCATGGGAAAATCGAAAAAGAAAATGGAATGGAAAGTGGCATGAAGAAAAACGTTTTACTGATCATCCTTACGGTTCTTGTAGCTCTATCTGCGGGTCTCATCACTTACAAGCTCATGTTCTTCAACAAATCATCGAACGTTGTCCCCAAAATGACGCATCTGAACCTCGGTGAAGCGGAGGAGCTCCTGAAGCAGCACGGCCTGAACTACAAGGTCACTAAAATCGACAACACAGAGCCGGGACAGGACGATCCGGTGCTGAACCAGAAACCCAATCCCGGGACGAAGGTTTGGGAGAAAATGATCGTCGAACTGGTCGTCGCGAATCCGATGAAGGAGCTTCCGGATATCGATTCCCTGGAAGTTGCCGAGGCAGTCAGGATCGTGGTAGAGAAAGGTTTTACCGTTACGGATACGGTTTATTGTTACAACGAGTATATTCCGGCAGGATTGGCAGCCGGATACGAAGGCCAGAGCAATCACACGATACTGGACAAGCCGGTTACGATCGTTGTTTCGAAAGGTCCGCAAATGGCGTATGTGCCGGATGTGATTGGTTTGCATTTCTCAAAAGCGGAGAAGATGCTGCAGGAAGCTGGATTCTCGAATTTCGAGTATTCCCGGATGAGCTCGAAAATCATCCCTTCTCAATGCGTTGTGGATGTCGATCCCAAGGAAGGTCTGGTAAAGCGCAGCGCAACGCTCCATATTTACATATCTTCGGGAAAGGGGAAATGATCAAGGTCATTTAGATCCCGAAGGAGAGTTGAAACAAGAATGAACAGAGTATTGATTATCGAAGACGAACCCTTGATGCGGGACCTTTACAAGAGCCTGCTGGAGGATCAGTTTTACGAGCTAACGGAAGCCGAGAACGGAACGCAGGCCCTCGATATGGCCCAAGAGACACCGTTCGATTTATACATCACGGACATCATGATGCCCAAGATGAGCGGCCTGGAATTCCTGAGAGAGCTCAAGAAAATCGATCCCAGCGCGCATGTGATCATAGTGACGGGTTACGACGATATATCATACAACCGCAAGGCGATCGAGTATGGCGCCTGGCGTTATCTGGTCAAGCCGGTTGCTCGGTCGGAATTCCTGAACGTTATACGGGCGGGTTTGATCGAACACAACAGGCTTATCGATCCCGATTTTGCCGGTTTCGACATGCCTGCTCCGAAGGCGGAGCCAGAGGCGCAGGCGGAGCCGGAAGAAAGCGCAGGCATCGAACCGCTTCTCAAAGATATCGCTTTCAGCAAGCTCAAGCTTTTGAATGCTGAGGATGCGCTTTCAGCCTACAATGAGAACGCCGACGCCATCTTCGAGTACGTCGAGCAGCCCATGCAGAACCTTCTGCACGAGATTGCGAGGCAGTTACCCGAATATATGCAATCCCTTCTGGAGATCGAGGAGAAGCTTTTCGAACCCATTAAACGTAAGCAGATGAAGAAAGAGTTCGCGGTCGATTACTACTACGGGGCCTTCTATCCCAAAGGCGGAAATCGTTCGCAGGATGGTCAGCTCTACATCGCGATCAACGAGGACCGTTTCGAGTACGGGTTCATCGTTGGCGAGTACGGGGACGATCAAAGGCTCGTGTTTATCGGTAACCTTCGCAATCACAAAGACAAGCTAATCGAAGACTTGAACGACATCATCAAGGATGGTGCGATCATCAAAGGTACTTTGCTGGGCAAATTGCTCGATATCGACGAAGAAGACCTGAATAAAGCCGAGCCGATTCTACCGACTCCCATGAGCAGTCCGGGCGGAACGCATGCTTGCTACCAGATTCCACGCGAAAAGGCGGTAACGTTCAACCAGGAATCGATGGTGGAGATGGTTCTGCGAGGATTCCAAACCTTGTATCCGCTTTTCGTGCTAACCACCGGAAGCGACGCGATCGAGAAGCTCAACCGGAGTTCGCAGTACATTCCGTCGCAGGAAGAGCTCGAGCAATGGCTCGAGACGGAAGTGAAAGACGACTCCTTCCCGCAGAGTCAGCAGCCCAAACCAAGTGTGACGGAGTTTCCGACCCTAACTCAGGCACAGCCTGAACCTGCTCCCGAACCCGCGTATAAAGAGAATATTCCTGCATCTGCATCGGTGGTTCCCGAAAGAAGGCGTGAACCTGTACGCAGGATCATCGAGCACGTACCTGTGCGATCGGAGACTGTGCAGGAAAGCAGCTATCTATTTTATCAGCCGAGATTTTACGCGGACGAACAGCAGCCGGTTCCAGAGCCGTCCAAGCGTTGGAAATCGCTCTTGAAGCGTAGGCGTCAGGTGTATATTCGCGGTGAGGCCGATGTGGAGATGCTGGCTGAAAACCTTGCGAGAGCCTTCATTCAGGGAACAGAAGGATTCCGCGATGCGCTGGTTCTACATCCTTCGCTGAAGTATAGCGATCTGGTACGTCAGCCGAAATCCATTTACCCGGATGGCTTTTTCCCGCTGTTTTTCGAGGCTGCGGTGTCCATCGATGCGCCGTGTGTGCTGGTCTTGAACCACTTCGATACCTGCGACCAGCTCGAAATTCTCGGCGAGTATCTTTATCTTTTACAGAACCGCGGGACCAAGCTTTCGATAACGCGATCCAGCGAGTTCCTGGTTGTGCCGGAAAACGTGTATGTCATTGCGACCGGGAGCAAGGAAATCGAGGAAACGAGAGTGCGGCAGGTGTTTGCGCAAATCGATTACCAGCCCGATTACTCGATTCTCCTGGAGTTACTTCCCGAAGAGAAGGCCGAGGAGTTCCTCAATCTCTTGAACGAGTTCTTCGAGATGCAGCCATCGCTGGAGAATCACGTGGGTGTGGTACCGTTCCTGCGTGAGAAGGACGATCTGGAAGAAGCGATGCCGGATATCTGGGACATCGATGTATTGCCCCTTGCTGCTGCGATGCTACAGAACAAAGGAGTGAGGCCTTCCGATTTCACTTGGGAGAAACTCCTCGAAACGAAACTGAAGGCCTGGACTTAACTACTTAATCAGATTGGCCTTCTCGATCTCAATTTCCTCCAATTTACCGTCAACTTCCCGCGTAATCCTGATCGATTCGACTTTCGGATCGTAGAGCCACAGGCGGATCTGGCGATTTTCCAGCTCCACCATTCCCAAGCCGTTCACGGCGGTGATTTTATCTTCGAGCGCGATTCCGGCTTTTTCGGCGGGAGAGTTCTGCCAGATTCCCATCACTTCAAGCGCTTTGCCGGTGTTTACGATGTTCAGTCCGGTGGAGAAAAGAATGGATTGCTCCTCGCCGTCGCAAGGCTGGAACAGTACTTTGCGCTTCGGGTAGTCCATTGTCACAAGGTAATCATCCATGAAGTCTTTACCGATCAGGATGGTTTTCTCATCGATCATGCCCGGAAGGTCCGCAAACAATACGGGAACGTCGCTGAGCACGATATCGCCAATTCGTACCTCGTCGAGAACGGTCATGACGTTCCGGGTCTGGGTTGTAAACGGCCACTTGGCGAAGAAACCGGTAGCGCCGATTGATTTCTGTCTGATGTGCTCCGGCATGTCTTCCAAGCGATCATACGGTAGGACGAAGGCGTAGTTCAGGCCGGTATCTATAAGCCCATTGAATTTGAGGTCGCCGTTGATGACGGTTTTCACGGATGGGAAATAGGGGAAGAGAATCTTCATGTCCATGAGTACATCGGAGTCGTTTTCTTTCACAAGCTTCGAGGAGTTCCTGAACAGAATCTCATTTCGCCGATAGTCGAATGCGACCTGAAAGAAGCGAAGGTAATCGGATCCCACCATGCCCTGAATGGAGTTCTTGCTTAGCTTGAAAGTGTCTCCAAAAGGCATGATGACCGCTTTCAAGTCGTTTACTTCAACTTTTGCAAGCTTGAGGCTGGCGATTTTCGCAAGTGAGACGCCTTCCTGCGGGGACTCGTGTTTCTCGAGCTGAAGGGAATCGGCCAACGAGTTTTCGAGCATCGTCATGCCCCCGGTGTCGATAATAACCGGCAATGTGTGGTCATCGAAATCCGCATCGACTAAAATGACATGCGAGCCTTGCAGTGTAAACGGTACGGTGAGTTCGTTTTCAATAGCTTTCGGGACTCCGCCCTTGAACTTTTCAAACATCTTTATCTTGGTGTTCGTGCATCCTGTTGCGGCGAGAATTAGAATGGCCAATATGAGAATGTTTCTCATGATTCCTCCGTTGCGTGGGGTTTGAGTAATGTGTGCAGCGCTTGATAGATTTTTTCGACTTGCTCATCGTGATCGGATTCACAGTCGAATTTATGGAGTACCGACATCCCTTCCACGATACCGTGGAGTGTGATCGCCAGTGTTTCTGGGTCCACATCGTCGCGAACGATTTTCTCTGCTTGCGCTTTGGCAATGGCGGAATGCAGAAAACGCTGTGTTTGCTTGAAGATTCGGTCGATCTCCATACGGATTTTGCCGCTGTCGCGAGCGAGCGCACCGCAGAGATCGTTAAATCCCATCGTAAACTCCTCCGTAGGCTCGACATCGAGAAGCATACACTCGATCCTGTCGAAGACCGGGATGGATGTAATGACGAATCGCAGATATTCGTCAAAAGTGGTGAATTTACTGTGCTGCCCTCTGGTCCAAGCTGTCACCTTTTCTTCGAAATAGGCGATCACACTCTCCGCGAGGGATTCCTTGCTCTCAAAATGATGATAGATCGCAGGTTTGGTGATTCCGACTTCATCAGCGATCATGTTCATCGACGTGCAGTCGTAGCCGTTCCTAAGGAACTTCTCCAGCGCTTTCCGTACAATGATTTCCTTCGTTTCCAAATTAACCTCCTTACCGGTAGGTAAGTAATTTCGATGTGTCATTTTTCTGTCAAAGAATTTTTGTTCGACTTGCCGTTAGCTTGATAATGGTTGCACAATCCAGCGCGGCGGGGCGGCGCCGTAAGCCCTGAAGGTCTTACGGCCTGCTTCTGTGATGTCTTGTAAAGACATCACAGAAGCAGGTTAGTGCGCGTAGCGCACGCGCCGCCCCGCCGCGCGGACGGTGGTCGCTCAACTTGAGAATGCTGGATCGGTAAACTACTTGAGAAGCAGGGCTTTCTGCGTGATGGATTTTCCGGGCGATTTCAAGCGGATCAAATACACACCACTGGCCACTGATTTGCCGTGATTGTCCAGGCCGTCCCAGTTGGCTGTATGCCGACCAGCCTCGGTCAGTCTGTTGTGAAGCGTTCGAACTTGCCTGCCTTTGACATCGAATACGTCGAGAGTAACCTGAGAAGTTTTAGCAACGGAGAAATGTATCGTCGTGCTAGGATTGAATGGATTAGGGTAATTGAATAGTTGCCAGCCGAATGACGGCTGATCTTCATTTCCAGAGGCCATTGGATTAACTTGAACGCTCCAGGAGACTTCAACCGTGTCATAGCCGTCGTCGACCTCGCACCGAACGGTGACATCGCCCTCATTTTCGAAAAGGATATCAATCTCGGACGACGTGGCAGCCTGCTCAACTTCATCGACGTACCACGCGTAGGTCAGCAAATCGTAATCTTCATCGGTGGCGTCAACCGAAAAAGTCTCAGATTGACCTTCCGTGATCTCAAACTCACTTTCCTCGGGAATGAAACTCAATATCTCTGGTAGCGCGTTTCCCACGGTAATATAGTTCTCCCGGACGATCCACAGGGTGTCCTCGCCGTCGTAAACCTCGAGCTTAACGGAATAAACGCCTTCCTCCATGTACTGGTAGACTGGATTCTGCTCCTGCGAGTCGAATACGCCATCGTTCTGGAAATCCCAGTTCCAGCCGGAGGGTCCATGCAGTACTTTCTCCGTGAAAGCGACCGGCTGGAAGATGTGCGGAGTCTCGTCACTGACTTCGAAATCGATCTCACATGGGAGGTCGATGTTGACGATAATCAGAGAATTGTAGGCAAACGTCGCGGTGTTTTGCTGATAGTCGAGAATGGTTTGTTCATCAGGGGTTTCCTCAAACCACTCATCGAGATACTCGTCCGTTTGATCGAAAATCACGTTCTCCGCAGCGAACACCTCGTGCCAAAGACCCATGCCTTCCACATCGCGAAGCTTGTATGTATCTACGAAATAAGATCCTTCGGGGCAGTCATAAATTGCGGTTCGTTTCTCGTTGGCAAGATTGCAGAGAGGGGAGGAATCGTCCGTGTTGGCTTCTGCTGGTGGAGGTCCGACGGGGAAGATCGGGATTGCGATTGCTCCGGCAGGCTGACCGAGCAACGTCCACATCACCGTGAGTTTGGCCGGCTCTCCCGGGAGTACACCTCTGAATACCGCTGCAGATCCGTTGTTCTGATTACTGATGCTGTTCACCGCGGGAATGTATCCCCAGGGAATGTTCGTGTCATAATGCCCGGTGAACGGAACGCTGAGAGGCTGGCTGTTCGAATCGGAATAGTCTCTCGTGTGAACCTGAATGATGTGTCGGTAATCGATCTGATTGTTTTCATACAGCTCAGCGAGAATATCATGACTGCGGTTGAATTGAGCAAGGCCGCTGGATCCGCCGCCGTTTTCAGCGAAATTCGTGCGAATGATGTAACCGTAAGGTGCGTCGGTAGTGTCGTACTTCCAGTACTCGGTCGGGCCAACCTCGTACATGGCAGCTGCGCCGGTGCTGTCGAACACCGCAAAATTGCCGTGCGTATCGCGCCCGACCTGATTCGTGCTGTCCAGAATCGCCTCGAAATCGGCCAGCGTCTCGCAGATGGGAAGGCAGAAAAGCATAAGATCGCCATTGCCCATGGGTCGCCCTAGGTCGCTTGATAAGGCATTGCCGATGACAAATCCTTTCTCGTTCACGCCCATCCAGAAGTATTCGGAATCGGTGCTGCCGACGCCGACAAAACGATTGGGGCCTTCGTCGTTATATTTGACGACCTGGCTTCCAGATACATCGCGATTCTTCCACATGAGCGGTCGCCCGTCGGAAGTGGCGCTTCCAGAAGCGATGCCGATTGTACACGCGAACGAAAGAGATACTCCAATAATAAACAGTAGCGAAATGATTCCTTTTCCTTTCATGATTCCCCCTGATTAATACGCCAAACGTAGTTGTCTGAATCGTATATGGCAAGGAAAAGTTTAAGACAGCCCGACCGGAATGCGGATCGCAATCAGAAAATTCTTGACAGAGATATCGAACTTGGGGAATAGTGGTACTGATTAGTAACACTCATGGGGGCGGAATGAAACAGATGCAACGGATTGACCTATTGATCGAGCTTGGATTCACGCAGGTGGAAGCAGCCGTATATTATGCACTGCTCGAGAATTCTCCACAGTCGGGGTACGGAATAGCCCGGCAAATCGAGAAATCACGGTCCAACGTGTATCAAGCGCTCAAATCCCTTGAAAACAAAGGCGCGATCGTTCAGGTGCAAGGCTCTTCGAACAAGCAATATCAAGCAGTCGCTGTCGAGATGATGCTTGAACAGAAGGAGCGCGAGTTCAAAGCGAACCGGAAACGGGTAGCGGATGCATTCAGGGATATGGAGCAGCAGGAAGATATCCAGGCGATCTACTACCTCCAGAGCATGGAGCAGGTTTTCGTAAAAGCAAACGAGGTTATCAACCAGACACGTAAAATCATATTCATCGAAGCCGAATCACACCATTTCGCCAAGATCGAGCATTCTGTGCGCGACGCAATCTCCCGGGGGGTGATTGTCGCATTATACACTTCGGATATCGAAAGCTACGAAGGGGCGGAGATAATCCGATACAAGCCATTGAAGACCAGCGAGATGGTTCCCGAGTGCTGGCCCATCAACTGGTTTACCATGGCCGGTGACGCCGAGCAGTTCATTATTTGTACCACCAAACGCAACACCGACGAACTGATCCATGCGCTTTATGGCGGTAATCGCTATCTTTCCGGCTGGATATACAGCGATATGCTCTATCAAATCGGCTTCTCGAACATTGTTGGAATGTTCAACGACGGCCTTTCCCGAGAAGAAATCTGGCAGGAAATCCAGTCGTATATTCACCGGTTTGTCGATAAGGCCCCGGGAATTCTCGATCTGAAAAAGGAGTATCGGGATCGATAGGTAATACGAAGAAACATAAGGAGTACTGAAATGAGTATGAGCAAGCTCTCTTTGTTCTTGTTCCGGACGAAGAGTTACCCTTTGCTTGTTTTAACGGTTGTACTGGCAATGCAATCGGCCTTACTGTTCGCGGACGCGATGTTCGAGGAGGTGGTCCTCTTCGAGGACACGAATGGCGCTTGTGCCATCGCTGCTGCGGATTTCAATATGGATACGCACCCTGATTTCGTCTACACGTGCAATCCGCTTGGGCATATCAAGTGGATGGAGAACGACGGCGCGATGAATTTCACGGAGCACATGGTCATCGAGGGATTCACCAACGCGAAGTCGATCGATACCGGGGACATCGATCGGGACGGTTACCCCGATTTCGTCGCGACAGCCTACGGCGCGGATAAAATCTCCTGGTTTCACAACAACGGTGACGGTTCGTTTACCGAGCGCGTTGTGTGCGATACTTGGGATCGGCCTGGCTGGGCGCTTGTCGGCGATCATGTCCAGAATCTTCCCGTCGATATCAACTCGGACGGAGAGGTGGATATTCTGGCCACCTCCTGTGAAGAAGGGATCCTCGGCTGGTTCGAAAACGACGGCGAGGAGAATTTTACCGAACACATCATCAAGGATAGCTGGACCAAGGTAAGCTGCGCCAATGCTGTGGACATGGACGGCGACGGCGATACCGACATCCTCGCTGCCGCACAGACAGCCGGGATCGTGTGGTTCGAGAACGACGGCAACGAAGTCTTCACCGAGCACTTCATCTTCGGAGACTGGGACCGTCCCAACTGGATTTGCGCCGGCGATATCAACGGTGACGGCAACATGGATTTCGCCGCGACAGCGTGCGGAAACAGCGATGCCATCGGCTGGTTCGAGAACGATGGGGAAGAGGAATTTACCTTCCACTTACTCCGTTCCCAATACAACGGAGCACGCTGTCCGCTTCTCTCCGATATAGACGGCGATGGCGACATGGACATCTTCGGAATAGCCTGGGTTTCGGGCCTGGGGACATTCTTCGACAACAACGGCAACGCGGAGTTTACCGAGTACACCATCAGCGATGACGCGGTGGACATGCTCAAATACTTCGTGGTCGACCTCGACGAGGATGGCGATCTGGATCTTCTGGCCAGCACAGCGGTTTACGAGCCGCATCATATACGCTGGTTCAAGAATCTCGATTCCTTCATCGACGGCGATTTCGCGAACAATGTCTCCAGCGGACACTATCCGCTCGAAGTCGGGTTCTCCTACGACGCATACGCGCATCCGGCTGTTAATAGCTGGCAGTGGGACTTCAACAACGATGGAACCACCGATTCCACGGATCCCAACCCGACCTTCGAATACCAGTCGCCCGGCACGTATGACGTCAGGCTGGATGTGTCCAATGGCATCGACACGGATACCATCATAAAGGAAGGTCTCATCCGGGTCTTCGATGGAGAAAGCTCGATCGAGTTCGATTCCAACAACAGCAGCATCAATGTGCCGGCGGAGAGCGGCTTGGAATTGGGCGAAGAATTTACCCTCGAAGCCTGCTTCCACGCGTACGATTACGGGATGAATCCCGCGCTCGGGAATGGAATGATCTTCTACAAGGGCAGCATTTCGGCCTACCTGAACAACGCTTATCCCCTGTACAATCAGATGACGTTGATCGTCAAGATGACGCACCAGGATGAGACGCAAAGCGTTGTCGCGATGCCAGCTTTCGGGATTTTTACTGATACGGGCTATCATCTTGCCATAACGTATGATGGGGATTCGAATCTGAAGGTATACTTGAATGGCGTCGAACAGAGTCTGACCGTCTATACGGCACCGTCGGGACCGCTTCAGGACAACTCGAATCAGGCCCTGACCTTCGGCAACAACGGAACCAACACTTCCGCTTTCAAGGGGTATCTGGATGAACTGCGCGTCTGGAACGTCGTGCGTACTCCGGACGAGATCAACGCAAACATGGCTGATTATCTCAACGGAGACGAGATCGGCTTGAATGGATACTGGAAGTGCAATGACGGAAGCGGAGACACGCTTGTCGATGCAACCTCCAACCGCTATGATGCTGCGGTAGTGTACTGTCACTGGCATCAGGGCGATCCCTTCAGTTTTCATGCGGTGGATGGCGAAGAAATCGTGCAGCCGGAAGCGATTTCCCTAAGAAACTACCCCAATCCCTTCAATCCCGAGACAACGATCACCTTTGAGCTGTCTGCGGTTCAGAACGACAACATCACGCTTGGCATCTATAACCTGAAGGGCCAGATGGTGAGATTGTTCTCGGTGGCTCCCGATTGCAGGAGCGTTGTCTGGAACGGAAGGAACGATGCCGGGAAATCGGTGTCGAGCGGCCTCTATTTCGCAAGATTGAACGCAGGTGACGAGAGCGCAGTTCGGAAGATGCTTTTGATGAAATAAAGCAAGAATTTCAATCCTCACTCTCTCCAAAGTCCCTCCTCGGGACTTGAGTACCGGGAGAAGCCGGCCTGGCTGGTTTCTCCCGTTTTTGATAGAGACAAGGAGTTTGTTTACGTTAGAATATCCTCGATTTTCGCAACTCCGTTAAGACTCCTGATTCCCCATGTTATACCAGTCGATTTTCCGTGTAAGGAACATGATAATCGTGAGGATGACGAAAAGCGCGATGCTACCCACAAGCAGCGCGTTCTCCTCTAGATTCATCAGAATGTAGAGTAAGCCGTATACGACGGACAATATGATGGAAATCAGGAGGGCGAAAGCGTTTCTTCTCAACGCGCCAAGGCTGTACAGCCCTATCGATGCAACCGTTGCTGCGGCTGAAATCAGGTACGAAAGCCCGAAACCAATATGTTCGCTCAGCGCCAGGAGAAGCAAGTAGAAGAGGATCAGTGAAAATCCGACCAACAGGTACTGGATCGGGTGAATCCGGCATTTGAGCATGATCTCACCGATGAAAAACGAGAGAAATGTCAGCCCAATCACGAGAATCGCATACTTCACAGCTCGATCGACCTTTCCGTAGTGGTTCACCGGCTGAATGAAGCTAACCCCGAAGTCGGCGTTCGAGATATTCTGCGATCCACCCAAAATCTGTGGAAAGCTTCGGTTCATCTCACCCGCGTTCCACTCAGCGGTAAAACCGTTCTCACTGATCTCGTGCGTTTGCGGGACGAACGTACCGGTGAAACTCGGGTGCGGCCAGTCGGATGTCATTTTGAAGGACGATTCTTTCCCGATCGGAACCGCGTGTAATTCCCTCGTTCCTCGCAATTTCAGCTCGATTCGGTATGTCATTTCACTTGCCAGAATTCCCGGATTCAATTCTACATGAAAGCCTTCTTTTACCCCTCCGACTCGTGAGCGGATGATGTCGCCTTTCAAACCCCCTCGTACTGTGGTGGTTTTTTGGGGCACACTCACGAGTTCGTCGAAAGGAATTCCCGGATGCGCTTCGTACTCCTGCCCATTGATGATGACCCTGGGTTTTCCAATGAAGCCACTGTTGTCCGACAGATAGAAAGCCAATTGAACCTTTGTCAGCTCTACGGGGTTCTCGGAATGCCAAATCTCATCGACCGAATATGCGGGGAACACTCCCTCGATCGCAATATCCGAGGTATAAACCGGTACCTTGAAGATGCTTCGTTTTCTCGACTCCGTCTTGACATTGCAATCGATATCCAGCACGTCGGGCAGCAGGAACCTGTCCTCGGCGTCGGTTTTCTGAGCCTTTCCTTCACTTGTTTGCAAAAGGGTACCCTTCGTTGCGAGGATAGGCCCGGATATCGCCTGGGCATCGCCCCATTGCGAAGCGACCTCTTGCACGACGTTCTGTTCTCTGATACCTCGCTCGACAATCACTTCCAGTATGAGCGCGGCGGGTATCAGCAGTAAAAGAGAGATGGTTGTGATCAACGCCAGTTTGACTCCGGGCGATTTCAGGCTGACTTTCATATTCGCTCCTTCATGATGGTTTCTTAAGTAAAACGAAGCTCAACGTTTATTGTTTCAATCGAGTAGCGAAGTAATGCTTGTACATCGCCCGACTCATCGATACGCCCCGACATGTCGTGGTAGTCGGGTTACATAAAGAATTATCTTGAGTTGAGAGAGTTCTTCTGAAATGGCAACCAACTAAATATGCAACAGAATAAAAAAAGCCGCCTACATTTCTGTAAGCGGCTTCAAGATGTATGCGAATTCTACTTGATCAACATCATTTTGCGTGCAAAGGTATCTCCACCCGCTTGCAAACGCATCATATAGATACCCGAAGCGAGGGATTTTCCGGTCTCGTCGGTACCGTTCCACACAACCGAGTGACTGCCCTGGGTCATGCGTGAATTCGCGAGCGTCTTCACTTTCTGACCGCGGATGTTGTAGATACTCAGGGAGACATGGGAGTCGTTTGCCAGGCTGAACTGGATGCGTGTCTCGGGATTGAACGGATTCGGGAAGTTGCCGGCGAGAGCCGTCGTGAAGTCCGGGACTTCGGTTGGCTCGTTCGCGTTGGTTGGATCCATCACGAAATCCACATCGTCGATAACCTCTCCGGCCGTAATTTCAATGCCCTCGATCACCTCGGGATCGCAATCCGTGAAGGAGGCGTAGATATCGTAGGTTCCGGCTGGGAGTTCAAGGGAGTAGTAGCCGCTGTCGTCGGCGTGAGCAATGAAGTTGCCTGTTCCGACCATCGCGTCCCGAAGTTCTCTGGTATCGTCAACGGTAATCTGCCCGTTGATTGTCCCGTAATCCACTGCGGAAATCACGGCGTCGATATTGAAATTGAAGTCCTGCGCAGTTGTGAGATTGACCCAGCTTGTCGTGCAGATCAATGCGCCTTTCCCCGTCACACGTGGTCCGTTATCGTGCCAGGCTACGTTCCCGTTCACAGCGTGGATGTGGTAACCGACGAAGTATTCCTGTGCAGGATCGATCAACACGTATGGCTCGACTTCGACCTCATACCATTGGTTCGCTTCGAAAGACTCGAGCACTTGCTCCGCGATGATCTGCTCGCCCATCCAGACCTCCGCCGTTATTTCACCTTCTTCGCTCGATATCGGGGTTTTAAACCGCACCGCGCGGATCGCTTCGCCCTCGTGTCCCGTCAGGTCGTCCTGACTCAATCGGATTCCGCAACTGAGCGTGTAGTCGATGCCGATGGAGAAGATTTCATCGGGCGTTCCGCTGAATCCGACGCCCAGTTTTCCTTCGCGGAGTGTCATTTCCACGTCGGTATCCTGATCGTCGGCAGTTAGCGTGAACTCGGCGCTTCCGAAGTATCCGTCCCCGGCGCTCGCGCTGAGGGTGTATGTGCCCGGAAGGATTTCGGGGAAGCTGAAATTGCCGTATTCGTCGGCGTAATCGATACCGAGCAGCCGCCCGTCTTTGTAAAGGCAAACGCCTGCGCCGTCAGTTGCGACGCTCGCGTTGACCTGGCCGGTGAGGGCTTCGTAATTGGCAAGATCGAAATCGATGTTCGTGGTGTTTTCATCGATGGTTATCTCGAATTGGTCGAAGTACATTCTGTTTCCGAGAGTGGCCGTCGCTGTATAGGTGCCGGGGAAAATCGCCGGTATGTCGTAGGATCCTGAAGCGTTGTCGACGTAGACTTCGAAATCGTAGTCTCCGTCGAAGAAGACATAAGCGCCTTCCGCGGAAGAGCCATCGACGTTTACGTTACCGCTGATATGCACGGGATGCTCTCCGCCTTCGATATTGTAGACCATGCCTGAAACAATAGTGTAACCGCTGGGCATTCCCTCCGGCAAGATATACCAGCACGAGCTGTCCGATGATCCCCAACCGAAGTTCAGGTGGTAGTAATCGTCCGTGTTGTAGCCGTCGCAGTTGATCGCGTGACCGGAATCGTAATCCGGCGTGTTGATGGAAAGTTCGGTTGGTCTGGCGTATTTCATTTCTTCGGCCAGCATGTCCAGCAGGCTGTAGCTCCAATCCATATAGAAAGCCGAATCGTAATCGAATTTGTTTGGGAGGGCCGAAGCGACAAGCTCCGTCCAGCTTCCGCTTCCATCGGAAGAATAGGACATCTGAACGCTGATACCTGCTGCGAAGTTGAGTGCAGCATAGTCCTGCGCAGTCCAATCGATTCCTGCGTCGATGTGGTCACCAAGTGTGTCGAGGTAACCGTTAAGCTCGCTAAATGAAGGGAAATCGTGTTCTTCATGGTCTCCGTCAATCGCGATTCCGTTCCACCAGCCGGAGACATACGCGTCGGACTGATCGAACGACACATCGCCGATGTGCTGGTGGTAGTATATCAGCATGGACATCGCTGTCGCCACGCAACCGACGACAGAACGCTCTCCGCCGTTATCGAGCGGACACATGTCGTTGTAAACGCCCGATTGATTCCAACGGGTAAGCAGCCAGCCGTCCGTGGTGGTCGAGCCATCCGCAGGCCATTGCTGGAAACCCGGATCGGGGCGGCTCATTGTCAACATCGTTTCCCAAGTTGGGTCGGCTTCATTGATTCCCTGATCCGCAAACCAGGCCATCCGGTTTGCGATATCCGCGTTGATCATGCTAACGAGCGGGTTCTCGGGGTCGTTGATGAATCCGTGCTTGAATGAGTACGCGAGAACGGGGGGGAGCTGGTTGTCTGCGGAAACTATGATAAAGCCAGGCTCATCGAGCTGATAGACATACGCGTTTGGCGCGGCTCTGTTCCCGATGGTTTCCTGATCCATAATATGTTTATCGACGCCGCGAATCTGCAGGAAACTCTCGGCGACATCTCTCGAAACAGCTTCTTCTACCGGCGCTGCAAACAGAAGCAGGTTCAGGCATAGAAGCATGATAATCGTGGTAATCCTCATAATTCTCTCTCCAAAGTCCTTTTGTATATAATATTCCATTATATATAGCATGCACATTTTATTCCAGTAATGTTTCACTGTGTCAAATATCGATTCTGTCATCGAAGCGGCCAGATTTTAGTTATCAAATTGAAACAACCCAAGGTCTTGCAGAAAAATGGGGGTATGCGTGAATCTCTTTCAATGTTGACACAGAAAAGCGCTTTGGATTAATCTGCCGCCATGAGAGCATATATATTATTCATGATTGCCTTCATGTTGTTTCTGGGGGCGTGTTCTGCCAACCGCCACGAGATAACGGAACCCCTGCCCAAGCCGGGTAAATGGCTCGATCCGGAGACCAACATCCGCTTCACGATCGTGCAGAAGGGCGATCGTATCGTCGTTACGGAAGCAAAGGACATGGATGACAGGGAAGATCTGGTCATCGTGAATTCGAATTATGAATTGGGGGTACTGAGCTGGAGTTACTACATCCCATCCACGAAGTTTACCGTGGTGTGCAGGACGCTGGAATACACGGAGAACACGATAGACTTCAAATGGAACAATGGCATTCTGAAGGGAACGGAGACGCTTCGCAGAGTGAATTGATCAATCGTCCCGCGATTCCTTGCCGTCCGCGTCGATAATGTCCTCGTCCATCTCGATCAAATCATCCACACGGCTGTCAAGCATCAGATCGCGCTTCATCATCCCGCGATCGAACCATAAATCGTAGAGCAATTCTCCGGATTCGTCCCACCCGCGAAATCTTCCGTGCAGCATTCCGTTGCGATAGGAAGCCTCAAGTTCCTTTTTCGTATTCGGATAGAACAGAACATTGAAGCCGTTCTTCTCCCCATTCGAATACTGACAAATCCCCTGGATAGATCCGTCGGGGTACATATTATAGCTCACTCCGCTGAATGGAGAATTGTTCGAGTACGTCAGATTTCCAAGGTTCTCCAATTGGCCTGCATCAATGGCTTGATTCAGATCGAAATCACTGACAGATAAACCTCCATCGTCTTCACTCGCGAAGATCATCGATGCACACAACGTCAACAATACAAGCCAGAAATATCTATACATAGCATCCTTCCTGTTACTGTCTATTAAAAAAATAGTAGAATTTATCGCTCGCGCAACCATAAACCTCTCAATTCACGCGGCCAAGAAATCCTTGACATACTGTGATTGTCCAGCGTTTTAACACTCATGGTTTATATCTTTGGGAGGTATCATGCAGGTAAAAGTACTTGATGATCTTATCACTTTAGCTCAATCCAGGCCTCGAAAGCGACTCGTGGTGGCTTTCGGTCAGGATCCAAACACAATTGGAGCGGTTCAGAAAGCTGTTGAAATGAAAATCGTCGACGCCACGTTGGTGGGTGACCAGGAAGAAATTATCAGTCTGTGCAAGAAGCACTCGATCGATCCGGGAATTTTTGAGATCGTACACGTGCCGGACGAGACCGAATCCGGAAATGTCAGTGTCCAAATGATCCACGAGGGGAAGGCCGATATGATCATGAAGGGGCTGATCAGCACCGACAAGTACATGCGCTCGATTCTTAACAAGGAATTCGGCATGTTGAAGCCGGGAGCCACCTTATCTCACGTTTCGGTGATTGAAGTTCCAATGTATCACAAACTCCTCATCGTGGGCGATGTCGCGATCATTCCCGAACCCGATTTGAAGCAAAAAATAGCCATCACGAACTTCTTGATCGACGCTGCACACAATATCGGGATCGAGAAGCCGAAGGTTGCGATTGTCGCAGCGACGGAGAAAGCGAATCCCAAGATGCAGGTATGTGTCGATGCGGCGATTATCTCCAAGATGGCGGATCGAGGACAGATCAAAGGTGCGTATGTGGACGGCCCGGTTGCGCTGGATGTTGCAATTGATAAAGAAAGCTGCGAAATCAAGAAGATTGATAGTCCCGTTGCTGGCGATGCGGACTGTCTTTTGTTCCCTGATATTCATTGTGGCAATGTTTTCTATAAAGCCATGACAAAGCTTGCCGGCGCTGAGCTTGCCGCCGTCGTGATCGGTGCGGAGAAACCCGCGATTCTCAGCTCGCGTGGCGATAGCGAGAAAACGAAACTCTATTCCATCACGCTTGCTGCACTTATGTCGTAAGGGATTGTCCTGATGTTTTTCGAGGCTGCTACGGCAGCCTTTTTTTTTAAAATTTTCATCCGAATGAACGCGGGGAGTGGGAAAGGTACCTGCAAGGTGATGCTGCTCAATTCGTGTCATATTTAGCTTTATTATCATTTCGGTAGTAACCTTAAAAACTTGTTTTGTATCGAGAATGCCTGATTCAGACTTTCCTGAATGCGTTAGAAAATCAGCATATCGTGATTTTGATGAGTTTGTGGATTGACAATCACTTTGTTCATGTATTGAAAATAACGAAAAAGCAGATGGAATATTTGGCAATTTGCATAGGAATATTATATTGTATTTTGCTTGTGAGGCAACTGCTCAATGTTATGGGGCTGTTTCACGACTGTTAGTGCAACTGAACCCCTTCCCAATTGATATATTTAACAGTAACATCGTTTTTTGGCGTGAGTTCAGAAACAATGTTGAACATTGAACGCTGAACTCGAGTTGATTTTCCAAATCGTATAAGAAAAGTCATATGAAGATTATCTAACAACGCCCCAACAGACTTTACAAAGGAGTAAGACATGAAAACAAGTTTTATCTGTATCATTATGATTCTCGTTTCCACAGTACTCATGGGAGTAACGGATCTCCAGAATTTCAACAATACCAGTGATTTGACCACGTGGTTCAATCCCGATGCGACCCCGGTATTCACCAATATATCGACAGGTGGATTGAGCAATTCAGGCAGCGTTTCCATTCCTATAGGCAGTTTCGACGTTTGGACGGGAGTATATTCGTTCGGACTTCCGTCTATAGGCAATCAGGCTGTTTTAAGCGGATATTTTTTAATCGGTGCTAATAGCGGCTACTCTGGCTTCGGTCTTGCTACGGCGGACGTCAATGAGATCAACAATGAATGTAATATCACAACATCCAACAGTCTTGGCGTTCAATTCCATGGTGGTGGTGGAGCTTTCTTCAACAATACGGCAAGCCAAAACCTGGACTGGTTCGACGAGGATGGAGACCTGCTTGAGGGGAGCTGGTATAAAATCACCTTCACGATTGACAGAACTGCCGAGAGTACATTCGATCTCGAAATGGACATCTGGTTGTCCGATTCGGATGGTGTCCTTCAGAGTCGGCACACAATTCAGAATTGGAGCTGCACGAACACCGATATAAGCGCCGCCGCAGAATTGTATCCGTATTTTTGCAATGCAAGTGAGCGCTCGTCCCATATGGACGACTTCTACGTGCAAGCCGAAGAGATCACGTTACCCGTAACGATGTCCTCCTTCACAGCATCCGTGACCGCTTCCAACTTCGTAATGCTTCAGTGGATCACCGAATCCGAGAGCGAGATGATGGGATACAACGTCCATCGTAGCGCGGCTGCAAACCTCGAAGACGCGATCCGGATGAATGTGTTGACAATCCCCGCATATAATAATCCCACTCAAAGCGAGTACAGCTACATGGATGAGGAAGTCGATTCCGAACAAACATACTACTACTGGCTGGAGAGCGTTGAGCTGAACGGTTCGTCGAGATTCTACGGCCCGCAGATTGTGACCGTTACAGAAACATCAGAACCGGACGATACTCCAGAGGTTGTGTATGCGACTGGAATAAAGAGTGTATTCCCCAATCCGTTCAACCCTATGACGACCATTAGCTACAGTTTGGCGAGCGATCAGACCGTTCACTTCACCATGTTCGATCTAAAAGGGCGCAAGGTGGGTGAGATGACGAAACAGGGAAACAAAGGTAATAACACTGTCACCTGGAACGCAGAAGGTCTCTCTTCGGGTATCTACTTCATCCGCATGAACGCAGGTGGTGAGGAAGAGACCCGTAAGGTGATGCTATTGAAGTAATTGACTTTTCGTAATTGATAAAAGTACAGCCGGTGCGAAGCCGGCTTTTTTTGCTGGTATAACGTCATGGCATCTTTGCCCAATCATGTCACTCCACCGTGGATATAACATGTCCTCGAAGCTATCGAATGTACTGATAGGACATGTAACACCACGCCTGCGTGACATGATTGAACAAATCTGCTCATGACTATTGCCGTGTCAATCTGTTCGAAGGGAATCCACCGGTTTGATCCGCGAAACCTGAAGAATCCTGTACAGCATGGTTGCCACGGCGAAAACGACGATGACAGTGAACGGTATCGCGAAGTGGAGCCAGTTAATTGGGATACGGTAGTAGAACATCCCGATGAATTTACCTGAGAAATACCACGCTACGGGAATCGCGGGAAGTGCGGCGATCACAATCAGACCGAGGAAATCTTTGAGAAGTCGTATGGAGATATCGCTCGAAGTAGCTCCTATGACCTTGCGGATGCCGATTTCCCGCGTTCGCTGCTCGGTAATGAACACATTCAAGCCATAAAGGCCGATAAACGAAAGCAAGATCGATAAAAGCGCAAACCAGACGACGACATTCTTGATGTAGCTGAAGTAGCCGTATGAGCTCTCGATCATGTCGGGAAGAAGATCGTACTCGAACGGGATGTCCGGGAATAACCGGGCGAAAGTCTCTTTCACATAATCAAACGTTTGCGCCCGACTCTCCGGAGCTATCTTGATAAGAAGTGACTTACAGAATATAGCGTTCTGCCAGATTACCAGTGGCGATGCACCGCCTCCGGGGAGACTGTTCTCGAAGTCCTTTACGATCCCTATGATCGTACCGTTGAAGCGATGCAGGCGCAAGCTGTATCCAATGGGGTTTTCCAGATTCATCAGGGTAACGGCTCGTTCATTGAGGATAAAATCGTGTCCATCATCGGAAAGGTTATCGGATTGCAGGTAGTTCATCTCATTGAAATTTCTTCCGGCGATAAGGTCAAGGCCCAACGCGTCGATAATCCCATCGTCGGTCATCAGGAACTTGAAGTATAGATCCGTGTCACCCTCTTTACCTTCCCAGAATACAGGATTTCCAAACATAATCTGATAGGGAGAGTCCGAGACATGCGTCACAGCCAGCACCCCGGGATTGACCAGTAGCTTCTCGCGCAGTATTTCGTATTTGTCACCATACTGATGATTGAAGGCGATACTCAGCACCGCATCGGGATTGAAGCCAGGGTCTTTGGCAAGCATGAAACGGAACTGCTTAACAATGATGAACGCGGTGGTCAGCAGCGTGATCGTTACGAAGAACTGGAACACGACAAGCGTTTTCCTGAGCAACTGCCTGGACGATCCGCTCGTGTGATAATACTTGGTCGAGACTGGATTGAATTCGGAGAGGTACATTGCCGGCAAGAATCCCGAGAGAAAGCTAACGGCGAGCACCAGCAGGGGGAGACTCAGCCAGAGGAGACGGTTTCCCCATTCAAGCTTGATCTCATCCCGCATCAACAGGTTGAAGCCCGGCAGCATGATTTCGACGAGAATGATTGAAATGACGATCGCGAGCGATACGATGATCAGCGCTTCGAGCATGAACTGCATCCAAAGCTGCGCACGGTTGGCTCCCACGATCTTGCGAATGCCCACTTCCCTGATTCGCGTAAATGCTCGCGCCATTGAGAGATTGAGGTAATTGATGCACGCGATACTGAGAATAACCAGCCCCGCTGCGCCGAAGATGAAAATGTAGATCAGGCTTTCCGATGGGGTTCCATCGGGTTTATGCAAGTGAATCTGTGAAAACTCCTGCAAGTGCAGCACTGCCCCGATTTCGTATTCGCGCGGACTGTATCGCTCGATCGCTTTTTCGATCTTGCTTTCGACCATATCCAACTCCTCGCCTTGATGCAGAAGTACATAGGCTTGAGTCTCGTAGGTCCATTTGCTCAGATTCTCTTTGCCTAGAACCTCCATCGGGAGGATGTAATCGAAGTCCAGGGACGAGTTGGACGGCATGTCATCGACAATAGCCCGAACCGTGAATTCCCCCTGAACAAGGCCCGAATTCAAGTCGTCGAACTCGACATGTATAACCTGTTCCATCGGATCGTTCTCACCGAAAAGCTTTTCGGCGCATGAGCGCGAGATGACAATGGAGCGGACATCCTCCAGCGCGCTTTCGGGATCGCCTCGCAGCACGGGGATATCGAAGATGCGGAAGAATCCAGGCTCGGTGAGGGCTATGCTGCTCTCGTTGAAGCCTTGGCCTTTTACCCTGATTGTTACGTCATCGATGGAACGAAGCCTTGTGCCGTCTTCGATCTCCGGGTATTCATCCACGATTATCGGTAAGATCGCGTACGGCGTGATGTGTCTCAGGTACATTTCTCCGCTAATCTCTACTCCAACCAGCAAACACGCGATGCGATCGAGCTTCTCGTGGTGGTGGTCGAAAAGGAGGTGGCTCTGAATCCAGAGGACGAGAAGGATGCTCACCGCGATTCCGATTGACAGTCCGGCGATGTTGATGAGCGTGAATCCCCGATGACGGAAGAGATTCCTGAAAGCGATTCTAAGAAAATTACGCAGCATACCATTCCCCCAAAACCTTGTTCATTAGTGAACGCACGATGATCACCAACGAACATTAAAACATTCGCATATCCCGTTAATTGTTGTAAAGAAATTATTATGCAAGATTGGTGCCTATTGCTGATTTTAGTATATGAAAAAGAATAAAGAAATAGGTTGCCGATTTATTACCGAAAGCGTATTTTGACGGGTATCGATGATCAATACACGACACCGAAACCACCAGGGAAAAAGGAGCTGGAAATGAGCGACCGGGAGTCAAAGATGTACGAGAAGATACTGGAATCCATTAACAAATATAACTGTCAGCTTGTTTGCGATTACGGGTGCGGCGACGGCGAGTTGCTCGATTACCTGAAGGACAAGAAACCCGATCTGGAGCTGTACGGGATCGATTATTTCTCGAAGTGGAAGGATGAGGGAGGGGCGGAGAACTATGTCAAGATCGATCGGGAAGGCGAATATTTCACGAAGCTTGCCGGTCTACGGATGTTCGACATGGTGGTCTCGACGCACGCCCTGCATCATTTTCAGTACCCGGTTAGCGAGCTGAGGACCATCGCCGGCATGATTCGCCCGGGTGGGTTGCTCGATCTGTACGACCACTGTTTCGATCACGGGTCGCAGCGGGGGTACGTGCGGTCGCTTTCCTCCCTGATCGGCGAGGCGACAAGCGCGCTACGCGGAATGTATCACCGCCATCACTATTCGCTGGAGGAAGCGGTGGATTTGCTGTCCGTAATATCTGGAGAGATGCTGGTTCATGAGGAGTTCAGGCTCGATGTCTCCGAAGAGGAGAGCGAGCAGTCCGCAAAGCGGAATCTCGAGCGCATCCAGGGTATGATTGACAAGATCACGCCGAAGTGGCCGGAATTCTGGCTCGATATCTTTCTGCCACTACTTGAGCTGGATTACAGGACCATCGAAAAAACCGGTATGGACACCAGCTTGATGCTGCATATCATTGTACAGGTGAATGAATAGCTGATTGATTGGGGCCGTTAATTGTTCTCCAACCCCAACTGCTTCATTTTCAAATAAATATGCTGGCGACTCAGGCCGGATATTCGCGCCGCCTCGGTGACGCTGTTGTCGGCGGTTTCCAGTAGCTTTTCGAAGAAGATGAGCTCGAACTCCGCCTTGGCTTCTTCGTAGTTCTCGGAGAATGACTGTGTGATCGAAGTCTTCTTCCCTTCCGTGAGGTAATCCGGGAGGTCGTCGGGGAGGATGTTTTTGTCGCTGCAAAGCGCAGCGGAATGCTCGATGACGTTCTGCAATTCCCGGATATTGCCTTCCCACGTTGCTTTCTTCAGCAGTTCGAGCGTATCCCGGGTGAGCTGATAGCCGGAAAGGCCATTCTCTTTCATGAAGAGATTCAGGAAATGCCGGGCGAGGAGCGGGATGTCTTCCACGCGCTCCCGCAATGGCGGAATGTTTATCTTGATGACGTTGAGCCGGTAATAGAGGTCCTTGCGGAACGTGCCGCGATTCATTTCATCTTCGAGCGTGCGGTTGGTGGCCGCGATGATGCGAACGTCAACCTTGATCTCCTGGTCGCTGCCGACTCTGCGGATGCTCTTTTCTTGCAGGACGCGCAGGAGCTTTACCTGGAAATTGGGCCCGGTTTCGCCGATCTCGTCCAGAAATAGCGTACCGTGATTCGCTTCCTCGAAGTACCCTTTCGCCTCTTTGTGGGCGTCGGTGAAAGCACCCTTGGTGTGGCCGAAGAGCAGGCTTTCAAGCAATGTCTCAGGAACGGCACCGCAATTCACTGCTACAAAAGGCTTTTCGCTGCGGTTACTGTTGTCGTGTATCATTCTGGCGATCATCTCTTTACCGGTACCGGTCTCACCCTCGAGCAGGATGGTCGAGTTCAGAACGGCAACCTTGTGAACAACTTCGAGCATTTTCTGGATTTCACGGCTGTTCCCGACGAAATCGCCACGGAGAAGGTTGGCGGAGAGCTTCATGCGGAGGCGCTTGTTTTCCTGCATGATGCTGTGGGAGTTGATGGCTTTATCGACTTGCACGAGCAGGATTTCCAGGTCTAGAATCGGCTTCTCGATGAACTCGATCGCACCGGATTTCATTGCCTGAACGGCCATCTTGAGGGTCGCCTTGCCGCTCATGACGAGAATGGGTATCTCCGGGTGTGCGTCTCGCAGCTTCTCCACGAACTCGAGGCCGTTAACCTGCGGCATAACCAGGTCGGAGACAATGCAGTCGAAGGCGTCATCTGCAAGAAGTCGGAACGCCTCTTCCGTCGAGCTGGTTGCAACGACATCGTAATTGACCTTGAGAACCCGTTCGCAAATCTCCAGAGATTCGCGTTCATCATCTACGACAAGCACTTTGGGGAGTTTCATATTCATCCTTCAGTAAAACGATTTTCTTCAGTAAGGAAACAATTGAAATGGATATTTTGTCAACAGAAGAAATCTCAGAGCTTGTAATCGAGGAACACGATGTGGAAGCCCAATTGTCGCTGGTCGGCGTCACGAAGGTAATCGAATTTGATCTTGATACTTGTCCACGACAGCTTTAACTTGATTGCGCCATCGAACGACGAATAGCTTCCGGCGTCCGAATCGATGCCCAGTTCCCAGCCTGCGTCCAGATCGAGCAAGCTCATCTCATGGTGCAAGGCAAGGATTGTTCCGAAGAGGTAGATTTCGTCGGGGCTGTAGTAGTACCTTGAATCGTAGCGATACGATTTCGCGCTGAAGAATCCCCCGATCTCGATTTCCGGGAAGGAATACACCTCATTGCTGAACGATGCGCGGTTGGAGAATCCCCGATTGTCCCTCGTAACTACTGTGAGGCCGTAGGGAACATCCTCCGGATCGGCCTTCTGAAGCGTCTCGTCGTCCTTCACGAGATACCCGTCGAATGCGTTACGGAACGTCCAGCCGTTTTCCTCGTACGTCATATCCAGGCTTACGTTTTCCCGACTCTTGTTCTCCCAGTAGTCGATGACCGAACTGTTGTAATATAGCTCGATCTCGAACGGCTCCGGGCTGTAATCGATGCCGAAATCCCAACCGGACCGCTCGCCTTGAACGAGGTTGTATTGGATTGCGCCATTCAAGGCCAGGTCGTATCCCGGTAGCAGCGACAGCTCCGCCTCCCAGAACTGGCTTGTTCGCCCCGATTTCTCGTCGATGTAGTCAACGCGGCTTTCGCGGTTGACCTGATCGTAGAGGTAGTTCGTTTGTACATATATATAGTCGCTAACGCGGCGGTCGATGAAAAAGAAGAAGCGCCGGTATCGGTAATTCCAGCGCGTCGTGCGATCTTCCGTGTAATTAACCGCGCTGTATACGTTCGAACGCAGGAACCTGTTCAGGCTGCCTAACATAAGTAGCGATAGGATATCGGCGTCTGTTTGGAGCGCTTTTTCGTGGGCCCGGATCGCCGCGAAGGGACGATTGATCTCCACATTGATCTCTCCTAGTTTGCTCCACCATGTGCCCGAGTCGGGATTGCTTCCGATATGATTTTTCAGGAGACGGATTGCCTTGTAGGGCGACCGGTACGCATCAACAAGCTGAAACAGAGATTTGAAGCTCTCATCGTCATAGTACGCCTGATAAGCCAGCGTGAAGTAGTACTCGGCTCTGTCGATGTTCCCGGCGAGTTGCTCGCAATCCCCCAGGCGCAGCAGGATTTCAGGTTTCCCGAAGTCGTAGTAAAGCTGGCGGTAGAGCTTTGCTGCCGTGGCGTACTCGGCATTCCAGAAATAGTAGTCGGCGTGCTTGAGGCGGAGTTCGTAGGAGTGGGGGAAAGCGGAGACTGCTTTTTCAGCGATTTCTCTCGCCAGATCGAAGCGGCCTTCCAGCTCGCAGACTGATATCAGCTGATTGTAATAGGTGAGTAACGATGATTCTGCGGAGTGAAAAGGCGTCTCGGCGATTTTAAAACGTTGTATGCCCGAAAAGTGTCGTAATGCACACGAGTACGATTGTGCAGAGAGACAGTTTCAAGGCAAAGTTTCCCATTGTACGATATTCCTTAGTCATTTTCCGGTAGCAAGTAATGAGCTTACTGAATTTTCCGGAAAAAATGCTTTTTTTTAAAAATTTATCTAAAGATGCCCTTTCTGGCAACCGATAAGAAGATGAGACCTTTGAAAAGGACGTAGTATAAAGAGCCGATTCTGACTTCAACCCGGGAGGTTTTATGACAATTCCCCGAGAGTTGAGTTTTCTGCGGAATCATGCTTCGCTCTCCCAAGAGCGGCAAGGTCAGACCAAAGCCGCTCGAAAGAAGATGGACAGGACAGAGCAGAAGACTTCAGACAGGGAAGTCAGGGATAATCGGATAACGAATGAATCAGAGAATAAGGCTTTGAAGGATTATGGCTCGGGAAGCGAATTCTCAGCAGAAATGGCGAACTCCAATTCGTTTCCTGACATTTTGCCCGAGAAGTCTGTTAACTTACGCGAAGCGGAAGGGGAAGATGACCACATCCTAGCACGCAATTCTTCCCCTTCGTCCTTTCCTCCGGAATCGGGAGATATCCAGATGTCCGGTTCTCGCGTAAGGATTCGCCAAAGTTTGTTCGGTTACGAAATCCAGGGAAAGGAACAAGCAATTCAAAAACTGAAGGATTCCGGAAACGCCAATCCAGAATCCAAAATCGATTTTGAGCGGTAGCGCTTCTATCAAGCGCTACCGTTTTTTTATGCACGTATGAAATTATTGGTTGACAGCTCTAAATAAGGGAATCAAATGTAAAAAAAACCAAGGTATAAAAATGAATCTTGCAGAATATAATTATACTTATGAAGATGCAGTGAAAACGGATGTACTCTGTGGCGATAGTAATGAAAAATTGGCTGAATTGCCGGAGAACTCAATTGATCTTATCATAACGTCACCGCCTTATGCTGACCAGAGAAAAAATACATACGGAGGAATTCATCCCGACAGTTATGTCGATTGGTTCCTTCCGATATCTCAGGAACTGCTCCGAGTGTTAAAACCTTCAGGTACTTTCATACTGAATATCAAAGAGAAGGTTGTTAACGGAGAAAGAAGTACCTATGTGATGGAGTTGATACTAGAAATGCGAAAGCAGGGTTGGCTGTGGACAGAGGAATTTATCTGGCACAAGAAAAACAGTTATCCCGGCAAATGGCCAAATCGATTTCGGGACGCATGGGAAAGGCTTCTTCAATTCAATAAAGAACGTAAATTCAATATGTATCAGGAAGAAGTGATGGTTCCAATGGGAGAATGGGCAAATTCCAGACTGAAGAACCTGTCAGAGACAGACATGAAACGGGATGACTCGAAAGTTGGAAGCGGATTTGGCAAGAACATATCTAATTGGGTAACTCGAGACAAAGCATACCCCACAAATGTACTTCATTTAGCAACAGAATGTAGTAATAAAAACCATAGCGCCGCTTTCCCCGAGAGCTTACCTGAGTGGTTCATAAAGCTATTTACAAAAGAACATGACACTGTCCTTGATCCTTTTATGGGTTCAGGTACAACGCTTTTCGTATCAAAAAGACTCGGGAGAAATTCAATTGGTATTGATATTCTCCCTGAATATTGTAATCGAGTAAAAGATCAACTTATCCCAGTTCAGTTACAAATTTTTGAACAAGCAGGTGAATATGAAGGAACTAAATCTTGACGATGTCAGAGTTTACGTTGAGAAGAACATCGGTTGTTTTCATCAGAAAAGGATTCTCAGCCTTGACAAACTGAAATTGAAGGATGTATTGAAACGAAAAAACCCTTATTTGTTTCGAGCCAAGTCCATGCTAACTGCCGAACAGATAATAAAAGGATTGGTTGATGCTTATATTTCATCCAACGAGGAAACGCTTTTCGGTGATTGGCTAGAAGGTTTGGCTATATTCATCAACGAGATCGTCTTCTCGGGATGGAAATCACTGGCGCAAGGAATTGATCTCGAATTCGATAAAGATGGTGTACGAAACATTATTGCAATAAAATCTGGCCCTAATTGGGGGTAACAGTTCGCAAATCAAGAAAATGAAATTAGATTTCGTAACTGCCGCCAAAACACTGCGGACAAGTAATTCGAAGCTAATCGTAACGGCGATTAATGGTTGCTGCTATGGCAGAGACAATAAACCCGATAAAGGATCATACTATAAATATTGTGGGCAACGATTCTGGGAATACATTTCAGACAATCGCGAATTGTATATTGATATCATCGAGCCCTTAGGACACAAGGCAAAAGCCAAGAACGACGAATTCATCGAATCCTATTCACGTATGATAAACAAATTCACTTTAGAATTCGCTGGTGATTTCTGTGCTTCAGACGGATCGATTGACTGGGTGAGACTTGTTCGATTCAATTCCGCTGCTATATAAATATCAAGCGCTACCGTTTTTTTTCTGAACATACATCCAACTCGAGATTGCTGTACACGCTCAGCCCGGGGGCGGCGCGTGCGCTCCGCGCACTGAAGCGACGGCATGTTGTTTGGATCGTAACAACATGCCGTTGCTTCAAGGAATCTCACGAAGTGGATTCCTGCGCCGCCCCCGAGGCCTGGATGGCTTACAACTCAAAGTTGCCATGTCCGAGCAGCAAAAAAAGTGATATCCGCTACTCGAAAATTCACACGCTTTTGATTTGACAGAAACCGTTGGCGCGGCAAGCTGTCTGTATGAAGATGAAGTTCGATTATCATTTACACGGCAGTTTCAGCAGCGATAGCCGCATCGATACGGAGAAGCTTGTTCTCAAGGCGATCGAGCGAGGCTACAAGAGCATCGCAATCACGGAGCACTTCGATTTCAAGCCGAGCGAGATCGCGGAGTACGGCATTCCCGCATACATGAAGTACCATCGCCAGATCATGCATCTGAAAGACAAGTATCGCGGTAGAATAGACATCATATTCGGGGTGGAAGCGGGAGAATACAACCGTTTCAGCGATCTTGCTGATCTGATATTCAAGTTTGCCCCTCCAGAAATGGTCATCGGCTCCATCCACTCGACCGACGACTACCCCAATTACTCGGTCAGGCTGGAGAAAGCGCTTCAGCGAGAAAACCTTATAACCTATTATCAAGAGAATCTCGACATGGCCACGCGGTCTAACATCGACATCCTGGGTCACCTTGGGATTCACAAACGATACCTGAGCAAGCCCGTCGACGAATCGTTTTGTCTGGACATCATCGATGACATCTTTCGCAAGCTAATCGAACGCGGAATCAATCTCGAGGTCAATTACTCTCCGCTCCGTAGAGAAATGCGAAATGTTCTTCCCGAACCTGAATTGCTTAAACGATACCGCGAGCTCGGCGGGGAAAGAATTACGATAGGCTCCGATAGCCACCGACTGGAAGATTTCGACGATTATTTTGATCGGGCGATAGAAATATTGCGCGGCCTTGGATTTCGCTATATATTTTACTTGGAACCACTTGCATCCGGTGAAGAACATCTGTGGAAAGCTCAACATCTGTAATGGATATAGTTGGTTGTAAATCAATCATTTATGGTTTCTATTCAGGAGCGGAAAAATACGTTGACGGTTTTTCTGCACCACTTTTTTTTGCTTCGTAGCCCCAAAAGAAAGATAACCTACGATAAAGGAAGGTAATTATGAAAAAGTTACGCAAGGAAACAATGGACGGAAACGCATGCGCAACTCACGTTGCTTACGCGTTTAGTGATGTTGCGGCAATCTACCCGATCACACCTTCTTCTACTATGGGCGAATATGCAGACGCCTGGTCGGCAGCCGGACGGAAGAACATGTTTGGTCAGGTCGTTGATGTTGTTGAAATGCAGTCTGAAGGCGGAGCCGCTGGCGCAGTTCACGGATCATTGTCAGCCGGAGCACTCACCACCACATTCACCGCATCACAAGGCTTGATGCTCATGCTCCCGAACATGCATAAAATCGCCGGCGAAATGCTCCCGGCTGTTTTTCACGTATCCGCTCGTTCACTGGCTTGCCAGTCCCTTTCAATTTTTGGCGATCACTCGGATGTGATGTCCGCCCGTAACACAGGATGGGCTCTCATGGCGGCCAACTCGCTCCAGGAAATTATGGATCTGGCAGTCGTGTCCCATCTGGCTACCCTCAAATCAAAAATACCGTTTGTGAATTTCTTCGACGGGTTCCGCAGCTCGAGCGAAATCCAGAAGGTCGAAGTCATCGATTACGATATACTCAAAGAGATGGTTGAATGGAACTACATTGAAGATTTCCGCAATCGTGCAATGAATCCGGAGAATCCAAGACTCAAGGTCGGCGCTCAGAATCCCGATGTTTATTTCCAGGGACGTGAGACCGTCAACCCCTACTATCTTGCAGCGCCCGGAATCGTTCAGGAATACATGGACAAGCTCTACAAAGTCATTGGTCGTAAATACAACCTGATGGACTATGTGGGCGCTCCTGATGCCGATCGCGTGATTGTCGCCATGGGAAGCGGTTGCGAGACCATCGAAGAAGCGATCAACTACCTCAACAGCAAGGGCGAGAAGCTCGGCCTTATCAAAGTCCGCCTCTATCGTCCGTTTGCTGAAGAAGCCTTCCGCAAAGCGCTTCCGGCAACCGTGAAGAAGATCGCTGTTCTCGACCGCACGAAAGAACCGGGCTCGATCGGCGAGCCTCTCTATCTCGATGTTGTCGCAGCCCTCAAGGATCGTTGCGACACAACGATCATCGGTGGACGCTACGGGCTTTCATCCAAGGAATTCACACCTTCGATGGTGAAAGCGATCTACGATCACCTGAACGGCGCTTGCACACACGGATTCACCGTCGGTATCAACGACGACGTTACCCATACATCCATCCCTGTAACCGAACACATCAACACGATTCCGGCAGGAACTGTTAGCTGTAAGTTCTGGGGACTCGGATCGGACGGTACGGTCGGCGCTAACAAAAACAGCATCAAGATCATCGGCAACAACACCGACTTGTATGCTCAGGGCTACTTCCAGTACGATTCCAAGAAATCGGGCGGTATCACCCGCAGCCACCTGCGCTTCGGAAAATCCCCGATCCAGTCGGAATATCTCGTACAGAACGCCGACTTCATCGCATGTCACAATCAGGCTTTCATTGGCCGTTACGACATCATTGAAGGTATCAAGGAAGGCGGTGTGTTCCTTCTCAACTCGAACTGGACCAAAGAAGAGGCCTTCAACAATCTTACCGAAGACATGCAGAAGACCCTGATCGAAAAGAAGATCAGATTCTATAACATCGACGCGCTCCAGATCGCGTCGGGCGTTGGACTTGGCGGACGCATCAATACAGTTATGCAGACCGCGTTCTTCCTGATCTCCGGTGTACTGGATAGACAGGAAGCGATTGCGATGATCAAGAAAGCGATCGAGAAATCGTTCTACAAAAAGGGCGAAGAGGTCGTTAAAATGAACTGGGCGGCTGTCGATCGCACCGACGAAGCGTTGGTCGAGATCGCCGTACCGGCATCACTCCCGGGCGAGGCGAAAGAACCGCAAAAACTCATCCCGGATAACGCGGACGATTTCACCAAGAACGTCATCGAGAAGATCATGCGCGAGAAAGGCGACGATATTCCTGTATCGCACATGCCGCTGGATGGATATGTTCCCACAGGTACAACAGCGCTGGAAAAACGCGGTGTGGCTCCACTCGTACCGAAGTGGCTTCCCGAGAACTGTATCCAGTGTAACCAGTGTTCCTTCGTTTGCCCTCACGCTGCGATCCGCGCCAAGCTGATCGACCGTGACAATCTCAAGGATGCACCGGCAAGTTTCAAGACCCTCAAGGCAATGGCGAAAGACGGCGAGAAGTACGACTACAAGGTTCAGGTCTACATCGAAGACTGCCAGAGCTGCTGGAACTGCGTGAACGTATGTCCGAAAGAAGCGCTGGTCATGAAACCGATCGAAGAAGAACGCGAAGCCGGCGAAGTCGAGAATCAACAATTCTTCACCAGCCTGCCGGAAGATGTGATGAGCGAAATGGTTAAAGAAGGCACCGTCAAGGGTAGCCAGTTCAAGCAACCGCTCCTCGAGTTCTCGGGCGCATGCGCCGGTTGTGGTGAGACACCTTACGTTAAACTTCTCACCCAGCTTTACGGGGACCGCATGATCGTTGCGAACGCCACTGGTTGTTCATCCATCTGGGGTGGAACATTCCCGACCATTCCTTATTGCAAGAATAAGGACGGACACGGACCTACCTGGGCGAACTCGCTGTTCGAAGACAATGCCGAGTACGGACTTGGTATGCGTCTGGCAGTCGATTCGAACCGACGTCTCCTCAAAGCCGCGACAGAAACAATCGTTGCGGACATGAACGGCGACGAATTCAAGAAGTTCGCCGCAGAAGCGGAAAAAGAGGGCGGCGAGAAACTCGCGGCCGTCAAGACGATCAAGGAATTCGGCGACTGCTTGCAGTATGCTCTCGATCACTGGACCGATACCGATCAGGCAGCGAAGGATAACGCAGCGAAGATCAAGAAGATTCTTCCCATGCTCCTTTCGCACTGCGTGGTTGAAGAACGCAAGGTCGTACTGAAAAAGATGGTCGAGCTCCAGAATTACTTCATCGAGAAGAGTGTATGGTGCTTCGGCGGTGACGGCTGGGCATACGACATCGGTTACGGTGGATTGGATCACGTGCTTGCATCCGGCAAGAACATCAACGTTCTGGTTCTGGATACCGAGGTGTACTCGAACACCGGCGGTCAGGCATCCAAATCGACCCCGCTCGGTTCCGTTGCCAAGTTTGCCGAATCCGGCAAGAAGACGGTAAAGAAGGACCTCGGCATGATGATGATGAGCTACGGCTACATCTATGTCGCATCCGTTGCGATGGGCTCGAACAAGAATCAGCTTGTCAAAGCGATTCAAGAAGCGGAAGCCTACGATGGACCTTCCATTGTGATCGCGTACGCACCGTGTATCAATCATGGAATCGATATGCACTATACCCAGCAAGAAGAGCAGAAGGCTGTCGATACAGGCTACTGGCTGCTCTATCGCTTCAATCCCGAGCTCAAGAAAGAGGGCAAGAATCCGTTCTCGCTCGATTCGAAAGAGCCGAAGATCGACGTGACGACATTCCTCGAAGGCGAGAAGCGATACACGACGCTCAAGCAGACCTTCCCGGATGTTGTAGACGGCTACTGGGAGCATACGAAGAAATTCGTTGAGGAACGTTACCTTAAATACAAGAAAATGGCAGAAGAATAAACGATATCGACGATATCGCAAGGGCAGCTCGATCCGGGCTGCCCTTTTTTATGCCCTTGCTAATCGACTGCAACAATTAACGCTTCAGCTTTTGAACACAATTAGGCCATGCAATGACTTGACAAGGCAAGGCTTTCTATATCAGATTACATACTAGTAACATTCCATATTCGAAAGGAGTCGCACAATGATGAGAAAGAATTTTATGCTGCTATCGATCCTTGGCATGATTGTAATGATTACTGGATGTTCACTTGGTAATCAACAGGTAACACTTGCAACACCACCGTCTGCAGAAAAAAGTGACAGGAATTGGAAATCTGTATTCTTGAAAGTGGTAACTGATGATCGTGTTTTTGAGGTAAAACCCACAGATCCTTCTATTCCTTCCGCTAATTTCGAAGGTACGGAAGAAGAATTGCAAGCGTTTGAAGCGAAAGCGTTTGCGCGCGTTAGACATCCCATGGGCAAAGCGCTCAACAATGTTCTCCTAGAAGAAGGATACAGCGTGTCGGCTGTGATGAGAGAAACCATCAAGTCTGCGTTTCGCGATATGGGTTACGAAATAATCGAAGATGAAAGCGGGATTAAACCAGACACACAGATCATCGAAACTTCTATCGAGCAGTTTTGGTGTTGGGTGGAAGGGAACGGACTTTACATGAGAATCGTAACAGCTATGGAAATCTCTCCTGGTGACCATCAAGTTTTTGAAATCGAGATCGAACATCACCGAAATTCGATGTCAGCTTCAACTGGTAAGTTCAAGCGCATGGCGGAAGAGAGTCTGGTTAAATACTCCGATAAGCTAAAGCGTAGATACAAATTATAGTGACACCGAAGGCAGCTCGAAACCGGGCTGCCTTTTTCTTTTCCGTCATTGGCCAAGCATCAAATTTATCGCCGTCCACCGCGCCGCGCCCCCGCTTGGGTGGGCGGGATATCCAATGGAGGTTGTTCCGGAAAAGAAAAGCCCCGCTTTCGCGGGGTAATGAGAGTAATCGGGGAGGTTGGAGAAGTTATGAATCCTGTAGTTTTTCTTTCAGCTCTCTGATCTCCTCTTTCATCTTTCTGATTTCTTCCCGCAGGTCTTTTTCTTCGAAGTCGATGGAGTCCGGTATGGTTTCGTCGATCCACTCCTGAAGAGGAGAGAGATCGATCAATTTGACGTTTTCGGAGTCCGGACCGTACATCAGGACGTTGTTTGCGGAGTCGTACCCAAAGTAATACCCGAAATCGATAGTCTGAGGTATAACGCCCACAACGACTTCCAGCTTCTTGCCGCTTCTGCTGAGTTCGAGCCGGATAGCGTCGCCTTTTGTTTTACGACGCAGGATATTGCGGAGGTCTTTACCCGAGTGAATCTTCTTTCCGTCTGCGGCAACGATCACGTCACCGGCCTTGACTCCGGCGCGGTCGGCGGTTCCGTTGACATCAACCTCCGTAACGAGGAGTCCGTTTTTGACGTTGAAGTACCCATGAAGCTGAGGCGTGAGTTCCTGTACTTTCATCTCGAGCCACTTGCTCCAGTTGAGGAAGAATTCCGGATTGTAGGAAATCACCTCGCTACGGTTGCCCAGCTTGACCGTAAGGTTCTTCTTCGTTTCGTCGATAAGCACCGCCATTTTGACTTTGTCGCCTGGCTTGTGCCGGTCGATAATCTCCTTCATCTGCTCTTCGGTCTTGATGGCCTTGCGATCGATTGAGAGCACGACCATGCCTTCCGCAAGACCGGCGTTCTCAGCGGGAGAATCCGGAACAACGCTGACCACCCGAACACCGTTACCGATTCCGAGGTCTTTCAACTGGTCGGCTGAAAGATTCTCCAGGTAGACACCGATGTAAGGTTTGTCGGCAGCGCTGAGCGCTATGAAGATCAGGATTAATGCCAGTACGAATGCTGTTTGCTTCATTCAATCCCCGAGTTAATACATTTTCGGAAGCTTCTTCACTTCGCTGATGTAATAGACGTTACCTTTCTTCTCGTCCGT
Organism: Cloacimonadales bacterium (SeqCode); assembly: GCA_963662655.2. Classification (GTDB taxonomy): domain Bacteria; phylum Cloacimonadota; class Cloacimonadia; order Cloacimonadales; family JAIOQZ01. Next base: position 755,374 of record CAXXTU010000002.1, read on the forward strand.
TCCGCGACGAATGATGTAAGACTTCCCTTCAACAAGGTGGGGGAAACCTGCTACTTCGCCTTGCACGCTGTCGTTGACCACGGACACGTTGCCGATACGCTGGTTCGCCAGGTATATATCCTCCTCGGTAAGGAAAGGCTCCGGTGCGTCAACCATCACCTCGCCCGGCTCGATCTGCGCGACCTCTTCCACGACTTCCTTCTCACCCGCAAAGGCATAGTGAAGGTTGTGAGCGAAGTCCGGACGCATAACAAAGCCCATGACCAGCAGGAACATCATCGCCGCCGCCGCAGTGGCGAACGCCGGATACCAGGAACGCTTGCGCTCGAAAAATTCCTTCCTAAGCTCGTACTTGAGCCGAACGGAGAACGGTCCGGGCGGCGTTTCGGGAACGCGTACATTTTCAAGATACTTTTTGATAGACATCTTCCAATACCTCCTCCGGTATTAGTTTTTCCAATTTTCGTAAAGCTCGGTGAAGATTCACTCTGAGCGTATTTTCTTTCTTACCGACAATCTCGGATATTTCCGAGAAGCTCTTCTTCTCGAAGAATCTGAAGTAAATCAGATCCTGGTCGCTTTGAGGAAGCCCTTTAATATACTGATGAACAAATTCGTAGGAGAAATATTCCTCTTCTTCCTGCGGGATGTCGCTTTCGTCGAAGACCTGCTGCTCGATCTTACGCTGTCGCTTCTCCTTGCGGAAGTAATTGCTGATCTCGCTGATCGCGATTCGATACAGCCAGGCCGAGAACGGTATCGATCGCCAGCGGAACATGTGCAGCTTGCTCATCGCCTTGTAAAACACGTTGGAGACGATTTCCTCGGCTATGTCCCTGTTGTTCACGCGGACGATCACAAAACGGAAGATCGCCGGGAAATGCTCCTCATATAGCTTGTCAAAGTACCTAATATCCTTCTTCGCTTGCAGGATTAGATCTTTATCCATTTTTGTCACCTCTCAATTCATATAACGCGACACCTTTACGCGAGTTTCACAAAATCATCTTTTTTCTTGGCGTCATTTATATCAACCCATTTTTTCAACCGGTTAGGAAATACTGGACACACACCGCGCAGTCGAATTTCCTGACCCCCGCAAGCAAACAATTGGAGGGACAATGAAACGGGTGGTCGTTGTGGGAACGAGTTGCTCAGGGAAAACCACGTTTGCCGGCAAGCTTGCGAACCGATTGGGGATCAAGCACGTGGAGCTGGACGAAATCTACTGGATGAAAGACTGGCAGGGGCGTCCCGTAGATGAATTCAGGCGCATGGTGCTGCAAGAAGCGGAGCGGGATTCGTGGGTGATCGAGGGGAACTACCGCAAGGTGCGTGACATTCTCTGGAACCGTGCCGATACGCTCGTCTGGCTCAACTATCCTTTCAGCCTCGTATTCTACCGCGCGATCACGAGAACGCTGCGCCGGGTGTTCCGCAAGGAAGTGATATGCGGAGGCAACACGGAATCCTTCTATCTTGCGTTCCTGAGCCCTGAATCCATTCCGCGCTGGGTGCTGAAAACCTACTGGAAGCGCAAGAAGGAATATTCCCAGCTCATGAAGTCGAACGAGTTCCCGAATATGAAGAGGATTGAGTTGCAAAGCAAAAAATCAGCAAGCAAGCTATTGGAAAATCTTGACGTCAATTCGTATTAAGTCACTCCTATGATTAAGGAGATGAAATCAATGCCAGAAGTTTCCATCATCGATCTCACGCCCGAAAACATCGCCGAGTACGGCGTTTGCGGGTATAAAGATGTACGCAAGCACAAGGAGCTGCGCAACAAAATCGCGTGGTTCGAGTGCTATTACCCGCTTGGTTTGCGAATCAAAGCGCTTGTCGCCGAGCCCGGAGGGTACCAGGGGATGATCGAGTACATCCCTGGAGAACACGCCCACCGCCCGGTTGACGCGGAAGGATATCTGTTTATCCACTGCCTGTTTGTGGGATTTCGCAAGGAGTTCAAGGGGCAGGGGTTCGCATCGAAGATGATCGGGCTGGTGCTGGACGAAGCGCGCGCAGAGGATAAACTGGGCGTCGCCACCGTAACCCGCAATGGCTCTTTCATGGCGAACGCGGACATTTTCCTCAAGCTTGGATTTGAGCCGGTGGATTCTGCGGAGCCCGACTTCCAGTTGCTGTGCAAATCCTTTGTGGAAGACGCTAAAAAGCCCCAATTCAAACCTGAAATGGATATTCATCTCCAGAAATACGAGAAGGGACTCTTCATCCTGCGGTCTCCGCAGTGCCCATACACTGAGAAAAACGTCATGGAGATCATCGACGTGGCGAAAAGCAGTTTTCAGCTCGATCCCAAGCTGATCGACCTGGCAGATGCCGGTGCAGCTCAAGGCTCCCCGTGCCCGTTCGGCACATTCTGTATCATTCACGATGGGACAATCGTCTCGCATCATCCCATAAGCCGGAAGCGATTCGAGAACATCATGGGGAAGAAGCTCCGGTAGTGGATCGAGTCATTATGAAAGGCGACCGGCTAATCCTCCGCGATTTTGTACGCGGCGATCTCGACGACTATCGCCGGTGGTTCACGGAAGAGCTGGAGTGGACTCGCTGGGATGCACCGTGGGAGAGAATCGACGGAGAGTTCGCTGAGAAGTATCTCGCAAGGCTTTCCCGCTCTATTGAAAGGGAGCAGCCCGTTTCACGCAAACGCTTCGAGATCGTCCATGAGGATACGCACATCGGTTGGGTATCGGCTTATTACATGGACGAGGAGCGAACGCAGCTTGCCGTTGGAATCAACATCCCCGAGAAGGATTGTTGGGGCAAGAAGCTGGGCAAAGAAGCGCTCGAGTTGTTCATCCAATACCTGTCGGAACATGGATTCTCGACTACATACTGCCAAACGTGGTCGGGAAACGTGCGGATGGTGCGACTCGCGAATTCACTGGGTTTTGTAACAATCGACGACAGTAGGGCGGTGGAAGTCGATGGAAAACAGTATAAACGACTCACATTCAGACGGATAAACACAGAAGGATTTTCGTATGGATTTACACATCAGGAAAGAAACAGTAGAAGATATTGAGGCAATCGAACAGGTAACCATCGCGGCGTTTACGGATCATCCGGTTAGCCGTCTGACGGAGCATTTCATCATCCGGGCGCTGCGCAAGGCCGATTCGCTTACGCTCTCGCTGGTCGCGGAGCTCGACGCTAAAATCGTGGGGCATATCGCCTATTCGCCGGTTGTGCTTTCGGACGGGACCTCGAACTGGTTCGGCGTCGGGCCGTTATCCGTGCTTCCGGAACTGCAACGGCGGGGGATAGGCAAAGCGCTGATGAAGGCGTCGTTGATCATGATGAAGGACATGGGGGCTCGCGGCGTTGCGCTGGTGGGCGATCCAAATTACTACAAGCGTTACGGATTTGCCAACTATCCTCAGGTAACGCTTGAAGGCGTTCCGCCGGAGGTCTTCATGCTGCTGCCCTTCGGAGAAAGCGTCCCCGAGGGAACCATTCGGTTCCACGAGGCGTTCATGGCCGAGGAATGAAGTGAAACATCCCAGGCCGACCCTCTACATCTTCTCGGGATTGCCGGCAACCGGTAAATCGACGCTCGCCCGGATGCTCGCCGGTCATCTGAAAGCGGCCTGGCTTCGTATCGACACGATAGAGCAGGCGTTGCGGGATTTATGCAATTTCCAGGTTCAGGGGGAAGGATATCGGCTCTCGTACCGAGTTGCCCGGGACAATCTCACCGCGGGGAATGACGTGATTGCCGACTCCTGCAATCCCATCCAGCTTACGCGGGATGAGTGGAACGGCATAGCAATCGAAGCCGGCGCAAGCTATGTCAACATTGAAGTCGTGTGTTCGGACAAGGATGAACATCGCCATAGAACTGAATCTCGGGTGTCGGAGGTCGACAACTTGCGCTTACCGACCTGGGAGCAGGTTGTGAATCGGGAATATCATCCCGGGGGCGATGCGGACCGGATCGTCATCGATACGGCGAATCGCGCGGCGGAAGAGTCATTTCAGGAACTGCTTGCGGCCCTAGGTCAAAATAATTCTCGAGTGACTATCCGGTTCCACGAGGCGTTCATGGCCGAGGAATGAAGTGAAACATCCCAGGCCAACGCTCTACATCTTCTCGGGTTTGCCGGCAGTTGGTAAGACCACTCTTTCCAGGCTCCTTGCCAGCCATTTAAAAGCGGTTTTATTGCGTGTGGATACGATAAAGCATGCAATGAGAGAACAAAATCTTAATCCACTCAGCCGCGAGGAATATATTTTATCTTCTCGAATAGCCAGAGAAAACCTTGCAATTGGAAATGATGTTATCGCTGATTGCTGCAACCCCAATTGGACAACTCGCGAAGCATGGATTAGCGCCGCCTCTTTGAGCAATTCTTGTTATGTAATCATTGAAATTGTGTGTTCTGATAATGACGTTCGAAGGCATCGCTATGAAACAAGAAATTTTGAGATAGAGAACTTCCCGATTCCAGGCTGGAGAAAGGCAAGGGACTATCCTTTTGTCGACTGGGGTCAAACGGACCGGATTGTCATCGATACGGCGAATCACACGGCGGAGGAGTCTTTCGAAACACTGCTTTCCGAGTTATGCGGACGCAGTCATAAGTGTTGAGCAGATTATAAATTATCCTCAATATGCTCTATGACGGCGCTATGAACCACACTAGCATTGTCTGTTAGCTCTTCCCTCGCAAATTCCCAGTCCTCGATCTCGCAGCTCTTGATCTGCCGTTGGATGGCGATTACTTCGTTCCTGTATTGGGTGAGGGTGTGGACGAGTTCCGGATTTGTTCCGCTGACTTGAATCGCGGTGCAAAGGTCGAGCGCGATAGGCTTCACGATGTCGATGATGAAGCGAAAGAATGATTCGTAATCGGGCGTTTCCATGCCGGCCAATCGCTTCTCAACAGCCTCGCGGTAAACGTTCATGGCGTCGATGCTACGTTGCAGAGCGGTTCGCAAATCGGGCGGATTCTTCGAGGTTTTCGCAAGGTACCCGATGACATGACGAGAATTTGCCGCCTCCCTGAACCGGCTGCGAGAGAACCTGCCGGTAACCTGCTCTCTGACATCCTCGTAGCGGTGCTCGCGGGTGCGATCCAGCCCGGCGTCAGGATCCAGGAATAGGTAGTCTTCACCGTCTTTCTCGTAGAAGACGACTGCGTGCGATCCGCTTTGGTTCGGGCGGAGAATCCCCGTCATGAATGGGGTGCCGCTTTGCAGCAGATCATCCGCGTTCCCGATGAAAGATGGCCAGTCAGAGTGCCTGTTCTCAACCAGTTCGAGGCCGTAGGCGGTCAGCATGGTATCGAAGGTTTCCTTGTCCTGAACGAGCGCTCCCGCGCTGAACGAGCCGTCCTCATTCAGCCGCACCAGGTACGGCATCCCGGATTCAACGATCACATCCGCATCTTGCTTGTCGATGTTGTACCGACTCAGCAGCATCGCCATGCACGCGGAGGCACAGGAGTTGTTGTAGTGCTGCAATTTCCAGAAAACGGTCACGGGCTACATCTCCACAATACGGCTGTTTCTTCTTGCATTCTCTGCCGCAAAGACTGCCAGATGAGTTTCGAGGCTCTCTCGCGCTCCCGTGATGACAAGAGAAGGGTCATCGGCAAGCAGAGCATTCACGAAATTCTCCATCAGCCCAAAATCGCCACCGCCGTGCTGCTTCATGATTCCTCCGGCACTATGTGTATCGATGGTTTCGTCTTCGTTTGTCATGAAATCATGAATCTTGATGAATCTCCCGTCGCCTTCGATTTCTCCGCGCGTTCCGAAAATTCGCGTGCGCCTTCCACCGGATTTCGTAAAAGCCGTCATCGTGAAACTGGCGGTACATCCGTTGTCAAACTCCATATTGACAACCTGATGATCGACCACATCATTTTCGCAATCATATACGCATCTGCCGTAAGGTCCGGTCTGCAATTCATGTATAACCTTCTCTCGCGTGGGATTTGGGGTAAGTACCGAAACCGGCCATCCGATAACGCCTCTATCAAAGAATCCCAGATAGATTTTCTTTGCCGAGTATGGACAGTTCCGCTCGATCTTCTCTGGGCATTCCAGACAGCGGGAAGCTGCTCCATCCGGTTGATTCTCTTTGCGGAAGTGTTTAAGGTTTCCGAAGGAAGACAGTTTCGTGAAGGGGTGCCCAATAATGTATCTGATCCAATCCAGATCGTGACATGATTTTGCCAGCAGCATGGAATTCGAATTTGCTTCGTTGTTCCAGTTGCCACGCACATAGGAATGTGCCTGATGCCAGTAGCCCACCGGCTCCAGACGCTGCAAGCTGACGATTTCGCCGATTCTGCCGGCATCGATAAGCTGCTTCAGTTTCTGGGTGTAACTCGTGTACCGAAGAACATGGCAGACGGCAAAGGTGATTTTGTTTCTCTCAACCGCATAGACGATTTTTTTGCACTCGTCCGGTGTGGGAGCCATGGGTTTTTCCAGCATGATATGATAGCCGAGTTCGGCGAATTTGATCGCAGGTTCGGTGTGCATCTGGTCTTGCGTGGCGATGATTACCGCATCGGCGAAACGCTCCTTTTCCGCTGCCTGTCGCCAGTCCGTGAATACATGTTCAGCCGGGACATCGTGCTTCGTTACCATCGATTGTCGGTGCTCCCGGCGCGGTTCCGCCACGCCGCCGATCTTCATTTTTTCCGGGAAATGCTCGGCATAGGTGGCGTAGGTGCTGCCTCGGTCGCCGACGCCAATAATGAGAAATGTTGCAGGCTTCATGGTGCTCCTTTATTCTCACTTCATAATTCATTGAGGATTAATAGTGGCTCCGCAGATGACAGAAATGGGTATGTTGATTCTATCTTCATTGGTCTTAATTGTCAGTTGATTTCACTTTTATACCATCGATGAGAGTTTTATCTCTATATATTTCTGTTTCAGGGAATCGAAAGGGGAGATGACAGTATCAGAAGCCATAATGAGTCCCATTGTTACTGTTCATTGTTTCAGATTGGGATCGTCTTCGAAATGGTGGAGGTGGCGGGAGTCGAACCCGCGTCCAAAAGTGCATCAGAGGCCAAATCTACATGCTTAGGCGTCTTTAATCTCGCCTGCGGTGAGGAAGGCGCTCAGACCGTCCGCAAGCCAGCCCGTTAGGTGTCGATCATCTCCGCTGGGCGGCAGAGAATCACCAAGCTCTCAGTGCGTCGTTCGTCATCAGCCCGAGAGCAAAGCCGATGGGAACGTAACAGCGTTATTTAGGCTGCTAATGCGTAATTATCGTTTGCATTTACATTTGCGTTTCCGCCGTGATTAACGGGTAGGCGAATCTCCCCGGCATGCATCGGCAACCAATTTCACTCCTGTCGAAACCGGTCACCCCCATTCAAAGATCATAATGATAATGTAATGCGTCATTTTACGTGTACAAGGAAAATGTCAAGGGATAATTCGCGCTTTGTTCTCAACAACCTTGACATTCACGCGGAGATGTGCAGCCTTGTATGAAAGATTTTCAACATGGGACGTACGATGCGTAGAACGATATTGCTTTCGCTTTTCATTCTGATTCTTCACGCAACCTTATGGGGACATTTCCCCGCAGATTCGCTGGCCGCGAGGCTGGATTCACTGCAAGTAACGATTCAGTCCGCGCGTGAAGCCGGGGATTCCCTGGCGCTGACGGTGTTGTTCCAGCAGCGGGGAGCGTTGGCCAACCAGCTTGCGTTCATCCAATTGAACAGCCAGCCGCAGGATGCCGTTCGCTACGGCAATATTGCGCTGGAATCGGCAAAGCAGACAGCGGATACGCTTCTGGCGGCTCAAGCTCATTTGAACATCGGCTCGGGATACCTGCATCTGGAAGATTACCGCAACGCGGCCGAGCAGTTCCATGCCGCGCTCGGGATTTACGTTCGCAACGATAATCGTTACGGACAGTGCCTGAGTTTGAATTTCCTCGGCGTGATTTTCCGCGAGTTGGAGAATTACTCGAAATCGGAGGAGTATTTCCGGCGTTCGCTCGAAGCTGCCGGGGACGACAAGGCGATCCGCATCAGAATATTCTCCAATCTGGGAAACATGTACCTCAAGCAGAAGATGTTTACCGATGCGACCGACGCCTTCGAAGAGGCCTATTACCTCTCGGAGGAAATCGGCAACCACATCGAGGCGATCAACAGCAGGATCAGGATTGCAACGGTGCATCATGAAGCGGGGGAGCTGAACAGGGCGTATTCGGAGTATCGGATGATTCTCCAGCAGAAGGACGTTCCGCAGAAGGCCGAGGTTCTCAACCGGATCGGGAAGGTACTGATGGATCGCAAGGATTATAGCCAGGCGATTGATTACCTGCAGCAATCCGAAAAGGAATACATCCAGCTTGGCGATACCCTCCACGCGATTCCGGTCATGCAGAATCTGGCGCAGACGGAACTCGAACTGGGCGATCTCGACAAGGCGGTAAAGCGCTACTCGCAACTGGATGAAATGGGGAAGAAAATGCAAATTCCCAGCCTGATTCCAGGTGCAATACTGGGAATGATCAAAGTTTACAGCGCGCAGAAGAAGATTGAGAAGGCGAATCAATTGTTCGAGCAATATATGCAGACATACGACAGCAAGGAATTCCTGCCGGTTACGCTGGATATCCTCAAGGCGATATCAGCAATGTATCGCGACCAGAACGACCTGCGCAAGGCCTTCGAGACATACGATCGCTATACGGATTATCTGACGCAGGTCCATAAGGTGGAGTTGGATAACCAACTCGTTGATCTGAAAGAACGATACGAAACGGAGCTGCTCGATTACCGTGAAGAGGTCGAGCACGAGAGGCAACTGAAGCGAGTTCTGGTAGAGCAATGGGACGACCGCGAGAAGAAGATTCATCAGCTACTGATCGATATCGAGAACCTCGAAAAAAATGTGAAGGAGAGGCAGATCGCGTTAACGATCTTGCAGGAGCAACATGATCTGGAGAACGAGAAACACCGTCAGACGCTGACATTGTTGATCGCGATCGCTTCGGGGATGTTTGTTCTTGCGGGTTTGTTGTATTTCTTCTGGAAAAAGGAAAAGGGTCGTAGCAGGGTAGAGGGCGATTAACGTTCGCGAGTGTAATCGAAGCAGTTCTGAGTTGCACGATGCCCACAGTCAACCCAGTGTTTACAGGATTTACACAATGATGTTTCCCATGCGCTTCGGAACCAGTGGGCGTTTTTTCTTATCCAGTCGACGACATAGGGACGGCCAGGATCCTGTTGTATCCGGCATCCTTCGCACCATTTATCGATCTCGATCTTACGAATCTGAACGTGCATGAACCTTTTCATTTCATTCCTCTACTCAGCTTTCATGTGTTTATCGCTGCATGAAAGTTGTGTGAGTAATATGCAAATTGTATTCCTTTGAGCGCAATTCATTTTTTTTGTTGTTATAGGCTATAAAACCCACTCTTCGTCGAGGTCTTTCAACGTCTCCTGTGCGAATTTATTGCCGAGTCGGGCTGCCTTGCGGAAAAAATGTATCATCATCGGGCGGTCGTCATTCATGTAGTGTACTGTTCCGATGACCGTATAGCACTGCTCGAGTTCGGGGTCGAATTCAATCGCTTTCTCGCAGGCTTCTACGGCTTTATCGAGGTCCCCTTTGCTGAGATAGGCCGTCCCAAGGTTCGCGTAGGCTTCCGCGTAGTGGGGGTTATTCTCGATGGCTTTCTTGCAGCTATCGATCGCTTCTTCAACCTTTCCTTCCTGCAGATAGATATCCGACAGGTACTTGTAGGGCTCGGGCAGGTTGGATTTTAGCTGAATCGCTCTCTGGCAGTATTTCATGCAGCTTTTGTGGTCTTCTTTCTTGAGGAGCGCGTTTCCCATGATGCTGTATGCGATAGCCAGCGTCGGTTTCAGGGAGATTGCTTTGCGGGTGTTGGCGATGCCCTCTTTGAGCATACCCTTCATGACATAGGCCATTCCGAGATTGCAATACGCTTCCGCCAGATGTGGGTCGATCCCGATGGCGCGCTTGCAGTTCTCGATGCCTTTGTCGGGTTCATGCTGCATGATCTGCGCCCAGCCCATGACGCTGTAGGTCGTGGCGAGATGCGAATCCATCTGCATAGCGTGACGGCAGTACTCGATGCCTTTGTCGTACTCGCTCTGCATGATGTACGCTACTGCGATGTTCGTATAGGCAATCGCTGCGTGTTCACGCGACGGTATTACACGTTTACAGTATTCGATCCCTTTATCGTATTCGCCCCGCTGGATATGCTGCATGGCGATCCGAAGGAAATCTTCTGCCATTTTCCGGTCGATAGGTCATACCTCCGTTTATGCATATATAGTATTTGACGCGCGAAAATTGTCAACGGGTTTGTTAACGAAAGGTCAATTTCCGGGTGCGATTCGGGAAAGTAGAGCTCCACCGTTCCCGCGCGGCGGCGGCTTGGTAAGCCCTGCACCTCGGATATCTTTCCCTGCGAGAATTGATCAGGAATAGCTGAGCCAGGGAAACCATCCGAGGTTGATACGGGCTTACCGGCGCTGTTTGTCGAACGACAAATAGCGCTGTGTGCGAAGCACACAAGCCGCCGCCGCGCTGAGTCGGGCAGACATACTCGAGTCAGCGAGTCGTTTACTGACTGTCGTCTCCGTATTCTTCCAGGGGAATACCTCTTTCGGGCATCCATTCCGGCCAGTCGGAGAGCCATGCGGGAATGTGGGCCGTCCGTACACGATCGCAGACAGGGAAGTAAGCCTTCACATCCAGCACCGTTGTGCCATCGACCGCATCGATATCGGTTACGCGGATCACGCCATTCTCTTCGTCAACGCTTGCGATGGGGCAAATACTCATGCCGATTGGATTGGGTCTGTATGGAGCCCTTGTGGCAAAGACGCCGGTAAGATGTTCAGGCGCGTACGGCGGGTTGGTCTGAAGCAGCTTCCGGTATTCTGGTGTATCCACGCCATGCGCCCACCAGAGTACGATGATGTGGCTGAACTGATCCAGCGCTTTCATGGCCGGACGGAACTCGGGGGCGAGCTCGATCGATAATGTTTCACCCCTCACAACCTTCCCGATTGGTTTTAATAGCATCTTTTCCATGTGAACCTCCTGATTTTGATAACCAATAATAAAATGCCTGTGGTTCGCTGTCTTGACTCTGGGTGCGCAAATTAGGACGAAAAGTTCCTTGATTGGCAATAGAATTGACTCTGGTTGTGATTAGAGGATTAAAGTAGGGCGAATAGATAGACCGCCGAGATAAGGATTATGAAAGAGGAACCGGTTATCGAGATAATTTTCCAGACGATGGGATTCTGAAAGAAACGGGCGTTGCTCATCAACGAAGGAATTAGAGCAAACAGAGAAATTGCAAGACTCATCCCCAAGCCCATAACAAGGATCATCAAGATGGATAAACTCATGCTTTGCAAAATGCTCAAACCGTAAATGCTGATCATCACGGCTCCCGGGCAGGGAACAAGCCCAACCGACAGGATAAGTCCCCAGAAAGACATGTTGCTGTGAGCATGACCCTTCGAGAAAACCGATCGAATCAGCATGTAAAGTCCAATGGCAAGTAAAACGGTGAAAGCGATCTCTTCAATTCTGGTTCGAACAATATCTGACGTTCGGGATACAGGCGAATCAAACACGTAACTCAGCAGCACTACCAGCAGCAATGCCGCTATACTGTGAAGCAAGCCTATAGCGAAGCTGCCGATAAATGCTCGGGACGCCTTGAGCCTAGTTGAGAAAGCGAAGCTTGTGATGAAGACCTTTCCATGTCCAGGGCCAACCGCATGGATAAATCCATAAAAAAAAACGAGCGCAAGCGCGATCAGCAATCCAGAAAGGGAGTTCATGTCCTCCTTGTGTTTGTACAACTCGTTGCGGATATGAGCCTGCCAACTGGTTAACTTCAGTTTGGCTCTGGCGTGCCAGGGAATCGGAGCGTTTTTCATTGAAGTATCTGCGATAGTCCCTGAACGAACGGTGTCTCTCTTCGCATTGGTTTTGAAAAGCGGATTCTGCGCAGCAAGACTCGAAAGAGAGAAAAGGATCAGGAGTAGAGTAACGATCGCTGCTTGTTTCATTTCGCGTCCAGAATAACCCAATAAGCCTTCACCGGCAATTCACCGTACATGTCGAAGTTGATAAGCCTTTCGGAAATATGGGTATGGTATTTCCAGATTGCTGGAACGTTGATGTGAAAATCATCCTCCGATTTCATCTCGATGTATATGAAATACGTCGGATCGTAGCTCATAATCGTCAAGCTCCTGGCTTCTGAGCGAGGCAGCGGTACCGTGAATTGATAATGCAAACGTCCATCGGACAATTCGGCAATGAAGTCGCTCACCGAATCAACCCTCACGGAGCTGTCGCCCAACTCGATATTGAGAAAGTAGTTGTATATCTCTACGTTGATAAACGCTTCGTCATATAAGGTTTTCGTCTCGTTTTCATTGAAATGCCCGTCTTTGTCGACATCGTAATCAATGATGATGGATTCCGTAAAATATTCGTCAAACAACCATTGAACTACAATTTGGGTGAATCCGCCTTCGTCGGCAGTGACCTCAGCGTTGAAATCGATGAACGAATGAGGGTGGGCAAAGAGCCTTGTGCTCACCATCGCAAGGACAAGCAGGCTAATCCTCAGAAGGTATCGCAATGCGGAATCCTAAGCGCTCGTTACGGAAAAGTGGACATTTGTAGCTGTCGAGCGGATATGGCGATGGGTTGAGTTCATTGTTCTCCAGAATGCGCATCTCATTGCATCCGCCGCATGATATCTCTTGCGGATCAATGCCGGACAAACACCATTCGGAAACAGCCCCGGCGATTCCATAGACGGCCTCGATGCAGGCCTGCTTTACCACGATCTCATGATCTACCGGAAAACAAGCCATCAACTGTTCCCACGTCGGCATATCTGCGCCAATCCATTGGGTAAATGCATAGCACTCGAACCAGGTCAAACCTCCGACGGGGCTGTTCGGGTGATTGTTCGTTGCATTGCTGTACCAAGGCTGCTTGTTAAAATCCCATTCCATGGGCTTTGAAAGCCTCTTCAATCCCTGGTAGTGCCAGCCGATGTTCTGGTCTTTCATCAGTTCGCCCTCGATTTTCCACAGTGGTTCGTCGTCGTATCCATCATCCAGCATGAAGTTCGCGAATTGCTCGTTCGTTATCTCGTACTTACTTATATAGAATGGTTTCAGGCTATATTGCTCAATTGTGTTATCACACGTGATAACGCTGTATCTTCCGGCAGGAATGTAAACCATCTCTCCACATATCCTGCCATTTGTTCGTAATGTAATGCTGAGCGCTCCAACAGAAATGCCTGCTCCTTTGAATTCAATTGAATCCGCGCAAGCCGATGAAATCTCCTGCTCGATCGGTTTTTCCGCCACAATTCTCTCGACACCGCCGTTAACATAAGCGCTAATCCGCACCGAAGTTCCCTTCGCGACGTTGTTAAGTTTGTATCGGCAAATCACATGATCGTCCACCGACGCGAACTTCGTATCGTAGAGTAATGGGAAGCAAAGAATTCGTGCGGATGCAAGTATAATCACAACGGCTACAGCCAGTTTTCGCTCCATTTTGAACCTCAAACAAGTCAGTGCTTCATTGAAGGTAAGAGTGTCAAGTCAAAATCTCGGATGTCGCCTATCTGCTCGGATATATTTCTCAATGATTTGAACCATGTTCCATTACCTGAATTATCGGTTAAAGCGTAATTCAAGATTCCAATGTAATCTTTTTCTTGCCACGGCGTTATTACTAAGGAAAATGACGTTATTATGAAGAAAAGGGGACATGCATGATCTCAAGACAGGCGATGGGCAGGCTGTTACTGCTGGTATCAATGCTTCTTGCATTAAGCGCTTTATTCTCTACGGGTGTGACTTACAACAATGATTTTCCGGCGAACAAGCTTCAACGAGTAAGCAACGATCGTTATCAGGTGGTCCTGTTCGAAGAAGATTTCATCAACGGTTTGGGAGACTGGGAAAGCCAGGACGGAACCGCGCCTTACCACTGGAACGAGTGGTGGCACGCATCGGAAGTGGGAGCTTACGAAGGAAGTTCCTGGTGGATGGGCGATGAATCGATCGACGGCTACCAGAACCATCGCTATATAATTATTGACACTGACGATATTGTTTTACCGCAAGAAAATGCGAGCATGGATTTCATGTTGAGCTTTAATCTTGAACCCGCCAGCGAGCATGACGATTACGACGCCTGGGATGGCTTCAATGTTCGCATAAGCAACGATTCCGGCGAGACCTGGCAGATTATCGAAGGTTCTCCCGCCTATACGGCTACCAGTTGCTACAGCTTCGGCGAGATATTCGAAGAAGGTACGGGAGTCCCCGGCTGGACAGGCTCATCGGAAGGCTGGCAGGAAGCCTCGTTCGACCTGAGCGCGTGGGCCGGTCAAACGGTTCGCGTTCGCTTCGCGTTTGCATCGGACGACAATTCCTGTACCATCGACGAAGACGGTGATCCCTCCTGGTTCGGCGCACGTATCGATAACATCAATATCGGCGACGCGTTCTTCTCGAATGCGGATGGCGTTGAAGACGACGCGCGCATGATTCCCTGGTACAGCTCGGAGATGAGCGGCGATTTCTGGGAAGCTGCCATCGGCTACGAAGGCGGTCTTTCGGCGCATTGCCCCATCGAGAACAGCCTTGTTGACGAGATCATCTCTCCCGCATACAGCCTTCATGGCGATATCCATTACTACTTCTCCTATCGCGTGTTGTGCGATATTCCCGATACAGATAGCGATCAGGATGGCATTCTTGACGACTACTACACCGTATATGTGAAAGCGCTCGATGATCTGTACTGGACGAGGATCCATTACAATCACGCGGATGGCTCTCCCGCTGAATGGACCTATATCGATAACGACTATGCCCAAGCCCATTTCGCAGATCAGAACGGCAATTGCGACCTCGGAGTCTGGGCGGGGCAGACCGTCCAGTTCAAGTTTCAGTTGAACACGGACAATGACGGAAACGCGCAGCACGCGAGCGGTCTGTACATCGACGATTTCAAGATTTACTACGAATTTCCTCTTGCCGAACCGGAAAACCTTCAGGCCTATCCTTCCGGGCAGACGATCCAGCTATTGTGGGATAACCCGACCGGCGGTGCCCAGGAAGGCTGGATGCACTGGGACGATGGCATTATCGACAACTTCCTCGGCGCTGATGGTCCTGCTGATATCGATGTCTGTGCAAGGTTTTTCGCGGAAGATTTACTTCCCTATGTCGGTTACTGGATCACCGCCATTAAATTCGCCCCCGGAGAACAGCAGTGCGACTACTGGATCAGAATTTGGAGTGGCGATGGGACGATACTGCGAGAGCAGTATGTTGAGTATCCCTCCATCGGCGGCTGGAACCGCGTGACCCTGCAAGAGCCGCTTCAGATAGAGTTTGGAAACATCCTGTGGATCGGGTACCGGGCCCTTGCCGAAGCCGGATATCCCTGTGGTTGTGACGTAGGGCCAATGGTCCCCGGAAAAGGTGGATTTGTTCGCGTGAACGGTGGAGACTGGGTTGAATTGTATTATGCTACCACGCCTGCGACAGATTCAAACCTGAATATTCAAGCACTGGTTGAATCTGACGACGGGAGGCCGGTACCTATCTCTGTGACTCGCAGCAGTCGTGCGGTGGAAGGCTATCAGGTTTTCCGCAGGAGTCTTGGAGGCTCGTTCGGGGAACCGATTGCCAACCTTTCCGGCGAGAACAATACGTTCTTCATCGATCAAAATCCCCCGACCAATACAATCCTCGAATATGCTGTCAAAGCAATCTACGAGCAAGCCGCATCCGATTTCTGCGAGCCTGTTCAAGCTCTTGCGCTGGCTCAGACAGCTATTGAATACAAATCAGACGATGGTACCGCGGAATCGACCGCAACGCCGGGCGTCGCGGAAGAAATTGCAATTACATTCAATATGGAAGAACGCCGTCAGTTGAAGTACGCAAAGGTGTTCATCGATGAGATGAGCGATCTTCCGTTCATCTTCAAGCTTTGGGACTGCGCTTCAACCGGAGAACCTGAATTGATGATCGAGGATTTCGCGATATCGTCAAGTGAACTCACTACCGGATGGAACTATATCAGCATTCCCGGTCAGCCGGTTCTGGACGCGAGAACATACGCTATAAGCGTCATGGGAACAGCCGTTTCTTACGGCATCGGCGAAGACACAACCGAGCCCCAGGGTATGAGTTTTACATATTCCAATGGCGGTTGGGAGTATCACGATGCCGGCAACTACATGCTCCGAATCATCGCCGACACGCAGATCGCGAACGACCATCAGGATATCGTGAAACCGGATATGGCCTTCTCGAACTACCCGAATCCGTTCAACCCCGAAACGACCTTCTCATTTTATCTTTCCAGCCCGGAAAAGGTACGCCTTGAGATTTTCAACATCCGAGGCCAGAAGGTTGTAACGCTTTCCGACGAGAGAATGGACGCTGGCGCTCACTTCGTTAACTGGAGTGGCCAGGACCAGACCGGCAAACCCGTTTCCGGTGGGGTGTACCTGAGTCGGCTGAGTACACAGAGCAATACTGAGATGAGAAAAGTTCTCCTGCTCAAATAGACATCAGTTTTAGATATAGAAAAGGAGCGTCTCATTTGACGCTCCTTTTTAATGACCTGTTGCATCTCGAGTGGGGCTAATCCCATCGGATGCAATGCTTAGTTGCAAGATTCGCATGCGACAACTTGGAATCCCATATATGCTTCGATACGATTTCGCAAGCGAAATCACTCAGCATGACATCCAGGGGGAGTTGCGACCTACTCTATTTGCACCAGAGCCCTACTTCTTGTCACCCTGAGCGGAGTCGAAGGGTCGATTCTTTCGTTTACGCTTCGCAAAGTCACAACGCTATGATTTCGTTTTGGCTTCGTCAAAGCCGACTCCAGCACTTTGTGCTTCCGGCAAGATTTCGTTTTGACTTCGTCAAAGCCGACTCCAGCACTTTGTGCTTCCGGCAAGATTTCGTTTTGACTTCGTCAAAGCCGACTCCAGCACTTTGTGCTTCCGGCAAGATTTCGTTTTGACTTCGTCAAAGCCGACTCCAGCACTTTGTGCTTCCGGCAAGATTTCGTTTTGACTTCGTCAAAGCCGACTCCAGCACTTTGTGCTTCCGGCAAGATTTCGTTTTGACTTCGTCAAAGCCGAAATTACTTTAGCATCATAAGTTTACGTGTTTGAGTTAGATTCCCCGATTCCAGTCTGCAGAAATAAATCCCGCTTGAAAGCGTATTTCCGCGGTCGTCGGTTCCATCCCATGCGATATGATATTCACCCTGCGATTTGACTTCGTTGACCAGCGTTCTGACTCGTTGTCCCTTCGCGTTGAAAACAGCAAGTTGCGTGTGGTTCTGCTCGGGGATCGAGTAGTGGATTACCGTCTGAGGATTGAAGGGATTGGGAGTATTGCTCAGCTTGAAGACGGTAGCCGGAGATACATCATCGACAGCGTTCTGTTCCTGAACCGGGAACTCGAACGACGTCGAGAATGTACGATCGTAACTGGTAGAAAACGAGACGTCGATCGTCGCCGTATGTTCTTGAGCTGTCTCGGAAATTCGGATCAGGAAGGGGCTGTCGACATTGGTCGCCGGCATGGATGGAGCGATATCGCCGTAGGCGTAGGTTGCTGAGAGGAACTCGATATCCGCGTCTTGTGTGGAAAGAGAGGCCTGCAAGCCTGGAGTGGGGAAGTCGGCGGAAACAGTGAGGTAGATCATGATGGTTTCACCGCTCTCCATGATCCCGTCCGTATCCCCGTCCACCAGAATGGGGTCTTCGTTATATAGATTCCCATAGTTCAAAAAGGTGAATGTCTCGACATCGGCCATGGCGATGTTATCGAAATCCCGATCGATCGAGATGTACATGAGCTTGTCGTTCAGGTCGGCGATGGTCGACCACTGCGTTCCTTGCGTTCCCTGATGCCAGGTGGGCATGGCGATGATGTCCATCGCGTTTCGCCAGTCTTCGATGATACCGTTTTGATCTTCGAGGACATTGTACAGCATCTCGTAGCGATAGCATTCATAGAAGAGCTGTTCCAGCGACGCGCCATAGATAACTGAATTGGTCAGCACCTGCCAGTTTACATCCGTGGGGATCGCGACAAACCGGTCGTCGACGTATTCGAGGACAACGGTTTCGCCGGTGGCGTCCGTCACCAGTAAATGGTGCGAGACAACGTTGTTCGCGCCTGCGTCGAAGACGTTGTAGCTGTTTGCGATCTCGAGCGCTTCGGCGCAATTGGACGCGCCATCGAGAATGCGGCGGCAAAGGAGCGTGATAAAGATGTATTCCTTCTCGGGGTACTCATGAATGGTGACGGGCCGAACATAGGCGAGTCCAGCCGCAAGACCAGTTTCGTTGAGGCCGTCGGCGGTATAGTAGGGCGATTTCAGCAGGAACTTCTTCTCGTGGGTAGAAAGACTCGTATAGTCTGTTCCCGTTGGCAATCCGACATCGCTCAACCTGTTCAGAGCAATTGACGAATATTGCCCCGGAGGTGAATACTTGCCTACGAGGACATCCTGTTCAGGATTATCCATATTCCTGCCGTAGAAGAGGTTCTGTGGATCCCCGATTCCCGAGTACAAGCTGCAATTGAAATTGCTGTCCGGCCTAACAAATCCCCCGGTGTAAAGGTTATTGATATACTGAAGGATATCTTCGTAATCTCCTTGAAATTCGATCGTACAGAACTCGCCCAACTTCTGAAAGCTATTCAACGTCGATAGCGTATCAACACGTGAAATGGGCATGTCCTGGGCCTGTATACAGAAAACAAATGCCGTGAACAAGATTGCGCATAAAACTTTTCTCATGAATCCTCCCTGCCGAACAAGATAACGAATACTATCGTGTACCATTTGCAAGAACGGTGCCGAATGAGCGACATTCACGAATATAAGCTAAGTTCATGGCATTTTGCGATGCATACTGTGATCGACGAACAATGAAAACGTTCGATTCCAAAGCACGGATGTACCAATGTGAACGATTGTGGACAGCGATCATCGCTGTGTGATAAACTCCTGCACCAGTTGAACGAACTCAGCCGGCTTTTCGGAGTGAATCGAATGAGCGGCTTGCTCGATGATACGGAATTGAGCGTTTGGTATCGCTTCGGCCAATGCCTTGCAGCAGTCCACGGGAAAAATGATGTCCTGCGAACCAGCGATAACCAGCGTGGGGCAGAGGACATTCTCGCAGAAGGATTCTGCCTGAAAGCTTTCGGCGGCATCGACCTGCAAACAGAATCCTTTCGGCGTCTGTGGATAGGGGTAATCGACAGAGGAATCGAGCGCCAAGCTGACGAGAGCCTTCTGCTCGAAAAAGGTGGGCGTGAATATCCAGAAGAACAGGTTCTGGAACCACTCCCTCGTCGGGCCATACGTTTTGATGGACTGACTCAGGTTCCCGAAGAGCATCTTGTTTCTAGCGGATATTTCCAGCGGTGTACCGGCTATAATCAGACAAGAAACTCGCTCCGGATTCGTAGCGGCCAAAGTTAGTGCGATCTGGCCTCCCATGGAATGCCCCACAACGATTGCCTTATCGATTCCGAGGTGATCGAGGAGTGCCAGCGCGTCTTTTGCCATCACCTGTACAGTGAGGGAATCGTCGTGCGACGCAGTACGGCCCGTGGTGCGATTGTCGTAGACGATTACCCTATATTTCCCGGAAAGCAAGGGCAGGACCGAAAGCCAGCTTTGGGAATCGGAGGCAAGGCCGGCGATCAGGAGAAGTGGCTCCCCCTCGCCGTGGATTTCATAGTACATTTGAGCTCCGTTATGTTCAAACGTTCCCATATAAAACTCCTGTGTTGTTAGCGGTTGGGCATTAAATGATGCTACTGAGAAAATAATAGCGATGGTCATTAGAAACCGTGTCATTGTTATCACCTGTCGTTATTGATTCATTGTCATGATGACACCGGATTCGTTTTCAGACAACTTTTTTTTCAAGTCACTAATGGCTTACCAGTATGGCATCTTCGCCCAATCCGCCACTCCTACGTGGATATAGCACACCATCCTGACTATCGAACGTGAAAATATGGTGTGCAACACCACGTCTTCGTGGCGGATTGAACGAATCTGCTCATACTTCATGCGCAATTATAAAGGGAAAGGGCAGACGTAACGTCTGCCCTTGTGAGATTTATGGGGGGAGGATTATTTGAGGTCGTTTACTTCGATTGGCATGAGGAATAGAATTCCGTTGTCCGACATCTCTTTGTAGCGCTCGGTGCGTTCGACCAATTGATCGATCTCTTCCGGCAACTGGTTCATCAAGCCGATCGAGCTCAGCATGTCCATGTCGGTGTGTATCGTCATTCCTTCTTTGTGCTTGGGGAATTCGATGAGGTTGAGTTTCTTCACGTTCAGGCGGGTCATCATGTGTTCGAACGCGGTCTCCAGACCTCCTAGATCATCGACGAGTCCGTTTTCGAGCGCTTGGCGCCCGGTCCATATCCTACCCTGTGCGATGGCGTGAACCTCTTCTTTGGTCATGCCTCTTCCTTCCGCGACGTGACCGATGAATACATCGTAGAAATGTTCGATGGATTCATTGTATTTCTGCTTCTCCGAATCGGTCATACTTCGCATGAGAGAACCGATGTCGGCATGCTCGCCCCGGCGGATGGTTTCGTAGTTCACGTCGATCTTGCCGAGGAGTTCCTGGATGTTCGGGGCGATTCCCATGACGCCGATCGAACCGGTGATGGTCATTGGGTCCGCGATAATCTCGTCACCGTATACGGCGATGTAATAACCTCCGGAACCGGCGACAGCCCCGAATGAGAAGATCACCGGACGCCCGGTCTCCTTGAACAGCTTGATCTCGCGTGCGATGATGTCGGATGCCAGCGCCGAGCCGCCACCGCTGTTGACGCGGACGATCATGCCGTCGATCATAGGATTCTTGCGCGCGTCCCGAATCGCCTTGGCCATGGAGGTGGAGCCGATGCTCTTGCCGGGCTGGCCTTCGCCGGAGTGGATATCGCCAATCGCGTAGATCATGGCGATGTTCTTCGATGCGTCCTGCGCCCATTCGATCGGCATGGGATCGCTGTAATAGGTAGGCATGAACATGGCGTTTTTGCCGAGGGTCTCAAGGATCTGATCTTCGTAGATCAAGCCGTCGATCAAGCCGAGTTCGAGCGCTTCGTCGGCGCGGTACGGACCTTCGTCGATGATGGTGCGTACGTCTTGTGTCAGTTTGTCGGCTCTTCCTTCCTCGATCATCGCGACGAATTCGTCGAACATTCCGTCCAGAACATGGGTGAGAGCCACACGCTCGGCTTCGGTCATGTGGTTTTCGGAGAAGATGTTTCCCGCAGTCTTGTATTCGTGGCTCTGGAAGTTGACGACTTCCACGCCAAGCTTCTCGAGAAGGTCGTGTACGTAAGGCATCGAGATCGCCAGACCCTTCAATTCCACATCGCCAACCGGATTCATGTAGATTCGATCGGCGATTGACGCTGCGAAGACGTACTGCGAGTTGGGGATTGAATCCAGGTAGAACACGATTTCCTTGCCCGTCGCCTTGAAGCTTTGGAATTCCTTGTGAAGCTCGTAGTAGTTCGCGAAGTTCCCCTGAAGGTTGCTGCTGCGAATCAGGATGCCGTCGATGCGATCGTCCTTCTTGAGCTTGCGGATCTTGTCGATCATGCTGAGCAACCTGATTTGACCCTCGTTCTGGAAACGGATAAAGCCGAATTCGGAATATTTCTCACGTTCGACAATCTCTCCGCTCATCTTCCAGTCGTAGTATTTCTTCTTGTGGAACATGACGCACGGGGAGCGGAATTGCTTGTCGGAGATGTGGATAAACATCTCGCCGTTGGAGATCTTGTTGTCGTCGTTCAGGTAGTTGACGCTACCGATTTGGGATTTATCGGCGGAGAAGGCGATGCTCAGGGCGAATGTTTCGTCTTCGGTCTCGTAGGACGCGCCCAGGTAGAGTCCGTTGATCGGCTCGACCTGGATTCCGTAGATGGGATCGCCCCACTCGTCGTCGGTGTATTCGATATCGCCGGTGAGTGTAACGCGGTCGATCAGAGGACGAATCCCCAGCCCTGCCCGGTAAACGTTCTCGTCGGAGTCATTGAGTATTTGAGCCGTACCACCCACGGATACCCAATCGATGGGGCGGTAGAGCATGGAGAATCCAACCGATCCGTGAGCGAAATGGTCGTCAATCCAGTCCCAATGCGTTCCCAGGTAGAAATTGTTGAACAGCTCGGAAGCGGACGCCAGGCGGTGGTAGTTCGTCTTCTCGCTTCTGCGATAGGAGTAGCCAAGATTGTCCGTATTGAAGAACAACGTATAATCCCTGACGAAATCTTCGTCGTCGTATGAAGCCTGATAGCCGAAACCGCCGGCTCTTCCATAAGCCAGTCCGGCCGGATTGACACGGGTAGCGTGTATGCCATCGGTGGTGGCCACGGAGAAGTACTTCGCGCTAATCTGCTCCCAGTTAACTTCCGTAGCTCCAAGACTGATGGCAGCCCCCAGTACGATCACAAGAATGATAATCATTTTACTCATAAATCCTCCTTACTATTATATAAGAAATCACAGTAATCAATTCAAAAGTGAACGTCTTCCCCAGCTTATTCACTGTCATGGTACAGCAATACACCTTGTATTGCGGGTGTCAAGATTTTTTTTCAGGTCTGCGATTGGTTTGGTTGTGATGTTTTTGATTATTGTGCTTGCTGTGGATGAGAACTCCAGCAGGAGTGGAATATCTACAAAATTTATATATCATTGTATCACGCTGTTATTATGTTAGTTAGGTCAGGCAAAAATAATGTAAGTGAATAAAAAGTCTCAAAAAACATTGACATGGGGGCAGAAGAAGCTATTCTTTATTTTCGTAACTTTAAGATATTGTAAGCATGCAAACGGATGGGGTCACGAATGGAAGAAAAAACGACTATGAATCTAGATGAATTGATTCAGAAGGTCAATCAATCTGAAATAGCCTCCATTCGCAATTCAATCCTTGAAATCCTCCGTGTCGTAACCGACCCCCAAACCAGCGCCAAGCAACTAACAGAGTTGATCGAGCGCGATCCTCCACTATCCGCAAGAATATTGCGACGAGCAAACTCCGTCTTCTACGGTTCAACGCGAAAGATATCCGAGATCCGGCAGGCGATCGTTCGCATCGGTTTTGATGTTGTGAAAGAACTGACCCTGACGCAGAAGGTGTGCGAGCTCTTCGAGTATGGGACGAAGCAAGATGGATTTTCCCGTATGGAGCTCTGGAAAAACAGCGTAGCCGTTGCGATCTGCGCAAAGACGATCTATCGTCAGGAGTTCGGTCAGAAGGGCGAGGAGGCTTACGCTGCCGGAATTCTGCACAATATCGGTCTTGTCGTGGAAGACCAGTTCATGCACGAGAAGTTTCTTGAGGTCGTCGATGTGAAGTCTATGATGAAAGACAACTTTCTGCATGCTGAAAGCTCCGTGTTCGGCATGAACCACGCTGAAATTGGCGGAGCGCTTGCTGAAAGCTGGAACCTGCCGCTGGAACTCGTCTGCGCCATACGGTTCCATCATGCGCCTTTCAAAGCGGAGAATGGATTGGGGCAGATCGTTATGGCGCTCTATCTGGCCGACTACCTTTGCCAGTCCAACGGTATCGGTTTCTGCGATACGCCGTACGGAAACCGGCTGATGTTCCGTCGGTGCCTGAGCCATCTCGATATTAAGGACAAAGCTACAGATTTCATCGTCCAGGATGTGGTTGCCGAGATAAAGAAGATGGAAAAGGCAGGATGGTTCGGATGAAGCGAAAGGCGATACGCAAGGGTAATGAACGGATAATCAATCGCTTGCAGGAACAAGTGGAAGAGCTTGAGATCAAGCTGAAACATACACAAAACGATTTTGATCTGACCAAACAAGATTTCGAAGCCACGCAGGAGCAATATTTCGAGACGCTTTTACAAATCCAGAAGCAAGAGCAGGAGCAGAAGCGACTTCACAGCGTTTTACGCCACTCACAGCGAATGGAGGCGGTTGGTTTGCTTGCAGGCGGGATCGCCCACGATTTCAATAACCTGCTGACAGTATTCCAGGTTACGATCGAGATCATGATGAATCACGCTGATCGATCCGACCCACTCTTCAAGCATGTGGACCAGCTCAATCGAGCTGTTGGAAGAGCTTCCGCTTTGACAAACCAATTGCTGGTATTCAGCCGGAAGCAGGTTCTCCAGCCGAGGGTGATGAACATCAACCACATCGTAAAAGAAGTTAGCGAGATGCTCAGGAGGCTCATCGGTGAAAATATCGAGGTCGATATGTTCCTCGAAGAGGATTTGGGGAATGTCAAGGCCGATCCCGGTCAGATCGAGCAGGTTTTGCTCAACCTGATCATCAATGCGCGCGACGCGATGCCGAACGGCGGTAAATTGACCATCGAGACCTGCAATATCGAGTTTGACGACGTATATCTGAATTCGCATCCAGATGTAAACGAGGGATCGCATGTGATGCTGGCCGTGTCCGATAGCGGTGTCGGCATGGACAAGATCACCCAGGAGAAGATTTTCGATCCGTTCTTCACCACGAAAGATAAAGAGAGTTTCTCGGGGCTGGGACTTGCGATGGTCTGGGGGATTGTCCGGCAATCCGATGGGCAGATATGGGTTTACAGCGAGCCGAACCTCGGCACGACCTTCAAGATATACCTGCCGCTTGTGGATGGCGAGGCGCAGCCGCTGGATCAGTATCATTTCCAGCCTCTGGATATCCGTGGAAGCGAAACGATCCTCGTGGTCGAGGACGAGGAGGACGTGAGACAGCTGATCTCGGAAGCTCTTTACAATCAGGGGTATCGTGTGATCGAGGCCTCGGACGGTACGGAAGGTTACGAAAAGATGATCGAGCACAAGAACGAGATCGATATGGTTGTTACGGATCTGATCATGCCTCATCTCAGCGGGAAGATGATGGCTGCGAAGATTCTAGAGAAATTGCCACAGACAAAGATTCTATTCATGTCCGGATACACCGACGATATGATCGCCAACAACGGCATCCTCATTGAGGGAACCCATTTTATACAAAAACCTTTCAAGCTCCGTGATTTGCTTCATCGCGTAAAGGCCATCATCGAGGGGAGCGAGAAATAGCAATCTGCTTACCGTCGCGGCATCTTCGCCCGATCTCCCTTTAAAAGTGGATATACCACATCATAGGACTATCGAACGCAATAATATGATGTGGAACACCACGTTTAAAGGGAGATCGAACGAATCTGCTCACGACTCTCGATTATAGTAATCGCAAGAACTCCCTGAGATTTCCATTGACGCGCTCGCCGTCCCGGTGAAGATTGCCATCAAGAATCAGGGGTGCTCGTAGCGGCTGAGATTAGACCCTAAGAACCTGATCCGGGTAATTCCGGCGTAGGGAGTATGCTACATATTGTACGATCGTACTAAAATTTCTCCCCCAACGATCAACCGACTCACGGGCAACCAACAAAGGGGGATAAAATGGAACAACTTGTTTCAACAGCAATTCTGGAAACCTATTTCAAGAAACTGCGCGATTCGCTCAACGTGGATGCCGCCATCGTGGGCGGGGGACCTTCCGGACTGGTTTGCGCGGAGACGCTTGCCGGAATGGGCAAGAAGGTCGCGCTCTTCGAGAAGAAGCTCGCGCCCGGCGGAGGCATGTGGGGCGGAGCGATGCTCTTCAACCAGATCGTGGTGCAGAAGGAAGCAATTCACATTCTCGATGAGTATGGAATCACCCACGAGCATTTTGAAGGAGACTACTATACCTGCGACTCCGTGGAAGCGACCGCCGCGCTGATCTACCGCGCGAAGAAGGCCGGTGTGACGATATTCAACGGCGTCGCCATCGAGGACGTGGTGTTTCTCAACGAGAAAGTCAGCGGACTGGTGATCAATTGGACGCCCGTCATGCACATGGGTATGCACGTGGATCCGATGGTCGTGATGGCGAAAACGGTGCTCGACGGAACCGGACATCCATGTGAGATCACGCAGGTCGTGGCCAACAAGAACGGCATCAAGCTCGATACGCCGACCGGCGATGTAGCCGGCGAGCGGTCGCTGGCAGTGGGCGAGGGCGAGAAAGCGACCGTTGAGAACACGCGCGAGATTTTCCCGGGACTGTTCGTGAGCGGCATGGCTGCCAACGGCGTTCATGGCGCGTTCCGCATGGGCCCGATCTTCGGAGGCATGCTGCTCTCCGGCAAGAAAGCGGCGAAGATCATGGCGGAATCGATTGACGGACAGTCATGAAAGATTTCGGACTGTACGCCATCATGACATCGCCCCGCGCGGGGCACCGGAGATTTGCCGAAATCTGCGTGGAGGAAGGGGTTTGCATCCTGCAACTGCGCGAGAAGAATCTGCCTGACGGGCAACTCGTCGCCATTGCGAACGACATCCGCGCCATAACGAAGGGAACCGGCACGAGCTTCGTCGTCAACGACCGTGCCGATATCGCTGCCAGGTGCCATGCGGATGGCCTCCACCTGGGGCAGAGCGACATGGACATCGAGAAAGCGCGCGATATCTTCGACGGGATTATTGGGCTTTCCACGCACTCGATCCGGCAGGCGAAAGACGCGCTGGAGAAGCAGCCGGACTACATCGGCTTCGGGCCTGTGTACGCCACGCCAACCAAGGCGATCCCCGATCCGGTTGTCGGAACGGAGCTGCTTGCGGAAGTCGCGCGATTCGCGAATATACCGGTCGTGGCGATTGGCGGGATTTTCCCGGAAAACCTCCCGGAAATTCTTCGGACCGGAGCGCGGAACGTTGCGCTGGTTCGCTTCCTCATGGAGGTTGAAGACCCGCGTGAACGCATCCGCTTCTTGCAGAAAACCATTCAAAATTCACAGGAGTAATACTATGACACAAATAGAAAGCGCAAAACAGGGAATTATCACGGAGGAAATGCGCCAGGTTGCCGCCGACGAGATGCTCGAAGCCGAGTACATTCGCCAGGGGCTGGCGGACGGAACCATCGTGATCCCGCACAATATCAACCATAAATTCCCGGCCCGAGGCATCGGCAAGGGACTTAAGACCAAGACGAACGCGAACATCGGCACCTCGGCTGACCACTGCAACCTTAAGGAAGAGATCGACAAGCTGCACATCGCCATCAAGCACGGCGTCGACAGTGTCATGGACCTCTCGACTGCCGGGAAGCTCGATTTCGCGCTCAAGACGATGCTCAACGAATCCAGCGTGATGGTGGGAACCGTGCCGATCTACTCGGTGGTCTCCAAGCTCGCGCAAGACGGCAAGGACATCCTCTCGATGACCTCCGACATGTTTTTCAAAGAGATCGAGCTGCAAGCGAAGTTCGGCGTCGATTTCATCACGGTTCACTGCGGGATCACGCGCCGCTCTATATCGTTCTTCGAAAACGATCCCCGCTTGCTGGGCGTGGTGAGTCGCGGCGGTTCGCTTCTCAAGCGATGGATGATGTACCACGATCTCGAAAACCCCATCTTCGAGGAATTCGACAGGCTCTTGGACATCTGCCGCAAGTACGATGTCACGCTCAGCCTCGGCGACGGTTTTCGTCCCGGTGCGCAGGCGGATGCGACCGACCGTGGTCAGATCGCGGAATTGCTTGTGCTGGGTGAACTGGTCGACCGCGCGCGGGAAGCAGGCGTACAGGCAATGGTGGAAGGACCGGGGCATGTTCCCCTCAACGAGATCGTGACCAACGTTCAGATTCAGAAGAAGCTCTGCAACAACGCGCCCTTCTACGTACTCGGTCCGCTTACGACGGATATCGCACCGGGCTACGACCACATCACGAGCGCCATCGGCGGCGCGATTGCGGCGGCAGCGGGAGTGGATTTCCTCTGCTATGTCACCCCGTCCGAGCACCTCTGTCTCCCCACGGAAGACGACGTTCGCAAAGGCGTTATCGCTGCCCGTCTCGCGGGGCACAGCGGCGACATCGCGAAGGGCATTCGCGGCGCGATCGAGAAGGACCACATCGTCTCCAAGGCTCGCAGGGAATTCGATTGGGAAACCATCTACAAGTATTCCCTGGATCCGGAGCTCGCGCGCGACCGCAAGGAGAATTCCGAGAGCGGGGGAGAAGACCATTGCTCGATGTGCGGAGAACTTTGTGCGGTAAAGACCGATCGTAAGTCGGCGGAGGAAATCGCGAAGAAATGAAGCAGCCCTTCGTACTCTCCATCGCGGCAAGCGATAGCTCGGGAGGAGCCGGAATCCAGCAGGACATGCGCACGGCAATCGATTTCAACTGCTGGCTCCTGAACGCCGTAACCGGTGTGACCGTTCAGGATTTCAAGGGATTGTACCGCGTCGAACATGTGTCGACGGAGATCATTCGCTTCCAGATCGAGAGGGCCTTGAGCGCTTTCGACGTGAAGGCCGTGAAGATCGGGGCGGTTTGCGACAAAGAGGCGATCCCCGTCATTGCAAACGCGCTACGGGGAGTATCGCAGGTGATTCTCGATCCGGTATTCTCGCCAACCAAAGGTGAAGCGTTTCTCGGTGAAAACCTCCGGGAATTGTATGAACCTTTACTTGAGAAAGCGAGACTTATCACGCCGAATCGTAACGAGTTGGAAACCATTTCCGGCTCTCCGGTCGCAACGTACGACGATGCTGTGGAAGCCGCGTACGCCTTGCAGAAGAAGTTTGGTTGCGGCATCCTGATCAAATGCGGTCATTTCACAGAGGAGCCCTTGCGGGATATCCTGATCGATGCCGGTAGGGAGTACCATTTCGCCAGGAAGAAGAAGAACTGGAAGTACTCGCACGGCACCGGATGTATGCTTTCCACAGCCATCGCTGCCTGCGTTGCGTGGGGTATCAATATGCCGGAGGCTGTCAAAAAAGCTTCCGATTACCTTGAAAAGAAATACGATGTATTGAATGAGATGTTTGCCTGAATTAACTCGGGAAGGCAGCATTCTAAGTGCGGGAGCAGATTCGTTCGATCTCCTTTTTCAGCGTGGTGTTCCACATCGTTTTTTTAAGTTCGATAGTCCCGACGATGTGGTATATCCACGTTGAAAAAGGAGATCGGGCGAAGATGCCTCGCGCGTCTCAGGCTATGTAACCTGATCCAGTATTTCTCGCACCTTGTTCAAGAACGCATGGCGGCTGAACGGCTTGTTCAATAGCTGCAATTTCTCCTCGATCACGAACTTGTTGCTCATCGCGTTAAGGCTGTAACCGCTCACGAAGAGGAATTTGATGTCCTTCTTGCAATCGAGGAGCCTTTCACGAACAATCCTGCCACTGAATTTCGGTAGAATAACATCCAGAATCGCCAGTTCAATTTCATCCTGATGTTGGCAGAAAACTTCGATCGCCTCTTCGCCATCTTTCGCTTTCAGCACCTTGTATCCCGCTTTTTCGAGGATCATCGACGAGAGATCGAGGAGCATTTGCTCGTCTTCAACAATCAAAACGGTCTCGCTGCCACCGCGAATCTCGGTTTGCTCGGACTGATCAAAGGTGATTTTACCATCTCCCGAGAGAGGGAAGTATATTTTGAAGGTTGTCCCCTTGCCGGGTTCGCTGTAAACGTAAATCATTCCATCATGCTGCTTGATGATTCCGTAAACCGTCGCCAGGCCAAGCCCGGTTCCTTTACCCACCTCTTTCGTCGTAAAGAAGGGCTCGAAGATTTTCTCACGCGTCTCCTTATCCATTCCCAAGCCGTTGTCGGAAATGGTGAGTACGGCGTAATCTCCCACTCTGGCCCACGGGTAGATTCTCTGATAGTCTTCCGTAATATGGAAGTTCTTCGTCTCGATGATCAAGGATCCGCCGTCTGGCATGGCGTCCCGAGCGTTTACGCACAAGTTGATCACGACTTGGTCGATCTGTGCAGGATCTGCATAAACCATCCCAAGGTTTTCATCCAGATGGAACTCAAGCTCGATATCAGCCCCGATTAAACGCGTAAGGATCTTGAAGAGTTCCCTGATCAGGGCATTCAAGTTGAGATACGTCGGTTGTATTACCTGCTTCCTGCTGAAGGTGAGAAGCTGCCCCGTCATGCGAGCAGCCTTGTGGGCCGCTTCGTTGATTTGAACGAGACATTCTTTGAAGTCGTCGACTTCTTCGGGTCCAAACTCGTCATGCAGGAGACTGATCTCCGTGTATCCCAGGATAATCTGTAGAAGGTTGTTGAAATCGTGAGCAATGCCCCCTGCAAGATGCCCGATTGCCTCCATCTTCATCGCTTGTGTCAATTGCTTATGCAACAGGTTCTTCTCTGTTTGATCGATGCACGCGCCTACCCACCGGACAGGTTTTCCGCCTTTATCCAGTTGCGGAACGGCGTAATCGTCCCACTCGCGCCAGTTTCCGCCTTTCGTCTGGATACGGTAACTTTCTTTGATCGGCGTCGGATCGAATCTATGATGCATGACGGATTGCTCGAACGCGTCTCTGTCATCGGGATGGATGTGATTGATCCACTCCTGCATTTTCTCGCCAAATTCGCCTTTGTTGTAACCCAACGCCTCGTCGATATCACCGTACCACTTGATCGTGTCCTTCTCGATGTCCCATTCGTAAATCAAATCCGTTACGGTGCTTGCTGCAAGCCTGAACCGCTGCTCGCTCTGGAACAATGCTCTGCGAGCGGTCTCCGTCTTCGTAATATCTCGAGAAATTCCCTGAATCTCAAAGACCTGCCCTTCATGATTATACAGCGGAACGATTCTCGTCTCGATAAACACCGGTTCATCGTTTGCGTTACGAATCTCGAACTCGAACACCTCCTCCGTGCTTATACTCTCGATGGGATTGGCCAAGTTGTTGATCGCATCCGTAAGTGGCGGATGATTGAACAGGATATTGATATTCTGGTCAAGAAGGTTTCCGTAATCATATCCCAGCATCTTTTTTATAGAAGGGCTTACGTAGCTGAATTTTCCTCGCGGCGTGGCTCGCCATACGATATCCGAAATATGCTCGATGAGCTCCCTGAAACGGGATTCGCTCTTGCGGAGTTCATTTTCCGTCAGCTTGCGGTTATTGATCTCGATCTGGAGCTCTTTCACCTTCTTCTCGAGCTTGTCGGAGAGTACTTGCGTGTATTTTTTGTCCAGAGAGTCATCCGATTCGGTTATCGGGTTCGTCGAGGGTATCCTGCCTTCTTCAATATCCTGTGTGTAGCTATTGATTATTTCGATTAAACGCTCGGGTTCTTCCGGTTTGATGATGAAGCGATCAGCGCCGAGACTCAGGGCAAAGAGTTCGTCTTTGGGCTCGGTGTATGTGGCGGTATAGAAGATAAATGGTATCTGGCTGAGCACGACATCGCGCTTCCACCGACGGCAAAGTTCGAATCCGTCCATCACGGGCATCAGGATATCCGAAATAATCAAATCGGGTTTGCTTTTGTGAGCTTCCTCGAGCGCTTGGGCTCCATTCTCGGCAGAAACAACGTCATGCCCGTAGCCTTGCAGCAACATCTGCAGCAAGTATCGATTCTCTTGTATATCGTCGACGATTAATAATTTGCTCATGTTCTATCCTCTGTCAGAAGATTCTCCGCTGTATCTCATCACTTCACCGATGAATGTATCCGGATTGATTGGTTTCTCGATGTAACCTGTGCAGCCGGCTTCCAATGCCTTCTCCTTGTCGCCCGGCATCGCATAGGAGGTAACAGCGATAATTGGTGTTTCTTTAACATCGGGCAATTTACGCAACTCTTGAGCAACTTCGTACCCGTTCATTTCGGGAAGCTGAATATCGAGCAGAATGACATCGGGACGATCGTGGGCGACAAGCTCGATGCCGTCCAACCCGTTCATGGCATATATTACTTGAAATCCGCTCATCTCGAGCAGGTATTTGATCAGATACAGATTCTTCTCATTGTCCTCTATGATACATACTTTTCGCTTATCCATTCGATCCTCATTTTGCTTTATACGCGATGGTGAAAGACATCGTCGTTCCTTTTCCCCATTGGCTGTTCACCGTTATCTTACCACCCAGCAAATTGACAAGCTTGTCGCAGATGGAAAGGCCTAGTCCCGTTCCCTCATACTTCCTTGTCAAGCCGGTTTCAACTTGCTGGAACGGTTTGAAGAGCTTATCGAGGTCTTCATCCTTTATACCGATTCCCGTATCTATTACAGAGAATTCAATCACTTTTTTCGTTGGAGAAGTCAAGGGCGTATGCAATTTCACGTTAAGCGAGATACCACCGGTTTCCGTAAACTTGACTGCGTTGCTGAGTAGATTCAGCAATATCTGCTCGATACGCCTGGAGTCGCTGACGATCGCGCCGATATTCTCGCTGATCTTGAAAGTAACATCCAGGTCTTTCTTCTTCGCGAGGGGAATGATGGACTGGATAACCTTCTGCACGCTGTCCGAAAGGTAGAACTCGGACTCGACAATCTGAAGCTGCCCGGCCTCGATCTTGGAGATGTCCAGGATGTCGTTGATGAGCGAAAGGAGGTGCTTCGAGCTCGCCTTGACCATCCCAAGCTGCTTCTTCTGCTCCGGATTCATCGGCCCCGGAAGCTCTTGCAGCAGGATTCCCGTGAATCCGATGATCGAGTTCAGGGGTGTGCGAAGTTCGTGCGACATCGACGCGAGGAATGCCGATTTCAGACGGTCGGCGGACTCGGCTTGCTCCTTTGCCTCTCGCAGGCTGATTTCCATTTCCTTTCTGCGGTTGATTTCGTACTTCAACGTGCGGTTCCACAGGAATGCCGCTATGATAAGCGCGATGAGCAGAACAAAAGCGATGCTTCCCCAGAAGAGGATCCGCCTTGCTTCACGGCTGTGCTCGAACCGAACCGTTATCCACTTCGATCGCAATTCGGCCGCCTTGTCTTCCGAGACGGACGAGAGGGCTTTCGAGATAATGTTGAAGAGGATCGGCCAGTCGTTGCGGATTGCGAATGAGATGCCGTCGATCATGCCATCCATGGGCGCAGCAACGACGACATTTGTGAAATTGTATTGAGACACGACGTACGCGCCATGCGCAAGCGTGTTGATATAGGCATCTGCTTCGCCCTTGGAAACCGCTTCGATCGCGTCGTAAGTGCTGTTGTAGAGCTTGAGCTTCAGGAAGGGATAGTGCCGCTCCAGCCTTTCTTGCATATAGCTTTTGCTTTTCAGCGCGATGACCTTTCCCCGGAGGTCGTCAACGCCGCCGATGAACGGCGCGTCCTTTCTGGTGAAGATCATTTCGGGCGAAGTGATGTAAGGCTGCGTGAAGTTGAGGTATTCTTTGCGCGCCTCGGTCGGCATGACGGCGCACAGCACATCGATCTCACGCTTCTTGGTTTTCTCGATCACCTCGGACCATGTGGGGTATGGAACAACCTGGAGATTCGTGCCGCAGCGCTCGTTGATCAGCTTGATGTAATCGGAGGCGAGACCATCGTGGTTTCCCGCTTCGTTGATGAACTCGAACGGTTCGAATCCCGGGTCCACTCCCACGCGTATGACCGGATGATCCTGAATCCATTTCTCTTCCACTTCGGTCAGCATCTGGGCGTAATCGTGAGAGGCTTCCTGTTTCTCTGTCAGCCAGAACCTTTGATCCTGGTCGGATATCCATCGACGTTCGATGTTATCGAGCTCGTTCAGAGGGATATTCTCGATTCCCCGGTTGATCGTTTCGAGGATCGACTTGTTGTTTTCGAGTACACCTGCCAACAGGGGCGAAGTAAAGGTCGGCGGCTCCGCAATGATCTGCCCGGCCAGTCTTTCCTCCATCAGGAGAAGTTTGCCCACCTGGGAATCTGCAAGCATCACATCGATGTCGTTGGATAGTATGGCGTACGCCATCTCGCTCAGCGACGAGAATCTGCGAATGATACAACTGACCGGCAGATTCAGAACGCAGTAATCGTCTTCGATCGTGTTCTGCACGACACCGATGACAAGATTCTCGAGCTGTGTGATATCGCTGGGGTAGGAGATGTTTGAAAGATGGAACAATGAAGACCGCTTCTGATAGAACGGATCGGAGAATACGAGCTTCTCCTTGGCGTATTCGCTTGCCGGCAAGCCGATATGAAAATCGGCCATTCCATCGATGACAGCCTGAATCGCATCGGTTGTTGTCCCGGGCAGGAAGCTCACTTTGCGGCCGGTAGTTTTCGACCACAGCTTCCAGTATTCCACCAGTATCCCGTCGGGCATTCCGTAGGGATTTACGAACTCGTAGGGCTGTTTGTCCATGTCCATGGAAATGATCAGACCTTCGTCGATCTTATGTGTGCGGGAAATGCCAAGCCATTTCTTCTCGATCTCGGCGAACTCGTTCGGGGGGATATCTTTCAGGCCTCTGTTCAATGTCTGAAGCAGTTGCTCATTCCCCTTGGCTATAGCGCCCCTATATTGCTGTGAGAAGAGAGGTTTGTCCACCTGATACCGGAAATCTCTGTCAAAGCCGCTGCTTTTCATGTACTGGTTCAGGTTTTCGATGGGGGCGATGAAAACCTTGATCTCTCCATTCAATGCGGCCTTGAATAGCGATGGATAATCGTCGTACCGCTTGAGTGTCAGTTCCGGGTAATGGGATTGCATGTACCGATCGGTGAAGCCGCCCTCGGGAACGCCCACGAGGTAACCGGAAAGATCGGACACGGATCGTATACCCAGCAGATTCTTGTGATACATCATGTAGTAGGAGGCATTGAATATGGGATCGGTGAAGTCGAAGAAAGCCTCTCGCTCTAGCGACTCGAACAACCCTGCATGCAGGTCGGCTCTTCCATCGCGAACCATGTTCACCGTTTCTACGAACGGGGCATCGATAAAAACCAGTGGAACGCCGGTTGTTTCCGACCACTTTCTCCAGATATCCATCAAGATGCCGGAAGCTTCGCCTTTGTCGCTGATAAACTTGTAGGGGGGATTGTTCTGATTGTAGGCAATACGAATCGGCGCTGTTTCCTGAGAGAACAGGCAACTGGAATAGAAGATAAGGCATAGCAAGCTAATTATGTAGATGCTTACGATACGAGACATCGATAACTCCCCCAGTTCCAACGGTACCTAATCTAGATCAAAGAATACGCCGACATTGTTTGATGTAATGAATTTATATGTCGGAAATCACTGGCTGTCAAGCTTTCTTTTTGTATATATCTCTCAGATGTTCATTGTGGATCGTGTCTGTTTTATAAATGCATGTACTAAAGCTTTACCATTGAAAAAGTTCCGAATGGAGAATCATTAACTGCTGATATCAAAGAAAATGCCCCCAGGCATAAGCGAGGGGGCAAACAAGGAGTGGTAATTATTTCAGCATCAGCATTCGTTTTGTCTGCTGATAGTCGTCTGTTTCGATGCGATACAGGTAAACACCGCTACCTACGGTTCTGTTCTGGTTATCTTTTCCAGACCACACCACCGAGTGGTTGCCCTTTTCCATATTCTTGTTCACAAGGGTCGTGACCTTCTGACCGAGCATGTTGTAAACCGTGATGGTTACATGGGTGTTTGCCGGAAGAGAATAGGAAATCTTCGTCTCGGGGTTGAACGGATTGGGCGCGTTCGAGATCGAGTACGCGGTTACCGGCTCAGGAACTTCGTCCGTATCGAGCGGTTCTTCGCCGTTATTGACCCACACGGCCTCTCGAACGATACGCTGGAAGCGAACGTCACCGGTTCCGGTTGCCGTTGCCGTGATCGTGTAGTTCCCGGGAATATTCGTATCACGGTAAACGATGCTGCCAGCCTGAGCTGAATCGTCGCCCGACAACGTCACGATGTGTCCGTCAGGATGTTCGATTGTGTAGGTAATCTCGTGCTGCGGAACTTCGCCGGTATTCGAAAGTGACGATTCGATGATCAGCGGATCGCCGGGCATCAGGTCACTTGCAGCAAAGCCGAGATCGAGTTCGAGGCTGCTTGCGGAAAGCGCCCAGAAGAAGAAGGTGTCCGGTTCCTGCGTCTGCTTCTCTGCATGGATAACGGCTTGCCAGGTTCCCGGCTCGGGGTTGTAAATCTTGTACGCTCTTTGCGTTGGAGTATGAACAACCTTGTAATCATTCTGAAGAGGGCTGTAATCGTATATCTTGTTCGATGGAGAAATGAGCGTCAGGGTCATTTCGGTCGTCTCTTCGAACCAGTCGAGATTGACGGTCGCATTGCGGCAGGTTTCATCGAGATAGAAATCGTAGGTCAGGTCGGTAGACGGTTCGAGGAGCACGTCCTCGTAGTCGACCGTACGTTGCCCCGCCTTCAGAGCCTGATAGATATCGCTCATGATGACTGGGATATTACCGGTTGATGCGAAGTGGTACGAACCGCCTGTCGCATTGGCGAGCGCAATCAAGATGGATGGATTACAATCCGCACCAAAACCGAGCGCGTGAACAACGGTGTAATTCGAAAGATGGGTAAGGTTCCCCGCATTGCTTGAATTGTTCAAGCCGTCGGACATAACCAGGAGACCGGCGGGTTTTGCTGCATTCTGGAAATCCGGATCGTTTGAATCTGCGCTGTAAGTGACTTGCGTACAACCGAGTTCAACACCTCGGTACAGAGCTGTTGTTCCGCCTGCCTGCATCGACGATATTGTGCTTTGCATGGCAGAAAGCGTGGAACCGCTCTGCATGATACCGATTCCATATTTAAGGTGTTCGCGTGACTCATACGAGACAACGCCAGCTTCGTCGCCGAGTGTCGAGTGGGTATCGAGCAGACTGTTGAAAGTGCCGGCCGCACTGACAAGCGAGTTGAGCTTCTGCCCCTGCATGCTGTAGGATTGATCGAGAACGTGCATCATGTCGATGCCGTACACCGTCACGTAGTCGTGTTCGTCCAGCGTGTCTTCATCATCATCCAGCGCAACGGTCAGGCTGACATCGTAGAACCCGAGGTCGACGTAAACATGCTGCGGGTTCTGTTCGGTCGATGTTGTCCCATCGCCGAAATCCCAAAGCCACGACGTCGGGTTGCCAGTCGATTCGTCCGTAAAGCTAACAATAAGCGGAACTCGCCCGGCTGGATCATCCGGATAATTTGTCGAGAATGCCGCTTCCACCTGGGCGGCAAGTTGTAATGAAAACAGCGCTAACAACAGCAGTGAAAAAATCCCAATTGCCTTTCTCCTGTACATTTTCAACTCTCCTATCTCTTCATTCACTTTTCGTTACAAGCAGTTATATCGATAAAATATAGATTTCATCGTAAATATTGCCAATCGTATTCCCTAATTTGTCAAGCATTTAGTGATTTTTTTTTGTTCATGCACTTGCCGCTACATTTCGCAAGCCCGAAATACACTGAAACGATTGACGTTATACCTGATCGCCAAATCAGCTTTTTGCTTCTTGTACCGGTGAGAAATAGATATCGTCGGTCACCTTATCCAAACGTACGGTCATTCGATCCATCAGCATCACCGTCCGACCCGCGACCTCATCGATCAGGCGCATGTACTGCTCGTACAGCCTGAAATTCCCATTCATCTCCGCGATGGGAATTACGCCGATCACAGGCATGTCGTCCAGCTCGACGATGATGTTGTTGCGATTCACCGCAATCACGATGGCCGAATATTCTTCGCCCACGTGCTTCTTCATGAAATGGAGCTTGCTGACGCGATTGACTTCCCGCTCCGATTCATCCGCGAGGATTTCCCTGTCCGAGGCGACGTCGGCGTACTTCTTGAGGTCGTTCTTGCGGAACTTCGCTTTACCACCCTTGAAGACATGCATCTTCATCTGATGGTGGACGATGAGGTCGCACAGACGTCTGATCGGTGACGTGAAATGCGTGTAGGTCGGTATCGCCAGGCCAAAGTGGCCTTTGTGCTCGGTGGTGTACTTCGCTTTCTTCAGGCTTCTCAGAATCATCCTGTCGAACACCCTGTGGAAGTCACGGTCTTCGATGCCGGAAAGGACGTTTTGGAGCGTCCTGTTCAGATTCTTGTGAAACTTCGCTTTGAGACCGTACACCTTGATGAGCGAAATCACCTGGCGAACAGAGTCTTCTTCCGGATCCTCATGGATGCGGTACATTGTGTTGTTCGCTTTCTGCGTGAGAATCCCGGCGACGTACTCGTTGGCAACGAGCATGAAGTTCTCGATTACCTTGTGAGATTCCGTTTCCGAAGATCGTTCCAGCTTCTTGAGGTAGCCTTCGTTGTCATAGACGAATTCCACCTCGGGAAGGTCGAAGTAGAGGCAACCCTTGGCATCGCGGTTGGCGGAGAGCACGCGGGAGAGCTTTCTCATCTCCAGAATCATGTCACCGAGCTCTTTCGAAAGGTCGATCTCCTTTCCTTCGTAGAGGTCGTCGACCTCCTCGTAGGTGAGGCGAGCATCCGATTTGATCACCGATTCATAGGCTTCCTGGTTGAGGATGTGTCCGCGGTTATCGAACTCGGTAACGACGGTCATGGTCATTTTGTCCTCGTTAGGGCGCAAACTGCATATCCGGTTTGAGAGTTTCTCGGGGATCATGGGAATCACGCGGCGCGGGAAATAGTAGCTGTTTCCGCGCTGCAAGGCTTCCTGAAAGAGGGGAGAGGCGATAGGGATGTAATGCGCCACATCCGCAATGTGTACGTAAAGCTTCCAACCGTAGGAGGTTACTTCGAGAGAAATCGCGTCGTCGTAGTCCTTGGCAGAGGCGGGGTCGATGGTGATGGTCTTGATCGCTCGAAAATCCTTGCGGCTCGAGATGTCGCTGAAATCCTCCTCGATTCCCTCCAGTTGCTCCAGCACCTGCGGCGGAAACTCCAGAGGGAGTTCGTAACGACGAATCACCGCGAGAATTTCGATCTCGGGATTCCCGGATTCTCCCAGTATCTCGCTGATCTTACCGGATGGCTTGCGCGATTTGACGCGATCGCCCCAGTCCTGCACATCCAGCACGGCCTTCTTGCCCTCGGAAAGGTTTTCGGGGTCCTGAATGTTGAACGGCATGTGAATCTTGGGGTCGTCTGGCTGAAGAATCCATTTCTTGCCGAGCCTTTGAATATCGCCCACGATCTGCTTGCGCTGACGCTCCACGATCTTGGTGATGGTTCCGTACAACCTCTTGCCGCGACGGTACTTGGCTTCGACGAGCACCTTGTCTTTATGGAAGGCATTCATCGTGTCTTCCACATCGACGAACACGTCACCCTCATCGGTGATCACGAACGCAAAGGAGTGATCCCGCGCCAGGCTTCCGGCGTCGAGCCAGCCTTCCAGAACTTTGCCGTCCTTCGGGCTCTTGCGATTCTCCTCGTCGCGCGGAGCGTTCCACCGTGATTTCTCCGGCGTCTCTTTCTTTCGCGCTGCCGAGAAAAGCTTGTTCTGGCGTGTAATCCGGCCATCGTTCGCCAGAGACGCCAGCGTGTCTTTCAATACGCGGTACTGGTGTTTTTTTGTATGGATTAGAGATGCTATATCTCTCAAATGGAACATCTTATCGGGATTGTTCGAAAGCAATGCGAGCACTTTTTGTGCTATTTCGTTATTATACATATTATTATTTCCAATAGGGAAGAGGCGGTTTAGTATTCAGGGTGGATCTTTCTCTCGAGGATTTCCTTCAATTCCGTTTTCTCCTCCTGACGTTTGGAAAAACGCAGGGATTGACCGCGGAATCGATCCAGCCTGTTCGGCTGCGGGAACGTCCCCAGCATCATGCCTTTCTTATCGGCGTAGAAACAGTGGAAATCGGAGTATTTGCGACTGATCTTGATCGAGAAATAGTTGATATCGATGCGGTCTTCATACAGCTTGTACTGCGTCGGGATGTAGTACGGCGCCAGGTTTCCGAGCACCAGAAGTAACCCCAGCACGTAAAAGAGCGGCATTTGCCACTCGACAACCGCGATCTGCCAGAGAAGGAATGCGAGCCCGACCAGGAAGACCGTCAGGAGGATGCTCGCCCTGGGGTAGTCGATCAGCGGAAAGGATGTCCACTTCAGCAGTGGCTGATCCTGATTGTTATTCGACATTCTGCACCATCTCGCGGCATTTCTCGATCTCTTCCTTAATCGTCAAAAGTTGCGGAAACACTTTGGAATTATTGAATTTGACGCTCATCGTGTTGGCCTCGCGGTGCATCTCCTGCAGGATGAAATTGAGCGATTTTCCCAGCTCGGCATTCTCCACGAAAAGCT
Source organism: Cloacimonadales bacterium (SeqCode) (assembly GCA_963662655.2). Classification (GTDB taxonomy): domain Bacteria; phylum Cloacimonadota; class Cloacimonadia; order Cloacimonadales; family JAIOQZ01. The sequence continues at coordinate 795,592 of CAXXTU010000002.1, forward strand.
TGTCGCGGAACTTCTCTACGTGGTCTTTCAGGCGTATGATTTCCTCGTTGATGTCCGCCTTCTCGATGAAGATCGCCGTCTCGGTGAGGATCCTGCGTTCGTCTTCTTCGTTCAGGGTGTCGTTGAGGATGGTGGCAAGCTGGTTCTTGTACTTCATGAACATCTCGTTGCGGAATTCCGGGAATTCGTTTTCCACGATCGCCAGCGCCGATGTGATCCGCATGACGGAGGAGACGAGGAAATCCTGCATCGATTCGCCTTCACGTAAAGCCATTTCGGTATGCTCGTCGAGCGCGCTCACAAGGGGCGCCGTAAGGGCGTTCATCACGATGTCTTTGTCGGTTTCGGGGAGCGTCTCGAGCACAACGCCGTCGATCGCCATGATTTTATCGAGAGGGATTTCCTGCTGCGTATTGAGAAGGTTCTTCGCGTTGTTGTAGAGCTCCCAGAGCGCAAGCAACCGCGGTTGATCGATGGAAAGGCTGGGGAGACGCTTGTCTCTGAAATTGATTCGAACATCGACCTTTCCCCGACGCATCTTTTTCATCACGATGTCGCGTATCAACATCTCGTAAGGATTCAGTTCGCGGGAAAGATATATTCGCAGATCAAGGAAGCGGTGGTTCACCGATTTGATTTCGATCTCGATCTCGAAATTCTCGTCCGAGTAGGTTCCTTTGCCGTAGCCGGTCATGCTTCTCATGTAGGAAATCCTCCAATATACTATACTACGTCCAAAATCTCATCTCGATAGAATAATGCAAGGCTTTTTCATTTTTTTCCAGACTTCGTTTTCGCCGACCTCGAAATATCGCTCAGGTGCGACGATCTCGATATGGGCGGGATCATTTCATTGCTCGTGGAATCTGGACGTCAAAATAATGGCGTATGGCACTGATTGATGAAATCGCATAAATGCAACAAAATGAGGGAGAATAAGCGTCACCGCAATGTAACCAACACTATGCAAATCTGTTCCGCAATATATATTAGTTTACATAATATATATTATCACAGTATTGAATTCTTTGTGCCAAATGAGTCCGTTTCATGTTGGCATTCATTCTTTTTCATACTTCCGTTTTTTATGAACTTGACACCGTTTCGCTGTCCGGCCTCTTTTTGTTCACTCATCAACCACAGTCATGGAGTTACGGAATGATATCAAGAATGATAATCCTGTTTTGGGTCGCGGCTTCCTTCTGTATGCAAATCATTCCATGGAGCATTAACGGCATCAGGAATGTTTTCCAGAAAATCCCCGACAGCATTGAGGGTATCAAGCCTGAAGCTTCCGGAGAATCATTTATCAGAAAATTGTTTCAGAATCAGATATCCATTCTGTTCATCGTGCCTATCGGCATCATGTATATCGATCGAGTCGAAGAATTCGGCTTGATTCCATCATTGCCATACTATTCATATTTTCTTGCGTTTGTGATTGGAATCATCATTCTTGTTTCAAGCATATTCTTTTACCGTCTCGTGGCGATTATCATGCAACGCACCATCCCGAAACAGCTCGAGCACGATATCAGGCAGTATCAGTACAACATCGGCAAGGTTCTAGGACTCAAGACCTGGCAGAAAGTCCTGCTGGCAATGTGCAACGGCTTCTCCGAGGAATTGCTTATGCGTGTGTTTGTGATTGGATTTCTGACGTTCTATCTACAGGTGAATCCAATCATTTCGGTTTCGATATCGCTCTTTCTGAATGCCTTACACCATACCTATCAGGGACGCATAATCGGTGCGATATCAGTAGTGTACGTACAGGCGTACTATTGTGCTGCATATCTGATATTCAGGGATTTCCTGCTGATCGCAGTTCTGCATGTTGCTGCGGATTTCACCGGCTTATTCATCCCGGGAGTATTGAGTTACATAAATAACAGGCGTATATCTTCGCACAAGAATTAACGAAACAAGAATTATGCACAAATATTAATTGCCATCTATCCTTGACATCCATCACGCATTTATAATTATTTACAATACGTAAGGAGATTGCACATATATGGCCATTATATATGATTATACCAAGAAGGATAATGTATTGCACGTTGAGGCGGCAGGAACTGGCGATAGCCTTGAAGAATCTATCAATTACGTTGTTCGAGTTAAAAACATTGCACTGGAATACAATTGCCAGAAAATCCTTTTCGATGAGCAAAAGCTTTTCTATACGCTTGAAGACATAGAACTGTACCAGTCTGTCGAGTTCATGGTGCAAAATGTACCCAATAATATGAAGATCGCTGTCGTTGTCCATCCAGAACAGAAATCGGAAGGTGATTTCTGGGAAACGATGGCACTGAACCGCGGCTTGTACGTAAAAGTTTGCGAAGACACAGATATAGCGCTACAATGGCTTAACTCCTCCAGCTAACTTTCGCCTCTTCCCCATTTGCCCCCTTGAAGTTATCGACTATCTTTCATGTATAATCATGTACACGAAATCAAACAATTACAGGACGATGTAATGAGACTGTGGTCGCTTCATCCAAAATATCTCGATTCGAAAGGACTTGTCGCGTTGTGGCGGGAAAGTCTTCTTGCAAAGGCCGTACTGGAAGGAAAGACGAGTGGCTATCGCAACCACCCTCAGTTGCAGCGTTTTATAGCTTGCCCAAAGCCTGTCGATTCGATCAACACCTACCTGAGCAATGTCCTTGCGGAAGCGAGCGCTCGTGGATATCGGTTCGATGCATCGAAAATCGATCGAGACGCTAAGGTATCCCCCATGCCGGTGACATCGGGTCAGGTGGAATACGAATACCGGCACTTGCTGGCAAAGCTCGAGAAACGTGATCCGCAGCGCTATATGCAGGTTGTGAACATCGATCATCCGGAAGTCAATCCGGTGTTTCGTCTTATCGATGGCGAGATTGAAGCCTGGGAGAGGATTTAGCTATAAGTTTTTCTTCTTCTGTTTCATCAGCTCCGATATTTTCTCGACCAGGATTTGCCATGTAATGGGCTTTATAATTATCAAATCCGCTCCTGTCCGATACGCAGAATCCAGGTCCGTAAAGCTTTCGTGTCCAGTGCAAAGGATCACTGGCATTTCGGGCCTGGTATTGCGGATTTCGAGTAGCAGGTCCAAACCGCTGATGCGCGGCATCGAGATATCCGATACGATCAGATCGAATTGCCAGGGATCTTTCCGGAATACCTCAACTGCCTCCTCCGGATTCGTGTACGTTTGGATATGGTGCCCGGTCCTCCCCACGCCGATACGGATCATCGAAGCGATATCCGTGTCGTCATCGACAAACATGATCCTGTAGCTCTCCTGCGAGTGCAGAAGCGTTTGTTGTTTGCTCGATTCCATAGCCTCTTTGGTCAGCCGTGGCAGATAAACGTCCACGATCGTTCCGGAATCCTGCTTGGACTGGACGTCGATCACGCCATCGTTTTCCCGGATGATTCCGTGAACCGTTGATAACCCCAGTCCACTTCCGCCCTGCTGCGCCTTAGTCGTGAAATAGGGCTCGAAGATCCTCTTGATAACTTCCGGCGGCATTCCGCACCCCGTATCGATCACGCTGATCCGGGCGTAAGCGCCTGGCTTTATGATGTGGGCAAACTGCGATGGAATTCGGTCGGCGGTTGTTTCCGTGAGTCTTACGGTCAGTCTGCCGCCTTTGGGCTTCATCGCCTGGTAGGCGTTGGTGCAGAGATTCATCAATATCTGGTGCAGCCTAGATGGATCGGCGTTGACGACCACATCCTCCTGGATATCGATGTCCATGGAGATATTGGCCGGCAACGTCCGTTCGAGCATAGCCTTTGTCTCATCGATAATCGTTTTGAGCTGAACGGGCCTGCGCTCCATATCGGCTCTTCGGCTGAACGTCATGATTTGCTGGATGACGCCTTTAGCTCTGTAACCTGCCTTGACGATCTCCTTGATACCGGTGTAGGACGGATTGTCGGAGGGAACATCGAGCAGCGCGAGTTCGCCGTAACCGATGACCGCCGAAAGGATGTTGTTGAAATCGTGGGCGATTCCGCCGGCGAGCGTGCCGATTGCTTCCATTTTTTGTGTATGGATGAGCTGGTTCTTCAATTCCTTCTCGACGGTCACGTCCTTCATGACCCCCACGAATTTCACAATCACGTTTTGGCTGTTCCGTATCGCGGAAATGGTGCTCTCTACCTCGAACAAGCTGCCGTCTTTACGCTTGTTGATGAAGGTTCCCCGCCACACTTTTCCAGACATGATCGTATCGAAGAACTCTTTGTAGAACTGGTTTGAATGCTTGCCGCTTCTCAGGAATCCCAACGTCTTGCCGATCACGTCCTCCCGCATGTAGCCGGTGATCTTCTCGAACGCCGGATTCACGTACGTAAGTGTTCCGTCAGGTTCGGTAATGATGATGATTTCCGCCGCGTAATCGATGGCTCGGGCAAGCTGCTTCAGTTCCATCTCGTTTTGCTTTCGCTGCGTGATGTCGTGTAATATACCCGCGTATCTGCTTGCCTTCTGGCCTTCGCTCTGAATATAGCTGCCTCGAATCGAGAACCACTGGACTTTCTCGTCGTGGATTTGGAATCGCAAGTCGGACTGGAAATCCGCCTTGGTTTCTTTACAATCGATGACTTTATTATCGAAGACTTGGGCATCGTCGTGGTGGATGTATTCCCTGATCCGGGCCAGGCTCTTCGTGAGCTCATTTTGCTGGAAGTCAAGCAACCGCACGGCTTCTTGCGAGAAGGTAACCATGTCGGCATCGAGGTCCCATTCCCAGCTTATGATTCCGGCTGCGTGCTGCGTAATGTTGTATCGCTCTTCGCTTTGCTTCAGTTTCTCGAGCGTGAAATACTTGTCCGTGATATCCCTCGAAACCCCGACGATGTTCTCAACCTCTCCGTTTTCGTCCAATAGTGGCGTGATAATGGTATCCAGCGCGACCATACGATGAAGGAATTCCTCATTCCATTCCTCGAAGTGCTGTACTTCGCCGTGCTTCAAAACGTGCTCTTCATACTTGTCGTAATAGGGGTTCCGGTAATCCGGGAAGAAATCGTAAAAGGTCTTTCCGATGATCTCATCGGAGGTGTGTCCGATGAATTTCTCAAAGGCCGTATTGCATCCCAGGAAATTCCGATTCCGATCCTTGAAATACAGCATATCAGGAATGGCGTCCATGATGGCTTTCAGCATTCCGAAACGTTCTTGCTGTGTTTTTCGTAGAACGTATCGATAGTACAAAATGGACCCCGCCATGATGCTCAGTACGAACAGCGCGGTTAGCAGATAGAAATTCATGCGCAGGCTCGCCATATCCCGATTGACTTCTTTGACCGGTGAGGCCATCGCGATGACAAGATGTTGATCTCCCATGTTCGCCGAGTGCCAGGAGATCAGCTTACGACTTACTTGTCCGTTTCTCTTTACGGTAAACGCGTATTCTCCGGAGCCATAAGCTTCGGATATCAGCCTTTTATCGATCCTTTTCAACTGGTCGTATGATTCATGCATCCCGTCGAATACATTGCGGCCGATGATTTCAGATTCGTGATCGTACACAATATTGCCCAAACCGTCCAGAATATACCCCGCACCATAGGAGCCCGTACGCATTGGGCTCACAAAGCGCTCGATCATCGGATGGATGTCCACAACGGCTATGACTTGTATTCGTCCATAGGTCGAAGTGTCGTTCATGATCATCCCGTAATACTGCATGTTGGGGTGAATATAAAATGGCGGGACAAACCGCGCGTGCGATCGGGTGAGGTCGACGCCGTACTGACTTCGCCATTCTTCGCTTATCTCTCTGGCAACCTGGTTGTCGTCGAACCACCGAACGATCGAATTGTCATTCTCAAAGTAAACGGCGATACCCAATACCTGTGAGTACGAATCGACCGTGTTACGGACGAGATTCGCCAGTATTTTATCCGTTTTCCAATCTGCTTCGATTACCGAGATGATATTGTTGACGAGGTTCCGCCCGATCTGCTCCGTATTGGTATAGCATTGTTGAATTCCATTGGCAGCGAACAGCGTCTGAAGGCTTTGCAGGTTGTTGTAACTCTTTTCATGCTTCTCGATGGCGTTTCGCTCGCTTAGGTAGGTTATCATGATGTACATGAGAAAGAGCAAACCCAACAAGGCCGGGAAGATGATCGTGAGTGAGGTCGAGCGGTTCTTTTTCGCGTTATTCATACGGTTGAGACACTCCTAAATCTCGCTGAGCAGGTTGTCGTTGCTGTTCAATTCTATCATTGCTCCTTCGGCGATGATCTCGCAAACGGCATTCGCGTTGATGGCCACAGGGATGTTGTACGCCATGCCGAGGAGCTGAAGCTGCCTCTCGAAGCTGCAGTTCTCGGCAACGATGGCCGCCGCGTATCGGAGCGACGATGTCCATTCGTCGCGGAAAGTGCGCAAGATGACAATCTTGCCCGTAAAGTCTTTCTTCTTCAGGTCGTCTTCCGTACCTAGATGAACAGCCTGAGCCGTTACCGATCCGGATTGAAGGAATTTCACCGGAATGCGCGATTTCCCTGCCGTCTCGACGCGGATCATGTTTGTTCGACCGCGGACGCCCAGGGGAAGCCCGGCAACGATAACGACCAGTTCGTTGCGCTTCACCAGGCCATCTTTGACACACTGTAGCAGTGCATTCTTCAGCATCATCTCGAAATCGTCTACTTCCTGAACGTAATACGGGAAAACGCCCCAGTTAAGAGCGAGTTGGTGATACACATTGTGATCCGGCGTGAACGCGTAGATCGGGAGGCCCGGACGCAGACGCGATATCTGACGGGCGGAATACCCGGACTTGGTGAAGCAGATGATTGCACCTGCCTGGCACTGGTATGCGGTGGTTACCGCATTGTAGCAAATGATCGTCGTCAGGTCGTTGTCGCGTCCCTCATCGCGGCGGTGGTAGAAATTCACCGAGTAATCGTAGTGCTCCTCCACTTTGCGGATAATCCGTTCCATGGTTTGAACGACGAGGTCGGGATATTTGCCGATGGCCGTCTCCCCGGAGAGCATCACGGCCGAAGTCAGATCGTAACAGGCGTTCGCCACGTCGGAAGCTTCTGCGCGGGTCGGGACACGGTTGTGGATCATGGATTCGAGCATCTGGGTTGCCGTTATCACCGGCTTACCGCTTTGATAGCACTTCTCGATGATCTTCTTCTGGATTACGGGGACTTCTTCCAGAGCCAATTCGACTCCGAGATCACCACGGGCTACCATGATGCCGTCGGCGTACCGGACGATCTCGTCCAACTGATTGATCGCTTGCTTGCTCTCGATCTTGGCGATCAATCTGATTTGTGAGTCCTCCTTCACGTCGCGGATGAGGTTCCTCACCTTGAAAAGGTCTTCGGCGGATCTGACAAAAGAGAGAGCGATATACTCCAGTCCTTTCTGTGCAGCGAAACGGATGTCGCGGATATCTTTTTCCGAGAGGAATGGCAGGGGATAATCCATGCCCGGAACCGTGAGATGCGCCCGGGGACGTAGGTTTCCGCTGTTGCTCAATTGAATCTTGATCGTTTCGGCGGATGCCTCGACGATCTCCGCTTCGATGTAGCCGTCCATGAGCAGGGCTTTCTTGAAGCCTTTGGCCAGTTCGCCGATGTTCGCGAGATTGGTGTAGAGATGTCGGGGGGATTCGCTTACGAAGTCTTCGATATTCGGTCCGGCAAAGCTGGAGATTTCCAGCACGTCTCCGGAATTTAATTCGATGGATTCGGGATAGCCGAATACGCGGACTTCGGGACCTTTCGTATCCAGCATGATGGCAATGGGAATCGATCTTTCGTCTCGAATCGCACGAACGAGGTCGATGACCCCTTCGCCGTCTTCGGGATCCATGTGCGAAAAGTTCAAACGGACAACGTCCATTCCCTGATCGATCAATTTCTCCAGAAAAACCCGATCTGCCGTGTTTGGATTAACCGTACAGACGATCTTTGTCTTTGCCCCTTTGTTTTTCATGTAATCTCTCCCCGTTAGGTAAGTTTGCCAGGTTTCGTATCATGTTTTTTACTATTACGCAGCGTGGGCAATTTGACAAGAAAAAAAAACCTGTGAGGTGAGTGGTTTTGTGTTATCATTTCAGGTATAGCATTTTCGAAGTCTCGGAAACCGGAGAATCGGCAAAATTAAAAACTTGATTGAAAATTCATGATTCCATTTTTATGGTTCCATATGTGAAGCAATGAGGAGATTATGAGCAAGAAGGAAAAAGTATTTCAGTACAGTTATATCAAAACATTCTCACGCGGTGAAATCGTTATCCGCGAAGGCGAAGTGGGAGACGATGTTTATATCATTCGGAAAGGGCAGGCGAAGATCGTCAAGACAGACTCCCAGGGTAATGAACTCGTCATCGATATCGTGTCCGAAGGCAAGGTTTTCGGAGAGATGGGATTCATTTTGGAAGAAGCCCGTTCGCGCACCGTTCGCGCACTGACGAACCTCGAAGTGGAAATCATCAATCCGCGCGTTTTTGGCGAGTTGTACAAGCTAGAGTTCGGGCAGCTGATTCGCCCGATCATCCAGACAATGGCCGAGCGGCTTCGTTTCACAGACAGGCGTCTCGCCGAGCTCGAAACCGAGCGGATTTTCTACGCTCCGGTCAACGAGGATCGCCAGAAAGGCTGGTCGCTTACATTGCGAGCGAATTCAGCCGCGGCGGTCGAATCCCTGGCGGGTAAATCGAGTGTTGAAATCAACACGTTCCCGCTCTATGTCGGACGATATTCGAGAAGACGCGCCGACGACCTGTTTCACTCCAACAACCTTTTCTTGCATGACGACCCTCCTTATACGATCTCCCGCTCGCATTTTTCCATTATACCCTTTCATAACGACCTTTATTTCTACGATCGCGGAAGCACGCTTGGGACCATCGTCAACGGCGAGCAGGTCGGGGGAATGAGTCGCCAGAAGAAAACGCTCCTGAAGTTCGGGGAGAACGATCTGATCATCGGCGGAGAGAAATCCAAACTGGTTTACAAGCTCGTTACACGATTGGATTGATCGATAAGGAGTTAAGTGATAGATTTTCAGCTCGTTTGAATCGGTTTCAGGCGGGCTTTCTTCTTGCCCATTCCGCACACGTTAAAATCATCAATTCTGAATCAATCCTTGACAGCATAGCACAAAATGATTTTCTTGCATATAGTTATGAATACAAAGAGTCTCATCACAACGATACATTGCTGAATATCGCGTCGAAAATATACGATTTTATGCGTTTTATTTTACAATTACGTAGTAATGATTTTTTATCCATGGAGGAACTTAAGATGGAACCTACGCTAAGTATCTACACACCGGGCAGGAAGCCTGACGAAACCACGAAAAACGAGATCATTGATTTCCTGTATGAACACCTTGAACAATTTGGCGATCCACGCGAACAGGTCGCACTTGCCGTTGGTTATTCCCTGCAAGAATATGAATCCTTTGGCGGACTCATCCTTCTCGCAAAAATGGACGGGAAAACCGTCGGCGCCGTTGTGATAAACCGGACAGGAATGAAAGACTATATCCCCGAAAACATTTTGGTCTATATTGCCGTGCATCGTGAATATCGCGGAAAGAAGATCGGCCGATATCTCATGATGCAGGCTATCGAGAACGCCGAAGGAAACATTGCGCTTCATGTCGAGCCCGACAACCCGGCGAGATTTCTTTATAAGAAGGTTGGTTTTACCAGCAAGTATCTCGAAATGCGCTATCAGCGAGGAGCTCAGTAATGGCTTTCCTCGAAATGGATATTACGAAGCTCAAGCACAACTATGATTATCTCGACGACCTGTTCAAACGCAACAATATCCAATGGGCAGTCGTTTCGAAAGTGCTGTGCGGAAACAGGCTTTACCTTTCAGAGCTGCTCAATCTGGGCGTTAATCATATCTGCGATTCCCGATTGATCAACCTGAAGGTGATTAAATCCCTCAAGCCGGATGTGGAAACGATCTATATCAAACCACCTTCGAGGAAAAATATATCGAGTGTTATCAAATATGCTGATATTAGCGTAAACACTGAAATCGCAACGATCAAAGCCCTGTCTCGTACCGCTAAGAAAATGAACACAAAGCATAAGATCATCATCATGCTGGAGATGGGTGAACTACGGGAAGGTGTATTGCGGGACGAATTCGTTCAATTCTACGAGAACGTTTTCAAGCTCGACAACATACAAGTTGTGGGTATCGGAACGAACTTCTCATGCTTGTATGGAGTACTGCCGCACGAGGATAAGCTTATCCAGCTCAGCCTGTATGAGCAATTGATCGAAGCGAAGTTCAATAGGAATTTACCGTACGTATCCGGTGGCAGTTCGGTGGTTATTCCCATTCTGCTGAAAAACACGCTACCCAAAGGGATCAATCATTTCAGGGTGGGCGAAACCTTGTACCTGGGCACCAACGTTTTCAACAACAGTCTGATAATGAACATGGAACACGGTATCTTCAAACTGTATGCCGAGATCATCGAGCTGATGGAGAAGCCTGTGGTTCCCTCGGGAATAATGGGATCAAACGTTGAAGGAAAGACTTACGCGTTTGACCAGCAAGAAGCAGGGAAGGTATCATTCCGGGCGATCGTTGACCTGGGACTTCTGGATGTGGACGAGAAGCATATCTGGTGCTCAGACGAAGACGTTCAGTTCGCTGGAGCCAGTTCCGACATGCTGGTTATCGACTTGAACGATAACCCGAAGGACTACAAGGTAGGTGATATCCTTGAATTCCAGATGGACTACATGGGTTTGCTAAGGCTGATGAATTCGAGGTATATCGAGAAGCGGGTGACGAAGTAGTTGAGGAATCAGGCCTAAAATATACGCCCTTGCAGCAGTGTGAGGGCTTTTTTTTCTCATCAAAGGACACCCGGCGGGGCATCTTCGCCCGATCCTGGCTCCAGTGTGGATATAACACGCCCTTGATTATCCACTTACATGATTTCGAGGAACGAAATCATAGCGTTCATTATTTCGTTTGACTACGTCAAAGCCGAAAATAGGGCGTGTAACACCACACTTACGCGACAGGATCGAACGCATCTACTCCCGCCTCGATGAGCAAAGTATTGAACATAAGGCGATCGAGGTTGATCAAATCATTTCATTGACAGCCAAAGGTGTTTTCACTACATGGTTTACCTATCACGAAACAGGAGAAAACTGTGGCTAAATATCTTGTAACCAGCGCGCTTCCCTACGCAAACGGGAAGCTTCATATAGGTCATGTGGCCGGGGCGTATTTGCCGGCTGACATCTTCGTTCGCTTCAAAAAAATGATGGGCGACGACATCATTTACATCTGCGGAACCGACGAGCACGGCGCTCCGATCTCGATCCAGGCCGAGTCCGAAGGTGTTACGCCGCGCGAACTGGTCGATCGCAACCACGACAGCATCGTCAGGAGCTTTGACGGACTCAACTTCGAGTTCGACAACTTCTCCGGCACCGCGCGTCCTGAGCACGTGAAGCTCTCGCAGGAGTTCTTCTTGAGCTTGTACGAGAAGGGGTTCATCACGAAACACACGCAGCAGCAGCACTTCTGCGAGCACGACAACCGCTTTCTGGCGGATCGTTACGTGGAAGGAATCTGTCCTTATTGCGGCGCGGAAGGCGCACGCGGTGACCAGTGCGACGCCTGTGGCAAGCTGATCGACGCGGTGAAGCTAACCAACCCCGTATGCAAAATCTGCGGGAACACGCCGGTCATCAGGGAAACGACGCACTGGTACCTGGATCTTCCCAAGTTCGAACCGGAGCTCCGAGCCTGGCTTGAATCGCGCAAGGACTGGAAGGACAACGTGTTCCGGTTCATCATGAGCTGGCTTGACGAAGGTCTCATCGAGCGATCCATAACCCGCGACATCAACTGGGGCGTCCCTGTACCGCTTCCCGAAGCGGAGGGGAAGGTGCTCTACGTTTGGTTCGACGCGCCCATCGGATACATCTCGTCAACAATCGAGTGGTCGAAAAATATCGGTGAACCGGATCGCTGGGAAGACTACTGGCTCAATCCCGAGACGAAGCTTATCCACTTCCTCGGCAAGGACAACATCCCGTTCCACACCATTATCTGGCCGTCCATGCTGATGAAGCAGAACGTGAACTACGTTCTCCCCCACGACGTCCCCGCGAACGAGTACCTCAACCTGGAGGGACAGAAGATTTCCACCAGCCGCAACTGGGCAATCTGGGTGGAAGATTACCTTAAGTATTTCGAAGGCGACCTGCTTCGTTACGTGCTTGCCGCCAACGCACCTGAATCGAAGGACGCCGATTTCAGTTGGAAAGACTTCCAGTCTCGCGTGAACGGTGAACTTGCGAACATTCTGGGGAACCTCGCCAACCGCGTACTTAAATTCGCGGAGAAGAGTTTCGAAGGACGCATTACAAAGCCCGAGACTCTCAGCGCAAAGGCAGCCGAGACGCTCGATGAAGCCAGGAAGATTTCCGGGTGGATTGCCGACGCATACGACACCTACAAGGTTCGCAAGGCGGTGAAGCTGGCCATGGATATCTGCCGTTTGGGCAATAAATACTTCGACGAGACCGAGCCGTGGAAGACGGTGAAATCCACCCCTGAAACCGCGATGGAAACGATGTACATCTGTGCGGAAATCCTGCGCGTCGCCTCGATTGTATTCTCGCCCGTACTCCCGGTGAAAATGACGCAACTCCGCGCAATGTTTGGTTTCGCGCCCTGCAAGGACTGGCAGGAAATCGATGCGACTGTCTCGAATTACGCGATCGAGAAGATCGAAACGCTCTTTCCACGCATCGAGGACGAAAGGATCGAGGAGCAGATTCAACTGCTGGTCGAGAACTCGAAACCTGTCGTGGATGAACTTCCCGCGCTCGAGCACAAGGACGAGATCGAGTTTGACGACTTCATGAAGCTGGAGATTCGTCTGGCGAAAATCCTGCAAGCAGAGAAGATCAAGAAGGCGAATAAACTTCTCAAGCTGCGCGTACGCATCCAGGGCGAAGAACGCGACCTTGTCGCCGGCATAGCGAAATCGTACGAGCCGGAAGAATTGATTGGAAAAACCGTCGCAATGCTGATTAACCTCAAGCCGCGCAAGATCATGGGAAACATGTCGCAGGGCATGGTTCTGGCGGCAGAGCACGAAGGAAAGCTTTCGGTGATGGTGCCGGACAAGGATTTCCCGGACGGCTGTGGGATATCGTAAGCAACAATTATTCAAGAAAAAGGGAAACAGCTCTGGCCGTTTCCCTTTTTCGTATCAACTCAAACCGTATAGCATTGTATTATATCATTTGAAGTACTTTCTCAACCGCAAGCGGCAGCGCTTCCTGCACCTCCGACGTGAATGCTTCCGAAAAGGTGTCGATATCTTCGACCTCGATTGCGACGATGATCAGTTCTTCGGGCAGTTTGGCGCCGTGCTTCCGCATCAGGTCGAATGCCTCGAAGAGCCCCATGTCGTGCGGCGAGGAGTAATGACTGGCGTTGCGGAATTGTTCTCTGCTCAGTTCGAATACGGAACCCACCGGCATCTGTCCCGTGATGATGGAGTCGATCAGGATGACGCGGTCGTACCCGAGCATCTCGTCCACCACGCGGAATCCCGCTGCGCTGGCTTCGAGGACGTCGAGATCGGGACGTTGTCGCTTGATCTCGCGCGCCACATGTATACCGATGCCGTCATCGGATAGGATTGGATTACCCAGCCCGAGGATGAGGGTTTTCATATCTGTCTTCAGGCTTATTCCTTTTTGTCACCCTTGTGCTGTGATTTTCTCGCGAAGCGAGACAAATCGAATCTCTCAACAGAGTCGAAGGGCGAGTTAATAAATGCCCTTCAGTTCTTCAACTGATCCGTGCTTAACTTCATGAAATCACACAGCATAAAGGTGACACATTTTATAATTCCAAAAAATCAATATCCGAAACCAACCGATCCACCTCAGTCCCTTCTAACCTGCCGGATCGTCTCGCCCCGCGAATCGTGGACATTCACCACCAGCGGCATCTTCCCCGGCAGGGAGTGCGTCGCGCAGGCCATGCACGGGTCGTACGGACGGAACGCCATTTCGACCATGTTCAATAGTTCGTCGTTGATCACCCCGTCGCGGATCAGCATCTTCGCGGCCTTCGCGATCGACATCGACATCGCCGCGGAGTTGTTCACCGTTGCGACGATCAGATTTGCGGCTACGATGATGCCTTTCGGATCGGTTTTGTAGTGGTGGATGAGGGTGCCGCGCGCGGCTTCGACAATACCAACGCCTTCCGTCGGCGTTTCGGTGGGAAGGTTGCGGATGTCGGGCGAGGTGATTGCGGGGTTGCTCAGGAGCCGCACCATGTCCTCCGCCGACTGCATTACTTCTACCAGCCGTGCCCAGTGGAACGCCAGCGTATAGTGCGAGGGCTTGCCGCCGAGTATCTCGTACATGCGCTCGTATTCCGCCTGCGCCAGCGGCGTCGCCATGCCGTCGGAAGCGTTGAGTCGGGCAAGCGGCGCCACACGATAGACGCTGCTCTCCTTGCCGTCGATAAAGCCCTGCCAGCCGATCTTCTTGAGGAATGGGAACTTCATGTAGCTCCAGGGCTCCACGTGCTCCGCAATGTGATCGAGGTACTCGCCGGGTGTGAATTTCGCGTACTCTTTACCCTCCGGATCGACCACCCGCACATCTCCATCGTAAAAGTTGACCTTGTTATTCTTGTCGACCAGCCCCATATAGTAGGTCTCGTGCTTGTAGATGTCGCCTACGATCAAATCGACGTAGGTCTTGTTGTTCAGCACGATGTCCTCAAAAATCTTCAGCGTGAATTTAGTGAATTCCTCCGCTTCCTGTGCCGTTTTCAGGAACTCAAGACGCTTTTCCTCGGTCAGCGGCTTCGACACACCACCGGGGAGTCCGCCCACCGGGTGGATGATGCGGCCGAACAGGTGCTGCACCATGTCGCGCACTCTTCTGCGAATGGCAATGACCTGTCCGCCGATCTCCAGCCCTACCTTGCCGATCACCCCGAGGATGTTCCGTTCCGCCTTGGGCGCGCCGGGCGTCACCACGAAGTCTGGTCCGCCCAGGAAGAAGAAGTGCAGCATGTGATCTTCGAAAATGTAGGCGTTGTAAACCAGGTTGCGCAGCATGAGCGCGGTGTCGGTCGGTTTGACTTTGTAAACGGCGTCGGCAGCCTTGGTGGAAGCCATGTGGTGCGCCATCGGGCATACACCGCATATTCTCGGCGTGATGCGCGGCATCTCTTCGACGGGTCTGCCCACGCAGAACTGCTCGAAACCCTTCAGCTCCGGGATTTGCAGGTAGGCGTTGCTGACATTGCCGTTGTCGTCCAGGAAGATTTCGATCTTACCGTGTCCTTCAAGCCGTGTGATGGGATCGATAGTGACGGTTTTCATACGTGCTCCTTGTTGATTTGCGGCATAACTCTCCTTCCCAGCAGCGATTTCGCAAGGGAGAAACGGTAGAACGTTCCCGCCGGATCGACGATGCTGTCCATGAGCTTCTTCGTCCTGGCTTCCGGAATCTCCTCTTCCCCATCCAGTCCGGCGATCGAGCCGATAGCGGAGATCATCTTTGCGCCGACGTCGATCACGCCATCGATCGGACCATAGCAGCCGCGACAGGGCATGTTCGCCTTGATGCAGCGTCCTTCGCCGTCATCGCCGCAACCGGAGCGCGTCACCGGCCCCATGCAGATTACGCCCTGGGTCAGGAAGCACTTTTCCGGATCGAGCATCACCTCGGACACTCGTTTGAATTCGTTGATCGAAATCTTGTCCGGCTTGGTGTCGTTGCGCGGACAGGTATCGCAGAGCGCTTTGGTCGGCCCGAGCACGGAGCCTTTTTCGGGGAGATCTCCGCGCAGAATACTCATGATCGCGTTCATGGTCAGGTGCGGCGCGGGTGAGCATCCGGGCAGATAGTAATCGACCTCGATCACCTGGTCGGTCGTCTTGACGTCGTCGTGGAACCCGGGCAGCGTCAGTTTTCCCTCCGGCACCTCGCATTCTGTCTGCGGCACGGTCTTTTGGGGATTATCGATGGACGGGCATTTGTCCAGATACGAGCTTCGGAAGATGGTCTCCCGATCCCAGAAATTGCCCAGCCCGGGGATGCCGCCGATCTGAGAGCAAGCGCCGAACGATACGATGAGCTGCGCCTTCTGGCGCAGCAACTTCGCCATGTGTGCCTGCTCGTCCGTACGGATGGCGCCGTTGATAAAGCAGACCGCCATCTCGCCGTCTTTCATCGCCTCCACGTCCGAGTATTTGAAGTCCATCGCGCAGGGCCAGAAGACGATATCGACCTTCGCCACCACGTCCAGTATCTTCTCGTGCAGGTCAACGATCGCTTCCTCGCAGCCGCCGCAGGAAGCACACCAGTAAAAACCGATTTTCGGTTTGTTCATCCAATCCTCCAGGGGTTTATCGGATGTTCGTTTCCTGCTGTCATCCTGAGCGTAGTCGAAGGACAAAGCAGGAAACAGAAACTGTAAGACCAGGCCTGAATTGCTTTCATATCCTTCGACTCCGCTCAGGATGACACAGAAAGCAATTCATACACCGATCGCTTTGCATAACTATTCCAGCTCGATCCCGACCTTTGGCATTGGACCGAGACGTCGAATTTTCTCAGTAAACTGGTTCATCGCCGTTTGGAATTTCTTGCCTTCGCTGGCCGATATCCATTCCAGATGAAACCGCTCCGGGTCGATGCCAAGCTGCTCCAGCGTCCTCTTGAGCAACATACTCTTGCGCAATGTTTTGTAGTTCCCGGACTGATAATGGCAGTCCCCTGGGTGGCATCCGCCGATGAACACACCGTCACAGCCTTCCTTGAACGCCATGAGGATGTGCTGCGGATCGACGCGCGACGAGCACAGCGTCTTGATCGCGATCCCGTTGGGCGGGTACTTCAGTCGTGACGTTCCGGCAAGATCAGCACCGGCGTACGTACACCACTGGCAGAGAAAACAGACGATTTTCGGTTCGAATTTTTCCATATTGCACCCTTTACGATCCTTTACAGGTTTGATTGTCATCCTGAGCGGAGTCGAAGGATAAAATCAAACCATCCTGATCCATTATTCAGTCCTCACTTCTTGTGTTCCTTCGACTCCGCTCAGGATGACACAAGAAGCTTACGACAAGAAGCTATATCTCCGAACTGATACTATGACTCGCGATGATGTGAATCATGTTCTCGATCTGCATGTCGGTCAGATTCTTCTGCTGCGCGGCCCCGGACGGGCAGCCGCTGATGCAGGCACCGCAGCCTTCGCAGAGAATCTCGTTCACCACCACCACGCCCAGACGCGGATCCTTCTCCCTTGCGCCGTACGGGCACAAGCCGATGCATATTCCGCAGCCGGAGCAGTGGTCTTGATCGACCGTCGCCACGATCGGCGAGTGCTGTATTTCGTCGTGCGACAGCAGCGCCAGCACCTTCGCGGCGGTTCCGGACGCCTGCGAGACGGAATCGGGAATATCCTTCGGGCCCTGACACGAACCCGCCAGGAAGAATCCCGCCTGGAGGCTCTCCACCGGTCTGAGCTTCGGATGCGCCTCGGTGAAGAATCCGGCGCTGTCCGAGCTGATCTTGAGCTCGTGGATCAGCTTGTCGGTGCCGTAGCTGGGCACCACGCCCATCGAGAGCACCACCAGATCGGCGTCTACCTCGATGCGCTTGCTGGACAGCGTGTCGATCCCGAAGACGCGAAGCTGATCGCCGTGCGGGTAGATGCGAGCCACCTTGCCGCGCACATAGACCACCTCCTCCTCGGAAACCGCCTGCTGCACGAACTCCTCGTACCGCTTTCCGCCGGCCCTGATATCGATGTAGAACACGTACGGCTGACCGTCGTGAACCTTGTGTTTGTATAGTTTGGCATGCTTGAGCGTGTACATACAGCAGAATTTCGAGCAGTACGGCAGGTGCCTCTCCGGATCGCGCGAGCCGGAGCACTGCACAAAGACGATCTCCTTGGGAACCTTGCCGTCGGACGGTCTTCGTACCTCGCCATGCGTCGGTCCGGTAGCCGACAGAATCCGCTCGAATTGCAAGCTCGTGATTACGTCCGGGTATTTGCCATAGCCGTATTCCGCAATTTTCTCGATCGGATAGAGATCGTAGCCTGTCGCCAGCACCACCGCGCCGACCTTCTCCCTGAAAATAGTAGGCTTGGCGTCGTAGCTGATGGCCTTGGCGTCACACTTGTCGCGGCACTTTCCGCATGCGATCGGTTCCAGACCGAGGCAGTTGTCGACGTCCAGCGTGAATGTCGCCGGAATCGCCTGCGGGAACGGCATATAGATCGCCTTTCGCCAGGCGAGTCCCTCTTCGTGTTCAGCGGGAACCAGCACCGGACAGGCGTCCGCGCAATCGCCGCACATGTTGCAAATGTCGGGATTAACGTAGAGCGCTTTCTGTTTAACCTTCACCTCGAAATTGCCGATAAAGCCCTCGATCGATTCGATCTCGCTGTTGACGTAGAGTTTGATGTTCTTGTGCTTCGCAAGCGCCACCATCTTCGGAGAAAGAATGCACTGGGAGCAATCGAGCGTCGGGAAGGTTTCCGAGAGCTGGATCATGTGACCGCCGATGGAGGGTTTCTTTTCCACCAGAATCACCTCGTAACCGCCTTCCGCGATGTCGAGCGCTGTCTGGATTCCCGCGATACCGCCTCCGATCACCATAGCTTTCTTGGTAAGCGGCGCTGTGGACGGGATCAGCGATTCGTTCAGCTTGAGCTTCTCGATAGCGGTCTTGATCACCAGGTTTGCCTTGCGCGTGGCCATCACGCGGTCGGTGTGTACCCAACTGCATTGCTCGCGGATGTTGGCGATCTCGAGCTGGTACTTGTTCAGTCCCGATTCTTCGAGCACGTTCTGGAAGGTCGATTCGTGAAGCACGGGTGAGCAGGCGGCAACGACAATTCCCTCCAGGAATTTATCCTGAATCGCCTGCTTGATGCGGTTCTGACCCGGATCGGAGCAGAGGAACATGTAGTTCTCGACGTGCTCGACGCCGGGGTAATTGGCGATCTGACGGGTGAGCTTCTCGACATCGACAATCTCACCGATGTTCACGCCGCAATGGCATATGAATACGCCGATCTTCTTCATGATCTCACCTCCGGAAGCAGACCTTTTTCGCGCAGGAGCGGTCTCGGATCGATCTCGTGCAGCTTTACCCAGTCTTCGTCCCAGCCGCCGCCCAACGCGATGGACATCAGCTCGGTGAAGTAGAAAACGGGCATGGTTCTGAACGTATGGAAGGTCTCCTGCGCCAGCTTCTGACGCTGGTCGAGGTTGAACGCGCAGAGTGGGCAGCTTGTGACGATTGTCTCGCAGCCGGTTTCCCACGCGGAATTGATCAATTCGTAGGTGCGCTTGGCGGTGACGTCCTTACGCGTGATGGTCTGGTACGCGCCACAGCATTCCAGTCGGTAGGGGAACGCGCGGCTGTCGGCTCCGAGCGCGGTGAAGAGGTCTTCGATGATGCTCGGATCCTCGAAGTCGTCGATCGCGTAGGCTTCCGGCCTGACCAGCAGGCAGCCGTAGTAGGCACCCACCTTCAGTCCCGTCAGCGCGTTGACGACCTTTTCTTTGACTTTCTCGAAGGTGATGCGGTCGCGCAGGATGGGCAGCAGGTGCGTCACCTGAACCTTTCCCGTATATTCGAGCGGTTCCTTGTACATGAACTGATTGACTTTTCGCAGGTTCTCTTTGTCCGAATCGATGAAGTCTTTCGCTCTGCGTATTGTATTGTAACACATGCTGCAAAGCACGGCGAGTTCATCGATTCCCTGAGATTCAGCACGTAAAAGGTTTCGTATGGAAGCCAGTTGCAGCATCAGATCATCTGTCGTCTGCGAATAGACGGTACCGCAGCAAACCCAGTCCTTCATCTCGGTCATGGGCATGCCCAGTTTCTCCATTGCGCGGATTGCGGACTGCTCGAAGTGGCTCGCGTGGTTCTTCAATGTACAGCCTGGATAGTATGCAAGACTCATATCGTTTATCTCCTTCTATCCGGATAGTTTACGGAACACACTCACCAGAACGATCGGCGGTACGTCCTTGAGGTCTTCTTGGCTGACGGATGTCGGTTCGACAACACCGATGCGCTGCCGTAGGTTGATCGTCCTCGCGGCTTCCATCACGCGCGAAACATCGATTCCCTTCGGACACCGGCTGGAGCACTGAAGGCAGGTCGAGCAGATCCAGATCGTCTCGGACGCCAGTATCTCGTCGATCGCACCCAGTTGCGCCAGACGCAAGACCTGGTTCGGCTTGATGTCCATGTACTCCACCACTGCGCAACCGGATGAGCAGTTTCCGCACTGGTAGCAGTCAAACACGTTCTGACCGCTCAGTTCCTGCAACTTCTGCAAGAGCGGATTGTGCATCTTCTTTCGGGATATTACATATCGCATGTTACTCCCCTTTATAATGATAGCCCGTATCCAGGGCCTTCATGTTCAATTCGAGGAATTTCTTCGGCACTGATTTCGCGACCGCCTTCTTCATCGCTTCGAATGAACAGACATTCGCCTGCGCGACTGCGAAACCGAGCATCACGATATTGGCGACGATCTTCTTGCCCAGTTCCTCCGCGATTCTCGTAGCCGGAATCGCTTTGGCGTTGACGCGCGAGTGGTCTTGAAGCTCCTTCACCAAATCAGTGTCGTAAAGAAGGATTCCGCCGTCACGAAGGTGTGGGAAAAAGGTGTCGTAGCCTTCCTGCGATAGCGCCAGCAGCACGTCGGATGTATCCACCAGCGGGTAATCGACCTCGTTATCGGAGATCACAACCTGCGAACTGCACGCACCGCCACGGGCCTCGGGTCCGTACGCTTGCGTCATGGAAGCGTTCTTGCCGTCGTGGATCGACGCGGCCTCGCCCACTATATAGGATGAGAGGATGATGCCCTGTCCGCCAAAACCGCTGATCTTAACTCTAAGGTCTTTCACAGGTTCCTCCAATAGACGTTTTCGCGTTCCACTTCATCGCGGATACCGATCTGGACGTTCTCCCAGAAAGTGGGCTTATCGAGGTTCACGAAGTTGCCGCAGACGATTTCGCCGCTCATATCCAGCGGAATGGACGTCGGGTCGGCGTCGTGATCGATCACCGAGCGCTCTTTGAATTCCTTCAGCAGGTCGAGCCCGGTACCGCCTTTATTCTTGCGTGCGAACACCGTCGGGCACGGCGAAACGATCTCGATGAAACAGAAACCTCTCTTCTTCGCGGCGGTCGCGATGGAATCGGAAAGCCTGCGCACGTGCAGCGCTGTCCAACGCGCTACGTACGACGCTCCCGCTGCCGCTGCCAGTCCGCAGAGGTTGAACGGTTGCTCGTAATTGCCGTAGGGCGCAGTGGAGCTGTGCGCCATTAGCGGCGTGGTGGGAGCCGTCTGGCCGCCCGTCATGCCGTAGATGAAGTTGTTCACACAGATCACGTTGATATCCACGTTGCGCCGTGCTGCGTGGATCATGTGGTTCCCGCCGATCGCGAAGAGATCTCCGTCTCCTGAAAAGACGAACACGCTGAGATCGCGGTTGGCGAGCTTCAGACCGGTCGCGAAAGGAATCGCCCGGCCGTGCGTAGTGTGGTAGGAATCAAGGTTGATGTAACCCGCGACGCGTCCGGTGCAACCGATCCCCGAGACCACCGCGACCTTGTCGAAATCGACCTCCGCTTTTTTCAGTCCATCGATGAACGCCGTGACATCCGAGCCCAGTCCGCAGGACGAGCACCAGATATGCGGCATTCGGTCCATGCGGAGCAGATTTTCCATCGGGTGTTTAAGTGTGTTATTCATAAGCCACCTCTTCTATGGCTTTGCAAACCACGTTGAAATCGTGAATTCCGCCACCCGGGTGCGGTACGGATTTGACGGACGCCCACTTGATCGCGCACCGTTCCACCTCCAGTACCATCTGCCCCATATTCAGCTCCGGCACGACAAATCCCTTCACCTTCTGCGCCAGCTCGCGGATTCGTTTCTCCGGGAACGGCCAGGCTGTGATCAGTCGCAATAGACCGACCTTGATCCCCTTCTTCTTCGCTTTCTCGATCGCCGGGACCACGGTTCGCGCCGTGATGCCGTACGCCACCACGATCACGTCTGCGTCTCCGGTGTCGCGCTCCTCCAGCAGGATGATGTCATCCGCCTGGTCCTTGATCTTGTTGATCAGGCGTGGAATCGATTCGAGCTGGCACTTCTCGGTCATCACCGGGTAGCCGCGTTCATCGTGCGTGAGTCCGGTGGAATGATACCGGTAACCGTCTCCGGCCTTCGCGAAATCCGGCACCATGTTCTCGCCAATCTCGTACGGCTTGTATTCTCCGGGCGACTTTGTCGTGTAGCGGCGATCGAATATCTCGATCTCCTCTACGGGCGGGACGATTACCTTCTCGGTCATGTGGCCCACGATTGCGTCGGTGAGGATGAAGACCGGCAGCCGATACTTCTCCGCGTAGTTGAAGGCGACGATGGTGAGGTCGAACATCTCCTGCGGCGATTTCGGGCAAAGCGCGATGGTCATGTAGTCCCCGTGCGATCCCCATCGGGCTTGCATCATGTCGGATTGCCCCCACAGCGTGGGAAGTCCGGTGCTCGGTCCGCCGCGCTGAACGTTTACGATCACGCAAGGGACTTCCATCATGATCCCGAGGCCGATATTCTCCAGCTTTAGCGAGATGCCCGGCCCGGAAGTCGCCGTCATCGATTTGACTCCAGCCCAGGAAGCGCCCAGGATGCTCGCCATCGAGGCGATTTCATCCTCGAACTGGACGAACACGCCGTCCAGAAGCGGAAGCCGGTAGGCCATGCGCTCGGCGATTTCGGAAGCGGGTGTGATCGGATAACCGCCGAAGAACCTGCATCCCGCGGATACGGCTCCCTCAGCGCTGGCAATGTCTCCCTGCATAAAGAACTCGCCGTGTAACTTGCTTTTCTTATACACGTGCACCCTCCCTTTCATTATCTGCCTGAACGATGAAAATCGCGAAATCCGGGCAGATCATTTCACACAGTCCGCAATAGGTACATTGATCGGAACGTGTCGCTACGGGAGGATGATATCCCTTCTGATTGAACGCTGTCGAGAATTCGAGAACCTTCCTCGGGCAAAATTCAATACAGTAACCGCACCCCTTGCATCGCTCGGCCAGTATAACCACTTCGCCGGCTACTATCTGGGGTTTCGGTCGTCCAAAAGGAGTTTCCCAATACTTCATGAAATTCTCCTGAATAATGAGTATGCATTTTGTGATGATAACGGTGATTGTTATTCTGAATGGTCATTTTGTGAACGTTAGCGCTTTTTGGCGTGAACTGATTTCGATTTGCATGGAAACAACCCATCTGTTGAACGTTCGTTTTTGACAAAAGACAACCTTTTTCGTTCTATTTAGTATGATTTCTAATCACTCATTCTTCAGGTCGCATATTGTGGTGAGCCGGTTCGCCCAAGCTCTTAGATCAGAGAGTTGACGATTTTAAAGAAACTTGTCAAATTTTTTCTTTCCAAACAGAACCTGACTCAGATTCAGTTTTATACTTATCTTTAATGATTCACGTTGGTTAGATATCGTTCATTTTTCTGAAAACAATTCACTGCGATAAATTTTACCTGCTCAGAAACGGGCTTTTCCGACAGCGATTACCAGAAGGTGATCAATGACAACTCCGATTAATCCGATCATGACAACATATCGTATCATTTGCGGATACTGGAGGAGAAAACGGAAGTCGAGAAGTCGAAAGCCGATGCCGCTTTGCACGCCCAGCATCTCGGCTGCGATGATGGAAGTCCATCCCACGCCCCAGAGAATCCTGAACAGGTTTACGATTTCCGGGAGAACGGCCGGGATTTCGATATGGACGAAAACCTCCATCTCTCCCGCGCCGCAGATTATCGCCTCGTCAATATACTCGCGCGGAACCGAATGGAACATTTCGTACGAAATCACCACCGCGGGAAAGAACATCGCGACAGTCATTACCATATAAAGTGGCGGTTCGCCGATGCCGAACCAGATGATCGCAAACGGGAGCCAGACATAAGGCGAGACGTGGCGGACGAAGTTAACGCCCGGATACAGCAATTGATGAAGCCACTGACGGCTATGCATCAGCTTCCCGATAGTCATTCCGCCGATCCACGAGAGGAAGACGCTAAGCGTCACGCGAACCAGCGAAACGGATGCATCGCCAAGTGTTTGCGACAGATCAAGCGGGGCGGAGAATACCTCCGTTAGCGAGATATCAAGGCTGACCGCCATCAGCATTAGCAATGCCGCGACAAGCAGGTACCCGAAGAGGAAGAAATGCTTCGTTCTCATTTGCCTTGTATGTTGAAGTAGATTTTCCCTGGATCGACGTCACGCTCGATGTACCCGGCATCCATCATCGCCCGGAACGACTCCTTCTCGAAATCAATGCCTTCCGATTCAATGCCGCACTGATAATGCGTGTGGGCTATCGAGTTCTCGAGAAGACGCTTTGGGATCGGGAAGTATTTTAACGCGACGTAGAGCAATTTTTCTCTGTCTTCCTCCATCTTCTTCACACTGTGGGCGATACCCGCCGCAAGATTGCGGATGTCCTGCTCATGAACACTCAGGGCCGATTCATGTATCACCAGGTCGCAGCAAGGGTGCTTGGGAAAATAGTCACTGTACCAGCATACGATGTGGTAATCCTCCCCCATCTTGAAGATGGGCGGCACGTAGAAACTCAGCGCGTCAACCTCTCCCGCCATTAGCGCGGCAGACATCTCGTTGGGCGAGCGAAACGCGACGAACTCCCACCCCAGTTTTTCCCTCTTCGAAAGCATACGCGCGAAGATATCGATGGTCGAAGCTCGCAAGACGCCAACTTTCGCCCCTTTCAGTGACTGGATGTCCTTGTGCTCCTTGCTGGTGAGAATGCCGTCACTTTCCCGCTCCAGGAAAGACGCGATTCTTACGGGATATCCCCTGGAGACATCCGTCCATGCGTATGTGAACGGCATGATCGCCGCGTCGAGCTTCCCGGCGATAAGCGCTTCGTTGACCTCCCAGCCGGAGCTGAAGTAGTAAATGTCGATCGCTGACGAATCGATGATACCTTCCTCCAGTCCGTAGAGAACCGGCAAGTGGTTCAAAGAAGGCTGGATCAAGCCCAGCGAAAGCCGCTCGGAATTGTTCCCGCATGCTGCGAGAAAGACCAGCGCGACCAAAGCGATAACCATGTTCCTCATAATCACAATCTCCCATAAAAAAAATACCCTGACCGCCTTTTCGGGCAGCCAGGGTTGCTATAGAATTTCTATATGCCTATTTCTTAACTGTCATCTTATTCCACACTACGCCGTCAAAGGTTCGTGTCAAGTGGATTCTTGCAATCCTTACATCCTCCAGGCAAGCATAAGAGACATCTGCGTTTGAGTGATGTCGTACTTCTTCTTTGTAAAGGCTGTTTCGAGCGTGCCGGTTTGATAGCGATAAAGCAAATTCGCCACCAGCTTGTCCCCAAGCACCAATCCACCGCCAATCGCGTAAAACAAACCGCCGTTGACGTCGCCGAGTCCCTCGTATTGATCGTTGGCATACATGAAGGCATACCCGATGTTCAGGTTGATCTCGGGATTCAGCGCTTCATCAGGCAAAAAACCTATCTTGCTCGTGATGTAGACGGGCATGAAGCCGAACTTGGCGGAGGAACTGGCCCAATCCGCATCGATTCCACGCTCGAATTGGTATTCTCCCGCAAACCCGAGCATGAAGAAATCGGATAATGGGAAGAGGAACTCCAGTCCAGGTGACAGCCCGAGCTCTGATTCCGCGTCGCCCTCGAACTCGCTGCCGGAAATTTTGTGCGTGCCGGCGAAATCGATGTTGAACGTGAACTGCCCCCTCGATTCAGCATGAATCATCATGGTACAAAGCGTGAACAGCACGAAAACAATAACGTATCTTCTCATGAACATCTCCAGATGCCTATTGTACGATGAATGTCGCTCATTTATCAAGTTCGATCGTTCGCGTGGCGAGTTTCTGAATGAACCAGCGGTCGTGCGATACGAAGAGGATCGTCCCGGGGTAGCCGTTCAATGCCTCCTCGAGCTGTTCCCTCGTTTTAAGGTCGAGATGATTCGTCGGCTCGTCCAACAGCAGCACATTGTAACGGGCTACAAGCAGCATTCCGAGCGCGACCTTGCTCCTCTCGCCGACCGATAGCGTTTCGATTCTCCGGTTGACGATGTCCTCGCCGATGTTCAGGCAACCCATCACGGTGCGAACGAACGATTGATCTTCGTGGTTGGCAGTCAGGAAATCGATGACCGTTTTATCCATATCAAGCTGGCGGTGCTCCTGATCGTAATACCCGATGTGCAGCCTCCCGCTTCGGGAAATTTCGCCTTCATCCGGTTGAAGCATGCCGTGCAGCAATCGCATGAAAGTCGTCTTCCCCGAGCCGTTGCGGCCCTTCAGGTGGATGCGATCTTTCTTGTAGATGTGCAGCGTTTTATCGCTGAAGATTTGATTCGTCCCATAGGAGAAGGATACGCCCAGTATGCCGAAGACCACGTTGGAGGGTGGTGCGGCGATATCGAACTGGATGCGGTGGTTCTTCTCGATCCACGGCTTTTCGATGGGGAATCGCTCTTCAAGCATCTTCATGCGTTCCTCGATATGCTTGGCTTGCTGCATCATGGTGCGCGCGGGATTCACGATCGATTCGTAGATCGCTCCCCCACCTTCGGAACGGGTCTCGGGCTGGAACTTGGATGCCCACTGCCTCCGCTTGAGAGCCGCGTCGTGCAACTGACGTATCTTCTTCTGGCGCTCGTCCCATTTCTCGAGTTGGTGGTGCTTCTCGTCCTCGCGGGATTCCTTGTAGGTGCTGTAATCGCCTCTGCGCATAACGACTCCTTCCCGCTCGAACGCGATCAAGCGCTGAGCGGTGTTGTCGATGAACGCGCGATCGTGCGAGATGGCGATGACCGTGCCGGAGAAGCGGTTGATGAACTCCTCAAGCCAGCGGACCATTTCGATTTCAAGGTGATTGGTGGGTTCGTCCAGGAGCAGGATGTCGGGATTTGTTACGAGCAATCGAGCGATCGCCACGCGAGTTTTCTCCCCACCGGAGAGATCACGGTAAATCCGCTGATGAAACGATTCCTCCAATCCCACGTCAGCCAACGCTCGTGCGCAACGGGCATCGATATCCCAGCCGTTTTCCTGCGAAAACCGGTCCAGAAGCTCGCCGTATTCTCGCTGGACGTTTTCATCGTGGGGATTCGAGGAAACCTCCTTCTCCAGCGTGCGCAGTTTGTTACGCATGACAAACAGATGCGCGAACGTTTCCCGGCACATCTCCAATACGGATTTGTCCTCGTCGAACGAGAAATGTTGCGGGAGGTAGCCGATGACCGGCCTTTCTCTCGGGAAATGGATTTTTCCGCTTGTTGGATTCAGCTCGCTCAGTAGCAACCTGGCGAATGTTGTTTTACCGCAGCCGTTCGCGCCGATAACGGCGATTCGGTCCCTCTCGACAATGTCGAGCGAGAGATCGGCAAAAACCGGCTCGGATTGATTTGGATAACAGAATGTAACGTGCTCAAAACGCAGCATAAGTACTCCTTCCCTGTAAAAATGTCTTTCTGTATTCGGGAGTCGTACTTATTCTTTCATTGGTTCTTCCAACCTTCCTTTCGCGTTTCTGATGACAAATTATTCATTTGGGCAAAACGCGCAAGCATTTTATTGAGTCGAATGTAACTTATCAGGAACAGAAGATTGAATGTTTGGTGAGGGGTTTCACCATTTTTCATTGACAGATTCGACGAGAATGAACAAGTTTAATATCCAGTATTTCCTAATTTGGTGCAAAGGTGTAATTGAATGGCTTATAAGGTTTTAGCAAGAAAGTACAGGCCGCAGCGCTTCGATGATGTGTATGCTCAGGAACATATCACGAAGACGCTCACGAACGCGATTAATATGCAACGCATCGCGCACGCGTATCTATTTACGGGACCTCGCGGCGTTGGCAAGACATCCATGGCGCGGATCCTCGCAAAAAGCCTCAATTGCATCCACGGCCCCACCCCCGCCCCCTGCAACGTTTGCGATAACTGCACGGAAATCACGGCGGGAACATCCTCGGATGTGATCGAAATCGACGGCGCTTCCAACACGAGCGTGGAGGATGTCCGCGATCTCCAGCGCGAGCTGATGTACGCCACTTCGAAATCGAAGTATAAAATCTACATTATTGACGAAGTTCACATGCTATCCAAGAGCGCATTCAACGCGCTGCTCAAAACGCTCGAAGAGCCACCCGAGAACGTGATTTTCATCTTCGCGACGACCGAGCCGCACAAGATTCTGCCGACCATCATCTCCCGCTGCCAGCGATACGATTTCAAACGTATTCCCGTGGAAGACATCGTAAAACAGATGAAGGCCATCGGCGAATCGGAAGAGATCACCATCGAAGAGGACGCGCTTTACACCGTGGCTCGCAAGGCCGACGGCAGTATGCGAGACGCCCTCTCCCTGATGGATCAGGTGATCTCCTACGGCAGCTCGCAAATCACCGGTGAACTGGTGCAGTCCATCTTCGGCATCCTCCCCATCGAGACCTACATCGATATGCTGGACAGAATCCAGAAACGCGATTCGACGGGACTATTGGTCAGCCTGCGCTTGCTTCTCGACAACGGCAACGATTTGCAGGAATTCCTCAACGGTTTTCTGGACACGATCCGCAACTTGTTGCTGCTCAAGATCGGCGTGAACCTGCACGAGCTCCCGAAAACGATCGTCCGCGAATTGAAATTCCGGGGCGAGAAGTTCACCGAAAACGATCTGCTCTACATGATCTCGCTGCTGATCAAGGCAAAGACGGACGCGCGTTTCGGAAGCGACCCGGTGCTCCTGACCGAGATGGTATTCATCAAACTCACACGCATCTCGGAAATCCAGTCATTGGACAAGATGCTCGAACTCCTCGATAAACAGCCATCTCCGCAACCGCAGGAACAGGAATCGTTCGCCCAGGTTCAAAAAGAGATTTTGCATTACACAAAGGAGCGAGAGACGGAGAACCTGGTTAAGGAAGTGACCGAGGAGAAGCCTGCGATTCAGGAGCTTACCCCCGAATACGTGCAGAACAACTGGGAGGGATTGATCAAGAAGCTCGAGAAAGAGCGCAAGAAACTCTCGTCGATATACCTCCAGGAAGGAACCGTTCTCGATGTCCGCTCCAACACGATCATGGTCGAGCTGAAGAGCCCCACCGCGATCAACTCGCTTGAACGGAGCATCGATGATATACAGGCGTGCGCCCAGAAACATTTCGGCATCAAGCCCCGTTTCAAATTCACGGTGAAGGAAGCTGAAGAGGAGCAGTACATTCTGAATCCCACCCTCGAACAGATACGCGAAGAGACGCCGGAGCTCGCCGATTTCATCGAAATGACCAAATCGAAGGTCGAATCCCGCACGCCCACGAAATTCAAGCAATAATGGTAACGCTCTTCGTTCTGACCTGGCTATACGTTTTTCTGCTGCTCTTCCTCGCCTTTGGGATTCTCCTCAATCGCAAGCCCGATCATCAATTCATCCGGAAAATTTCTGTCATCATAGCCGCCCGGAACGAGGAGAAGGATATCCCCCATCTTCTGGATGCGCTTTCGAAGCAGGATTACCCCCCCGACCAATTCGAGGTCGTCCTCGCCGACGACCGTTCCGAGGACGCGACATACAGTATCATGCAGGCGTTTTCCGAGAAGTTCGAGAATTTCTCCTGCGTGAGAGTTACCGATAGCGACGAGGGATTTCCCGGAAAGAAACGCGCGCTGGACAAGGCGATCAGGCATTCCAGCGGCGATATACTGGCTTTCACCGACGCGGATTGCCGCCCGGGGGCAAGCTGGCTGAGCGAGGTTAACGGCCACTTCGACATGGACAAGGATTTCATTGCGGGGTATTCTCCGCTGATAACCTCCTCCGGAAAATTCATCGACGGCTTGAAGAACCTCGAGAGAGCCTCCATCTTCGCCGTATCGGCAGGAAGCATGGGCTGGAATTGGGGTATGACCTGCACCGCGCGTAACATCGCTTATACCCGCAAACTCTACAACGAGGTCGAAGGATTTTCCGGTATCGACCACATCCTCTCCGGCGACGACGACCTCATGCTGCAGAAGGTATCCAAATCATGCACATCCAAGCGATTCATGTTCACGCAGGAATCTATCGTCCCATCCTACGAGAACGACGACCTCTCCGTTCAGTTTCAGCGTGAGCAGAGACGGGCTTCAAAATTCATGTCGTATTCATCTAGCGTCAAATGGGTTGCAATACTCGTTCTCGTGTATTACTTCAGCATGATAGTCAGCTTGATTCCTCTTGCATGCGGTTACAATAGCTGGGCGCTTTATTTCAAGTTGTTTGGACTGAAAGCGGCCTCGGAGCTGCTGCTGCTCAGCATTTTTCTTATCCGGATCAAGCGCATCGAGTATCTGCGATGTTTCCTCCCCGCGGAGATTCTCTATATACCTTATTTTATCTATTTCGGAATCCGCGGCACGCTGGGCAAGTACCGCTGGAGATAACCGGTTAAAATAACATCAACGATGCCATCGCTATAACCGAATATATTCCGAAAAAAAGATATTCTCGTTGACAATTAGAGCCAAAGAAGTAAGGGGTGTCACAATAAAGAAGAACTAGAAAGGAGTAAGTCATGCCGCGAGTTACAATCGATCCTAATTATTGCAAGGGTTGTGGATTATGCATCAATGCATGTCCCAAGAAAATCCTGCGATTCTCAGAGAACATTAACCAGAAGGGTTACCACTATGCGGAATGTTTTGATCCGGATACCTGTATCGCATGCAGATTCTGTTTCACGGTCTGCCCTGATGTCGCAATAACAATCGAGAAATAAACGGAGGCTCTCATGAAGGTTTTGATGAAAGGAAACGAAGCCGTTGCTGAAGCCGCCATACGTGCTGGCTGTCGTCTTTACTTTGCTTACCCGATCACCCCGCAAAGCGAATTGATCGAATACATGGCAAAAATGATGCCCAAGGTAGGCGGAACATTCTTACAGGCGGAAAGCGAAGTTGCCGCCATTAACATGGTCTACGGCGCTGCCGGATGCGGCAGACGCGTTATGACCTCTTCTTCCTCACCCGGAATATCCCTCAAGATGGAAGGTATTTCGTACATTGCCGGCGCGAAGCTCCCGGCCGTGATCGTCAACGTTCAGCGTGGAGGCCCAGGTCTTGGCGATATCGCTCCCGCACAGGGTGATTACTTTCAGGCAACCAAGGGCGGCGGTCATGGCGATTACCATTGCATCGTCCTTGCGCCCAGCACAGTACAGGAATTTGCCGACATGGCGAGCCTGGCGTTCGACCTCGCCGACAAATACAGAAATCCTGCGATGATTCTCTCGGACGGGCTTCTCGGCCAGATGATGGAACCGGTTGAATTTGCCGAGCCCAAGACGCAGGAAGAAATCGACAAGCTCAACGAGCAGCACAAAGCTTGGATGATGCAACCCAACGAGGACGAACCGAACCACCATCATCACGAGATCAACTCGCTCGAGATCGATCCCGAAGTGCTTGAAAAACACGTAGAAGGACTCCTCGAAGTTTATAAGGAGATCGAGAAGAACGAACTCCGCTGGGAAGAATACAATCTCTCGGACGATAACGAGATTCTCTGCGTGGCATACGGCACCGCTTCACGTATCGTGAAATCGGCTGTCGACACGCTCAAGGCGGAAGGAATAAATGTTGGTCTGATCCGCCCGATCACCGTGTGGCCTTACCCCTACAAGGCGATCGCAGACGCGCTTCACGACAAAATCAAGAAAGTCATCGTGTTCGAATACAACTCGGGACAGATGCTCGAAGACGTTAAACTGGCTGTCAACGGCAAGAGAGAAGTCGAATTCCTCGGCAAGGTCGGCGGCATTGTCTTCACTCCCGAAGAAGCCAAAGCGAAAATCGAAGAGAATTTGTAGGAGGAACACATGCAGGTTATTGCAAAACGACCCGAATCACTTACCAAACTGAATTTCACCTATTGCCCGGGCTGTACGCACGGTATCGCGCATCGTCTGATCGCAGAAGCCATTGATGAACTCGGCCTTCGCAACCAGATGATGGGCGTCGCACCGGTGGGCTGCTCCGTGTTTGCGTATAAATTCTTCAATTGCGATATGGCGGAAGCGGCGCACGGTCGCGCTCCCGCTGTTGCAACCGGAATGAAAAGAGCAAGACCCGACATGCACGTCTTCACCTACCAGGGTGACGGCGACCTCGCGGCGATCGGTACTGCAGAAATCATCCACGCGGCGAACCGCGGCGAGAAGATATCCGTGTTCTTCGTCAACAACGCGATCTACGGAATGACCGGCGGCCAGATGGCCCCGACCACGCTGCCGGGAATGAAGACAAGCACTTCTCCCTACGGACGCGACGCGCAGGACATCGGATACCCTATCCAGGTCTGCGAACTCCTGAACTCGCTCAACGCGCCGTACTACATCGAGAGAGTCTCGCTGCTCTCCGCACCGGACGTCATGAAGGCCAAGAAAGCCGTGACCAAAGCCATGACCTACAACAAGGAAAATCGCGGATTCACATTCGTCGAATTCGTTTCAACCTGTCCTACCAACTGGGGGATGACAGCGGTTGACTCACTGCAGTGGGCCAAAGACAACATGCTGCCGACATTCAAGTTGGGCATGTTCCGCGATCGCGGCGCTGAAGGAGGTGACAAATGAAAGCTGACATCGTCTGCTCAGGATTTGGCGGTCAGGGAGCCCTGACATTCGGAAAATTCCTGGCCCTCGCCGGGATGAAAGAAGGCAAGAACGTTTCCTGGCTTCCTTCGTACGGACCGGAGATGCGTGGCGGTACGGCCAACGTCGCGGTTGTTATCGCCGACGAGCCGGTTGCTTCACCGCTCGTTACCAAGATGGACATCCTTGTCGCGCTCAACCAGCCATCGCTGGACAAGTTCGGCTCAAGCGTTCGTCCAGGCGGGTTGATCATCGTCAACGAAGACATGTGCCCGAACAAGGTCGAGCTCGAAGGCGTACGGATCGTTTACGTTCCCATGTCGAAGATCGCTAACGAGATCGGAAGCCCGAAGGTTCTAAACATGGTAGCAATTGGAACGTTGCTCGCTAACAACGAGATGGTGAAATTCGACACCGTCATGGACGAGCTTGCCGCAACACTCGGCAAGAAGCGCCCGGACCTGCTCGAACTCAACGAGAAGGCCATCAAAAAAGGTATGGAATACAAGGCGTAACCGCCTCGATCTATATACAAACTCCCGCCGGTCATTCGATCAGCGGGAGTTTTTTTATTGGAACACGGATGTCCTGATCCGCGTGCAATGAGCGGTCTTGATTGGTGAAACAATGGCATCAATCCAAGAAAGCTATATCGAGTGTCTGCCAGGTAGAGAATAAATCGACCGATTCCTTTCAGTGTCATCTCATAGCATCCAACCTCTGTTCCTGATTTGGTACGGCGGATTTTATTTGACAGCTTCATCGTTATATTGCGTAATTTGCGACATACTATTACTGCCTCAATATGTATCTCATGTTGGAAATACGCTGTTGGATAATTCGGAGGAATAACTGAATGGAAAATCGTCTTAGAAACGCGATTGAAACAGGTGATACTTACACGCTCACGCTGATACTGGAAACGGAACAGAACATTCCGTGGGTTGACATCGTGGAATACGCGATCGACCTCCAGAAGAAGGATATCGCCGATACGATAATTAAAAAGCTCTTTGCGAAGTATCAGCCGGACGACCGCATCATACGAAAGCTGTTCCGCCTCGCGCTGGTGAAGCACCTTGACAGCACCGCGACCCTCCTTTGGATGCAGATATCGGACAAAGAGAACAGCATGAACCCCGAAGACTCCACAGCGCTCCTGCTGGCTGTCGATACTGGGCTCGTGCGTATAGCGAAAGAGATGATCGAATCAGGCATTTTCCTCGACGGCGTGAACGAGAACCAGGAAAGCACTCTGCATCTTGCGCTGAAACATGGCATGGAAGATGTGGTCGATCTGCTCATTACCAGGGGAGCCGACGTGCGACTCGCGAACAAGGACGGGGTAACGGCGCTGCATATCGCCGCCCGTTACGGGGATATCAGTATCGCCAAGAGGATGCTGAACCGGAAGGCCGAAGTTAACGCTGCCACTCTTTCGGGACGCACACCGATTCAAGATGCGGTTTTCGGCGAGCAGGAAGCGATGGTTAAATTCCTGCTCTCCAACAACGCCGACCCGGACAAGCAGGACAACAACGGCGAATCAGCTCTACATCTGGCATATTATCTCAACCGCAAACCGATTATCAAGATGCTGCTTCAGCATGGAGCAAATCCATCCTTGAAGAACAACGACGGGAAAACCCCCGCGAGAAACATCTTCGAATCGAGAATCCCCAAACTCATGAAGGAGTGCTTTGTCGCAACAGTTGCATACGAGAGCTCCGAACACCCGGATCTGGATATCCTGCGATCGTTCCGGGACAATGTTCTCGTGAGGCATCATTCAGGACGCGCATTTATCTCCTGGTACTATCGTAAAGGACCGGGGTTGGCCAACGCAGTATCCCGTTATAGCGTTAGCAGAAAGATTGCAAAAAGGGGTATCCAAACATTGGTGAGGATGATGGAGCGGATTTTCCGATAACGCCCAGCGATCATCCACGACATTCGCAACAAGCCAGAAAAAAGCCTAATCGGTTGACAAACCTCAGACGAAATCTAATATTGCTCTCAATCGATGCCACGAGTGTAATTTATTGATGGTGAATGATTTGCGCAAATGGCACCAGGGATGGAATTTACGAAAACACATACAATAAAACACAAAAGGAGTTGCCAATGCAGAAAATGATGTTATTGGGCGACGAAGCTTTTGCTCAGGGCGTGTTGGATGCCGGCCTTTCGGGTTTTTACGGATACCCGGGAACACCTTCGACGGAAATCGGCGAATACATCCAGCGTTCACCCCAGGCGAAGCAACGCGATGTCAAACGTCTTTGGCATGCAAACGAAAAGACAGCGATGGAAGCTGCAATCGGAATGTCATACGCAGGGAAACGTGCGATTGTCACAATGAAACACGTTGGATTGAACGTGGCTGCCGATCCATTCATGAACTCGGCTCTCACCGGAGCGAGCGGCGGTTTGATCGTGGCGGTTGCCGACGATCCATCCATGCACTCATCCCAGAACGAGCAGGATTCCCGCTTCTATTCGAAGTTCGCGATGATTCCGGCGCTGGAGCCATCCAATCAGCAGGAAGCATACGACATGGCGAAACATGGATTCGAGTTATCCGAGAAATTCCATCTCCCCGTGATGTTCCGTGTAACCACGCGTCTGGCTCATTCAAGGGCGGGTGTAAGCCGCCATGAAGAGGTTGCGGAAAACGAGATGAGCAAACCGACGGACCCGAATCAGTTCATGCTGCTCCCGGCGTTCGCTCGCAAGAAATACAAACATCACCTCGAGATGCAGGAAGAAATGGTGAAGGCTTCTGAAGAATCACCTTTCAACAGCTACTTCGACGGTGCAGATAAATCGCTTGGTATCATTGCATGCGGTTTGGGCTATAACTACCTGATGGAAAACTATCCTGACGGCTGCCCCTACCCTATCGTGAAAATAGGTCAATACCCGCTTCCACGCAAGATGATCGAGAAGATCACGTCCGAGTGCGACGAAATTCTCATGGTGGAAGAAGGAATGCCGTTGGTTGAAGAACAACTTCGCGGATTCCTCAACAACGGGATCAGGATCAAGGGTCGTATGGACGGAACGCTTTCCTGGGACGGCGAGCTCAATCCGGCCAAGGTGCGTGCAGCGCTCGGCATGCCAGCGCTTCCATCCAAACCCATGCCGGAAGTGATGGTGGGACGTCCACCGGCATTGTGCGTCGGCTGCCCTCATGCGGATAGCTACAAAGCGCTTCGTGCCGCTGTCGTGGACAAGTACGGCCAGGGACACATCTTCTCCGACATCGGTTGTTACACGCTTGGCTTCATGCCGCCTTACAAGGCGATCAACTCATGCGTCGATATGGGCGCTTCCATAACCATGGCCATCGGAGCGGCAGACGCGGGTCTGTTCCCGGCGATCGCCGTAATCGGCGATTCCACTTTCGGTCACTCCGGTATCACCGGACTCTTGGACGCGATTTACAAGCAAGCGAATGTTGTAATCGTGATACTAGACAACGATACGACCGCTATGACCGGTATGCAGGATTCCTCCGTTACCGGCAGGCTGGAACGTATATGTGAAGGCATCGGCGTGGAGAAGGATCACATCCGCGTGATCAATCCGCTTAGCAGGATGCATGACGAGAACGTGAAGGTGATCGAGGAAGAAATCGCTTACGAAGGCGTTTCCGTGATCATCCCTCGCAGACCCTGTATCCATGTCTACAGCAAGAAAAAACGTTCCGGAGGTGAAGAATGAAAAAGGACATCATCCTCGCAGGAGTCGGTGGACAGGGGATCCTCTCCATCGCGGCAATCATCGGATATGCTGCGGTTGAAAACGGATTGTACCTTAAGCAGGCAGAGGTTCACGGAATGAGTCAGCGCGGCGGCGACGTGCAATCACATCTTCGCATCTCCAGCAAGCCGATCTACTCGGATCTGATTGCTGAAGGCAGTGCGGACATGATTCTCTCGGTTGAGCCACTCGAAGCACTCCGCTACGTTCCTTACCTTTCGGAAGAAGGCTGGCTGATCACCAATTCGAATCCCTTCAAGAACATCCCGAACTACCCGGATGTCGATAAGGTACACGAAGAGGTGGGCAAGCTCGGTAACAACATCATGATCGATTCAGAAGCGATCGCCAAGGAACTGGGCAACGTTCGCGCATCCAACATCGTTATGCTGGGCGCAGCGTCCGCTTTCCTCGATATCCCTATGGAGAAACTGGAAGACGGCATCAAGTTCATCTTCGGTAAGAAGGGCGAAGAGGTCGTGAACCTCAACCTCGAAGCGCTCCGTGCCGGCAGAAAGGCTTCCAACAAGTAAGACCATCGAATCATCGATAAATAAACGGGCGAGTAGAAATACTCGCCTGTTTTGTTATAAGCTTAAGCTTGGCATCCGCGGTCACCTTGGCCCGATCGCGCGATGCTCGCTCCCGGCGTATAACACCACAGCCTCCGCAACGCTCCGGCTGTGAATGAATACGCTCGAGAGCGGATCGAACCAATCTGAGCGCGGAGACTACAATTCTGTAATCGCCTTCCAGAGCGCAGGGAAGTCGGAGCCCAGGGCTGGATTTTCGGCGGTAAGCAACTGAATCACCTTTTCCCCACCTTCGTAGAATGTGACGCGATCGATGGGCTGGCTGCGTTTGGAACTCGCCTCGTTCGCGCCGATTTCTCTGGCCAGGGTGTTTTGCAACCAGCGTGCAGAGCCTTCTTTGAACTCCTGCCATGTGAGATACTCCCAGTCGTTAGCCGAAACCAGAGTGCGTATCTCGTTGCGCATTTGAGCGACCTTCTCGCGATTGCCCTGCTCGCATGCCTCGATCATTTGGATGTACAGGTTTCCCACGGCATCGTTCTCGTACGGGAAGGGGTATTGCAGCTCCCACATTCCGTTCGTGTGGGCGTACTCTTTCGCTATAAAGAGGCGCTCTTTGAGGTCGCTGTCGCAGGTTGCCGCCTGGTAGCAATGGACGAACTCGTGAAAGACGATGGTCATGTCCTCTTTGGTGGAGAAGCTTCTGTCGTCGAGCACACAAGCCATCTCGTAGTTGTGGAAAGGCATGGGAAATGCGGCCATGATGCCATCGGGAAGCTGCATATTGACGTTTCCCGAATCGATTTTGCGCCAGGAATTGTCCGCTTCTGGTTTGTAGAGTGTGAAGCGCTCACAATTGATCAGACACACCGGATAGAGCTGCTGCCATGCGGGGTGCAACGTCCGGGCTGTCTGCCAGAGTTTGGTTACCTCATCGAGTTGGGATATGTATTTTTGCTCGTCGATTTTCTGATTCGTGCACGATGCCAGCAACATGATGATTACGGCTAAAGCTATGATATATTTCACTTTATATCACCTCTTTTAATGTAATGATTTAACGTAACCATGCATGACTGGATGAACTCCGGATCGCCCCAAAGAATGAAGCGACCGCGGTTCGTTTCTTGATCGAAATGGTACTGTAAGCGCGCTTCCGCCTTTGCGTTATCCCGACTGTTGATAATGGCCAGCAGCGCCTGCGAGACTTCGGCTGCCTCGCCGGCATTCACGAAATCGCAATCCGTGATCGCGCATACGCGGAAGCGGCTGTCAATGGGCGACGGCGCTCCCTGAATGTGTTCCACCGCCTGCCTGCTCCACGATTCCTCTAGCTCGCCGCTTACGTCCGTGCGTCCGAGCATTCGCTGGATGTCCTCTTGCGAGATGTGCCATTTCCCGCCGATCTTCACGCCCTCGACAACGCCGTTCTTCAGGTAACGTCGTATCGTCCTGGGGTGCACGGAGAGCATGTTCGCTGTTTCTTCGATGCTAAGGTAGTTTTGCTTCATCGGAACCTCCGTGGCCAATATGTCATATATTGTCATATAAAGTCAAGTAAAAGATGACGGAATGCAAATGCTTTCAATATCGTTCCATATTTGTAACGATATTCCTTGACGTGCAATCCGCGCCTGGTAAGATGGAAGCGGAGGTTGAAATGAAATCACTCGACATTCAAGCATCTTTGGCTGGGAAGACATGCTGCATCCCGCAACCCGACAGCACGATCGTGTCCATGGGGCCGTGCATTGAAGGAGCGCGTTGGGATATCCCGCTGCTGGGCGCGTCCCTGCCCGCCGGTTTCCCCTCCCCGGCAGACGATTACATCGAGACCTCGCTGGACGTGAACGAGCTTCTGATCGCGCATCCATCCGCGACCTTCTTCGTGCGGGTGGACGGCGACTCGATGATCAACGCAGGCATCAACTCGGGGGACATCCTGATCGTGGATCGCTCCCTCAGTCCGGCAAACAACCGCATCGTCGTGGCGGCCCTGGACGGCTACCTAACGGTGAAACGCCTGCGAATCGAGAATGGGAAATGGGTTCTCCAG
Source organism: Cloacimonadales bacterium (SeqCode) (assembly GCA_963662655.2). Lineage (GTDB taxonomy): Bacteria > Cloacimonadota > Cloacimonadia > Cloacimonadales > JAIOQZ01. The sequence goes on from CAXXTU010000002.1 coordinate 834,778, forward strand.
CCGGAGAATCCCTCCTATCCGGTTATCGAGATCACTGAAGACAGCGACTTCTTCATTTGGGGCGTGGTCAGTTGGGTGCTGCACCGGACGTAGGGATTGTTTCCCTTCGGCAGTGCGTGGCATCTTCGCCCGATCTCCACTCCAACGTGGATATACCACATCATGGGACTATCGAACGCAATAATATGATGTGGAACACCACGTTTCCGTATGAGATCGAACGAATCTACTCGCGCACGTTTCGGGCGGGGACAATCGACAATGGCGAAGCGGCAGCATCCTCACTCCTCTTCGCGGGTGTTCCATGTTTGCAACAAATCCTTGACAACCTTGGCAAAGCTGGTTTCATTGATTCGGAGTGAGTATGGAACGCCGCATTTTCGCACTGGTGGATTGCAACAGCTTCTATGTCTCCTGCGAGCGCGTTTTCGCGCCCCAGTTGAGAAACAAGCCCGTGGTGGTGCTTTCGAACAACGACGGTTGCATTGTGGCACGTTCGCAGGAAGTGAAGGATATAGGGCTCCCTATGGCCTCCCCCGTGTTCAAGCTGCGGCACCTGATCCGCAAGCATAAAATCCACACCTTCTCGTCCAACTACACCCTCTACGCGGATATGTCGCGGCGCGTGATGGAAACGCTGGAGACCTTCTCTCCGGAGATCGAGGTCTATTCCATCGACGAAGCGTTCCTGACCTTCACCGGCATGGAGCACATCGATCTCGACGAGTACGCCTGCACCATTCGCGATACTGTATTCCAGTGGACCGGCATTCCCGTCTCCGTGGGGATCGGCCCCTCCAAAACGCTGGCGAAGCTCGCCAACCGCTATGCGAAGAAGAATCGGCAATGCCGCGGCGCGTTCAACATAACGGATCATCCCCACATCGATGATATCCTCGAGAGCGTGGATGTGGGATCCGTCTGGGGCGTCGGGAGGAAATACTGCAAGAAGCTCAACCAGGTGGGCGTATTCAACGCCCTTCAGTTGCGCGACCTCCCCGACAGGTGGGTTCGGAGCCAGATGACCGTCGTGGGCCTGCGCATGGTGCATGAATTGCGCGGCATTCCCTGCTACGAGATGGAACCGGAGATCGACCCCAAGAAGGGGATCGTCACCTCGCGCTCGTTCGGAGGACCGCTCGAGGACGAGGAGGAAATCTGCGAGGCGGTCGCTGCGTACGCTGCCAGGGCCGCGGTCAAGCTGCGCAAGCAGGACAGCGTGGTCGGCTGCCTGACGGTGTTTATCATCACCAATCCCTTCCGGACGGATCAGCCCCAGTACGCGAATTCAGCCTCGTGGAGGATCGAACCGCCCACCGCCGACACCCCACAGCTCATAGCCATCGCCAAGAAGCTCCTGCGGCACATCTACCGCCCGGGATTCAAATACAAGAAGGCCGGCGTGATGTTCACCGGAATCCGGTCCAGCGGAGAGTTCCAGCTCGACGCCTTCCAGACGGCCTTCACCGACGACCGTCGACAGGCGCTCATGCAGACCCTCGATCAGGTCAACCGCCGCTACGGACTCCACACGCTGTCGTTCGCCTCGGAAGGAATCCACAAACCGTGGGAGATGAAGCGGGAGCAGCTCTCGAAGAGATTTACCACCAACTGGAATGAAATACCGATAGTAAAAGCGTAAGGCCGAGTTCGCGAGGATATTCGTTCGCCTGAAGACCGAAGATGTGTTATATCCACGTTGGAGGGATTCACCGGACGAAGATGCCGCGAACGTCCCGAGCTAATAAAAAAAGCCCATCCGCTTGGGATGGGCTCAATTTATTCACTGCACTTGGTGCAGATTTTTGTCTGGCTCCTGAGGAGGGATTTGAACCCCCGACCTGGTGGTTAACAGCCACTCGCTCTACCACTGAGCTACTCAGGAACGCCGCTAAGGACTTCGCTAAGAAATTAAATCCGTGATTCTCTGTCAATCAATTTTTCGTGTTTTTTTTGATCATTCCGGGGCATCATTGCGTATCTTCTAGTGACGATTGAAAATGCTCCGGCGATTTAGTGAACCGATCGACGAAATCATTGCTCATCTGATACAGCGTGGAGGTGTCGTCGTTAAGCTTGAGAATCAGATTACTGTTCTCCTCGCTCTTGATCTGAGCGACCTGGAACCGGGTTTTAGCGCCCGTTTTCTGTGTGACGGTCACATCGAGAACCGGATCGTCGAACGCAGACTGCCAATCGTCCCACTCGTTGTCCCGGAAGCGTCCGGAACGGCCTTTCTCCAGTACGTTGAGGATTTTCAGCAATTGCCGGTTCGTCCGGGTAACTGCGAAATCGTTGTTGGCATCGTGGAATACCCAGGACGTGTCCGTCGCTGTGATCGAGTAAGCGTTCCTCGAATACTTCACGTCAATCGCCTCTATGGTTTCGGGAACAATCTCCAGAATCTCTTTCTTCCGCCATGTTGCAAGCCTCGGATCGATCTTGTAGAGGACATTCTCTTCAAACTGGTACACGATGGGGCTGTCGGTCTTGCGGACGTTGCTGTAGCTCGGGTTGTCGCTGGAGCCGATCACGATGCTGGAAAGCAGGTTTCCGGCATTGTCGTACAATTCGAGCGATTTACCCTTCGCAGCCGACACATTGAAAGCATCGTGGGACGATTCGTTCTCCGCCAGCGGAATGCTGGAGGCCCGGCCCTTGATCACATAACTGAAGAGGTCGCCTACTTTTCGAGCACCAGCCGGGAATTCCATCGGCTGCGTGATCATCCATGTTCCCTGGCGGTTCTCGAGAACCAGCGTGTCGCCTTTATCGAACATCTTTACCTTCGCGATCTGCGTTGAATCCACATCGATGATACGGAAGAACGTCTCGCGCTCCTTCCCCGTCGTTTTCACGATGATGAAGATGGCAACCAGAGCGAGCAGGATTACTAGATAAATAACGTTTTTCTTATCCATAATACTCCCCTAACTTCTTACGTTTCTTCCTCTCGACGCTGTACTGGATCAGGCCCAGCAGCAGTAGCAACACGGAAGGAAGCACATAGTTGATCCACTTGACCACGAGCTTCAGATCGTTCTCACGCTGACGCATCAGCTTGGATTCCTCCAGAAGACGGCTCGCGCCCTCCGGGGTTTTGGCGTCCACGCCGCGCGTATCGGACGATTTGACGAAGCGGCTGATGTCCAACGGGCTGAACTCGACTTCGCGGGAACGAAGACGAATGAGGTCTTCATTCTGCGTCATGCCGTCCAATGCGTTAATCACGAAAATCTGATTGGGAGACACGCCGCGCTGACCTGAATTCTTGAGGAACTCGGCGTCGGAAACGAGGAGAATCTGGCCCTTGTCGGTGTGGTTGAGCGAATCCGCGAATGCGGGGGATTCCGCATCCGAGTAGTAGCTATCGAACGGGCCGTGGAAGAGCGCTGCGACGAGCTGCTTGCCAACGTACCCTTTGTTGCCTTGATTGAATTTCTCGATATCCTGCTCGAACATATAGTACGAGGAGGTCGCGGTCTGCTCGGACGACCACAGCAGCGGATCGAAGGTTTGACCCGGCTTTACGAGCGATGTGTCGATCGGCGAGGTGAAATACATGATCAGCCGGCTCAGGTTCGAAACGATGGGATTATCCTTGTTCACTTCGTTGATGATCGGAACATACGGGTAATCTGTCACGGCCCCGAAGGGACTCTTTGCTTGCGCGCTGATGCGATCGAGGATGATCTCGTCCTTCATTCCCACACCCCAGTGCTTCATCGCGTCCAAAAGGTTGGATTTGATCGGGGAAACAGCCTGGTCGACCTGCAACTGGTCCTGGAAAAGCAGGACGTTGCCGCCGGTCATGAGGTATTGATCGATGTTGAACAACTGGTTCATGGCCAGCGAGTCGGTCGTGCCGGTGAAGATCAGCGCGGTGATGTCTTCGTCCAGTGGCATGTTCAGGTCGGTCGAGCGCACCTCGTAGTTGTCCTGAATCATCTGCTTGACTTCATACATCTCGTCAGCCTTCTGCATGACCTGTTCCTTGAGATTCGTGTCGTACTGCATGCGCTGCAATATCTGCGGAATCTGGTTTTCGCGTACGAACGGCAACGCCTTGTGGATCATCATCGCCATGTCGATGTTTTCGTAGATCGCTACGACCGGAAGCTTGTTCGCGGTGAGGCGTTTGATTTTGGATGTAATCTCGTATTCGAGGCCGCGTGTGTTCTGAACCACGGGGATCACTTCGCTCTTGCCGTGGTAAAGCGCTACGAGGCCCAGGAACGCGTCGCGAGCGACTCGCTTGTCATTTTCCCAGTAATTGACTTGAACAGGCGAGATACCCTGCTTCTTGGCCTCTTCCGTGAATTCCACCTCGTTGGTGGGATCGATGAACTCGAAGTAGAGTCGTCCACCCGAGGCCGAACGGTATTCGGAGAGCAAATCCTTCGTATATTGGCGCACATCGGAAAGCTCCGGTGGGAGATCCTTGGTGAAGTACGCCTTGACCACCAGGCGGTCTTCCAGCGAATTCATCAGGTCGTCGCTGACTTTCGAGAGCGTGTAAACCTGGCCGCGCGTGAGGTCGATCCTCGTATAGATGTTCAGCGACAACAGGTTGATGAAAACGATGATGCCGACGAACAGCAGAAGGTTGATCCATAACGATTTGGTGTTTCTAATCTTTACCATGTCCCGCTCCTATTTCCATTTTCTCGTTTCCATCACCACGACGGCAAGTCGCAGGAACAGAACGGTTAGCGTGATAAAGAATATGAGGTCTCTTGTATCGAGAACGCCTCGTGCCATCTTGTTATAATGATACAGCACGCTCACGTACTGAAAGAATCCCGCCAGATAGCTGGGCATGTAGCTCAGCATGTATTGCAGCAGGAAGAAGAAGAACGCGATCGCGAAGCTGATGATGAACGCGATGATCTGGTTGTCCGTGAGGCTGGAAGCGAAAATGCCGATCGCGCAGTAGACCGCTCCGAGGAGGAGAAGTCCGACATACCCGCAGATGATCGGACCGAAATCGATGTTCTTGCCCAGAACCATGATGGTAATCAGATGCACGAATGTGAAGATCAGCCCCAGGCCGATGATCCTGAGCGCCGCGACGAATTTACCGATCACGATGTCGCTGTCGTTCAACGGTAGGGTTGTCAGGATTTCCAGCGTTCCGTTGCTCTTCTCGCGTGCGATGGTTCCCATGGCAATCGCGGGGATGATGAACATGAAGATCGTCGGAACAATGTTGAAAAGCAGCATCAGGGATGCCTGATTGTATTTGAACAGCTCGTTCGAGAACGTCACACCCGCGAACAGAAGGAAAACGATCAGTACGATGTACGCCGCGGGGGACTTTATATATCCGTTGAATTCCTTTCGGTTGATGATTGAAGCGTAACTCATCCCTCAACCTCCTCTTTCTTCGTTTGACGCGCCTGCGCCACGCCTTCTTCCTCGACGGTCAGGTTGCGGAACACGTCCTCCAGACTCGCGAGCTCACGATACATTTCCAGAAGCGCCCAGTTGCGCGTCTTGATGAAGTTGTAGATCGATTCGCGCCTGTCTTCGCCGCTGGGGTACTCGAGGGTAACGTGATGGATACCGTCGTCATCGGTCGTGTACTTGAATGTCTGGATGCCCGGAATCGCCTCGGTGATCTCCGATATCTCGTTTTCGTCTGCCTTCAGCGTCAGCATGAGCTTGGTTTGTCCCTGGAAGCTCGCCTTGAGTTCCTCCGTGCTGCCGTCGGCAACGATCCTGCCTTTGTTGATGATCACAATGCGATCGCAAACCGCCTGCACTTCCTGCAGGATGTGGCTGGAGATGATGAGGGTCTTGTTCTTGCCGAGTTCCTTGATCAAGGAGCGGATTTCAAGAATCTGATTCGGGTCCAGACCGGTGGTCGGTTCGTCGAGGATCAGAATCTTGGGATCGTGGATGATCGCCTGAGCCAGGCCGACGCGCTGGCGGTAACCCTTCGACAGTGTGCGAATCTGGCGATTGACCACACCGTCCAGGCCGCATTTGGCAACGACGCGACGCAGCGTCTTCTCGAAGTCTTCCGGCTTGATGTTGCGCGCTTCGGCGATGAATTTCAGATAGTCGTAAACGATCATGTCTGTGTAAAGGGGGTTGCTTTCGGGAAGATATCCGCAAAGCTGTCGAATCTCACGGGAGTTGTCCAGAATGTTGAGGTTGCCCACCTGGATGTTCCCCTGCGTGGGGGAAAGATATCCGGTCAGGATTCTCAGCGTGGTGGATTTGCCTGCGCCGTTTGGCCCAAGGAATCCAAGAATTTCGTTATCCCGGACCTCGAAATTGATGTGATCGACAGCCCGAACATCCCCGTAATTCTTTACCAGATTTTGGATTTGAATCATCGGGTCTCTCCTTTCTATCGGGCGTATTTTTTTGATTGTAAAAGCCCTTTTTCTTTATATACCGATTCAACGGCAATGGAAGCCGAGTGTTTCACTTTTTTCGGGCAAAAAGGAACATTTTGCGGGAAGAGAACCGTGATTGGCGAAACGGCTGTTTCGGAGACGCTTAATCGATGTTGATGTTCAGCTCGTCCTCTCCGTTTGTCGGCGGCGCCGAGAGAGAAATCTGATCCCCTTCCTCGAGCCCCGAGATGATCTCCACTTTCTGGAAATCGTTGATGCCGGTTTTCACCATGACATTGGCGGAAATGGTGTCATTCTCCACCTTGTAAACGATATCGTTCCCGTCCTCATCGTTGAAGATAGCACGGATGGGAATTGTCAGGATGTCGGAGCGGGTCTCGCCGATGATGGTAATGTTCGCCGTCATGCCCGGCTTGAGGTGCTCGTCAGAGTTCAGAATGCTGATCTCGATGTCGAAAACTTTCACGTTGTTGCTCTCGACAGCGGTCGCAGCGATCTTGGTGATTTTGCCCTCGTAGCTCTTGTACGGGAAGGCGTCGACCTGGATGGTTACGTCCTGATCCTTGTGAATCTTGGAGATATCCACCTCGTTGATGGACGAGCTCACGATCATGTTCGTCAGATCCGCAAGCTTGACCACGACGGTCCCCTCGGAGTACGACCCGATATCGGAGCGGACCATCTCCCCTTCTTCCACCATCTTCTGGATGACCGTTCCCGATGCGGTCGCAACCACTTTCGCGATGGTTCCTTCCGTCTCGATGTCTTCGATCAACTGATTCTGCTCGACCCACTTGTCGTAATCGAGCTTGGCGGTGGTGTATTCGTCTTCCGCCTGGTCGAGTTCGTACTGTGAGATGTAGTTCTTGCCGAACAGCTCGCGGCTGTTGTTCACATCCTCTTCCGCGCGCCTGAGACGTATCTCGGCGGAGCGAAGGTTATTCTTGATGTTGGTTATCTGCGCGGATTGCTCGTAGGTCGGCTCGATGTAGGCAATCACATCGCCTGCGTGCACGTAGTCGTTTTCATCGACGAAGAACTTGGTTACCTTGCCGCCGATCTTGGTCTTGATATCGATCTCGCGGATCGGCTGAATCTCGCCCGTTTCCTCGAGCTTGATAACGATCTCGCCTTTCTCCACCTTAATCGATTTCACCGTCTTCGAGATCGGAGCAATGTTCCCTTTTTTCTTCTTGAGCAAAACTCCGGCCGTTACGAGCACGGCGATCACGATAATCCAGATAATCCATTTCTTCATATACACCTCAGCTACTTCTTAAACAGTGGTAGTTATATTTTGTTACTGCTGAGATGCGTCAAGTCATAATTTAAATTTACAGCACCATGTACAGCTTTCATCCCCGTCCATTTGGGCAGGATCAATAATCGATTTGCTTATCGAGTTGTAATCCATACTTTTTATACAATTCGCTATGCAAACCCCACCCTCTAAGCTTTCCATCGATATAAATCAATAGATATGGTTCATATTCAGGCGTTTTATCATAATTATTCATTTGGGTAACTGGATCCATTGCCATTCCGGGTTGTGTTGTGCTTGCCCCCGGAACTGGAGTCAAATGAATTGCCACCGTATAATTATAGCGTTGAAATTCGATCCGTACAGTAGTTGAATCTGAATCCACTTTTTCCAGAAAATCCGGATGGATGGTGATGTCGTATTTATCGTCCAGAGTATAACGCTTGGCTTCCCGCTTAGGGCCTTTGTATTTCAATGACTTTGAGCTGATTGGTTCCACTTTGATTGTATTGAATACCTGCTCTTTCGTAAGCCCATTCCCCAGCCAATTAATATTTGAATCAGAGATTACGCTCATTGAACATGAGCCGAGAATCAATCCACCGAACAAGATCACAATAATTCGCCACAGCTTCATAAGTTACTCCTTTATCTTTCCTTTTTTATCGTCTGCCTCTGCGATGGTTTATCTTATATCTTGTTATAACCTGCTTTCGCTTTTGTTCCCGTATCATCTTACCGAGGCGATGTTGTCGAAATTGATTTGACCGGTAGCGCAGGAACAAAGCACCAAAACAATGGTACACAAATACAGAAATCTCATAGCCAACGTCCTCCCACTAAATATGTCCAACGAAAAACGGATACGAGTTTCGACTTGTCAAGATGAAAAATGGTAAACAATTCATCATGGATGCTCATGCAACCACAACTGCGAAGAAAAGGTCTCGATAACAAAGACCGGGATCTGAAGATTACATCCTTCATCGAATACGGCGCTACTCCCAGAACTTCTTCTTCGCGATCCTCACACCATTGTTCTTGTGAACGTCGGGCAATTCTCCGTAAAACTTGAGCGAATCGTCGATGAGTATGAAAGCATACGGCTTCGTTATTTTCTCTTCGATGTATGCGCCGGTCAAAGGATCGGTACGCGACTTCGTATCCTTGACAAAATCGTACATGAGGATGTTCACAGCAAGCGAGCCGGATTGATACGCAGCGGACTCGACGAACGTGGAGTCGAAAACGACGTTGTAGTTTTTATCGCCTGGAAGCTTTTTATCCAGCATGTCTTCACCCGTGAAAACAACGGTGAATTCCCTGACGGGATCAGAATGCAGCACATGAACTAACTGCTCCCTGTTCTGGCCGGACTCGATCAATCGGATATGGTCGCGATCGATGATCCCGAGTGAGCATGAACATAAAACGATCGCCATCAGTAGAATAGAAATGGACGAAAGTATTTTCATATAATCTCCTTGCGCAATTTTCATGAACGAAGAAGATTCATGAACAGAATTCAATCAATGTCAAGATAATTAAAAAAACTTGGGATACCCCCATTTTACTGTGGAATCTTGGTTCGATGAATATTGATCGATGTTATCCACAGTGTCCTTCGACTCCGCTCAGGATGACACACTGTGGATAACTGCTTACATTTCTGACTGTTGCAAAATAATTGTGTCATCCTGAGCGGAGTCGAAGGACAACAATTATTTCGCATACTCATATCAGTCCTTTTTTACGTATTTTTGAAGCGGTAGGCATAGGTATTTCGTTGCAAAGCAATGCCATAGGCTTTCATGACATGATAATTATGGAGTATTCCTAAATTGGAGAAACGCCCGGATTTGCTCCGGGCGCTGAAAATGCCGATGCGGTCTATTTCAGGAGCATCATTTTACCCATGAAAGATTGCCCGTTGAATTCGACCCGATAGTAGTAATTTCCCGTTGGAAGCGTTTCACCTTTTGGATTTCTGCCACTCCACACGATCGAATGATCGCCTTCTCCGACGACATTATCCCAGATATTGCACAGTTTGCGACCACGCACGTCAAAGAGAGTGATCGTCATGCGTCCCCCCTTCTCCGTGTAGACGCGAATGGATGTCGACGGATTGAATGGGTTGGGATAATTACCAAGCAGACTCGTTTTCCGGGGCGCTTGACCCTCGGTACAACCGGTGAAATAGATATCGACCGACACGGGATCCGACTCCACACCTCCCGGGTATAAAGCCGTCACATCAACATAGTAGGTGTGTTGATTCTCGGGATCGAGGATGTCGTAGGTAAGTTCGGTGGTGCTTCCGACAAGCTCGGAATCGACATATATCCGGTACGATTCCAGATCGTACGTACCTTCCCACGGCTCTTCCCAATTCAGACGGATGTATTCGTTGCTAACGTCGTAGGTCAGGTTGTTCGGCGGGAAATAGAGCGCGTACAGGAATTCGATCTGGACGGGCGCTGATTCCTCGGCTTCGTAGAGGGCTGTTACCGCGACGTTGTAGGTTTCACCCTGCGCAAGCTCGAAGAACGCCCAGCTCAAGTTCGGAGTCTGGCCGTCGAGCTCTCCGTCGAGGTAAACCTTGTACCCGACCAGTGGAGAGGTGCTGCCTTCTTGCGGCTCCTGCCAGTAGCAAACGACGTCCGGACCGATGTTGGCGTACAGACCGCGCGGCGGATTGAGGACATGACCGTCGATCTCCAGATTGCGATAATAGCTGAACGTTCCGTCATAGCAGCCTACAACTATATCCAGATCGCCGTCGGCATCAATATCCACCAGAGCCGGCGTTGCGTTTTGGTCTGCCTCCATCTCGCTGAAAAGCATGCTGTTCTCCTGCCAACCCATGTTGTTCGCGAAGTAAGTAACCTCTCCGAACAGGTTCCCTGCGGCGAAATCGTAGTCTCCGTCCCCATCGAAATCGGCGAAGGCCGGAACGCAGTTCGAGCCGATGTCGATCGTGCCGAAATATCCGCTGATATCCACCCAGTTCGGTTCCGAAGCGGTTCCCTGATTTTCAAGGTAGCGCATTTCGCCATCTTCCCCACCCACTGCGAGATCGAGGTCGCCGTCGAAATCCATGTCCAGGAGTCTCGGTGAGGACCACCCAGAATTGGAGTAGCCGGTAAAGGTGCACGGTACTTCAACGAGGTTCAATCCGCTGTTGTTCCGGTGGTAGTAGAGATTCCCCGATAGATCACCGATGATCGCGTCGGGATACCCGTCGTCGTTGACATCGCCAATAGCAACGGCTGCGTAGATCGAGTGATCGATACTGGCGAAGAGGCTGCTATCCTCCTGCCAGGCGGGGCAGTTCGCGTTGCCGATGTTCTCGTAGTATTTGATGCTCCCCAGGTTGCTTCCGCTGATCATATCCAGGTCGCCGTCGTCGTCGAAATCGTAGAACACAGGATTGCTCGCTCCGCCGACATCGATCACCCCGCCAAACAGCGCGGTGTTCTCGCTCCAGTTGGGAGCCGTACCTGAGCCAGTGTTCTGCCAGTAACACAGAGGCCCGCCGGCGGTGCCGTAAATAAGATCGTACACACCGTCCCCATCCAGATCGACGAGGTCGGGAGAATTCCAGTATGTGTCGGTTCCGAGACCCGAGAATGCTGTGGCGTTCTCCTGCCAGTCGGGATTGGATGCGGATCCGTTATTCTCGTAATAGACAAAAAGGTGGCTGTCCCTTCCACACAGGATATCCTGATCCCCGTCGCCGTCGAAATCACGGAATACCGGGTAGGCGTACAGCCCAATATCTCCGACGAAAGTCATGTCCGATTGGTTGAATTGCGCGTTCTGAGCAGTGCCCGTGTTCTCGTAAACGAGCACGCCGCCGTCTTCGCTCATGCCGACAACCAGATCGAAGTCGTCGTCGTCATCGATGTCGGCCAGATCCGGGACGGGATTGCTGCCGACTGCAAGACTACTGAACACGCCGGGAACGATCGAGAAATCCGGGGACGTAGCCGTTCCGTCGTTGCGGTAGAAGTTGATGCCGGTATATCCTCCGGTGATGAGATCGAGATCGCCATCCGCATCGATATCGACGCAAACGCCGACTTCCGCGTTGAGCGACGAGACGCCGGAGAATATGTCCGCTCCGCTCGAGAATGCGGGTGATGAAGCGCTTCCCGTGTTTTCGAAATACATGGGAGATTGTCCTGAGCTTCCCAGGATCAAATCCTGATCGCCGTCGCCGTCGAGATCGGCAAAACGCGGCTGCGAAAACGTCAGGCTCGGGATTCCGCTTGGATTGAATACGCCATCATCCTGCTCCCAAGGCTGAGCCATTAGAAAAGACGATAGTAACAAAAAAACTGCAATAATGGTTGATTTCTTCATTGTACCCCCTATGTAGCCGAATACAACAATGCGTTCGAATCCTTCAACGTGTCAATCAGTTTGTGCGGGGAGTAGTTGCGAAGTATTGCATGGAATGAGGGGAAAAACAATCCCCCTTGGCGACACCGAGGGGGATTATAATTAGCAAGCAGTCTTTACTTGATGATCTGAGCGCCTTTGATCAATGTTGTCGTGAATTGAGCGTTGAGCTTCTTTGCAATCTTCATGTTGAGGATAACGTTACCTTCCTTGTTCTGAGCGAGTTCGATGTTGGAAGGTTTCGTGCCACCCAAGATTTTGATGGCCGCTTTTGCAGCCCAGCTTCCTTGCTCGTCGGCAACCTTGGTGAAGCCGATCAACGCATAGTTGGCCATCCAGTCGTAGATGGTACCGATAGGAATGGCCGCGTTCTCGAGGACGAATTTCTCCGCTTCAGCGTCGTTCCAGCCGCTGATCCCCGCGTTGTTTCCAACGATCAGCATGTCAACGCTCGATTGCAGAGCGGCAAATCCCTTCTTCCATTCTTCGAAGTTCTGAACATAGATTTCTTCCATCTGGAGCCCGAATTTCTTGGTGTAATTCTCGGCTTCCTTCTTCGCGGTGAAGTTGTCCGCTTCGATGTATCCGATTTTCTCCCCCTTGGCATATTTCTTCAGCATCTCGACAAGCTGTTTGATGGGTGCGACCTCGATCATGCCGGTTGTGTTCTTGTAGGGCATTCCATACCCGGAAGCATCCCAGTTCACTCCACAGAAAACAAAGGGAATGTCGGAATCTTTGTAATACTGCATGATCACATACTTGGCTGCGTTGTCGTCGGCTGTAATAACCACGTCGGGTTTCCAGGAATCGATGGTTTCCTTGACCATCTTTGCCGCTTTCTGCTTGAATTCTTCGGATGGATTGTTCTTCGTGTCCATGCGGACGATCTTAAGCGTAGCTCCGCTTGGCTTGATGATGCTTTGGACTCCGTTGGTAACGCCGTCGCTCCACGCGTAACCTTCATGATAGGAATCGACAAAGAGCACCTTCTTACCTGTGTAATCCTGGGCAATGAGTAATGATGCGGTGATTGAAAGCAAAATTGCGAGAACAAGAATTCTTTTCATAGGAACGCTCCTTTTGAGGAATTTTTTATGTAAGAATCGATTTTATTTAATGATTTTCGCACCTTTCAACTTCAGTGTGTCGAAATGAATCCCAAGTTTTGCGGCAATCGACATGTTCAAGCAGACAAAGCCCTGTTTGTTCTCTGTGATCGGGATGCTAGATGGAGGAGTACCGCGAAGGATCTCCAACGCGGTTTCTGCCGCCCAGCTTCCCTGCTCCGAGGCTTTTTTCGAGAAGCTGACCAATGCGTAGCTTTCCATCCACTCGAGATTTGTGCCGCTTGGTATTTCGGTGTTTTCGAGAACAAACGTCTTCGCTTCTTGATCGTCCCAACCGATCGTATTCACGCTGTTACCGATAATCAGTATATCCACGTTGGACTGAAGCGATTTGAAGTTGGTTTTCCACTGGTCGAAATCCGTTACGAAAACCTCTTCAAGTTCGATCCCGAACTTCTTCTGCAGGTTTTCTACTTCCTTCCGCGCACTGTACGTATCGGACTCAAGGAATCCGATCCTGTCGCCTTTCGCGTATTTTTGTAGCATTTTAACCAGAAGCCCGATTGGGCTGACCTCCAGCATTCCCGTGGTGTTGTCGAAGGGCAGGCCATATACGGAAGCATCCCAGTTGATGCCACAGAAGACTACCGGTGTTTCCGAATCCTTGAAAAAGGGAACAATCAAATAATTCGCAGCATTGTCATCCGATGCGATGACGACATCCGGCTTCCACGCATCGATTACCTTTTTCGCTTCGAGCGCTGCGTTGATTTTGAATTCTTCAGACGTATTGTTCTTTGTATCCATGCGGAAAATTTTCAGCTCTGCTCCGGAAGGATCGATTACGCCCCTTACTCCGGCAGTTATACTATCGCTCCAAGCATACCCGGCATGATACGAGTCAACATAGAGTATTCTTTTTCCGACAAAATCAAGTGTGTAACTCGCTTGAACGCAGATATATATAAAGAAAGTTATCCATATGAATCGCTTCATCATATTATCCTTGCATTTGCGTATGTAGATAGTTTATGATGAAATCGATAGGTGACAAATGAAAAGTATTGAGTGGAAAAAAATTGGCTGGGATGGAAGGAGTCGAACCCTCACACACGGAGCCAGAATCCGCTGTCCTACCATTAGACTACATCCCAGCACGAATATTTAATATATATATGGCAAGGCCGGGAGGATTCGAACCCCCGAATGCCAGGACCAAAACCTGGTGCCTTACCGCTTGGCGACGGCCTTGCATAAAATGGCGGAGAGGGAGGGATTCGAACCCTCGGTGAGTTTTTGGCCCACATACGCTTAGCAGGCGTACGCCTTAAACCTGCTCGGCCACCTCTCCAGCAGCATATAAAGATCTTAAGTGGCGGAGGATGAGGGACTCGAACCCCCAAGGGCAAAGCCCGGCGGTTTTCAAGACCGCTGTCTTACCAATTAGAACTAATCCTCCACGTCTGTATCGAGTGATACAAAAAAAACTGACGGCTTCTGATGTCAACGATTTTTTTCACTTTTCCGCAATGAAATCCCCCGCCTGGGCCGGCAATCCCGCTGTGGAATTCGTGAACTCTTTACCATTGCTTTACATAGAGTCTATTCTGTGGCATGTCTCCCGTCAAATGAATATATCTTCATTATGTCTTTCCCAAGAAACTGTGATGTTGTCGGTGATCGTGAGTTAGGCTTCTCCACCTTCCAGCGATTGCCGTAATGCACGATATCGAGCATCCCTTGTACGGAAGCGCACAAAAGGCACCTTGAGCCGACGTCTATCTGTCATCCTTGAGCTGTGATTTTGTTCATAAAATCGAGTCCATCAACAGAGTCGAAGGGGCATTCAATGATGATTTCATCCTTCGACTCCGCTCAGGATGACAGAGAAAGAAAACTCAGGATGACAGAGAAAGAATACTCAAGATGACAGAGAAAGAAAACTCTGGATGAAACGTTTCATTAGATGCTTATCCACTTAGTTTGTAAGTGATCCAAATTTTCTCATTGACATCCGGCATTTACGAATCAGATTATTAGAAAAACTTTTTACCACGCAGAAAGGGATTGTGGATGGCAAAAACCGGGTTCTTCTACGGCATCTCTCAGGAGCTATCGAGAATACGCATCGCCAGCTTGCGTTGCGTTGACGACCAGCTATACATCGATCAACTTCTTGAAGAATCGCTACCCGTCGAAGAGCATCAAGAAGAGGAAGATTCCTTCTTCAACGATTACGACTTCGGAGCTCCAGCTCCATCCGGCGATTCTCCAGCCGAATTCGAGACCCTCGATGATGATCAACAGGCAGAGATTGCCGAAGAAACCATGACCAGCCAGCATATCCTGCGAAACCTGATCGACAGCCTTTCCATGCAAGATGCGAAGATCGCCTTGAATATGGATGTGTTCAATGTGGAATACAAGATCATTCGTACCGGCAATAAGAAGGGACGCAAGAAACTTCTGGAGCAGGTTCGCCGCGCTTTCGCCGATAAGGGCGCTCCGCAGAGAGCTTTCACCTATTTCGATCAGAATGACGAAGCGATTATCGGCGTAAAGAACTCCGGGCGGCTTGAACTCCTCGAGAGATTCATAGACGCGAGCCAGGTAACTCCCCGAAAGTTCCTCCAGTACCGAAGCCTGCAAACCAATGAAATGGCCCTCATCAACGCTTTGCGCTATCACTACACGTTGGGCGACGATGAAATCAGCGCGATCTTCTATATCGGAGAGGACTACAGCCGTGTCATCCTGATGCAGGGATTTCAGTTCATCAACGCCCTTCCGATCATCAACGAAGGCGCGGAATCGGAGAACGTGGTCGTTCGCGTCCACAGTCGTTTCCTTTTGGAGCGCCAACAGAGCGCTCTACCCCACCTGGATAGAATCTTCCTTGCCGGCAGTAAAATGAGCCGCAGCAAGCTGGATTATCTACGCGAGAGTGAATCGGATATCAAGGTTGAATATCTTCTGCCGCGGGCTTTTATGCATGACGATCTCGACTTTACCGAAGAAGAGCTTTCCTCATACATTATCCCTATATCGCTTGCGACGAATATCGCCAAACCAAAGCATCCTCTCCTGATTCACTCCGATTTCCTGCCGAAGTTCATTCTGGAGCAGCAAAACGTCCTTTCGATCAGCGTTCCGGGATTCATGGTGCTACTCATTTTATTGATGGTGTCGTACTTGTTTCTCGAGAGCACCTTCTCATCTTTGAGCGCGAATTCGGCGGTAAATCTGGAGATTGAAATGATCGAGAATCAGGTCGATATCAATCATCAGGTTCTCGATTCCCTGGCGACGATCACCCGTCAGATCGAAAAGCATGAAGCGGACATGGGATATTACCGCAAGTATATTGGCAACAGCAATCTATGGCATTACATCATGGACCGTCTGGGCGATGAATTCCAAGTGAACTCTCTCACCTGGGCTTCGAACCTGATGAAGGAGGATGGCAGAATCCGCCTTCAGGGAAGCACGACCTCACGGAACAACATCGTTCGTTTCTCCCGCATCTTTCCGGGTAGCGAGGTGAAGAAGATCGAACAGCGAGAGATCGAGGATTACACCGTTTGGGACTTCGAGATTTATTTCGATATGCCCGATCCCCTGGAATCGCAGCGAGAAGATCAGGAACTGCGCAAGAAGGCCAAGGGCACGTCCACCCCATTTGCGGAGTACGACGAAGCGGATTCGAGCAAAATCTACGTTGTCCAGAAGGGAGATAATCCCGCAACCATCGCCAGGAAGCTTGGCGTCAGCGTTGAGCGTATCGAGCAGATCAACAACCTGAAATCCAAAGAGACGAAAGGAAAGCGTATCCTGCTCGTGTTCCCGGGGCAAAAACTCCGCTACTGAGCTATTTGATAATCACGCTCGTCTGCAATACCATATTCTCGATGAAGTCGCGAAACAGGTTGAAGCGGACTTTGTCATCCTTTACGAGGGCTGTTTCCTGCTGCAAGCTATCCGCATTGATCCTGAATGTTGCATCATCCGCAAACACAATCTTCGTGTAGAGGTCCGTGTTGATCGGGAAGAATATCTTCACCCCGGCGTCTTTTGCGTCCCGTTCAATCGTCAGGCGTTCGCTTTCAATTGTCACAATCTCGTCATCCAGGCCAATTACGAGCTCCATGGGTGGTTCGATTACCTTCAATCCAGTGACATCACAGACAATATACCACATCGAGCGCACTCCTTTTTTCTCGAACTGAAGGAAGAAGCTCGTGTTCGCGTCTGCGATCGTGGGTTTTCCCGTAAAAGCGGCGTCGTTGGAGTAGTAGATTTGCACACCTCGTTCAGAATCTTCAACGTGATGGACATCGAATTGCGTGGTTGAGCATCCTGCCAATAGGAGGATACTTGCGAGTAAGATCAAGATTGTCTTCATAATTGCCTCCTCGCGATGAATTGGATGCATTTTTTATGCCTTTCATTCTGCTGAGCAATGTGCGATGTTCGTGGAATCTTCGCCCAATCCCCTTACCGACGTATATATACCACACCATAGGACTATCGAGCGCAATAAAATGGTGTGAAACAATACGTCGGTAAGGGGATTGAACGAATCTTCTCACGAACCGAGAATATTTCGGGCTGGACGGGGTCGATGAAGTGAATTAGAGAAGGATATTCAGTATTCCCGCGTTATCAGTCGTTTCGCCTATGATGGCGGCGACTTCGCAGGTATCCTGTAGGATTTGGAGTAGCTTGTCGGATTTTGCTTTCGGCACAGAAAGAAGCAGACCGCCCGAGGTTTGGGGATCGAAAAGGATATCGAGAATCCACTGCGGGATCGCATTGCCGTTTGTCATGTGATTCATCCGGTAGCTGATATTGCCTTTGGTTCCGCCGGGCACCAGCTTCATTTTAGCCATTTCGATCGTCTTCGGATACAGTGGAATCTCTTCGAAGAAAAGATCGATCCCGGTGCAGGTGTTCTGGATCATCTCGCAGATATGACCGGCCAGACCGAAGCCCGTGATATCGGTGCAAGCTGTGACGGGGAAGTTTGCGAGCGCTTCCGCGGCCGCTTTGTTCAGCGTGGCCATGGAATCGGTAACGATCCTGATTAAATCTTCCGATGCTTTCCCTTGCCGGATGGCGGTGTTCACGATTCCATTTCCGATAGGCTTGGTGAGAATCAGGTGCTCGCCCGGTGAAGGCGTGTTGTTGAGCAGTATCTTCTTCGGATCGATCAGGCCCGTCACCGCCAGGCCGTATTTGACGCTGTCGTCTTTGATGCTGTGACCGCCCAGCAGAGCGCACTTCGCTTCTCTCAGTTTGCTCATGCCGCCTTCGGCAATCGATTTGAGAACGGAGACGTCGAGCTTGTGTAGCGGAAAGCAGACGATGCTGAGCGCGGTAATGGGCTTCCCTCCCATCGCGTAGACGTCGGAGAGAGAATTTGCGGCAGCGATCTGCCCGAATGCGTATGGATCATCGACAACCGGCGGGAAGAAATCAACCGTCTGGACCAGCGCCTGGCGATCGGAGATTTTGAACACACCCGCGTCCTCGCTATGCCGATAATCGACAAGCAGTTCCGCGTATTGCGGCTGGGTCAGATCCCCCAGGGATTCGGTTAAGACACACGGTCCTAACTTGGCAGCGCAACCGGAATACTCGGAGTACTGCGTCAAACGGATTTTTTCTGCTTCCATAATTGCTGATTGCAATCAATTTCTTTCTTCCGGAGATTTCTTGTAAAGCTTTTTATATGTAAAACTCAAGCTTTCATTGCTGAACCAAGATCAAGCGATAATATAAATTACGAATAATATTCGGTGCGGTAAATCTCTTGACAATATCCATTTTCAGTGCTAATATTTAAATTGTAGAAATTGCGTATGTCAAAATACATTCACAACCAGTATAAGAGATTGAAAACAATAAATAAGTGAGGCATTATGAAGTATGTTCTATCCGTTTTACTTATTGCATTTGCGGTGGCTATTGCCGCCCAGACAGCGGATTTTTACGCTGATGTCACGACTGTTGGCGCGCGGGAATACGTTACGTTCATTTCCGTATGTGATCCGATTCCTTCGTTGTACCTATGGAATTTTGGAGACGGATACGGTGATGGACAAAGCAATCCGGCCCATATTTACCAATCGGGCGGGCTTTACACCGTTACGCTGACGGCAGTGTGGTGGACGCATGGAAGTCAGACTGTCGAAAAGCAGAACTACATCAATGTTCTGGAAGCAGATTTCTCCGTCGCTCAGCAGTCAGGCAACGCACCATTCAGTGCATCGTTTTACGATAACTCGTTAGGTCGCTACAGCACCGCGATATGGGATTTTGGCGACGAAACCGATCCTGTGGTCATCGGCCCCGCGACGCAGGTTTTTCATCGGTACGAAACCGGCGGAGATTACGATGTGACATTGACGATCTCCGATAGCACCGGCGTGCAGCACTCCAAGACGATAACGGATGCCATCCACGTGAATGACGACCTATCCGTCGATTTCCAGGCAGATATTACGACCGGTCCCGCCCCGCTGAACGTTCATTTCTATTCTGAGGTGACGGGCAATATCCAGTCCTACGAGTGGGATTTCGGGGACGAGTCGGGACCGAGCTACGATGCAGACCCCTTCCACACGTACACGACGAATGGCATCTACACCGTCTCGCTGACGGTTTCCGACGGTTCGGACGAGGCAACGGCCACCCACCAGGACTACATCGTCGTCGGAACGGTGGTTGATACCTCACAGCCCATCGATAATGCCTTGTGGGACTTCCAGTCCAGCCCGTTCATTGTTAACGACAATTTACAGATTGGCCAGGGAGGGCAACTCGTGATCGAGCCAGACGTTGTCGTCTGCTTCCGTGAAGGCTTCGTTCTCCAGAACAATGGTAATCTTGAGGCGCAAGGCGCAACGTTTCGAGGGATCGAATCCGGAAGCTGGGGTGGCCTCATCTATAGCTCGGGATCTGGCGGAACGCTGAGTTACAGCGAGATTCTCAACGCCACGAACGGTATATCGATCCTGCGAAGCGGCCGTGACAATCCGAGAACCCCTACGCTTTCAAACATCCGCATCAAGACGTCGGACTCCGCCACCAGACCTGCAGGAACCGGCCTCTCGGTGGAGGGCGATTTCTCAGGGACTCTCGATGGCATAACCATCGAGAACTACGCCTTCGGTATCGATATCGACAATACACAGGCAACCTCGACGCCCACGCTGAGCAACATCCGAGTGAAGCAGAGCGATTCGGCAACCAGGACTTACGAAGACGCGATCAACATCACGGGTAACTGCGATCCCGTTCTGCAGAACATCAATATCGAGAATTACAACATCGGTATCGTGATCGACGACACGGGCAGCGATCCACTCTCGACGCCCACTCTTTCGAACATTCGCATCAAGACTTCCGACTCGGCGACGAGAAGCGTCACCCAGGCGATCCTGCTGATGAACGCGACGGATGTTCAGATCGGCGGTACGACCGCCAACGATTCCATCATCATCGAAGGCTATCCCATGGGAATCGAAATCTATCAATCCTTTCTGCGGAGCAGATCGACCCCTACCCTATCCAATATCCGCATCAAGCAAAGCGATTCTGCGACACGAATCGACACTTCAGCGATCCTGATTCACGGCCCGGTCGATGCGCATATCGAAGGCGTGATCATCGACGGTTTCATGACGGGTATCGATTATTATCAGACAGGTGATGTCCGGGATACGCCAACGCTATCCAATATCCGCATCAAGCAGAGCGATTCTGCGACCCGGTCGCAAAAAACAGGCATCAGGGTCGACAATATCGAATCCATCATTATCGGTGGTGAAGCTGTTTCCGACTCGGTCATCATCGAGAACTGCGATATCGGAATATCGGTGTTCTCCAACCGTGGCAGAAGCAGGGCCACGCCGACGTTGAGCAACATCCGTATAAAAACCAGCGACTCGGCCACGCGTGAATCGACAAGCGGATTCAATTTCAACGGATCCGTCGTCGCGAACCTGAAGAACGCGATCATCGAAGGTTGCCAGTACGGTATCTTCTACGATATGAGTCCAGCGCTGCGGGACCGCTCCACGCCGACTCTTTCCAACATCCGCATCAAGCAGAGCGATTCGGCGACAAGAGAGCTCAATACGGGTATCTTCCTTCAGAACGTAGACGCAATCATTGTGGGCGATTCCACGCATGCGGCGGATATCGTGATCGAAGGCTACCAGACCGGTGTTAGAGTAACTGCCCCTGATCGGGAAATCTCGACCCCCACGCTGTCCAACATCCGCATCAAGCAGAGCGACTCGGCCACACGGGGAATTGGCGATGGCGTACACTTCACCGACGGTGCGACCGGCGTGATCCGGAATTGCAAGATCGAAAACTTCGCTAACGCGATTCTCCTTGATAACTGCGGGGCTGTCTCCGCCTATGGAAACACACTCAACAACAACGATACGGGCTTGAGAGCGAATGTTTCAGCGAGTCCGTTGAAGATTCATCACAACACAATCTATCTCGATCCGGGATTCGCACATGACCTGAACGGCAACTCGGGTATCATGCTCGATACCGTTTCCGACGCGATGGTCAACAATAACACAATCTACGGATACGACATCGGTACTTCGGCGAATTATTCGAATGCGATTTGGAGCATGAACATCGTATGGAGCGACGATCAATATGATCAGGCGATCAACAACATGGACGCCACCTCGACCGTGCAGGCTCGCTACAACAACATGCTCAATTACTCCGACGGCACAGGCAACATCGACCTGAATCCAAGATTCATCGACGCGCCGACGGGTAACTTCACTCTCAGGGCAAACAGCCCATGTATCAACGCCGGTGATCCCGACTTCAACAACAACGGCTCCGACTGGACCGTTGACCCGATGGATCAAGATCCCGACGGCACGCAAATGGATATCGGAGCATTCTGCTACGACGCAAACAACGCGACCATTCCGGGCCAACCGGATAATGGACTGCCCACGGGCAACAACGTTTCCGTGAGCTTCCCTTCAGTCTTCTGGTCGGACGACATGGATGTGTTCCGGTGGTCGATCCATCTGGACATCACTCCTGACTATAGCTCTCCGGGAGCTATCGTCAATACAAACCTGATGGACAACCAGTATGATATTCCGACCGATTATCTGCTGTACGATACACAGTATTGGGTAACGATCAGCCCACGCAACATTCGCGACGAAGTCGGTCCACCGCTCGAGTGGAGTTTCACGACCCAGCAGCCGGAAGGAAGCCCCAATCACGATAACGGTACTGGTCTCGCCGGAGAGGTGATTGATTCGGGTGGATGGTCGGGCGGATTCTACGAGATGGACATACCACAGGTTGGCGATATCCAATTCCCGTCTGTGACGATGCAACCTAATGCAACCCCGTCCGGGCAAGTTGTGCTCATCATTGAGTTGGGCATCAAGGGCGGTGAAGAAGGAAGCGAACAGCGACTCGAATACGAGGCGTTCATCGGCAAGATGGCATCCGTGGAAACCCTGGACGATCTGGAAATGGCCTTGCGCATCAGCTGTACGGATCAAAGCGTCTATAACGGGAACATAACACTCACGCTGTCCGGCTACCCATACGATATTCAGTACATCTACTACTCGCTGGGCGGAGGAACCTGGATTCCGATTCCCGCCTGGACAGATGGCGCTCCTACCCCGTACTTTATCTTCGACGGCACGAACGTCGTGATCACCGGCTTGAATACAGGGCGTGCCGACGGAGACCTCGATCTGGGGTTCGGAAGCGAGGACTTCACCCTGCCCGTGACCCTCTCCTCGTTCACGGCCACGACAACATCGGCGGGATTCGTGCAGATCAACTGGATCACGCAATCCGAGGAAGATTTGCTCGGATACAACGTTTACCGCAACGAGGTATCGCAATTGAACGACGCAACGCTCATTTCCATTCCGATGATCGACGCGACGAATACCGGGAACGAGAGCATCTACGAATATCCGGACTACGATGTTGAAGTGGAGCACACCTACTTCTACTGGCTTCAAATCATGGAACTCACTGGACATAGCCAGTTCTGCGGTCCGGTCTCGGTTACCGTTACCGATCCCGGAGACGAACCTCCAGCGCCGGTCTTCATCACTGAACTTTCTGGAAACTACCCGAATCCGTTCAATCCGACAACCTTGATCAAGTACTCCGTCGCGGAGCAGTGCGATGTGGAAATCGCGATCTACAACATCAAGGGCCAGAAGGTGCGGACGTATAAAAACGATGGCTGCCCCGAAGGCGAACATTCGATCGAATGGCACGGAGACGACGATACAGGTAAGTCGGTGGCTTCCGGTATCTATTTCATCAAGATGGAAACGGAGAACTACAAGAAGATCGTTAAAGCGATGATGATCAAGTAGATAGCCGATGTGTAACAATGAAGCGATCATTTTTGTCAAAAATGATCGCTTTTTTACTTTGCATTGAGCTTTATTTGTATATATTATTATTAATCATGTGAGTGCAACACTACCGGGCCAGAATCAGATATCCATCTAACTTGTTATGTACCGTTCGTTGATATCGGGTATAATATTTCTGGATAATATAGAATATTGTAATAGGGAAAAAAATGAAACTTGTAAACAGTGATTCCACGATGTCCGATCAAAGTGTGACTAATGATTATTCTCAGGAACTGCAAGAATTTGTACTGAAACAGAAGAAAAAAGCCTACACGAAAGTATCCATGACGAAAGCGAGGATGGTCAAGAAAGTTCCCCTGTACTATCGAATCAGCGATACCGAATGGGAGATATACAAACAACCCGAAATATCCATCAGTGAAATGCGAGTGGATCAGAATCGGCTCCCCGAACTTTACATTCTTACGCGCGATAAAGCCGAAGCAGCGCAGGAAGCCCAGGCAATCGTTAATCAACACATTCAGGCGAAACTCAAGGAAGGCGATGTCGAATCCGTTCGGGAAGGATTGGTCGTTATTGCGGACGAGCTTCTCGATGAACCTCGAAGCGGCACATACAAGGAGGCTGAGAAGTCGGTAATCCTGGTAATGCGTGCCTTTTCGAGAAAGCAAGATATCCTCGGGCAGATCATATCCATCAGTTGCAAAGACTATACGACAGCGCTTCACTCCGTAAATGTAATGGCCCTGATGCTGGGATTCTGTAACTTCGTCGGGTACAACTGGCAGAAAACGATCCAATTCTCGATGGCCGCCTTGCTGCATGATGTCGGAAAGACGTTGATCCCCAAGAAGATTCTTGCCGCGCCGCGGAAACTCACCAATGAGGAATTCAATGCGATCAAGCGGCACCCGTGCCTCGGGGCGCAAATCCTGATGAACAATGGTATAACGGATCAGCGAGTAGTTCAGGCGGCAACCGAGCATCATGAGAAGGTCAACGGCACGGGATACCCCAAGAGCATCAAAGACGTTTCACTTGTAGGACAGCTCGTAGGTATTATCGACATATACGAAGCGCTAACCAACAACGACCGGCCCTATCGCAGAGCGATGCCGCCCAAGGATGCATTGAGAATTCTGGTTGAAGAAAGCAATAAGGGGGCATTTGTTTACGGGCTTGTCGATCGATTCATCGAGAGTTTGTGCGATCCGAGAATGTGATCCGCTACTCGATCGGCAGTTCATCCTCGCTTCGCCAGGGTGGAGATACGACGCAGTAGAATGAAAGCGTCTCCCCGGAGGTGTTCTCGATCCACTGCTTCTCACCTGCGGGAATAAAGACGATATGCCCTTTCCCCACTTCCCGAGATTCATCTCCCACGTGCACGGTTCCATGTCCCTGCATGATCAGATACAATTCCGACGACGTCCTGAGCGCATGCGGTTCGGAGGCCTTCCCTGGCTCGAGCGAAGCCAGCGCGATGCTATAGCTTGTATCCAGACCGGTGTGATTCGGATGAAAGACTTCCCGAATCAGGGTTTGATCGAATGCGACATAGGCCTTGGGGTCGTCGATATGGAATACCTTCACGAATCATTCTCCGGCGAATCGATGCACGCCGCCGCATCCCTCATGCTCAAGGGATCGACGTACAGCGTTTTCTGATTGGTATAGGTCACGAATCCGGGTGCGCTTCCACGGGGTTTGCGGATGTAACGGATTTGCGTCATATCGACCGGCACGTTGCTCGATTTCTTCGCCTTGCTGTAGTAAGCAGCCAGCCTCGCGGCAAGCATCGTGTGCTCGGGGGACGGTTCCTTTTTCTTGTAATTGCGTAGCACAACGTGTGATCCCTTGAAAATCCTGCTGTGGAACCACCAGTCCCAGGGTTTGGCAAAACGCGTGGTAAGTTGATCGTTCTCCGTTGAGGTCCTTCCGATGAATATCTCCCAGCCGTCGTCGATCATCAACCTTCGATAGGGAGCCTTGCGCGCTGTCTCGCCCTTCTTGGCGATTCCGGCTTTCGAAAACTCCTTCAGCGCGAGGTAATCACTTTCGTCCTCCAGGTCGAAAAGCCAGCGGTGAAGCTCATCGATCTCTGCTTCCGTGTTGGCAATCTGCTCTTCGATCATCTTTGCACCGTTCTTGGCCTTGCGGTACTTCTTCAGGTATCGCTCGATGTTCTTCTGGGGCGTCAGCTCAGGCAACAGGGTGATATCCACCTCATCCTGCCCGGGCTTGTAATAATCCACCACCGTTACGGAATCCTGGCCTTTCTTCAAGAGATGATAATGCGCCTTCAAGAGCTCCGCTGCCTGAAGCCAGTCGGTTTCCTTCTCTGCCTGGCTTCTTTCCTGCAGCTGTTTTTCGAGCTTCTTGACCTTCTTTTTCATATCGCGCTTGATCGATTTCACGATGTCGTTGCGGATATGATCCGCTTTGTCCCCGAGCTGCTTTACGTAATAAAAATCATGCAGATAATCGTTGATGGAATCGTAGTTCCTAGCGTTTAACTGGGGGATATCGGTTGTCGCATCGTGTTGTTGGAAGCCTGCCGGAGGTGGAAGATACTCCACGCCGGGTAAAATCTGGCGATGCTGGTTCTCCGCGAAGCTGAAACGTCGCAGTGAATCGAAGATAATGCCGTCTTGCACTAAAATGAGATTGGTGAAACGCGGTATCAATTCCGCGACGAGTATGAGCTCTTCCTGCTTTCCGTCCAAGGCGGTGCGGAAGAAGTGAAATCGAATGATCCGGTCATGCTCGCTGATGGATACATCCCCCAGGCGAGTGTGTTGCAACCGGTGTATGATGGGACTGATCTCGTTCGCCGGGACGAACGGGAGTTTCGTCTTCTTTACGGTGAAACAGAACGGATTACCTGAGAAGAGCGAGATTTGAAGATCCTCTTTCGCCTTCGGGAAGGTGAGCAGGTACTGATCCTCGAATCGAAGAATTTCCCCCAGCAGCGGCCTCTTCCCGGCAAGTTCCTGCCCGTGTAACCATTGATTCAGATATACGTATTCCATGTCGAAGCCACCGCGAAAATTCTATAGGAGAGCAGTTCTCCTAAAATTCGTAGGCGTAACCGTCCTTTACGATTCTCTGGACAACGAAACGGTCTTCATCGTAGAAACCTGTCATTTCCATGAAATCGAATTTCACCAGCTTCAACCCGAGCTCTTCTTCCAGGAACTCTTCCTCAGGCAACGCAAGCTTCAAGCGTTCCTTGTTGGGAAGCTGAAGAAACCAGGTTTCGTCTTCGTACAGCAATTTCCCTTTAAAGGTGTACAGTTTACCGACGTCTTCCTCGCCCTTGGGGCTCGTTGCCGCAACAGCAGCCAACATCCCGAGCTGAAGAAGCATCGCTGCCAGCAATGCAACCATGATGAGCTTTTTCATAGGATCCTCGCTCGTTATTTCTTCTTTTTCAGTGAGATCACCAGTTCGTATTCGTTGGGTGGGCAATCCCATATCTGCTTGTTGAGGAACTCGATCGGGTTCTCCATCAGTTCCTTTTCACTGACTTCCCTGAACCGGTTCTCTTCCTCGATGACCCAGTACATCTTCTCTTTCTTCGTAGAGACGACCTTTTTTGTCGGCATAATTTCTCCTACAATTACATATTCAGGATGGTTTTGCACAAAGTCAAGTAAAGCTTTGATCGTAATGTTGGATTTATACTTTTGACATTTCTTCCGACAATTGACGGCGCAGACGTAAATGCTCTCGAACCTTCTGGATCGGGGGCATATAATGCTCGTATTATCCTTGCGGAAACGTCTGGCCACCTAACACCTTCCTATATTATCTGATACGATTTCAGTACATTCTCGAGTTTCTTGCGATTCACTTCCGAAAGATTCACGAGTGGAAGCCTAATCTCGTCTTCGATCATACCCATCATGGCGAGAGCGGACTTCACCGGAATGGGATTGGTTTCGTAGAACATCGCGGCGTTGATCTCGATCAGCTCCTGATGAATCTCAAGCGCGCGCTTGTAGTCGCCTTTCAGGCAGCTTTCGGCCAATTGACTCACCTTTCCCGGCATCACGTTCGCGGTCACGGAAATAACGCCTTTCGCGCCGCAGGCCATGAGAGGCATGTTCAGCGCGTCCTCGCCGGACATCACGGAGAAATCATCGCGCGTGTCCCGGGCAACGATGGACGCCTTCACCAGATCGCCGCTGGCGGCTTTGAGCCCGACAATGCGCGGGCATTCTTCGGCAAGGCGAAGGATGGTCTCCGTGGCGATATTCACGCTCGTGCGCCCCGGAACGTTGTAAATGACGATGGGGATGTCGGTTTGGTCGTGGACCCTCTTGAAGAACTGGTAGAGCCCTTCCTGCGTGGGTTTGTTGTAGTACGGGGTGATGACGAGGGCGTAATCGATTCCGTATTCCTTCGCGCCGGCTGTCGCCGAGACTGTTTTACCCAGGTTGTTCGTGCCGGTTCCCAGCATGATGGGAAGCTTCCCGTTGATGCGCTGTACGCAGAAGCGTATCATCCGGTCTTTCTCGTCGCCGGCAAGCGTTGGAGATTCGCCGGTCGTGCCGTTCAGAAGGATTCCATGCGTTCCTTCCTTCATGTGAAAATCGAGCAGTTTTTCCAGCGCGTTATAATCGATCTCGTTTTTCTTGAACGGTGTAACGAGCGCAACGTAAGAACCTTGAAGCATGTTTCCTCCTATTTTCTTTTCGGCTTTGACGAAGTCAAAACGAAAACTTCGAACGTAAGCCTTTCGCAAAGCGAAATGCGAAAGTGGAAAATTATCTTCCTTATTCTTTTCGGCTTTGACGAAGTCAAAACGAAGACTTCGAACCTAAGCCTTTCGCAAAGCGAAGTCATTAAATCCTTATTTTGTCCCAGTGATCACCCTAATCCCTGTCATCCTGAGTGATCCCGATTTATCGGGATTGTGTCGAAGGACGGCATTATCTATTTCATTCCTGAGGAAATCCACCTGCAAAGCCAATCTGGCGCCAGGCCTCGTACAGGATAACCGCGACGCTGTTGGACAGATTGATGGATCGAATGTCATCGGTCATCGGGATGCGGATGTTCCTTTCCCGATGCTCTGCAAGAATATCTTCCGGAATGCCGGAGGTCTCCGGTCCAAATACGAATACGTCACCCTGCCGGTAGTCAAAGCTGGTATAGGCTTTCGTTGATTTTGTCGTACACAGGAAAATTCTGTCAACAGGAAATTTGGACAAAAAGTCCTCGAAACTCTCGTGGAAAAGGGGATTCAGCTTTTCCCAGTAGTCAAGCCCCGCACGTTTGAGATACTTGTCCGTGATTAGAAAACGCATTGGCTTGATAATGTGGAGGTTAGCCCCCATCCCAACGCAAAGCCTGCCGATGTTCCCCGTATTGGAGGGTATCTCCGGTCGGAAAAGCACAACATGGAAGCTGGGGAGATTATTCTCGCCTACTCCCATTCTTTTTCCCACTTGCGCTTCAGGTAGCTCTCGTTGCAGTTCTCTTTCTTGCCCCACTTGCTGGAAAACTCTTTGACCGGTACTTCGATCGCGTCGAAAGACTCGGGCAGTTC
Source organism: Cloacimonadales bacterium (SeqCode) (assembly GCA_963662655.2). Classification (GTDB taxonomy): domain Bacteria; phylum Cloacimonadota; class Cloacimonadia; order Cloacimonadales; family JAIOQZ01. The sequence goes on from CAXXTU010000002.1 coordinate 863,859, forward strand.
GACACCCTCGTTCACCGGGTACATCCACGAAATCTCCGGGATTTTCTCCTGTAAATCTTTGGAAAGCAGGTACTCGATGTACTTCTGCGCGAGCGCGCGGTTCCGGGTCCCTTTTACGATCCCGGCACAATCGTAGTACTTGTATCCGCCTTCCTGAAGCATGTAAATTTGATAGCGAGCGTCGTCGCCATCCTTGCGCAGCCGCTCCAGGCGTGTCATTTTCACCATCGCGATATCCGCTTCCCCGGCCATGAACCTGTTGAACGAGTCCTCTTCCGTATTCGTCAGCATGATCACGTTTGGCTTGATACTGCGCCAGACCTTGGGGAAACCGAACGGACCTGCGAAAGTCGCGGTAAAGCGGTAAAAGGCTTTTCCAAGATTCGTCTTGAAAGGATCGGGAAGAAGGATTGCATCCTTCCAGGCGTGATCTGTCAACGCACCGAAGGTACGCGGTGGATTTTTCACCAGAACCGTGTCGCAGATGAATCCGACATAGGTAAACTGGTACGGCGTCAGGAAACCTCTCTTGCTCACACGGTGGCGCACAGGAACTCGGTACTCATGCTCGGGGATAAACGGAGCCAGAACGCTATCCTGGCGAATCGTATCGAGGAACACGCCTCCCAGCCCGATGACCATGTCGATGCCGGGTCGATTTTTATATTTCCGCAAGGTATCGATGATCGCTCCCGCGTTTTCCATCTCGACAAACCTGAGTGAGCAATTCTGCTTCTCTTCGAACGTTCTCCGGGTCGATTCTCCCAGAGTCTCGATGAAATCCTTCGTCGCGAGGATGTTCAAGCTCTTCCGGGCGGATTCTTGCTGTGCCTGCTTGCTGCAGGATAGAAGCGTCACAATCGTCAGGATCATTAAAAAACACGAGAAAAATCGATTCACTACATTCCTCCGAATAAAATGGAAGCGACAATGAAGTCCATGAGTAGAATGAAAATGGATGCGTAGACCACCGTCAGCGTCGACGCCCTGCCCACGCCTTCAGCGCCGTTGCGTGCGCGGGAACCGATGAAGCATGCCAGCGTCGTGATGATCAGCCCGAAAACCACCGACTTGATCAATCCACCCCACAGATCGGGGGCGTCGAACATCTTGCGCATATTGTGGAAGAATTCGAATCCGCTCACGCCATACTTGAATCTCGCGACGAAGAATCCGGACATGATCCCCACGAAATTGGCGTAGACCGTAAGCATCGGCAGCACGATGAAGCCGCCCACCACGCGCGGAAGATAGAGAAAGTCAACCGGATCGATTGCGAGAATCTCCAGCGCGTCGAGCTGCTCGCTGACCTTCATTGTTCCGATTTCCGCCGCGATAGACGCGCCCACCCTTCCGGCCAGCACGAGCGCTGTAAGTACGGGAGCCAGCTCGATCATCATCGATTTCCCCACCATCACTCCGATGAGTTCCTCGGGAATGTAACCGCTTGTCTGGTAAGTAGCTTGCAAAGAGGTGACCATTCCAGTGAAGCCGGAAGTAACCGTGATCAGCAGGATGGAATCGAATCCCATGCGCTTGATTTGAACGATGATTTGGTAAAAGCGTTTGGGCAACTTCGGGATGTGGAATATCAGCGATTCGATGAAAAGGACAAATGCTCCGATGTGGCTGAAGAACGACTGGACCATCAGGCTATCTGAGGGGATCGTAATTGCGGAAACTGACAATCTCGCCCACGAACTCGAGCTCGACCGATCCCACCGCGCCGTGTCGGTTCTTGCCGATGATCACTTCGGCGATACCGGGCTTCTCGGTTTCCTTGTTGTAGTATTCGTCGCGATAGATGAACATCACGATATCGGCGTCCTGCTCGATCGCTCCCGATTCACGGAGGTCGGCGAGGCGCGGACGCTTGTCGTCACGGTTCTCCAATCCGCGGTTAAGCTGCGAGAGAGCGATAACCGGCAACCCGAGTTCCTTCGCGAGAACCTTGAGCGCGCGGGAAATCTCGGAGATTTCCTGCTGGCGGTTGTCGCGGTTGCGCTTGGACGACATGAGCTGAAGGTAGTCGATGATGATCAGATCGAGACCGCCAAGTTCGGCCTTCAGGCGACGTGATTTGGCCCGGATATCCAGTGCGGTGTTCGTGCCGGTGTCGTCGATGTAGATATCCTTGGTGTGGAAGGCGTCGGCGACGCGCGTGATCTCGCGCAGCTTGTCCTGCGTCATGCCGAAACCCTTGAGCATCGAGTCCATCTGGACTTCCGAATTGGACGAGAGCATACGCATGAGGATTTCGTCGCTGGCCATCTCCATGGTGAATATCGCCACCTTGAGATTGTGATGCACCGCCGCGTTGAATCCGATGTTGAGCGCGAAAGCCGTCTTTCCCATGGCGGGACGCGCAGCCAGAACGATGAACTGCCCCTTGCGGAATCCGCCGGTCTTCTTGTCGAGATCGTAGAAACCGGTGGGGACTCCCAGGACGTTCGTCTTGTTCGCGGCCACATCCTCGATATTCTGAAGCGTCTCGGGGATGATATCCGTAACGCGAACAAAGGATTTCATGTTGGAGCGCTCGGCGATGCTGAAGATCAACTGCTCGGCCTCATCGATGATGTCGTCGACCGGCATGTCCTGGCGGTAGGCTCCCTCGATGATCTCCGAACTCTTCTGGATCAGCATGCGAAGCAGCGCTTTTTCCAGAACGATGTTCGCGTGGTAATCGACGTTCGCGCCGCTGAGCACGACGTCCGAAAGTTCAATGATGTACTGCTTTCCGCCGGCCTTTTCCAGCATATTGATGGAGTCGGCCCCGCTACGGGTCTTCACTTCCGCTTTCTCCAGGCGGTTCATGAGGGTGATAACGTCGATCTCCGTGTTCTCCTCGAAGAGCTCGCAAATCGCGCGGAAAACAAATTTATGCGGTGTATGATAAAAGTGTTCTTCGGTTAGCTTCTCGATCGCCTTCGCCACGGCGGCCGGATCGATCAGCATGGCTGAAAGCACGGCAGCTTCGGCGTTGAGGTCTTTTGGAAGCGTACGTTCGACTTTACGGGTCACAAATGCTCCTGTTCAGTTATAGGGAATTATAGACGTCCCGAATGCGTTGCAGATCGATCCACGCGGCCTTTTTCAGCCCCTCGTTTCGCAAAAGCGCTGCGGGGTGATACGTCGCGAAAGTGCGGATTCCTCGATACTCGTGCTCTCCTGCACGCATGGAACCGAGCGAGGCCGTTGTTTCGAGCAACGCTTGAGCGGCCACGCGACCCAGCAGGACGATGATCTTCGGCTTGATGATATCGATCTGCTGGTCGAGCAAAGGACGGCACGCGGCAACCTCTTCCGGATTGGGATCGCGGTTCCCCGGAGGGCGACACTTCACCATGTTGCCGATGAATATCTCTTCGCGGGTGATGTTGATCGCCTTGAGCATCTTGTCGAGAAGCTGCCCCGCGCGACCCACGAATGGTTTGCCGGATAAATCTTCGTCCCTTCCAGGGCCTTCTCCGATGAGCATCATCTTTGCCTGGGGGTTTCCTGCGCCGTAAACGAACTTGGTTCGTTGTTCCGCCAAAACGCATTTCCGGCAGTTCTGGTTTTCCCGTTCGAAACGGGCAAGCAGCTCTGCCGGATTTCCAGACGGAGTCGTATTTACCTGTTGGAGCGCTTGTTCCAGAACGCTCTTATCGATAAATATCTCATCGATTCCCGAAACCTTGAGATAGTCCAGGTAGTTCCGGATCGATTTTCGAATCATTCTTTATGTACTATTCTTCTTCGAAATCCGGATCGATGGGTATGTCCGCGATGTAATCGGGAATTTCGTTATCCGCAACATGCTCCAGCGCGGTGATGGTGAGTTTTTCTTCGAACTTGTCCTTCACCGTGGACGGAAGGTCGCTGAGGCGTCTCACTTCCAGGTTAGCAAGCTGCAGAAAGAGATAATTCATGTTGTGCTTTTCGAGAAAGGTATCAATTTTAGGATTGTTCATCCATACCTCCATAGAATATTTCATTTACTTTGCGATACCGGCTCACCCGGTTCTCCTCAGATCGGATGATCGATTCGACCGCTTTCACGGCGTCTTCGAGTTCATCGTTGACCACGAGATAATCGAAGTAATTGAGAAATCCGAGTTCCTTACGAGCGTTTTCGAGTCGCAGATCGATCGTCTCCTGCGAATCGGTACCGCGCTTTTTCAGGCGGTCCTCGAGCGTTTTCAGATCGGGCGGGATCATGAAGATCGTCACCATGGGGAGTCCGCTTCGCATCACCGAAAGCGCGCCCTGTACGTCGATATCCAGTATTACGTGCCGCCCTTCCATGAGCTGGCCGGTAACGTACTCGCGAGAAGTTCCGTACCAGTTTCCGTGCACGAGGGCGTGTTCCAGAAACATCTTCTCATCCAGCAACTTCTCGAATTCGTCTTTGCCGACAAAGAAATAGTCTTCCTTATCCTTCTCCGCTCCCCGAGGCTGGCGCGTCGTGTAGGATATCGAGTAAACGATCGGGATATCCTTCTTAGAGCGGTCTTGCATCACGCGACGCAAAACGGTCGATTTGCCGCCACCGGACGGCGCGATGAGAATGATGAGAAAGCTGCTTCTGGAATACTCTGTCATCTTATTGATTTATTCTTCAATCATTTCCTGATATGCTTCGGCATCCATCAGTTCTTCGAGTTCTTCCGGATCGGACATCTTCACTTTGATGATCCAGCCGTTGCCGAACGCTGATTTGTTGATGAGTTCCGGCTCGTCTTCCAGAGCTTCGTTTACGGCAATCACTTCACCCGACACCGGGCTTACCAGGTCTTCGACCGCTTTTACGGCTTCGACGGAACCAAACGCATCTCCAGCTTCCACTTCGTCGCCGACTTCAGGAAGTTCCACATAAACGATATCACCAAGTTCGTGTTGCGCAAAATCGGTAATTCCGATAACGGCATTCTTGCCGTCTTTTTTTACCCACTCGTGGGATTCCGTGTAAAACAAACCCTTCTTGACCATACGTTCCTCCAGAACATCTTTATTTTATAGAAATCAGATACTTATCGTATCGTATCAATCAAACAAACGTTGCCGCTGTGTCAAGAAATTATTCGAGGAGATTTTATGATTGCTTGTCCTTGCGCGGACCGCCGAACACCAAAGAAGCGATGTCCAGCATCTGCTGTTTCCAGTCCGATATCTGGTTGGGATGTACGTCGAATTGTACTGCAAGTTCGGCAAGCGTCCGGTCGACCTTGAGCGCGGCCAGAGCCACCTTCACCTTGAATGTCGCCGAGTGATTACGTCGTGGTCTTCTCATTCTCTTACTCTTTAAATACTCTCTCTTTCTCTCTGATCAATCGGAGCAAGATTTCCACTTATACGCAAGTCCTAATTCCCGTGACCACTTCTGTTTACCCCGAGCTCATATTTGGTTGTGGATTGAGTGTGTAAGAAAATGACCCTGATAATCAATATCAAAAAAGATTTGCCAGGATTTCAAATATAAAGATTTTTGAGATGAATAGACTGAATGCAGAAAAAAAGGCTATCGTATAAAGGACTCACTGACCAAGGAACGATAATAAACTATGCAAAAATACAGGTTCGTGGATTTAAATAATGCTCATTATGACATGTTGCTGGTTTTCATGCGGAAAGTTCATCCCCGCCGCAAACGAATAGAAGCCTACATTCAACATTTCATCATGGACAATCCTTACCGTTCATCTTCAATGCCTGCTTTGAGGGGGCTGTTATTACTGTGTGATGAGGAGATCGTCGGAAGCTTTCTATTTCTTCCCTTCATGGCACATACAGAAGGCAAGGAATACGCTGGGGCATTCGGGTATGATTTAATCATTGATGAGCAACATCGAAGAAGGGAATTGGGGATTAAGCTTTTTATGTCTGGATTGGCGAAGTTCGAGTGCTTCGCAGCGATCGGTTCATCTCCTTCAGCGCAAAAAGGATACAGAGCTATGAAATATATAGAATTACCGCCAGGGTGGTTATTCACTCTCTACCGCACAAAGCTTCTTCATTTTCTGTTCACGACAAAACGAGTTTTTCGCTTCACCTTATTAAACAAGCTACGTAACAGGTGCAGAAAACTTTTCTTGGCGATGAAGTACGGAAACCAGTCAAGCGCTCTTCACAAGGATCGGTCATTCCCAGATATAATCTCAGGAGGAATGTTCTATAAGGTGGAACGTCCAGATAAGTTACGTATACCAAATCCTTTGCCGGATTTGTTATCATTTATTCGCACCAAAGACTTTGCGGAATGGGCTTACTTCTCCGACGAACTACCTTGTACTGTTTACCAGAGAAGAGATAGCAACGACTACTTCGTTGCCAGGCTCAGCTATTATAACGACTTACCTTGCCTAATGTTAATGGACTATCAGGTGTCGGATGTTCAGGATATCCGTGATGTTGTTAGCTCATTTAAAAACCTGATGACCCGGATGTTGATCGATTCAGCAATATCGATCAGTTCTTTTAAAAATAGCGACGAAGCATTTATTGCCAGTGGTTTCGAAAAAGAACCGTTAAGGACAATCTCCTTTCAAGTGAATTTTGGAGAACACCCAGGGAAAATTTGTTCCGACAATAGAGAAGCTGCCTTCTTCAACATTATCGATAGCGATATGAGTGGATGCTTCGGCTGGTAAGAGGATAAACAATGAAGAAGATGAAAAGATTTGTGAAAGGAAAAGCTTTGGGGCTTGCCCAAAGAATCGATCAAAAAGCAGGACAAGCAGCCCACGACAACAGGAAACCACCTAAAGGACTCATATCGTTGTTGTTTCATTCCATTTACAAGGATCGCTCTGAAACATCCATTCCGTTACTTGCAAAGAATCAATACATAACCGTTCAGGATTTGCAGTATATACTTGAGTGGTTGCTAGAGGCTGGCTGTTCATTTATCTCGCTTGCCGATATCGTCGCCGGAAATCTTAGAAGCGATAGGACTTACGTCGCTCTAACATTTGACGACGGGTATTTCAATAATACAAGGGCAATACCTGTTATCCAGGAATTTCAAATACCGATGGCGGTCTTCCTTGCTCCGTACTTTTCATCAAACCAGAGTCTATACTGGTGGGATGCGATTTCTTCTGAATTGGGCTTTGAAACCTACACATCGATGCGTCCCGAAATTCTTCGTAGTCGTTGGAGCGATATCAAGAAGCAACTGGAGTCGATTAAGACTGATATATTAATGCCGAAGTCTGATTTGCATCGGCCACTCACCGAGGATGAAATAACCGATCTCTCACAAAATCCATTGATAACCTTCCACAATCACACGATGCATCATATAACGATGACAGACGCTTATTCTGATGACGAGATTCTTGAGGATATCCGAATCGGTGAAGAAGAGATTGTTCGCCTGTCAGGGACACCTTCTTCTGCTTTTGCATATCCGGTTAATATTCATGATAATCGAGTGATTGATATCATGGCGAAAACAAGCCATCATGCCGCTTTTACTGTATCCCCCGGTATTCAGCATTATCCGTTTCCGATAAAATCGCCATCAGCCTTTCATTACCCAAGATATCTGGTTTTTTCAAATGGAGACAACAAACATCTGGAAAAACAATTAGCCGCAATTCTATCTCCCATATCCGTTCGAGAAAAGCTAGTTAGCTTGATGCGAAAATTTTGATGTAAGAAACCCGGTAGAAATGTTCTGGATGTTCACGGCTTTGCGTTGCAAAGAAAAAGCCGCATCGTGATGATACGGCTTTCCATAATATAATTTACATTCTTATTTTAGCATGATCATCTTGCGGATATCCTGAATCGTCTCCTCGGATGAAACAGCCCTGAACTTACAGAAGTAGATTCCCGAAGAAACCGGCTTGGTCGCTTCGTCTTTTCCATCCCATTTGATGGAGTGGAATCCGGCTTTCAGATCATCGTCATAGAGAACCTTCACAAGCTGACCGCGTGTGTTGTAGATAAGGATTTCCACCGATGAATCGTGTTTCAGGCCGAACTTCACCTTGGTCTCGGGATTGAACGGATTCGGGTAGTTCTGATACATGACAGTCTTCTGTGGTTCCACGCTGCCGATGGTCTGGGATTGGCCCAGCGTGAAGCTGAAGTCCGCAGGATCGGAATCGACATCGATGGACGCTTCAACGCTCTCGTAGCCGTCCTTCTCGATGGTTACGCGGTAAAGCTCCATATAGATGCCGGAAATCGTCACAACGCCTTCCTCGTCCGTGTAGAGATTGAACTCCATGTTGTACAGACCGTCTTCGCCAAACACGCCGATATAAGCGTTGTCGATCGGCGTTTCACCATCGCTTTCGTAAACCGTTATCGTGGCTTCGGCAAAACGTTTGATCGGGATATCGTCCGAATAGAGCTGCTCGCTCTCTCCCGACGTATACACGGCGGCAAGGCTGTAGCGATACGTTCCGTCCGGTTCGTCCAGAAGGTCGTCAACGTAGTCGTGAGTTGTTGTTTGTGCGATTTCCTTCCAGTTACCGTCGTTCAGGCGACGCTTCACCGAGTAATAGGTGAGCTCGCGAGCGCCCTTCATTTGCACGTCCTTTCTTCTTGAGGACATGAGGTCGCGCCTTGTGACGCTCGGTGTGTATTCTTCCCAGTTCAGGTGTACGCGATAAACCGCATCCAACATCCAGGTGAATTCGAGCGGCTGGACCGGTGAATGGAGCGCAAGCGGTATCTGCTGGCGCATCATGTTGCCGGCTTTATCGGTCGCGACAAGGTGAATGGAATACTGTCCGTCGTCGCTTCCGTCGTTCGCGAGCGGTGTTCTGAGTGTCCAGATGACCAGAGAATCCGCATCCACAAAGGGTCCGTACGAATGAAATCCCGAAACGATTTCATCATTAGGATCGAACAGGGCTACCTTCGTCAGGTTGGGGGTGTAGTACATCCCCGAGGTTAAGTCGGAGTACTTCACCTGAATCTGGGTAATTCCGGTACTCGATTCCGTGCTGTCTCCGGTCACTTCACGATAGATGCCGTTCAGGTCGCGGTAGAGGACTTCTATCGGTTCGGGAACGACGGTATCGTACATCATGTATTGATACTCGTGATAGACCGCGCCCAATTCGTTCTCGGCACGAATGCTGACGGTGTAAAGGCCATCGTCTTCCCCATCCGTGTGAAGCTCGCCGTCCAGCTCGAGCCGGACGACCATGCTGGAATCCGTGGGTTCGTAATAAAGATCGCCGCCGTGCGGAGAATAAACGGAATCCCCGCTCGGGAAGTACATGCGAATGTAGGTCTTGTCCCAGTCCTCGACAATCCCGAAGTAATCCTTGAATTCACCTTCCAGCTCCGGAGGATTGAATTCATGCGTATTCACGTAGGTGTAGTCCATTCCCCAAGGCATCCAGTCAATGAGCTCCGGTGTCGGATCGGATACAAACAGGAATTCATAGGTATAGGTTCTCGAGTTCCCCGCCATATCCGTGGCTTTCAGCGCGATCTTGTAGTTCGCCGAGCTATCTTCGCCGGGCACGATCGGATCGTTGAGAATCCAGCGATACTGTCCGCTGACCACTCGTTTGATGCCGGATACGAGGTTGTCGTCGGAATCCTGGAGCACGAGATAGGTCAGGTTCGGAGCCGGATTCAGCCCGGAGGTCGCATCGTAGAAATTTACCATGATCGAATCGATGCGCCCCGAGTAATAATCGCTGCGCAGGAAGCCGCGGAGTGGGTTATCCTTGTTCTGGAAATCCACCTTGTTTCGATTGATGCTAACGCTGAATGGTGCCGGCTGTTCTTCCTTCTCATCCTTTCCTCTCGCGGCGACAGGATAGGAATTCACCTGAAGATTGCTGTAGACCGGCTTGGTGCTGTCGTAAACAAACGAGTACGACATGGGAATTTCTTCCCCTTCATCGAGCGCTAGATAGACATTCACCTGAAAATTCCCGTCATCGACCCCCGTCAATGAGAGCGGTTCCTGGAATTGAAGATTGATCACGGTCGTCGAATCGGTAAACGAGAAGCTGAGCGTTGCGCCGGATCCCTCGCTCGGAGAAGAAGGATCGCCGATGATGTTTCCATCGGGATGCAGCACCTCGAGGTAGCTGAGGTTGGCGTTTATGTCTTCCTCGACCAGCTCGTAAACTTCCACGGAAGCATGGTTCACGTTTCCGTTCTGATACGAGAGGTCTGCCGGGTAGAAATCCGCCTGCACGGTGTTCAGAAGGAACCTAACGCTATCGACGTAGGTGTTACCCGCCAGATCCATCACAGTCGCTTTGATGTAGAATTCCTTGTTGATCGCTTTGAGCGGCGAATTCATGATGTATCGAACCATATTGGATGATGGCTGGCTGCTTGCTCCGGCGATCAGTTCGTCTTGATCGTTAAAGATACGAACCATACAGGAATCGATGATGATTCCGTAATTGTCGGAAACAGAAGCATCGATCAAAAGAATCGGCTGATTGATTTCTTCTCCGCCATCGATGTACTGATAGGTGTTGTCCTCGAGAGACAGACCGATGTTATCGACTTCGGGAAGAATGTTGTCGTAAGAAAATTCGTAGGTTTCGCCGAACGCGACGCCATCTGTGTTTTCCAGACGATACTCGACGTTGTACTCGCCAATCTGCGCGAGCGGCGAATCGAGGGTCAGGTTCAGCGTGTAGAGCGGATTCTGGCTCGAATCCAGACTCAGGCTCGCGCCTTCCCCATCCTGAACAACGCCACCCGTAGGCGTATGCAGGATGATATACGTATTGTCCGAGTCGTCGTCCACGCCGATCGCTTCGGTGAAGACAATGCTGATTGTGTTGTCAACAAGCGCGTTGATTACCGAATCCGGCACGGGGACTCGCTGGCTGACCTGCGGTGCGTTCGAGGCCGTCAGAAGGAAATCGATGCGGCCCATCAGCGCGTTGCCGGCGATGTCCGCTGCCTTGTAGCGCAGTGAATACCCTCCGGAATTATTCTCGTTGACTTCGATCGGATGGGTTAGAATCCAGACTGCTGTATCGCCTTCGTAGTGAAGCGTGCCGTCTATCTGGTTCCCCGCTCCGTCATGCAGATGAACATACGACTCAGTGGTGTCGATCGTCGATGTGACGTCTTGCATATCGATCCTTACCCACTCGACAGAATGGTTGATGATCATGTTGTCGAAAACCGGCGTCTCCGAATCCTGATTGCAAATGGTTGCGTTGGAGACAGTGGGCAATCCGCTGTCGAACACGAAATACGTGGTGTCGCGCGTTACGGAACCGCCGCTTTCGCCCTGGAAATTGTCCTGCACCGTCCAGCGCACCTCGTATTCTCCATCGCCGAGCGCACTGTTCGGTGTGAAATCGAAGGAATAATCGTCCTCACCGAGACTGGTGAAGGCTCGCGTCCCGGCCACATAGGTTCCCGAACTATTCAGCACGAGAATCTGGCTGCCGTTGAAGTGGAGCCCCGCTCCCTCGTAATCGTGGACGATCGCCGAGACGTGGTTGTCGATCAACTCGTTGACCACCGCGCCGTCCGCGGGACTGAAGCTCATGATATCCGGCGGAATAATCGCACGATACTCGAAGTGAACCGAGTCGGTCGTTGTGGCGCTGTTGCCGAGGAGGTCCGCGCCTTTCACCCACATATCGATATCGAGCTGCTCGATGTCATCGTTGACGATGTAGTCGTAATAATAGGTACTGGAGGTAGGATTCTGGCGCGTAGCCACATGCCAGCTAACGGTGTTTCCGTAGAGCGAGAAGCCGAACTTCACCGTGTTCTGATCGACGCCAATCCCGTTGTTGTCGTTCACGTAAGCTCGCACACGGATCGAGTCCTGGCGGAAAAGCGTGTCCGGCGGCGGGAATAGCGGATCGATGAACGGCGGCGAGGAATCAAGATGCACCGTCACCGAGTTGGACGCCTCGCCAAGATTGTAGGCCACGTCCCGCAGTTTTACAAAGATGTGATTCTCACCTTCCTCGAGGTTGACCGGGAACTCGAAGTACCCGGGATAGTCCGGCGTAGTCTGCACGACACCCTGGTAGACGTCGTTGAGGTAAAGCAGCACTTCCGAGGTGATATCGTTGCTGATGCCGCCCATGGTGATTGCAGGTGTGTTGACGTATGTTTCACCGCCCAGCAGGAAGATGTCCGCGGGTTCCGGGCCAACGTTGTCCACCACGAGCGGAATATGCATGCTGACCACGTCCTCGCTGATGGAGACATCCTGGGCCGTCACTTCGACCTGGTATTCGAGCTGATCGTTGGTGGCAACGGGATCCCCCATATAGTTGAGACCGTTCCAAAGCGTATAGTTCGATGTGGGCGTGTCCACGGCATCGACCAGGGTCGCCACGACCGTATCGGCCATCACATCCCAGACCTTCACGGTTACGTACCCCCGCTCGGAAACCTGATACTGGATCACCGCCTGATCGAAGTAGCCGTCCAGGTTTTGCGGCGATATCGTTGCCGGATTGACGGTCGATGTTACCTCGATCGGATAGTTGTTCACGAGAAGCTCGCCCGATTCCTCCTGGGCGTGCATCGCCTGGTCGGTTACGATCGCGCGGTAGATGTAACGCCCGTCCGGCATGATATCGTCATCGATGTCGATGTTTCCCGGAATGGTTACGTTGTACATGAAATTCGGCGAGATCATCGTACCCGGATAAAGCGGGTGTTCCACGTTCTGGAAATCGCCGTAGTATATGTCGTAAAGGCTGTTCAGGCTGTAAGGACTTCCGCCGCCGTTGAAGATATTGAACGTACAGTTACCTTCCACGATGAAGAGCCGGAGGTAATCGTAACCGGTGTAGTTGTCTTCGTTGTCGGATTCATGGTCGTCCGAGCCGACCCCCGAGACGGTTAAATACGGGTAGTTGATGGTCCCGATCTTGAACATCGTCGTTCCGGTCTCGATTTCCACACGGTTGTGCACGCTGGTGCCGTTACCGCCGATGATCAGGTCGTATTTCGCCCCGGGAGATAGCGTTACCATATGATTCGGTTCACCGCTGTTGACCCGGACCACGAAGACGTACCCGCCATCGGAGAGTTCATTGAAAACCGAGAGATCTGGCTGAGTAATCGTCAGACCGTCGCCTTCCTCAACGAAATTGGTTGCGACGTCGTTGGGATACATCGGATCGTTCAGCTCGCGCCACAGGTTTACCCGGATCAGGCCAATGTAACTGACGATCACATCATCCACCTGAAAACGGACCTGATGGAAGTCGTTGTAGCCGTCTTCATTCGGAGAGAAGGGATTGGGATAACTTGCGAGAATGTCGATAACTGGAGGCGCGGTATCCACCTTGATATTGAAATCGCAGATGTATTCCGCGGAGCCGATCAGGATCCCCAGCCCGTAGCTTCCATCCGGAACGATTCCGGGATATGCGCCGTTGTTCGAGCTACCGTCCCAGTCGAATTCGTTCCAGCCTGCGATTGCCTGGACTTGCGTCTCGAATACGGTTACGTTGCTTTCGTTGAAAATATAAATGGTGGTTAGCCCATTACCGCTGACGTAATAGTTAATTGTCGTCTCGTCTTTCTGGCCGTCTCCGTCAGGCGAGAAAGGGTTCGGGATCACTGAAACGTTGGCGACAGCCGGTGACGGAACGAGGATTTCGACCTCGTGCTCGATCGAAAGGCCGCCGCTGTCTTCCGCGGTGAATGTTATCGTCGCGGTGCCGGCCCAGTTTCCTGCCGGAGTAAGTGTCACGACGCCACTAATGATCTCGACATCGATAAAGTTGTCACCGTAATAATCGAAGGTGAGAAAATCTCCATATACAATATCATAGTCGTCGAAAACGTAGTTCAGGTTCAGACTCGCGTCCACCGAGTTGTACGCCACCGAGTGGTTGTTCACCGGGTTTTCTACGAACGGTGGATCGTTCACACCGGAAACCGTTATCGTTACCTGATCCGAAACCGTTTCGCCGTACAAATCCTCGGCGATAAAGGTGATTGTTTCAGAGCCGTTCCAGTTCATTTCGGGGGTCAGTGCCACCAATCCGTTGGTGATTACGATGGCAATCCTCTGGTTTCCATGATAGGAAAAATCCAGCGGGTCGTTGTTCGCATCGTAGAAAACCTCGTTGAGATTGATGCTAAGGTCGACGGTATCTTCCTCGAAGCTGAAATCGTCGATTGGATTCGCAACGACCGGCGCTACGTTCTGGGCAAACAGGATTGTGATGCCGGCCAACGTAAAAAACAGGATGAATAATATACGCTTCATAGCTTAACTCCCATGTAACATAGGCTCTTATCAGGGGCGAACCTGAATGATTTCAAGGCTTTCGTTATTAACAAGATAGGCAAAGTTATTGGCGATGGTTACCGCTTTCGCGAGGGTGTCCGTTTCGATGGTCGCGATAATATAGGTTCCCGACGGTTCTGTGACATCCACGATGATCATACCGTTCGCGCCGTCGGCGATGTAGGCATAGCCCTGGCTGTAAGCCACGGACATAGCGAAACCGCCCGTATCCACGCGATTCCACTGAGCAAGGCTGTTTCTGGAGAGCTCTGTCAAGCCGTTCTGGCCGGAGGCGACAAGCAAGCGATCGTTATACATCGCGAGCGAGCGAGCTTCACCGATCCCGGTCGCCGTTTCGACAATCTCGGGATTGAACGGATCGGATATATCGATCTTTTTCACACCTTCAGCGCCATCGGCAAGGTAAAGGTAGTTCTGATAAATCTTCAAGCCGTAGCTGATTCCCAGCGTGTTGAGCTGGCTGATAACCCTTGGGTTGGAAGGTTCGTCGTCGTCGAGGGCGATGACAACGAGGTTGGCCTGTCCGTCCGCGACAAAGGCGTAGGGTTTGTCGTCGATTGTCGTCATCTCCACGTCGTAGGGGATGTCGATGGTTTCGCAGTAACTCAGGAAAACAGGGCTGGTGATGGAGCTGATGTCGAAGGTGTTCAGACCTCCGTTGTGATTCGTGGCGTACAGGATATCGTTCTTCGCGAAGACGCTCATGCACCTTCCCGCGAGGTTAATGGTTCCGACGAGAACAGGATTGGACTCGTTCTGAACGTTGACGATCTGAATGCCGTTATACTCGCTGGCGATGAACGCGTACCCTTCGTAAACGCAGATGTCGCGCCCACCGATCGCCGTAAGGAGCGATCCCTCTTCGCCGATGTTGAACAGCAGGGAAACTTCATCCGAATACGCGGAAAACAATGGTTCCCCACCAACAGAATCGGCGTATGCGCGCACACGATACTCGAGTCTCGCAGCGGGAACGCCCACAAAATCAACGTAGGTGGAATCGGCGGTGGAAGCGATGAGTTCGTATTCGTCGGTTCCCAGCTTGCGCTCCACGAGGAAACCGGTTTGCTGTTCGCTGTTGACGTTCCACATCAGGCCAACCTGCTCCTGCGAGTACTGTGTTGCGACAAGGTTCGTCGGCGCCGGGAAGGATGGCAGGACGCTATCGTACAGATACTCGGTGCGGGAAAGACCGGAATACGCATAAATTCGGTACTCCACCTGGGAAGCGAGTTCGACCGAATCGATATAGGTCGTCGAGTTCTCGGCGAGATGAACGTATTCGACCTTCCAGTAGCCGTCGATTTTCTTGTCGATCTTGTAACCGGCTTCACCGATGGCGTTGTCTTCCCAGGTAAGTTTGAGCGTTTCCTCACTCGCCTGGGTGATGGAGAGGTCCGTAGGAACCGTTGCTGGAGAGAACCACGCGATCTGCTGAGAGAATTCCGAATAATTGCTGTCTTCGGTATAGTAGGCTCGAACCTTGTAGCTATAGACTACGTTGGAATTGGTTTCGATTTCATCGATGAATTCTTCGTCGTTGTCTTCCGTAACGGCGTAGGTCGTGTTCCATTCCGCATCGCCTTCCTTACGGGCAATGATGAACAGAAGATCGTCGAAGTTCGAACCATAATCCCATTCCAGACGTATCTTACCTTCGGTAACCTTCTCGATCGAAAGGTCGTCAGGCGCGTCGAGATCGTCTTTGTTCACTGTTTCACAGCCTGCGATCATCAAGATGACGGCGAGGCCGATAATCAGCAGAAATGCATGTCCCTTCATTTTTCCTTCCCTTTTTTCATAGGAATTCGCAGTTCATATACAACGCCCGATTCGACGTTGTTCACGTCGAGCCGGGCGTTGATTTTCTTCGTATAGTATTTCGCCAGTCTCAGAGAATTGACCGGGTCTTTTTCGCTGTATTCTTCCGGAATCTCGTCAAGTGTCAGCAACGCCGCTACGGGAATCTGCTTCCCATCGTGGCTGATGCGGACAAGTGCGTCTCGTCCGTCCAATCCGGATTCGATGTTAATTGTTTTGTCATCGTCACACAAATCCAGTGCGTTTTCGAGAATCTCCACGACCGCATTCTGCAAATAGCATGGAATGGTATCGATAATGATGGATTCCTGGAGGTTCAGGACGACATCGAGCCGATGCTTGTATTTCATGTTGGCCCGCATGAAGCTGTTGATCTTATCCAGAAGCTCTTTCAAGTCCATAACAAGCGGCTCGACGTTGGTATCCTTATCCACCATGAACGCTATGGAGGAGAGGATGTCATTGATGCTGTCGAGCTGTTTCGTGATTTGATCAAGGCCCTTCAGGTCAGGCATTTTAAACGAAATCAGTTCAATCCTTCCCGTGATTCCCATGAGAGGGGTGTTCAGATTATGAATCACACCGGAAAGGATTTTTCCGTACTTCGCCCATTTCCGTAAGTCTTCCAGTATGGCGCTGGCATCGGCTGTAATTTTGTCCATTCAAACTCCGATATTATTTTCCGTGACTTTCCATCTCTTCTCGAATTGCTTCAGCAAGGCGCTTGACGCCTTCGATATTCTTTTCGATCGACATGAACGAGAAGTTGATTCTCATGGTGTTCTTGCCTGATCCATCGCAGTAGAAGTTCGATCCGACCACGAACGCGACTTTCTTCTTGATCGCTCTCATGAAGAGCTTCTCGGAATCCATCCATTCGGGGAGGGTCATAAACAGGAACAGTCCACCTTCGGGACGTGTCCAAGTAACACCTTCGGGCATGTGTTTATCAAACTCTGCTAACATGATATCGCGTTTTTCACGATACATCTTAATAATTTTCTGGATACGCGGTCCTAAAAGGCCCTTTTCGATATAGCGAGCAGCAACGCGCTGCGTGAATGGCGTGGTGCAGAGGTCAACCGCCTGCTTGGCCACGATGAACTTGTCCAGTATCTTTTTGTCGGCGATGGTCCAGCCAATGCGAAATCCCGGGCAGAAAATCTTGGAGAAAGTACCGAGGTTGATCACCTGACCTTTGTTGTCGAGCGCGTAGAAGGTTTTCAGGTGCTCGCCTTCAAAACGGAGCTCGTGGTATGGGCTGTCTTCGACGATCAGAATATCGTGTTCGTAAGCCAGTTCCAGGATTTTAATACGGCGGTCTTCCGGCATGGTGACGCCGGCAGGGTTCTGGAAATCCGGAATGGTGTAAATGAACTTCGCGCGTTCGCCGTTGGCGCGCAGCTCTTCAAGCGCTTCTTTCAGTTTGTCGAAGCGCATTCCGAATTCGTCGTGCTCCACACCCACGAATTTCGCGCCGTAGCTGTTGAAAGCGCTGAGTCCACCGAGATACGACGGCTTGCCGACGATAACCTTGTCGCCGCGATTGATGAAGATTTTGGCGAGAAGGTCGAGACCCTGCTGAGAAGCAGTGGTGATCAGAACGTTATCGATATCGATATCGAAACCTTCCGCGCGGTAGTTCTTCACGATCTGTTCGCGAAGAAGCTTGTCGCCTTCGGTTGCGCCGTATTGCAGGGCAACCTGAGGTTCGTTCTCCATCACCTCGATCATCACGTCCTTCAATTCGCTGATCGGAAATGACTCTGGGGCGGGTAAACCGCCGGCGAACGAGATAATCTCCGGGTCCGTTGCGAGCTTAAGAAGTTCGCGAATAGCCGAACGTTTCATTCCACGTGCATTTTCCGATATAACTGCCTCAAAATTCTTGATCATGATTCCTCCTTTTCGACCATGTCTATGTATTTTGTCATTATAATGCTCTCATTTACAAGTGATCGACGCGATACGCCTCAATCTGCCTCTCGATGCTGGGAATGAATTCCCGCGGAACCGTGGCCACGATGCGAAAGACGCCTTTTTCCTCGTCGTACGCCTTCTCGTGAACCGTCGCGTTGTCGTACAGGAACGAAATGATGTTCTGCAACGCCACCGGGACTTCCAGTGTGATCTTTTTCTTTTGCTTTTCGATGAAGTAAAGGATTCGCTCCGTGAGCTCGTCCAGGTTTTCGTCGAACGCAGCCGAGATGAATACCGCATGCGGATAGATGCCCAGAAGCTTCTTCTTCAGGAAGGCTAGCTGAACCGTCTTGAGCCTGTCCGTTTTGTTGAACACCATCAGGATATTCTTGCCGTCGACCTTGAGTTCCTTAAGGACGTTCTCCACCGAATGGATGTAATCCATGATCACCGGATTGGAGATATCCACCACGTGCATCAGCAAATCGGCTTCGTCAACTTCGATCAGCGTCGAGTGGAACGCTGAAACAAGTGTGTGGGGAAGCTTGTCGATGAAACCGATCGTGTCGGTCACAATTACGTTTTCGCGCCCTTCCATGAAAAGCGCTCTGGAGGTGGCATCCAGCGTGGCGAAAAGCTTATCCGCCGTGTAGATATCCTCCTTCGTCAATCGATTGAACAGCGTGGATTTCCCCGCGTTCGTGTAGCCCACCAGCGATATCGAGAGGTAATCGCTGCGCTTGCTTCGCTTGACGAGCGTCTCCTTCTCGATGACCTTGAGCTGGTCCTTCAAGATCGTGATCTTCTTTTTGATTTCCCGGCGGTCGACCTCGATCTGCTTTTCGCCGGGGCCGCGTGTTCCGATACCGCCCTGAATGCGGGAAAGGTGCTGCCAGAGGTTCCGCAGCTTCGAGTAGTTGTATTCGAGCTGCGCAAGCTCAACCTGGCATTTCGCTTGCTTGGTTCGTGCGTGGAGCGCGAAGATATCGAGGATCAGCTCAGTGCGGTCCACTACGTTGCAATGCGTCATCTTGGCGATGTTCCTTGCCTGAGCCGGTGTCAGATTGTCGTTGAAAACCAGCGTTCCCACGCTCTGGCGATCCGCTTCTGCCTTGATCTCCTCGACCTTGCCTTTTCCAATGAAGGTGGCGGGAACCGGTCTGCTCCGACCCTGAACAAAGGTGTCGACAACTTCCGCTTCGGCCGTGTCGGCAAGCCGGGCCAGCTCCTCCATGGAAAGCGCGTAGGCTTCCTTCGTAGTGGAAGAGGATTGCACGCCAATCAGAAAGACGCGCTCTTTTTTCTTTTCAGTATCTAAAAAGTTCGATTCTTTTATTCTTCCTCCGAACTGCTGTAAACCAGCACCTTCTTGTTTTTCTTTCGCCAGTCGAGATAGGCCTGGCGGATTTCGAGCAACCAGAGCGTCTCCCTGTTTTCATTCTCGAAAGTAACGATATCGAGATGATGGAACTTGCCTACCTTCCCCTTGAAGCTTTTCTGAGGGAGCTCGACAACGACCTGGCCGTTTTTGCGTAAAATTGTTATTTCATTGAGAAATACGCCCGGGGCGATTTCAACGATTGCCCGAGCTTCAACAGAACCCGAGCTAACATCTCTGAATTTTATATCCATAAAACCTCTCACTTCTTCACGGTTACATGTTCAACACTGGATTTCACTTTTGTCAAAGGAAATCTGCACAAATGGGATTGACGGTAGTTATTTTAGTAAGTTACGAGCATATTCGGCAGATTTCACAATTGTGTATTCGCATAGCTATTTTATTTATTCATAATATATTACAAGTATAAGCAAATTTCGTGGATTGCGTTTCTCGATTCAGGATTTTTTTTCTGAAGTTTTATGCAAATCGATTTCCATTGCTTCCTGTAATAAATAATGAATATTTCAACGAATAATCTCAGCCAACCACTCCCGCCTGAATCAGATCGTGCATGTGCAGCATGCCGACCTGCCTTCCATCGTCGTCGACAACGGGGAGCATGGTGATCTTGTTGTCTTCCATCATATTCAGGGCATCCACAGCGAACGTCGCGGGATGGAGGCGCTTCGGTCGGGCTGTCATGCACTCGACCGCCTTGAATTGCAGGACGTTGCCGCCCTTCTGCATGATCCTGCGAAGGTCGCCGTCGGTGATGATCCCAAGGAGTTTGTCGTCTTCATCGACGATTCCCGTACATCCCAAGCCTTTAGCGGTCATTTCGACGATCACCTCCTGCATGGAGACGCCGGAATCCACTTTTGGGTTGCGCTCGCCGGTGTGCATGAGGTCCTCCACGCGCAGCAGCAGCTTTTTCCCGATGGTTCCGCCCGGGTGGAATCTCGCGTAATCCTCCTCGGAGAAATCGCGCTTTCGCAGCAGCGCAATCGCGATGGCGTCGCCCATCGCCAGGGCAACGGTCGTGCTGGAGGTCGGGACGAGTCCCAGCGGCTCATATTCCTTGGGAACGCCGCAGTCGATGACCACGTCGGAGGCTTCCGCGAGCCGTGACTCGAGATTGCCGGTGAAGGCGATGATGGGAACCTTGAGGAACTTCATGTATGGCAAAATGGAAACCAGTTCCTGCGTGTTGCCGGTGTTCGAAATGGCGATGACCACGTCGTCGCGACTCAGCATTCCCAGATCGCCATGCAAGCCTT
Organism: Cloacimonadales bacterium (SeqCode); assembly: GCA_963662655.2. Lineage (GTDB taxonomy): Bacteria > Cloacimonadota > Cloacimonadia > Cloacimonadales > JAIOQZ01. The sequence goes on from CAXXTU010000002.1 coordinate 884,491, forward strand.
CGGCAGCGTGCAGGAAGATGGCTGTCGAGCCGGTGCTGGCGAGTGTCGCCGCTACTTTCCGGGCGATGATACCCGTCTTCCCCATGCCGGTGACAACGATTTTTCCCCGGCAGTTCTGGAGGAGCTTTACGGCCTTTTCGACGTTTTCGCCAAGTCGCTCGGAAGCCATGCGGATCGCTTCGGCCTCGAGGTTCAGTTCCTTGCGGATGGTTTCCAGTATGTTCATGTAATCTCCGTTATGCCTAATTATTCAATCACTTACACTGCTTGTCCTTCGACTCTGTGCAGGATGATACAATGCAACCGATTCCATTCCATTCGACTCCGCTCAGGATGACAGGGAAGGAATGTGAGATTCCCTCATGGTGACATGGAAGAAATGCTCGACTCCCTCGGGGTGATAAATATTAGGAAATCCCTCACGGAATTGAAGGGATTTCTTCTTACTGCCATCCTGTTATCTTCTTGCTGTCATCCTGTTTTCTTCTTGCTGTCATCCTGAGCGGAGTCGAAGGACAAGCAAGAAGAAAATTCATTCTGCTCCAACTTTCCCAAAATTCCTCGCGTTTGTCTCATTCTTGCATTCAGCCAAATCTTTGAGGAGATCGAAATCGTTTGCGATCAACGCCTCTTTCTTCCTCCGAGTCCACCCCTTCACTTGCCCTTCAGCCGAGATCGCATCCCAAACATGCTGAAAATCCTGAGAGAAAACAAGTTCGACAGGCTTCCGCTTACTTGTGTAGCCGCCTACAATACCAAGATTATGTTGGGAAATCCTTTCTCCAAATCACTTGTCGTGCCCGTGTAGTACGATCCATCAGAGCATCTAACAATATACATCCAATAGCTTTTCATACTTTGATCCTGGTATGTAGTACTTCTGCTTTCCTTGAACAAGAAGAAGAGAGTCCTTCGACTACGCTCAGGATGACAGGGGAGAAATGCACGACTCTCTCATGGTGAGTCCTTCGACTACGCTCAGGATGAAGAGAAACACTCTCGACTTCCTCATAAAATAACAGAAAACACTCCCATCGCCCTTCGACTCCGTCCAAGGTGGCAATGGGAGTGTATAGCGTCGTATGTTAACCCTTCAGGCTCTTGATGTCTGCTTCGATCTTCTCGATCGCCTTGTCTATCTCGAACGATCCGACATCGCCTTCACCGTGGCGCCGGACGGATACGGTGCTCGTATCCTCTTCCCGCTGCCCCATGATGAACATGTAGGGTATCTTCTTCAGTTCCGCGTCGCGAATCTTGTAGCCGATCTTCTCGTTGCGGAGATCGATCTGTGCGCGAATTCCGGCTTTCTTCAGCTTCTTCAGCACCAGATCGCCGTAATGCTCGAAGTTCTCCGAGATCGGAATCACCATCACCTGAACCGGGCAAAGCCAGGTCGGGAAATTCCCCGCGTGGTACTCGATCAGCGTTCCGAAGAACCTTTCGAGCGATCCGAGCAGCGCGCGGTGTATCATGAACGGTCGGTGCGACTGGTTGTCCGCGCCGATGTATTCCATGTCGAAACGCTGCGGCAGATTGAAATCGAACTGGATGGTGCTGAGCTGCCACAGGCGTCCGAGCGAGTCCTTGATCTTGATGTCGATCTTCGGGCCGTAGAACGCTCCACCGCCTTCATCGACATCGTAATCGATCTTCGCTTCCTCGAGCGCGAGCTTGAGAGCGTCCTGCGCCTTGATCCAGTCGGATTCCTCGCCCACCGATTTCTCCGGTTTCGTGGAGAGGTATATCTTGAATTCCTCGAATCCGAACGCCCTGAGCATCGAAAGCGAGAAATCCAGGAGCTTCACGACTTCTTCGTTCATCTGCCCTTCCGTGCAGATGATGTGCGCGTCGTCCTGGGTAAATCCGCGAACGCGCAGCAATCCGTGAAGTGTCCCGGAGCGTTCGTAGCGATAGACGGTTCCCATCTCCGCATAGCGAACCGGGAGCTCGCGGTAGCTGCGAAGGCTCGATTTATAGATCATGATGTGGAAGGGGCAGTTCATCGGTTTGAGATAGTAGTCCTGACCTTCCACCTCGATCGGCGCGTACATCGATTCCGAGTAGAAACCGAGGTGGCCGCTGGTCTTCCATAGGTCGCTGCGCCCGATGTGAGGCGTATTCACGAGCTGGTAGTCCGCATCGAAGTGGCGATCTTTCCAGTATTGCTCGATGATGGCACGCATCATGGCTCCATTCGGATGCCAGAGCACGAGTCCCGCTCCAATCTCGTCCGAGATGGAGAAGAGATCGAGCTCTTTGCCGATCTTGCGATGATCGCGTTTCTTTGCCTCTTCCAGATCCGAGAGGTACTGCTTCAGCTCTTTCTTAGTGGGGAACGCGATGCCGTAGATGCGCTTGAGCATCTTGTTGCGCTCATCGCCGTGCCAGTATGCGCCCGATGTTTTCAGAAGCTTGATCGCCTTTATCTTGCCTGTGTGAAGAACGTGCGGGCCGCGGCACAGGTCGGTGAAATCTCCCTGCGAGTAGACCGATATCGTTTCGCCTTCGGGAAGGGCCTGGATCAATTCGACCTTGTATGGCTCGTCCATCTTCTTGAAGAGGTCGAGCGCTTCTTCGCGACTCACGACCTTACGCTGGTAAGGGAATTTCTCCTTGGCGAGTTCTTTCATGCGCTCTTCGATCTGTTCCAGTTCCTCGTCGGTAAAAGCCTGTTCGCGATCGAAATCGTAATAAAACCCGTTCTCGATGGACGGTCCGATACCGACTTTCACGTCCGGGAACAACTGTTTCACGGCCTGGGCCATGAGGTGTGAAGCACTGTGCCAGTAAATATCTTTACCCTTATCGCTTTCGAAGGTGTAGAAAAGGATTACCGCATCATCTACGATGGGTTGCATCATATCGACAAGCTTGTTATTCGCTTCGGCCGCAATTGCCCGAAGCGCGAAATTCTCGTTGATTCCTTCCGCGATTTCCAGAGGCGTTACTCCGGAATCGAATTCCTTTATGTTTCCATCAGGGAAAGTGATCTTTATCTTCTTTGGTTCTTCATTAGCCTTTGTCATGGTGTCCTCTTTCTATTCTTTTTCAATACAATCTAATCGGGATTTCCTAAAACACTTCCGCCCGTTTCCGAATCCAGGAAATCAGCCAGACGATGCCGATGATCAACAGAACCATGCCCAAAATCACCAGCAATTCGAGACGGTAACTATGTTCCTGAACCTTTTTGTGGCTGGAACCGCTGCTTCCTGATTGCTTTCCGCTCTCGCGCAAATCCTGAGCGATCCTGTCCGCGGCTTTGTCCAGTGCATCCTGCGGACTAAGCACGCCGCGCAGAACCTTTTCAATTACGTTCTCTTCCAGATGCTTCCGGGCAGAATACCATTCCGCGATCGGTGGCTCGAACGTCGAGTAATTCAACTGATCGTACACCGCCGCGATCTCGGGATATGTCTCCATTCTTTCTTTCAGAACCGGCTCTTCGAATGCGCTCTTGCGCACCGGCATGTAGTAGGTCATATCCGACCATCTGGCCGTCTGTGGTGCGTCGGTAAACCATTTCACGAATTCCCATGCCGCTTTTTCCACTTCTGGATCCGGACCCTTGAAAATCACAACGTTCGTTCCGCTGATGATGTTCCGCTTCGTTTCGCGAACCGGAATTGGGCCGATACCCATGTAGAAGTTAATGCCCGTCAACTGGAGGTACGCCATCGACACGCTGGAGCCTTCCACCATCGCCACCTTGCCGGCCAGGAAATCGTTCTGGCCTTCGTAACCGGTGGAGAGGTATGCTGAATGGTCCTCATTGAGCAGCGCGGACAGGAAATTTAGCGCTTCCACGCCAGGTTCCTGATTGAACAGAGGGGTCATGCTGTCGGGACTCATGACTTCCCCGCCTGCCTGCAGTAGCAAGTTTTCGAACTGCCACGCACTCACGGGGAACGTAGTCCCATAGACCTCCGGAACGCCATCGTTGTCTTCGTCAACCGTCAGTTTCCGGCAGTACTCTCTGAACTCATCCCACGTCTGCGGACACGAGTACGGATCAAGTCCATGCTGGAAAAAGGCGTCACGGTTGTAGTACATTACACGTACACTTTTATTGAACGGGAAAGCCCACAGCCTCCCGTCGAATGTGTTGCTCTTGATGAATACGGGATAAATGTCATCCAGCGTCGCCCGGAAAGCGGGATCGTTCTCAATGAACGAATCCATGGCTACAAGCTTGTCAGCTTCCATGAAATTGGCAATCCACGATTCGAACGCTTGCGCGATATCCGGCTGTTCATCCGCCTGGATACTCGCCATCAACTTTGTCGAAAGCGCCGAGTAGTTACCCATGTTGATCGCCTTGATGTGGATATTCGGATGCGTGCTGTTGAAATCCTCAACCAGCTCGATCAGCGCGTCGCCCAGAGGACCGCCCATCGCATGCCAGAAAACCACCTCTGTCTGCTTCTTCGGCTGCGCACAGATAAACACCGTCAGCGACACGATGGTGAGAGACAGTAAAACCTTCTTCCATTGGATGCCAATATTCATTCTTTGCATGAGATTTCTCCCAATATAACGTTTGCGCGTAAAGTAGAATCGGCTCCAGCGGCGTCAATGAATTTTTCGGTTAGGATTTTATCGGAAGAAACGGTAAAATTCGAATTCGTACGCCCGATTCAGCGGCGGGGCGGCGCGTGGGCGTTCGCCCACAGAACGTTTTGCAGGCATATCGATGGTAAATTGCCGCCTGCAAAACGTTCCCGGAAGCCTCACAGACAATCGGCTGTGCCAACCGGACAACGTCCCGAAAACCATTGCAAGTCTCACATACAGTGAACGACGGCTTCCGGCGCCGCCCCGCCGCGGGAGCTAGGCTGATTCCGGATTGTGCGCGGAGTAAAAAAAAGGACGATCATCCGATCGTCCTTCAAAATTAATACAGTATACGCTTACTTGAGCTCGTCAAAAACGCTGCGAATGATCTCAACGCATTCCTTGAGTTGATCTCTCGTAATGACCAACGGCGGTGCAAGACGAATGATGTGGCGGTGCGTAGGTTTGCAGAGCAGACCTTTGTCCTTGAGGCGCAAGCACACGTCCCAGGCTTCCACATCGTCCTTCGGCTTGACGATGATCGCGTTCAGCAATCCTTTTCCACGGACAAGCTCGATCATCGGGGTATCGATTTTCCTCAGTTCATCACGGAGATACTCTCCAAGCTCCTCTGCCTTTTCGGTGAGCTTTTCGTCACGCACGACTTCCAGCGCAGCCTTGGCAACGACGCATGCGAGCGGAAATCCGCCGTAGGTCGAGCCATGCTCACCCGGCTTGATCACCAGCATGATGTCGCGGTTCGCGAGTACTGCGGAAACCGGAAGAACACCGCCGGATATGGCCTTTCCAAGGATGAGAATGTCTGGCTTGACCTCTTCCCAATCGCTGGCAAGGAGCCGCCCGGTACGGGCGATACCCGTCTGGACTTCGTCGGACACGAAGAGCACGTTGTGCGCTTTACATACATCGTATGCCTTCTTAAGATAACCGGCATCCGGTACGTTCACACCGGCTTCACCCTGGATCGGTTCCACGATAAATGAACAAACTTCGTCGCCGATTTCGTTCAAGGTTCTTTCGAGGGCTGCAACATCATTGTAAGGTATCTTCACGATGCCGGGAAGGTACGGCCCGAATCCGCCGAACGCGTCGGGATCGGTTGAAGCAGAGATAACGCCGAGCGTTCTTCCGTGAAAATTGTTCTCGCAGAAGATGATCTTCGCTTTGTTCTCAGCGATGCCCTTCTTCTCATAGCCCCACTTACGGCTGAGTTTCATCGCGGTTTCAACGGCTTCGACACCGGTGTTCATCGGAAGAACCATATCGTATCCGAAGTATTCGGTGATGAATTTTTCGTATTCGCCAAGCTTGTTGTTGAAAAACGCTCTCGATGTGAGCGTCAGTTCTTTCGCTTGATCAATCAAAGCTTCGATAATCTTTGGATGGCAATGCCCCTGATTGACGGCCGAGTATGCCGAGAGAAAATCATAATACTTGTTTCCCTCCGGATCCCATACGCAAGCGCCGTCACCTTTAGCGATCACCACGGGCAGTGGATGATAATTGTGTGCACCGTAACGTTCTTCCATTTCTATAGCTTCAGCGCTTGACACATTTCCGAATTTGAGTTCAGCCATGATTCCTCCAAATTTTTTTCTGATTACCTAGCGCAAAATGCGAAATTGGTTTTTATGTCAATGAATTTACCTCTCTTTTTTTCTTTACAACGCGGGGAATTTTGCTAAACGAGGATTCGGAACTAGATTATATCAGAATTTAGAATATCTTATGGTGCGTTTCACAGACAACCATATTTCTTCACCGTTAACATTGCTATGAGATACTGAATTCTTTGCCCAGAGAATATTAAATTATTCTGGACTATTTTTTGTTGGAGGCCCGGGAGTTATATGAATCACAATGATTCGAAATCAATTTCATTCAATGTAGGTAAAATAGATATTGAAATCCAAGAACTCGTGAAATCCGGATTGGAAAATAAAACCGAAAATCCGGAACATGCGATCGAATTATATGAAAAAGCATGGCAGCTTTCTCTGCAATACGAATTGGAAAAATATCAATTAGAAATCATTCCTCACTTGGGAGGTCTCTATTATAGTTATCAACAAGATAAAAAGAAAATGCTTGATTTGAACATGAGCGCTCTTGCATTGGGCGAGAAAATGGGTGATGATGATCTGATCGCGAAGTCCATACTGGCTATAACATGGTCTTACCTCAGAACACAAGATTATGTTGAAGCAATTAAGATATTTTTTAAGGGATTTGATGCGGTTCAGCGATCAAAAAATGAAAGTCTTAAAGCCAGCCTATACATTAATCTGGCAACCTGCTATATAAAAATCGGCAGCCATGACAAGGCATTGGAAACGTTATTCATATTACTGAATCTTGGCGAGGAGCTAAATGATCTTCGCATCATTCGTACAGCTTACTGGAATGTACAGCAAATATATTTACAAATCAATGATACTGCGAAAGCTGAAGAATTTACATTGAAAGCGATCCAGATTTCGAAGAAGATCGGTGATGACGAGGCTATTGGGGCTCTGAAGATCAATTTAAGCGTTATCATGGAGAAAAGGGGCAATATGGGAGAAGCTCGGGAGCTGCTCGATCAGAGCATTTCCTGTCTTAAAAATGTGAAAACAAGAGAATCTGATTATCTGATTGCCATCATCAATCGTGGAATTTTACATAGACAATTTCGTAAGTACGATGACTCTGAGAAAGATTTACTCTTAGGAATTCAAATCGCAGAGAGAATTGGGAACCGCGAATTGCTTTGTAAAGCATACAATGGTTTGGGACACCTTTATATTGAGATTTCGAAATATGAAGATGCTGAATATTATCTTAAAAAGTCAGCCTCTCTTTCAACGGAATTGGGAGATCATGAGTTTGACACCGTTGTGAACAAGAGTTTGAGGAAACTTTATGAGAAGCAGGGACGATATAAAGACGCGATGAAAGCGATGGATCAAGTGATCAACTTCTCGGAGAAAATTTTCGCCGAAAAACTTGCTTCCCATCTTGCTCAAAACCATGCACTGTTTGAAGTTGAAAGAATTGCGAGCGAAAAGAAATACTACCAAAGCCGTTCCGAGGAACTGGAGAAAATGAACCGCGAACTCCAGGATGCCTACAACAAGCTGAAACTCACGCAAGATACCGTCCGGGATCTCGAACGCAAGAGCTCGGTCATGGCTATGGCCGTTACTGCGAATCATGAGTTGAATCAACCGCTGATGGTGATCTATGGAAATCTCGAACTTCTCAAAGGACGCCTTAATCAGGATGATGAGACAAAGATGAAGTACTTCTCGCGGATTGAAAATGCGGTACAGCGTATCGAAAACATCTTGCAGAAGTATAGAGAAGAGGGCGAATGCCAGCTTACGGAGTACTCTGGATCCACCCTCATGTTTGAATTTGTCAAAACGTCAGATTGACACGTTCTATTTCAGCAACAATGCCTTCTGAATCGATGTCGATTCCTCCGTGCTCATCCGAATCAGGTAAACGCCTGAGCCAACACCCTTTTCATCATCAGTAGCGCCGTCCCAGACGATTCTGTGTGCTCCCTGCCCCATTCTTTCGTTTGACAGGCTCTTGACCTTGCGACCGCGAACATCGAAAATGTCGATCTTCACCTGTTGAGCCTTCGAAAGATCGAACGCAATGGTTGTTTGGGGATTGAATGGATTGGGCATGACCGTGAATACTGTCGGTGGCGCAGAAATCTCTTCGTCGCCGGTTCCCGTGGATTCAATCTCGACCTCCCATACGGTGTCAACCGCATACCTCCCGTCCGATACGGTACAAACAACTTCGTAGTCCCCAGGATCGCTGAAGGTGTAGTTCATGTTGATGCCGTCACCGGCGTCTTCCCCATTCACCTTCCAGGCGAAGATCGGTTCGATGTCGTTGCCGGCTGCCAGCACCATAAAGAAAAGCATAGTACCTTCCGGATAGGTCAGTTCCGTTTCCTCGGGGTAAATTCCGTTGATCTGGAAATCGAAGATGCGAATGCTGTCGATCACAACCGGCTCGATCGGCCTGTCATTGCTGTCTGTTGCAACCGCGCCAATCGCAAAAACGGTATCCATGCCCGAAATGACATTCCCGAAGATCGCGTGATGATCGTCCAGCCAGCTCGTTGCAACAAGCGTGATGAAATACTGCGAACCGCCCGTGTTGGGACCGGCATTAGCCATAGATAGCACACCGGGGCCATCGTGACGAAGCTCGGGAGTGAATTCGTCGGGAATCGTGTAGCCCGGGCCACCGGTTCCGTTGCCGTTGGGGCATCCGTCTTGAATCATGAAATCGTCGATGACTCGGTGGAATATCAGTCCATCGTAGAAATGATCCCTGGCAAGATCGATAAAGTTGTTGGCGGTTATCGGGACCAGGTCTTCGTGCAGGATGCACCGGAAACTGCCCATGTTCGTTTGCCACTCGGCATAGCTCTTTGCCATGACAGGCGCGATCAGAATCGAGATAAGAATCAATAGAATAAAACGCTTATACATTGGAACCTCCAGTTTTTTTTCATCGTTACGATTGCTAACAGCCATGATTGTCATCGTCAAGGAAAATTCATTTCACAAAAAAGTAATTGACAGGCGCAAAGCTTCATCCGCCATTATGAAAAAGTAATAATCCACTCTCAATCCATTTCATCGACAAGGAGAAACAGATGAAGTACGTCCTATCATTGCTTGTAATTTCGATATTCCTTTTCGCCTGCACACAGCAAGCTGAAAAACAAGAAAGCACACCTCAAACTCCTGCGCAAGAAACCGAGATAGCCACTCCCGATACACTATCGACTAAAGATACAGCCGTGATGGCGCTCGTCGAAAAAGCTGTAGCCCTCGTTCTGGAGGAAGGGACGACCGACGATGGTTTGCGGAAAGTGTTCGATCGCTTCGAGGACCCGCAGGGAGATTTCGTCGATGGCGACCTGTATCTTTTCGTGTATAATCTGGAAGGCACTGTAATCGCGCACGAGGCGCAGCCACAGTTGATTGGTAAAAACCTTATCGAAAAAGTCGACGCGAACGGCGTGAAAATGATTGCGGAGATGGTGCAGATCGCGAAGGAAGAGGGCAGCGGCTGGATCAGCTACCTCTGGCCATACCCGGGAACAGGTGAAATCAAACCCAAACGGGCATACATCGCACGGCCGGGCAGCATGGAGATGTTTATCGGCTGCGGTTACTACGCAGAATAGTTTTTCATTCACGTTTACAAGGGTATTCTCTCCGGGAGGATACCCTTTTTCATTTATATAGTATACGATCAACCCGGAAAAGGAACCAGGCCGAGCGCACCTTTGAAGACATACATGTCCAGAATGAAGAGAATCGCGAATGGAATGAAGAACAGGATCGCGGTTATCCCACTCGCGAGAAGCGATTTAACGACAGTGGTCACGCGCTTCTTCACCGTGATGCTGATGAAGAAATAAGCCGGAACCACGATGGTCGTAACGAACGTGGAGTAGTACAGCGCTTCGCTCCAGAAGAGAGTTACCATGAAGATGGAATTGATCAGATTCGCGTGGCCGATCGAATACATGTTAACGATCAGGTGCTCGGAGAAATTGAACTTCCACTCACGGAAAAACAGCTTCGTCATGAATGCGTACAAAGGCAGCGAGATGAGAAACATCGCCGTCATATTGCTGGTCGTCCACAGGTTGACCTCGCTCGCGACGCCGTCCACTTCGACCTTCGCCATGTAGATGTTCTTGGGGTCGATCATCATGTTGAGAACCGTCATGAGGGCTGTCGTCCAGAAGAGGTAGCGCAGAGGATCGTAGATCGGCTTGCGCTTCCCGTTGAGGTAATGGCGAATCACTCTGCCGGGATTGATCGTTAACTGCGTGATGATAAACAGCATCCCTTTTTCGAAGTCGAACGCGGCAAGTGTTTTTTTCATCATCGAGGTAAAGGTGAAGCGCTTTGTCGATGCTTCCTGCCCGCAAACAGGGCAGTAATTCCCTTCAAAGTGGTTACCGCAATTGAGGCATGTCACGATTTCATTATCCATTGTAGACACCCAAAGTTTTTTTTCTGTAAATACTTTTTTTGGGATGTGTCAAGACGATTTTTATGATAAACGCATTTTTATTACCTAAAATAATTGACAATTCCGGGAAAAATGATAGTGTAAATCATATTGAAACAGAAATTTATTATACACATAATGGAGGAATCATGAAAACAAGCAGAGGGGCTTTACATTTATTGTTTGTTTTAATCCTGGCTGGCTTGGCATTTGCGAGTCATGCCGCCGACCCACTTTTCTTTGTAACAACCGCGGAAGGAGATACCGTTTTTGCAGTTTATCCTTCCGGTATCAAGGTGCGCAACGCCTCAGGCGAAGATATCTTCATCGCCGATCGCGACAGCGTTCGCATCTACGTCGATGAAGACGCGATGCGAACGAGCCGTGGCAGTTTCGCCATCGGTGGAATTGGAAGCGCGACGCGCGAGCCGGCGACGGAGTACTTCCGCGTGACGCCAGATAGCGTCCGCGTTTATCTGAAGGAGAACAACACCCGGACGAGCCGGGGAGGGTTCGCCATCGGTGGCGTTGCCAGCGCGACACGCCCCATGGGAAACCACTTCTTCAATCTCGAGAATTCTCACAGCCCTGAAATCATCGACCCCAGCGAAGCGCGTATGCTTTGGTATCCCTACAAGGAAGCCTTCCGGGTCGGCCATGTCCTGATCGATTCCCCCGATAGCGTTGGCACAAACTCCATCGCAACGGGATACGAGTCGAAAGCGATCGGCGATTACTCCCAGGCGTTGGGATATCAGGCCAGAGCTTACGCGGATTATTCCACAGCGATCGGTCTTCATGCCAACGCCCTTGGTGAGAGCTCATTTGCGTACGGCGATCTCGCCGAGGCCAACGGAATCGGATCTTTCGCTTTCGGTTCAGTTGCTCGCGACACACTCGGTAACGTCATCTACGGCGCGAATCCCACACGCACGAACGGCCATTACTCATTCGCTATGGGTATGGGGGCTCAAACTGGCGGCATATGTTCCATGGCGATCGGTTTCAATGCATATTCGGAGACAAACAACTCCCTGGCTATCGGTAGAAACTCCTCAGCAACAGGAAACAACAGCGTAGCGATCGGCTACGCTGCTGACGCCTCCGAATATAATGCTCTCGCGATTGGTCACTATGCAAATGCTTCCGGTCCTTATTCGGCAGCGTTCGGTTATTCCTCCGACGCAATAGGCGAATACAGTATGGCGTTCGGTCGCAACTCTTCAGCCGAAGGCAACAACGCCACGGCTATTGGTTGCTACACAAACGCGGATGGCGATTACTCCGTAGCCCTTGGCCGCGAAACAACTTCGGGAGACTACGGCACGGCATCGGGTTCTCATTCGGATGCATCCGGGATGTATTCGGTAGCGCTTGGACGACAGAATGTCGCGTCAGGTGAGTACGCCGTAGCCCTGGGTGGATATTCGGAGGCGATCGGCGATTACTCCACCGTTTCGGGACGCCAGTCGAGCGCGCGCGGAGACTACGCTGTCTCCCTCGGCGGATTCAATTCGGCGGACTCGAGTTATTCCGTCGCGATAGGATACAATGCGATGGCGCAAAACAAGTACGCTGTGGCCTTGGGGTATTACGCAATCGCCAGCGGTTTATACGGATCGTCTATCGGCTGCCACAACACGGCCAGCGGCGATTACAGTTTCAGTACGGGGTACTACAACGAGTCTAACGGCATCTATTCCTTTACCGCCGGGCGCGACTGCGTTGCAAACATGAACGCGGCTGTAGCGATGGGCGAAAGCTGTGAAGCGCAGGACGCATGGACAGTTGCACTGGGCTATCATACGACGGCCAACGGCCAGCACTCCATCGCGATCGGTGATGGCGCAGAAGCGCTGCAATCACATGCGATTGCCATTGGCGAGGATGTGACCGCCGATGGAATGAACTCCGTCGCAATCGGTAGGAGAGCATCCAATGGCGGGTACTACGGAAGTTTTGTTTTCGGTGATTATTCATCCACAAACACGGTGATAAACGACGATTTCAACCAGTTCAAGGTACGCGCGTCCGGCGGATATGTCCTGCATACGAACAGCGGTCTTGAAGAAGCAAAGACCGTTTACATCGAGGAGAACGACGGCTCCTTGGGGCTCGGAACATCCAGTCCGCTTCACAAGCTCCATGTTGTCGATACGGTATCCAACACGACCGGAACCGACGGAGCGCTTATCGATATCTACAACCCGACAAGCGGAACGGGCGCAATGTCCGGCATCCGCTTCAAGAGCGGATCGACAACAACAGCGTACAAGGGCGGTATCTTCTACAACACGACCACAACATACGATCGCGGAAACATGGTTTTCGCTCTGGCGAACAACATATATTCAACTAACGTCGATCGCGATGACGCTCGAATGGTGCTTTACTACAACGGCAACGTTGGAATCGGTACACCGGAATCGGAGATACCGAGTGCCAAGCTTAGTGTCAACGGCCACGTGCGCCCGTACGCCGATGCTTCGAGCGATTTGGGCGGTTCCTCTCAGCGCTGGAGATACGTCTACGCGTCGTACGGCACCATTCTGACCTCCGATCGTCGTATGAAAACCGATATCACCCCGCTTCGCTACGGACTGGCCTCTGTCATGAAACTCCGCCCGGTTAGCTTCAAATGGAAGAACGACGAAGCGGAAGGAACACAACTCGGCTTGATCGCGCAGGAAGCACAGGAAGTGATCCCGGAAGTCGTGAAAGTGGGAGATGACGAAGATCAAACGATGGGCATGAACTACACCGAACTGATTCCCGTTCTGGTGAACGCGATCCAGGAGCAACAGAAACAGCTTGATGAAGTTCGCAAGGAAGTGGAATTACTCAAGCAGCAACTGGCCGAAGAAAAAAGCAGAACCAGCCACGATGTTGCCAGTTCCAACTAACGGGGGCCTCTCATGAGATACGCACGTATGAAATGGGGAATTCTCATCCTGCTTTCGCTGCTGTGCAACTCCGTGTTTGGACATGTCTACATCACGGAGACCGGTAGGGCCGGCACAGGGCAATCGGGGCAGATAAACATCGCTCAGAATTTGCAGAACGACGGTCATTTCGACTATCTCAGCAGCCATGTTCGCTTCTTCGGCGACGGGACGAGTCGGATACTTGGCAACTCGGGGCTCTATGTCCAGCGTCTGGTACTCGATAAAACCTCCGGCAGTTACCTGTATCTGATGGAGCCGGTGGGCGTGGGAGATTCGCTCCTCTTGAAATCGGGGATCATGACCTTCTCGGGGAGGGCGGAATCTTCCGTTCCTCCGGTTGCGAACGAAGCGCGCAAGCTGTCCTCCGGGAAAGAAGCGAGCTCACCATTATCAGCAAGCTCGCGCAAGCAAACGAACCTTTCCAGGCTATCGCAACCGTATGCCGAGAAGGCGGATTGGGTATTCACGGAAGAATATCCATCGAAAGAAGTCAGCAGCCGGCCACCTTCAATCACAACGCGGGAAGGAAGCCTGACCCTCGGTGATTACGCGACGATCCGTCGCGAAGAAGGCGCTCTGCTGGCAACACCCGCGTTGAACGGAACGTACGACCTGATATACCAAAACTCCGTTACGACCGGCGCCGAGTTAGTGTCCGATCAGGACGCGTTGAATTCGATAATTGTGGATATCCCTTCCGGGACGCTGACCCTCGACAAAGACGCGTGGATCAACGAATCACTGATCATCGAGAACGGATCGCTGAATACAGGAAGCTATACACTGACAATGGGCGAATTCGCTCCGGTCGTCGGCTATCCCGATGATATTACTGGAACGATCGTCGGAGAAGATATACGAGTCAATACTTCATCCTATTCCAACGGTACATTCTATGTGTCGCTGAATTCGGGTACTTCGATCGGTGATTTCAGACAGATGCTGTACATGAAACCCATCAGCATTGGAACGGTTGAATCGATCGAAAGGCTGTGGTATCTTGACTCTGACATCTGGCCCAACGGCAGAAACATGGTTCTGGGCTGGCGACGAAACGAGGACAACGGGATCGATCTTTCGCATGTTCAGGTTTGGCGAAGCGACGACCTGGATCGATTTTATGCTTGGGGAGACCCTATCGACATGTCCGGCACGGGAAATCTCAGGGCTATCGACGTGAACAACATCGATCGATTCGGTTGGTGGACGATCGGGCACCCAATATTCGGAGTATCGTCCACGACTATCGATCTCGGGGACGTCGAGATCGGGCAGGCGGTTTCCAATCCTCTTACCGTTACGAATTACCTGCCCAGCAGCGTATACGGATACATCGTAACGCCTGATTGGATTACTCCGATCGAAACAACCCGAAATCGAAGCACCGCTCGAAAGGACCTTGCTCGCGAGGAGGAGAACAGCGTTCGAAACCGTGAATCTCAGTACTTCAACATGTACGCCAATGGGGATGTCGATTTCAATCTGATATGTTCCCCCAATACCCCGGGGGAATTCTCGGAAACGGTTCAGGTCATTGTCTATAACGAGCTCTATCCCACGCGACTGATCGAGGTGCGCGGCGTTGCCGTGATGCCGGATATCGAGGTAACTCCCGACCAGATCACCCACACGCTTGCGCAAGACGAATCAGCGTCGCGACAAGTTACCATCCAGAACGCAGGCGATGTCCAGCTCGATTACTCCGTGTATTTCGGCGAAAATCTTCTCGGCACAAGTTTTGAAGGCGATTTCCCACCGTCGGGATGGACGATGGAGATCGTTTCCGGCGAATATCCGTGGTCGCAAGCAGACGATATCAGCCATGCGGGGACATCCTCTGGCTATGGCCGACTGGCATTTCCTGGATGACGCCAGATTGATCAGCCCCGCAGTGACAATCGGGAATTCGGCAGCTCCTTTCGTATTATATCCGCTCGCAGGACGATCCATCCTGGGGCGGTATGTTCGATGTCGAATATTCCACTGACGGGACGACGTGGATCAACCTGGAATCCTTCAACCAGAACACCCTCACGACATCTTTCAGCAAGCGCACGCTCGACCTCTCTTCGCTGAGCGGTTCCACCGTCCAGCTTGCATTCCATGCATGGGAAAACTACTATGCGAACGGAGTCTACCTCGATGATGTGAATCTCATCAGCTCATCGACTCCTTCCTGGGCCTACATCGTCGGCGGAAGTCCACACACGGGGAGTATCGCTCCCGGCGGACCGCAGCAAAATGTGACGATCCAGCTCGATGCGGGTGGATTACCGGACGGAACCTACACGACGGACATCATCGTGGAGAGCAACGATCCCTTCGAGCAGTATGTCGCGATTCCATTGACGCTCCATGTCCAGACGCCGGGTATCTCCGTATCGAACAGCTATCTGTTCTTCGGCTATGTCGTTCTCGGTAATAGCTCCACCAGACAATTCTCCATCGAGAATCCGGGGAATTCGTACCTGGTCGGCACGCTCTCCGCGCCTTCGCAGTATGAGGTTGCGCTGGCTGGCCGGGATCAGGTAACAAGAGATTCCAACCGGCAGAGAGTGGAGTCCGCAAGGATAGAACCCTTTGAAAGCTTCAGCGATTTTTCCGATGGAAGTCAAACGCGAAACAGCATTCTTTTCTCGGTTCCAGCGGGAGGTTCACGCACCTACGATATCATCTACACCCCGGATGTAATCGGCGACCACGAGGACATTCTCACCATCGCGCACAACGCGCCCGGCGAGGATAAAACTATTTCACTGTGGTCAACGGTGATAACGCAGCCAACGGTTCTTACGGGTAACGTAACGAGCATCCAACCCTATTCGGCGATCGTTTCGGGGCAGGTTACGGCAACCGGCGGGATTTCGGTGAGTTCGCGAGGAATCTGCTGGGATACGCAAGTCATGCCGACAACGGACGACCCACACAATCAGGAAGGTTCCGGCCTGGGGACGTTCAGCAGCACACTGAATAATCTGATACCAAACACGCATTATTATGCGCGTGCCTACGCTGTAAACGCAGCCGGCACAAGCTACGGTATACAAGTCGATTTCACGACGCTATCACTCGGGCCGCCGGAGACACCGGAGAATGTCGTAATCTCTGTGACGGATAGCGGAGTTCTCCTGAGCTGGTCTGAGGTGACGGATGCGGACGAATATGCGATCTATCGCAGCGACGATCCATCTGCAATAAATTGGGGAACGGCAATCGGAACTACGTCCGGAACGTCCTGGCTGGACATGGAGCCGCTACGTAACGGCAAAGCGTTCTACTTTATAACTGCGGTTCGCAGCGTGCGTATCGAGCGTTCGGATGATTCCGTAAGGCTAAGGGAGTAGTTTTTCGATCCGGTAAAGGAAGTTTTCGTAATCTCGGGGAGGATATGTCTTCAGCGTGTCTTCCCCGATTTCTTTTTTCAGACGGCTCAAATGTTTTTCGATATCGTAGTTGTCGCGGTAATCCGGTAATTGCGTTGTCTTGCGGAAGAAATACCAGGCCGGCAGGGGCTGATCGTCCATCAGATAGAGCTCCGCGAGCGTTCGATAGGTCTCGGACAGCAAAGCCTCTTCGTTGTAATCCCAATAGTACTGGAACAGATATTTCCTCGCCTGCGAATAGTCCTTTTCACCATACTTGATCGCATGGCGCAAGAAGAGCAAATCTCCGGCGTATCGTATCGGGTCATGAACCGCGATGCTATCCAGCGTACTCCAGGCTGCCTTGAACGCCCGCATGTAAATCTGATTCTTCGCCACTTTCATCAGGATCGCCGTGGTATCCACGCGGGTCGTGTCGTCGAAGAAGCTGCAATAGATATCGTTTGCCTGCTGATATAGCTTATTGTACTCGTAGATACGGGCCAGCGACTCCAGTAAGCTGCGATAGAGCGCGCGATCGAAAACGAGAGTTGAATCCGCCTGTAGCGTGTCGGTATCGGCAAAAAAGATGTCGAGACTGTCCGATTCGACAACGAGCGAATCGATATCATCCTCGTGCAACTCCGCGATGAGATTCGAGTAAATATCGGATACTTGTTTAACATCGAGCCGTAGAGAAATTCTCTCCAGCAGTTCCAGCGCATTCTGCTTCAGGTAATCAGTCTCATCCTTACCGCTATTACCTCTTGCGATGAGGGCCTTAAGTAACGAGACAGCCCTGGAATCCTTGCCGGAGCCGTAATAAGCGACGGCTTGAAAATAGTGTATGGAGTCCGGATTCCCGATCTGATTCACGAGAAGAGAATCCGTGAAGGGAATCAATTGATTGTATTCCGCCTGCTCCAGGTAATACGCGATCAAATCGTACGATATTCGCAGGCTGCGCGGGTCTTTGGGATATTGCGCAATATAGTTACGCAGGAAATCTTCCGTGTTCTCGTACTCTCCAAGCTGGTACTTCGCGTGCTCTTCGCGATAATGGACTTCGCCAGATCCCTCCGTCTCCATCATTTCGTATAGCGCTTTTGCCTTCTCGTACTGACCGGCCTCGTAGTAGTAGTCGCCAAGGATGCGCGTGTAGCGATCGAACTCCAGCGGAGTCAGTCGGTTTCGGAATCGTAGCGTCTCCGATTCGAGCGTCTTGTAGTAGCTCAGCGAAACGAGATTGTCGATGTATTGAATCAGGAACTTGTGGTCCAAATTCTCGCTGTACCGAGCCATGTTGCGGAAGTATTTTCGCGCGATTTCATGATGCTTCGTGTGGGTGTACAGCGTTGCCAGATTGCGGTTTGCGAGGGAGCCCCACGGGGCATCCGCGTCGAGGTTCTTCATCCAGTAAAACGCCGAGCTGTTGTACTTGTAGAATCCGTGATAAGCCCAGCCCAGCGCGAAGTTGGCGTAATTTTCGGAATGAGACTGAAGCTCACGGAAGCGTTTGAAACTGCCCACTGCGCTCTCATACCTCTTGAAACGGTAGTCCAATTCACCCTTTGCTAGCGACGATAGGGCGCTGTTGTAGATGAAGCTCTCCCCCATGCGGCGCATGAACTCGTCCGCTGTCTGATAACGTTTTTGCCGGAACGCGATAAGTGTGCGACAAAGGTTGCTGCTGTTTGTGTATGGGAGATACAACTCGAGCTGGCTGACCGTATCGTAGCGATTTCGATCTATAAAAAACAGGATGAAGCGTATCAGCGCGTCTTCGGATAGCACAGAGATATCTTGCGGCAGCCTGGTCTCATTGCCTGTATCGATGGCGATCAACGAAAGGTAATCCGCCGCGATGGTGGGGATGGGCGCGCTGCTATCACTCGCCAATGCGTCCAGTAATGGAACGGCTTCATCAAATCGATTCTGGAAGTACAGTGCGACAGCCTGGATCAGCTTCGCTTCATCGGGCTCGAACAAACCGTCCGGCATCACGCTGAGCAGACTCGAGACTTGCTCGAAATTGCCGTTGAGAAACAAGGAGGTGAATATCCGTTTGAGCTCTACCATCTGCTTGAGGGTATGGAGGCGATCGAATTCCCGGAAGGAGCCTTTTACGTCTTCCAGCTTGCAATCGAGTGCGAAACAGCTTTGCAGGTACCAGTAAATGTAGCGCGGGAAGAATGTTTCCTGGAATTCACGGGACTGCTGGTGTACGGTGTCGATGTACTCTTGGTATCTCGCGAGGCGGTAAAGGATGTCGAGTTTCAGGAGAATGTGATACGGCTCTTCGCTGTCGCAATCACGGATGAGTTCATACGCCTCGGAGTACTCCTGGTTTCCCAGCAAACGCGCGGCCTGCTCAAAGCGATCGGCGCTCAGTTCATCCAGCGAGAGATCGGTTCGATAGCGGTCGTACTGCGCGGCAAAAAGCGATCCGCACATCAACAGCAATATGAGCATTGAACCGATGTTACGCATGGTTTACGTCCTTTTCTTTTCCTCCGAAGCCAGCAACGCCGCACCATACGCGCCTGTCATCACAGGCTTGGGCGGCGTGAGGAAATCCCTGCCGAAAACGATCTGTAAGTATTCTTTCAATCCCTGACTCCGAGCCGTACCGCCGGTGAACACAAACTCGGGGGCAAGTGTCAAGCCCGAAGCCATTCCGCGAATTCGCCGCGCGATGGAATCGAACACGCCACGGGCGATTTCACCCGGCTTCACGCCCTTCGCCAGGAGACCGATGATTTCCGACTCTGCAAACACAACGCAGGTGTTGTTCACCTCGACGAGACTCTCCTCCCGCATTGCCAGATCGGAGAGTTTCTCCACATCCGTTTCGAGAATGATGGAAACGGTTTCGAGAAAACGCCCCGTACCCGCTGCACAGCGGTCGTTCATCGTGAAATCGACCACGTTGCCCGATTCGTCCAGCACAATCGCCTTGGAATCCTGGCCGCCGATGTCGATGATACTCCTCGCCTGTGGGTATAACCAGCGAACGCCCCTTGCGTGACATCCGATCTCCGACACCGCTTTTCCCGCAAATGCGCTTTTCCGACCATAGCCGGTCACGAAAACGCGCTCGATGTCCGATTCGACGAGGCCCAGCGCTCCCAGCGCCGTCTCGAAGAGGGATCCGGCGCTGCGCGTGTGGACGGCTCCCGTGTCGGTGTAGTCTTCGAAGATAAATTGCTTCCGGCTCGCATCAAATACGGCGAGCTTCGTCGTTCGGGAACCGGAGTCTATTCCAACGGTAATCATAATCTACGATAGTATATGCGTGAAGTAGTTTTCATCCACGAAGTACTCTTCTGAAACTTCGCGAATATCTTCGAGCGTGACTTTCTCGAGACGCTCGTCGCGTTTCAGATAGTACTCGTAGCCGAGTCCGAGCGATTCGAGCAAAGAGATCGATGTCGCCTGATGCAGCACGCTTTCTTCGTCCTGCAAGCGATTCCCGCGTATGGCGTTTTTGGCGATTTCGAGTTCCTCTGCGCTGATCGAATCCGTTTTGCACTGCTGCAAGACGTCGCGGATAACCTGCACGCTGTCCTTCTCGCCGTCCTGGTTGACCATCGCCCACGCCCGGAAGAATCCGAGCTGTTCCAGGGCCTGGAAGTCAAAATCCACCGAATAAGCCAGTCCGCGCTTCTCGCGCAGCTCGAAGTACAGCCGTGAATTCAGATCGCCTCCGAGAATCTGCGATAGCACGTAAAACGTGGTGTTCTTGCGCTTGTCCTCGTACTTGCATCCGAAACCGCCAAGCTGAATGATAGACTGATCCATCCCCATTTTCTTCCTGCGCAATCTTGTTTCGGAAGAGGCGATGAATACCTCTTGCTTTTCGGTCTGTATCTTGTCCATCGAAGGCAGTGTCAGCGTTTTTTCCAGGTAGGCAATCGTCTCGTCCTCGGGGAAGTCACCGACAATCGCGACCACCATGTTGTCCGGCCGGTAGTAGGTGTTGTACCACTCGACGATCCGCTTGCGCGAGATGTCGCGCAGGTCCTTGATCCTGCCGTAACGGTGCAGAAGATTGCTGTGATTTCCGAAAATCATCTCTTTCCAGAGCTTGCTGGCGTATTGCTGCGGATGGTCCTTGATGCGGTTCAGCGAGCTGATTACCGTGTTGCGGATGTTGTTGAGATGGCTGCTCGGAAAAAGCGGCGTCTTAAGGACATCCGCAAGAAGGTCTATGGCGGTGAAAAGTTTGTCTTCAAAGCACTTGCAGCGAATGGTCGTGGATTCGAGGTGATTCGACACGCCCAGTACGATGCCCTGATCGGAGCAGTACTGCAACATCTGATTGTAGTTGCGTCGCTCGTTTCCGTGAAGCAGCAACGTCGAGGTGAGCTGATTGATCCCCCGGTTCCCTTCCCGCTCGTTCAATTGGGAGACGTTCACTCCGACCGCGAGCCCAATGGTGGGCTTGCCGGTAACCCGCTTCAAGCAAACCTTCATTCCGCTGGAAAGATTCGTGATGACGCAGTCTTCCTTGTACTCGATCTTCGGCGAGATCGACGGCGTTTCCCTGGGGAGGACGTTCTTTTTGTGCAAGAGCTCCGATCCCATGTAGAATATCTGCATGACGTCCGGATAGAGGTATTTGCGAATAACGCGCCTCGTATCGGAGGCGGTGACGCGTGAGATGATCTCGGGCGTCTTGACGAATCCCTCCCAACCGATGGTGAGTTCGTCGCTTCCCAGGCTCATTCCAAGCGATTCCGCGTATTCTCCCGTGTATCGATGCTGATGCAGGCTTTCGGTCTTGACCCGGTCCAGCTCGTCGCTCTTGAGACCGAATTGATAGAGCTCATTCAGCTCTTCGCGAACAATCCAGATGATGCGATAAGGATCGCTACCCTTCTTGGGATTCATCATGAGGATGGCCATGCCGTCGTAGACTCCGCTGAAAGAGTGGAGCCTCATTCCGTCGATGAGCTTTTCCTGCTCGAAGAGGCGCTGATACAGCCGCGAGTTCTTTCCCTGTGCCAGCGCTTTCACCGCCATGTTGTAGGCGTTAAAGTCCTCGTTGGCATCCGAGAAATCCGGTATCGTGAAAGCCAGGAAACCGTTTGCCAGCTTGCGCTTGTATTGCTTGAATCCAGGCTTCTGGGGCAATGGATCGATGGGCAGCATCGCATGACTGACCTTTCCAGGTTTCCACTCGCTGAAGAAGCCGCCTGCCATCTCCGTAAACTCGGCGATATTGAAATCGCCGCAAGCAACCACGTAGGCGTTGTTGGGCACGTACCACTTGTGGTAGAAAAGCATCAGGTCTTCGTATGTCGCCTTGTACAGTGTATCCTCGTACCCGATGATCGGGTGTCGGAGGGGGTTGATCTCGAAATAGTCCAGGGGAATCTGCTCCAGGAAGAATTCCTCCGGATCGTTGCGATACTGCTTCAGTTCCTCAAGCACCACCTTGCGCTCGGCTTCGAAATCCTCGCGCGAGAATCTCGTCTGGCAGACGAGTTCGGAGAGGATATGGAGCCCCTCTTTCGTGAAGCGCGAGGGAAGCGTAATGAAGAAGCAAGTCGAGTCGTGCTCGGTATACGCGTTGAGGGTTCCACCGTAGAAGGAGGCTTTTTCGGCGATGTTGTTGTCGGGGAAATCCCGCGTCGATTTGAACACGAGGTGCTCCAGGAAATGGGAGAATCCCGCTTCCTCGGGCTTTTCCCAGCAGGAACCCACGC
Organism: Cloacimonadales bacterium (SeqCode); assembly: GCA_963662655.2. Classification (GTDB taxonomy): domain Bacteria; phylum Cloacimonadota; class Cloacimonadia; order Cloacimonadales; family JAIOQZ01. The sequence goes on from CAXXTU010000002.1 coordinate 907,129, forward strand.
GCACAAAAACCATGAGACTGATCAGCGGATTCGCGTGGGATTCCGACATGATCATGTTCAAACCGTTAGGCATTCTATTCGTTTCGATTTTGTACATCGTATCTCCGTATGTGATTTACCTTTCCAGACGCCGCTCCACAAACGCATACGCATTGTGGTTGTGTATGGATTCCATGTTTTCCGCTTCCACTCTGAAATACGTGATCCGCTCGTCGCTCTGCAGCTTCAGCGTCATCTCTCGAATGACATCCTCCACGAAGCGTGGATTGTCGAAGGCCTTCTCGGTCACGTACTTCTCGTCGACTCGCTTGAGCAGGGAAAAAATCTCGCAACTCGCAGCCGATTCCGCGTACTCGATCAGCTCTTCCAGCCATATAAAGTCCTGGTAGGAAACCTTGATTCTAATCATAGAGCGCTGATTGTGAGCGCCGTATTCGCTGATCTCCTTCGAGCAGGGACACAACGTCGTTACGGGAACCTCCACGCCGATCATGAGCTCGTAACCCTCCTTGCAGGAGGCCTCGAAGATGCACCGGTACGAGAGCAGCGATTCGATTCCCGATACGGGAGCTTTCTTGCGCACGAAGTACGGGAAACGGATCTTCGTGAAGGCGGCCTTCGCGTTGAGGGATTCCTTGATATCCTCGAGGAACGGCTTCAAATCGTTGATGAACGTCTCTTCGTGGTAGCGGTTGAGCACTTCGATGAAGCGACTCATGTGCGTTCCGCGCTCCGTGTGCGGAAGCTGTACGTAAATGTCCAGATCGGCCGTCGTATGCTGAATCCGGTTGCTGCGATCCTCAACCACGATGGGGTACTGTATGTTCTTCACGCCAACGCGGTCGATGGTCACGTTGCGTGTATCTGTCTGACTCTGAATGTCCGTCTTATTGTCCATCTTCCGATTCCAGCAATTCTTTCACGCCGATGGTCTTCATGGAGATGATCTCGTCGCCGTCCTGGTAGTAGATAATCGCGTTGATCTGCTCTCCGTCACGCTTCTCGTTGCATGACTTCGCCAGCTCGATCGCGTTTTCCGGTTCCAGCAGGAACATCGCGGTCGAGAGCGCGTCGGCGAGCGTAGCATTGGGAGCGATAACCGTCACGGAAATCGTATTTTGCGCAGGGAAACCGGTCTTGGGATTGATGATGTGATGATAGCGGACGCTGTCTTGAATGAAGAAGCGCTCGTAATCGCCGGAGGTAACCACAGCGCAGTTATCCAGATTGAGTATGGCGATCACATCCTCGCGGTCGCGCGGGTGACGTATCCCGACTCGCATTTTGCCGGTATCGCCGAAATAGCGGATATCGCCGCCGGCATTGATGTAGCCGGAGACAACGTCATGCTTCTGCAGGTATTCGACGGCACGGTCGATGATGTAACCCTTGGCGACGCTTCCGAGGTTGATCTTGAAGCTGGCCGGCTTCGTGAGAATCTGCCCGTCCAGGTTGATTTTATCGAATCCGACCTGACTCATGGCCTGAATAAGTGTCGCCGAATCGGGAACGATCTTCTGCTCGAAATCCCAGAGGTCGCTCAGCGCTCCGATGGAAAGGTCGTAGAGCGAATCCGTTTTCGCATAGAGCCTTGCGCCCAACTCAAGCATGGACACGACGTCCGGCGATACGGTGAAAGCGTTTGTGTCCGCGCGATTCATCTCATATATTTCACTGCCCTCCTTGTAGTACGAGAGACGCTCTTCGTACCGGCTCATCAAAGCGAAGGCGCTGTCGACGAGCGCGTCAGCGTCTTTCGAGCAGGTTTCGATCGATATCTCGACGAAGGTATCCAGCAGGATTTCAGATTTTTTTGTCTCGTAAGTTCTCGTCGTATACCGCCATGCCGCGAAGGCTATGACCAATATCAACAGGGTCAACTGAAGTATTTCTTTACGTTTCATACCTTTCCTCGTTCAATAATTACATTTACCATAGTTTGTAAGAAAATTATATCGGCGATAATTGTCAATGCTTTGTTGGCTGAATCGTAAATCGCGGACGAATAAAAGGTTAATGGCAGGTTGCTATCGTTGCATCAAGATAAATCGAAGCAACGGGAATTTATGCCTTATTTGATTTATTTTCAATATTTTAGAGTGATAATTGTAATTCATAGGATGATATATATTCACTCATCTTACTTATTAGCAGCATATATACGCTTGAGCTCGGCGATACTTGGCTCTTCCATATCGATCACCGTGAACCCCGATCCGATATCCTTGAGGTAGTGCGCGTCGGAGTTGCGAATCAGGGGATATCTCGCCGCCATTGGGAAAGCTGCGAGGAATTCATCGTCGTTGCATTTGGCGGTTATACCCAGCGCTTTGATGAGTGGATTGGGCGGAATGAATCCAAGCTGGCTAATCAGGCTGTAGGTGGTCGCGTTGACATGCGCGGGGAAGCCGAAACCGCCATGATCGTCGATCGATTGTAAGGTCTGATCGAGGTCCCACATGACGGAGTTCAGAAGCGCTTTTTCCTCGCATCGGACGATGTTCTCTTCGTCGTCCACCACCACCTGATCGCCAAAGTAGTCGGGATCGTTGGGGATTGGCGGAAGCGCTTCGTACAACTCCCGATCGAAGCTCATCGCCTTCTCCTCGTCGTCGAAGAGCCCGATGACGTGAATCTCTTCCATCGTCTGGATCTCCACGCCCCAGAAGCAAAATATACCCGCTTTCTCCGCGACGCGATGAAAGACGGAACTGTTCGCCATGGTGTTGTGATCCGTGATGGCAATGACGTCGAGCTTTTCTTCGCAAGCGCGCTTAATCACGGCTGTCGGAGACATTTCGAGCGAGCCGCAGGGCGAAAGGACGGAATGGATGTGGAGATCACACTTCCATTGTCTCAAGAAGTGGGCTCCAGCTTCAATTCCCGGTAGAGCAGTCCCGAAATCTCAAATGTCGTGAGCGGACTCACGATGAGCGCAATACCCTCTTGTTGGGCTTTATCGATGATGGCGGCTTCCGGCTTGAGGTTCCTGGCGAACACGATGGCGGGAATTCCGGCCAGGGACGCAACCGCGATCACGTTGAGGTGCCGCATGATGGTTATCCAGAGCTGCCCGTCTTTCGCGTTGCCCATCACATCGCTAAGGAGATCCGAGACGTATCCACCGGTTATCGCGATGTTCTCCATCTCGTCGCTGGGAGTAATAAGCTCCCCCTGTATGATTTCCGTGAATTTTACAAGGTCAAGTTTCATAGTCATTCACTCCAATTTTGTTATTCTGTTATTTGCAGGTGATACTATCTGGAGAGCAAAATCCATGTAAATAAAAAAAGCAATCTTTTTCGGTTATTACAAACATGGCAGCGGATGCAACGTAGAAATTGTCGTCCGATGCTCCACGCTTATCTTGAAAAATGAACAGAGTTAAACGATTCGTGAATGAAACCGCGACTTCAAGCAATTCGAGAAAGCTATAACAACAGGAAATTATCCATTGACAACTGGCTTCAAATTTCTTATCTTACCATTTGAAATGATGTAACTTACGCATTATATAAATGAGATGCGGAACTCATTGTGGGAGTTGCTGTTGTGGTTGCAGTACACTAATGGAGTATCTATGCTTTGAGCTCAAATCGCTACTGCCGGTTGTTTTCAATTCCCCAAGACAGGAGAAAAACGTGATAAAAATGCCATTGAAGCTTCTTTATGTAGATGACGACCCGGAGATGAGGGCAATTGTCGGTGAAATGATGGAATCTCTGGCAGAAACCGTACTCCTCGCCGAGAACGGGCAGGAGGGTCTGGAACTCTATCATCAGCATCAACCGGACCTGGTGGTGACAGATATCCGAATGCCTGTGATGAACGGCCTGGAAATGATCCGCCGCATCCGCAAGGAAACGCAGGAAGCACGCTTCATCCTGATGTCGGCACACGAAGAAACGGACATCTTCCTTTCGGCTATTGACATCGGCGTCAATGGCTTCCTCATCAAACCTATCAATGGCAAGAAACTTGAGTCACTCATCCGCGAGATAGGAAAATCCGCAATACTGGAGAAGCAACTCCGCATCGAGGAACACCAGCGCATTCAGATGCAGAAAGCCCTCTATCAGAGCGAGCAGCGTCTGCAGATGGCTACCCAGGCCGGACGCGTCGGCGTATGGGAGTGGGATGTGGAAGCTAAGGAAATCTACTTCTTCCCCACCCTCAAAATGATCCTCGGGCTCCAGGAAAACGATATCGCGTACAAGATAGACAAACTGAGCGACTACCTGCCGGCATACGGCGCGAAAAGCTTCCTCCAGGCCGGATACGACCATCTGGAAGGGAAGCTGGATCAGCTTGAAATAGAAGAGCGCTTATTATATCCCAACGGCTTGATGCGTTGCGTACTCTTCCGCGGAAAAGCGCTTTATGACGACAAGGGCATTCCTACCAAAATCATAGGAACGGGAACCGATATTACTCAGCTCCGAATGATCGAAGACAATCTGAAGAATGAAAGAAACCTCTTCATGCAGGGCCCCGTCGTAATTCTCAGATGGGACAAGAACAATTCGGGCATGCAGCTCGAATACGTCTCGCCCAATTGCGAAGACATCATCGGATTCTCAAAGAAACAAATCCTATCGGAAGCGGGGGGTTTCGACAATCTCATCCACATGAGCGATCGCAAACGCGTGCAAGAGGAGCGCGAGTACTTCTTCTCCAAGCCCAACATCATGAATTTCGAGCATGAGCCGTTCAGGATCGTGCACATTGAGGGCGATGTGATTTGGGTGAAGATGTACATCACGATCATCCGCAACAAGCAAGGCGAATTCACCAACCTGCTCGGCTACGTCGTCGATATCACCGACCAGAAGCGATACGAGCAGGAGCTGCGAATCGCCAAGGATCAGGCGGAACGCGCCGCTACGGCCAAGAGCGAGTTCCTCGCCAATATGAGCCACGAAATCCGCACCCCCATGAACGCAGTCCTCGGCTTTGCCGAGCTCCTCGATTCGCTGGTGACCGACGAACGCCAGCGAAGTTACCTTCAATCAATCAAATCCAGCGGCAAGAATCTTCTAACGCTGATCAACGATATCCTCGACCTTTCCAAGATTGAAGCCGGGAAACTGGAGCTCCAGTTCGAACCGGTGAGTCTCTACTCCCTCTTCGACGAGATCCGGCACATTTTTAACGTGAAGATTCAGGAGAAGGGCATCCAACTGTTGATCAACATCGACAGCGAGATACCCAAGAACCTCCTTCTCGACGAGGTACGTTTGCGACAGATCCTTTTCAACCTGATCGGTAACGCCGTAAAATTTACCGACCGCGGTCACATCAGCCTTTCAGCCGAAAAGCGTTCGGAAAGCGCCGACGGCAGCAAGATCGATCTCGTCTTCGAGATCGAAGACACCGGAATCGGTATTCCTATCGAATCCATCGAGAAGATATTCGAATCGTTCCGGCAACAGGACGGCCAGAGCACGAAGAAGTACGGCGGTACCGGCCTCGGCCTGACCATCACGAAACGGCTCGTCGAGATGATGAACGGAAGAATCGCCGTACGGAGCGTCCTGAACAAGGGCTCCGTATTCGAGATCGTGTTCAGCGACGTCGCGGTATCCTCGAAGGTTGCGAAGACGAAGCGCGAGGATCTATTCGATCCCGACAATATCGCCTTCAAGCCGGCAATGGTTCTGATTGTCGACGACATCGAGAACAACCGTAATCTGGTTAAGGAATTCCTCCTGAATCAACCGCTGACGATTATCGAGGCGGAGGATGGCCAGAAGGCGATCGAAATGGCCAGGGAATACAAGCCGAAGATCATTTTTATGGACATCAGGATGCCCGTCATGAATGGTGATGAGGCTACGGAGATTTTGAAAAACGATGAAGAGACGAAGGATATCAAAGTTATCGCGCTAACGGCTTCCGTGATGAAAAAAGACATTGATCAGATCATGGAGAAGGGCTTCGACTCCTTCCTGAGAAAGCCGGTGCAGCGCCTCGATCTCCTTAGAGAGCTTTCCCTGCACATCGAGAGCGATCAAACCGACATCGAAGAGCTGGATGTGCCGGAAGAACCGGCAATCTCCCTGGACGACATAGAGAACCTTCCCGAGAAGCTCGAAGAAATGAAGGAGAAATTCCTCAAGAAATTCGCGTCTGCACAGGCAAGCGGAGATATCGACGAGATCAGTATTTTCGCCGATCAGCTTCTCGAATACTCCTCCGAAGCGGAGATTCCCCCGGTGGAAGTGTTTGCCAGACAGCTCAAGACACATGTGAACAACTTTGATATCGAACGAATGAACAATCTGTTCCAACGCTTTCCAGTATTATTCGAAGAGCTTGAACAAACCTGTAAGGACAGCGGAGGTAGCGAATGAACGACGAGAAATACAGGTTGCTGTTAGTCGATGATGTGCCCAACAATATAATGGTGGCAGGTAACATCCTGCGGAAAGTGAATTACTCGATCGTCTTTGCGACAAACGGCCAGGAAGCTCTCAACCGGGTGAAGAAAAACGATTTCGACCTGATCCTCCTGGATATCATGATGCCGGAAATGGACGGCTTCGAGGTCTGCCGCCGATTGAAAAACGATCCCCGCACGCGCGACATTCCCATCATATTTCTGACGGCGAAAATGGACACGGAAAGCATCGTCGAAGCGTACGATGTGGGCGGTCAGGATTTTGTGACCAAGCCTTTCAACGAGACGGAGCTGCTCGCGAGAATCAAGGTTCATCTGGAACTTAGCAAATCGCACGAGAAGCTCAAAAACATGAACGATAAACTACAGCACGAGATAAAAGAACGCCGGCAACTCGAGGAAGAAATCCGCAAGACGAACGAGGAACTCGAACAGCGTGTCAAAGTGCGTACGGTCGAGTTGAGCAATGAGATCGATCAGCGCAAAAAGACAAGCGATGAACTCAAGAAAACCAATGACCGCCTGAATGACCTGATGTTCGAGATCATCCTCACCATGGCGCGACTCGTCGAGGTTCGCGATCCCTACACCGCCGGACATCAGCATCGCGTATGGCAACTCGCGCATGCAATCGCCAACGAAATGAAGCTCGAGAAAAGCAGCATCGACGCGCTCCGGGCAGCAGCAATCGTTCACGATCTCGGCAAGATGTATATTCCTAGTGAAATCCTCTCCAAGCCAGGAAAACTCGAACCAGTGGAGTACGAATTCCTGAAACTGCACCCAACCAAAGGATATGACATTCTGAAAGCGATCGATTTCCCCTGGCCGGTGGCGAAAATCGTTTACCAGCATCACGAACGTATCAATGGAGAAGGCTATCCTTTGGGGCTTACCGGAGACGAGATTCTCCCCGAGGCGAAAATCATCGCCGTCGCGGATGTCGTGGAGGCAATATCTTCCCATCGTCCCTACAGGCCGTCTTTAGGCACGGAGTTTGCACTGGAACAGATAAAAAAAGATAGAGGAACCGCTTTTGATCCGGATGTTGTCGATGCGTGCTTGAGGGTATTCGAGAACGGCTTCAGTTTCGAAAAGCAATGAGGTAAAATTCATATATGAGCATGAACGAACCGAGTAAAATCGATATCACTGAGTTATTGAAGCAGGTCAATGGATCGTACATCTCAACGATCCGACAAAGCCTTATGGAGATTTTTCGCGTTATTAACGACCCCGGGACCAGCGCAAGGGATTTAACGGATATCATCGAGCACGATCCCCCACTCTGCGCGAAGGTCATACGCCTGGCTAATTCGGCGTATTTCGGAACACGCAGATACATAGACGAAATCAAGCAAGCCATTGTGTGGCTTGGATTCAACACGGTGAAAGAGCTGGCTCTGAGTCAGAAGATATGCGAACTCTTCCACGGCGCGGATCAGGTTATCGGGCATTATTCGCGGATGAATCTCTGGAAGCACAGCGCAGCCGTCGCTTTGTGCGGCAAGATGATCTACCGTCGCGAGCTCAGGGACCCGGGTGAATCAGTCTATACCGCCGGATTATTGCACGATATCGGAATCATTATTGAAGATCAGTTTCTTCACGAAGACTTTGCGAAGAACCTCCTCGAATCGGAAGAGAAAAAGGAAAATCTATACACGGTTGAATTGAGAAACCAGGGTTTGACGCATCAGCGCTTGGGCTTTGCGATCACCGAGAACTGGGGTTTCCCCGAAACCCTCACCTTCGGAATCGGTTATCACCATAATCCATTTGTCGCACAGCAGGGCAACAGGCAACTCAATCAGGTTCTTCACATCGCCAATTACATCTGCCAGAGGCTGGACATCGGCTACTCCGACGCGATCTACTCCGAGCAGGATACCTACAACGAATGTCTGGGGAATCTGGGAATTGACGAAGTTTCGATCGAGCTTATCAGCGAAGACTTGATGAGCGAAATACTAAAAATGGAACAAAACGGGTGGTTTTAAAAAGTGGCTGAGAAAACGAAAGACCAAATCATTGACGAATTGAAACAGCGCGAAAGGCTTCTGGAAACCAAGCTCCGGCATTTGGGAAACGATCTGGCAATGACGCGCCACGAGTATGAAGTAGCTGCAAACAAATACATGGAACTGATGAAAAGCCTCGAGGCTACAAATGCTGAACTGGCCCGAAAGAACCAGTTGATTACCGACCAGAACTTCGAAATCCGCGAGCAGCGCAATGAGCTGAAAACGCAATACCGATTCCTCCAGATCCTGCTTGACGATATCCCAAATCCGATATTCTACAAGAATCGCAACGGCGTCTATATCGGCTGTAACAAGGCATTCAAATCGTTCTTTGGACGCAAAGAGGAAGAGATCATCGGCAGAACGGAATATGATTTCTTTTCATCGGATATCGCCGATTACTATACGGAGCAGGATCGTGAATTGATGGCGACCAGCGGTGTTCAACGCTACGATGCCAAAGTGATGGATAAAAATGGGAATCTTCACGACATTCTATACAACAAGAACGTGTTCTACGATCTCGAAGGCCGCGTGGCGGGTATCATTGGCGTCATGGAGGACAACACGGATGTTCGCGAGGCGAACAAAGCGCTGATCGATTCCGAACGGAATTTAAAAGAAGCGAACGCCGCCAAAGACAAATTCTTCTCGATAATCGCCCACGCCCTGAAGAATCCATTGAACGCATTGCTACTCACCAGCGAGTTCCTTTCTCAGAAACTCACCTCGTTACCTCCCGCAAAGCAGCAGAGTCTCATCGACAATATTACGGACTCTACCAAGCGTCTCTCCAACCTGCTGGAGGACCTCCTCACCTGGGCGCGTACGCAGGTTGGCAAAATGCCGTTCTTCCCCGAGCAAATCGATCTGTATCAGATTGCCGAGGAGTGCATCGAGTTGTACGAATCGAACATCCGCGAGAAGCTCATTGATCTGACGAACGAGCTGGAGCCGGGCGACTACGCGTACGCCGACAAGAACATGATTCGGACGGTCATCAGGAACTTCATTTCGAACGCGATCAAGTTCTCCTACCGCGGCGGAAAGGTAACGATCGCGCGATCCACGAGCGAAGATTACATCGAGCTTACGGTTGCTGACAAGGGGGTTGGTATTTCCGATGAAGACAAGAACAAGCTGTTCCGAATCGATACGCATTTCACTTCACGCGGGACGGAAAACGAGATTGGAACTGGCCTCGGCTTGCTGTTGTGTTGCGAATTCGCGCGATCAGAATCGGGGCAACGTATCCGTGGAGAGTCAGGAGGGTGAAGGCAGCACCTTCAAAGTCATACTGCCGAGAAGGGAAATCTAATCCTGATCTTGTTCCTGTGACTTCCTGCGTCGCATCAATACAAGGCAATCTTCCATTCCGGCCTTACCCATAACGATATCTTCCGCAAGCGCCATGCAAGTGGGAGATCCGCAAGCGCTGCAATTCAATCCGGGCAATTTGGAATTGATTTCGTTGATCTGCTTCATCTTGTAGATAGCCTGCTTGATATCCGTATCGAGGCTGTGCATAGAGCGGGGGCTCGAGCGGCAATATCCCGAACTTCCCATCAGCAAACAAGTCCATCAGGTAGGACTCATCGAGATTGCCAATTTTCTCGTTGGTCAGCGAGCGTTTGATACGGCTTGCAGCCACAAATGGGTCTTCTACATTCAAGTTCCCGCCTACGCATCCCTGGATGCAGTTCCAGCAGACGATATAATCGAAATTCTCGATCTGCTGGTTCTCGATGGCCGCAAGTATCCGTGTAACGTTTTTTACGCCACTCACCGCCATTGTTTTGATGCGCTTGTCCCCAACCTGATCCGATTTCATTCCGGAAATCGCCCAGGTGTGGCCGATGGACAGCGGGTTCGGTTTGCTTCATTCCGTTATCGGGGACAACGGAGAGTATTTTATTGTAAATATCCTTGATAGAGAACGCGCCTTCCTCGATCTGCTTGTAAGCAGCCTCCGGCTGATGTACGGCCGTCACATGCGCGATGCAGGGAACGATCTGGAAGATGCCGATTTCGTTTTCCTTGAGCCCTTTCTGCTCCATCGTTTTTTGCCTGTAGTAGCGTGATAAAATACTCATGGGAGCTTCGAGGGGAAGAATGTGATCGAGCAGAGAAGGGAAACGAACCTGGATCAATCGCACGACCGCCGGGCAACTACTCGAAATGAGCGGCCTGATATCCGGATTCCTATCGATGGTCTCGCGTACGAGGCGCAGCATCAGATCCGCTACTTCCGCTTCATCGGCCACTTCGTCGAATCCGAAATCCTTTACCGTGCTTCTCGCCTTTTCGTAGCCTATGTTTTCCTTGAACTGAGAAGCAAAGGCCGAGGAAAGAATCGCGATCTTGTACTTATACCCATGGATGATGTCCAGCGAATCGGCTTTGGGCTTCAACGCGTCGTACGGACAGGTCATGATGCATCGTCCGCAGTCGATGCATCGGTTTCCATCGATTCTCACTTTTCCATCTCGAACGCGGATCGCTTCTGTTGGGCAAACGCCCACGCAGTGCGTACATCCGGTGCATTTTTCCTTCACGATCTGAATCGCATGAAAATAATTCTCGGTATTTTCCATCTAACGGTCCCTAAAAGTAAATGATAACTTCTAACCTTGTATTCTCTCCCTTGGCGGAAACGATATGCATCACATCGGAGTTCTTCTTGATGTTCGGCAATCCCAGGCCGGCCCCGAAACCCATCTCGCGGACTTGCTCGTCGGCCGTTGACCAGCCGGGCGTCATGGCCTTGTCGAGGTTCTCGACACCTGGTCCCTGATCCTGAAGGATGATGTATACCCGATCACCGTAAATGTTCGCGGTGATCGTTCCACCGTAGGAATGAGCGATTATGTTGATCTCTGCTTCGTATGAAGCGATCGCAACGCGCCGGAGGATTTTGGAATCCACTCCCAGCCGTTTCAATAATATCTTGATGTTCGCAGAGGCCTTTCCGCCGTTGACAAAGTCCCGCGCCTCGATCTCCAGATGATGAATCATCTCCGGTTCCGGAGAGGTTTCGAGAAATGTACGAGACTCCGTTTCGTCAATTCCTTCTGCGAAATGCCAGTACTCAGCCATCAATTTTGCAGCTCCGCAGCCCGGCATTGTAAAGTAATCCGCTTGTTTTATACAACGTATAATGCGTTAGAACCAAAGGTAAATCCCTCTCCTCAGCCATTTCGATCAGCTCTTCCGCGGGACGTTTTCCACGTACGAAAACGATACCCAGAACGTCGATCATATCCGAAAGACGAATTATCTGCGGATTGGTTAACCCCGTCAACAATAAAGTTGCTTCTTTTGTGCAGTGCAGGATATCGCTGATTAGATCCGATCCAAACGCACATGATATTTCCTGTTCCAAATCGGTATTGGAAGTCAGGACTTCGCCGTCGAGCGCTTCTACAATGTCTTTAAGCTTCATTGTCCTTCCTTTTCTTATCTTTAACGTTCGTCAAAACGTATAACGCCCCTCTTTTTCAGTGAGCAGATATTCGTTTCAAAACCGGAGAGTCTCTCAAAGAAATCCTCCAAAGAATTCGAGTTATCAATGGTCAAATCTGCTATTTTATTTTTTTTGTCAATATTCGTTTGCGACCTGATTCTATTTTTAACCGCCTCTTCATCGAGACGATCTCTCTCGATGATTCTTCGAAGACGAATATCTTCATCAGCGATTACCAGCAATATAAAATCTACACAGGGGTCCAGCTTGCTTTCGAAGAGCAGCGGGATCTCGACAATCACGACATCATCATTCATCTGGTCGATGCGAGCTTGAAGCTCTTTACGGATTTCAGGATGCACGATTTGGGAAAGTTGGTCAAGCTTTTGTTGATCGCCGAAGACACATTCGCCCAGTTTTCTGCGATGAACCGTCCCATCTTCATTGAGGATGCCAGTTCCGAAAACCTTCGTCAGTTGCTCGATCACAAACGGTTTCAGCAGCGCTTCATGCCCGAGGATGTCTGTCGATATCACCGGATACCCGCGTTCGGTGAACCACTTCGCAGCCAGGCTCTTGCCCGAACCGATATTCCCGGTCAGCCCGATGATGAGCGGTCTGCTATCTCGTCTCATCGGCCAGGACCTGAGCGAGTTTTTCCTTGGGAATGTCCGTATCGATCACGCCGTGCTTGGCGGTGGATATCTTCCCCGTCTCCTCCGAGACAACGATCGCCAGCGCGTCCGTTTCCTCCGTCGCGCCGATCGCAGCCAGGTGCCGTGTCCCGAACTTCTGTACGGCTTCGACATTCTGCGACAGCGGAAGAACCACTTTCACCGCGAGGATGCGGTCGTCGCGAAGGATCACCGCGCCATCGTGGAGGACGGTTTTGCGATTGAAGATGGTCAGTAGGAGCTTCGCGCTGAGCTTCGCGTCGATCAATTCGCCGCTGCTGACGTAGTCGTTGAGCTTCTGTTTGCCTTCGATGAGGATGAGCGCACCGGTTCTGCGGAAGGACATCGACATGATCGCTTCCTGAAGCGGCGAGTAGATGAACTTCTTGCGCGGCAGGAAGTAGGAATTGATATTCTGATCGCCGAACTTCTTGATCATCTCGCGGATCTCAGGCTGGAAAATCACTACGAAGGCGATGAACCAGTAATCGCTGATGAGCTTGAAAATGGTCATCAGCTAAGTGTCATTTCGAGCATCACGGAAGCGAGATAGAGCACGAGAACCAGGAAGAAGCCGATCAGAATCTGATAGCCGCCGCGTCGCTTGAGCGCCTTCATCACACGATAGATAATCGCGCTTACAAGGAGGATGTCAATCACGTCTTTCAGGGTCGGGATAAAGAAATTCATCTGGTTTCCTTTACGGCATCGAGCGTATCGATCAGCTCACGATGCTGTTTGACATCGTGTACGCGGACGATATCCACACCCGCGTTGTGAGCGAGGGATGTCGTCGCAAGGCTACCCATCAGGCGTTCTGCCGGATCGGATTCGTAGATTCTTCCGATGAAACTCTTTCGCGATGCGCCCAGTACGATGGGCAGACCGAAGGCCTTGAACTCGGAGAGCTTCTTCAGGATGATCAGGTTATCCTCGTGCCGCTTTCCAAAACCGATTCCCGGATCAAGAACGATGTTCGTCACGCCGCCTTGCTCGCAGTGGCGGATTCGCTCCTGAAAAAAGCCCATGATCTCCTCGATCGTGTCGCCGTACGACGGTTCCTTCTGCATATCGCGCGGTGTTCCCAGCATGTGCATGAGGATCGCGGGAACATCTGGATATTCGGCAAGGCAAGCCGTCAATTCCGGGTCGAAACGCAGCGCGCTGATATCGTTGACGATGGACGCGCCTTTCTCGATGGCAGCTCTCGCCACCTCCGCCTTGGTCGTATCGACGGAGATGATCGTGTCCGGCCTGCGTTGCAGGATCTCCTCGATGACGGGCAGGATTCGCGCTTTCTCTTTTCCGGCGTCAACCGCCTCGGATCCTGGGCGCGTGGACTCCCCGCCGATATCGATGATATCCGCGCCGTCGTCCAGCATTTGCACCGCGTGATCGGCTGCAACGCGCGGGTCGACGAACGAACCACCGTCCGAGAAAGAATCGGGCGTGACATTGAGAATCCCCATGATGCGCACGCGTTCTAGCATAAGCGTTTGATTGCGACATTGAAGGCTTTTATCACATCTTCCAAGCTCCTGCTTGAGAAGCTTTTGCAGGCTAATGGATATCTCGGGCAATCCGAAGATAATTTGATGATCCAGTTTGCGAACGAGCTTGCGAATTTTATCGGCATTCCCCAGCAGGATGACGTCGCTAACGGGAACTGTCCCGTTGACTACGCCGCGCGCCACGGCCGCGTCACCTCCAACGGAGAGCATCTCCTGCTTTAGGATGTTCGCCGCGCCAAGACGTACGTTTGTCAGCTTGACGGCCATCTGCAACGCTTTTGGGGCCATCACTTCAACGCCCTGGCTGGAAACTTGAATTTTATGCAGTTCTCTTCGTGCATCCTCGATGCCGAGAATGGTCAGTTTTCGATTCATGTATTTCTGATTTCCTTGCAAATATAATAATTGAAATTCAGCTTTACTTCAACACAAAAAGGAACGTGATTGATCCAGTCTGGGCCTTGTCGCCCGTCACCGGATTGAATTTCCATGCTGCGAGCGCGTCTGTAGCAACTTTATCGAATATGCCACCGGCCTTCTTCGTGACGATGATATCCGTAACCGTTCCCTCCGGCAGCACCTTGAACTGAATGCGCACTTCGGCGTTACGCTGCTCGCCTCCGGGATACTCGGGGATCACCTCGTTGAGAATCTCGCGCGATAGAATCTCTCCTTCGAGAAGATAACGCGATTCCATGTCACCACCACTCTGCGCCTGATTCAGCAGATCGGCCAGGTAGTTGTCGGAAGCTGTCGTCGAGGGCGCATCGGACACGTCCGTTGCGTTCTCGGAGATCGAGCCGTTTTCGAGGTTGCTGCTGACCGGCTCAAGGGCTTCTTGCTCGTCCACGAACTTGTAATCAGCCGCGTTGATCGATTTCTGAGGCATGGATGCCTCTTTGAGCGTCACGTCCTCATCGATCTGAACGCGATCAAGCCGCTCCGGAAGCTTGCCGGTCTCCGGCTGCTTCACAGCGTTTCCCGGCTGGTAGGGATCCGCGTGGAACTCGATGAGATTCAACTGCTGGATCACCGGCTGCGGATGCATCTGGATGTGTATCAAAAGCGCAACGACGATGAGCGCTGCGTGAAAGAGTGCGGAAATCAGCCAGGCGGTCTGCGTTCTGCTCATGGTCTCTCTTCCGTCTGGACGATCTGCGTCCCGATGAAGAACTGGCTGGTTCCCGAGCGTTTGGCGATTTCCAGGAGATCGACCACGTACTTCAGCGGCACGTTCTCGTCGGACTTGATCACCACCACCTGCTCGGGATCGTTGATCAGCATCTCGCGGAGTCTCTCGGGGAGCATCTCGCGCTCCGTTGCATTCTCCTCGTCGTTGAGATAGATTTCCAGATTCTCGCTCAGAGTCACCGTAATGCGGTCGCGATACTGGCTCTCTTTGGAGGATGCGGAGGGAAGGTTCACCTTGATTCCCGACTGGGTGATGAAGCTCGAGGAGATCAGAATGAAGATCAGCAGCAGAAAGATGATGTCCGTAAAGGAGATCAGCGCTACAGATGTTATTCTTTTCTTGGTTACTCTCATGTTACTTCGCCTTGCCGATCAGGATAATGAACTCGTTGATGGTATCGTCCATCAGGCTGCTGATCGATTCGATCTTGCCCACGAAGAAGTTGTGCAGCAGGATCGCCAGAATGCCCACGGTCAAACCGCCGATGGTCGTGATCAGCGCTTCCCAGATTCCGCCGGCCAGAAGGCTGATATCCACACCGCCGCCGGTTGCCTGAATCTTCATGAATACGTTCACCATGCCCGTTACCGTTCCCAGGAATCCGATCAGCGGTGCGACCGCTGCAAACGTCGAGAGCGTCCCGAGATTCTTCTCCAGCTTGTGGATTTCCACCTCGGCAGCCGTGTGCATGGTCTGCTTGGTCGCTTCCACACCAACCTCGAGCGCTTTCAGTCCGCGACTTAGCACCGAGGCGATCGGGCTTTCAGGATTGGAATCGGCTACTACGATGGCACGCTCGATTTGATCTGCCCGAACCAGATCGATGATTTCCATCGATATGACCCCAATCCCCTTTCTCGCTGCGCGGAACCGGAGCCACCGCTCGATGATGATGATAATCGATATAAAAGAAATCAGCAGAAGAACGATCATGAGTGGACCGCCCTTTGCCGCCATTGTAAAGATGTTCATCGATGCAGCACTCTGAATGCTGTCGGCAACTGCCTGTGCGTTTAAATCCATGTATCCTCCGAAGGTCGTTGTCTCGTTTACACGATCTGGCTGATTATTCAGCTTCTTGTCAATAGAATTCGGTGTGCTTCAAACATTGTTTGCCCTACGAACATTTAACGTACGCTGACGCCTTTTGTTACGCGAAATAGTAATGGAAACTTGTCCATGGATCGAGAGCGTGACAGATTCGTTCAATCTTCCCTTTCAACGTGGTGTTCCACATCGTTTTATTGCGTTCGATAGTCTCGATGATGTGGTATATCCACTTTGAAAGGGAAGATTGGGCGAAGATGCCATGCTCGGTTGAACATTGCTGTATTCCTGCCATTAAAAAAACCGCCCGACGATTCTGCCGGGCGGTTTTTAACAAACTATCTCATTTAAAAGGATCGATAAAGGATGTGAAGTCCACCGCTACCGGCAGCCACAAAAATCCATTCGTTGTAAGCCTTCACAAAGTTGACGGAACCGTTGAAATCGAATTGTGCGATCGGCGTGAGTTCCTGGTTCGTCGGAGTCCCTGTAGGACGTGCGAACACATACAGTCCGTCTTCACCGTTGGCGACATAGATGTAATCGTTGTCGACCGTAACCGCGTTGGTCAGGCCGTTGCCCGGGCGGTTGAAGTAGAACATTGGATCCGGTTCTGTATTGTCTGCGCCTGCAGAAACGTCGAACGCCTTGAATCCACCTTCACCCATCGCTACGTAAGCAACGTTGTCTTTTAGATCGCACCATAGCTTTGCATAGTAAGGCGCTGCCAGACCAATGTTGTAAATAATCGGTTCGTGATCCGAATCGGTTGAACCGACATCGTAAATATGAAGATTCGATTGCTCGCCTGCTTCCAGCACGAGGTGATCGGAATGGATTTGATTACCGGTGATGGCAATACCTTTCGCGTTGTCATAACGGTCTTCTTCCACGATCTCCATGTAGTTGCTGCTGTTCAGGCTATGGCAGAACGCACCGCCGTCCGTACGGGATGTGGTCGAGTAAAGCCAGTTTGCCGAACGACGTACACCCTTGGCCACCGATGATGGAACATCATAAAGGTGCGAGGTGTATGGGCTTGGGAATTTTCCGCTCGAAGAGAGAATAACTTCTTCGATGACAGCCGGTGAGTTGAGTCCGTAAGGATCCGGATCGATCGCTGATGCCATCCAGAAGCGTCCAGTATTCTGGAAATCGGCTGCGACAGCCTGTACGTCCGTATCATTGAAGAGCGCTTGCGATACGACGACTGGATGGTAGACGTTGCTCAGACTGACGATTTCAACACCGCCACGCCATTCTTCGCCTTCCGTATTGTAGCCGATATATGCCTTGCAGACGCAAGGATCGAGATATGCAAAACAAGCCTGAACCTGATCGTCGCCCACAAAAGGCGCATCCACAGAAGCAATCCAGATTAGCGGCGGAACCGTACGTTCGCCACCAAGCAGTTCGTTGTTTACGATTGTCACTCTTTCATTGAGGCTTCCTTCATCGTTGTTCACGACAACATTCGTACCCTCGCGCAAGGACTGATTGATCTCGTCAGCCACTTCGTCGCCTGTTGATCTCTCAGCACATGATACGATGAACATAACCAATCCTGCTATTAACAAGATCATCGCTTTTTTCATGTTTTTATTCCTCCGTGTTGAATTACTTTTTTTTCACCAGATAAGCTATTTTGCTCCGCTTTCGTGTCAAACAAAAAAAGGAGGGAAAGTGATTGCCGTTCAAAAACATGAAACGGGAGGTTCCCCAATCCTTTACAGAAAAGCCCGCACCAGACTCGATACGGGCTGTTTTATTGAACGGTATTTTTTTACTTAGCCTTCGGATTTATCGTATGATAGCCTGTCAATTCGGCTTGCTCCAGCACATGACCGTCGATCGCCTTCATGAGATCAGTGCCGTAGTATTCTTCGGGTAAATCCACGCGAGGAACATCCAGGGCAAAGACGATGAAGTCATATTCGTGAATTAGCGAATCGTTCCACGGAGGACACGGCCCGTCATATCCGCCGTACAATCCCTCCATCGATTCATCGCCTTTGAACCAGCTCGTGTAATCGTTGATCCCTGCAAATCCATGCGGCGACTCCCCAAACGGTTTACCTTTGGCAGTCACACCCCGGCAAACTTCACCTTCCCTGATTTCACGGACTTCGGGCGGGATATTGGTAAGCAGCCAGTGATAGAAATCCACCCGAGGCAAATCCTCCGGCACGAATCGTCCTTCCTGGTTCACATCGTCCGGCTTCGAAGGCACGGTTCGATCGATGCATGCTAGCGCAAACGATTTCGTCCCTTCCGGAACATCCACCCATGCGATGTGCGGATTGACGTTATCGGAAAAGGTCACGTGCGTCTCTTCGTGATACTTTCCCATTACGTATCGCAACGGGATCATCTCTTTATGCTTGATCGAGTTACTTACGATCCTCATTTATACCTCCATGTTCGAGGTTATTTCAGCATGAGCATTTTCTTCACTTCACTGCGATTCGATGTGCTCAGCTTGTAAAGGTAAACGCCACTGCCGACAGCCCTGCCATCGGTATCCTGGCCCTTCCAGGTTGCCCGATGAATTCCGGCATCCATGTTTTCGTCAACCAGTGTGCAAACCTTCTGACCGCGAATGTTGAATACTTCCAGCTTCACAGGAGATGCATCGGCTATCGAGAAGGCGATATCCGTCTCCGGATTGAATGGATTCGGATGATTCTGCGCCAGCCTGAACACAGGCGCGGCGTCTTCCACATCCTCTGTATCTACCGATTCATGCAGATAGTAGTTCATGTATCCGGCAACGCACTGGGAATTGTTCAGCCTGAACTTGTTGTCCAGGAACATGCACCAGTAGTTGCTGGCAGGAATCTCGAACAAGGTCGATCCATCCGCCACACCGGTGTGACTGTGGAAAGCCTCGAAATTGATTCCCATTTCATAGAAGAGGTAGTTGTCGCTCGTTGCGGTAAAGCAATTGACAACGCCCCGATCCTCGAGCTCCTTGTAGAATACGGGTCTCTCACCCACTTCGTCGATGTCGTCCCAGGTAACAATCCCCTTGATCACCTGGCTGACCGTCTCGAAAGAGATCATCATCCGGTAATCGTCGATTGCATCCTCGGGGGGATTGGAATCCACGTTCATGTTGACTGGCATGGTTCCCGCCACGGGCATCTGGAACGCATACTCGCCACCATCTACTGTATCTTCCTGCAACAGGAGGTATTCCCCGCCTGCTTCGGGATTCGTTCCGATCGAAGTCTCGACACGAGCGTAATACGTATTGCCTTCACCCACGATGAACTCATGCTGACCGTTTTCGTCCGTGAAAGCAACCATGTCGGCGGTAAGACTACTGTTGATTGCAAGAATGATCCTGGCTCCGTCCACGGGATTGCCGTTCGCGTCGAGAACATTGACCGTAATCGACGCCTGCCCTTCCGAGTAGCGATCCGTCACGGAGGTCAGGAAACCGTCGCTTCGAATCTCGAACACGGAACCGAACACCTTTCCCCACCCGTTTTCGTAAACAAGTGGCGTGTTGATGTAGCCGTTCACGGGTTCCCACTGGACCCATCCATCTTCCCAAAACTCGTTCCATGTGTGGTCAGACGACATGGAAAGGATGCCGGTACAAGGCATGAGCGCGGTACGTGCCGCCGCGGTGGTGATATCAGCGTGCTCGCCGCACCTTCCGTAGTGTTTGCGATAGATGCGCACCGGCTGATGCGGTCTTTCGCTGTCCGAAGTGAATTCCATCACGGCATTCACCCAGTTTTGTAACGTCCCCAGAGCATCCGTCACCGATCCGTCTCGGGCCCACATCACTTGCGCATTTGCCAGTTGTTCGCTCAGAAGCGGATAGCCTTCATCGGCGTGGTTGTAGAAGAAATCCCTCCAGAAAACGCCGTCCGGCGGATCAGCGATATTGTTGATATGCGTCGTGTTGGATTCTGCCAGAGCCGGGTCGATGTAAGCAGGGATGTCGTCTGTGATCTTCGGATGGACCAGATACCAGTAGTAAACGTCCCTCGGGACCTCCACCGTTACCTGGTTGCCGCTTTCGTCTATCTTGATGTAGCTCGTGGTCGAGTAGTAATCGTCATCCGTCGCGGAGCTTCCATGATCGACAATCTCCACGTAGCTCAGATCCTGATCGATCTCGTAAATCAGTTCCGCGTTTTCCACGAACAACTGCGGATAGGCGTAATCAGACTGGAGGTACACAGTTGAGGTGTGCGCCACGCAGAAGGCGATCTCGTCGATATAGGGATCGTCTGCTTCGTTGATGATGGCAGCCCAGACGTCTTGATTGAGTGGCGAGAGGTTGCAGAACACATTCCGCAGCGCAGGCCGGAGCCATCTCGGTGAGCGCTCGACCGCCTGTTGGGCCGCCTCGCCGAGTTCTTCGAGATTGGATACGACCGATACTTCGTTCGTGTTAGGCCAGAACTTCATCCCGTAGTTTTGATCTGCACCCAGATAGAAGTCGAATTCGAGGGAGTCGGATAAATTCCATTCGTCCCGATCGAATGATGTGGTCGATTCCTGCCTCTCCTTATGAGCGGGTTCTCCTCGAAGAGCGGCGCCAACGACCCGTTCATTTCCGTTAAGAAGGGGCCTGGTCGTCAAACCTCTATCCGCTGCAAGAAGCACGGGAACGACGATGGCGACAAGTGCAAAGAAAACGATAATCCTTTTCATGGTTGCTCCTTATTTGAGTGCATTGTAAATAATTTCTTCAATCTGCTCGATCGTGAGTTTGACCGGATTCCCCTTCATGCTGCTCGCATTCATGGCTCTCATCGCGATCATCCGGATATCGGTGGAACTGACGCCATACGCGCTGAGCGGCTTGATTTGCATGTGATGGACAATGTTTTCAATCCACGCCTGTAGTTTCCCGATCCCGCCGTCGCAGACCGTTCCCGCCGCCTCGTCGTACTTGCAAAGGATGTCCCGCTGCCCCTCCATCTGCAGAAGCTGGACGTTCATCCGAATCACATGAGGCAACAGAGCGGCACACGCGGCGCCGTGAGGTATCGCGAACATCCCGCCAAGGGGGCCGGCGATCCCGTGAACCGCGCCAAGCTTGGCATTTGAAAGCGCAAGGCCGCTGTAAAGAGCCGCAAGCGACATATCGCTGCGAGCTTTGATGTTGTTCCCATCGTCATAGGCATGCAGGAATGATCGGGAAACGATCCCGAGTCCTTCCCGGGACAGCATATCGCTCAAGGGATTGCTCATCGGCGTGACAAAGGCTTCCAGAAGCTGCGCGAAGGCGTCAAGCCCGCAATGGGCAGTCACTTCCGGCGTCATCGACATGGTGAGTTCAGGATCGATGACCGCGATACGCGGCAGCATGCGCTCGCTTCTCATGCTGATCTTGATCTGCTTGTTCGCAGAGCGGATCACGGCGTTACGTGTCACCTCCGCCCCGGTTCCCGACGTTGTGGGAACCGCGATTAGTGGCAGTCCATTGCGCATGATTTTCTTTCCGGTACCGATAATCTCGACATAATCGAGTACCTGGCCCGGATTGGTCAGCATCACGGATACTATTTTCCCGGTATCGATGACGCTTCCCCCGCCCACGGCCAATATCCAGCCAACCTGATACTGTCGGGCCACATTTACGCAATCCTTCAGCATCGCTTCTGTGGGTTCCGCTACTACGGTGATGGGAAACACCTGATAGTGGTGCTGCATCAACAGTCTCTCGATCAGACGGGCGCGTTGATGGTTTTTGCCGGTGATCAGAAGCACCTTATGCGAGAACTCGGCTGCGAGCTGCGGAATGCGCTCGATCGCGCCTCGACCGAAAACGATATTCGAAGGGGCTCTATACTCGAACTCTACCATAAGTCATCGCCCGGATAAAGGTTCTCGAATTTCATGCTGGTCCTCGGCTCCGCCATCATGTTCGCTACGGTGTCGCGCCATTTCTTGTAGTGAGCAGTCTCTTTATGTTGTGCCGGGGCATCGTCGGTACGATACTCCTCCAGCAGCATGAACTTGCTTTTCTGCCCGAGTTGCCGAATGACATCGAAGCGAGCGATCCCGGGCTCTCTGACGCTGTTTCGAGCATTCTCGAGCGTCGCCTGGAGAAACGCGTCTTCCATGCCGTCCTTGACATGGACGGTAACGTGAACGATCAACATAAAAACTCCTTATTTCTGCTGAATCTCGATATTCAATAAATCTAAAAGGAACGCGTAATTGTAAGCAATCTCGCGAAGGTAGTCGTAGCGTCCCGAGGCTCCGCTGTGGCCGCTCATTTCCGTCTTGAAAACCAGCACGTTGTCGTCCGTTTTCATCGATCTGAGCTTCGCCACCCAGCGAGCAGGTTCCCAGTACGGCACACGATTGTCCTCGATACCGGCCTTCACCAGGATATGCGGGTAATCCTGTTCCTTCAGGTTGTAATACGGATCCCAGGAATACATATAAGCAAACTGCTCGGGATCGTTCGGGTCTCCCCACTCGTTGTAATGGTACAATGCGCCCGGGATGGTCGGGTCGAGAAGGATATCCAGTTCGTCCACGGCAGGCACATCGGCAATGACAAGCTTGAACAGGTCCGGACGCCAAATCGAGACAACGCCCATCAGCATACCGCCGGCGCTTGCGCCTTCCGCCACGAGCTTGTCGCTATTCGTGTAACCTTCGTCGATAAGATACTCCGCACAGGCGATATAATCGCTGAAGGTATTCCTCTTGGTCATCAGGCGGCCCTGATCGTGCCACCATTCCCCCCATTCGCTGCCGCCGCGTACATGGGCGATCGCGTAGGTAAAACCGCGATTGACCAGGGAGAGGAAGTTCGGATCGAAATAAGCTTCGGAAGTATCGCCATACGAACCGTACGCGTACAGATAAAGCGGCGATTCCCGATTCTCGTTCTCCTTTCGATACAATAGGGTTATCGGGATTTTGACGCTATCTTCCACGGTTGTGAAAACTCGCCGGGTGACATACTCTTCCGGATGATAACCGTCGGGAACATCGTATCGCTTGAGAAACACAAGGGAATCCTGCTCCAGGTCGTACTCGTAAATCGTGCTTGGCGCGGTCATCGACGTGTATGTCAGGCGGTAACGATGATTTTCGAACTCCGGATTCCAGTGCGCCCAGAACGAGTAGACCTCCTGTGGGAAATCCACCTCACGAACGCCCCCCGTTCGGAAATCGAACACCTTCATGTGCTCCAGCGCGTTTCGCTGCTCCTGGATGACCATGTAATCCTTGAAAACGTCAAAACTGTTAACCGTCGCGTCTCCGCACGGCTCATAATAGGCGGTCCATTGATCGGGTTTATCGAAGGACGCGGTGTAGATTCCGAAGCAATCGGAATCCTTGTTCGTCATGATATATAACAAGCTGTCAACAGGCTCGACATAGTATTCGACAGATTCTTCACGCGGTTTGATCAGCGTGAACTCCGCTTCCGGCTGATCCGCCGGGAGGTATCTGTATTCCGTGACATCATTGCTCGCGGCTCCGAACATCAGCCATTTCCGGTTTCTGCTGAGTGAGACCCACAGCGAAAAAGAGCAATCTTCCTCGCGGTACAGAACCGGATCCTGATCGGGATTGTCCCCGAGCCTGTGCCGGTAGAGAACGGAAGGGCTCTCGCGATCTTCCTCGAGATCGCAGATATAGAACAAAGTGCGGTTGTCCGTCGACCACGCGCAGGAATTCACGTACGGGATCACATCCTGGAGCATCTCGCCAGTCTGCAGATCCTTGATGTACATCGTGTAGCTCTCGAAACCCGTCGTATCCACCGAGTAAGCAAGGTATCGCTGGTTCGGGCTGTATTCCATCAGGCCGATTTCGAAGAAGTCATGATCCTTCGCCATTTCATTGACATCGAGGATGATTTCTTCCTTGCCCAACATCGAATTGGGTCTCCGGCAATAGATCGAATACTGTTCGCCCTCGACGGTTCTCACGTAGTAGTAGTAGGAACCTACCCTCACGGGAATGGATGTGTCGGTTTCCTTGATCTGAGCTTTCATTTCCCTGAAAAGGTACTCGATATCGTCGTCCAAATCAGCGGTTACACGCTCCGCGTACGCATTCTCGGCCTTCACGTAATCGAGCGCGTCCTCTTTGTTGCGATCCTTGTCGATCATCCAGTGGTATGGATCGTCGAGAACCGTTCCATGTAAGGTCTGGCTGAATGCAATGCGTTTTGCGGCAGGTGGGTTATATCTTGAAGCCCGGTCTATGATGCGTGAGCAATTCAAACTGGAGATCGGCAATAATAACAATACGAATAAATACAAGCACAGCAATCGTTTCATACATTTCTTTCTTTCTTGGTTTATTTTTATGCGAGCGGAGCCGTTACAAGGTTACCATTATCGTCGTAACGAGCTCTGTATCTCATGCGTGTTCCATACTGAAGCGATAAACGAATTTCCGAGGAGCTCAACTCCCTCGGAAAGTAGGTACCGGAGATGTGCGCGCCGTGGATGCTGGCGCCTTCCATAATACAGGTTTTCATGTTCAAGCCGCGGAGATCCGATTGCCGGAAATAGCAATTCGAGAAATCGATGTTCTCCACGTCGAATCCGCGCAGGTCGATCGCACGGAAATCGAGTCCGCTGAAGTCCGGCGATTCCTTCTCCGTTTCTCGCAAACGGTTGAACTCATCGGTCTTGCCTTGCCGAATCAACTGGTACATGCGTTCCGGGATCACTTTAGGACGTTCGTCGATCATGGTTCCTCCTTGAGATAATAAGAGTCCTACAGCTTGTCAGGCTGTTCTCTGTAACGAAATCATTGATGAGGTTAGATTAGTTTGAATGCTTCTCAACCTTCTTTTCTTGCTTGAGCTTACGCTTCTCTTTCAGCGTGTGTTTCGCCTTCTTCTTGGCATCTTCTTTGGTAATGACCTTGCTCTGCTTACTCATGACAGCCTCCTGTAAAGGTTTATCAGCAAGTTTCATGTATTTTGCGGAGAATTATTTTATCAGTGTCAAGCGATTCCTTTAAAAAGCTGCAAAAAACAAGAATGTGTATATCTTATCTATTTTATCATCAATAGTTTTTTAGCATACATATCATATTTTACTTTCATTACGATATAGTAAATCCCAGTTGAAACAGTTTTTCCATGTTCATCCATGCCATTCCAAGCCGCTTTGTGCATTCCAGCGTCGATATACCCGGAATAGAGCCGCCGCACCCGCTGGCCGCGCGCATTGTAGATGTCCAGCCGAACATGCTGCGCTTCCTGCAACCGATACCTGATACAGGTAGACGGATTGAACGGATTGGGGAAGCCTCCCAACAATCCGGTTGCGCACTCGGCTTCTGGCGAGTCGCTCGCTGCGAGCCCCACCTCCACCCGCCAGCGCACCTCCGTGGCGTAGTGGGTATCGCTAATCGCACAAAGAACTTCATGAACGCCCTGGACGTTGAAATTGTCGATGAAAGACGAATACGGAACGCCCTCATTGTTGCCGTCGACCCACCAGCTATAATGCAACACATTGTTGTCGTCGGAAGCGCTGACCGTGAAATGGATTTGTGCACCCAACGGGACTGCCAGGAGCGTGTCTTCCGGGCTGAAACTCACCACCTCCGGTGGAGAATTAAGCTCAACCTGGATATAACCCTCCCGCGTCAACGATGAATAATTCGTCCCGTCGGATATTCTCAGCGTCACATCGAAGTTTCCCGCGTTTTCGTATGTCCAGCTCGAAAGCGGTCCCGTTCCATCCCATACGCCGTCGCCATCGAAGTCCCAGTCCCATTGCATCACGTTTCCGGTCGACGTGCTGTAAAACTGTACTTCCAGAGGTGTATCGCCAGCCTGAATGTCGCTGTAGAAATCCGAGCGAAGCCCCTCGAACCGCATCAAGAAAGGCATTTCGAATGGAGAAGATAAAAGCTCGCGGCTCCCACCCACGATAAATCCCCCGTCCGGCGTGCCGGCTATCGAATAGGCCACATCGAATGCCTCGATATCATCCGTGACATACGACCACAGCCCGGTACCACTCGAATTCCGCTTTGTGATATAAAAGTGATTGTTGTCGTCCGTCGAGTGAGTCGCTCCCGCGACGATGACGCAATCATCCGGCGTGTAGATGAGCTCCCTGCCGGAGTCCGTCGCATCTCCGCCATAGGATACGCTCCAGACGATATCCCCTTCGGGATTCATCTTCAGCAGCCATACGTCGTTGTTCTCGCCAGTCGCGGACACCCTGTACCCAGTGAACACGAAGTCGCCCTCGTTCGTCTCGACCGCGTCCCGCAAAATCTCATAACTCAGACCGCCAACCACGCGACTCCACAGGGTATCGCCCTGAGAATTGCAGTAAAGAACCAGACCGTCCTGTTCGCTATCGACATCCCGCCTTCCCGCGAGCAGAAGATTCCCATCTGCCGTAACCAGCACATCGTTGATTGTCTCATCTCCCCCGAAATCCCAGCTCCGCGTCCACAGGGAGTCCCCGTTCATGTCCAGCGCGAGGAGCCATGCGTCATCCGTGGAGTCCCGCCGCGTGTATCCAGCGCAGAATATCGTGTTTTCCAGCGCAGCTACGCTGTTGAGTTCCTGCCGAAGCGAGTCTCTGAAGCTTCTAGTCCAGAGCGTATCCCCCGCCGCAGTCATACGTGCACACCAGCCATCACGAGCATTGAATCCCTGAGAAACCATGCCGGCAATGAAAAACTCATCGTCCGAGTATGCGCATAATGAATTGATTTGTATCGCTGAGTCGCACTCGATCTGTGCATTCCATGCAACGCCGCCGTCATCGTTTATTCGGTACACGTACCCAGACGAGGCATATTCACCGTTGACCGCGATGAATCCACCCTGCTCCAAGGCTATAATCCCCCGAAACGATTGACCTGAGTCCGTGGGATACAATTGCGTCCAAAGCGTATCCGGCGCAGCCTGAGCAGACATGCAAATGGATAAGATATAAAAGGAAACGACGAAGAATCTCCTCAGCATAATCAACACCTCGACCTAATTATCATACCAACATAGAAACAGGTCAAGAGAACATTTTGCTGAGGTTATCGCACTACGTTATAAAATCCCCGTGGGATGCTTTGAAGATTTACCATGGATGAAATTCCAGATGATCCCGATTCCCCAGAAAGCCAGGATGATGATGAAAGCGTCCACTGGATGTCGATAACGTTCGATCCCGAATGTGATAACGTGCAGTAGCATCTGTACGAAGATCGGCAGTATCAGTATTGATGCAAGCCGCACCCGCTTCACGAATGAGATGACGATAGCGAGAAGAGCGAAAGGTATCAGAATTCCGTACTGCAAGAGTGAAATCAAATTGTGCTTCAGGCTGAATCCCATCTCGAAATATGCCATGGGAAAGGGAGCGTAGCTTCTTCCTTTGGGATGTATTGGAGCCCACATTTTTTTGAAGAAATACCACTTACGGCCAAGAAACGTTTTCGAGGCTGTCTTGCCGGCAAGTATCGCTTTTATCTCCAGATCGGAACGGTTCCTGGGATTGAATCCCATTTTTACCGAGTCCCGTTCGGCCTGCCTGGGATAGTTTTCGTTGTAAGAACGGAAATGCAGTGTTGAATATGCTGAATCAATGATTGCAGTGTTGAAGAGTTCGTTTCGTTCCGAGACTTCATCTCCCGTGAGATTCAATGTATATTTGCTGACAATGACAACATCGCCGTAAACGTAGTAATTTCTGATTGTCCAGGGGATTGTGCACAATATTACGATAATCCCGAAGAATACGTATTGTTTGATTGCAGCTATCAAAGGACGTGTATTGATTGCGAAAACGATGAATAGAAACGGTGCGAAAAAAAGATATCTTCCGTCTGTATGAAAAAGAATCGTGTAAACAACGGCAGGCAAAATCAGATGAGAAATCCCTCTCATTTTCTTGTGGAAGAACCTTGCGAGCAAGTAGAACAGCAATGCCATCAGAAAGTAAACAAGCGTCTCTCTCAATAACGTACCCACTCGCCGAAGATAATAAACGTAGAACCCCGCCCAAAGCATGGCTAAATAAGAAGTTACAGGATTGCCGGTGATTATTGTCGATAGTCTATAAATAATAAGAAGCATCAACACTGCGATTATGGACTGGAAAATATACACTTCCCTGAAGGACTCCATTCCAAAAACACGATAGAAAATCGAAAGCACCATGGGGTAAAATGGCTCCCTGAAGCTACCATAATTACTCGTATCCGTTAGCCATTCCGTTCCGGAAGCCATTGACGTTGCATAATCGTTATAAGATTTCTCGTCGCTGAAGCTTTGCTTTGAATATTGTCCGTGACTAATCACCAGAAACAAGCATACAAACAAAAAGAAAATAAGCGATATGAAAACAACCTTCTTTTCATGCCTTCCGAACATTTCTGCAACAAAACCCATGATTCCTCCATTTTTCCATCACATTGCTGTATATTATACGCTCAATGATTGTGTCAAGTATTTCGACGAACCTCTTAGCTCGTTATCGATCAAATGCATGATACGATGCTATTTTCTTTTGACATGTACTCGATTCATTTTATTCTATCTCAATATGAAAAAGACAATACTCATTGGAACGTTATTTATATGTCTGTCTGTGCTTTACGCTCAGACGTCCATTGGAGACACACTCACCGTGATCCAGAAACCGTTGCTCAATATTCCAGAGATCGTTACGCCCGGAGAAACATTCAAGATCGAATGCGACGCTCCGCCGTCAACGGATGGGTGGTCTGCCGAAATCATTCACGGACAAACGGTCATTCCCATGCAGCTCAACGCGGCAAACTACTATACGTCGCTCGGACGATGGGTTCTTCAATGCACGGCTCCCGAGAATCCGCCACTATATGAAATCTACGATTTGCACGTTTCGGCCAACGGCGACGTCGATGATATCGAGAAACATGCCGTACACTTGATACCGGCGGAACGAGACTCCTATACCTTCATTCATATCACCGACACCCACCTCCCGACGACGCTCTATTATTACGAGGATGGAGCGGATGAAGATTCATCCAGCGTCATCGATTTGCGAGAGGTGATCAACGACATCAATATCATCAATCCGGAATTCGTGCTCTTTACCGGAGATGTGGTTCACGAAGGCGAACTGGAGGATTTCCTCGAAAAGAGGTATTATACGCGAGCCAAAAGGCTCCTTGCCGAGTTGGATGTACCGGTGTTCGTCACATCGGGAAACCACGATATTGGTGGCTGGGACAGCACACCCCCGCCTGATGGCACGTCGAGAAAAAACTGGTGGAAGTTCTTCGGATGGAACCGCCTGGCAGATCCGCCCAGCGGAGACCCGTATTACACGCAAAACTACAGCTTCGACTATGGCAACGTTCACTACATGGGTATGGAAGCCTATGATAACTACGACCAATACATGACCTGGATTTACGGCTACGAAAGCTTTACACAAGGACAGATGGACTGGCTGGAAGAAGAACTTACGGGTTCCGAGAACGCGACCAACCGTGTGCTGTTCTACCACTTCGATTTCTCCGACCAGATCGACCTGCACGATATGGATGTCGATCTTGCTTTGTGGGGACACATTCACTACGACTCCGGCAGCACGCATTACCACCCGTACGACCTCGCTACCGACAACGTATGCAACGGTGGCAGAGCGTTCCGTCCCGTGCATGTGGCCGGCAACATCGTCGATCCCCAGGAAACACTGTATGCCGGTTACAGCGGCACGAATTTGCGCATTACCTATACCCCTTCGAACGAAGGCGTCGCTGATTCCGTATATGCGCTCGTACGTAATGGACTCGAGCAGTCTTTCGCGAACTGCCAGTTGAAATTCGTCATGCCCTCCAGCGAACACGGCTACAATGTGGCCGGTGGCGAGCTGTTTCAGGTGGATCGTAGCGACGATTTCAACGTATGCTACGTTAGATTCGACATGCCGGAGGATCAGGACGTGATCGTAACAATCGCCGAGGACAACAATATCGCAACGGATCCGGACGAACCGGCTTTTCCGGCCCCTGTCTGCTCGGAGATCACACAGGTTTCACCCAATCCGTTCAATCCTGAGACGAGGATTTTCTACTCGCTATCAGAGGATTCGGACGTCAGAATCAAGATTTACAATGCCAGGGGAGCGCTCGTTGACGATATAAATCTGGGCAGGCAAACTGCCGGAAGCCACTCGAAGAGCTGGAGCGCTACCAATGGGAAAGGCAACAGAATTACATCGGGAGTGTACTTGATTCGACTGATTGCCGGGAAAAAGGAATCCATTCGGAAGGCCATCCTTTTGAAGTGATGTAATCGACTTTTTGCCCGCATATTCCTGCGTTTTCCTGAAAACGTAGAGCAAAATTCAGTTGCTTTACTGCAAATTTGAGCTAATCAGCTTGACAATTTTACCGATAATCCAATTGATGCAACATGGAGGTATCGAAATGTCCAAGTTTGAGAAATTGTTCGGAGAGCTGACGTTCAATAAGGCGGTGATGAAACGCAAATTGAGCAAGGATACATACGAGAAGATCATTGCAACCATGGAGAGCGGCGAACCGCTCGACGAGGCAATCGCCGGAGATATTGCCCATGCGATGAAGGAGTGGGCGCTCGATGCGGGAGCAACGCATTTCACACACTGGTTTCAGCCCCAGCGCGGCGGAACCGCCGAAAAGCACGACGCATTCATCTGTTACGACGAAGGCGGAGACATCATCGAGCGTTTCTCACACGATCTCCTGATACGCTCCGAGCCGGACGCGTCATCGTTTCCTTCTGGAGGGATGCGTTCGACGTTCGAGGCAAGAGGGTATACGGCTTGGGACCCGACTTCCCCGGCATTCTTGCTGGAATCAGGAGATTCCCGCACGCTCGTTATCCCATCGGTATTTCTTTCATGGACGGGCGATGTTCTCGACATCAAGACTCCGATGCTGCGTTCCCAGCGAGCGCTCAATGATGCGGCCATCAGACTGCAACGGCTTCTCGGCAATCGATTTGCCAAGAGAATTCGCGTCATGATCGGCGCAGAGCAGGAATATTTCCTCGTTCCGAGAGAGCTTTACAATGACAGGCCCGACCTTCAGCTTTGCGACCGTACACTGTTTGGCGCCCCTTCCCCGAAGGGACAGCAGATGGAGGATCACTACTTCGGCAGCATCAAGCCGAGAATCATGGCGTTCATGGCTGAGCTGGATGAAGAACTTTACCGCAGGGGGATTCCCAGCAAGACCCGTCACAACGAGGTCTCCCCCAACCAGTTCGAGATGGCCCCGCTCTACGAGGACGCCAATCTTGCGGTCGATCACAACCTTCAGGTAATGGCGCTTCTCGAATGGATCGCGGAACGGCACAATCTGGCCGCGATTCTCCACGAGAAACCTTTTGAGGGATTGAACGGCTCAGGTAAGCATGTAAACTGGTCACTGTGCGACAACACGGGCGCGAATTATCTCGAGCCTTCCAGATCGCCACTGAAGAATATCAGCTTCCTCATGACGATCGGGGCGATACTGCTGGGGGTGAGTCGTTACGGTAAACTTTTACGCGCGTCCGTCGCGGATGCAGGAAACGACCACCGGCTCGGAGCGAACGAAGCGCCTCCGGGTATCATGTCCGTCTACCTCGGTCAATATCTGAATGAGCTTCTGGACGAGATCGAGGGAATCGGCAAGCTGTCGAGTATCGCGATGGAGCATATCAACCTGGGCGTCCAGAAACTTCCGAAGATCGCCAAGGACATTGCGGATCGCAACCGTACTTCGCCCATCGCTTTTACAGGCAACAAATTCGAGTTCAGGCCAACGGGATCGAGTCAGAATTGCGCCGAAGCGATCACCATTATGAATCTCATCGTCGCGTGGGGCTACGACCAGATTCACAAACGTATCAAGGGTCGGAAGGGTAACGTCAAGGAAAACGCGATCCTCGTGCTCAAGGAAGTATTAGGCGAGACACACGATATACGATTCGAAGGCAACAATTATTCCGAAGAGTGGCTCGAAGAAGCAAAACGCCGTGGACTTCCCATCGCCAATAACACCCCGCAATCGCTGAGATTCTATCTCGACGAGGACGTGAAAGAGCTCTTCAAAAGCTACAACGTTCTGTCAGAACGCGAATTGGCTTCCAAAGTGGAGATACGACTTGAAGCTTATTGCAAGACGCTCGAAATTGAATTCCGGACAGCGGAGATGCTGGCCAACACCCGTGTTTTACCGGCGTTGATCCGGCAACTGAAACAGGTGACGGATGTGTATTCGGGTATATCGAGTGCAGGAATTCAATCGGAATCCCTGAAGGGTGGTATTCAAGTGCTTGAAGGATTGTATTCTTCAATATCGCAGAAAAAGAAGAAGCTTCTGGATATCCTCACAAAAGGTGAAGCGACAGATAACCTTTTCCAGAAAGCGAGCTACTACGCTGATAAAGGGCTGACTTGCCTCAAGGAACTCCGGAAGGATATCGATTGCGCAGAGACGCAAATTGCCGATGACCTGTGGTCGATACCCAAGTATTACAAGCTGTTGCAATAGAGTCTTGCTGCGAATGTTTTTGCCCGTATCGGTGGGCCAGTTGTAGATGATCTATCGCTCACCGAGCGCCCGGGGCGGCGTTGGAAACCCGAACGTCCCACACGTATTCGATGAATATTCCAATAGCATAACCGATGTCATCGAATACGTGTGGAACTTATCAAGGGTTTCCTCGGAAAATTACAATGTTGTCGGGTGGGACAACATTGTAATTTTCCGGTGTGCGGAGCACACAACGCCGCCCCCGGCGCGTGGAGCTGGTTATACGTCTTCGGGTTTCTTCCGGGCAAAAAACATTCGCATTGGACCTTTGCCCTTCACCTCGTAAGGTTCTCGTTCAATGAACTCAAGACCGGTCTTCGCAGCGTCATTCGCCTGAAGCACTTGCACAACATTTTCCGAGATATTGATTTGCATGGGTTCGGAAAGACTTTCCATTCGCGAGGCCGTGTTGATCGTATCGCCGAAAACGTCGTAGATATACTTTCTTCTGCCCACAATACCGCCCACGACTTTTCCCGTATGGATCCCGATGCGCACCTGCCACTTGATTATCGATTCCTTGTTTCGATTTCTGAGGTAGTCGATGATCTGCGTGGCGGCGTTGAGGATGTTGACCGCGTGGTTAGGATTTGCGGCCGGCATGCCGCAAACGGCCAGATAGGCATCTCCGATGGTTTTGATCCGCTCGCAGTCGTTACGGGTCATGATATCGTCAAAGGCAGTGAAGAGATCGTTCAGCTCTGAAATCAGCATCTTCGGTTCAAGCTCGGACGACTTCTGGGTAAAGCCCACGATGTCGGAAAAATATACGGTTACATCCTGGTACGATTCTGGTTCGGTTCGTCCTCGTTGCCGGAGGTCGTCCGCCACGCGAACCGGCAGGATGTTAAGGAGTAGCTTATCCGTTTTGGCCTTCTCGTCCCGGATGGTACGGTTGTCCCTCATCTTTCTTCTCAGACTCAGGAAAGTCACTGCCGCCAGCAGGAGAACGAGCGATATTCCTATGATCAGTGAATAGCGAATGATCGATTGCCTTTTCAGCTCGAGCGCTTGAATCTGAGCTTTTTGCTTAAGAATCTGTATCTGCTGCTGGTTCATCTCGTTGACATGCGCCGTTTTCATCAGTTCCATCTGCTGCTCGAGTCGCTCTTCACGCAAATCGCGAATCTGAATTTCCTTCTTGCGTGAATCTTCTTTCGCCTTCTCGAGCTGCTGATTCTGCTCGCCCATCACTTCCTGAAGCTCAATAATCTTCCGCTCTTTCTTCGCGGTCTCGTATCGGGTTTCCATCTCGGCGACATGCTTGCTGGATTCGTGTGCGGCGATGCTGTCGTTGATCTCGGCAATCCGCTTGTGGTATGCCAGCGATTTCTCGTAATCTCCGGTGGCAGAATAAATCTCCACCATGATTTCGAGACTATTCTTCACCAGATCGAATGCGCTGATGTCATTTGCGATTTCTATTCCCGCTTCCAGCTGCGAAATCGCCTTCTCATAGCTCTTTTGCTTGAAACGCAGATAGCCGATATTGATTCGCGTGGAAGCCGCTCCATACAGATCGTTGTGCTGCTCTTTCAGCTTCAGGGACCGTTCGTAATATTGAATAGCCTTGTCGAAGTCCTGCTGGTCGTCGAAAACGTGACCGATGTTGTGCAGGGACTTGGTAATCAGTTCGCTGTCGCCAATCTCGTTGCCGATATGCAACGCCTGCTCGAAGCAATCCAGAGCCTTCTCATAATTCTGCTGCCTGCGATAAACGGTACCGATGTTGTTCAGTGTAAGCGCGATTTGGTCCTTGCAACCCTTCTCTCGATGGATTTCAAGCACTTCCAGGTAATATTTCATCGCCTTTTCGGGCTGATTCAGCTTTTGGTAGGCGACGCCGATATTGTTTAGCGCGGTGATGATATCATCCAGCTTGTCGATCGCCTGCGCCTCTTCCAGCGCCTGGAAGTAGCAGGTCAGCGCTTCATTATAATTACCCTTCCGGGTGTAGACAGCGCCAAGATTCTTCATCGAAGCTATGATGCCGGCGCTGTTGGGCAGTTTTTGATAGATTGCCAAGGCTTCCCGATAGTACTGAATCGCCTCGTCGTACTTTCTCAGACGATCGTCCACATTCCCCAAATTGAACAGCACGATCGCGGTGTTCTCGATGTCGAATAGCTCGCGATAGATTTTCAACGCCTTTGTGTAGTTGTTCTCGGCGTCGCTGAATCGCTGCAAGTTATACATTCTCCTGCCGATGCGACTGTATGCCCTGGCAATTTCCATGTCGTTCTTCAAGCCCTGCGCCTTGTACAGCGCTTGCATCTCATACTGAATACAGCGATCAGAAGAAGTCTCCCACGCTTTATCGGCAAGATTGTTCAACTGCTTGATCGACTGCGGCGTTTGGGCTTGCAAGCAACCCACTGACAGGATAACCAGTAAAAGACATGCAAGACAATCACGTCGGTATCGAATCATGCGTATCAGGCTCCGCTTTCCTTCTCATCGCGAACCAGCTCCGCTTGCGATTTTCGCAGGTAGAACGGCTCGAGCCTGGACATCTCGTCAAGATTATAGGGGGGGATTTCCGCTAAACCGTAGACCATCGATACCAACCCGGAAGCCAGCGGATTGTTCAGGTGCAGAGGAACGGTGCGGAAATCGATATTCAGCCTGTCCAGCTCGTTCTTGTATGCATCCACACCGCTGCCGAGAGCGATGACCGGCACGTCGATCTGCTTCAGGAAATCCTCAGGCTTGCTGCATCGAGGTTCGATGATCGCTTTACCTTTTTCGTCGTACAGGGCTCCGTAAACTTCGCCCATACGAGCATCGATGAGCGCCAGAATCTTGCGCTCTCCGCCCGTTACGTTACCGGCAAGCAGTTCCAGCGTGTTGACCGCGATCAGAGGAATCTTCAGGCTCATCGCGATACCCTTGGCGGCCGCAAGCCCGATCCGTACGCCGGTGAAGGATCCCGGACCATTCGAGATGGCGACGCAATCGAAATCTTTCATCTCCATGTTCAGGGAAACCCGCATCCTCTCGATTTCCGGCATCACGCGCTCTGAGTGCGTTACCTGGATGTCCAGGCAGGATAATGCCAGCAATTTCCCATCTTTCGCGATGGCCACGCTTCCGAACGACGAGGTCGTCTCCAGAGCGAGAATTGTCATACTACTCTACTCCCAATTCCTTACCCAGCTTGTCGACATCCTTCAACAAGCCGATCACATCGAGCCCCTGCGGACACGCTTCGACACACTTACCACATTCGATGCACTCCGATGGTCGTTTATCCTTTGCGATCATCTGCAGCATGGCCCTAGTCTTGCCTTTGTTGTTGTAGCTGAACCAGTCGTTGTAAATGGAAAATATCCACGGAATGAAGATTTCCTTCGGACACGGCTGGCAGTAACGGCAGAAGGTGCAATTCACGGGCCGGAGTTGCAGATAAACCTTTTTAACCTGCTCGATCATCTCGCGATCGTCGTCCGTGAGGCATCCCACCTCCGCTTCTGAGGCCAACTTCAGATCCTCTTCCACTTCAGTCATCAGACTCATTCCGCTGAGGACGAACCATACTTTTTCCTGATCCCACAGCCAGCGAAAAGCCCAATCGACGGGAGCGCGCAATGGTTTGTGATTCTTATAGATATCCATGATCTTATCAGGTAGATTGCGAACAATGTCCCCACCACGAAGCGGCTCCATGATAATCACACCGATTCCCTTGCTGTGAGCGTAGTCCAAACCCATACGTCCTGCCTGGTCATGCTCGTCCATGAAGTTGTACTGTATCTGGCAGAAATCCCATGTATGCCCGTCCACGATCTCTTTGAACACGTCCGGTCCATCGTGGAATGAGAAGCCGAAGAAACGTATCTTCCCTTCCTTCTTCTTCTGTTCACCCCAGCGGATCAAATCGAACTTCTTCACCGTCTCCCAGTGGCCTCGATTGAGTGCGTGCAGCAAGTAGAAATCGATCGTTTCGACTTCCAGTTTCCCAAGCTGCTCTTCGAGAAGGCGGTCTGCGTCTTCCGCGGTCTTCACTTCCCACATGGGTAGTTTATCTGCGATATACACCTTTTCGCGATAGCCATCCTTGATCACCTTCGCCACAAGCAGTTCGCTATTGCCGCGGTGGTATGGATAAGCGGTATCCAGGTAATTGACGCCCTTGTCGATCGCGTGACGGATCATCCGGATCGCTTCCGGCTCGTCGATCGCACCGAAATCGTTGTTCACAACCGGCAGCCTCATGCATCCAAAGCCGAGGGCGGATACTTCAACACCCAATTTATCATTTCGTCTGTATTTCATATAACAAATCCTCCATCATGAAAATTTCGATATCGCCGTTTGCAGGCAAGAAAAAAAAGTCTTATACCAAAAGTATACGATTCGAGCTACGGTATGCACTCAGAATATCGTCGATCACCCTGCTGGTTCTTGAAGCGGTCTCTCCCGTGCTGACACATGGCGTATTTCTCAAAAGCGAACCCACCACTTGCTCCACGAGAGGCTTCTGAATCGGCTGCGTCGATTCGATTTCGAATAGCTGCCGACGGTGCTCCAGATGAAGCTCGATCGGCGTGAACTTGAAGCAGGAAAACACGATCTTCCCTCTCTTGCCGGTTATCTCCACCCGGTCCACATCCTCGTCGCTCCTTTCGCTGAATGACCACACGCCATTGAGCGGAACGTCTGCTTCCGTTGAAAGCCTCGCCGCGACATAATCCTCGGATCGGTACATCCCGAGCCTGTTTTCCACCTGCGAATCAATAACCGTCAACGGTCCGAAACAGAAATCGAGGAAATCCAGCGCGTGCGAGGCCAGATCGACGAACAATCCGCCTCCGGCAATCTCGGGAACGTAACGCCAGGGAAGGTTTTTCGGATCGAGCTCGCGCGCCACCCGTCTCATGTTGATCTCGATCGACTCGACATCTCCAATCACCTTGCTGTCGATGAGCCCTTTCGCCTTCATGAAATAGGGCAATGTCCTGCGATAATACGCGACAAAGAGCGGCACGCCGGTCTCTTTCCCCTTGGCGAGCAACCGTTCGCACTCGGCAAAGGTGCGCGCCATCGGTTTTTCCACGTATACCGGCTTCCCCACCTCCATCGCGGCGATCGTGTAGCCTGCGTGCGAATCGGGAGGCGTGGCGATGTATATCGCGTCGACATCCGGCGATTGGATCATCTCCGCGGGATCCTCGAAACAGAGCGGGATTCCCTTTCGCGCAGCGTAATCCTTCGCTTTGGAAAAAGTTCTCGACGCAACAGCGACCAGATCGGAATTATCAACCTGCTGAAACGCCGGCGCGCTCTTCTTCTCGGTCACGTTGCCGCAACCGATCATGCCCCATCGAACCGTTGTCACATTACATCCTTGTCTCTATAGACGATCTCGCCATCGATGATCGTCATGCGGGAACGGGCTTCCAGCCAGAACTCGTCAGGCTGCATTGTAAAATCGTCCAGCACGATCAAGTCGGCGAGCTTCCCCGGGGTAATCGATCCCAGCATCTTCTCGCTGCACGATCCTTTGGCGGCATCGATGGTGAACGCCCGTAAGGCTTCCATGACGGTTATCCTTTCCTCGGGATACCAGGACGGATTGGCCGGATCGTTGCGGAACTTCCGTTGCAAAGCCGAGTAGATGCACAGAAACGGATTGATGCTCTCGACGGGCGCGTCCGAGCCGAAGCCGATGGGGACGCCTTCGTCGATCAAAGTACGGAAACGGTACGAGTATTTCGCCGCGTCACCCCAGTAGCGGTCGGTTGTGCCGGCGTCCATCTTGATGTGAATGGGCTGCATCGCGCAGTAGGCTTTGCTCTCCTTTAGCGCGGGAACATCCTCAGGCCGGATGCACTGCAAGTGCTCGATTCGATGGAAGAGGTCTCCGTAATCATTGCGTACGCGATTGATCGTTTGAATCACTCGGTGAACCGCCTCGTCGCCAATCGCGTGGATGGACGACGCGATCCCGTGCCTGGCCCCTTTGGCAACCAGTTCGTCGAGTTCGTCCGGCTCTACGATATACACGCCCCTCCCCCCGTCCGGATATGGATGAAACATGCGCGCGGTCTGCGAGCCGATGGAGCCGTCGAAGAAGAGCTTCTGACCGCAGATTTTGAACCGTTCGTCACCGGTGTAGGAGCGAACACCTTTCTCGATCATTTCATCGGCGATGGCGTACGGGAAATGCCAGAAGAAGCGGAAATGAAAGCCGTGATCCACGCAACCGCGGAATAGCCTCGCCGCACGCCTGGAATCCATGAAGTGCACGCCGGAGAGCCCGAGCTTCCACATCTCACGGATCGTTTCGTTTGCCGCATTGAGCATCAGGTCGTGTTCGTATGGCGGCCGCACGGATTCGATGAGCTTCCAGGCCTTTTCATAGAGGAATCCGTTTAAATGGCCGTTGGGGAACCGCCCGAGCTTTCCACCCGGAGGATCGGGGCTGTCTTTGTGGATTCCGGCTGTCTTCAGAGCGAGCGAGTTGCACCACAACGAGTGCAAATCCTTACTTTTGATAGTGACGGGGACATCGGGAAAGATTCTGTCCAGAAACGTGTAATCGAATCCCTCAAGGGAAGGATAGACGTTCTTGTCCCAGCCGCTACCTCCGATCCAAACGGGCAGCCTTTCCTGACGATCTCTCCAGTCGATGAGGATTTCCTCAACCTCTTCTAGCGACTGCGCGCTGTCCAGATCGACATCGAATTTAAGGCGCACCACATTGTAGAAATGGGTATGCGTATCGATCATCGCCGGCAGGAGCACGCGTCCGTTCAAGTTGATTGACTGGCAATCCGGCCTGGCGATCGCTTCCAGATCGTCCTTCGATCCGACTGCATGTATCTTGCCGTCGCGGATCAGGACAGCTTGCGCGTCGTAAATCGACGAATCCATCGTAAGGATGCTTCCGCCAAAGAATAGCAAATCTGTATTCATGATCTCTCCAGTCCAGAGCAAATTCATCTGAAATCTTTTTGAAAGAAGATATTTTCATTGACTGTTCAAAAGCCATGTCAATTAAGTGAAGAAAAAAATTGAAAGGCTGCTTATGTCAATCCAGAATTTGTACTCGAACCTAACCGTTAACATGAAATCGTCTATGATTCGTGATCTCGTGCATCAAACAAAGGGCGTTCCCGGAATGATTTCCTTCGCCGGAGGATTCCCTTCACCCAAGACTTTTCCCACTCGAAAACTCGCTGATGTGTTCGAAGAAGTTGTAGCCACCGAAGGCGTTGACGTGCTTCAGTACGGCGCAAGCGAAGGCGATACGCACCTGAAAAAACAGATTTTGAAACACGAAGGGATGAAAGAAGTCACGGAAAAAGAACTTCTGATCACTGCGGGAGCCACCAATGGCCTGTACCTCTACACCCGTACGTTTATCGATGTCGGCGACGTGATTTTTACCGAAGCGCCCAGCTTCGTCGGTTCGCTGGTAGCCTTTGAAGGCGCCGGCGCGGAACTCGCCCCCGTCGAAATGGACGATCACGGAATGCGTGTGGACCTGCTGAAAAAATCGTATGAGGAAGTCATCGCAGCAGGGAAACGCCCGAAATTCATCTACCTGATTCCGGAATTCCAGAATCCGACAGGCATCAGCATGACACTCGAGCGCAAGCGTGAAATCATCGCCTTCGCTATCGAGAAAGGTCTGCTCATTCTCGAAGACAATCCTTACGGTGAGCTTCGTTATGCGGGGAACGTAATTCCATCGCTCTTCGAAATCGCCCGCAGGGAATTCGACAACATCGAAACCGTTACGATGGTGAAATCGTTCTCGAAGCTTCTGGGACCCGGCCTCCGGCTTGCCTATATCATGAGCTACGCGCCGGTGATCTCGAAGATGTGCTCCTGGATTCAAAAAGTAAGCGTTACCCCCGAGTGCATCGTGCAACGCGCGATCGCGAGATATATGGAGAAAGGCGAGTTCGAGCCGCATGTTGATTCGGTGAAGTCCTTCTACCACACCCAGTGTAAAGCCATGCTTGACACACTTGAAGAATCCATGCCTTCATACATTACATGGACAAAACCCGAGGGCGGAATGTTTATCTGGATCACGCTGCCGGAAACCATGAACGGCGACGAGCTCTTCACCGAAGCGCTCAAGCACAAAGTGGCGTTTGTTCCGGGCAGTAAGTTCTACCCGACCGGGCACGAAAAGTTCAACGCGATCCGCCTGAACTACTCCTACGCGACGGTCGAACAGATCCACGAGGGCGTAAAACGCCTGGCCGTACTGATTCGCGAACAGGGCGGCGAAGAATAATTTAATTTCCGTCATGAAATACATTCTGGAGGTGATGATGTATAATCCCGTAGAATTAATCATCCGAAAACGCATGGGAGAAGAGCTCTCCCCCGAGGAAATCCGCTGGTTCATCGAGGGCTATCTGGCTGGCCGGATCCCAGAATACCAGATGTCGGCGCTCCTCATGGCGATATTTTTCAGGAGCATGAAACCCGAGGAAGCGCGAACGCTTACGAAGGTCTATATCGAATCGGGAAAACGCATCACATTTCCTGAAGACTGGCATACGGTCGACAAACACTCCACCGGTGGCGTAGGCGACAAAATCACGTTGCCGCTCGCACCGCTCGTCGCGGCCTGCGGGATGAAAATCCCCATGATATCCGGACGCGGCCTGGGCCACACCGGCGGAACGCTGGACAAGCTCGATGCCATCGCCGGAATGCGGACCGACTTCTCCGAAGAGCAATTCAAGAAGATGGTGGAAGAAATCGGTTTCGCGATCATCAGCCAGTCCGGTGAGCTCGTTCCGGCCGATCGTCGCATCTACGCGCTACGGGATGTGACCGGAACGGTGGAAAGCCTGCCGTTGATCACCGCCAGCATCATGAGTAAGAAAATTGCGGAAGGCGCGCAGAACCTGGTTATCGATCTTAAAGTCGGGTCCGGGGCCTTTATAAAAACCATCGAGCAAGCAGAGGAACTGGCATCCCTGA
Organism: Cloacimonadales bacterium (SeqCode); assembly: GCA_963662655.2. GTDB lineage: Bacteria > Cloacimonadota > Cloacimonadia > Cloacimonadales > JAIOQZ01. The sequence continues at coordinate 948,931 of CAXXTU010000002.1, forward strand.
TGATGTCTGTGGGCCGGCAGCTCGGGCAAAAGATATCGGTGGTCTACACGGATATGAATTCGCCCATCGGCTGGTACGCGGGTAACGCGCTGGAGCTCAAAGAGACCATCGAGTACCTGCGCGGCGATCCGAACGAGGACGTCGATCTCATCACCAAGGCGTTGGGCGAGCAAATGCTGCTCATCGCCGGAAAGGCCGAAACCAGAGAGCAGGCTCGCAAAATGCTCGACGAGGTTCACGACAGCGGCAAAGCGCTGGAGAAATTCAGGGAGTTCATCGAACGCCAGGGCGGAAACCCGGCTGTATGCGACGACCTCTCGCTACTTCCTGCCGCCAAGTTCGAGCTTCCGATCATCGCCAAGGAGAGCGGTTGGATCGAATCGATCAACAGCCAGGCGATCGGCTACGCGCTGGTCGATCTTGGCGCGGGAAGAAAAACGCTCGATTCGAAACTCGACTACGCCACGGGCGCGTATCTCCCGAAGAAGATCGGGCACGAGACTGAGGCAGGTGACCCCATGGGATTGGTCTACGCCAACGATGAGGAGACCGGAAAGCTCGTTGCGAACCGCATCGCGGAGGCGTACAAGATCAGCGCGAGCTACGTGGAAACCCGGAATCGCATCATCAAGATTCAGGACTGACCCATGCCCAGGTTGACGCTCCTTATCGTCCTGCTGACCGCATCGATGCTCCTGAACGCCGAGATCAAGTTTATTCCGGGATTCCAGTTCAACATCAGCACAGCGCCTGTCGTCGACCGGATCCGCGTCGAGCATCCCGACGGACGCAAGGACGCGCTGGACGCCAGCGGCTCCATCGGATTCATCTTCGAGCCCGGATACCAGTTCATTCAGGAGAGATACGAGGTTCGGCTCTCTTCCGGGATCGGCTTCCTGCACAACAACCTTTTCAACAGCGGCTACTTTTCACTCGAAAGTAGCCTTCTTTTTCCTACGGGGACAAGCCTGAGCGTCGGGCCGCACCTTGGGGCCTTTTATCTGCTTTCCGCCTGGGACGGCGAGGACACCAGCAGCGACGACGTCTCTCTCGAAATGAACCAACCCGCCTACCTGATTGGCGTCAGCATCACCTCTCTGGGATTCGGTACCCGTTTGATCGGCTCGCTGGACTACGTTTTCGGCGAGATCGATGTGAAGGGACACGGGGGCTGGGTTCCCGATACGGATCACATCAATTATCAGGGATTGTCTCTCAGGATGGGTCTGGGATTTTAACACCATAAGGATGAAAGCCGATATCACCGATTAATCAACACGGGAGGTTAGCTTCTGCGCCTTAGATTCAATATCAAAAGTATGCAAGGAGCGGAGTATGGATCGAACCTCGAGATGTATCTCAGTATTCGCTATGTTCGTTATCTGCGCCGCACTCTCCGGCTTTGAGGGCGAGTTTCACCTGGGATTCAAGCATCTGTATCACCATCTGTCTGCGGATGAGTTTAAGGTAGAGCGAAAAGAACCGTCGCACAGCATAATCGACCTGTCAGGCTTCGGAGACGATTTCGCAATCTCCGGCCCGGGCGTACAGCTTTACTCCATGTACAGCATAGAAGCGCCTTACGTTTTCATCAATACGAATGTGGCTTATGGTGCGTTTCTGGCAGGGCATTTCGCCGTTTACATGCTCTCGTTTGAATCTTCCTGCCTCTATGCGGCGACCGATTCACTACAGTTTGGCCTGACCGGCGGCTTGAATTACACGAGAGCGGAACATAATTACAGCGAACAGGTCGATCTCGATATCGAGGCTAGGAATCCGGGCACGTTCTATGGCGTGCGTGTTCAGTTCAAATGGGAGCACGTCCGCATGGAATTAAGCGTTATACGTCACAACATCGTTTACGACTACACCATCAGCGACGACTATGTCGGTTCCGCAGATAAAATAGACCTTTCGGGTATAACTCTCAGTCTTGGCATGTCATTCAGGTTATTCGGGCATTGAGCAATATCGACTTTTCCTTGACATAATTATCATTCGCTTATGAATCTGACAATTCATTACATTCGGAACGGAAATTGGCATGAAAAGAAATCTCGTCGTATTGTTATTCGTTCTGTTGTTACCACTCGTTTTAGTTGCAGAAAATCGTTTTTATCTGAACCTGCGTGAAGTGACACTGCTCTGTCCCGACATTCAAGGCTTTGAAGTAGAAGATACCGATGGTGGCAGCTGGTATAGCGATGAAGCATCTTCAGTGGAAATTACCGGCAATTCAGGCATTGGTTTGGCAATAGCCCCAGGCGCTGCCATCGATACACAATTCATGAGAATCAACGTTTCCGCAGGATTGGGATATATGTTCTTCGCGGCATTCGGAACAAGCACCGTTTCGGGCGAGCTGGAGCTTCTCTTCAAGAATGGAGAACGCTTCTTGATCGGGCCGCGCGCCGCAATTCTATTCTATTCCCCAAGCTGGATCGTGGACGGCGATGTCTCTCTCTCTTCCTACGATCCGGGATTTCAATTCGGCCTCGGGATGTATGGATCGTTCACCAAGCTCGATGTCGGAGGAAGCCTCAACTACCAGACCGGCGCTTTCGGTGTGAAGACAGATAATGGCTGGGTCGCAAGCGATGATGAATTGAATATCTCGGGTGTTGCTCTGCAAATCGGTATTCGTTTCAAAACACAGTAAGCGATAAACGTTATTGGCAGTCACCACGTGGCTGCCATTTTCCACTTCATTCAGGAGCCCTTATGATATTCCGGCAAATGTTGTTGGCAATGGTAATGTTTCTTCCGGTCGTTTGCGCCGCGGAAAACTATTTATACCTCAACGTCAAAGAGATGTTTCTGCTGAGTCAACAAGCGAGCCGCTTCGAGGTAGAACGAGGTGACCGTACGGTCGATACCGGACGTCTTTATGGCTTAGGTGTAACGCAATACGCCGGTGTCGCGTTTGATCAGCCAAATGTAAGGATCAATCTTGGGGGCGGCGTCGGCTACCTGAACTACGGAAACTTCGATACCGGCATTTTCGCCGGACAATTAGAGGTGTTCATGAAGCTGGAGGATCAGTTGATGTTCGGACCGTGCCTGGAAATCCAGTTCTATTCTCCTCACTGGTGGCCGGACGACGACATCGAGTTGACATCGAAGGCTCCGGGATTCCTCATTGGACTTGGACTGAATAGTTGTATGAGATTTGCCGATATCGCACTACAAGCAGGCTATCTTGCCGGAAAGTTCGATGTGGAATCCAAGAATCGCTATTACAATGACAAGTGCGAACTGAATTTCTCGGGCGTTGCTTTGAACTTCAGTATAAGATTCAAGAACAGAATTTAGTCAACCTGCTTCTGTGAAATTTGCGTTTACCACGTTTTTTCTCTTGACCTTTCTATGGATTTCAAAGCAGAAAGAATTATTGTGAAATAACCAATCAGGAGTTCTTATGAAAATCAAGCTTGGAATGCTTCTTTTACTTGTCGTATTACCGTTGTTCTGCTTTGCCAAAGTGGATTTTATCCTGGGCATCAAAGAAATGACCCTTATCAGCCCCGACATCGACGGATTTAAAGTCGAAAGCCATGATTCGGGCAGCTATTACTACTACGAAGAATCCGCGGAGATCGAAGGCTTCTCGTCGGTTGGCGCGATCCTCAACATGGGGCTGGGAATCGAGACCCGTTACATCGCCGTGCATCTGACCGGTGGAGCGGGATATGTTTTCAACGGAGCTTTTGGAACCGGAGTTTTCACGGGCGAGACAGACCTCCTCTTCAAGATCGCGCCCCACTTCATGATGGGCCCAAGGGCCGGTGTCGCGTTCTATGCGCCATCCTGGATCGCGACGGAGGGCGACGTCACACTCACTTCCGAGGAACCGGGACTCATTGCAGGCTACAGCATCCAGGCAGCCTGGGACAAGATAAAAGCAGGCGTAAGCGTAGATTATCAGAGCGGCGTGTTCGAAGTGGAGACTGGCAGTGGCTGGCAAGCAAGCGACGATGAGCTGGACATCTCGGGTGTCGCGGTGCGGCTGGGCGTTACGTTTACGTTCTAGGAGAATATCGGTACACTTTCAGGCAGTCGTGAATCGGCTGCCTTTTTTTGTGCGATTTCCGATTCACAGCCTCAAAGTGGAATTTGTGTTAGATGTCGAGTTTTGCGAAATTGATTAGGATTTGTTCGTTTTGCGAAAAATGCTCCTGCGAGACGTCGGAGCTCTGAAGCAGGTTTTTGACGTTTGGATCCTTCAGTATCTTCCTGCGCATCATGTCCCTGCCCTGCTCGATGTTGTATTCCGGGTGAAATTGCAGGCCCCACACGGGCAGATCCTTGTACTGCAATGCTTCAACGCCAACGGTTGCAGAGCGGCCGAGGCTCCTGAAATCTTCCGAAAGGTTTTCGACCGTTTCGTAATGCGATTCGAGAACAACGTAAGGCGATTGCATCCCGTCGAATATCGGTGAGGGCTGGAGCTCGATATCCACGAAACCGAACTCGGGATTCCTGCCGATACACTCGACGCCCATGATTGCCCGGGCGATCGATTGATGCCCGTAGCAAATACCGAGAACCCCTCTTCCACCGTCGATGAACTTGTGAATCGAATCGCTACAGAGGTCATGAATAAAATGCTCATCCCGATGCATGAGTGATGAACCGGAGATGAGCATTCTGCTATATTTTCCAATATCATCTAATGGTCGCTGACGCTCGTCGAGCTTGATCATGTCGTATTCGATACCATTCGCAGTGAAAATTCTCTCCATGGATCGATTGAAATTCCCCGAGGGGCCTACGATGCAGTTCAGGACCAATAGCATAATGATTTCTTATTCTTCTTCGTCGTTATACCCGTTGAACTCTTTTTCCTCGTCTTCCTCTTCCTCTTCCTGGAGCTCAGCCTGGTTATCAAGCATTTCTTCCATCTCGTCGAAGAGGTCTTCGTCCTTGATGTCGATGTCATAAATGTAATCGCCACCTGTATAGGCGCCTTTGACAATCTTCACTTCAGTTCCTTCCGGGAGATTATCAAGCACATAAATGACCTCGTCCATGTACAAACCGGTTAATACAGACATTACCGCCTCCTTGTAAATATGGGTAACGCACTAATTCAATTGGTTTTTTTCTTGTCAAATAAAATTACGAGCGGTTTTCATTTTTCGCAATACCCTGCCATCCCTGAAGTTATGACGAGTGGTTTAAGTCTGTTTCTTTCTTGCCGTTATGTGGTTAATCACGGGTATCGATGCAATCGATATCTCGCTCGTACGATCCAGTAGCAGAAATGCAAAATCATTGCATTTTTGATTGACGTACTACCATCGTTCGTGTGGATTCAGGCACGCCTTGATTTCACTTTCTTAGCTACTTCACGTGGATAATATTGACGAAATTTACACACACATATTTTGTTAACAGCGTAAAACTATGTGAGGAGCCACTATGATACGAATCGAAATACCTGGAATGGAGCCGTTCGAGATCAAATATCTCGTCATGGATTACAACGGAACCCTGGCAATCGGAGGCAATCTGATTGAGGGCGTTGCATCCCGGTTCAAAACCCTGAAAGAAACCATGGAGCTTCACGTTCTCACTGCCGACACATTCGGCAAAGCCGCCGAGCAACTGGAAAAACTGCCTGTACACCTTCATATTATATCCCAGGATAGACAATCCGAACAAAAGGCCCAGTATGTCCGGCAACTGGGTTGCGATTCGGTTATCTGTATCGGAAACGGACAGAACGATACGAAAATGCTGCAAGCTTGCCGGCTTTCATTCGCGCTCATCCAGGCGGAAGGAGCAGCCGTCACGACATTGACATCTGCCAATGTTGTTTACAGTTCGATTATCGACGCTTTAGATTCATTAATATATCTCCGCAGACTCTATGCCACGCTCCGTGTGTAGGTTTCTCGCTTCTTTATAGCAATTTGGCCTCTGCCAGCGGTTTTGGCCTTATTTTTGCTTACTATCTTTTATTACCTGACATACTACTAAGGAGGAAAAATGAAAACGAGACTTGTTATTACCGCACTTGCAGCAATGCTTCTGTTTGCGGTAGCAGGATTTGCTCAGGACCAGGGTGGACCAGATTTATATGGCTACACATGGAAGAACAGCGATGCAACGGACGGCCCTGCATACGCATGGGTCGAGCCGGACACAACGAACGATGCCGTTGCATTGTACACAGCTTTTGATGACGACGGAAACACACCGATGCTTCCATTGAACTTCACATTCCCATTCTACGGTACGGACTATACCGAGGTTATGATTGGCTCGAACGGTATCATTGGATTCACCGATTCCAACATGTCCAGTCTTGGCAACCAGGATATTCCAAACACATCGACCCCCAACAACATCATCGCATGGTTTTGGGACGACCTGAATCCAAGATATACTTGGACTTCTTCACATTGCTATTTCGAAAACATCACATACAACGACATGAATGCCTTCATGATTTCATTTGTTGACTATTCAGAATACCTCGATACGGGTGACACTGGAACTTATCCGGAAGATTGTATTCAAGCTCAAGTTATCCTTGTTGAAAATGGCGATATCCTTATAAATTATGACTGGATTGGATCAGACGTCGATTTGACAAGCTCAACCATCGGTATCGAAAATGTCGACGGTACGGACGCGCTTCAATACGGATACAATGAAGCCGAAGGAATCAACATTGCCGACGATTTCACCATCGCTTTCTACTACCCCATCTTCATGGATAACGACCTTCGCGCATCCACGATCACAGGTTCTGAAGTTATCGACGCCAACGTTGAATCAACCTTTACCGTGACGGTTCTCAACAACGGTACGTTAGCACAGGACACCTATTCCGTACTCCTGATGGTCGACGATGTGGAAGTTGCCAGTGCAACCGGAACAGAGATTCAGCCGGGGCAATCGATCGATTTCGACCTGAACTGGACTCCTTCAACCGGTGGTTACTATATGCTGAAAGGCGTCACGGTTCTCGATGGCGACGAAATCACGGACAACGACGCATCTCAACCATTTGAAGTTTTTGTGAATCCGTCCAACGACCTCACAGCTACTAAAATCTATGGCAATGCGATTCCGGATGTGAACCAGAGCACAACCTACACAGTTACAGTTCTCAACTCCGGCCTGAACGCGCAGAGCACCTACACGGTATACCTTAAAGATGCCGATGGCAACGAGCTTGCTTCCATCGCAGGAACTTCCCTTGCTGCCGGAGACTCTCTCGATTTCAACATCGACTGGACTCCGACTGCGCCCGGCTATTTCGACCTCCATGGCGAAGTGTCACTTGACGGCGACGAAATCGCCGAAAACGACTCCTCGCTGGAACTTGGCGTTAGAGCGATTCAATCCGGTTTTGAAACAGTTGAACTTGGAGATGGAACCGTAAGCGCAAACACATTGCCAATCAACTTCTACTACAAGAACAGTCTTTCACAGACGATCTACTACCCGGAAGAATTGAATATCTCCGCCGGTACCGAACTGATCGCAATCAAGTACTTCAACGATTTCCCGGAAACCCAGCCCCTCTACAACAAGGCGATCAACATATGGGTCGGTGAAACCGAATTGGAAACACTTGTGGACGGCTTCATTCCTTCAACCGAACTGACCCAGGTGTTCTCAGGCTTGATCTACTGTACTGCCGGCATCGGCGAGGTTGATATTCCTCTGGAAACACCATGGACATACGACGGGGGAAATCTGGTCGTTATGATTCAGAGACCTTTTGATGTGGGATATTACTCATCAAGCAGTAAATTCTACTACACCACAACGGAAACCTATCCTGATCGTACAGCCAGAGCTCAAAACGACCTCACGGTTTTTGACCCGGCGACCCCACCAGCGGCTACCGTTTCATCAACGATTCCCAATACCACGTTGTATTTTGGAAACGCTGTCGTGACCGGTATCGGTGGCTACGTGTATGACTCAATGACCTCACCGATCTCGGGTGCAACCGTTACCCTTACTCCTGGTGACGTTGAATTCACTACAGATGCAAGCGGATTCTACTCCTTCACGGGTATCGATCCAGGCACATACGGCGTAACTGCCGAAGCTGCCGGATTCGTATCGCACACCGAGAACGATCTCGTTGTTGTTGACGGCGAAATGTATGACTACAACTTCTATCTTGATGCAGTCATGACCGTAACCATCACCGTAACAACGAACGCCGGCTCGCCTGAAGGAGCGGCCCTTTCGTTCTCGAACGGAACCGATACATATGAAGAAACCGTTCCTGAAAGCGGAATCGTGTACTTCTATGAAATCGACAACGGAACCTACACGCTCGAAATCAGCCTTGACGATTTCGAAACCTATACCGATAACAACGTTGTTGTTGACGGCACAACCGATATCGATGTTGAATTGGTCGAGTTGATCATCCCCGCAAGCAACCCTGCATGCACGATCGACGGATACTTCACCTGGGACGCTCCTGAGCTGCCGGTGAACGTCATGCGCAAATCCAATGCTCACAAGCAAGTTGTCGCGAACAAGACCCGTAGCAACAAAGCTAGTAAGATTATCGAAACGATGGATCGCTCATTCCAGCACTACAACATCTATCTCGGTGAGACTCTCATCACAACCACTTCCAACACCAACTACCAGTTCGACACATCCGGCATGACAGTCGGCCAATCCTACACAGCGGGTGTTGGAGCTCAATACGAAAGTGGCGAATCCGATGTTGTTACCGTTGATTTCATCTACGGTCAGGAAACGCTCTACGCTCCGATCAACGTTGTCTGCGACTCCACCGGTTACCTTACATGGGAATCCGGTCAGCCAGCAGTTCTTCTCCGCAACAGCAAAGCAAGCAAGAACACTGGAACAATGGATCGCGATTTCATCCAGTATCGTATCTATCTCGATGACGAATACGTTGACTGGACACTCAACACGCATTTCGAATTCGACGGCCTCGTAGTCAATACCACTTACACTGCGGGTGTATCGGCATACTACACATCAGGCAACTCGACCATCACGGAAGTTGAATTCGTCTACATGCCGCAGAGCAACAACGCGGATGAAGTCGTCCCGGCCACCACGGGCATCATCGGAAACTACCCGAACCCGTTCAACCCGGAAACGAACATCCAGTTCTCTCTCTCCACAGCGGGACAGACATCACTCACCATTTACAACGTGAAAGGTCAGAAAGTGAGAACCCTGTTCTCCGGTCACCTGGAAGCAAAGGTTCACAACCTGGCATGGAACGGCAAAGACGACAGCGGCAAGAGCGTCACCAGCGGCGTTTACTACGCAGTTCTCAAATCTGCTGGAGCCGCTACTGGCGTTCAGAAAATGCTCCTGCTCAAATAACGACATAACGTTTTTTCAAGCAGAAAGCTTATATCGAAATCGCCCTCAGCAACGGGGGCGATTTTCTATTTATGTAGACAGCAGAAGTAGATTGCGGATTCCGATTTCTCCTTGAGTTTTGTTTCTCCAGCTACTGCCCGGCGTGCCGCGCTCATTTTAATATTTTGTCATCGCCAGTTTTTTATTGACAGCATGTAATTCCGTGTTCATTTTTCGAAAAAATGCCGGAGAGACCCCAATGTATAGATTCCGCAGCGATCTGGAAGCACGAAAACTGCCTGTTGTTACAGTTCCCAAGCGCGATGTGATGATGTGCCTGAACGAAAGCGCAATGGATCCTCTTGAAGTTATCCGCGAGCCGCTAATGGAGAAGATGAAGGGCATTCACTTGAATCGCTACTTCTCCGATGTGACCGATCAACTCAAGTCCGCGCTGGCTTCGTACGTTGGAAACAATACAACGCCCGAGTGTTTCGAGTTCGGTAACGGGGCCGACGAGATGCTCTATTACCTCTTCACCTCGGTCCGGGACAGCTCCGAGTCGTTTGCCGTTTCCGTCGCGCCCTCCTATGGCGATTACATCACCTACACCAGAGCCGTGGGAATGAAGATCAAGTTCGCGCAAATGAACGAACAGTTCGATTTTGACGAAAACGAGTTCCTCCAGTTGATGGATCATCCCGACTGCAAGCTAGGGATCATCTGTACGCCGAACAATCCGACGGGAAATCTGCTGGACGACGCAAAGGTACATCGAATCCTTTCCAGCACCGAGAAGCTGATCCTGATCGACGAGGCTTATTTCGAATTCTCGGGTCGCACCTATACTGGCTTCCTGGAGAAATATCCGAACCTCGTCGTGATCCGGACATTCTCGAAGGGATTCGGCGCTTCGGGCTTGCGATTCGGGTATATCATATCGAACCCGGAGAACATGCACGAAATCAAGAAGGTCATGACCTTCTTCCACATGAGCATCCTGATTCAGGCATTCGCCCTGACCATTTTGGAAAACCAGGCGCCTTTCATCGAATATAATCAATGCGTCATACAAGAACGTACCCGTATCATCGATACGCTGAATGCAAACCCCATGTTGCACGCCTATCCCTCTTACACGAACTTCATTCTGTTCAATGCGGATGATCGAGCAGTGCCGCTTCACGAGCATCTCAAGGAAAACGGGATCGCCATTCGGCACTATGCTTCCCACAAGCTCCTGGGCGATAAATTACGGGTCACGATAAGCACAAAGGAAGACAATGACGCTTTCCTGAAGCATGTATGGAATTTCATCGCGAAGGATAAATGAACAGGGCCATGAATAGCCCCGGATATCGCTAATATTAAAATCCTTGCATTTAGCGAGGATTAGGATACTATGTCAATAACGTATGCTGGATTATAGACGATAATCAGAGGAAATGAATGAATTTTGAAAATCTGTTGCAACCATTCCATTTGAAAGAGATCATACTGAACACGCATTTTGCGGTGCAAATTGCCTTGGGTGTTTTTATTGTTCTCGCTTTCACGTTCTTCATCCTGATCCTGCTGATCAAGAAGAAGCTGACCAAAGAGATCACAGAGCATGAGGCGCAAAATCAGATGCTCACTCGCTCCCTTGCAAGAGAGAAGCGACATCGCGCCGATACAGTCAGCGAGAACCAGACGTTCAAAGCGGAGCAGGAACAACTCAACGAGAAGATCCGCAAGATCGATTTCAGGACGGATATGCTGATCTCGGAAGTGGACGCCCAGATATGGTTCTTCAATGCCGAAGCTCGTATCCAGATTTGCAACCGATTTCATTTCCACGGCAGGGAGTATATTCCCAGCAACGCCAAAGACAAGACCCTGATTCAACTCATGGGCGAAGCGGGGATCATTCTTCATCACAAAGTCGAAGAGGTCGTCGAGAGACGCGAGGCGATGCTTTTCATCGAAGACCACTACGAAGAAGAAAATCGTATCCGGTGGTACTCGATCGACCTTCATCCCGTCTTCGACCAGAGCAACCGAATCGATGGCGTATTGGTGATCGTGTACGACAAGACAGATCACAACGAGCAGCTCGGGCTGATCAACCAAATGATGGATCGCAGCGATAGCGGCGTAATCCTGGCTTACGACGGTATGATCGAATCGGTGAACAAGCGCATCTGCACGCTCACCGGCTACAAAGCCGAGACGCTGAAAGGAAAACCTCTACCATCCGTGTTGTCCGAGCGTTCGCGCATCGAGCTCAGCGAATCTCACAAGCAACTCATCTGGAATCCGCTGAACCTCCCAGCTTATGAAACGTTCCTCATCAACTCCAAGGAAGAGAAGAGCCCGGTAATTTTCACGATCAGCGAGGTTCAATTCAACAACAAGCTCACACAATTCATCGTTGTGCGCAGCATAGACGATTCGGACCACTGCGGCCGAAAACTGCAGGATACATCGAACATCCTGCAGACAGCGCTGGATATCGTCGATTACGGCATCATCCTCTCCGACGGCAACAATGTGCTTTACCAGAACGCCCAATTCATGGACATTTGGGGAATCGATAAATCGGTTATCAGCAATGGAAAATGCGATCTCATCATGAAATCGATCGCGTCGAAGATCGATAACAGCGATGAATTCCTGCAATGCATTCAGCGAACGACCGGTGAGCGAATCGAGCATATCAAACACGAAATCGCTCTCAAGGACGGACGAATCGTCGAGTTCACTTCCAAGAGCATTGATCTGAATGAGGACAAATCGGGCGTCGTTTGCATATTCCAGGATATAACCGAAAGCAAGAAACGGGAGATCGACATCCTCCAGGCAAAGGAGAAAGCCGAATCCGCGAATGTTTCCAAGACCGAATTTCTGGCAAACATGAGCCACGAGATTCGCACACCGATGAACGGTATCATCGGAGTGGTGACTCTTCTGGAGAAAACGGACATCGACCAGCGGCAGAGACGCTACATGGATGTGATCAAGGCCTCCGCCGATTCCCTTCTGAGCCTGATCAACGATATCCTCGACATCTCGAAAATCGAGGCGGGGTACCTCAAGCTGGAGAAGATCAACTTCGACTTGCAGGATGTATTCAGTTCCACGACGGACATGCTCTCCCTCAAGGCGCAGGACAAGAATCTCGACTTCTACGCGTACATCAAGCCGGACGTCCCCAACCAGTTCTATGGGGATCCGAACCGCCTGAAGCAAATCCTGATCAATCTCGGCAACAATGCGGTGAAATTCACGCAGGATGGCCACGTGACGATTTCCTGCCGCGCCGACAACGTGAAAGACAACAACTACACGCTTCATTTCACGGTGGAAGATACAGGGATCGGCATCAAGAAAGATCGTATCGATAAAATCTTCGACAGTTACGAGCAAGCCGAGGATTCTACGACGCGCAAGTACGGTGGAACTGGCTTGGGCCTCGCCATCTCCCAGAAACTCACCAAACTCATGGGCGGCGATATATGGGTCGAGAGCGAGTACGGAGCCGGGACGACCTTCCATTTCACGGTGAACATCAAAGCGCTAGACGAGGAAAATGTCGAGAAGGAGATCGAGATGTTCGAGAAGATGGATCTCCGCGCCCTGATCGCGATCCGCAACGATATTAATCAACGTTACATCACGGAAACGCTGGCGTTCTACGGAATCCACTGTACGGTCATCAACACGCCGGATCTCATCGTGGAAGGGCTCAGCGTTTACAGCGGAACGAATGAATCGTATGATATCCTGATCCTCGAACACTTCGACGGAAGATGCACGGAGCTGGTCAACAGCATCCGAAATCGCGTAGAAATCGCCGACATCAAGATATTCCTCGCCCTCTCCTTCAAGCACAGCGCAATCCTAGAGGGCTCGAACCTCGGGGAAGTCAACGAGGTGCTCGGGCTTCCTCTCAAGCGCACCGAACTTTTGAATACCCTCAAGCGCGTCTTTGGCCTCCAGAGCGATGTCAAGCCGTCGAGATCGTTCACGAAGACGCTGACAAACGCTCCCGACAGCGCATCGCCGGCCTCGGACATCAAGTGCAAGATACTTCTTGCAGAGGACAATCCCGTGAATCTCGATATCATCATCGAAATCCTCGAATCGGAAGGCCACTCCGTAACGCCAGCCGTCAACGGCCTGGAAGTGGTTGAGCTCGTGAAAACCGAGACATTCGATGTGATTCTGATGGACATCCACATGCCCGAGATGGACGGAATCGAAGCGACAAGAACGGTCAGGGAAATCGAGATGCGTAGCGGGAAACGTACTCCTATCGTAGCGATGACAGCCGATGTCATTAAGGACGACAAGCAGATTTGCCTCGATGCCGGCATGGATGATGTTATCCTCAAGCCAATCAAGATCGCCGAGCTGCAACAACTCCTGTTTCGCCTCATGACCAAAACTCACGATGCCGCCCCTGCCCCATCGACGGAATCCCTGATACCGAGCCAGAAAATCGAGCTGGTAATCGAGATGGATTATATCAAGGAAAGCCTTGGAGACAACATCAAAGTTATTCAGAAAACCTTTAGCTTGATCGCCAAGAAATTCCCGCTCGCCATGCGTGAAATCCGCAAAGCCATATCCGATCACGATTCTAAAGCGCTCCATCGAGCCGCCCACGGAATGAAGGGATTTATGAATTACTTCAACTTCCCGGAGATCAAGAAGCACGTTCTGGATCTGGAAAAAGCCGGGAAGAAGAATGATTTCTCCGATGTGGAGATGATCATGATCGATTTCGAAATGCAGATGGACGCGTTCATCAAGGCGATTAAAGCCAAGCTCACGGAAATGGAGAAGTAAAGACAGGCTGTTTCAACCCACGTACGAATTCCCTGAAGAGCTCTTTTCCGATTTGTGTAAACAACTTTTGGAGAATGTTTCAAGCAATTTCTTCCATTTCGATAACCACTATGCCATCCTGAGTGCCGCGAAGCGGTGTATCGAAGGATCATGGAGGATAACCTCAGTAAATGGACATCGCGCCAGGGGGTCATTATAAAATGCGGGGGTTCCTGGAAATTGTATTATATCTTGACACGTTTATATACTCATTTAGTTATCAGGCAAAAACTAAGGAGTTGCAGATGAAACGAATGACATACGTAACCTTGATACTTTTCGCCCTGACGCTTGGGCAGCTCTCCGCTGAAATTGGATGGTGTGGAAACATCTGGCCTAATTCCGGATCAAGTCACCCCAATGGACAAGGAATCACCGTCTATTTCCAGATGTGGAAAGACGGTGTAACCAACACACCCGGTCAGGGAGAGAACCTCTCCGCTTCGCTCTACTACCGCATCTCGGGTTCCGCTGAGTACATTGCGATCGACATGCCGTATTTCGGAGAAGTCGGTAACAATGACGAGTATTCCACGACGATCCCCAACGAGGTGTTCGCTGCCGGCGATACTGTGGAATTCCTCTGCGAAGCATACGACGCCTCCGATGAGACCTATGCGTACGGATCAGACCAGAATGGCTCCGGGCCCTTTACTTTCGAAGCTCCGGGAAACTACATCATTATCAATGAAACCATACAGGACGTCGCCGTCACCTTCCAGGTAAACATGGAACTGCTCGAACCGGTCGAACAGGCCTACGTCGCCGGATCGTTCAATGGCTGGAACGCGACAGCCACCCCGATGTCCGACGACAACGACGACATGATCTGGGAAGCGACCGTGACCATCCCGTCCGGCTCCAACCCCGGGCAGGAATACAAGTTCATCAACGGAGCCGACTGGGAGAGCGTGAGTAACCGCAGCTTCATCGTCGACGATTCGCAGACCACCCAGGAACTGCCCGTCGTGTGGTTCAACGATCAGGAACCATCCGATGAATTCGCTACGGTTACGTTTATCCTGGATGCCTCCAGTGTGAGCTCCTACACGGGCTTCAATCTCAAGGGAAGCTGGGACGCCGCAGGCTTCTTCGATTCCTCATGGAACAACGGCGAAGAGCATACCCCCTTCTACAACGACGGAACGCACGGCGATACGATCCCCAATGACGATCAGTGGGCCGCTCAGATGGAACTCGTTCCAGATGACGGCGCAAACCAATGGCAGTGGGGCGTCACGGATCAGGATCATTACTGGATCAACGGCAACTTCGCGTTCACGGTGCAGGACACAACATCTCAAACGCTCTTCTACCAACTCGAATCCACTTGCAGTATCGTCGGGTATGTTTACGACAACAACAACAGCGCGCCGATCGCCGGAGCAACCGTTACGATTGGCGGCGAAACAGCCACGACGGAAGAATCCGGCGGCTTTGCCATCCGTCTTGTACCGCCGGGAGTCTACGACCTCCAGGTTACCGCCGATGGCTATGTAACCTACCTGAGCGAAGATCACAGCTTCCCGGAGGGCAACCTTTTTCTGCAAATCGGACTCACGGCTGTCGGAGAAATCCAGCCCCCCATCAACCTGAGCGCGATCGAGAACGACGCCCAGATCGTCTTGAACTGGGATGTTCCACCGGTTCGCGAACTCCTTGGCTACAACGTCTACCGCGACGCTCAGCAGATCAACGAAGGACTCGTCACCGAAACCACGTTCACCGACAACGCAGTCGCAAATTTCACGACCTATATCTATTATGTGACCGCGATGTACACGCAGGGCGAATCCGCTCCATCCGCGACCATCCAGGCGACGCCACACCCGGAAACGGTTCTGCTGCCGTCCATTGTGGGTGATTTCAACAACTGGGATCCCGCCAATCCGGATTTCCTGCTCGTTCTGAACGACAACGGCGTCTGGACACTCACGATCGAGCTCCAGGCGGGAACTTACGACTACAAAGCAACCGAGACGAACGATTGGACCGCAGATTTCCCGACCGCAAATCAATCGTTCACCCTCGACACCGATCAATCGGTTACATTCATGGCAAACCTTGGCGCGACCGCTGGGGTGCGTGAAGGCGACGAGTTTGTCACCCACGCGAATCCGGTCGTCGTCGGAAGCTTCATCTCGGAGCTTGGGGGCGTTGACTGGGATCCTGCCGACCTCACCGGCGAGATGGTCGATTCGAACGATGACGGCATCTTCGAGTGGGGCGCGGTGATCCCTGAAGGCACTTGGGAATTCAAGATAACGCTGAATCATAATTGGGATCAGGCTACGACCTCGAACAACATCGGATTCGTGTCCGATGGAATCTCCGAAACGCAAATCACCTACGATATGGCGACCAACGCCATCGAGACCAACGCTATCACACCTCCCGCTGCATCGATCACCTTCACTATCGACGACAGCGGGATCGAGTACTTCGAGGGATACTATCTTCTGGGAACATGGGATACCGAAACCGGCATGTTCGACCCGAACTGGGATGGCGGCGCGGAACATACTCCATTCTACGACGATGGAACGCATGGCGACGCTACCGCCAACGATCACATCTTCACGGTTACGGTCGATCTGATCAGCGACGGAGGAAGCAATACTTGGGAATGGGGATTCAACGACCAGAATCACGTTTGGCTTTTCGGCAACTTCGAGTTCAGCGTAGCGGACAGCGCCGCGCAAACTCTTTCATATATTATACCGACAACCGGCACCGTTAACGGAACCGTGACCAACTCCATCACAGAAGAACCGCTTGTGGGCGCTACGGTTCAGCTCATCGGCGGGTCCACAACCCAAACGGACGACAGCGGCCATTACTCGATCGAAGCAACCGTAGGGACTTATACGATGATCTGCTCTTTCGTTAATTACGGTACGCAAACCATCGACGGCTTCAATGTGCCGTTCAATGCAGCCGTAACTCAGGATTTCGAACTGGTTCGCGAGCTGCACGCGCCGATCAACCTTGCCGCCGAAGAAGGCAACCAGCAAGTCACGCTCACGTGGGAAATGCCCGGAGCGACGTCACGAAGAAACAATAGCGCAAGCAGGAGCCGCGATCTCATCGGTTATAAGGTATACCGGGACGACGAGAGCGTCGCTACGTTGGGCCTGGTCGATCCGCTCGAATATATCGATACCGGGCTGACGAACAATCAAACCTACACCTATTACGTCACGGCAAACTACGAAGAAGGCGAATCGCTTCCTTCCAACTCCGTTGACGCCACGCCACACACGATGTCCGGATCTGCTAGCGATATGATCCCGACGCAGACGGCGCTTCTGGGGAATCACCCCAATCCGTTCAACCCGGAAACGACCATCCGCTTCGCGCTGGCCCACGATTCCCGTGTCAGAATCGACATCGTGAACGTTCGAGGCCAGATCGTGAGAACCGTGCTCGATGATCCGGTGAAAGCCGGATATCACAGCACGGCGTGGGACGGAACCGATCAGACGGGAAAATCCGCGGCGTCCGGAGTATATTTCACTCGAATCACAGCCGACGGCAAACAGCAACTGAAGAAAATTGTCCTGATAAAATAATGGATAACCCTTTGAAAGAAACCTCCGTGCAAAAGCGGAGGTTTCTTTATATCTACCTGCGATTTATGAAATTCCGTAAATATACAATTGGCGGCGCTGACAGAATCATAGCGAATCCAATTCAGTATTTTGCGTTATAACAAGCCTCTGGGCAATAAATTAATTGACAAACAGTGGAAAAACTGGATTTTATTGATAGAAGTTCAACGAACAAATGATCGTGCGGGAGCGATTCCCCAGCGTTCTTTGATTGGAGCAACAAGTATGGAAAAGATTTACGTACTGGATACGAATGTTCTCATTCACGATCCACAAGCACTATTCGCGTTTGAAGAAAATCGCGTGGTTATACCGATAACGGTTATCGAGGAAATTGACAACTTCAAGAAAGGGCTCGACGAGAAGGGCCGTAACGCACGTCAGATCGGGCGATATCTCGATCAACTCCGTCAGAAAGGAAGCCTCCAGGATGGCGTGAGGACCGATAAGGGTGGCTTGATCCAGGTTGCCCTGAGTCGCAAGATTTCGGAAACGGCAAGCGACGTCCTGATATTCGATACCAACGACAATCTTATCATCGGTACCGCCTTGTTCTTCCAGAAGAAGTACAGCGATTCAGAAGTGATCCTCGTTTCCAAGGACGCCAATGTTCGTATCAAGGCAAACGCGGTGAAGCTTCAAGCACAGAATTTCGAATCGGACCACATCAAGTTCGAGGAACTCTATACGGGCGTTACAGACCTGATTCTCACCGAGAAGCAGTACAGCGACTTCAAGGACAGGGAATATCTCACGCGGCGGAATTTCGCTTTCTATCCCAACCAGTTTGTGAGGGTCATCAACAAGAAGAAGCCTACCGAGCACACGCTCACCCGATTCGCAGCGTCGACGAAAACCCTGTATCCACTTGCGTATTTTAAAGGGCAGAAGGTCTTCGGAATTACGGCACGGAACGAGGAACAAGCGATGGCGTTCGATCTCCTGCTGGATGACGAAGTGAAGATGGTGAGTCTGGCAGGAAAAGCAGGAACGGGTAAAACGCTGATTGCGATCGCTGCCGGACTGAATCAGGTGATGGAAGAGAACCGCTACACTCGGCTGGTAATCTCCCGCCCGATCTCCCCTCTCGGTAAGGATCTGGGATTTCTCCCGGGCTCGAAGGCGGAGAAATTCAATCCGTGGATGCAGCCCATCTACGATAACATGGAGATTCTGCTGCTCGGGCACGAAGACCACATGGACAACGGCAAGATTTTCGGCAAGAAGCGCCCGTCGCTCGACGAGTACCTCGATTACGGATTCATCGAGCTGGAACCGCTTACGTACATACGCGGCAGAAGCTTGCCCAATCAATACATCATCATAGACGAAGCGCAAAACCTTTCCCCCCACGAGATGAAGACAATCATTACTCGCGCGGGTGAGGGCACCAAGATTGTGCTTACCGGAGATCCTTATCAGATCGATATCCCCTACCTCGATTCAGAAAGCAATGGCCTGAGCGTCGTTGTCGAGAAGCTCAAGGGAGAAGATATCGTCGGACACGTAACCCTGGAAAAAGGCGAAAGATCGAAGCTCGCGGATATTGCCGCCAAATACTTCTGATGACCGAACTGCAAGCGAATTACGACCTGATCGATGTCGAGAAGCTTTCCATCGGTATGTGCCTGGCGCGTCCGGTACATAACGAATTTGGATTGAAATTGCTCGATGCCGGAGTTTACATCAATTCGGAGAACCAGATTGAGAAACTCCGAGACGGGGGCGTGCGCAAAGTATTTATCACCAAGGATCAGAGCCAAGTCAGTACGCTTAGCACACACGACCAGAAGGTTGCCGAGAAAGAGTTCCGCGACGAGGTCGAAAACCCCGACAAGATCATGAAGAGCCTCAAGCAGGAACTCGCGGTTGCGAGGAACATATACAGTTCCGCGCAGACAGTTATCGACGATGTACTACACAATGTCCGCATGGGAAAGAACATCGACAACACCGCAGTCAAGGACGCGGCGAGCCACCTGATCGAGAGCGTCGTCACGAATCCCTATGCGCTGATGAGCATGGTCAATCTGAAGCGAACCGACGAATACACCTTCAACCACAGCGTAAACGTTACGGCTATTTCTCTCGCCATCGCCACCCATCTATCCATGACTCCAGAGCAGCTCGACCACATCGGGGTCGGCGCGTTGATGCACGATGTCGGCAAAGCCAAGATCGATATCAACATCATCAACAAGCCCGGCAGGCTAACAGACGAAGAGTTCGACATCATGCAGCGACATACGGTTTACGGCTTCGAGATATGCAAACGCGAGAAGCTGAAAGACGAGGTTGTACTCGATATCGTCCGCCACCATCACGAAGCCTACAACGGTGAAGGATATCCCGACCGGCTTTCGCGTCGTAGCATCAGCAAGTACGCAGCGCTAGTCTCCATCGCGGATTTCTACGATGCACTGACGACCGAGAGAAGCTACAAGAAATCGATGAAGCCGGCCGAATCGATCAATTTCCTGCATAAAATGTCCAACAGCAAGTTCGACAGACGCCTGGTGTTTCATTTCATCAAGGTGATGGGAATCTATCCCGTGGGAAGCGTGCTCAAGCTCAATTCGGGGCGCATCGGAATCGTGGTGGGTTTCTCCAGGAAGAATCTGCTTCACCCTATCCTCAAGATAATGGTCAACGAAGACGGCTCTTTCAATAAAGAGCACGAGACGTTGCTTCTACACGAAGCCGAGGATTTCATCACGGAGCTCAACCCGAACTACCGCTTCCTGGGCAACCTCGAGGATATCCTGTAATGAGCATCTCCGACCGTAGCTGGACAGAGATCGATCTTTCCGCCTATCACTGGAATCTGGAGCAACTCAGGCAGTTCATTGATCCCCAGACCCGTATCATGCAGATCGTTAAAGCGGATGCCTACGGTCACGGAGCCTACGAGATCAGCAAAGCAGCCATCGAGGCCGGTGTCGATTTCCTTGGCGTGGCTAACGCCGAGGAGGGTGCGTTGCTGCGCTACCGTGGCATCGAAAAACCCATCCTCATTCTCTCGCCGTCCTTCGAAAGCGAGATCGATGTAATCCTGGAATACCACTTAATCCCGACCGTTACGGACATTGCTTTTGCTGAAGCGCTCGACAAGGCTGCACATAAGCAAATCTGTCCCATCCACATCAACATCGATACCGGCATGGGAAGAAGTGGAATCCACCACACGGAAGCAACAGAAGTCATTCAGCACATCGCACGACTGCAAAATCTTCGCATCGATGGACTGTTTTCGCATTTCTCTAGCAGCGAGGACGATGAGGCTGCTACGAACGAGCAATACAGGACATTTTTATCGGTTCTCGACCGGCTCAGAGAGCTCGTTCAGCCCGGGTGGCTCCACATCAGCAACAGCGCGGGAGTAATGGCTCTTCCCGACAGGATCGCCTCCGACGCCGCAGGGATATTCCCGCAGGCGAAAACGCTGGTCAGGCTCGGACTCCTCACCTACGGGGTATATCCGCATCCGGCCCTCGCGAGCAGAATCGACCTCAAGCCGGTGATGACGTTCAAGACGCGCATCGGCCAGATCAAGAAGGCGTTCCCCGGGGAGTCGATCGGGTACAATCGCACGTATTCGGTCGAAAAAAATATCCGCTATGCGATTCTGCCAGTGGGCTATGCGGACGGCTACGATTTCCTCTTCTCCAATCGCGGAAAAGTGCAAATCGGCCAGTTTATTTGCCCCGTCCTGGGCAAGGTAAGCATGGATATGATCGCCGTCTCGCTCGAAGGTGTGCCCAGCGTGCAGATCGGAGATGAAGTGACGATCATCGGCGGGAATCGAGACGCGCTTCGCGTCGAGAACCTCGTCAAGCTCTATCAGGGAAGTTGCTACGAGCTGATGTGTCAGGTCGGGCGACGTGCCAGAAGGTATTACATCGACCAGCAGCAGATCATCTCCTCTGCTCCGCTCGCGCGACGCGAGTTCTTCTCGCCGGACTTCTCAGACAAGCGCCTCAACCGCATCATCGAGGCGTCGATCAGTCAGAGGCTGGAGAGCAAGGAGATCGCGGGGATCATCTACCAGGACATCCTCAGTCGCTTTTTCCGCGACAAGGACCACGACATCTGCTACCGTGAAGATTTCGAGCATACCATCGAGTTCATCGAGCCGGAACGCGACCGCAAACATCCCGCAGACCCGAATCGATACCTGATTACACGTACCGAGCTATCGTTCCGAAAGCAACTGCAACACGACTACTTTATCGTTGCCTGCGCCAACAGCGAGGATGATCTCCAGCGCTATTTCGAGCGAAACGACGTGGAATATCGCTGGCTTTTAGACGATTCATTTTCGCTCGACGAAGCCTTGTTCGAGGTGATCTCTCCCAAAATTAACGATCTCGCCCTGCAAACATCGAAACGCATTCACGACGGCTGTATCGAGATTCGCTGCTCGCATCCAAAGCTACGCGAACTCATCGGCAAAGAAGTGCGCTTCAACGTCCCGACACAGACATGGTACCCGAGGTCATCCCACCAACTTTCCGTGTTCATCAACGAACCGACGCGGGGAGTCGCCATCGAATTCCGCTATCCAGAGTGCATCGAGCATGTCGATCCCGTGGCGATTTTCGCCGGAAACACGCGTTTTCCAACAATTCATAAAGAGCGTAGAAGCATAAGCGTATCGGTTTCAAAAGACAAATGGGTGTTCCCCAACAGCGGAATCGTATTTAGCTACTAATTAATCACAGGAGGTGATGATGTCACCGGAACAACTTACTTCGATGATCGTGACGGTCTCCACCATTATTGTTACCATAGGTGTTCTCTTCGGAGTCATGGTTTTTAATCGCAAGCGCAACAAGTTCGTTACCGTCAGCAAGGAAGAGGCGCAAAATCTCCCCACCTACCGCTGCCCGAAATGTGGCTTCAATATGTCGCCCGGCTATACGTTCACGCAAAGAGGTCTGTACTGGCGAAAGGTGAACGAAAAGCCGATCGGACGCCTGATGACAAGCGGCAAACTGCAGAACAACACATACAATCTTGGATTCACCCCTGCTGAAAATCGTGCCTGGAAGTGCGAGCGTTGCCAGATTCTTACCCTTGACATCAGTGAATTGGTGCAGATCAAGTAATACGGATAGTCGAGAACAGATTCGTCCAATCTAATGCTCCGCCGTGGTGTTACACGTCCCTTTATTTAGGTTCGATAGTCATCGGGACGTGTTATATCCACGGCGGAGCATTAGATTGGACGAAGATGACTCGACGTTCGGCTGTTTGCTCGTCATTCCGTGATCATCATCTTTTGCTTCTCGGAGACTATCCTGATAAAAACACGCCGGGGGACGCATACGATCGGGGTTGCCGGAGATGAAGTCCACCCCTGTTGCACACAGACCTGATGAGGGCAAGTCGAACGCAACATCCGAATCTTTCCTTCGCGGATTTCCGCTGCGATCCCCTCGTCGATTTCAATCACCTGATTTTGTTCGAGCCTGTACTGTCCGATCAATCTGTCTCCATAGCGAATCTCGACGATACTCCCTTCGCTGCGGTTGTACACGGCGAAAAGCGCGGAAGCCACAGCAAGAAACAGCACGATCAGAACAACATCCGCGCGAGTAACGATGAGACGTAGCTTCATTTCCAGATTCCGTGAATCGTTGTGGCGCACTGCCGGCAGCGATTCCCGTCCATTCCGGCAACTTCCACATTGTAACCGCTACGAGCGATCAGCAAATTCCCGCAGGTGGGACAATACGTGTTCGTCCGTTTCTCGGATATCACATTCCCGAGATAAACATGGCTCAACTTTTTCTTCGCTATGGTAAAAGCCTTTTCAAGCGTAACCACCGGTGTCGGCGGATTTGTCATCTTGTAGGTAGGATAGTACCTGCTAAAGTGAAGCGGTATTTCCGGATCGACTCCGGCAACGAAGTCGACCAGGCGCTGAATCTCTTCCTCACTGTCATTCTCGTCGGTAATCAAGAGGTTCGTAACCTCGACCAGGCAGTGCTCGACGGCGGTCTTGATGGTATCGAGAACCGGTTGCAGGGTTCCTCCGCAGATATCTCTGTAGAAATGCTCCGTGATTGCCTTCAGATCGATATTCATCGCGTCGATGTATGGTAAAAGCTCACGCAGTGGTTCCTGATTGATGTAGCCATTGGAAACGAGTATCGATTTATATCCTGCCTCGTGGAGCGCTTTGGATGCGTCCAGAATGAACTCAAACCAGGTTGTCGGCTCGGTATATGTAAAAGCGACCGCAGGGGAATTCTCTCGCGAGCAGAGTGTTACCAGATCGTCCATCGTGAAGGAGTGCGCGTAGCATTCTCCCTGGCTGATACTGAAATTCTGGCAGAACGAGCACCGCAGATTGCACGAATTATGCCCCACGGAAATGACCTTCGATGTAGGAAGCATGTGAAAAAGCGGCTTCTTCTCGATCGGATCGAGGCTGATGGAAACAGTCTTTCCATACGTCGCGGCGATCAGAGTTCCGTCCCGGTTGATCCTTGCTCTGCAAATTCCGGTTTTCCCCTCTTGAATGGTACATTCGTGAGGACACAGATGGCATACGACGCTGCCATCCCCCATCTTTTTGTAATACATTGCTTCGTGCATCATACGACCTGCCTTTCTTCGTGAAGAGCTTCCTGAATCGCCTCGAAATTCCGTTGAAGACTCTGCGCATTTTGATCGAGCGTCATGCGCGCATCGAGACCCATTTGATTGCGCAGCGTATGGCCGGTAATAAACTGATCGAGAACGCTCACCAACTGGCTTCCCGGAACGATGCGTATCGCACTGTTCTCCTGCAAGATTCGAACGGTGTCCGCGCACGAGGAGTGGTACGGCCCCATCACCACCGGTTTCCTGTAAAATGCCGGTTCCAGCGGATTGTGGCCGCCGAAATCGAAGAAGCTACCGCCCACGATCGCAATATCGCAAATCGCGTATGCCTTGTTCAGAATTCCCATGCTGTCGATGACAAGAATATCCGCTTTGCGCCCCTCGCTCAGCCTTGCCGCATCCAGCCCAGAGAAAGCCTCCATGGCCTCCCGCAAGCGATTCAAATGGCGTGGCGCGACAACGATCTTCAGATTGGGGTACTGCCTCACCAAGCTCTTGAATGCATTGGCAGTCAGCTCTTCCTCTCCGGGACGCGAGCTGCCGACGGCAACGATGAAATCGGATTGATCGAAACCCCATTCGCTTCGAATATCTTCTACATCGTAATCAGGTAAGTCGATCGCGAATTTGAGGTTCCCAGTGTTGTTAACGTGCTCGAATCCCAGCTCCAGGTAACGCGCGGCATCTGCCTCCGATTGAGCGCATACTATATTCACGTTCTCCCAAAGCGGTCTCCACAAAATCGCCGTCTTGCTGTAGGGCTTCACCGATTTGTCCGTCAAGCGCCCATTGACGATGACGACCGGTATCCCGAACCACCCTGCAACGAGCAGAAGATTGGGCCACATCTCCGTTTCCGCGATGATCAGCGCTCGCGGTTTCACGATCATTACGAACCGCAGTAGCGATAGCATGTAATCGAAGGGGAATAGAATCGTCTTCGTCACACTCTTGATTCCGGAAGCGGTTTGCTGCCCGGTCGTTGTCACGGTCGAAACGACAAGCTGATAACCGGGAAGCTTTTCCTTCGAGTAGGCGATCAGCGCTTTGATCGCGTTGATCTCTCCCACGGACGAAGCATGAAACCATATAGCGTTCGGATAGTTCCTCAGCTTGGGGAACAACCGTGCTTTCTCCCCTTTGCGAATCCACCGTATCAAGGCAAGTGTCGGCACGGCAATCAAACTCACGATGTTATAAATCAACAGAATAATCCAATGCATCGAAACCTCAAATATTATCCATTTCGTTTTCCTGCAACCAGTTTTTGCGGGGAAACTCCCTGAAATGCTCTTTTATAAGGAAACACAGGAAGCAAATTCTTGACAAGATAAAATTTCAGAAAATTCTTTCTCAATAAAAGGAGAGGATATGCCGGTTGTACAATCACCCAGGATTCCAAGAAAGTTTCCGGTTCCCGTGTGGATGAAGCTCGTTTTGTTGCTGGCCGTGGTTCTTGGCCTCGTCATACGGAGCTATCTGCACAAGAACGATATCAAGAATATCCAGATATCCAATGTGATGATATCGGATTACACGAAGATATCGGCGGATGTTACATTCGAGGTGGAAAACCTTGCGCGATACGCCTACAAGGATCAGGCAATCATGATTAAAATTTTCACCCACAATGGCGAGGAGATCGCAAGCAGACTGGCAGCCGTGGATATCCAACCCAAGAAGAAACAGAGATTTTTAAAAGTACTCGATAAATTCGAACGTCCACTTCAGGACGACGAAGTACCGGTGGCAGAGGTCACCCTCTATAAACCGGGATTATTGGATTAAAGGTGGAAACAATGTACAAACTCCCAGACGAACATCTCGAAGAAGCAAAGAAAATCGCGCTGGCAAATCGCAAGAAGAAAAGCTGTAGCCTATGCTACGACCGCGCCTACACCGGCGTGAACCAGGATAACTTCCTGATCCTCTGCCACAAGTGTGTGGATATGGAGAAGGCGCACGAAGCCTGGAAGGAATACGTTCGTGGCATTCCCGAGCTGAAGGCCGAGTTCGCCGAACTCTTCGAGGATGAGAAGCAGGAAGAAGCTCCTGCGGAAACCAAAGGTGACGCCGAGTAACATATCGTTTCGCGACGACATTCTGCCCGGTCTCGAGCCTGTGCTCGCGCTCTACCGGGACGCAGCCTGGACGGCCTATACAAGCCAGCCCCTACAGCTCCGGGCAGCGATCCGGGCATCGTCGTACGTGGCGAGCGCCTGGAACGGCGATGAGCTCGTCGGGCTTGCCCGTACGCTCTCGGATGAGACAACCATCATGTACTTGCAGGACATCCTGGTAAAGGGGTCTTTCCAGCGTCAGGGAATCGGGCGGAAGCTGCTGCAGATGTGCCTGGATCGCTACGCGCACGTCCGGCAATTTCTGCTACTCACGGATGATAGCCCCCAGCAGAAAGCGTTATACGAATCGATGGGATTCACCAATACGCAGGACTTCAAATCGGCAAACCTGAACTGCTTCGTCCGCTTCCGGAGTTAACGTTTGCTTCTTCCTGTATCCGTTTGGTGGATTACATCGATTTCCTTGCCGTAAGGATGTACGACAGAGGCAGTTCGAGCTTTCCTTCGAGATCCTCCATCAGATTGCTGATATCGTGCGAGTATTCCTTGAACGATTGAATGGCAAGTCCATGTGTGGCGATCGGATTGATGATATCTGAAAGCTTGTGGACGAACTCGTATTTCACGCTTCCGTCGTACTCTTCCATGCCGTAGTAGTCCAATCCATCGTTATAAACGAGCGGCTCATCCTTGAAGTAGGAATTCACGATCTCGGCAGGATGCTCCGGATCGAAATTCTGTTCGCCGGGCATGGCCAGCATGTACATGAACGGATGACTCTCGTAAATGACCAGCCACCCATTGGGGGCAAGCAGGGATGCCGCGATCTCGAAGAAGCGGTTCATATCGGGCACCCAGCACAACGCGCCGATGGATATGTAGATCAAGTCGAACGGCTCGTACCCGGCAGGATCGATGGCGAGAACAGCCGTGCGAACGAAGGTGCAACTAGCATCCGCAATGTCTCTGAGCTCGTTCGCCTCATCGATGAACGCATCTGAGATATCGAAGCCTACGCCTTCCCGCGCACCCAAGTTAACCATCGAGATCACTTCCCGGCCGTTATTGCAGCACAATTGGCCCACGCGTTTACCAGCGAGGCCGATATCAAGTAAAACCGGCGTGATGATCTCATCCAGCGTCGAGAATCCTTTTTGCCTGAACAGCTCGGGAAGATCGTCCTTGCGATTCTTCTTGTGATAGGGCGCAACTTCGTTCCAGCCAATGCGATTCGCTTCTGTGTATTCTTTGTTCTTCATTTGATGCTCCTGATACGTGATTAACTATAGAGAGTTAGTAGGGCTTGCAACAATATCAAAAAAGGATCCGCCCAAAGCTGAGCGGATCCTTTCGAAAAAGTCTTTTAGAGAAGTCCCGTTCGCTTGTTGAACTCCTCGATCTTCTCGTCCCACTCTTCCACACGAGCGTACTGCGATGACCAGTAATCGTCGTCGAACCACTGGGCGTTGATCTCTTCGACCGTCTTGCCCTGCTGCTCGACCCAGGTGAAGTATTTTAGATTATGCATGCGCTTGCGATCGTAGTGCGAAAGCTCCTGCATCCAATCGAGCGAAAGCCCCATCAGGCAGCGGTCGTAATCTACGTTTGCGTTGACCTCGGTGTATTCGCCGAACTTCTCGTGCTCTTGCCTGAGCCGGGAGCCGTACATCTCCATGCTATCCGTCGCGACGGTAAAGACCGCGTCGTTCTCGTTCATCTCGTAGTACTTCGCCATCTTGATCGCGCCGATGATGTTGGCGATCGACGAGATTCCAAACACGTTCAGCTTGTTGATCAGCATCGGATCGATACCCTTTTGCTTGAGCAGGGCGTGTCCGTCCGGTTCGTTGAAGAGCCGCATCAGCCGGATGGTGTCGTTGTCGTCCACATCAACTACCATGTCTGTGTTTTTCAGATTGTGGATCCACGGTACGTGCTTGTCGCCGATACCCTCGATGCGGTGTCCGCCGTAGCCGTTGTAGAGCAGCGTCGGGCACTGCATGGCTTCGCCTGCGCCGACTTTGATCGTCGGGAAGATGGTTTTGAGATAATCCGCGCTACCGAGCGTTCCGGCGGAGCCCTGTGTCAGGAAGATTCCCGAGAATCTCGCCTTCGGGCCGCAATTCTGGTGGAATACTTCTTCCATCGCTCGTCCGGTGACGTGATAATGCCACATGGAGTTGCCGATCTCTTCGAACTGGTTCAGCACCACGATTTCGTCGCCGCGCTCCTCTTTGAGCTGCTTGGTCTTGTCGTAGATTTCCTTCACGTTGCTTTCGCAGCCGGGGGTCTTGATCACCTCGGAGCCGACCTTGTGCAGCCATTCGAAGCGTTCTTCGGACATCTCTTCCGGCAGAACCGCGATCGAGTGACAGCCCAGAAGATAGGAATCGTACGCCCCGCCACGACAGTAGTTACCCGTGGATGGCCACAAAGCCTTCTGGGTAGTCGGATCGAAACGTCCGGTAACCAGCTTCTCCACCAACGGGCCGAATGTCGCGCCGACTTTGTGTGCGCCGGTCGGGAAATATTTACCTAACAGGATGAAGATGCGCGCTTTCACGCCGGTAAGCTCCGTGGGAAGCTCGAGGTAGTTCACATCGCCGAATCCACCGCCGAACTTGATCGGCTCATTCTTCCAGGTAATGCGGAAGAGGTTGGTCGGATCCAGGTCCCAGAGACCGAGGTTCTTCAGCTTGCCTTTGATCTTGTCGGGGATCAGATCGGGATTGATCATCTGTTTATAAGTTGGGATCACGATGCCTTTCTCGCGGCAACGTTCCACAGTGTTCTTGAGCACTTGTTCGTTATTCATACTTCACTCCATATGCGATATTTTAAGCAACAGGCAATCTTGCAAATACGGATTTCTTTGTCAATCTTCTTCGCTTTCGTTATCCTCGATCGACGGAAGATCCTCCGATTTCTCCAGGAGCTTTCCCTCCAGTTGCTTGGTGGTCTTGAGTCCCAGCTTCTTCAATCGCTCGGTTCTGCCCACCAGGTTGCCTTTGCCGGTGGAGAGCTTCTTCATCGCTTCGTCGTAGGCTTCCCGGGTCTTGCCGAGATGCTTCTCGATGTTCTGCAACTCTTCCACGAAGAGGACGAATTTATCGTATAGATTGGCTCCCTGCCTCGCGATCTCCTCGGCGTTGCGTGTCTGATTTTCCTGTCTCCAGGTGTGCGCTACAGTGAGAAGCGTCGCGAGAAGCGTGCTCGGGCTCACAATCACGATCTTCTTCTTCAGCCCTTCATCGAATAAACTGCTGTCCGGCTGGAAGATGTACGGCGAAACGCCTTCAATGGGTATGAACATGAGCACGTAGGCCGGCGAGTTGAGTCCCTTGAGCTGCTCGTAATGCTTCTCGTGCAGCTCGTTGATGTGCTTTTTAACTGAAATCTTCAAATCCTGCAAATGTTGCTCGCGTCTTTCGGAACCGTCCTCGGCTGTCAGTCGTTCGTAGGCGACCAGAGATACCTTGGAATCGACAATCATGTGCTTGTCGTCCGGAAGCTTGATCACGTAGTCCGGACGCTGTTGATTGCCTTCCTCGCCATGCAGCGCCATGCCCTTGCCCTGTGCTTCGTACTCGATGCCTTCCCGCAGACCGGAGCTTTCCAGGATGCGCTTGAGGATCACCTCTCCCCAATTGCCCATCACCTTCACGTCGCCCTTGAGCGCTTTTGTGAGGTTATGGGCTTCCTCGCTCATCTTGTTGTTGAGCTTCTGGAGGTTCTCGATCTGCTGAAGCAGCGTCGCGTTGCGGTCGATGGTCTGCTCGTTCACTTTCTCGATGCGCGTCTCGAATTTCGTGATATTCTCCCGGAGCGGCTTGAGTATCTCTTCCAGGCGCGTGTGATGCTGTTCGGTGAACTTGGTGCTCTTCTCTTCGAAGATACGATTCGCGAGGTTCTCGAACGTTTCCCTGAATTTCTCCTGCATCTGCCGGAGCTCTTCTTTCTGGGTCTCGAGCTTCTCGATAAGCGCTTTCTGCTCTGCCTCGAGTCCGTTGAAAGCAATTTGCTGCTTTTGCAGAGCGTCTTTCTCCGCATCCAGGGATTGCTCCAGCGTTCTCGCTCGCTCGCGCACACGCTCGATTTCCTGCAGGAGCATCTCGCGCTCTTTCTCTATCGCTGCGAGCTTCTGGGAGCGCTCGCCCGACTGGTCGCGCAGGTCGTCGACCTGCTGGACGAGTTGGACTTTTTCGGTCTTCAGGAGGCTGTTCTCAACTTCCAGCTTGCTTTTCTGATCCTGCAAGAGTTGAAATCGCTGCCGAAGGTCGCCGGAGTCTCCCCTGTCGCGCCTCAGCAGGAGCACGATCAGGACGACGATCCCCGCGAAGGGCAGAATGGAGACAAAAAAGGAGATGAACCAGCCCAGGCCGAACATCAGAACCTGCCTCCCATGACGAGCGCCATGAGGGCCTTCTGTGCGTGCAGGCGGTTCTCGGCTTCCTGGAACACAACCGAGTGCGGTCCGTCGATCACCGAGTCGGTCACTTCACGACCGCGGTCGGCGGGTAGCGGATGCATATAGATCGAGCTCTTCTTCGTCAGGGACATAGCGCGGTCGTCGCACACCCAGTTCGGGTATTTCTCGATCAGCTCGAGGCCTTCCTTCTGATCCTCGGTGTGGATCAGCGGACCCCACGATTTCGGGATCACGATGTCCGCATCGACGAACGCGTCGTCGAACTCGTTGGAAATCTCGAATTTCACGCCGGCTTCCTCCGCGTTCTTCCGGGCCTGCTCTTCGATCTCGGGCATGAGCTTGAATTCCTTCGGGTACGCAAGCGTCACGTCGATCCCGAAGCGAGGCATCATCAGGATGAGGCTCTGCGGTACGGAGAGCGGACGAATGTAGTTCGGCGCGCTGGTCCAGGCAACGCCGAGCTTGAGTCCGCGCGTGTTGTGACCGAATCGTTCGCGGATGGTCATGTAGTCGGCCAGTATCTGGCAGGGGTGATAGACGTCGCACTGCATGTTCAGCACCGGCACGCTCGCTTCCTTCGCCATCTCGGTGATGTATTTGTTACCGACCTTGTAGTCGCAGTGGCGGATGGCGATACCCTCGCCGTAGGAGGAGAGAACCTTCGCGGTGTCGCGGATGCTCTCGCCATGGGAAATCTGCGTCTTCTCCGGCGATAGGAAGATCGAGTGACCGCCAAGCTGGGTCATGCCCGTCTCAAACGAGTTCCGTGTACGGGTTGACGAGAAGAAGAAGAGCATGTAAAGCGTTTTATACATCAGAAGCGGGTGCGGTCTGCCCAGCGCGTGATCCTTCTTCAAATCCGCAGCCACTTCCAGAACGGTGTTCAATTCATCGACTGTCCAGTCTTGCGTTGTAATGAAGTCCTTGCCCTTCAAATTGGTAATCATAGGTACCTCCAATTGTTATCCTTTTTTTGTTAACAAGCAAGAGTGTCGCGTTTCAGTCAAGAGAATATTTTGCGCTCTATAATTCGCGGCTCTCATCATAGAAATATCTTTACATTACCTACCGATACAGCTTTTCTTGCAGAGCTTAAAAGAGTGATTCAAACGATTTGACACAGGTGATGTGAATTAACGAGATATGTCATAATTCATACAAGCCATGAAAGTAGGTACGAATGTTAACTGAAACCGAGTCTCTCAATACTGAAGAAATAAAACCTAAAAACGTCCTGGAGCTGAATCATATAGGAGCTAAAGACTTTTTCCTCAAAGCTGATAGCTACTTTAGAAGTGAACTACCTCCTTATATTGACTTCTCCATAATGCTCAATAAAGTTAATGAAAATTTTCCTTGCCCAAACATGAACCCTAATAGAAAAATAATCGAATATGTGAATCATACAATTTTCACAAACAAAGATGGACTATATGCATGGCGTCCCTTAACACTTATACATCCGTATCTTTATGTAAAAATGATCAATGATATGTGTAAGGAGTCGAACTGGAAAACGATCCAACAACGATTCAAATACCTGAAACAAAACAGTTGCATTAGCTGCCACAGTATCCCTGTTATATCCACTAAGCGAAAAAATCAAGCTGAGCAGATTCTTCATTGATGGCAAAAAATTGAGCAACAATCTATTGAACTTTCCTTGGAATACGAATATATGTTCGAGACGGATATCACAGATTGCTATGGTTCAATTTATACGCATTCATTGGCATGGGCTCTTCATGAAAAAGAAGTAGTAAAACAAAACAGGAGCCTCGAACTTATTGGCAATCAGATTGATAGAAATCTATGCCAGATCAATTGCATGCAGACCAATGGTATTCCTCAAGGATCTGTTTTAATGGATATAATTGCTGAACTATTACTCCTTTATGCGGATATGAAAATTAGTTCAGCCATAACCATCACCATCCCAACTTCAAATTTCAAAATACTCAGATATCGCGATGATTACCGTGTATTCGTCAATAGCCCCATAGAAGGACGCTCGATCATCAAAACCATATCTGATGTTCTTGCATCGTTAGGCTTACATTTAAGCACAAGAAAAACGAAATTCACAGATGAGATCATTACAAATTCAATCAAATCAGGTAAGTTAGACTGGCTTGCTACCAGGAATTGCTATCGCCTTGAAAGCCTTGAGAAAAACCTGCTCATAATACATAAGCATGCCTCGCTGTATCCAAACTCTGGAAGCTTGATGAAACCCTTGAAAGATTTCCGAAATCGAATAGAGAACAAGACAAATTTTACGTCACGGGATGCATTAATAAGCATTGTTACGGATATAGCAAGGAGAAATCCTCGAACACATCCAGAATGTATGTCTATAATAAGCGCAATATTGTACCCCGATATAACTCACCAGGATCGCAAGGGATTGATTGAAAAAATATGGAAAAGATTAAAAGAAGTCCCCAATATTGGATATCTTGAAATATGGCTTCAGAGAATACTTGAACCCTTGAAATGTAAGAAGAAAAGCTATGGTGATCACAATATTGACATCAAGCTAAATGAGAAGATTTGCGAAGCGGTGATTGATCCAAATTGTCCAGAAAATATTTGGGACAATGAATTTCTCGAGAATAAAACGATAGCCAGCATGATAAACATTCAGGAGTGCATCAATAGAGAAACAATCAAACAACTTGATCCCAAGATTGAGATTGAAGAAACGGAGCTCTTTGCTAGCACACTTCAGTATATATAGTTCCGGCAGATGTTGAAGAAAATCCTTGCATCGAACATCAAATATTGCGATACTGGGATTACTTGATTCGATTGAATGAGGAGAGTAAGAATGTACGCGGTTTTGACAGGCGATCTTATCGGTTCATCCCAAATGAGCGACGCGCTGCGCAGTGAGTGTTTCGAACGCATTAGAAAGCAGTTGGAATTCATTCAACAGGGCAAGATTGCCTACCCCCTTAGCATCTACCGGGGCGATAGCTGGCAAATCCTACTCGACGATCCCAAAGACGCCCTCCGGCTCACCCTGCTCATCCGCACGGCACTGCTGATGGACAACACCGATACCCGCATCTCGATCGGAATCGGCGCTGTCGATAAAATCGACGAAGCGGATATTACTCGTTCGTTCGGCGAGGCGTTCACGCTCTCGGGACACAACCTCGAATCCATGAAGAAGAAACAGCGTATGGCATTCGCAGCACCAGCAATGGCACAGAACGACTGCATCGCAAGCGCCGTAATGCCGCTGCTCAATGCTCTGGTAGATAAAATGACCGCCAAGCAAGCGCGCGCAATGAATGGAGCGCTCAAAGGTTTGTCACAAAACGAAATAGCGCATGAATGTAAGATCAAACAGCAAACCGTGAAAGTACACTTGGACAGAGGCGGATGGGCTGAGATTCTCGAAGTAATTGTTAATTGCGAATATCAGATTGATCAAGAACATTCAATAAATGCAAGGCCTTAGGCTTGCTATTGCCATATGCAATCCCCTGGCCATACCGTGGCGCGTTGGCCCCACAGTCCTTAGAGACTGTAAACATTAAAAACAGCCCTTGAAGGCTGTAATTAGTAATTCCAACCCCTGAAATTGTGGGCATGAAACTCATCAACAGAAACACTGGCAACCCAGAGAAGTTGCTTTGGCGAATTGCAATCTCCAAAGGTTGCGCATGATCATTAAGATTGCTTGATTATTGAGGTAGCAACACATGGCACAATATTTCATCATGCTTCTGTGCGCACATCTGCTGGCGGATTTCCCGCTCCAGATCAACAGCATAGCCAGACGAAAGAGACATCCCGGAATTCTCGCCCTCCACGTTGCCATTCACATCGTCACGACGCTGGCAGTCCTTTCTCTGCTCGATCTGAGAATCCCGCCAGCCGCCATCTTCGCTGTTGTGATAGGCGTTGGCCTGCTACATGGGATCATAGATTTTTGCAAAACTCTCATTTTCAGCGATAACCTGAATTCGTTCCTCCTCGATCAGTTTGCCCATATCATCGTGTTGGCTTCAGCCGCATGGATCATCCAGTCGAGATCAGCAATCGCATATCGGCCGCAGATCGCGCATGGGATTATTTACATCACCGGTTTCTTCGCCATCTGGAACGCGTCGAGCCATTTCATCGATCGATTTGTCGCGAAGTATCTGCCAACACAGGAAAGCATTGATGAATACAAACCCGCCAGGCATAAGAATGCCAGCGACTGGATCGGCAAATTCGAGCGCATCCTCGTGTTCGGCTTCATACTGATGGGCTATCCGGAGGGAATCGGATTCATCATTGCCGGTAAATCGATCCTCCGCTTTCAAGACGCCAAAAAGGAGAAGATGTCCGAATACATCCTGATCGGAACGCTTCTGAGCATATCGCTTGCCATCGGCTTTACTTACCTCTGTCGCTATGCAATAAGGCTTTTTTAGAAAGGATTTCTTATGGAAAAACCAGTCTTCGATATATTGGAACAAGCGGCCCAAAACCGCTTCAAAGGCACGCCATTCGTTTTAGTAACGGTCGTTCAGGCCATTGCGGGAACTCCCGGACGCTCGGGATTCAAGATGATCGTCTACGCGGACGGTCATACAGAAGGAACCGTTGGCGGTGGGAGCATCGAGCGTCGCGCACATCTGAAAGCGCTGGACATCCACAAAACCGGCGTGAACGAACTGATATCCTACAGCCTTACCGAGGAGGAAATGGGGATGCTCTGCGGCGGAGAAGCGCAGCTTTTCTTCGAGTATTTCCCGCCTCGAAAAAGAGCGTTCCTCTTCGGCGCAGGTCACCTTGGCAGGAGCATCGCACCGCTTCTCAAATCGCTGGATTTTCATCTGGTTATTATAGACGATCGCGTGGAAGCAGCCACGAAAAATAACGTCCCCGAGGGTGACGAGTTTTACGGCATGCCGTACGAAGAGTATCTCGCAGATTTCCATCCTCATAAACAGGACGCCATCATCATTTTCACACACGGTCACGTACACGATTACACCGTACTGGATGCCGTATGCAAGCTCGGAACGGATGTTAAATACATCGGCATGATCGGCTCCAGACGTAAATCTGAAACCACTCTCAATCGCATCAGGGAATGCAACTACGAAGGCAACCTGGTGGACAATGTGAGAGCGCCTATCGGTCTCAACATCGGGAAAACAACCGCGCAAGAGATATCGATCGCCATCGTGGCCGAGATCCTTGCGGTTTACAACGGAATCGACAATATCCACCCGATGAGGGCGTGAGGAGATTCGTTCGATCTGTCGCGCAGGCGTGGTGTTACACGTCCCTTTATTTTGGTTCGATAGTGTTCGGGACGTGTTATATCCACGACGGAGCGTCAGATCGGGCGAAGATGCCACGGCCGTCCCGAAAGTTAGATTAATCGTTTACTCGAAATAGAAGATAGCCCGGATCGGATCGACTTTCGCCGCCTTGATTGCCGGGTACAAGCCCGACACAAATCCGATGAAGATTGCGAAGCCGATGCCCAGAAGAATCCCCTCGATCGGCATGGGCAGCGTGAATCCCATTGGTTTACCCACCTGACGCACCAGCATCATGGAGAATGTAATCCCAACAAAGGTGCCTAATAGAGAAAGAGTCAGCGCTTCGATGATGAAATAGGAGAATATATCCAATTCCTTAGCTCCAACGCTTTTACGGATACCAATCTCCAGCATTTTCTCATTGATTGATATCAAAAGTGTGCTGAACAAACCAATTCC
Organism: Cloacimonadales bacterium (SeqCode); assembly: GCA_963662655.2. Classification (GTDB taxonomy): domain Bacteria; phylum Cloacimonadota; class Cloacimonadia; order Cloacimonadales; family JAIOQZ01. The sequence goes on from CAXXTU010000002.1 coordinate 985,604, forward strand.
GCCAACGAGCAGCGATATGGAAGCGATCGCGGAAAGCGTGATGTTCCACGTCTTCATGAACTGATTGATCTCCGTGGTAATCTTGGCCATGAAGCTACCCACGTCGTCAAATGCGAAATCATGCGCCATGGAGTGGCTTGCCAGGATCGTCTGGAAGACATGCGTCTTCATCAGGTTGTAGTCCTGATCCTTTCTCGCCTGAACGTAAATGTTATCCAGTGCTCGGTGCTGCCGCAGAAGTTGCGATCCTGTAGACAGCGGAATATACACTGCCTTGAGGTCCCAGCGCCGATCCCACGGATTCATCTGCGCTTTTCCGTTGTTCAGAATGTCATGACTCAACACGCCAATAATCCGGTATCGGTTTCCGCCAATTGTAATCGTTTTATCGATCGGATTCTCTTTGGAGAAGTATTTCTCCGCGAAGAAATGGCCGATAACGCACACGCGAGCGTTTGTTTTATCTTCAAAAGTGCTGAAGTAACGTCCGTCTCTGAGAGGATATGTTTTATTCAAGAAGAAATCGTTGTTGGTAGCCGTCAAACGAACCCATTCACGGCTTTCGCCATCCTGGAACTGCTGCCACTGATCGATCCGGCCATACATGTGCTTGTGGTCGATCTCCTTTTTCAGCGTCAGGTAATCGTTGTACGAAAGCGGTCGTGCGCGGCGGTTCATATACATGAAACGGCCACGCCTGCGGTGGTTCTGGTTCTCTCCCGAAGAAGGATAGATCACGATTGACCGGTCCCATCCCATCGCTTCCATGCGCTTCATGATGAGCAGCTTGATGCCGCTTACGGAAGAAAACATGGTCACGACGGCAGCCACGCCGATCATGATCCCGACAAGCGTCAGGAACGACCGTAGCTTATGACTCCAGATACTGGATAGAGAGCTTCCGAAGCTGTCACCGAGATGCATTCTTCACTTTCGCCTTGCATTGCGGGCATTGAATCGTCACTTCGCTATCGCGCCCGACACGTTCTTCCAGATAATCGTTGCCGCATTCGGGACATTTCTCGTTCACCGGTTTGTAGCGGCTGATGTAATCGCAATCGGGATATCTGGAGCAGCCGTAGAAGGCTCTTCCCCGCTTATCCTTGCGTTCCACAACGTCGCCTTCCTTGCACTTCGGGCATTTGATTCCAAGCGTGAATGGCTTGGTATATTTGCACTTGGGGTAATTTGTGCAAGCAATGAATTTCCCGAAGCGTCCGTTCTTGATCGTAAGCTCCGATCCGCACTCCGGGCATTTCTCGTCGATTTTCTCAGGCTCGACGACATGTATCTTCCCTTCGTCGTCTCGGGTAAAATTCTTGATGTTCTTGCACTCGGGGTAATTGGGGCATCCAAGGAATTGCCCGGTTTTCGCCCAGCGCACGATCATATTGCTGCCGCACTTCTCGCACTTGATGTCCGTGACTTCCTGCGCGTCCTTCTTCGACTGCTTGTAGTCGATCGTATCCAGCTTCTCGGCTATGCTCTTCCAGTAGTCGTCCAGAATGGCGTTCCAGGCGATTTCTCCATATTCCACTTTATCCAGGCATTCTTCCATGTTTGCCGTGAATTTCACGTTGAACAGCTCATCGAAATTCTTCACGAGAAAATCATTCACCGTTGTGCCGAGCGTGGTCGGAGAGAACTTCTTCGCATCGATTTTCACATACTTGCGTTCGAGGATCGTATTGGTGATCACGGCGTAGGTGGATGGACGTCCAATGCCCTTCGATTCGAGTTCCTTGATCAACGTAGCTTCCGTGAACCGCGCCGGCGGCTTGGTGAAATGCTGATTTTTCGTAAAATCATCCATGTTGACATTGCCGTTTTCCTTGTAACCGGCATCGATGTCCTCACCCAGGATAACTCTCGTGTGCGGGAACACCTCCAGGAAGCCCTGCTGGCGTATCATTCCGCCGTTCGCGGTGAAAACACCTTCGCCAACCTCGACTTCCATCGTTACGGCGTCGATCTTGATCGGTGTCATCTGGGTCGCGACGAATCGCTGCCAGATGAGAGTGTATAATTTGAGCTGGTCTTTCTCGAGTTTATTGGCAAGCTGCTCCGGCGTGCGGAACGGGTCCGTCGGACGAATCGCTTCATGCGCGTCCTGAGCGGTATTCTTGTTCTTGAAAACACGGACGGAGCGATGCAACTTCTCTTTTCCGAAGCGCTCCGCGATCAGGTTTCTGCAAGCTTCCTGCGCGACATCCGCGATACGGAGTGAATCGGTACGCATGTAGGAGATCAGGCCGACGGTATCTCCGCCGATGTCGATCCCTTCATAAAGCTGCTGGGCGACCATCATGGTCTTTTTACCGCTGAAATTGAGGATGCGGGACGCGTCCTGTTGCAGCGTACTGGTTATGTACGCAGGCTGAGGATTGATTTTCTTCTCCGTTCGCTTGATCGATTCGATCTTCCCCGCATTGTTCTGCAAGGCTTGGAACATCTTCTCGGCTTCTTCCGCCTTGATCATCTTCTGTTTCTCGCCGTTCCAGTGAGTGAGGCTCGCCTTGAACGGCGTGAGCCCTTTCTGAGAGAAAACGGCGTCCAGCGACCAGTATTCTTCCGGAACGAAGGCCTCGATCTCGGCTTCACGCTCGCAGATCAGCCGGAGCGCTACCGATTGAACGCGGCCGGCGCTCAACTTTGTCGTTATCACGCGCCAAAGCACGGGACTGATCTTGTAACCCACGATCCTGTCCAGCACGCGACGCGCCTGTTGGGCGTCCACCTTATTGATGTCTATCGCTCCGGGATGCTCCATTGCTCCCCGGATCGCATCACGGGTAATCTCGTTGAAAACGATTCGATAGACGGGCTTGTCCCCCGCCACCTCCCTGAGAACCTCGCGGATGTGCCAGGCGATGGCTTCACCTTCGCGGTCATGGTCTGATGCCAGGTAAATCGCGTCCGAGTTCTCGGCGGTCTTCTTCAGATCGTCGATGATCTTCTTCTTGGAGCGATCGATAACGTACTTGGGCTTGAAGTCGTGATCAATATCCACCCCCATCGAGCGTTTGGGTAGATCCCGCACGTGCCCCATGGAAGCCTTTACATCGTACTTGAAATCGAGAAATTTGCCGATCGTCTTCGCTTTCGCGGGAGACTCGACAATGATAAGTCCTTTTGCCATATTTAATTCCAAAGAGTTTATTGTATTACGCTTGAACCCGGCTCCGAATCCTCTCGAATGAACATCTCCACGATATCCTTCATCGATACTTCATCCAGACCCGAGAAAAGAATCAAGTTTACAATCTGCTCGATCATGGCACGGCTAACCCGGCGACTGATCAAACCAGAGAGCGTCAGACACAAATTCATGATCTTCTCGAAGGTGAAGCGGTCAACCGTTCCCAGGTTAACGAGATTCACCAGATAGCCGAACGCGCCATTCGAAATGTGCATCCGTTCATCAGCGCTCATGGTGCGCAGATAGGCGGAGTTGTCGTCCCGGCTATCGAGAAGATAGTCGATAAGATCCCTGAGCGTTTCATCGTCCTGTTCGGTCCGTTTCGACCGCTTCTTCAGGGATTCGAGGTGTTCGAACAAATTCTTTATGTTGCTATCACTCATAACATTCCTTCTTTCGCGACATTTTAGTCCTGAGCAACTTTTCCGCAACATTTTTTGTATTTCTTACCGCTGCCGCATGGGCAGGGATCGTTCATTCCGACCTTGGTTCCAACATGGCGAGGCTGGATTTTCTCGCGTTTTCTCGGCGGAGCCGGATGGTCCGTCGGCTGATCTTGGGCGGGAGTTCCAGAATATGCGGAGACATCTCGATGGAGCGCATTGGAGCGCTGCAGGAGTCTGTCGACGTCGTCCGGCGACATTCCCGCCGGTACGATGTAGGTTGTGAACACGCGTTTCGCAACCTGCTCGTGAATCCGTTCAATCAATGCCCTGAACAGCTCGTAGCCTTCCTTTTTGTATTCGATCAAAGGATCCTTGTTCGCGTATGCACGGAGCCCAACGCCCTCTTTGAGCAAATCCATCTCGTGCAGATGATCGCGCCATTGCTCATCGACTACGATCAGCAAGGTACGACGCTCGAGCTCGCGCATCGAATCGGCTCCGAGGATTTCTTCTTTCTTCTGGTAAGCTCTCAGAGCGAGCGCAATCAGGTTGTCCGTGACATCGCTCATGTCGCGCACGCCTTTGATAATCTCGCGCTCCGTGATCTCCAGTCCGAAATTCGATTTGAACCACCCAACGATCCGGTCGTACTTCCAGTTCTCCTGATACTCGATTTCACTGAGCTGGCCTTCGACGACGCTACGTACGACTTCGCGAATCATCTCCTTGATCTCTTCCTGGAGATCGTAGCCCTTCAGAACGTTCCTGCGGAAACTATAGATCACTTCGCGCTGCTGGTTCATCACTTCATCGTACTTGATCAGGTTCTTACGGATGTTGAAATTGTGCTCTTCCACCTTCTTCTGGGCTTTTTCAACCGCGCCTGTCATCCACGGGTGCGTGATCGCCTGGCCCTCTTCGATGCCGATTTTCTTCATCATGCCGGCAACGCGGTCCGAGCCGAACAAGCGCATGAGATCGTCTTCGAGCGAGAGATAGAACCTTGAAGTACCCGGATCACCCTGACGCCCCGCGCGACCGCGCAACTGGCGGTCGATTCGGCGGCTCTCGTGACGTTCGGTGCCGATCACGTGCAAACCGTCAACGGGACGGCCAAGGGGATATTCTTCCGTCATCTTCTTCTGAAGCGACTGATAGAACTCCTTCTCTTCGGTCACAACGTCCTTTCCGAGCTTGATGTCCGTACCGCGACCCGCCATGTTGGTGGCGATGGTCACCGTTCCCGGTTCACCGGCAAACTTGACGATCTCCGCCTCGCGTTCGTGCTGCTTCGCGTTGAGCACCTCGTGCTTGATTCCCTCGCGGCGCAGAAGTCGGGCAAGGATTTCGGAGACATCCACAGAAACCGTACCGACCAGCACCGGCTTCTTCTTCTCGTGCCAGTACTTGATCTCATCGATGATCGCCTTGTACTTGTCGAGTTTGGTGAGATAGATCATGTCATCGTAGTCGATACGGGTGATGGGCATGTGCGTTGGTATCACTTTGACCGGCAAATTGTATATCTCGGCGAACTCAGCCTCTTCCGTGACGGCGGTACCGGTCATGCCGGCAAGTTTGTCGTACATGCGGAAGAAGTTCTGATAGGTGATGGTGGCCAGCGTCTGGCTCGCATCTTCGATCTTGACGTTTTCTTTGGCCTCGAGCGCTTGGTGAAGTCCGTCGCTGAATCTTCTTCCCGGCATCAGGCGTCCGGTAAACTCGTCAACGATCATCACCTTGTTGTCCTGCACAACGTAATCGACGTCCTTCTCAAAGAGCGCATGGGCCTTGAGAAGCTGGCTGATGTTGTGAAGACGCTCGCTTTTATCCATGAATTCCTGGGTGACTCTGTTGCGTTCTTTATCCTTCTCTTCGAACGTCAGTCTATCATTTTTGTCCACTCTTTCGAGAAGCTCGTCCAGCGTTTCCATCACGAAGAGATCGCGGTCGTACTTCGACATCATGTCGCGACCTTTTTCGCAAAGGTCTGCCGAATGCGCGTGCTCGTCGATCACGTAGAAGAGCTGTTCGTCGATAAGCGGCATCTTCTTGTCACGGAGGTAGTAGCCCTCGAAGTCGCTAACAAGCTTCTTTGCATAAGAGTCTTTCATCAGCTTCATGAACTGCTTGTTCTTGGGGGCGCCGCGCTTCACCGTGAGTAGTTTGCGTCCGATATCGTCGATATTGTAGTCGTCGGATTCCAAGCCCTTGCGTATCTCGCTTGCAATACGATTGAGCATGAGGTCTTGCGCGTCGACGACGTGCTTCAAGGACGCACGGATGTCCGTGTAAAAGTTTTTGGATTCCGCGACCGGACCGCTGATGATGAGGGGCGTACGCGCTTCATCGACAAGCACGCTATCGACCTCGTCCACGATGGCGTAGTAGAGGTCGCGCTGTACCAGTTGCCTGGCGGAGACAGCCATGTTGTCGCGGAGGTAATCGAAGCCAAACTCGCTGTTGGTGCCGTAGGTGATGTCCTTTTTGTAGGCTTCCTGACGATCGGCAAACGCCATGTCATTGATGATGCAACCGACGGAGAGATCGTGGTACTCGAAAATCGGCGTCATCCACTCGGAGTCGCGTTGGGCAAGGTAGTCGTTAACCGTGATCAGGTGACAGCCACGCCCGGTAAGTGCGTTCAGGAACAGCGGCAGCGTTGCGACCAGCGTCTTGCCTTCGCCCGTTGCCATCTCGGCGATGTTCCCGTTGTGCAGGGCGATTCCGCCGATAAGCTGAACATCGAACGGTACCATGTGCCAGGTTTCGGTATTGCCGCGGACATCGTACTCATGCCCGGTCAGCCGTTTACAGGTCGAGCGAATGATGGCGAAGACTTCCGGCAGGAAATCGTCCAGGACATCCTGTGTGGCCTGTTTCAGCTTCTCTTTGTGCACGTCGATCTTATTGCCGATGCGGTCCTTCTCGTCCTCATTGGCTTCCAGGTGGTATTGCTGATTCAGGTTCTCGAGTTCTTCTTCAAGCGGCTGCAATCTCTCGCGGATTTCCACTTTGATATCCTGAACACGCTTCTTGATACCATCGTCGGTGAGTTTTTCTATATCAGGCTCGTGGCTTTTAATCGCATCCAGAAGAGGATTCACCTTCTTCATGTCTCTAGAATGGCGATCGCCAAATAACTTTTCCAGAAATTTCATCGTAAGCATCCTATGCTATTTTTGTGTCATTGTTTGCGGACAGGTGGGGGTGTCAAGCAAAGAGATTGCCCCGGGAGCCAACAGCAGACTTTTGTGCGAGCACCAACCGCGCGGCGGGGACGGCGCTGAAGCCCGGTCACATCTACTTGATTCCCACAGCGTTGATTCAATTAATGTATTAATTTTTAAGAATCGCGTTCATTCCTCCAGGGCTTCTACACCCTTTTGAAACGCATTCGGTCGAATTCGTTTCAAAAAGGTGTCAGTGCGCGGAGCGCACGCGCCGTCCCCGCCGCGCTGGTCTGACGAGCGGATTCGAGTCGGAGCTTCTCTCAGGAGAGCTGGATATGCTCGAATCCAGTCAATACGTTGAACGACTTTCCCTGAGCCATGGCGATCAGATACAGCCTGTGCTTCCAGGCGAGGTGAATCGCTTCGGACGTTGCCGAGGACTGCGAGATAATCGCCGGAAAACCGATTCTTATTGCCTTCATGACGATGTCGGACGTGATTCTACCACTGCAAAGGATCGCGCATTTTGAAATGGGGACATCCTCCAGAATCACCAGTCCGCAGACTTTGTCCAGGGCGTTCTGGCGCCTGATATCCTCGGCGAAATAGAGCTGCGTGCCTTCGAGCAGAACGGCCGCGCTGTGTATCCCGCCAATCTCGTTGAAAAGGATAGATTGCCCGGAAAACTTGTCCAGCTCCCCGAAGAACACGGAGGTATCAAACTCGTAGAATGGGAAATCGAATCGACTCGGCGTGATCTCTCTTTGCAAGGTAGATGCGGAAGAGATTTGCCTGAGAATCGCTTTGGGATCGATGGACGAGGCGATATCTACGCGGAGCGGATCGTAGGAGATATCGAGTCCCATGTATTCTTCAATATCGGTGAGATAACCCTCCGAGAAAACAAACCCCACAGCCATTTCTTCCAGCATATCTGCCAAAGCGGGTATTGCACTGACCATGGTTCCGTTTATCATGATCTCGAGCGTCTGCTCGCGAATGCTCAAACCGGTCTTGAACTCGTATTTGCCATTCCTGAAAACACCCAACTCGTGAAGAAATCGTTGATCATCCATGCTTGACCTGCCATATATTAATCATCTTGATGCGCAAAACACCTTAAAATACAGAATAGAACTTGTCAAAAGAAATACACGTTGCTTCTTTGAGAAAAAAAGTTTCAGGAGAACCGCATGAAGCCTGTTTACCTCGATTTCAACGCCACAACGCCGATCGCACCGGAAGTTGCAAACACCATGAAACCTTTTCTCGAAGAATTCTTCGGGAATCCATCCAGCAGTCACTGGTTTGGCATTCAGACACGCAAAGCGGTTGAAGAAGCCCGTAAACAGGTCGCCGATCTCCTCGGCGCGTATCCCGACGAGATCATTTTCACCAGCGGCGGAACGGAATCGAACAACTACGCGATCAAAGGCATCGCGTTCGCACGCAGGGATCGCGGGAACCATATCGTCACTTCCTCCATCGAACACCCCGCGGTCATCGAAGTGTGCCGCTTCCTGGAGAAGCACGACTTCCGGATCACGTACCTTCCGGTTGACGAGTTCGGCCTCGTGAATCCAGCCGATCTAGAAGAGGCCATCACCTCTCAAACGATCCTCGTGTCGATCATGCACGCCAACAACGAAGTCGGCACGATCCAGCCAATCTCCGAACTCGCCTCGATCGCACACCGGCACGATGCCGTCTTCCACTGCGATGCGGCTCAATCCGTGGGAAAAATCCCCGTCATCGTCAACGATTTGGGCGTTGACCTCCTCTCGATCGCCGGGCACAAGCTCTACGCCCCGAAAGGAATCGGCGCACTCTACATCCGTAGAGGCATCACACTCGAGAAGATGATTCACGGAGCGGACCACGAGCAGAACCTTCGCGCCGGCACGGAGAACATCCTTGAGATCGCCGGACTGGGCAAAGCCTGCGAGATAGCCGCTCGCGACCTCGACAAAAACATGCGCCACATGAAATCCATGCGGGACCGCCTGCATGATAAACTCAGTGAATCCGGGCTCGATTTCCGTCTGAACGGACATCCGGAAAATCGGCTTCCCAACACGTTGAGCCTTTCGTTTTACAAAGTGGAAGCAAACACGGTTCTTTCGGAGTTGGACGACGTCGCAGCCTCCGCAGGAGCAGCCTGCCACTCGGATCAGGTCGATGTCTCCGCGGTCCTGGAAGCGATGCAGGTCCCGATCGAGTACGCGATGGGAACCATTCGCCTGTCGACGGGACGTTCTACAACGGACGAGGATATCGATTTCGCCGCCAAAAGAATTGTCGAAGTCGTTTCGCGATTCCAGGATCAGGGCGATGAACCGGCTTGCATTGTCCCGACAAGCGACATCAAGCTGACCCATTTTACGCATGGAATGGGATGCGCCTGCAAAATTGAGCCGGACGTCCTCGAGTCCATCTTGCGAAAGCTCCCACAGCCGATCCACGACAAAATCCTCGTCGGTACTTCCACTGCGGACGACGCGGCGGTTTACATGCTCAGCGACGATCAAGCTGTCGTTGTTACCCTCGATTTCTTCACCCCGATCGCGGACGATCCTTACACTTTCGGTCAAATCGCGGCTGCCAACGCCATGAGCGACCTCTACGCCATGGGCGCTACTCCTCTGTTCGGCCTGAACATCGTTGCATTCCCCACGAAACGCCTTCCGCTATCCGTGCTGGAAGACGTACTCAGGGGCGCGCAGTCCAAGGCGGATGAAGCAGGGATTTTCATCATCGGCGGTCACTCCATCGAGGATCCCGAGCTGAAATACGGAATGGTTGCCGTGGGAATCGTTCACCCGGATCGAATCTGGCGCAACGCGGGAATCAAGCCTGGCGATGCCCTCGTTCTCACCAAACCGATCGGAACCGGAGTCCTCTCGACAGCCCTGAAGCGTGGATTGCTGGATGCTTCTCAGGAGCAAATGCTCAACCAAACGATGTCTGCGCTCAACGCTACCACCTACTCGGTACTAAAGGATTATCAGGTCAATGCCTGCACCGATGTCACCGGCTTCGGATTGCTGGGTCATTTGACGGAGATGAGCGTCCACAGCGGTATGGATGTCGATATCATCGCGGATCAAGTTCCCGCGCTTGACGGGGTTCTCGAGCTGATTGCCGCAAATGTGGTTCCCGGCGGAACGCTGGCGAACTTGCGTCACGTTTCGGGAATGATCGAATGGAACCTGGCCAGACCTCTTCAGCTCCTTCTCTGCGATGCGCAGACCTCCGGCGGTTTACTCGCTTCCGTTCCGAAAGAAATGGCTGCGGAAATCCTGGCAAAGTTGAAAGCAAAGGGATTGACGGCAGCAATTATCGGTCACGCGAAGGGAGAAGGATCAGGGAAAATCTTCGTCAGGTAGTCCTCACGATTCTTGAAATCGAGCCAATCGCGATTGATCCAGGCCTCGCGTGTGGGTTCGATCTGGCGATACGCGAATCTCCGTCTGTCGAAACGCCTGATCCAGCTTTGCAGCAAACGATGCCAGCAGGTTTTATCAAATGAGTCCGGCGAGAACGTCTGCAAATAGTCCCGCGCGGCTTGCCGGAAAACTTCTTGCGGATAGTTCGAGGCGAGATGCAGCAAAAAGTGGATCGTATCCACCTGCGGTAAGTCCATGCGGCAGTCCGAGAAATCGATCATGTACCACCGGTTGTCCCTGCAAAGATAGTTCCGCGGATTCACATCGATGTGACACAACACCTTTTGTCCGTCCGTTTTAAGCGCATGAATCGCCTTATGCAGTTCGGCGATCGCCCTGAAGTCACGCCCGGAATCCGTACAGTCGATGAGTGTCACATCAGAAATGTACTCGATAATCAGATTTTTGTGGTTGTCGTGATCAATGAGTTTGGGGGCAAACGCAGGCTGAAAACGGTATACTTCGAGTTCATTGTGGAAAGCCTGTGCCGAAGAAAATTTCTTGGTTACCGTCCGATGTTCGACATCGACAATGATGACCGACTTCGCTGTCTGAATGGTCTCAGTTGTCTTTTCTTCGTCCTTCAAGCTTCTTATCGATTGATTCATCAAAAATCACCATCTCGGTATCTTTCGCGTAGACTCCGAATGAAAGGCTGTTTGCCGATTTGAATTTTTCCAGGATTCGCGTCATCTGATTGAAGGCTGACTTGATCCGGTCGAGGTATTTCGTCTGCTTCTCGCTCAGCGAGCTTGTTTCATTCAGCATCTCGAACATCTCGAGGTTGCCTCTCATCACCATCAGCGGTTGATTCAATTCATGATGGGCGGTAACGGCGAGCGCGAGCGCGGAGTTGCGTTTTTCAAGCTGGATAACCTCTTGCTGGGTTTGCTTGAGCATGAGGTACGATTTCTCGAGTTCCTCATTCTTCTGGCGGTAAATCTCCGCTTCCTTTTCCTTCTTCTCCGTCTCGAAGCGCGTCTGCATCTCCGCAAGCTTCTTGTTGCTTTCCTCGTTGAACAGCTCGTCCTTCACGCGGGAGAATTTCAAGTGATACTGATATGCCTTCTCGAAATCGAGTTTCAGTTCATACAGCTTGGAAAGCTCGTAGTAGCTGTCTTTGAGGTCGTACCGGAAGCTGGATTCAATGGCTTCTTCCACGCTTCTAATCAGGTATTTCTCGGCGCTATCGAGGTCGTTGAGCTTACGATGAATTCTTCCGAGATATCGCAACGCCATGACAGTGTTTTCCTTGAAGTCGATGCTTTCGCTGATCTCGAGCGCTTGATTAAGGCAATCGATCGCTTCCTTGTGGTTCCCGTTCGAGTAGTGTACCATCCCGATGCCACTCAGGCTACTGCTTATACCTTCAGCATGCCCGATCTCCCGGCTAAGCTCAAGCGCTTCCTGATAGCACAAAATCGCCTTGGGGTAGTCACCCAGCTTGTAGTATAGCTTTCCCAGATTGTTCATTGCGAAACCGCAGCGCTCTTTGATACCAAGCTCGCATACGAGTTCATAGCCTCGCTGGAAATATTCGAGCGCACGATCGTAATCTTCCAGAGCGTAATAGATTTCACCGATATTCATTAGCGGGTCTGCCGAAAGACTTGGGTCGTTCAATTCTTCCGCGAGCTGCAAGGCCTTCAACTGATAATCCAGCGCGATATCCTGAAGCCCCCAGTTCTGGTAAAGCTCGCCCATGTTGATGTAGCAAATCGCGATTCCATCCTTGGCCGATCTCTTCTGCTGGATTTCAAGCGCTTTCTTGTAGTACTCGAATGCAAGATCGTTCTGCCCGTAATTGGCGTAGTTAACGGCGATATTGTTATAGCAACTCGCGATGCCGTCCAGATAGTCGATTTCCAGCGACAACTGCAAGCTCTGATTGTAGTAGTCGATTGCCTGAGAGTAGTTACCGGCGATACCATACGATATCCCGATGAAACGGAGGGCGTTACACTCTTCCAACTTATTGCCGTACTGCTTCGAAAGCGTCAACGCTTTGAAGCCGAATTCTCGGCTCTTGTCCGTTGAGATTTGAGAGTATACCTTACTGATGCGATTGATATAAGGAATCTGGTCAGGCTCCGACAAATCCCGCATTTCTTCCATCAGTTTTTCAATTAAATCCATACATCACCGTTCCGGTTTCATGAGGATCTCGATATCTTTGTCCGAAAATCCCTTCAGATTTTTAACCATGCCGTAGATTGCATCGTAGATCATGTCTTGCACAAACGGTACCATTACGATGTTTTTACCGTCGATTCTCAGCGATAGTTTCTCGGCCCTGTCCGTTACGCAATCGTCACGGGCCATCTCGCCGCCCAGTATCTTTCCCACGGCAACGCGGCACGGAAAGCCGCATGCCGTGCAACACGCCTCATCAGCCATCGGCAATACTCTAAAGACCTTATCGATGACAATATCTGCGATTTCCCTTATATTTTTTTCAGGATGCAGGACGGGAAGTCCTTTGTATGTGTCATAATTGTTTGACACCTTTCCCGAAATTGCGACAACCGTGTCGTCCAAGAGTTCATCAATCTGCTCCAGGCTTTCCGCGCACAGAATGCGTGGAAGCGGTTCTTCCTTCATTCCTTCCACGACGACATACTCCGCGTCCAGCTTCGCGAGCATTTGCTTGAGCGAGAGTTGCCGGTGCCAGATTTGATAGGTCTCCGTCAATCCTCGCGCAATGATGGTTTCACTACCTGCTTCCCAGTGGCGCCAGGTGTTCGAGCCCACCTTTTCCATGGTGAATTGCTCGTTGTGAATATCCTTGATGGACTGCACGGAATGGCCCCGCCGCCTGAGCTCCGCGATGAGATTCTCCGCGACGGTTGTCTTTCCCGTGTGATGGTATCCCGCTATGCTGAGTACTTTCAAAACCACCTCCTACGGCAGGATGTTCGGCGCCCACTCGAAGAGCAGGAACTGCAATCTGCCGATCAGTAAAGAGATACGCGCCATCGCCGTGTAGCCGAACGCCGCGCCGAAGCTGACCATGAGGAAGTAGATACCGACCTTAGCGCCGACGCCGAAGGCACCCTCGTGCTTCTTGCTGAAAAAGAAGTAGATCACTCCGCAGATGGTCCCGACAACCAGAAGAAGCTGCCCCACGATTTCCACCGCCGATCCGTTGAACGGATTGATCATGGTGGCGGTAATCTGGGAGAGCACATCCGACTTCATGTATCGCATGAAAGAGATGCCCGCAGTTGTACCAATCATCAATGCGATAGGATACCTGCTGAGCCATGCGACTTTCGGAACGAGTTGGGTTAACATCAGGATGCCGAGGATCCCCGGGACGATCAACAGCCAGTGCGCTCCGAAATCGGCGCTGAGCTTGTTGAACAGGTTGGGAATCAGGATGAAATAGATGGTGTAAACAAACCAGTATCCCGCGGAGAGCCCCACGAATATCTGCTCTGCGACTTTATAGAATGGATTGTCCTTGTAAAGAAAACTGTAGATGCCAAACGTGAGGAGAGCGCCGATCCACAATCCAAGCCAATTCATGAAGTGTACCATTATTCCCCCCTTTTCCGCTTGCGAATTAGATGATACTGTATATTTCCGACCGCGATGAATAGAATGATGATTAAATGGGCGATCGATTGAGCGTCCATACCGCTTGTGGCGATATCGATGTGGCCGCTGAGCTTTTCGTATTCCGCGGCAGCCTTCAAGCCGCCGAGGAGTCCGTGCAACTGCTTCTGTTCATTGATATAAGGAAGGATCGCGGGAGCGCTGACAGCGGTTGCACCGCCGGTGGTTATCACCTTGTTCTTGTCATGTGCGACCATCACCCACTCCTTGATGCCGGGCGCGCCGGCGGAGAAGCTGTACACAAACGCGAAGTCCGTCAGGTTGCGAATGCCGTCCATGATGGGAAGCTCGCCGATGGGCGTTCCGCTCATATCGGCAGGGTAAACGTCCCGGATATCCGATCCCATCTTCTGAATGGTGACGATTCCTCCGGCCTTGAAGCCGAGGTTAACATAGTCGACACCATCTTCGATCCCGGGCATCTCTTCTTTCAAGCGCTTGAATGTATCCGCGCAAAGACTCGCCCCCATCGGCCAGAGCGCAGTGCAGACGATCTTGTATTTTCGTTCCAGGGCGTTCCGCGCCACGGCGTACGCCATGGGATGGAGCTCCGGCTTGCTGGCGGGATCGTAATCGAATGACAGAAGAATGTGGGAGCCTTCCGGTTGGCCGTTGACCAGGTCATACACCATCTGCACATTCTCGGACGACTCGATGGGCAACCCGAGCTTGAAGATCAACGGGAGAGCGACGCCGATCAGGATCAGCGTAAAGAGGGTTCTGCGTGTGTTTTCCGGACTCATCTTCATCATTCACCTCCCAGGTAGGAGCGTTCGATGCCCAGGATGATCCGCAGGCTGCTTCCGATGATTCCCAGCCCCGCGCATATCATGATCGCTCGCTGACCGGCGGTGTTGGGGTATTTCATGATGAACTCGGCCAGGTTGGGCAGGTGCAGGAAGCTGAGCGCGTCGGGGAGCCAGCCGGTCAGGAAGCTTCCCAGGCTCGTGCGTCCCAACATGACCAGAACCGCGGCGATCAGGAGCAGGTTCGATTCCGTGGTCCTGCCGATGAACGCCCTGTACGCTGCCGAAGCGATAAAGAACGCCAGCAGGGAGAACATCGACGCCGAAAGGTGCTGGTACACGTTGTTGAACATGTAATCGAACGGCTTGGAGCCTATCGACTGTACCAGGCTTGTGCCTGCGCCGAGGATCCCGGCGTTGTCTTCCGTTCCCCAGAAGAGTCCGAAGATCACCATGACGGCGAAGCTGACGATCGTGACGATAAAGTATTGCCAGTTCGGCAATTTGTGCTTGATCTTGAGCACATGCACCTTGATGAGGTTCATCTGCCCCAAAATAATGGCAAATCCGGCGATGATCATAAACCAGTCTTCCAGACCGCCGGTCAGTGTTCCGAACGGCTTGTGGGGAATGAACTCGGCTACGATCACGAGGATTCCGACGAAAAAAGCGATAAGTAGTGGTATTCTTCTTTTCATACTTCAATCCATCAATGTGCAATCAGGAAATCTTTCAGAAAATGGACGCCGGCGATTTCCAGGATGATGCCGACGGCTAGAACAATCACAAACAGCGCTTTTCCGACGTCCTGCCCCTTCAAGCTCCCCAACTGATGCGGATCCTTGGAAAGGTAGGCGGACGCGGCGAAAAGCTCTTCACCGATCAGTGTATAATCACATGCTGCAACAAAGAAAGGCAACTGGCTGGGCATCGCGGTTCCAGCGGTCTGGATCGCGCCGCTGGTGAAGCCCGTCTCGGCCAGGATGAGCGATTCCGCGTAAAATGCCCCCATCAGGAAGATGGCTGCGGGTTTTTCGCGAATGATGATGCCATCGACGCCGGCAACAAAGCCGAACTGGTCGTCCGTGAGATAGAACACGGAATCCGGGAGGTATGAATCCGGCCGCCCCGCCTTCATGTAGGATTCCTTGACCGTTTCACGGGCGGCGGAAAGTACCATGGAGCGCGACACGGGCACCAGAAGCTTGGTGTCGTACTCTGCGGTGCGTTGCGCCAGCTTCCCTAGGATGGTCAGGCCGGCGATGGTTTGCATGTCGTCGAGGTCCATGATTCCCGGAACGAAGAGGATCGGTTTGCCCATTTCCGTTGCGCGACCAACGGCTTCCTCCATCGAGTCGAGTCCGCTGATGCGCCGGATGTAGAGGTCTTTGCCACTACGGGCCGAGGCGATGTAGAAGATGATTGCGCCCGAGAGGATGATCGCCATGATGAGCAGGGAAATCTTGTCGGTGTTGAACCACTGGGCCTTGGCGATAGCCCTTCCAACCTCCTGAGCGAGCGATTGTCCGTCCGCATCGAGAATGGATATGCGATAGTCGTAGATCTCCCCCGCCGAGATGTTGTTCGTGTCCAGGAAGCTGTTCTTTCCGGAATCGACCGTGGCGATCACCTGGAAATCTTCGTTTCCGGTTTTCCGTTCGATTTGTATGCTGTAGATGTCGGCTCCGGCGTACTCCCATTTTAGATCGATCCCCGAGCCATCGTCATTGGGATGATCAAAGACCTGGAAGCCGACTCCTGCCGCCCACGCAGAGCATAAACCTAACAGCATAAGCAAGTTAAGCAGCATTTTCATAAATATCTCCAGATTTTGGATTATATTTTTTAATTTCAATTCTTGATGAAAATTGTGTCAAGAAAAACAGTTTTTGCATGAAAACGGAAGAGCATTTCTTATGGTCCGGCAGTCATCTTGTGTCGTTGAGCGAGTGTTTTTTCGTATTCTTCACCACCTTTCATCTTGACACGGAAATCACAGGGATTTTCATGGCGTTGGCTGGCCCCCGTAGCTCAGGTGGATAGAGCAGTTCCCTCCTAAGGAAAAGGTCGCACGTTCGAGTCGTGCCGGGGGCGCCACTTTTGCATCTACAATAATTGCAGCAACTTGCTCTTCCCCTCCTGGCGCAGGTAGATACTCCCTACTATCTCTCGCGATAAAGTCCTTGCCATTTTCGCACGATTCTTAGGCTTGGTTCGTGAATCACAGGGGGTTAGCGCACCATGCTTTATCAGAAGCTCAAACAATACTTCGAACAATCCGGTTTCTTCAAGGAGATCGATCAACGGTTGAGTAACCAATCCACCGGCGATCTGCTGTTCAACATGAACAACTCGGCCAAAGCAGCCGTCGTGACGCATATCTTCCAGCAGACGGGCAAGAATATCCTGTTCGTCAGCGCAGACGATAAAATGGCCGAGGATTACCTGGATGATTTCCAATTGCTGGTCGGGCAGGAAAGCGCCTGCATCCTCCCCGATTTCGAGGTACTTCCCTACGAAGAACGTTCCCCTCACTACACCATCCGGGCGCAGCGCATCGAGACCCTCGCGAGAGCCGTGTCGGGGCAGCCGCAGATTTACAGCCTGCCCATCCGCTCGCTGCTCCGCAAGATCGTCCCCCAAGTCCATCTTCTCAGCCAACCTCGTACAGCTTGTCAAGGGAGAGGAACACAACCCGGATCACCTGATATCCAAATTGGTCGGCCTCGGCTACAGCAACGAGTACCAGGTTTCGCGCGTGGGTGAAGTGGCACGTCGCGGCGGTATCATCGACATCTTCAGTCCGAATCTCATGTATCCGGTGCGCGTGGAGTATTTCGGCGATGAAATCGACTCGATTCGCGAATTCAGCGTGACGTCCCAGCGATCGCTCGGCTCCGAGCTGGACGAAGTGACCATCATTCCTTCCCGTGAGTTCTCAATACATGATGTCGAGGCGGATGAGAAGCTTTGGGAGCGCATCCACGCTGAAGGTTTCTACGAGGGAATCGAGCTGGATGTATCGCTGCTCATGCCGTCCGTGCAGACCTTCTCCGAGTACTTCAAGCCCGAAGATGTTATTCTCTTCTTCGACGAATACCAGTTTTTCCATACCTATCTGGCAGAAATCACGGACGAAACGCAAGACCTCTGGGTGAAGGCCCGTCAAAAGCAGAAGCGAAGAATCCTGCCGGAACCGCAGATGATCTTCGCGGACGACGTTTTTATCAAGAACCTCATGAATGCGAACCAGCATTTCTTCGTTTCGGGCTCGTATCAGACATTCGAGCAGGCGAAGGAGACCTTTGAAGCGCCGTTCATCTCGCAGACCAACATGCATTCGGATCTGAACCTCCTCGAGCAAAGCCTGCACCAGAAACTCACGGACGGCTACAAGGTGATCATCCAGTCGGACAACCGCAGCCAGAGCAAGCGTATGCGCGATCTCCTGCCGAATTACGAGAAGCGGATCGAGTTCATGATCGGCGTTCTTCATCGCGGATGGAACCTCCAGGACGCGAAGCTTGCCATCTTCACCGATCACGAGATATTCAGCCGTTACAAACGCAAGAAACACTTTACTCGCTTTTCCAAGGAAGAAGCGCTCGTCGATTACGAATCGATGAAGCCCGGCGATTTCATCGTCCATATCGATTACGGAATCGGCTCGTACCTGGGGCTCAAGAAAGTCCGCGTGGAAGGCAACGAGATCGAGTGCATGACCATCGCCTACGCGGGTAACGACACCGTTTACGTTCCCACCTATCAGCTCGACCTTGTCTCGCGTTACGTTTCCGAAGAAGGATTTGTTCCGCAGATCCACAAGCTGGGCTCGAAGAAATGGGAAAGCACCCGCTCTCGGGCGAAGAAGCAGATCGAACTCGTGGTGGAAGACCTCGTCAAGCTGTATGCGGAGCGCCGACTGCGCAAGGGCATCTCCTTCGATGTCGACAACGAGTGGCAGAAGGAGATGGAAGAGGCTTTCATCTACGAGGACACGCCGGATCAACGAAAATCCACCGACGATATCAAAAAGGATATGGAATCCGACGCGCCTATGGAACGCCTTCTTTGCGGCGATGTGGGCTTCGGTAAGACAGAGGTCGCCATCCGCGCGGCATTCAAGGCTGTCTTGAGCGGATATCAGGTTGCGGTGCTGGTTCCGACCACGCTCCTTGCCGAGCAGCACTACAACGTTTTCCGCGAACGCCTTGCGCAATACCCGGTTCAGGTTGCGATGCTGAGTCGCTTCCGCACGCCTGCGAACGTGAAGAAGGATATCGTGAGAATGCATGAGGGTAAGGTCGATATCGCCATCGGAACCCACCGCCTACTCTCCGAGGATATCAAATTCAAGCGCCTGGGACTCTTGATCGTGGACGAAGAGCACCGCTTCGGCGTGAAGCATAAAGAAAAATTGCGCCGACTCAAGGCGAACGTCGATACGCTCTATATGTCGGCGACGCCGATCCCTCGCACCATGAACATGGCGCTATCCAAGCTTAAGGAGATGTCGCTCATTCAAACGTCGCCCAAAGCCAGGCTTCCCGTTCGAACCATCATCGTTCCTTTCGATGAAGAGATAATCAAGGATGCGATCAATCGCGAGGTGGACCGCGGCGGACAGGTTTTCTTCGTTCACAACCGCGTACAGACGATAGACAGCATGGCGACCGATCTGAAGAAGCTCATGCCTCAGATACGCTTCAAGGTCGCGCATGGCCAGATGCCGGAGAAGCAGCTCGAAGCCGTGATGCTCGAATTCGCGCATCACCAGTTTGACGTCCTCATCGCCTCCACCATCATCGAATCGGGAATCGACATCCCCAACGCGAACACGATCATTGTCAATCGTGCGGATATGTTCGGGCTGGCCCAACTCTACCAGATCAGAGGACGTGTGGGGCGCAGCAATCGCCGAGCGTACTCGTACCTGGTCATTCCCAGAAAACTGAGCGAGGAAGCCCGTCACAGGCTCGAGACCCTCACCGAGTACGACTACCTCGGAGCAGGTTATCAGGTCGCAATGCGCGATCTCGAAATCCGCGGAGCAGGCACCCTTCTGGGAACCAAGCAAAGCGGCGTGATCAACTCGGTTGGATACAACTACTACAACCGACTCCTGGAACAGGCTGTCGAAAACATGGAGAAGGAAAATCCCGCCGGACTGTGGGACGACGATCAGCCCAACGAGCAGACCCGCGTCCGCATGGAAGCCGATTTCTACTTCCCGGCCGGGTATATCGCCGACGAAGAAATCCGCCTTCAGATCTACAGAAGAATGCAGAATTTCAAGGAAATTACCGACTTCGATGCCCTTTCGACCGAAATGGAAGACCGCTTCGGGAAGCTTCCCGCTCCGGCAAACCGGGCTCTGCGCTTTTATCGGCTGCGTCTGATGGCAAAGAAATGCGGACTGAGCACGCTGCATTTCAAGCGGGACGATATCATCCTCGAATTCGATCAGAAGAGACTCCCTCCCCGCGAAAAGATCGGGCGAGTGGTCGGGAAATTCCCGCAGTATCCCGTTCGATTCGAGACAACCGGCAATCTCAAGATCATCTTCAGCGTGAAAACGGAGCCGGATTACCGTCAGGACCAGTTAACGGAAACGGGAGAAAAGATACTGGATTGCTTCAGCGCAACTTCGTGATCGAAACTCGCTAGATACATCCTCCGCGATCTGGCTCGACAGATTTTCTTTCTTGCAATTATTTAACGAATAATTTATTCTATCACTATAAGTAATTTGCAGGAGGAAATATGAGATCGATCCTTTTTTTTATCATCCTTGCGCTGATTTGCTTACCGCTATACCTCAGTGCACAGAATATCGGAGTCATGTGGTACACCGAATCATCCATGTCCGACAGAGTTTTCAAAGGATTTACGGAACAATTCTCCAAGCTGGCTCCTGGTGTAAATATTGAAACCCATCTGGCCATCGAATCAACGGAGGAAGTGGATAAAATCTATCGTAAGTATGCGTCGGACAAAGACGGCATCCTCTTTCTACGGTCACACGGGGCCAAGTATCTCAAGGATCATCCGATCAAGGTTCCGGGGTTCATCGGCGCAGCCAACAATCCGGTGCAACTCGGGATTGTCCCGACCCTCGACGCTCCTCCGAAGCAAAATATTACAGGCGTAACCTACCATCTTCCTGTCGAATTTCAAATGAGGGTGTTCATGCAGATGATTAGTGGCATCAAGAAAATAGGGCTGATGCTGGAAGAGGGACACCCGGGGACACCGATCGACCGGGCGAACACGGAGAAGGCCTGTGAGGAGCTGGGCATCGCCTATACGGAATCGGTGTGTAAAACAAAAGACCAGCTTGCAGGGGGCGTGAAGAAGCTTCTCCAGCAGGGCGTCGATGTCATCATCATCGCGAATCCCAATCTTGTCACAGACAACACCGATATCATTGTCAGCGCTGCGGGGCAGACGCCTGTTGTGTCATACGCCGAGACTTCAATCAAAAAAGGCGCACTCGGTGGTCTGGTTCCCGATGACGAAAAACTTGGCCGTCTCCTGGCGAACGCCGTGTATAAAGTCGTGGTGGAAAAGATTCCGATTGAGGAAGTTCCGATACAGTTGGATAACGAACCGAAGCTTCTTATCAACCGTGATGCGCTGAAGAGATATCAGATTGAAATCCCCATGGATTTGCTCAAGCAAACGAAATTTGTTGACTGAAATTAATAACTAACGGAAGTTAACCATCGGCTTGTGATCTGTGCCGGCAGATTGTGAGCCGTTTTTTTCATATCGTCGCTTACCGGTGTGTCATCTTCGCCCGATCTGCGCTCCAACGTGGATATAACACATCCTTTGAACTATCGAGCATAATAATAGGACGTGTAACACCACGTTTCCGCTGCAGATCGAACGAACCTGATCACACCTCTTCAGGAAAACGTCTCTGTATCCATTCTCTTGACAAGCAACCTCACTTCGTAAATGTGGTTTGAAAATAATAATAAAGGGGTTGAGCTTGAAGTGGTTATCGCTGTTCCTGCTGATCATGACGTGTATCATAGCGCTATCGGCAATAGAAAAACCGTCACTGGCGAGGCTGCATTACGATGGCGGCGGCGACTGGTATAACAACCCCGACATGCTTACCAATCTGGCGGAGTACGCCAATCAAACACTCGGTACCGATTTCAGTACCGAGCAGGCTGTTGTTAAACCGGACGAACCGAACCTGATGGATCATCCGTACATTTTCATGACCGGGCACGGCAACGTGGCATTCTCCGGGAAAGACGCAGACAATCTCAGGGACTACCTCGAGCGCGGCGGATTCCTCTATGCAGACGACGACTACGGCATGGACGAATCGTTCCGGCGGGAGATCAAGAAGCTTCTTCCAGAACTGGAGATGGTGGAGCTCCCTGCCAGCCACGAGATTTTCCACAGCTACTTCGACTTCCCGAAGGGACTCCCAAAAACGCACGAGCACGACGCACATCGTCCACAGGCATTCGCCATTTTCGATGCAGACGGACGGATGCTTGTTTTATATACCTACGAATCGAACATCAGCGATGGCTGGGCATCCCCCCAGATCCATCACGACCCACCCGCGATTCGCGAAGCAGCGCTCCAGATGGGCGTTAACATCCTGCACTATCTACTGACGAGATGAAGCGATGAGAGTCTACATTGTTTCCGACATGCACCTTGGTTTCGATGACAGCGAATTCACTGCGCAGCAAATGGAAAAGGCGATCGCCTTTCTGAACCGCATCCGCGGGAAAGCCGACCTCCTGATCATGAACGGCGACATCTTCGATTTCTGGATGGAGTGGAAGGGCTCGATTATCAGCAGCTATTTCCCTTTTCTCAAAGCGCTTGCCGACTTGAAGGAAAGCGGCTGCCGTCCGGTATTCATCGCTGGAAACCACGACTTCTGGTTCCGCGATTTCCTCACGAAAACCATCGGCGTAGAACTGTGCATGGAAAGCTTCAGCGGGAAAATGGACGGAAAAAACATCTTTGTGGCCCACGGAGATCGCTACACATCCAATGATATGCGCTACCACTTCTATCGATCCATCATCCGATTCCCCTTGATGAAGCAAATTGCCGGATTGTTCCACCCGAACTTCGTGCTGTGGCTCGTCAAACACATTTCGAACTCCAGCAGGGAACTCTCCCAAACAAGGCAGAGAACCGCGGAAACGGAGAACAAGGGGATGATCATTTCAGCGAAGAAGTTACTGAATCAATTCGATATCGTGTGTTTCGCGCATTCCCACACCCCCCGCATCGTGGAGCTTGAGAACGGCATTTACGCCAACAGCGGGGACTGGCTAACGAACAATACATACCTCAGCCTGATCGACGGCGAGTTGAATTTGAATTTCTGGAAGGAGGAAACATCTTGAAACAATTTCTTATCATCATCGCAATCATCTCGATGGTTGCAACATTAGGAGCTCAAAACATGCGTAAAATCATCATGAAAACCAACATGGGCGACATGGAAATCGAACTGTGGCCCGATGTTGCCCCAAAGACAGTTGAAAACTTTATCGGCCTCGCTGACGGCACGAAGGAATGGACAGACCCGACAACCGGTGAAAAGGTGAAGAAACCCTTCTACAATGGACTGATCTTCCACCGCGTCATCAAAGACTTTATGATCCAGGGCGGATGTCCTCTCGGCAACGGAACCGGTGGCCCCGGCTACCGTTTCGAGGACGAATTCCCCCAAGAGCAGGTCACAGGCGATATTACATCCGAAGACGTCGCGATTCAGGTGTACATGAACATCCTTCGCCCGTACCTCATGCAGAACGAAAATCCGGACCCCGAAGTGCTCGCAGTAGCGGAAGAGGTGCAGAAGAAACAGAACGGTTCACCGCTCATGCAGCATACGATAGAGTGGTATCAGGAAAAGACCGGCGTCAACGAACCGATTTACCGTATGACGCAAACCGTCGACTACGGTACGATCTGCATGGCCAACTCCGGCCCGAACACTAACGGATCGCAGTTCTTCATCGTTACCAAGAAAGAGGGTTGCAACTGGCTCAACGGCAAGCACACCGTCTTCGGGAAGGTAACCAAAGGCATGGATATTGCCCACAAGATAGAAAACGTGGAAAAACTCCCGGGCGACAAGCCCAAGAAAGACGTTGTCATCGAAGAGATCGTCATTGTAAAATGAGACGCCTCGCGTTTTCGCTGATTCTTTTGATCGCAGTCTGCACAACCATGCAGGCTGCGATCGTCGATTTTGTTTGCGACGGCGATACCCTCTCCATCCGGATCGAAG
Source organism: Cloacimonadales bacterium (SeqCode) (assembly GCA_963662655.2). Lineage (GTDB taxonomy): Bacteria > Cloacimonadota > Cloacimonadia > Cloacimonadales > JAIOQZ01. The sequence continues at coordinate 1,009,461 of CAXXTU010000002.1, forward strand.
AAAGCGTCGCTCCGGAAACCGCCGGATATTTTCTTCAAATGATCGGCGACAACCTGTTCAATAACACGACCATCACCGTTGACTCCTCAGGCTTCGCCTGGATCGATATAGCCCCTGAAAGTCTGCGGCAAGTCGAAGCAATGCCGTCCTTCTCAGACACCCTTTTCGTAGAGGTCTGCCCCGATTCGCTCGGATTGGATACGCTCATCGTTGCCAACAGCGAGTACCGCGATTTACTACCAGCGACCAGTCCCATGCAAAATCAGTCGGTGAAAAACCTTCTCCTCGCGTTGAACTACGCCTTCTCCGACAGCCTCTCGTCGATCCAGCCCGATTACGGAACACTCGCCTTCACTCCCCTTCAGCCACGACCATTTTTCATCGTTACAAGACCCGAAGGAGCTCCCTGGCTCACCGGAAGATGCGTGGTCTTGGGAATCGTTGTGAAGGGGATGGAGATTGTTTCAAAGCCTCAGGCATCCAAGCTGAAAATCTCCTCTGCTACCATTCGATAGCACACCACCCCGATCTTGTCCGACAGGCGCGAGCAGATTCGATCGATCTCCCCTTCTACGTGGTGTTCCACATCATTATATTGCGTTCGATAGTCCCGATGATGTGGTATATCCACGTTGAAGGAGAGATCGGGCGAAGGTACCGCGCCGTTCGCACATTGCTCTGCTTACATCGATTTCTTCACCAGTGCGTAGTTACCGTAAAATTCCTCTGCGCCGTTGAGTCGAGCCTGCATGGAATTGCCATCAATCCTGCACACGGCCTCCACAATCGCCCCACGCTTGGTGAAGAACGTGAACTTCATCACCCCGTTCAACAGCGATATATGATCGAGTTTCAGCTCTTCCCCATTATCCTTGATAATCGCTTCGCCTGTAATTGCCGCATCATCGGCCTTCAGCACAAATTCCAGCGCCATCGTCTTCTCGTCCTTGCTGACGAGATTACTCCAGGTTCCAGCAATATTCGCCTTTGCAAACTCGATATCCTTATTTGTATGAATGGCGATGTTCTCGATGCAGGCCTCAGCGCTCATTTCTACCGAGAAAAAGTTCTCCGGCAAAATGGGATTCAGCTTATTCAGGATAAACTGCCTGTCGGCATCCTGCGTGAAAGATACAAAATACCCCGGCGAGGTTGCCCGGCTTCACTTCATCCATGTCGAGAATCTGCGTAGGCGAATCATTGGAGAAATCGATATCAGAAAGCGAGAACGTCTTTACCTCTGGATTCAATCGTGTGAAAAAACAGACCTCGCGCGTTTTCTCGTTATACAGCACCGACCACTCGGGTTCATCGTGAACTTTCAGCGTTCTCAGCATCATCAAACCGTACTTTGTCACGTCGTCGGATGGCTTCATTTCACGCATGAGTCGCTGATAGCGCACGAAACGCGGTACGCGGGGATCATCCACCTCGCACGAATACTGTCCGCCGAAACCATCGTAGTAGCGCATGAGCTCCATCTCCCAGTCGTACGGCGAATTGAACATCGCGGGAACCGGCATGGCGTCTCCGCTGTGAACCAGAGGCTTTCCGTCGATAAACGCGATGCTGGCTGTCTTGCCAGAGGCATCCCCAACGAAGTAGTGCCAGCCCCATCCATCGATGGAGACCTCACCCGCGCGTTGGATCGCATCTTCGACAGTCTGGCAGGTGTCCAGCACGTACTGCATCCAGTTCACCTGACTCAGCGCCGGTTTCTCTGGATCGTTGGGATACTCGGCGTCCTCACCCATCTCCCAGATAAACAAACCGGCCTCGTTTACGCCGCCATCGATGAAATCGAGCCCGAATCCGTTGAAGGTCACCGAACCGTAGCGTGATATCCACGTGAGTTCGGATGCTCTCTCAGGATTCAATGTAGTGATTTCCTCCCAGGTTCGCCCAACCTTGAACATCCCGCGCTTGTTGATATAAACCATCCCGGGAATCCCCAAATCACCCTGATTCAGATTGTGCGCATAGGCAATTTCATCTCCCTGACGTACCTGAAACGTTGAACAACTCTCGACATGAGAAGGGATAAAAACCATGAGTAGTGCGGCCAGAGCCACCAAAAGAATACGAATTGAAAACATTATATCCTCCATAACCGTTTCTTGCAGTAGATAATCGCAAGAGTAGTGCCAGAGGATTTTTCTATTACGTTACATAGAGTTACGCGGTTGTGTGTTTACCTAAAACCATCATATCCATATACATTTCATGCGAAAATGATATGGCTATCGAATCACCTTGCGCATGAACCTCACTCGATGCACTCCCCGACTTTGTCCTCCAAGTCCAGGTAATGCTGTCTCGCAAGCACACCTCCGACCTGACACAAATCCTTGAACTTGTGCACATTTCTCTCGACGGCCTCTCGGGGCTCATCCCAGCTTGGGAAAGATATCGAACGGACTCGCGGCGAGATCGATGGCGTTCAAGCCCGATCTCCTCGCCACAGACGAGTTGATGGTTTCCACTGACGCGATTAATCTTCAGAACGGTGTCATCGGAGCCGGCAGCCTTGTTGACCATGTCCAGGCATGCCTTGTCCAGCATCTGCTGCTTCCAGTCCGATATCTGGTTGGGATGAACGTCGAATTGTACTGCAAGTTCGGCAAGCGTCCGGTCGCCCTTGAGCGCAGCCAGAGCCACCTTTGCCTTGAATGTCGCCGAGTGATTCCGTCGTGGTCTTCTCATTCGCTTACTCCTTAATTACTCTCTCTTTCTCTCTGATCAATCGGAGCAAGATTTCCACTTATACGCAAGTCCTAATTTCCGGGGCCACTTCTTCTTTCCGCCCGATGTCCTGCGACGATGAGACAACAATCTACTTCAACAGCAGCATCTTGCGTGTCATCTGACAATCGCTTGTTTGCATGCGATAGAAATAGACTCCACTCGATGATTGTTTTCCGTAAGAATCCTCTCCATCCCATACCGCTTCGTGGAAACCGGCAGGCATCTTCGCGTCGACCAACGTGCAAACTTTCTGTCCCTTCAGGTTGTAGACTGTTATCTCGACAGCGCCACCCTGGTTGAGTGAATACCCGATCGTCGTCGACGGGTTGAAGGGATTGGGATAATTCTGATGAAGCTGAGCGGCAGCAAGTTCTGGCGCAATATTCTGATCGTCATCGGCAGCAACCGTGTAAAGCAGTACCGGGTATCCGTTGTTCAGCTCGAACCCGGTATCAGCGCACCAGATGCTGTCGAAATCCCAGCCCAAATAGGTGATATCCCCATGGGGCCAGGTCATTTCCTCCGTGGTGCGTCCCTCGCCAGCGCTACTGGTAGCAATTCCGCTGGTTTCAACATCCCAGTAGCTGAATTCGACAGGCGACAACTCTACGAACCCGACCAGGCCTCCCAGATTGTCCTCGCCCGTTACGCTTCCGACCGAATAACAGTTTCCAATCCGCACATTGTAAGCAGAGCCAATAAAACCGGCGACAGAATTATTGCCCTGCACATTGCCGATCGAGTAGCAGTCCTGCACGTCACAATAGCTGGCCGATCCGATGAATCCACCGGAGTAATTATAGCCGCTGACATCCGGTGTACTGTAGCACTGAGTAAAATTTGAAGATATTGAATAACCGACCATACCGCCGGCTCTTTCAATCGATGAAGATACGGAGCCATCGCTGTGGCAGAATTCTACGCTGGCATTCGAGCAATACCCGACCATGCCCCCGATCGAGGTTCCCCCCTCGACTTGCGAGAGGCAGTAACAGTTAATAATATCGCTCGATCGAGCATCCCCGAAAAGTCCCCCGGAACAGGTTTCGCAATCCACTGTACTTGTAGAGGAACAATCCGTAAACAAACCGTTGTCGTCATACCCGATCATTCCTCCGCCTCGGTTGCTCCCGTTAACCTGGGCATCGGTAACGCATTTGTCGAATACGCTATCTATCTCGTATCCAATCAAACCGCCTATGTTATCCACACCCGTGACAGTGCATGTTGTACTGCAACCGTTGATGTCTGAGTTCAAGGCGAATCCTGCGAGCCCACCGACCGAATCGTTGGCGGAAACCTCACAATCTGCGGAGCAATCCGTAATCGTCGCGTTCGCTGCCCAGCCGATGATCCCGCCGACATAGTCATAGCCGCTAACGTAGCCGCTGACACGACAGTTCTCCATCACGGAACCGGAGAAGAGAATCCCGGCGATCGCTCCCACACACCGGTACGCGGAAACGGATACTCCCGTGAGAACGACATTCCGTATCCCGGCGTTCTCCGTGTAGCCGAACAATCCCGTGTAGTTCTCCTCAGGCTGGTTGAGATGAAGATTCGAGATGGTGTACCCCTGCCCGTCGTAGCTACCGGTAAAGGGCATGTTATCCGGGCTCTGTGCTCCGACATACACTCCGATCGCAAGCCAGCCGATACCGACAAACCAGTTTTTCGTTTCACCTGCGTCGATATCCTCTGTCTGTATAAATTCCTTATCCCAGTGTTCATCCGAACAGTAAATCCAAAAGAGGTTTTCCAGCGATTCGATTTGATAAGGATTGGCTTGTGAACCGTCTCCTGCCGTGGGAGGTATGGAATTCTGGCAGCGGAGAGCGATCGTAGTAATCAGTATAAGCAAGAACAAAAACGAGCGTTTCATGATAACCTCGGTATGTGGTGTTATTTCATTAGCGTTATTTTCTTACGGGAAATCTCTTTGCCGTCGGCTTTCAGCCGGCACATGTAGATCCCCGTAGCGAGCTTCTCAGGTTTCCATGTTACCGTTGACTCTTGAGAATCCAACTTGATAGCATCCACCTTCTGGCCGCGGACATTGAAAAACTCCAGTTGCATCTCGTGGCATCCTGGAACCTGGATATCGAAACATATCTCCGGGTTGAATGGATTCGGGAAAGCCTGGAAGGTAACAGAAGGCTGCGGAGCGCTCTGGTCGTCGATGGGATACGGATCCTGTTCCATTAGTCCTTCCCTTCCTGCGAAGACGAGCGCTGAGCCATAGTAATGATCGGAGCTACCGGCGTCCCCATCTGCCCCGATCGCCACGTCATCGTAGCCATCGCCGTTGAAGTCGCCGATGTCGGTTCTCGGGAAGAAGTCCTCATGATCCTGAAAGAGCTGATAGATGTCTTCCGTACCATTTCGACCTCCCAGAAAACCCCAGAATCGTTCTGCCGAAGCGATGATGAGGTCTGAATAACCGTCACCGTTCAGATCGCCGATGCTCGGATAAAAACGACTCCGATCACATTCGAGATAGCCGATCCAGTCCCAGTGAATCGTCTCACCGCCTCGCCAAATGGGTTTTCCCAGTTCATCGCCATCTTCATAGCAAGTTTCAGAACCGATGAAATCGTCATAGCCGTCCCCATTGAAATCGCCAAGCGGACGGAACTCCTGTCCGGAAGTAGTTCTCATGAAATCGAGCAGATGAATATCCGGCAGCGTATCTTGCACGGCAGAACCGTAGAATAAACAATGATGATGCGGATAAAGCGACGATCCGTCCGGCTGGGGCACGCCTTCTCCGATATAATGGTAATAGAAATCGGCGAATCCGTCCGCATTGAGATCGCCCAATCCGTTGATGTTTATGTGACCGTGTTGATAACGATTTTCAACCAGTGTAATGGTCTCGAATGTGTTACCCATGATGACATAGTACGAAACACGATAAGAGCCTTCATTCATTACAGCCATATCGTCATAATTGTCGCCATTGATATCTCCGAGGGAAAATACCTCAGGCAATGAATTGCTTGTCTGGAACTGAAAATCCGGGATGGTGTCGTTGACGGTGTTTCCGAAAAGCACGCTAATGTAGTAAAAGGACTGATAGGATCCGGCCTCGCCATAGGACATCGAATACCCGAGGTCTTCGCATCCGTCGCCGTTCATATCGCCAAGGTTGATGATGTTGCGCCAGGAATTCATAGTCCTTTTCGTCGAATCGACGACCGTGGAGATGGAAAGGCTGCATGTTTCGCTCAGTCCGTTGGGGCTTCCCCAATAGAGATAGAGCTTCCCGCGAAACTGCGGAACTTCGACATCGACCATGTAGCTTGGCGCCGATACGGCCAGATCGTCGTAACCGTCGCCATTGAAATCCAGCGCAGCGATCGTGTATCCGTAATTGTCGCATTCCTGAACCCCAGCGTCAGACCACACAAGCTCCATTGTCTGTTGAGAAAACAGGTTCAGAAAGCAGACCAACATGGATAGCAATATGATGTTTCGCATCGTGATTCTCCTTGCACGCGTTTTCGGTTACTGCAACAGCAACATTTTTCTTATCTGGCTCGTCTTGCGATCCGTGAGCCTGTAGAGATAGACGCCGGACGCAACCGGTTTTCCGGTATCGTTGTTTCCCCGCCAGACAACCTGGTGGCTTCCCGCTTTAAATTCGGGATAGGTCTTCACCCGTTGTCCTTTGACATTGTAGATTTCAAGCTTTGCCGATTCGCCCTGCTTGACGCTGAACGAGATCGTCGTGGTGGGATTGAATGGATTCGGGTAGTTTGCATGAAGAACCGTCCTCGATACATCCGGGACTAACGTGTCGTCCGTATCGACATACCCTTCCCAGGCCAGGAACGGGTAGCCCGAATTCTCCGAGGGATTGATCCCCCAGATATCCTCATCGCCGTTGAAGGACTCCTCCATGAAATCCCAACCGGCTTGAATATATGTGTCCTGAACGTGCATTTCGATCGTCGAAAGGCCGGTTCCCCCGTAACTTTCATCCTGCCCGGAGGTCTCGATGTCCCAGAAGCAATCTTCCACCTGACTGTTCTCCCGACATCCGGCAAAACCACCAGTCTGCGTTTCGCCCGTGACGATTCCGCATGAATAGCAATGCGTTACATCGACGTGCTCCGCGAGTTTCCCTACAAATCCACCGATACAATCATCGCCGGATACATTTCCCATTGCGTACGAATTCTCAATCCCCGACAGCACGGAGTATCCAATCAACCCTCCGATGAATCGGGAACCTTCGACATCTGCGTTCGAATAGCTCTGTTGAATTGTGTTCCCGTAGTACGTCGCTCCGCATATACCGCCTGCAAACAAATCGCAGACGATTGTTCCCGAACTGGAGCAATTTTCGATGGTGCAATCATCGATCGCGTACCCGGCAATCGCTCCCGCATACTGCTGCGCAGTGATAGAAACGTTTGTCATGGCTAGATTTCGGATGGTTGCGTTCTGGATGTATCCGAACAAACCTTTCGGGCTGGCATCTTCATTGTCGATGAACAGGCTGTCGATGGCATGACCTTGCCCGTCGAAAGTACCCGTGAAAGGAGTCTGGAATGTACCGAAAGTCATAAAACCTCGATTGGAGAACCACCGTGAAGTCGCGGAGGCATTTACATCCGCGATCAGCTCGATGGACGAGTCCCAAGCGCTATCATTCAATTCCAGCCAGTAAAGTTCGCAGGTGCTCTCGACTCTGTATGGATCGCTTTCGGTTCCGGCGCCCTGAGGTTGCAGCGGAGGTTTGTATTCGGCTCCCCTCCATGCGAAATACGGGTAACCGCCGTTGCTTGCGGGATCGATCCCCCAGATATCCACGGTTCCATTCTCCGTTTCTTCGAGGAAGTCCCATCCGGCGTCGATATAAGGGGCCGGATACATCATCTGAGTCCAGGTCAATCCGGTTCCACCGTCACTTTCGGCTTGTTGCGAAGTCGTTGTGTCCCAGAAACAATTAACGATGCTTGCTTCGCCCTGGGTACCGATCAGACCGCCGGTATTGCTTTCTCCTTCAACCACGGCATAGCTGTATGAATCCGAAACTACCCCGCCGTCGCATCCTCCGACCAAACCGCCTGCGCGATCGACGCCGGTAACGGTTCCGGAGCTGAAGCACTGGCTTATCTCTCCCGAGACCAGTTGCCCGATCAACCCGCCCGTGTTGCCGCTGCCGCTCACGGCATCAGTACTGTACGATTGCTCGATCGTCCCCGATTCCATGTAGCCCACCAGGCCTCCGACGCTCGTGCTCCCGGGAATTTCTCCCGTGTTGTACGATTGGACAATGGTTCCCGATTCGAAATAGCCGAATAAACCACCGGCTTGATCGCTTCCATAAACACGGCCATTATTGACAAGCATCGAAGCCGTACCGCTGAAGTGTCCGCAGATTCCGCCGGCTTCTTCCGGTCCGTGGTTCAGTTGGCTTTCGTTGGTACAATTGGAAATGGTGCAGGAATCGGCATATCCGACGATTCCCCCCACATATAACTCACTGAAGGCGATACTCCCGTCGGAGGTGCAATCCGTAATCGATCCGTTGAGATGTTTGCCGATCAAACCGCCTACGCATTCACCGCCGTAAACATTACATAACTCCCGGTGGCAGTTGTGCATATTGCCGTTTTCCAGCGCACCCGCGATTCCCCCTGAATAATCGCCGCCGCGAACAGTAAGGTATGAAACGTCGCAGTCCGTTATATCCATCCCCTCGAGGTATCCCACTACCCCTCCGGTATAGGTATCGCCGTTTATCTCTCCTTCCACGGAGCACTCGGATATCGAGGATCCATCGACGGCTTTCCCGGCAATCCCGCCAACATAGTTTGTTCCGTCTATATCGCATTCCGATAAGACGATATTACTGATCTGCGCGCCGGAAATATATCCGAACAATCCCACGTAATCATCATTCGGGTACGAGCAGTGAAGATTCGATATCGTGAACCCCTGCCCGTTATAGCTCCCGGTGAAGGGGATATACTCGTTTGTGCCAATCGGAAGGAATTGATTCAGACTATAGACCGATGAACTGGTGAGATGCGCATCGATATCGACCAATTGCTTGTAATGCGCGTTCCATTGAGTGGAGTGTCGGCTGATCCAGATAAAAGTTTCGAAATTGTAGATGAGAAACGGATCCTCTTCCGTTCCGGTCCCTGCGGGATAGCCATCGTCCGGGCGGAAAACCGTATCGACAAACACATCGTCGATCATGAGCGTTTGGGCATGAGTGGTCGATTGTGTAACAAGGGCAAAACGGATGGTTTGACCGACATAAGACCTCAGGCTTTTTCGCACGAATTCCCAGGTCCTATTCGTTGCGGTTGTGTCCAGCAGGGTCGAGGTGAAGTCCTCGGGCTCAATGCCGCCTGTTGAAATCTTGATCTGATAGTCTGCCGGATACGAATTATCTGTATTGACCCAGAATTTCAGCCAGGAGATACGATCGATATCAATGGGTGGCGAGATCAGGTAGTTGACGTTTGAATTATCGCACGGACTGCTTACGCAAAACGCCCCCGAATGAGGTGTCTGAGAGTCGTCGGAAAGCTGCCAGTTAACTCCATTCCCATCCTGATCGACGATTGTCCAGCTCGAAGGAGGGAAGCCGTTCTCGAACCCTTCTTGCAGCAAGCGATATTCATCCAGGCCGGTGATGCAATAGACGCTGTTGGAGTATCCGGATTCCACGGTTTCGTCATACATGGCGCTTATCTTGTATTCATGCGTGATACCGGGAATCGGCGTTTCATCGTAGCACGTTAACGCAGTGCCAGGCAATTCGCTCATAAGCTCGTTGTCCTTGTAAACCCGATACCCCGTAATCATGCGTGTCAAAGGTCTGAAATCGCAGGGATCGGCCTGTCGACCACGCAGGGCCGGGCGAGGAATATCTTGTGCAGAATGGGATTGATAAGGCGATACCTTCGTCAAACAACTTCCGCCCCTGTATTCGCCGGAGGTGATCCACAGGTTCATGAGAAAATCGCCCTCGGCGATGGAAGACAGGCTATACGTATCCTGGATATTGACGATCCGGGAGCTGGCATTCAACTGCTCATCGAAATCGATGACCGGGTACGCGTTTTCAGACGTGTTTCCAAGAGGCTCCATCACGATGCAGACCCGGGTCGGCACTTCCAGACCACCGAGAGGAATCCCGCTTTCCCACCCATCGGTCAGGGTAGTCTCCAGGTCTTCGATGATCGCGATGGGCTGCGAGGGATTCTCCGGATCATAGATATGTAATCGGTACTCGAATAATCCCGAGACTCCCCAGGGACTGTGACGAAAATCGAGATACTGAAGAACGGGGCTGGCCCAGGCGGACAGTTCGAAAATCGTACCATAGCCTAGATTGAAGGTTTGATAGTAAGCGCTGTGCGGTGTATTGTCGTGGTAGTGGAGTTCCGCCAAGCCTTCCGGCATGGGTTCATCCCATTTCAGTTGAACGAAGTCGAGACCCTTCTCGTACGTCAGGTTCAGCGGAGGATTCTGAGCGATGAGAAGCCCGGACGCCGCCAGCATTGCGAAGCATAATATCCATTGCGGAAAAAAGGATTGATTTCTATTCGCTTTCATACCAACTCCTGTTCTTTCAATTTCATGAAGACCGTTGAACGAATTCCCGTCTTTATTTGATCATCAGCATTTTTTGCATCACCGCATGCTTCCCTGCCTGCATGCGATACAGGTACACGCCACTCGATACCGGCTCTCCCCGATCGTCGTCGCCATTCCATTGCAAGCCATGTTCGCCTTTCTTCAATCTCTCACGTACCAGCGTCTTGACACGCTGTCCCTTGATGTTGAAGATTTCAAGGATAACATCGCTGTCTTCTTTCAGGGAAAAACGTATCGTGGTGGACGGATTGAAGGGGTTCGGATAGTTATTCAACACAATTTCAGGTTCTTCAATCGCAAGCTCGTGCGTCCCAACGGCCTCGATCTCGAGGACATTGATTCCGCCGTATCTATTGTTCAAGACCAGGCAGCCGTCGCAATGAATGATCTGGCTCGTGATCTGATTCCAGTAATAGACGCCGGTCTGTTCGGGCTGTATCGGGTTGGCGATATCGAACAACAACAAACGGTTCCACATGTTATCGGCCACGATGAGGTTATTCTCCACGATGCACGATGCACTGAAGAGATTTCCATCGTCCATGCGAACGGTTCCAACAAGCTGCGGCGTGGCAGGTTCGATCAGATCATAGATCTTTATCGCTGTTTCCGTAATGATATAGAGATCATTCAGATAAAACTGAACATCCTGGATAACGCCCGGGAAAATGGTGCTGAGGCATTGCAAGTCCCCGTCTTCTTCGATATCGTAGATTTGCAGGATATTCTCTTCTGTCCATGCGTAAAGAAAGCCGTTGGCCGCCCGGATATCTTCGAAAAGCAATGGAGCATCAGTTGCCCCCAGGTAAATCGGATAATCAAGATCGGAAACGCTGCTTCGCACAATATGCCCTGGCTCCGTCATATACATGGTTTCATCTGCGATCTCCAGGCCATACAGTCGGTCGTGACTGAAGGGCGTATGCTCGCGAATCTGGATTGGTTGGGTCGGGTCGCTGACATCATACAGCCTTACCCCATGATTCAGCTCGGACAGAAACAGGACGTCGTCCACGAGGAGGATATCCTGTGGCCAGCTTAACCAGTCGAGGGTGGCAATCGCTTCCGGATTGTTGAGGTCGGAGAAGTCTGCAATAATCAAATCCTGCACCTGAACCAGGTAGAGAGTATCGTCGAATAGCTTGCAGAAATTTATTTCCACATGATCCGTATCGATATCGTAGCCTGCAAACGTACCGATAAGACGGTCGTTCCCCGGATTGGACAGGTCGAGGCAACGGGCGAATCCGTTATCGATAACCATGATTCTTTGATCGCCCAGATCGATCGGGCAATTCGTTACCGCAGCGAAGTCATCCAGACGCTCCAGATGCGCGGGGTCGGATACATCGATAAAATGGATGATGGATTCCGCCCGATAGCTGATTGCAATATCCCCTACGAAATCAATATGACCGGCTCTGCTTTGGACATCGTCCAATCGTTGCATGTTTCCCGGGTCCGAAACATCGATGGAGATCAGCTTTCCCTCATCCCAACTCGAGACGTAGAGGCAATCGCCGTGTGCACCCAAATAACCGTCAGCAGCAACTTGAGACAGTTGCGGCCAGGAGTCGGAATTGCTTGCATCATACGCCGTGACGACATCGTTTCTCGCGATGAACACGATATCTCCTTTGATCTCGACATCGCTCATGTACCCGCCAACGCTTACCGGAAGATGTTGTGGATTCAGCGGGTCGCTGACGTCCCAGCAGTCACTGCAATAGATATAGTCTTCATAGTCCTCGTCGTAGTAGTACCAACTGTACACAATGAGCGTATCCGACGCGTCCAACGTGTTGGTCGAAGCCCCGTAGAAGGGGTGGCAAGTGGGAGCAAGTGATGTTTCGACTACCAGTTCCGGAGAGTTCGGATTGCTGATATCGAATACTTCCAGGTTGCCGTATGCTGCGATCAGGTAGTCTCCGCTTATGACTGCATCGAATTTGTAAGGGTAATAAACCTCGAAGGGCAACGCGCTGAGCAGCTCGATATTGTATGGATCGGACACGTCGAAAAGGAACGCATCGTCATACAAACCCATTGTTGCGATCATCAAATCGCCTTCTCGAAACAGAACCTGTTCAATGTCCGTCTCGAAACACCTGTATTGGCGGAATACCGCAAACATGTTCACCGACAGCATGATAATCACGATCGATACAAAGACCTTTTTCATCGCTCTTCCCTCCCCGTTACTTGATCAGGATCATTTTACGGCTTCGATCCAGTTCACCGGATTTGACTCGATACAAATAAACGCCGGAAGCCTGCCTGTTCCCATTGTCGTCCGTTCCGTCCCAGAGAATCAGATGCTTCCCAGCCTTCATTCTTTCGTCGACAAGGGTTCTTACCTTCTGGCCCCTGACATTATATATTGTGAGCTCCGTGTTGCTCTCGTTCGGTATTTCCAACGAGATCGTGGTGCACGGATTGAATGGGTTGGGATAGTTGGACATGAGCAATTCGGGGCGGGGCATGTATTGCGGATCGTTATCGATCGCGCTGCAATCGAGAACTTCTATATAGGGATATCCGTTGGAGGCGTAAAGGAAATCACCCTGGCGCTGCATCTGCTCTACCGGATGACTCCGGCTGTATGTCTTGGTCAAGGCAGGCTCTTGAAGATTTGAAAGATCGTATGTAAGAATCCGATACCATTGATTATCTGCCAGCATCAACCTGCTGCCGTCGAAGAGACCGGTATGTAGCGAACTGTCGTCATCAACAGTAATTGTGCTCATCCACACGGGAAATCCCGGATTCGAGTGGTCGTATAGATCGACAGACGTTTCACCAATGATCGCGAAAACAGCTTCTCCGAACACAACATCCCTGATGTTATCCGCCTGAATGGACGCCATGAGCTGAGGAACCACCACCCCGGAAAGATTGTAGATGTCCAGACCGTTCGCTTCGTCCCACAGGAAAAGCATGTCATTGTCGATTTTCATGTGATCGTTTGGGCCACTCATGGGCATTTCCGTGTGCAAGAGAGGATTTTCGGGATCATTGATGAAGACGATACTCAGGACGTTATCGTACGTGAAATAGATGTAATCGCCCCGGATGACGATCTCTTTCGCCTCGTCAATTACTTCAGGTGTATAAGTTGCCACTTCTTGGGGACTGCTTACGTCGCTGATATCGAAGATTCGCAGTCCTTCTGCCCCGTCACAAAGAACCACAAGGTCCTCGAAAACATCGAAATCGGAAGCAGTGGAGTAGTCGTATACCCAGGATAATAAACACGGGCTTCCGGGATTGCTTATGTCGTGAATCGAAAAATGACCGTATATGCTCACTGACCAGCTAGAATCAAGCGAGAACAAGAGATTGTCCCTGATTTCAAAGAAATAGGTCCTGGCAGAATAATTAAACAATCCTGTAATCACATCGACAGCAACAGGATCGGATGGATCGGAGAAATCGAAGCGAGTCCAGCAGTTATCCATCAATATGTATAGCTCGTCATTTTCCACGACGCACTTGTTCTCCGGTGCGGTGAAGCATCCGAGCAATTCCAGCGCAGCCGGGTCTTCCACATCGACGATATTAATGGGATCATCGTTATATGACAGTCTCTGAATAATTGCCGTATTGTTTTCTATCGATATGTTGCCGTACGTAACTGCTATCTGATCAAGCAGATTCGGGGTGTTGTTTTGTGAGATTTCGTATGTTCTTAATCCGTTCGAGTACGATGCAGTATAGAGAATTCCATCTTGCAGGAAGATGTCGTAAGCCGAGAAGCCTAATTCAATGACATCATGCTGTACCCATCCCGGCTGGGTGTTGTCGTATACATAAATGCTATATCCATCCAGCGCGTACGTGTAATCTCCATACAGCCTGACGGAATCCGGAGATATCAGCCCTTCGGCAAACCCGTGCAGCGTTGGTTGAACCGGATCGGAAACATCCCATCGAAGCCATCGCATGTGGTAATCCCCATCGGAGGAGTATTGATACACAAGGACAAGCCGATCGTCGAGAACATCAAACGCCTTGAGAGAGGTAGAGCCCGAATGCCCTCCGATGTCGATCGTCTGTGAAATGACAGGCGTCTCGGGATGCTCAATATTTACGATGTAGATTTGCGTCGGCATTGTCAACGCGTACAGATAGCTCCCCTCAATCACAGCAGCGGAGCAATCGTCGATTTCAGGTATCGTTGAAATCGGGGTGGGATTCATCAGGTCCGTGACATCGTAGAGGATTAATGCTCCATCAAGGTTGTTTGCCACCAGCAAATCGCCACTTCTTGAAAGCAACGTCATCATTTCCGTTTCGGAACTGCCGGAGATATGGATTACCCCCAGCAAGCAATAACAAAACGACACCAGTAATACGATTAACAATGCCCTTCTCATCGCCTATCTCCTGAATGATTGTGTAAGTAGTATGAGATGGCGTTAAAAGCTGTCAAGATTTTAATTATAAAATATCTGGAATCATTCGATTCTTTAGATTTCATACGTCTTGTTTCCCTAACTTGATCCAGCACGGAATCGATTGCAGACTGTGTGGATCGTGTAGAAACCGCAAAATCATTCCTTCATTGACACAAATGAATCCGATTCTCATTCTCGGAGCATGAACAACCAGACATGGCATCGAATTACCGTTTGCGGCATCGTGCAGGGGGTGGGATTCCGTCCGTTCGTCTATCGGATTGCGCACGAGATGGGGCTTCACGGGGAGGTGAAGAACTCTCCCGGCGGCGTCATCATCCATGTGCAGTGTACGCCAGGCGAGGTGGAGAGATTTATAGCGCGTATCCGGTCGGAAGCGCCGGTGGCGTCCCGTGTGGAGGATGTTCGCATCGAGCCGGCTGAAGCTCGCGACGCGGCGGGATTTCGCATAGTTCCCAGCGGCAATGACCACGGGATTACGCTCATCTCGCCCGATCTGGCCACGTGCGATGCCTGCCTGAAAGAGATGCTTGATCCCAAGGATCCCCGCTATCGATACGCATTCATCAACTGCACCCACTGTGGCCCGCGCTATTCCATCATCCGCGATATCCCCTACGACAGACCGCTCACGACCATGCAGCCATTCGCTATGTGCGATTACTGCAACAGTGAGTACACCGATCCGCTCAACCGCAGATTCCACGCGCAGCCTGTGGCGTGCCCGGAGTGCGGCCCCGCGCTACAACTGATAAGCGAGGATGGAGATAAAATCGACGGAGATCCCGTCGAGAAAACGATCGAGCTGATTCTGGAGGGGAGAATCGTCGCGATCAAGGGAATCGGGGGCTTCCACCTTGCGTGCGATGCGCGCAACGAGCATGCTGTCAGGCGACTCCGCACGATGAAGCAGCGTCCCCACAAACCTTTTGCGGTGATGGCTCTGCCGGAATGGGCGGGTAACGTCGCTGTGATCGATGAAGAGGCCGACAAACTGCTTCGCTCGACGCCTGCTCCAATTGTCATTCTCCCCAAGACGGATCGCTGCAAGCTGGCGGTAACGGTGGCGCCCGGATATCCCAACGTGGCTTTACTCTTTCCTTACGCTCCGGTTCACTGGCTGCTGCTGAACGACGACAATCCCTGCATGGTGATGACATCCGCCAACCGTAAGGGAGAACCCATCGCGAAAGAGGAGCGGGAAATCGCGGGTCTCTACGACGCATGCCTGACGCACGACCGCGCCATCCTAAATCCCTGCGACGACTCGGTTGTACGCCCCTATTCGAGTGGAACAACGCTCTTGAGAAGATCACGCGGCTATATTCCCGAACCGCTCGACATCCCCTTCGACATCCCGCCTGCCCTCGCCGTTGGCGCGGAGTTGAAAGCCGCCTTCGCGATTGGCAGCGGAAGGCGAGTTTTTCTGTCACCTTATCTGGGGAATGGGGCCAGTCGCGGTATGGAAAGATTTTTTGTGGAAACGCTGGAGAATTACAAACGCTGGTTTCGCGTGGTGCCGGAGATTGTCGTTTGCGACCGCCACCCTGACTATTTCAGCAGTCGCTTTGCGCGCGAGACGGGACTACCGCACATCGAGGTGCAGCATCACCATGCCCATATCGCGGCAGTCATGGCGGAGCACGGTCTGGACGAATCGGTGATTGGCGTCGTTTACGACGGCACCGGCCTCGGTGACGACGGAACGATCTGGGGCGGCGAGATCATGCTGGCCGATTATTCGCAGTGCGAGAGGAAGTTTCACTTGATTCCCATGCCCCTCCCCGGGGGCGACGCTTCGGTCTTACGCCCTCAGCGAGCCGCGTTCGCCTGGCTGGATGGAGCGGATGATTTCGGGCTGAGCGAAACGGAACGCAGAGTCGTCGAGCGACAGATCGCATCTGGATTCAACACGCCGCTATCCAGCGGAATGGGCAGGCTCTTCGATGTGGCCTCCGTTCTTCTGGGCTTTCGCGAGGCGATAACATTCGAAGCGCAGGCGGCAATGCAGTTGGAGAACCTCTGCAACAATGCCCTGCTCGAAACGGAGCCATACGACTACGGAATCGATTCGGGCGTTATCGATCATCGCAACATGCTTCATCAAATCCAGGTCGATGCTCGGGAGGGAGTCGCTAAAAACGTCATCGCCAGCCGGATGCATCGCACGATCGTTCACTGGACGCTCGAAGCGGTGAAACGTGTATACGTCGAATCGAGCGTACGGAAGATCGTCCTCTGCGGAGGCGTGATGCAGAACAGGATTTTAATGGAAGGCTTGACAACTGAATTGTTTTCAGCAGGATTTGACGTATATCGCTCAGAGAAATATCCTTCGAACGATGGCGCGATCGCCTTGGGGCAGATCGCCATCGCTGGAAAAGCAAAGAGGTAACCATGTGTCTGGCAATTCCAGGTAAAATCGTCGCAACCGGTGCCGAAAGCGGCACCGTAGATTTCGGAGGCGTTCATCGCGAAATCTCGCTGGTCTTCGTCCCGGAAGCAGTAACCGGCGACTGGGTGCTGGTGCACACCGGCTACGCCATGAGCATCCTCTCCGAGCAGGAGGCCCTCGAAACCATTAGCCTGATCGAAGCGCGCTATGGAACAGCCTCCCTTTCCTGAGAAAGCATTCCGCGATCCCGCGAAGGTACGTGCTGTTGTAAATCAGCTTCACAAGAATCAAGTTTCCGCGCGCATCATGGAAGTGTGCGGAACGCATACCATGTCAATAGGCAAATGGGGGTTACGTAAAATGCTCCCCGATTCGATCCGGCTCATCTCCGGCCCGGGCTGCCCCGTCTGCGTTACACCATCATCTTTTATCGACGCGCTGGCCGGAATATCGGGGGCGACAATATGCGTGTTCGGCGACCTGATGCGCGTGCCGGGTAACCTTGGAACGATCGAGGACGCGCGCTCCCGTGGAAGAGACATCCGTATGATCTATTCTCCGCTGCAAGCGCTCGAGATCGCCCGTGAAAGGGAGGTCATGCTGGCTGCCATTGGATTCGAGACAACCATTCCCGGAATCGCCCACACGATTGTCTCCGCTGCGGAAGAGGGGATCGAAAACTTCTCCGTGCTGTGCTCGCTCAAGCAGATTCCACCGGCGTTGAATGCCTTGCTGCGAAGCGAGGAGGTCCGGGTGGACGGATTCATTCTGCCCGGTCATGTCTGCACCGTCCTGGGCGTTGAGCCTTTTGAATTCCTACCCGAGGAGTTCGGCGTGGGGGGCGTTATCACCGGCTTCGAGCCGCTGGATATTCTCGATTCGATTTCCCTAATCATCGGCATGCGAGAATCTCCCGGGATTCACAACCGATATACAAGAGTCGTTTCGTCGGCTGGAAATCCCCACGCGAGGAGGATGATCGACGAGGTCTTCGAGACGGACGACGCGCTCTGGCGCGGCTTGGGGATGATTGAGAATTCAGGCTACTCGCTCCGAGAGAAGTACAGCAGATTCGATGCACGACGCAAGTACAACATCGCGATTACCGAAGCAAGCGAACCCGTTGGCTGCCGTTGCGCCGATGTCCTGAAGGGAATCATAACACCGGAGCAATGCCCGTTGTTCGCGAAAACCTGCTCGCCGCAAAATCCGGTGGGACCGTGCATGGTCTCCTCCGAAGGAAGCTGCGCAGCCTATTACCGCTATGAAAGATGATACGATAAAACTCAGCCACGGAAGCGGCGGCAACATGACGCGTCGGCTGATCGACGAAGTGATGAACGACCGCTTTCAGATGCCGTCCCTCAGCGATTCCGCGCTGATCGGCGGAAGAATGGTCTCCACCATTGACGCCCATGTCGTCAAACCGCTCTTCTTCCCCGGAGGCGATATTGGCCGCCTCAGCGTGACCGGAACCGTTAACGACCTCGCCGTTGCAGGCGCAAAACCGCTCTCGATCTTCATCGCGTACATCATCGAGGAAGGATTTCCCATCGAGCAGCTCCGTAGGATCACCGATTCGGTACAAAGAGCCGCACTGGAGGCCGGTGTCAAAATACTCGGCGGAGACACCAAGGTGGTGGAACACGGCAAGGCGGACGGGCTCTATCTCATCACCTCCGGAATCGGAATGCTACACGAAGGCTACCACCCGAACGGTTGCACGATTCGCGATGGCGACCACGTCATCGTCAGCGGAACGCTGGGCGACCACGCGATTGCGGTAATCAACGAGCGGGAATCCCTCGGACTAACCCCACCGCCCGAGAGCGATTGCGCGCCGCTCAATCACCTGATATCCACGATGCTTGAATGCGCCGACATCCGGTTCATGCGAGATCCCACGCGCGGTGGACTCGCCACCGTACTCAACGAAATCGCTCAAGACCAGCATCAGGGATTCCTACTGCGAGAGGACGCCATTCCCTTCAAACCATCGATCCGAGCAGCCTCGGGACTCCTGGGCATCGATCCGCTCTACCTGGCCAACGAGGGCAAGGTCGTCGCGATCGTTCGCGGCGAGGTGGACAAGCTCATCGCCCGGATGCGCAAGCACCCATTGGGGAAAGACGCCGCGGTCATCGGGGCGGTGACCGGCGAGGCCGGGAGAGTGTATCTCGAAACGGCGATCGGGAGCGTTCGTCAGCTCCCCATGCTGGAATCGGATCCCCTGCCGAGGATTTGCTGATGCACGAGGCTTCCATCGTTCAATCCATCTTCGAATCGACTGCCGAAAGCATGAGGAAGGAGGGATTATCCCGCGTGACACGCATCAAAATCGCTGTCGGCGGAATGCACCACCTCGTGCCGGAGGTCATGAACCACTACTTTGACCTGATGAAGCAGGAGTGGAGCGGCTTCGAAACCGCAATACTGGTTATGGATATCATCGATGTGAAGGTGCGTTGCAGAAAATGCGGATGGTTTGGCCCGGTGGAACCTCCCATCTTCATGTGCGAACATTGCAATTCATTCGAAACAGACATGATACAGGGGAAGGAGCTGCTCATCGAGTCCATCCGGGGCGAGGCAGACTAACATCTTTTTAACTTTTGCGCAATTCGCTCAAATAACTTTACAACTCTGCGTCGTTTGCCAATATGGCATTCTTGAGTAAATCAAAATCAAATGGAGGTACTTGTGAAATACCATTGGTCAGATACCTATAAGGATCAGGAAGTCATGGTTGTTTTCGGGTTTAACGATTACCGCCTGGATACAACGAACTTTCCCGAATCTCTCATGAAAGCCATCAATCGTCTCGCGGCAGATAAGGACTGGAAGTGGGACGCAGGCGAAACGAAAACGTTCAATCTTATCGATCCGGCAATAACCATCCATGCGATCGGCTTGGGTAAAAAGGAAGAAACAAACGGTTTCAAGCTCCGTAAAGCCGCGGCCCATCTCGCGAAGAGACTGAAGAAAGAGCGGAACGCGTCCGCAGCGATTTTCCTCAATAATCTCTCAGTGAAAAGCCCGGCAGCCGAAGCAGCACGTCTGATCGCCGAGTCGATGGGAATCGCCGTATATGAGTTCAAGAAATACAAGACCAAGAAAGATGACGAAAAGAAAGCCAAGGCTTGCGATGTCACCTTCGTCAGCAGTGAGAAGATTCCAGCGACTGTTCTGAAGGAAGCCGAGATCGCTGTCAAGGCGACCAATCTTGCTCGCGATCTCGTGAACGAACCCGCGAATGAACTTCTGCCGGTCGAGCTGGCGGATCGCGCTGTGAAAGCGGGAAAGGATCACGGATTCGAGGTTGCTGTTTTCGACGAAAAGGAAATCCGGAAAATGAAGATGGACGCCTTCTGGTCGGTAGCGATGGGCTCGGACAATCCCCCGCGCCTCATCGTCATGCGCTGGCTGGGCAACGACAAGGATAAAGAAAACATCACCGCGCTGGTGGGAAAAGGTCTCACCTACGATAGCGGCGGATACGCGTTGAAGCCTGCTACCGGAATGGTCACGATGAAAGGCGACATGGGCGGATCGGCCTCGGTCATCGGCGCGATGTGCATGATCGCCAAGCTCAAGCTCAAGATTAACGTCGTCGGCGTTGTCGCAGCATGCGAGAACATGGTTTCGGGCCGCGCATACCGCAATGGCGACATCATCGGCTCCATGGCAGGGAAGACAATCGAAGTCGGCAACACGGACGCCGAAGGGCGCCTCACGCTGGTTGATGCCGTTACGTACGCCATCGAGAAAGAGAAGGCCACGCGCGTTGTTGACATCGCGACCCTCACCGGCGCTGCCGTCATCGCGTTGGGCAACATTCGCATCGGCGTTCTCAGCAACAACGACGAGCTCTACCAGACGCTCGAAAAAGCCTCCGATTTCAGTGGAGAACGCATCTGGCGTCTCCCCCACGACGACGAATATCGCGATCAGCTCAAGTCCGATATCGCCGACCTCAAGAACGTCGGAGGTCGCGGAGCAGGAACCGTCACCGCGGGGCTCTTCATCCGCGATTTCGTGCAGGACAAGCCCTGGCTCCATCTGGATATCGCCGGGAAAGCCTTCGCCGACAACGATAACACGTTCGGACCCGCCGGCGGAACAGGAAGCGGCGTGCGCTTGCTGTATTCCCTGGTGAAAAATCTCGTATAATCTACAATAACTTAAATATATTAAAACCTGCCGTAGTTGCTGCGGCAGGTTTTTTCAATCTATTGATGTCCCTGAACAGTTAGCATCGAGTTTCGTCAACGAGTGAAAAGGCTCCGAGTCACTTCGGAGCCTTTCATTATGTCCAGGTTATCGATGAAGATATCCTGGGTCTATTTCAATAGCAGCATCTTCTGTGCCTTCGATTTTCCGCAGGACTCCAGCCGGTACAGATAGATGCCCGACGACACGTTTTTGCCGCACTCGTTGTCGCCGTTCCAGATGGCCTTGTGCGATCCGGCTTCGAGGTGATCGTTCACCAACGTTTTCACCAATTGACCTTTGATGTTATACACCTTCAACACGACTTTGTCGTCCTTCGGGATCGAGAACGAGATCGTCGTGGTAGGATTGAAGGGGTTGGGGAAATTCTGCGCCATGGTGATGGTGTATTGCTGGATGAGGTTGTCGTAGTCGTGCGCGTCAAGGCTTTGCATGGCGATGTCGCGGTAGGTCGGAGAACCTTGTTCGACCACGATGCCGCTGAACTGCTGGTCTTCGTAATAAAAGCGTTCAACGTTGAGCGTGAAGACGCCCGGCCCGGTCAGGATTCGGAACCAGCCGGTGCTGTCGCTCCACTCGGGGAACTGCACGCCATCGACGGTGATCTTCGCGATATCCAGCGGCGTAACGCCGTCTTCCTCGTACACGTAGCCTTCGATACCGCCCCAGAAGGGTGCGCCGTACTCGTAAGCGCCAATATCGATGGTGGCCACGCCGTCGCCGTCGCCGTCCCATACGCGCACGTTGCCCAGAATATCCGTGGGCGGATAATTCCCGTCCGGCATACCGGCGTCGATGCACGGACTGCCCTCCGCCAGGCTGTAGTCGCCGTTCAGCGTATCCGCGAACATCGGATCGTCCCCGATGATGTTGCCGCCGCCGTCGGTGACGAAATCAGGGAATGGATGGTTCATGAAATTATAGCTCAGGATCGTCTCTGGACCACCCCACGCCATTGTTTCTGCTGTGGCGCATAGAATATTATTGTACACTAAGTAATCGTAGGACTCGGTTCCGAAACAGGATGTATAATTGGTGTTATATGTGTTATTAAACATAGTGCAGTCGGCAAAAGTTGGATACAAAAACGAATAACCGGTGAACAGATTATTGTATATAACATTGGGATTTTCTGGTTGATAAAATGTATCGCTGGACGATGTATACACCACATTGTTACACACAATCGTCGAATCGGCATTGCGATCGTTAATATCGACATTTCCATAGAAGATATTGTCGGAAATGACGTGATTATCTGTACATGAAGTCGTCATGGGATTACCGGTAGATGTGTCGTAAATGTAATTCTTCCTGGAGTAGCTCATATTATCTGGATACCCACCACCTCCACATGCGCTCCAGTTAATGAACACTCCGCCATATACGCACCTGAACGATTGATTTCTTTGGGAATCCTCCTCTTCCGGAAGAACCAAGTCGTAATCTTCGTAATTGTTGTGGTAATTAAAAACCAGCTGATTGATTAGCCCCCCCCCTGAAATGATCCTGCTCCAAAAGGAAAAGAAATGTTTACAAAGCGACACCTGGCAGCAATAAGTTGCGGTCTTATTTCGGTATCCGAAACGCCATTAGCAATGATTCCTAAATAACAGCTATCATCGGCGAATTGAGCTTCTTCGGTTGCCTCGAATGCACATCTATAAATCATGGTATCGTTGTGAAGATCATAACAATAAATACCTGTCTGGCAATTCGTGAAGGAGCAGTACTCAATTCGAGGGTCACCGGAATCGACACAAATTGCACCAACCGAATCCAAACCTCCAGGAACGACATTTTGGTAAGCGCTATAAAAATCACAATACTTGAAAACAGGAGCTTCTGCGCCTTCAAGAATAAAGATACCGCCCCATGCATAACCTTCTGTATCGGGGTATCGTGTGAATGTTATCGGTTCTTCTTCGGTACCGATCGCTACGATCTTACCGGTGATATAGAATATCTTCGCTTCCGCCTCTCCGCTATTGTCAACTCTGAATTCTTGATAGTTTTGTGCCGGCCTGGCCCTCATTTGAATATCGCATCCAGGAAGAATTGTAAGGGTTGCGTTTGAATGGACATAGACGTTTTCTTCGAAGATATACGGATTGCTTCTGCGATCCCAAACGGTGTCCTCGTAGATGTGAAGCGCGTGCAGGAGTGTGATTGAGAGCAGGAAGAGTAGCAGTGTGCGTTTCATTGGGGCCTCCAAACTCCCCCAAACCCCCTCTTGGAATCAAGAGGGGGCTTAAGGAAGGTTTTCACGTCGTTAACAGTTTATCGTCAAACATCTTACCCTTGCCAAGTCCCTCTCTTCATTCGAAGAGAGGGATTTAGGGTGAGTTTCTCTATTTCAATAGCAGCATCTTCTGTGCCTTCGATTTTCCGCAGGACTCCAGCCGGTACAGGTAGATGCCCGACGATACGTTCTTGCCGGATTGGTTATCGCCATTCCAGACAGCCTTATGCGTTCCGGCTTCGAGGTGATCATTTACCAGTGTTTTCACGAGCTGCCCTTTGATGTTATAGACCTTCAAGACGACTTTGTCGTCCTTCGGGATCGAGAACGAGATCGTCGTAGATGGATTGAACGGATTGGGGACATTCGGGAAGAGCATGGAAACCTCTGAAGGTTCGGGTATCACATCGGTCTTATTGTACGACACAAAGTCAATGTCCAGTGCCATATAACAGACCGTTCCACCCAAGGTGAGTGAGCCAGGATAAACGTTTTCGTCGCGATACAGGATATGTAGTTTTCCGTGACCGTTGCCCATATCCTCGATCTTGTTTCCAAGATAGGCGTGCGACGGAATCTGCCCGTCGAGCTGTGCTACGTAATTGCTGTCCTGAGGATTTGCGTTCATGACGATGGGAGGTGACCATGTATCACCGTGATCATTTGAAATGCTGATCATGATCTCCGGGTGACCACTCCAGCCGGGCCATTGCGATCCTCCGTAATTCGAACATAAGTGTGCGTACAATCCTTCCGACCATATACTTGCCATCCATCCGAGTTCTTCGTTATTACATGAGCGGTTGTTGGCGGAGATGGAATAGCGTTCAGAGTGCATTGCGTAATAAAGTAGCGCCATTTGAGGCTCAACCTGTCCGGTCTCTTCGTCGAATCGATCCACTTCGCCATCTTCATCGATATCCCAAGGAAGAACGGGCAGCCCGTCATCGACCGTAAGGCTCTGAGGATACATGTCGGAGGTTGTGAATTCTTCGCTTTGAGGGTCGAAAACAACGTCCCTGAGTTGGGAATAGTAAGGAGAAGAATCAAATCCATCTTCGGTTGTCCAGCTAAAGGTTAAATGTATCGGTAGGTGCAGTCTGCCCTGCGAGTCCCTCAATAAATTCGGAAAACCTATGAAGCCACCTGAAAAATGTCCTTCGATCGCGCCAGTCGGCCAGTTGCTTCCATCCTGATTTTGGGAAACATCAACGGTGAACGATATTGGGTTGGTCGAAAAAGTCCACTCTCCTTCGCCGTAGTTCGTATTGGTCATTGCAAAATAGTTAACGGCTCTTTGGTAGGTATATATACGCCCGAAAACAGAAAATACGCCATCCCAATTACAGTCGAATAGATAGGTGAAATTACCTAAATTTTGATCTGAATCGAGGACGATTTCATCCAGTTGAGGAATGGAGACATACTGCCACTCCACCGATTCGAATCCGTCTTCGATATCTGTAGTCGAAAAATCGCAGAAAGCGATACGCGGTTCTAAATAACTGCCGGATCCACCATTGAGCACGCTACACGTAGTTATATAGAGTCTTCTTTTACCATCGGATTCGTAAGAAGGAGCTTTGCTGATGAAAATATTCGGATTCATGTAGATTTCATCTTCGACGAGCGGTTCAAACGGCAAGTTCTCCGGATTGGCGTTGTCGAATACAGTTATGGGTGTTAGCAAATTCTCTTCGCTTTCTCCCTGGTGGTATGCCGCGATCCCCAGCTGGATGTTGACGAGTCCCCAGTTATCTTGAGCATCCTCCCATACGTAGAAGGGATCCTGCGTATCCGGATCGATGCAAATGCTTCCATCGTAGTGACCGATCTCGGCAGGCAAAATAGCTTCCATCGAAATCAGATTGCCATTTGAATCGAGATGAACGAGATGTTGGGTTCGCGTAGTGTTAATTGTATCACTAACGCAGAAGAACATGTAGCACTCGCCATTGTCCAACACCTGAAGAGGCGTATTGTTCAGGCCAGCGAAGTTAGTGGACAAATTCGAGCATACAATCGGTACGCTTTCCATGTTAAAAGTCCATTCCGGTGTCGTGCCGCTAAGTGATGCGACGACTCCCATGAAAACGACGCAGGAAAGTATCCATTTCCGCATAAGCTCCTCCCAATATTGAGGTGATACATATTATTGTTAATAAGAGTGTAACGTCAACCAGAAAAGTGTCAATCATTGGATTTTTGTAATACTCGACTCAAAATCATTCTATTGCGCCATTCACACAGAAACGGGAGAGCGTTATCGCTCTCCCGTAAAATCGTGAAAATCGGAATCTACTTCAGCAGAAGCATTTTCTTCACGGAGGTCTGCTCTCCGGCTTTCAGGCGATAGAAATACACTCCGGACGCCACCGGTTTTCCGTTTGCATCATCGCCGTGCACTTGCTGTATTCCCTGGTAAAAATCTCGTATAATCTACAATAACTAATGTATAAAAACCTGCCGTAGTTGCTGCGGCAGGTTTTTCAATCTGTTATCAAACCTGATCGAGCGAATCGGTCAGGTTCTTTTTTTGACTCCACGGCAGGTTTCCTTACCGCAGAATCCTCAAGGTTCGATCAGCAATAGCTGGATGTCCCCCACATTGGTGCGCGTTGGTCCGGTTTTGTATAACTCGCCGATTTTATCGAAGAAGTGGTAAGCGTCATGGCGAGCGATGTACTGAACCGGTGAGATTTGAGCTTCCTCCGCCTTCTTCAGGATGTTGAGCGACGCCCATGCACCCGCCGCGTCGGTGGGGCCGTCGTTGCCGTCGGTGGAAGCTGCCAGAAGGATAACGTTCTCCATTCCCTTTCCGGCCCGTTTAAGCTCATTGAGGAATGCAAGCGCTATCTCCTGATTTCGTCCGCCCTTGCCGTGATCCTGCGAAAGCGTAACCGTCGTCTCCCCACCAAAGATGAGCAGCGTCGGTTTTTCCACACCATACCGGCTTCGGAACCGCGCCATCGAGAAGAGCGAACGCGCGGTTTCCTTCGCCTCTCCCTCGAGGCAGTCAGTGTGAATGAACGGCTCCATGCCCAATTCGCGTGCCTTTCGCGCCGCCGCAAGCAATGACTGGTAATTCGTGCCGATCAGGAAATTATAGACCTTCGCGAAGGCCTCGCTGTCCGGCGAAGGCGTATCGGGGGCGTCGCCGGCGAGTCCTCGCTCGAGGAGCAAGCGAACGGGTGACGGGAGCTCCTCGCGGATGTCGTACTTTCGAATGATCGCGTCCGCAAGCTCGAAGGTCGATTGATCCGGCGCGGTGGGTCCGGAAGCGATCGAATCGAGACTGTCCCCCACGACGTCGGACAGTATCAGGCAGATTGTCGTAGCAGGATACAACAATCCCGCCAGCCTCCCGCCCTTTATCAGCGAGAGGTGCTTCCGGAGACAATTGATCTCCGTGATGTCAGTGCCGCAAGCCAAAAGCGTCCTGGTCACGTTCTGCTTGTCCGCAAGCGTGAGTCGTGTACGTTCATCCTCGTAGGGGGCAGCCATCAGGGCGGAACCGCCGCCGGAGATTAGGCAGATCACTAACGTCTTTGCATCCGCCTGCCTGGCAAGCCGGGCGATTTGCTGCGCTGCCTTGACGCTGTTGTCGTCCGGAACCGGATGCCCGGCCTCGATGATCTCGATCTTGCGAAGCTCCTGCCCGAATCCGTACTTTGTGCTGATGACACCCTCGGTGAGTCGATCTCCGAGAACATCCTCCATCGCGTGCGCCATCACGGCAGAGGCTTTCCCCGTGCCGATGACCGCAATCCGATCGAAGTCCCTCAGATCAAACGTTTTCTCACTGTGTTCCGTAGAAACGCAGAGCGTGTTGTCTTCTATCGTCAAGCCGCGTTTCAGCATGAGATACGGGTCCACGCGATCCAGTGCGGCCCGGAATACGGCATCGAGTTTCGTGTTCATGATTTCTCCAATATTTGTTGCAGTTTGTGAATGTTAGCCCTTACAACCGGATGCTCGGCCAGCTTGTCGGCCTGTTTGAAAAATCGTAGCGCCCGGTTGTAATCGCCCTTCACATTCATGAGGTAACCACCGAGATTGTTCGCTGCGATGAAATTTGTATTGTCCAGCGAAAACGCCTGTTCGTAGACTTTTGCCGCCGAATCGTGATCCCTTTCCCGCTCCAGTTGCAGCGCTGTATCCAATAGCCGCCACGACTGCATCGCCGTGCTGTAGTCTGTGTCGTTCGAGCAAATTTCGAGACGCCGCAGAATCACGTTCTTGTCCCGAATCGCCGGGGCGTCTTCCAGCGCTTGCTTGTACGAATTCCGGGCGTCCTCGATCCGACCCGCCAGATAGAACGTATCGGCAAGCGCACGCCGTATCGGGTAGGAGGAATCGTAAACCAGCGCGCATCGCAGGAAATTCTCGGCTTCGTTGTAGCGTTTGAGCGCAAGGGCGGTGAGGCCGAGATTGTAGTCGATCCCGGGGAAATCCTGCCAGCGCTGCTTGATTCGCGAAAAGCAGCTATACGCCGTTTCGAACTGGCCGCTTACAAAGGCGTTCAGCGCGCGCCGCTTCCAGAAGAAGAGACGGATTCGGTCAAGAATGTTCATGATGAAAAGGAAGCCCCGCAAACAAACGCCTGCGGGGCCAATCGATTAGTGAATGAATATGGAAAGGATCGCAACAACGATGATGGAGACCAGTCCCAACACAAGCGTTGCGGACGTATAAGCCCGATAGGCGACGGAGACTTTCATATCGCTGAACTGGCTTACGACCCAGAAGTAAGAGTCATTCGCGTGGCTGACGGTCATCGCGCCGGCGCCGATCGCCAGAACGGTCAGTGCCGGATGCAGCCCCAGGCTTGCCATCAGCGGAGCCATGATGGAGGAGGTGGTAATGATCGCCACAGTCGATGATCCTTGCGCGGTCTTGAGCGCCGCGGCGATGATAAACGGCAGGAAAATGCCCAGATTCCACCCCGACATGGTGTCGCCGAGGAAACCGGCCATAGGCGACGCCTTGAGAATCGCGCCGAAGGCTCCGCCTGCGCCGGTAATCGCAAGGATAAGCGCGGCATTCTTGACACCTGTACCCATCCATTCGTTTACAGCAGCGCCCAAATCTTCCTTCTTCACCAGGAGAAGAGCCAGGAACACGCCGATCAACAGCGCTGTCACCGGATCGCCGATGAAGTTGAGAAAATTGGAGAAAGCACCCTCTTCCATGATGCCCAGCTTGGGATTTGCAAGCGACTTGAGAAGGATCAGAATGATGGGTATCAATAGCGGCATGAACGAGAGGAACGCGTTCGGGAGTTTGCCGTATTTGGTCATCAGGCTATCGTAGGATTCCTCGAGCACGGGCTCGATCTCGAAACGTTTTGCCACGGTTATCGCCCAGATGTAACCGGCGATCATGCCCGGAATGGAGACAACCAGTCCCCACAGAATCACCTGGCCGAGTTCAGCGCCGAGAATACCCGCCGCGGCGATCGGTCCCGGCGTGGGAGGCACCAGGCAATGCGTTGCGTAAAGCCCAGTAGAAAGCGCTACCGCCATGACAGCCATCGAGCGGCCTGTCTTCTGCGCTAGCGCTTTATTCAGTGGCGTTAGAATAACATACCCCGAGTCGCAGAATACAGGAATGGAGACAACGTATCCCGCGATGCTCATAGCCAGGGGAGAATTTTTTTTACCGACAACCTTCAAAATGGCGTTTGTCATCGAAATTGCAGCGCCGGTTTTCTCCAGAATCGTACCGATAATCGTGCCTGCAACGATGACAATACCGATGTAGCCCAGCGTTCCGCCGAACCCATTTCGAACTTGCGATATGATGTCCGAAAGCGGCATGCCCACGAACAAACCGTACAGTATTGCGACAAGAAGCAGCACAACAAACGCATTCATTTTCGCTGTGCTGGTCAGTACAATGATCAAAATAATGGCGACGAGTAAAAAAAGTAGTGCGAGTCCGCCTGAGACCATGACAACCTCCTTGTAATTGATAAAGATAACGTAAAATCTAATCATAAGAATGAGATACGTCAAGAAAAACATTATTCGGGATCGTGTCGCTCCGGGAATTGCAGATTTGTTTGTTAAACATGATAAAATCATTAAAAAATCTTGCAATATTGGAACTGAACTTGCAATAATGCGTCGTAGCGAGGGATCGACAATGAAGAACAATGACTTTGGTAGATTTTTTGTGCATTTCATTCCCGGAAGACGGAATAAGACAGGCATCGACTACTTACAATGCTTTGACAGCCTCCGGATAACCGGAAAGAAGTGACGCTATGGAAAAATCGATTTTACAACTCCCCCTGCGCGTTCTGAAATGCTGGTTGTTCTACCGAAAATCACAGTTCTTCACTCGTGAAGCGTTGTACGGGTGGCAGAACGAGCGGATCAAGCACCTGGTTCGATATGCCGGAACGCATGTTCCATACTACCGCAACCTCTTCAGGGAAATCGGCCTGGATACGGCTTCCTTCCGGGGAATCGAGGATCTGCAAAAGATACCGCTTCTCGATAAGGAAATCGTGCGCACAAAGCGCGAGGAACTGATGTCCGATCAAGCGCTGGGATACGGCATTACCTGGGATTCGACCAGCGGTTCCACGGGTACGCCGCTCCATTTCGCCCTCAGCGACGAAGTCCAGGCCAACAAGATCGCCGCGTTCCTGCGCAGCCTGGGATGGGCCGGATATCGCTTGGGTGCGAGATCGCTCCTGGTGCAGAGCTACTATTTCAAGGATTACGATTTCATATACAAACCCATATACAATATCGTACGCTTCGATTCAAACCGTCTCAGGAAGGAATCCGCGCTCAAGCTTGCCGAATACCTGATCGAGAAACCGGTCAAGGTTATCATTGGGTTTCCGTTCGACATCATGATGATCGGACGGTTCGCGCAGGACGCAGGGCTGAAAATCCCCTCGCCCAATACGATAATCTCCTACGGCGAGAAGCTGTCGCGGCACAGGCGCGAGCAAATCGAAGCCATATACGGCTGCAAGGTGTACGATTACCACTCCATGCACGAGTTGAGCGCAATGGTTGCCGAGTGCGAGCACGGATCGTTGCACCTGGTGGAAGACTCGGCCTACATGGAGGTCCTTGACGAAAACGGAACCCCCGCCCGGGAAGGCTCCATGATAGGAACCAGCTACTACAATTACACCATGCCCCTGATTCGCTACAACACGCGCGACCTGGTTTCCCTTTCGGGAGACGAATGTCCATGCGGGAGGCGCTTCCGGCGCGTGGAAGAGATTCACGGCAAGGCCTGCGATCACATCGTTACACCGGATGGCCGCATTCTCGGCGCGGTGATGTCTCACTCCGTGGACCAGGCGAAGGGTGTTATCGTATCGCAGTGCGTTCAAGACGAGCTGGATCACATCACATTCCGCATCGTTGTCGACTCGGAGTACAACAATCACTCGCAGATCGAGCTGGAGAAGGGACTTCGCAAAAGACTCGGGCATGAGATGAAAATCGATTTTGAGATCGTGGAAGAGCTGGAAAAAGCGCGCGGCGGAAAAACGCCTTTCATACGATCGACAATAGGAAATCAATTTGAATAATAAAGGTGGATACGAAGATGAAAAGAGACAAGCAATACTACCAACAACGAATCCTGGAACTGAAGAAAGAGAAAGACTGCTTCGTCATGTCGCACAACTACGTGGACTATGACCTGCAGGAAGTATCCGACTACGTGGGCGATTCCCTCCAAATGGCAAAAGTGGCGGCTACGAAGGATCACAAGATGCTGCTCGTGTGCAGCATACGCATCATGGGCGAAACCGCCAAGCTGCTCAATCCCGAAAAGAAAGTCCTCATGGCGCACCCGACTGCCGATTGTCGCCTGGCGAACATGCAGAATCCACAAAGCTTACGTGATTTGCGCCAGGAACATCCCGACGCCGAGGTCGTCTGCTACGTCAACTCACCCGCCTCGCTGAAAGCGGAGAGCACCATCACCTGTACCTCCGCCAACTGCATCGACGTGGTCAATTCAATATCCGAGGACAGGGAAGTCATCTTCGTGCCCGACTGCAACATTGGGAAATGGGTCGAATTCAAGACGGGTAGAAAGCTGATCATGTTCGATAGCTACTGCTATGTTCATCACAAAATCGAGTTGGAAGAAGCGCAGGCGATCAAGAAGAAGTACCCGAACTATACCCTGCTCGTTCATCCCGAGTGCGGTCTCGAAGTGTGCAAATTCGCCGATAAGGTATGCTCGACAAGCCAGATGATCGATTTCACGAGGGAGAACGACAAGGTTATCATCGGTACGGAGACGGGATTATTCGAACAACTGCGTCATCGCTTCCCCGAGAAGAAGCTGGTGGCGATGAGTCCGCGCATGGTTTGCGAGGACATGAAGCTGAACACGCTCGAACTGGCGTGCCACGCGCTGGAGAACGAACATAACGAAGTCGTGCTCGACGATGATACCACTGAAAGGATGGGGAAATCTCTGGAGCGCATGATGGAGCTCTTCCGATAATGACTCGCCTTAGAAAGGGATTCAAGGTTTTACAGCTTGTGATCTCTATCGCTTTGCTGGGGTATCTGCTCAGGAAATACCATTATTCGCTACACTCGCTCGAGTTCAGGCATGAAAGCGCGTACTGGTTCATCCCTTGCGTGCTGATCGCGGTTGCACTGATCCCGCTCCTGGCGGGGCTACGCTGGAGGATGATGCTGCAATCCCTGGGTAAAACCTACCCGGTCAAATCATTGATCCACATCAATTTCGTTTCCATCTTCTGGGGCGTTTTTCTGCCCTCGGCTGATGGGTTCGCTATCATCCGCGCGATTCTCCTGATGCGGAAGATCGACCGGAAGATCGCCGTCAGCTCGGTGCTTCTCGAGAAATTCATCGGGATTTTCTGCCTCTTCACCATCGCACTGGCAGCGAGCTATTCGTTCGAGGCAACGCCTTCAATCAAAACCCTGCGGCTGATTCTGGTGGGAGTCATCATTCTGCTGGCAGGCGTCACACTGGTTGTCAGGAAAATACCGCCGAAAGAAGGTAATCGAGCTTCCATCATCGCCAAACTGCTCCAGAAAATGCGCGAAGTTGCGGTTATTCTGGCAAATTCGCGGAAGAATCCCCTGATGTTGGGGATTCTGCTGGTGCTGGCGGTGCAGATGATGAGCATTCTCAATATCCATTTCCTGTTCAGGGTGCTGGGATATCAGATTCCGCTGCTGAATCACATCTGCTTTGTGCCGGTGATACAGACGATCTCGCTCATCCCGCTCACCATCAGTGGATTCGGAATTCGCGAAGGCGCGTTTGTTTATTTCTATCAGCATCTTGGCGTTCACGCGGACGATGCGATCACGGTATCGATCTTGCATTTCATTATTATAACCGGCATTCAAGCCCTCATCGGGGGAATCCTCTCGATCTATTCCCACATCGGGAGAGCGGATGTCTCCCTAGAAAACGAGAACTCACCCCGGTTACCCGAAGGAGTGGTATCATGACACGTCCAATGATATCTGTCGTCGCTCCGGTCTTCAACGGCTCGGACACGATTATCGAATACATGCACAGAACCTGGGACACGCTCCAAGCGTTGAACGTTCCCTTTGAAGTCCTCCTCGTCGACGATGGCAGCACGGATGGCTCACTGATCGCCATGAAGCGCTCGCTCGAACGCTACCCGGGCTCGAAGATCGTCATGCTGGATAAGAACTACGGGCAGTCGAACGCCATTGCCGCTGGACTTTCACAAGCCAGAGGCGAGTTCTGCGTCGTGATGGACAGCGACCTCCAGGACAAGCCGGAGGACATCCCCACCCTTTATCAAAACATACTCGAATCGGACCTGGACATGGTGATTGCCTCGCGCTCGCAGTCGAATTCGAGCGCTAAGCGCAATTTATTATCGATCGCGTTCTATCTTGCCGCCAACCGCCTGACGACCATCAAGAATCCGCCTTGCGCAGGCGTGTTTCGCATCATTCGAAGCAGGTGTATGAAGCCTATATTTTCCATGCCCCGGCAACCCGGGACGTTGCTGAGCCAGCTTCATGCCCGTGGATGCTCGTGGAAAACCGTTCACCTCGAAAGGGAAAACCGTGTCGAACACCAGAGCAGCTATACGCTCTGCAAGCTCCTCACGCTCGCCTTCACGCGAATTCTCGTGTTCGGTAAAATCCCTGCGGGACAAATGGGAAACATCGGGATCCTCAAAGCGCTGTTTTTCTACGGAGCGGGAGTGAAGCGCAACAGCTTCTGCCTGAAACTGTTTGCCGGCTTCATCCTGATTGTGTCGCTCCTGATGAGGGATAAAAATTTTCTGTACCGTTTCAAGCCGAAGTTCAAAATCCAGAGCGTCATCACGGAGAACACATGCAACGGAGAGTGATCATCATTGGCGGTCTCGGGAACGGTACCGTCATCGCGGATGCGATTGCGCATGCCGCGGGATCGGATCGCGATCCACTTGTTGCGGGATTCCTCAACGATCACACACTGGTGGGAGACATGATCGGTTCCTACCCCGTGCTCGGCGGAACATGCGACATCGCCGGATTCATAAAAGATAACTACAGTTTTGTCTATACCATCCTGCGCATCGATGGACAGGACGAGCGCCTGCGGTTGTTTGACAGCCTGAATATACCAGACGAGCAGCTTTTTACCTTCGTGCATCCCAAGGCTTACGTCGCGCCAGGCGTGAAAATCGGCTGTGGAACGGTTATAATGCCGAACGCGTCCATCTCCTCCGATACAATCCTCGGCAAAGGGTGCCTGGTGATGGTCAATGCAAGCATCGGGCATAACACGCACATCGGCGATTTCTGCCACTTCGCGGCCCAAAGTTGCATCAGCTCGTGCGTGAAGATCGAGACTGGCGTGCACATCGGACTCAATGCCACCGTGCGCGAAGGCCTCCACCTGAAAGCCTTCTCGACGCTCGGAATGGGTTCGGTTCTGCTTAAAAACATGGACGAGCGCGAAATCTGGGTGGGATATCCGGCAAAGTTCCTCCGCGAAGCGGAATGATCGGAGACTTTCATGAGCAGCGCGGCAATCATTCAGTCCAATTACATCTCGTGGAAGGGATACTTCCACATCATCCAGTCGGTGGACCACTTTGTATTCCTCGATTCGGTGCAATACACGTCAAGGGACTGGCGGAACCGAAATCGCATCAAGACCCAGAGCGGACTCCGGTGGCTCACCGTACCGGTCATATCAAAACGCAACACATTGATCAAAGACGTTCGCATCGACGGAACATGCTGGCAGAAGAAGCACCTGGAAAGCCTGCGACACGCCTACGGGAAGTGCCCCCATTTCGAGAAGTACCACGATCTGCTAAGCGATATCTACGAGAAGCGGCACTGGACGTATCTCTCGGAATTGAACCACTTCATCACGGCGCTAATCTGCGAGAACCTATCCATCGAGACAAAGCTCCACGCGGATACGGAATTCTCGGCCCCTATCGGGAAAAACACGCGTCTGCTGCACATCCTCAAGGAACTGGATGTGAAGAAATACGTCACCGGGCCTTCCGCAAAGGCGTATATGGATATCGATCTATATCGCAACACGGGAATCGACGTGGAGTTCTTCGACTACCCCGACTACCCGCAATATCAGCAACTCCACGGTGATTTCTATCAAAAAGTCACCATACTCGATCTACTATTCCATACGGGAGAAGACAGCGCAAAATTCATCTGGGATAACGAGAAATGAACCGGATAGACACTTGAATTGTCACTGAAACGCATGGGGATTGATCCCCCGCTCAACCCAAGGAGATGCCATGACCGATTACTCGAAAGACAAACTACTGAGCCGCCTCGACTCCCCGCGCATCGTTTTTATCTTTGTCACAATCATGTTTCTTCTGTTCGTATCGCCCTACATCATCAAGGGATGGGACGTGTGGATCAACCAGTTCGACAACCTCGATCAAATCAGCTACATCGGCATTTTCGACGGCGCTTTTCGCGGACAATTCACGCCCAGCGACGACATGCCCGAGAATTTCCTGCCCGGAATGGAGCCCATCTTCCGCGTCTCGATTCTATCGGTGCAAAAGCTGTTCTGGCAGTTCGGATTCTTCCCCGGGTTCGTCATCAACGAGATGGTTTACCGGATCCTCGGATTCATCGGCTTCTACCTGCTTCTTCGCCGACTCTTCATGCGGGACATGCCACGCATCTTCCCCGCAATCCTGGCGCTCTCCTACAGCTTCCTGCCCTTCTGGCCGCAGGGCGGGTTATCTATCGCCGGGCTTCCGCTCCTTACCTGGACGCTTCTGCTCATCGTGAATAAAGAGCGACTTCCGCTCGCATACTTCTTGATCGTCCTGTACACACTCTACTCGGGATTCTTCCTTACCGGGATATTCGTCATCATGGCGCTGTTCGTGATCACCATGCTTATGATGATCAGGCGAAAACCGTTCTGGCGGCTGGCGATCCCGATGATTCTCATGACGGCCATCTACGTGGCGGTTTATTACTCGTTCTTCGTAATCGTCTTCATCGAGAAGATACCCACCAACCGCTCGCAGATTCTACTCGCCTCCGAGAATCTGGTGAAAATCCTGAACGAGTTCTTCCTCGCTTTTTTCACGAAATCCCACCTGCACGCCCACTCGTACCAGAAGTACCTGTTACTGCCGGTTTCGATCATCGGGCTTATCGCGATGTTTCGCAGGAGGGATTATCCCTGGCGCTGGCTGATGTTCCTCTTGGCCGGCTTCATCCTGTTCTGCGCGACAATCTTCTCGCTGTATCGCTACCAGCCGTTCAACGACTTTTATGCCAGCCTTAACTTCGGATTCGACTACTCCCGCTTCTATTTCCTTACCCCGCCCGTATGGTACATGATGGCCGGTATTACCGTGGCCTTTTTTATCGGGACATTACGCTGGAAAAGAACCGTTACAATCATCTGCCTGACGCTGCTGCTGGCGCAACTCGGGATCAATTACTCGAAATCGAGCTGGAAAGCCTGGGTGAAGAAGCCCTCGCTTCGGGAAGTGATGTCGACCGAACAATTCGACCGCATCACAAGCTTTCTGGAGGAGAACGAGCCCGGCTTCAGCAAGGAATCCTCGCGCATCGGCTGCGTGGGTTTCGCCCCGGCGATCGCGAATTTCAACGGCTTCAAGACGCTGGGGGCCTACTGCCCGTCATATCCCCTGCATCTCAAAGACGATTTTCTGGAAATACTCGCCGGGGACATGGAGAAGAACAAGATTCTGAAGCAGTACATGGAAAAATGGGGCTCGCAGTTGTATCTGTTCGATCACAGGATTTTCATCAACATGATCGATCAGCGTGCCTTGAGGAAACGTTATCCCTTTACCACCTGTGAATGGAATCTGGAGATATTGAGGGAAAAGGGCGTCGATCTTCTCTTCAGCACAACGCCGATCACGAACGCCCGGGAAGCGGGATTAACTCCGGTGGCGAAAGATGTCGACGATTACTACCATTTCTATATCTATCGCCTGTAAGGTTATAAATTGCATCTGTGGGAGATGATCTCCATCTGGTCGTGATAGGTTCCCGAGATAACCTCCGCGTTGATCTCAGAGGTCTCGTGAACCACGATTTTGCGGTTCAGGCAACCTACGCGATCCGAATACGAAGAAACGAAACCGATATCGTGCGTCACCAGCACGATCGTCTTCCCGATCTCCTTGAGCAGCTTGAAGATGCCAAGTTCCATCCGCATATCGACACTCGCGGTGGGCTCGTCGAGGAAGAGAATCTCCGGTTCCGTCATCAGCGCACGCGCAATGAGGGTTCGCTGCTTCTGTCCGCCGGAGAGATCGCCGTAACGCTGGTTGGCGAGATCGCCGATTTCCATTTTATCGAGCATCTCGGCAGCTTTCAACTTCTGCTGCTTTGGCCAGAAAGGAAGCATCGAACTCGCGCTCAGGCTCCCCATCAGGACAACCTCTCGTACACGCACCGGAAAATCTTCGTATTTCACGCCATACTGCGGCACGTAACCGATGTAGCGATGCGCCCGTGACGGTGCCACGCCCATGACGGATATCCTCCCCCTTCCAGGCTTGAGCAGGCCGAGCATCAACTTGAGCAGCGTCGTTTTCCCGCCGCCGTTGGGACCCACAATCGCGATGAACTCGCCGCGCCTCACCTGCAGGTCGATGCCGTCCAGCACAGGCTGGTTGTTGTACGCAAACGAGACATTCTCCACGCGGATCGCATCGTTCATCGAAGACTCTCGGCCAATGATGTTGCAATGCTTTTCATGTTATTCATGTAATCCTCCGCGAGCGGGTCAATACCGACAACGCTCCCGCCGATCTCCTGCGCGATGCTTGTCGCGACATTCTCGTCAAATTGCTTTTGCACGAAGATCACCTTGATTCCCTTCTCCTTTGCAAAGCGTACGATCTCGACCGTGTGCTTTCCAAGGGGTTCCTTCCCTTCTACCTCGATGGGAATCTGCCGTAAACCGAATTGCTCGCAGAAATAGCCCCACGCGGGATGGAATACGAGGATGTCGCGCGTCTCGAGCGGCTCGAGAATCTCCTCCACCTGCTTCGAGAGCCCGTCCAGATCAAGGGAGAATTCACGGAGGTTTTGCTCGATCTCGGCCGCGTGGTCCGGTAATATCTTCTTCATCGCATCGGCGATGGTTCCGGCCTGTTTCTTCACCAGATCGGGTGAGAGCCAGATATGCGGATCCTTACCCGTGTGTTCATGGTCGTGCCCATGATGCTCGTGTTCCTCTTCCATATCGTGGTGTTCGTGGTCGTGCTCCATATCCTGATGCCCCAATTCAAGCGCGATCTCGTCAAACGACTCCACGTCGCGTAGGGTAAGCCCCTTGCGTGTGTCGATGATGGTGACACCCGATGCGCTCTCCTGGATCGCCGGTAGAAACGATTCCTCGAACGGAACGCCGATCCTGAAATAGACCTGCGCGTCTTTCAGCTCGACCTGCTGCTTGATGGAGGGCTCGTACGTTACCGGACTCGAGTTCGGTGGAAGCATCAGCCTTACATCGACGAAGTCACCCGCGATTCGCTCCACGAAATACTTTTGCGGCGCGATGCTCACGAAAACCACCGGCTTGTCCGACACCTTTTGCGCCTCTTTCGGCGCGCAGGACATCAAAAGTCCCGCAACAATAAATAATGCTATGATTGCTTTGCGCATTGTTTGCATACTCCTTTCATGACCAGCGATATCTGGTCGATCCGGTGCATCTCGGCGTTGCGAATCAGAACGCTGCTCTGATCGAAATCGAGCGGCGCGAGGCAGAACAGCCGCTCGCAGTGCTCGCAGTAGAAATGCCCGTGCGGCGGATGATGCTCGCAGACGTACTCGTAGAACTGATGGCCGTCCAGAAACGCGATTTCGCGCACGATGCCCTTCTCGAGCAGCAAGTGGATGAATCGGTAGATGGTCGCAAGGTCAATGTCAGCCATCTCTTTCTGCAATTGCTTTGCAGAAAACGAAACCTCGTGGATCATCTTCGAGAGCAACTCGATTCGCTGCCTTGTCTTCCTTATCTTGCTCCTCTGGAGCACATTTCCCGGATCGCATTTTTTCATGACACCAAGATACAATAGTTGCAAATGATTTGCAAGAAGAAAATACGATTCCCGTGACTTTTATTATCTCGAAGACTTGAAACATCGTGAGCAGATTCGCTTCTTTCCTGCCTGAAGCCGTGTTGTTACACGTTGAGCGCTTTCACGATACATTGACTCTTTGCGACAACGTGTTATATACACGGTGGAAGGCAGGATGGAGCGAAGATGCCACGATTGAGGAAGGGGAATCGCTATTCTTGAGAGGTCTGCGAAATCCTGATGGCGATGCGCCCCGTCGACTCCCAGGAGGATTCGAAATCGTCAAAGGGAATTCGCACCGGAAGTTCTCCGCCGGTGTGCGCGATCACATACCGGTGTACGCTCGAGTAACCCGTTACCAGCAGATAATGCCTTGGCGACTTGTAGTCCGAGACAATCTTGCGCACCCCGTCAAACGGATTAGCCGAGTCCATCTCGACCATCGCAATCAGTGGGATTCCCGCATCGATGCATTGCTTCAAATCATCCAGTGAACTCCGGTAGAGCCTCGCGTCCAGACCCCGGGATTTCGCGTAGACAACCATGTCCAGCGTCAGAGTTCCCTCGAGAGCGTCCCTGCGAACTGCCGTGGCGACGGAATCCATTCTTACGGCTATCCCGTAATAGTTCAGAACGGAAGTCAACGTCGCGGGACCGCAATCCACTCCGTTTTGTGGGTTGACCGGAATTCCGTCGATCACATGCTCGACTTCGTAGTTGTACGAGAAGCGAACGCACGAAAAAAAAGCCAGCGAACACAGGCTGGCAAGTATCAGAAGCTTGGTTTTCACTTTCATGGCGCAAATACGTTCGATTCGGTTCCGGTATCTTCCGCGAGCATGAGCGTTGCGGCGGCTGCGGCAGCCATCAAGCCGATAATGACGAACGTAACGACATACTTCCCGCGCATTCCGCCGGCGTCGATCAAGCCCTCGTCTTCCACCAGTCCTGCAACTTCCACATCACTCAGATCGGCCACCAGGTCGGCGGCTTCTTCGGCATCCAGACCCTTCTCGACAAGCGCTTCAACCAGTCGCGTGCGGTATTGAACAGCCTGGGCCGCATCCGTTTGGGCAGGAGAAATCCCACTCAGGGATGTTCGTGCAAAAAGCAGAATCGCAATGAATAAAAGAAAGTAGCGAGATCGAGCCATCAGTTGTTCGCGTCCACGATCAGCCAGGCGATGATCCCCAGTGTGAGAGACCAGACAGCTACTTGCGTCCACATTCTTTTACTTCTGCGGCTTCCGGCCTCGTCGATCTGATCCAGATCCGCAGCGATGTCACCCAACTGCGTGTCATCGATGTTCTCGAGAAGCGCCGTGATCTCCTCATCGGTCAGTTGTTTGTCCTGCAGAGCGCAGCGAACAAACGCCTCGTTCTGTGCTCTCTCGAGTGTTACGGGACCTTCCGCTTTCGCGTTCGTTACGGTTTCGGCGAAGACAACTCCTACCGAAAGCAGCATGATGATGATTAAGATGCTGGCAATACGCCTCATATTCGCTCTCCCATATTTTTTCTACGAAATTCACCGGTCAGGGCTTATTTGTCCAGCGATTTTTCTACCACTCGTAATCGGGATCGTACATGATGTCGCCGTAGCCCCATTGAGATTGATTTCCATTTGTATCGAGGATACGGTAGAAGATACGGTAGAGACCGGGAACAAATGAATAATCTCCCGCATTGAACTCGATCGATGATTTCCCCGAAAGAACATCATCTGATAAAACTAAGAAATCATCTCCGGTGGCATTGTAAAGAACTACGTCAGCAGTGAATCCTTGCTTGATATTGTATAGAAATTCTCCCTTTCCATCGAATGGATTTGCGAAAAATCTAAATGCGTTTGTGTCGAGATCCGACAGATTCTCCGGACTGACTATAATTG
Organism: Cloacimonadales bacterium (SeqCode); assembly: GCA_963662655.2. GTDB lineage: Bacteria > Cloacimonadota > Cloacimonadia > Cloacimonadales > JAIOQZ01. Next base: position 1,050,596 of record CAXXTU010000002.1, read on the forward strand.
ACAGTGGGCCAGCAACGTGGACTACATCATTGTTGTGAACCATTTTAACAAAATAGAAGGACGTGGCATCAACGTATGGATAATAGTCATAATACTTATAATCCATGTGGTTCGGAGTATTCGTCGCTGGGATAATCTCAAGATTAACATTCTCTGTTATAATATAATCAGGGTCTATACTTCTGAGACAGTAAAATCCCATGACATCTGTTTCAGTTTCTGTTGTCCATTCGATGCAAACGATTTCGAAACCGATGTCGGTAACTTTCAGTGAGGGAAACCAGTAATCGTTGAGTGTGTTTTTCGAAGTTCGATACGAATAGACTTGCCAGTCGCGCGTATCGACTTCTCCGATCTCACCTTCATCCGAAATAATCGTGTATCCATCGAAATCACCGACATAAACAGGAAATTCCGCACCCTCAGGAGTTACCCAGTCTTCATTTCCCGATGACGGCGACGAAAAAAACGAATGGCAACCGCCTAAGAATAACGCGGCGAGAACCAGCGCGGTAAGAATGATAAATCTGCCCATGAAACCCTCCTGCCGGAAAAATGATCTGGAGCACCTTCATTATCGTTATTTCATGCGGTTTGACGTCAAGTTTTTTCTCTTAACGAAATTACCGCACAAGAATGTACATATCACCATGATATATCCTGGATCGATACGGATATAATTGCATTGTCCAACAGGTTCCGGCGATGTTCCGGAAAACATTTTTCACGCGGCGGATTCCGTGTTATGAGATACATCGCAACGACTTATGCTGAAAGTACAACTTTTTCGGCATAAATAATGTAACCATAGCGAGGTAAATCCATTTATTCAGTGAAAGCGTATGGAACGGGAAGAAGAAAAAATCAGGGATGCCCGAAAGGACATTAAGTGCTTCGATGCACTGTATAGCGAATATTATCCGCTCATTGACAGGTTTGTATTCCATAGAGTGAGTGATACGCAGACACGCCACGAGATTGTATCAGATGTCTTTTTCTGCGCAATGAACAAGTTGAACATGTTCCGCTGGTTTGGTAAAGGATCATTCCAGGCCTGGTTGATACGAATCGCCATGAATGAGGTAAACGGCTATTATCGCCGGGCAAAGCGGGATAAAAGAATAATGGAGAAACTCGAGTGGGAGTCGGACGCCTGCAATGGGGATATGCAGGACGACGACGGCTTCGACTACGGGAAAATCCGCAGCGCGCTTGAAGAGCTTCCCTTGAAGGATCAGAACCTTATCAGTCTCAGGTTCTTCAACAAGCTCAAGCATCAGGAGATTGCGGAAGTTTTCAAGACGACCGAGGGAGCTGTAAAAGTGAGGCTTCACAGAGCAATGGACAAGCTCCGCAAGATTGTCGAGGGGGATTAGAAATGGATTTTGAAAACAAATTGAACGCGATGAATGTACCCGGGCCCGAAAACGACGGGTATGATATTCAGTTGAGAGCCGCTCTGAAAGAACATTACTTTGGACGTGAGAAAAAATACCAATACCGTTTTCGTCTATCGGTGGGATTTGCCTCAGCGCTTCTAATGATACTGTTCGTTTTTATCTGGAATCCCGAACTTGCCATCCGGGCGAACCAGATTGCATTCCGAAGTAATGCACCGGAGCGGCTCGATTCTTCAGCGGATAACGCGGACGAGGAATACGTGGATTATACATCACTGTACAATCCCGAGCTTTATCCGATTTTCCATGAAGAAAACTACGAAGAAGAAAAGGCATACGTGATTCGAAAGTACAAATCATCCGAAAAGGGTGAATTGATGATCGTATCCGAATTTGATCCGGTCGATACCATACCTGTCGGGAAAAATCTGCCCGGCAGTATATAGTAAAGCCTTTATAAGTTGAAGATCGTATAGGAGGTAACAATGAAACGATTCATGCTGCTACTGCTGATCCTTGCTGTCGCGGGATTCGCAACGCTTTCGGCGAAATCCTTTATGGGGGTATTCACGAGCACGCTCGATGAAGATGATTATGAGGAACTGGGCGTCAAGGGACAATACGGCATTCTCATCGAAGAGGTGATCGACGATACACCCGCCGACAAAGCTGGCTTCGAAGATGGAGACGTGCTGCTCGAAATGAACGGCGACAAAATCTACACAAGCGATCAACTGACCAAGATGCTCACGATGATCGATCCGGGCACGAAGGTTAAATGCCAAATCGTCCGCGACAAGAAAGAACAAACTCTCAAACTCGAGATCGGTGAACGCAGCGATTACACTGCCAAGAAGCCTTTCATCGGGATCAACATGAGCAATCTCAAGGCCTCAACGCTGGAGAAAAAAGGCGTCACAGAAGGCTACGGCATCCTTCTCACCGGCATCGTCGAAGACTCGGCGGCTGAAGAAGCCGGCCTCATGAAAGACGATGTCCTGCTCAAGATCGATGACAACAAGATATACACGATCGACCAGCTTGGAAAAATCGTCGACCAGATGAAGATCGGACAAAAATCGAAGTTTCAGGTCTACCGCGATGGCGACCGCAAGACGCTCGATGTTACCATTGGCGAGAAAGAGCTCGGATTCAGTCGCAAGAACCTGTGGTTCAATAACATCCCGAAATCCATCAAGATATTCAAGGATTTCGACAAGCACCCAAATGCGATCGGATTCACGCTGCAGAGCGAAAACGTGAAAGACGGTAAGGCCGAAAGCGTGACCATCACACGAATCGAGAAAGATTCCCCGGCGGATAAAGCTGGCCTGAAGGTCGATGACATGATTCTCAGCATCGAAGGCAAGTCCGTGAACGAAATCGACGATATCCACAACGTACTCGACGACAAGAAGCCCGGCGACATGGTCGAGCTGAAAATCAAGCGTGACGGAACTGAAATGACCCTGAAAGCTGAGGTGAAAACCCGCAAAGATATCTACGGCGATGACGATATCCAGATTTTCTACGATGACGGCGAAATGATCATCGAGCGAAACGGTGAGAAGATCGAAGTTGATAGCTCCGAATATATCAAGAAGATCCAGGGAATCGAAAACCTCGAAGGTAATCTCAAGAACCTCGAGAAGATTCAGAAATTTGAGAACATAGATTTCGATTTCGACTTTGATTTCGAGTATGTGGATTCCGGTGTTATATAACCGCCTGAAGGCTCTTTGGACGGTTGAATAAATCCTCCCTCTCCAAATGCATATCCAAATGATAGCCGGCTCCCCGCCGGCTTTTTCTTTGCCCGTACAAATTCGGAAGCAGATTCGCTCGCTCCGACGAGAAGACGTGGTGTTATACGGTTTTTCGTTTGAAGTGCCAAAAATTCTTCTGGCACTTCAAACGGAAAATCCTCTCTGAGAACAATTTCCGCCTCTACTGATTTTCAAGTTTGTGGTCCATCGAAGCGGAAATTGTATTACACATCGTGAAGCGCGTGTATGTTTATTTTCCTGAGTGAGAAAATGTCGCGCTGACCGATGTGTTATATCCACGGCGGAGCAAGGTCGGGCGAAGATGCGACGAATGCCAAGGCTTGGAAACGCCTTGCTTCAAGTACCTAGCGGAAATCGCTACCGATCTGCACATACCACTCCATCTTTCCGGAGTCCGAAGTGCCGTCCATTATCATGAGTTCAACCGGCCCGATGGGCGTTTTCGCCCCGATGCTCAAGCCGTATCCCGCCAGATATCCATCCGCTTTGGTAAACAGGTGGGTGTATTCGTTACACGCCTTTCCGGCCCCAATACGTCCAGCAAGGAAAATATTCTTCCAAGCCTCGTAGCGGATGCCCATATCGTACGAAAGTGCGCACTTTCCCACCTTGTGCATCCAATCAAGACCGAGCATGGGAATGAAGCGCGACTCGTGGTAGTGCTGCCCACCCAGGAAGAAATCGAACTCGTCCGGAACCTGATCGCCAACTACGCCCCCGCTGTATGCGTTGAGCAGGAACGACCATTTCTCCTTGATCGGAAAGATGTTCCTCGTTCGCCCATAGTAACGCTTGAAATGGAACTGCTCATCTTCAGAACCAGAGCCATAATCCATTATTCCATAGTATCCACGCGCTTCGATGTAAAACTCGATGCCATCGCGGGGAAAAACCGAACGATCATACGTATCCGCATTGAGGAATCCAAAGTAATCGATGAAAGACGACTTAATCTCGTCGGGGAAATACTCAACCGTCCTCGCCTTCAAATCCATCTCGGACTGAAACAGCTCGATTCCCAGTCCCGCAGTAATCCTGTTGTCGTTCACAGTTTGCACCGTAAACTGTTGGCCATACATCTCGTAATCGTAGAACGCGTATCGCTGCCCGTCCTCTCCATACAGCCAGATATCAAACGATTCCCCGTTTATGGACCCCTTGAGGCCAAGTCCGGGCTCCCATCCAGGATAATAGAAATATTCCGTGTTCCAGGCGTAGTTGTCGCTCAGCTTCAGATCGAACGAAAGCCGCGATCCATCCAGCAATAGGTTCTTGAACGACAAATTCAGCATCAATGCCGCCTTCAGATCGCTGTTGTAATTGACCCCTGCGCGTAATTCACCACTCTTCTTCTCGATCGCCTTGATGATTAGCACCACTCCGTCCTCAGCAGGTGAAAGCCGGTAGTTCACCAGCTCGAAGTATCTCGTTCCATACAATCGATCGATCGCCTCCTCGATGTCCTTCGTCGTAACCCACGTATCCGGCTCAATCTGGAGACTCGCCAGCACGACCTTCTCCGATATCTGATCCAGCCCTTCCGAGGTTATCTCCGAGATGTAGATAGCGTCCGGCACCACGAGCTTTTCCTGCTCGGGGGGAGCGGGATACTTCTTCTGCTCTTCGACAATCGCCTTCAATTCGGAGTATTGCTCGAATACCGCATTGATGCCATGCGCGATCAGCGAATCGGACTTCTGGAAGTCCATGAAATTGTATCCCGGTAGCTTGGGCTCGATATAAACATCGACGTATGGCAATTGCTCGTCCAGGCAGTTGATACTGTGAAAGGATATTGTTTGCGCAAGAATATTCAGGAACGAGTCCAACTCGTCCTCAGTCGCCATGTTGCCGCTCACATCCACGGCGATCACGATATCCGCTCCCATCGCGGAAACGTACTCGGCCGGAAGATTGCAAGAGAGCCCCCCATCCACCAAGGTTTTCCCGTTCAGCTTGATCGGTATGAACATGGATGGGATCGACATGCTGGCTCGCATCGCGTCGGGAAGGTATCCCTTGTCCAGGATCACCGGCTTGCCCGATTCAATGTCGGTCGCGATGCATAAAAACGGTATGGGGAGTTGATTGAAATCGCTGATATGGTGCGTCGCGACGGTTAGTCGAGTCAGGATTTCATATAGCTTTTGCCCGGTGAGGAGTCCCTGCGGAAGCTTGATACCGAAACCTTCGATCGGGAATACAAATGGAAACGCCGCGTCGATCGATTTTTCTTCGAAAGGAACGCTCGACCGCGGAATTTCGTCGGATAGCGCGGCGTCCCAATCGATGTCGTAGGAGAGTTGCTCGAGCTGGTAGGGATCATATCCGATGGCGTACAACCCGCCGATGATCGCGCCCATGCTCGTTCCGGTGACATAATCCGGCTTGATTCCTATCTCTTCCAGCGCTTGCAGCACGCCGATATGAGCGAGCCCGAGAGCTCCGCCGCCACTCAGTACCAGCCCGATGCGAGGACGGGCGTCATCCTTATCAACCTTTTCCACGTTCCTGAATCGCTTCAGCAGGCGTATCGGATCTTCCCCGTTCTTCGGAGAGATCGCAACAAGCATTTGCCCAAGAATCAGCAAAAGGATCATCAAACAGCATTTCCGCATTCTTAGAACCTGTATCCAATATTCACGTATGAAGTTCCGTTTTTATCTACATTACCTGTCATCCAGGTATATTCGACCGGCCCGATCGGCGTATCGGCACCCAAAGTAAAACCATAGCCCCATACATAGTGTTTCTTGTACCAGAGATCGTCGTAATCGTCCGTCGCCTTACCCAGACCGGCAGTTACCGTAGCGTATACATCGTCGAGGACTTCATATTGAAATGCCGACATCATCGACATAACGTTCTTTCCATAGCGCTTCATTTCCCCCAACCCAATGAGCGGGACGAACCGGGGATCGTTGTTGTACTTGAGCCCACCCAGGAAAAACTGGAACTCGGGATACTGGTACTCCGTGGAGCGGATGAAGCCATAATATCCCCTGAACTGAAGGGCTGTTCGTTCCCAGAGGGGTATCGCCCGAAAATACCGGAAGAAATAACGCTCGAAATCCTCATTGACCTCTGCCTTTTGCCCGGTGGTTATTTCGGCCTCCATCACACCGGTAAAAGATCTGAACTCGGCATAAAGGTTACCGCCTTTTCGCGGGTAGTTCAATTTTTCGAGCGTATCAGTCTCCAGCTTGAGAAAGTAATCGACCATCACAGTAGATATCCTCTTACCGTCGACCTCCATGGTCGTCGCTTTCAGCTTCACTTCCGAGGCAAGTAGTTCAGCCCCAGCCCCAATCGACAGGAAATTGTCCACCAGCGTTTCCGCCATCAGGGATATTCCTCCCTGATAGTAGTCCCAATAAGACTCGCGTTCGTTATCCTTGTTGTACGCCCAGATATCCATTTTGCTCTCGAAGTATTTCGCTTCAAAACCCACACCCGGGTGGCGACCCGTCAACAGGTAGTATCGCAAATCCCAACCGTACTGATCGCCGAGTTTAACATTGGCCGAAAATTTACTGCCTTCAAGGAGAAGGTTTCTGAATGTACCATTGAACAGGAGAGCAGACTTCGATACGCTATCGTAATGCAAACCTACCTTGAATAGGTTCGAGCTCTTCTCTTTCACCTTCACGATGAGCTTCACCCCACCTGCCACAGGCACCAGGCGGTACATCGCCAGGTCGAAATACTGGCTGCCGTACAATCTCTCGATGCCCTGCTGAATCTCTTCGGGACGTACCCACCCCTGCTGGGGAATCGTCAGCTTGCTGTAAACCAGATCGCGAGAAACGTTTTTCAGGCCTTCGATGCCGATATCGAGGATGTACACCGAATCGATCATCGTTTTCGGCTCAGGGAGATCGATCTGGGGATACATCTCCATGTAATCGCTGAGCGCAGTCAATTCATCAAAGCGATCCATTGCCGCCCTGTAGCCGCTGGCGATCAGCGTGTCGGCGGCATCGAAATCCATGATACTGTAGTTACCGGTCTCGGGGCTTATATAGATATCCACCAGCCTTTTCTGCTCTGCGGTGCTTCGATAACCGGAGAAGCTTATCGCCTGGCTGAGGATGCTGATGATGCTGTCGAGCTTGTCGCGCTTGGACGGAGTCCCCGCAACGTTCACCCCGATGATGATATCCGCGCCCATATCCAGCGCGTCGACAACCGGGAAGTTCCTCACCAGACCGCCGTCAACCAGCAGCCTTCCCTCTATCTCAAACGGTATGAACATGGAGGGTATCGACATGCTTGCCCGGATCGCGTCGGGGAGATAACCGTGATCCAGCACCACGGCTTCGCCCGTCTCGATGTCAGTCGCGATACAACGGAACGGAATGGGCAGTTTATTGAAATCGTTGATATGGTGAATCGACATGGTTAGCTGGGAAAGATACGCGTAGAAATTCTGCCCCGCCAGCAGTCCCGAAGGCAACGAGATATCCAGGCCGCGGATTGCGAACGAAAGCGGGTATTTATCCACATCGAGCTTCTCTTCCAGGGCGATCTGATGCCGGGGGATTTTATCCATGAGCAGAGTGTCCCAGTCCTGATGCGCGACCATCTCTTCAATCTGGTCGGCGCTGTAACCAACGGAATAGAGGCAGCCCATGATGCTCCCCATGCTGGTTCCCGTGATGTAATCCACCTTGATCCCGGCTTCTTCCAGCACTTTGAGCACACCGATATGCGTTAGACCAAGCGCTCCGCCGCCGCTAAGGACCAGGCCGATTCGCGGTTTTCGCCCAAGCGTATCGAGACTCGTATGCTTGAGGTGCTGCAGAATCTCCTTCCCGTAGTCGGGAAAAAGGAGGCTGTCCGGGATTTCCTCGATCGCGTGAACGATACATGCGACCAGTAAAAGGATAAAAAAGAGAAACATCCTGCTCTTCGCAGGTGGAAAAATCCGCATACGAAACTCCGGGGATAGATTATATCAGGTGACGGTTGGGATACCCTTCACATCATCATACAAAACTTATGGCTCGCGGGGATAGCGTTCCAGAAAATCAAGCGCCTCTCGAAGTCCTTTGTTGGCTGCGCCTTCAACCAGATCGTACCCCTCGTCTGCTCTTCCGAGCTGAACATAGACGACGCCAAGCGCGCTTTGGGATTTCAGGTGTTCCGGGCTGACCTTCAGCGCCCTTTCCAGGTGAATCTGCGCTTCCGGCAGATTTCCTTGCTCCAGCGAGATGAGGCCCAGGCTGTAAAATGTTTCGACGTTGGTGGAGTCTAGCTCTGCGGAACGTTTAAGAGAGCGAACGGCATTCCCGAAATCCTTGCGAAAATAGTACGTGACGCCCATGTCGTACCAGGTCTGGTCGTCATCCGGCGTGCTTTCTACCTGATTCTTGAAATGCTCCAGGGCGAGCTCGTAATTTCCCATTTTCTGATAGCACAGCCCGATGTTGAACTCGATCCCGGGATGATCAGGGTTGAGCTCTCTCACTTTCTCGAAAGCCTGTATCGATTGCTCGTATGCTCCCGAACCGAACAGCTCCACCGCCTGGGAAAACAACTGCTTTGCCTCGGCAAGCTTGGGATCTTCCTCACGACGATACGTCTCCTTGGCTGCCAGTGTCCCGGCAAGAATAAGCAATATCAGAAGCAATGCAATATTCCTCAAAATGCAATCCTTTACGATTTTTGCCCAGTTTTGAAGATTGTTCAAGTTTGTCAATGAAAGCATTTTCGCTTGACAGGAAACACACGCCTTTTAAGCATGAATCAATTCACGTGGGGCTATAGCTCAGTTGGGAGAGCGCATCGTTCGCAATGATGAGGCCAGGGGTTCGAATCCCCTTAGCTCCACCATATTTTTGTTCACCATCTTCTACAGTGCGCCCATTATCATTGCCTTCAATACGCGTGGGATGAGAACCGTTGCCTTAAGTCGAATCCCCTTAGCTCCACCATATTTTTGTTCACCTTCTTGTATAGTACACGAATGGATATTCTTCATCGTTTCCACTTCACCTCAATGGAAATAATCGAAAAACAAACACTTCAAGTCGTTAGCAGATTCGTTTGATCTCCCCACGGAGCCGTATCGTTACACGCCTTTTTATCTCGTGTCCGGTAGTCTCGAAGGCGTGTCGTTATACGGTGGAGTGGGAGATCGGGCGAAGATGCAACGACGGTCGGTTACTTCCCAACCATCTCCAGATATAGCTTATAATTGCGTCGCGCCATGTTTTGCATGCTGTGTTTCGCGGAATCCTGTCGGGCTTTCTCTCCGAGGGTAGTGGCAAACCGTGGATCGTCGAGCAGCGTCTGAATCCCCTTTGCAAGTTCTTGCGAGTTCTGGCGTGGAACCAAAAGACCGTTATCGCGATCCTGGATCAGTTCGGGAATCCCTCCGGCGTCCGTTGCAACGATGGGAAGTCCCTGCGCCATGGCATCGATAATGGATGTTCCCAATCCCTCTTTACGCGACGACATCACGAAGATGTCGAACGACTTTAATATGCCGCCAACATCGTTGCGATGCCCGAGGAATATGAAGCGATTTCTCAATGGAGCTTTCCCAGCCAGTGCATTAACCTTCTCACGCTCGGGGCCATCGCCAAGCGAAACAAAAATCACATCGGGATTGTTCTTCAAGATGATCTCCGCTGCACCAATCAGATTCGGGTAATCCTTGTGCCCCGCCAACGCTGCAACGATTCCAACAATCCGTTTGCCTCTCAGATTCTCAGGCAAGTACGATCGATCCGCCTCACTCGCGGAAAACCGTTCCAGATCCACCCCGCTGTGAATCACCGTCAGCTTCCTCTGCGGAATCCCGCAATCAAGCATGACCCGTTCAATTTCCTGCGAGATACATACGATCCGGTCCGCTTTGTTGTATTTCACGCGACTCAGGCCCCCGTGAATGCGAAAATCCACCCTGCGCGATGCGATCACCTTGCAATGCGGATAGAACAATCTAGTTAGAAGCGCAACGGATAGCGCGTGTCCGCTATGGGCGTGCAAAATGTTAATCTGATGTTTCCTGGCAAATAGTGCAAGTCGGTAACCGCTTAAGAAATCCAGCTCATTTCGGTATTGATAGGCACACGAGTTCGCTCTATCGAGCTTCGGTTCCAGGAGTGAATCCTTCGGATAGGCGAAATAGCTCCGGTATCCTTGCCTCAGTAATTCCGTGTGGAGATACAACGCTTGCTGCTGTCCGCCCCTGAATCCCTTTTCCGTATCGATATGGAGAACTACCGGCGGCATTTTTCCCACAGCCTGATGTATTTCAGGAAAACACCGAAGGAACTGAGAAGAGCGAGGACAAATCCCTCTTTCCCATCCAGAAATCCCTGCTTGACCAGATACATCTTGAAGAATTTTGAAATCCCATGAAAAACGGCCTTGCCTATCGAGCCCCTCTTCCCTCTCTTAAATGCCTCTTCAGCACCAAGCTTACCGTACAACAGCATTTTATCAAGATGGCTTTGTAGAGTTGGATACGTATAGTGTAAAAAGGGGATATCGATTGTTCCAATTGGATCGTCCGTCTCGACGTTCTCGTGGACTTCTTTTTCATTGAAGGCAGCTCTCCTGCGGTCGAAGAGCCGTAGCGTGTAGTCCGTTTGCCAACCGCTGTATCGGATCAGACGTCCCAAGTAATAGGATCGACGCAAAATTCTATACGCGGAAAATCGAGGATTAACCAGTATCTTCCCGATCTCGTCGCGCAACGCTGGCGTTATCTCCTCATCCGCGTCCACGACAAGTACCCAGTCATTGACGGCTTGTTCCACCGCGTATTGCTTCGATCGACCGAAACCCATCCACTCGATCGTTTCAACGCGACACTGGTGGGATTTCGCAATCTCGATCGTGTTGTCCGTGGAGCCGGTGTCGACAACAACAATCTCGTCCGCCCACTGTAACGACGCAAGACATCTGGGAAGGTTATTCGCCTCGTTCTTCACGATCATTACAGCGGACAGTTTAGTCATTCTTCTCGCCCATCGACATCAGAAATCTATGATGTTCGATATTAATTGCTGAAATAGTCCTTGAGGCACCCAACCGTGTACCGGATCATCTCTTCCGTCAGTTCGGGAAACATCGGTAAGCTGAGTACCCTGTTCTGAAGACTGTATGTCACCGGGAAATCTTCCGGTGTGTGGTTCAATCTTTCGTACGCTTTCAAGTACGGAATCCCGATCGGATAGTGGACGCCAGTAGCGATACCTTTTTCTTTCAGGTATTCCATTAAATTCTCTCGTCCGTCAACCTGGATCACATAAAGGTGATAAACCGGCTGGCAAAGAGGATGTACCTTGGGGGTCACGATCTGCGGGATTTCAGAAAGCAGTTCATCGTAAAGCCTGGCATTCTCCCTGCGCTTCGCGTTCCATGAATCGATATACTTAAGTTTCACGGAAAGGACAGCGGCTTGTATGCCGTCCAACCGGGAATTGTATCCTTCAAACTCGTGATCGTATTTGCTTGTTCTACCATGATTCGATATCTTAGTGCTGTGACTCGCAACGTAATCATCGTTTGTGATGATTGCTCCCGCATCTCCGTATGCTCCGAGGTTTTTCCCGGGGTAGAAGCTGAATGTAGCTCCATCCCCAAAATTACCTATTTTCTTCCCGTCATAAAGCGCTCCGTGCGCCTGCGCAGAGTCTTCGATCACCTTAAGATTATACTTCTGTGCTATCGCAAGTATCGGGTTCATGTCGGCAGGTTGCCCATAGAGATGAACAGCGATGATTGCCTTCGTACGCGGTGTTATCTTCTCTTCGATCAGGGATGCATCGATATTGTAATAATCAGGATGTACGTCAACCAGAACGACGTCCGCTCCCACGGCAGCGACGGCCTCCGTTGTAGCTATAAATGTAAACGCCGGAGCGATAACCTCGTCTCCTTTTCCAATGCCGAGCGCTTTCAAGAGGAAAACGATCGCATCGGTTCCATTGCCAACACCGATACTGTACTTTGTTCCTATGTATCGAGCAAAATCCTGATTGAACTGATTCATTGCGAATCCGCCAATGAATGCCGTCTGATCGATAACGTCCTGGATCGCCCGATCCATTTCGTTCTTTATACTGTCGTACTGCGCTTTTAAATCTACAAAAGGAATGTTCATATTCTCCTCTGAATTCGGTTACTTCATTTGCTTTGCTGGATTTCCAATATAAACGCCAGGTTCCGTTATATCTTTCGTTACAACGGCTCCTGCTCCGATGACGACATCGTCACAGATGTTCACCGGTAAAATGGTAGCGTTCGAACCGATCGAAACACGGTTGCCAATGTGTGTGGAGCGCCAGTAGTCTTTATCGCCACGAGCCGGGCCACCCTTGATGAAGGGATCGTTTATAAACATCACGCCGTGCGCGATGAAACAATCGTCACCGATTTGGACCAATTCACAAATAAACGTGTGGGACTGGATTTTAGACCGCTTACCGATTGTTACATCCTTCTGGATTTCAACAAAAGGTCCGATGAAACAATCATCGCCAATCTCACAGCCGTATAAGTTCGCCGGGGCGACAACGGTGACGTTCTCACCGAACTTCACATCCGACTTGATCTGGACCTCGTACAACCTGGCTGGTTTATTACTCATGGTGTCCATTCTTCCTGCCAAGACGGCATTTTTCAGGACGGAATCTCAGAAAAACTTCTCTGCCGGTCTCAATCGATTCGTATATGGCGTTGATCAACTCGAGCGATTTCCGCCCCTCGAGCCCATCCACGAGAGCTTGTTTGTCCTGCATGATCGAGTCGCAGACATTTTCCAGATACTTGTTGTGCCCATAGCCATAAACGTTTGGCGGAGCTTCCTTATACTCGGAAAGCACCTGCTCCGAATCGTTGACGCCATCGGCAAAGTTCCACAGGCTCATCTCGTTGACCGCGAAACCTCCGATTTCGACAGTTCCATGCTCACCCATGATTGTCAGCGACCCCTCGATATCCTTGGGGCGCGTTGCCGTCGTTGCTTCCACAACGCCAATCACACCGTTACGGAACTGAATGATGGCAACGCCGGTATCTTCGGTTTCAATATTCACCAGCGCTGTCCGGCTCTTTGCAAAAACAGAAATGGGTTCGCCCAGCATCCATTCAAGCAGGTCTATATGGTGGGACGCCTGATTGGTGAACACACCGCCATCCATACTCCATGTACCCCGCCATGCGTCCTGATCGTAATAGGCCTGGGGGCGGCACCAGCGAACGCGAACGGTACCCATGACAAGTTTCCCGAACCGCCCGGCTTCAAGCGCTTCCCGAAGCTTCATCACGGGGACATTGTATCGGTTCTGCTTCACGACAAACAGCTTCACGCGGTGTGCGTCGCATACGCGTATCATCTCATCGGCATCTTCAAGTGTGAGGGCCATTGGTTTTTCAACCACGATATGCTTTTTGTACTTACTTGCAATGTCGATCGTATGGCGAGCGTGGTTTCCGCTTTCGGTGAGGATATTGACAACATCGATATCTCCATGCTTCTCAAGCATTTCATCATAACTTGTATAGTACGGAACACCGAACTCTTTGCCAGCCTTTTCCGCTCGTTCCTTTTTCACATCACAAACTGCTACAAGCTCGGTTTTCTCAGACAAAAACCCGGTGAGGGTCTGTGCATGCTTCTTGAAAATTCTGCCGCAACCGACAATCCCAAACTTCAGTTTTTTCATTTGAAATCCCTTATGGTATTATTTTGTGAGTCAGTTACTCACTACGTATCCGATTTGTCAAAATATTATATATCGCCCAAAAGAAATACTTGATATCCGTAAGAATCGGGTGCGAACGCTTATCTTCGAGATATATCTTCTCTGAAATCAGATAATCCTCAACCCTTTGCATCTTCAATGCAACGTACGGAGGAATGCAGCCCGGTTTGTATTTGAAGCGCTCCTCTCGCAACTCTTCAGGATACTCCTTCAGGAAACGGTCGCTCAGTGGACGCACGCCGACAAGAGCGAGATCGCCCTTGAGCCAATTCAGAATTTGCGGGAGTTCATCGAGCCAAAGCTTGCGGATGATCTTCCCCCAATCGGTTACCCTAAAGTCGTCTTCGATCTTGCCTTTTTCCCCATATCCGTATCTCTCGACCATGTAATGCTGAAGGTATTCCGAGTATGGGTGCATCGTACGGAACTTGTACACGTATATGTTCTTCCCGTGTTTACCTCGTCGCCTCATGCGAAACAACGGGCCGTAGGAAGGATTGGTGTCTCTGCTTGGCTCAGTGACTTTTTTAACAATGTAGACCAGCGAGTTGCCGATCTCTTTCTCATCGATAATCTCGAATCCGCAGAACGTGAGCCTTCCAAGTATCTCACACTTTGACAGCGCTCGATTTTTCCCTTTCGTAATCGCGAAATAAATCCCCTGCAGGAAATAGATTTTGGGGAAAATGCGGTTCAGAATAAAGTCAGCAAGCACCAGGGGAATGGCAATGATTCTGGGGAATCTGCTTCTAATGATACGTCTGCGCTCCACGTTGGTCTTGCCAATTCCAATAAAAACCGCCCCTGCTTTTAGCTTTTTGTTCACTTGAATGAAATACTTGTTGAGGCGACGCATGTCATTGACTTTGTGTAAATTGAGAAGCAATTCCAGCGAATTGTCGTCTTCAACCTCGATGTTGTACAAGGTTGTTGTATTCAGAACCCGGCATAGACTTTTATGGAAATTTTCAAGTGCAACGATATCATTGATGAATTCAAAAAGATTGGGGTAGTCATTCAAATACTTGTTCAACATTTTTATCAGCACAGATTCATCGAGTTTATCATCCGACGCAAATCCGGGATTGTACCTCACGGGTTCCCAGCGGGAAACATGTGATTTTTCATAAACGATCTCCGCAGATTCCTCAAGCTCATCAGAGTCGGATATCAAGGAGGTTTTTGCGTAATCTGGATTCTCGCGATAGAATACCGTTGTGAAGAAATATGCCCACGCCAGAATGATTTCCAGAACCGTTGTAACGACCGTTGTCCCAAACACAATGAGCCGCGAAAAATGAAAGGCTTTGAAAGCAAACACAAGAATCGCGATTATTGAAATGATGATCAGGTTTGTTACAAGGATGATTGATAGGACAGAGGAGAACTTCTTCTTCTCGCGCAAGTAATACTTCTCACTGAAAAAAGAGAAAAACACCCAAATAACGGCAGCGAGCACCATCGGCTTCCAGTACATTGGGATAACCATCCGTTGCATTGCATTCTTGAACCAGGCAACGAAGAAAAAGGAAAACACAAAAATGATCAGATCGAAGACGATGATTTCAATCAACTCGTAAGTGATTTTAGGAGCCTTCTCTTGTTTCAGCTTTTTTAGGCCTTCCGTGGTGTGTACGTCGATCTCTTCAGAAAAATCATCCGCCTCCTCGATCTCGACTGCTTCAAATGCATTCTTTTTCCCGCTGATAAACCAGTAAATTCCATAAATGAGAAACTCGACAACGAATGTTGCAACCGTTGTTCCGATTATGATCATTCGAGACAACTCGATTTTGGCAGCTACCACAAAAACAGACACGATCGCCATCATGAAGAAATCATTAAAGAAAAGTATGGAGATTATCTTTCTGAACGAGTTCTTTGAATGAATCTTGTATTTCCCGCCCAACGCCGAAGCAACAACCCAAAAGGAAGCGAAAAGCAACATCGGACGCCAGTAAACAGGAATTACATAGTGGCGTGTTGCTGGTTTGATCCATGCGACAAGCAGGAACATGGCAAGCACGACAATCAGGTTGATGAAGCAAGCGAGCACTATATTGATTCTACGTTTCAAAACGCCAATCTCCTGTAAGATCATTGGACAAGAGATATGCTAACAAGCTCTCCTGCCAATGCGGCATGATATCACAACTTTCTTGTTGCAATACCGAATTTATTAAAACCGAGTATAGCGGTTTCCGTAAGTTTTGGTTGAATTCCGCTGACGATATCTCGTCTACTTTCACCGAAATCCCTAACTGGTGATAGAGAAACTTCCCGAAATCAAGCCAACTGCATTCCCCATTGCTGGAGGCGTGAATGATACCCGCCAATCTTCTATCGAGAATAACACAGATTTGCTTTGCCAAATCCTTCGCATAAGTCGGCGAGGCAACCTCGTCGGAAACAAGCTGTAAGCGATCTCGGGATTTCCCAAGGCGAATCAGTTTATCGACGATGTTGTCGCTTCCGATTTTACTTGCGCCGTACAATCCAGCCGTCCTGACGATGGCGTACTCACCGGCATATTGCCGGACAAGCATTTCGCCAAGCAGTTTCGACATGCCGTAAACGTTTACAGGATTGGGGACATCCGTCTCGTAATACGGCGAGCCTTTCAAGCCGTCAAAAACATAATCCGTACTCACGTGGCAAAGAAATATATCGCGCTCTTTGCATATCCCCGCGATTCTCTTCATGGCAACGCCATTGATCTGAACCGCGGCGTCAGCATCGATTTCGGCCTGAGGCACATTTGTATATGCTGCGCAGTTTACCACCGCCTCAAAGTTTCCATCGCGCAGAATGTCGATTAACATATCAGGCTCACGCAAGTTGAAATCAGGCATATCCAGCGCAACAAAATCCCGACCCAGATTCTCCATTTCAATCTGGAGTGCCGTTCCCAACTGCCCATTGGCCCCGAGAATGACGATTCTATTCATTGTTGTAAACGAAACCCATCTCCGCATCCTTGAACTGCGGCAACACGATATCTTTTTCCGATACGATTGGATCTTCGACACCCCAATCGATGCCCAGAGCCGGATCGTCAAAACGAATTCCCCGCTCATGAGACTTTGAATAGAAGGCCGTACATTTATAGAGGATCACTGCCTGCTCCGAGAGAACCGAGAACCCATGCGCGAATCCTGGAGGAATCCATATCTGTGTATGGCTTTCAGCGGTGATGTCGATCGAGAAATGCTTTCCGAAAGTGGGTGATCCCTTACGGATATCCAACGCGATATCGCGAATGGCGCCTTCAAGAACCCGCAGTAGCTTTCCCTGCGTGAACGGTTGGGCCTGGTAGTGCAATCCCCTGATGGTGTTCTTCATTGATTTCGACTGATTATCCTGAATAAACTCATATTCAATGCCGAACGCGTTAAACTTCTCCTTGTGATACACTTCGAAGAAGTATCCGCGCGCATCGTTGAACACGTCAGGCTGGATAATCAATACATCGTCGATATATGCTTTCTCTGCTTTCATAAATATTCCCGGCAAATCTATTAGGCAGGCATCGTAAATTGCCAATCTCTATTTTTTTCATACCGTTCACTTTTGTCTATAAAAAAACGATTTCAAGCGGGAGCGCTCAGGTGATTCAATGCCTTGCTGTAGTCTTCCGGTATTCCAATATCGATAAATAGGCCATCGTACTGAAACATCTTCATGAAATATTTTTCTGCGTTGCGATCGAGGAAGTCGTTCTCGAAGGAGAACTTCTTCCGATTTCCTAAAGGCAAATCGCGCTTGAGAACGTAAACACCCGCGTTGATGTATCCGCTACAGCCGGCTTGTTTTTCCCGGAATGACACAACGCGTTTGTCGTCGTCCACTTCGAGGATTCCGTATCGGCTGCAATCGTCCATCCATTTCCCGGCGATGGTGACATCCGAATCTCCCACAACATGCTGCCGCATCATGGATTGAAAGGGGATTTCCACCATCGTATCGCCGTTGAGAACAACAACATTTTCTTGTATGCAGAATTGGAGCGCGTTGCAGATCGCTCCACCAGTCCCCAGCGGTTCGGTTTCGATCGCGTACGAAAGGTTCATCCTGTAGCGCTCATCTCCGAAGAACTCCCGGATCGTCTCCCATCGATAGCCGACAGCAAGCACAACATGCTTGAACCCACTTTTTGCAAGCGACTCAAGCATCCAGTCCAGAAATGGACGACCATTGACATCGACCATCGGCTTGGGGAGATCGCCCGTGATCTCTTTCAGGCGAGTTCCCATGCCTCCGCAGAGGATAACGGCTTCCATCGTTTATTCTTTCGGGAAGATAACGGCCTCGATGAGTTCGCACAGAATATGACCGATGAGGATGTGCGCTTCCTGGATCCGCGGCGTGCAGTCGGAAGGCACAATAAGATTGACGGTGCACATCTGTTTCATCTCTCCCCCACCTTTGCCGGTCATGCCGATCGTGGTCATGCCGATCTCATGCGCCTTCTCGATCGCGCGCATCACATTGGGAGAATTACCGGAAGTGGAAAGCCCCACCAGCACGTCGCCTATGCGACCCTTCGCCTGGGTCAATCGTGCAAAAATCTCGTCGTACGAGTAGTCGTTTGCGACGGCAGTCAGATAGGATGTATTGACGTGAAGCGCTTCACCGTCGAGCGGCGGCCTGTCGTAATAGAAGCGCCCGGAGAGTTCCGCGGCCAGGTGCTGGGCGTCTGCAGCGCTTCCGCCGTTTCCGCAGAAGAGAACGCGCCCCCCGTTTTTCAGGCTTTCGATACAAAGCTCTGACGCCTTTTCAATCGCTTGGCAAAGCTCTGCGTCCTCGAATATTCTTCGTTTTACTTCAATCGATTCATAGATCGCTTGGGTAATCTTTTTTTCCATGATATCCTCAATTTCTATGGTTCGTAGGCGATGATACGGCTTCCGCCCGTCTCGAATTTGACCGGCACGTAGAGTAGCCGGTCAAGCGCTTTCTTTACGGCATCCTGCCTGGATGGCTCGACGATAAACATCATGAATCCGCCGCCACCGGCTCCGATCAGCTTTCCGCCCGTTGCGCCAGCTTCAAGCGCTTTCCGGTAAAATTCGTCAATCGCGGGATTCGTTATCCGGTCCGTTAGAGAGCGTTTGATTTCCCAGGCTTGATGAAGCAGCTTTCCGAAAGCCTCCAGAGGCGTTCTCTCATCGATGAGAATCTCCAGCGCTTCGTCGACCATCTCCCGCATACGGTGCAGCTCGTTTTCCTTCTTCGGGGTGTTCTCGATCTGCTTTTCGGCAATCTCGGACGCCTGCCGGGAAAATCCCGTGAAGAAAAACATGATGCGGTCCTGCAATTCGAGCCGCCGCTTTTCGGGAAGAATAACGGGCTCAACCTCGAAATCGCCGTCCTGCTTGAACCGTACAAGGTTCAAGCCGCCGTGTGCGGCCGCGATTTGATCCTGCGAGCCGACATTTTCACCGATCAGGTTCTGTTCGACGTGGATCGCCTCCCGCGAAAGCTGCCGCTTGCTCACCATCTTCCCCTGCAACGCGTAGATCGATTGCAGGAGCCCCACGGTAAACGCGGAACTGGAGCCGAGACCGGATCTGGCGGGTAAATCCCCGTCGTGGTGAATCTCGAGTCCGCGATCGATCTCCATAAAGCGCATCACTTCGCGTACGGCGGGATGCTCGATCTGGTCGATCTCCAGCACGTTTTCCATACGTGAATAGACGATACGATGCTTGTGCGGGAAGAAGGGCGGAAGGTACCGGCATGTGATGTAGCAATATTTATCAATCGTGGTGGAAAGCACTGCGCCACCGTGCTTCCCGTACCATACGGGATAGTCGGTGCCGCCACCGAAGAAAGATATCCTGAACGGCGTTCTGCTAATTATCATGCTAATCCTTTCATCGTATTTTCATTTCGGATAAGGATGCAATACAAAAGAAATATGTCAACGAAAAAGCAAGTTTCTTTTGACAAGTACAGACCTGTTTCGATAATCCTTCATCGATGGAAAAGAATAACAGCAATACACGTTGGCTCTTTTTTGTAGAGCGCGAATTTCATATCGGCCTCTTTGCCGGATTGATCCACCATATCCATGAAAATCAATGGGGCCGGATTGGCATTTACTCCTTTGGATACCAGCCGAGCAAGAGCGGCCACCGGGGCCGGGGAGCAAGGCCGGAGGCGATCCGGCAGACAATCGACGTTCCCTTCGAAGTCGTCAACAATCCTTATGCGTTCAATCCCGAATACACATTCCTTGCCGATTCCGGCTACGAATGGGTCGAGGGGGCGGGGAAGCTGATCAACATTGGTCATGGGACCATCTGCAAGGGCAGCTTCTATACGCGCAAACCCATCAGCAGGCGCGAGAATTGCGCCGATCTGCTGTGCGTACCGGGATCGATTCACCGTAGCGAGCTGTTTCACCAGGTGTATCAACCGATTTCCGTAACCGGAATGCCCAAGCTCGATCCTATGTTCAACGGCTCGTTGAAGCGTGAAGAATTGCTTTCCGGCTGGGGTCTCGATCCGGAGAAGAAAACCGTTCTTTTCGCGCCGACATTCAACCATGAATACAGCCTGATTCCACACCTGCAAATCGAGCTGGAGAACTATTTCCCCGCGGAGTACAATCTGCTTTTCAAGCTGCACTCCATCACGCCCGAGGAATGGCGCGAACCTTTCATCCGCTATGCGGACAAGCATCCTCACGCCGTGTTCATCGATCAGGCGGACATCACACCGGCGCTCGCTGCCGCCGATCTCCTGATCACCGACATCTCATCGGTGATCTACGAATTCGGCGCAACCGGGAAGCCGGTGCTGCTTTTCGACAGCCCGGACTACAAAACCAAATTCGATGAGAACGATCTGGAGCATCGCTTCCGGGACATCGGAACGCGGTTCACCGATCCCGGGAGTTTGTTCGGCCTGATTCAATCGACGATAATCCGAAACGATTCCACAGAAACCAGGGATATCGCGCGGAAATTCGTGAGTGTAACGGACGGAAGCGCCACGCAACGCGTCTTTCAATCCATCGCGAGTCTAAACGATCGTAAGCAGGCGACCATCGTGATCGGGAACGCCCGGGCCGAAGAGGTTGAATTCTATCAGAAGCGTTACGGAAACCGTTTTGATCTGATCTTCACAGCTCCCTATTTCACATCACAACATGAAAAGGCGCACATGATCGCGCTGCCCGATTATCAGGAAAGATTCGGGATCGCACAATCGCTTCAAGCAGTGCAATCCAAACTGGCGACAGAGCTTGTCATATACCTGGATTCGGAGTGGAACGCGTCCAGTCTGCTGCCATTGATGCTGTGCGGACAGTTTCACTTCAATAAGGATGTTGATGTTTTTGTCCCGATGGTATCCAATCAAGTCGAATCCCCGGAACAAAAAATCGGTACTCATTTCGCGCAGACATACCGGCTGCCGGACGAGCGGATCAACGGACCTCTGACCTATTACAAGCCCGGTTTCAGCGCGAAAATCGAAGAGGGACTTCCTTTCTGCTTCATCACACGGAAAGAAAATCTCGGGAACTTATCAAAATACAATCGAATTGAGAACGGCGAGATACTGCGTTCACTGGGGCCGAATCACCACGTAGCGTTCGACGCGTTTGTCTGGAAAAAGGACAGGCTTCTCTCATGAATATCGTGATCAAAATCTGTTCCCCAACACGCGAAGAGATCGGATGGGGCGACACATGTTTCGCGGACAGCCTCGCAGCGGCCTTCAAGAAGCTGGGGCATCGTGCGGAGGTACGTTGTTACGATCGATGGAACGATGACGACAACGCATTCGACACATGCATTTTCATTACCGGACTATTGCAATACCAACCCAGGCCCTATCACCAGAACCTGCTCTGGTGCATCAGCCACCCGGAGATTCGCACGCCCCGGGAATTGAGTGCTTTCGACCGGGTTTTCATCGCGTCGGAAGCTTTCGCGGACACGGTTCGCAAGGATATTCTCGTACCTGTTCATGTCTTACAGCAAGCTTACGATCCCACATACATCTATCCGCGCGAGCGCAGGATCGAGCACGAGATTCTGTTTGTGGGAAACAACTATTACCATCACTTCAAGTACCGGAAGATCATCGAAGACATTCTGCAAACCTGCTTCGCGAAACGATTCAAGGTTATCGGATCGGGGTGGGACGATGTGTTGCCGAAGAATCAGGTTATTGCCGGGTTCGTATCGAGCGATCGGCTTCCCGAAGTATACGGCTCTGCGAAGATCAATCTGAACGATCATCATGCCGCCATGCTGAAGTACGGCTTTATCAACAATCGCACGTACGATCTGGCAGCGCTGGGTTGCCTTCAGATCAGCGACGCGATTGCAGGTCTGGATAAGCTGGGTGTTCCCGTGTACCACACGCCGGAAGAACTCGAGAACCTGCTCTACGTATTCCTCAACGACAGCTTCCACGCCGGGCGAACGGCAAAGATATCGCAAATGCTTTGCAAAGAAGCAACGTTCGAGAAGCGCGCATTGGAAATTCTTGAGAAGTTATGAAGAAACAGAAAGGAATGATTCAAGATGGATTTCGATATTGTCTATCATAAGCTCGAAGAGCATTTTCAGACGGTTCAGGCTCCGGTTATCGACTTGATTGAAGCGCAGACGAGCGACCCGTTCAAGGTGCTTGTAGGCACGCTTCTCAGCGCGCGAACCAAGGACGAGACAACAACGATGGTCACGAAGAAGCTCTTCACGGAAGTCGACACCCCCCAGGATTTACAGAATTTGAGCGTTGAGGAGATCGAGGAACTGATATTTCCCGCCGGATTCTACCACAACAAGGCCAAGCATCTCAAAGGATTGGCGGATAGGCTGATCGAAGTTTTCGGCGGTGTTGTCCCCGATACGATCGAGGAGTTGGTCACGCTCCCGGGCGTTGGCAGAAAAACCGCGAACCTCGTGCTGGCCATTGCATTCAGGAAGCCTGCCGTATGTGTTGACGTGCATGTGCATCGCATCATGAACCGGCTTGGCTACCTCAAGACGAAAGATCCGCTCGAGACTGAGATGGCCTTGCGTAAGAAGATGCCCGAGAAGTATTGGCTGTCGTTCAATTCATACTTCGTCGCGTTTGGCCAGAACCTGTGCAAGCCGCTCAATCCACGATGCGACCGATGCCCGATTCACGATCAATGTCCGCGCATCGGCGTTCAAACAAAATACCCCCGCAAGGAGCAGTAGATGATCATACTTTCATGGAACGTTAACGGACTGAGGGCCGTATTGAAAAAAGGATTTCTCGAATTCATCGACAGGGAGCAACCGGACATCCTCTGCTTGCAAGAAACCAAGCTGCAAGAGCCCCAAATCCCTACGGAAATCAAAGGTCTTCCTGGCTATCACAAGTATTGGAGTCACGCCGAAAAGAAAGGCTACTCAGGCGTATGCGTCCTTTCAAAGGAGGAGCCGCTTTCCGTTTCATACTCTATCGGCGAGGAACGATTCGACCGTGAGGGACGCGTGATCCGCGCCGAGTATCCCGACTTCGTTCTGTTCAACGTCTATTTCCCCAACGGGAAGATGAACGACGACCGGCTGCAATACAAGCTCGATTTCTACGATCGCTTCCTCGATGTCATGAATGAAGCTGTCAAAACGGGCAAGAACGTTGTTGTCTGCGGCGATTACAACACCGCCCACAAGCCCATCGACCTCGCCAGACCCAAGGCCAACGAAGAGGTCTCGGGCTTCCTGCCGATCGAGCGGGAATGGATGGACAAGCTCGTCGAGCACGGCTACGTAGACACATTTCGCGCTTTCAACGAGAAACCCGAGAAGTATTCTTGGTGGTCGTACATCGGAAACGCACGGTCAAGAAACACGGGCTGGAGAATCGATTACTTCTTCGCCAATCAGGGATTTATGAAGCATGTCAGGGACGGTTTTATCCGGCAGGATGTCATGGGCTCCGACCATTGTCCGGTAGGTATCTCTATCGAATAGTGGAGCGACCTCGCTCTTGAAGTTTTCCACCAACCCAGCGGCGGGGCGGCGGGTGTGCTACGCACACAATAGAATCGCTCATTCAAACCACTGTTTGAATGAGCGATTCTATCCAGAAGCCCATAGAAAAATCCAGCAGCGTGCTTTCCATCGACCTCCGACCGATAAAAGCATGCTGCTGGATTCAAAGGGCTTCTGCCGCCGCCCCGCCGCGTAGATAGCGCACCGAATCAACGTCCGCTATCTTCCTCCGATTGCTTTTCGAAGAGAGACATTCCCGTGAAACTGAGAACCGTCGTGCCGATAATCACAATCAGCAGCCCCGTCATGATGTGCCCGAAAGCCATGACAGCGCTCACCAGATTGCGGTCGAGCCCGAAACCGATGCTGAAGATGAGTACCATCAGCAGTTCGTGACTTCCGATCTGAGCCGGAGGATGCGGCAAAACGTACGAAAGATAGATCAGCGTATAACCGAACAGAATCACCCAGAAACTGACATTCACGCCAAAGGCCCAGTAGAGCAACAGAATGAACAGGCTCTCCGTGACTACAGGCAACACGGTCAATACCGCTATCTCAGGCAACAGCTTAAGATGATGGCGGAAGAGACCGATCCCCTCCACGAACAGGCTCGACATGTCCTGCATTTTCTCGTTGTACTTCTTCGGGACAAAGAAAAGCAGCTTCATGATGAAGCGCGTCGTTTTCTCATGCGCGATCGTAGCCGCGACCATGATCCCGATTCCGAAAGCGACGATCGCCAGAATCAGGTAGATCAGCATCCACAAGGAACGATTCAGATTGATCGGCAGAAATGGGATAAGCGCCAACACCATGAAGATCGCCATCGAATCGAAGATTTTATCGATAAAGACCGTTGGAAAGGTCTGAGAAACCTTCATATCGTATTTCTTCTTGAGAAAAAGACATTTTGTGAGTTCCCCGGCACGAATGGGGATCAGGTAGTTGAGGAAATTGCTGGCCATGTAATATCCGAAGACCGGTACAGGAGGAACCTTCTTGATGGTTGACAGGATCGTGTTCCAGCGCATCGCGCGAAGGAAATAGGAGACCAGGTACACAAGCGCTGAAAGCCCTGCCAGGCGGATATCGACCTTTTTCAGGTACGAAAGGAAGATCGAGATATCGATAACATGGAACCACACAGCAAGAAACACGATTCCCAGCGCCAGACTCAATATCGTGCGTAACGTTTTACTTTTCATCAGCATAATTTTCCGGATTCGAGAAACCTTTCACGTGTATTCGATTATTAGGACATCCATCAAAACAGCGCAAACACCGCAAGCATTTTTTCGCATCGATACGCCAATCCTCTCGAATCGCGCTGACCGGACAACCTTCGAGGCACTTACGGCATTCCGCACATGCTGGAAACGGATTGATGTAGGGGTGCGTTCCAAACTTTCCCGACTTGTAGAGAAATTCGTTGAAGTGCACCCTGAAAATCTTCTCCCACAGCAAATCCACCACATACAACCCACGATAGAACATACGGTACACCACTCCCTGCTGCGGTAACAGGAATTTTCGTGGTCGGATGTCGCCTTTTACCTCAATGTCCTCTGGAGGTTCGGCCATTCGAATGTAATCGATCGATCGCCAGTCAATCCCCATGGAATCGCAGAGAACCTTGTCCAAAGCTTTCTGGTTCGTCGAGGCGAACAGCATGTTCGTCCGGACAACCGTGCCGTAAACCGCACCGTCACCTTCCATGCTGTTGATTGCATCGCAGATCGTGAGCTCGGGCTGAATGAGCCTGACAAGGTCTGCGATGCACGCATGGATTCCCCGTATGTGCATCTGCTTGCGGGTTCTGTTGTTGATAAGCCCCATCAGGTTCTTCATTCCGGTCGTGACACCGGTGATAACATGGGTTTTCAGCACAGGGAGGTTGATTAGCTTCGCGTCCATCAATACCGGATTCACGTATGCCCGTTTCAGCAGCTTCGCACCAGGGATCCTCTTGCAAACATACTCTTTCTCGCCAGGAGTGACAATCTCCAGCACTCCCTCTTCGAAGAGCTTCTCCAAGCCGAGAAATGCGAACACTTCCTCCGTCCGGAACTCCATCCCGGGAAGTTCGGTGAGGATTGGCCTCGCTCCAAGCTTCTTCAGGCGCAGCGCTATCACTCGGATCAAATCGAGATTGGTGGTCGCGCCGGAAGAATTCTCTCGGGGAGCAACGAAATTCGGCTTGAGAACAACGTTGTCGCCATATCCGAATAGCGAATCGAATCCGATTTCATCCAGAAATCGCTCGCTATCGGTATGAATATCTTTGATTCGACTGGCGTATACAACGGGCTTCATGGGTGCTCCTGATCTAGATTGTAGCTTATCAAAACTTCGATACCCTACAGGTCAAGGATTTTGTGCTAAACGCAGATATGTGTTCTTTATTCGCATGGTTCATGCATCTTCCCCATGTTAGGAAACCGATTCTGCGGAATCCTCTTCATTTGAATTGGTCAAAGCCTGCATTTTCGTCGCATCGAGTTTCATCCGGGACTTTCTTTTCACCGCCCGGGATGCCAGAGGTAGCGTAACAGGTAAAGTGATATAGAGGAACCCTGCGGCGAACGCAGCGTAGAAAGGCAACAACCATGCCATGATCGCAGAAGTCAAGCCGGTTCCCGCGGAAACGAGGAAACGCACCATCACGGCAAGCGTAGCGATTTGCTCGTTCTCATCGAGTAAAAGCTCTTTCCGATTCCGGTATGCTTGCAGGTAAAGCATCGCCATCATGAAAGTTAGTGATGCGAATGCCAAACCATAGCTGATGAACAAACCGAATAGCTCATCAACGGTTTGAAGGCGGAACTCGGCAGGCAACCAACCGCCGCTAATCCATGCAAACAGAGCAGAGAACATTAACCGTAACGGATAGATGCAAACCAGCAGGATGAAAACGAGCATGATGCTGATGAACGTCGTGAATCCGTCTTCGAGCCCGTACCTCCGGCTCCAGTTACGGTGCGCCAGCCAGAACGATATGATCACGGCGAAACTCGCCCCGAATGTGGGAACGCTCTTGAGCGCCAGCATCATCTCGCTGTAGCTTTGCGGAATTTTATCCACGGAAATCACCATCATGGTGAGTGCGAACGCAAAGGCCGCGTCTACAAACGTTTCCAGACGGGTCATATCCAAACCGCGCTGTCGAAATCCGTCTTTAACCGGCAACTCCCTCAATACTTCTTCAGTCAACACGCATCGCTCCCTGTTGCCCCTCTCTCATGAGCCAGAAGGGGATAACCTGAACGCTCTCCATGCTACCTTTTCCGATTGTCACTTCATGCAAGCCATTGGGAATGCCCGAAAGCGGTATATAAGTAAGAAACCCTATCTCCTGCTCGTTAGGAAACCGATAGTACCTGAACTCGCAATCGCAATGAATCGTGTCGTCGATCGTTACCTGATAAAGCCTCTCGAAGAAATCAAGCACAGCCTTGTGCGGCTTCCTGCCCTGAGATAGATTAATGCTGATATACTCCATGAAAATCGACTTATGGAATGGCTCGACACCAGGAAGCGAATCGGCGATGCTCTGATCATCTTCAAGCGAGTAGGGAATGTACAAACGCAAATACGGTTCCGTGATCAGCTCCGATTGAATCGTGGCCAGAGTCCACATTCGAAGCCTTCCGTCACTCGAACTACCTTCGGCTCCCCCACGCGTGACCTGATCCTCGTATTCGTTTGGATTAATCATATACTGGTTTCCGCTGATCGGGAAAAAGGTGCGGTTGTCGACCCGAATCCCGGCGAAAATAACGACGATCACAACGATGTAAAGAATCAATATTGCCCTGAATCGCTTGTTTGGCAGAGAGCGTTTCAATAACTCGTAAATCTGACGTGCAAGAAAACCGAGCGTGAGATACCCCATCCAGCGCGACACGAAATGAAACGGTACCGAGAACCAATTCCTCTTGATTTCACCTACCTTTCCCAGCGTCAGAAAATCAACTGCCTTAAGGACACCGAAGATGGTGATCAGAATGAAAAGGGTAACCGAGATGACTCTATATGGTATCACCATGAAAGCTGGTACCGGGATATTGACGACTACAGCAAGAAGCGACCAATAGATCATGAAAACACTGCTCGCGATGGTGATGAAAACGATCAGGAACGTCAGCGCAAACATGACGCTGCACACGTCATCCAGCTTCCGAATGCTACGTTGCAGCCTCCGACCGGCACTACGATCACTCTTGTCTCGCAACGTCGAATCAAGCCCGATCATCCCAACCCAGTATCCGCGCAGAATCAACTGGAGCACGAGATTGATGATGATCACCTTTACACTGGTGTCCAGCATCCGCCAGATCGCGCCTACAGAATTGCGAGCGAAGCTGGACAGCACCTGTAATCCCATCATCGATTTAAGGTTAACGAGCAAATCCGGTACCTGGAAAAGTCCCACCAGCACAAATCCGGTGATGAGCAATTCCATCTCCCAGCTATTGTTGCGTAGATGGTCGAGCCAGTTCCGCCCGAAAAGCTCATTGTCTGATGACGAATATCTGTTGGAATTCAAATTCTCTCCCCATGAGGTTTTCTGCACTGATGAAACACAAAATCAATATGTCAAGATTTTTTAAACTCCACTCCCAATCCAAGTTGAGATCACTTCCTCGAATTCATTTTTCCTATCGATTCTTCCAGGTATAAAGTCTCGCCCCACTTGGCAGAAATTACGATCGATCAGGGGGACGGGACATTATAAACAATCCGAATTTACTTGACGGGTATCAATCGATAATTCAATTTTAAACAACATACGTACTTCAAACCAATCCACTGAAGGAGTTGTCATGAAAAACCTTTCCATGATCATTTTTTTCTTCTTGATAATCATTCCATTGCTCTCGACATCGTACGTTGTTGCACCGGGCACCACCTCGTCACCGTACAGCCCCTTCTCCATAGCGTACGAGTACGGGTGGTCCCGAATGTTCTACACTGCAACGGACCTGGCTGAAGCAGGCTTGACCAGGCCTGCGGATATCATCGCACTGGGATTCGATGTCAACTACTGCAACGACAACATAATTAGAACCAATCAATCGATATACATGAAACACACCCAATCGACGCTCGACACCTCCTACCCCGGCACGAGCGGTTATACAAGCGTGTTCTCGGGAACGGTTCGAGCCCATGAAACGGGCTGGATCACCATCATCCTCGATGCCCCATTCGCTTGGAACGGCTCCGATAATATTGAAATTCTATGGGAAAATCACTCTGGCGCATCGATCAACATCAGTTTCGGATTCAGCGCAGAATATCTACCCTACAACGCATACCAATCATCATACAAACGGCAAAACGGCTCGTTTCCGACAAGCGCCGGATCAAGCCATCAGGCGTTGCCGACCGTAAAAATGTTCACGAGCATCGACGCGATACCGGATATACCGGCTTTCGAATACCCGGAAGACGGTAAACTCGCCGTTCCGGACCCCATGATGCTCTGGCACAGCCAGGGCGAAAACCCGCCCACATCCTGGGATGTCTATTTCGGAACGACCAATCCTCCCGCCTTCAGCCACAATCAGACAAATGACTTCTACCAACCTTCGTGCGTCGCGGGGCAGGAATACTTCTGGCAAATTGTCCCTCAGAATGCCCATGGCAGCCCGTCCGGCAGCCCGATTATGTCCTTCACCATACCGGACGAATCCATGAATTTCGTGGGATTCGAGGATACGACATTTCCACCGGCCGGTTGGATTTTCAACGGCAATGTTACCCGGCAATACCACAGCTTCAATCCATTCCTGAACGGAAATTATTACGCACATGCGTACTCGCCGAGCTACCTCGTCAGCCCTAAAGTAACCGTTTCACAGGGAGCCGCTTTCGACTTCTCTCTCATGGGCTTACCGAGCAATGAAGTCGACCTGTTGATTTCCTCGAACGCCATTGACTGGACGGACTCCGGGCTGTCTTTCAGCACAACCGAGGATCTCGTCTGGACGCAAGCACACGTGGTTTTGAGTGATTTCCTGTCACCCGGAGACTACTACCTGCGCTTGAATGTGGACAATCAGGAATACACGTATTGCAGGCTGGACAATATCTTCTACCCTGAAATAGCACCGTCGCCACCGGCTCCAGCGGCGAATCTTGCTCCCGAGGTTGGCGAAACCATCTTCGGACTCGGCTCCGAAACGCTCTCCTGGGAACCGACCGCCGGACTTGTCGAAAGCTACGACATCTATTTTGGAACCGAGAACCCGCCGCCGTTCCTGGTGAATCAAACCGCCGCAAGCTATACCTGCACCGACCTCGCGGCAAATCAGACCTACTACTGGAAAGTCCTTCCCCGCAACGAATACGGAGTAGCGGAGGATTGTCCGGTGTGGCTTTTCCACACGCCGAGCGCAACCCAGATACAGGAGGGATTCGAAAGTACAACGTTCCCCCCAGCCGGGTGGAATTTCTCTGGCACGTTCAACCGAGCGTACTTCACCAATATTGAAGGATCGTATTGTGCGCAACTTCAAGCATTACCAAGCAACACCGGAATCATGACAACCCCACGGGTTGAAATCACGGAAAACTCGGTGTTCGATTTCATGGCGCACAAACAAAACTCTTCGACTCCGGCAATGCTGCAAGTCCAGTATTCACTCGACGGCTCACAGTGGGATGTTCTCGGCGAATTCGAGGATTTCAATTCTTCGGCATACAATCCGACAAGGATTCAGGTGGATTTGTCGTCGATATTCGATCCGGGGACCCAACTCTTCCTGATGATCAAAGGGATCCCCACGGGGACTTCCACCACCAGCTTCTATATTGACCGCATCATCGGCCCGGAAGTCGTGGGCGGTGTGCCCGGCGCGCCATCAATCATCGGCCCGGCAGACAGAGGCTGGCTGCTCACGAACGAAACGCTTCGCTGGACATCACTCGCCGGAGTAACGGACAGCTACGATGTCTATTTTGGGACAACCGATCCGCCGCCGTTTATCCAGAATCAAACCGGAACGAGCTATCTGCCGACCGTCGAGGCCGGGGAGCAGTACTATTGGAAAGTCGTTCCCCGCAACAGCGAAGGCGAGTTACTCAATTGCCCGGTATATTCCGTTCGAACGCCAACTGCAAGTCAACTGGCAGAAAGCTTCGAGAATTATCCGCCGTTCCCACCGGATGGATGGATAAACCAGAGCGCTTTTCAGATTTGGTCCAATCCCAGCTATGCTTATCATGGGGCATTCATAACGGCAATAAGGAACAACACAGGAATACTGATCACTCCCAAGCTGGACATTACCGCCACAACGGAATTCGAGTTTTACGCCAAAAACCACACCCCTGGCGGTGAGAAGAGCATCCAGTTAAAATGGACCGTCAACGGCAGCGACTGGTATCCCCTCGGCGACGAGATCGATATCAGCTATCAATATGAATGGAAGCGATTCACCTTCGATCTCGCGGAGGCGGCTCAATCACATGATGCCTGCTACGTAGGAATTGAAGTTGATCCCGATTACAACTGCGGATATGTTATGCTCGATCATATCGTTGGGCCGGAGCGTGTAATGGACCCCGTGCCGGAACCTGCTGTTCGCATGTTCCCCCAAGAGAACGGTTGGATGTTTACGGACGAATCGCTGGAGTGGAAGAGCCTCATCAACGTATGCACCAGCTATGACGTATATTTTGGAACCGACAATCCGCCTCCGTTTATCCAGAATCAAACGGAAACCAGCTTCAGCCCGACACTTGATGCAGGGGAAACCTATTACTGGAAAATCGTCCCCTACAACGAGAACGGACCAGCGGAGGACTGCCCCATCTGGACATTCGGAACGCCTTCAGAAAACCAACTTGCCGAGCGCTTCGACGATTCGACATATCCGGACGGCTGGGGCAATCTGGGCGATTACCTAATCTCCAACACATCCTATCCTGAATCCGGATATTCGGTAGCAGTGGTTTCCGCGTCAATTCCCTTAAGTATCGTTGCGCCAAGGCTTTCCTTCGACGCGGCCTCGAATCTCGAATTGTACAACAAATCCTACCTGGAGTCCCCCGATCACCGGATTCAGGTCAAATACTCGGCAGACGGCCTGAATTGGGCCAACGTCGGAGCGGAGATTCAGCTTCCGTCAGGTACGGACTGGCAAGGCCACTGCATCGATCTCCAATCCCTCGACGGGCAGACCGGTTTCCTGGCGATCGAGCACTATTCGGTCGGAGATGTCGGCGGGAATTACATCGACCACATCGTCGGGCCGGAACTCGACGACGGCGCTCCGGCAGTTGCGCATCGATTCTTCCCCGCGGATGGAGGCTATGCCTTTATCGACGACGTCCTGAGCTGGGAACCCGTTGCCGGCATCGTGGATAGCTACGACGTCTATTTCGGCACTACCGACCCGCCTCCATTTGTGCAGAACCAGATCGAAACGTCGTTCGATCCCGATCTGTCTTACGGCCAGGAGTACTTCTGGAAGATCGTACCGAAAAACACTTCAGGTGAAGCACAGAATTGTCCGATCAAATCCTTCACAACCGTCTCCGAAGGCGCACTGACCGAGGATTTCGAATCGACGACATTCCCACCGCCAGGATGGGCTTCAAGTGGCTCCGCGTCAAGGGTGACATATTCGAGCTATGTGATTCACGGCATTGCTTCCGGTGGGTTAAACTCGAACCAGAACGGTATGATCATTTCGCCCAAAGTCCTGATAGAGGAGGACTCGTCTTTCGATTTCTACCTCTATAGCAATGATTATACATCTTCGCAGAAGTTGCTGATCTGTTATTCAGATGACATGACAACCTGGCACACACTGGGTGACACAATCCATGTCGAATGGTCCGTGAATTCTAAAAATCCCCATCATATGAATTTTGCTCTTGGATCACTTGCAGATTCAATGCCCGGAATATATCTGGCGTTCAAGACCCAAGCGGCGATTCAAACTGCCTATACAATATTCGACCACATCGCTCTACCGAATCCATTCCCGATTATACCAGGCGTATCGACCCTCCAACTACCATCGGACATGGCAACGGAGATAAACGAACTCGCCACCTTCTCGTGGAGCGTCGCCACCGGTGGCGGTATCCCGGAAACCTACAAGCTCTACTGCGATACTTCGCCCGATCCATCGACGCTGATCGCGACCACCGAAGAGCTGTCCTGGACGATGTCCGAGCCGCTGGACTATGGCGTGACCTACTACTGGAAGGTCGTGGCGTGCAACATCGCCGGCGAGGGCGAAGACAGCGCAATCCGATCCTTTACCGTGCGAGAAGATCCCACGATCACATCCTACCCTTGGACGGAAGATTTCGATACATCTTCGTCGGACTTTCCACCAACCAACTGGACGATGCATAGCGGAGTTCTGGGAAATCCAACCGTTTTGGGGCAGGACCCGAGCGGCGACTGGGCCAGTCGTGCATGGCTCAACTCAGTCAACGAAAACTTCTACTCCGCCTATGCCTGCATGTACCGCGACACCAACGGCTGGCTCATTTCCCCGCCGCTGCAGATCGATAGCGGCGACTACCGAATCAGCTTCGATATGGCCGTGGATATCGAGGGCAATCCCTTCGACGATACCTGCGTTTTCGCGGTTCTGGTTGGTGACGGAATCTCTTGGTCGACTGCAAACGTCGTGCGACGCTGGGACAATCAGGGCTCGCCCTACAAGTTCTCCGATATTACCAATTCGCCGCAGAGCGTTTATCTGCCCATGGGCGAACCCGGCACGAAGCGAATTGCGCTGTATTTCGAATCGGCGAATGATCCCACGAACATTTATCTTCGTAACAAGCTCTTCGTCGATAACCTTACCGTGATGGAGAATCCATCCGTGTCACAAACGTACGTATGGCCCGATGAACTGGACCTCGGTTTTGGTCTGTATGCCCAACCGACTCCAGTGCAGACCGTCACGCTGACCAATACCGGAGGCGTTACGCTCGATATCGCTGCTGAACAGGTATCGTTTACCGGGCTCAGCGCCAGCCAGTTCCAGCTTGTAACGGGGACGCTGCCAGTCTCTCTGGAGCCATGCCAGAGCGTCGACCTGGAAATCCGTTTGAACTCGACGCAAGCCGGAGTGAAAACCGCGACGCTGCAAGTTGCCATACCTTCTGAAACGATCGAAATCCCTCTCACAGGAGAAGGGCTCGAATACGGTTTCTCGCGGGTCGGTTCCGGAACTGATTGGGACGATATTAATCCCATCAATTGTTACAGAAACTTCAATCTGCACGAATGTATCTACTATCCGTCCGAGATTCAAATCGCCAACAAGCAGATCGAGAAGATCAGCTACTACTGGAACGGCGGTTTGAATGCGGATGATTCCGATGAATGGACAATCTACATGGGTTACACCGACATGGATGCGTTCGAATTGTATAATGAGTGGGTATCTTCGGACAGCCTGACACAGGTGTTCACCGGGGAAGTAACTCTTCCAGCGCAGGAAGGCTGGATCGAAATCACGCTCGATCAGCCGTTCCTTTACAACAACCAGGACAATCTGATGATTTGTCTGCACGAGCACGCAGAGGGGCACGACTACGCTGGCGGAGGATTTCAGACATCCGAATCCAGAACCCGTCGAAGCGTGCACTATGGCCGGGACTACGAAATCGATCCGGCGAACGATATCAGCGGCGACGACTACTACTGGTCCTATCCCAATATCCGGTTCGAGTTCGAGAGCCCGACGTGCGACACCATCGAACCCGAAATCTCTCATTTCCCCGTTCTGAATACCCCAGTCACCGATCAACCCTACACTGTCTATGCGACCATCGTGGACGATGCGGAATGGAACAGCGGTATCGCGCAAGCGACACTCATGTACCGGACTAACGAATCCGGGTTTACCGCCGTTCCCATGACACTGGTGCGCGACGGTTATATAGCCGAGATACCGGCTCAGGCATTGGGAACAGTGGTCGAATACCTGATTGAAGCCATCGACGCCTCTCCCCAGGCCAACATGACGATTACCGACACCTACCGGTTTGAGATATCGGATCCATTCGATCTCTTCTACTTCACGGAGACGAATCCCAACTATATCGGCTCCGGCACGGTCGAATGGGGCGCTGCGTCCATTTTCGGGAACCCTCTGTACGACACGGGAGTCGCGCTGAAACTCAATGCCGTGGAAGGAGCCAGTTACTATCCCACATCCGGGTATCTCAAACTGTACGAGATGGATAGCGAAGGCACTCTGACGTCGATAACCTCACCGATCCCGATCACCTTCAATCAGGGAACCGTACCGCAGTCGTTCCCGCTCGAATCGATCCAGATCACATCGCCTTACTTGATGGTGATGTTCCAGCTTCCTGCAGTTAACTACTTCCCCATGGATAGATCCGTGTATTACCCGAACAACAACTACTTCTACAACGCCTCTTCGGGGACTTTGTACGAACTGGGGGTCATTGGGTACGAGGGTGTCTGGAAAACGACCGTCACGGCCGAAACGGGAGAAGCGCTGGTCCTGGAAGCGCCAGTGGCATGTATCCAGAGAATGGGCGATGATGTACTGCTTTCGTGGGAACAGGTGATCAACGCTAATTCCTACTGCATCTATGCAACGGAGCAACCCGCTATATCCGGGACATGGACGCTGTCCGGTCAAACGGAGTCGATGGAATACCTTTTCTCTGGACTTGCGGAAAGGATGTTTTTCAAGGTGACAGCATCAAGCGCGTCGCTCGGTAATCGTTATAGAGATACCGGTCTTCGTAAAGCGCACTTTTTACCATCGCTCAATACTCGAGAAGCATTACAAACCAGCAATCGAAATAATGAGAATCCAGGGATACAGGAACTCATTATCGGAAGATCTAAATTGAAAAAATCGACGAGATAGATACGCATCATCCAGCCTGCTCCTCACGGGGCAGGCTGACAGTCTCGCCCAAGGGCGTCAAACGCCTGAAAGGCAAGATCAAGAAAGAGGCGGAGAAAAATCCTCCCTCCGCTTAAATAACACACCAGTGCGTTAGCGTGTTATCAGGTTCCTGACATCGCCCCAGCGTGTACCACGAAGCGTTTCAACGTCTCGAAGACTTCCAGCTGCACCGGTGTCGATCACGGTTTCGACCATGTAGAACATGTTGTCGCTGTATTGAACCACCCTGGCGTGCGTGAACGCGCTTTCGGTGGTGAACGTCAGAAAGAGGTAGTCGCCCTCGGTAGCCTCGGGAGTTTCGCTGTAGAGGATCACGTATCCGTCGGGCGTAATGTTCTGTCCGGCTTCGTTCCGCGTCACCGCGTCCCAAGTAACCACAGCGTCGTTGCCCTGTAGAGCGAGCTCTACGTTCTGTGGCTCGAGCGGAGCGCTGGAGGTACCGGAGCCAGTCAGGGAAATGTTGAGCGACGGGGTGTTGTCGGCGTTGGATTCGATAATAATGGCATCCGATTTATCGCCTGTCGAGAGGACGTCGAAAGAGATCAGGATGGAACAGGCTTGATTCGGTTCCAGCAGCAAAGGCAGACTTACCGCGCCTATGCCGAATCCCCGGTTGCCGTACTGCAAACCAAGCTGATTGATGGTCAAATCGGACGTGCCGGTATTTGAAATAATCAACGTGGAAGTCAGTGGCGCTTGCCCGATGTACATGGCGCCGAAGTCGAACTCGATGTCCGAAAAAGAGATCATGCGGATGAACTCCTGCCAGGAGAGGTAGGGATACCCGTCGTTGAGTGAGCTATCGATGGTCCAGATGTCTTCGGAGCCGTTTACCGTTTCGCCGACGAAATCCCATCCGGCGCTGGTGAAGGTCGATTGCGTTCTCATCTGGGCGGTTGTTTTCCCGGTACCGCCCTCGCTCGAAGATTGTCCGCTGGTCGTTACATCCCAAAAACTGTTGGTGACATCACATTCCAGATTTTCACTAAGCAATCCGCCGATGTAGAAAGTCCCGTCAACTGCTCCGGTCGAATAGCAATCAGTGATCCCGCCGTTGGTAATTGAACCGACCAATCCACCGGCATAACCGATGCCATCGACATCGGAGGCGGAGTAGCAATTGTCGATGTCAGCGCCCAGCGACCGACCGACCAAGCCGCCGCAGATATATTCGGCAGAGACAGCGCCCGAAGTGAAGCATTCGCTGATCGTGCCACCCAAGTAGGTCAAGCCGATTAGTCCGCCGACAAGCTCGCTTCCCTCCACATCGCTTATGGAATGGGAACCGGTCACCTGGCAGTTATCTTCCGCCATCCCCACAAGACCACCGCTGTCTTCACCGCCATGTATGCAGCACATGGAATGGCACTCCGTTATACTTGTATGGTTGTACGCTTTGCCCAGTAAGCCGCCGCAGTACTGCCCGCCGGTAATCGCTCCGGTAATGTGACAGTTTTGAATGGAGGAATTACTGGCATATCCCGCTAGGCCTCCCGTACAATTAGCGCCCGTAATTTGTGCATCCGTCACCCCGAGATTGGTAATACTCGCTCCGTTCAACTTGCCGAACAGACCGACGTACGCTTGATCGGGACGATTGATATAAAGATTGTCGATTACATGATCCTGCCCATTGTAGCAGCCTGAAAACGCGGTCGTGTTGCTGCCGATCGGGCTCCATCCGGCGCCGTCGTTCAGGTCGGCGCTCTCGTCGGCGTCGATATCCTCGGTCTGGATGAACCAGGCGTCCCATGCCGTTGAATAGGAGCTCATCCACATCAGATCGTCGAAATCGGCGATTTGTAAAGGAGAAGCTTCCGTTCCGAGTCCGAGAATCCCTGTATCGCCCACGTTGTAACGGGTGATTGCCGACACTGGGATTTCGAGTGTAGGATTGTCGATCGCGTTGGAGGAGATCACGAGGGTGTCGTTGAAATCGCCGATCGTGTTCTTTGCGAAGCTGACTGTTATCGCAACCGATCCGCCGGGGGTAACCGTACAGGGGAGCGCAACGCCTGAGCGGGAGAATCCCTGTCCGCCCACGGCGAAGCTTATGCTTTTGATCAGCAGAAAATCCACGCCGGTGTTGGAGATCGTCAGGCTGCCCGAGATCGATGTCTCGTTGTAGTGATAGGTACCCAGATCGAGCGAGGCGGGGTTTGCGGAAATAAATACCGAGTAGGTTTGCCAGCTCAGGTAAGGGTAGCCGCTATTGTTTCCGCCATCGATGCTCCAGTAGTCGTTGGAGCCATTGGCGGTTTCTCCAGTGAAATCCCAGCCTGCTTCCGTGTAGGTGGATTTCGTTTTCATCAGGGTCGTGATCTTCCCGGTTCCTCCGGCGCTGGCGCTCTGGCCGCTGGTCTGCGTGTCCCAGAAACTGGTTGCGACGCTGGCATTGTTGTAACCGACGAGGCCGCCCGTGTTCGTGCTGCCGCCGACAGAACCCACGGAATAGCTATCCTGGATGTCTCCGCCGGGTAAATTTCCGCCCACCAGTCCACCAACATAAGAAGTGCCCGATACGATGCCGGTGGCGTAGCAATTGTACAGCGTGCTGGAGTTATTTCCGGCGAATCCGCCGATATAGCTTGAACCATCAGCCGCACAGGCGCTGTAGCAGCAGGACGCTTCGCCTCGTTTATCGCCGATCAGGCCGCCGACAACGTTATTGCCTGCGACGCTTCCCGTAGCGCAGCAATTTGTAACGGTTCCGCCGAGGAAATTGCCGATCAGTGCACCTACGGAGTTGTAAGCTTGAATATTCACATCGAGGAGAATGAGGTTCGAAATCGTCGCACCGGAGATATAACCGAAGAATCCCTGGCTGTTCCCAGCGGGACGGTTGATGGTGAGGCCGCTGATCGAATGTCCCTGCCCGTCGTAGGAGCCCTCGAAATACTCGTGATCGCTGGAAGAATTGCGATACCCCAGCGGCATCCAGCCTGTACCGCTGTTCCAGGCGCTCGTCGCACCCGCATCGATGTCGGCGATTTGAACGAACCATTTATTCCAGACGCTTTCGTTCTCGTCTACCCACTGGAGGTTATCGAGCGAAGCTATTTGATATGGTGCGGTTTCTGTACCGCTGCCTGTTGGCTGAACTGCCGTCGCGGACAGCATCGCGCAGCCGATAAGCATAACGAAAAGCAGGATTTTTTTCATTACTTGTCTCCACGGAAAAAAATATTGGTATTTGTAAAGTCGCAGACGCATTTTATGTCAACACTTTTATATACAGTATAACAGCCCTTCGATATTCAACATGAAGCTCCCTTCTCTCAGTTTTATCAATCACATCGCGCTGCCGCTTTCCATGAAGCCGCAGCAACGATTTATCAATCGGACTATCACGCTGACATATAACATGATAAATGCAATTGCACCGATATTTTCGAGAACAGCCCCGCTTGGGGAAACGGGGCCATTCTCTGGCAAATGAACGAGGAATCGTGTTATTCTTTTCTTGCACCGTCCTTGCTGTCAGAAAACTTGATCGATCTCGCCCTAACGCTTCCTTCTGTATCCGATGTGACACGAAAGAATCTCATACCATCTTCAGGCAGCGCAATTGTCCAGCGCACACCTCCGCTTCGCTCCTGCGTGAAGACGCCATCGCCACTCACATCGTTCCACGATCCATCGGGGAAAACGGATTGATATACATGATAGGTTTCGGCTCCTTCGACGGCATCCCAGGAAATCATTACATTATCTGAAACCACCTGAATCCGTACATTTTGAGGAGGCCGCAAGCTGGCTGATTCCGCATGGAACACATAGGGGGCCAGCGGATTACCGAGCGCCTGATTGCTGATGAAAACGATGGATTCTTCTGCTGTATAGACCTCTTCCAGATCTGGATCGTAGATTCGATAGCGGATGGTTTCTCCGATCGCGTTCGAATACTGGGTCAGGAAGAAGGTCCACTGGCCCATGACCTCCACGAGCGAAGCAACGCCGCGGCATTCGTCACCGCAGAAGGCTCCGAGAACGAGATTCTGGCTGTTCTGAACCTCATCGTCGATCGCGACGACTGCGGTGATATTGGATGAGTATTCGTAATCGAGCGGATCAACCTCCCATCCGGCGATTTCCCGCGGCGAATGAACATGATTCTGCACCGATTGTTCCAGTGCATCCTGGCCGCGCGTGATCGAATAGTCCGGGTAGTAGAATGAGCCGCTTCCTACAGTCTTCAACATGTAACCTTCGCCCGGATTCATGAACAGCAGCGATCCGTACCAGCCGTACCCTTCGATGTACTGCGAATACCCAGTCTGATTCTTGATCAGGTCACCCGATACGGGATTTGGCAAGCCTGCCAGCGCCTCATTCACGCTTATGCTCAGATGCGGCAGATAGCCGATCCAGTTCCAGCCACTACAGTAAGCGATCGCGGTGGCCTGCGGATCATCGAGTAGCCCGTCGATTTGCAGGTCACTTTGTTGCGCCAGCTTGATCTTGAACATCTGCGTCGTCTCGATGCTCGACAATGAACCGACCCAGCCGGTTCCTTCTACGTATTGAGCATACTCGGTCTGGCTCTTGATCAGGTCGTTTTGAGCGGGGCTAAGCGATGAGAGGATGTCGTTCAGTTGCATCGACGTCTCGTTATCGAGGTTTATCGAGAACCAGGTCCACCCGCGGTGGCAGTCTATTGATTTGTAAAGCTCCGGGCAGACATCGAGCACGACCGGCGTCAGTGATGTCCCGTACACTGCGCCTGAGAGAAACAGGTACTGCTGCTCGATGCCGAAGTGCTCTTTGTTCTCGGAGGAATCCCAAGTGCGGAAGTAGATCGTATCGCCATACTCTTCGTCGCTGTGCACGGTCAGGAAGAACTGGTACGCGTCATCGACGAACGGCACGTGATGAATACTCGCGAATCCGCGGCATTGATACGCGCCGCCCTGATCGAGTACGAACACCCCGATAATATCGTTCGTGTCGGTGGAAATCTCTTCATCGATGTTCAATTGTCCGGTGATGGTCATCGAGTATTCAAAATTGCTCAAAGGCGTCGAGGCCCATGCCGGTGGATTGGCGAGCACGCCGATCTCGAATACGAGCGGTTCCCTGCCCAGTCCTGGAATATCGGCATAAATCGTGTCCCGGAAGGTTCCGTAACCGAGCTGTTCATTGACGGTAAATGTCAGGCTCTGGCTGTCCAGCGGATATAGCTGGCCGCTTTCGACATCCACTGTCAGCCACTCTGGCAAGTCTTCGATGGTAAAGGAGGATGTTTGCCCGCCGCTATTGATCAATTGCATATCGATTTCCATCTCGTCGCCCAGAGGCTTGATCGCCTCGATTTTGCTCTGCGACCACCCAACCGGATTCGCGTTAACGAAGAACTCCCACGTAATTGCTTCTTCCAGTGGATTGCCATAGAGGTCCGTGATGCCTTCCACGCTGGCTTGCACGAGATGATTCTCCATCCACCAGAGCATGTCTGACGCTGGCGTGAGCACGATCTCGTTATTGAACACACTGAAATCGCAAGCAAGCGGCATGAAGTTGTCGAGGATCGTCAGGCGGATATCGTCCGGATCGATACCAACCGGATCGATCGCTTCCGTGAGAGATAGCAGAATTTGATCGCCCTGCGACAGGATGCCGTCCTGTGGCTGCGGCGAGGTGAACAAAGCCGGTGAGATGCGGTCGATGTAACCTGATACCGGCGTGCAGTAGTAGTTCTCGGTCTGCACGGCATCTGTGGCTCCGGCACGGATTTCATACGCGCCGTCCGAAAGCTCGCTTGCATCCCACGGAACCTGGATGTAGTATGGATAATCAGCCAGGACGGAATCGGGAATGACGGCAGCGGTTATCCAGTCCCGGTTACTGGTCTTTTTGTATTGCAGAAGAAGCGATTCGAGATATGGTTTCTCGATATCGTAGCCGGCCAGAATCACATTCAGCGTATCGTTGTTGGACTGGTTAATGATCCAGTCGTCGTTCGGGAACTGGATATCAACCCGGCTGTAGGGTGGTTCCCAGTGCACATCGAAGTATTTGTACACGTAGAAGTAATGACCATCCGGGCCATCGTTTCCGCGATCGCCGGGCGCGTAGAATTCCAACGCCAGGTCTTCGTAGTCGTATTCGTATGGGCCCCGATCAACCGTCATCACCGCCTGCACGG
Source organism: Cloacimonadales bacterium (SeqCode) (assembly GCA_963662655.2). Lineage (GTDB taxonomy): Bacteria > Cloacimonadota > Cloacimonadia > Cloacimonadales > JAIOQZ01. The sequence continues at coordinate 1,092,574 of CAXXTU010000002.1, forward strand.
CACTACTTGGCGGGATATCGAACGCCATCTGCTCTTCAAGCGGGACACCGTTGATCTTCACCGTCGCACCGCCGGGATTACTGTCGTGGTGCATGGTCAGGTAGTATCGGCGGTATTCTTCGCTCTGGCTTGTGTTTTGCAGGCTGAGCAGGAATACCGCTTGATCGCCATCCTCCAGACCCGATTGGGCATACGTATTCGCGGTGAGGTTCACACCATCGCGCGGTAGTGTGTTCGGTTCCCAGCGGTTGGAAGACGCGCCGGCGATTGTCTCGAACACCGGCGTTCCGTACACCGGGTCCATCTTGATATCGACGGTGAAGTAGTCGGAGAGGTAGTTCAGGGAGCTTGTCTCGTCGTCATCGGCGAGGACGAAGGTGGTTGTGGTACTCATCTCGTTTTCGGTAGCGATCGATTGCCCGATCGTCACGCCGGTCTCGAACGAGAATCCGCCCGTGTCTCCCATACCGTTCACCGTGAAGCCGAATTCCATACCGAATTCTTCCGATACAGTGGTCGTGAAAAAGAACGTCTGGGCTTCGGTCGAGGCACAGGTTTCCTCGTAGGTGTATCCAGCGCCGGCATTGAACGATACGTTGGCAGGATGGTTGGGATTCGCCACTGCGTTTTCGATGTTGTCCTCGTTCATATCGAGATACGATTGCCAAAGCGCGGCAGATGTGGTGTCGCCGATCGCGATGAGGTTGGGGATCACGCTGAGCCGTATCTGACTCTCGGTGTACATGTAGATAGTGTCGAAGCCATTGGGGGAAACCATCACGCCCTGTGTGAGATCCACGGAACTGGACGAATCGTTCCATGCGACTTCCTTGGTGATGCCCCATACAAGGTTTACTGCTCCGCCGACGAAGAGGTCCGATTCCAGCCCGATGAGCTGGTTGTCCGGTGAAGTGTTGTATTCTTCGGTGGTAGAGAAGGTGTATTGGGTTTCCGTATCGCATCCCATACCCAGCTCGACGGTAACCGACTGTCCGATATCAAACGTCGCGTCTATCTCGGTTTCGATGCTGTAGAACAATCCTGTGTCGAAGGAGAAGTCCGGGCCCATGTGCATGGTCTGATGCTGGTTATTGGCCATGGTCATTTCGGCTGAGACGGACATCGACACGCTGGCGCTGCTGGTCTGACTGAAGGAACTGTAGCTGCAATCTCCGGGAGGATCGTGCAGCACGAGGAACGGCAGTTCTGGCGAAGTCGTCGCGAAGGTGCTTTCCATTGGGCGAGTCCCCTCCGTCAGCACCCAGTCGGTCTGCGTCGCATAGCGATCCAGTTCGGTGTCGTGCACGGTAAATTCGAGCATGTTCTGATGCCTGCGATTGCCATCGACAATGATATTGGGTAGATAAGGTGCAAAGGTGTAAGCGTAGTAGTTTTCGCCGTCGAAGTTGTCATCCGTTTCGCCCTGCGTTCCCACCTCGTCGGTTATCTGGATGTCGCAGTCAGTAATATACGTTACGAAAGCGGGACTTCCGGCTGCACGGTAGTCTTCGAATGCACGGACCCTCACGCTGCACCACTCGTTCTGCGGCAATACGTAGAAACCGTAATCCTCTTCCACATCATCGTCCATGTACTTGATGTCGAGCGATGTAGGCCAGATCACCTCGATGGAGAGGTCGTTGTGCCACACGATACTGACGGTGTCCGGCGCGGTCTCGGTGTATCGCAGATCGACATTGACCGTGCCGATATCCTCGAAGCTCGGCAGCACGCCAAGCCCGAAAGGATCATCCGTGGGATCGGCGGTCGCGGTGAGGCTATAGTTCAGCGGCGGGACATTGGTGATGGCGACGATTCCGCCACCCCAAGGAAGGTTGGTCTCTTCCTGCGTGTAACGATCGCCCATTTCCCGAAGCAGGACATCGAACGATCCGATCGGATAACCTTCGTCGCCGCCCACGATGCGCAAAGCGAAGCTGACCTTCTCGATGTCCCAGAAGTTGATGCCGGTACGCGGATAGGTCACCGTGCCCAGTTCCCAGACGCGGTCGAATTCATGCTCCTCGAACGATACGCTGAGCGTTGCTTCGGTTCCATGCTCCAGATCCATGGTAAATTCACCATCTTCATCGACCAGCGTCGGCGGAACGGTCGGCGAACCGTTCAACAGTACCGAAGCGCCCTCCACCGGCACTTGCGTATCGATATACCGTACGATCCCCGAAACGCTGATCATGGAGTTGTCGGTAAAATCGACGTCGTTCTGGCTGATGTTGCTATTACTGAGGGTGACCAACCTTTGCTCGGGCTGGAAGTTGTGACCCGCCTTGGTCGGCGTGACCGTGAAGGTTGTCGCGGAGCCGTAGCTCAACTGCGAGATTGCATAATCGCCCCACACGTCCGTAATGGCTCCGGGCACGATGCCCGGTTCGTCGTCCGACCATGTTCCGCTGGAAAAAGTTCCGACATGGCTGTAGTTGGTGCCGTCGAACACATGATCTCCGGCGCCTTCGTTCATCGGCCAGTAACCGATCAGACCCGGCTCGGTCCAGGGCAGGATCAGGTTGCGCTGTAAATCGATAATAGACTGCGTTCTGGCGACATCGAAGAAACGCAGTTCATCGATCGAGCCATCCACACCGACGTACAGATCGTTCTCGAAAAAAGATGTGATACCCACAGCCTCATCAATGACTTCCTCTGCGTCGATATAGAGCGTTAGAAGGGGCTGGGAGGCGTCGTAAACGACCGCGAGATGATGCCACTGACCATCGACGATGGACGCCGTTGTGTCGGGCTGCTCCAGCAACGCCGTGATATTCATGGTCGTCGTATCGACCTGGACAAACCGGAGATAATCATCCCACATTTCAGCGTTGACGGCGAGCCCGATGTCCTGATACAGGATGGAGAAATTTGCTGTGGATAGTTTCACCCAGATTTCCCATGTGAAATCCTGGCTGGTATCCAACCCGGGATCGTCGATTACAAGCTCGCTACCCAGATCGAGGCATTTTCCCTGTGCCGGCGACGCGGAAACGATCACCTCACTGACGGGGTTGTCATTCGGCGTGCAGATATTGCCGGTGATGATGCCGTTGGGCTTCATATAGCCGTAGTCGCTGTCGGACGATGAGGATTCGGCTCCTGCATACGCGACTACGGTGTATTCGTAAAACTCACCTGGATTTGCGGTGTAGTCGGCATAAGAACGGGCGTCAGATGTGATCGATTGGAGCTGTACGTTGTTGCGGTAAACGCGGAAGCCGGTCAGCGGCTGGTAGTCGGAATCGAATTCCCATTCCAGATATACATAACCATTGTAGTTGTTGTTACCGTCGGACGCGGTCATATTCCACGGCGTCATCATACCCTGGAATTCGTATGCACCCATATCAACGCGATTCGATACGCTCTGAGCGTGTTCGTAGATGCGCGGATTGCCGATGTAGTCGATATCGGGAAGATCGAGAAATCCGCCGTCGATGAATCCGGCATTGAGGCAAGGCGATGTGCCGGTAAGCTGGTATGGATTGACGCCACTACCCAAGAATTGCGGATCGTCGCTGATGTTGCCCGATCCTTCCGCGCCGCCTTCCACACAGCAATAGCGAATATCCATGTTTCCGGAGACTGGAGATTCACCGTTGTCCCAGATGATGCAGCTCCCGATGTCCGGCTCGGCGGTTCCCGATGTGCGGATTGCGCTTCCCAGCGGTGCCTCGCTGAAGAGAATATCGAGGTTATAAAGCCCCGGATCGCCGTCGACGATATAGAACGCACCGCCGGAAACGGTTGCTTCGCTGTACAGAACAAGCCCGCCCAGGATGTTGGCATAGCTTTCGTGGATATACGCAGTGCCGCCATTTTCCGCGTTGCCGTTAAGCAGCATGCAGTTCTTGATCGTAAGATTGTCGTAACCGTCAATGCAGAGGTTACCGCCATGAGGCTTGAATGGGTTATCGTCGTTACCGTTCCAGATGTTGATGAATTCGGCGTAGCTGCTGTCTGCCGAATTTCCGAAGTAGATACCGCCCCATCCGGCATCTTCCGATGATTCATTGAAGGTGATCTTCTGATAAAGCGTTCCGTTCGCCTGGAGCGATCCGTAAATCCCTAGGAGCGCATCGGAAGTGAACCGCAGCGTTGTGGAGGGATTGACCGTCAGCGTGTATCCCTGCGCGATCGCGATGGGGACGTTGATGGTCACCTGACCGCTGAGTGTGATATCCTGCGGGATGAGGCCGCGTCCGGTCTGCTCTTCGTAAGCGCCGATATCGGCGGCGTTCAGGATGGTATCGATGGTTGAATTGATATTCGATTGGCTCGCAAGCGAACGCGGATTGCCGAGGAAATCGGTATCCAGAAGGCCGTCATACACCTCGCCGCGATTGATACAGGGCGAGGTATCGGAGATTTGATAGGGCTTGCTTCCTGAGGTGAAGTCGGGGTCGAGATCGAAGCAGTCAGTGTAAGATCCATTGAAATCAGCAATCCCGTCACCCCCGAAGCCTTCGAATCCACCCTCGATATCGCAATGCCGGAAATCGGGATGCCAGGCGGATGCATCGAGATAGACCTGCTCGCCGCTGGGAGCTTCGTTGCCACGGATGATCGTGTTGACGATACTGCAATCGCAGACAATGTTGACATGAAGTCCTCCCCCACTGATGGTCGCTTCGTTATCGACGATGGTATTGTTCCAGAGGTTCTCCGATCGCTGGTAACACATGTAGATTCCACCACCGTATTCCGCTTCGTTCTCGTAGATTACATTATCCTGCACAATCGGATAGAACCATGTATCGCTCATGTTCTGGAAGCCTATACCTCCGCCATATTGCGCCTCATTGTGGCAAATTTCGTTTCTGTGGATAACGATATCCTGATAATCGACGCCATGCAGACCGATTCCGCCGCCGCTCTCTGTCGCGTAGTTGAACCCGATGTAGTTGTTTCGAATTACGGGAGAGTATTGAATATCCGGTTGTTCGCTATTGTAGGTGAAACTGGCGATACCTCCGCCGAGACCGTTCGAGAAGTTGTTCACGATGCGGCAGTTTTCGACATGACAGTGCGATTCGCCGAAGCAGATCGCGCCGCCCTGGGTGATGACTTGATTGAAGCCCTGGTCATGAAGCACTTTGTTGTAACTAAAGACGCTGCCGGTGACCATGCATTCCGAAAGATCGTTGATCCACAGAGCGCCGCCTCTGTAGTAGGCATAGTTATAGCTGAATCGAGAGTTGGAAATCCGCCAGCCGCCGCTGCTGTTGATGAACATCGCGCCACCGCAGAATCGTTCGTTGTCGTCGTCGCCGAGTTGTGCGACTGCCTTGCCGTGATCCAGGATACAGTGATCGAAGATTGTAGAATCCTGACCCGTGGCGATATTGAGGGTAATACCCGCCCAGCTCCCGTCCGGCGCAATCGGGTAGGAACCGGATATATTGTGAAATCCTGTCGTGTCCGCGATGGTGAAGCGTATGGAGTCGGCTTCGGTTCCGAGCGCCTGCAACGCGCCTTGAACCAGAATTCCGTAGTGATCGTGGAAGGTCACCGTGGTTCCCGGTAGCAGGTTCATCGTCTCGCCGGCGGGAATGGTGAGGTCGTCCCAAACGGTTATATTTGTCGAGGTTATCTCCTGATCTTCATCGTATGTTCCACCGAGATAGAATCCTCCGATCGGGCAGGTCGATTCCAGATCGGGCGTTTCACTGGAAACCTGTACGCAGACGGCGTTGAAGGGTCCCGCCAGATTGTAAACAGGTCGATGGATCACCTCATCGAAGGTGTAATTTGCCAGCAGGTTTGATTCCGGGGCTGTCAGCGAGACATGTCGGTTGTCCCAAATTTCGGATGCTGTCCGGGCGGTCTCCCAAATCCTCACCTCGTCGATATAGCCCTCGAAAATCCGTGAGGATCCGGCTTTGGAACCAATTGAGCCGAGGGGACTGCCATCGGAATCTTTGATCGAAGCGCCCTGAGCCTGCGTGCTGCTGTTCATGATGACGCCATTGATATAAAGGGAGCTGGTTCCGCCAGTATCGACGACCAGCGCTACGTGATACCACCGCTCGGGATTCAGCCCATCCCAGGAAAGTGTCATCGTCTCGGTCGATCCGCTGCGATCCAGCGTCGCCTGCCCATACACTGTCGTATTGTTGGTATAAATCTCGAATTCTCCGTGGTCGCCGTGATAGAGGATCGTGCGGTTGGATGATTCCATATCCTCGGGATAAAACCACGCCTCCGCGGTGATTGCAGACGGCGCTGACTCCCACAACGGATTGAAGATCACACGCTGTTTGTCGTCTCCGTATTGCAACATCCGGTCACTTATCGTCCACACATAAGAGATATTGGAATCTGCCCACCAACCGCCTTCGTGGAGCGTTCCGTTGTTGTTGCCGGTCTCGTCGTGAATTGTCGTGGATTCGTCGTCCAATTTGTAGTAGGCGACAAGCCCGGATTCGTTTCCGGAAAGGTGGTTATATTTATTGGCGGTGATCTGCTCCGGGGTTCGGGCTGTATTCCAGATACGGATTTCATCCATCCAGCCATTGAAATACCTTCCGGGCATCTGGGCGTTATCGCCGATACGAACGGAGTAGTTGTTTGTTGCTGTTCCGGAAACAATGGTAGCGTCATGCAAGACGCCATCGACGTACATGCTCAATACCGCTCCGCTCTTGATGATCTCGATGTGATGGAAGAAGCCGCTGAAGAGACCGCCGTTGGTGAAATCGCATTTTGAGGGATCGGATGTTACGCTGGCGCTTCCGTATGTAAAGCGTATCTGATTCGTCTCGTCATAGCGATGGAGACGCCAACTACTGTCGCCCTTGGCAATTAGAGTTTGCCACGGCATATCGAATCCGCCGATTACAACCCAAAGCTCCAGCGTCATATTGGTAGTAAAATCGAAATTCGATTCGTTGGGAAGCTCGATGTATCCACCTGAATTATTGAATCGATAGCATTTTTCAAAGTAGGACTCCATCTGTGCGTTCAGCGAAAATGACAGACTCACGGCAATCAAAATGAAAAGGAATGTAGTTTTGCGCATAATCCTCTCCTTACGCGGTGTTTTTCCTTTTCATAATATGCAGAGGTTGTGCCATAAGCGGATATGCCTGTAATGCAGCTATAACAAGACTTTGTGCGAGATGCAGCGCATCTGGGCCGAACGTTATCGTTCGCTCTGGGCGATTTCGTTCACCTCGCGATTGAAATAAATTGACGCATATCGAATCGATTCATTTCCATGGTGATATGGATTCAACACAAAATCATACTCAGATTCGCGTGCGAGATTTGATCGCGCAGGCATTCACGCTGATGAACAGCGATCCGCAGCAATGCATCCGCCTTTCGGAAGAAGCGCTGGAGATATCCCGTGAAATCGGTTTCGGCGTCGGCGAAGGCATGGCGCTGATGCACATTGGGCTGGGGCATTTCCATCAGAGTAATTTTCGGGAAGCGCAGGGGTATTATCTCGAGGCGGAGCCTGTCTTGCAACGGGAGGAATACTGGTATGGTCTGCGGTGTCTCTACAATAATCTGGGTGTTACATATCGTCAATGGGGAGATCATCAGAGAGCGCTCGAGTATTATAAACAAAATCTCGATCTCGAGGATCGTTTCCCGATTCCCAAACTGCAATGCACAATCCTGTACAACCTCAGTACCATTCATCTCGATCTTGGAGATGAGGAAATCGCCAGAGAATACCTGCTGGAAGTGCTGAAACTGGCCGAAGAACACGGGATTGTATCATCTCTGGCGCTGGGCAATACAAGTTTGGGACAATACTACCGTCGAAATGGCGACTTTGAGGGAGCTCATGAGTGTTTCGAGAGGTCCAGAGCGGCTTACGAACAGACCGATGACAAGGCCGGACTGTCTCATCTCTGTCAGGCGATCGCCTATCTCTACTATGATGAGGATCGCCTGGATAAATCACTCGAAACCCTGGAGGAGGGCATGCGCCTGTCGCTTGAAATAGGCGAGAAACAGCAACAGGCTTCACATCATTTCTCATTTGCTCGTACCTATTACGTAACCGGAGATCGAAAAAAGCTGTTGGAGCATCTCGATGAATGTATTCGAATCTCGGAGGAAGGTACATACCGGTCATACCTTATCAGTGCGCTGGAACTGAAAATCAAGGTTTGCGAAGACGATAACGATTTCAAGATGGCTCTCGAATTGACCCGTAAGCGTCAGGCGCACCTGGATTTCCTGAATGAAGAGAAACGAAACCGTGCGATCGAGGAAATCAAGACCCGGCTGCAAGTCCAGAGACGGGAGCACGAAGCAGAAGTTCTTCGATTGCAAACGATTGATCTGGCCCAGCGCGTGGAAGAAGAGGTGAAGAAGCGTGAAGCCCAGCAGCAGTTGCTGATTCAGAAATCGAAGATGGAATCGCTGGGACGCCTGGCCGCCGGTATCGCACACGAGATCAACCAACCGCTTGGAATGCTGAATATCGGACTCCAGAACCTGTACAACAAACTGAATAACGAAAAGATCACACCCGCCTATCTGGAGAAAAAACAGAACCTGATGAACGAACACATCGAGCGGATCAAGAAGATCATCGAGCATATCAGACTATTCTCGCGCGAGCAGCAATCCAGCGCGATTCGCCTTATGGATGTGCGGGATGTGGTCGCAAGCACCCTTTCGATGATGCAGGCTCAGTGCAGCGAACACAACATTCGGCTGAGTGTCGAGACTGGTGACGAGCCGGCATTGGTTCTGGGCAACCCTTACAGACTGGAACAGGCGCTGCTTAATCTGATCGCCAATGCAAAGGATGCCCTGGAAGAGAAATACGACCGGTTCGACGACTCGAAGTCCATCGCGATACGATGCCGGAAAGCCAATGATCGGATACTGCTGCAAGTGATCGATAACGGACCCGGCATTGCGGAAGATCGCCTGCATGCCGTTTTTGAGCCGTTCTATACCACAAAGGATGAAGCGAAGGGCACCGGACTGGGGCTGTCTATCTGCTACGGTATTATTCAGGAGATGGGCGGGAAAATAGCATGCAGCAGCACGCCCGGAGAATCTTCGACCTTCGAGATTGAACTTCCTGCTCTGGAGAAATCATGAAGCAACTCAATATTCTCATTGTCGATGACGAACAGGGATATCTCGATGAGATCGGCGAGTTCCTCAACGATTGCGGCTTCACCGCACTGACGGCGGATACGCCCGTAAAAGCGCTTGCTGTCGTCAATCAGCGTCCGGTCGATATCGCAATTGTGGACTTGAAACTCCCGCAAATGAGTGGGATCGAATTGATGCGAAGAATGAAAGAACTCGATAGCTCGATCGCGATCATCATGATAAGCGGACACGGCGATATCGACAGTGTCGTCGAAGCGATGCGCGCTGGCGCAAACGATTACTTTGCCAAGCCGTTCAATCTGGCGGACATCAGGATTTCCATCGAGCGAACCAGGAAATTCCTAGACCTCTCGCGGAAACTCGATTCGACCCAGAACGTGGTGGAGGTTCTACGCTGTACGTTGAAAAGGGATGGCAAGCACCCCCTTGTGGCGGAGAGCGAAGCAATGAAGACCATCGTGCAACAGATGCGGCAGGTGGCGAGTCAACCTTGCTTCGACGTCCTCATCACCGGCGAGAGCGGGACGGGGAAAGAGCTCGTGGCTAGAGGAATCCACCATCTGGACGAGACGACGAACGGCGTGTTTTACGATATCAATTGCACCGCAATTCCTGACACACTGTTCGAAAGCGAGTTCTTCGGTCATGAAAAACACGCGTTCACCGGGGCCCAGGCATCGAGGAAGGGATGTTTCGAGCTCGCCAACGGCGGCACGCTTTTTCTGGATGAAATCGGAGACATGCCGCTATCCATGCAGGCGAAATTGCTTCGAGCGCTGGAAGAAAGGCACATCCGCAGAATCGGCGCTCAACGGAACATTCCATTGTCACTGCGCGTAATCGCCTCAACCAATCGTGATCTCCGGGAGCTTATCCAGAATGGGCAGTTCCGTCAGGACCTCTATTTCCGACTGAATCGCTTTGGACTGCATATTTCACCTCTTCGTAAACGAACCGAAGACATACCTTTACTGGTTGATTTTCACCTCAGGCACGCGGCAGAAGAAATGAAGCGTAGTCCCTTGCAGGTCACGCAGAATGTTTACAATCGGCTAGTAAAATACGCCTTCCCCGGCAATGTTCGGGAGCTGAGGAACATGGTCGAAAAAGCATACATACTCGCCGGAGCAAGCGACACGGCGCTGGATGACCGCTGCTTCCCAGATATCTTCCATTGCGATCCGGAAGAAATTCATATCTCGGATGGACTGAACCTCCAGCGACTCGAGAATATCGAACAGAAGATGATCAAGACAGCGCTCGATCAAGCCTCCGGCAATAAAACCCGAGCCGCTCAATTGCTTGGCATTACACGAACCAGCCTCAATCGCAGGATCGCCAAATACTTCATGGAATAGCCGAACGATATCGTTCAACCCCTTCGCCGATCTAGACCCGCGAAAGCTTCTCCAGCCGGCGTTCTTCAATCATCGGACCACTGGAATCCGGTTTGCATATACAAGCCCTGAGGTAACCATGGTTCTGATTTATCATACTCAAAAAGTCAAAGCGCGAGAGATCGCTGAAATGATCCCGGAACGAGACCAGGAAATCCAGATTGTGGATGACATTCATACCTTAATCTCAAAGCTGAAATCGTACCCGGTTGGTAAGCTGTATTTTCAGGTCAGGGGTCTTTCCGATTTCCATAAAATTGACACAGTACGATCCATTTCTCCCGATCTCGAAATTTCATTACTGGTTAACTCCGACATGGAGAAGCTCTTGATCCTCATGAAGACGACAGCATTCGATATTCTGCCCACCGACGTTGTACGCTGAGGATCTGGCAGCGTTGATCATGGCCGTGCGACGGATCCGTCGGCTGCAATTTGCTCTATTTCAACATTATTGCAAACAAGGCCGATAGCTTCGACCACCTGCTGGCCATCATCCCCGAGTCGACCTCCGCATCTTCCAGAACCCCTCCGGCTGGGACTGGCGTGCGGGGAGGTGAGGGGGGGATTTCCCGTTACTCACTTGATATGAAATTTCTTGATTTTTAACACAGCTATTAATATAAAAGCATTGACAAATTATAAACATCAAAGAAGTATATTATAAATTGAAGAGTTTGCCAACATTGAGTTCTTCAAGCTATAATTTTTCTATATGCTTTCTATAGCCTATGGAGTTTCCAATGAGAAGGAAAAAAATCGACAAGCTTTTTCAAGATAAATCACGAAAACAAGCTCAGTTTGAGAATTTGAGAATTATTGCAGATAACCATAACAAAAATCATCTTAATGAGTTGGTATGTCTAATAAATAGCATACTTAAAAAGCATAATATAAATACGCCCATTAACAACAAGCAAGTTAAATTTTTTCCTACTTTTATAGGAAACATCTTCATTGATGATCCCACACTTTCTAGTATCATTTTTGACTCAATTTATCCGAGACCTTCTGAAACTCTCTTTTCACACTATACTAATTGTGATGCAGGGATCAACATCATTGGGACCAAGAAAATCTGGTTGTTCAGTTTAGAAAAGAATTTTGACTCAAACGAGTTTAAACAATTCTATGAAGATCATGGTCTTGTCGGCTATGGCAATACTCGATCTATTTTGGGTTGTAAATCTGATAATAAGGCCATAATGTCGGAGATTTTTTCATTTAGCATGACATCAGAACAAGAATCTAATGACTTCCTATGGAATAAATTTGCTGAAACAAGTAGAGGATTAAAACTAACTTTCCGAGTTTGCGATAAAGCGGACATTTTCCGAAAAATATATTATTCAGACAATTTTAATGACAGCAAAATTCCACTCATTAAGGACTTAGTGAGCGAGATTCAAAGGAAATACAAACTCCCCTTTGCCTTCAAATATATATCAAGTTTTGGCGCATTCTACATTAAAGGTTGCTACTCATACGAGGATGAGTATAGAGTAGTCATTAAAGGGACATCAGATCGATATAATGCCACCATGTTCAAGGCTAAACTTAACAATCTTAGGAAGAAGTATATTGAAGTAGACTTTAATAATGACCTGATTTCTTTCAAACTCACCAAAATAACCAAAGGGAGAAATATCACAAAAGAAGACTCATACAAGATTGATAAAATCGTCAAAGAGAAATACCCCGATATCATCATTGATACACAATAGAAATCAAAGGGAAACTAATTCATGAGATAATTAATCTACCACACAGTTGATTTCGGGTAAAGCCCAAGTAACAAGCTTCGTCAGCAACATTAAAATTGTATTATTTCTGGCGTTCGGGCAAAAAAAATGGCGGGAGCGACGGGACTCGAACTCGCGACCTCCTGCGTGACAGGCAGGCGTTCTAACCAACTGAACTACGCCCCCGCGTAGACATTGAATTAAATGGCGGGAGCGACGGGACTCGAACTCGCGACCTCCTGCGTGACAGGCAGGCGTTCTAACCAACTGAACTACGCCCCCGCGCCTCATTCAATGTGGAAACATTTCTATTGGGGCGTGTTTTTCTGTCAATAGTTTTTCTTGCTTTTTTCACGCGTTTTTCTCATTCTTATTTCTTTACAGAATTCTCCAAAATCCTTTCCATGACGGCGAGGAGCTTAGATAATTATGGATAAAGCAGTTCGCGGTACCGATGTAAGCAAGCAAATACGATTCTTCGCGGTGGACGCCACGCAGACCGTCCGCGAAGCGACAGATATACACAACCTCTCCATCACGGCACGCACCCTCTTCGGACGCGTGATCGCCGCAGCCATCATGCTGGGCATCGACCTCAAAGGCGAGACGGACTCGGTGACGCTCCGGGTCATGGGCGACGGTCCCATCGGCGGCGCAATGGCAATCGCGCACAGAGACGGCAGGGTCAAAGGCTACGTGGATAGCCCCGAGATGGAAGTCTCCCCCACAACGCGCGGCGTGAACGTCCCGGGAGCCCTTGGCAGCGGCGTTCTGCGAGTCATCAAAGACCTCGGCATGGAGCGCTCTTACAGCGGGGAGGTCGAACTGATCAGCGGAGAAATCGGCGACGACCTGGCGTATTTCTTCCTCCAGAGCGAGCAGATCCACACCGCCGTCGGCGTGGGTGTGCTTCTCGGAGCCAACGGAGAGATACGCAGAGCCGGCGGATTCATCGTGCAGCTTCTCCCCGGCGCGGAAGAAGAGATCGTAGCCCGGCTCGAGCAGAACCTCGCCGAGTTCCCCAACTTCACGGACGTTCTCGATATGGGCGTGCTGCTGGAAGACATCGTCGGTGATTTCATTCTCAAGGATCTGGGCGCGAACATTCTCGATACCATCGACGTACACTATCAATGCGATTGCAGCCGGTCCAGGTATCAGCACTCGCTGAAGCTGCTCGGTAAGGATGAATTGAGCGAGATGATCGCGAACAACGAGCCCATTATCGCGCAGTGCCATTTCTGCAACAAGAAATACGAGTACTCGCCGGCGGAAATCCAGGAATTGCTCGCCACGATGTAATGGAGTGGTTTTAAGATTCGCTGAGATAGTTGTCGCTAGGAAGGCTTGTCCACTTTTCTCACCCGTTCGATCAGAGCGCGCGATCCGGCTCCGCAGCCGAGAATCGTGCGTAACGCTTCCTCCGGCTTCACATCAACCGCGTGGACATATTTCTTCTCAACATGGTAGATCATGCCGCTTGTCGGGTTGGGGCCAGTGGGAACAAACACCGTCACAAGTCCGCCCGGATGCTCGTCCGTCACGAAGCCCGTCACGTGAACCCCGTTCTCGAAGAGCTGGACAAGCACTACGCGCGAGAAGAGGAATTTGCTCTCGCCGAACAGTACCTTGATCGTTTCCGTGATCAGCTTGTAGCCGGGGAACCGGTTGAACACATGCTTCTCGATGAACTGATGCAGCCGCGTTCCAACACGCGTCCGCACCATCGCCCCGATCATGAAGCACACAAAGAGGAATCCCGCCACGACGATAACATAAGCCAGCGCGATCTCGAGCCGTGAATCCGTTGCCAGAAGCCCAACGATAGGCCGGATGATGTGTACCAGCTTCGTGATGAGCCACACGACAAGGAAGATCGTAACGATGAGAGGCAGGATAACCAGAATCCCACCGATGAATGAATTGATAACGAAATTACGAAGACGGCTCAATGCTTTGTAGTCCTTTCTCAGCTTGTTCCTTGCGGATTTGCTGCTGCTTTTTATTGGTATATCTGATGCCTAAAGGGAACAGGATCGAGTAGGGCGCCCAGAGGATGAAGCGATAGGGAGATTGGATCAGGAACAAAGCGGCAACGAATCCGATCGCGAATATCCAGAAACAGAGCGACATGCGGATCATAAAGCTGCGCTCTTTCCTGCTCTTCGTGTTGCGAATGCTAGCCCAGGTTCCGATGATTCCACCGATTGAACCGATTGCGACGCCTGCAATGCCGCCAATCAATCCTGGATGCATGATCGCGTCCTTATTGAGAGTCCAGCCCGGCTTTCATCAGAACCGAAGTCATGAATTGGATTTCCTGTATCCTCCTTCTCAGAGCCCAGAAAACCAGAATCATGAAGATACCGTACGCCAGCCCGGGCATGCCCAAAGTATACGTCTGTAGAAAATCCAGCTCGATGAAGAAATCGATTGCCGTCATGGCAACAACTGCAATCCCTACGATCAGAAGCAGCCATGCCACAACCGTCATCGGTTTGAGCTGATTCTGCGCGCGGAGAATCGATTGAGCCATTCTGGATTCTTCCGGTGTCAATTCAAGCTTCATATACACCTCCGGGATATCTTGTATCGCCTAAAAAAATTCCTTCGAACAAATTTCCTTGAAGGTCAGGTCGTAAACCGTGTAACGATCGCCAGTCTTCATGACGATCCGGTTTGGAAACATCCAGAATTCGTCGGCGAAGAAAGAGCTGCGCGACCCGAGTCGACTGAAATTCAGGTCGTATGTTGTAAGTGTGTCGCCTTTTCTGGTGACGATGTACTGATCACGAAACCAGTATTCGTCCACGTTGAACACATCCAGCGTCCCAAGCTGCTGAAACTGAGTATTGTAAAACGTAAGTTCATGATCCTTCAGCGCTACAATGTAATACTTCTCATACCAGAACTGCTCCACCAGGAAGAAATCGTGCGAACCCAGAAGCTGGCAGTTCATGCTGTAAGCGGAGACAATATCGTCCTCCTGAACAGCGAAGTAATTCTCGGTGACAGTTACCTTTTCAATCTTGTTTATCGCCGAAAGCGTCGCGGAAAACACCATAAAAAGCGCGACAAGGAAAATGGCGGCTTTTTGCCCGTTCATTCCTTCCTCCATAATTTTAGGTACATTCGGAAAATGGAAGATCAAAGCAGAGCTGTCAATGAAAAGATCGTTATCATGAACATTTTCTGGCAACTATCTCCATTTTTTCCTAAAATTTTACACGCATGTCGCAACAAAAAAGCCGCCCCGTTATCACCGAAGCGGCCCAAAATATGTCAAAGCGATTAACTATTCGGAGATATTGACTTCATACAACTGCCCTGCTGAATCGTACGGAGCAAGCGTCGAGAAAAACTCTGCTTCCACGGTGATCTGCTCGAGCGTGTAGCCGCCGGCAGGCGCGGTAACTGTAAGGGTCTTGTTGCCGTTCGACCAGCTCATGATCGGCGTGAGATAGTTGGTGATCTCGAGAACATTGCCATTGTATCCGATCAGGACGGGCTCGGTGAAGTTGATGACGATGCTCTGATACGGCGTGATCTCGTAGTGACCATCGTAAAGTTCCATGTTCGTGTTCTCGATCATGATCCCGGGCTGCGTCTCAAACTCTTCCTCCAGAATGAAGGGATTCCCGTTGATTGTCTCGCCCATCAGTCGAAGAGTATACTCGCTATCGAGAACGAGCGCTTCGTCCGGATCGATGGTTACGTGTGTGGAAGAATCCCAGGTAATCGTGCTGATATCCACCCATGCGTTGAACTGGTTGAGCAGCTCGATTTCGAACTCGTCCGCATCGATGGACTGATTGAACGTCACTTCTATCGTTCCGTTGATGGGGAAGTCCTCGAGATTGTGAGCGATCACCAGAATGTCCTCGCCGATGGGATTCAACACGATCGGTTCAAGGTTCAGAACACCCTGTATCGCAGCGTGAACATCCATATCGACTGCCTCGAACGTATGGACTCCGTCCGTCCAGGAATCCACAAGCAGCGTGAACGTTGCGACCGATGGAAGATTCTCCAGAATGAAAGCGCCTTCGCTGTCCGTGTAAGCGATATACTGGTCCGGCGTTAGCTGCCATGCTCCATAGTTTGCCGTTACGCGGATTCCTGAGAGGTCTTCGATTTCTTCGTTATCCACAACCGCGTGAATCGTGCCAGTCACTGTAGAATCCAGCGAATATAGTACTTTGTCCTGCGACACGGAGTAGTAGAAATCGTCGGTGGTTGGGATATCGGAGATTCCGATGTCTTCGAGATCTGGGATCACGACATTCACACGGGCGATTGCGTACGCACCGTCGCCGGAAAATGTCAGTTCATACACCCCCGAGGGTAGATCGCCGATGGCGTAGTAGCCGAGATTGTTTGTCTTGGTGGTTCTCACGCTCCCCTTTACTGCGTATGTGATCTCGATGTTTCCCAATCTGATATTGTTGTTGGCATCCGATACGATACCGTGCACGCTACCGATCACACGACCGTTGTTGTCGTTGTCCTCGTTGAAATTCGTCGTTGTTTCCGTGCATGCAAAAAGCAGGCTCAGAGCCGCTATTAGTATCGCCAAACGAAAAATACTCTTCATGATTCCTCCAGGATATGTTTTGCGAATACTTCAATAAATATTTTAAAATCTGTCAAGGGCAATTCACCCGTCCTGCCGGAAGACACTGTAGAGGCAAGAGCAGATTCGTTCGATCTCCCCCCTCAACGTGGTGTTCCACATCATTTCTTTACGCTCGATAGTCCAGATGATGTGGTATATCCACGTTGAGAGGGGAGATCGGGCGAAGATGCCGCGCCGGTCGCGATTCTTTGCTTGACACCCGGATGAAGGATGAAAACAGTATCCATTCACAGAGCATTCTCTCGTAACAAAAGGAGTTAGATCATGTTGAAAGTGGGAGTCATAGGCGTTGGACACCTCGGAAGGCACCACGCCAGAGTATTGAATCAGATCGAAGGTTGCCAAATGATGGGCATCTACGACCAGAATCTTGAACGCGCGCATGAGATCGGGGCACAGCACAATATCCCTGTCTTCGATACACTGGAAGCGCTTCTGGATGCGGTGGACGCTGTAGACATCGCGGTAACCACGACATATCATTACGACATTGCCAAAGCGGCACTGGATGCAGGCAAGCATATATTTGTGGAAAAACCGATTACATCGGAACTCGTACAGGCGGAGGAATTGGTAGCGCTCGCGGAGAAGAGAAAGCTAAAACTTCAAGTGGGCCATATCGAACGCTTCAATCCGGTTGTTCTGGATGCCTTTGATCAAATCAAGGATCCGATGTTCATCGAATCACATCGCCTGGCTCCTTTCAATCCGCGCGGAAGCGATGTTCCGGTCGTACTCGATCTGATGATCCACGATATTGATTTGATTCTTTCCTTTGTTAAGAGTAAAATCGTCGATATCAGAGCGAGCGGGGTTAGTATTCTCACCAAGTCGATCGACATTGCCAACGCCCGGCTGGAATTCGAGAATGGAGCGATCGCGAATGTGACTTCAAGCCGTGTTTCGCAGAAGCAGGAGCGCAAGATCAGGCTTTTCCAGAAGAATGCATATATATCGATGGATTTCAAAGAGAAAAACGTGAAAATTCTCAAGAAATCCCCGAAACTGATCAAGGTTCTTCCCAAAATAATGGCGGGAAAAACAGATTTCAACCCTGAGGATCTAGTCAATATACAGGACATCGATTCCAATGATCATCCAAAAGATGCGCTGACATACGAGCTTGAATCGTTCGTGAACGCGGTCAACAAGAACAAAACGCCCATCGTGGACGGGAAAGCCGGCACAAGAGCGTTGCGGATCGCGTTCGAGATCATGAACCGCATCAAGGAGAATCCTCAGAATCTCAAGATTTAGGAGAAAATAATGAAAGACGTATTCATTAAATACATTGACCAGAACATCGGTGAGGAAGTGCGAATTCGTGGCTGGGTAAGAAACTACCGGTCCAGCGGAAAACTTATTTTCATCATCCTACGCGACGGAACCGGAGAAATCCAGGCTGTGGCCTTCAAGCCGTCACTGGGCGAAGAGGCGTTCGAACAGGCGAAGAAACTCACGATGGAATCTTCACTCATTGTTACCGGCGTGCCGAAAGAGCACCCCAAGCAAAAAGGCGTTTTCGAGCTGGACGTGACCGGCATCGAAATCATCCAGATCGCGGACGAATACCCGATCGGTAAAAAGGAGCATGGCCCCGATTTTCTGCTTTCGAATCGTCACTTGTGGCTGAGAAGCAGCAAACAATGGGCGCTTCTCCGGCTTCGTCACGGCGTTTACCACGCCATCTGCGATTACCTGCATCAAAACGAGTTCATCCGTTTCGATTCACCCATTCTTACGCCAAATGCATGCGAAGGCACAACAACCTTGTTTGAGGTTCCTTACTTCGATCTTGGCAACGCCTACCTTTCTCAGTCCGGCCAGCTCTATCTTGAGCCGGCCATACTCAGCTTCGGTCGAGTATACGATTTCGGCCCGGTTTTCAGAGCGGAGAAATCGAAAACGCGCAAGCATCTTACCGAATTCTGGATGATGGACGCGGAAGCCGCTTTCGTGGAGCACAAGGAAAATATGGATATCCAGGAAGGCTTGATCCGTCACGTCGTTCGCACAATGATAGAAAACTACCGTAACGAGCTGGAAATTCTCGAGCGCGATATCGAGCAGCTTTCGAACGCAGATGCTCCTTTCAAACGCATAACACATCGCGAGGCCATCGACCTCCTGAAATTGAAAGGCGCGGATGTAGAATACAACAGCGATTTCGGAGCACAGGAAGAATCTATGATTACAGAAGAATCCGACGTGCCGGTCTTTATCGAGAAATGGCCGAAGGAAATCAAGGCATTCTACATGAAGCGCGATCCCGAGAACGAAGACCTCGTTCTGGGTGCCGACCTCATCGCCCCACAAGGATTCGGTGAGATCATCGGCGGTTCTCAGCGCGAGGACGACTACGATGTTCTGCTTGGAAGAATTCGTCACGAGAAGCTCAACGAAGAAGATTTCCAGTGGTATCTCGATACACGCAAATACGGTTCGGTGCCACACAGCGGTTTCGGGATTGGGCTCGAGCGCCTCACCGCCTGGGTCGGTGGCGTTCACCACATCCGAGAGGCGATACCATTTCCCAGAATGATCTACCGCATCCAGCCGTAGGGACCTTTGAAATTGCCGCCCCATCCATAGTGGGTGGGGCTTTCACTTTTTTTGCGAAACAGGCTCAGGGAGAATCAGCCATGGCCAACCGTCGAGGCACTTTCGCCCAATCCCGCTTCCAGCGTGTAACGATACGTTTTCAACGTATAAGAACACGCTTCCAGCCAGGCGATTGAACGAAATTGTTCTCGACTCGCAGTAGCTCCCGTTTTAATAGACGGGCCAGGGAGAAAGATGCATCATTATCAGCAGTTCGGTACATATTTCGGCCAGACAGCCGGCGGGATGGAGAATCTGGCAGCGCAGGAGCTGGAGCGTCTAGGCGCAACGCGCGTCACGCCGCAGCAACGCGGCGTCCTTTTCGAGGCGGACAAGCGTACCTTGTACCGCGTCGTGTACAACGCGCGACTGTTCAGCCGGGTGCTGGCGACGATCACCACATTCTCCTGCCACGATACCGACTACCTCTACAGCAAGGCCGGTCAAATCGACTGGAGTGAATTCATAGCTCGCGATCAGACCTTCGCGATTTTGCACCACGCCGCCAACAGCAAAATTCAGCACTCGCAGTTTGCAGCGCTTCGTCTCAAAGACGCGATCTTCGATCAACTGCGCGAGACCTACGGGCAGCGTCCGGCCATCGACCGCAAGCAGCCGGACATCTGGCTCAATCTGGTGATACACAACAACCGCGCGAGCATCAATTTCGACTGCGCAGGCCACGCCTTGAACAAGCGCAGCTACCGCAAGCAAGGCGTGGAAGCCCCCATGCAGGAAACGCTGGCCGCCGCGATCGTTATGCACAGCAAGTGGGACGGTGAAACGCCCCTGCTCGATCCCTTCTGTGGAAGCGGAACCATCCTCGCCGAGGCGTTGATGAGCTACTGCCGTATCCCAGCGTCGTACCTGCACGATTCCTTCGGCTTCATGAACCTGCCCGACTTCGATCCCACCGTTTGGAAGGAGGTTCTGGAAGAGGTCGACATACGTCCGTTACCGGAAGAACTGATCCGAGGCAGCGACGTCGATCCCCGCTCCATCGAGGCGTCCCGACTCAACCTCTCGCAGCTGCCGCATGGTGATAAAATCGCGCTCAAGCAAATCGATTTCCACGACCTCCCCGAGCAGCCCGGCATCACCGTAATCACGAATCCGCCCTACGGCGTCCGACTCAAGAAAAACAACATCGAGCAGCTCTACAAGGATTTCGGAGCATTCCTGCGCAACAACTGCCCGGGAAGCGACAACTACGTATATAGCACGGAATTGGAATTACTGAAATGTATGAATCTGCGTCCACGCTGGAAGAAATCGCTCAACAACGGCGGACTGGACGGAACGCTCTACAAGATGCTAGTGTTTGGAAAGCGCAGTATATAAAGGCTTTCTTTAGGCATTTACCATATTCATTTCATTTTGTAAGCTAATCCCTCAGGAGATATTATAGAAAAACCATATTTGTTCCGAAGCCATCGAAGATTTCGGGGGCTCAGCACGGAATTGGGACCTGCAGATTTTGCTTGGTCCCTTGTGCAAAAATAGTCACACCCTAAAGCAATACTTATTGCTACTGAATCTCCATCTGCTCATTCAGCGGCTGCTTTAGCAATTTCTTTTGAAAATTCTGCTGGGGCATCCTGTATACCTTTAATCCAATGTTTATTATATCTATATCCAATTTCTTTGATATGAGCAACGCCTGCATTGTTACTTTCGATTTCCCTAGCAATTTCAAATACTCTCTTATGGTACTCATCCAATTTTCTTCCAGTGAATTTCATTCTATATGGTTCAATACTATCATTAATCAGACCTCCAATTCGAGGTAACCGCACAATTCGAAAACCAAGCTGAATTGCATCGTTGAGATGATTCTTCAATATTGGGTTACTATCCAAATTTAAAGGCTCACCCGGCCCAATTGAAAACCTCACTCCTAAATATCCATTTATTTTTCTTTCTTCTGCTTTTATATTTTGTTTTGTTCCTCCTATGATCGATTTTCTTTGCTTTTTATTTATAGCCTCTATTGTAAAAACAGTCTCAGAAATGTATGCAACAAGCGACTCCATTCGCACAGCATCATTAATTAACAGAAAATCATCTATAGCAGGTTCATTCGTAAAAACTGATGGTGTAGCAACTATTCTCCACACGTTGGAATCAAACATGATATCCATAACGCCTCCATTAAATAACAATTGCAATATCTTTTAAATAATAGTCAAGTTTTATCACGCACAAAACAATAGCGGCAACCCATCTACACTCATGTTGCTAATAAAATACATATCGATATGCTTGGAACGTTTATCAATAAATCCCGCGCACCAGAATAAACGTCGATACCGCAATCACCAGAAAAAGCACGCTACCCATGATCAGCGAGCGAACACCACTCTGGCGAATCGCCTTGAATTTCACGGACAATCCCATTGCAGTCATCGCGAAAAGGATCAGCCAACCGCTTGCCTTCGCGAAAACCTTCGTCACACCCACAGGGACAATACCCAGACTATTGACGACCCCGCAAAGCACAAAGAACAGCACGTAGTACGGGAATTTTACCCTAGCTTTCCTGTCACCCGCGTCTCTGCCTCTCAGACTGAAGAAGAGCGCGACCGGCACCAGCATCAGCACCCGTCCCATCTTCACGATCGTACCGAGCTCACCCGCCTTGTCTCCGCCGGCAAACGCCGCCGCCAGCGCGTGCGCAACGCCCTGGAGGGATATGCCCGACCACACTCCGAACTGCTGAACATCGAGTACGTGGTGCGTCGCGATGAACGAGTATACCACGCACGCCGATCGCTCCGAGGAAATTCACGATGGACACCGCCACCACAGACTCCTCCCGCTTTGCCTTAACGATTGGCGACATCGCGACAATCGCCGACGCGCCGCAGATCCCGGAGCCTATTCCAACAAGCACCGGAACCTTGTCGCGAATGCGGAAGACCCGTCCCAAAATGTAGGCGATATAGATCACGACGGGAGTGAAAACTACGATCAGCGCCAGCGTCCGGAAGCCCAGATGAAGAACCGCGGAGAAGTCGAGCTTGAATCCAAGCAAAATGATCCCGTATTGCAGCAGGTGCTTCGTGCTGAATTTTATACCCGGCTCCACCGAGTCGGGTAGCGTAATTGCATTCGAAAGCGCCATCCCGATGATGATCGCCAGCGTCACCGCCTCGAGCGGAACGAAAGCCTTCAGCCATTCGTTTAAAAAATACGCCGCAATCGATATCGCGACGACCAGTACCAGTCCATGTATCGTTTTCTTCAAAATACACCCCGTCAATTCTTGAGGCAAAGAATTTCGGGGTACGGTAAATGTCAATCGCGCAGTTGTTAATTATGCGTTATAAATGGTGACTGGCCGATGTCAGCCCATCTGAGGCGAGAGCAGATTCGTTCGATCTGCCGCGACGACGTGGTGTTGCACATTTAATTTTCGGCTTCGACATTGTCGAAACGAAACCATGAACGTTGTGATTTCGTTCCTCGAAATCATGTTAGTGGATAGTCAGATGTGCTATATCCACGTTGGAGCGGCACGATCGGGCGAAGATGCCACGCCGGTCGTCTACTTCCCGACCTGTCTCCGGTAAATCCTCGAGCGCTCTCCGCTGGGATCGAAGCCGTCCTCCATGCGGATCCACCCGAATTTCTCGTAGTAGCCGTCGTGATCCGTCGTGAGGTACATCTCGCCAAAGCCTATCCGAGCCGCGTCCTTCTCCGCGCGATCCATCATCAGGCTCGCAAGTCGCTTCCCGCGATACTTCTCCTCCACGAACAGGCACGCAAACCACGGCTGTAAGTCGTGCCGGCTGATGAAATCGTTCGCGATGAGCGCGCTACACCCCGCAATCTCGTCGCCATCCAGCAGGAGATAGAACACCGGAAGACTCGTAGCGTCAGCCGAACTGTGGACGACGGCATCCAGGTAGAAGGGGAAATTGCTCTCCCGCCCCCACTTGCCGTGAATATACCGCGCCGCCGCTTCAATCCCTTTTGAAAATTCGTGGGCATTTATGATTTGGTACATATATCCTCCAACTGAGTGTAAGACGTCAATTTACTTTCATATCCTGTCAAGTCATTCACGCATTATTTCCTTATGTAAAGATTCACCTTTTTTCCCTTGACGAAAAGACGCGAAGATGAAATAGATTTATATTGAATGAATGTGAGCATCAGGATGCACGTATTCTCATCATTCCATTGGAGATACGCACACGTAACGCATCCGCTGAAAAGGAGATGTAACTCGTATGAAGCAACTGAAACGACTCAGCGATATCGCTCAAGTCATCCGCGAACAAGGCAAAAAGAAGCTCGCGGTCGCCTACGCTCAGGATCCCAACACCATCGAATCCATCGATATGGCCGTCAAGGAAGGCATCGTGGATGCGTACATGATCGGGGACAAGGAGCGCATTATCGCCACAGCGAAAGAGAAGAGTATCGATCCCGAATCTTTCAACATCGTTCATGTCCCGGACGAGCTGGAATCCGCCAGAGAAGCCGTGCGCATGGTTCGCAGCGGCGAAGCGGACGTCCTCATGAAAGGGCTTGTATCAACCGATAAATATCTCAAATCGATCCTGGACAAGGAAAAGGGGCTCCTGCCTCCGGGCAACGTCCTCAGCCACGTATGCGTCGTGGACATTCCCAAGTATCACAAGCTGATCTTCCTCGCGGATACGGCTGTTATCCCCTTCCCGGACCTGAGCCAGAAAATTGCCATGCTGAACTACACCATCGCTACCGCGCACAAGTTCGGCGTGGAGATGCCCAAAGCCGCGCTTCTCACTGCGACCGAGAAGGTCAACAGCAAGTTCCAGGCGACGATCGACGCCAGCATCATCTGCAAGATGGCGGACCGCGGCCAGATCAAAGGCGCGATTGTCGACGGCCCGATGGACTTGTTCCTCGCGTGCGACCCGGCAAGCGTGGAGATCAAGGGAATCGAGTCGCCTGTCGCGGGTGACGCGGACATCCTCATCTTCCCCACCATCGAAGCGTCGAATCTGTTCTACAAAGGCGTGATGCTTTTCGCAGGCGGCGAGCTGGCGGGTCTCCTTCAGGGAACCACCCACCCGGTCATCGTCACCTCGCGCAGCGAAAGCACCATGTCCAAGTACTATTCCATCGCAGCAGGATGTCTCACAACATAGATTCACAGGAGGGTGTTATGAAAATCGCATTGGGAGCGGATCACGCAGGATTCGCCATGAAAGAAGCCATCAAGCAGGCGCTTGTGGAAGATGGCCGGCACGAAGTCATCGATTTCGGCACGAACAGCGAGAAGTCCATCGACTATCCCGATTACGGATTCCAGGCTGCGACAGCGGTCGCGACAGGCGAATGCGAGCGGGGAATTCTCGTGTGCGGCTCCGGTATCGGCATGAGCATCGTCGCGAATAAGGTCAAAGGCGTGCGCGCGGCGCTGTGCCACATGAAGGACTTCGCCATTCTGTCACGCATGCACAACAACGCCAACGTGCTGGTTCTTCCCGGGAGATTCATCTCGCATCACTACGCCAATGAAATCGTCGATGTATGGCTCTCCACGGAGTTCGAGGGCAACCGTCACCAGAACCGGCTGAACAAGATCACGGACTACGAGAAGCAATAAAGAAGTTTATCGTTGATAAAGAGATCAATAGTCAAAATAATACAATGAAAGAGGTACCCATTATGATGCACATCAAAAAACAGGATCCCGAAGTATTCGAAGCCATGTTCGCCGAACTGAAACGTCAGTCGGAAAACCTGGAACTGATCGCTTCCGAAAATTTCGTATCACCCGCGGTTCTCGAAGCTGCCGGCTCGGTTCTCACCAACAAATACGCCGAAGGCTATCCCTACCGCTGGAGCAAGAAGACCGACAAGATCAACTACAATCTCTACGGTCGCTACTACGGCGGCTGCGAGTACGTTGACGACGTCGAGGAACTCGCCATCGAACGCGCGAAAGAACTTTTCGGCGCGGAACACGCCAACGTTCAGCCACACTCCGGCTCACAAGCCAACATGGCTGCCTATTTCGCGCTGCTCAAACCGGGTGACACTATCCTCAGTCTCGAGCTCTCGCACGGCGGACACCTTACACACGGTCATCCACTCAGTTTCTCAGGCGCACTTTTCAATATCGTCCCCTACGGCGTGGACAAAGATACGGAGATGTTCGACTATGACGAAATCCGCCGCATCGCCCTCGAGGTGAAACCTCAGCTCATCCTCACCGGCGCGAGCGCATATCCCCGCACGATCGATTTCGAAGCCTTCCGCAAGATCGCGGACGAAGTCGGCGCTAAATTCATGGTCGATATGGCGCACATAGCGGGACTCGTTGCTGCGGGACTGCATCCGAATCCCGTTCCTTACGCAGATGTCGTTACGACCACCACCCACAAAACGCTGCGCGGACCACGCGCAGGCCTGATCCTCTGCAAGGACGAGTACGCCAAAGCGATTGACCAGTGGGTATTCCCGGGATGCCAGGGCGGACCGCTCATGCACATCATCGCAGCGAAAGCCGTCGCATTCAAGGAAGCGCTTCAGGACGATTTCAAGGACTACCAGAAGCAGATCGTGGAAAACGCTCGCGCGCTGATGGTTGGGCTCCTTAAACGCGGCTTCCGCCTCGTCTCCGGCGGAACCGACAACCACCTCATGCTCATCGACCTCGGCACGGAAGAGTCGGGCGGACCTTCGGGAAAGAAGATGGAAGGTGCGCTAGACAAAGCCGGTATCACCGCGAACAAGAACACCGTTCCATTCGATACCCGCACCCCGTTTGTCGCTTCGGGTATCCGCCTGGGAACCCCGGCAGTTACCACGAAGGGACTCAAGGAAGCCGATATGGATCAGGTGGCCGAATATATCAAGATGGTTTACGATAACTACGATAATGACGAAAAACTTGAAGAAATTAAAACACAGGTTCGTGCATTCAGCGCTAAATTCCCTCTGTATGCTGACCTTATTGCTGAATATCGGAAATAGTTGACCTCCGTCTGTTTACTCCGGGCTTATACGCGGTTAACAGGCAAAAGGTAAATCAGTTGTAAACAAAGCAGAAAAGGAGCTTTTATGGAAAAGAGATTACTGCTGCTCTTTGCAGCCATTATGATTACATTGAGCTTGAGCGCTGATATAATGATCAACGAGATCATGTACAACTCCACCAGCTACGATAATGAATGGATCGAGCTTTACAACAGTTCGAATTCCGCTGTCGACCTCGAAGGCTACACCCTTCTGGACGATGACGCAGAGCATATTCCGCTGGAGATTCCAAGCGGATACTCGATCGCGGCGAACGGATACTTCACGATCGCCGTGAACCACGACGTTCAGGCAGACCCATTCCCCTTCACGCCAGATTTCGACGCAACCGAAATCAACGAGTGGAACCTGGGAAATGGAACGGATACGATCAACCTGTTCGATCCGAGCGCGAACCTCATCGATACCGTTACCTACGACGACGGCGATCCATGGCCAACTGCACCGGATGGCGATGGTCCGTCCCTTGAACTGATCAACCCCTCCATGGACAATTCCGTTGCATCGAGCTGGCAGGCCAGCTACGTTGACGGCGGCACTCCAGGAGCGCAGAACTCCCAGGCTGAAATGCCGATTCTCTCGCTGAATCCCACTTCGATCGATTTCGGTATTGTTGTTTACGAAACCGAATATACCGAAGGCCTGACATTAACCAACGCCGGAACGCAAGACCTGATCCTTCAGACTGTCGAGTATCCTTCCGACGACTTCGACATGTTTGAACTCGATCGCGATCTCGAGCTTCCTCAGACGATCACTCCAGGCTCTCAGATCACTGTCGACGTATTCCTGAACGTTGCCGAAGCTACGCTGAGAGACATCATTTTCGAAGGTAACATCGTCTTCAGCGGAAACTTTGAAACGGTCAACCTTCCTGTTTCGTACACCATTGAAACGCCTTCGGTCGGTGTCGTCATCAACGAGATCATGTACAACTCCCTCAGCTACGACAACGAGTGGATTGAGCTGTACAACGACAACGATTCCGCCGTGGATATCTCCGGCTGGTACATGCTGGACGACAGCGACGAACATACGCCGCTTACCTTCCCGGCAAACACCACAATCGAAGCAAACGGATACTTCACCATCGCGATCTATCACGATCCTGAAGCCTCCGAATTCCCGTTCACTCCGGACTACGATGCAACCGAAACCAACGACTGGAACCTCAACAATGGAGCGGACAACGTCAGGCTCTTCAATCCCGATGGAAACCTGGAAGATTACGTTCCTTACGAAGATACGAACGGCTGGCCTACATTGCCGGACGGTCAGGGACCTTCTCTTGAATTGATTTCACCCGACATGGACAATACCCTTGCCGAAAGCTGGCAGGCAAGCGCCGTCGAAGGCGGATCTCCCGGTGAACAAAACAGCGGCGGCGGCCAATTCATCGATGTTGCAACAATCGCTGAACTCCGTGCGCAGGAAACTGGTTCCAATATCTACCGTCTTACCGGTGAAGCGATCATCACGTTCCAGCAGGACTGGCGTGGACAGAAATGGGTGCAGGATGAAACCGGCGGCGTTCTCATCGACGACGACCCGGGTAACATCACGACAGAATACAACGTTTACGACGGTATCACCAATATTACCGGGACCATCACCGAATACGGCGGCCTGATCGAGTTCCAGCCAACGGAAGATCCGGGCGCTGCAACCTCGACGAACAACGTCATTACACCGGAAGTGGTAACACTTGCCCAACTCACCAGCAACTTCGACGATTACGAATCGGAACTGGTGCAGGTTATCGATATGCAGTTCGAGGATGAAGGCAACTTCGAGAACGGTGCAGTCTATGCCGTTACCGATGGAAGTGGAACCTACAATTTCCGTTCAACATTCTACGATGCCGATTACATCGGTTCGGCAATCCCGACCTCTGCCCTCAACGTGACGGGTATCCCGAATTCACGTACCGACGGTGACTACTTCACCGCGCGTTACCTGAGCGACTTCGGTGCAACCGGACCGTCCCTCAACGTATCGCCGTCGTCGATCGATTTCGGTGCCGTGATGCTCAACGAAACCGAGATGGATTCGTTCAACATGACCAACAACGGTACCGAGGATGTCTCCATCACTTCGATGACGACGCTGAGCGCAAACTTTGTGTTGTCAATCGACGAAGAGGGAAATCCTCCAAGCTTCCCGATCACCGTTCAGGTTGGAAGCACGCAGACGATGTATGTCTGGTTCACCCCTGAAGAGGTTACGGCCTACAACGACCAGATCACGATCGTCAGCAACGTTGATGACATCGTAGTGACGCTTACCGGGACCGGAAGCGCCGGCCTTGCGGATATCGTGATCAACGAAATCATGTACAATCCGTCCGGCGAGCAGGGCGACGACGACTTCTACGAATTCCTCGAGCTCTACAACAACGAAGACTACGCGGTTGACCTATCCGGCTGGAATTTCCCGGCAGGAATCGAGTATACCTTTGAAAACGGCGTCACGCTCGAAGCTGGCGCCTACCTCGTACTTGCAAAGGATCCAACCTCTATCGAGACATACTACAGCATTACCGGAGTCTTCGGACCATTTAGCGGTAATCTTGGTAACAGCGGTGAATTGGTTCAGCTTGCCGACGCCGATGGAACCGTTGCCGATTTCGTCGAGTATCTGGACGTAGCGCCTTGGCCTACCAGTCCTGACGGATACGGCCCATCCCTCGAGCTGAGCGAACCATCCGCGGACAACAGCGTTGCCGAGAACTGGCACGGAAGCTCCGAGCTCGGTGGAACCCCGGGAGCAGAAAACAGCGACGGCGGGCAGATTATTCAGGTTGCGACGCTCGCAGAACTCCGTGAGCAGCCTACCGGCTCGAACATCTACACCATTACTGGTGAAGTATATTTCACCTTCATCCAGACCTACCGTAACCAGAAATACATCCAGGACGAAACCGCCGCGGTCATGATCGACGACGATCCTGGCATCATCACCACCGAATACGCGCTGTATGACGGTATCACAGGTCTTACCGGCACCATCACCGAGTACGGCGGAATGCTCGAATTCCAGCCAATCGCCGACCCCGGCGCTGCGACTTCCTCAGGTAACGAGATTGAACCCGAAGTCGTTACGCTTGCTCAATATAATGCCGATGTCGACGCGTACGAATGCGAATTGATTACCATCATGGACGTTTCCTTCGCAAATTCAGGCACGTTCGAGAACGGAACGGTGTATGAGATTTCCGATCCGAGTCGCGCAACGGCAAACTTCCGCACCACATTCTATGATGTGGACTACATCGGATCCGAGATTCCACTTGAGACAAGAAACATATACGTTATCGCCAACGAGCGCTCCGAAGGAGCTTTCCTCACCTCTCGCTTGCTTGACGATCTCGATGTCCTTGGAAACAATGAAACCACGGTTCCCGCGAACCAGACCATTCTGGTTGGCAACTACCCCAACCCGTTCAACCCGACAACCACCGTTCGTTTTGCCCTCAAGGAAAAAGCGAACGTGACCCTGAAGGTTTACAACATCAAGGGACAGCTGGTGAAAACACTTACGAACGGCAAAATGGAAGCAGGCGTTCATGAAATCGTGTGGGATGGAAAAGACGACAACAACCACAGCGTTGGTTCAGGCGTCTACATGTTCCGCATGGTTACCCCGGACTACGAAAAAACCAACAAAGCTCTACTTCTGAAGTAAGCTTGTAAACGATACTGAAACGCCCGTTGTAATGACGGGCGTTTTTTTTACTCGCTTTCCGGCAGCGCCATGCCTACCTGGTAACCACCGGCTGAACGAATCACCTAACTCGAGGCTGCCGGCAATCCAACGCGGCGGGGCGGCGTTGTGCGCTCCGCGCACTAACAGGGCCTTCGGCTCTGTGGAATCACACAGAAAAGCCCGATACGTATTTACGCACATTCAAAGGTAGTTCCTTCGATTCTTTGTAGATATGTATCGGGCAGATGTGTGATTCAACGCCGCCCCGCCGCGCGGTCAGCAACAACTCGCCGATTGCTCAGCGCAACAGGTATCCGGCCACTTTCCATACGCCGCCGGAAAGCTGCATGGTAATCGTCTCCACGACCTCTTCGTTTCCCGATTCGCCTCTGAATTCGATAATACGATAATCTCCTTCTGGAGCGGCCTCCAGAAACGACGTTAGTGTGACTTCCTTGAGCGTGCGATTCTCGATAGCCGGATTCGACTTTCTCAGGCTCTCCATGATCATGATCCACTCGGTGCACGTAACCGCATTCTGAAGTAATTCAGACGCCTGTTCCCAACTCTCGGCAAAATCCGCGTTGTCTATTCGTAGAAGCCACTCTTGCGCGGCCATCACTTCCGGCAAATCGGACAGCGATTCCGAGCTTTCAGGATATTTTTCCTTGCAGCCGGATAGAAGGATTGTTGTCAGCAGCAGAATAATCAAGAACCGTCTCATATCTTACCCAGCGCCTTTTCGAGCACCAACCTCTTCCGTTGGTTATGGCAGGTATCATTCCGGCTTCTTGCATACGCTCGTTCTATTGAACTTCCTGCGTAACGCAGCTCATCGATCGCCTGAGGAATTTCCATCTCGATCAGGCTCAGAATTGTATAGTAAAACGGGTAGCGTTTCCAGCGACCTTTACCGTCACGTACCGCGGTGAGTTTCGACAAGCCATTGGCCAACCGCCTCTCCTGCTGATCGCCTCCCCCGGAAGCCAGATGTCGCCATAGCGAAACCGAACAGATTCCACAGCACCAGCTTCCCCAGGGAGCTCCCGGCTTGTCATGCCCACTCAACATCCCGAGGAGGGTCTCTCGAACCGCCTTATGTATGCCGAGCCGCTTCCCGGGATCAAGAAGCAGTAAAGCCCGACCGGCCTCTTCGCTCAAGATGTGCGCTGTTCCAGCACCAGAAGTAATCTTTTCGCCCGTAAAGACCATGAATCCCTGCTCAAAATCCCTTTGGGTTGGAGCGAACAATCCCCTATACGCTCGGGGCTTGTTAAAACGACTGCTAATCCATGTTATAGCCTCTTCTACATCTCCATCAGGTATCCTCTCGCCACTGAAGAATACCTCATTAACACGGTCGATCGTCACTCCAAGGCTATCTCGATCTACTAACATAACACCTCCGATATGATGTAAATGATGCAGTTAGATTTTTCAGTCAAGCGTTTCGTACGGATTCATCCATATTTTTTATTGACACAGTAAACGCGCTTGAGAATGCTGTCATTCGTCGTCGGGGTGTAGCGCAGCCCGGTTAGCGCACTGGTTTTGGGAACCAGGTGTCGGAGGTTCGAATCCTCT
The DNA here is from genome assembly GCA_963662655.2 of Cloacimonadales bacterium (SeqCode). Classification (GTDB taxonomy): domain Bacteria; phylum Cloacimonadota; class Cloacimonadia; order Cloacimonadales; family JAIOQZ01. Next base: position 1,124,379 of record CAXXTU010000002.1, read on the forward strand.
CACCCCGACCATTTTCAAGATGCCTCTGGATTTCCTTGACAGGAAATCTTCCATAAGGAATATGGAAAAACCTTGTGGGTGCTTAGCTCAGTTGGGAGAGCGCCTGCCTTACAAGCAGGTGGTCAGCGGTTCAAGTCCGTTAGCACCCACCATTTTTTTACCCAAACCCACAATATTATCCAATCTTAATATATTTGAGCAAACAAATGACATCCCCTGCTACATCAATGGACTTGTTTACTAAATAGCCAAAATTGACCTGCACTGCACGCTGCAGCGGTTCATCGCTGGCGCTTCGTAATCTTCTATCTCACCGTTTTCCACATGGGATTGGCTTTGCCTCGCAGATAGGAGACAAAAGCCATCAGGGAGGCGTAGAACATCGTAAAGAAGTACGCGGCAGGCTTGAAGATTTTCACGCCGTTTCCGCGATTCTCCAGATGGAACTCGAAACTGCCCGTGAGAAGAATGATGTCCAGCCCAACCGCAAACAACGAGTAGAACCACTGCCACAAGCTGGAGAATCCATTCATGAGCGAGGACACGAAGACAACGTTAAGGGAAATCGTCATGCCGATGACGTATAAGAAAAAGAGCCAGCGAATAACCTTGTGCGAGATCAGAATCCAGGATACCGCCGGAAACTTGAAGGGGTTGAGCAAGGATGGATGGCGGAAGAGCGATTTCCACTCTCTGGAGATGATACGGACTTTCCGGCTGAACTCTTCCCGTGGCTTGGTAGTGGTTTTCTCCGTAACCCGGGCGCGATCGTTGAACTTACCGATATACCCGGCTTTAAGCGCCATCAGCGTTCGCTCGAAATCGTCTATGGCGCTCACGGGCAACTGCTTGAAGAGGTTGCGGCGGATCATGAAGATCGAGCCATTGGCGCAGTTGATCGTGTACACTTTGCTGCTTATCTTCTTGAGGAACGATTCGTACTCCCAGTAAACGCCCTCGCCGGAATCGGCCTGGTTGTTCTTCTCGAGCGTGAGCTTACCGCCCACGACGCCGATGCGGTCGGAGGCAAGCATGGAAGAAAGGAGCTCTTTCATTGCCTGGGGATGGAAGATGGAATTGGCATCGGTGGAAACCACAAAATCGCATTTCAGCGTCGGTTCCACGAGATTGTGCCCTGCAACCTTTCCCTGCCGGGGTTTCTGCACAACCAGACTCACATTGGTTCCCGTGTATCTCTCGACGATCTCGTTCGTCCCGTCGGTGGAGTCGTCGGAAATGACGATCATATCGATACGATCCTTCGGATAATCGAGTTCATGGAAGGACTTAATCTTGCGCTCGATAACGTCCGCTTCGTTGTAAGCGGGGCACAGCACCGTAATACGTGGATATTGAGTCACTTCCACCCGTTTCTCGCGTTTGCCTATCGAGAGGAGCGCAAGAATCATCGGGTAGCCGATCAAGTGATATACAAGGATCCCAAAGCTAATCCAGAAAAGCCAAATCATCAATTCAATTCCTTTATCTTTATATCTTCCAGCACAGCGTCCAGCACCATCTGAGGCTTCAGATGCAGCAAACACTCGCGATTGCACGTTCGTTCTTTCAGGCTCAAGCAAGGCTTGCAAGCCGGAGCAGGTTCAAGCTCAATAATTAATTTATTCCCGGTGAAGGGACCGGTTACCCTCGCATTCGCAGGACCGAAGATCGTGTAGATTCTCGTTCCGAAGCAGCTCGCGATATGCCCCATGCCCGAGTCGGAATTCAGCAAGTACTGAGTCCGGGACAGAAGCGCTGCGACCTGGCTGAGCTTGATCCCGGATACGAGCGGGATGTCTGTCTCGCGGCAAATCCGCTTGCTGACGTCCATCTCATCCGGTCCGCTAATGACATAAGGTACATGTTCAGGCAATCTTTTTTTCATGATTTTCACAAATTCAACGAAATACTCGGCATGCCATCGACGGAAATCGTTCTCCTTGTTGCTTCCGGCATGGATCGCGAACAGCGTCTTTCCCGTCCACCCATTGTCCTGGATCATGCGATCGGCAAACCCGTAATCGCTTGGCTCGACCATGAAGAACGGCTTCCCCAGTTCGAGCTTGCCCAGCACCGATTCTGCCAGCTTCTGATTCCCGATGGTCCGGTGCTGTGCAGGATCGTACTGCACCTGATCCGTATAATTCTTCATTCTGCACTTGCGATACTCGCCCACTCGGCGTTTTGCTCCGACTAACCGGGAAAACAACGATCCCTTTTCGGGCGTCACTCCGGATGTCACGATCGAGATATCGTATTTTACGCTTCTGAGCTGAAGTGCCTTGAGCAACAAGCTGAACTTGCGGTTGGGGGCAGTGTGGATCGTTCCGCACTCCGGGGCATTCTCCAACGGCAACATGGCCGCTTTCTGCGTTATCAGAAAATCCACCCACGCATCGGGATGCTTTGTCTTGATCGCCTTCAGCACGGGAGTGAACATGATCATGTCCCCCATGCCCCATGTGTGAATGACAAGGATTTTCACAGAACTTCCTTTATCAACGACGCCATTTGGCCGCTCAGATGGATCGCGTTGTATTGGTCGATACCATCCAACCGTATCCCCTTGCGGAACTCCTCACGATCCAGGCTTGCCGCCTTCGTCAGGAGGTTCACCATTTCCTGGACATCGTCGTTGTCGCAAACGAAGCCGATATTGAGTTGCCGGATGAGCTCCGCGGCCGCTCCGGTGTGCGAACTGAAGCTGACCATGGGAATCCCCATGAAGGCGTATTCGTACATCTTGCTGCTTCGCGCCTGTTCGGCGGTCTGAGGATAATAGAAATGCAGCAGCACGTCGGCGCGTTGAAGCTTTCCGAGCAATTGGTCGCGCGGCACGAAGCCGGGCGTCACGATATCGTCACGAGAATACTGGTCGATAAGCTTCTGCGTATCATCGTTGAGCCCCCAGTATATTTCCAGAACCGGTTTCTTTCCCTGCCACGTTGCCCGGAACCGTTCCCAGGCCTTCAGGAGCATGACCGGATTGTACTTGGTGTCGTGTACGTCCATCTTACCCGCGTAAGCAATCAGGAGACGCGAGTCGTCCTTATCGATTTCGTTCTGCTCCGTAAAATCAGCGGGGTCGAATCCGTTCGGGATCAATCTCACCGGGATATTCGTTCCTCTGACGTCATTCCGCAGCTCTTCCGCGTGGCTCTCCGTCAGACTGACCAGGGCGTCGCTGTGCTTGTAGCAATATTGGGAGATATGCTTGTTGAGGAACTTGCGAACAAACGAGAAGCTGCCTTCCAGGCTGTACGACCCCCAGGGATCGCGGAACTCTGATATAACCTTCACGCCGGTGAGGATTCTGATCAGCACCGAAGCGACGATCAGCGAGAAGGGGCCGCCCGTCACGAGTATCGCCTTGATCTTGTGTTTTCTAATAATCTTGAGCATGGAGGGGACGCACCCGAGCGCCCAGAAAATATGGATGTCGGGCGAAGCGATCAAATCCTTGATAATGACCAGTAGTTTCAGAATAATCTTTTTGAGCGGAGACTTCTTGCCGGTGTAAATGTTAACCGATTTCCGATACTGGTGATCGGGGAACCGGGTTGGGCTTCGATAGATCACCGCATTCTTCGGAACGCTCCCCATCAGCTTCTTGTTGATAGGATATCCGGGATTGGATGCCGTGAGGATAACGGGCTTGATTCCGTACTGGCTGATGTATTTTACTGTGCGGATAATGCGAAAGGCGCCGGTTGTGTTGAGTGGCGCATAGCAAAAGGTGAAAACAAGAATAGGTATTTCGTTCATATCGTACTCAGTTGACGACGGGTTTATTACCTGGCACAATTCAGGAAAAAACCGCCCCCGTAGAGACGGGAGCGGTTTAAAGAATGTATCATGTGTCTTACACAATACCCATGTCGATCATAGAATCAGCAACTTTGATGAATCCAGCGATGTTTGCACCCTTGACGTAGTCAATGTAGTCGCCGTCTTTACCATACTGTTCGCACTGTTGGTGGATCGCGATCATGATGTTGTGAAGTCTTTCATCAACTTCTTCGCGGGTCCAGCTCAGGCGAAGGCTGTTCTGAGACATTTCCAGGCCGGATGTTGCAACGCCACCAGCGTTCGCGGCTTTTCCAGGACCGTAGAGGATCTTGGCTTTCTGGAATACTTCGATAGCTTCCGGAGTTGAAGGCATGTTTGCACCTTCGGAAACGCAGAAGCAGCCGTTCTTCACGAGGGCTTCGGCTTCTTCTTTGTTTACTTCGTTCTGGGTTGCGCTTGGAAGGGCGATGTCACACTTGACACCCCAAGGGCGCTTGCCAGCTACGAATTCGCAACCGTACTTGTCAGCGTATTCTTTGATACGACCGCGTTTGACGTTCTTGAGTTCCATAACGAATGCGAGCTTTTCAGCATCGATTCCGTTCGGATCGTAGATATAGCCGGAGGAGTCGGACATGGTCACGACTTTACCGCCGAGCTGGGTTGCTTTTTCGGTTGCGTACTGAGCAACGTTACCTGAACCGGAAACGCAGACAGTCTTGCCTACGAAGCTTTCGCCACGGGTTGCAAGCATTTCTTTTGCAAAGTAGACCTGGCCATAACCGGTAGCTTCCGGACGGATCAGGCTGCCGCCCCACTTGAGTCCTTTACCGGTAAGAACACCGACAAACTCGTTGCGGAGCTTTTTGTACATACCGAACATGTAACCGATTTCGCGGCCACCAACACCGATGTCGCCAGCCGGCACGTCAGTGTTTGCTCCGATATGACGGAACAGTTCGCCCATGAAGGCCTGGCAGAAACGCATTACTTCGCCGTCGCTCTTGCCTTTGGGATCGAAGTCTGATCCACCCTTACCGCCACCCATTGGGAGGGTCGTAAGGCTGTTTTTGAAAATTTGTTCGAAACCGAGGAACTTCAGGATGCTGAGGTTCACACTCGGATGGAAGCGGAGTCCGCCCTTGTAAGGACCGATTGCGCTGTTAAATTCTACACGGTAACCCTTGTTGACCTGTACTTCACCATTGTCACGTACCCAAGGAACGCGGAACATGATTACTCTTTCCGGCTCGATGATGCGTTCGAGAACTTTCTCGGCCACGTAACGAGGATTGCTTTGATAAACGTCCCAGATTGATTCGACAACTTCCGTTACTGCCTGCATGAATTCAGGCTGTCCCGGGTTCTTGGCTTCCACCATTTTCAAAAATTCCTGAAGAGTCATAGAAACACCTCCGTTTGATTTTGACGCTAACCTGTTGATTTAGTTTTTTTTGTCAATACAAAAAACAAATTTAGATTCCACGTTTTCTAATCTCCTTTATTTCCAGCATGTTAGCATATAGCGAGTCGTTGAATATTTGTTAAATCCATCTTTTACGAAGTTAGCCACCCAAATGAATCATCCTCATACACTTTTTACCATGGAGAGAATGCCCTAATCGATTCATTTGAAATTATTTCCTTAGTGATCCATTCACATCATTCTTGTGCCTGATTCCTTGACACTCGTGCTATTTTACGATAACGACAAACCGAACAACGTAACAAAACAACAATCAGCAGCAATCCTATAACGTCAACCCCATAAAAATGCTGTTCGGCAACGTTTTCATGGAGTAATCATACTCAGTCTCTGAAAATGCAGCGTATGAAACAGGTCGATAGAGCACGTCCCAATCTCTTGTAATCAGCTTCGACTCGCTTCCACCTTGACAGGAATCCTCTTTCCTCTATCTTATTGACAGCACAATAATTGATGAGGATTTACCATGAAAAAGCTCATTATCATGACTCTCCTGGCGCTGATCACTACCCTCAGCGCCACGCCGATATACATCGCGTTCCTCTGGCACATGCACCAGCCGATCTACTGGCCCTACGAGAACGTGAACGAGACACAAAACCACGGCTACTACAGCTATTCGCTGTACGATATCTTCAATCAACGTTACGGCCCCTATACCACGTGGCCCAAAGACGCGGTGCAATCCGGAATGAACGCCGGATTCCAGCACTTCGGCGCGCAGGTGAGTTTCTCCGGTTCGCTCGTGGAGAACCTCAACAATCTCGAATCGAACGGGAACGGGAATTTCCAGAACTGGAAATCGAACTGGCAGTACATCGCGAACCAGCAAACCTCGCTGGGAAATCCGCGCATGGACATGGTAGGATTCGGCTACCATCACCCGCTCATGGGGCTCATCGATTACGACGACATCCGCCGCCAGATTCAGGGGCACCGCGAGATGCTTTCCAGCAACGGCATGGGCGGAAACTCCAGCGGCATATTCCCTCCCGAGTGCGCATTCTCCCTCAAGATGATTCCAGCACTCACCGATGAAAATCTCGATTGGGTGCTCATAGACAACATCCACCTGGAGCGCACCTGCGAGGGCTATCCGTTCAATACGGGAGGCAACATATACGAACCCAATCAGGCGGACATCCTCAACCCGAATCCAGGCGACTGGCTTCAGCTCAACGGGCTGTGGGCTCCGACGCAGGTTTCGCTGCAATGGGCGCATGTGCCGCACTATGTTCGGTACATCGATCCCGTTACTGGTGACGAGAGCTCCATGATCGCGGTACCGGCGTCGCGATATTTGGGAACGGAGGACGCCCGTGGCGGGTTCGGAGCGCTCAACTACGACGATGTCATGAGTCAATTCGAGGATGCCAACACCGATTCCGATCATCCCATCCTGATCGTCCTTCACCACGACGGCGACAACTACGGTGGCGGCACCGATTCCTACTATCACAGCAATTTCTCGCAATTCGTGAGTTGGCTTCAAAGCAATCCGGATCGCTTCGTCTGCACGACAATCCAGGACTATCTGGAGATGTTCCCGCCCGAGACCGGCGACGTCGTCCACGTGGAATCGGGAAGCTGGAGCGGGGCAGACAACGGCGACCCTGAGTTCAAGAAGTGGAATGGCGATCCTTATAGCGGCTACAGTCCCGACCGCAACAGTTGGGGCGTTATCACCGCAGCGAAGAACATCGTTCAAACCGCTCAACATGTCAATCCCAGCCACAGCGGAACAATCGCCGGCTGGCGTTTTCTGCTCAACGCTGAAACAAGCTGCTACTGGTACTGGGACGGATCCCAGAACGGCATTTGGGATTCGCATCCCACGCGCGGATCGAACCTGGCCGTAGCCTCCGCGCTTACGGTGGCGCAGTCTGGCGAGGACAACACACCGCCCACGATTTACCAGCCGCAGCGCGAGCCTTACAATCCCGGCGGAAACGAGTGGAATCAGCCGCAGCCGTCCGATTTCACCGTCTGGAGCTACGTCTTCGACATGAGCGGACTCTCGTCTGTCACCCTCAAGTACCGCACGGACATTGATGGGATCAATTCCACGTCCACCAACCACAACGAGACCTTCGCGGGAGGAGCGGACGTAAACGCATGGCAATCGATCGCCATGGACGAGTCATGGATCGATTCGCAGACAAACCCCGCGCCAACGTACAAGGCACATGAATACTCAGCCCAAATCACGAGTCAGAATAATGTCCTGATCGACTACTATATAGAAGCGGTAGATGAGGAAGGAAATATCGCCCGTTCCACCATCGAGCACGTTTTCGTCGGCTCATCGTCAGGTGGCTCGAACCTGAGCTGGGAGCCTGTCAATCCTACGGAGGACGACGCAGTAACCATCACCATCACCGGAGTGTCGCAAGGAGCGATGCTGCATTGGGGCGTCAATCCGCAGGGAAGCACATGGCAAACCCCAAACGAAGTGTACTGGCCCGATAACTCCAGTCTGTTCAACGGAACGGGCCCGGCCGTGGAAACTCCGTTCAGCGGTCCCGACGAGAACAACGAACTCACGCTCACCATCGGCCCGTTCAACAACGACGCGCAATCGATTTCCTCCGTATCTTTTGTGCTGCACTATGACGACGACAGCTGGGACAACAACAGCGGTAACGACTATAACATTACCATCTCCGGTGGTGGCGGAAGCGAAACATACGTGATGGACGGGCAACTCGATCCCGGTGCGCAAGTGCTGGCGCAAGACGGTTCATACACGCTCTACTACGCCTTCAACGGCATCGAATTGTATCTGGCAACCTCCTCGGCCCAAACAACCGGCAACGATACGTTCATCTTTGTCAGCTCATCACCCGGCGCAATGGTCGACGCACCCTGGGCGAAGGCAGGGCAGGTCGCACAGTGGGACGCTTTCATCGCCAACGAAAGTGCCAATAACTACAGCACCTGGGCCGATCAGGACGCGCTTACCTCAATCGCTTGCGGAAGCTACCTGGAAGGCGTCATCAACGTAGATGGAGAGTGGGGATCGTCGGTTACACAACTCTATGCTGCACTTGGGCTGTACCACTCCAACGACGACGGCGAACTGGTTTATCAGGCGCCGGCTGGAGACGGAAACGGCGATCTCGAAGCAAACGAATATCAGATGTTCGAGCTCGACATCACATCCACGGATTCCCCGGATGTCACTCCCGCATCTCTCGTACTCGAGCAAAACGCACCCAATCCCTTCAATCCGGAAACGAGAATACGATTCTCCCTGCCGGACGGAAACATGACTAGGCTGGAAATTTACAACATCCGAGGACAGAAGGTAAAAACTCTTGTTAGCCAGTTCATGAGTCAGGGGAATCATTCAATTGTCTGGAATGGAAAAGATGATTCAGGGAAACCTGCCGCCAGCGGTATCTATTTGTACAAACTCACCAGCGGTCGCAGCGCTTTGGCAAGGAAGATGCTGCTGCTGAAATAATACCAATAAGCCAAGGCGTGAGAGAATTCGTTCGATCAGACAGTGAAGACGTGGTGTTACACGATGCAATGCGTGCGGAAAGATTTGATTTTGCCGATTATCGCCATCCACGCATGGAATCGTGTTATATCCACGGCGGAACGGGCTGATCGGGCGAAGGCTCCACGCCGACACGAATAAATAAAGGGCGCAAACTCGTTGCGCCCCCTAACTATATTTTTCCGTTCCGCTATTTCAATAACAGCGCTTTGTGGATTTGCGTCGTGTTTCCGGCCTTGAACTTGATAAGGTAAACGCCGGAAGCGACCTTCTTGTTCGTATTGTCAATTCCGTTCCAAACAACGTGGTGGGTACCTGCTGGCATCGTCTCATCGAGCACGGTACGAACCTTTTGCCCACGTACGTTGAAGACTTCAATGCTCGTTTTCTCAGGCTGCTTCAACGAGAAGCTGATGTTCGCCTCGGGATTGAACGGATTCGGGTAAATCGCGTTTACGCCCGTGTAGGCCGGAACCCCATCTCCGCCTGCTCCTTCCGACCAGATGTATTGGGCCGTAGCAGACGGATCCGATTCCAGCCCGGAGTTATCCACCGTCACCACGTAGAATTCGTAGGTTCCCGGATCGTCGAGCATATAGAAGAACTGGAGCCCATGCGAGGTTCCGATCAGTGCATCTTCTTCGCCATTGTTCATATAGACGTTCATGTATGCGAAGTCGTTGATATCCTCCATCTCCCACGAGAGGACAATATCGCCTTCGTTTCCGGTCACATTGAGGTTCACGGCAGCCGGCGGAATGGTATTTTCTGCGCCGAAATGGATTTCCCCGTAAAACTGTGGCTTGAAGATGTTCATCATCGTCGCTGGCCACCAGGCATTGAAGGTGGACGGATCGTCGAGTACGAACAGACCGATCCCGGAGACGTTTCCTTCGCCGGGCTGGATGTAATTGTACTGATTTCCGATCGGAATCGCGAATTCGTAGTCGATCATTGTTCCATTCTCCACGACCGCGACTTGCCAGTCGGTATATTCTTCGACGGTCCCCACACCGCTTGGATCAAAGCAGGGACGATACCGCATGACATCTCCCGAAGCATAATGCACGGCCCAGAAGTTTCCTTCCGAAAGATCCTCGGAGCCATTTGCCGGGAATACGCCATCGTTGTTGTCATCGATGTAAACACCAACCTCGTCATGATCTTCGAACACGCCATCCACGCCATTCGAGACGGCGATGTAGAGATTCTCCATTGTACTATCGACTTTGAATCTTGCGGTAACGCCCATGAGATTATATGGAAGATTATCGCTCTGGCCGAGAACATCGCCGCAGTAGAGCAGGAAAGCGTCCGCCCACTCGGCCTCGTCGATCGAACCGTCAATCGTGGGAACCGTTCCGACATAAGCGTCGATCCGGTTCGTGATGTGACTCGTCGAGCACCATCCGGTAGCGAGACTCGAGTACGGCGTTTCGACACCGTCGATGATGGCCGTCACCACGTAATGATATTCCTCGAGAGGCGTAACATCATAGTCGTCAAAGGTCGGGCTTGTAGCTGAGCCGATTGGCTCTGCCGGGAATGGTTCGCTGAGGTAGTCCTTGCGATAGATGTTGTAAGAATCCACTTCCACATCTTCCGGTGGATCCCAGTCGAGACGAATCCACGGTGCGTACGACTGGCTGGCGACCAGATCGGTCGGAGGCATGCCGTTCGGCGTGAGGGTGAAATCGGCGTTCGCAATCTCGCCTTCGTTGAACGAAACAGCCACCGTCACCGGCTGGAAACCGGTCTTGGAAGCTTTCACCATATAGGTTTGCGCCGGGACGTAGCGGATCAGGTAATCGCCGGTCTCATCCGTGTAGGCCATGTAGTCGTCAACATCCAGAACCTCGACCACGGCTTGGGAGTGATCTTCGAAACCATCGAGCGTGACATTCCCCATGAGGAAGCCGCCTTCCGGCGTGGCGTTGAGGCTGTAAAGCAAGCCACCGCTGCCCATTACGCGAGCGTGAACGGCCTTTCCTCCAACCATGCACATGCCTGCATCGTCGGAGAGCTCCACCGAGCTGATCGAGCCGGGCGTATTGAGTGTATAGATCGGTTCGCTGCTTCCGCGACGGAACAGATAGAAGTCCGGTCCCGAGTGATCCAGCGGACCGTATCCGCCGGCGGCGATCACGGAACCGTCGTATGAGATATCTACATCAACTACATAGTCGCCGCAGTTCTGGTAAATCCACAATGGCTCAGGGATGTTCACATCGAAGACATAGACTTCCCCGTCGTAACCCTCGCTGAGAAACATCAGCGTACCAACGGCAATCGTGGATCCGTCGCCGGAAACCGCCATGCCGCCAACCCACGCGCTGGAGCCGTTGACATGATAGTTCCAGAGCTCCTCGTACGTTGCGCCGGTTCTGCCGTACACATGAATGTAACCCGAATAGTCGCCGTTTACGATGATCGAGCCGTCATATGAGATCGCCGGAGGATTCTGGTTGTATTCCGTGTCGGTGAAGAGGACATTGCCGTCCTCGGCGTTGAGAACGATCATGTTGCTGTTATCGCCACCGTACTGCGTGAAAACCAACGTCTGGTTGTCCCCGCTCAACGAAAGCGTTCCCGAGCTGCCTTCAACGGACATGCTCCAGATTTCCCCCTCGCTGATGGAAATCGCCTTGATTTCGGCATGATCGCCGACTGCGCCGGAGCAATAAACGATGGCCCCGTCGTTGGTGATAAAAACATTGTTGATCGACGCTCCCACGATCTGGTGTTCCCAGACCGGCGTTCCCATCGAGGCGTTGAAGCCCCAAATGTAGCTTCCCGCCCCGAGAACCGCGTAACCTTCAGGCGTCATGTCGAGCGGATAATCGAATCCCGGATCTTCAAAAGTATAATCCCAGAGCGCGGCATTGCTATCCTGATACATGCTCATCCGGACGTTGTTCAGATACCACCCGGCAGCCACGTATCCCGTTTCTTCAGCCAGCGCCAGGTTGCCGCAGATTGCTGCTTCGTCCGTTGTATACCATAACTCCTGAATCCGGTTGTCGCGATCGTATATAATCGATTCCGCCACCGGTTGGGATACGGCGTCGCCATACTCGAACCTGGCTCCACTCTCAGGGTCCGTCACCACCTTAGTCCCGACAGCCGCATACGCTATCGAGAACACCCACAGGAAAACCGCAACGCATACAATTGCTCTTTTCATTGTTCCTCCTCGAAGTGAAAGATTTTTTTATTTGCCACCTAATATCTCAATAATATTACCCGAAGGATCGTAAAATTGAAACCAGTAATCGCCCTGCCCCATATCCATAGGTTCACTTTGTATTATTTTCGTGTGGTTCTGTCGTAAATGATCAAATGTCTTCCACGCGGATTTCACGGAAAGCGCAAACGTGGCTCGTGTTCTGTCCTGCTTGAGATTCTGCGCCTTATTGCCTCCTTGAAGGTAAAGTCCCGGATTCTCGCCGATCGCGAGAAACGCGGCATCATTTCCCATCTCGGTCAATTTCTCGAGGCCGAGGACATCTTTGTAGAACGAGAGAGATTTATCGAAATCATCAACATAAACCGAAACAAATGCAATCCCTTTGACGTGAATCATGAAGCCTCCCTGTATGTTAAGCATTCGTGCATTGAATATTCCAATCTTAATAAAAAAGCGAACCGGTGTCAACCGATTCGCTTAAATATTTCAACGGGTCCCGAAAGAGGATCAATATTCTTCTTTGTGATGGAACTCCGCATCCTCCACCCATTGATTGGGGCGGCTTACATGCTCGATGATGTTCTCCAGAATCCGGCGATGTTTTTCCTCTTCGGCGATAATCTTTCTTATAAGGGCTTTCTCGTCTTCGTTCTCCATATCTGCCAGCGCTTTGACATAGAGATCGATCGAGTTCTCTTCCATTTCCAGCGCCTGGTTGTACAGATTGAGCTGATCCTGCCCACAATCGATCTCGACATTCTCTTTCCGCATTTTCGCGAAGATATTATCCGCCTCCGTCAGCACGGTAGTCGAGGCCATCGTGCCCGGATTGGACTGCTGTATCGACATAAAAACTCTGCGGTGCTTGCTCTCATCGTCGGCAAGCATGTTCAGGATATAGCTCATCCCGCTGCCTTGCTCACAGTTGTTCGAGAGCATACGATAGAAAATCTCACCGTCTTTCTCCATCTGGATCGCAAAATCGAGACTTTGCATGAAACCTCCCGCCTGGTTGGCTATTTTAGTATCGCTCCTGTCTGGCCTTCCAGTGAGAGCGTAACCTTGCCGCCGTCGACCTTGTATGTCTTACCGGTCATGAGGTCGGTTAGTTGAGCGCTTTTCACGGGGACATCCACGGTGATGTTACGAGGTGAGGTCTCGTTGTTGATTACTACGACGATTTCCTCGCCCTTGTACTCGCGCAGGAAGGAGTAGATTTTCTCCTTGGCTAGAAGCGTGTGGAAGTCACCCTTGGTGAGGGCCTTGTTTTCCTTACGAATCTTGATAAGCTTCTTGTAGTACTCGCGAAGCGCAACGCGATCTTGATTTTCCGTGTAGTTCCATTCGAACGGTCTGCGGCAATCCGGATCGTGCGCGCCCATCATTCCGATCTCGTCTCCGTACCATATATGCGGAGCGCCGACGTAGGTCATCTGGAAGAATGCGGCCATCTTGAGCTTGTTCACGTCGCCGCCGGCTGTCTCGAGATAGCGGTGCGTGTCGTGGCTGTCGATGAGATTCATCATCGCCTGGGTGGATTGGGTCGGATAGGTTAGCAATCCGGGCTTGAGATCGCGATCGAATGTCTTCGCGCTGCAGTTGCGCTGGTTGAAGAAGCGCTGCACCGGATCCTTGAAATAGGCATAGTTCATCACGGCGTCGAAGTAGTCGTTGTTAACCCAGTCAACAGCGTTGCTCCAGATTTCACCAACGAGGTATGCGTCCGGTTTGACCTCTTTCACGCGTTCGCGGAAGAGTCTCCAGAACCAGAAAGGAACCTCGTTGGGGACATCAAGACGGAATCCGTCGAAACCGACATCGCCGATCCAGTAATCGACGAGGCCGAGAATGTAGTCCACCACCGGCTTGTTCGGCTGCGCCTGCGTGATATCCTTCACCGAATTCTCCGATGCGCTTGGGCGACTCTTGTCGTAATCGAGGTCGGGCATTTCGCCGAATCCCCACCAGCACTCGTAGTAATCGGCAGGCTTGTAGTTGCTTTCGGGAAGCGGCCATTTTTTCCACTCGTACCATTCGTAGTACTCGGAAGCGGGACCATTCTTCTTACCGTCCTGGAATGCCCAGAACGTATCGCCCGTATGGTTGAACGCGACATCGAGGATCACGTGGATTCCCAGATCGTGCGCGTCTTTGATGAAATCTTTGAGCTGCTGCTCGGTACCGAAGTGCGGGTCCATCTTCATGTAATCGGCTGCGTCGTACTTGTGATTTGAACGAGCCTGGAAGATCGGATTGAAGTAAATAATGGTGATGCCGAGATCGTGCAGGTAATCCAGCTTCTGGTGGATGCCGACGATATCTCCTCCGTAGAATGCCCACCAGTCCGGCTTTCCTTCCGGATGATACGGATTGCTGGTGAGCGGAGCGACGTCGTACCAGTCCTCGATCAAGCGATAATATACCTGATCCTTTTTCAGCTTCTTGCCTTTGGGCGGAGGGGTACGCATTCCGTCGTAATACCACTCGGAAAAGTCGGGATCGTTGTACTTGCTTCCATTGTAGAAACGTTCCGGGAATATCTGATAGATCACGCCCTCTTTAACCCAATTCGGGGTGATGAAGGGTTCCAAACCTGCTACCGGGTAGTGGAACAGCTTCGCATTGTTCAGGGTCTCGGCGATCTCGCCTTCGAGAAGGTAGAACTTCTTCGGACCATCGTGATAGACAAAGCAGTAATCGAAGGCTTCATCCGGATTCTTCAGTTCGACGAAAATCCGGTAGTATTCAAAGCTTCCATCTTCGGAAACGAGCTTCATCGGGAGTTCCTTACCGTCTTTCCAGAAGGTCACGTTCTCCACGTCGCCAAGGTGAGCCTTCGTCTTGAACTCAACGGTTTTTTCCGAGAGCGGATTCACCGTTTCGATCGACTGATCGGTCGAGATGCCGTAGGTGAGCATCTGGCCGTCGGCGACTTCCAGCGTGACCATCGGGAAGGTCTCGTCCACGAGCACCACAGAATTCTTTCCGCCGAAACCGTCATCGGCAAAGCGCTGCGCATTGGAATCGTGCAGCCATTCGATGCCGTCGACCACGAACTTGTAATGGTATTCGTCCGGCTTGAGCAGCATGACGATCTCGAAGGTTCCGTCGCCGTTGTCGAGCATCCTGTCTTCTTTCTGGTTCCAGGCGTTGAATGAGCCGGCGAGGTAGACTTCCTTGACCGGTTTGCCCGGAGTGTAGCGGAATTTCACCTTGCGAAGCGCATTCAGTTCCTTGGGATCGCCGGCGTAAACGACAGAGTTCTGTCCGCCGTAACCGTCTCCGACGAACTCTTCCGCGCTCTCGTCCGCAAGCCAGTTGTCGTCCACAACAAACTTGTAGGCGTACTTGCCGGGCTGGAGATCGATGGTCGTGGAATACTCGCCACTCACTTCCTTCATTTTGTTCGCGGTTGGCGACCAGTTATTGAAATCGCCGGCCACATAGATATCATGCTTACCACCGATAAGAGGCTGGTAGGTGAATGTGACGGGTATAGCGCCCTGCGGAGATTTTTCCTGCGTCTTCGTTGCCACTTTCTTCACTCCTGTATCTTTACCCTCTCCGACAACCAGCACCGAATTCTGGCCGCCATAGCCATCGTCCATAACGTTGGAGTTGTTGGGATCGGGTTTCCAATCGGAACCGTTTACTACGAATTTATACTGATATTCGCCCGGTGTCAAATCCAAAGTTACCGACCAGGTATCTCCGTCTTGCATCATCGGGGTTGCGGCCATGTCCCAGTTGTTGAAATCGCCGGCAATGTTCACGGATGACGCGCCGGCGTCCGAATAAGTAACAACGGTTCCTTTACCTGAAACCGGTTTCTTTGCCGGGGCTTTTTTCTCAGCTTTCTTCGCTTCGCCTCCGACATTAACCACGGAATTCTTTCCGCCGTAGCCGTCGTCTGCCGTGTTGGGATTGTCGGGATCGGCAACCCAGTCAGAGCCGTTGACAACGAACTTGTACATGTATTCGCCCGGTGCCAAATCCAAAGTTACCGACCAGGTATCTCCGTCTTGCATCATCGGGGTTGCGGACATATCCCAGTTGTTGAAATCACCCGCGATATTCATGGATGACGCACCGGGATTATCATAGGTGAAGGTCACGTTTCCGGCTTGCGCGGTTTTCTTGGGGGCCTTCTTGGGAGCTGGTTTCTCCACTTTCTTCGCTTCACCACCGACGTTAACCACGGAATTCTGTCCGCCGTAGCCATCGTCTGCCGTGTTGGGATTGTCGGGATCGGCAACCCAGTCGGAGCCGTTAACCACAAACTTGTACATGTATTCGCCCGGTGCGAGGTCCATGGAGATCGTCCAGGTGTTTCCGTCCTTCTCCATCGGTGTCGCGGCCATGTCCCAGTTATTGAAATCACCCGCGACATTCACAGATGACGCGCCTGGTTTATTGTATGTGAAGGTCACGTTTCCGGCTTGCGCGGCTTTCTTGGGGGCCTTCTTTGGGGCTTCCTTCACAACCTTGGACGCTTCGCCGCCGGTAACGGTCAGAACGGAGTTCGCTCCGCCGTAGCCGTCGTCTGCCGTGTTGGGATTGTCGGGATCGGCAACCCAGTCCGCGCCGTTGATAACGAACTTGTACATGTATTCGCCAGGTTTAAGATCCAGCGCGACCTGCCAGGTGTTCCCCACCTTCTCCATAGGCGTCGCGGAGGAATTCCAGTCGTTGAAATCCCCTGCTACATGCACGCTGTTCGCGCTTGAATTCTTGTATGTTACAAGGACCCCAGAAGCCGGGATTTCCGGTCCGGAAGCCTTTTCCGCCTTCTGCTGTGTCTTTCCGTCAAAATCACCGAAGCCGAGTGTGGTACATCCGGCCAGAATGATCAGGACCAAACAGCACAATGCTATGATTATACGTTTCATGCGTAACTCCTGTATTCTCGATTATTTAATTTGCCAGCATCGCTTCGATGACTGTCGTGAAGCTTCCTGCCGAATCCCACTGCGGGATCGAATCGTTGGCGAAATACTGATCGCCGCCGCCGCCGATGAGGGCAACAAGGCCGATCGATTGGCCGGCCGGAGCGTTTTCAGCGCCGTAGATTTGCTCGAAAGGAATCGCGATCTCGATGCAGCTTGCGGTCATGGCGACCTCAATCTCGAGCGGATTTGTGTCGATCGCGGCAGGATCGGAGAAGCTCGCGCAGAACGCGTCGGCTAGCGCCCAATTACAGATGCCGATATCAGCGCCGAAGAAATCAGGTGCCGTAACGGTTTTGCGCAGACGATTACCCGGGTCTCCCCCACTGAGCGTAGAGAAGTCATTCACACCGGTCTCGTCACCGAAGTCGGTATCGATGTAGAAGTTCACAGTGTTGTCCGAGGACGAGAATTGTCCGGTCACGCAGATAAACAAATGCGTAGCGTTCTGTGCCATGTAGAAGCAGTTGAAATCGTTCGGACCCCAGTCGGAGGCGTTGTTGTTGATGTAGAACGGCTCTCCCCAATCGGTCGAATCCGCATCGACGGTGATTTCTCTGAATTCCATAGGCTCGGAATACTCGAAGACAACCGTGCTGGTTGTTTCAGTTTTATTAGGCTCCAGCGCTATCGTGAGGCTCTTGCTTCCATAGCTTTCGGAGAAGAAATAAATCGAATACTCTCCCGCCGAGAGACCGTCAAGATGCCAGTAACCATCTGAATCGGTCGTGGTTTGAGCAGCTTTGATCATCTCGCCGTCGGAATTGAGATAGAGCTCCACGGTCGCCGACAGCGTATCGGTTGAAGCCTCCTCGAACTCGACATAGCCTTCCACGGAGGCGTTGTGGTAGAAGGGGCTGTCGGTGGGTGAATCTTCACATGCGATAAAAATCAGCATGATGGCGATAATGCTTGTTATCCATTTCATATATCGTACCTCGTATTCTATTCGATCGTCAGCACGGAATTCTTTCCGCCGTAACCATCGTCCGTATAGTCGAGCGCGTTGGGGTCCGTGAACCAGGAGTTGCGATCGACAACATATTTGTAGGTGTATCGTCCGGGAGGCAGATCCTTGACCAGTGTCCAGATTCCGTCGTCCGCTTCCAGGTCGCCATGCGTACCGTCGTCATACATCTTATCGATATTGGGGTCGTACTGCGCGCTCGTCGACGCGGTTCCTCCCCAGAGGTTGTCCGGGAAGTCTCCTGCCAGCGTCACCAGCCGAGCAGATGGCGCTTCGTACTGGAACACCACCCCTTTTTTCGACTTGTACGGGGGCGGAAGTCTCTTCTTGATGAAGTTGAGCTCGCAACCCGCAAGTAGCATCAGAGCCACGGCAATCACAATATATCTCTTCATGATTCGCGCTCCTTGTTAGAATTTCAGCGTCGCTTCGAGCATGAAGCGTTTCTCGTCTTTCAGCGCTTCTTCCGCAGTGCGGATTTTCTCGCCGGTTCCGAGATACGCGTTCTCGGTGTATTCTTCATAATCGGCGGCTTCGCTCAGGTACTCGTCACGTCCACCGTAGTAGAACTCGTCCGTCACGTTGTTGAGCGTTCTCGGATTAACACCCCAGCCGAAGGAGAGTCGCACGTCGTCGGAGAGCTGGTATGCCAGCTCGGAGTAGTTGCTGACGAACACATCCTCGTCGTTACCGAAATCGGTCTCGAGACCCTGATATGGATCGTTGTAATACGGAATACGCGTGCTCGACCAGATCATCCACTCTTTGTTCAGATGGATTCCCACCGCAATCACGTTCTCGATATATTTGGCTTCCTTCATGAATCCCTGGTGCGCAAAGGTAGCGTCCCAGTCGATATCGACCGGGAAGTATACCTTGAACTTGTATCCCACCGAGAGATTCCAGGTAAGGGCTTCCTCGTATCCGAGTATGGTATAACGATCGAATGGAACGTCCGAGTAGCGCTGGAACCAGCGACCGTTGCCGTCCGTCTTTTCCATGTACTTGTAGTAGTTGTTCCAGTCGACCAGCGAATCCGGGAACTCGTAGGTCCAGTACTTCATCCCGATGCTCGCGGTGAAATCTCCCGCCTCGAAGTCGGCGTTCAGGCCGATGCGGTTGCGGGTGATTTCCTCGGTTGTCGTCTCGGGATTCGGGGTCAGTCCGTTCGGGTTCGCACCCGTCTCAAGGATGTACTCGATCTTGTTGGTTTGCAGATTCGCGTTCAACTTCAGAGCCGCCGGGAAATTCACTCGGAGGCCCAACCACGCGGAGTTGCCTTCCATCCAGGTGAATTCCTCTTCCGTGATGTATTCGTAGCCTTCTTCGCCGTAACGCTTGTGGTTGTTGCGGTTCTCGAAGCTGTAGTATTCCGCGTCGAGCGCCAGAAGCATCGGATTTTGCCAGCCGATTCCCATCATGTTGTGCTCGTAGGTCATATCGAAGGCATAGCTGTCGTGCTTCTGGAGGAGCTCATCCGATGCCGAGACTCTCACGCCGTACAGGGTTCCACCCAGGCGAAGGGTTTTCTGATTGCCCTCGCGCTCGGAGAAAAGCCAGCTCGTGGTAAGCCTTCCGGCTCCGGTGTCGGTTTCGGAATCGGTCGCGTCGTCGGAGTACAAGCCTTCGAAAGCCACCCGTATTGGGGTTCCTGCAAGCAGGTCATTGAAGAACTGATCCGCCGTGTCCAGGTATACACCGCGCTGGTCGTAACCGAACGCGTAGTTGTACCTTCCGATGTCGCCCACGATGTGCATGGGATCGTCGAAAGTGATAAAGCCGTATTTATCGAACGCGGTAAGCTTGAAGTACTCAGTTTTGAGCTTCAGGTACGTTCTTTTATATACGAGATGCGTACGCCACATGTCGCTGCCTTCATCGGTGTTGTTGATGCTCATCATCGTGAAGCCTTCGAAGTACTGATTGAACCGGACTTTGATACCGAGATTGATATTGTGTTCCGGTTTATCGAGCATGTAGCGCGATTCTTCTTCGTCTTTACTGAAGATGTATTTGGTATAATAACGGCCCGTAAAATAGACCTTGGGATTAATCATGCTGGCGATGCCTTCGCGCTCGGTTTTCTCCTCGGCGACGAGCTTGCCTTTGCCGTCGATCTCCACCAGCGAATTGGATCCGCCGTAGCCGTCATCCATCAGGTTGCTGTGGTCGGGATCGAAGAACCAGTTGCCGTCCACCACAAACTTGTATTGGTGTTTCCCGGGCGGCAACAGCACGGTCGTTGTCCACATGCCGTCACTGTCTTTTTGCATCGGTGTCGCACTCGAGTTCCATTCGTTGAACGAACCCGCTACGGAAACCGACTGGGCGTCGGGGGCATCGTAGGTGAACGCAACGCCATCCGAGACCACTTTGACCGCTGCGCCGAGCCACACTATCGGCAGGCTCAGAAGCACAAGCAAGATCAGTTTGTACATTCGTGTTGTATTACAAAGCCGACGTATTAAAGGCGCTTTCATTCTATCTCCTGTTCCATCGATTTTCATGAACGATTGATTGCGTTGCAGGCGTGTACCCTGCGTCTTGTTATCTAACGTTTTCATCAGAACCACCCCTTGAGGATCAGCTTAACTTCCTTCTCCATATCGCCACCGGAAGAAAATCCATCGTCGTTGACAAGCCCGTACTGTCCCCACCAACTCGGTCCGTATTGCAGGTAGAGCTCGGTGTTGCCGCTGAGCCTGTACTGGATCTCTCCAAAGATGCTGTGACGCGATCCTTCTTCATCGTTAGCGATCATACCGCGCATGAAGAATTTCCATTCGTCGGTAAGGTTGACGCTGACCTCTACGCCGGTAAGCTGTACCTCCGAGTCCTCGCCCATGTCCTTGATCTTGAACTGCGTAAGCAGCTTGGCC
The DNA here is from genome assembly GCA_963662655.2 of Cloacimonadales bacterium (SeqCode). Taxonomy (GTDB): domain Bacteria; phylum Cloacimonadota; class Cloacimonadia; order Cloacimonadales; family JAIOQZ01. The sequence goes on from CAXXTU010000002.1 coordinate 1,145,138, forward strand.
AGGCGATTCTCAACGGAAAGCTCCGCAAAGAAGTCGTAGTGTTTGTACTTCGTGTTGTTGTAGTCTTCGTCTTTTTTATTGTAGTATATCTTGCCCTTGAAGCCCTTCACGAATTCGATGTACATCTCCGTGTAGAGATTCGTGGTGGGGTTGTAGACTTCCTTCTTCTGGGTGTCGAACGTTCCGTCGGGAGCGATCCTGGTAACATAAACCGTATCGGGGACATGGTTCTGCCATGCCGAGTAGTTCACCGTAAGCGTTATGGCGCGGTTGGGAACCAGGTATTTGGTGTCCAGCCAGTAGCCGTATTCGTTGTACTTGTTCTCTCCCATATAATTCCGGTAGGTGTCGCCGTACGACCATCCACCGGGTTTCAACAAGATGTAGCCTAATTTTGCCGTTCCGACGCGGATACCCATGAATTCCCCTTTCAACGCGATGTTGGATTTCAGGATATCTTCGTCTTCGTATTCATCGTTACGTTGCTGGATGTCTTCTTCAGCGGGGACATCGCTCCAGGCGAATTCCGTGTTGAGGTAGTACCGTCCCATGCCGGCGTGGAAATCCACTGCCGCCACTTCGTTGTACTCCTTCTCCTGTCCCGTGGAGTAATTCTTACGCTGATAGAACACGCCGAAACGGAGCCGTTCCGAGAGATTCTGGCGATACCGCATCAGGTGAACGTCGTCGCCCTCGCCGGACGAGAAATCGCTCACAACGTACGTAAAGCTTCCGCCGAACGGATACCAGAGATCCCAGCGAGCGCCCTGTCCGTTGCCGTCGTTGTTCACCGAGCCGGTATTCACGATTCCCAGCATGGAGCCGTCCGTCCAGTAGTGGCCGCTTTCACGGGTGAAAAGGACGCCCTGTCCTCCCCATCCGCTTCTTTCGTAGCGATACTGAACATGGCCCTCGCCGAATATCGATTCCGTGTTACCGGTGTTCTTGTAAGAATCCTGTCCCTTGTCGTTATCCGCGTAAATTTTGAAGAATACTTCCGCGTTCTTCAGAGGGCTGGAGAAGAAGCGCGTCTCGATGTAGTAGTTCGGGTCCCACATGTTCCACTTGTATTCCTCGGAATCGTAGGTTCTGCCGAACTGTCCTTCGAGGTAACCCTCCATCTTGATGGGGCCAGCCTTCAGAAGCGCAGCAAAAAGCAAAATCAGGATCAATGCGATGGTATGTTTTTTCATCTACGTAATCCTTATATTTCAAAGTCGTCCATTGCGAACCGAACCCCGAAGGTCAAGCGGTATGTGCTACCCAGTTCGTCGTGCTGAAAAACAGCAGCGTCAAGTGTCCACCAGCTCGATTTCAATCCGAAACCGGCGGTGAGGTTCTCTCCACTCAAACCGATGCGCGGCGCGAATACGTCGTAAAACCACATCTCGCAACCGAGGTTCAACTGGCTATCGCTGCCTTCCCATTTATAATCCGCCAGGAAGTTAACGATACCTCTCCAACTGTAACACGCTCCCGCCACATATTGACGATCGAGCTTGTCGCCTTCCTCCACCAGCTTGAACTCGGGCTGGAAGATATTGCGCGTCACAAAACTGATCGTGAGCGGCTTCATCGGCTGAACCTGCATCCCGAGGTCCATGTCGAAATTACCGACTTCATCCGCGTCCGAGTAGCCCGGAACGCTTACGCGCATGTATTTCAGCGTCGCACCAAACCGTAGCGGCACATTCCTGAGCCACACGATCGATGCGCCACCCAGCGATAAGACATCCTCGTAGTACTCGCCTTCCAGGCCGACCTGCGTCCAGGCGAAACCGGTGCGGATGTACGGAAACGGCATCGAGAACGCGATCATTTCGCTGTTCAAGCCGGAGATTCCGTACAGATTCTGGTGCGACATCGAGAAGGAGTATTTCTCCACACGAGTCAATCCGGCCGGATTCCAGAAGAGCGCGGTGGGATCGTCGCTGAGCGCGGTGTAGGCGTTTCCGAGAGCGTACGCACGCGCACCGTGATTCATACCCTTGAAATCGGCGTGAGCCAATGCAGGTAGGAGAATCAGGATGGTCAGCGTAAGCAGTTGGATGGTAACGGTCACTTTTTTCCGGGATTTCCCGGAATCAATCAATGTTTCTTTCATAAAAAAAACAAACCTTATCTCTTTGTATTAACGGTCATTGGTCACTTGATCAATACGACCGCCTCCTTGTGACTGACTTCTTTGGAATCGGCGATGAATCGTAGGATGTACACGCCGAAATTCACCAAATTCCCATCTTGATCCCGTCCGGTCCATTCCCACTCGAGATTGCCGGTCGATGCAGCCGTCCCGACCTTTTTGCCGTCGAGGTTGAATATCTCGACACTGAAGATCGAACCGCGATTGGTTTCGAGCGAGAAGGTCAGCTTTTCGCCACGCGTCGGCGCGAAAACCTTACCGTCGTCGAAGATAACGCGTTCCACCTTCAGGGATTGGGCTTCGAACGGCGGACGCTTGAAGAACGAAGTGTGGTAGTTGGGAAGAACGCCCATATCCGGTTCTCCGTCACCGTTCTGGTCAATCGGGACTTCCACATAGTTGTCCAGGACAACGGTTTCCGTCTGATCGGGCATTCCGCTGAGGTTGTCTGGCGCTGAGTCCGGCCCTGCGGTATGGTCGCCGCCGCCGGTGATCACAGCCAGAAACTTGATCGTAGGGTAGTTCAGCATCGAGCGTTCATCGCTGTAATAGATGCCGGCCCAGGGGATTTTCGCCTCCAGGGCGCGATCGCTCGAACCGGTGTTGAACGTGGCGAAGTCCTCGTATCCGAGGTATCCGTCGCCCCATTCGTCGGCGGTGTCCGAAAGACCTTCGCGTACTTCCCAGAACTGCGGATTGTTGTTGGTATCCCAGGTCGCCAGGAAGAAATCAGGATAGACGTTGTAAAAACGGAATTCGCGGTTCCAGGTGTTCAGCTCTTCCATGTCGTCGATGCCGTAGTCGTCGTACACATCGATGAACAGGATCACATTGTTGTCCCAGCTCGTGGCGTCAACCGCAACGTAGAGGTAGGTTTGGTCCCAGGTCACGCGAATCTGACGGATATCGTTGTTCTCGCCCCAGCGGGAGTCGTTGGGATATTCCAGCGGAATGCCAGTGGAATCGCTGAGAACGTATTCGTCCGTCGTGAAATCGCTGCTGTAACCGTCGATGATGATTCGTCCGGAGAGATCAGCGGCGGTAACAGCGGATAGAGTAATTGCAATGACAAGAACTGTCAGGGTAATAAACCACTTCATAGATTTGTCCATTTTAAAGAGGAAAGGGGAACCGCAACCAGCGATTCCCCAAACCGGAATTATTTGATCAGTATTATTTTGCCTGAAGACGTGATGATACCGCGTTTCAATTTCATCAGATAGACGCCGGAGGTAACGTTTCTGCCGTTATCGTCGGTTCCGTCCCACACGATCTTGTTCTCGCCGACAGGTTGAATGTCGTTGATCAGCGTACGGACTTTCTGGCCGCGCACGTTGTAGATTGCGAGCTCGACCTTTTGCTCTTTATCGAGCGTGAACGCGATGGTTGTTTCCGGATTGAACGGGTTCGGGTAGTTGTAAAGGTTCGCATCACTGTACTCGGGAACCGTTTCGTCCACGAAATCGTTGGTCATTTGGCCGTACTGGACGTCAACAGTCTGCGTAGCGCTTGCGTCGTCAATGGTGATAACATGGTTGGTGAAAGCGGGTGCTTCCACGTCCATGCTGTTGCGAGCAAACTTGAACTCAATCGCTTTCCAGGAACCTGCCGGGAAGAGAACGTCGATCGACCAGACGTTGTCGCCCTGATCGGTAAGAGGGTTGTTGTTCGCGGTGAATTCCCAATCGAGCGGTGAAACGCTGCCGCAGATTGCAAGCGTGGTGAAATCGACACCCGCATTAACCGAGTCCGCAACGTCGCAGTTGAAGGTAACGGTTACGTCCTGGGTGGTGTAGTTGGCCGGATCGTCGTCGTTGAAATATACGACATCGAGAACCATGGTGGCGTTGGTGTCGTCGATTTCGAGCGTACGGTTGCCAATCGCGTCTTCCCAGTTGCCGCCGTTGACGAACTTGTACTCGATCATCGGGGTGGTGCCTGCTACGAAAAGAACGTCGCCGGCGTAGATGTCGTCGCCCTGGTCGGTAAGAAGGTTCGTTCCGGCAGACCAGTTATTGAAGGAGCCAGCGACGGAGACGTCACCCTGGACGCCGACAAGGCTCAGATCGACCCTAAAGGTTACCGTAACGTCCTGCTGAAGGGGTGAACCGAAGGTGTATTCGCCCGGGACATTGAGGTTGAATGGTCCTTCACCTGCCTGGTCTGTACCGTAAGAATAGGTCTCATCCGTTGCGTCATAGCCTTCGCAGAAGAAGTTGATAACATCCCCCGTAGAGAAAGTTCCAGCCGCGATGGTTACGCTGTATTCGTCGTTGTTTCCGACTTCACCGAGATACGCCATGTCCACGGCCGTGTACTCGGTTGCGCTGGTGAGTTTGTAGTAGAAAGTCGCGGAAAGATCTGCGCCCTGGCCTTCACCCGGGGTCACGCCGTCTTTCCAGATTTGATAGTAAACGGTCAAGTCTTCTGTCGGGACATGGAATGTACCCGAATTCGGCCAGATGTTTCCGCTCCAGCCAATCTCTGCATTCAATACGAGTGCGCACGAAACAAGTATCATTAAGATAGCGATTCGTCTCATGTTGAACCTCCTGTTTTTTATTTCTACTGTTTGTATCAATATTCATAGAAGAATGCATCAAGCCTTTCGATACGCTTTCAATGCCATCTTCTATAAAAAATACACGTTATAACTCTATCGTCAAGAATACTTTACTGGTTCTTCAACCTTTTACGCTTCCAAGCGTCAGGCCGGAAACCAGCCACCGGCTCAGGAAGAGGAACAGCGCCACGACCGGAACGCTTATCAGCAGCGATCCCGCAGCGTACATGCCCCACTCTGTCGTCATGTTGCCTTGCAGACTCTTGAGCCCGAGCGGGATAGTGAACATCTCTTCGTACCAGAGCACCTGCGCGGCTACGATGTACTCATTCCAGGCAGCCATGAAGGAGAAGAGCGCGGTAATCACCAGCGCCGGAGCCGCCAGAGGTAGAATGATCTTCCAGAACGTGTAAAATCTCCCCGCGCCGTCAACCATCGCGGATTCCTCCAGGCTGAACGGGATGGTATCGTAGTAACCCTTCATCAGCCAGATGCAGAACGGTAATGCAGTCGCGCTGTACATGATGATCAAGCCGAGGAAACTGTTGATCAATCCCAGCTTCGAAAGCATGATGAACAGCGGTAGAAGCAGCATCGTCGCCGGAAACATCTGCGTAATGAGCAGACTAAGGAGCCCCGCCTTACGACCGGGGAAGCGATATCGCGAAAAGGCGTATCCCGCAAGGGATGCGAAAGCGACGCCCACGATGGTAACCGTGATGGAGACCATCAGGCTGTTGCGAATCCACAGAAGGAAGGGCTTCTCCGTGAAGAGCCGCACGTAGTTGTCGAATGTCGCGTCTGCGGGAACGATCGCCAGCGAGCGATTGAGAAGGTTGTCGCCGGGACGAAGCGAGATCGTGAAGATACGCAACACCGGATAGACCGATATGGCTACGAACAGCAGCACGATGGCGTAGATGATCGTTGTTGTCGTGATCTTTTTAAACTTGTTCATGCGTCCCTCCCCTATGCCTTTTCCGCAACCTGGCTGCGGTTCATGAACGTCAATCCGAAGAACGCGAGGAACAGGAAGATCAGCACGGAGAATGCCGCCGCGTACCCGTAGCGGTAAAGGTTGAACGCGGCCCGATAGACGTATGTCACCAGGATATGCGAGTGGTCCGCAGGTTGTCCGCCGTTGGTTACCAGCCAGAGCACGTTCAGGTTGTTGAAGGTCCACACCGTTCCGAGCGTGATCGCGGGAACCATCACCGGTTTCAGGAGCGGAACGGTCACGTTCCAGAATTGCTTCCACGATGACGCGCCGTCGATTTTCGCCGCCTCATACAGCTCTTTGGGTATCGATTGCAGACCGCCCAGCGCGATGACCATCATGAAAGAGAATCCCAACCAGATGTTGGTGATGATCGCGGCGATGAACGCCATCGTCGGCTCGGAGAGCCAGTTCACTCCGGCAATACCCAGATGATTGAGCATCAGGTTGATCGCTCCGGTATCGGAGATGAACATCCCGCGCCAGGTAAGCGCGACAATGTACTGCGGAACCGCCCACGGCAGGATCAGCAGCACCCGGAAGATCGGTTTGCCGGGAAGCTTCCTGTTCATCAACAGCGCAAGCATCACGCCGAGCGTAACGTGGAAGAACACGTTGACGATCGTCCAGATGAGCGTTTTGATGAATACCGCAACAAATTTATGATGCGTAATAAAGTACTTTAGGTAATCCCACGTGACGAATCCGCCTTCGCTACCGATCGAGTTGCGGTAGTCCGCGAAGCTCATATCGAAGTCCCACAGCACCTTCCCGTATTGCTCCACGCCGATGACTTCCCACGAATTCACGTTGGTCATGTTCATATTGGAAAACGAAAGGACGATGTTGTAGAAGAAGGGATAGATCACCACGCCGAACATCACGATGGCTGCCGGTATGGAGATCAGGATTGCGAACCGCGCGTTACGGGCTTCCATCGTATATGGATTGCGAAGCAGCGCCAGGACGAATTTGAAGATCAGCAAGTACGTGAGATAAAGACCCAGCGCGATGCCGATGATGTAAATAATGTATTTCGTGATATGCTGGCTGCTCCCAGCTCCGGCGACCTCGTACATGTCGTTGATCTTCTCGATACACAGCTTCTGCTGGTAGGTTGCCCCCTCTTCCGGGGTCATATTCCCGCCCACAACGCTTTGCAGCGCCGGGCGCATGGCGTCCCAGGCAGCGCGCATCTCGGGGATGATCGGCATGAGCTGCCCCGCTTCGATCTGCGCGGCGGAAGTTTTCACTGTGGGGTCGTTTGCAAACTCGGGATCGTTGTACAGCGTTTTGATCGACGGGATCGACTTGAACTCGGTCGCGAAACGTTTCTGAACAGTCTCGGACGTCAGCCAGGTCAGAACCTTCTTCGTGGCTTCCATCACTTCGGGCTTGGTGTTGGAGTTGATCGAGTAGCCGGTGGCAGATACCATTGGGCTGCACCACAATCCCGATTCTTCCACGTAAGGGATCTTCGCAAGGCCGAAATCGACCTCCGGGGACCCCATGTATTTCTGCCACGACCAGTCGCCGTTGATGATCATACCGGCGTTACCCTGGTTGAACATGTTGTCCGCGATGTCGTAATCGCACTCGGGTGGCATAATCTTATAGACGTCGCGCATGTCCTTGATGAGCTTGAACGCCTTCGCCGCCGCAGGTGAATCGAGCTGAGGCTTGTTGTTCTCGTCGAAAACCCTACCGCCGTAACCACCGAAGAACGGAACATACCAGAAAGGTTCCGTGTAATTCCATACGAGTCCCCACTGGTCGATCACGCCATCGCCGTCGACATCTTTCGTCAGCTTCTGGCCGTACTCGATGAGCTGCTCGATCGTCTCGGGAGGACCGGGTAGTCCCGCCTCGTCAAAAAGTCGTTTATTATAAGGCAAAGCGAGGTGGTTGCCGATGCGGTCGGCGATCTGATAGAGATGCCCTTTATAATGAATCAGGCCGTTGGCCGTGAATTTCTTGAAAAACTCTTCCGGGAAAACCTCTTCAAGGGGCATGATAATACTTCGGTCGCTGTTTTTCAGCTTCATCACCTCAAACGGTCCGATCTGGTCCATGGGACCATACACCAGTTCGGGACCGCCGCCGGTAAATGCCGCCGCCGCCTGATACCCCGTCCTGAGTTCTTCCACGTTCTTGGATAATAGTATGACTTCGATATCGGGATTGTCCCTCATGAACTCGTCGACAACATCTTTGAGGAGCGGTCGCTTGTTCGGCTCCATCGTGTGCCAGAGATGGACTTTGTCTATCGAAACCAGAATTTGCGCTGTAACAAATAGAAATAATAACGTTAATGCTAATGTCTTTCTCATCCTGAACCACCGTCGATTCGTTTTTTGAATTCTTATACCTCAAACAAATCCTAATTTATGGAATCGCGTAAATTCGCTGTCAATTTATTTATTTTTCAGCCTGATCGACAATGAACCAGTATAAGTGATTCAAATGAAAGCAGGATGCCACTATTTAACCTTATGCCAATGCTTTGCAAGTTGACAGGATTGAAGTCTACCACAACACGCTTCGTAAGGATTTGATGAAAAATAGTCGTGAATTCTTTATTAACAAGCTTCAAGCCGATTCCAGCGCGCGAGCAGATTCGTTCGATCCGTTTCCACCGGGGTGTTTCACAGCCTTACCTCGATACTTACCTTGATTTATAAGGCTGTGGTATATCCCCGGTGGAAACGGATCGGGCGAAGATGCCGTGCGCGTCCCGCGTTAACCCCGCGGATGATAGAGCCGGTGCTGCTCGATGATGTGCTGCATGTCGATATTGGTGTAGATTTGCGTTGTGTTGATGCTGACATGCCCCAATAAAAGTTGAACGGTACGGAGATTCGCACCACCCTCGAGCAAATGCGTCGCAAAGGAGTGCCGGATAATATGCGGATGCAGCTTCTCCCACCAGGCAAAGCCCAGCTTCTTCGCCTCCTCGCGCAATATCTTCCAGACTCCCATCCTGCTCAATCCCTTACCGGAGCGATTCAGAAACAGCACGTCCGTTTGCTTCTCTCGCTTGAGCCGGAATCGATACTTGTTCACATATAATTCAAGATACTTCAGGGACTCCCCTGCTATCGGCACGATGCGCTGCTTGTTCCCTTTTCCGGTTACGCGAAGCACGTGCGATTCCCATATAACATCGTGTACGGAAGCTCCAATCACTTCCGATATCCGCAAACCCGTGGCGTACATGAGCTCGAGCATCGCTTTGTTGCGGAGCTGCAAGGGGGTTTCCAGCGGAAGCGCGTCGAGATACTCGAGAATCTCTTCCTTGGACAGCACTTCGGGGAGTCGTTTGGGCGACTTTATGGGTGGAATGCTCTCGATGTGAAAAGATAACGGGACGTCCTCTTCCGCGAGAAACTTGTAAAAGGATACAATCGTGCTTCGCTTTCTGGCAATGCTGGTGAAGGCAAGCCCGATTTCCTGCAAGTACACGAGATGGTTGACAATATGATCGATCGTAGCGTTTTCCACCGGTCGATCCATGTCCTCAAAAAACTGGACGAGATCGTTCGTGTAGCTTTCCAGCGTGTTGTCGGCAAGCCCCTTCTCGAGCTTCAAGTAGCTCCGAAACTGGTTCAACAGCGCTCTGTTGTGCTTTGACTCGATTCGCTCCAAAACGCACTCCCAATCTCTATCCTGAAAATCCTGACCTATCCCGGGAATCCTGCTTCAGATAATCTACAGGTCTCTATACTGATAATTCGGGGCTTCTTTGGTGATGGTCACGTCATGCGGATGACTCTCTTTGAGTCCGGCCGACGACACCTCGACGAACCGCGCCCTCTTCTGAAGCTCCGCGATATTCGCAGCACCCACATACCCCATGCCAGCGCGCAGACCGCCGACAAGCTGATAGAGGAAGTCTCTCAACGGCCCCTTATAAGGAACCATGCCTTCGATACCCTCCGCCACAAGCTTCTTCGCTTCGTCGCGATTCTGGAAATATCGATCGCTGCTCCCCTGCTTCATCGCGCCGATGGAACCCATGCCCCTGTACGACTTGAATCGTCTTCCGTTGTAGATAACGAATTCACCAGGACTCTCGTCCGTCCCCGCCAGAAGCGATCCCAGCATGACAGTGCTCGCGCCGGCAGCGAGCGCTTTAACGACATCGCCCGAGAATTTGATGCCGCCATCCGCGATGAGCGGCACGCCTTCTTTCAGAGTGATAGACGCCACGTCCATGATCGCAGTCATCTGCGGCACACCGATTCCGGCAATCACACGGGTTGTGCATATCGATCCCGGCCCGATTCCCACTTTCACGGCGTCGGCTCCGGCCTCGATGAGATCACGCGCAGCTTCAGCCGTTGCGATGTTCCCGGCGATGATCTCGACATCATACTTCGATTTCACCAGCTTCACCGCGCGTGCGATATCGGTATGATGCCCATGCGCCGAATCGATCACCAGGACGTCTACCTTCTGCTCAATCAACGCAGCAGCACGTTCATCGCAGTCCTTTCCCGCTCCAAGCGCGCCACCGCAGATCAAGCGGCCTTCGACATCCTTGGAGGCATTCGGGTAGGAAATCATCTTCTCAATATCCTTTACGGTGATCATCCCGACCAGCTCACCGTCTTTATTGATAATAGGAAGTTTCTCGATACGATACTCGTGCAGCAGATGCTTCGCCTGATCCAAGCCAGCGCCTTCTTCCACGGTAATCAATCTCTCTTCCGGCGTCATCAGCTCCGAGATTCGCTTATCGAGATTCGATTCGAAACGCAGGTCTCGGTTGGTGAGTATACCCACCAGGCGTCTCCCCTTCACGATCGGGAAGCCGCTGACGTTGTACTTTTTCTTGAGCTCGATGGCCGTGCGGATCTTCGCTTCCGGCTCGAGTGTGATCGGATTCTTCACGATCCCGCTTTCGAAGCGCTTGACCTTGCGAACTTCCTCGGCCTGCTCCTCGATACTCAGGTTCTTGTGAATGATCCCGACACCGCCTTTCTGCGCCATTGCGATGGCCATAACGCTCTCGGTCACCGTATCCATTGCAGCGCTCACAACCGGCACCTTGAGCCGGATATTGCGCGTTAGATTGGAACCTGTATCCACGGTGGAGGGTAAAACTTCCGATTTCCCCGGAATAAGAAGCAGATCGTCGAATGTGTATCCTTTTTTGAAGCGTGTATCTTGACTCATGAAAACCCCTTTTGCTGGACGGCGCATGTCCTGAATGACGCCGTACAACTTGCCTTTTTTACAGAACGCTGTTTATGGGATTTTTGTCAAGACGGAAATATTGGCAGTTCGCTAATTTTATCTTTCGCCAGTAAATAGAGCGCTAAAGCTCTCCTCCGGCGATCCGTACGATTGGTTTTAAAGAGGCATGTCAACTTCGTAGAAAAAACCGGCTTCCCAGTTTCTGCCCGGCTCCGGCTGCCCGGAATCGATCTCATAAACCGCATCCAGAAGGTTGTTGAGCTTTCCATAGAAAACGGGCTGAAGCCATTGGCTACCCGACAGCTTCAAGCAATACTTCGCATCGATATCGAGCACCTCGTACGGATCGAGCGCGCCCATCATGTTGTCCAGCGTCGTGTAGCGTTCGCCGATCCTGTTCCAGGATGCGCCAATCGATGCGCCCCAGCTTTCCAGATTCAGCTTGAGGCTTGTCACCGAGACCGGTATGCCCGGAACGGTTTTGCCGTAGTGATCCGCATGCGAACCGTCTTCATCGGTGCTTCGATCTTCCGCGAAAGTGCGCTGCCAGCTCCCCGAGAAATGCGCAAACGGCACCGGACTCAACATCAGCTCCATCTTGAAATTTCTGACAATCGTCGCGCCAATGTTATCCGGCTTCCAGCCATATACTGATTTATGCCAGAAAATCAGATCGTCAACCTGCTGATCGCTCCATGTAATCCCAAGATCGATCATTTCCTTGTACCAGCTTGACAGCATAACCTGATACCCGAAACTCTTTTCAGGCTCGAGATCGGGATTCCCCATCGCCTGTCCCCCGCCTTTCCAGTAGAGGTCGTACAGCGACGGCAAGGAGTATCCGGTCCCGCAATCTGCACCGACTTTCAAACCGATCGTGTCCTCGCTCTCCAGTTCCAAACCCGCCTTCCAACTGGAGAAGTTCTGGTCGTCCTGCATGTCGGAGTGAACATAGTCGTGCCGGTAATCCAGGTTGACAGTGGTGAGAAACCAGCGCATATCGATTTCGGATGATATCCGCAAATGGGGTGAAAGGTTCGTTTGTTTGATCGGTTCAACGTCGCTCCAGTAGGTAATCCGATCCTTGTATTCATATTGTTGGGTTCTCCAGGTAAAGGTCGGCTCCACCTCGAGAAATTCATTAAAGTATATCATCGTCTCCTGATCCGCGCCATAAGATTCGTAGAAGTTTTCACCTTTCGCAACGGCGGTGAACGCGGTCGATCCCGTGTTGTCGTACAGCGTGTATTCCTTACTGTAGTGAGGCACCAGGCGGAAATGTGCGACGTCGAAGCGCTTGTCCATATCAAGGGACATCCGCAAGGATCGCCCTTGCAGATTCGCGTCGTCGTACGCCGCGATTTGCGTGTATCGACCGATCATCTGCTTGGAGAACTCGCGATATAGAACGCTCAGGCGGTTGCCGAACGGCACGACGGGAATCTCTTGATTCAGCGAGAAATCCCAGCTCGAAACGGCATTGTTGATATTCTTCTGGGTTTCACCCTGTTGATCCTTGTACTCGAAGTCCGCCCGATTGTACAGGTGGCTGACGCTGATGTCCGTCTTGCATATCCAGCTCCAGAGCGAGGCATCCAGCCGGTTCTTTTGTAGGTCGTACGAGCCAGCGCTCTGACTGGTGAGCAGTTTGAGATTGGTCGTGGACGATTCCATCTCGTCACGCCGGGTTACGATATTCACAATGCCGCCGATGGCGCCGCTTCCGGCAATCGCGCCCGATCCGCCTTCGATGATCTCCACCCGTTCGATGATCGAAGCGGGAATGCTGGAGAGGTCGAACGAATTCCCGGAGCTGTTGACGACAACACCGTCGATCATAACTACCGTGTGTTTGGACTTCTGGCCCTGCAGCGAGACATAACGGCTTTCGCCCGGGAGGCTGCCTCCCGTCATGTACAAGCCTGTCTCTTTTCGGATGATATCCGCGACGTCGGCCGCTTCGAGCTGCGCCTCTTCCACGACGATGGTTTTCTTTCCGCTGTAATTGGGAAGACGCGGAGAATATCGCATCTCCCGTATCCTCATACCGTCTATTCGAACAGCTTCTACGCTCAACACAACCGTTGAATTCTCGGTAAGCTCTTTTATCGTGACACTTTGCGAGAGAAAACCAATTTTTGCGAAAGAAAGGGAATCGGCAGCAGCGTTGATGGTGAAGTTTCCGTGCATATCCGTATAGACGCCCCTCTCACCGCATGTGACGATGACATTCTCAACAGGTGCCCCGGATTCATTCACCACACGGCCGGAGATGGCCGAAACCGTCGTGAAGATTAGCAGTAATATGGAGATGGATAACGCGCGCATCAATCGATCGGATAGGAAAGCATGGGGTGTCCAGTGGCGGGATTGCGAACTAGGGGTACTGTTATGCCGAAAACTTCGCGAAGGTTGCTTTCCGTGACAACATCCGCAGGAGAACCGTCCGCAACAAGTTTTCCTGCTTTCATCAGGAGAATGCGTGGGCAGTAACTGATGGCCAGGTTAATGTTGTGCGAGACAAGAATCACCAGCTTGCCTTCCTCGCGGTTGATCGTGCGGATCAGTTGCATAATCTCCAACTGGTGGTTGATATCCAGATGGGAGAAACTCTCGTCCATCAGAATGGCGTTCGTGTCCTGCGCCAGGGCTCTCGCGATGGATACGCGCTGCTGCTCACCACCGCTGAGCTGAGAAAACGGCTGCTTTCGCAGCCCGAGCAGATCGAGTTTCTCGAGGATGGAGTCAACCATCTCCCGATCGGCTTTCGTGTAGTCCCGCCAGGTATCCAGGTATGGAAAACGTCCCATCATGACGACATCCTCCACGAGGTAGTCGAATTGCAGATGGAAGTCCTGCGGAATCAGGGCGAGCTCTCTTGAGAGTTCGTTGCGAGACATCGCGTGGGTGTCTTTACCGTGAAGATAGGCCTTCCCTGCGATGGGATGAATGTGCCGAATGAGCGTTTTGAGGAGAGTCGATTTGCCGCATCCGTTCGGCCCGATCAGGGCACAGAAGTCGTTTCCATCGAATCCGACGCTGAGCCTGTCGATAACATTTTTCTCTCCGTATCCTGATGTCAACTCTTCTATTTTCAAATACATGTTGATATCGATTTACCCTAAAGGGTGATATTATTGTGTTTCAGGTACCATTGACAGGTCTTTGCGATCTCTTCTTCGATCGTGTACCGCTGAACATAGCCGGCTTCGCGGATTTTCTCGCTGTAATAAAACGTTGCCGTGTTCAGTTTGTACATTCTCTCGCTGTTGATGGGAAGATCCTTGTTGAGGATTTTGCCCAGGACATCGAATATCTTGCCGACACTGTAGGCGAGTCCGTATGGAATTTTGAAAGCAGGGTAGCGGAATCCCTTGTTCGAAGCGATGAGCTGCATCAACTGACGGACAGTGATGTATGGCTTGTCGATGCAGTTATAGATTTCGAGGCCCGGCTTGAGCCTGTCGATGGCGAAGATTATCATATCGATGAAATTCGAGAGCGAAACCATCGATTTCACGTGGCTGCCCTCGTCGATCGTAGCCCAGGGACGCCTGTGGAGCATGTCGATCAGGTTGTACATGTTCGCGCTGTTATAGGGGCCATAAATGATGGACGGCCTCAGGAAAATGACTTCACGTCCAGGAACTTTCTCCATCCATTCCTTCACCGCGTTTTCACCTTCCAGCTTGGATGCGCCGTAATAGTGGTTCGGCCGCAGTTCGCCATCCTCATCACAAGGCTTCACCTGATGGCCGTATACGCCGACGGTGCTTACGTAGATCATCCGGTTAACATTCGTGGCCCAATCGCAAAGCTCTACGGTCGCTTGCAGGTTATTGAGGTAGTACTCTTCCCTCGTCAACCCGAAATCATGCTTTTCTGCGGCGCAGTGGATGATCAAGTCAAGACTCGATTGATCGATACGACACAAATCTTCCCGGCTGAGCAGATTGCCGAAAACCGTAGCAGGATGCGATTTAATCGCGCACTCTTTCTTCTTATCTATCCCAACGACCTGATGGCCGAGTTGCTCCAGTTCCCACATGAGTCGGGAACCGACGAAGCCGGTAGAGCCAGTTATCAAAACCTTCATTAACGTATCCTTGCCTGCGATCTGCATGAGTCATGTTTACACACGAATTCAACTCGAACCATTGGCTGATTTTTGTAATTTTTGTCAACTCTCGATCAATGCAATCTCGCGACAAACATGCATTCGTCCACTCGCCGCGCGGCGGGGCGGCGTTGAAAAGCCCTCATTCCATTTTCAATCCCGCTCTCAGAATCGGCACCAAGTTCACCCCCGGTCATGCGCTGAAGACTGTTAGGCTTTTCTGAATGCAAGAGTTGTCGCTTGCGCAACAAGCGACAACTCTTGCATTCGGTGCGCGAAGCGCACACGCCGCCCCGCCGCGCTGGTGGGCAACATCTTCGAGTCGGTGCCTCGTTTGCTACCGGAAAACCCGTTATTGCTCGACTTCCGAAAACTTATCGACTTGAAAAATGTAGATCTCCGTATCGGGGTCCTTGAATGCGTCGGGTGAAATCCCCGCCTTGTGCGCGCACAGACTTCCGAGGAAAGTCGGCAAATCCCAACCCGTTTCCGTTGCGACCTGCGGCAGGTATACACCGCTCGCATAGCCTTTACGCACCCACACCCCATCGGTTCCCAGGCGTATCGACTGCCAGTCGGAAATCCGCTGCATGGGACTCAGCACCGATATCTCGATGGTTATCCTGTCCAGCTCGGCGGAAGTAACCTGCGAGAACCTCGGATCGTGGAACGCTGCGGAGAAAGCCATGTTGTTAACCGCCTGATAAAGGGGTTCTCTGGCAATCATTTGCCCGATACACCCCCGCAGATTCTGACCCTTGTTCAGCGTAACAAAGACAGCCCGTTCCGCGCACAACTCCTGGTCGTCCGGTCGCTCCGGGTTATGCTTCTTGCCTGTTTTCATGTAGGTTTCGATGCTGGTTCGAGCGAGCTTGAGAAGGTATTCCCTCTGCTTGTCGTTCATTGAATGCTCCTCCTGCTTTTTCTGATAAAATACAATCGAGCTGTAGCCGACTACCCGGCTCGACGAGGTATCACCCACGGCGTCTCCTGAATTCGCGTACTTGAGAAGAGCGCTCTCCTCCGCGCCGTAGTACTTCATGATGTCGATGAAGACCATGAGAGAGCTATAACCGCAAAGCTCGCAATCGCCGTTCTCGATCGCGCGCCCCAATTGTTCCCAATCCTTTCCGGTAATCAAATCGATTGTCCGCCTGTCCATGTTCATCGCGGTTCGATAATCGTGGTAGTGTGACATATCCGAACTCTCGACGATCAATACTCGCTTACCGCTTTGTCGGATCGCTTCGATAATGGCCGAGGAAAGCTTCTTCAACAGCTTTTTGTCGCGCGTGGAGGTGATGACGGGAACGATCCTGAAATCGTTCAATCGATGCTGCAAGAACGGCAACTGCGCATCGTTACTGTGCTCCTTTAGATGCAGCTTTGGCTGACTGACAAAGCGTTTATCGGCGCTTATTATACTTTTAAAGATATCGTTATCGATAGGTACTTCACCTAAAGGTGTAGAATATGAATCGCAATCATATATGCTTACAATGTCTTCGAGATAATGATGGCTGGATCCAAGTAGAATGACCGTATCGAAATCGCCCGGAGAAACCAGCGAATATCCATACGCCGCTACCTGCCCGGAATACACGTATCCCGCATGCGGAGAAAGAATCCCACAGAGCTTTATCGATCGAAGCGAATCCGGCAGGTCAGCGTTCGCGAAAAAGCCATCGAGCATATTCGTCAGTTCATCGGGATTATCAGGATACCACATTCCTGCAACCGCTGGCTTTCGTACCTGGCACGAGAGCAATATAGTGCTCAGTAAAAATGCGATGGCGAGGATTCGATGCTTCATGGTTACTCCTGATTTGATTTGCGACCAGTACAATACGATTGCAAGCTTTTTCTCATATTTTCCTCGAGATGACTCCAGAAACAAGCATTGCAACGGTGATCACCAGGCAAAAGACAATTGTCAATCTGATCCCACCAACCGGAATGAGGAAAAGTCCGGCGCCAAGGCCACCGACCATCGCCCCAAGGCTGTCCAGGTGATAGAACACAGCCGCCGTTTGTTCAACGGAATCCATTCGATCGAGGAGGAGCTTGAGATTCGCTCCTTCACAGAACGCGATCGCGAAATTCATGATCAGCAACACAATCACAGGGATAACAGAAGAGGACGTTAGCAGAATCGACGCTTGCACGATCATGCTCAGGAGCAGCAGACGACGATAGGCTCCCCTGCCAATCGAGACGAGAAAACCCGCGCTGAGTCCAGCCATGAAAAACGTGGCGAACAACGCGACATACAGATATATCGTTCCATAGCGAGCCTGCAACAGATAGATGAGACAAAGCTGCAAGATGAATGTAATGAAGCTGACAAGGAACAGATTGTAGCCAACAAGGTTCTTCCCGGCCCTGCGGAATGCAAAGGCAGGTATCACACTCAACAGCAAGAAAACTGCCAAGAGGAGATATTTGTATCGTTTACTCCCGCTCGTACCCCATTTTACGCCCAGCTTCTCCAGCCAGATCCCGATGCTCTGGAGATACACCTGAGGATTTGTGATCGAGTTGATGATCTTTACCTCTTCAAACTGCGCCATTTGCCCGATTCGCAAATAATTACAACGAGAAAAGATCAGCGCTTCGTTGAAAATCTCCCACTGGGGCGGCAAGCTCACGCTCCGCGAGACCAGCGTGTCAATCTCACAGGAGATGTAGCGCCCCGGCGAGCCGACGAACAGATTCCTTAATGCCGGGATGATGACATAGTTCGGGAAAACCTCCGAGAAGGTTTTTTCGAAAATCCGATTCATCTTCGTCTGCGACTCCGTCATCGCGTTTTCGCCATTATCCAGCGCGATAACAATAACTGAAAGGTTATCTTCCAGCGCATATCTAAATGATTCAATGAATTCGATCGTGTAATATCGATTCAAAGCAAGCGTTTGCGGATCGGACTCATCGACAATTACCATGTCGTAGCGCTGCTTTGTATTCCTGATGTATTGCATAGGATCCGCCTGCTGGACGTTGAGCTTGCGGTCATCCATGATCCCTTTCTGGAATCGCTGGGCAAGCAGCGGATTAACCTCTAAGACATCGATCCGGCCAACGCTTTCGCATAGGGACAATTGATGCGGCAGGCCATTGAACAAATTTCCGATGTAAAGGATCCTTCCAGGGTTGGGATGCTGCAACAAGCAGAATCCCGCGATTTCCTCCGGATAGCGCTTCTCCCCACTGCTTCCTATGATCTGCCCGTTCAGGTAAATATTCTCCTGCCCATTATACCGCGTAACATCCAGTCTTCCGTATGGGGAATCGTCCGTATCCACAATACATTCTGGCTGATATCGATTGGCGTTGATTCGTTGATACCCAAAGAACGAAACGCTCGCCACCAGTAAGGCGAAAAGTGCAACCGCCCACCGATAGCGATGAAACGAAGCAAACGCAACGTACAGCCCAACGGCTAACGTTATTCCAATAAGCAGCAACTGCTGAGTAACAATCTGAATCCCTGCAATAAACAGTATACCCCCCGTGGCAAATCCAAGGCTTTCAAGCAGATATCCCCGGCGAATGACACGTTTGAGATCGCTCTCGCTGATGGCTTGCTTACGGCAGAGTAGCGGAAACAGTATTCCACTCAAGATACAAGTTGGCAGCATGACGATCGTTACAAGCAGGAAAATCGCAGGAATATCCAGTAATTCACCCGTGACGGGTTGCATCAGGGTAGAGATCGGGCGAATGAGAATAAACGTCCCCTGCACAGCAAGCATGAGCAGAAGGAAAACCGGGCCGGTATATCGTTGGGTCTTGCCGAAGATACGCACACGTGACAACACGGATCCAGCGGCCACAAAGCCGAGCCACAGGGACAGCATCACCGTCAGGATCATCTCATTGCCACCTGTGCAGCTCATCAATTCACGAATGAATACCGTTTGAGCAAGGAAGGTAATCAGGCCAAGCTGGAAAAAGGGCATCTCACCTACTCTTCGGGCGCATTGAAGCGACCGTATATCTTGTAATCGCAATACTTGCAGCAGCCATTCACAATGTCCACGCGATTGATCCGGTATCCGCTGCGATCGATAAGAAGGCGCCCACAATTGGGGCAATACGTGTCCTCTTTGTCCGTCTGCAAATTACCGAGATAGACATAGTGCAATCCCTCTTCCTTAGCGATCGTATAGGCCATCTCGAGTGTATTGACCGGAGTTGCGGGACGATTCATCAAGCGGTAGTTGGGAAAGAACCGGCTTAAGTGCAGCGGGAACTCGGGCCCAACCTCCTCGATCATCCACCTACACATCTCCCGGATCGTCTCGGGATCGTCGTTCGCAGTCGGAATGATCAGATTTGTGATCTCCATTTCGATTCCAGATTGCGCGCATTGTATTATTGTTCTGAGAACCGGCTGAAGGCTTCCCGTGGTATAGGTCGTATAAAAATCTTCGGAGAAGCCCTTTAGATCGATGTTGGCGGCGTCCAGATAGGGCAGCAGCATTTTCAGCGGCTCCTCGTTGATATATCCGCAAGATACCCACACAGTCTTCAGGCCGGCTTCCTTTGCAAGCTTTGCAATATCGAGCATGTACTCGTAGTAGACCGTTGGTTCCGTGTAGGTAAATGCAATGCTTCGGCAATCGTTCTCTCTTGCCAACTCGATAATCTCGCAAGGCTGCGCGGGACGGTCACGGAGCTCGTCAGGAGCTGATTGCGATATTTCCCAATTCTGGCAGAAATTGCAGCGCAGGTTGCATCCTGCCGTGGCCAGCGAAAGAATCTTTGTCCCCGGCAGGAAATGGAAGAGCGGTTTCTTCTCGATGGGATCCACGTGGATGGCTACCGGTCGGGCATAGTTGGTTGCATACAGTTTGCCGTCGATGTTTTTGCGTACCCGACATGTTCCCGATTTCCCTTTGGCAATCGTGCATCGCAATGGACACAGGTTGCATCGAACCTGCCTGCCATCGAGCTTTTCGTAAAACATCGCTTCACGGACGGGAACACTCTTGGCTCCAATGAGTAGCGTGAGAAGTAAACTCATGATCAGCCAGATTCTTACGCGAGCTTTCATATCGGCCTCCCGTCATGATAATGATCGTCCGCAGTTCCATGTCAAGGTTTTGCCTTTCAGTCTTTTCCAGCGAGGGGAACTGCCGCTCGTTCAAGAATATCATCCAAGCCCCTGGATGCATACGTATGCATCCAGGGGCTTCGTGCGCGAAGCGCACGCGCCGCCCCGCCGCGCGAGCGTGCTCAGCAGACTCCAGGTTTCGTGGCTTCCCTCGCTGGAAAAGAAAAAGAGCGCCCGAGATGGACGCTCTCCTAGTGCTTTAGCAAGCCGTGCGTTCAACAAGCACTCCAACGCGATTTATTTCAATAACAGCATCTTCTTTGTAGATGTGTAACGTCCGGCTTTCATCCGGTATAAATAAACGCCCGACGCGCATTGACTTCCTTTCTCGTCCAGGCCGTTCCATACGATCCGGTAATTACCTTCCGCCATCACTTCATTACAGAGGGTTTGTACCTTCTGACCGCGGGTGTTGAATATCTCCAGCGCTACTTTCTCCGACTGCGCGATCGAGAAACGAATCTCTGTCTCGGGTTGAAGGGATTTGGAGAATTCTGCATCAGCATCGACGTCGTTGGCACTGGGATATCTTCCTCGGAAGTGCCCATGACCACGCCAAACCAGTCCAGCACATCCTCGATCATCTCCTCGCGCACATCGTCCGAAGTGACCTGCGACAAATCGAAGGAGAAGTAGAATCCCTTGTAAATGAAGTTATCGATCCACGTTGCACACACGCCGTGATAGAGGTACGCCTGACCGTTAATCGGGCCGTCCTCGAACATGTACGCGTTATGCGAACCGATCTCGGGATTCTGAACAACATCCTCGTACCAGCTCGGGCACGCATCCTTCTCGAAGAGACAGTCGGGAGTATTTGCGTAAACCGATATCTCGTCCCCCTCGTTGCCAACCGGCGAATCGTCGAGGCAGACAATCGATCCGTTGGCGTAACCAATGTAGTCCGGACCGGCCAGACCGTTTGTTCCGCCACCGATTCCCGTTCCGATGTAGGATGTGCGGAAATACGCCGTCAGGAGAAGTTTGCGCGGATCGCTGTTCGGAGTTCCGCTTTGTGAATAGGCAAAGTTGTCGGAAGCAAAATATACGTTCTTCGGCTCATTGGCCGTTCCCGAATCCATAAACTCAACCAGCGCGGTTGAAAGCGTGTCGCTGTCCTCTCCGGGAGAACCGGAATTCGCGAAAGCGATAATGCTGGTGTATTGTGCCGGGAAGCGGTATGACTCGTATTCCTGCCAGTCGTAGATATCGTAATCGACCTCGAGGTTGTCCAGGATATCGATGTAAACCGGCAGCTCGACATGCTCGTAATCCTGCGATCCCGAATACGCCAGCAGCACCTTTGTTTCTGAGGTTGGCAATGTTGTGAGCGAGAACACATCATCCGGAGCGCCGCAAGGAAGCGTCGAAGCATTGCCCAGTTCGTCTGTAGCGCTGAAGTAGTACTCGAAGGTCAATCCCGAACCAATCTCCTGCACCGTGAAATGATGAAGATTGCCCTGTACGTCGTCCGGCGAAACCGTTTCCCATTCGCCGTCGTAGCGATAGTGCAGGTTCGCTGAATCGATCGCGGACATATCGACGATGTTCGCTTCGAACTCGATTGTCGAATTGAATGTGTTGCTCAATTCCTCATGAACGATAACCGGTGGCTGGACATCTTCTCCCGGGTAGAAGCGTATCGCCAGTTCGTTGTGCGGAAGGTTCCCTTCCGGCTCGAACCCCTGCCAGACGCTTCCCGAGACCAGCTCTCGCAGATAGCACAAGCCAATATCGGCTGTCTCATTCTGGATCGCGATGGTCGAGCTCTGTCCGTAATTATGGGGAGCGTTTGTTCCTGTCTGGCCGGTTGCTACATTTTGGTATTGCATCAGGATATCGCCACTCTCGTAAAGGATCACTTCGAAATTCAGATAGTCTTGCAAGCCCGTTCCCGAATGAAAACGGAAATCGTGCCACTGAATCACGCAGTAACGATTGGGAGCGACGCCAAAGGTCTCGTAGTAGATGTCTCCCACTCCTTCATCCGCTTCCAAGTCATCCCAGTAAACGGAGATAAGGGCCGGCATCTGCGAATACCCGGGGATTGGGTAGGTCCAATTGAACACGTTGCCGTCGTTGCCCCAGCCATTGTTCGGATAATCCTGATACCATGTGTTGTCGGCAAGGAGCATTTCACCGTTGGTGTCCACGTAAAACGTTTCGTACGTCGATCCGTAAAACGGAAATCCGAAGCCGAACTCGATGGGAGCGGACATGTTGTCGTCGCCATAAAAGGCGTTCACACCATACATTATCGCGGAAGACCCAGTCGAAGAGATATCGATCCAGTTGTACTCGGGCCCGTCTTCCGTTTCGCTATCGATCCAAGAATAACCAAAATCGTCCGGTCCGCCTTCCCCGTAATGCTGGGCAACGATGAATTCCGCAGAAATTTCGTTATTGCTCTCGTCGCCGTCCTCGAGATCGATCGTGAACGTTATCTCGTAATTGCCTTCCATATCCGGCGTACAGGCAACCGGGAAAGTGTACTCGATCGCCTCTCCCGCTCCGATCGTTTGCTCGCAAGTAGCCGTCTCTTCATAGAAGACTTCCTCTTGTGAATCGATTATCTGGCAGCTTACGTCGAATGAACTCGACATAGCGCCCGTGCCGTCATTGTATATGGAAAACGTGGGATTGATCTCAAGATCGAGATAGGTCATGACCATTGGGACAACCGTGCCCTGGGCTATCAGATCGATTTCCGGAGCTTGCTCCACGATCACTTGCACTTCGTCGCTTGCAGACGAATTCTCATTCGTGATCGTGAATGTCAGCGTCTCCGTTCCAAACCAGTCAGGCGAAGAAAACGCGACATCGTAATCTTCAATGGATACGCCGATATTGTTGTTCCCGGAAACGGTGAGTTCCGCATTATCGGGTTGCGCATTGTTTACATAAGGAAGAAAATCGACCGTCAATCCTTCTCCCTGTACAAAGGCAAAGTTTTCCGGTAAATCGATCTCCGGCTCCACATTGCCGATCGATCCCACGAACACGTCGTCAATCACGATTCCGTACGTGTCGCACTCCCACATAAAAGCGAGGTATACGTCCTGATTGACGTAATCCTCCAGGGAAATGCTGTATCGCTGGTATGTCGGATCCAGCTCGTCCGTATCCAGCAATGTGTAATCAAAATCGTTTATTTGCGGATCTTCGTTGGAAAGAAGAACCTGCAAGTTTTCCGAACTGAACCAGGATCGCGCGTAGAAATGTAACGAATCCCCCTCTTCAACCGTGAATTGGGTGGTAATCAACCAGTCTACGCTCTCGTTCGGGAAGTAATTCTCACAGAACATCGCATGCGAACCGCCATGAGCGTAAGGCTCGTTATCGATAACATGCCACTCGCGTCCATCGCCATCATCGTCGATGACGATCCATCCTGTCGGCGTCGTTCCCGATTCGAAATCCTCATGGATCTCCCAATCTGCAAACGCCATTCCTGTCAATGCGATCAGAAACATCGCAAATAAAATCTTCTTCATCTCAGCCTCCTGCGTAATCTACTCCAGTGTTATGGTCGGTGAATCAAAATTGACCGTCCATTCCAGATCACCCTTCACCGAACCTCCAAAAGAAACGTTCTCACCCCAATAAATCGAAAAAGCGCTTGGCGCTTTATGCTGAAGCGACGAATCGATCGCTCCGCCTCCCAAGCTGTAATTGGTGTTGATACAAATCAACGCAACTTCGCCACCCTGGGGGCCTCCCGCTGCAATCGCCTTTTCGATTAACTCTCTGTTGTCCGCATCGTAATCAACGACCCTGTTGTCCCGAATCGTCATCCTCAGGTTGTGAATATGCTCGCCGAACGCCTGGCCGACCTTTGCCTGAATCGTCCCGTTCAGGGTCCCGGGACGAGGGAGCACAAGCACCTTGCCACCCGGAAGGTTGATGATCGGGCTCTGGCGAGGACTGTCTCCGAACGACCCGTACTCGCACACGACCCTGTCGATCTCGAAATCCAGCGTCGAGCCGTTCTCTTTGATCCTCATGACATTGTGATCGAGCAAGTTGCTTCCGACAGCGTCCGTCGCCTCGTAGAGCTGAGCATAGTCGATATCGAGCGCTTTCCAGAAGCGGATTTCGGAGATGATATCGCTCTCGTGAAGCGTCTCCTTCATCAGCCCCGGCATGATGGCCACCCGGATTTTGTTGCGCGCAATGATTTCGCGACTCTTCTCGAATCCACGGGCTCGGATCGCCATGCGCTCCTCGCCCTCCATCGGGATGTAACGCGCCTCGCCGTTGAGGTTCAGGAACACGTTGTGATTCTGGAGAAGCGAGTTGAATCGCTCGTAATCATGCGTGAGTGCGGACAATGAAAATTCGCTGTTTTTCGTTTTGATAAATTCAGCATGCTGGTAGATTACCGTTGTGTCGATCTGTCGCCGCCCCGCTTCCACTAGTAGTTTCTCCACCAGCGGCATGTTGTACTTTCCGGTGGTGACAAGCAGGCTCTCTCTCGGGCGAAGACGCAGGCAGTCGTTCAGAAGCTTCACAGCGAGGAAATCGAGATTGATACCGTAATTCTCCTTCAGAATCGCGTTGAGGAGCTCGCGGCTGTTCATCGGACCCGATACGGTATTCTTTCCTAGCGAGAAATCGATCACGTAGTTCAATGCACACGCGCGATAGTATTTTTCCTTGTTGTTGGCGGCGGTGTCGTCCTCGATGCGTATGAGCCCCTCGTTCTGCAATCCCTTAAGATTGTAATGAACCTTTTGCTTGCTAACGCCGAGGATGTCGGCCAATTGCTGGCATGTAGCCGGATTCAGGATCAGTTCATTCAGGATTCGAAACTTGATGTCCGATCCCAGTTCCTTGATCTGCGTGTGCTTGTTGATGATGAAAACGTTCTCAATCATTCCCGCTCCTTCACTTTACGAATTATTCAAAACGAATATACGAGCAGACGATTCGCAAGTCAAACGAATAATCTGTGTTCATTTTCACAATCGCCACCAAATAAGTCAAGAAATTTTTGACTAATCATCTCCAAATATGATACCAATTATCCCGTCGCAAGAAGCCGGGATACGCTCCGGATAAAGCATTATATAATATAATGCTATATGCCCATCAGTAAAAAGTTCTCATCAAGCACCTTTTCTTGTCAATTTTTACTTTACCGAAAATCGCATGTCGACGAGTCCGCACAAATTCTTTTATGTTGGTCAAAAAAATATTGACAGAATTTTTGCAGCAAGTACCAATCGGGCTCATGAAGATTATTCCATAAAGGAGGTTCATAATGCGGAACGTAATCATAGGTATTTTCTTGTTCATCGCAATCAGCGCGTGGGCATCATCCTCAGACTACGTATTCTCTGTCGATTCAGCAACTTATACGGAGATCGCCGGCACGCATCTCGTTGGTGAGGGCGTTACCAGCACAACCGCCTCAGGCATCAATATCGGCTTCGACTTCATGTACAACGGTGAGGTTTTCACGCAGTTCGGAGCTTGCTCCAACGGATTCCTGATCATGGGAGACGGAACGACCAGCTCTCGAAGCAACGACCTCTCCAGCACCTTCATTTATCCGCTCATCTGCCCACTTTGGGACTATCAGAGGGTCGGATACGACACCGGAGAGATTTCATACGTCCTGGAGGGCGCAGCGCCCAATCGCATCCTCAAGGTTCAGTTCTACAACATGTACTGGTACAAAAGCATGGAACCGTACAACATCGTGAACTACCAGGTATGGCTCTACGAGACATCCAACAACATCGAATTTCACTATGGCTCCTTCGGCACAGCGCCGGGTGGAACCGCCAGCGCGTCCATCGGCATGAACATGCGCCAGAACGGCGAAACGCAGTTCGTCAGTATAACACCTGGCGATCCGGCCACGGCAAGCACGACAACCGACAACGACAACATCGGAGCAAGTGAAGCCGGCTACTTCTTCAACGGCATGGTTTACCGTTTCGCCTACAATCCGGCGAACCAGGTCATCAACTCCGCGGTTGTCACGCAAGCCAGTTCGGCTGGAGTTGAACTCGGAGCGGACAATCAACAGCTTCTTCGCATCGACGTCAACACGACCAACTCCGGCAATCCATACAGCGTAAACGGACTCACCTTCACAAACAGCGGAACCCTCACCAATGGAACCGCGCGCATCTATTACACCGGCTCATCGAGCTCATTCTCGTCAGCCAATGCGCTGGGCGATTCCTACACGTTTACCTCGACAGGCGAAAGCCTCGCGTTCACCTTCTCTCAGGAGCTCATCGACGGCAGCAACTACTTCTGGCTGGCGTACGATATCCGGGGGGATTACGCATACCTGAACATGACTGCCGACGCGATCGCCACCGCGATCGACATCCCCGGTGACGCGACTGTGCTCACGACCCCCGATCCCGAAGGATCGAGGCTCGTGGACGACACAACCGCTCCCGCGATTAGCTACAGCAATCTCTCATCTCCCTACAACACAGACGACCGCACGCTGTCCGGCGTAACCATCACCGAGGCGGTCAGCATGAACGTCACGCCGCGCATGTATTACAAGAAAAGCGCTAACGCAGACGCATTCGGCTCCTACCCCGAAGACAACGCTGCCACATTCGACGGATGGAAATTCGCTGAGGGCTCATATATCGGCAGCGCCTGGAGCTTCGATCTGGATGTCGATTTGATATTCGGCGGACTCACCGACGGCGACGTCGTTCAATACTTCGTCGTGGCGCAGGACGACAAACCGGGTTCTCCGAACGTGGCTTCGCGCCCCGAAGGTTTTGAAGGAACGGTTACCGCGCCAACGACAGCGCCTTATTTCAGCTCGACATACAACATCATCCTTCCGCTCGCGGGTGACTATTACGTTGGGCCAGCCGAAGCCATAACCAGCCTTTTCGATTTCTTCGCCTACGCAGAAGCGCGCGGCATCGGCGGAGACGCCACCATCTGGTTCACCGGCGACATTGAAGAGCCGGACAACGCCGAGCTCGATACGCTCGACGAGTACGGCGCAGGTGGCTGGACCATCTCGATCAAGCCGGTTCCGGGAACACCCGTCACCATTACAGGTGACTTCTCGGGATCGATGGTTGTAATCGACGCTGTGGACAACGTCGTGATCGACGGCGGAGAGAACATGGAGCTCACATTCGCTCCCTTGTACTACCGCGCACGCTGCCTCGAATTGAAAGACAGGACATCCAACACCGTTATCAAGAATTGTAACTTCTTCATCCAGAACGAGTCGATCAACTCAAGCGCTTACGGCATCTACAACAGCAATGGAGGACTCACCGATATCCTGATCGACAACGTCAATATCCATTCCTGCGGTTACGGCATCTACTTCGCCGGCAGCTCGCTCGATTACAGCCATAACATAACGATCCGCAACAGCCGCATCGGGAGCGACACCGAAGCCGAGTACTTCCTCGTCGAACCGGTCTACGTTCGTTATGTGGACAATCTGACCATTACCGGAAACGACATCGGAGGCTCTCTCTCGGACTCCTGGGCTCCGCGCGGCGTTGACCTCTACTTCGTCACCAACGCCGATGTGACATCGAACATGGTCCACGACATCATCTATTCAGGCTCGATGGGCATGGCTGCAAATGGAATCTTCGTCAGCAACCTCACCGGATCGAATCCGAACATCAACATCCACAACAACATGATCTGGCATTTCGGCGGCGATTGCGACCGGCCAACGTACGCTCCTGCCGGCATCCGCATCAACGGCGACTCCGTTGGCGGCATTTCGATCTGCTACAACACCGTTTACCTGCCGGCCGACGACGTCTACGGAATGGGAGATTACGACGACGACTTCACATTCAGCACAGGCATCATGATCGATAACGGCTCCGGCATCTGCCCCACCGGAATCACCATGAAGAACAACATCTTCGATAACCGGCTCGGCGAGCGCACCGGCATCGATCTCCCGACATACGCGACAGCCGTCTACGTTCGCAGCACGGGAACATTTGCCAATCCGTTCAGCGATATCTCGAACAACCTCTATTACACCGCCAATGCGGACAACAACGTCATCGCACTGCACTTCGATAACGACGCGACCTACAACTGGTACGCAACGCTCGCAGAATGGACGACCGCAACCGGTGAGACCGGAGCAGTTAACGCCGACCCGCTCTACGACGAAGCCAGCATACCGCACCTGCTCAACACCTCACCGGCCATCGGAGCCGGCGTTGCGATCCCGGAAATCACCACCGACATCGATGGCGACCTCCGCAGCGATCCGCCATGTATCGGCGCAGACGAGCGTGGCGGTTTCGTTCTGCTCGCTCCGACAAACATCACAATGACTCAAACAGGCGAATTGTTCACGATATCCTGGAACGAAGTTCCCGGCGCCCTCGGATACAATATCTATTGGTCCGACGCACCGGATGGGGAATATTCGCACTTCTGGTACACGACCGGAACCTGGATCAGCACATCTCCAGATAGTTCGATGAAGTATTTCAGGGTAACTGCTACACAATAGTATGCCAAAAAGAAGTCAGTATTAAATTCCCCGTGTAGTTGACCCAAAAATAAATCCCCCGGAGAACCTTCTCCGGGGGATTTTCCTTATTGAAAAAACTATTCCCCTGCGATTAGCTTGATGAAGTTGGTGGATACACTTACGAACCATCCAACGGATGTTTCCTTTTCAGTGAGATCCCCTTCGGCCAGCGATCCCTTCTCGATCAACTCACCCTCGGAGTAACGTTGCTTCAGCACATCCGTCTGCCCAATCGCCACACCGCCACTGAGCGCGAGGATATCCTTGGGTCCCCAGATAAAACCAACGCCGGCAAAGACGCGACTTTTATCGATCTGCCCCTCTTCAAATCCGAAGCCGAAGTTCAGGTTGAATTTCCAATACCAGTCGGTGCGGCACGTATAGTGGAACATCGCTCCGTAGGTGAGTTTCTGCTTCTTGTTATCGCGATTGCGCCTGATAACCATAAGCGTATCGTTCTCCGTCTTGTCCAGCCGGTAGGATTTGTCGTATAAATCTCCCACGAAAAAGAAACCGGCAGTTACAAACTGCTGGCTCCCGCCCCGCGTCTCAATCTGAAACTCGATCGGAATGGGCGTTTGCTTCACCCTGTCCTTAAACTCCTCACGCACGACCGGCTGCACCTTGATCGCCACGACATCGCAGTCAGCCTTGATGAGATTCGATGAATAGGTGAAATCATTCTCGCTGATCTTCTTGTATCGATTAAAGGCCAATTCTGTTTTTATAACATCAATGCTATCAAGCTCCTTTTTCATTTTCTCTAGGTTCTCTATAATCTTATTTGAATGATCGTTATTTATTGATTGTAGTTCAATTACTTGATTCGATATATCTGATCTTAATGTTCCAATTGTTGACACATTTTCATTAGCAAGGCTATCCATCGTCGTTCTAATAATTGCCAGGATTTTTTTTGGATCTTCACCTGAAATCAATTGTTCTCTGCACATATTTATCGCATTAATTATATCATTGATCTTCTCATATCTTGAACGCAGAATATCAACCTGTTCAATTACCCCTACTACATCACGCTCATTAACTTTATCCTGTTTCAACGCTTTTAGTTCATCCGCAAAACCATTTATGTTAAAATCGAGACTCGCAGACTTCCCTTTTAAAAAACTTCCCGCAGGATCTAATGCGGTTGAATAGTTCAAGCCTTCGCTAGTAATTTCATAGTTATACACAAATGGGTTCGCGTTCTTGAGCTTCAAGGTGAACTGCTTATTGTAACTTGCGACCATTTCACCAGGATTGTTTTCTCCGTTTATTGTGTACTCGATGGGTGTTTTACTGCCCCTTGCTTTGAAACATGCACAGGACATACAAGAACAAATCAGCAGCAGCACAAGAAACCTGAGGACGATTTTTACAAGTAAACTAGCCTTACCAAAGCGCATAATTCCCCCTTGAGTAGTCAGTATATACATAAAATTCAAGAATATTGCATTCTCCTATTTACCATCTGATACAATGAGGCCAAAGAAATAATCACAATGTCAATAAATATAATTTTTGTTACCAGAGAGTGCCTTACAAGAAACATGGTTCCAATTACTTACACACCCACATTAATTTCATGAGTCTTCCTCATTCTTAATTTTTCCGCGCAAGTTGCGGTGATTCGGATCGATCGGCGAGTATTACGTGCAAATCGAGCGCTGATCGCTTGAGCGGAAAAAAGTTCGCACCTTGGGGAAATATTTTCTCCCTGCTGGGCGCAACATCACGGAAACAGGCTTATAATCACCCATTTCCATGCGCTTCGATTGGCATCGCGATTGCAAAATTAAAGGCGGCGGGGTCTGACATGGCTCCGCGAAAGAAAGTGCGGATTTTTCTAAAGAATGGATGTCTCACGTACGATATATTACTGGAGGTAGAAGATGTCTGGAACCATAACTTTTTCAGGACTCTCATCGGGTATCGATTTTGATTCGATGATCGATGAGCTTGTCGAAGCTGAAAAATACCAGGCTCGCCAGCTTGAAGACTGGAAGGGAGAGTGGGAGGAGAAGATCGATCTCCTCGCGGAGTTGCGCACGAAGTTTGCCAGCCTCGACACCACCATGACAAAACTCAGTTCACCGTCATCATTCTGGAAGCGGCTTGCGAACACCACGAACGATAACATCGCCACGATCGCGGTGGATAGCAGTGCGCAGCCGGGAACGTATTCAATCGAAGTGGGAAGCAACATCCAGCACATCTACTCCAGCAGGGGTTACTCCGCAGCTTCCGACATTGCGCTCAACGATGTCACGGAGTTTTTCACCGTATCGGTCGGTGGTACGGATATTGGTACCATCGATGGCACCGGCGGCAAGACACTGGACGACATTGCCGCTGAAATCGACGCAATGGACGGTGTTAGCGCTGAGGTTATCAACGACGGCTCCTCCAGCAACGCGTATCGCCTCCAGATTACCGCGGACGATGGCGGAAGCGCGAATGAAATCACCGTAACGCAGACCAATACCGATGTATTCAGCGTTGGCATCGACGATGTTGAAGTTATCGATGACAAAGGTGGCGACACATTCAACGTCAATTCCGGTGCAGGAAACTATTCAGGCTATGTGAATAAACGATTCAATTTCGAAGTCGTCGAAGGCGGGGAAATCGGAACCGACGAAATCAAGATCAAATGGACCGACGATGTTGAAGGCAGGTCGGGAACCATGACCATCGACGGCGCAGGAACTTATGCCGTAACGCAGGGTATCGAGCTGACATTCGCTGCCGGCGAGACCTACGAGGAAGACGCGCTGTTCGCCGTGGATGTGTTCCATCAGGATTTCCAGAAGGCTCAGGATAGCGGCCTGGCATCCGCCGAGAAGGAAGTACACTCCGGCATGGCCGACCGCGATACTACGCCCGTTACGACCACCGATGCAACATTCAGCTACACTTATGCCGGCCGATCCGGCGGTTCCGTCACCGTTGAGGCGGGAACGACGCTGGAAGAGCTTGCGGAAAAGATCAATAGCGACCCCAAGAATCCGGGCGTAAAGGCAACCATCGTCAACGACGGAACAGGCGCGCCTAACGCGTACCACCTCGTCCTGACCTCCACCAAAACCGGCGCGGCCAACAAGATCGATAACATCGATTTCTCGTCGTTCACCGGAAGCGGCTTCGCATCGGGATCATTCACCGAGACCCAGAGCGCTACCAACGCGATGGTCAAGCTCGACGGATACCCCTCCGGAAGCGTGTACCTGCAGAATAACACCAACCTTTATAGCGATCTGATCGACGGTGCGTCCGTCACGATAAAATCCGTCGGTACAACCGAGCTCTCCATCGAAAACGACGTCGACTCCATGGTCTCCCTTGTTAAGGATTTCGTGGACGGCTACAACGAAGTGATGGGCTACATCAACGAAATCACCGAAGTGAATCCGAAGGAAGAGATTTCTGTCTACTCATCGGACGATGAAGAGGCCGACACATCGAGCCAGAATCAATCGGCCGCCCTCGCGGGTAACTATACATTGTTCCTCATGGAGAGCAACCTGAAGAACTTCCTCGTTACCCGTGCCGAAGGCTACGAGGATGGCGAAGATCCCTACCTCCTTCTCTCGCAGCTCGGGATATCCACCAGTGACGACGACCTGCTCGAGTTCGACGAAGACGAGCTCCGCGATGCCATCAACGAAGACCCGGAATCCGTGGTCAGCTATTTCTCCGACAACAAGGTCGGCGTTGTGGACAGCTCCGATGTCGCATACTATGGGGGAACCAGCAGCACCCAGCCGGGATCTTACCACTATAAAATCGTTGTTGACGCCAGTGGAACCCCGACAAGCGGCCTGCTCTGGAAAGACGGCGAAACGGAAGCAGATGCGATTACTCTGGCAATCAGCGGAAACAAGCTTACTGCAATGTCCGGCGACGCCAAAGGTATGGCGTTGGAAATGTTGAGTTTAGACGAAGGAACTTATGATGGAACCGTCCGTGTTAAATATGGAAAATCACATGAATTCGACGACCTCATGGACGATATTCTCAACGAAGAAGACGGAATGATTAAAGTTCTCGAGAGAAGCTACGAGAATATAATAGATAACATTGACACGAAGATCGCAAGGGAATTGGATCGAGTGGCGCTGGTCGAGAACCGGTACCGCACACGATTTGCCAATCTGGAAACTACGCTGACGAACTATAACGGACAGCTCGACGAGCTCCAGCAGCAGATAGCTTCCATCCCGTCGATAGGATAACCGAAAGTCACAGGGGGAAAAATGGATCAACGGCTTCAGACATACAAGCAGGTCAACGTCAACACGATGAATCGCGGAAAAATAGTTGTCATGCTGTTCTCAGGAGCCATCACGTTTCTCGGCAAGGCCAAGTTCTACGCCGAGAAGAATGATTTCTTCAACAAGGGTAAGTACATCACCAAGGCTCAGAACATTATCGACGAGCTGAACTACTCTCTGGATATGGACAAGGGTCAGGAGATTTCGAAGAACCTCCGTTCGATCTATGTATTTCTATCCAGATACCTTACCCAGGCAAACGCGAAGAACGATCCGCAAATGCTCACGCGTTCCATCGGGATTCTCCAGAATCTCAAGGATGCGTTCAGCGAGATCGTCAACAATCCGGATTACGCGGAAGCGCAAACCGTTAACAAGAGAGAGATGGTGCAAAATGCGATCCGGCGTTGGGTATAATTTACTTGACCGATTGCAGGTTGCATAGTACTCTGTTCTTGTGGAGGTCGTTATGACTGTCGATAAGGTGATTAATCATATCGGTACACAATCCGTGGCGCAGGAACGCCTGAAAGAGGCCGCGGAAAAAAGCAGCTTAAAGAAACAAGATAAAGTTAGCCAGTCGGAGATTACCTCCGAGCAGGATCGTGCGGAATTCTCGGACCAAGCCAAACAACTGCAGGAGACTGAGAAGATATTGCAGTTCGCGCTCGAGAAACTCGAGAAATACGACGAGGTTCGCAACGACAAGCTTGTCGATGTTCAAGACAGGCTCGACAGCGATTATTATTTTGGCGATGACATCGACGAGCAAATCTCCGAGAAGATCATTTCTCCCCGGGAACTTCTGAACACCGTGCGTAACAACATGGAAGTTCGGGAGTACATGGATCGCTTCAAGGAGATGGATTCCATCGAAGAAGATATCGATCAGGAGAAACTGATCGAGATCCGTAATCGCGTCGCCCAAGGTTATTACGACGATCCTGAAGTCCTGAATCAGACCGCTGACCGCATCCTTGAATTGCTGCGCGGATAAGATGGCGTAACTTGAAAGAAGTTCACTTCAAGCTATTGAAGCGCTATATTGACGAGCTGATCGTCAAACAAGGGATTCTTCACGTGGAGAATCCCGACGTTATTGTGGAAAAGGTCAAGATCGACTTCCTCGTCAAGCTCGCTTTTCGATTCTACGGTAAACTCTATCGCGGCGACGTGCCCCACATCTACCTGAATCAGTGGGAATGGTTTCGCTGCACAGCATGCGAAACACCCTGCGAGGCGTTCAAGCATTTTACCGGAAGCAATGACGAAAATCGTGAAATCCCCCGACATTGCCCATTGGGCAGAAATTCGGAAGCAACCATCCACTGTTGTAACTGCGGAAACGAGTTTGTAAGCCTCAAACCGGAGAACAAACAACTCTACATGCCGCTGTGTGACGAATGTGTTGACGTGATCGGCGAAGAGATGGAAATCTGGGGACGCCTTTTCGATTAGGCCGTTTCCGTTTCAGCACACTTTTTATCTTGTTTGATCCGATAAACATCGGGAACGACTCTACGATTAGCCTGCCTCACACAGATAACTTCCAAGAACAGGTATATCCCAATAGAAAAGCACTCCATCAAACTTGGAGGTTGAATCCATCCTCAATCCTTCCTTCGTGACACCTGAGCCTACATCAATCTGTCACTCTGATGCTGTGTGTTTTGCAAAGCAAAACACGGATTCTTCAAAGAGTCGAAGGGGCATTCAATGATGAATCCATCCGTCGATCCTGTTGAGAGATTCAATAAATCTCGCTTCGACTAAAACAATCCCTTTATCTCTCCGTTATCATCCACATCGATGCTTAGCGCCGAAGGCTTCTTGGGAAGCCCGGGCATTCGCATGATGTCGCCGGTGATCGGAATCAAGAATCCCGCCCCAGAAGCCACAAGTATCTCCCGAACAGTCACCAGGAAATCCTTGGGCCTGCCCAGCAACTTCGGGTTGTCGGATAGTGACTTCTGCGTCTTCGCGATGCAGATGGGCAGGTGCTCCAGACCGTACTTCTGTATCTTCTTCAAGTCCTGTTTTGCCTGCGGTGTGAGATCGATGCTCTCCGCTCCGTAAATCTCGCTGGCCACCTTGAACATCTTCTTCTCGAAGGGGAGATTCCAGTCGTACAGCGGGTTGAGCCGGCAGTAGTCGTTATCTACGAGATCGATGACCTTCTCGGCCAGCTCGATTCCGCCCTTGCCGCCCTGTCCCCAGAAATCGACGACGCTCGCTCCGAAATCCTGCCCGGCGGCATAGCTTCTCACCATCTCGAGCTCCTCCTCGGTATCCGTGGCAAAGCGGTTAATGGCCACCACTGATTTCATACCGAACTTGCGGATGTTCTCCAGGTGCTTGCCGAGATTCTCGAGCCCGGCCTCGAGCGCTTCCATGTCAGGCTCGTTCAGATTTTTCAGCGACGCCCCGCCGTGGTGTTTCAGCGCTCGCACCGTCGCCACAAGTACGACGGCATTTGTGCAAAACTGGCCGTACGGACACACGATGTCGAAGAACTTCTCCGCACCAAGGTCGAATCCGAATCCCGCCTCTGTCACAACGTAATCCGCCAGCCTGAGCGCGGTCTTGGTCGCGATGATGCTGTTGGTTCCCTGCGCGATGTTCGCGAACGGGCCTCCGTGAACGAAAGCCGGCGTGTTCTCGATCGTTTGCACGAGGTTGGGCTTGAGCGCATCCTTGAGCAGCGCGGTGATCGATCCCTCGAACCCAAGCTCCCTCACCAGAACCGGCTTCCCGTCGTATGTGTAGCCGACAGTGATATTGCCGATGCGCTCCTTGAGCTGCCTGAGGTTGTTCGAGAGGCACAGGATCGCCATGATCTCCGAGGCCGGCGTGATATCAAAGCCGTCCTCGCGCGGGATTCCCTGGCTCTTGCCGCCCAGGCCGATCACAACGTCGCGCAGCGAACGGTCGTTCACATCCAGCACCCTCTTCCAGGTGATGCGGCGCGGATCGAGCCCAAGTTCGTTATCGTTGTATACGTAGTTGTCGATGAGCGCGGCGAGAGTGTTGTTCGCCGCCGTGATGGCGTGCATGTCGCCGGTGAAGTGCAGGTTGATATCCTCCATGGGCAGCACCTGTGAGTAGCCGCCACCGGCTGCCCCGCCCTTGATCCCGAAAACCGGTCCCAGGGATGGCTCCCTGATCGCGACGATGGTCTTCTTCCCCACCTGATTCAGCGCCTGGGCGAGTCCGATCGAGTTGGTAGTCTTGCCCTCACCGGCAGGCGTGGGCGTAATCGCGGAAACCAGAATGAGCTTCCCGAACGGCTTGTCTCTAATGCGGTCAAGCGCTTCATACTTGATCTTCGCTTTGTAGTCGCCGTAAAGTTCCAAATCCTCTGGCTGAAGGCCGATCTGCTGGGCAATCTCGGTAATGGGCTTAAGTTTCGCCTTTTGAGCGATATCGATATCGGAGAGCATAGAACCTCCTTGCTCTAATTTTCTCTGTTATGAACAAACACAATTTCCGCTCTGACAGACCATAGAAGGAAAATCAGAAGAGGCGGAAATTTTTCTCAGAGAGGCATCTCCGTTTGAACAGCCAGAGAAATTATGGCTTTTCAAACGGAAAACGTATTACACCTTTTCAAGAATTCGTATAAATAGGATAATCAAATACTTGACCCTAACAAATTTTTTACATTCCGCATGCCCCTGATTTATCCTGAGGCCCGTTCAGGCACCCTGACGCATTCAATATTATGAATCTCGATATTGATTTTCTCAATATCTTTCTTGATTTATTTTATTTTCTCCTTGACATATTCAATCCACCATACACTTTTGCCTCAGATATCTAATGGAGGTTCTCATGAACAAGAGACTCAGACAGTGTCCGGTATGCAATCAAGCGCTCGATATTGTAGAATACCACTGCCCGTCATGCGACATCACCATCCGCGGAAAATTCGGTATTGGCGAGCTCGCAGCTCTTTCGCAAGCGCAGCAGGAATTCGTTAAGGTATTCATCTGCTGCGGAGGAAACATCAAGGAAGTTGAAAAACGTCTGAAAATATCCTACCCTACCGTAAAGAACCGTCTGGCCGAGGTCGCATCATTCTTGTGCGACGACAGCCCTGAAGAAGATTACAGCGACGTCTTGAACGAAATCAGCGAAGGAAACATCAGCGTGGACGACGCGCTGAAACGACTCGAGAAAACCCGGAGGTAACAATGCAAAAGTTGGAACACAAGCAAAATATAAGCGTAAAAGCGGAACCCACGATCAACATCGAATCGGAAAACCTCGGTGTGAAAATTACCCAGAGCGACGAACAGGAAGTCGTGCTGAAGGCGGAACTGGAATTCATCCCGCGGCACACCGATACCGAGATTACCATCGAGGATTTTATCACAATGAAATACGATTGCGAGTCGAACGAGGTATCGGTAGAAATCGAGCACCCGGAGGTGCGCAAACTCACTGGCAAGATCGAGCTTTCCATCCCCGCGAGCTCGAAGCTGAACGTCGAAATGGAGAACGGCTCCGTTCATTTGAGAGAGCTCATCGTCACCGGCACGGTCGAGACGGAGAACGGCTCAATCCGCTTCGATAAAATCGATGGCGACATCAAGCTTATGACCGAGAACGGCCAGATTGTCGGCGAGAAGCTCAAGGGAAATCTGGAAATCGAAACCGAGAACGGCTCCTGCAAGATCGGCGAATGCGAGGGCGGCACAATCAAGATGGTTACCGAGAATGGATCCATCTCAGCCGCGCGCATGCTGTACGGTTCCGCGACCGTCGAAACGGAAAACGGAAAGATTTTCTACGACTTCATTCCGGTGGAGTCGGGCGAGTTCGACTTCAAATCGGAGAACGGTAAAATCCAGCTCATCATTCCGGAGGAGATCGAATACGACATCCGCGCATCCACCTGCAACGGCAGATTCTACGTGGGCGTCGAAGGCGACTACCGCATCAACAATACGGACTTCGGCAAGGAAATCAACAAGGTCAAGGGAAGCGGCAAGGTGAAAATCGACGCCGAAACGAACAACGGCTCCATCATCCTGATGAACCAGTATCAGAAGCAGGACGAGTGGCAGAAGATCAACTGGTCGCACCACGTGAACAAGAACATGAAGAACGCGCTCGGGGTTGTCTCGAAAGTCATCGGAAGGATCGGAAGCGAACTGGAAAACGTCGACATCAACATCTCCCCCGAAGATCAGCAGAAAGTGATCCAGAAAATCCATATCGTTGGTGAAAAAATCAATCAGGCCGCCGAGAACATCCAGAGAAAGGCGCAGATCAGCTCCGAGAAGCTCGAAGGGCTCGACGAATTGGGCGCCGACCTCGAGAAGCTTGGCGCAGAGCTGAAAATCAAGCTCTCCGGCCTGGGCAAGGACATTTCCGAGTCTGTCCAAAAGGAGTTCAGCGATCTCCAGGATTCACCCGAATGGCAGACCATCGTCAAGCGAGTGAAGCGCGTAAAGCGGCACGAACACCACGCGCATCACGACCATCAAAGGCGCCACGAGCACAAGGTCGAGGATGTTCAGCAGAGTCGCCTGCAGATACTCCAGATGCTGCAGGAAGGCAAGCTGTCTGTCGAAGAGGCCGAAAAGCTCCTCAAGGCTATCGATTAACGCAAGGGAGAACATGATGGAAGGTCGCAAAAGAATCCTGCAACTGGTCGCGGAGAACAAAATATCTCCCGCGGAAGCCTCCAGGCTCATCCACGCGCTGATCGAGAAGCAAATGATGGCGGAAAAGGCCCGTCAGTTTGTAATCAGCGTATGGAAGGAGAACGAAGAAAAACCCTCGATGCTGCTCAAGATTCCCATCAAGATGATCCAGCTCGGAGCGCGGTTCATCCCGCTGAAGGCCCACGTGGGTCTCACTGTGGACTGCAACGAGTTCGATTTCAGCGCCGTGAACTGGACGGAGATTTTCGAGATCGCCGCCCGTGGTGAAATCGACGACATCCTGAGCATCGATCTCCTCGATCAGGAAGGGAATCCCGTCAGCATTCGTATATACACAGAATAGGAGTTTTCTCATGAGGAATCCGATCTCTATCCTCCTGACCATGCTGAGACGTTTACGTCGTACAAAAGAGGAGCCGGCCGAGCCAGTCTCTCTCCTCTATGCTAACGACCGGCTCCGTTCATCGTCCCAGATAGTGCATACCCCAAAACAGCATGAATCAATCTGGTGATTCCTCAACTCAAAAGGGAGACGATTCCCCATCGTCTCCCTGATTTTTTATAATATATAAATTCATGCTCCGTGAGCAGGTTCGTTCGATCCGACGTGAAGGCGTGGTGTTACACTTCGTGAAGCGCGGCTCAATCGCTATGTAACAAGTTATTATCCCATTCGCGCTGAACGATGTGTTATATCCACGACGGAGCGGCGCGATCGGGCGAAGATGCCACGGGCGGATACTCCGAAACAACATTTTCATTGACGATTCAACCCAATCTGCAAGGCTCACGTCGAAGGAAGTTCTATGATCGGATATCTGAAGCTTTTCTACTATCTTGTGCGCCCGAATACGGTGTTTCTGCGCCGCATATCGAAGGGTATCGGCGACAACCTCCTCCTCTCGATGCTTGCACGAAAGCTGAAAGAGAAAGACGCCTCCACGTTCATCGTGGTGGAAACGCCCTACCCGGAGCTCTTCGAGAACAACCCGAACGTTGATTGGGCCATGCCGCTGCATTTCACAACCACGAAGCGCTTCATCAAGCCAAAGTACCATATCGACCCGTCCACTCAAATCCACCTGACGCAGCAGATGCTTCGCTATATCGGCATCGACGAGAAGGGAATCCCAGAACTGTACTTGACGCGAGAGGAAATCGATGAAGCTCGCCGGCTCGTTCCTGGGAAATTCATCGCGATATGCCCGGAAGGCAAGCAAACCCACTCGGCCAACATCAAAGAGTGGGATGTGGATCGATTCCAGAGAGTCGTTGATTTGCTTCCCGATCACCGGTTCGTCCAGATCGGGGCCAAAGGCGGTATTTTACTGGAAGGCGTTCAGGACATGCGGGGACTTCCCCTGCGCGAGAGCGCCGCGATCATGGCGAACGCCGATCTCTTCGTCGGTCTCGAAGGCGGCCTCATGCACATGTCCAGGGCGGTAGGAACACGGTCCGTCGTTATCTACGGCGGCTTTATCCATCCACGCGTTTCGGCCTACGATAACGATATCGTCATCTATATTGGCGTGGATTGCTCGCCCTGCTTCACATCGGATGTCCCGAACAGACACTGCGATCACAAGAAATGCATGACGGCTATCTCTCCGGAGATGGTCATTGATTCAATCCGAATGGAGCTTGATTCAGGAACGCAATAACTACCGTTGGCAGGTTAAATCTTTTCCAGAATCTTTCGGACCGTATTGTATCGAGTGCGATACTTCGCCCTCTTCCCCGAACTGCCGTGTATCATTTTTGTGTAGAATTGAAGCGACTTCCATGAGAACACCAGGCGTAGGAGCATCCGAATCAGGCTGTGGCGATGGAAATGATGTTTTTTTATATAATGTAGAGCGCTCTCCTTCTCAGCTACCTTGAAGATGTCGTACTCTCCTACAGGAAGCGAATCCCGCGTTGCGCAATGCTTGTGAAGCGCTTTGTACTGAGGAAACCAGTGGTTATGCTTCCCGGTAACATCGCGAACCATCTTGCACAGATCAACATCCTCGTAATACATGAAGATGCCGTCATCGAATCCCCCGACTCGATCGAAATCGACTTTTCGTATCAGCATCAAAGCGCCCGTTACCCAATCCACAACGATTTCACGTTGATAATCCGTCCTGTAATTCGCGTACCTGCGACAGTATTTCGAGGGTATCTTCTTGCACAGGGGGATTTCATTCGCGACAACGAGCATTGGTGGCGGGAAGAAGGAGAAGGTCTTTTGCGACGATCCGTCGGGCAATACCAGTTTGGTACCGGAAATCCCCGCGTTGAGCTGTTTGTGCTTCTCGATAAGCTCCGCCAGGAAATCCTCCTGGATGATGATGTCCGAATTCAGGATAAGAAGAAAATCCCCCTCGGCGTGCCTCACCCCGAGGTTCATTGCACGCCCATAGCCGAGATTCTCCGCGGATTCAATGACCTGCACTCCGCTGAACGGATCTCGTATCCTCCGCACCGAGTCGTCCCCCGATGCGTTATCCACGACGATGATCTCGCTGGAAATCGAATGGATGTTCTCTAGAATGCTGGCGATGCATTCGCAAGTCATCTCCGGTGTACGGTAGTTTACAATAATAATCGATACTTCCATGGGGCAATGAGCGGAGCTCAAATATTTTTGTCAACTCTGATCTGATGCATGAACGGAAACGATAAATCCCGCTTCTGAGTCATACTGTTTCTCATAGCAGATACCTCCAGACGCAATTTCAGCTCTAAATGCTTCGTCTAGCCCGAGATAAATCTTTTTGCACATGAGAAACTATATATACGGGATTCCCGGACATCGGTTTTATATCCGGGAAATCATTGACAATTGATCCTTGTTATGCTCGTGTTGTGAATGTGTGTAATTCTCGAATTCACATCTGACTACACGATAATGAGGTACATTTATGCCAGGATTCGAACCCGTCACACTCGATCAATGGATCGAAGATATCCTTCGGAAATACCCTGATTCACAGGATTTCCTGAGCAAGCGTGGGATCGTTTGCGTTATGTGCGGAGAGCCTGTTTGGGGTTCTCTGGATGAGCAGATGGATGAGAAAGGTTTCGACGACGCAAAGAAAAAACAACTTCTAGAATCGCTCAATGAATTCCTTGAAATCCAAAAAGGATAGGTTTAAAGTTCGTAAAGAAATAAATTGTGGTTGACACGTGTTGTGATTCATGACTATTATGACCAGTTATTTCTGTTTTTTAACGAAGTAGCGCGATTATAATAAAATACAATCTGCGCGAAATCCGCATTTCCCGCAGTGAAGGAGGATGTGAATGCTTGAAATGCAGATCGAGAAAATGCATCAGGCTCACAAGATTGTTGCCGACGCTCCCTTCGAAATTGTGCAGTTGAATCGCGGTTATGCCAATCGCACATTGCACATTGACATCAGTTCGAACACAATTGAAACCAAGCCCGTTACCCAGCAGATGAAAGACCTTTGGATCGGTGGGAAAGGATTCGACCTTTGGCTCACCTTTCAGTTAATCAACAGGGATACCAAATGGGACAGCCCTGAAAATCCCCTGTGCTTCAGCTCGGGGCCGCTTGGTGGCACAACTTCATTCCCGGGTTCTGGTAAAACCATTGCCACGACGATCTCACCTCTCACCCACTCAATGATGGACTGCAACGTCGGTGGATATTTCGGACCCTACCTGAAATTTGCAGGATTCGACGCGTTGAGCGTAGCCGGAAAGGCCGATGAGGAAACCATCGTTGTCATCGATGCCGTGAAAGCGCGCATCACCATCGAGCAAGCGCCGATGGAAAGCGTCGATTCACATCTCCTTGCGGAAGAGCTTACAGAAATGTACGCCGACGACGAGCTGGACAAGCGAAACATCGCCATCATCTCGGCAGGTCGCGGCGCTCAGCATAGCCGTATGGGCGTTCTCAATTTTTCATTTTACGACTGGCGTCGTCGCGTGGCTCGTCTCAAACAAGCCGGCCGCGGCGGTTTGGGAACCGTGTTCCGCGATAAAAAACTCAAAGCGATCGTTATCAAGAATCGCGGGATTACACCTGCGTGGCGCGTGCACGAAAGCAAGGCCGCCCTCAAGATGCGCCCGAAAGAGCTCAAGAAGGTTCCCGACGAAAAGATGCACACCATCTGCGACATCATCGCCAAGTGGAACCGCGATCCCGAGTACGTCATCGAGATGATGCAGGACATACAGAACGAGTTCCGCTGTATACCGCAGGCTGCGATCGACGAGCTGACCGCGCAGACGGGAACGCCCCGTTCCTGGCTCTATCATATCGCTACATTCTATAAAGCTTTCAGTCTGGAAGAAAAAGGCGAAACCATCATCCAGGTCTGTATGGGAACCGCATGCCACGTGAAAGGCTCCGCGAAGATTCTCGATGAATTCGAGCGCGAGTTGGGCTGCCCCGTGGGCGGAACGACCGAAGACCGCAAGTTCAGCCTGGAAGGCGTTGCCTGCCTGGGAGCGTGCTCCATCGCGCCGGTGGTGAAAATCGGCGAGGAAGTTCACGGCGGCGTGCAGGTCAAGGACGTCAGGAAACTGATCGAACAAGCCAAGAA
The DNA here is from genome assembly GCA_963662655.2 of Cloacimonadales bacterium (SeqCode). Classification (GTDB taxonomy): domain Bacteria; phylum Cloacimonadota; class Cloacimonadia; order Cloacimonadales; family JAIOQZ01. The sequence continues at coordinate 1,188,305 of CAXXTU010000002.1, forward strand.
GGAGAAGAACCATGCGTAAACTCTCACCCCATGATATTCCTCGCATCGCCGGTGAAGAGAAAGCACGTCAGGCAGCCTGGAAAGGCATGCTGATGGTATGTACGGGAACCGGCTGCGTTTCCGCGCATGGCTTCGATATTCTTCACGCGCTCCAGAAAGAGATTAAGGACGCCGGACTGGATAACGAGTGGGTCGCAGTGGGAACCGGATGTAACGGTTTCTGCGCAGCGGGTCCCATCGTCGTGGTCCAGCCGCAGGGCGTGTTCTATCAGAAAGTGAAAATCGAAGATACAAAGACGATCGTCGATGAGCACCTCAAGGGCGGAAGTCCCGTTGAAAAGCTCCTGTTCAAGGATCCGGTCAGCGGAGTTGTCGCTCAAACGATGGACGAGATCGGCTTCTTCCGTAAACAAGAGCTGATCGCGCTTCGCAACAAAGGTCTCATCGATCCCGAGAATATACAACACTATATCGCGCGGGGCGGATACGACGCATTGCGCAAAATCCTCGAACGCCAGGAGCCGGAGGCCGTGATCGATGAAATCATCGCCTCGGGAATCCGCGGACGCGGCGGCGGCGGCTTCCCCTCCGGAATCAAATGGAGATCGGGTCGCAAGGCAGCCGAAGATCGCAACGAGGAAATCTACGTGGTTTGTAACGCCGACGAAGGCGATCCGGGTGCGTACATGGATCGCAGCATCATCGAGACCGACCCGCACTCCGTAATCGAAGGTATGCTGATCGGCGGTTTCGCCGTTGGAGCGAAGGAAGGCTTCGTCTACATGCGCAAGGAATACCCGCTGGCCATGGATCGTCTGCACATCGCGATCGACCAGGCAAGGGAGGCGGGTCTTCTGGGTGAAAACATCCTCGGCACAAGTTTCTCGTTCGACATCCGCGTTCACCGCGGCGCAGGCGCGTTCGTCTGTGGCGAATCGACCGCGCTCATGGCATCGATGTCCGGTCGTGCGGGTGAACCGCGTGCGAAATACGTACACAATGTGGAATATGGATATAGAGATAAACCGACCGTCCTGAACAACGTCGAGACCTGGGCGAACATCCCCGTCATTATCGAAAAGGGAGCTCAGTGGTTCGCGAGTATCGGCTCGGGCGACGTGAGCGAAAGTCCGTGGGGCGGCTCCAGCGGCGCGAAGGTATTCTCGCTGGTGGGAGACATCCGCAACACGGGGCTCGTGGAAGCGCCAATGGGAATATCGCTTCGTGAGATCATTGAGGATATCGGCGGCGGTATCCCTAACGGACGGCAGTTCAAAGCCGTGCAGACGGGCGGACCGAGCGGCGGCTGTATCCCCGCTTCCATGTTGGACATGCCGGTCGATTTCGATTCACTTACCGAAGCCGGCTCCATGATGGGCTCCGGCGGTATGATCGTGATGGACGACCACACCTGCATGGTGGACGTAGCGCGCTACTTCGTCGATTTTCTCGTCGATGAGAGCTGCGGAAAGTGCACGCCGTGTCGCGAGGGACTCTACCACATGCGAAACATCCTTCAGCGCATCTGCGACGGCGAAGGAAAAGAGAGCGACATCGATACCCTGGAAGAGCTGGCGAACACCATTCGCGAAACCAGCCTCTGCCAGCTAGGCGCGAGTGCGCCCAATCCTGTGCTTTCCACGCTGCGCTACTTCCGCGATGAATACGAAGAACACATCCGTGACAGGAAATGCCGCGCCGGCGTTTGTAAAGCGCTGATCCGCTACGAAATCAACGACAAGTGTATCGGTTGTACCGCGTGCGCGAGGGCCTGCCCGGTCAACGCGATTACCGGTGAAACCAAAAAGCTGCACGTTATCGACGCGGAGGCCTGCATCAAGTGCGGCATCTGCTACGAAACCTGTAAATTCGGCGCTGTGGAGGTGAAGTAATGGAAAAGGTCAATATCATCATCAACGGCAAAGAAGTAACCGTCCCGAAAGATACCTACCTGCTCAAGGCGATGCAGAACGAGGGAATCACCGTTCCGACGCTGTGCCACCACAAGGATCTTACTCCTTCCGGCACGTGCCGTCTCTGCGTGGTCGAGATCGAGCAGAACGGGAAAAAGAAAATCGTTACGAGTTGCAACTATCCGGTTCGCAGCGAGATAAAAGTAGAAACCGATAGCGAGCGGATCAAGCAGCATCGCAAGATACTGGCGGAACTCTACCTCGGTCGCTGGCCCAACGTGCCGGTGATCAAAGATATCGCCAAACGCTGCGGTGTTTCGGAGAGCCGTTTCACGAGTGAAATGACCGAAGAGAGCGAGAAGGCTTGCATCCTCTGTACACATTGCGTACGCGGCTGCCACGAGTTCATCATGGAAGACATCCTCGATTTCGCCGGACGCGGAATCAAGCGCCACCTGACGATGCCATTCGGTGAAGTCGATCCGCATTGCATCGGCTGCACGAGTTGCGCATACGTCTGCCCCACCGGAGCGATCGAGGTGGTTGACGATCTCCAGAATCCGGTCAATCCGCAATTGATCCGTGATTACGGAATGCGCATCAACGCCGAGATGGCTACGCTGGACAAGAACCAGTGCCGCATGCGCGAAGTCGGAACCGCAAACATCGTCGATGTCATGGACGCTTACGATCTGCTACCGGTGCACAACTATAAGTTCGGCAAGCATGAGAATACCAAGAATATCGATTCGAAAATGCTGAAGAAGAAGTATTTCACCCAGCAAATGCCGGATGGTTGCTGGAAAGGCTGTTCGATGGCGTGCGCCAAGACGGTGGATGGCTTCGAGCTGAAGACTGGCCCCTACAAAGGCGAGAAAGTATGTGTGGATGGACCGGAATACGAAACCGCAGCCGGCGCTGCCAACATGGGCTGTTTCGATGCCGACTTCCTGGTGGAATTCAACTTCTACTGCGATACATACGGTGTGGACACCATCTCCATGGCTACCTGTACCGCCTTCGTGATGGAAGCATTCGAAGCAGGCCAGATCACGACCGAGCACACGGGCGGTCTCGTCCTCAACTTCGGGGCCACGGACGCTGTCCTCGAAATGTTACACCAGATGGCTCGCGGAGAAGGGTTCGGCGTGGACGTCGGACAGGGTATCCGCTGGCTGAAGAATAAGTGGGCCAAAGAATACGGAGCCGACGGCGATTTCCTTCAGGACATCGGTATGGAGATCAAGGGCCTGGAATATTCCGAGTATGTCTGCAAGGAATCTCTCGCACAGCAGGTGGGATATTCAGCCGCAGTAAAAGGTCCTCAGCACGACGAGGCTTGGCTGATCTTCATGGACATGGTCAACAACCAGATTCCGACCTTCGAGAACAAAGCGGAAGCGCTCTATTACTACCCGCTCTGGCGCACATGGTTTGGCTTGCTCGGCCTCTGTAAGCTCGTCTGGAACGATGTCGTTCCTCTCGATAACAGCAAGTTTCCGCCTCCGGTCGCAGCTAAGGTTCCCGGCCATGTGGAAGACTTCTTCAAGTTCTTCGAAGGTATGACGGGAATACCGCTGGATGAGGAGAAGATGCTGGCGCAATCGGCTCGCGTCCACAACCTCCAGCGAATTATGTCTCGCATGCTGGGCTACGGAACGCGTAAGGACGATATACCGCCTTACCGCGCTGTTGGCCCGGTGACCGAGGAAGAATTTCTCTCGCGTCAGGAGCGGTTCGACAAACAGCTCAAGGAATTGCTGGGACTCGATCCGGAGAAAATGCAGCTCGATGAGAAACGTAAAGTACTGCGAGAGTATCGCTATCAACAATACAACAAAGCGCTCGATGCCGCTTACGAAAGACGTGGATGGACCCGGGATGGCGTTCCGAAAGTCGAGCGTCTCAAGGAACTCGGTATCGATCTGCCGGAGCTGATTGCCATTATCCAGAATGATCAATCCGCATGAGCTTTTCGCCCGTAACGTGCCCGGATCCACCGAAGCGCTTCAAAACGCTGCGGTGGGTCTGGCCGGTTGCGGCGGATTGGGCTCTAATGTTGCCGTCGCCCTGGCGAGAGCCGGGATCGGAAAGCTGATCCTCGCCGATTACGATCGCGTTGAATTAAGCAATTTAAATCGGCAACACTATTTTCTTTCCGATGTGGGAAAGTACAAGACAGAAGCTCTGTCAGACCATTTGAGGAACATCAACCCGCAAATAAAAATCGAACTTTTCATAAAAAAACTTGCGCCTGCCGATATAATCACAATTTTTGGTCAAGCTGACGTTCTGATCGAAGCATTCGACAGAGCGGAAGCGAAGCAGTGGTTGATTGAGACATGGAGCAAGGCCTTTCCCAGCAGACCGATTATCGTTGGTAACGGACTTGCCGGCTTGGGTGCAACAGAATCGCTTATCGTCCGTAGAATGGGACATATCTGGTTTTGCGGCGACGGCTTCAGCGACGCGAATATCGGGCTTTCAGCTCCACGCGTCGGGATCGTGGCGATGATGCAAGCGAATGTCGCAATCGAACTTCTTGGAAAGGAATCTCATGATACTGGTCAACGACCGAGATGAAGTTAGGTTTCACGAAGGTATAACCGTACGGGAAGTTCTGGACGCGATGGGCTATGATTGGGCATTATTGACCGTAACAGTCAACGAAACATTTGTCCCTCCGGAAGAATATCGCGCCTATGTCGTTCCCGACAACGCCGATTTCAAGGCGATGCATCTGTTCCATGGCGGATGATCTAACGATCGTCTTCGTTGGGTTAGTTGAACTCAAATGAAAAAAAGACTGAATATTAAGATTATCAATCGTAATCCACGATTCAATGCGCATTTTATGAGCGTTTTCGCCAACGAATAACGAACACATCCTGTATTTCTACAAATCAATCTGACACTATAAATCTATCTACATGGAGGAAAACACTATGCAAGCATTCTTACAACGACTGGGCATCAAAGAAGTGAATCCTGGCGCATACTGCGGTCGCTGGCTGGACACTCAGGGTGAAGTCATCGACGTATACTCTCCGATCGACGATTCCCTGATTGCGAAAGTTAAATCGGCCACGGTTGAGGATTATGACATTGTGGCTCAAGAAGCTCGCGAAGCCTTCAAAACCTGGCGCATGATCCCCGCTCCGCAGCGTGGCGAAATCGTACGTCAATTGGGCGAAGAACTCCGCAAACACAAGGAAGACCTCGGCAAGCTCGTTACACTTGAAATGGGCAAGATATACACCGAAGGTCTTGGTGAAGTTCAGGAAATGATCGACATGGCCGACTTCTGCGTGGGGCTCTCCCGTCAGCTTTACGGAATGACGACCCACTCCGAGCGCCCGTTCCACCGCATGTACGAGCAGTGGCATCCGCTGGGCGTGGTGGGGATCATCTCCGCTTTCAATTTCCCGGTGGCCGTGTGGTCGTGGAACGCGTTTATCGCGGCAGCATGTGGCGACACCATGATCTGGAAGCCGTCGTCATCCACTCCGCTTACCGCAATCGCGATTCAGAACATTGTTCACAATGTTCTGGAAGCCAACGACATCCCCAAGGGAATCTTCGGAATGGTTATCGGACGCGGAAGCACCATTGGCGAGAAGCTGATCAACGATCCAGAGGTCCCGCTTATCAGCGCGACCGGTAGCTGCGCTATGGGCAAGAGAGTTCACCAGGCAGCGGCAAAGCGTTATGCACAGGTGATTCTCGAGCTCGGCGGCAACAACGCTGTTGTCGTGATGGAAGACGCCAACGTCGAGCTGGCGCTGAAAGCCGTTCTCTTCGGCGCGGTCGGAACCGCAGGACAGCGCTGTACGTCAACCCGCCGTGTTCTCATCCACGAATCCCTGCACGACAAATTCGTCGAATCGCTCAAGAAGGCTTACTCGTCCGTGCCAATCGGCGATCCGCTCGATGGTAAGACCCTGATGGGACCGCTCGTGGACGAAGCAGCCGTCAAGGCATACAAGAACGCGATCGAACTCGCGAAAGAACAGGGTGGTAAAATCGTTTACGGAGGTGAAAGCGTTGAATCCGGCGTTCCCGGCAAGCTTTACGTCAAGCCGACCATCGTTCTAGCTGAAAACGACTGGCCTATCGTGCAGAACGAAACCTTCGCACCGATACTTTACATCATCAAGATCAAGGACATCGATCATGCGATTGAAATCCACAACGCAGTTCCGCAGGGACTTTCCTCGGCGATCTTCACCAACAACCTTCGCTACAGCGAACGCTTCCTCTCCCACGCCGGCAGCGATTGCGGTATTGCCAACGTCAATATCGGAACCTCCGGAGCGGAGATTGGCGGGGCGTTTGGCGGTCAGAAGGAAACCGGCGGTGGTCGCGAGGCCGGCAGCGACGCATGGAAGGCTTACATGCGCCGTCAGACCAACACCATCAACTGGTCAACCGAGATTCCTCTCGCACAGGGTGTGAAATTCGATATCGATTGATCGATCGATTGTAGATATAAAGGGAATCCTCCGGGATTCCCTTTTTCATTGTCTTAATCACGATTCACATGATTTCCGCGATTTACAGGATGGAGAGACGTCGCTGGCCTATGGCAGTCGTACGCACATTCGCCCGATCGCCCCTCCATCGTGAATGAACACGCCTGCGCCGTGTAACACCACGCCTCCGGAGCGATCGAACGAATCTGCTGTACGACGATCAACTGAATCAGGCGATTGGAGGTTTTCCTTTACGTTTTCCATGCTCGTTTTACGGTTTGTTCATGAAGCATGCCAGGAGGCAATCAATGAGCTATGACCTTGAAGCCGAGAAGTGCTGCTGGTTCGCGCCTGAAGTGGCGTTCGGGCTTAGCTATAAGTGCATTGAGCCAGGGCAGACGCTGCTGGATATCGGCATCGGCACCGGACTCAGCTCCGATCTTTTCCGCAAAGCCGGACTGATCATCCACGGCATGGATATCTCGGAGGAGATGCTCGATATCTGTCGTGATAAGGGATATGAGAATCTACAGCAGCACGATATCCTGCAATTACCTTATCCCTATGGTGAATAAAGCATGGATCATGTTGTTTGTACCGGAGTGATGCACTTCTTCCCGGATCCCGAACCCATTTTTGGAGAAGCTGCCAGGATTGTCAGGAAAGGTGGACTTTTTGTGTTCGTCGTGGCTGATCGACAGCAAGATGAACCTGGCGAGATCGTAATCGGAGAAGAAATCGCTGGCGCGCATCAAAACGTGGTTCTATACCGATTCGGGATGGATCGAGTCCGCTCCTGGGTTGCTTTATACAGATTCGAAATGGTACGAGACATCTCGTTCACGGTTTTTGCCGATGCAAGTCGCCGATTCCCCATGCAGATGAGGGCTTACGTGGCAAGGAAGCTGTAGCATACTATTTCAGCGATGTTGGAATAAAGAAAAGAGCAGGATTACATCCTGCTCTTCTAGCAAGTGAGTTTCTATGTCTCTATTTCGGAGAGAATCTGATTATTAGCAGCTATTTCAGTAGAACCATCTTTTTCACGGAAGAGCGGTCGTCTGCATTCAGTTTATAGAAATACACACCGGAACTAACGCGGTGGTTACCACCATCGAGCCCGTCCCAGGTCACCGAATGAGTTCCTCTTGTTCTCTCCTCGGAAAGGAGCGTTCTGATCTTCTGACCCTTCAGGTTGTAGATATCGACTTCCACGTGAGAGTCATTTTCCAGATTGAAGGAGATGGTCGTCGTCGGATTGAAGGGATTGGGATAATTCTGGTTCAAGGTGAACGGAGCGGCTTCGACGTCGGTACCGCCATTATCCATCGTGCCACCATCATAATAAATATCATCGAGACCGAATTCACACTGGATTCCGTGCTCTTCCAGAATCACGAACGAGTAGCTGAGCATTCTCAGATCGATGTATTCTCCCCGGATATCTTCAACAGGGATGATCGCCTGACCCCATTCGCCATTGCGCTGGAGATTGTAGGTTGTCTGGTTTGCGGGGAACTCGACATAGGACTGATTGCCCCATGAATCGATGATGCCAATCTTGAAGGTAACGTTCGCTGGAATCTTGATCATGAATTTCAGATCGCCGTCGCCGAACTCGAAGAGATTCAGCGGCTGCTCCGACATGATACCCGCGCCAAACCAGCCGATGCCGTTTGTGATCCAGGAAATGCCGTTCTCGCCCTCGTATGGAGGGATCGAACCCTCGTTGAGCGTTCCTTCCCACACGTAGATGTGGGAATCGACATCGATCTCGCAACTGTTGTAGGTTTCGGTCTCATCGGTGAAAAGCCCGTACGATTCGTACTGTGGGGTCGGTGGACCCAGATGAACTTCGCCCTGCCCGTTCCATTGCATGACCTTGATATAGTCGATGTACATCTCTGCAGGGAAGGACATCGAGACCGGCTGGCCGCTTCCCGGATCGCCCAGGTTGTAAGCGTCTGTCAAAGCGCCGCCGATGGCCATGTTCGCGATCAGGTAGAAGGTGTCGTTGAACTCGGCTGAAAGGCTGTCGATCACATAGGGTTCTTCGAACAGGTCGTACTCGACATCGTTATCGATGACCGTGAATCGCAGGCTGTTCTCGTCCCAGTAGGTTCGATAGGTAAGGAATCTTCCGGTCAAACCCGGATCGTAGTTGTAGTAAGGCCGGCAGGATTCATCGGTAGGATCCCATGAAAGGCTTGCCGCGCCGGATGGGTTCTCCGGCGTCACCGCGTCATCGGAATAATAGATCGCGTTCGCGCTCGTCATCTGATTGACGGTGGAGTTATCCATGTTGTTTCCGCCGTTATGGCCGTCGTGTAGATTACGGAAAGAAGCGGTATGCCCCATTTCCATCATGTCGATCTCACCGCAGCGAGGCCAGGTGTAATTGCTGGTTCCCAGCATCCAGATAGCCGGCCATCCGCCCAAATTGAGATCGGGAATGAGAACGCGGCTTTCAATCACGCCGTACTTGATCGAAACAAAAGATTTCGTGTTCAAGCGAGCCGATGTGTAGTTCAACGGATTTCCCCACTGATCCACGATTCCAGGCCCCGATTCGTTTCGTGCCGTGATCCGCAGGGCATTGTTGCCCGGATCGCTCGGCATCTCGGTGATTTCTGCATTATCCGACTGGTAATACTGTAATTCGCCGTTTCCCCAACCCCAGGAACCGTTTCCGGTCTCCACGAGCCAGTTGTCCAAATTATCGAAGTTCTCTTCCCAAATCACATCCCCAACCTGGGCGGAAAGAAAACCAAAAGCAAGAAAAGCAAGCAACAGTAGTGATCGAAGGTGAAATTTCTGCTCCATTTTAGTCATACATACCTCTGCGTTCGTTTTTTTTATTCACAATCTGTATATTTTATTCTATTTTCGATATCGTGTTTGACTCGGTATCGAACACATAACCCCACTCGCTCAAATCGGCGAGCGCCTCTGCTGGATCACTGTAAAGCGGAAGCAGGTTCAGTTCGGAGGGATCGAACAGGCTCTCGCCAACGATGTCCCTCAGCACGACCGCATAATACGTGTCGTCATCGATCCACCATGCGCTCCACCAGGTCACCGAGCCGTAGAAGTGATCGAGTACCGCGCGATAGGCTCTGATCGCCTGCGCTCTCGCATTGGGGCTTCCGCCCTCCGTGTAGAGCTCATGAAGCGATTTCGCCGTGTAATATTGATATTCGCCCATGGGGCTTCTCGCCAGCATTGAGGCCCAAAGGTAAAATTTCGCTTTGGGAGAAGGACATTCGTCGTTCAGATCCCAGACGTTTTCCGAGTTCAGGTTCGCTTCCGCAAATGGATTGTCCGGATTATCCAGCACTTCAATGTTCGGATAGATTCCTTCGTCTGCCGAGTACAAGTCGAGCGAAAGGTCCGTCGGGAGTTCAACCGTTGTCGAAAGGGTTCCATTCTTCGAGTCACATCCGGCGATTAAGCCCAGCGCCAGGATGATCACAGCCCAGATGATTAAATTTCTCATTGTTTCCTCCCTCCTTAGAACTCGATCCGGTAGTAGAGACCTGTCTGGAATTCGTAGTCGTTGTTGATTCCTTCCGTCTCGTTGCTCGGAGAATTTTCATCCAACGTTCTCAAGATGGTCTTGTAGCCGATCTTGCTGGAGACGGAATCGTCCAGCAGGTTGTCGATCAGAACGGCAAGATCGAGCTTGAACTGATACGGATAGGTGATGTTGAATTGACGATACCAATCGTACGGTCCCCAGGCGTCCTTCTTCGCGTACGCCGCAACGATGTACTTCTGGTTGAATGTGAACTCGGTTTCGAGCGTGTAGAATTCGGCAGGGGCTCCATCGGGATTCCCGGTGGATTGCTGCTTGCCGACGCCGAGGTTGGTGACGATGTGCAGGTCGGGATTGGGGTTCATGATGACGCTACCCTTTGCCTCCCACACTTCCTCTTTGGGAAGTCCGCTTCCGAATGGAGCATTCGTCTCGCCTTCCTGATAATAGAACAGGTATGCGTCGGTTTCCGTTGTATATTTTGTATAGTTTCCGCCGACCGTGAACGCGAATCCCGCGTCTTCTTTCGCATCGCGATTCCAGTCGTAGAAATTACTTGCGGGGGTTGGATCGTAGGTGATGAAGAATTCGCCGGAGACAGCCTCGCGGTTGTCCAGCACAGCGAACGGATCGTCGTCGCGGTTGCGGGGCGAAGTACCCGTGTAGAAGTCCGTGCCGTCCATGTGAGGCTCGGAGGAAGGCACCGCGTCGATCAGGTTCTCGCGATACATCGCGCGAGGAAGCAGCCATACATTGCCGATCGGAATCAGCATACCGGCTTCGTAAACGATCTTGTTACCGAGCGACGAGTACGGCATGGTCGAATTCCTCTCGACGAGCGCTGCGCCGCCATCGGCAACCAGACCCGCGTATTGAACAGACGCATCGATCAGCGTGGAGCCGAGGTTGAATGACAGTTTCGCTTTGGCTGCCTGCGTATCCTTGAACTCGATCTCGTCCCTGTAAATCTGATCGTTTTCCACATACTCATATTCTTCGTCGATCCTCTCCGTGCCGGAAACGAGGTATCCGATCTCGATTGTCGTCCCCGGGATGTAGTCCGTCTTCAGCGAAAGCGCTGTTTGACGTGTCGCCCGTTCGGTAGCTTCCGTTGCTGTCGATGAGGCGTCCGCCTGCGCGAAATCCTCGGAGTGGACGAACGTGTACTGGAATCTGTCGCTTCCGAACTGGTATTTCACGATCGCCTTCGGATTGGCGCCCCAGTATACTTCGGGACCGGCCACGATTTTCAGACCTTCCAGATAGCGCTTTCCTTCGAACTCGACACCGTAGGGAGCCTTCGCGTTCCAGATGTCCATCCCTTCCATATCGGTCGCTTCGTGCATCAGGCCAAAGAAATCGCCTTCATAGCCCCAGTGGTAACGCGGGACGTGGTAGAAGGTAGTGAAATTGTAATTGTCGCCTTTATATCGCGCCTCGAAGCTGTAAATCTCGATGCGCTCATTGTCGTTTACTTCCTGTGTGGTGTTGACCTTCACACCGTTCTCGTCTTCTTCGGTGGTGACGGTGACGTAACTTTCGCCGCGCTTCCCGTAGTACTGCTCGAGCTGTAGGTCGGCCATGTTGCCAAGAAGGTTCAGGGTGAATTCGCCGTCGATGCGGTTGGTGGGCTGGAACTCGAAATCGAGGAAGAGCATCTCGCCGTTGGTGAAATCGATTCCGTCCTTGCCGTCTTCTTCGATCGGCTCGGACTTCCCGTTGAAGGCTAAATCGCCTTGCAGGCGTCCGCCCGAGAGCTTCAGCACATCGCCGCCAAGCCCGTCCTTCTGGACCATGCGAAGCGCACTCTTCATGCTGAGGAATTCCATATCGATAGTATCGATCTCGCGATTCATCTCGGCTTTATCAACCAGGTACGGGTCGATCGCCCACATCTTTTTCATTACGTCGTAAGCCATACGAGGCGTCGCTTCGGACACCCCGTCCTCGTTTTTCTGCTCGAGCCGGCAGATGCCGAACCATTCTTCGTTCATGTTGTTCTTGCCATGCACGAAGTCGAACGAGTAACCACCGTTGCTCCAGGAGGCGTTCTTGTCGTGGATGTCGAGATTCTCGGTCTGCTTGTACTTCCACCATTCGTCGCGCCACTCGAAGAGACATCCGCCGAGTGCGTTTCCTTCATCGCCTTTATCGTAGCTCTTGTTGTAAATCTCGATCCAATTGCCCTTGACGATATTCGCCTGGCCTACCTGCTCTTCCTTGAATGTCAGCGCGTTGAATGCGTCGCTGCCAAACTCGGTGAGCATCACGGGCAGGCCGAGCTCGTCGTGAACCCGTTGCCACATGTCCGTGAAGCTGATACCGCGGTAGGCGTTTACGCCGAGGATATCCAGATCCTTGCAGTATTCCTTGATGAGGTCGATGTACTGGATATCGCCGTTCACGATGAGATACGGGTGGGTCGAATCGGCTTTCTTCGCTTCTTCGATCGCTTCATTATATAAGCTGTAGAGATATTTTGCTTTTTCTTTGTGGCGTTCGCCTTCGGGGATGTTCTCGATCTCGAAGCTTGCCCACTCGAGTCCGTAGTTGTTCTCGTTGCCGAGCGCGAACATGAGGACACCCGGGATATCCTTGTAGAGGTTTACCATCTCCACGAAATCCCTTTTCAAGGTTGCGCGGGTGGTGGGATCGGAGTAGTTGGTCCAGACATACCATACGCCGTCTACATTGTAACCGTAGCGTCCCATCAGGTGATTGATCACCGTCATGATGCCGTAGTGCCTGTAGATGTATTCAATCCATTTGGGTGGGATTCCGCCGAACTGCCTGATCGTGTTGACGCCGGCGTCCTTCATCAACTTGCATTCATAATCCAGAATCTTCTGAATCTGCTCGTCCGATTTCGACCAGAGGTTGTAGGAGTAATTTTCCCCGATGGGTGTGTAGCCCCATACAATACCTTTGACGAAATAGTCGTCGCCGTCAACCTTCAGTTTCCAGCCATTGTCGTCCTGATATGTCGATACGGCGTTGGGCTGGTTGGGTGTCGCAGCCAGTGCCATACTAATGAAAAATACGAGTGGCAAAGTAATACAAATACGCTTCATAATTGTTGAGCAATCGTATCGGACCATCTTCCGCTCCCTTGTTGTAATCAGTAAAGCGCTCCGTAATTCGTCACGCCTCTATATAGCAATTGAAATGCGGCGAATAACTGTCAAGTATATTTTATCATTATTCCATGTATTTCCACATCGTTCCCTCACTAATATCGCTCATAAAGGGGTTATCGCAAATAAATCAAATTGATTTCAGCCTGAATCCTCTTTGCATCGCATCTCATATTCTTCTGCGGTACTTACCGACTTGTTTGAACCTTGCTATACTGCGCATTATCCCCGGAGTTTTTCTAGAGAGCGCCGTAACTCGCGTGAGTAATTTTAGACTATATAGCAGTTAGATTTCGAATGGTTTTAAGCTGCACGACCGTCTGACGTTTCGATCGGATCGCCTGCATGTATTTGCAATACTGGCAGGCATTAACGAAAAAAGCTATCTCTTCGCGGCCTTCGAGCAGGAGTTCCTAATCGTGAGATGCGCCGGAAGGATCGCATGCTGGTAATCGAGATCGACACCCTCAATCATCGAGAGAAGCATGCCCACGGACCGCTCCACGATCGCATCGATCGGCGCGGCAATCGTCGTGAGCGCTGGAAACACCTTGGAAGCGACCACGATGTCGTCGAATCCGACGACACTCATCTCGTCGGGAATCTGGAATCCGTTCTCGCGAATCACTTTCATCGCGCCGATTGCCATGGAGTCGTTCGCGCACATGATCGCAGTGGGGGGATTCTTCAGAGACAGCAGATACTTGGCCCCCTGCTCGCCCGATTCGTAGGAGAAATCGCCCTTGAATATGAGCTCCTCATCGACCTTCGCGCCCTGGCTTACCAGCGTGCTTGTGTAGCCCATCAATCTCTCGCGGCACACATCGGAATCGAGTAGACCGTTGATGAAGCCGATGCGACGATGCCCGAGCGACCACAGGTAATTAACGGCCTCGCTGCTTCCGTTGAAGTTGTCCAGCGTCACCGAGGGGATCGATTTGTCCGACGAGAGGTTGTCCAGCAGGACGATGGGAAGCATGCGCTTGAGCTCCTGGATTTTGTTCTCGATGCGTGGGAAACAACAGATGATCACGCCGTCGATCTTCTTCTGGTTGTTGAGCGGATTCAGGTCGTCCGGCTCGGAGAACAGCACCAGATTGTAGCCCTTCTGCTTCACGACCTTTTCCAGCGCATTGAATACGAGCGAGTAGTAGGGACTGGAAATCCCTTCCTTGATTCCCTGATCGAGGAAAAAACCGATGTTGTGCGTGATTTTGGGCGTCATCTTGCTGTGGCTGACGAAAGTTCCCTTGGTGGTGAACTTATGGAGAATACCCTCTTCGACGAGCTCGGTAATCGCTCTTCTGACGGTCATATAAGACACACCGTGGATCTGGGCGAGCGCACGTTCCCCGGGCAGTTTCCCGTTGACTTCTCCGCTCCGGATTCCGTCTTTGATTTTCTCTTTCACGCTGATATATTTCAGTGTTTTTCCACTCATCGGTATTCCTTTTAGTATTCGCTGTTTTCCAGTGCATTCTCATACGCTATTTCAATAATATATAGCAGTGCTCGCAAATTGCTATATTTCGGTCAAGGTATTTATTCAAAATTCCTCTTAATTTTCCTCGTTCCCGAAGTTTTTTAGCAATATCCCCCCGGCATTTCTCCCATTGGATGTACCGAAACCAAAGCAGGTATTGCCACAATCGCCAGGTAGTAATCGAGAGATAATGCATCGATAACTAAATCTCTATCACGCTGTATTACTGCCAATTAACCGCCTTTACGCCGGCTCGCTGATTCCTACCCACACGTAGAACGGCATGATGTTATTCGCGATATACGCCGCGACAACAAGCACAAAAAGGCGCGCCGACCTCCGAAGTATAGCAGTGAATTTTTTTTGCCTTCATCGACAATAGCAATGAGTTGGCTTACCGTTCATTTTCATTATATTCTCACACAGAAAATAAAAAAATACTTGACGCGCATAATTCATGAGACGTTATTTGCTATATAGCATCATGAAGGGAATTTCATACGTTTTCCCGTGATAATAAAATTGTGAGGTCCGTATTGTGAAACGAAGAATTCTGAGTTCAATCCTGCTTATTTTCATCGCAGCTTTCCTGCTTGTCAGTTGCGATACGATCACGGATCCGGATCCAGTTCCGGATACGACTCCCTCAACCAACTACACGCTCGTATGGGCCGACGAATTCGACGGCGCGTCGAGTACGCCGGATCCAACCAACTGGAATTACGATCTCGGCTACGGTTATGGAAACAACAACGACGGCTGGGGTAACGACGAGTGGCAGAAGTATACCGACTCGGAAGAAAACGTCCGCGTCGAGGATGGCAATCTCGTTATCACCGCCACCTGGGATTCAACCAACTACATCGTTCCCGGAAAACGGGACGGCTCGATCACATCAGGACGGATCAACACGAAGAACAATTTTTCCATGAAATACGGCAAAATCCAGGCGCGCATCAAGCCGCCGCAGGGCGCTGGCATGTGGCCGGCGTTCTGGTTGCTTGGCGCAAACTACGACGAAGTGAGCTGGCCGTACTGCGGCGAAATCGACATCATGGAGATGAGCCCTCTCTACCACGACGAAAAGACCTCGATTTGCACAATCCACTGGTGGGACGAAGACGAAAACGCGCACCTCTCCTTCCAGGGAACGAAGGTTTTCAACGAAGCGCTTGCGAACGACTTCCACATCTTCGAGATCGAGTGGGACGCAAGCCGCATCATCGGTCGCATCGACGACATGACCTACATGACAAGGGTCCTCGATCCCGACACGATGGATGAATTCATGAACCACTTCTTTATTATAATGAACATAGCGGTCGGCGGAGGCTACGGCGGAGCGCCCAACAATACCACCCCCTGGCCGCAAAAAATGTATATCGACTGGATTCGCGCCTATCAGAAAGACGTGTCCAACGATGACGTCGAGACGTTTGGTATCTTCACCGATACAACACCGGTCGACGACAGAATCACCCCGGGACTCGACGCTGAAATCTACGTTTGGGAGAACACGCTCCTTGCCGGAGGAATGCTCCCGTACGAAGGCGACAACGTGATGTCGTGGGCCACGACAGGCATCGGATGGTTCGGCATGGGCATTCAGGCCAATCAACCGCTCGACCTCTCAGGCTTTGCCGGTGGCAACATGAACCTCATGATCAAGATGCCGGCTGAAGTATCTTTCCAATCGGCATCAACGACACCAACGGCAACGAAAGTTATGTCGACTTCCCCGCCAACGAAACGGCTTACGGACTGGCCAGAGACGGCGAGTGGGGACGGGCGACGATCCCGATCGAGACGATCAGGGGCAACGTTGACCTGAGTTCGTTGAGCTACGCCTTCATGATGAAGGAAGAAAGCGGTACGCAGTGCCAGTTCGCCATCGACGATATCTACTGGGACGGCGGAGGCCTGGCCATCAGTTCCGTCGCTTTCAATGCGGGAACCTATTACTCCGATGACAGCAACGCGTATATCACCGTTACGGACGAAGCCGCTGCAGGAACGCAGGTCACGGCGACCGTCGATAACGGAACCGACACGATCTCGCTCGATGTAACGCTGGACGACAACGGCACAGGAACCGCTGTCGTGAACTTCGGTGCAACGGACGACGAAACCGACACCATAGCCATCGCAGTAGGCAACACGCTCACAGTAAGTTATACAGACACATACGGAACCCTTAGAACAGACAGCGCTATCATAACCGCTTCCGGGCCGACCGTCGGAACATTCGGCGTATTCACCGACACAACGCCGGTCACAACGATGCTCACCATTGGCGAGGACTCGGAAATCTACGTCTGGGAAAACACACTCACACAAGGTTCGATCGAACCCTTCGAAGGCTACAACGTCATCACCTGGCAAACCACCGGCACAGGCTGGTTTGGCGGTGGCGTGATGGTCAACGATGGCATCGACCTCACAGATTTTGCAGGTGGCTCTGTCAAATTCATGATGAAAATGCCGGCTGAAGTCACCTTCAAAATCGGTGTCCAGGACACCAACGGACACGAACACTACGTAACCTTCCCCGCTTCGACGAACGTCTTCGGACTCACAAGGAACGGCGACTGGGGTCAGGCGATCATCCCCGTGAACGAACTCGCGGACGGCGTTGATCTCTCCGCCATGAGCTATGTATTCACTATCCTCGAAGAGAATGGTACCGCTTGCGAATTCGCGATCGACGATATTTACTGGGAAGAAGGTTCCGGCAATCAGGAAGGCGATAGCGACATCGCTTTCGACGCGCAATCCTACATGGAAGACGCCACAAGCGCGACCATCGCCGTCCTGGACGAAGACGCCGCCGGTTCAACGGTGGCTATAACCGTCGACAACGGCTCGGAGAGCATCTCCATCGACGTTGTCCTCGATTCGAACGGCGACGGAACGGCGACCGTTAACTTCGGTGCGACCAATGACGATACGAACACCCTCGCAATCGCTGCGGGAAACACGATCACGGCCTCTTTCACCGATTCGCACAGCGATCTCCTCACCGACACGGCGACCATTCAGTCTTCGGGTCCCGGCGTGGACAGATTCGGTATCTTCACAGACACAACGCCAGTCACGGACGGGATCACCGTTGGCAGCAACGCCAACATCTACGTCTGGGAGAACACCCTGACAGCCGGTTCCATCGAACCTTACGAAGGCGACAACGGAATCTCCTGGCAGTCAAATGGCATGGGATGGTTCGGCGCGGGTATTCAGTCCACACAAGCGCTCGATCTCTCTGCCTACGCAGGCGGAACCGTCGAAATCATGATCAAGATGCCGGCAAACGTCACCTTCAAGATCGGTATGACGGACCAGGCAGGTCACGAGAAATACGTGTCCTTCCCGGCAAACCAGACGGTGTTCGGTCTCACCCGCGATGGCGAGTGGGGACGCGCCTCGATTCCGTTGAGCGAGTACATCTCCACCATCAACTTCCAATCGATGGATTACGTGTTCACCATTCTGGAAGAAAACGGCACACAATGCGAATTCGGACTCGATGACATCTACTGGCAGAAAGCTACTTCCCGCAACGCAGGCAAGTAGGGCAAGCCTCATGATATAATGAATCTATAACGCGCAAAGGAACGGACATGAGCAAACACGCACATCACAGAACAAGATCGGAAGATCGGATATCCTTGAAGCAGAAATCCGCGTATGCTGTTGGAATGCTGGTAAACAATCTGCAAGCGGCAGCGTTACCGGCAATGGTTGTCATACTCAATCTCGGGCTTGGCATGGACGTACTACTGGTCGGGCTGATCGGATCGATTCCGCGCATCTTCGATGCCGTCTCGGATCCGTTGGTCGGCTTCATTTCCGATAACACCCGCACCCGTTGGGGACGGCGCAGGCCGTTCATCTTCATTGGAGCGTTATTGGCGGGGCTGATTTTTGCCGTGATGTGGCAATTGCCTTCCGGATACATCGACGTGCTGAAAAGCAAGCCGGTGCACGCGCATCAAACAATCGTCGGGGATTTCAACCCGGAAACAACGTTGGAAACCGGCGATATCTCCGTTCCATTCAACGCGGAGCAGCCCACGTACGTTACCTTTGTATTATACGGCCCGGCCGATCTCTCTTCCGACCTCGGCGCAAGCAACCTGGACGGATTCCCGCAGGTCGAGCTCAATGTCGATCTCCCCGAATACCAAACCATGCAGGTCGCGATGCACGAGAGCGGAGATAGCGGAGAGACCTGGGCGATCGATCTTACGCAAGCCGATTCACAGGACAACAACGGAAAGCTCTATCAATTCCCGCTGGCCGGACTGAAACTCGATGAAGCGCAAAACATCTCCGGTGGTAACGGTCAACTCGACCTTCCCACCATAGAGTACATGACGGTGTCCGTGAAAGGCGTCGAAGGAAGCGGCGTGGCGACCATCCACGCACTCAAGTTCCGCAAAAGCGAGAGCTTCTACACCGGTTACTTCGTCTACTTCCTGATCATGTCGATCCTGTTCTTCCTCGCCTATACATTGTATGCGACGCCTTTTGTGGCTTTCGGCTACGAAATGACTCCCGACTACCACGAGAGAACCCGGCTTCACGCGTTCGCCAACACCGTTGGGCAGCTCGCGTGGCTCGGCGTTCCCTGGTTTTACGCCATCATGGCGAGCAGCCTGTTCAAGGATACCGTTCACGGCGCTAGAACCCTGGCGATCTATGTCGGTATTGCCGTGGCAGCTTTGGGTATTCTTCCCGCGATCTTCCTGAAAGAGCGACAGGTTCTCGAACCCGTCCAGAAGGCGACCAAGGGTGTCTGGAAGAACATGGTCGAATTCTTCAAGGGCGTGGTTATCACCTTCAAGAACAAGCCCTTCGTCAAACTTTGCGGAGC
Source organism: Cloacimonadales bacterium (SeqCode) (assembly GCA_963662655.2). GTDB lineage: Bacteria > Cloacimonadota > Cloacimonadia > Cloacimonadales > JAIOQZ01. The sequence continues at coordinate 1,207,715 of CAXXTU010000002.1, forward strand.
GACCTTCCTGGTGTTCAACGGATTCCAGCTTGGCGCATCCTTCTCGATTTATGTCATGATCTATTACCTTTTCCACGGCAACGACGCCAGCGCCGGCAAGCTCATGGGCTGGTTCGGCATGATTACCTCCATCGCAACCCTCGCGGTTATTCCTCTCACCGGCTGGATCGCAACCAGAATCGGCAAGAAGAGAACCTTTTTCATCACCATCTCGTTTTCGCTCATCGGATACGTGGTCAAATGGTTCGGTTACAATCCGGCGCACCCGTACTGGCTGCTTTTCGCAGCTCCGTTCGTAGCCTTTGGAACCGGCTCGCTCTTCACCCTCATGGGCTCCATGATCTCCGATGTCTGCGACTATGACGAACTCGAAACCCACCAACGGCGCGAAGGCGTGTTCGGCGCGATCTACTGGTGGATGGTAAAAATCGGAATGTCGATCGCCGGTCTGATGACCGGTGTACTCCTTAAATTCGCGAAATTCGATCAGGCCCTCGGTGCAGGTCAGGACGCCACCACGCTTCAACTTCTCCGCTTCTTCGATGTCGCGATCCCGTTTGTTACATCCGCGATCGCCATCTGGATCATTGCGTCGTACGCGTTGAGCGAAGACCGCGCCTACGAAATCCGCGGAATTCTCGAGGCAAGACGCCTGAAGAAATCGGCTGAGTAACCGCCTGAGGTATCCCGATGAGAGCCCATCCCGTTTTCGCCAGATCGCTTAAAATCGCACTGCTCTCGGTTGCGCCGTTCATCGCGCTTGCGCAACAGATCGACATGACGAAGGAGATCACCGTTACCTCCGCGTCAGGATCGAAGCTCGCAAGACAGGACAATGTCGCGTTTCTGGAGGGCGAGGCGGAAGGAAACGTGCTTCGCATAGACCCACGCGTCCGCAAGCAGACGTTGGATGGTATCGGAACTTCGTTTACGGAATCCGCCGCGTTCGTTCTGGCTCATCTGGATGAAAACCGGCGAGCGGAAGTCATGCAGAAAATCTTCGGCGAGAATGGAGCGAATTTCACCCTCACCCGCACGCATATCGGGGCTTGCGATTTCACGGTGAAGGGTAAGTATTCTTACGACGACGTGCCGGGCGACAGTGAGCTGAAACATTTTTCGATCGCCCCGGACACGGACGGATTCGATCCCAGCGAATACCCCGGGATCAAGGATCCGGCTTACGATCTCCTCCCCATGATCAAGCAGGCGATCGCCATCAAGAGCAAACAGGAAGACACCACGCTACGAATCGTGGCTTCCGCCTGGACTGCGCCATCCTGGATGAAGGACATCGAAGAATGGTACATCCCGGGAGCTCCCGAGAACAACTGGCAAGGCACCGGCGGTTCACTGAAAGACGAGTACGTCTCCGTGTATGCAGAATACCTTGTAAAATACTTGCAAAGCTACCGGAACGAAGGTGTCGATATCTGGGGAATGACGCCCGTCAACGAGCCGCATGGAAACAACGGGCAGTGGGAGAGCATGAGCTTCTCCCCCGAAACGCAAAACGACTTTATCAAGAAATATTTGGGGCAACAGCTACGTGCAGGTGGGTTCGGTAATCTCAAGCTCCTCGTCTATGATCAAAACCGCGACGGTATCGAGCCATGGACGGACGTGATCTTTGCCGATCCCGGCACTGCACCGTACGTTTACGGCGTTGCCGTTCACTGGTACGAAAGCACCAATCAGGTGTACGAGGAAACATTCGAGAGGGTTCACGAGAAATTCCCGGGCTTTGCGATCATCCATACGGAGGGTTGCATCGACGACCTCGGCAAGGACGCGCCCGAGGGCGTTTCGGACCCCGTCAAATTCAAGGAAACCAACTGGTTCGACAAAGACGATTTCTGGTGGAACGACAACGCCACCGATTGGGCCTATACCGTTCCCTGGCAGGGTGTGAACGTGAAAGACCACCCCGCCTACGCTCCGGTTCATCGCTACGCGCGCAACATCATCGTGAGTATCGATCACTGGATGCAGGGCTGGATCGATTGGAACATCGTCCTGGACAGCAGCGGCGGCCCGAACCACGTCAACAACTTCTGTGGCGCTCCCATCATGATCGATACGAAGAGCCAGAAGGTATATTACACGCCGGTTTATTATGTGCTGGCTCAGTTTAGTAGAACCATCCGCCCGGGAGATCGAGCCGTAAAAACGCAAAAGCTTGCACCAACTCTCGGGCAGGATGACCTCCACACGTGCGCGACAATCAACAACGACGGCCTTCTGAGCGTGCAAGTTCTCAATACCACGCAAGAGCCCATCCGGTACAACCTTCAAATCGGCAAACGCTTCGCGCCGATCACCATCGAAGCGAACGCGGTTCAGACGGTGAGGGTGCAACTATGATGTCGCGCGGCTGTCGATTCCTTGTCTTCCTCATTCTGCCGATTTTACTCCTATCGGCGTGTGGACACGGGAGCGGTAGCCGGAATAACGAGCTCGGTGTAGTCGGGAAAAACCTGATGGAAGGTATAACACCCGTGAAGCGCGATCCTTTCAATCGTCGTGCATTCAGGCCGGACAAGACCGATCCACTCTACCTCAAAGGCGTGTCGTACGGACCGCATCGTAAGGGGCAGGCTCCCTGGGGCGAATCTCCCACGGACGAGCAGCTCGAAGAAGACCTTTCAATTATATCCAGCGTCTGGCATCTCGTCAGAATCTATAACGCCGACGACATCTCCGGGAGAATCTTGCGGATCATCCGGCAGAACAACCTCCCCATAAAAGTCATGCTGGGCGTATGGCTGGAAAACGAGACCGACAGACCCGGCATGCGAAAAAATAACGTCGATAACGTCCTCCAGGCCATCGAGCAGGCCGACGAATACCCCGAGATCGTTATCGGGCTGAATGTCGGCAATGAAACGCAGGTCTACTGGTCTGCACACAAGATGGAAGAAGATGACCTGATACGCTATATCCGTACCGTACGCAATCATATCGAGCAACCCGTCACTACCGCGGACGACTACAATTTCTGGAACAGGCCGGAGAGTAAGGCCATCGAAAATGAGATCGATTTCATCACCATGCACATCCACCCGCTCTGGAACGGGAAGACACTCGCCGAGACCTTCGACTGGATCAGCAAGATGCGCTTCGATATCATCACGAAGGTTGGAAGCATGGATGTCGTAATCGGTGAGGTAGGCTGGGCCACGGATTACAACGCAGACAAGAAGGGCGACGGTGAGCAGGGAACGCTCGTCAAAGGCGAAGTTGGGATCGATGCACAGGGAGAATTCCTCATCGGGCTCGACAAGTGGATCGAAGACAAGCGCTGCACTACGTTTCTGTTCGAAGCGTTTGACGAATCCTGGAAAGGTGGAGCGGAGAGCACCGGCCCCAATGAGATCGAGAAGAATTGGGGTGTGTTTTACGAAAACAGGAAACCGAAAGAATCCTTTTTAAGGTATTTAGAAGATAAAGAATCAAGAAGAATAAGACAATTATAAAAATTGGAGGAAAAGATGTACAAGACATCCATGTTCGTTACTCTGTTGCTTTTCTTTGTTCTTGGCTCGGGCCTCTTTGCCCAGACAAGAACCATTGATTTCGAGACCGGAGAAACCGGGACCGCCTGGAACTGGGTCGTCACCGAAAACGGATCGAACCCGGCCATGACATTCCCGGCGAATCCCGCAAGCGATGCCGTTAACGGCTCCGCAAACGTCGCCGAGTTCACCGCGCTGGACGCAGGAGCCAATTGGGCGCTTTGCTTCACCGACGACATCGATGATTTCAAGTTCAACGCAAACAACAGCACTGTCAGTATTATGGTCTACAAGCCCGTAATCAGCAATATTGCCATCAAGTTTGAAGGATCGAGCCCGGCAGTCGAGATCCAAATACCGAACACTGTCGTGAATCAGTGGGAAAACATCGTATTCGATTTTTCCGGTTCGATCGGAAACACCTACAGCAGGTTGGTGATCATTCCCGATTTTGCCAATAGGGATCAGGACAACGTGATCTATTTTGACAACATCGTGATGCCTTCCGGCAACGTGTTCACCCCTGAACCCAACGTACCGGAAGTTGCCGCGCCGGTTCCGACAGTCGACGCGGAAGACGTGATTTCCATCTACAGCGATTCCTACACCGATCTCGAAGGCACCAACTTCGCAGCTCCGTGGGGTCAATCGACAGTTGTTTCCTTTGATGACATCGAAGGCAACAACATGATGAAATACGCCACCTTCAACTTCCAGGGAACGCAGCTTCTCGGAGCTCACAACCTTACGGCCATGACACACGTTCACATCGATATGTGGACCGACGACGCCACCGTCGTGAAATTCTCACCGATCAGCGCTTTGAATGGCGAGCACCTCGTGAGCCTCGAACCGATCAACGCGGAAACATGGAACAGCTACGACATCCCGCTCGAAGACTTCACCGGTCTCCGCTGGGATGATATCCACCAATTAAAATTCGACGGACAGGCTGGCGTATATCCATCCACCATCTATCTTGATAACATCTATTTCTACGCTTCGGATGCAGCAAGCGACGACGCGACTCTCAGCGATCTCCGTGTGGACGACACGACCGTCGATGGATTCGCTTCCAACGTCTACTCCTACAACGTTGATCTCCCGGAAGGAACCGAGATCGTTCCGACCGTGACAGCGACAACCAACCACACCGGCGCTTCCTATCAGATCAACAACGCGACCGAACTTCCCGGAACAACCTCCGTTGTCGTTACAGCCGAAGACACCACAACCTCGTTGACCTATATCATCAACTTCACCGTGGGTTCTTCAGTACCGACCCAGCCCACCGCTGCCGCTCCGACGCCCACGCATCTTCACGAGAACGTGAAATCCGTATTCAGCAACGTCTACGGCGACATGGCCGGCGCAAACTTCAACCCGTCCTGGGGACAAACCACACTCGTCCTTTTCGAGCTCATCGAAGGCGACACCGTCATCAAATATCAGAACTTCAACTATCAGGGAACCGAGTTCCCGGCCACGAGCATCGAATCGATGGAATACGTTCACATCGACATGTGGACTCCGGACGCGACCGTCGTCATGTTCTCCCCCATCAGCGGATCACGCATCGAGCACCTTGTCTCGCTCACTCCGCTCGTGCAAGGCACCTGGAACAGCTACGACATCCCGCTCACCGATTTCAGCGACATAGACCTTTCCGATGTCTATCAGCTCAAGTTCACGGCCGAGCCGGGATTCAACCCCTGCAACGTATGGATCGACAACGTATTCTTCTGGAAGAATCCCATCGGTGCAGGCGCGGACGCAACCCTCAGCAACCTGATGGTCAACGGAACCACTGTTACCGGCTTCTCGTCCGGCGTTTACACCTATAACGTCGAGCTTCCCTACGGAACGACAGAAGTCCCTGTCGTTACCGCAACTACAACCGATCCTCTGGCAAGCCACCTTGTAACCAACGCTACAGGGCTTCCCGGAACCGCTACTGTTGCCGTCACCTCCGCAAACGAAGAGGAGCATCTGAATTACACCATCAACTTCACCGTTGGCGATGAAGTGGCAGAACCAACCGTTGGCGCACCGATTCCCGATGAACCGGCGCAAGACGTGATTTCGATTTTCAGCAACACATACGGCGACATGGCCGGCACGAACTTCAATCCTTACTGGGGACAGCAAACCGTCGTCACATTTGAGGGAATCGACGGAAACACGACCCTGAAATACGACAACTTCAACTACCAGGGAACGCAGCTCGCAGGCAGCATCGACCTTTCCCTCATGGAATACGTGCACGTCGATCTCTGGACAGCGAACGCGGAACAAGTTCAGTTCTCGCCGATCAGCATCTCCACCGGCGAGGTTCTCACATACTTCTCGCCGCTCGAGCAGGAAACCTGGAACAGCTTCGACATCCCGCTCGAAGACTTCACAAACCTCTCCATGAGTGATATTCACCAGCTCAAGTTCGTAGGAACGACAGGTTCGACCGTATATCTCGACAACATCTACTTCTGGAAGAATCCGACCCAGGCCGGATCGGACGCGACACTCAGCGATCTCAAGGTCAACGGTACAACCGTAACCGGTTTCGCGCCGTCAACCTTGACCTACTCTGTCGAGCTTCCTTACGGAACCACCGAAGTGCCTGCCGTTACTGCAACCACAACCGATCCCCTGGCAGATTACGTAGTAAACGACGCCGCCGAGCTTCCTGGAACCACCACCGTAGTCGTAACCGCTCAGGATGAAACAACAATCCTCACCTACAGTGTGGTATTCACCATTGAAAATCCTGTACCAAGTACTGGAGCTCCGAATCCAACATACGCACCAGCCGATGTGACATCCATCTTCAGCAACGTCTATGGCGACATCGCAGGCGCGAACTTCAATCCCAACTGGGGACAGCAGACAACCGTCACCTTCGAGAACATCGATGGCAACACAACCCTGAAATACTCGAACTTCAACTACCAGGGAACCGAGTTCCCAACCACCGATATGACGGCTAGAGACTACGTTCACATCGATATCTGGACGCCGAACGCGACCGTCGTGAAATTCTCACCCATCACCACATCGGGTGAACTTCTCCTCGAACTCGATCCGCTGGTGCCAATGACCTGGAACAGCGTCGATATTCCACTCAGCGATTTCGCCGGCCTCAACATGGCGGAAGTCTATCAGCTCAAGTTCGATTGCACGGCGGGGGTCTGGCCTTCAACCGTGTTCCTCGACAACATATTCTTCTACACTGCCGAAACAACACTCGCAGCGCCGCAGAACGTTGCGATTACCTTCAACGGCGATCAGGTTACCGTGACCTGGGATCCTGTCGATGGCGCAAACGGCTATAAGATATATGCATCCGATTCACCGAACGGAACATTCGAAGAAGTGACCATGGGTGTATTCTACCCCACAAGCTGGACCGGAATCATAGAAGAAGGACGCAAGTTCTTTTATGTAAAAGCAAACGACAACGTTGTTCGTTCGAACAACTAAATTCTCCGGAGGATATAAAATGAAACGCAACATATTCATGACAATGCTCATCCTTATCATGAGCACCTACATGTTCGCGCAGTACCAAACCGTCGATTTCGAGACGGGCGGACTGGGCGCAGAATGGGGCTGGACTGTCGGCGAAAACGGCGACAATCCGCCGCTCGAATTCGTATCGAACCCATCGGCAAGCGGTGTCAACACATCCGCAACCGTGGCTCAATTCAACGCACGCGCTGCCGGCATGAGCTGGGCGCTCTGCTACACCGACGACATCAACACGTTTGAATTCAACGCGAGCAACTCGACCCTGAGCATCATGGTGTACAAGACTGTTATCAGCCCTGTCGCCCTCAAGTTCGAAGGTGGCAGCACACCGGTCGAGGTTCAGGTAACCAACACCGTGACCAACCAGTGGGAGACCCTCACATTCGATTTCTCGTCGGCTATCGGAAGCGCTTACGGCCGCCTTGTAGTGATCCCCGATTTCGTGGATCGCACCGAAGACCGCGTGATCTATTTCGACAACATCGTGATCCCGACCGGAAACACCAATCCGCCGGCAGAACCGGAAACCGCAGCTCCAACACCGACCTATGATGCTGCGAACGTGATCTCTCTGTTCTCCAACGCATACACCAATGTAACCGTCGATACCTGGTCTGCCGATTGGGATAACGCTGCCGTCAGCGACGTTCAGATCGACGGAAACGATACCAAGCTCTATACCAGTATGACTTTCGCCGGTATCGAATTCATCAGCGAAACCATCGACGCAACCTCGATGCAATTCTTCCACATGGATCTCTGGACTCCGGACGATACATCCGCTCCGGCCGTATTCAACGTCAAACTCGTCGATTTCGGCGCTGACGGCGCATACGGTGGCGGCGACGACGTGGAACACGAAATTTCCTTCGGTTCCGATGTCATGGACACGGAAACGTGGGTCGGGCTCGACATCCCCATGAGCGATTTCACCGGACTGACAACCAAGGCGCATCTGGCGCAGCTTATCATCTCCGGCGATCCGAACACCATATACATCGACAACATCTATTTCCGCTCCGGCAATTCGACACCGGATATGCCCGAAGTGGCGGCGCCGTCTCCAACCTACAATGAAGACGCCGTAATCTCTCTGTTCTGCAACGAATACACAAACGTGGCCGTAGATATGTGGTCGGCCGAGTGGGATCAGGCGAACGTCGGCGACGTTCAGATCCAGGGCAACGACACCAAGCTCTATACCGGCATCACCTACGCGGGTATCGAGTTCATCTCTCATATGCTCAACATCACTTCCATGACCCATTTCCACATGGACATCTGGACACCGGACGCGATCGACGGCGAAACCACTTTCGCGGTGAAGCTTGTTGATTTCGGAGCCGACGGCGCATATGGCGGAGGCGACGACGTGGAGCACGAAGTCTCCTTCGATAACGCCACCCTTCAATCTCAAACCTGGATCGGACTCGACATGGATTTGGACGACTTCACCAGCCTCACCACACGTGAGCACGTGGCCCAGCTCGTTATCACAAGCGATCCGAACACCGTTTACATCGATAACATCTATTTCCGCGACGACGACCAGGACGCAGACGACGACGCGATTGACGCGTCGAGCGCTCTGTACAGCCTCGGAAACAACTACCCGAATCCCTTCAACCCCGTGACGAACATCAAGTTCTCCATCAACAAGCCCGGACATGTCAGCCTCAAGGTTTACGACGTGAAGGGAAGGCTGGTGGAAACGCTCGTGAACGATCACCGCGAAGCGGCAACGTACGATGTTGTTTGGAACGCTGAAGGCGCATCATCGGGTGTATATTTCTACAGCCTGACCGTTAATAACGGCGCTGCAGAAACCAAACGAATGATCCTTCTGAAATAAGACCGTGTATCAGCCGGTGTGGCAGCATGCCGGCTGATTCTTTTCCTTTTGAAAAATAAATTGAAGGAGATCCTTTTGAATCGATCCCAAAATGTTAAATACCGTTTGAGTGATTCGGGTGAATTCATCATCAGTAATTACAACGCCTCGAAGCTGTTTTCCAGCTTTTTCCCGGGAGTAGCGGGAAAAGACGGCATCCCCATGTGGCTGTTCTATGTGAACCGCGGACAATGCGTTTGCAGCATGGGCATCGAAGGAAAGCACAACCCGATCATGGAGTTTCTGCCTGCGAACCAGGCTTACAATCTTGCTTCATCACAGGGATTCAGAACCTTCATCAAGCTTATACATGATAATCAAACCACCTACTACGAGCCTTTTCAGAACAACCTGCAAGATCGCGACATGCGTCGCGAGCAACGGATGCTCATCTCCCCTGCGTCTCTAACATTGATAGAAGAAAATCAAACGCTCGGAATAAAATTTACGGTGGAATACTTCAACGTTCCGCAGGAGAAATACGCGGGACTCATTCGCAGGCTTCAAATTGAAAACACCGGCGAGAAAGCGATTCGCCTGGAGGCCCTGGACGGACTTCCTCTGATCATTCCCTACGGTCTCGACAATGGCGCACTCAAGTTTATCCGCAGGCTCGTCGAGGCTTTTGTGGAAGTTACCAACTGCGAAAACAAAGCGCCGCTTTTTAAAGGGAAAGTTGAGCCGCACGACAGGCCGGAAGTTGTAAAGATCAAGAAAGGTAATTTCTATCTCGGTTTCGTGTCGGAAGAGGGCCGGAACGAGCTTGTCATACCGATTGTCGATCCGGTGAAAATTTTTGGAATCAGGGGTGATTACAAGTTCCCGGAGAACTTCCTGGATGCTCCATTTGAAGAGCTTTCCCGCGATCAGATACTCGAGAATAGACTCCCCTCCGCGATGGGACTGTTGGAAGCAACCATCGAACCCGGGAAAACATTCACTTACACTTCCGTGATCGGGCATATCGGTTCAGCTGAAGAGATGAACAGCTTGATTCCAGCGATCACCTCCAATGAGTACATCGAAGCCAGGTGCAAAGAGAATAGAGAACTCATCGCAAAGCTTACGCAAAACAATTTTATATGCAGCCAGGAACCGGTTTTCGATCACTACACCCGTATGAATTTCCTCGACAACGCCCTCCGCGGCGGTTTCCCCTACACCATCAAGGGGAAAAAGTCTTCGACAACCCTCTACTTGTATTCCAGAAAGCACGGAGACCTCGAAAGGGACTACAACGACTACCGTCTCACTCCGACTCCCTATTCGCAGGGGAACGGTAATTTCCGGGATGTGAACCAGAATCGCCGTTGCGATCTGCTCTTCAATCCCGAGGTCCGCGAAGGAAATCTCGAGCATTTCTACAACCTGATCCAGCTCGACGGATTCAATCCGCTTGTCATCAAAGAGGTGCGCTTCACGGTTCGCGATGAAAACGAACTTCACAGCGTGCTGAAAGAGTACATCGATATAGAACGCATTTCGGAAGTAGCGACTTGCCTCGATAAGCCCTTTACACCCGGCGAGTTGTTCGTCTGCATGAGAGAGCGGAACATTTCCATCTACGGATGTAGCGAGAATTTCGTCGGCGATCTGCTCGACATCTGCACCAAGAGCCACGACGCCGATTTCGGCGAGGGCTTCTGGATCGATCACTGGACCTACAATCTCGATCTCCTGGAAAACTACCTGGCGGTTTATCCTGAAATGAAGAACCACATTCTCTATGAGAAAAGCACGTTCTCGTTCTACGATAGTCCGCATCATGTGGCGCCGCGAGACGATAAATACGTTATCTGGGACGGCAATCCAATGCAGCTCAGCAGCGTTGTTTTCGATGCTGAGCACGACGAGCTGATCAAGTCGCGCAAGCGTGACAACCATCTCGTCCACACGCAAAACGGGCGTGGCGAGGTGTATTGCACGACTCTTTTCAACAAGATGCTGTGCCTGATCGTGAACAAGCTGGCATCCCTCGACGCGGCGGGTGTCGGTATCGAAATGGAGTCGGATAAGCCCGACTGGTACGACGCGCTGAACGGCCTGCCCGGCCTCATCGGATCGAGTCTGAACGAGACGCTGGAAGTCAAGCGACACATCCTGTTTATGCTTGATGCGATTGACGAGCGAAATTCACTTGGCCAGACCACACCGCTTTTCAATGAACTGTACGATTTCTTTTTAAAACTCGGTGAATTGCTCGCCAGCGACGCGAAGCCTTTCGAATACTGGGATCGGGCCACGACCCTCAAGGAAGCCTACCGCTTCCGCACCCATGCAGGTATCGAAGGCAAGGAGACATTCGCATCCTACGATGGAATCAGATCCTTCCTCGCCAACGGCCTCAAGCGCATCGAGGATGGTATCGCCAGGGCATGGAATCACGAGCAGCAGGTTATCTCGACCTACTTCATCAACAAGGTAACTGCCTTCGACCAGATCAAGATCAGAGACGAGGATGGAAATCTCGTTCCCAAACGCAACGGCAAGGGACCGTGCTTCAAAGCGAAGAGCTTCGACCAGATCGCTCTGCCGCTCTTTCTCGAGGGACCGGTACACTACCTCAGAAGCAGCACGGACAAAGAGGACTCGAAGAAGCTTGTCGCAAACATCCGCAACAGCGGACTGTTCGACGAAAAGTTGAAGATGTACAAGGTGAACGAGAAGCTTGACGACCAGCCGATGGAAATCGGCCGGGCGAGAACATTCTCTCCCGGTTGGTTCGAGAACGAATCGATTTGGTTGCACATGGAGTACAAGTACATGCTCGAGGTGCTTCGCAACGAGCTTTACGAGGAGTTCTTCACCGACTTCCGGAACGTTTGCGTGCCTTTCTTGAAGCCAGAGGTTTACGGTCGGAGCATTCTCGAGAACTCGTCGTTCATCGTCAGTAGCGCGAATCCGGACCCGTCCATTCACGGCAATGGCTTCGTTGCGCGACTCAGTGGCGCAACAGCGGAATTCATCAACATGCTGATGATCATGTCGATTGGCAAGAAGCCATTCAGTCTGAACGAACTCGGTGAGCTTCAACTTACCCTGGATCCCGCAATTCCCGACTGGCTTTTCACCCGGGAGAAGCAGGTTCGCTATCTGTTTATCGACGATAAGCCGACGGATGTAACGTTCGAGAAGAATACGTTCAGTTGCATGTTCCTCGGCAGGACGCTGGTCACATATCACAATCCGAAGCGCAAGAACACGTTTGGAGTTGAAGGTGTATGCCCTGCTTCCTACACGATAGAAACCCTGTCGGGGGATATCTTGCAGACGGGTTCGGGTGTTATAACGGGCGAACTGGCACACAAGATTCGTAACAGAGAGGTTCGAAGAATCACGGTCGAACTCGAATAGACTATTTCCGGAAACGGAAAGAAAGAACCTTCGTATTAATTTCCCCATAATGCCGCGAAGGTTCTTTTCTTTTATATACGATTTCCCGATTGTAGAACTAGCAAAGTGCAAAATGGTTTACGGGAAATCGTTCCAGAGAACCACTTCCGCATTCTCAACTTTACTGATTCATGATTCGTTAAAGCGGAAATGGTTTTGGGGGCAACCTCCGACTCGAGTTTGCTCAACCGGCCTCGCGGCGGGGCGGCGTGTGCGCTTCGCGCACGAACAGGATTTGAGAGCGTTCTGCACAGAACCGCTCTCAAATCCTGCAGAAAGGCCCTTCGGGACTTTCAACGCCGCCCCGCCGCGGACATGGTGCGCGCATTTGCAGAACTCAACTATTGCTAGCGATTTGAGCTACTTGAAATGAATGCACAATGTTCAGCAAATCCTGACCTATCTCACAAAAAGCTTGACGTTTACGTCGCCTCCGAACAAAGGGTTGCAGGCTGAGAGTATGTTTTGAACGATGCAGATTCGATGAAGAGCACATGGAGTAATCCTGACTTCTCGGCGCAAAAAGCATAAGTAAATTGAGACAATAATGACCCAATCGCAGGATCGGGTCTTATTTCTTTTCAAGGAAGTTGAGGTACAAATGAGTCGTAAAGCTGTTGTAGCATTAGGCGGAAACGCCATCATTAACGCAGGCCAGGAAGGTACGATATCTCAGCAGTTTGCCAATACGAGAACTAGTCTTTCCGTGATTGCCGAACTCGCGAAACAGGGGTATCGCCTCGCAATCACACATGGTAACGGCCCACAGGTTGGAAACCTTCTTATTCAACAACTTGCGGGTATGGACAAAAACATTGCCCCATTGCCTCTGGGCGTGCTCAACGCGGCCACGGAAGGCACCATGGGATACATGATCGAGCAATCCCTGCAAAACCTTTTCATCAAAAACGGAATCGAACGCAATGTCATCACGATCCTGAGCCAGGTTCTTGTCGATCGCAACGACCCCAGCATCAAGAATCCCAGCAAGCCGGTAGGTCCCTTTTTCGATAAGGAGAAGGCCGACCACATGGCGAGCGAATATGGCTGGACAATGGTGGAAGATTCGGGTCGCGGATACCGTCAGGTCGTTCCATCCCCCCTCCCTATCGATATCGTGCAGGCTCCAACCATTCAACGACTGGTGGACGAAGGCCACATCGTCATCGCGTGCGGCGGTGGCGGCGTACCGTATTACATCATGGAAGACGGTACCTACGAAGGCTTCGACGCGGTGATCGACAAGGATTATGCGTCGGCGCTTCTCGCCGAAAAGATCGAAGCCGAACGCCTGGTGATCCTCACCGGCGTGGAAAAAGTCTCAATCCACTTCGGGAAGCCGGAACAAAGGGACCTGAGCCGCATGACCCTGGAAGAAGCCAGACAGTACAGCGATGAAGGACATTTTCCTGCAGGAAGCATGGGACCCAAGATCAAAGCCGCGATCCGCTTCATCGAGCGCGGCGGCAAGGAAGTCCTCATCACTTCCATCGATAAAGTTCTGGATGCATTTTCCGGTAAAACTGGAACGATCATTGCAAAGTAGTTTTATGAATCCGGCTCAGGTTGCTGTTTTCGCGCTTGAGCCCGATTACTTTTTTTATTTGGAGTATCTGTATGTTGCTTCACACAGCATTTATTCGAACAGCCAAAAAGAAACCAAGCCACCTTTCCGTTTACGATATTTCATCGAGCAAGGAGTTCACCTATGAAAGAATGCTGATCGCATCGTTCATTCTTTCGCGAAAAATCTCCGCCTTCCCGGAAGCCCATATCGGCATCATGCTGCCGACTTCCGCAGGGTGCATGCTTTCGATCCTCGGTGTCCTCATGAGCGGTAAGATACCCGTCATGCTCAACTACTCCACAGGCGCGAAAGAGAATTGCGAATACGGTCAGAATAAATGCAATTTCACGACGATCATAACCAGCAAGAAGCTCCTCGAGGCAATCAAGATGCAGCCGATCAAGGGGATGGTGTACATCGAAGACATGCTCAAGCAGGTCACGCTGCTAGACAAGATACTCTGCGCCCTTAAAGCCAAGCTCCCCGGGAAAATGATCATTGGATCGCTCCCGAAAAAGACGCGTGAAGACACCGCCGTCATCCTCTTCACCAGCGGTAGCGAAAAGGATCCCAAGGCGGTGGAGCTTTCCCACAAGAACATCAGCACCAACCTTCGCGACGTCCACCAGATTCTCCGAATATCGCCCGATGATATTTTCCTGGCAAACCTCCCCCTCTTCCACGTGTTCGGCCTGACTGTCGATATGTGGCTGCCGATATGCGGTGGCAACACGATCATTGCACACGCCAATCCGTTGGATTACAAGGGAATCTGCGATTCGATCCGTAAACATAAGGTGTCTGTCATGGTGGGCACACCCACCTTCTACCACGGGTACCTCAAGAAGAGCGAGAAGGGCGATTTCGACACCGTTCGTATCGCCGTGGCCGGAGCGGATAAACTCACCCGTCAGATACGCGAAGAGTACCTTCACATGCACAACCTCGAAGTGTGCGAAGGCTACGGGGCAACGGAAACGAGTCCCGTTATTTCCACCAACCTTCCCGGAAGAAACAAGCCGGGTAGCGTTGGTATCCCGCTCCCAAGCGTATCGGTGAAAATCGTAGATCGTGAAACCAGCGAGGAACTTCCGCGCGGCGAAGAAGGGAAGATCATGGTCAAAGGCGACAACGTTATGAAGGGTTACTACCACGACATCGAGGAGACCTCGCTCCGCATTCACAACAACTGGTACGAAACAGGCGACATGGGTGTCCTGGATGAAGACGGCTACCTTTGGCATCGTGGAAGGCTGAAACGATTCGTCAAGATCGGCGGTGAGATGGTTTCCCTGGTTAGAGTTGAAACGGTTCTTGAAAAGCTTCTGCCGGAAGGCACCATCTGCTGCGCAGTGGATATACCCAATCCGGTAAAGGGATCGGAGATTGTCGCGGTGGTAACAACGGAAGAAATCAATGTTCGCCACATCAAGAAACAAATGGCGAAGGAACTGCCCTCTCTTGCCATCCCGAAAGAGTTTCACGTCATTCAGGATATCCCGATGATGTCCAGCGGCAAGGTCAACTTCAGAGAAGTCGAAAGCATTTGCCGGGACTGGAGAAAGAAGAAGAAACAAGGGAAGAACTGATCCCTTTTACGACTCCTTTATCAGTGCTTTCCTGAGAAACCTGAACCGACCGGTATCTTCTCGCGGAATTCCGAATGCGATATCCAGAATCTCGAACACGCTTATCCCTTGCAGCGCTTTGGTTACTTCAAGTTCACCATTCCGCCAGTTCATCCGCTTGATCATTGTCTTGATATCGACAGTTCTCGTCTTTTCCTTGCGCGTACGCTCGTAGAGAATCTCATCTGCGGCATGATACGCTTCCAGTTTCTCTGAAAACACGTCCGCCATCGCGTGCGGTGGCGTAACGACCACGATCTCGTCCTGATAGAAGTTCATCGCCCTCTCAGCCTTGGTCGGAACCGCCTCGATCCTCACAAAGCCCAGCGAATCGGGTATGCAATTTTGGACTGCTTCTGCGATATCCTCTTCCGGCATTCTTCCGTCCAACGCAAAATCGACATACTCGCAAAGACTCTCCACGCCAACCGGTAGCGGCGGCCCCATAGCGGTTCGCGGATGAGGATTGAATCCTTCCGTATGGGCGATCGGCAACCCCGAGCTGCGCAGTATCCGCTGGAACATCCGAAGCAGGTCGAGATGACCCGCGAATCGCACGACCCCGGTCTTCTCGTACCAGAGTCGATAGAATTCCTGTTGCTGATCCGGTTTTGCCACCTTCATGGGAACCGTGTCCATTCCGCGGCTTCCGGTGTAAACCGGCTTGACCTTTTCGTCGCAAACGCCGCACTGATAACAGCCATCGCGGCAATCGTGCGTAGTGTCGCCACGAGACGCCTTTTCCCATTCGTCTTTCAGGAAGTCTTGATCGATCCGCAAATTGATGTGATCCCACGCAAGCTCCTGCCCCACTTCTCTCGCATCCAGGAAACGGAAACTGCCATGCTGCTCGAAGCTCTCCATCCAGCGCTGGCTATCTTCCATCTCGCTCCAGCCGTCGAACATCGAGCCTTTCCTGTAGACATCTAAAATTACTTCGCCAAGCGATGCGTCGCCGCGAGAGAGAACGCCCTCCAGAATCGACATCTCGACAGCCGGGTATTTTGCGCGAACATTCTTGTAGGGGCGCAGCGCGTGCTTGACCAACAGAATTCTGCGTAAGATTTCAGCGCCGTCCACCATCGGAGCCCACTGGAAGGGCGTAAACGGCTTGGGCACGAACGGCGATAGGGATATGTTGATCTTAAGCCTGCGACGCGAGAGAGAATTGATCTTCTCGACCAGATCGACGATCCCCATCAGGTCGTCGTCGTTCTCGAAGGGAAGCCCCACCATGAAGTAGAGCTTGATCAGCTTCCAGCCGTTATCCAGCGCGATTTGCACGCCTCGAAGAATCTCTTCCTCGGTAATGTTTTTGTTGATGATGTCCCGAAGCCGCTGCGAACCCGCCTCCGGCGCTACCGTCAAACCGGCCGCGCCGATGTGGTTCATCAGCTTGATCAGCGATTCGTCCAGTGAATCGACACGCAGCGAAGGCAGCGAAAGCGAGGTTGTCTTCGCACCGAGTCTGTCATACAAAGCTGGCATGAGTTCGCGTATGCAGGTGTAGTCCGAGGACGAAAGCGATGCCAGGCCGGCCTCTTCCCAACCGTACGTCTCCACTTCGTGGACCAGGCGTTCCACGATCGCTTCCGGACTCTTCTCGCGAACCGGTCGATAGTAGTACCCCGCGTGACAGAAGCGGCACCCGCGCGTGCATCCCCGCATGATCTCTTCCACATAGCGATCGTGCGCCGGTTGCAGCCAGGGGACCAACTGCTTCGTGTGCAGCAGGTCGGAATTGCTGAAACCCATGAACTTGGCGGCCGTGATTTTCCTCGATTTCCCTTTTCGATAAAGAGCCGGAATGTAGATTGAAGGGATATTCGCCAGGGCAAGCAGGCGGTGTTTTCTGCCTTTTACATGCTTCATGATGGAAGCGATCTTCACAATGTCTTCTTCCGCTTCACCGATGAGAATCGCATCGAAGAAACGAGCCATCGGCTCCGGGTTGCTCAAGGACGGTCCACCGCCCAGTATGATGGGATCGCTCTCCGCTCTGCCGCATGCGTCGAGAGGAATCCCCGCCAGGTCGAGCATATACAGGACGTTGGTGAAGTTCAGCTCGCTTTGGAGCGTAAAGCCTACCACATCGAAAAAGCGTAGCGGAACGCGGCTCTCCACGCCGAACAGGAGGATGTTCTCCTCCTCCATGAGTCTGGCGAAATCCGGCCATGGCGCATACGCCCGATCCGCAACGACATCGTCGATATCGTTCAGAATGCTGTATAAAATCTTCAGCCCGAGATGGGAAAATCCCACCTCGTATGCATCCGGGAATGCCAGGCAGAAATTGATGGTGTTCTCGCCGGGCGTTTTCCTGCGAGCGTTCGTTTCATGATCGATGTAGCGCGCAGGCTTCTCCACAGACGGCAAAAGATGCAAAAAATCAACGGTTGGAAGGTTCATGGGTAATCCGGTGGTTTGTAAAAGATTTATTCTTTGTAGTTGAAAGCGCTGTCTTTGTTATCGAAGAGGATATTATCAACGTAATCGGTGCTGTCGCGCAGCGCTTGTTCATCGAATGCAACGCTTTCGGTTTCAGCCGGTGTCTGGCTGACTTCTTCGGCTTCGGTTGGCTCGGCTTCTTCTTCTTCAGGCTTTTCCTGTTCGACGACGTTCACGGATTTCACAGAATCCTGCTTCACCGCCTCGGCTACGACTTCGCCATTGAGCTCTCTGCTCAGCGAGAAATCCAGCAGTCCCTTGTTGTAAAGGTTGTACACGACAATCGCGAGAACGATCAACAACAGAAACAGCGCTGCGAACGAAAAGATGCTTCCGGGCAGAAGCAGTTTCTTGTGCTTACGGGGTCGCATGTAAAGGGGCTTCATTTCAAAATCGTCGGAGTCGTAATGCTTGTCGAACATGAGCATGACTTTCTCTATATCGGCATGTACCGCCTTGGCGTATGTTGCGAGCATCACCTTGGCGTAGCCGAAACCGCCTATGGGAGAGAAGTCGTCCTTCTCGATATACTCGAGAAAGGCTACCTTGATCTTGGTAATATCAGAGACATCCTCAAGCGATAGTCCCTTCGCTTCCCGAGTCTCCTTAAGGTATTTTCCGATCGTCTCCATTCAGGCCCCTGCACTTACGAATAACATGGAATCGCTATCATAACGATTTTTTCAATAAAGTTTCACGATTGCGTATATTGTCAAGAAGAAATGCCCACGGAACGAAAATGGCTGGTTCCGGTGTCCATTAATAAGCAGAAAAGTGACTCTTGGAGCATGTCCCGCCAAATTATCTTCTTGACAGGTTTTTGCGCTGAGATATGAAAAATGTCCGATGGAGATTAGAACAACATGAAAAACAGACCAAGCTGGCAGCAATACTTTATCGATATGGCATTTCTCGTGTCGAGACGTTCGACCTGCATGAGGAGAGCGGTTGGCGCGGTGATCGTTCGAGACAATCAAATCCTTTCCTCGGGATACAACGGAGCTCCGAAGCTTATCCGGCATTGTTCGGTTACCGGATGTCTCCGGCAGCAGCAGAACATTCCATCCGGCGAGCGTCATGAGCTTTGCAGGGGCATTCATGCCGAGCAGAACGCTATCATTCAGGCCGCGGTGAACGGGACGTCGATAAAGGGAGCTACGCTGTACTGCACGACCCAGCCTTGCATTATTTGCACGAAAATGATAATAAATTCAGAAATCAATACGATATATATAGCAGAACAGTATCCTGACAACATGGCGCAAGAAATGTTGCTGGAAGCAGGCGTTTCACTGATCATGGTGAACAAAGAGACAGGAGAATTACAGAAAGTTTTGTAGAGGAAGATGATATGGGATTCCAACAGATTTTATTGATTTCATTGAGTGTTATTTTAGTAGGCGTTGCCATTTCGGTCGGGATGAGTATTTTCCGGTCGAATATACTCGATCACAACAAAGATTCAATAATCAATGACCTCTCGAACCTCTCCGCGCGTTGTTATATCTATCGCGTCAAACCGAGGGAAATCGACGGAGGTGGAGGAGCTTACACGGGGATCGAACCCTCGGACATTGGGACGTATGAAGCGTTCGACAACGCCAACGCAACGTACGAAGTGACAAGCATCGAGGCCGACCAGGTTATCATGACCGCAACCGGCAAGCAAGGCAAGAGTCCCTGGATCATCACTTGCACCATCGACGACTCGGGAAACAACACCTACAACATCGTCCAAACCGCTTCCTACGATCTAAGCCGTTAGCTTTGTATTGTTAAGTGATTACCGCTCTCACTGGATTGACGCTACGAGATTACCTTCTTTTTGAGGTTCGACGCATTCAATAAAAAAACCTGTCGACAAATCAAACGCCATTATAATTGTGTCTTCAAAGGCATAAAAAATGCTATTACTCCAAGGTGAAATATGGATTTTATATTGAGATGGAGGATTTGAATGAAAAGACTGTACGTTATCGTACTGATCATGGCGATTTGTGGGACACTTCTTGCTGGAGACTACACCCAGAAAACGCTCTCAAACGGAATGGAAGTTATCACAAAGAAGAACGACAGCAACGAATCTGTCGCGCTCTATTGTTTCGTGAAAACCGGATCGTCCTACGAAGAAGATTATCTCGGTTGCGGGATATCTCATTACCTCGAACACATCGTTTCCGGCGGCTCCACAACGCTTCATACAGAAGACGAATACAGCCAGATGGAGCAAGAGATCGGGGCGTACGCAAACGCATATACAAGCAGCTTCACCACGTGTTATCAGATGGTCGTCCCTGCGGAGTCGGTGGATAAGGGAATCGAGATGCTTTCCGAGCACATCATGTTCTGCGCTTTCGATTCGGTCGAAGTAGCCCGTGAACGCGAAGTGATCATCAAGGAATTCGTGTTTCGATCAAGCCCGCCGCCAGTCAAGGCGTTCGAGAAGTATCAGGAACTTACGCACCCACAATCCACCGAACGCTATCCTGTTATCGGTAACATCGAGCTTTACAAGCAGCTCAAACGCGATGATCTGGTCAATTACTACAACAAACGCTATATGCCGAACAACATGATCTTCGTTGGTGTGGGCAATATCGATGCCGACACGCTGCAAGCCAAGATCGTCGACGCCTTCAAGGATTACAAACGCAGAGTTCTCGAACCTGTAAACGTCATCAAACAGCCTCCCTTCCAGGGCAACACGCTTCAGGTTCATGAATTCAGCATCCAGCAAGCACAAGGTAAAATCTGCACCATCATTCCCGATGCATGGTATAACGATTGCGAGGCATTGGACCTGGGTCTCACGATCCTGCTTTCCAAGCGCACGTCCCCGCTTTATAAAAAGCTTGTCGAAGACCTCCAGCTCTGCAATCAGATTTACGGAAGGGCATCGTACGACCTTCTCCAAACAGCGACTGTCGATATCCAGTTCGAGGCGAAAGACCCATCCAAGATGAACGAGATCGTAGAGATAATCGACCAGTACATAGCCGACTACAGCAAGGGTGGATTTACGCAGGACGACATCCAGAATGTCATCGATCGCTATCAGGCGGCATATCTGCTACAAACCCCAAGTCCTGCGAGAGAGGCAAATCAGATTGGTTACTTCATGCAGTTTTATAATGTTCCCGATCGCATGAAACTCTCCATCGAGCAAATCAGCAAACTGACGCCGGAAGATATCTACGAAGCATTCCAGAGGCACCTTGTTCCAAAGAATCGCATCGTATACTACGCAATGCCCACTGGAACTAAGCAACTGATCGAGGAGCAGGAAGCCGAATCGATAGACCGTGAAGACCTTCGCAAGATATCCATCAATGACGACCTCACCCTGCTTTACCGTCGCAACTGTGAGAAACCGCTCATCCGCGCCGAGATATTGATGCCGATCTACCGGAATTACGGTGTTAAAGGCGATCTCGAGAGAATCGATTTTGTGAGCGACATGCTGCTGAGGGGATCGAAGAAATACGACCCGATCGAAATTTCCGAGTTTGTCAACGACCATTGGATTTCAGCCGAATTCATTACCTCTGAAGCGGGATTGAAGATTGAGATGAAGCTTCTGCGGAATGATTTCGACGAGTTCCTGAAGATCGTCGGCGACGCGATGCAAAACCCGAAATTCCCGGACGATGAGATACACTTGCTGCTCGAAGATAAAAAAGGTGATCTGTTAAACTCCCAGAGCTGGCCAACGAGTGTCCACCGCGAGTTTGCCAACAAGGAATTGTACGGTGATTCCCCCTTCTCGCTTTCCAAGGAAGAGCAGTGGGATGCGTTAAAGGACCTCGACCACGATAAAGTAGCCACACTCTACGAGAAATACTTCAAAACAAGCGACGATAAACCCGTTGTCGTGACTCTTTTCGGTGACCTTACGGAGGAAGAAGCGAGGAAGTGGGCGAAAGAGATATCGAAGTTCATACCCCGCGGTACTGTGAACGAAGAACGCATCTGGCGTAACGTGGCGGATAAAGACGAGATCGTTACCAACGTTTACGATTTCGAACAGGTAAACATCGATATCTACTACCCAGCGCCGAGCATTTATTCGGAAGACTACAAGGTTTTCCGCCTGCTCGACATCATCCTCAGCGGATCGACCAACGCGAGATTGCACAAGGCGACTCGCGGCAACAACAACCTTTCCTACTGGGCATATTCGAATTACGATTACAGCGACGAGTGGGGATACTTCGACCTGAAGTCGCAGACATCCATACCGAAGAGAGACGAGTTGATATCCGTTCTTAAGGATGAAGTCGAGAAACTCAAGACAGACCTCGTACCTCAGGACGAGATCGATAATGCCATTTCCGATTTCGACAAGCGTATGCAGAGCATGCTGAGCGACAACGCGCTGCCATCTTATGCAACATACTACGAATTCAGGGGATTCGGGTACGACTACCTGCACACATTCATCGACGACTTGAGAACCATTACTCCGGAGCAGATTCGAGACACCGCGAAGAAGTATCTCAATAATGCCTTCGTGATCGTATCTCAACCGGACGAAAACATGGAACGCGAGCATCAATAAAGAAATCGCGTAACGATATTTGATTTATCCCCTCTTCCACGCGAGGAGGGGATTTTTTTTTGTTTTACCATCGAGAGTAGATTTGCTTTTCTCCTTCCGAAGCCGTGTTGTTACACGTTCGAATCGATTACCACAATCAACCAACTACATAATTGATGAGGACGTGTTATATACACGGCGAGAGGAAGGGAGAAGCAAAGGTACCTCGATTGGCATATTCAAGCCGTATAATCTACCATCGCGGCATCTTCGTCCGATCTGTGCTCCAACGTGGATATAACACGCTCCTGTAACTATCGAACGCAATAATGGAGCGTGTAACACCACGTTTCAGCAACAGATCGAACGAGTCTGCTCACGACTCTTGCTTAAAAAAAACCTCTCCGTGTAACACGGAGAGGCCAAAGAGAGTATATCGGTTATTTCTATTTCATCATCAGCATGCGTAGTACTTTCGTATCACCGCAAGCTACAACGCGACAGAAGTAAATACCGGACGATAAGGTATTACCCATGTCATCCGAGCCATCCCACACCAGGTTGTGTGATCCGGCGCTCATGCGCTCGTTCGAGAGCACGCGTACCTTTTCGCCTTTGATATTAAATACATCGACCGATGCATGCGACTCTTCAGCAAGGGTAAAGCTGATCGTCGTCACCGGATTGAATGGATTCGGGTAGTTCGGTTCAACTTGTAGGTTTGTGTACTCCGGGATCGTCGGTTCGTCGTTTGAGACCACGCCGTGGTAAAGCGGATAGGTCATCTCCATGTTGCCGTCTAACGCGACGATTTCGAGCCAGTAATAGTAGTATCCGGTTGGTGCGGTATCCTGGAAAGAGTACTCGGCCTCTTCTGCGTTCATCGCAGCAATAATGTTCGAATTGATCTGCACCGCGTCGTCGATGTCGTTCGTCGAGGAACGATAAAGATTGTACCCGATCAGCTCGCTCTCGTCGACCGTCGTCCACTCGATGGTGGCGTCCATGTTGACCCGAAAGTAATCGAGAATGGAACTGGTTCCGTCCGCGGTTTTGAATTTGGCAAAAACCGGCAGGTGGTCCGAAGCGTCGTGAAGCGCGTTGGCCACATAGGCAGGAACCGCGGAATTGGTGCCGCTGTTGATCGCCTGATTGAAATGGTTGCCGTCGTTGCCGAACGGAACGACCGAATCATTGATGAAGTCGATCCCGCTGCCGTTGTTCATGTCGTAGTTGATGAACATGTAATCGAAACGATCGTCCAGACCGCCGGTCGCACCACCGCCCTGCTGTTCCGTACGCGTTGATTGCGTATGGACGTTGACGAACGAAGAGTTGTCGTGCCAGTTGCCGATCTCGTCGATGGTATCGCGAGCTCTTCCGTCGTTGTCCGATTCGCTTGCAATAAATTTCTGGTAGGCCGGTTCGTCGCTGGAGTATATGTTCATATCACCCAAGATGATGAACTCGGCCGTGCTGGGAAGGTTGTTGAGGCGGTGACGCAGAACCGTCACTTCCGCGAGGCGTTGTTGCTCGTTGTCGTTTCCCTGACTCGCCTTCAAGTGGCATGAATAAATTCGCAGGGGATTCCCGTAAACCTCTACCTCGTACTCCGCGATTTCCCGCAGGTCGGTCTCGATGTAGTCCATATCGATGTATTTAACACTACTCTTCTTGTAGAAGAGGATATTGTCGGAGTCGTTTCCGTTGATGAAATCCGACATACCATAGTCGTCGTAATCGTCGTTGAGGGCGGTGAGCATCAGTTCCGCGCCGTCCTCCGAGACCATTTCCTGCATCACCAGAATATCGGGTGAAATCTGATCGAATACCGTCTCAAAATCGTCGATCCGGTCCGTGTCGTCATCGTTGAAATTGAGTGAATTGTAGGTCATAACCTTCACTCCAGCAGCACTCAGTATAACCGTCGAGAGCAGCAGAATCGCAATCAGTGTCATTCGTTGCATAATTTTCTCCATACATTTTCTACCATACCATGATATTGGCGGCTCAGATATTGTCAATGAATAGGTGCAGGTTGTGCTCGCATGCTTAAAAAAAGAAAACCCGCCATCGACAATACTGCCGGCGGCGGGAATTGAATCGGGAGACCAGGTTTAGAAAAATCCACCTTCGAAATTCAGCATAACACTGAATCCGGAAAGATCAGAGTCGTCGAAATCCACCAGTTTCGTATCGAAGTCAACGCCGTTCACGTAGCGATACGAAGCGCCGACACCGCACTTGAAGTATCTGGCGACATTCACCATGACATTCACACCCGGTTCCAGCACGAAGAAAGAGTCGCTGTCAATTTTACGATCGTCGTCGTCCTCGTCGTCATCGTTGTCCCAGTCGTCATCGTCGTCGCGATACTGCAAGCTTGCGCCACCTGCTCCGATGAGCGTGGTCACGGAGAAGTTCACGAGATCTTTGGGATTGATGCGGTATTCCAGATCGAGTCCGCCATAGCCCCAATAAATCTGAATGCTGGAGTCCCTGATCGCGTGCTCGCGGACGAGATGATTAGTCACCATACCGTATCCGGCCAGACCGATACAGAATTTGTGATCGATAATGTAGCCGAGTCTGCCACCAACCAGAAGTTCGTACTCGTCGTCCATATACGTACCCTTTACAACGGGACCGCCGAAACCGCCATGCGCGATCTTACCCGAAAGGAGCGTTTCCTGATTGAGCACATACCGCGAAGGGATTTTCGTCTCGCGCTTCATCTCGAGCTGCTTGCGAACAAGCTCCCTCTCTCTTTCGTCATCGACGCTGATGTCTTCCACGGTCGCTTCGTCAAGCTCCGCTTCCGCTTCGTCGGCGGCTATTATGTTGACGTCCTTCTCGATCGTCGTCTCGTTTTTCGTCTCTTCCGCAACGTCATTATCCTGCGCAAATGCCACAACGGCAAATGCAAGAATTGCAATAATCATGATAATCCGTGACATGATTCCTCCTTATGTCAGCAAGTTATTTTCTAATCTCGAACCCATAGTGAATTTTATATTCGCTTTTGAGCCAGACAAGAACCGGCACACCAACTTCATATTGACATTATCCCAGGAAATCCCCGAGTCCGAAGTGATGGTACTGCATGTATGCTTCGAGCAATAGCCTTGCGTCCTCGGGATCGCGATAGTTTTTCGCGATCGAAACGAGCGCGTTGATGAAGTTGTCGTAGATAACCCGAATCAAGAAATTCTTTTGCGAACTGAGCTGAATCGTCTTCTTGTCCTTCAGCGTATCGATGTACTGGTAAGTCAGGTTCTCCAGCAAGCTAACGATCTCGTCTTTTACCCCTTCGTAAATCGTCCCTTCCGCCTTGCTCATGATTACCAGGAAATGCAACCGGTAATCCACCAGGAACTGATTGTACTCCCTGGCCATCGAATTGAATGAATCGGCAGTTCGTGATTCGATCACTTCCATTCCCCGCAGCGCTTCCTTTCTCTTTGTGAGGAATGACTTTAGTCTCGTCACGAGCGCCGGCGTGATAATCGAATAGAAGAGGTCTTCCTTATTCATGTAATAGCGATAGATGTTTCCCACGGATATTCCGGCAGCCTTGGCGATATCCGCCATCGTGGTTCCCTTGAACCCACTCTCCGCGAACAGCTTGAGCGCCGTCTCGCAAATCTGCGTCCTGATCTCCTCTTTCTTCGTTTGCATGAGCGATACTTCCTTTTTCATTCGCTTTTAATGAATCACGAGTTCATTTTTGCTCCCGGCTGATATCTTGTCAATTTTTTTTTTATTCCGGCACGCCATTTTTGTTCCTCTACGAGATGTTCACCAGTCTGCAATCGAACGCAAATCTCGTTGCAGTAGCCGACGAACCGCCCCTTAACATCTCCTTTATACAGCTCTTAACAATCCCGAGTAAAAGACTGATAAAATAAAGATTGTGAGAGGATGCGAAAATGGCTAAAGTAGACATGCATGTTCATTCGAAGTACTCGGAACACCCCTCCGAGTGGTTCCTGCAGCGGTTGGGAGCAGCTGAATCATACACCGATCCGTATGATCTCTATGCGATTATGAAGAAGCGCGGGATGGACTTCGTCACCATAACGGACCACAACCGCATCGATGGCGCTCTCCTCTTGAAGGAAGCGCATCCCGACGAGGTTATCGTGGGCATCGAGGCGACGACCTATTTCCCGGAGGACAGTTGCAAAATCCACATCTTGATCTACGGATTGAACGAGGAGCAGTACCGCAACATCCAGAATCTGCGCATTAACATCTACAAGCTCCAGGAGTACCTTGTGAGAGAGAACCTGGTTCACGCGGTGGCGCATCCCACCTACTCGGTCAACGGGAAACTCAACATCGTCCACCTGGAAAAGCTGATGCTCCTCTTCAATCACTACGAGGGCATCAACGGCGGACGCAACAGCCTGCACAACGAAGGCTGGATGAACATCGTAAGGCATCTGACCCCGCAGCATATTGAAGAGCTCTCGCGGAAACACGGCATCGAGCCGATTGGAGACAAACCCTGGATCAAGGGGATCATCGGCGGATCGGACGATCATGCCGCCCTCTTCATGGGCCAAACCTACACCATGGCGACGGCGCAAACGCCCGAGCAATTCCTGGAGGAAGTCCGCAATCGCAGGACGCAGGTCAGCGGTCGGCACAACAACTTCCAGGCGTTCATCTTCACGCTGTACAAGATCGCCTGGGAATTCTACCGCTCGAAGGGCGGTGCGCTCTCGAAAAATCTGATCGACCGCCTGGGAGCCAGCTTGTTCGAGAACCGTTCCCTTCGTCTGTGGGAGCGCTGGAAAATCCGTCGCATCAAAGCGGACGTCTACACGTCGAACGTCGAATTCCAAAGCAAACTGCAAGAGTTTGTCGATATCCTCAACGAGCAGGGCAACGACGACATCGAGGAGCGCCTTCAATCCTTGTACAACAAGCTCGCCGACCTCGTCGACTCTTTCTTCGCGATCCTCTTCTACTCCTTTGAGAAAGATATCGCCAACGGCAACCTCCTCAAGATCGTCCGTAACCTCGCGTCGGCAATCCCGGGCGTGTTCCTCACGCTACCGTTCTTCAGCAGCATCATGCACCTCTACAAGGGGCGCAACATGCTTCACGAGTTGCAGAATCGCTTCGGCTGCACCGGCGACTCGAGCAGCAAGCGTATTCTCTGGTTCACGGACACCCTCGACGATCTCAACGGCGTATCCATGACGCTAACCCGGGTGCTCGAGATTTCCCGCAAGAAGAACTACCCGATCACGGTCGTGAGCTCCCAGAAAAACCGTGACGACGACGCGCACTACATGAACCTGCCGCAGGTCTACAGCTTCGATCTCCCCTTCTACGAGTCGTACCACATCTGCGTCCCCTCCATCCTGAAGGCCATTGACCGCATCTACATCTACCGGCCCGACAAGATTATTATCAGCACACCCGGACCGGTTGGCTTGCTGGGGCTGCTCATCGCGAAGATGATGCAGGTGGAGTGCGTCGGAGTCTACCACACCGACTTCACCGCCCAGGCATCCTCCATACAGGACGACGAGGGACTCGGCGGCCTCATCGAGGACCTCACCACGCGCTTCTACCAGATGATGTCCGAAGTCCGCGTTCCCACCAACGCCTACATCGAGCTCCTCGTAAACCGCGGAATCGACCGTGACAAAATGAAGTTCTTCCCGCGCGGTCTGGAGACGGAGCTGTTCTCGCCCAGAAAGCACTCGCGAACGTACCTGCAACACGAGTACAAGCTCCAGGAAGGCTTCTATATGCTGTACACCGGGCGCATCTCCCGCGACAAAGACCTCGACATCATCCTGTACGCCTTCCACATCCTCGAGAAGCAATTCCCAAACATATACCTGCTCATGGCGGGAGACGGCCCGCACAAGAAAGATTTCCAAGCCCACTACCGCAGCAAGCGGATCATCTGGTTGGGGCGCATCAAGCGCGAAACACTCCCGGACATCTATTCGGGCTGCGACCTCATGCTCTTCCCCAGCACCACCGACACCTTCGGCATGTCCGTTCTGGAAGCGCAAGCATGCGGGTTACCGGCTCTTGTGAGCAACCAGGGAGGCCCCAAGGAGATCATCATCGACGGAAGAAGCGGATACGTCATGAGCGATTCTTTCCCGGAAAGCTGGAAAGACATGATCGAAAAGTTTATCAACTGGAAGACCGAAGACCCCGAGGCCCTCCGGAAAATGAGAATCGAATCGCGTGAGAACGCCCTCAAAAAGGTTAGCTGGGATCGGTTCTTCGAGTGCTTTATGGCATAATGGAGTTAGAAGTAACAATCGTCACACGTCCGTAGAAACTCTCTCGTGGGTGGGCGGGTGGGCGCAGGGGCACGGTGATATGCGCCGGAAACGGTTAGCAAGCAGGAGAATCACAAAAGCGGGGCAATCTTGTATTGACCTCAGCCCCTGCAAACGATTTCGCAGAAATCGCTATCTGCCAGAATCAATCAGGTAATACAATGGAGAGCAAGCCATCTACGCCTGAGATGATATACGTCGGCTCCCGATCAAGATCGTGCTCTCTTCCATCGGGATTCAGCCAGCAGGTGTCGATCCCGTAATCCATCCCTCCACGAATATCCGACTTCAAGCTGTCCCCGATGATGAGCGTGGTTTCCGTATTGCTGTGATTGCAACGCTCCAGTGTATGCTCAAAGATTTTCCGGGACGGTTTGGGCGTCCCGACCTCCTCAGAGACAATAATGACGGGGAAATATTGATCCAACCCCGACTTCTCGATGCGCCGGTATTGCACATCGCTGAGGCCGTTTGTGACGAGCGCGAGCTTGAACTTGCCGTGCAGCGATTTCACGACCTCTAACGCGCAGGGAAGAAATGCGGCCTCCTCCGCGAGATTCTTTAAATAAAGACGGCTCATATCGTCCGCATCGACTTCCAGTCCGATCTCGGCGGCGAATTTACGGAAGCGATCGCTACGGATCTCAACTGCGGTGACTTTACCGCGCTCGAACTTCTGCCAGATGATTTCATTGATTTCCTGATACACCGGCAGATGCTCTTCCTCGTTGTAATCGAAACCGAAGTCCAACACGGTTTTTCGAAGCGCGTTACGCTCAGCTTCGTTGTAGTCGAGTAACGTCCCGTCGATATCGAAAAGTAGCAGTTCGTATTGCTTATTCATTTTTCATCTCGTTTCAGCTTGCAGATAACGGTGTAATCGTTCGGGAGATAGTTGTCGATGATCCTATAATCAACGCAGTAGGGCTTGATGATCTCGATTGTCTCCTCGGGATCGGTGTAGAAATAGCGATCCTCGGGATCGGGAGAACGTTTGTGCAGTAAATTGAACACCACGTACTCGTTGGCGACCTCGAAAAATATCTTGATCGCCCTGCGAAAGAACTCCTCGTTGTTCCCCAGATTCAGATTGAAAACGCCGGAACAGAACACCACGTCGAAGCAATGCTCCATGAACTCCTGATCCGAGAAGATGTCGACACAGTGGAATTTCCCATCGGGGTGCTCTCCGCAAGCTTTTTCCACCATTTCGGGGAGAATATCGATCCCGGTATAATCAACCGAAATCTCCCTCTTCTTCAAGAAGCCCAAGAGATCCCCCAAGCCGGAGCCAACATCCAGAACAGAGCTGTCATCCAAATCCACATGATCCACAAACGCCTTGAAACGAAGCTCCTGTGCGTTCTCGCTCTCCCAATCGAGTATCGCTGCATTCCCCTTGCGGTTCTTCAGCTTGTCCTGATAATGATCGCGTATCTTATTGAAACTAGCCATATAATTCTATCAATCCTTCAAAGCCTCGATCTCCCATTGCTTTGCCGAGGTTCGTTCGTTTATTCCCTATTTCAGCTTCCGAATCGCTGGTACAACTCTTCGTATTGCTTCGCTGAGTATTTCCACGACCAGTCTTCCGCCATCGCGTTCTTTACGTACTGCTCCCACAACGAGCTTTCGTGGAAAACGTCCAGAGCCTCTTCCACAATCTGAATCAGGCTGTTCGAGTAGTAGCTGCTGAACAGAAATCCGTTTGCACCCTTGGGATCCCGGCTGGAGGTGTCCTTGATCACATCGACGAACGCGCCCGTGCGCCGCGCGATCGGAATCGTTCCGTAGCGCATGGCTCGAAGATGTAGCGTCGATCCAGGGGCTTCGCGCGATGGAAGCAAGATCATGTCCGATGCGGCGAAGTACCGGTGCTCATCGTCGTTGTTGTAACCGACAACCACCTTCAGGTTGTAATACTCGGCAGCCATCTCCTTCAATTGTATCTGGAAATCGGTGTCGCCCGTGCCGTACACAAGCACCTGCACCGAAAGCTGAAGAATGTCCGGCAGTGCATCCAGAACGAGCGCGCAGCCATTCTCGCTGGTGAGCCTTCCCCCATAAAGAATCAGAGGGATTTTCTCTCCGACTTCCAGCCCGAGCTCTTTCTGGAGATTCTTTTTAACTTCGCGCTTCCCCGCCAGGTCTTTGTAGTGGATCAACAGATGATCGTCCTTGGCCGGATTCCACTCGCCGTATCGCACGCCGTTGTTGATGCCGAAAAGTTTATTGGAAATCTGAAGGAAGTACGGGTCCAGCTCGTGGCCGAACTCCTGCTCCTGCACCTCATGCGTATAATGCCGGCTTGTCGTCGTCACATCGTCCGCGAAAATAATACCGAGCTTAACCAGACTCAGGTTCCCGAGCTTGTCAATCTCGTTCAAGTGCTTTTCGGAAAGCTTGAACGATTCCAGGTCGCCAGGTTCGATCGGTCCTTGTTGATCGAGATCGTAGAAAGTGTAAACCGTTCGAACATGGAGCTCCAGATTTCTGATAAGCAACGGAACCAATCCCCCCTGCCAGTGGTGACTGTGAACCACGTCGAATGGATGATTCTGCACAAATCTCGCAACGCCTCGTGAGAAATGAAGCACCTGCTCGATGTCCACATGGTTTCCGTAAAACGGATCGAAGAAATGGTCGCCGGGCTTGAGAAAGAAGATCACCTTGTCCGTTCCGGGAATGTTCCCCTGGTAGAGTGTGAGAGAAAGGTCGTCGTACGTTTCTATCTTGCGGCACTTGATCGTGCGCATCTGATCGTAAAACGGCATGATGATCGACGTTTCCGAATTCAAATTGAAGATGAGGTTGTGAAGATTGTAGCCCAGACCCAATCTACTATATTTGTAAAAGGGCGCCAATTCCGGTAAAACCATCAGAATTCTCATGAATCCTCCCTTGTAACGGGTTGTGCTCTATGCGCGTTTTTCCAGCGACGATGCAGCCAGAACCATTGTTCGGGATATCTGCGTATATACACTTCCATACGCTCAACCATCTTCCGTGTGATATCGATGATATTCTCTCGGGTATCCTCGATATCTTCCGTGAAAATGGGTTCCTCATAATACAATGTAAAGGTTCTGTCTGGATTGCGAACACAAATTGCAATAAAAATCGGAGAACCAGTCTTGATGGCCGTTTTCGCAGGGCCGATGTGAACGGATGCCGGTACTCCCAGGAAGTCCATGCGTACTCCGTAGTGACGTGCATCCTGATCGGCGATGAAGGCGATGATCTTATTCTCTCTGAGCGCTTTGATAATGGGCCGGAAGGATTTCGACGAATGAATGAGCGTCACACCCGCCGACCGCCGGAGATTTTCCGTATATTCGTTGAACCACGGGTTACGCTGCGGCTTCATCAAGGCTGCCGTGGGAATTCCGATGGACGACATATAACGCCCCGCAAGCTCCCAGTTCCCGATATGCATCGAGACCATCACCGCGCCTTTACCGTGTTCCAGCACCTTGCGGATGTTCTCTTCACCCACGATCTTCATCCCCTTGAACATCTTCTCGTCGTCGTAAAGATATTCCTCCGAAATCATGCGCGTCATGCTGAGATACTGACGAACGTACAGCTTCCAGCGCTGGAAGGGGGTGAGTTCGGGATAAACCTTCTTCAGGTTCTCAAGCGCGACCTTCCGGCGGATGCCGAAAACGCTACTCGCGAGCAGGGCCAGGCCCATGAGAAGGAGTTCGCCGATACGTGCGGGTAACAAACGGTAGACTTTCAGGAAAAGGATGAAGAACAGATATTCGATTCGACTCTGTAGATTCTTGTGTTTACGTTTCATTTTACTTGGGGATTCTTTCGATGAGGCGCTTCATCTCCCTCACTGCTTCCGCAAGCCCCGTGAAGACGGCTCGGGAAATAATGCTGTGCCCGATATTGTATTCCTGTATGATTCCCAGATCGACCAGTGCGTCGATGTTGTGATAGTTGAGCCCATGCCCGGCGACAATCCGCATCCCCGCCGTCCGGATAAGCTTCGAAGCCTTCTCGATCCGCTGGATTTCCTTGCGTATATCGTCCCGATCTTTCAGGTTGGCGTAGCGTCCGGTGTGCATCTCGACTGCGTCCGCCTCATAGCGGTCGGCCAGCTTGATCATGTCGGTATCCGGCTCGATGAACACGCTCACCTCGATTCCCGCTTCCTTCAGCTCACGAATCTTTCCGCGCATGGAATCCGGCTCGAGGTTGAGTCCGCCTTCGGTCGTGAGTTCTTCGCGCCGCTCGGGAACCAGCGTAACCGTGTCTGGCTTGACGGTTTTCGCGATCACAATCATCTCGTCGGTGGCGGCCATCTCCAGGTTGAGCCGGGTCTGAACCGTCTGTCGTAGCAGATTCAAATCTCGCAGTTGGATGTGCCTGCGGTCTTCCCTGAGATGAATGGTGATCTGGTCCGCGCCGTTCGCTTCCGCGATGAACGCCGCGTAAACAGGATCGGGTTCGATTCCCATGCGAGCCTGTCTCAACGTTGCAATATGATCGATATTAACGCCCAATTCCGGCATGTTGTTCTCCTGTAGGACAATGTGAGCTTTATTACAAATTCTCGTAGAAGATGCGGATGTCCGCTTCCGCCCTGAGTTGCTTGATATGCTTGATAAGCTGAAGCTCGGATTCGATCTGAACAAGCCGCTGCTTCAGCGCGCCCTTGATGTCCTCAAAATCCGCGATCCGGCTCTCCTTGTGATCGGTAACCATCAGGATGTGCGTTCCGAACTGCGTCGTGATCGGATCGCTGATTTCGCCGACCTTCATCTTGAACGCTGCGTCCTCGATCTCCTTGACCATCACACCGCGTGGGAAATAGCCGAGATCGCCCGACTGCCTGAAGCTGGGGCAATCGGAAAGCATTTTCGCGATGGCTCCGAAGTCTTCAGCCGATTCGATCTCGTCCATGATCTCCTTGTAGACCTGGACCGCAACGTCGTTCGCGTCTTTGATCAGCACATGAGAGGCGCGAACCACCTCACGGGTCTTGAACTGGCTCTTGTTCTTGTTGTAGAAGTCGCGAAGCTTCTCTTCGGGCACGTCTTCCTCGCATACGCAGAAGTGCTTCTGGACATAGCGTGAAACCAGCATACGGTCTTGCAACCGCTCCCGAATAGTGTCCTGATCGAGCCCTGTTTCCAGCAGCATATCGTTGAAATCGTCTTCCGATTTATAGTCCATCATCAGCTCGAGCACCTTCTCCTGAAGCTCGTCCGCCGAGATATCGATGTTCGCTTCCCGCGCACGATTCAAGAGCAACACGCCGTCGATCAAATGCTCGATAGCCCTTTCCCGACACTCGATACTCGCATCTTGTAGCTGCATCTGCTTCATTACTCTTTGCAGTTCGAACCGGTAACTTTCATCCGTTATTTGATAACCATTTACTTCAGCAATGATCATATCCGCTCCCATTTAAATTCCAAGCTTGTTTTCGATCTCACGAATAACCGCAGATATGTTAATATCAGCGTTTCTTAATGTCAAATCGAATTCGCCCCGACGATACCATGTGACCTGCCTTTTTGCGTAATTCCTCGACTTCTGTTTGGCAAGCTCGATGGCGTTCGATAAATCTCCACCATTTTGCAGGTAATCGACCAACTCTCGATAGCCCACAGCGTTCATACCGGGATCGTCCGCACCGTAACCCATGTCAAGCAGCTTTTTAGCTTCTTCCAGAAAGCCGCCGACCATCATCCGGTCCAATCGCTCGTTGATCCTCGCGTACAATGTCTCACGAACCGGATTCAGTAAAATATTATAATTCTGGCAACTTTTTTCTTGTCGCTGCCTCTCCCAATGAACGCTCATCGGCTCGCCCGTCTGCTCGTAAACTTCCAGCGCACGCACAACACGCTTGATATCATTGGGATGAATGCGATTAGCGGACTCGGGGTCCACCTCCTCGAGTCGACGAAAAATTTTTGCGGGACTTTCCTGCGCATCCTTCATCAAACCTTCGCGGAGTGACGAATCGACATCCGGCGACTCGAACAATCCATTCTGCAGCGCCTTGATGTAGAAACCCGTTCCTCCGGCAATCACGGGAATCTTCCCCTGCTCGTTCAAGCTTTTGACGATTATCGCTGCGTCATCGGCAAATCTACCCGCGCTGTACGATTCGTCCGGATTCACCACGTCGATCAGGTGATGGCGAACGCTGACCTGCTCCATCTTCGAGGGTTTCGCGGTCCCAATATCCATATACCGGTAAATCTGACGCGAATCCGCTGAAATGATCTCCGAATTCAGCTTCTTTGCCAGCGCGATGGCGACGGTTGTCTTCCCCGAAGCCGTGGGACCCTGTACCGTTATAAACTTCATGACTCGATGCGCTTGAACCTTTTTTCCAGCTCCGTCAGGCTCATCTTGATGATCAATGGCCTGCCGTGCGGGCAAAAGTACGGAACTTCGCAGGAGAACAGATCGCCGATCAGCGCTACCATCTCCTTGCGGCCCATCTTGCGGTTTGCCTTGATGGCGGCCTTGCACGCCACCGACTTCGCCAGGCTGTCCCGAAAATCTTCCGTCTCCGAAAACTCGTCACGCAACTGACGGAGGATATCGATGAAGACATCTCCCCCGTCCCAGTCTTCCAACTCGGACGGAATCTCGTCGATGACGATGGAATTACCACTGAAACTCTTGATCGTGAATCCGACGCGGTTGATGGTTTCCATGTTCTGCTCGACCAGATCACGCACGACATCCTGCAAGTGATGAGGAATCTCCACGACCAGCGGAAACAGGAGTTTCTGGGTCGGCGCAGGCATTCCGTGGATGCGGTGCAGCAGTTTTTCGTATAAAATCCGCTCGTGCGCAGCGTGCTGGTCGATCATCATGAGCCCCTCTTCCACCTGCACCAGGACGTACGTCTGGTGAAGCTGCCAGGGATTGATCATCTCTTCTTCCGCACGCAGCTTGATCCGCTCGGTCACTTGCGGTATCTCCTCGATCCGGTTCGGCTCGAGTTCCGCCTGCTTCTCCACCGGCACGAAGATGTCCGGCTGATACAGCTTGCCGAACTCGTCCTTGACCTCGTGAAAACGCGGTGTCTCGGTGCGCTGGCGGTAGATTTTCACATCGACCGGCGAGATGTTCTTCTTCTCCTTGCCTTTTTCGATGCGGTCCCTCACGGCCTGAAAACGGTCATCCTCGTACTTCATCAGGCGTTTGCCGATGGCGTTTTTGACAAAGGAGTGAACGCTTCCGGCATCGCGGAAACGGATTTCCAGCTTGGCGGGATGGACATTGAAGTCGATCAGCTTGGGATCCATCTCGATAAACAGGATGTATGGCGGTACGCTGCTGCCCTGGAACAGGCGAAGCTTCTGCATGTAAGGCTCGTAAGCCGCCTTGAGGCTATGCAGGATGATTTTGTCGCGGATGAAGCGGCCGTTGACGAACAGGTAACGATAGTCGTGCAATCCTTCCGAAATCTCCGCCAGACCCTTGATATAGCCTTCGATCCGCATTTCGCCGCCGTCTGCCTCGACCTTGACCATATCCAGCTTGGAGAAGTCGCTGCCAAACACCGCGAGAAGCCGTTTCTCCCGGGTTTCGACGGCGGGAAAATTAAGCTTCGTTCGTCCGTTGGCGTTCAGCTTGAAGTGCACCTGTGGGAAGAGGATTGCCTGGTAATGTATATAATTGTAGATGTGGCGGTATTCCACATCGTCCGATTTCAAGAACTTCTTGCGAGCGGGAATATTGGCGAATAGCTTCCGCACCGAGATCGTGGTCCCCTGATTGGCCGCCGCGCGATCGACGTTTCGTAAAACGCCCGAGTCGAGCTCGATTTTCGTGGCAAGCTCGCTTTCGCTATCTCGGGTTATCATGGTCATGCGGCTGATGGAAGCGATGCTCGGCATGGCCTCTCCGCGGAAACCCAGCGTAGATATCTCGAAGATATCCGAAACCGTGCGTATCTTCGAAGTAGCGTGCCTTTCGAGCGCAGTCAGCGCGTCGTCCTCGCTCATACCGCAGCCGTCGTCGACAACCTCGATCAGCGACTTCCCGCCGCGCTCGACGTTTACAGTTATCGAGGTCGCGCCGCTATCCAGGGAATTCTCCACCAGCTCTTTCACAACGGACGCGGGACGTTCGATGACTTCTCCAGCGGCAATCCGATTGGCGACTTCTTCGGCTAACACTTTGACTTTACGCATGATAACTTCCTTCTCTCAATTCAAAACCAGTTATCACGCCGCAACGTTTTTTGTAAATGAAATCTTGAAGCTCTCCGTAATTCCACCGACGAAAGCTTCCTGCAACGCATCACCAAGTGCACAGGTAGTATCGAGGAATATCCAGCAATCTGTATATAAACGGAGATTGACAAGCCTCTGCGGACAAAAAATGTATTGAATTTTGGAGAACATAGATTATCTTAATGTATGAGATTCAGTTTGCGCTGAGGAATAAGAAGGAGATATACATGGCCAAAAGCGTCAGAAAGTATATCAGCTTGAATGTCAAGATCGCACTCCTTTTCTCTATCATGCTTTTGTTCTTTATTGTATTCAATGCAATATCTTACTTCGTGCTCAAGACAAACATCGACAAAGGCGTTGAGAAGGAGTTGAAGAACGCGACTGACAATACCTTGAAGCTTGCGGAGCACGCCGTAAACGCAACAATCAGAAATTACCTCCGGGCCATTGCGGAAAAAAATCGGGATATCGTGCGCGATTTCGACAACAGGATGAGAAGCGGCGAGCTCTCCAAAGAAAAGGGGATGAAGGAATTGCGCGATGTCTTACTCTCTCAGAAGATTGGCGATACAGGCTACATCTTTGTCTGGGACATCTCAGAAGCTCCGGAGAGACTACCTCTCGTTATCCACCCAATTATTGAAAACAGCGACCTCAGTCCCTACCCCTTTGCGCAGGACGCCGCCATCCTCAAGGACGGATATCTGGAGTACGACTGGAAGAATCCCGACGATCCACTCCCGAGGAAAAAAGCGGTTTACCTTTCTTACTACGAACCCTGGAACTGGGTGATTGTCGCTTCGTCTTACCGGGAAGAATTCCACAAGCTGATCAACATCGACGATTTCAACGAGATCATTTCCTCCCAGCGCTTTGGAGATACCGGCTACACGATCATCATCGATTACGACGGCAATATCATTTATCATCCCTACATGAAGGGAAATCAAATTGTCTTTACCGATGATAACGGACTTCCTATCGTTAAAAAATTCGTTGAACAGAAGCAGGGATTTCTCGAGTACGTTATCAGGGATCCCAACAGTAACGAACGCCAAAAGAAAATGGCATACTTCAACGACTACCCTGAGCTTCGATGGGTCGTGATTTCGTCGGGCTATCGCTCGGAATTCAATTCTCCCCTCAAGCTTCTGCTATTTACACTGCTGCTGTCAATCTTCTCGTCGCTGATCATTTTCACGGCGTTCTTCATATGGTCCCGCAGGACAATCATCGAACCTGTACGTGAACTGGAAGACGCTTTCGAGAAAGGCTCGAACGGAGACCTCGCAGTGCGCATCCCCGTGAAGCTCAGCAACGAGATTTACCTACTTGCCGAATATTTCAACCACTTCATGCAGTCCCTTCAGGTGAAGCATGAAGAGATCGAAGAGGAGAGCCGCAAGCTGAGGATCGCAGAGGCAATGCACAAATCGGCAAGCGAGTATCTGGACAACATCGTCAACTCGCTCGATACGCCACTGATCACGGTTCGCTCCGACGGTTCGATCGCGCAATGGAACCATCCCGCCTATCTTTTCACGCAGATACCTGCCGACGAGGCGCAGGACAAGAACTACCTGGAATGCCTTCCCTTCCTCAAGAACAGCATCAAACACTTCGAGCAAGCGCTTAAAACAGACACACGTCGTGAAATAACTTTCCAGACCATCTACAAAGAGAAGGAGAAATTCCTTCAGGTTATCTATAATCCACTTCTGTTCAACGGAGTGCGAGGCATCGTCATTCGCATCAACGACATCACGGAGACCAAGATCAAAGACATCCAGCTCCGGCAAGCTCAGAAAATGGAAATTATCGGCAATCTCGCCGGCGGTCTGGCACACGATTTCAACAACATCCTCGGCGGCATCACCGGTACGGTCTCCCTGATCGATTACGTTATGAAGAACGGCCAACTCGACGAAGAAAAACTGAAGATTTATATCGAAATCATCAGCCAGTCGGCCATCAGAGCCAAGGAAGTGGTGGAGCAGCTCCTGACGATATCGAGGAAGCGGGAAGTCGACTTCAAGACGATCAATATCCGCAAGTCGATCGACAATGTCCTGCAAGTCTGCCGATCGACGTTCGATAAATCGATCAACATCGAAGTCGATCTTCCCAGAGATAAGTATCTGTGTAGGGCCGAATCGACGCAGATCGAGCAAGCGCTGCTCAACCTCTTCGTGAATGCTTCTCACGCCATGACGATCATGAGAAAATCTACAGAGCATCATGGAGGGACACTTTCGATCGGGATTTCCGAGATTTACAGCGATTCCTACTTTGTCGAAACCCACCCGGAAGCGCAGCAGATCAAGTACTGGCGCATCTCTGTCAGCGACACCGGTGTAGGGATGGACTCGAGAACCGTTTCCAAGATTTTCGAGCCGTTCTTCTCCTTGAAGAGTCATATCAAGGGTTCCGGCTTGGGACTCTCGATGGTGTACAATATTATCCGCCAGCACGAGGGCTTCATCGACGTTTACTCCGAAATCGGTGTTGGAACCGTGTTCAACCTGTTCTTGCCGGCTGTCTTTGAAGGTGAAACCCGGGAAGAGGCCACAGAGACGATCAGAGAGGCGATTATCAAAGGATCCGGTCTGATCCTGGTTGTGGACGATAACGATATCATCCGCAAGACCGCCCACGACATCCTGATCGCTTGTGGCTACGATGTCATCTTCGCCGAGGATGGAGCGATTGGCGTTGAAGTGTATCGAGCGCGCCAGGAGGAAATCACCGCGGTCATCATGGACATGGTGATGCCGAACAAGTCGGGGCGAGAAGCGTTTATCGAGATCAAGGAGATCAATCCTGATGTAAAAGTAGCGATTGCTTCGGGTTACCGCATGGATTTGCGTGTCCAGGAGGTGCTGGATGCAGGGGCAAAGCTGTTTATCCAGAAGCCGTTCACGCTCAGTGAGCTATCCGAAGCTGTGCACAAGCTGATTACCGAATGATTTTTAACGATCCTGCCCTGGCGTTATCAAGCGCTAATGTGCTCGCTGGCTCTTTTTTTTCTTGCCATATCAAATCATCGTCATTTTCTTACTTATAGAAATACCTGTTAGGGGGAAGAATGTTGAAACGTGTATTAGTTGTTACGGGCGGAGGGGATTGCCCGGGACTTAATGCTGTGATTCGCGGTATCGTCAAGCGAGCGAGCATGGAAGACGGATGGGAAATCCTCGGTAGTATAGAAGCTTACAATGGCGTTCTGAGGGAGCCCATGGAGATCGTTCATCTGGATAAATCTCGTGTTGCGGGAATCCACGTGAAAGGTGGAACGATTATCCGCACCACGAACAAGGGCGGTCCATACGCGTGGCCAATCCAGAATCAGGATGGCTCTTGGACGACTGTCGATCGCTCCGACGAATTGATCCGCAAATTGCAGTATCAGAATATCAACGCGGTCATCAGCATCGGTGGCGACGGCTCGCAAAGGATATCGCAAGCCTTGTACGAGAAAGGTCTCAACGTTGTCGGCGTCCCCAAGACCATCGACAACGATCTCGCCAGCACCGATTTCACATTCGGATTTCAAACTGCGATGGAGATCGCAACGGACGCCGTGGATAAGCTCGTCTCGACCGCCGAGAGTCACAACCGCACCATGATCCTCGAGGTGATGGGGCGTGACGCAGGCTGGATCGCGCTTTACGCCGCGATCGCAGGTGGAGCGGAGATTTGCCTCATCCCCGAGATTCCCTACAACATCGAGATGATTCGCGACCGGATACGCAGTCGTTACGAGCGCGGACGCGGTTTCGTGAACATCGTTATCGCCGAGGGAGCGATGCCCGAAGGCGGAAGCGTCGTCGGCGAGAAAAGCAACGAAGTTGGATACGAAAATTTCAGGCTGGGGGGAGCCGGGATGCGGCTGATGCAGGAGCTCAAAGAAGCCGGACTTGAAGTCGATATGCGTGTGTCGATCCTTGGGCATTTGCAACGCGGCGGATCGCCATGCGCGTTTGATCGCGTGCTTGCAACCCAGTTTGGCGTGAAGGCGTTCGAGCTGGTGATGCAACAGAAGTGGGGGCACATGGTCGCCTACCGGAACCAGGACATTATCGCGGTTCCGCTTAAAGAGGCAATCGCCAAGTACAACTATATCGGCATGGACTCGAACATCCTGCAGACGGCTCGAGGGCTCGATATCTGTCTGGGAAACAATCCGTAAGCGATACGAATTTAGTTAGCGATAGAAAAGGGAGCGATGGTCGTCGCTCCCTTATTGTTTTTATGCTTGCTGCTAGATTTGATTAGAATGTGTATCCCAACTGGAAGTGCGGCTCCCAGTCGTCGCGATCGAAGTTATAAGCATAATCGAATCCGATCAGGCCCAACGGGCTGCGTAAACGAAGCCCCAGACCGCCGCCTTTCTTCAGGTTCCAGAAATTGAACTCGTCAATCGCGTCATAGCTGTCGCCGGCGTCGAAGAAGAACAAACCGATGATCTCGTCGCCAGCCAGCGGGAAGGCGTACTCGGCGGAGAAGATGATCTCCCTGTGACCGCCGTCGGTTGGCCCAATCGAGCGGTCGGAGTATCCGCGAATACCGTCGGAGCCCGTGCCTCCGAGGTAGAATCTCTCTTCAGGCGGAACCTCGTCCGAGCGACCGTACTTGGTTACATAACCCATACGAACCTTGGTTCGGAGCACAAACTCCCAGAAGGTCTTCAGGTAATAGCGAAACTCCATGATGTTCTTGTAGTAATCGAAATCACCCTGGAGCGCGCCACCCGCAAGTTCCTGATAGATGGTGAACTGCGTACCGGTTGTCGGGAAGAATACGTTGTCGCGGCTGTCGCGGCTGAACGTCAGATACACGTTACTGTTGTACTGCCAGTCTTTCGCTTCCAGGTTCTTGATGGTCGTGGAATAGGAATCGTCGCGGTCGATGATCGTGTATTTCTTGGAAGATAGCGAGTAACCGAGTGTTACCTTTGCGAAATCGAGGAACGGCACGTTGTGCCCGACGCGCACCGAACCGCCGTTGGTGCGTACCTCGAAGTTGGATGAGGTATAATCTTTCTCCGTGCGGTACAGGCTCATACCGCCGGATGTGTAGGTATCGAACAGGTACGGATCGGTCAGGTTCAGCTCGAAATCCTGCGTGTACTTACCGAACTCGTATTGGAAGCTCGCCTGGTACGCGCTGCCGAAGAGGTTGTTGTGCGATACCGCGAGCTGCCCGACGAATTTATCGGTGCTGTTATACCCCACACCGCCGTTGGCTGTTCCCGAATGCTTGTCGTTCACGTTCAGGATCAGGTCGATATCGCCGTTCTCGTTGATCTGGCGCCAATCCGGGTACATATCCGGCTCGAAGAATCCGAGGTTGTATATATTCCGCTGCGACTGGATCAGCTTGGAGCGCTGGAAGTAGTCTCCGGGGCTGATCGCGAGCTGCCTGCGAATGATCTTCTCTTTGGTGGTGCGATTGCCACTGATGTGAATTTTGTGGATTCTCGCGCGGGTGTTTTCCTGAATCTTCACATGGATATCCACGTAGTTGCCACGCTTCTCGAGCGTCTCGTCGAACTGCGAATAGATATAACCTTCTTCGTAATACATCGAGCTGAGATTCATGAGCTGCTCTTCGTAGTATTCGCGGTCGAAAACCTCGTCCTCCATGAAGTCGAACTGGGAAATGAGCACTTCGTCGGTGAAACGCTCGTTGCCTTCGACACTCACGTCGCCGAACATGAACTGCTCGCCCTCGTAGAGGAATATGTCGATATACATGTATTCTTCTTCGAGGATGTTGGTTTCCCAGGAGATGATACGGGCGTCGATGTACCCGCGTATGCTGTAGAAGCTGATGATTTTCTCGAGGTCGTCATCGAACTTCTGCTGATCGAATTTACCGGAGTAGAACAGGCTTTTCTGCTTCGTGTCCGCCATCTCGTGACGCAGACGTCCAGAGGGAATTTCCTTGTTACCGTGGAAATGGATTTTCTTGATTCGGATCTCGGAACCTTCATCGATCATGACGTTGACGGCCACGCGATTGTTGTCCAGAGGT
Organism: Cloacimonadales bacterium (SeqCode); assembly: GCA_963662655.2. Taxonomy (GTDB): domain Bacteria; phylum Cloacimonadota; class Cloacimonadia; order Cloacimonadales; family JAIOQZ01. The sequence goes on from CAXXTU010000002.1 coordinate 1,250,797, forward strand.
TTAGCTTCGAACTCGATCTTCGCGAAGTGATACCCTTTTTCCTGGTACTCCTCAAAGATGTGTTGCCGCGTCTCCGACATGAGGTATGGCGACCAGTAGCTTCCTTTTCGCAGGGTGACGACTTCTTCGAAATCGTCTTCGTCGAGCTCGTCGTATCCTTCGTAGGTCACTTCATCCACGATGGGAAACTCTTCCAGCCGGATCAGGAGCTCAACGCCGCCTTCGACTTCCTCGCCCTCAACCACGATGTTGTTGAACACGCCCAACTGGTATAGATTCTTGATTGAGTTCGCTACTTCATCCGCTGTGAGGAAATCACCCAGCTTGAGTGTGACCACCGAAAAGATCAGTTCCGAATCGATATTTTGATTCCCCTCGAGACGAATATCCATGATTACGTTTTCGCCAACGCCGAACAATCCCGTAAGAACCGTCAGCAGTAACATTGCAAGCAGTATGTGCTTGAAGTTCATTCAACCTCCGATAATCAATACAATAAACCACGTCATAACGTACGGATATGGTTTCAGAGTAAAGCTTTTTTTCGTATTCCTGCAGGTCAAGCGATTCTTGAATGGTCTGAATACAAGCCTTACAGAGAACACAACGGATTCCGTTACCATTTGTAACACCCCAATTACGAGGGACGCGTTCGATTCTAATAATCTGCGAAAAATTTCTTGACCGGAATACCTCTATTGTAAAGGTTGTTTCCGACGTGGGGCATTAGCTCAGCTGGGAGAGCGCCACACTGGCAGTGTGGAGGTCAGCGGTTCGATCCCGCTATGCTCCACCATTTTTGTATCCAAACGACAAACTTAATCGCATCTTAATATTTGAGCGCTGCCGATCATCTTACCTGCAATATCAAGCTACCCAGCATGAGCCACGAAAAAGCCCGAGTCGTTTCCAACCCGGGCGCAATGAACTTCCAGAATGTATTCTATATCTTGTCTCTGAGGTCGGCGCAGTACTTCTGCAGACACTCGTCGATGACTTTTTTATACTTGCTGTTCGCGGCAACCTGAGTAGCCCTCTTCTGGAATCCTTCGACTTTGATCGTCCTCTTTGCGGGAGCTTCGATATTCAGTGTTGTTTTCACTTCCATGTTGAGCCATATCGAACCGCCGGAAATTCTCCAGAACCAGAACTTGTCTATGTCCACATCGATAATTTCGGTGTCTGGTTTGACATCCTGTTCATTTTGCAAAACCGTGTATCCCATGTTGTAAAAGGTATTCTCGATCATGTCTTTCATGAGAGATTGAACTGTCGTCCCATCCTCCAGCAACCAGCAGCCGGTATTTTTGCCAAAACCCCTCTTCTTGCGGCCGAACACACGAGACTTCTCCTCTTCAGTAACAAGCATTTTCCCGTCTCGCACAATGGAAGGCACTTCAGGAAGCATTGAATCGTCTTCAAAGTATCGTGCATCGTTTACGGTTCTGATAAACACCGTTTTCCCGTTTTTCTCGACGCTGCTCTTCTTTTGCGAATAATCCATTTGCATGCTCGAGTGGGAAGACGCACATCCCGTGAACAGAAGTACGAACAACCCTAAGCCCATCAATGTCAACATTCTTTTCATCTTGAATCCTCTCTTTCCTTGGTATAATTCTGAATTGCATTTATAAAATCATATTAGGGGTCGAGGATTAATCTCTGTCAAGCAAATCGGGATATAGCGATTATTCAGGAGTACCCCTATAATTATCACGCCATGAAAGCCTATAGTTCTAATTTGCAACAAAATACCTATGCTTGCCGTCTGAATTGGAGGCAGTTATCCACAGTGTGTCATCCTGAGCTGTAGGTTTCACGAAATGATAACCTGGATCACCCATAGAGTCTAAGGACACTGTGGATAACATCGATCGATAATCATCGAACCAAGATTACACAGAAAAATGGGAGTATTCCAATATAGCGATAATTTTCTTGACAAATCAATCGAATGAAATAAAAGTATTGTATCAAATTTCCAAGGAGGAACGATTATGCAAAAGAATTCAGAACACACAGGAGTAGCAATCTAACCGAAGATCGGACTTCCTTACCCAAAGACATATAAACACACTCGGTAACAACCGTCGTGTAACATATTGCATGGGGAAACCGGTCTTCCCGGCTGGTTTCCCTTTTTTCATGATAAACATTATGGAGCCTGCGAACCGGCTGGAACGCGGGCTCTTTTTTATCCGGAAGGGGCGTTTGGAACCCCAGACAGTCAAGTAATACGATTTCCCGATAGTACAACCACAAATGGAAAATGATCCATCGGGACATCGTTCCCAGAGAACCATTTCCGCATCCTTTATCTCTCTGATTCAGGAATCGTCAAAGCGGAAATGGTATAACAGCAATTTCCGGAGAATGTATGTCAATCGACAATATCATGAAAACCGATCTCATGCGGTATGAGGAATCCTGCGAGGATTTCATCAACGAGGGGCTGATCACCGACTTCGTCCGCGTCGTCAAGAAAGGCAAAGAGGCTGTGGTGGTCTGCTGCAAGGCGCACGAGAGCCTCAATATGGATTATATCGCGCTCAAGCTGTACCGCGAACGCAAGTATCGCAACTTCCGCAACGACAGCATCTATCAGGAAGGGAAGATATGGGACCAGCGCGCGCTGCGAGCCATCAAGAAGAACACGGAGACCGGAATGCAGGCGGAACGCTCCGTCTGGGTGAGAACCGAGTACGAAGCGCTCGACCTCCTATTCGACCTCGGACTGAATGTTCCCGAGCCTGTCGCGCACACCGAAGATGCAGTCGCGATGGCGTTCATCGGTGACGAGGAGTACGCCGCCCCGCTACTGAAGAGCGTTCGATTCGAAAGCCCACAAGAGGCGGAGAGATGCTTCGACAAGCTCATCGATCACGCGTGGCAGATGCTGAACAACGGGATTGTCCACGGCGACCTCTCCCCCTTCAACATCCTCTACCACAAGGGCGAGCCTTGGATCATCGATTTCCCGCAGAGCTGTAACCCGAACGTGAACATCAACGGTTACGACATCTTCCTGCGAGACATCCACAACCTCTGCAACTTCTTCGAGAAGCATGGCGTCCATCGCGACGCGAACGAGCTCACGATGCAGATATGGGAGCCGGTGTACGGCCCAACCCTGAGCATGGGACTGTGAAGACGATTTCAGGCCGGAGTGTCATCGCTCCGGCCTGTTTTCTCACGACCATAATCGTTTTATCCCACCCCCGATTCAGCTAGAGGACGTGTTTTAACTTCGCAAAACACACAATATCAGAATCACAGATGCCCGGTATTGCTCTTACGGTTTAGCTGAGCCTTACGAATAGAGGTTCCAGTGATTGCGTTGACGCCACCACCCTGTAATACTGCGTTTCCAAGGCAGGAACCGGCCAAATCCAGCTCATCCGCCCTAGTTAACGTCCTACGAAATGTATCAAAAGTGGTTCCACTTTTACATGATGGATATCTGTCCAAACTAACGGTGCCACTTCTGATTGTGAGTTTCTGCTGATGTCCCTTTCTAACAAAGCCCGAGATATTTAAGGGATTTTCATTGCATCGGAACAGAATGTGCATAATTTGTAGGTAACTACTTCATAAGGGGTTCTGCGATGAAAAAGTTCATGTTGTCAGTTTTCCTGTTTTTTACTTTTCTTACACTTCTTGAAGCAGCTCCTGTCCTGCAGAGCGACGCAGATATCGTCGCGGATAACTGGAGCAAACACTGGAGTGTACTGCATAACCGTGAAATAAACGTGAGTTATTCGGAATCGATCGGGACACAGATGTATCTGTATCACCTGGATCCTGCCGGATTCATCCTGATCTCGGCTGACGATAACCTCGAGCCGATTCTGGCCTACGACTTCACGAGTACTGCACCTGCCGAGAAACCAGCCGGCTTCTTGAACTGGCTGGATGTTTATCAGGAAGAATGCGATTACGTTCGCGTTCACGAAATCGAAGACGCACGTTGTAATCAACTGTGGTCCGACCTGTTGTCGGACGACCTTTCCCGCTATCGTAACACTCGCAATGTGTCTCCGATGATTTGGTCGCAATGGGGAGAACAAGACGATTGGAATCAAGCCTGTCCCCCTGACCCGATTGGCCCCGGCGGGAATGCCTACGCCGGCAGCCATGCTGTCGCGATGGCCATGCTGATGAAATACTGGAATCATCCTGCACAGGGTGAAGGACAGAACAGCTATTACCTCCCGGATTACGGAAATATCGAAGCGGTGTTCGATACAACTCATTACGGTTGGACGCACATGCCGAACACTTTCAGCACCAACTGGACAGAGGACTTGATCTTCCATTGCGGTGTCGCGACATCCATGAACTACGGCCCAACAAACTCAACCACTTCGATCGACGCAGTGGCTCAGGCGATGATCGATCATTTCCGCTACAGCTCCGAAATCGATCTCCTGGAAAGGTCGGATTACGACGAAACCGCCTGGGAAGGAATGCTTCGAACTGAGTTGGAAAATGGAAGGCCGCTTTTTTATCAGGGCGAAGGCTCGGCCTTGCACGCTCACTTGCTGGATGGCTATCAAAACAACGATTACTTCCATTTCAACTGGGGAAACGAAGGTCAATTCAACGGATACTTCCAGCTCAGCGCTATCACACCCTCTACGGCCAACTACACGTTGAACCAGAAAGCCCTGTTCAACATACAGCCAAGTCTCGGGCCTGTAACAATCGACGAGAGCTTCGAGAACGACTGGAATACGTTCAACTGGGAATTCGCCGGACAATCAGAGTGGCAGATTGCCACAGACGAACATTTTTACGGCATCAAATCAGCGAAGTCCGGTGACATCAACCACAACCAGACGTCAGAGATTTTCCAGTCCTGGAACGTATTCGCCGACGGTCCCATCACTTTCTGGCGCAGGGTTTCCTGCGAAGACGACGGCGATAACGGCTATGACCGCCTGGAATTCTGGATCGACGGAGCCGAAGTGGGTCGCTGGGGCGGCGAACGAGGCTGGGAGCAGATATCGTACGATATCCCGGCCGGCGTGCATGAGTTCCGCTGGGTCTATCGAAAAGACGGTAGCCTTGTCTCCGGACAGGACTGCGCGTGGATCGATGCGATCGACTTCCCGAACGGCGCAACGCCGTTGAACGCCCCCCGGAACTTCACCGCGGAGATCGTGAACGATGATTCCGTTCTCATGACGTGGGAAGCGCCGCTGATCCGTAACCTTCTCGGCTATCGTATCTACAGGAATAACGTCGAGATAACGACGATACTGAATCCGAACACCCTTCAGTTCATCGATCCCGACCTGCCAAACGGATCCTACTCGTACTTCGCCAGAGCAGTTTACGATTCGGGCGTATCCGATCCTACCGTCACCTATAATATCAATATCGAGGTGCTCTATCCTCCCACGGCTCTCGTGGCGGCGGTGTCGAATTTCGATGACGTACTGCTTGCCTGGAACATGCCAGCGACGCAGCAGAGTCGGCGAACACCCCGTGAACTCACCCGCAGCCTGCTGGGCTATCGCATTTACCGCAACAACACCCTGATCGATTCGGTTAGCGGTCAAACTACCTTGCAATACGCCGAGAACGATCTACCGGAAGGAACATACGAATATCGTGTATCGGCAATCTATTCAAGCGGTTATTCAGAGCTTTCCAACGTCGCCGTTGCGGCTATTGGCGTTCCCTGGCCGCCCTCCGGGCTGACGGCACAGGTTCAGAATTTCGACGAAGTCTTCCTGGATTGGACTGCGCCACCGCAGACAATGGAAACACTAACAGGCTACAAAATATACCGAAACCAGAGCCTTGTGCATGAACTGACGGACGCCACCAACACCAGCTACACCGAAGTTGACCTGCCCAACGGCACGCACGAGTATCAAGTCACAGCAATCTATGGGGAAATCGAGTCCGGACCATCGAATACGGCAATGGCTGCGATTGAAGTACCCTATCCGCCTCGAAACCTCACCGCGGATGTCGTTGAGGACGACGTTACGCTGGATTGGGACGCCCCATCCACTGGATCGCGCAGTCTCAGCGCTTACTACGTGTACCGTAACAACAGCCCGATCGCGACGATTTGGAATACCAACGTGACTTCGTACTTCGATCCCATGCTGGCGAACGGATTCTACGCCTACAAGGTCGTCGCAGTTTACGGCGATGTATATTCAGAACCCTCTAACATCGTGAATATTGAAATGGATATCCCCTATCCGCCATCCAACCTGACGGCACAGATCGAGAATCTGAACGACATCGTTCTGAATTGGGAACAGCCGCCGGTTCAGAGTGGATTGCGTTCGTTTATCGGATATCATGTCGTACGAAACGGCGTCGATCATGCGCTGGTGACGGATTTCAACCAGTTGACCTGGACCGACGGGAACGTAGACAACGGCGTCTACGAATACTCCGTTTACGCTGAATACAACGCAGGAAATTCAGAACCCACGAACGATGTCGAAGTAACGGTGGAAGTGCTGTATCCTCCGCGGAACCTTTCATATTCCATCGTGGATGACGATGTCGTTCTGACCTGGGACTTACGGTAACCGGCGGCGGCCTCAGCCGTGACCTGCTGGGCTTCTCCATCTTCCGCGACAGCGACCTGATCCAGACAATCAGCGATCCCGCCGTCCTTACCTGGACGGACATGAACCTTGCGAACGCCACATACACATATTATATGCAAGCGAACTACACCTCCGGCGTCTCGGCTCCGACCGACGATCTCGAGGTCATGGTTGAAGTATTCTATCCGGCTACGAACCTGGTTGGCGAGATTGTCGATGAGGACGACGTAGCGCTGTCCTGGTCTCCCGCATTGAACTCGGGCGGTCTTCGCATGTTACAGGGCTACCGTGTGTACAGGAATGACGCGGCGATAACCGATGTCACTCCCGCCGACACGACCTGGCTCGATACGACACTTCCCAATGGTGATCACATCTACTACGTGAGAGCCATGTACGAAAATGGTCTTTCGACCGAGACAAACCACGTGCCGATACACATCGAATTGATGTATCCTGCGCGGCAACTCACTACCTCCGTAGAAGGAGACGATGTCGGCTTGACCTGGCTGGCGCCGCTCACCTCCGGCGGTCTATCGAGAGACCTCCTTGGATACAGAATCTACCGTGATTCTGAAGAAATAGCGATTATCGACGATCCGGCTCAAGTGACGTTCATGGATATGAACCTGGACAACGGATCCTACGGCTACACGGTCAGGGCGGAATACGCTGTCGGCCTGTCGGAGCCCACCAACACAGCGCTCGCGTTCATCGAGGTGTTGTATCCGCCAACAAACCTCGCGGCTGTTGTCGAAGAAGATGCTGTCAGTCTGAGCTGGAACATGCCGGAAAGCGGTTCCACGCGCAACTTACTGGGCTACACGATCATCCGAAACGGAAACGTATTGCTGCAAATCGCAGATCCCGAGACCATCGGCTACGAGGATACGGGACTGGCGAACGGTGAATACGCCTACGAGATTATTGCCGATTATTCCACGGGGCAATCAGCCCCTGACGGTACGGTAACGGCTTATGTAGAAGTGCTTTATGCTCCCAGGAACCTTAGCTGCTCCATCGAGAATTACTATAATGCCGTACTCACGTGGAATCCTCCGCTCAATCAGGGTGGACTGACAAGAGTAATGACAGGTTACGAGGTGTTCAGGGACAGTGTCCACATCGCGGATGTGACGGAAGCGACCTACACCGATCCTGCTATACCGGACGGCTCGTATGATTATACGGTGAAAGCCGTATACTCATCCGGAGTATCGCATGCTTCCAACTCCGTCAATGCCATCATCGAGTACCCTTACGCTCCAAGCGGATTGAGCGCCACGGTCAGCCAGGATACGGTTTCACTGACCTGGACACCGCCTACAAGCAACACGGTCCTTGGGTACACCGTCTACCGTGATGAAATTTCCATCGTCGAAATCAACGATCCGGCTGTCCTGAATTTTTCCGATACCGGTCTCCCTAACGGCGGTTATTCCTACTTCGTGACCGCCCGGTATAACGTAGATGATTCAGCGCCTTCCAATACAGTCACCGCAACGGTTGAAGTACTTTACCCTCCGCAAAGTCTTGCGGCTTCTGTCGATCAGGACGAAGTAGCGCTCACCTGGCAGCTTCCTGCCGTACAGGGCGGCTTGACCCGCGATCTTCTCGGCTACAAGGTCTACCGCGACGGCGCAGATATCGCCGAAATCAACGATCCTGCAACGCTCTCATACCTCGATGTTGACCTCGCCAACGGCGCGTACGACTACGAAGTAAGTGGAATTTATACATCTGGCGAATCTCAGATGTCAAACCTCGTCACCGCGACGGTTGAAGTGCTCTACCCGCCGCGCAGCCTTGCCGCTGCCGTCGATCAGGACGAAGTTACGCTTACCTGGCAGCTTCCTGCCGTACAGGGCGGCTTGACCCGCGATCTTCTCGGCTACAAGGTCTACCGCGACGGCGCAGATATCGCCGAAATCAACGATCCTGCAACGCTCTCATACCTCGATGTCGACCTCGCCAACGGCGACTATGATTACGAAGTGAGCGCGCTGTATTCTTCGGGCGAATCGCAGATGTCAAACCTCGTCACCGCGACGGTTGAAGTGCTTTACCCGCCGCAGAACCTTGCCGCTGCCGTCGATCAGGACGAAGTATCGCTCACCTGGCAGCTTCCTGCCGTTCAAGGCGGACTGACCCGCGATCTGCTGGGCTACAAGGTCTACCGCGACGGCGCAGAAATCGCCGAAATCAACGACCCTGCAACGCTCTCATACCTCGATGTCGACCTCGCAAATGGCGCGTACGACTACGAAGTGAGCGCGCTGTATTCTTCTGGCGAATCGCAGATGTCAAACCTCGTTACCGCAACGGTTGAAGTGCTCTACACGCCGCGCAGCCTTGCGGCTTCTGTCGATCAGGACGAAGTAACCCTCACCTGGCAGCTTCCTGCTGTGCAGGGCGGACTGACCCGCGATCTACTCGGCTACAAGGTCTACCGTGACGGCGCAGAAATCGCCGAAATCAACGACCCTGCAACGCTCACCTATCTCGATGTCGACCTCGCCAACGGCGCGTACGACTACGAAGTGAGTGCGCTGTATTCTTCGGGCGAATCGCAGATGTCAAACCTCGTCACCGCGACGGTTGAAGTGCTTTACCCGCCGCAGAACCTTGCCGCTGCCGTCGATCAGGACGAAGTAACGCTCACCTGGCAGCTTCCTGCTGTGCAGGGCGGACTGACCCGCGATCTACTCGGCTACAAGGTCTACCGCGACGGCGCGGAAATCGCCGAAATCAACGACCCTGCAACGCTCACCTATCTCGATGTCGACCTCGCCAACGGCGACTATGATTACGAAGTGAGCGCGCTGTATTCTTCTGGCGAATCTCAGATGTCAAACCTCGTTACCGCGACGGTTGAAGTGCTCTATCCGCCGCGCAACCTTTCGGCTGTCGTCGATCAGGACGAAGTTACGCTTTCCTGGCAGCTTCCTTCCGTTCAAGGCGGCTTGACCCGCGATCTACTCGGCTACAAGGTCTATCGCGACGGCACGGAAATAGCGGTTATCAACGATCCTGCAACGTTCTCATACCTCGATGCCGACCTCGCCAACGGCGCGTACGACTACGAAGTGAGCGCGCTGTATTCTTCGGGCGAATCGCAGATGTCAAACCTCGTCACCGCGACGGTTGAAGTGCTCTACCCGCCGCGCAGCCTTGCCGCTGCCGTCGATCAGGACGAAGTTACGCTCACCTGGCAGCTTCCCGCCGTACAGGGCGGCTTGACCCGTGATCTTCTCGGCTACAAGGTGTACCGCGACGGCGCGGAAATCGCCGAAATCAACGATCCTGCAACACTTAACTATCTCGATGTCGACCTCGCCAACGGCGCGTACGACTACGAAGTGAGTGCGCTGTATTCTTCGGGCGAATCGCAGATGTCAAACCTCGTTACCGCGACGGTTGAGGTACTTTACCCTCCGCAGAATCTTGCGGCTGACGTCGATCAGGATGAAGTGATCCTTACCTGGCAGCTCCCCGCCGTTCAAGGCGGACTGACCCGCGATCTGCTGGGCTACAAGGTCTACCGTGACGGCGCAGAAATCGCCGAAATCAACGACCCTGCCACGCTCTCATACCTCGATGTCGACCTCGCCAACGGCGCATACGACTACGAAGTGAGCGCAATTTATACATCGGGCGAATCGCAGATGTCAAACCTCGTCACCGCGACGGTTGAAGTGCTCTACCCGCCGCGCAGCCTTGCGGCTTCTGTCGATCAGGACGAAGTTACGCTCACCTGGCAGCTTCCTGAAGTGCAGGGCGGCTTGACTCGCGATCTTCTCGGCTACAAGGTGTACCGCGACGGCGCAGATATCGTCGAAATCAACGATCCGGCCACGCTCACCTATCTCGATGTCGACCTCGCCAACGGCGACTATGATTACGAAGTGAGCGCGCTGTATTCTTCGGGCGAATCGCAGATGTCCAATCTCGTCACCGCGACGGTTGAAGTGCTCTACCCGCCGCAGAATCTTTCTGCTGCCGTCGATCAGGACGAAGTGACGCTTTCCTGGCAGCAGCCTGCCACACAGGGCGGACTGACCCGCGATCTACTCGGCTACAAGGTCTACCGCGACGGCGCAGAAATCGCCGAAATCAACGCCCCTGCAACGCTCTCATACCTCGATGTCGACCTCGCCAACGGCGCGTACGACTACGAAGTGAGCGCAATTTATACATCTGGCGAATCGCAGATGTCCAACCTCGTCACCGCGACGGTTGAAGTGCTTTACCCTCCGCGCAACCTTTCGGCGGAGGTTTCCAATGAGGTTGACGCCATTCTGAATTGGGATGCCCCGCTTACCGGTGGCCGTTCACTCAACGGCTATCTCGTGTTCCGCAATGGATCGCTGGTTGCGACAATCGGTACACCGGCGCAGCTCACATGGACAGATTACAGCTTGCAGAACGGTGGATACGATTATTCGATTAAGGCGTTCTACACGACCGGGCTGTCACCCGCAAGCAACACCGCGCATGTGGACATCGACTACAACCCGGTGCTGGATGCGCCAACCAACTTGAACGCAACAGTAGTCAATGGCAATGATGTCGACTTGGGCTGGACAGCTCCTGCATCGACACAAATCGGCTATAAAATCTACCGTGATGGTGAAGAGATCGCTGAATTGACCGACCCTGCTACCGTCAGTTTCACCGACACCGAACTTCCTAATGGCGTGTATACCTACGCTGTCACAGCGGTTTATTCCGAAGGTGAGTCATCCCCATCCAACACGGCATACGCGGATATCCTGATAACCTCACCGCCGCAAGAGCTTGCCGCTCAAATCCAGAACGACAACGACGTCGCACTAAGCTGGGATCCGCCAGTGAATGCGGGATACACAGGCTATGTGGTGTATCGCAACGACAGCGTTATCGCTGTTGTGGAGGCAAGTATTGTCAATTACACCGACATCGGACTCCCAAACGGTGAATACGACTACTATGTGAAAGCGCAGTTCAACGATAACCTCTCCGTCGCCTCCAACACGGCTTCCGTTTTGGTGGAGATTCTGTTCCCTCCAACGGATCTGACAGCGGATGTCGTGGATGGCAACGATGTCATCCTTGCCTGGACAGCACCGGCGACCAGCCGCAGCCTCCTGGGTTACAACATCTATCGTAACAATGACCTGATTGAAGAGGTGACCGGGGTTCTGACGTACACAGATAGCAATCTCGCCAACGGCGCGTACGACTACGAGGTGAGCGCAATTTATACATCGGGCGAATCGCAGATGTCCAACCTCGTTACGGCGATGATCGAAGTGCTATATCCGCCGCAGAACCTTACCGCTGACGTCGATCAGAACGACGTGACGCTGTCGTGGCAGCAGCCTTCCATGCAACGCAGATTGACCCGCGATTTCCTGGGCTACAAGGTTTACCGCAACGGCACGGAAATAGCCAATATCAGCGATCCGACCACGCTCACGTACCTCGATGTCGATCTCGCCAACGGCGCGTACGACTACGAAGTGAGTGCAATTTATACATCGGGCGAATCACAGAGGTCAAACCTGGTTACGGCGATGATCGAAGTGCTGTATCCGCCGCAGAATCTTGCGGCTGACATCGATCAGGACGAGGTGACGCTGTCGTGGCAGCAGCCTTCCATGCAACGCAGATTGACCCGCGATTTCCTAGGCTACAAGGTTTACCGCGACGAAGTAGAAATCGCCAATATCAGCGATCCGAGCGCACTCAGTTATCTCGATGCCGATCTCGCCAACGGCGCGTACGACTACGAGGTGAGCGCAATTTATACATCGGGCGAATCGCAGAGGTCCAACCTCGTTACGGCGATGATCGAAGTGCTGTATCCGCCGCAGAACCTTGCGGCTGACATCGATCAGGACGAAGTGACGCTGTCGTGGCAGCAGCCTTCCGTACAGGGCGGACTGACCCGCAGCCTACTCGGCTACAAGGTCTACCGTGACGGGGCTGAAATCGCCAATATCAGTAATCCAACCACACTCAGCTATCTCGATGCCGATCTCGCCAACGGCGCGTACGACTACGAGGTGAGTGCGGTTTACACAACGGGGGAATCGCAGAGGTCCAACCTTGTTACGGCTACGGTTGAAGTGCTGTATCCGCCGACCGGGCTAACGGCCACGGTGACTGTCGACGATGTGCTACTCAACTGGAGCGTCCCGCAGACGCATCGAAGAAACCGCAGCCTGACAGGCTACCAGTTGTACTGCAATGAATCTGTCATCGCAACCATAGACAACCCGGCGATCACGACATATACCGAGACCGATCTGGTGAACGGAAGTTACACATACGAAGTTCTGGCGGTCTATTCTTCAGGCAATTCTCCTCTGTCTGATCCTGCTGTCGCCGTCATCGCCGTAGTGACGCCTCCCGAGAATCCGGTGTTCACGATCGTGAACGGAAATGATGTCCTCATCACATGGGATTTACCCATCAACCAGACCACGCCAAGCTTCTACACGGTTTATCGTGACGGCGCTGGCGTCCATACCACGGATAACGGATCCGTACTCACCTGGACAGACACAGGTCTCGAGAACGGCGATTTCAACTTCTGGCTAACGGCAACCTATGACGCCGGCGAGTCGATCGCGACCGACACGACACTGGTGCAGATCGCGGTGATGAATCCTCCCACAGGGCTTGCAGCCGATGTGAGCCTGGATATGGTGCATCTCACATGGGTTGAACCCATAAACGCAAGCGGATTGCAGGGATACACCATCCATCGCGATAACGTGGAGATCGCCCACATCACTGATGCCGAGATACTCGTCTACGACGATAACGATCTGGCGGGGGGTAACTACCAATACTTCGTCACGGCTACTTTCACCGTCGGAGAATCGGAACCTTCGAACACGGTTGACGCCACGGTTCTGCTACCACCTCCGGGCAACGTTTCAGCCACACCGGACAGCAGTGATGTTGTGGTGAGTTGGGACATGCCGGCATTGCGCAGTCTTATTGGATTCCGCATCTATCGCGAAGGAGTAGAGATCGCTGTTCTCAACGATCCAGGTCAGCTTGAATACACCGATGCGAACTTGCCTAACGGCGACTATTCCTATACGGTTCAGTCCTTGTTCACGTCCGATGCTTCAGCGCAAAGCACGCCGGCAACATGCACGGTGGAAGCGCTCTGGGCGCCCGAGAATCTTGCGGCGACCCTTGATAACGGTAACACGGTCAACCTGACATGGGATGCACATCCCATGGGGATTACCATGACAGCATACAAGGTGTACCGTGATGATGTTGAGATCGCACGGATTGACGACCCGGCAGTAACGCAATATGATGATCCCGAGCTGGCACCAGGGAATTATACGTACACCGTAACGGCTCTCTACAGCAGCGGAGAATCCGATCCATCCAATGAAGCCCTTGTGGAAATTCACGCCAACGGTGACGAGCCTATTCCGCCGATTACGACGCAGCTCAAAGGGAATGCACCGAACCCGTTCAATCCGAGCACGACCCTCATGTTCAGCATCGCCAGTGATGGCCCTGTGAACCTGACTGTGTACAACGTGCGTGGGCAAAAAATCGCCACGCTGGTGAACAACGAAATTCTACGCGCCGGCGAGCACAGCGTTGTATGGAACGCCGACACGGTTGGAAGCGGCGTCTACTTCGTCCGCATGAGCGCTCAGAAGAGCCAGTTCATCCACAAGATGCTGCTGCTGAAGTAGCCTGTAAACCCTATTAGAAAAGAGGGGGAGCTTCTGCCCCCCCCTTCAGACCATTGACAAAGCCCGGGAGATTACCCGGGCTTTGTTTTTCCCCTTGGATTTTAAGGATCAGACACCATTCGTAGTACCCGTAAACAACTTACCACAAATAATATAGGCACTGTTGCATATTAAGTGGGTGAATGGGTATTCAGATATCCGCAACATTGCAGAACCTTCAATCTGAAGTATGAGAAGTCCTTGTATCCATACGCTCTCTTTATAATGGTTCGAATGACGTTGTTAACCGCTTCTGCCTTGGCATTCGTGATTCTATGCTTGAACCAGTTCAACACAATATGCAATCTCTTCATAATCGTTCTTGCAAGTGCCTTCAGTGGCTCGAAGACGGTTTTCTGAATAACTCTGCACCACTCTTCAATCATCGGCTTCGCTTCTTCTTGCGTAATATCGTCTTCGAAAATCGATAGTAAATCTTCTTTGAGCAAATAGGCTTCGTAAAGGGGATGATTTAGCGTCTCCAGTTTCTTGAGTCGGGCTTGATGGTTTTCTTTGTGATTGTGTTTTCTGGTCAAAACCAACCACCGGTCGTGTTTCTTGCTCTGACGCAACTTGTCAGATTCAAAATCTCTCTGAAGTTCTCGTCGTACTTCTTCCACTTTTCTGTTGACCAGGCGGCTGAAATGGAAACGATCAAATACGATCATATCGGCACTCCAACACTCGGAAACAGCGCCGATATATGAACCACTGAAATCCATTGTTACGGTATCAATCCAGCGGAGTCGTCGTTCGTATTTTCGAAACAACTCCTTCGCACTTTCTTTCGATTTGCCCATTGTCAGGTCGATCACACGCCCGTCCTCATGGTTTGTGATAACCGTTGCATACTTATGCCTTCGCTTATAACCAATCTCGTCAATTGCAATCTGATCGACATTCGGAACTCGTCCTCTATAACCCTTTTCCAACTTGGATAACTCAATTTTGTCGATTCGATAAATCGTACTCCGATCCACACCGAATATCCGTGCTACAGAAGCATTGTCTGAACGAAGCGTGAACTGGAGAACCTTATTGCCGAAGTCTTTAGAGTGTCGATTGAGACCCTCGGCAATATCCTGTTGTTCAGTTTTCACTCCACACTGAGCGCAGTTGATCCGGCGAAGCGTCAGCACAAGTACTACGGGACGACAGGATATGGATGCATGAAGAATTTTGCGGACTCGATGATCATAAACTGTTCCCACAATACCGCATGTAGGACAACGTGGCTCATCTTCCTTTCGAACATGGACTTCAATGCATGGATAAGTTTGATACGTACCTTCGATTATCTGGTCGGCAGAATAACCTTGCAAAGCCAACAACGTTTTACAGACTTGTTTTCTGAGAGGATCATTCATCTCTATCTCCTTGTTGTGGTGATTAGGAGATTGTACGAGATCGGGTGATTCCTCTCAATCTTTTTTTCGACTTACCCACTAAGTTTGCAACAGTCCCTTATATTAGACGAATCGGTAATTAGCGGATGCTCTTCCGATGCATCTGTTTTAAGTACCGATTTTTACTCAGGAGGCTTTGTCGGCAAAATTGATGGTCCATCCATAATCACACGAAGCCACTGTTCAGGCAACGTCACAGGAAGAAAATACGTCGGGCGCTTCATCGGTATAAATGATATTAGAGAGACGTTTTCGCGCAATGTAAACAACTCTTACTCCAGTTGTAATGTAAATGGCGATGGGCATTGCGGGGGATTTTCTGCAAGTCCGTGGAGAGGAAACTGCTGGAACTGCCGTTACGATTATGAATCCGTCACGATCAATGGTGATCATTCGATAACGTATGGTGCAATCGGAACCGAGATTTTTGACGTATGGTTACAGAATGACCTTGTTGTTGACATAAATAACTATTTCGAAATCGTTGATTCTTGTTGCCTGATCTACTCATTTGACGATCTACGCAACACCCTCCACTTTTGTGAAGAAGACAGTTGCCGATTTCTCTTGATGAATGATTTGGACTTAGCGAACCATCCGAACTTCTTCATACCTGCATTTTGCGGTGAATTTGATGGAAACAGGCACACAATTTCCAACCTATGCCTCGATATGCCGCATAGTTCTTCCGTAGGATTCTTCAGCAAGCTAGTGGATGCGAAAATCTGCAATCTCACACTAAACAACATCAATATTCATGGTGTAAATTATGTTGGAGGAATCGCCGGACTACTCGGCGGTAGCCAAATCATTTCCAATTGTCATGTGAATGGAGAGATTTCTGCATCCAGCTATTGTGGCGGCTGTTCAGGTAAATCGGGAAATGAGCTGTATTTATCGAAATGCAGTTTCAAAGGTTCAATCACAGGCGATGAATACCTTGGCGGTTTTGTGGGGATTTCTTATGCATCCGTTAACTGTTACATTTCGGAATGTTGCAGTAAAATGGATATCCGAGGTGATTCATATGTTGGAGGATTTGGTGGCTATATGCGAGATAATACCCGTATCGAGAATTCTTATTTCCATGGTCCAGTAGAGGGTGATTCTTACTCGGGTAATCTTATCGGCTATGTATCAGATATAACAATGATCAATTGCTATTCAGCCAGCACCAGTCGTAATAGAATCTCGATGGGCTTATTCATGGAGAGCGACGACTGCTTCTTCAACACTGATCTCAATGGATTGTCATATGACAACTACGCCATCGGAATCACATCCGAAGAGATGCGGGATATCGCAACATATACCGATCTCTCCCTCTTCAATCTTACCGAAGCGTGGGATTTCCCCGGATATCCGTACGACGATTTGGGCTTCATGGACATCTGGAGCATCGATCCCTCGATCAACGACGGATTCCCGTACCTGAGTTGGGAGACATTCCTGCCCGTCGAGGATTCCCCGGAAGAAACCCCTCTTCCCATTTCCGCGCTGCAAGGCATCTACCCCAATCCATTCAACCCGGAAACGACGATTCGCTTCAGCGTCGCGCAGGAAAGCGCCGGCACGATCGAAATCTTCAACATCCGCGGTCAGCGCGTGCAGCAGTTTAAGGATTTCACGGCGGGAGAGCACGAAGTCGTATGGAACGGCACGGATTCCGTTGGGAAATCGGTCGGAAGCGGGATATACTTTTGTCGCATGACGGCAGGCGACCGCTCCGCCACGCAAAAAATGTTGCTTCTGAAATAGACATACCGCTGAAGGTGTGAGCAGGTTTGCTCGATCTCCCGCGAAGGCGTGGTGTTACACACCTCATTTTGTTGTTCGATAGTTTACCTGGTGTGTTATATCCACGTCGTAGCGGAAGATCGGGCAAAAGTGCCACACCGTAAAATTATTGCTGCAACACGATGCCAAACTCCTCCCTATCCACCCACAATAACCATGAATTCGGACTTTTTCATTGACATCGGGTTAATCCGCCTGGATATAATGCCTTTCGAGCATCGGAAAAACTCGATCAATACAGCATGAAGAGAGTGGAATGAGCGAACACAAAACATTATTATACGGCGTGGATGATAAACCGCCCGTCGCGACATCCATCGCGCTGGGATTCCAGTATGTCCTCCTAAACATCAGTGGTATGATGCTGACCCCCATCATCATAGGAAACGCATGCGGACTGAGTATCGAGCAAATCGAGTACTTCATCTTCGCGTCCATACTCGTTTCAGCACTTACCACCGTCATCCAGGTGCGGAGAGTTGGGAAGATCGGATCGGGCTACATGATGATCCTCGGCCCCAGCGGTGCGTTCATTGCGTGTAGCATATCGGCGATTCAAGTGGGCGGCCTGCCCCTTCTGGGCACCATGACAATTCTCTCGGCTCCGCTCGAGACAATCGTTGCTTACCTCATTCGCTACGTCCGCAAGATATTCACTCCCGCGTTGGGCGGAACCGTCATCATGCTGGTGGCGATGCTTCTCATCCCCCTTTCTTTCAGCATGTGGAGCGGCGAATCCGGCGACAGCCTGTTCTGCTCCCCCGCCTATTTCTTCTCCGGCCTAACGCCGGTCCTCATCATCTTCGGATCCTATCTCAGCGACCGCAAATGGGTCAGGCTATGGAGCGCAATTTTCGGCGTCGCAGCCGGTATTCTGGTCGCATACTTCTTCGGCATAACAGATTTCTCGCAGCTCGGCCAATACTCCTACTTCGCGCTACCGCGTTCCGGTTTCCCGGGACTCGAGTTCCACCTGAGCTGGCGACACTTCCCGCTGTTCATCACATTTCTCATGGCCACCCTCACCAGCACAATTGAAACGTTTGGCGATACCGTAGCCTTGCAGACCGTATCCGAGCGCAATTTCAGCAAAATCAACTACGATCGTATCCAGGGCGGAATGTACGTCGATACGGTCGGAAGCATTCTCGGAGGCGCAGCCGGCGTAACCGCCAACACAACCTACAGTACCATCATGCCCGTCATCCAGCTTACGCGCGTCTCGGCGAGGGTTATCGGCTACTACGCGGCCGCGATCATGACCGTCATCGCATTCCTGCCGAAGTTCGCCTACTTCTTCCTCTCTATTCCCAGTCCGGTCATGGGAGGCATGAGTGTCGCGCTGACTGCCATCCTTTTCAGCGAGGGCTTCAAAGTGGCAGCCTCCGCTGAGCTCAGCACCGAAAACGGTATCGTGATCGGCGCAGGCATGACGATGGGACTTCTGGCAAGCCTGGGGATTTTCTTTCCGAATCTTTTCCCCGAGCAATTCCGGTTCCTCGCCTCCGACGTCATTACGATGGGAGGACTGACAGCTCTCATCCTCAACATCATCTTCGTCTACAAGATCAGAAAGACCGAGTCCGTCACACTTGCCGCGGACCTGGCGAAGCTCCCCGACCTTAAAGACAAGATCGATAGCTTTCAGGATCGGATGCGTGTCTCGGAGAAACAGAAGTTCGCCCTGCAACTCGCATGCGAGGAGGTCTTTGCCTTCTTCTGTCAGCAAAACCCCGACCGCTCCGACATCCATTTCCGCTGGAAGCATTTCCCGGATTACATCCTTACCGAAATCGCCACGACGGGAACGATGCAGCAGATTGACGACATCCCGGATCGAGACCGGCTAACGAAGCTTTCCGAGGAAGAGATGAACAAGCTCGGCCTGCTGCTGCTCTCTAAGATATCCAGTCATATTGAGCATATTCAGATTACCGGAAAACACTATATCCAGTTCAGGATATAGACATGGCACAGTAGCAATCGATGAGAACGTCATGGTGGATTCTTATAGGAAAATTGTTTCTGACTTGATGTTTTTCTATTCAGCTGTTAATTCTCTACTCGCAGTTCTCTGTCTTGAGAAGCGCTCCGGTTGGAGAATAGTACTCTCTCTTGATGCAACGGTCATCCTTGAGGTGCTCGACCACCTTGGTGCCGTCTTCCCTGAAAATCTCTTCCTTCGTCTTCTTTTTATCCGTGTTGTAATGGCGGATGAAGGAAAGCTTCCCCTTTCTGTCGTATATCTCAGCGCGCGTCATCGAGCCATCTCGATCGAAATAGCTGACCTTGTCGGGATTCCCTTTGCGATCGAATACCTCTTTCCGGGTAAGCCTGTCCTTTTCGAAATGTTCAACCGTTTTCCTGCCGTTGCGCGAGTAATACTCCGCCTGAATCAGCCTCCCCCTCGCATCGAACACCGATACGCGATGAAGCGAGCCGTCCGGACTGAGGTACTCCCTACGATTCTCCTTCTCATCCTCATTGAAGAACACTCGCTCCGTTTTAACGCTGTCCTCGCTGAACAACTCGACCATCTTGACCGATTTATCGGGTCGATAGTGCTCGATTTGCATGGGGGAATCGGCGGGGAAACGCTCTACTTTGGAGATCACACTGTCCTCGTCGAAAAAAGTGATTGATTCGACGACATCCGGTGCCTGATACCAGACAATCCGCGTCACTTTGCCATTACGGTAATATTCTGAGGAATAAACCTCTCTGCTTGGATTCTCCCACTCTTTGCGCTGTATTGCGCCTGATTCATCGTTATAGATCCGATAAAGGTTCCCATCGACGAGCATGCCGTCGACCTGACGCAAGACATTGTCGGAATCGAAGTATTCCTGCTTGAAGCGGAGGTTTTCCTCGTTCGTATAGCGGATGCCCGTCTGATAGGTTGTTTGCAACGTTTTCCCGCCGTACTTGTTCTTTTGCTCGATCGTCTCCGTCGACAGACCATTCAAAGCGACGGACAGCAACATGCAGAACACGAACAGCAGCACAATCGTAAGCCGTTTCTTTTGGGACTCGTACATACGTTCAACCTCCAGAAGATCATCCGCGTCAATCGGACACTGTATCCAATTCGTTGCCAAGATGTAATTTTTGTCAACGATAACATATTGTTGGCTTACCCCCAATTTTCTGTGTAATCTTGATTCGATGAATATTGGTCGATGTTATCCACAGTTTCTTTCGACTCTATGGGTGATCCAGGTTATCACTTCTCGAAACCTACAGCCAGGAAGTCACACCGTGGATAACTGCATCCATTCCAGACGGTTGCAATATATTTGTGTCATTATTGGATTCCAGGATTTTCGTTACTCTAAACCAACAACTGAGCGGAGTCGAAGACAAAGATCATCATCTACCTTGTGTTTGTCCGCGATCGATAACTCATGAGCCACCGACACATTTTTAACAACTCTGCGCGGTGCCTGAAAAAAAATATTTCTCCGAGCAACAAAAGATACTTGACAACCCCGATAAATTAGCAATAATAAAGTATGGAATGGAATATGCATTCATAGAATTAACAACTTGTTCCGGGCAACAAACGCGAGGAGGAAATATGCGTTACTTCATTTTAGTATGCACCGTAATGCTTCTTATGTGGGGACATCTATTTGCGAACGGTGTTGCTGTTGTCGACGGCCCGACCGGCACAGTTTTTCAATTGGTCGACAGCCACGTCGTCGTGGAAGTGGACAACCAGATCGCTATCGTTACCACGACTCAGAGGTTCTTCAACAATCTGGGATACTCGAGCTTTCCCAAGTACCTCTTCCCGCTCCCGGAGGGAGCCAGCGCGACGCAACTCCGCTGGTTTTACGAAGACGAATGGCATGAGGCGATCATCTCTCCGGTCGTGCAGGACTCCACGCCACCGGGCCCCGGCACGGAGTGGTCGGCGAATCTAGCGGAGTACATGGGAGAGACACCGCTCTTCTACAACATGAATGAAACCGGGGTGATTCTCGGCACCTACATCACGATCGAACTCACGTATGTAATGCTTCTCCCCTATGAGTTTGGGACGGTGACATTCAAGTATCCCAACGACTACACGCTTGTTCAGTACTCTCCGGTCGAGGTGCAGGAACTTTCTTTCACACTGAATTCACTGAGGCAAATCGACAGCATCGAGATGACGAGCCACAATGCCGATACTTTAACAAACGACGGCTACGTTGCGACTGTCGGGGTGACCTTGAATGACCAGATTCCCAACATGGACTACGTGATCGAGTACGGGCTCAGTCAGGACGAGCTGGGGCTCTTCGGCTTCAGCACCATGCTCGATTCCGTTCCAGATACTTACGGGAACGGATTCTTCACCTTCATCGCTGAGCCGGATCCAAGCGACAACGTGGTAATCGACAAGGTATTCACGCTCATCATCGATCGCTCGGGTAGCATGAGCGGTCAGAAGATCATTCAGGCCCGTAGCGCGGCGACCTACATCGTCAACCACCTCAATGAGGGCGATATGTTCAACATCGTTTCGTTCTCGTCGAATATCACATCTTTCCGGGACGAGCATGTCGAGTTCACGCCTGATAACCAGAGCGACGCGATCGAGTATATCAATTCGCTGTCCGCCACAGGCAGTACGAACATCTCCGGGGCTTTCGGCGAGGCCGTTCCCCAGTTCGATGTCGCGACGGACGACACCGCCAATATCATCATCTTCTTCACCGATGGCGAAGCAACAACGGGTATCACAGAGACGCAAGCGCTCGTGAATTACGTCAGCGATCTGGTCGATCAGACGGAAACGAACATCAGTATATTCAACTTCGGCATCGGCCCGCACGTAAACGAGCAGCTTCTTACACTGCTTGCACAGGATAACAACGGCCTGGCACAGTTCCTTGCGGATAACGACCTGGAAGAGATGATCACCGCCTTTTACATGATGATCAGGAATCCGGTCATGATCAATCCTGAAATCACCTATACACCGGAGTCCGTAATTGAAGAGGCGTTCCCAAACCCGGTTCCCAACCTGTATCAGGGAAGGCAACTCATCGTCAGTGGACGCTACACTCAACCCACGACAATCGGGATATCCTTCAGCGGAACGGCTTTCAACCAATATGTGACCTATAATTACGAGCTCGAACTAGTCGATCATGCCGATCCCGAACGCCAGTTTCTTCCGAAGATTTGGGCCAAGCAGAAGATCGAGCATCTGATGGTCCAGTACTACTCTTACGGCGAAGGTTCGGACGAAGCGGAGGAGATCAAGCAAGAGATCATCGCGATCAGCATCGCGTACGGTGTTATCAGCGATTTCACCAGCTTCCAGGGTGAGGTCTCAATCGATGACGGCGGCGAAGGAGAAGGAGATGATGTCGATACTGGAACGGATATCTCGGCTGCGCCGTACCAACTCCTGGGCAATTATCCCAATCCTTTCAATCCAAGCACCGCGATCCGGTTCCAGATCAACCGGAAAATGGACGAGATAGTCAAGATCAGGATATACAACATCAAGGGGCAGATCGTAAAAGTGCTGGCTCTACACGTGAATGGACCTGGTGTATACGAGATCGAATGGAATGGCCGCGACATGCAAAACAAGCCTGTCGCATCGGGAACATACTTTTACGCGATCGATTTCGGAGACGGCGTACTCACATCGAAGATGCTTCTTCTAAAATGATTTCGGCTTCAGCAAAGCTGAAACGGTATTGATGAAGTAGAATAAAAAAACCGGTAGTCGCATGGCTGCCGGTTTTTTTTACAGCGAGGCAGATTCCTGCTCTTAGGAAAGCGTGGATGGAAGGGAAGCAGTGGCGTTATACTTCAAGGATCGTGCCAATGTGGCCCGTGCTGCCAATTGAGAAATAAGTGTTCTACCGGCATGGCATCTTCGCCCGATCTCCCGCTCCGGCGTATATATACCACACCTTTATAACTATCGAACCGAGACAATAAGGTGTGGAACAATACGCCTGCGCGGCAGATCGGACGAACCTGCTCCTGCCTCGTGCTTACACGTATCTTCCGACCATCACGCCGGTTAAGATTGCCGCCAGTCCCAATCCGTTCTGCAGAACAATATTGGCCGCCGCGTGCATCCATGCTGAGGATCGTACCAGTTCGCTGGTATCGACCATCACCGCCGAGAACGTGGTGAAAGCTCCCATGAATCCGATGAACACGATCATCCTGACATCTGCCGAGAGGTGCATTCGATTCTCGAAGAAAGCCAGCAGCACACCGGCAACAAAGCTTCCGAGCATGTTCACGAAGAAAGTCCCGCCGAACACCGCATGACTCGACAGTTTACCGATCCAAACCGCAAGACCGTATCGGGCAAGCGTCCCCAAGCCACCTGCAATCGCGAGGAATATCAAATTCTTTATCATCTATCGTTCTCCATGATTTTATTCATACGCGAACCAATCCTTTTAAAGTTCGCGAGAGACGTCAAGTACGATCGTTGACCTACGCACAAGGAGACGAAGGAAAAGGGAAGCCGCCATGCATTCCAGCGCAAATTACATTGACACAATCAATTCCAAATACCATAATGGATTATAATGTTATTATTATTCGTAATCAAAGGAGATAAAATGAAATACCTATACTTTTCTCTTCTTTTCCTGTTGATAGTCGTCGTTCTTCCTGCCGAGACCCTGATCAACAGCAATATTACGGCCGACGAAACATGGACGCTTTCGGGATCTCCCTATGTCATACAGGCCAACATCTTAATCTACGGTACGCTGACCATCGAAGCGGGTGTCGAAGTCAAAATCGACCCGGGTAAATACATTATCGTTGGGCATGGAACGACCAGCGTATACGCCGGAGCGATTTCCTCAATGGGCACCGTTTCACAACCGGTTGTCTTCACTTCATCGCAGGCAGAACCCGCACCCGGTGATTGGGACTACATCCAGTTCCGCAGATACCTCGTCGCGGAGAACTGCGTTCTCAACCATACCCATTTCGAGTATGGCGGCAACGGCACCAACTCAATGGTTCGCGTCGGCGATTGCAGCCCGGTGTTCAACACATGCAAGTTCTCTCATGCCAACAACATTGGATTGGATAACGAGAGCGATCTGGAGAGTTCACAATTCAACAATTGCACATTCGAATATTGCGGCTCAAATCCTGTTCGCATGCCCGTCAATTACGTCAATCGGATCGACGAAAGCAATGTTTTCGAGAACAATGCCATCCAGATGGTCCAAGTGTGGGACGACATGATCAATACGGAGCAAGCCTGGGTAAATGTTGGGATTCCGTTTCATATTAGCGAAAACCTCAGGATCTATTATACAGACTCGCCGATGACAATCGCTTCAGGGTGCGAGCTTGTCTTCGCGTCGAACAAGTATATGAAGGTCGGGCACTCCACTTCTTCGGGCTATTGCGGCGGACTCATAGCGAACGGCGCTACGTTCCGTGGCGAGACTGGAACCCCCGGCGAGTGGTACGGTGTCACAATCGAGTATTACAATTGTGGCGCGTCCTTCACAAACTGTACGTTCCGAGATGGCGGATACACATGGAATACCACATTCAGGCTGGCAAATACGACCGCAACACTGGAGCAGTGCGTCGTTGCCAACTCGTCGGGATACGGAGTTCAATGTTCGGAGAATGCGACGTTGTTGATGAACAACACCGAAATTTACAATTGCCAAGGCCCGATCAGTATGTACCCGAACAATCTTACGGGACTCGGAACGGGAAACTCGTATCATGACAACGCGGATAACCGGATCCAACTACCAGGAGATACTATCGACAAGGATGTAACGTGGAGAAATCAGGGATTCCCTTCAAAGTCGATGGGAATATTTTCATCCGTGGCACACAAATCCCTTCGGTGACAATCCAGTACGGAAGCATCCTGCAGTTTGCAAGCGGACAATACCTGCTGGTTGGCCATTCGTCCACACCTTCCTACAAGGGAAAGCTTATCGCCAACGGAGTAACGTTCACTGGCCAGAACGAAGCCCCCGGGAGTTGGGTTGGCTTGTCGTTCCTGAGCTATGGAAGCAACGAAACGATCTTGAATGGCTGCAAAATTCAGTACGCCGGGCAGATCAACAATCGCTCAGTATATATTGAACAGTGTGATATAACGGTCACCGGATGCACTATTCTCGACGGCCAGGGCGACGGTATCTATGTGTACGATAGCACCGCTCCATCGATCACCGGCAACCAGATTGAAAATTGCAGCGAGTACCCCATTTCGATGTTCGTAAACGATATTCGCCACCTTGGGAGCAACAACGATTTTACCGGCAATGGATTCGAAGTAATCGAGTGCCGCAGTGGAACCCTCACCAGTTCTGGAACATGGCAGGATTGCGGCGTTCCTTACTATCTTACCGGCAATCTGACCATCAGCGGAACCGCCTCTCCCTACCTGCAAATCCAGCCCGGGTGCGAGATCCGACTTGCCGCATCCAGCATGATCAGCGTCGGCAGCAGTTCAAACTCGAGCTACACAGGCTCGCTGTGCGCAGAAGAAGTCCTGTTCACAAACGCGGCTCCCGAGCAGAGGATAAACGGCATCCTTTTCAACAACTATGCAGTCGATGAACGTTGCGTGCTGAACCATTGCACGATCGAGCACGCTGGAGGAAGCAATCAGGCTGCGGTGATAATCAATACGTCTGCGCCTACGATAACGAACTGTACGATACGTAACAACGACCAGTACGGCATTCGCGTAAATGAAGCCGCGCGTCCCGTTATTCGCGATTGCCTTATCGAAAACAATGCGAGCTACCCGATTACGATGGATGCCCTGAACCTGCATTGCCTGGCCGAAGGAAACCAGTTTGTCGACAACAATCCCAACCGCATCCTGGCTGGGGGCGGCACACTCACAAGCAGCGTTACCTGGATCAATCAGGGAATTCCCTTCGAGATTACGGGAACGATCACGGTTTCCGCATCGAGCGCCTACCCTGTTCTGACCATTTCCAACGGCTGCACCCTGCTTTTCTCCGCGAACACGGCCATCGTTTCCGGAAGCAGCACGAATAGTTCATACCGTGGAGGGCTTGTCGCGAATGGCGCTTCCTTCAAAGGCCTGGAACCCACGCCAGGATACTGGCAGGGGATTACCTTCAATCGCTATGCCTTGGACGACAGTTGCATTCTGAACGGCTGCGTCGTTCAGCACGGGGGATCGTCGCAGGCGAACGTATCATTCATCGACACCCCGGGCTTGGTGCAGCGCTGCCTGATTGCCAATTCCGCAAACCACGGAATCCGTACCTATGGAGCAAACGCAGACCCAATCCTTTCGGGCAATTTCATTATCATGAATCAGGCAGGCGTTCTGTGCGAATCGAGTGCCGATCCGCTCATTGGCGGCGCACCGGGAAACGCCAACGCGATCTTTGGAAACACGAGCTATGGCGTGAACAACACCAGCACGAATGTAACCGTCGATGCAACCTACAATTGGTGGGGCTCCGCAGATGGCCCGTCAATATCCAGAACAGGAGATTTGGTTTCAGACCATGTATCGTACGATCCATGGATGACGACAACGCTCAGCGAATCGCCCAGCATTTTCAACCTGGTGTCACCCGAAAACGATACCACATGCGGCCGGCTTGACATCCTCTTCAATTGGGAAATGGCAACGGATCCAACCCCTGGCGATTCCGTTCTGTATAGGCTGGAGATCAGGGACACACCGGAGATCGGGCGCACGGTTGTCACTGTCGATAGTATAGCCGCCAGCACGTACCGCGTATCGGGCGAGCTTCTTCTCGACGACAGCAACTACTGGTGGCGCGTTATCGCCTTCGACACGCAGGGGCACGAGACCTATTCCAGCCAGCAAGACTGGGCCTTCACAACGTTCGTTCCCGATCCGCCCGACGACTTTTCCCTTGTGTCTCCCGCCAATTACGAAACCATTCATCTGACGTCAATCATGTTCGAGTGGCAGGCTGCCACCGATCCCGACCCGGGAGATTACCTTGAATACACCGT
Organism: Cloacimonadales bacterium (SeqCode); assembly: GCA_963662655.2. Classification (GTDB taxonomy): domain Bacteria; phylum Cloacimonadota; class Cloacimonadia; order Cloacimonadales; family JAIOQZ01. The sequence goes on from CAXXTU010000002.1 coordinate 1,278,334, forward strand.
ATATCTGGATTCGACAGCTGCATTCCTCTCGCCCGATTCGATAGCGGTCACGGAGACCAAGGTTTATTCCCCATTCCTGCGGCCAGGAAGCCTCTACTACTGGAAGGTTATCGCCACCGACAGCTACGGGGAATCGACGTCGAGCCCGATGCAGCGCTTCTACGTGGATGATAACGCGAAACCGCGCACCCCGATCGAGCTATCGATTACCGTGGCGGGGGACAATCTGGAAATATCCTGGGAGGAAATCCCCGGCGCAGACCAGTACCATATCTTCAAGTCGGATGCCCCATTCTCCGGATTCTCCCAGATAGCCACATCGAGCGTAAGTCAGTTCACGGATACCGATGTCGATCTAACGCAGAAATACTTCTATTACATCGTCGTGGAGGATATCGAGAACCGGTGGACGCGATAAATTGGTAAAATAGTTGAAGTCCCGCGGTCAGATTGGTTCGAGCAATCCGATGGCGTATTCATTCACAGCCGGAGTGTCTCGGAGGCTGTGGTGTTATACGCCGAGGATCGGGCCAATGTGACCCGGGATACCATATCAGATGCTTTTCCTACAGCAGCTTCTCCCCCAGCATGCCCACCAGGTAGCCAATACTCGCTCCGGATGCGGGCAACCATGCACCGCGCAGCCGCGCCAGTGGGGCAATGTCGTTGAAGATCAGGTACAAGATTCCCCCTGCGGCAAACAGCATGATTCCCGCAATCGTGTTCGGCATGTTCGAAAGAAGAAAATACCCCGCCAACGCTGCAAACACTCCGGTAAAGCTGAGCACGAGCATAATCGAGAGTGTCTTCTTCGGTTTCCAGATTTTCCTCAGCTCTCCGTATGTGTTGAATCCCTCCGGCAGGTTCTGCAAACCGATGAACAGCGCGAGCAGGAGCCCGAACGAGTGGTCGTGGGCAAACGAAGCGCCCAGCGCGAGGGCTTCCGGTATGTAATCCATCATCATGCCCATCAACTGAGCCATGGAGCCTTTCATCCTGCTGAGCATCCAGTCGAACGCCATGAACGAGAACGTTCCGCCAACCATCAGGACGATCAAGCACGGGACATTCAGTAGTTCCAGTGCTTTGGGAACCAAAGCGAACGAGATCGCGCCAAGCAACACGCCGCCGCCGAAAGCAATCGTCCAATGGAGGATTTCAGCACGCAAATGACGATCCCGCAACCGGAAGAAGTATGCGGTTGTACCACCGATAATCACGGTTATCCCCGAAAAGAAGGCGTAGATAGCAATCAACCAAACATCATGCATAGTATCCTCACATTATTGTTTTAGCAATTGAGCGATCTTCTCATGTCTGTGTGCTCTATTCCCTGCTGTTTCTTGGACGTAAAACCTTCCTGAACCTTCTGTACAAAGTAACCTTGATTTCATTTTGTTTGAACGCCTTTCTTCTCCTAACAGATTTCTTTGGCTTTCTCAAGCTGGCCTGAGAAGAGGTAGGCGTGCATCATGTTGACGTAAAGCCACACGGCGTCCGGCTCGATCATGCCGTACCTGCGTACAACGGTTATCAGCGTTCGGAATCTCATTCATTCCCCTTCGTTAAAAGATAAATGTAGCTTGATTCAATCCGGCATCTCTGTAAAGGTATTTATAACGAAGGATACAACAAAGCCCCGGGAGAAGCTTTCTCACGGGGCTTTTAGGTGCGTATAAAGAGGTGGTAAAGAAAAATCAGGGCATAAGTGTGGCGGCGACCTACTCTCCCACTTCGTTGCCAAAGCAGTACCATCGGCGCTGGTGAGCTTAACGACTGTGTTCGGGATGGGAACAGGTGTGACCTCACCGCCAGAACCACCACACTAATGCCCTGATGATTATAATTTTAGTGGAATGAAGCAGATTGATCGAGACTTCCGTTTGAAGGAAAAAGAAAAGGATAAGACGATCGACTTATTAGTATCACTCGACTGAACACATTGCTGCGCTTACATCTGTGACCTATCAACGTTGTAGTCTTCAACGTGTCTGATGGGGAAATATTCTTGGAGTTGGCTTCCCGCTTAGATGCTTTCAGCGGTTATCCATTCCGAACTTAGCTACTCGGCAATGCAGCTGGCGCCACAACCGATACACCAGAGGTTCGTCCACACCGGTCCTCTCGTACTAAATGCAGATCTCCTCAAATTTCCTACGCCCACGAAGGATAGGGACCGAACTGTCTCACGACGTTCTGAACCCAGCTCGCGTAACTCTTTAATCGGCGAACAGCCGAACCCTTGGGACCGCCTTCAGCCCCAGGATGAGTTGAGCCGACATCGAGGTGCCAAACACCGCCGTCGATGTGAACTCTTGGGCGGTATCAGCCTGTTATCCCCGGAGTACCTTTTATCCTTTGAGCAACGGCCCTTCCATACAGAGCCGCCGGATCACTAAGACCTGGTTTCCCATCTGCTCGACCCGTCGGTCTCGCAGTTAAGCTCCCTTATACCTTTACACTCTTCGGCTGATTACCAACCAGCCTGAGGGAACCTTGGTGAGCCTCCGTTACATTTTTGGAGGCGACCGCCCCAGTCAAACTGCCCGCCTGGCAATGTCCGGACACAGGGTAACTATGCCCGTTAGTAGCCCAATACAATAAGGGTGGTATTTCAACGTCGGCTCCACCGAGACTAGCGTCCCAGTTTCCTAGCCTCCCACCTATCCTACACATACTATACCAGACTACAATACCAAGTTGCAGTAAAGGTTCACGGGGTCTTTCCGTCCGTTCGCGGGTAGGCGGCATCTTCACCGCCACTTCAATTTCACCGAGTCCCTGGTTGAGACAGTGCCCAAATCGTTACACCATTCGTGCAGGTCGGAACTTACCCGACAAGGAATTTCGCTACCTTAGGACCGTTATAGTTACGGCCGCCGTTTACCGGGGCTTCATTTCAAAGCTTCGCCTTGCGGCTAACCTCTCCATTTAACCTTCCGGCACCGGGCAGGTGTCAGTCTATATACCGTGTCTTACGACTTTGCATAGACCTGTGTTTTTGATAAACAGTCGCTTGGGCCTCTTCACTGCGGCCCCCAAAAGCTTACATCGCGAAGATGATCACCTTCCGGGGCGCCCCTTCTCCCGAAGTTACGGGGCCATTTTGCCGAGTTCCTTAACCAGAGTTCTCTCGAACACCTTAGGATACTCTCCTCGCCTACCTGAGTCGGTTTGCGGTACGGTCTGTAATTAGATTAAGTTTAGAGGCTATTTCTTGGCAGCGTATATAACCGGACTTTCGAGCTTAAAAGCTCTCGTCCCACGCCTCGGAATATATGCCGGGTGGATTTGCCTGCCCAGCTTCCTACACGTGTTCAACGGGACGTCCAACACCCGTCTCCGGGGCACCGCTGCGTCACCCCATCACTCTAATTACAGGTTCAGGAATATTAACCTGATTCCCATCAGCTACGCCTTTCGGCCTCGCCTTAGGGACCGACTAACCCTGAGAAGATTATCTTTACTCAGGAAACCTTAGGCTTACGGTGGCTGAGTTTCTCACTCAGCTTATCGCTACTCATGCCGGCATGGTCTCTTCCAGACGCTCCAGATCGCCTTACGGCTTACCTTCTACGCAACTGGAATGCTCTCCTACCCCCGATACCATAGGTATCGAGCCGCGGCTTCGGTGACATGCTTCAGTCCCGATTATCTTCGGTGCATTACCACTCGACCAGTGAGCTATTACGCACTCTTTCAATGGTGGCTGCTTCTAAGCCAACATCCTGGCTGTCTATGCAATAAAACATCCTTTCTCACTCAGCATGTACTTAGGGACCTTAGCCGACGGTCTGGGTTCTTTCCCTCTCGGGTACGAAGCTTATCCCACGCACCCTGACTCCTGCAGAGCAAGTTATGGCATTCGGAGTTTGATTGGGTTCGGTAAGCTGGTGGGCCCCCTACCCCATTCAGTGCTCTACCTCCATAACTCTCCTGCAAGGCACTGCCTAAACAGCTTTCGGAGAGAACCAGCTATCTCCTGGCTTGGTTGGCCTTTCACCCCTACCCACACCTCATCCACCGATTTTTCAACATCGGTTGGTGCGGTCCTCCATCACGTGTTACCGTGACTTCAACCTGGACATGGGTAGATCGCCAGGCTTCGGGTCTAATCCATACAACTAAACGCCCTATTCAAACTCGCTTTCGCTTCGGCTCCGTGGCTGTACCACTTAACCTTGCTGTATAGATTAACTCACCGGCTCATTATGCAAAAGGCACGCCGTCACACATCTAAAATGTGCTCCGACTGATGATAAGCATACGGTTTCAGGTTCTATTTCACTCCCCTCCCGGGGTGCTTTTCACCTTTCCCTCACGGTACTATTCGCTATCGGTCACCTTATGTATTTAGCCTTACGAGATGGTCCTCGCGGATTCACCCAGGATTTCTCGTGTCCCGGGCTACTCGGGATGCCACTAAGCTGCACAGCCAGTTTCGACTAAAGGGCTGTCACCTGCTACGGCCCGGCTTTCCAACCGGGTTCATCTACCGTCTGTACATGCTACAGCGTGGTCCCACTACCCCCACCGTTAGATGGGTTTAGGCTTCTCCCCGTTCGCTCGCCGCTACTTGGGGAATCGTTATTACTTTCTCTTCCTGCGGTTACTTAGATGTTTCAGTTCACCGCGTATGCTTCCCTAAGGATGACAGGCTATAAAGCCTGCCGGGTTGCCCCATTCGGAAATCCCCGGATCTGCGCTCGCTTACAGCTCCCCGAGGCTTTTCGTAGTTAGCCACGTCCTTCTTCGCCATTAAGGTGCCAAGGCATCCACCGTATGCCATTGCTTCTTATCCAAAATTCATCACTTATGAATACTGCCTTTAAAAGCATTCATAAATGTAGAAAAGTATCCTTTCTTTACTTCAATTCTTCAGTACTCTTTCAAACACTTCATTCCACTCTATATCACTATAATGAACTATATTCTGGTGGAGGATAGCGGATTCGAACCGCTGACCTCCGCCTTGCAAGGGCGGCGCTCTCCCAACTAAGCTAATCCCCCAATAATTGGTGGGCCTGGGCTGATTTGAACAGCCGACCTCACGCTTATCAGGCGTGCGCTCTAACCAACTGAGCTACAGGCCCCCACCTGAAACTTTATATAGAAGTGAAGTGTAGAAGAACTGCTCGAAAAAAGGTTCGAGTTCAGCATCGTATTTTCTCCCTTGAAAGGAGGTGATCCAGCCGCACCTTCCGGTACGGCTACCTTGTTACGACTTAGTCCCCCTCGCCAAGCACACCTTCGTAAGCTGCTTCCTTGCGGTTCGCTCACCTACTTCGGGTGCACTCAACTCGGCTGACTTGACGGGCGGTGTGTACAAGGCCCGGGAACGTATTCACCGCGCCATGCTGATGCGCGATTACTAGCGATTCCAACTTCATGGAGTCGAGTTGCAGACTCCAATCCGAACTGAGATCGGCTTTCTGGGATTTGCTCTACCTCGCGGCTTCGCGACCCTCTGTACCGACCATTGTAGCACGTGTGTAGCCCTGGACATAAGGACCATGATGACTTGACGTCGTCCCCACCTTCCTCCAGTTTATTACACTGGCAGTCTCTCTAGAGTCCCCGGCATTACCCGTTGGCAACTAAAGATAGGGGTTGCGCTCGTTGCGGGACTTAACCCAACATCTCACGACACGAGCTGACGACAGCCATGCAGCACCTGTCTCTCCGCTCCTCAAAGAGGCACTCCATCATCTCTGACGGATTCGAAGGATGTCAAGCCCAGGTAAGGTTCTTCGCGTTGCATCGAATTAAACCACATGCTCCACCGCTTGTGCGGGCCCCCGTCAATTCCTTTGAGTTTTAACCTTGCGATCGTACTCCCCAGGCGATGCACTTAACGCGTTAGCTGCGGTACCGAAGGGTTCTGCCCCCCCGACACCTAGTGCACATCGTTTACTGTGTGGACTACCAGGGTATCTAATCCTGTTCGATACCCACACCTTCGCAATTCAGCGTCAGTAATGGCCCAGAAGACTGCCTTCGCCATCGGTGTTCTTCCTGATATCTGCGCATTCCACCGCTACACCAGGAATTCCGTCTTCCTCTACCTTACTCTAGAACGACAGTATCAAATGCCATACGCCGGTTGAGCCGACGCCTTTAACACCTGACTGATCGTTCCGCCTACTTGCCCTTTACGCCTAGTGATTCCGGACAACGCTTGCCACCCCCGTATTACCGCGGCTGCTGGCACGGAGTTAGCCGTGGCTTATTCCTATACTAGTATCTCTCTACTCAAAATATTCTCCTGAGTAGCATTGCTCACATAGAAAAGCACTTTACGCCCCGAAAGGGTTCTTCGTGCACGCGGCGTCGCACTATCAGGGTTTCCCCCATTGTAGACTATTCTCGACTGCTGCCTCCCGTAGGAGTCTGGGCCGTATCTCAATCCCAGTGTGGGCGACCACCCGTTAAGGCCGCCTACCGATCATCGCCATGGTAGGCCATTACCCCACCATCTAGCTAATAGGACGCAGGCTCATCTTCAAGCGGTAGCTTGAAACAGAGGCCACCTTTACAGTTTCCTGCACATGCGGTATTAATCCCGGTTTCCCGGGGCTATCCCCCTCTTGAAGGCAGATTACCTACGCGTTACTCACCCGTTCGCCACTCTACTAAGGACACCGAAGCATCCCGTTCGCGTTCGACTTGCATGCCTAATCCACGCCGCCAGCGTTCGTCCTGAGCCAGGATCAAACTCTCCATTATGAAAGTTCTATTTTGACTCGTCACTCTCTCTCGCAAGTTCTTTACACTTCACTCTATTTTTTCTCGTTTTCAATGATCTCGCTTCCCCCAACACTTCTGCGCTGAAGGTTCGGTCACTTTCCACATAGAGAGTTTTTGTGTCAAGAGATTTTCGCGCATTTTATTTCATTTTTTTCGTTCCTGCCCGATCACTCGTGACACCAATACCATCAAAAACATTACACAGTATGCACATAGAATTAACGCTTGCAATCGCACTTTTTTTTGAATATCCAATCACCTTTTAAGAGGGATGCAGCGAAACGCTGTTTCCAGGCAAATTGAACAGCCGTTCAAACGTGGCCAAGCGACAATGTATCGAACCACAAAACCAGGCTTCCGAATGTGAAAAAAGTGTCCGCCAGAGCATCGAGCATCCGGTAGACACTTTATCCAATTTATCAATAATATCGTGGAATCAGAACTCGATTCGCTCCCGATTCTGCAGGTAGGGTCTCAAGCACGGAGGAACGGTAATGCCTCCATCCTCGTTCTGCCATGTCTCCACCAGCGCAACGAAAATGCGTGGCGTTGCCAGCCCGGATCCGTTGAGCGTGTGAACGTAATCCACCTTGCCGTCTTCATTCTTACGATAGCGTATTGAAGCACGGCGAGCCTGGAAATCGGTGAAGTTGCTCACCGAAGACACCTCGAGGTACCTTTCGCAGCCGGGCGCCCACACCTCGATATCGTATGTTATCGACGATGCGAAGCTGAGATCACCCGTCGCAAGCTTGACCACGCGGTAGTGGAGCCCGAGCTCCTGGACGATCGCTTCCGCCGCGGAGGTGATGTCGTCCAGCGCTTGCGGTGAATCCTCGGGACGGGTCAACTGGACCAGCTCGACTTTGTTGAACTGGTGCACGCGCTGGAGGCCCTTCGTATCCTTACCGTAGGAACCGGCTTCCCGCCGGAAGCATGGCGTATAGGCGCAGAACTTGACCGGTAGTTCCTTCTCCGGGAGGATTTCCTCCGAGTAGTAATTGGTAACCGGAACTTCCGCCGTCGGGATCAGAAAGAAGTCTTCCGCATCGGTGTGATACATGTCCTCTTCGAGCTTGGGGAGCTGCCCGGTTCCCGTCATTGTTTTGCGATTGACGATGAAGGGCGGCTTCATTTCCGTGTAGCCGTGCTGGAGGACATGCTTATCGAGGAAGTAGTTGATAAGCGCTCTTTCCAGCAGGGCGGCGGTACCTTTATATAAAGGGAAACCGCTTCCGGTGATTTTCGCGCCGCGTTTGAAATCGAGCGATTCGTCGCAGATTTCCATGTGCTCGCGCGGTTCGAAGGTGAATTCCTTCTTGCATCCCCAGTCGCGGACGAAGGCGTTGTTCTCTTCGCCGCCGGCGGGGACATCCTTTTGCGGGATGTTGGGAACCGTCAGCAGTCGATCATTCAGCTCATTCGTAACGTCGCTGAGTTCCGTGTTGAGCTCCTTGATCTGCTCGGCGAGCCTGGAGACTTCTTCCATGACGGATTCAACTTCCAGCCCCTGCTTCTTGCGATTACCGATCTCTTTCGACTTGGTTTTCTGTTCCGACCGGACCTGATCGAACTGGAATTGAACCGTGCGTTTCTTTTCGTCCAGCTCGAGGATTTTATCGATATCAGCTTTCTCATTCTTGAGCCGAACCGCTTCTTTTACCGCCTCGGCGTTCTCTCTTATGAATTTAAGATCGAGCATTTATTCTCCAACAATGGTATTCGTTATTCGCTTGTCAGCGCGACAGCCTTGGCAAGCATATCCGTGTATTTGTCGAAATCGAGCGAAGCGCCACCGATGAGCGCGCCATCGATGTCTTCCTGCCTGAGCAATTCCTCGATGTTACCCGGCGTGACGCTTCCTCCATAGAGAAGCTGCACTTGCGCGGCGATCTCCTCGCCGTAGTTCTTCCTGAACCAGGCGCGGATGAAGGCATGCGCTTCCTGAGCGATATCGGGGGTAGCAGTCTTGCCGGTTCCGATGGCCCAGATGGGCTCGTACGCGACGACGATATCGCCGTTCGCGAATGAGATGTCCTTGAAGCCGCCAGTGAGCTGCTTTTCGAGAACTTCCTCGGTCAGGCGATCCCGTCTTTGCTCTTCGGTCTCGCCGATGCAAACGATCGGTACGATCTCGTTTTTCTGAAGCGCGAGGATCTTGTTGTTCACGATCTCCTCGGTTTCCTGATGGTACTTCCGTCGTTCGGAGTGCCCGACGATGCAGTATGCAACATCGAGTGTCTTCAACATTGGTGCGGAGATTTCTCCCGTGTAAGCGCCACTGTCGTGCTCGCTCACATCCTGAGCTCCCACGAAGAACGAACGGTCTTCCGCGAAATCGGTTGCCATTTCCAGATAAATTGCCGGCGGGCAAACGACGGGGATGATCTTCTGCATGTCCTCATCGTTCTCGAAAACGTATTCGGCAAGCCCCTCCATATAATCGTCGGTTTCCTCGAAGGTTTTATTCATCTTCCAGTTACCGGCTATAACGTATTTACGCATCATTCTCCTCCTGTACTTTCCATCGTTGGCAAGATTGTTCCGAATCCTGCGAACGCCTAATTATACCACAGATGGATCGTGGCCTGCCTGTTCAGGTCGCGTATCTCCGCGGTTATATAATATGAACCCGGATTAGCCGGAGCTTGAACCTGGGTGGTAGCCTGACCAAGTGAGTCAGTCTGAACCGAAGCGTCAATCAGTGTGAGATTCGATTCGAAATCGATCCACTGCTCGCCGATGTTTTCCGTTTCGCTCGTGAGTTGAACATAGATATCGGTGAGTGTCGTTCCGTCCGCAAGAATGGAGTCTTGCGAAGCCGTGATCTCGATCTCGGGGATATCCATCACCATGAAATGAATGGTTTCGTGAACACTCTGATACGTTTCCATCGTGAACGTGACCGGCACATCGCCGGAAGCGGAATCCTTCACGGAGAACGTACCCCTCGCGATTCCAAGAGAATCGGTACGAATGAAGTATGCGCTTCCCGAGTAGCTGATATCCGGGTTGAACGTTCCGAGGGTGGTGTCATATTCAATATTGATTCGTCTATCGATTGTTGAAGATTTATCACCATCCAGATCAATCTCGATATTTGAATAATTGAGACTGCTGTTCTCGTTATAAAGGACAGTCGGTGTTGCTAATATGTTCATTTCAGGAGCATCCGTACTTCTGTTGTCACAAGCAGCAAGCACAATCATCAAGACAACCAGGCATAACATCAGATTCTTCATAACATCTCCTAATCAGGTTGGCAAACCGGAACAAGTTTCGTTTTTTACAGCTCCGATTCGATACTTTTGATAAATCCCTTGGCGCTTTCGCCATATTTCGCATTACTTTCGATCTTTTTAAACTCGGCAAGCGCTCCGTTCTTGTCCCCATCGTTATAGAGGATTTGAGCGTGGTAGTAAATCGCGTCGGCATCTTTCGAATCTTTATTCAGAAGCAGGTTGATCTTCTCTGTCGCCTTCGCATAATTCTTTGTATCGTAATACATGACCATAAGCTTGGTCGCGATCTTGGAGTCGAACTTCACACCGAGGCTTTTCTCGTAGGCGTTGATTGCTTCCTGAGGCTTCTTGATCTGTTCGTACAGCGCGCCCATATTCATATAGGTTTTATACTTCGAGCTTTCGGATGGGTTCGTCTTCAGGTAATCTTCATATTCCTTGATCGCATTGGGAATCTGGCCCAGTTCGCGGTAGAGAACGGCGGTTTTCTGGATGATATTCGCATCCTGTCTGATCTCTTTCGCTTTGTTGTACCAGTTGATGGCTTCCTGCTTGTTGTCCATCTCGGTATAGAGGGAAGCGATTTCCTTGCGAAGCTTGAAGTCGGCTTTTTTCGCATCGAACTCTTTCAGGTGCGCGATCGCTTTATCGAGCTGTTTGAGCCCTTTTTCGTATATCTGGGCTACGATGAGAATCTTCTTCTGATCGGAAGGGTCTTTCTTCAGCATATCCTTGTAAATTCCGATGGCTTCGTTGTATTTTTTGTCGAAGTAGTATGCCTTGAACAGCTTTTCCTGGATTCCAGAGATTTTGTCGCCCAGATTTATCTGCTCGGCAGCTTCGGATTCCTTGTATTTGGCAATGGATTCTTTGTATTTCGCTTGCGCTTGAGTGTAATTTTTCGCCGTGTAGGCTTCGTCGCCGGCAACTTCGGCTTCGTTGCCCAGTTGCTGCAAGGATTTTCCCTGCCCAAACAACATCATTGTCATCATGACCAGGATCATCATGGTTACGGTTTTCTTCATCATATTATCTACCTCCAGTATTATTATCAATTATGAATGAAATAGTCCAGTTCACATTTTGGAATTGCAATCGTTCATGTCAATGATTCTCTTATATGTACACGAGCGGTCGCAACCGACAGCGTTAGTTGCCCGAATTGTTCCAATTGTTAAGGGAAATATTAATGACTTTGCTTTTCGCAGTTTTTCTCAGTAGCCTGCAATGCGTCTATTCTGCCGGGACGTACACAACGACCTGGTTCATGCCCTGCGTCTTTCCCTGGACGAGCGCTTGTTCCGCTTCAGCGATACAAGTCCTGCTTCCTTTCTTCGGATCGTAAGCCGCTATGCCGAATGTCAATGTAACCGAGAGGTTGTTGTGCCTGTGCTGGTATGTGTTCGATTCAATTTTCCCACGAATTTTCTCGGCGATGACGCTTGCGCCCTGGGGATTTGTCTGCGGAAGCAGGAAGAGGTAACGCGCGTCGCTCCACCTGCCGATGATATCCTGCTTGCGGACGCTTTCGCGGATCATGTCGCCGATGGTTCTCAAAATGTACTCAGCCGTTTGCATTCCGTGCTCTATCTTCAAATCCTCGTAGTCGTCGATCTCGCAGAGAATGTAGGTGAAATCCATCTGGCTGCGCTCGAATCTTATCTCTTCGTACTGTATACGCTCCAGCATCGCGCGCTGGCTTATCAGCCCGGTAACGGCGTCATGGGGGGAAGCAGCCTCCAGCTTGCTCATGGTCTCATTGAGCCTATGGTTGGTCTTCTCGATTTCCTTGCGAGCGTTCAGGTGATGCTTGTTGCGGTTGAGCAGCACGCCCACCATCACAACGACCATGGCGATAAACAGCGCCAGTCCTGCGAAAATCCCAAAACGCATTTGAAGCCTCTTACTCGCTATATCGCTGCTGACTTGCTCATTCCTCAGTCGGTAGAGCTCAAAAATCCGATCGATCACTTTGACCGCTTTCTGCTGATCGCCAATGCGGTTGTAGCGATCGAAGAGAAGTCGCTGTACCTGGATTTCCTTCTCGATCTCCTCGCTGTCTCTGGCCAGCTCTCTCGCCTTTGAAAGTTGAAGAATCGCCAATGAGTCGGGCATTTGCCCCGACTTGTCGATCAGGCTATCGATGTCGTCAGTGGCGGTAGCTGCCAGAAAGCAGGCTAGCGCAAAAAAAAGGATGAGGGTCAGCTTTGTTTTCATGCGTTCTCCATGAATCATTTTTCAGCGTCCAATATCATGAACACTCCATAATATGGCAAATGATTTTTCCGCATCACGCCCATTCATTTCTCCGAAAAACGCTTAAACTGGTCTTTGCTCAGCCATCCCCGCGGCGGGGCGGCGTGTGCGCTCCGCGCACGACACCCAGGGCGATCCCGCGCGGGATCGCCCTGGGATGTCCGGAATCCCATGCCGACCGCATCCTCGCCTGTGCCGGGAAACTCGCGAACGTCCGCCATTCATGAGTTATTCCGCAAGCCTCTCATGGGATTCCGACGCCGCCCCGCCACTCGGCTTGCACCCATCTAGAATCGAGCTGGCGTGAACGAAACGAGAGAAAAAGCACTTTTTCCGTGAAGTTCATTGACAGGTTAAAAAATGCAGTATTTTTGGCTATTGAGTATGAAACCTGAATTTGACATCGCAATAGAAGAAAAACTGAAGTTGTTTCTTTTGGAAACATCCGACCATCCTCTTGACCTGCAAGAGGTGTTTGGTAACGACAATCCGGTCCACGTGGAGATAGGAAGCGGACGCGGGGAATTCATTGCCGAGATGGCGAGAATATTGCCCAAGGTGAACTTCCTGGGATTCGAACTGAAATGGAAGCGTTTCCCGCCGATGTTGAAGCGGCTGGATGAATCGATGCGGGTCAACGTGCGCCTTGCGGCTGAATATGTCGATAAAAGCATCGGTGAGAAGATCAGAGAAGGAACTGTCGAAAAAGTCTATATCATTCATCCGGACCCCTGGCCAAAACGCAAGCATCATAAGCACCGGATTATTCAGCAACCGTTTATCGATGCGCTGCATCTGCTTCTGAAGCCGGATGGAGAAGTGTACTTGAGCACGGATCATCGCGATTACGCCCTGTGGATTCAAAAAGAATTCGCAAAGCGCGATGACTTTACCGTCGTCGAGGACTTCGTTAAACCGCCCGTGGTGACGCATTTCGAAGACATGAAACGCCGCGAGGGATTCGAGCCGATCTCGATGACCTACCGCAAGAAGGAGATCAGCCATGATCAATCCCCAGAAACTGAAAGAAATCTATAAAGAACTCGCTGTCATCAGCGATAACGGGCTCAGCCGGTTCGCGTGTAAGAATGCGGACGCCTGGCGCTTGAAACCCGAAGAGAAGGAACACCTTCGCACTGCGTTTGCGCTGGATCGCGACCGCATCCTCTACTGCGGCGCTTACCGCAGATACCAGGGCAAAACCCAGGTCTTCTCGTTCACGAACCTGATCGACGAGGAAATGACCAACCGGTCGATCCACACAACCTATGTTTCGCAAATATCGAGAACCATAGGCAAAGCGCTGCAACTCAATCTCGAGCTCATCGAAGCAATCGCGCTCGGGCACGATCTCGGCCACACGCCCTTCGGGCATGATGGAGAGAAGGCCCTGAGCAACTGCTGCCGCAAGTACGGACTCGGCATGTTCCACCACAACATCGAAAGCCTTCACATCGTGGACAACATCTCCCGCAAGGGACGAGGCCTGAACCTGACCTTCCAGGTCCGTGACGGCATCATCTCCCATGACGGCGAGGTTCACAACACCAAGCTCGTTCCGCAGAAGGACAAGTCCGAGGCCGATATCCAGGATTACATCGAGAAGAAGAAAGAACCGGTGAATGTGCAGTGGATGCCGGCCACCATGGAGGGCTGCGTAGTCCGGGTCGTCGATACGATCGCATATATCGGGCAAGACATCGAGGACGCTATACGCTACAACATCCTCAGCCGCGACCAGCTTCCGAAGGAGTGCGTGGAAATACTGGGCAGCCGCAACAGCCAGATCATCGACAGGCTGGTGAAAAGCGTTGTCGCCGAAAGTTACGGCAAGGATTTCATCGCCTTCGACGAAGAAACCTCGCACTACCTCAAGGTGCTCAAGGAATTCAACTACAAGTACATCTATACGGCGGAAAACGTGAAGACCGCCAACAAGGCGATCCACCGCAGCATGGATATGCTGTTCGATCAGTACATGGAAGATATCAAGAACAATGTGAAAGAGTCGCGGATTTTTACTCATTTCCTCAACCACAAGCAGGATCAGTATCTCGATACCTTCAAGCCTGCCGAGTGGGTTCGCGATTTCATCGCCACCATGACCGACCGATACTTCAACGAGCAGGTGAAAGAGCGCTTGCTACCAGGACGCTATTTATAATACAGGAGAATACATGGAACTCAATGAACTTCAAAGACTGGCGGATCAGGCCCTCGGAAAAATCAAAGAGATAAGGGGGTATCTTTGACCTGGATTCCCTCCGGTCTCAACTCGACGCCTTAGAAAAACAATCGCAGAAGCCCGGCTTTTGGAATGATCAGAAGGAAGCTCAACTGGTAACCAGAAAGATGAGCGGCCTCCGCACGCAGATCGAAAACGACGACAAGCTCGAAGAGATGTCGGACGATATCGAAACCTACATCGCGCTCCTCGAGGATGAGGAGAACGAAGCCCTCCTCAAGGAAGCGGCCGACCAGATCAACGAGTACATGCAAGACCTGGATGGTATCGAGGTCAAATTCCTCTTGAACGGAAAGCACGACAACGACAGCGCGATCCTTACCATACACCCGGGAGCCGGCGGTACCGAATCGCAGGACTGGGCGGAAATGCTGCTGCGCATGTACAAGCGTTGGACCGACCGCGAAGGATTCAGCGCCACCGAAATCGATTTCCAGCCCGGCGACGAAGCCGGCATCAAGAGTGTGACCATGGAAATAAGCGGCGAGTTTGTCTTCGGACTCCTGAAGGCCGAGATCGGTATCCACCGCCTGGTGCGCATCTCCCCCTTCAACGCGCAGGGGAAGCGACAAACCTCCTTCGCGTCCGTTTTCGTCTATCCCCTCATCGAGGAGGACGATAGCATCGAAATCAATCCGAAAGACCTCAAGATCGATACCTATCGCGCCAGCGGCGCTGGTGGACAGCACGTCAACACGACAGATTCCGCGGTTCGGATCACCCATATCCCCAGCGGAATCATCGTCCAGTGCCAGAATGAACGCTCGCAGATCAAGAACCGCGCGACCGCGATGAAGATTCTCACCTCCCGCCTGATCCAGTTTCAGGAGGAAGAGAAGGATAAAGAGAAGCAGAAACTGGAAAACGAGAAAACGGAGATCGGCTGGGGCAACCAGATTCGATCCTACGTTTTCCACCCCTATCAAATGGTGAAGGATCACCGCACAAGCCACGAATCTGGAAACACCTCTAATGTTATGGACGGTGACCTGAACGGCTTTATTTACGCATGGCTCAAAGATAACGCTCGCAAGAAAGCGAAGAAAGGATAACGATGTCTGAAGTTGAAGCTCTGATGAAGAAAATCGATCCCACGAAAATGCCCCGTCACGTTGGCATCATCATGGACGGAAACGGTCGCTGGGCCAAGAAACACTTCGTGAAAAGGCTGACCGGACATATCCGCGGCAGAGAGACCGTGCGCGAGATCATCACCGCCGCGGACGATATCGGACTCGAATGCCTGACCATCTACGCCTTCTCGACCGAGAACTGGAAGCGTTCTGCCCTGGAAGTAAAGGGACTCATGAAGTTGAACATCGATTCAATCGAGCAAAACATCGACGAGCTTCACCGAAAAAATTCCCGCGTTCAGTATATCGGAAGTCGCATCAAAATAGATCAAGCCTACCTCAAGCGACTCGACGATATCACAAGGAAAACCTGGAACAACACCGGAATGAAGTTCAACATCGCCTTCAACTACGGCGGCCGCCAGGAGATCATCGAAGCGATCAACCAGATCGTGCAGGATCATCGAGAAGGCGGAATCCCGGAAATCACGGAGGAGATGATCGACCAGCACCTTTATACGAAGGGCTTGCCGGAACCCGACCTGATCATCCGAACCAGCGGAGAGCTCAGGCTCTCGAACTTCCTGCTATGGCAGAGCGCATATTCGGAGCTGTGGTTTACCGACACCCTCTGGCCCGATTTCACGGCAAAGGAATTCCTGGATGCGATCCTGGACTTCCAACAACGTAACCGCAAATTTGGAGCGAGGAAATAATGGAACTGATTTGGCGTCTTCTCCTTGCATTCTTTTTCATGCCCCTTATCCTCATCGTATTTTACTACGGTGGGGTACCGATGGTTATCGCACTCTCGATACTCAATCTGATTGCAACCTTCGAGCTGAGGAAGATATTCATCGCAAAAGGTGTGCACGTACCCAAGCTTGTCATACCGCTCAACTTCCTGGTATTCATCTCCGGAACCTGGGGCGGACCGCCCACAATCATCGCCTCCATGCTGATTGTCTACTTCGTATTCACCGGCCACGATCTTCTCCATAACCGCCTCGATGGATCCTTGCAGCGCATCTCGGCGCTATTCTTCATCATGGTGTATGCAGGACTTTTTGTCTCTTCGTTTTACAACATACGTCAGGTCAAACCTCACGGGCAGTACATCATCATTTTCCTCCTGATCGTAACCTGGATAACGGACTCCGCGGCATATTTCGCCGGCAGATGGTTCGGGAAGCACCGCGAGGTATTTCTCGCAAGCCCCAAGAAGTCGGTGGAAGGCTTCCTTGCGGCTGTGTTCTTTGCATTCATCGCGTCCATTGCTGCAAAACTGATTTTTCCCAATTGCCTCAACTGGATCGAGGCGATTCTCATCGGGTTCACGACAAGCATCTTCGGCCAGTTCGGAGACCTGGTGGAATCAATGATCAAGCGCGACGCAGGCATGAAAGACAGCTCGAACCTGATCCCCGGACACGGCGGAATCCTCGACCGGTTCGACAGCCTCCTTGCTTCCGCTCCGGTATTGTATGTAGTACTCCGCCTGGTATACTTGTTTTCGTCGATCGAGATCGCAGGTTTTTAACAAAAAAAGCCGGCATCAATCCTATCACTATATTTTTTTTAATTCAGGAACGTTTTTTGCTTACCTTTAACCATCTGTATTGGTGTTCCTATGTGACTTATAACTGTGAATTCTTCGGGAGGATTGTATGAACCGAACCGTCACGCTGCTTCTCTTCTTGTTTACAACCGCTTTCCTGGCATCAGAGCCACTGATGTGGGAGGAAAACGGGCTTCCGCTATATACGATATCTTATATCAGGTACGAAGGATCGAGCGCCCAAAACGATGCCGGTGAGACGATAACAATGTGGGCAGATACCGTCGGAGGTTACTGCGATATCTTCGCCATGCGTTTCGACCCCGATGGCAACAACATGTGGGATGAGCCTCGCAATATTTGCCACCACGCAACAACCCCCTGGTACCCGAGCATTTTCTCGACCGCAGACGGTAACTTGATGATCGTGTGGTGCGACATGTACGACTACTATTACAACAACCTCTACCTCCAAAAGGTCGACTGGGATGGAAACCCGATTTGGGAGTCCCCGCTGATCGCAACCGACAGTTATATGGCGAAATATCCCGAGTTCTCGTGCTTCCCGGACGCTGAGGGTGGAGCGTACCTGATGTGGCAATCTCCGGAAGGCTGGGAGAGTTACAACTGCGCGATCAATCATATAACCAGCGACGGGGATATGGATTGGGAAGATGGCTACAGGCACCTCTTTGGCAACTGGAATTGCTTCAATCATCCGGTTCCTGTCTGCGCGGACGGAGAAGGCGGCATCATCGTTGCGAACATCGTCGATCTGGAGGACAAGTATCCATGTTACTGCGTGCAACGCTTTACGGCAGAAGGAGAAACGCCTTGGGGCGATGAAGGTTTTCTGATTTACGAAGAAACCAGTTACGGAGCGCTGACCCACCTCTTTCAATCTGGCGAAAATGAATATTCTGTCCTGTACTCCTTCGCCGATTCCACCGGTTCATGGCTGCAAATCAAGCGCTTGAATCTCGATGGCGAAACTCTTTCGGAGAACAGTACCCAGATCGAGGAAGACATCTCCCAATACGAGTCGCAGGAAACTCTCATGGATCATGACGGCAATATCTTCATATCATGGGCGGTTTCCAAGGACTACATTCCCTACAATTACATCTTGAAGATTACTCCGGATAACGAGTTCAGCGTCTTCGGCAATTCCATGTTCGAAACTGAACCGCAAGTGGGCTATATTAGAGAAATTGAATTGGCGTGCGACACAGACGGAAACCTTTACAACCTCTGGACTTTCGATGATTACGACTTCATGAACCTTCACATTCAGAAATACGATACCGAAGGCCGGGCGCAGTGGGATCAAACACAGCAGGTAGTTCTCGAAGGAGCCATGGATATCAGCGATGTTGCTTTGAACGTTGCCGAAGATCATGCAATCATCAACTGGGCGGATAACCGCAGCAATTACCTGAGCGTTTACAAGCAATGCCTGACAAGCTCTGGCGATCACATTTTCGTTGAGGGTGGTGAGCTGATTCATGAAGGCTGGTGTTCGAATAACCAGACTTCTGCTTTCACGGACATGAATCACCGTGTCGATCGGCTATCCGTGGCATGGTCGAATCTGTTCGATAGTAGCTGCTATCTACAAACCATTGACATGGACGGAGAGACAGGTGCAGGCGCGAACGGTACAAAAATCCTGAGTAATCCGCGCTACAAATATCGGATCCAATCCATTATCGACTTCGAGAACGACGTCATCGTCGTGTGGACCCAAGAGTTTGACGATCACATTTCGATCCGCGCAAATCGTTTCGACGCAAATGCCAACCGAGTGTGGGACAGCGACCTCATCATCGCCGAATACTCACCGGATGACGATTGGACGATCAATAATATCCAGGTATCGCAATATCTCAGCAATGTGCTTGTGGCCTGGCAGGAATTCAATAATCCTCTCGACAGAATCCGCGTGCAAAGGATCGCCAACGGCGAGCTTGCCTGGGATGAGCCGATGATTATCAATGAAGACAGCGCCTCCAACTACCTCCTGATGCACATGGAAGACGACTATATTGTCTGGCTGAGTAATTATTACCGTGTTATCCGTATCACGATGGATGGCGGTATCTATGAGAATTGGGAGGAAGACGGCACGGTAATCACGACCCTCCCTTATAGCCAGAATTTCTGGGATTACACCAATACCGAGGATGGACTGGTCATCACCTGGAAAATGCAGCATGATGACGACACCATTCGACTTCAACTCGTCCATCAGGATGGTACAAAGGAATGGGTCAACAGCCTTGCCATTGCTTCCGATTCCTACATCCAGTCACCTGCTTCCATCGTGATCGATAAGAACCTGTATGTGTTCTGGACCCACGAATCATTGAACATCAATGCCTTTACCATTCACGGTGAAACTCTGTGGGATTCAGTACATGTTTATAATGAATGCCCGGGGAGTGTCTCGGACGTTTCAAAAACCCCGGACGGCATTTTGTTATCGGGAGCAGGAACTTCCGGTGGCTGGAACAACAACAATATCTGGTTGCAGCACATGAATTTAGACGGCACTTTCACCGATGATCCGATCATCGTTTGTGACGCCGTCGGATCACAACACACCCCCAGACTTATTGACGCGGAAAACAACAAGTACTTCATCATGTGGAAGGACTACCGGACAAACACACCGTACTATGAATATTACGTTCAGCTATTCGATTACGAGCAGACGAAAACCGAGCAGGATCAGGACGCTCCCGGGCTGAGCCCGAACCTGACGAATTATCCCAATCCCTTCAACCCGACGACAACCGTTCAGTTCTCTCTGGCAAAGGAATCGGAGGTTGAGCTGAAGGTCTATAATGTGAAAGGACAGCTCGTGAAAACACTTCAGAAAGACATCCTGCCCTCGGGAAGGCATTTCCTTGAATGGAACGGCGAGGACAACAGGAGCCGTAGCGTCTCTTCCGGCGTTTACCTGATGAATCTCAACATCGACGGCAGGGACTATCGCAGGAAAATTTTACTGCTGAAATAACCTGACAACTCGCAGAGGTTGTTGTTCTGTAAAGGGGCGTTCTTCGCCCCTTTTATATTCTCAGGGTATCTGATCATTTTTTTGTTTGACATTCTCCTTACGGATACGTAATTTTCGATCGTTACCGGCACATGAGGCAAATATGAAACGCTTGTACTCGATACTGTTACTCGTCCTCTTGTTCATCGGCAATCTTTGCGGAAGCTGCCTTTTGTGGCAGGATAACGGTTTACCGCTGATCAACAGCGCCAACATCCAATTCAACGGTTTCAGCAAACACAACGACGACGGTTCCCTGATCATCGTATGGGCCCAAACGGTTAACGGCAGCCACGATGCATACGCAATGCGCCTCGACGCAGATGGCGGACCCATGTGGGATGCCCCCCGGAATGTGTTCTCCAGTAAACTCCCGGTCGAAATCCTCTCTCTCGAAAGGACATCCGACAATCTTCTGGTTCTCGGGGTGTCCCTGCTAAGTCCATCCCACAACTTACAGCTTGGTATAACCAAGTTCGACTGGCATGGAAATCCCGTTTGGGATCAACCTTGCTATTGGAATCCCTATCCTGTATCCTACTTCCACTGCTTCGAACTCATTCCCGACGAGATGGGCGGCGTTTTTCCCATCATTCAATTATCCGTTGATTACTATGAGAAGATCAATGCATTGCATATCGACAGATCCGGCGAAAACCTTTGGCCGGGCGGCCAGGTCCTTTTCGAAGATGCCGTTGTTATCAGCGAACGCTTCGGCTGCTGCGATGACGGTCAGGGCGGGATCATCGTAAGCAGCCTGATTCAGTTGGCAAATTATCAGTGTCAGCTTGTCGCACAGCGCGTCATGGCCGACGGCTCCATTCCCTGGAGCGAAAGTGGCTACAAGGAACTGGGAGCCAGAACCGAATATTCGTTAGCCGATATCGTCAGGACAGCGCCGGACACATTCACCGTCTTGAGCTCGAGTACCACGACGTCCCAGCCGAACCTCATGTTTCAGATAATCGATATCGACGGTAATTTCATTCACGAAGACCCGCTACGGATCGGGTATTACGTATACCACTTCAGCACGTATGATCTGGTCGCCGATGGAGCGGGAAATCTGCTGTTTAGCTGGAGCGAGCGGGAATCCGAAACAACCGTTATCCAGTTAGCGAAGATTTCGGCAAACAACCGGATTCTCTGGCAGGAGAGCGCTTGCGATCAAAATGGCAACGTCAACTACGTCAGCGATACGAAACTCACTTTCGATCCCGATGGGCACATCATCGAGGTATGGGCAAATGTCCATGACAATTCGACGATCTCGTTACGGAAGTACAGTCCCGACGGAAATCCGGAGTGGTCTTCAGCTTTGGAACTGGAAGCATTTGTCGCTTCAGAGCTTGGCCTTGTCTACACGGATAACTCGCTGAAGGTTTTGTGGCTGAACAACATCGACAGCCAGTCTTCCATCTATGAGCACGTGTTCAACACCAGCGGATCGGGATTCCAGAACGCACGAAGTATTGAGCTGGTTCCCGGCTGGAATTGCTATCTCAACGAATATCACATCGGCGAACGACCGGGAAAGGCAGCGGAGATTTTCTTCTTTAGCTGGCTTCAACCATACGACAGGGCTTACTTCCTTCAGGCTGTCGATGACGATGGGAATATCGGAATCCCTCCGCACGGATCAAGCATTCCCATTGGCTGCTGCGACGAAAATCACATGCTCTGCATCGAGCCGTTCGAGAACGATGCGATATGCTTCTGGACCTCGGAGGTGGACGGCGTTCTATCGCTTTACGCCAATCGATTCAGTTCGACCGGCGAGCCGATGTGGAACCACGACATCCTCGTGACGCAAGCAGGTCTCTGCGATAACACCGAGATAACCGAAATCGTCGTCGAACGCCATCGAGATGGCTTTTTCGTGGCGTGGGAGGAGCACGGAGAGCAGGGACAGCGCATTCGTGCCCAGAGAATCGAGGAAGGCGGTCTCGCCTGGGATGAGCCGGCAGTCATCGGTAGCGCGGTTGTTGCCGATCTTGAACTTCTGATGGTTGTGGACGAGTACTTCCTCTGGCGAGCAGGCGGCTACAAAGTTCTGCGGATCACGCCGGAAGGATTGCCGCACGAAGACTGGAATCCATATGGCGAAGACCTTAAAACCGGTATGGATACCATCACGCACTGCCAGGCGATCAACACCGAGGAAGGGCTTGTCGTTATGTGGCTGACAAGCGAAACCGGTGTCAGGTCGCTCGTTCTGCAAGTCATGCATCAGGATGGAAACTCGCAGTGGTTCAATGGATTTCAAATCCTCGAAGAGAGTCATATCTTCAATCCGCAGATACGGATGGAAGGGAAAGACCTCTACATCTTCTGGGAAACATTCGACGGTGTGAAGGTTTCAAAGCACAATCTGTACGGCGAAACGTTGTGGCCATCTCAAGTGGAGTTCCCCGGAGATGACATCATGATCGAGGATATCGAAGCTTCGCCCGATGGATTCCTGTTCACTTACAATCACAAAACGTTCAGCGACCGGGAGCGAAACATCTATCTCCAGCATATTGACTATTCGGGGAACCTCTGGCCGGAGGAAGTCGTTGTGTGCGATTACGTCGGAGAGCAGTTCAACTCGAACATCATCCGCTCCGTGAATAACCAGTACTGGATCGTGTGGGAGGATCAACGCCTGGTGGGAATCTGCCCCGAGTTGTTTGCACAGCTTCTGGATTACAGATCCACATCGAACGATCCCGACACGCTCATCCCGGCATTCGAAAGCAAACTCACCCTATACCCGAACCCATTCAATCCCGAAACAACCTTGTCGTTTTCCCTGGCTCAGGACTCCCCCATCGAGTTGAGCGTATACAACGCAAAAGGCCAGCGTGTACGCACGCTTTGCCGTGAAACGCTTCGGGCCGGGAATCATACGATTCAATGGGATGGGAAAAACGATCGCAACGAGGGCGTATCCTCCGGGGTGTACCTCATCAAATTGAATACCGGCAAGAAGGAGTTTCTGACGAAAGCGCTCCTGCTCAAGTGACCCCCATCGGCCAGGAAGATTGCAATAATTTCTTGACATTGCCCCCCATAATCTGCAACTGATATTTCAGCACCCACAACCAAGGAGCCATATATGACAAACTATGATCAAGAACAACTGAAGAAATATCTGGAGATGGACGAAGTTGATTTATTTGAAAACTTAGCAACAGAATTGATGAATACTGATGTTTCTCTGAATGATACGTATGAATCATCCAGAGAGTCATTTGGAGATTCTACAGATTTTGATTTATTTCTCGATAAGCTGAATGATGATCAGGATTGGGATAATGATTATAGTGATGATCCTGATTCTCTTCATTATAAACTACCGATGGATTCTGATGCTGATTTCCTTCCCCATGAAGGTCATGCAGCAGGAGTAGGCAATATCGCTATCTCCTGGTTCGAGCGCAACATGATCCTGTTCTACGGCCTGCTTTGCGTTGAGAACAAGCTGCGGGAGAGGCTCAACGAATCCGCGCTATCGGACAAGCTCACACTCGGCACGGCAATCCTGGATATCATCGCATCGGTTTCATGGGGAATTCCACCGTTTGCCGTTACGGCTCTCTTGGTGAAGGTTGGCGTGAATCAACTGTGTAAGTGCAATCATGAATTGGACGCGGATTATGTGAGTGGACAAGTGGAGAAGGCTTCCGCCTATATCTCGACAATCAGAAAGGAAAGAACAGGGGAAAATCTAAGCGAAAACGATGCGAAGAAAATCCGTATCCTCAAGGCCGTAATCCAGTCACGCTACGAGGAGCGCCACATGGAAATCCTTGAACGATTCGAGGTGGAAATCCCACCGTACGAATAAACTGCTAACCGATATCGATGTCTTTTCTCTGGAGCACGTAGATGATCTCGCCGTACTTGTTTTCCTTAGCCTGATCCGCGAAGCCCATGCTCTTGTACAGGTTTTGAGCGATTACGTTTTCCTTCTCGACGGTCAGGCTAATCATTTCGCACGCAGGGTGCTGCCGTAAAACAAACTCGAGCATCTTCGCCATCGCTGCTTTTCCGTATCCCCTATGCTGATATTTCATGTCGATCAGGAACCCTCCGATCCAGTAGTTGTCCTTGCTTCCGGGAGTATAGGACAAGTAGAAGAGCCCGATTGGAATACCCTCCATGTAGATCGCATAAGGATCGACGGCTTCATCCCAAGGCCTGATGTATGCCACGGCCAGAGATTCGGCAGGGGAAGGTACGAATTCCCTCTGCTCCGGCTTGACCTGAAGATCGAGCACAGCTTCCCAGTTTTCTCGCGTTATCGCTACGATTCGAATCGAATCAGAAATTCCATCCATACGCTTTGGCCTCGTTTCCCTGAAAAAAAAACGAGGACTGTTTCCAGTCCTCGTTTAAGCATTCTCATTTCGACTAATAAGCTGCCTGCTGCGTTGTCTCGAATGTGTTGTTACCACTTGCATCGATGGTGCACTGAACAACCCACGGAGTTGCGCCTTGCTTGCCTGTTGCTTGAAGAACAACTTCGTCCGCTTCATTAGAGATGAGTGTGTAAGTCGCGTTGTCGTTATCAAGCGCTTCGGCTGTACCGAGGTCTGCTTCTTCGAGATCTTCATAAGATCCGCCACCACCGTCCATGCCGGTAGGGGTGATTCTGAATTTGTAAACTTTTGCCGAAAGGTTTGTAAGGTCAGCAATGATAGCATCTTTGTTCGAATTCAGAGCGTGATCTCTGAACATTGTAATACCGACTGCCACAGCGACACCGACGAGGATAACGCTAAGCACGATGAGCAGAATTTGTTGTTGTCCCATTGTAGTCTCCTTGTTTTTGGATTTGCTATTAACATTTGCAATGCCTGTGCCAAACATGAGCACAGAATACCATATCTACCTGTTTACCTTGTGATTACAAGCAGTCCCGGGCTGTTTCCTTTAATGTTTCCTTTCCACGATGCATCCCGATTCTTCTCAAATCGAGTACAATCTGTCAGAAATATCTTACAGGCCGTACATTAATTATTACACATATTCGCTGTCAATGATCAGTATCTGGCTTCTTGCGTTGTCACGATCGTTTTGTGGCCGCCGCTATCCACCGTGCATTGAAGAATCCAGGGCGTAGAGCCCATTTTACCGGTCCCCTGGATGATCACCTCGTCCGCTTCGACAGAAACCAGTTCGTAGGTACCATGTTCGTTGTCCAGCATGTCGGGAATACCGAGATCGGACTCCGTCATATTTGCGTAAGACCCGCTTCCCCCGCCCATTACGATCGTCATCATGCGATACTTGAACGCTCGTTCGGCAAACCATATCAAATCAGAACGGATGTCATCCTGATTCCCGTCCAAAGCCTGATCACGAAAGAGCTGAGCTCCCACGCCAACTGCCACGGCGATCAGAATCACCCCTATAACAATCAGTAATATTTGCTGTTGTCCCATGTAGCACCTTCAATACATTGAATTATTGTTTCAAATGCAATAACGCGTCCAATCGTAAGCCAGCGCGGTAAAGAAAGAATCTGATTGACAATTCACAAGCTCGTCGCAGTTTATCGGCATCCTGGGAGTAACTTCCGGGAAAACTATTTTCTAAGGGGTGAACTATGGACTATGCATCCATTGCCTTTATGTTATTGGCAACAAGCCTTGTAATGCTCATGACACCTGGTCTTGCCTTTTTCTACGGTGGATTGGCACACAAGCGCAACATTCTGGGAATTATGATCCAGAGCTTCGTTTCTCTGGGTATCACCACGATCCTCTGGTTCGCAATCGGTTATTCGTTGTGTTTCAGCGGAGACGGTGCGATCATCGGAAATTTTGACAAAGCCTTCCTGAGCGGAGTCACGATTCACGATACCTTCAACCCGCCGAACGGACACATTCCCGAGTTCCTGTTTTTCGCTTATCAGATGATGTTCGCGATTATCACACCTGCCCTCATCACGGGCGCGTTTGTCAATCGTGTGTCATTTAAAGCTTATCTCATCTTCCTCTGTCTCTGGCAGATATTCGTCTACTATCCCTTTGTACACATGGTATGGGGCGGTGGTATTCTTGCACAGTGGGGTGTCCTCGACTTCGCAGGCGGTATTGTCGTTCACGCGACCGCCGGCTTCGCCGCACTCGCTTCCGTGATTTACGTTGGATCGAGAAAAGAACAGAGTTCAACGCCAAACAGCATTCCGCTCGTCGCAATCGGCACCGGCCTGCTGTGGTTCGGATGGTACGGCTTCAATGCCGGTAGCGAGCTGGCTGTTGACGAGATCACCGTTCAAGCATTCGTCAATACCGACATCGCGGCTTCATTCGCCACGGTTACCTGGCTCTTCATCGAATGGTTCCACGCTCGCAAACCGAAACTCGTCGGCCTGCTTACGGGCGCTGTTGCCGGCTTGGCCACGATCACACCGGCTGCCGGATTCGTTCCGGTTTGGGCCGCAGCAATCATCGGTGTCGTTGCAAGTCTCGGCTGCTACTTCGCCGTTCAGCTCAAGAACAAGCTCGGATGGGACGACGCCCTCGACGTCTGGGGCGTTCACGGTATCGGTGGAGTCATCGGAACCATCATGCTGGGCGTTTTCGCCTCCACGGCTGTCAATTCCGCCGGCGTTGACGGACTCATCTACGGTGGTAGCGGCTTCTTCGTGAAGCAGGTTGTAGCCGTCATCGGTTCCAGTCTCTACGCCTTCATCTTCACCTACGTCATGCTGATCGTTATCAACAAGATCACACGCGTTCGCGTCTCCGAAGAAGAGGAACTCAAGGGCCTCGACGCTGCACTGCACGAGGAAGTCGCATACCAGGAAGGCGTTCTGTAAATTAAACAGCTATTCATTTGAAAGGGCGAATCAATTCGCCCTTTGCTTATTCCGGAATTGCCCGACGAAGCAACGGAATACGTACAATTGCAAGTGCCAGAACGAACTCGAAAAGGTGGAAGGCTATATGAACGACCTGAAAACCGCGAAAGGAAACATCACCCAAGGCCTTAAGGATTGCGGATATAAGAAGAAGGTGAAGAAGTAGAATGCTAAGCAATATGTGATTTTAAAGATCATCATAATCTTGACACTCACATAGAATTGCACTCCTTTTGTTTCATTGGTAGACATAAGGAGCCTTAGCGTGAGGAAGTTTATTTTTTCATGCATTCTATTGTGCGTTGTTGGGGCCGTTCTGGCGGAAGAAGTAACCATTCGTACCAAGGACAACCAGACTCTCGAGGGAATCATTGTTGGGAAGCAAGGTGATACCCTTTATCTGGCAACGAAAGACCGTACCATTTCAATCGGCAAAGAAAGTATCCGCGAGATCGTTCGTGACAATCGAGCCATCACAAGAGGCGTGTTCCGGCAGAACGATTTCATGTACGCTACTGAAGACGAAATTACGGACTATGAATCGGTCATACTGCCTGAAAAGAATGCAATTGAGAGCAATATCCAAGATTATCGGGCATCACAGACTCACAGTCGCACCTATTTAATACCCGTCAGCCTGCTGAGCGCAGCGCTCGCCATTGACTATTTCTGTGACGCCGGTGAAATGGATGACGAGATTGGAACCGCGCGAGGCGATGAGCGTAAGAAGCTTGTTAAAATGCGCACGCGCAAATATATCATGGGGGGATTGTGTACCCTCGTGGCAATCATCAATTCAGCCATTGCGCTTGATGAGGAACCCGTAAAAGTCTACACGGACGGTCAACATCTGGGATTATCGATAACGTACTTATAAAGTTGCAGAGAAAATTCTAAACGAAAACAGTGAGGAAAAACGCCCCTAAACCGCTTGTGGTGAGGCTTTAAGGGTGTGTGTAACGAAACCGAACAGTTTTGAAAATGGCGTCTTTTCGCTTCCATTTGTTTCACAGGTTTTCCAAATACTTCCGCAATCGCGTAAATGACTGCAATATATGACAAACAAGCCGTGTTGCAAGTAGTTTTGAAAAGAGACAAGGAGATGATGGAACACACTCAATATTCTACTACTGAGTGCGTCAGGCAATATTATCGAGTATTTTCCTCTTCATCATCAAACATAAAATGCTTAGCCCTAGTGATGATGTCATTCAGAGTATGAATTCTTTGGTGAATATCCATTGTGTCAATCCCCGAAAATTGAATACAAATGGTCTTGTGGACTATTGAGGCTTCCTTTAAATCGATTGGCATATCGAATAATAGATTCATTGTAAAAACCGTTACAGCGTTTGGGTCAGAATTGTCCGTATCATGGCGATTTATTTGTACTTCCTTTATATCTCGCAGGAAGTGCCATGTCATTTTGAAGTCAGTATAGTTATCACACTGTACATCCTCAACCAACACTTCGACAAGCCAGAGCTCAGTAACATAGAAAAAAAACGGTAGATTGATCCTATGGTCAACAATGATCAGCTCTTTGGGGTTGTAGCCAATCAACTTGGACGCAGCCTCTAACATCATCTTCTTATGTAACTTAATATCAATCTTTTTCCCCTCATCCTTTACTTGGGTTGTTTGAAGAAATCTCTTAACACAGGGTAGGTCCTCAAAGTACATTTCCGATTCTTTCATATAATCTCCTCGTTAGTTAGTGGTTACTTCTCAATATATCCGGATCACCGCTTCCAACACACCCACCAGGAAGACGTCCTGGTACTTGTCCTGGTGAACGACAATCGTCTTGAACTTATGGTTGTATGGATGCAGACAAATCACATCTGACCCAAACTCCTTAAAAATCTTTTCGGTTGCATCACGCCATTTGACTACATGACACATCAACAATTATATGAGTTATATCACGGCATAATTTGTCAACAAAAAACAATTGATATATAAAGTTGCAGAGAAAATTCTAAATGAAAACAGTGAGGAAAAACGCCCCTAAACCGCTTGTGGTGAGGCTTTGGGGGCATGTGTAACGAAACCGGACAGTTTTCTAAATGGCGTCATTTCGCTTCCATTTATTGCACAAGTTTTCCAAATACTTCCGCAATCTCGTAAACCACTGAAATACAACACAAACATGCTATGTTGCAAGTAGATTTCTAAATAACCCTGTTGCAAGTGGTTTTCCAAATAGAAACGCCCAGGCAATCAACCTGATCGGCATGCGGCTATAAAAAATGTGGGACTCACATCTAGCGGTCGAACGTCCTGATCAGCGCTTCCATAATGCCAACCAGGAAGACGTCCTGATACCTGTCCCCTTGAATGACGATCGTCTTGAATTTATGGTTGTATGGATGCAGGAATATCACCTCTGATTCGGGCTCGATCTGTACTTCCTTCAAGGTAATTTCGCCATCCACACGTACAGCACACACCTTGCCTTCGGCTGCATCCCAATCCCTGAAGTAGCGAATAAGCACAAGGTCGTCATTCATGATGAAAGGCTCCATACTACGCCCCTTTACACGCAGGATACAGTATTCTGCTGGTGATCCGTGAAGCAAAATCTTGGGAATAGATACCGGTTCCGCATCAAAGTCTTCAATGCACGTGGCAGGTTCACCGGCTGCGATCTCTCCGCCCAGAGTTATAATGGAAGCCGGACTATCCAGGATTCGATTGAACATGGAAGAAACTTTGCCTGTTTGAGGATCGTAAACGGCTTCTTTCGGAGTGTGTTTCGCAGGCACCTCTGATAGCTTCGGCTCATCCTGCTCAAACATCTCGCCCCTACCAGTTAAAAGCCAGTCGGGAGATACGTTAAGCCTCGTGACAAGCTTGTGCAGAAACGCACTTGGCGGATCAACAGAACCTTTCTCGTATCTTGAGATATTGGTTCTTGTTGTACCAACTATTTTTGAAAAATTATCCTGAGTCATTGAGAGCTTATCTCTAATAGCTGCAAGACGTTCCGACAGTTCCACTTATCACCTCAATTGTAAAAGTGCAAATATGCACATTTTTATCTTGACTTCCTGTGCATATTTGCACAATCCGTCTATATAATCAGATTGATTTATCAAAGTGAGGTGGCAAATGTCAAGAACAATCGAAAACGGAACCCTGAGCCGCAAAGTCGTTAAAGCGTTTGTAACGCTCTATTTCGGGGATTACAAGACCTTCTGTGAAAGGTACAACATCAGGCAGACCTCATTCAATACATGGATGCAGGGCGTTGAGACCATGCCCAAAATAAACAAGAAAGTCGTAAAGGCAATGAACGAATACCAATACCCAATCCAACACGCCTACAACCCTGATCTGAAGCTGATGGTCGCGGGCGAATAGCTTCAGGAGGAACAAATGAAAACCTATACTACACCATTCGGAGCCATCAACGAAGGCAAAACATACTTCGTAGATATCTACCTTTCGGACTGGCAGATAAAGACACGAGAAGAAGGTCTGTCTGTCCAGCACATCATGATCAAGGCCAAGAATGAAAAGGTCATATATACAATTTACGCATCAGATTATGAGGTTATAAACCTAACTGAACTGACGTTCACGAACATGGTTAATCAGGCTCTGATGGTTGTAATGAGTGGCTACGTAACTTCGTACCATCCCGAGCGTCCGGCGAGCGATATCCAGAAGCAATACACCGCCATGATGGCGAGACAACTGGGGGCGGCGTAAGCCGCTCCCTTTAGGAGGAACACATGAACATACAACTTATCTGCAATGTATTGAGTCCCGTTATCATAGTAGGCCTGATTGCCTGGCTATGGAATGATATGAAGACACTGAAAGCCCAGCGCGAACGCGCCAGCCAGTGGATGCAAGAAACCAATTCCCAACGCACGGCAAAGGAATCTTACAAGTACCAGCTACAAGCTGAGAAAAATAAGGTTGAGAAAGCCAAGAAAGAACGCGACAGCCTGTTTGAAACCTGCAAACAGAAAGACTTGAACCTGAACCTTGCCAACAGGAACATCGAACAACTCGAACATCACATCGACCAACTGCAGGAAAGCGAGCTATACCGTCAGAAGGAAGCAATCCTGAAGCAGGCTCGTCGCTGGAAAGAGCGGTGGAAATATCAGGTAGTCATCAATCAAGAGTTAAACGACCACCTGAAACGATGCCACGACCTGATTGAAGTTCTCAACATGGATGCTGATGGGTATTACAAGAGGCAATTCGAACTTTCTCGTATGGAGGCTGACCGGCTGTGGGATATGCACGATCGCACGCTTACCGACCTCGTACTTGTAAGGATGTATGCAGAAGACCTTGTGAACGCCATACATCGCTGTCAGTACCCGAAAGAACTCGACTTGCTCATCCAGAAGCTACTACCATACATCAACGAAGACCAGGGCATCTCGGAACTGCACGAACAGGAGAACACCGTACCAATACACCAGACCGATCCGCCACCTGAAGGTGAGGTCGAGTCGGCATAGTCACCTCCTGAAGTAACGCCCTGTCGCAGGGCAGGGCGCTCTTGAGTAGGTAACTAAACAACAAGGAGATACGTATGAAAGATGACAAAAAAACACC
Source organism: Cloacimonadales bacterium (SeqCode) (assembly GCA_963662655.2). GTDB lineage: Bacteria > Cloacimonadota > Cloacimonadia > Cloacimonadales > JAIOQZ01. The sequence continues at coordinate 1,309,956 of CAXXTU010000002.1, forward strand.
CGAAGAAGTGACAGAAGCAAGCCAAGCGCCAGGAGCGCTTGATTACCTTTCCAGTATTGATCAGCAACTTGCTATAATCACCGAACTGTTACAGAGACCTTCGACACAATTGAATCCGATCAATGCCCACGAGCGCGATAAAGTTGTGGGGCGTGAACGGGATCTCCGACGCAATAATCACATGAAACCATAGCTACTCCTGCACCAATGCCCTGTTGGGCTGCGGTTTGGCAGGGCACTATGCAGGAGTAAGAACTATGTGGTACACAACGAAAGAAGTAGCTGAAAAGCTTGGATGTACGCCCCGGACGGTGCGGAATCGGGCAAAGAGTGGTGAATGGAAAACCAAGCTCGAACCGAATCCCAAAGGGCAAGCCAAGTTACTGATCTTTCTCCCCGATGATAGCAGTGTCCCGTCCTAAAATAGTTGACCAGCTTTTTCGTGTTTGATTTCATTTCGATTGCTTCCTACGCTGCGTTCAATATCTCGTTCGGTGTGCGGTAGCCCTGCGTGATGATGAGCCGTTCTTCGTTGTAGATCCGAACTGCTTCCTCTACGTACTTCAGCGCGTCGTCGAAGTCCCTGAATCTCCGTTCCAGCCCCAACTCGTGCTTCAGAATCCCGTTGATGCGCTCCGCCTTGGCGTTGTCGTAGCACTTGCCCGGACCGGTCATGCTGGTGCGATAGCAGTAGCGTCGCAGCGCGTTCTGGAAGCAGGCGCTGGTGAATTGCGTACCATGATCGGAGTGGTGGATGCAGCCTTTGATATCCACGGCTCCGGCATTGCGCAACGACCTCATCGCCCGTTTCAGAGAGAGCGCGGGACCATGCGTGCGCAGGTCGGGCTGCAGCGAATATCCCAGGATCGCGTCCGAGTACTGATCCGAGGTCAGCGAAAGGTAGGCGAATCCGCGTTGCAAGCGGATGTAGGTGATGTCGCTCGCGATGATCTGGCCGACGCGGCGAGCGATGATGTCCTTCACCAGGTTCGGGTGTCGACTGCGGCTGCCCAGGCTCGTGCGGAGGTATGAGCGGTACGCCGTCGACAGCAGCCCGTAGTCGCGCAGGATGCCGAACAGCCGGTCGCGACCAACCTCGAGCCCGCGCGCCTTCAGCATGTATTGCAGCTTCCGCGCCCCGACGCGTGGCTGTTTCACGCGAATCTCGCGCACGGCGGATACGATCTCCTCCACCTCCGCCTGGAGCCGATGGAGCCGCTTCCTGTGCTGGTAGTAGCTCTGCTTGCTGCGACCGAACAAGCCGCAAATCACCTGCATGTTCGCGGCTACTTCTCTTTCTTTCGCGACAGCTCGACATTCGGTGACAACAGCGAACCAGTCTTTTTTTTTGCGCTGTTGCCGTACTTGCGCTCGGTCACGTTCACGATCGCCTGCAACGCGCAGTTCTCCAGCACTTTCTCGCTCAACGCAGCCTGCAAATCCTGCACCTTCTTCTCCAGCTCCGCGATTGTCTTGTCCTTGTAATCTTCTTTCGCCATGCGACCTCGCTTTTGAGCTCCCTTGCGTCGCGCCGGCTTCACGGCGTCCTCTTTGATCCAGCGATACAGCGTGCGAACGGATATGTCGTACTGCTCCGCGAGCTCCGCCACGCAGTAGTCGCTCGTCAGCACGTGATGCAGAACACGCGCCTTCACCTCGCAACGCTTCGCCCGTCGTTTCACATTTTCTCCCATACCTGAGCCTCCTTCGACCCAACGGTCAACCTATTTCAGGACGGGACAGCAGTGAGAAAATCGTCAGTGCGGAAAGCAGTGAGGAAAGCAGTGAGGAAATTAGTGGGGAAACTCCCAGTGCGGAAATCGGTGAGGAAATCAGTGGGGAAAGCGATACATTAACCGCCAAGGCACCAGCTCCGCCAGCGCTGCCAGCGCTCCGCGACCGGGGTATAACAGCGCCACCACCGACATCGGTGGCGCTGCCGGTTGTGGATGGCGAGGTTATCCAGGACGATGCACACAGCTTTAACAACCGGTATCACGATCGAGCCAGGTTAAAGGGGGCTCTCTGTGAGAAGATCGAGTTGCTTGTGGCGAAATCTAAAAGCAGGATGGAAGGCTGGAAGCAGGTAACCGAGTTTTACAATGCTGGGCTGCTGATGCCAGAGGTGTACGAGAATGAAGGTAAACGATCGGAAGCTGCCCTGCGCAAATGGCTGAAAGACTATCTGAAATCCGGACGAGATTACATGGCGCTGATGCCGAAGTACCAGGTCGGCAAGGGCGCATCCATCACCGAATTCGAGGAGAAGGTCATGTTGGCCGGACTACTCGGAAAGGATGCTGATAACTGTCGAACTGTCGGATCGGTGATTGCCCGGCTCAAGCAGCATTGCCACCTCGTGAAGATTGGAGAAGTACCGGACACCATCGAGATCAACGGCAAAGCCTATCAGGTAATCAGCCCTTCATCGGCGGCAACGCTCAGACGCTGGGCAGATCAATTCAAGCGACACCATCGAGGCGAGTGGATTCTCAAGCGGCATGGCGAAAAAGCGCTCAAGGACACCTTCCTGCCAAGCATCTTGCGTGACGATAGCGATATCAAGCCCGGTGACGTGTGGATTTCGGACGGTCACACGCTCAACTTCATGGTGATCGATCCGGACTCAGGCAAGCCACGCCGCCTGAACCTCATCGCCTTCTTTGACTGGGCATCGCGCATGATCGTGGGTGCTACAGTCGATTGGACTGAAAGCACGCAGGCGATTGCAGACGCCTTTCGCAACGGTGTGTTGTACACAGGATACACGCCAAAGCTGGTCTATGTCGATAATGGCAAGGCGTATCGATCGAAGTATTTCGGCGGCATCTCCCTGGCGCGTTATGAAGCTCAAGTAACCGGAATCTTTGCACGGCTGGGCGTGGAGCTGTCCTTTGCGATACCCTACAACGCGCGAACCAAGATCATCGAACGCTATTTCGAGACGCTGAACAACCAGTTCGAGAAGTGGATGCCCGGCTATTGTGGTGAGTCTATAGACAAAAAGCCAGCGAGAATGCGCAGAAATGAGAAATTGATGCAAAGCTACAGCGTCAAAGACATTCTCACAGTAGAGCAGGCTATTCTGGCGCTTGAGGGCTGGAATCTCAAATACTACGGACTGAGCTACCACAGAGGAATCAAGGCGCGACCTATGGAAGTGCTTGAGTCAGCGAATATCCCGCCATCGCGTCATATCTCGGAGGAACGCCTGAACCATTGCATGTTGGTAAGTGATGATCGCATCATGAACAAGGAAGGCGTCCAGCTTCACGGCATCCTCTACTGGGATGCCAACATGCTTGATTACGTAGGCAACAAGCTGACGCTCCGCTATTCAATCCGCGATCGCCGCTATGTGAAGGTCTATAACAAGCGTGGTGATTATATAGCAACAGCAAGGGCTCGCGACCATGTACACGCGATGGTCAAGCTGTCTGATGATGCGCTCAAAGACGGCAAGAAGCTCCAGAAACAAATCAAAGAGATCAAACGTCATCAGAGACGTATAAAGGAATCGACCGCTGCCATAGCTGAACAAACCAATTCGGTGCCTGAACTGATCGATCCGCAGAATATCAAGCAACTGATGCAGAATCCGGATCCGATACCTGCACCACCTGAGCAAGTCGAGAAAGAGCGCGAAAACGTTACAGACATCTCTCGCCTGCTGCAGGAGATAAATGTCGAAGAAGCTGATATTGAAAGACCGCAAGAAAGTGAAATGGAACGAATGATAAAAACGATGGGAGTAAAAGGATGAATGATGTTTTAATAGCAACCGAGAACACGAAATTTGCAGACAAGCTGCTCTACAATGTTGGAAAGCAACCTGAAGGCTCAATTGTTGTTATAATCGGTGATCCCGGAACTGGAAAGACTTTTTACGCTAAACATAAAGCATATACCAATGGATGGATATACCAGTGTGTAAAGGCGACAGAATTGCCGAAATCGTTTTTGCAGGGTGTTCATAGCAGATTGAGCTTCTTGATACACGGCAAAGATTCCCATCCTCGAGGAAACACTCCTGAGCTTCAGGAGGCATGCAACAAGATGTTTCAACATCCGAAGGTTGCGAACAAGGTCTTTGTCTTTGACGAGATCAACCTTCTTATTCAATTCCGCAAATGGGGCATTCTTGAGATTATTCGTCAATTTCGCGATATCGCTGGTGCAACAATCATGATGATCGGTGAAAACGACTCAAAGGGACTGATAACAGCATACAACGAGCATTATTTCAGTCGCTGTAAATTTGTTGAATTTTCAATTCTTTCGATCGCTGACCTGATCAGAATTATTAAGGGTCGAAGTGAGCTTGAATTTGATAACGCCACAGCCGAATATCTGATTTCGAATGAGACGAAAGATGAGAAAGGTAAAAGCAAGAATGAGTGCCATGGGTCTGTAAGAATTGCAACAGACAGGTTGGAGATTCTTGAGCAGGAAGCGCGACGTCAGGGAAAGGCAAGAATCATTTTTGAAGAAGTGAAAGGTGTCACCTATGCCGCAATCTGAAATGACGCAAACTGACCTGATCAAGAACTTTGCATTCTGTTCGCAGAAACCCTTCACCACGAATGATGTAGTCGAGTTCTGCGGAGTGAAAGAGCGTTATGCCAGGCTGCTTTTGAAGCGCTTGGTTGATAAAGGCGACCTGAGCATATCTAAAATCGGTGCTCATGGTGCTAATGTATATGTCTGGGGCGTAAAAGGTGAAGTCAAGAAATCACCTTCCTACGAGATCATCTATAACATCCTCTTCAGCAATCATAAATGGCTTAGGAAAGAAGAGCTTATCGAGAAAACCGGGCTGGCAGAGGCAACGATTGAACGCTGGTTGCCAGCACTTTTAACCGAGAATGCTGTTATTGCGAAGTACGTCGATGGCAATCTGGCATATTATACAGCCGTTCCCGAAGCCGACTTAACCACTATCAAACCACTGAGGGAATATGGCATACGCAATGACTAAGAAGCAACTTGCTTACGCAAAGCAACTGCGATCCAATATCATGGCGATATCCAAGACGCAGCCTCCGTGGAACCAATACGATATCCACGACCTGATGTCAGATTGGGGCTTTGGCAGTTCGCTGCGAGCTCTCTCGATCGACGATTTGCACGAACTCAAGGAACTGCTCTCAGGGCAATACAAGCCGCATTATACGCCCCTGATGAAAGAGTTCATGAACTATGCACAGAAGACGGATACAGGATTGAAAGCCAGCTCCAGCCAAGTGAACTATATCTGCATTCTGGCAGGCGGTTACAGTTGGTATAGTAGAATGCGCAGATCGAAGTGGGATGAGAAGTTCCGAGACTGGCTGAAGAAATACGCTAAGACGGATAATCCCGTGTTTATAACGCCTGATAAGGCAAGGAAGACGATCTACATGCTCGAACGCGAGTTATGGACTACATTTGGCGATTTCGCATTCACCCAGATTACAGGCAAACAATATCAAGGAAAGAGATAAGGAGATCAAGGCATGTGCAAACTATTTCGAGAAGATCGAGGGTACTCACCTGTTGAAATCGCAGAAAGGCTTCCCTGTGGCAAGAAAACAGTCTATCGAATGATAAACAATGTCGAAGACCCTCTTCCAGCATACAGATTGAATGGAATGCTACGGGTTCTCGGCAAAGACCTGAATGTCTATATGGAAAATCATAGAGTGGAGCCCGAGAATGAGTAGTATCAAGAACAAGCTGAACCTGGAGACAATGCGAGATCTCGCTTACACCATGTATATTGCAGGTGTCCCGATAGACACGATCGCAGCTTCATTCAAGCGTTCCACCAGGACAATTCACGGCTGGCGAAAAAAGTATTCCTGGGACACGGACATCGAGGACATGCGAGTGATCGACAAAAAGATCCAATTCGCAGCCAAGAAAGCCCTTCTTCGAACGCTCGAGGAGTATGAGAAGAACCCGCGAGATGTCGATCTCAAGCTACTTGTGAACCAACTGAGAGAAAACACAAAGCAGGCTGATCCGAAGCAGTATGTCGAAGAGACCTTGAAAAAGTACGTCAGCATGACGGTGAAGTTCTTTATTGTCAAAGGTCTGGACGATCTCAGACAGGGATTCCAGCAGAACCTTCACGAGATATCCGAGTACATCGCGGAGAATCTGTGATGTATAAGTTCACGAAAGGCTTCAGGAATTACCTCGATGAGATCGCTTCTCTGACTCCCACCATCGAGCCGTTTGTTGACGACTCTCCTGCGAAAAAGAGTAAGCGAATCAAGCGCGTAACCGGTGAGGGTTGGAAGGCATTCAAAGAGTTCTCTGAGAGCTATTTCCCACACATCTTCAGGCTGAGTTTCTGCGATGACCACGAGGAAATGTTCAATCTCATCGAACAACACACCGGGCTGATGGCAATCACAGGCTTTCGAGGATTTGGGAAAACTGTTTTAATGGGTGTTGTTTACCCGATCTGGAAGGTCATCAAGGGCGAGCGATATGTTATCAATGTTGCGGCTGATATCGATCTCGCAAAGGAACGCTCTGAGTTCATGCTTTCCGAGCTGACGAACAATCGGCGTCTGCTGGCGGACTTCCCTGATCTCGAACCAGATGGAACAGATGAAGAGAACTTCTGGCACTGTTGCATATTAAGTGGGTGAATGGGTATTCAGATATCCGCAACATTGCAGAACCTTCAATCTGAAGTATGAGAAGTCCTTGTATCCATACGCTCTCTTTATAATGGTTCGAATGACGTTGTTAACCGCTTCTGCCTTGGCATTCGTGATTCTATGCTTGAACCAGTTCAACACAATATGCAATCTCTTCATAATCGTTCTTGCAAGTGCCTTCAGTGGCTCGAAGACGGTTTTCTGAATAACTCTGCACCACTCTTCAATCATCGGCTTCGCTTCTTCTTGCGTAATATCGTCTTCGAAAATCGATAGTAAATCTTCTTTGAGCAAATAGGCTTCGTAAAGGGGATGATTTAGCGTCTCCAGTTTCTTGAGTCGGGCTTGATGGTTTTCTTTGTGATTGTGTTTTCTGGTCAAAACCAACCACCGGTCGTGTTTCTTGCTCTGACGCAACTTGTCAGATTCAAAATCTCTCTGAAGTTCTCGTCGTACTTCTTCCACTTTCCTGTTGACCAGGCGGCTGAAATGGAAACGATCAAATACGATCATATCGGCACTCCAACACTCGGAAACAGCGCCGATATATGAACCACTGAAATCCATTGTTACGGTATCAATCCAGCGGAGTCGTCGTTCGTATTTTCGAAACAACTCCTTCGCACTTTCTTTCGATTTGCCCATTGTCAGGTCGATCACACGCCCGTCCTCATGGTTTGTGATAACCGTTGCATACTTATGCCTTCGCTTATAACCAATCTCGTCAATTGCAATCTGATCGACATTCGGAACTCGTCCTCTATAACCCTTTTCCAACTTGGATAACTCAATTTTGTCGATTCGATAAATCGTACTCCGATCCACACCGAATATCCGTGCTACAGAAGCATTGTCTGAACGAAGCGTGAACTGGAGAACCTTATTGCCGAAGTCTTTAGAGTGTCGATTGAGACCCTCGGCAATATCCTGTTGTTCAGTTTTCACTCCACACTGAGCGCAGTTGATCCGGCGAAGCGTCAGCACAAGTACTACGGGACGACAGGATATGGATGCATGAAGAATTTTGCGGACTCGATGATCATAAACTGTTCCCACAATACCGCATGTAGGACAACGTGGCTCATCTTCCTTTCGAACATGGACTTCAATGCATGGATAAGTTTGATACGTACCTTCGATTATCTGGTCGGCAGAATAACCTTGCAAAGCCAACAACGTTTTACAGACTTGTTTTCTGAGAGGATCATTCATCTCTATCTCCTTGTTGTGGTGATTAGGAGATTGTACGAGATCGGGTGATTCCTCTCAATCTTTTTTTCGACTTACCCACTAAGTTTGCAACAGTCCCATAATATATACAGCGTTTTTTCATTTAAGGGATTAATGATGGTTAAAAATGCTGATTTTCGAATCGAGATTGTGTTCGTAAACATCGAAGGTTGGGTTCCGCAAGATCACATACCCCGTGTAAATGATCGACCGTAGTTTTCGGCTTCATTCACGAAAAAACCGCCCCGCGCGCGGAGCTGACGAACAATTCAAAGCCTGATCATCACCAGCGAAAAATCGTCCTCGAAACTCTCGGAGCCATTCAGTTCAATCATCCGACTCCGGATACCGGCAAGCCGGTCGCTTCCCTGTCCCGCGCTCTCCCCGACGATCTTCACGAAGTCGTCGTACTCCACCATCTCGTCGGTAGCCTGATCGACGATTTCGTAGACTCCGTCGCTGAACACAAACAGCCTGTTCTCCTTGCCCACGATAACAGAAGAAGCCTGGAAGAGAATTCCGGGCATTCCGCCTATGACCATTCCCTTTGTCGTAAGCAAATCCGTCTTCTTTTCGCTTTCGGAATCGCCGTGAATGAGAATCGCGGCAGGATGTCCTCCGCTCGCATACTTCAGCAGCCTGCTCTCCGCGTGAAAAACACCGTACCACATGGTGAAGAACTTGTCGCCCTGCTTCTCCATGGGAAAAGCCTCGTTCAATGCGCAAAGCACCTGATCCGGTTCCCGGAAATCCGTATTGGGCAGCGATTGCGACCGAAGCACATTCATCACGGACACTGAAAGTAGCGCAGCGCCGACTCCGTGACCGCATACATCGAGCAGATATATTGCATAGTGTTCGGCATCGAGGGGGTGGTAACCAAAGGTGTCGCCGCCCAGGGAGCTGGACGGAATAAATATCCAGTTCGTCTTCACCGGTTCCTCGATCTCCGGCGGCAACAGCGAAATCACGTATTCCGCGGCCTCACTGAGTTCCGCCGCAAGCGCTTGCCTGCTCTGAAGCAGCGCATTGTATGCCTCGTCTCTTTCCAACAGATGAATGTACCCGCTTGAATGATAACGAATACGCGCCAGAATCTCCAGCTTGTCCGGCAGCTTGACCATATAGTCGTTCGCTCCCAGTTCGAAGGCCTTGGCCTTGGTCTCGGGTTCTTCCTTGGATGAAAGCACGATCAACGGTATCCGCTTCGTTGCCGGATTCGCGCGGTAGAATTTGACCAGCGTCAGGCCATCGATCTTAGGCATAACCAGATCCTGCAGAATCACGGTTGGCTTGAATTCTGTAGCCTGCTTTATCGCCTGCGCAGGATCGTCGCAATGCGTGAACTCGATATCGCTCTGATCCGCCAGCATCCTGCGAACGGTTTCGCCGATTATTCTCTGATCGTCCACAAGCAAAACCCTTATTGCGTGCGGATTCCAGGCTTTTTCTTCCTGTATGGCTTTTACGGTCTCTTCTCCCATTTCTTTCTCCAGCGTTAAATCGTTTCAAGAAGTTCTCTCACCACCCGGATGAAATCCTCTCCCTGAAAATCACCTTTGTTCATGTAGCGATCGGCTCCAGCGCCCATGCCGCGCACCCGGTCTTCGTCCCGATCCTTGTACGAAAGCATGATCACGGGGATCGCGCTTCGCTTGGGATCGCGCTTCACACGTTCCACGAGCTCGAATCCGTTCATTCTCGGCATGTCGACATCCGATATCAGGAGATCGTAGCTCCCGGCGCGGAACTTGTTCCATCCCTCCATGCCGTCGGCCGCGGTTTCTACCGTGAATCCCGATTCGACCAACACCTTCTTTTCCATCTCTCGCACGGTCGGTGAATCATCCACGACCAGGATTTTGTGCGCCTGCTCGCGAGAAACCTTCTCCGCGTCGCGGATGTGTCCCGAAGCAGAGCTCAGCATCGCTTTCATCGCAAGCGTCAGGTCATCCATGTCGATCACGAGCACTACCTCTCCATGACGCGTCATGGAGGTTGCAGCAATATTCTGCACCTTGCCCAGTCGCTTGTCCATAGGACTCACCACGATGTCCCGCTCGATGATCAACCGATCGAGCGTCAGCCCCACCGGCTCCCCCATGATCCGAATGACAATGATATAGCGCTGCGAATCGCAGTGGATGTTATCCCCGAATAAAACCTTCGCCCCGGTCATCAGGCGTATCTTTTCGCCTCCGAACTCGTAAAAATCACAGCTTTCTCCCGTGATCTCGCTCGGCTCCAGTTCCAGAACCCTCTCGATCCTCGTTAGCGGGAAAGCGAAGATGCTGCCCATGATTTCGCACAGAAGAACGCGCACCACAGAAAGTGTCAACGGCAGCGTCATCGTGAAGCTCGTACCTTCACCGGGGCTGGATTCGATATGAATCTCGCCCCCGACGCCTCGCACCATCGTCTGAACCACATCCATGCCAAAGCCTCTTCCTGAGGTCTCACTAACCACCTCGCGCGTCGAGAATCCCGGCAGGAAAAGGAAATCGAGTATCTCGGACTCCGAAAGCCCCTGCATCAGATCGGCAGTAACAAGCCCTCGCTCGATGGCACGATCCTTTATCTTCTCGATATCGATTCCATCGCCGTCGTCGGATACACTGATTTTGAGCATTCCGCCCTGGTGAATCGCAGACAGCGTTATCAAACCGGTCGGTTCTTTCCCTTTCACTTTGCGCTTTTCGGGAACTTCGATCCCATGATCGACCGCGTTGCGGAGCAGATGCGTCAAGGGGGCCTCGAGCATCTGAAGAATATCCCGATCGACCTCCGTACGCTTCCCAACGACACGCAGCGTCACCTTTTTTCCGAGTGTCCGGGCAACTTCGCGCACCATTCGCGCGTAACCCGCGAGTCCTTCCTCGAACGGCCTCATCCTAATATCTACAAGCTCGTTGTAGAGCCTTTCCGTGTGGGTATTCAGCGTGTTGTTGTGCTGGTCGAACACTGCGATCAATTGATTGATGCTCTCCCCGAAGGAATTCATGGAATCATGGATGTCCGTGCGGTCCTCCGGCGGGAGCAGCTTCCTGCGCTCGAGTCGGGTAAAATGATTGCCGATACGGAAGAAGTCCGTCTTCGTCTTCAGGATGAGATTCGCGATACCCTCTCCCTCACGGGCCTCCACCATCGCCTGCCCGGCAAAACTGAGCAACCGGTCGAGTTTCCGGGAAGTAACCCGCACAATGGATTCAAGTTCCTCTTTTTTATCGGCTGAAATCTGTTTTTCTTTCTTCCCTGTACTCGTGGTGGGAACTGCTGTTCCCCTCTGTTCTGTAAGTTTTCTTATGGCTCGGGCAAGCTCTTCTTTCTGCTCCGGTGAGAACGACTTCTTCGCCTTTGGCAGCAGGCTCTGGAACACATCAACCGCCTGAAACAGCAGATCGGCGTCACTCGCCGCAAAAGAAGCCTGCCCCTTGATCAACAGCGAAAAGAAGTCCTCCACAGCGTGCGCAAGCTGCACAATCTCGTCCAGTCCGGCGATCCGCGCAGCTCCCTTGATGGAGTGTGCCGCTCTCATGAGCGGTTCGCAGCCGTAATCGGGTTGCTGCTCCAAGACGAGAATGCCGTTGGAAAGCGTCTCCGAGTGCGTTTCCATCTCCACGAGGAAAAGCTCCATCATATCCTGATCGAGATTGGGTTGATCTTTTTCTTGCTCGGCGCTTTCCGCAGTAGATTCCGCTTGATGAAGCGTCGCAAGGTGGGATTCGGTCTGATCCAGCCACGCCTGACGCTCTTCCACAACAACCTCGGGCTCCTCGCCAGTCATTCGCTCGAGCAATTGGATCCATTCTCGAGCAGGTTGCACCAGATTGAGTTTGATATCCTCAGCCTGCATCTTTCCCGAAGCATCCGCGAATCGCCCTGCAACCGCCTCGATCCGGCTCAAGCCCACCAGAGTCGCTGCCGTTTGCACGGACAGGCACAACTGCGAGAATCCCGCTACATCCTGATCCGTCATTTCATCCCGAACAAGGCGTGAGATCATATCCCGCGCCTGCTCCAGGTAGCTGGCGACTTCAGACCGAAACAGCTCCATCATGGGCGACAAATCGCTCATTGTAAGTTCTCCAGCACTGTTCTGACCAACTGCTCCAGTTTGAGCCAGTACATAGTTTTACGATTGTGTAAGATGGTTCCCATCGCGTAATGATTCAGTTCCGAATAAGCTTGTGGTTCACCCAAATCGCTCTCTTTATAGCGGTAGATGCCGATCACCTCATCCACGGGAAACACCCAGGTGGAGCCATCGACGTAAAGAGACACGAAATATGGGTTGGGGGATACTTCGTTGATCAGGAGCAGCGCATGCAAGGAGAAGCACAACTCCAGCGATCCCTCGATGTTCACAAGCCCGAGAAAAACGTCACGGGACAGACGGGGAATCGGATAAATCTTCTGCTTCTTCACGATGCTCTTTACGTAGTGTACGGGAATTCCCAGCAGTTCGCGTCCAAGATTGAACAGCACCAGGGGCGTGCCTTTCTCGGGCTTTCCCTCCTGCTTTTTCAGCCTTTCATAGAAGGATATCAGGTAATCTTCCGGCGCTTCGCTGCTCAGTTGTTCGGTGCTTTTCTCACGAAAGACATCGCAGAAGCGGCAGTGTATCGCTTCTTCCAGCTTCGGGCAGCTACGATCGCCGCGAACCCCGATTTCCTCCCAGCAATAGATCCTGCTACGCTCTATCATCTCTTCGGATTTCATCATTCAAAATTTTAACGACCTCATTATACGCATTGCAACGTTTTGGGGTATCGGAGCTATGGTTATTCCTCTTCCGTTTCATCGAAGTAGGAGAAATCGAACAGGTGATCGATGATGTCGCTGGGGATGATGGATGCCTTGCCTCTGGTTCGGGCAAGTTCGTCGGCGGTGAATCCCAATAGCCAGCTTCCGCTGTGAGCGGCTTGCGGAAGATCGAGACCCTGCGCGATGAACGAAGTGATGATTCCTGCGAGCACATCGCCGCTACCGCCTGTTGCCAGGCCGTCGTTGCCGGTGATGTTGAAGAGGAATTCCTCGCCGTCGTATAGAATGGACACATTGCTCTTCAGCAGCACAGGGCACTGGTATTTCTCGAAGAGCGCTTCGAGGGCTGCGATCATATCTTGTTCTATCTCATCGGCTTCCACGCCTAGCAAGCGCGCGAATTCTCCCACGTGCGGAGTCAGTAGCGGCTGAGGGCATTCCAAGAGCTTCGCCTGAAGTACCTCGCTACGAGCGATGCAATTGATGCCGTCCGCGTCAATGACAAGCGGGAGTTCGCAGTTACCAAGCAGAAAATCCATCAGCTCGACGGCCTTGTCGTCTGTTCCGAGACCCGGCCCGACCAGGCATACATCCGAGTCGTTGAGGATGCGCATCATCGCCTTATGATCGAGTGCGCCGGATTCGAGGTAGGGACGCGGCTGCGTCATGACTTCGGTGAGCTTGGTTTCGTAAACCGTTTCCATACCCGGCGTGTGATACAGCTTGATAAGCCCCGCGCCGCTGCGAAGGGCAGCTCTGGAAGCCAGCACCGCCGCACCGGAGAGTCCCGGAGAGCCGGCAAAGATAGCGACCTTACCGTAATCACCCTTGTGCGAAAACTTGGTTCGGGGTGGAAGAGCGGGTAGATTGAGGATGAACGCCTTAGGGTGGTGGATGAAGTAGAATTCGTGTGGAATCCCGATATTGATTACGTGCAGCGTACCAGTGCAACGCGCGCCATCCATCAGGAAATGGCCGTATTTGGGAGCTGCCATCGTCAGCGTGTGCGTAGCGATTACGGCAGTCTTGCCAATTCCGGTGTTTGCATCAATCCCGGACGGTATATCGACGGAGTAGATGGGCATGCAACTCTGATTGATCAGCTCGATCACATCTCGATATTGTTGGGAGACCTCTCCCTTGAATCCGATGCCGAAGATGGCGTCGACGATGATGTCGTATTCATCCAAGTCGAGCTCCTCCAGACCGATTACGGGGATATCGAGTTTCTTGCAGAGCGAGAAATTCGTTGCTGTTTCCGGGGACATACGTTCCTCGTTACCCAGAAACACGATGACGGGATCGTGCCCCATGACATGCAGCCAGCGTGCGATGACGAATCCGTCGCCGCCATTGTTTCCGTGACCGCAGAAGATCACGGCGAACTTCTCTTCATCGCCGATCTCTTCCAGCATTGCTTCAACGCAGTTCCGACCGGCGTTCTCCATGAGGATCGCGCTTGATAGACCAAACTCGGTCATTGTGTATTGGTCTGTGTTTTTCATTTCTTCTCTTGAAAGGATAATCATTTCACTTCTCCGGTAGCATTATTTCAATGGTCGTTCCTTCGCCCACGGTGCTTTCGAGCACCCTGATGCGACCTTTATGATAGTCTTCGACAATGCGCTTGGCGAGGCTCAATCCAAGTCCCCAGCCTCGACTTTTCGATGTGATTCCAGGCTCGAAAATCTTGGAGTACTTCGATTTGGGAATACCGATTCCCTCGTCGCGAACCTGGATGTATGTGTTTCCGTTTTTGCTTGTGGCGGTCAGAATGATGTTGCCGCCCTTGTTCTTCATGGCGTCGATGCTGTTTCTCACCAGATTCTCGATTGTCCACCGAATCAAGTCGGGATCGACGTTGATGATGATATCGTCAATTTTACTTATAAGATGGATTTCGATCTCGTTATCCAGGTTGGGAAGCCTTGTATTGAAGTACTCGATGGTCTCTTCGAGGATTTTATTGATTCCGCAAGGCTTGAGCTTCACCACCGAACCGACTTTCCCAAAGCGATTTGCGACCTTCTGAAGATGAGCCACATCCGCCTTCATGTGATCGATCATCTCGATCATGCTCACGTCTTCGCAACTGGACTCGATGCGCATTTTCAGGAGATCGAGCCACGCGAGCATGGACGATATCGGGGTCCCGAACTGGTGGGCTGTTTCCTTGGCAAGGCCGATCCAGAGCTTGTCCTTCTCGCTCTTCTTCACAAGAAACACGCCGTGGAGACCGAATATGACAAACACGAGCACCAGCGCCATCTCGAACACCGGCATATAGCGCAACTGCTTCATGGAGAACGGCTCGCTGTAATAAACATAGCCGAAGACGCTTGTATCGGGAAAACTATCCGGTGGAGCTTTGGCAAGCGGAATTGCGTAAAGGCTATCTGTCGAGGTGAACTGAAGCGCTATTTTGTTGGCGCTGTGCATTCCCTTGAGCTCTTCGCGCAGCATCTGTTGCTTCTTGGTATCCAGATAGCGATATGGGAGATTGTCGACTTCGATATTTTTCCAGGCGATCGGCTCGTTATTGCTGTCCGTCACGATGATCTTGTAGTCGATATTCTGAAAGACATGTTCCTGGATGTACTCCACCAGGCGATCTTTCCAAATCTCGCTTTCCCAGTCGCTATCCGTGAGTAGGGTAAAATATCTCGCGAAGAGGTTGGGGACAATGTGAGCGTCTTTCCTGGCGTGGAAAATGAGTCGATTGGAGTATATCACGAAAAAGAACATGATCAGCGCGCTGCCGAAAATGAAATAGAGTTTTAGCAGCAGGTTTCGATCACTTCCTTTTAACAGCTTCCCAAACTTCATCGAGCTGCTCCAGCGTTTGTTCGTGCATGTCAAGCCCGGCGTTTGCAAATTCCTTTTCCACCTGCCGGAACCGATTCTCGAATTTTCGTATCGCACCCCGCAAGGCTGCCTCGCTATCGATGTGCAGTTTACGGGCAAGATTCACCACGGTGAAGAGGATATCGCCGATTTCGTCCTCGATCCGCTCTTGCGGCTCATTTTCCCAGGCCTCTTCGAACTCGGCGAACTCTTCTTTCATCTTCTCGAAGACAGGCTCGGGAGATGGCCAGTCGAAGCCTACGGATGCCGCTTTCTCCTGCATTCGCTGAGCGACGATGAGTCCGGGCATGGAATGCGGGATGCCATCGATTGCCGAGCGATCCCGTTTCTCTTTTTCGCGACGTTTGAGCCGCTCCCAGTTCATTTTAACTTCGTCCGCGTCCGTCGCTTTCGCGTCGGAGAAGATATGCGGGTGGCGTATGATCAGCTTTTTGCAGATGCGGTTGAGAACATCCGCGCCAGTGAAGTCGCCGTTCTCCTCTGCGATGCGAATCTGCATCACAACATGCAGCATGATATCGCCGAGTTCTTCGCAAAGGTGCGGTTGGTCGTCATGCTCGATTGCCTCGATCGCCTCGTAGAGTTCCTCGATGAAGTTCGGAACCAGCGATCGGGAGGTCTGCTTCAAATCCCAGGGACAGCCGTTCTCCGGATCTCTCAACCTTGCAACAACTTGTATCAATTCATCAAATTCTTTCATGGATTCCCTTTCATTCGGTTCATAATATCGGTAAGAAAGACAGCGGGGAAATGTTTGTCAATGAAAACAAGAATTTCGCGTGCACCATCTTCCATAGCTCACCGACCGCGCGGCGGGGCGACGCCGGAAGTCCATACGCACCAAAGTAATGGCCCAAACAAAGTCTGTCCGCCGCGACAAAGCCAGCGCTAGTGATCCCTCTCAGGGACTTCCGGGAACGCTTATGAGCTGCAACGCAGCTCATAAGCGTTCTGTGTGCGAAGCACACGCGCCGCCCCGCCGCGCTGAGCTGGTTGAGCAACTCGAACCTGCCGGATTGTTTTCATGGACAAGCATTTCTCGACAAAAAGAATCGCTCGCAGAATATTCGTTCTGTTATGGAGACCAGGACATGAGCGAGATCAAAGACAAGCTGCGCCTTCTCGGCCTGAAGCTTTCCCCGCAGGAAAAGCCCAAAACGAAGATTAGTCGGTTCCGACTGGACAATGATCTCGTCGGAAAATACATAGATACGCACTCCGGTTCGATCTTCGTGCGGGAGACGGTGCTTCCGGTCGATTACTCTCATGGCTGGCTCTCCCCCATACGATATCCCAGTGAAATGAAGCTCCTCGCCCAATACGCCAGGCTGCACGACCACACATCCATCGAACCCAATCAGGTTGTGTACCTCGACACGGAAACAACCGGCCTTGCCGGCGGAACAGGCACATACGCCTTCATGGTAGGAGTCGGAAGATTCACGCCAAACGGATTCTTCCTCCGGCAATACATCATGGCGGATCCGACCGAGGAGGTCTTCCTGATCGAAGCGCTGCAAAATGAATTCGATACCGCCCAAACAACGGTCTCATACAACGGTAAGGCGTTCGACATCCCGCTACTGGAAAGCCGGTTTATCCTGAACGGTTTTCCCATGCCGTTCGAGGAGATGCAACACCTCGATCTGCTGCATCCGGCCCGCAGACTCTGGAGGAACCGCTTCGATTCGTGCCGTCTGAGCGCTCTGGAATACTACGTTCTTGGCATCGTCCGCTCGGAAGACGACATCCCGGGCTCCATGATACCCCAGATGTATTTCGACTTCCTGCAATCGCGCGATCCCGAGTTCTTCAACGGCATACTGTACCATAATCAGGAAGACATCGTAAGCCTGGCGGCATTCCACCAATTGATCGCACAAATCCTCGAAAATCCGGATCAATGCGATGAGAAGATTCTGGATTTCTTTGAATTGGGAAAACTATACGAGGATTTACATGAAAACGACCGCGCGAGGGACATGTTCAGAAGGATAATAGAGCCCGATAGCGATGTCAACAAGCGACATTCGTTCCTGCTCAAACGCATTGGGGACTGGCCGGAGGCGGTAGAAATCTGGCTGCGTGAGTGCGATGCCGGTTGCGATTACGCCATGCTTGAACTCGCGAAGTACTACGAGCACCAGCGGAGAGATTTCGAGAAAGCCAGGCACTTCTCGACCCTCCTCACCCGGGCAATCATGGATTCAGGCAAGACATGCAGTAACGAAGACCTCGACGCGATAGAAAAACGGCTTCAAAGACTCGATCGCAAGATCAGAGCCGCTGAAGCCGATAAAATTTCAGATTGATCGATCAGTGCCTTGCGCGACACAAACCCCTGTTCGAGTTCTGAGCGAATTCAATAAAGAGCTTCTGCTCAGGAGTCGGGTTCTCGATTTCGAGAGCTTTCTCCAAAGCGTCGCCACGATTCAAACCGGTGCGGAAGAACAAGTCGTAAACGTCTTTGATCGCGTTGATCTGTTCCGTTGTAAATCCTTTGCGCTGCAATCCTACCGTATTGAGACCCGAAAGCCTGTACGGCATATCCTCGCCGCGGGTATAGGGCGGAACGTCCATCTTGACGCCCGATTTCCCACCCACAAACGCATACGCGCCGATCTGCACGAACTGATGAACCGCCGTCATGCCGCCAACGGTCACGAAGTCCTGAATCGTGATATGCCCGGCCAGGTTCACCGCATTCGCGATGATGACGTTGCTTCCGATATGGCAGTTGTGCGCCACATGAACATAGGCCATCAATAGGCACCCGTTATCGATCGTAACCGGCTCTTCCAGCGTTGCGCTCTTGTTGATCGTGGTGAATTCGCGGAACGTGTTGTTATCGCCGATAATCAACCGCGTTGGGTCACTTTGCTTGAATTTCAGGTCCTGAGGTTCGGTTCCAATCACCGCAGAGTGGAAAAATCTGTTATTCTTTCCGATTGTCGTGTGACCGTCGATGACCACGTTGGAAACAAGCTCGCAACCGTCGCCGAGAACCACATTCTCACCAATCATACAATACGGGCCGATCTTCACGTCGTTCCCGATCTTCGCGTTTGGATGTACTATTGCTGTTGGATGAACCATTTCAACCTCATTTCCTCATTAGTTTTGCCAGGAAATCACCTTCGCAGACTTTCGTATCACCGACAAAAGCATCTCCGTGCATCTTGACCAGCGTGCGCTTGAGCGAGATAATCTCCAGCTCGAACCGTAGCGTATCGCCCGGTAGCACGGGCTTGCGGAATTTCACGTTGTCTATTGAAGCGAAGTACGCCACGTAGTTCTCTGGATCGTCGTATTCGTTGAGAATCATAATACCGCCGGTCTGTGCCATCGCTTCAACGATGAGAACGCCCGGCATTACCGGATGACCGGGAAAATGCCCCTGGAAGAACGGCTCGTTGATGGTAACGTTCTTGATACCCGTGATGTGCTTACCGGTTTCAAACTCGGTAACCTTATCGACAAGCAGGAACGGATAACGATGCGGAAGCATGCGCTGGATCGCGTTGATATCGAAAACGACATCCTTGAGCTTCTTGCCCTGAAACGCCTTTTGCATCTCCTGCTTCTTGTGGATTCCGCGAAGCTTCTTCACCAGTTCCACATTCGTCTTATGTCCGCTACGAGCGGCAAGGATATGCCCTTTGATCGGGAGCCCCAGAAGCGCGATATCGCCAATGAGATCAACCACTTTGTGACGAACGAACTCGTTGTGGAAGCGAAGCGGCGTATCCATGACTACACCCGTCTTCTCACCGACTTTTACATCCTTGTAGTCGAACAGTTTTTTCACCTTCTCCATATCTTCATCAGTGGAGTGGCTTCGGGTGATGACCAGAGCATTCTCCAGGCTACCGCCTTTGATGAGTCCCGCTTCCTTCAGCGCAATGATTTCATCAAGAAAACAGAACGTACGGGCTGGAGCAAATTCTTTTTCGAAGTAATCCATCGAAGGAAGCCAAGTGTATTGGGTTCCCACAAATTTACTGTCAAACTCAACCATGAAGGTCACTTTCAGCTCGTTGGAGGGGACGATCACGACATCAACATTGTCGTCTTGCGCTGAGAATGAAATAGGCTCGTCAAACTCGAAGTATTCGCGTGGGCTGTTTTGCTTCACATAACCAACCTGATCCAGCAGTTTCATGAAAGGCAAAGCGCTTCCATCAGCAACCGGCACTTCCGGGCCGTTGACTTCCACAAGGATATTGTCCAGATCGCAACCTTTAATCGCAGCGAGAAGATGCTCGACGGTCGCAACAGATGCTCCGTTTATACCGATTGTCGTCCCGCGGGAGATGTCGATCACGTGGTCGATGTCCGCCGGAATCTCCGGATTACCCGGTAAATCGGTACGAATAAAAACGATGCCCTTATCTTCTTTCGCCGGCTTGAACGTCACCGTGGAAATCTCTCCGTAGTGCAGTCCTATACCGGTATAGCATACCTGCCCACCTATTGTATGTTGATAATCTCTCATGATTCATCCTCATCTTTCATTAGAACTTCCTTGATTTCTTTCAGCGCAAGTCGCGTTTCCTTCATGAAGTCGGGAAGCTTCAATTGGCTGAGATACATACGCTTCTGCTGAATCGCTTCCACAGCGGGAGAACCGAACATCTTCATACCGTCGGGAATATCCTTGGCGATGCCTGATTGCGCTCCCACCATAACTTCATCACCGATATTGCGATGGTCGCCAATGCCCACCTGACCTGCCAGATAAACCCGGCTGCCGACCCTGGTGCTTCCGGCGACACCCACTTGGGCGCAAAGAATACTATCTTCGCCGATCACCACGTTGTGCCCGACCTGAACCATGTTGTCCAGCTTCGTTCGTGCTCCGATCACCGTTGAACCGAGCGTCGCGCGGTCAACCGAAGAATTCGCGCCGATCTCCACGTCGTCGTGGATGATCACGTTACCGACTTGCGGAATCTTCACCTGTTTGCCGTCCATCAGAACGTAGCCGAAACCGTCCGCGCCAATGACAACACCCGCATGCAGGATAACCCTATCGTGCAAAACACATTCGTCGTAAATCGTAACATTCGGGAAAAACTTGCATCCCGCCCCGATTTTCACGTAATCGCCGATCACGCAGTTGGGACCAATCTCGCAACCGTCTCCGATCGCACTTTCCCTTCCGATCACAACGCCCGGCGCAATGCTTACATTGCCACCGATCTTCGCGGTTTCGTGAATCGTCGCTTTCCCGGATACGCTTTTCTCGGAATTCTCAGATTCCTCAGCAAGCAAGCGCGTTACAAGCCCCATGAAAGCTATCATCGGCTTCTCGACAATCAAGCATGGAACATGCTTGAATTCCTCGCCATAGAGATTCTCATGAAGCATGAGAAGTCCAGCCTTGGTCGAGCGAGCGCTTTCGATGTAGTCGGGGCTTTCCAGGAAGCAAATCGATGAGCCGTCCGCGTTCTCCAGAGAGGAGACGCTCGTAAGCTCGATGGAGCCTTCGCCCATCAGCTTCCCATCGAGGAGTTCGGCAATTTCCTGCGCGGTATGAGATTTAAGAAAACGCTTCATTATTCGTTCGTATCTTCTGTTTCGCCGTCGGTCGCTGAATTCATTTCATCCAGAACGACATCCGTGACATCGAGGCTTGGAACCGCGTAAAGGATTCCGCCAGCCGCCGCGTCGAGGATTACCGAATAACCGTACTCGTCAGCGACTTTCTTGATGGCGATCTGTACCTTGTTCATGATCGGTTCGAGCAGTTCTTCGTTCTTGCGAGCGGCCTTACCGTTCTCACCGAAAATTTCCTGGATCAAGCGCTTGCGTTCGTCGATCTTGTTGTTGATCGCGCCCTCGGCTTCTTTCTTGCCGGCGTCCGTCATGGTAAGTTTACGGGCTTCGTATTCATCCGTAAGACGATCGATCTCTTCCTCGAGTTCGGTGATCTGGGCTTCCCAAATCTGACGCTCGCTTTCGAAGAGCTTCTCTGCTTCCTGTGTATCCTTGCTTTCTGCCATGATGCGTTCGCTATCGACGTAACCGATTTTCATTTGATCTTCAGCCATAAGCAACATCGCAAACGCTGTCAAAACCAGTGCCAGTACTATTTTTTTCATGATTCCTCCGTTGGAATATATATTTTATAAATCTCTTTTTGTAAGTTTTCCATAAAAAAAACACGTTTCATAGCGTCAACAGAAAAAAGAGCTCTGCCCATGCAACCTCTTCCTTCGCAATTGAGTTCTCGAAGCCGCATTCCGTAAAAACGCTCATCGTTATTTAGCGGCGAGCACACGCGCCTTCAAATCCTCGATACCCACGAAATCGGGGTTGATCTCTTCGATCTGACTGATCTCGGCGAGCGAGTCGTCGTACCTTCCACACTCGAAGAAGATACCGGCCGCCACAAACCGGATGTTGATGCTCTCGGGATGCCGCGAGATGTACTTGCTCAGAGGTGCGATGACCAGATTGAAGTCACGCGTACGGTAAGCGATGTTCATCAATCCTTCGATCGCGCTGAGGTTATCCGGATTCTGCTCCGTAAGCTCCTGTAAGATGTCCTTCGCGCTATCCAGATCCCCTTTCGCGAGGAGGATCGATGAAATCCCGTACATGACCTGCACGTTTCCCGGGGCGATCTCGTCCGCACGCTGAAGCAGCGGCAACGCTTTCTCCGGCTCGTTCAGGATCAGGTAGCACGAGCCCAGCGTGATCAGGATATCCGGGATGGTGTCGTCGATATCGTAGGCTTCCTGGATGAAGCTCAGCGCTTCCGAAGCGCGACTGAGTTTGATCAGGAGCTTGGCCTTCAGTGTGAGAACGTGCAGCAGGATGCTTCGATCGAAAACCGAGAGGGTATCGATCGTCTGAATTTTCTCCAGCGCTTGACCGTACAACTCCTGTTTGTCCAGCGCAACTGCCGCCATCCATGCGACCTCGGGATCGGAAGGAATCATCGCCTCGTAAACGTCCACCTTCTCGTATTTGCCTTGCTTGAAAAGGTAGCGAATCAGCTCTTTCACCTTGCTTGTGTCCGAGGGATTCTCTTCGATCTGGCGAATCAACGATTCTTCCCTCTCATCGCTCTCCGTGCCGTCGTCTTCCACGATTTTCAACGCACTCGATGTTTGCCGGACATTTCCGCCGGAACCGCTGTCAAGGTCGTTGAACTGGAGTCCCGGGAAGGAGAATCCGCCTACTTTTTCCAGAATCGAGACCTCTTTACGCGTAATGTAGGAATCCAGCGCGAGAGCCGAGATTTTCCCGTCGAGATGCATCGCGCGGAAGATTTCCAGCCAGCTCAGGTTTTTCAGCTCCGGATTCGTGAATATATCCGTCCTTTCCCAAAGCTCTTTCCTGGACGCAAACACCGGCGTTTCCTGGTATACCGTCTCTTTCCACTGGCCTGTCATGGCGTAGGTGAGTTGCCAGCCGATCAGGTGCTTGGGCATCTCGTCCGAGACGCGCACGTGGAACCGGAGCTGTTGCAACGTCAGTTCATCCGAATCCTCACATAGCGGGATGATCAAACCGATGCGCTCATTCAGGAGCAAGTGGTTGTTCAGCAGGCATGCCATCATGGGCGAAAACTCCCACCTGGCATCCGCATAGATAAAATTCTTTGTCTTGATCTTGTCGAGCGCGTTCAGTACGGTTTGTAATGGCGTTGCGCCCGATTGGATATCGCCGCCCTGCCTTCCCGCGATCAGAATGTCATAACGATTCAAAAATTTCTTGCTGACGGACGACACATCGTATCCGTCTGGGTTATCGATGATAATGGTTCCGCGCGCCACATCCTCCTGCAGAAGGGTCAGGGCGCGGCATACGATCTTCTCGGCGCTGGTTCCGTCGCGAACGCTGATGAATTGCCGGGCAATCTCACGATTCCTGTCGCTCAGCGTCTGTTTCAGCAGCAGCGAGAACACCCTCTCCTGCAACTGGTCCAGGGAGGTGATTCGCGTCCCGACATCGCGATACTTGTATTCGAGGTCGTCGGGAGAATAGTTCGGGTAGTCCTTCTGGGTCGGGCTATCGAAAAGCAGCACCGGTTTATCGAGCGCTGCGAACTCGAAGATGACCGACGAGACATCCGAGATGAGGATGTCAGCCGCGGCAAACGATGGCGAGATATCCATCGATTCGGAGTAGTATATATTCTCGTCGCGCTCCGCCAGGATGCGATATTCCCGCTTCCATTCCTCAGGAGCAGCGCCGTGCAGCTTGATGATGATATTCAAGTAGTTCGGCAAGTACTTACGAAAATCGGTCCGCAGATAGGGGACGATGCTCAGCTCGCGGTTGAATGTAGGAGCAAAGAGGATGGTCTTGTTATCGGGATTGAGCCCCATGCCCCGAAGCACTTCGTTGCGGTTCCACTCGCCCATGAAGAGGCTGTCGAGCTTGGCCATTCCGGTAACTTCGATGGGAACTCGAACCTGCTTCTCCAGGATTTCCTTGTGAATCGTACCGGGAACACACATCAGGTCGGCGCAGTTCTCCCGTCGGCTGATGAGCTTGTCCGTAAAAAACCACCCTTTGCTGATGGTGCCGTGCCCCACGTTGACGATCTTCCCGAGCCCTTCCACATACTGGTAGCTGAAATCTGCCAGGAATGTGATATCCGGCTCCCACTGATAAGGGTCGTCCACCAGTTCGTACGGAATCCGAACGTTTTCTTTGAGGACTTGCCTGCGCAGCCCCCGCCCGGGAATCCCTTCCTGCGATTCAAAATACTCTACGGTTCCAATTCCTATTTCACCCAGACCGATATCATGAATGTATTCCATCAACGGTACCAGCATGGGTAGATGAAGTTCGCGTTCGAGAAAGAAGAAAAATCTTCTCTTCATCATTGCTCCTTACACTGCCGGTTCAAGTTTCTATTTTTTCATCTCGTCTTGAAGATATTTCACATACGGGCCGACGGTTTCATCGCCCTGATACGCCCTGATCTTTTCGAGGAGAGCAAGACCCTCTTCATACAATTGGGCGTATATGATCGGGCCCACGACCGCTCCGCAAAGCCGCGGATTCAGCGGGTCGATCTCGATGGCCCTTTCGAGCATCTTCAAACCCTCTTCCTTTCTATCCTGAGCAAGGAGGAAATCCCCCATGTCGATGTAATTGAGGAAATTCTCCGGTTCGAGATCAATCGCCTTCTGCATGGTCAGAACAGCTCTTTCCGGATTGCCGTTTTGCAGATAGAGTTCCGCAAGTTCAGCGTAGAAGGCGGCACGATCTCCCCTGGACAGGCTATCGGAAATCGATTCGAGCTGGGATTCCTGAAGTTTGATCTTCTCGATCATCTCGTCGCGCTTCTGATAGAGCGTCTTCAGGCTTCTGATCACGCCCTGGTTGTCTTTGACAAACGCCGTGCCTTTTTCCATGTATTCGATGGCGGTATTCAGATCGCCGCGTTCGAGGTAGTATCTGGAAGCGCGCATGATGTACGATGCGCCGTAGTTTCCGAGAAGCCGCAACGTGTTCGGGTCTTTGTACATGGTGCTGTCGAATATCCCGCGGTACTGGTAAATCTCTTCAACGTTTTCCAGAAGTCTGTCGATATCCGTATTGTCCTCGCGCCTGACCGGTACCAGACGGTCGATCATACCTTCGTTGCGACGGTAGTTCGCGAGTCCAAGCTTCTGTACAAAATCGGTTGGTTTCGAGTCGGGAACGGTTACCGCGATGTAGATTGGCCGTTTACCGTAGTTGTCGCGGATAATCTGGAGAGCGGCCAGCTCGTTGCTGTAGAGTACCGTGTTTTCTTTCAGCTCGATGAAGAAGTCATCCGCCGGATTCTCGGATTCGAGCTTGATCTTTCCGCTGCGCGGCAACTGAACCGGGTAAAGCGGTGTTTGATACTTGGCCGGTGTAATCAGGCTGTCGGGAAGATTGAACTCGATGCCTTCCTTATCACGAAGCTGCCGGATGTACCAGCCCGTGTTCAGCAGACTGAGGTTCGCCACCGAGACATCGAGGCGTATGCCCTTGCACTGCTCTTTCTTGTATTCCATCGCCTGCGCGATCATTTCCTTTGTCTTGTCGGTCGGATAGACATCCTTCGCGGGGTACATGTGCTCGATTGCGTCGGGATCATGCACCGCCTGCGCATACCAGAGCGGGAAGGTATCGTTGTCGCCGTTGGTGAAAACAATCGCGTTTTCTTCCAGGCTGTTCAGGAAGTTCATGCCGTAGTCCAGAGCGATAACGTCTTTGGAGCGGTCATGAATGAAGTATTGCGTCGCAAAATTTCCGATGGGAATCAGAAGCGCTATCACCAAAACAACATACGCAAACGGCTTGAAGTTGTCCCAGAAAAAGCGTATGGTTCCGATGCAACCGATCGCCATCCACACCGTCCAGAGGTAATACGCGTTCGTAAAGAAGTATTCGCGGTCACGAACTTCGGCATCGGAAAGGTTCATCACGAAGATCATTGCGATCGAGCTCATGAAGTAAAACGAAAAGAAGTAGGCGAATGAATGCTTGTTACGCTTTGCCTGGAAGTAGATACCCGTGAACCCCAGCAGCGCGACGATCAGGTTGGCCATCGTCTGGAAAAGTTGCTGTCCGCCGCCAAGCCATTCACCGATGACATCCGCGCGGAAGAACTGCCACGAGAAATAACGCAGGAAGTGGAAGTCGAACTGGTAGAAGAGTGAGGCTCTGCGCTCCATAAAACTCGTCGCGCCGTACTGCCGGCGGAGAATGTAGTCCATGAAGAGCGGGATGTTGTGTGGATAGCCTTCATTGATGAAGGGTCGCAGCGAGGAGCGAACCAGCAGAAACACGTGCGAGCTGAGCCCGATAATCACAAAGAGCAAGGCGAGCTGCCAGGTTTTGAGCGCGACCTTATCTCGCAGATGGAACCAGAGAAGGCCGATCGCCGTTAGTGCGAACATCCATTTGCCCAGGCTTGGAACGCGAACGCCCTCGCCAAGCGAGTTGAAGAGAACGTATATGATGACGATTCCGACGAGATAAATGCCGGTGCGTGTCCAAAATCCAGCGCTTCTCGCGTTCATGCGAAGGATCGGGTAAACCGCCACGAACAGGAACGCTGGGGCGATTTGCAGGGAGGTCTGATGTATACCGAATCCAAGGAAGAATATGTAGATGATCAGAAGCAGGAGATTCTGGTGCGAAAAATTCCTCGATTTCTCCACCCACACCAGTGTAAGCCACATGATGAGGTTGATGATCAAGCTCAGCCCGGAATAGACTTCCGCCTCGATCGCGTTGTTCCAGAAGGTGTAGGAGAAGGCGGTCAGCATCGAAGCCAAAATACCAGCGACGTAAACCAGGAGCGGCTTGTCCTCGAACATGCTGACAAGCTTTACGGTGAACAGGTAAAGGAACATCACGGCGAGCGCAGACATGAGTCCCGAGAGGAAATTGATGACCAGCGCGTGCGGTAAATGCAAACCGAGGATCGCCGAGAACCTGCCCAGCATGATGTAGAAGGGGTTTCCCGGAGGATGCGGTACACCGAGTATGCTGCTGCATGTGATGTATTCGCCACAATCCCAGAAGGAAAGCGACCTCGCCTGGGTCATCATGTAAATCGCCAGCGCGATGGCAAACATGGCCAGCGCGATGATCAGATTGGTTCGCTTGTTCACGACCGGTTGCGGGAAAAGCTTTCGATCGATGTAATAGTCGGCGGGATCCATTGCGCCGGGTCTGATTTTTTTAGTACCGGAAATCATGTACACTCCCTGACATTCATTATTTTGCAAAAAACTATGCTTACTCTAAAACGATCTCGACATCCTGCTTTATATCGCCGGTTTCCATCAGTGTTTGGCCAACCTTTTTTATCTCGCTATCGTTCTCCGAGATTTTTCTGGATATCTTTCGCAAGTTAATCGCGTTGTTTCCGTATCCGAATACGATTCAGTCATTTCATCATTTCAAGAACGAATCGCTCAAAGGCAGATTAACGTCAAGCAAATAAATACCGAAATATTGAACGGCTGCGAGGGCGCAGTATTACATTCAGGATTATACCGGGGTACATTCCGACCGGACTTCCGTTCTATCGAACAACATGCCGGGAAAATACTTTCGGGCGATGTGCTGGCTCGCGGTTGCACTCTCTATCCTGGATATCGTCGTGCTTGACAATTTTTATGGATTAATAAGGTTGACATCCTGCATCTGGCATACGTAATCGTGCAGCTACACAGTTTCTACATCGCTATGTCATGAATCCGTACTCCAAGGATTGTGGAAATTGTTCTCCTGAAACGATTTTCCGGTTGTTTATCGATCGGATTTATGGTATTTCCATCGGAAAGTCGTATAATAATTTGCGGAGGTTAATATGGGTATTCCAGCAATTTGGTATATCGCACCGTTCGGCGCGGTATTCGCCCTTATTTTTGCATTTATCCTTTTTATCAATGTCAAACGGGAGAATCCCGGAAGCGACAGGATGAAACAGATCGCCCAGTACGTGCGAGACGGAGCATTCGCTTACCTGAGGCAGCAGTACAAAGGCGTTGGCTTGTTCTTCCTGATCGTGTTCATCTTGTTCAACATCATGGCATGGGGTCTCAAGGTTCTCCACCCGTTGATCCCGTGGGCATTCCTAACAGGTGGTTTCTTCAGCGGTTTGGCCGGTTGGATCGGTATGAACACCGCAACGATGGCTTCGAACCGTACCGCTCAGGGAGCTACTGAAAGCTTGAACAAAGGCTTGAAAATCGCATTCCGCGCCGGTGGCGTAATGGGACTGGTCGTTGTCGGCCTCGCTTTGATCGACATCTCGATCTGGTTCTACGTGCTCAACGCGATGGAAATGGATTTACACACCATAACCGTTATCATGCTCAGCTTCGGTATGGGCGCATCCACGCAGGCGCTTTTCGCGCGTCTGGGTGGCGGTATCTACACGAAGGCGGCGGATGTCGGCGCGGATCTCGTTGGTAAAGTTGAAGCTGGAATTCCTGAAGACGACCCTCGCAACCCCGCAACGATCGCGGACAACGTGGGCGACAACGTGGGCGATGTGGCCGGTATGGGCGCTGACCTCTACGAATCCTACGCCGGATCGATTCTCGCGACCGCAGCGCTCGGTATGGCGGCTGTCGCTCAGCTCTTTGGCGGAGCGGAAAACTTCCATGAGCTCGCAATCAGATTCGTAACCGCACCGATGGTTCTCGCCGGTGTGGGCGCATTCCTTTCCATCATTGGAATCTACATGGCTTCCACTAAAGAGAACGCAACCATGAAGGATCTCATGTTCGCGCTCAACAAGGGTGTTTACGGAAGCTCAATCCTTATCGCGATCGCTGCGTTCTTCGTTTGCAAGTACATGCTACCTGAGACCGTCTGGTTCGGTGTGTTCCTGGCATCCGTCATCGGACTTCTGGCCGGTATCCTGATCGGATACTTCACCGAACGGGCAACCTCCGACGCGTACAAACCCACACAGGGAATCGCGGAGCAATCGGATTTCGGTCCTGCTACTGTGATCATCGAAGGTCTTGCCGTTGGTATGCAATCGACCATGGCCCCGGTTATCGTGATCGGTATCGCGATCCTGGCTGCATTCAGTGTCAGCGGCGGTTTCCACAGTCCCGAGATGGGTCTTTACGGAATCGGCTTCGGCGCAGTCGGCATGCTCGCAACCCTTGGTGTGACCCTGGCGATGGACGCATTCGGCCCAATCGCGGACAACGCGGGTGGTAACGCCGAAATGTGTCACCTTCCCAAGGAAGTCCGCACACGCACCGACGCTCTCGACTCCGTGGGTAACACAACCGCGGCGACGGGTAAAGGTTTCGCGATCGGTTCCGCAGCGCTTACCGCGATGGCCCTCCTGGCAGCCTACCTCGAGGAAGTCCGTACCGGATTCCTCATGATGGCCGACAAGATGGGTGTCGATCGCGGCCTGCATCAAATCTACATCGCCGTTTCCGACAAGTGGATCACCACCCAGAACGCTACGGCTGTCGATTTCATGTACTTTTTCAATGTCAACCTCATGAACCCGAAATTCCTCGTCGGCATCTTCATCGGCGCAATGGTCTCCTTCGTGTTCGCGGCCCTCACCATGAAGGCTGTGGGACGCGCAGCGGGGGCGATGGTTGCCGAAGTGCGCCGTCAATTCAAGGAAATCCCGGGCATCATGGAAGGTAAAGCCGAACCCGAATACGCCAAGTGCGTTATGATATCCACCAAAGGCGCGCAGAAAGAGATGGTCGCTCCGGCCCTTCTCGGTATCCTCACACCAATCGCCGTGGGACTGGTTCTCGGCATCGCGGGTGTTCTTGGTCTGCTTGCCGGCGGACTCACGACCGGTTTCGTGCTGGCCGTTATGATGAACAACGCCGGTGGCGCATGGGACAACGCCAAGAAGTATATCGAAAAAGGTAACTACAACGGCAAGGGCTCCGAAAACCACCACGCGTGTGTTGTTGGCGATACCGTCGGCGATCCATTCAAGGATACCGCAGGTCCTTCCATCAACATCCTCATCAAGCTCATGAACATGATCAGTATCGTTTTCGCGGGTCTGATCGTCGCGTACTCGCCGAAGATCGAAATGCTCTACTCGAAAGAGCAGGTCGAGAAACGCCTGACACGCACAGCGACAGAGCACGTTGAAATCCAGAAGACGCTTCCGGATAACAGCGATATCAAATCAACTCGATAAATCATTCCCGGAGCGGGATCGAGAGGTCTCGCTCCTTTCTTCATCATGAAACGAACACTCATCCTTTTCGGCATCCTCATGGTTATCCTGCTTGGATTCTTCCTCTTCAGCAAGACGAAGAACGCAGCGCTAGGATTTGTCGTGACCTCCCCGGAGGCAGCGGAAATCCTCTGCGCCATCGGAGCGGAGGGCCGGATCGTAGCCGTCACCGCAGAGTGTGATTATCCTCCGTCGCTTCAGCAATTACCCAAGGTGGGATCCTTTTCGCAGATCAGCATCGAGGAAGTCCTCGGCTACAATCCCAAGCTCGTTTTCGCCACGGTTCCCACGCAGCAGGCATTCATCCATGATCTGGCAAAGCTGGGTGTTCAAACGGAAACCGTATACATGCGAACCTTCGACGACCTGCTTCGAACAATCGACCGTTTCGGAACGCTTTCCGATCTGGAATCGGATGCAAGCGCTCTTTCCGCGCGTCTACGCACGACGATCGAGCAATACACCCTTGCGCCGGACTACCGCCCCTGGGTCTATGTCGAAATCGGCGATCACTTCTGGACCGCGTCCGACAACACATTCCTCGGAGACATGATCCGTCACGCGGGGGGACGCGTTCTCTTCCACGATCTCCCTAACGATTATGGGAAGGCCTCGCAGGAAGAGGTTGCCGCACGGAATCCCGACGTGATATTCGTCACCTACCCGGGCGTTTCCACAAGCGATGTGAGAAGCCGGCGCGGATGGCAGGACATCACCGCCTGCAAGGAGAATCGCATCATCACGCTCGAAGACATCGACGCGGACATCGTCAACCGCGCAACGCCGCGCTCCGTTGACGCTCTGCGCGTGCTGGGAGAACTCCTTCACAAGGTTCCGGTTCATGACGTCGAGTAGCCATAAAACTATCCATTTTCTGCTTCTCGTCCTCATCGCTTTCGCGATCATCGCCGTGTATCTGTGGTTCGACACCGCCGACTCCGCCGCCGTGATGAATTTCCGCCTTCCACGACTGCTTCTGGCCTTCGTGGCGGGATTTGTCCTTGCCGGAGTGGGAAGCACGTACCAAGCCCTGCTGAACAACCCGCTCGCTGAGCCGTACATCCTGGGGACTTCCGCCGGAGCCGCGCTGGGCAGCACTATCGGGATCATCATGAATCTCTGGTGGCTGGTGCCGGTTTTCGGTTTCATCGGAGCCCTGGCGAGCATGGCCATCGTGTGGTTCCTGGCTCGAGGCAGCGGACTGCTCGATAAAAACCGGCTTCTCCTCTCTGGAATTGTGACCGGCATGTTCTTCTCGGCGCTCATTTCCCTCCTGATGTACCTGAATCAGCAGAAATTGGGAAGCATCATCAACATCCTCCTGGGGAATCTCGAACCGGTATTCACCGCGAGCGAGTGGTACTTCTTCCTGGGGGTGTCCGGCATTTCGCTGCTCCTGATGCTCTACCTGTTCATGCAAGCGAATCACCTTACCGCGCTCACTTCGGGAGACCTCATCGCGACCAGCCTCGGTCTCGACGTGCGCAAGATTCGCATCCGCCTCTATATCGTGTGCTCGATCCTGACGGGAATCGTCGTATCCTACGCGGGAATCATCGGATTCGTCGGGTTGATCGTCCCGCACATGACCCGCATGCTCTTCGGCGTCAATCAGCGCCGCAACATGATCACTGCGTCGTTTCTCGGCGCCATCCTCCTGATCCTGTGCGATTTCATCGCCAAGCATGTGGGAAAAATCATCTACAGCGGTGTCGCCATCGAAATCCCTGTGGGTGTTATCACCTCTTTCTTCGGTGCGCCATTCTTCCTCTGGATCATGTCCCGCAGTTCAAAAAACTGATCCGGTTAGTTTCCTGTTAAAACCATCGCCCATCCCTAACTCCGTTTATTGCTCCAGCAATAACTGAGCAGCCATTCACCCCATTTACTGCGAGTTTATCAACAATTTACAATCCGAATGTAAGAATCTGTGTATCGGGATTTGGAACGGTTTTGAGTATTGGAGAATAAATCATAGAGGAAAGGATATGCCCAAAGGTATCGCGTCGATGCTCTTCTTATTGCTCCTAACAAGCTTTCTTCATAGCGACTGGCTGGAAAAACACACCACGCTTGTCGATTCGATCCAGGCGAACACCGATATCCTCGAAGATCGATTGCAGAAGCTTTCGATACAAGACACCAATCTATCCCAGCAGGATATCCTGTCATACCTCCTGCTTTCAGGCTACCTGCCCGAGCTGGATTCCACGCAGGTGCGGGAGAATCTACATCAAGCGCTACAACTGAGTGTCGCGGAGAAGAACCCGGAAGCCCAGACGTTGGCTAGATGGGAAATGGCGAAATTCGAGCGGAGTCAACAAAACACTTCGCAGGCGCAATCGCTGTACCAGGAAGCAATCCGAATGGCGAGAGCCACACTTCCATCCCACCACATCGCGCTTCTGCATCTGGAAATTGCGTCCTTCTACGAGGAACAGAATATGATGCGCGCCGCCTCGCGGGAAGCGATGGAAGCCGCGCTGGAGATCGATACACTCGCTGACCGCGATTTAATGATCGAGGCCTACATGAAGCTGGGCGAGTACTTCGACAGACAGGGAATGATCATCAACAGCCTCGAGTATTTCGAGAAGGCGCACGCCCTCTCCAAGGAGGTTAGCGATCCGGTGCTCACAGCCGAGCTGGCAATACAGATCGGCAACGGATACCAGCGGAAGGCGAAATACGATATGGCGCTGAAGACGTACTTCGAGGCCATCGACAGCTTTTCCCGGGCAAATCGCAAAGACAAGCTGGCCATCGTGTATGATCAGGTGGCTTCCATATACAGAAAGCTGGGGGAAATCTCCAAGGCCATCGAGTACATGACCAACGCGCAGATCATCAATATCAGCCTGCAAAACTGGGCGCTTGTGGGCGACAACTACCAGAACCTGGGCTTGCTTTACACCGATCTGAAGCAATCGCAGACCGCTCTCACCTACCTCAAGAAAGCCCTCGCGACCTATCAGCAGGTCGACAACAAGGAAGGCATCGCGACAACGAGCAGCAAGATAGGCTTAACGCTCTCGGGCATGGGCGAATACGGGGAAGCGATCCAGTACAGCGAGGAATCGATCAAGGTAGCTCGGGAAGCCGGGCTGACCAACCAGATCACGTCGCTGCTCATCGACCTGAGCCAGGTGTTGGCAACGGCCGGAAACAATGCCGAGGCAATTTCCGCGCTCAGTGAGGCATCCGTCGTTCTCCGGGAATCGGGTGGTAACAGGGAGTTTCAGTTGCAGATCGAGAAGAACATCGCTGAGCTGAAGGAGCGGCAAGGGGACATCCACAACGCGATTGCCCACTACCGGCAGGCGATGGATCTCCAGGACAAGATGTACGACGACCTCTCGCATCAGAAGCTCTCCGAGATGGAAGTGCTACTGGAAAGCTTCCAGAAAGAGAAGGAGATCGAGAAGCTCGAGAATGACCTGACCGCCCAGCGGATCCAGGCCAAGCACGATAAATTCTATTATCAGACACAGTTGGAACTGGAAAACCTCAAATCGCGCAACCAGCAGATCGTCATGCTTTCGATGGCTGTCATGGTTATTGGAGCGATTTCGTTTCTGTGGTACATTCTGGTAAGATTCCGCAAAGAGAAAGCCCTTCACAGCAAAATCAGCGAACAGCACTTCGCACTCACCGACGCTTACAGCCAGCTTGAAAGAGCCCAGCACGAGCTGATTGAATTCGAGCGCCTCAAGTCGATGTCCGCAATGGCCGTCACCATGAACCACGAAATCAACCAGCCGCTCATGATCATCCAGGGCAATCTGGACATGCTGAACATCTACCTGGAGAAGCACGACCTCGATTCCGAGCTCACGCGGTTCACGCAACGAATCCAGGAGTCACTCCAGCGCATCATGGGGATCATGGAACGTATCGAGAACCTGGAGCGTGTGCAGTATGGCGATTACACGGAAGGAACCTCGATGGTCGATCTCGATTGCGCGAGCACAGACGATTTCGCTGAGCTGGACGAGTGTTAATAAACGCGATGTAAACCACTTATTATCAGGAGATAACATGCTTCGCACAACGTTTCTTCTCGTATTCTCGGCACTATCCATCTGTATCCTGGCCGCCAGCGACAAAATAGCCATCACCGGCTCCACAACCGTCTTCCCCATCGCGGAGAAATGCGCGGAAGCGTTTGAATCCGAGCATCCGGAAGTCGAATTCGAAATCGCCTCGACGGGATCGAGCGTGGGGATTTCGTCCATCATCGACGGCAGCGCAGACATAGGAAACGCGTCGCGTCCGGCCAAGCAGAAGGAGATCGATGCCGCCAGAAAATCCCACATCGAACTGTTTGAGACGCCGATCGCGATGGATGGCGTGGCCGTGGTGGTTCATCCCGAAAACCCGGTGACAAACATATCGCTGCAACAGCTTCAGGACATTTACACCGGCAAAATCACATCGTGGAAGGCGCTCGGCGGCGAGGACGCGCCCATCCTGATCATCTCGCGCGATCCGTCGTCTGGTACCTTCGAGGTGTTCAACACGATCGTTCTCAGGAAAAAAGAGCTCTCGCCGACGGCGATTCTCGTGCAGGGCAATCAATCCGTTGCAGATGCGGTTGCCATGACGAGGTACGCGATCGGCTACATCGGTTTCGGCTTCCTGCAGAACGACCTGAAGGCTGTTTCGATCGAGGATATCGAACCAACCGACGAAACGATCCTCAGCGGCCACTACGCGATTTCCCGCAAGTTGTTCATGTACACCGACGGCAAGCCGGAAAAAACCGTCGGGGAATTCATTCGCTTCATCCTCTCTCCCAAGGGGCAGCAGATCGTGCGGGAAACCGGCTTCCTGCCGGTGCGATGATTTACTGAATGGGCATGATATCCTGGGGCTTGTCGGGATCGATATCCACGTGGATAAATTGTTTGTCCCTGTAGATCACAATCCGCCGGAAACCTGCTTGCAGAAGCCCATAGACGATGCGGAAACGCAATGCGTGATCCGTGGCGGAGATGTCGGCAGCCAGTCCCTTCATGTGGCTGGAAGTGGGTGAACCGCCGATCTCCCGGTTGTGCTTCTCGCATCGGTAGCCGGAATTGATCCTGAAAGGCACGCCGGCGATCTTCCTGGCGGCATCCAGCATCGAAACGAGTTGGGCTGATATATTTTGCGAGTTGCAGCAACGGCACTGAAATTCTTCTGCCCGGAAGTGTCGAATCGAACGCCAGTCCGGCGCTGTAATGAGATATGCTCCTCCTTCCGAAGAAAGAGGAGCTTCCGTTCTCGTCAACGGGCCCACCCGAAGGCGGAGTAGAGAATCAGTTGAAGAATCTCCACCGCGCTGTCGTCGAGCTTGTTTTCGGTCTTCTCTGCTACATCCTTCAGCCAGTCTAGGAAAACGTCCACGATCACCTTGACGGGCAGAATTCTCATGATGTGCTTCATGATGCTTGTCCAATCCATGAATCCCTCCTTGCGAATACCGTTTATACGGTTACACTGATGTTCTTCAAATCGATGTACTCCTGGCTGATCAACTTGAGGTACACGCTGTCGTACTGCGGATACGGCAAGCCGCTCTCGCCCGATGCGAACGGCTGATATTTCTCGATGACGAAGATCACTTCCCAGGCGTTTGTCCCGGAGGCGTCGCCGTGAATCCTCAGCTTGATCGTCTCCTGAGCACGTAAAGCCTTGAAAATACCCATGGCGTCACGGTCGAGGTTGTAAACGACGAGCTCCGCTTGCATGCGTCCGTAGTCCTCGCAGGCCGCCTTCTCGTGTATCGAGATTTTGCCTGTTATCGACGAGGTATGAAAAATCCTGTCCTTTACCCAGGAGTATTCGAAGTTACAATCTTCTTGTGAAAGGTCCCAACTGGAACCGTAGGATGTCCCGTAGAAGATGACGGGAGCTTGGGTGCCCCAATATGCCACTTATGCCTCCTGTTTGATTTCCGAAGTGAAGTTGACCAGATCGTCCACCTTGCGGACGTAACGCTCGTCCGCTTCTGCCGTGAGCTCCGTTTTGACGTTGATATAGGCGATATCGCGCCGGAAGGTGGAATCGAGGATATCGACGAGCTGTTCTTCGAGCGCGGGACTGATATCGGTGATCTGGTTGCTTGTGCTCGCATGTCTCTGTAGGGTGAAATGATCCGTCAGGTTCACGTCGATGACCGAGTTCTTTACCTTGTAGGAGCTGCTGATGTTGTTCGCCGATATCTCCTCCGAATCGGATGACGTCCAGCTATCCCAGTAGTTGATTCCCGACGACAGGCGTATTTGATTGACCTGATAATACTTACGCTGCTTTTCGACGCTCTGCCGGAACGCGATGATCTTCTCGTCGCTGTAAGAAACCGTGCTGTAACTCGTTCTCCGGAACTTCACGACCGAGTCGTCGATCAGGAATGTCAGCCTTAGAGCCAGAAGGAGTTCGCGGAACAGGGTCAGCATATCGGCGCTGTCGTTGTCCTCTTTGTTGCCCCTGCCGGCGTACATCAGACTGTATTGGCTCACCGCGAACCATTTGTAACTCATTGCGCTGGATGAATCCGTGTAGTCGGACGCGGCATCAAAAATCCCGGCAGTATCGACGGAGAGGATATTATCGTATTGCAGGAAGTAGATCGCGCTTTTCAGCAGGTAAAGCGCACTCACCCATCTTCTCGAACTGACGCCGACATCGTAGAAATACTCCGTCGTGCTGTAGTTCGAGCCCGAGAACAGCACCGGCGTAATGTTGCTCCACCAGTCGGTTCGCGATGCTGCGAACGTGCTGGAGCCGGTGAGATAGCAATCGGAAGAGACTTGCTCCAGCGCGGTGAAGATGCTCTCGCAGTAAATACGCTTCAAGCCCTCGTCCTGCTCCTCGATACGGTGCACGCGGTAGAACCAATTCTCCTTACCGAGCGTGACTTCTTCGATGGCGATGGTGTCGTTGATTCGGATGGCGTCATCGCCGTACCAGATAAACGACATGTCACACAGCACGGGGGTGCGGAGACTGTCGGTCTCCTGCTTGAGCTGGGAGATGTCCATCACCTGATCGGAGATATCCGTCTTCGTTGCCCAGAAATCAGAAGGCATTGTACCACTAACGGTTGCATCAAGGATGTTGAAGTGATCCTTGACCGTCATGTAACCGGCTCCACCGTAGTTTTTGTAACCAACGAGCCTTCTATGCGTGGACGATCGCGTGTACCAGAAATCGAAGATCGTACCGGTGAAGTGTCGCAGCGGAGCGTTTGAGACATCGCTCGTCGCTCCCACAAACAGATTTGACGTTGCCAGCGTTCCGGATGAAACGCACGACCTCGATTCCGAGAACACCGGGTTGTTGTATTGATCCCGGACGGCGAGGACGATCTCCGGTGTGGCGGAAATGTACACGCTGACGTTGTAGATTTCATCGGCATTGAGCTCCAGATCGCCGAAATCGTAATCGGTATCCAGATAGCGGACGCGCAAGTAGAAGTTATCGCTTGCGTTGAGTATCTTCAAGCTGTACACGTCGTCACCATTCCCCATGCCCCAGACACATTGCTCGGTTGGTAGCAGCAACATGGACGACAGCCGGAAACGGCACTTGACGGGCGAAAGGATGTCTGTTGTTGCCAGCGTCGCGTTCGTATCGACATACACCGCCCCGTTGAACTTCATGCCGTTGTAGTGGTCTCTATAATGCCAGATTTTCACCTGTGCCATCATAGCCTCCCCTGTTCATTCGTCTGCGCGCCGAGTCGATCCGCATGATCGCCGTTTCAGCGTCTCCGCTCCCGCCTGCCGTCACGCTGAATTCTTTCTTGATCAGGTTGATGTTCAGCGCACGGAGTTGCGTGGAAATCCGGTCGAGCTTCTCCCCCAGGCTACCGGAGCTCCCGTGGTTGATTGCATGGAGAAGATCGAGATTCCCGCGCGCCGCTTGCGCGCTGATTACATACTCGCCGTTGCTGAGAAGCGCGGGGATCGAGTCGGAAGTCGAGCTTCCCGGGCCGGACACGTAACCGCCGTAGGCGTAGGTTTGCGCCTCGATTTCCGCGACGTTCGCCGCCGTTTTCGCTGTCGCGACCGCTGCCGCGGCCGCCGCGACCAGCGGCGCAGCCGATCCACCGTATTTCATGCCCCATGCGTATGCCGATTGCACCGCCTGAAGCCCGTCCAGGATCGCCTGGATCATGGACAGACGCTTCCAGGTCTCGAAGCCCTTGCGTCCATACGCGCGAGCGATGTCCGCAAGGTCGCCGAACATATCCGCGGTACCCTCCAGAAGCTCCCTCTGACGGGCCTGCTCCCGCTTGAGGTACTTCTGGCGAATCCCGTCGCGATCCTTCTCATAGTACTCCAGAATCGTGCGACGCGCTTCCTCGTGCTCCTCGTACATCGCGCGCTGCTTCTCGTACTCCTGCTGCTGGAGCTCGGTCCTGGCGATGATCAATTCCTGCGCTCCGGCCAGCGATTCCTTTGCGTACTGCTCCTGGGATTCCACCGCGCTGAGCAGCAACTCGTTGCGACTTCTCGCCTCGTCCCGCATCCACTGCACCTGCTGCTGATGGCGTTCGCGCATATCGGAAGCCGAAGATTTTCCGGGAAGCATCTTGCGGGACGCTTCTCCCAGAGCCGACATCGAACCTCTGGTCGCATCGAGCGTCTTCTGAAGGTTCTTCAGCAGTTGATCGGTGCTGCTCAGCGAGTCGTTGAGCGTGCGCACGCTTCTACCGCCTTCAATGAAAATCTGGTTATCCCATGTTGTATTTCTTTTCATTCTGTCCTCGTTCCTGCTTTTCCGCCAGCGTCTCCTGCTGGATTCGTTCCGCGAGCGAATAGAGCTCCATGAACCACCCGGGCTGAGCCCGTTGGTCACCCGGCCACGGATACCGCACTCCACCGCGTGAATTCTCGATCAGATAGCTCAATACAAGCTTCACGGCCGGTAACATCCTCGGAAACGGAGTTCCATCTCTAGCTCTCTTGCACGTCTCTCTCGCGAGACAGTTCCCACAGAAGGTATGATCCCCGGCGAAGCTGGTTATAACGCCCTCCCAGCGATCTCCGGAGAAGATCATCAATCGGAGGGCGTGCGTTAGTTTTTTCGGATCGCCTCGCGGTTCCGGCGATACTCCTCTTCCATCGAGCCGATCTCTTCCCAGAGAAGCTCCAGAACATCCTCCCTCAGCAGATTGACGCTCTCCAGCGTCACCGAGCGCTCAAATACCCAGCCCTCGCGGTCTACGCGACGGCTCACACCGTCCAGCTCTCCGCCCAAAGCCAGCACAACCTTCGCCAGGCGGAGGGTTTCAGGCTGGACACCTTCGTATACCGGTTCTTCTCCGTTGAAGGACATCTTGCCCATGAATGGCAGCAGCGCGTCCCGGTCCAGGGGCCGTAAATGACGGATGGTCGCGATCCGCTGACCGTCGAGAAAGACGTCACGCGTCAGAGCGGCCCCGTGATCCTCGAAACAGTTCTTGATTTTATCGCTCATACCGCCCCCTACGTAACGATGATCTTTACGGAGGGATTCGTATTGTCCGCCATGAGCTGCACGGTTGCGGAAAACGCGAATATCTGCCTCTCGGGATCGGCCGGATTCACCGCGGTGATCTTGCCGTTGGTTTCGACGACCCACTGATGCGTTCCGTCCGTGAGTGTGAAATCGACGTTGCCATAGGTAACATCGCTGGAAAGCAGCTCATCCTCGAACCAGCCGCTGGCGGAGTCGTAATTCGTATCGAAGGTCGCCTCTCCGCTGAAACCTTCGATGAGCTCCCGCCGCTTGGTGAATGAATTCTGGTAAAGCGCGTTCTCGTTGATGAAGCGATTCGCCAGTGAGAGGCTGAATGAATTGAAGCTGCTATAGGCGGCATCGAAGAGATTGATCGAGTGGATGTCGCCAACCAGGAAAGGCTTTACGTGCGGCGTCGCCACCATTCCATAGGCTGCGTAATCGCCGGATGACAAATCGACCTCCGTCTCGATGCTTTTAACCCTGAACACCGCTTCGAAGGTGACCGTGCCGTTGCTTTCGCCGGTGATGTTCATGCTCTCCAGGACGCATCCCGTGGCGACATTGCCCTTTGCATCGTCCGTGAAATATTGGTGAATCTCATACGAGAAGGGGGTGTTGCCCGATTGAACCTGGTATGGCGAAGCGCTCTTGGAGAAAAGCCCTTGCAACATGATTGCGTGCAGGTGGGAAAGCTCGCCGCTGATCGTGACCGCTCCCCCTTTCCTGCCGGCGAGAACCTCGGAGTGGTAAGGCTCGATTTTCCCTGTCTTGGCACGTACGGTGATTGCTTCACGCGTGGGCTTCATCACAATCGAGTTCGCCAGAATGATATCGATCGAGCTGTAGTCTCCCGCATAGCTTCCATAACCGCTTCCCGTACCGGATTCCTGTTCCTTGAACAGAGTAATCAAATACCTGTTCCCATATCGATATGCGCACATAGTTCCTCCTTTGGTCAGTCGTCGTCTCGCGTGTCGAGAATCTGCATTCTGAAGCAGATCTTGCGGATGTTGAGATTGTTGTAGATGCCCGGCTCATGGTAGTCCGTCGCTTCGCCGCGAACCTCACCCTTTTCGATGGAAACCGCTTCCAGATTGTGGATGTATTCGGCAATGCCGACCGCACCTAGTACCTTGTCGATGATCACGTCCCCAAGGACGTTCATCGTAATGACCCGGTTCTGTCCCGGGCGATGATATAACCAGACATTGATCTCGTAGGAGTAGCGAATCTGGCCGCCGGCCAACATCACGTATTCCGGCTGATCTCCATCCTGAACCAGAACCGCAGGCAGTTTCCTTCCGATGCGATCGATGTCGTCCGGAAACTCTCCCACATACTCGAATAAATCCTCGCTGCTGAACAGGGTTTTAATCCAGTTGATTACTTCGTTTTGATATGCGTGCATTGGTTCACCTCATCGTTTGATTCGCGTTGAATAGTTGATGTTCGCTCGATACTTGTCTACGGCGCCGTCGAGAGTCGTATCCAGATTGACGGCCTTGGACGCCGCGTCGAAGTGGTCCTTGAACACGCGATGGTAAAACTCGGCCTTCGTCCAGTACATCTCTCGGCCCATCGCATTTGCCAGATCGGTGTAGATCAGGTGCAAGGAGAGGTAGTCGCTGCAGATGTCGAATAAATCGGGATTGGCAACAATATCCAGGAGGACTTTTCCGGAGGCTTCGTCCACGGAGTAACCCTGCGTCGAGAGAAGATTCTCCAACCTCCTGCCGATGATCTTCTTCGCCATGGCGATCTTGTCGAGCCAGTTGGCGCTAACCGTATAGGTTGCGTGAACGTCTGTTGAATCCAGCTCCGCATGGTTTCCGTTTCCCGAAACGTCCAGAGCGGTCAACTCCACGCCCTCATCGCAGTGATACTCGGCGATCCTCGTTCCGTCAATATCGTAGCCGATGATCTTGAAGATAAATGTCTTCTCGGGCAATACCCAGATTTCATCGACATCCACCGATCTCA
This sequence comes from Cloacimonadales bacterium (SeqCode), assembly GCA_963662655.2. GTDB lineage: Bacteria > Cloacimonadota > Cloacimonadia > Cloacimonadales > JAIOQZ01. The sequence continues at coordinate 1,351,638 of CAXXTU010000002.1, forward strand.
TACTTCCCACCGGATTGAACCACTCGATACGTCTGATCTCGGGAGGAAAATAGAGCCTGTGCCCTGTGGAACCGCTGTAGCATTGGTGAACCGATCCCCCGGCAAGGATGTTTACTTCCGCATCGATTCGGGCAATTGAACTGGGCGTCGATAGAACAACGTTTTCCCAAGCCATAGATGATCTCCTTTTGATTGCGGGGAGAGGTTTCCCTCTCCCCCGATTTCACTATGCGAGTGTGTGCAGAAACGCGTCGATTTTCTGCGCTGAATTGCTGGTCGTGGTCGTGTAATGAAGCTGCACGTAGGGGCGGTCTCGCAGCAATCCTTCAGGGATTGCGATGGCAGTGATGAGATCGCCGGCGCTGAAGGAAATCGCTCCATGGGTTGTATCTTTATACAAGAGATGGAAGCAGGCATTATTCAGCCAGCCGTTGGCGCTGTTCTTGAATGGAGGTGCGGCGCTGGCTGCATTTGCCGTTGCGGAGCATTCCAACTCGATTAGCAACACCTCGTCCGTCGCAATGGTTATCGCCGTGTTCGCGTATACGCGCAGCTCGACAATCCCTCCGCTGTCTCCCGCATAGCAGATATTGGTCGAGTCCATACCCGTTCCGTCGAATACGGCCTGGGCGTCCGAAAGCTTCATGTCCTCTTCTACAAGGTATCCGTAAAATTTGCTCATGGCTTGCTCCTAAATGGTTTCACTGGACGAGATGTTTTCTTCCAGAACAACAGGAATTCCATTCCAGCGTTCGATCAGCTTGTTGTAATCGGTATCCGCGCTCGAAACCTGCATTTTGCTTTCTTTGAGTTCCCAAAGCAGCCTGCGGCCGGTTCGATTGCAGTAGATGAATGTGTCACTCACGCTTCCGCGAACCATGTCAATCAACTTGTCCATGTTGCCGGAAGTAGGCTTCTTCCCTGTCGCATCCTGGATGGAAACGTAAGCCGCGACGTTATCGGTTGTCGCGACAAGCAATCCCATGTAGGCTTCGTATAGGGCCTGATATACGGGCTTCACGGCGCCGGTTGAAGTATTGACGACAACCATCACCGGAGTTCCGTTGTTCAACGGGCGCACCGTTATCAGATGACCTTCCGCGAAGGCGTTCTCGTTGAAGAGACCGCAGCATGTGCCGGGTTTCCAGCGCACGGCGAGGATTGTGGTCCTGCTTCCCGAAGCTCCGGTCGCGTCGATAGTATTGCTGTTTGCGACAGCGTGCTGGCGGAGACCGGTGAATCCCTCCTCGTTGCCGAGAGATGTGTCGGTTCCGTAAACAAGCTGGCGCGCCGCCGTCTGGCCGAGTCCCTCGACAAACGAGGGAAGCTCATCGGCAAAGTACTTCTCCACGCCACCCGGGTAACTCTCGCAGATCGCCTTGTCTTCCTGCTGGATGTCGGTGAGAATCTTGAGATCGGATTGTTGCACGATGTCCTCGGTGGTATGCGGAACGATGGAGCCGTTCACGGCACGGAAACCGCCGCCCGGGAGTTCCGGCTTGATTTTGAACTTGTGAAAGATGCCATGACTCGCCTTGATGAACGGCATGGTTGAGAGAATTCCGGATTCTCTGATCAGAGAATCGATGATCGATGTCTGGTTCGGTACGTTGTATGCCGCAGCCAGTTTCATGAGTGTTGCACTTGCCATTTATCCTCCAAATGCCTTGAAAACTTCAGTTAAATCCGTCCGCTTGCAGGGCTTGATTCCCTGAATCGGGCGAGCGCTGTCGTAGGTTTGTTCTTTCTCGAAGTATCCTGCCTTGAGATACGGCTTGATCGTCTGCAAGTTGTGATTGATGTCATCGGGAGAAAGAGGTTCCGTATCCGTTCCGAACCGGAAATCATCCCGGATCCGAAGCATCTTCATGTACCGGGGATCATCCTCCGGAACTTCAAAGAAACGCTCGTACTCCTCCCAACGCTTTCTCCTGGATTCCTGAACCTGAACCCTCAGACCCTCGAGTTCTTCCTGAAGCGCTTCGACGTTCAGGTCTTCGAATCCCTTGAGCTTCCGCTTGTAACCTTCGAGCTCCAACTGCAGCTCCCGGACCTCCTCACGAAGTTCGTTTCGCTGAGAAATGACTTCGTCGAAGCGTGATTTGGGTATCTGGTTTTCGCTGGAAGCTGTCTGGATTTCGTCGAGAACCAGTTGCAGATCGTTCAGCAGATCGTTGTTCTCAATGGCGTGTTTCGCCAGGATATCCGTTAATGTCATTGTCCCTCCATTTGCTATCGCTGTTTTGTCAGCGTGTATTGGCGTGTGATCCGTTCGATAGGCACAGCGGTGCCATTAGTCTTACGGCCAAGAACTAAAGGTGAACTTGAATAGTTTGAAACGAAGCGCTCAGTACAACGTGATCATGGGAATGATTCGCTAGCTGAGTCGCGTAAGATGTCATCATTTTTTACGGTGCATGCCACCGGTTTCACAAATTTGTCCGAGCTACATACTCACCGGCAATATATACGATACCTAAATAATTGTCAAGCAAAAAGTTATAAATTTATATCTCTTGTTATTTCTTAGATTTTCCTTTCCGAACAACAGTTACTTTTCGTTTCGTTTAACAAATCTAACCGCCGTACATGAACCTTTTTTTATTGACGTAAATGAATCCGTTCGTCTTTACATGCTTACAAAGGAGAAACGATGTTCGGGAAAACTTTATCATACGCCATTCAGGGGATCGATGCCGATCTTGTGGCTGTCGAAGCAGATATCAAAGGGGGAATGAGCAAGTTCTCTATAGTCGGGCTTCCATCCAATTCCGTCAAGGAGAGCCGTGATCGCGTTTCAGCGGCGATCAAGAACAGCGGATACAAGTTCTTTTCGTACAACTACACGGTCAATCTCGCGCCTGCCGATCTGCGCAAAGAAGGCGTATCCTTCGATTTACCCGTCGCGGTTGCGATTCTTGCCGCTTCGCATCAAATCAAATCCGAGCATCTTGAAGACACGGTAATCGTCGGAGAGCTTTCCCTAGATGGAGAAGTACGACCCGTTCGCGGGATCCTCCCCATCGCCATGAGCTGTAAACACGACAAGATAAAGAGGATTATCGTGCCCCGTGAGAATGCGGAAGAAGCGGCCATTATCGACGAGCTAGAGGTGTATCCCGTCGATACATTGACCGACACCGTCGACTTTCTGCAGGACTTCCTCCAGATCGAGCCTGCGAAGGTCGATCGGGAGAAGATATTCTCCAACTTGAACATCAGCATGGTGGACATGTTCGATGTGAAAGGGCAATTCCATGTGAAGCGAGCTATGGAGATTGCCGCTGCCGGCGGTCACAACCTTCTGATGATTGGCCCTCCCGGATCGGGTAAAACCATGCTCGCGCGTCGCCTACCAACAGTTTTACCGGATTTGAGTCTCGAAGAAGCGCTTGAGACCACCAAGATTCACTCTGTTGCCGGCCTGATTGCAAACAACGGCAAAGGTGTCATATCGGAGCGACCCTACCGCTCGCCGCACCACACGATTAGCGACATCGGCCTGATCGGCGGAGGAAGCTATCCCAAACCGGGCGAAGTATCGCTCGCGCACAACGGAGTGCTCTTCCTCGATGAGCTACCCGAGTTCAAGAAATCCGTTCTGGAAGTATTGCGTCAGCCGCTCGAAGACGGAGTCGTCAACATCACCCGCGCCACGCAGAGTCTCTCCTTTCCGGCGGAATTCATGATGGTGGCCTCGATGAACCCATGTCCATGCGGGTACTACGGCAACTCCATCCCGGGGCACACATGCTCATGCCCCATGACAAGCATTCAGCGATACCGCTCCCGGATTTCCGGTCCGCTTCTCGATCGCATCGACATCCATATCGAAGTACCAGCGGTCAAATACGAAGAGCTGAGCTCTCTGCCGACCGGCGAGAAGTCCGACATGATCCGACAGAGAGTTAACAAGGCCCGAAACATACAGTTGAAGCGCTTCGAGGGCACCAGCGTTTTCTGCAACGCACAGATGAACTCGAAGATGATCCGCAAATATTGCGCGATCGACGATCAGGGAAAATTACTGCTGCGTAAAGCGGTCGACAGGCTGGGACTCTCCGCCAGGGCGTTCGATCGTATCCTTAAGGTTTCAAGAACCATTGCCGATATGGACGGTTCTGATCATATTAACAGTTCCCACCTCAGCGAAGCTGTCCAATACAGAAGCATGGACAGGAAATTTGTGGAATAAGCTCCCACCCAGCGGCGGGACGGCGTTGAAAACTCATTCGCCCCGCGTTGATTCATGCAACACCGAATTCTGAGAACCAATTATGAGGCATGAACCAGCGCGGGGCTTTCCATGAGTTTTCTGGGAACGATTTCCCGTACAACCATAATCCATTTCGTGGTTCATCAAGCGGGAAATCGTTTCGTGCGCGCAGCGCACAACGCCGTCCCGCCGCGGCAGCCGGTTGAGCAGACTCGAAGTTTCCGCTTCCCGAAGAAAAAGGTCGCAAGTAATACTTGCGACCTGAAGAAAGTGAGAGTTTTTGCAGCTTAGGGCTGGTCACTCACGACGATTTTGTAGAACAGCTTCGAATTAGCTCCGGGATCAACCTGCAAGCTGCTGTCCTGCGTCGTGTACAGATAGGTTGTCTCGTCGCACGGGAAGTCGGGAGACTGCCCGGCATAGACCTTGTACCACACGCCGTTGAGCTCGCTGTAGCTGTTGCCTTCGAATGTTCCATTCGTCACAGCCGACCATTCCAGATTCACGTCGGAACCGTCCCTGCTGATCGTAACCATTCGAACGGCATCCGGAGCGATGTTATCCACGGAGTAGCCGCTCATGGTGTCCGACGACCACAGACCTTCCGCCCGATGATGCATCACCATGAACGTTGCCTCGTTCGTGCCCGAAGCCGATGAATCGGCGAGCGTCGGAGCGTTGAAGATGTAGTAGTCGTTCATGATTGCCGGGACGGAAGCGATGTATGCCCAGTAGTAGTCATCGTAACGAAGATAGAGTAGGTCTCTCGATTCCTCAGACGCAGCAATCAGCGTCTCGGGATTATCGAACACGACATAGCCGTTTGACCTAACAACTTCGTCCATGCGCCATACGCTGTAGTAAGCGCTGAAATCGTACGTGCTGTCAAAAGAGCTTCCTTTCCAAAGTAGCTGAACCTGGTGTCCCTGATCGCCGGGGATATCTTTGACATGCGCCATCGCCGGCGCCGATTGGTCGAAATAGGTGTATCCGATATCCGCTCTCGTACCATCCAGATCATTTTCAGTCAAAGGATTACCGTTATCAATCAACGGCGACTTCGTCTCGTCTTCATCTGGATACGATGCCCAGGTTGGAGCATATGACGAATCCCATAACGGATCTGCATCTATGATGGATTCTTCGTTCACAGTAATGTTATTACCACTATACGAACCTCCATCGGGCAAAACGCAGTAGAAAACATTGGCCGATGTTGCACCGTTTCCAGCGCTTCGAATTAGTTTTGTACAGCTATCCCAAAATACCGTATTGTTAATTGAAATGTGAAGGATAGTGCCCACTTCGGGATACGCATATATTTCTGAGTCATAATAGGTAGCGTCATTATCCGTTATGGTGCAATTATCGATAAATAACTCATCGTCCAAGCCTAGGAATATGATTGCTCCGGAATCCGAGCTGTTTCTTTCAAGCAAACAATGATCGAGATGCAGATACGACCTGCTAGCACAAAAAACACCACCATAATTTACAGCGAAATTGTCGGCAAATCTGCAATCGGTGATAGAGGCCGAAGCTCTAAATAATCCGATAGCTCCACCCTGGTGCCCCGACATGTTGTTCGAGAAATTGGAATTCGAGATTGTTACACTGTGGGATTCATTTAGCATAATGGCTGCTCCGTTTCCATATACAAAATCTTGATTTTGTAAATTCATCTCGGTAAAGCTACACCAATCGAATATACAATTTCCGGAATCATTTCCATCAACAACGACGTGGCCTGTCTTGATACCGGAGAATGTCGGTCCGAACGTGACAGGACTTTCTCTCGTTCCTTCTGCTTGGATATCGCCCAATACAGTCAGATCCCACTCACCGTTGAACTGAACGTCCACACCGGGCTCAATTATCAAAGATTGACCTTCAGGCACTGTGACAGGTCCTCCAATCTTGTATGGACTTCCGGCAATATCCCAAACGCCATATTCTTCACCCATCACATGCATCTCTTGTTCGTAAGCCTTCCAACCAACATCCGTTACCGTGTTATCCGCATCCGGCGAGAACTCCGGATCTCCGCCATCAATCAGCGGCGATCTGAAGGAATCATGATCCGGATATGAGCTCCATGAAGGGCCATAATCAATATCGAACAACGGATCCTTATTGAAGTTGTTCTCCAGTGTTTCAGCTCCGGTCGCACCGTGAATGGTTCCTCCCCCCTGAATATCGCAGTACTTTACCGTAAGATCCATGATACCCGCGCCTGTACAATAAACATAGTACGTTTCGTTATCCCAAAATACGGAGTTGGTGATGCTCAAATCTATCGTACTGCTTGGCATTACAAGGATATCCGCAGAAATGGTCGGAGAATCGTTATAACTGATTGTGCAATGATCCATCGTGATTTCACCGGCAGATTCAAAACTAAGGGCTCCACCGTAAGACCCTATTCCACCGGCAAACAGGCAGTGATCGATTGAAACCGTTGAATTGTTTGTAGCAATCGACCCGCCATACATTGCAGAATTATTCTCAAACCGGCAGTTTGAAACCGTTCCGATTGAATTCATGAAATAGAGTGCACCACCACGGTCACCGGCAGTATTGTTATAGAAAACACAATCGGTAAAATCCACTCCCATCATACTTTGCACACTAACGGCAGCGCCCTGATTCCCATCACCCAAGCCATCGGGTGTTTCCAGGTTGAGGAAATAGCAATTGCTGAAAGTCGAGGTTACACCACTGTTGCTCGTTATAAAAATATGCCCAACTTCGCTGCCAACAGTAGCAGGAGCGAAAGTTATAGGGTCATTCGACGTTCCATTGGCGAAAATCTCGCCTTGTGCTTCAATATTGTACTGACCATGATAATAAACCGTTACGCCTTGCTCTATCGTTAGTGATTCCCCGGCTGGGATCAATAAGTTTTCCGTAACATTAACCGTCTGCCCGGCCGTCCATAAACCGTAAACCATTGAAACATCTGCGTCAAGAAGCACATCATCAACACTGAAATAGTTGATATAATAAGAGTCGCCACTAAAGAAGAACCTGAATTGGAAATTCTGGGTATCAACCAGAGAATTATCGATATCAAACGACATCTCAGTCGGTGCAATATGTGCGGAAGGAGACACGCTCCAGATCGTCGTCCACGTCTCGTCCGAACCGTAAATCATCAATCCAACAGTGTATTGGCCAATCCCATCGAAATGACTTACGTTGTATCTGAATGACAGCGTAATATCACGATAACTCGATGTATTGAAGCCCGGGCTTGTGAAATACTGGTCACCGGTTGTTTCCGGATTGTATGCAAACCTCGCTTCCGGAGCAGTTCCTCCGGCAAAGCTCGAGGCTCCCTGAACCCAGTTATCTCCATTGTTCGCTCCGCTTCTGGCCCACCCGCTTGGCGGAAACGTCCCCGAAAAATCCTGTACGTGAAGATTGGCTGCGCTTATGTTAACCGCAACCAATAACAACAGCAATAAAAAATGATAGGTTTTCATCCATCTCCCCTCTTGTTATTTTTTTTCTCTGCTCTTACATCTGAACATCCTGAGCTGAATTCCCCTGCTCTTCAGATGCACATCGTTCCCATTTTACCACGAAAAACTATATTGGTAAAGTGAATTAATTTCATCGCTGTTCTTTTTTTCGCTTCAAGAGCTAAGTACACTGTTCTTTCTCTCCGATTGTTAGTTTTATCTTGACGCAATTACCCTGAAACGCGCTTTTGCAGACGTAACAATCGTTATCTTGCGTTCCTATAATGAATTATGGAGACGCTTCCTGAGCTTTTCGTTGGTGTTTTCGTGGAAAATTGTGAATGCGGATTTCCCGAAATCAAACGAAGAACCCGCAAAGAATCGATATGAAAGTTTTTTTTTATTTCTTGAATGCCTGAACGATCCCGCGCATAATCTCGGCGGCAGATCCCTTGAGAAAAATATCCGTTATGGATCGGGAGAAAGCGGAGCGTTCCGTGTTGATCTCGATGATCTTCGCTCCGTTCTCTTTCGCGAGGTACGGAACCATGCAGGCAGGCATCACCTGCCCCGTTGTTCCGACGACGAGCATTACATCGGCCAAAGCCGCCTGCTCAAAGGCTTCGTCTCGTGCCTCGTCCGGAATCGGCTCCCCGAAGAAAACGAAATCCGGCTTGAGAAGTCCGCCGCAATTTCCGCAACTCGGCGGCAGCATATCGAGGTTAACCGTCGATGCTGCAAAGCGCTCCTTGCACTTCAGGCAAATCATCTGCTGCGAATTCCCGTGGAACTCGATCACTTTCTTCGTCCCGGCGATCTGATGCAGATTGTCGATGTTCTGCGTAACTACGGTGTCGATCCCGACTTCCTTCAGCAGCAGATGAGCGTCGTTGGGCCGGGCGTCTCCGAATTTTTCAAAGAAGATCGTCTTGATCCACTCCCAGCTATCCTCGGGATTGTTCAGAAAATATCCAATCTCAAGAAAGGATGGATCGTAGCGATTCCACAAACCGTTTTTTCCACGAAACGGAGGTATACCGCTTTCGACCGATATACCCGCTCCGGTAAAGGCTATCGGGTGTTTTGCATTCTTGAGAATTTGGGCGGCTTCCGTCACTTTATCTGATGGCATCGGGACTCCATTTTCATGTTTTTGTTTACAAAAAAAATTTACTTCTCAGAATTGTTAAGCTTTTATTCTATAAAAATCTGGTGGAGAGAAGTGACCCTAAAATGAAGAGAATGTTTCTGCTGCTTTTGACTCTGGCAATCGCGTTCGCGCTTCGCGCAGAAGTCACCGATATCACAATAAAATACAACGACGGCGCAGCCCCGGAAATCCTGGCAGCCGTCGAAATGAATGGCGTTCCCTATTTCAACGTTTACGAGCTGAACAAAGTCTTCAACGCCCGTATCCGCGAGGATGAAACCGACCAGCGACTCCGGGTGGATTTATACGGCGCTCAACTTATCTTTCTGATCAACTCGGCGTGGTTCCAGGCTACGGATAAAAATTACCGCATGCTGTATCCGCTTCGAAGCGAAAACATGCGCTACTACCTCCCGCTATCGTTTATCGAGCAGAATCTTGCCGGCGTCCTCGGCGGAAAAATCGCCTATGATGCTTCGAAGAAAATCGTCACGGCCGAAGCCCCTGTCGATCACTCCATCAAGCGCATCATCCTCGATCCCGGACACGGCGGCGTCGACCCTGGCGCGATCGGATTTTCAAAGGATAACCACGAGAAGAACATCGTCCTCGATATCGCGAAAAAGCTGAAGAAACGTCTCGAATACGAGCTGGACATCGAAGTCCTCATGACCCGCGACACGGACGAATTCATCTCGCTCCGCAATCGTTCCAAATTCGCGAACGAGAATCAGGGCGACCTCTTTATTTCGATTCACTGCAACGCCTCCCCAAACAGGAAGACCACCGGAATCGAAGTTTTCTTCCTCTCCCCCGCCAAAACCAACGACGCCCGGGCCGTTGAAGCGCTGGAGAACTCTGTTGTCCAGAAGTACGAAGGCGGTGAGGACGCCGTGCGCCGTTACGACGACCTCTCGTTCATCCTGATGGACATGGCGCAAACCGAGCAGTTGCAGGAGAGCTGCGACCTCGCGTGGAAGCTCCAGGCGAATCTCGTCTCTGCGTCCAGGAGCGTCGACAGGGGTGTCAAGCAGGCGGGATTCTACGTGCTTCGGGTATCCTTCATGCCGGCGGTGCTCGTCGAGCTTGGCTTTATTAGTAACAAAGACGAAGAGAAGAAGCTCTTGAGCTCTTCCTATCAGGATAAACTCGTCGCTGCCCTCTACGAGGGCATCAAAGATTTCAAATTCAAGTACGATCGCGTTCGCTGATCGTTGGGAGACTGAATGAAAAAAGCAGGTCTTTTACTCGCTTGTTTGCTATGCGCATTCGCCATTTCGGCAATGGACCACCTGAACGAGCTGAACATCATCCTCTTCGATACGTCGATGAGCATGCAGGGGATCGGTGACGGAGCCGGAATCGATATCTTCGACAAGGAGAAAGAGGCGGCGATTTTCCTCGTGGAGCACGTGCCGGACAACAGCTATCTCATGGTCATGCCGTTCAACGAGGACATCGACAAAAACATGTTCAAGGCGCGCGTCGCAGGCGATGTGGAACGCATCCAGGCCGCGGACTACATCCATTATCTCGATGCGAAAGGAATGCAGACATCCCTGACACGCTCTGTTCAATCCGCGGTACAGGCAAGTGATCTCGCGGTTACGATGGAGCGATTCATCCCGGAATACGCCAACCTGTACATCTTCTCGGACGGCAAGGGAAACGACGCACTCGACCGCGACATTACAAACCTGATCAAGGCCATTACCATCGACGACCCGCTCATTCCGCCCCTCAACACCCAAATCATCGCGATCGGCAATATATTCTCCGAAGAAGAGATGGAAGCCCTCGCCCAGGCAAACGCCCGGGTGCTCTCCTTCGACCGGGAGCATTTCAAGAAAATCAACATCTACGTTACCAGCCTCGGTTCCTACTCTCTCGGCACCGTCATCTACCAGATGATGAAGCTGGAAACCAATCGCGAAATGATCGGCAAGCAGATCGATCTGGGCGTCGTCGTTAAGGAATTCGAGGATATCGTGATCCCTATAATCCTCGAGAAAGCGGTTGAGCTCAACACGAAAGAACTGCTCGACAGGAAGGGATTCAAGATCGGAAACCGGGAAAGCTCCACAACCGTCCACGAGGCGATCCGGACTCGTTTCGCAATCATCGACAGTCTCTACGACACCCAAGTCGTCGCGCTGCTTGATTCCGTAGACGCGCCATCGCTTCTGGCATGCTTCACCGCACTAGATTCCCTGATAGAGGACGAAATCAAGCTCAATCTCAAGACTCTGGAAAACCTGGCGAACTACCAGGCGGTGGGGCTGGACACGCTTTTCGCCAAGCCGAAAAAGATCACCATCAACCGAGCGACAGTGGTCGACACCATCGCTTTCAACGTTGCCGAGTACCGCACGTTCATCGATAGCCTATACGGAGTCGACCTGCAAAAACTGGGCCTCGATCAGCTCCATACGTCGCTTCAGTTCTCGGTAGATGTCCGTGAGACAACCGGGCACGAATCCGCAATCTTCCCGGGAGACGAGATCGAATACCTTACAAGAGTCGGAGACGACACGTTCGTCCCCCTGCAACCCGAACTGGGTAAAAAGAAGCACAAGACGAGATTCACCGTCGAGGTTGGATTCCGGAAAATTGTCATCTACCTCGCTGTTCTTCTGCTGGGAGCTGTCGTGACGATCATGCTGTATCTCTGGTCGCGTTCGGCGCATGTGAGAACAACGCGCGATTATAAATACGTCGATGTCACGTCCTACCTCGAGGATGCGCCGGAAACGATCGATCTCCAGAAAACGATCGACGATATCCTGAAGAAGGAAAAAGCTCTGCTGCAGAACATCCGCGTGCAACGTCATTACGCCCACAGCAAGCTGCCGCAGGTAACCGCCATTAAAACCGCCGCCAATTACGTACTGGGAGAACTGATCCGCAACGCCGGAGACGCCCTCTCCTCTGCGGACGATTCCCGCCTGGTCATAAAAATCGGTGAGGACATAAAGTCCGTGAAGGTATTGATTCAGGATAACGGTATCGGCGTTCCGGAAGACATGAGAACGAACGTTTTCCGCAAGAAGTTCTCGATCAAGGGCAGAGAAGGGGCCGGCTTGATCAAGTGTCATAAAATCATGAAGTGCATGAACGGAAGTTTGATCTACAAGCCGATCACCCGGCTCGAGACGGACACGGTCACCAGGTCACACAAGGTGATCGATAACGGCTCGTTGTTCATTGCCGAGTTTTCCCGTAACGGCAAATAGTTACACGACCGCTCAAGATTTTCTGTGATCGTAATTGACAGGATCATGCCACCGTGTAAATATTGAATATTATATGTGAAGTTGAAGAAAAATCAGGCAGGAGAATACGTATGAGAGTCTTTGAAGGCAATTTGAACGCTGAAGGAATCAAGCTCGGCATCGTTGTGAGCAGATTCAATGAATTCATCAACAAGAAGCTGTTGGAAGGCGCGCTGGATTGCCTCAAGCGCCACGGAGCGTCGGAAGAGGATATCGATATCGCCTGGGTTCCGGGCTCGTTTGAAATCCCTCTCACAGCGCATAAGATGGCACAAAGCAAGAAATATGACACCATCGTGTGTCTGGGCACCGTTATCCGCGGTTCCACACCGCACTTCGATTACGTAAGCGCCGAGGTTAGCAAAGGCATTGCCAATGTGGGATTGAATACCGGCGTCCCGGTGGTTTTCGGCGTGCTTACGACCGACACCATCGAACAGGCCATCGAGCGCGCGGGAACCAAGATCGGCAACAAAGGCTGGGACGCAGCGCTTTCGTCCATCGAACTCGTAAACCTTTATCGGGGAATGTAGAATGGGAATGAGGCGTAAAGGCAGGGAACTTGCCGTTCAGACAATCTATTCGCTCGATTTTTCAGATACGGACGAATACCTCGGCATGATGGAGTGGATCGGCAAGTATAGCGAATACCTCGACTACATCGCCGAGAATTCAAGTATCGTGCAGGATAGTACAATATACACTTTCGCGGACGACCTGGTACAAAAGGTCATCCGCAATATCGACGCTGTCGATAGCGCCATCAAGGATAAAGCCGTAAACTGGTCCTTCGAGCGCATCGCAGCGATGGACAAGAACATCATGCGCATCGCGGTAGCGGAAATCCTGTTCACGGATACACCTTCCCCCATCATCATAAACGAAGCGATCGAGATCGCGAAGAAATTCAGCTCGGAAAACTCCGGCAAGTTCATCAACGGTATCTTGAACACCATAGCAAAAGAAAATGAAGAACCCCAGGAAGAAAATAACGTGTAGCATCGGCGTCATCGTTTACAACGAGGCCGAAAACATCGGGAAGCTGCTCACGAGCCTGACGAAGCAAAAGACTTCCGTTGCCGACATCAAAGAAATCATCGTCGTGTCCAGCGCATGCACGGACGGCACGGACGATATCGTCGAGGCCTTCAACGATCCTCGTGTCCATCTGATCAAAGAACCGCAACGGCGCGGGAAATCGTCCGCCATCAACAATTTCCTCAAGAAGGCAACGGGCGATATCCTCATCGTGGAAAGCGGCGACACCCTCCCGGGGAAATCCACCGTGGAGAAGATGGTACGTGCCTTTCTTGATCCAACCATAGGAATGGTGGGAGGAAGACCCGTTCCCGAGAACACCGTACGGACGTTTGTCGGCTACAGCGTGAACCTGCTGTGGAAATTGCACCATCGCATGGCGCTGGTCTCTCCCAAACTCGGCGAGATGATCGCGTTCCGCAATATCGTGAAGGAGATTCCGGAGAAAAGCGCGGTGGATGAAGCCAGCATCGAGGCGATCGTACTCTCGCAGGGCCTCAAGCTCCGCTACATCCCGGACGCGATTATTCATAACAAAGGCCCCGAGAACCTCCCGGATTTCATCAAGCAGCGCCGCAGAATCGCCACCGGGCATCTCTGGCTCAAGAAGACCCAAAACTATACCGTGATATCGCAAAACTCCGGTCTGCTGGCATCGCTGGCTTTCAAAGAGCTTTGCCATCACCCCCATCGCGCGTTCCATCTTACAGGAACCGTATTGCTGGAGATTTATTGCCGATTCCTGGGCTGGTACGACTTCGTCGTGCTCAAGAAGAATCCCTTCACCTGGGACATCGCAAAATCCACCAAGAAACTGGATAAACAGGTTATATAATGCTGAGCATCATCCCTCGAATTTTACTCTACAAAATGTCATATTCATTGGGCTTCCCTCGTATGATGCCCATGAACTACACCGTTAGCCTCACCTATGCGTGCAATTCGCGCTGCATGACATGCAACATCTACGAAAAGAAAGCCGACAACCTTCGTCTGGAGGAATACGATAAGATTTTCAGGAAGATCGGGAGATCCCCGTACTGGGTTACGCTCAGCGGTGGAGAACCGTTCCTGCGAAAGGATATCGTGGATATCTGCAAGCTGATATACAATCGCTCGCGACCTGCGATCATCAATATCCCCAGCAACGGAATCCTCACGGAGAAGATCGTCAACGCTGTTTGGGATATCGCCGCGTATAGCCGTAAATCAAGGATCGTCATCAACCTCTCTATCGATGGTATCGGCGAGCAACATAACCGCATCCGAAACGTCCCGGACAATTACGATAAAGTCATGGCGACCTACAACGCCCTCAGGGAGCTCAATCTGGAGAACCTCTCCATTGGGATTCATACGGTCATCTCCAAGTTCAATGTCGATTCCTTCGCATCGATCGCCAATACACTGCTTGAGCTCAAGCCGGACTCCTACATTACGGAAATCGCGGAAGAGCGCGTGGAGCTGGATACCGTGGGGCAGGAGATCACACCGAATCCTCTGGAGTATCGCTCCGCCATCGATTTCCTGATTCACCGCATCAAGAACCGGGATTTCAAGGGACTCAGCAAAATCACACAGGCGTTCCGCATCGAGTACTACAACCTCGTGAAGCAGATCCTTCGCGATAAGACGCAGGTAATACCCTGTTACGCCGGAATCACATCCGTGCAGATCGCACCGGACGGCGACGTGTGGTCGTGCTGCATCAAAGCGGAAAGCATGGGAAACCTGCGCGATTTCAATTACAACTTCCGTCGCATCTGGAAATCCAAGGAAATGGATAGAGAACGCAGATCAATCAAGCGGAAAGAATGCTATTGTCCGCTCGCCAACGCAGCCTACACGAACATGCTGATGGACATCCCCACATTGATGCGCGTATTCTACAGAAGCTTCATACACTGGTGGAACTAACCGACATGTTGAACATTCAATCGCTTTCCAAGAACGCACAGCAGCAGTTCACTTTTTCGGATTTCTTCAGCCATCGAAGAAACAATTTTCTCCTGATGACCGAGAGCTACGATCATCTCCCCTTCTACGACGATATCAATCGCTCGATCCTCCAGCAGATCCTTTCACTTGGATTCGATCAGGGCAAGAGCATCGCCGACCACGATCTTCAGGAGCTGTTCCGTCAAATCAACTGGCAAGTGAACGCAACCCTGAAGAAGAGCCCCGTAAACATGGAGGGGAAAAGCCTCGAAACAGGCATCTCACTCCTGTTCGTGCTGTTCCGCGAGAATCGCCTTACCGTCGTGCAGTTCGGGAGAATTCTGTGCGGGACCATCAGCGCAACCGAGAAAGTTGAGATCGGACACCCCTGGGAGAATTTTTCTGTCAAATCCCGCGATGCTCTGAACCTGTTGGGGTATGTTGACGATAATATCCCGGTGAAGATACACAACATTGCGCTTGAACCCGGGCAAAATTTTGTCGCATTCTCGTCGCGACACGCAGCGAGAATCGGCCAGACAGGTCTGAAGCCGAGGCTGTGGAAGATCCTCTTCAAAGAATTGAACGACGATTCGCCTTTCCTGCACTGCCTGATCGAAAATCCAATGAAGCCCGATTACCGAATCAGCTTTTTCCGCCGCCTCAAACCGTTCCAGATTACCGCCGGCATCCTCACCGTCATCATTCTGGTAACCGCCGCATACTGGTTCTGGGGTAGAAACGAAGTGGAAACGCAACTCATCTCCCTGAAAGAGCGTTACCGCGAGCTGGAACGCAATCAGGATCCGCAAAAAGCACCTGAATTACTCGGAAACCTGATCCAGTCGGTGTTCCCCACAGCGGACTCGGCAAGCATCAAGGAAATCGAGCAGAACATCCGCGAGACGATGGAGATAACCAATCGTCTTGTCAAGGGCCCCATCGATCAGATCGGCTTGATTCGCGAGTGGTCGCGCCCAATGGAAGGGAAATCCGGCATCGTCCCGAAGTTCGATTCGAAGGCCATCTATTACGGATACAAAAACAACGTTTGTGCAATCGACAAGAGCACGCGCAAAGAGCTCTGGAAATACGAGGCGGACTCTTCTGTGGAACAGATTCTCCTGACCGATGCGAACCGTCTCCTCGTTGCGACAATGAGTGGAAAGTTATTCTCTTTGAAGCGCGTAGGGGGAGACATGGAGTGGGTTGCCACCAACGTTACCATTCAACGTGAAGTCACGTCTTTCCCGATACAGCTCAACTATATAAAGGATCGCAGGCTTCTTTCCAGCGTACTCCTGTTCCCGGAGGGAGATGACCTGTTAGCACTTGAGTCTCGAGACGGCAAAGAGATTGCCAAGCTCGAACTGACATCCGATTCGATTCAAATCAGCGAGTACGATATCCTCGAGAAGTGCTGGTATATCGTCGAAGGGAGCAAACTTTCCAAAATCAGGTTTGATGTATTCTGACAATGAGGTGAGAAATGAAAAAGCAGAGGACCCAATTGTACATTCAGCTACTCACGTTGTTTATCGGATTCATTTTTCTCTGCGTCGTGTATCTGGCGCTGACGGATATCTGGCACGGCGAAGAACCCGATCTCAAGGGGGAATGGGACATCGTTCAGATCGGAATCAAGATTATCGGCGGCAGTATTCTGATATCAATTGTGATCAGCGTCGTCAATCTGTTCCGGAAAAAACAGGGGTGATCTTCGAATTTCTTGTCGCGATGCGATCGAATTTCCAATTTACTTGACAAATCGATTCCATGAATTTGAGTATAATAAAAACACACAGAATAATCAAAAAGGATTGTATGATGACAAAACGTTTATTGATTTTCCTCATTCTTCTGCTTCCGTTATTCATTGCAGCTCAGGAGATTGACTCCACGTCCGTTAGCGCTACCGCGAGCACGGGCTTTGGATTCGGCGGAGCATTCGGTAGCATGACGATGAACGGTAAAACCTACGCGCAAATCCGGCTGATGCCGGAACTGGTTTTCGGAAAATTCGGTATCGGCCTGGACGCGGATATTCTGATCGATGAAGAAGGAAACATCCGTGAAGAAGACTGGGACGAGTGGGAAGACTACGTGAACAAGGTCTATTATATCCGCTACGGACAGCGTGGCGATAAGTTCTATGGCAGAATCGGTGGCTTCAAGAGCTATACGCTCGGCCATGGACTCATCATGAGCAATTACACGAACATGCTCCTCTACCCCGAGTATCGCCAGATCGGTCTGCAACTCGGTGGAACGTACCCCGGCGAACTCTTCGAGCTCGAAGTATTCACTTCAAACGTGCTGGAGAACGACATCCTCGCCGGCAGGGTTGCCGTAAAACCTTTAAGCAAGATGCCGCTTCCGATTCTCAATAACTTGAAGATCGGCGTCTCGGCAGTTACTGATCGCGATCAGTACAAAGGCTTGCTGGATGACGACGACGACAATTACGCCAATGAGTTCGACGATTTCCCATACGACGAAGACAAGCACAATCTTGTGGACGAACCGGATGAAGTGGCATACCAGATGGAAATCTATCAGGAAATCCACGGCGACACGCTGGGATTCCATCAGTGGTTCTGGGACGATTCCCAGGCTATCGAGAGCCGTAGAAATCGATCCCTTGACGATTTCGAGGAAGACGATGTGACTGTGTTCGGCCTCGATTACGAACTTCCGCTCATCGAGCTTCCAAAGTTCTATCTTTCAAACTACGGTGAATACGCTCAGATCGTCGATCACGAGTGGGGCTTCATTTTCCCGGGTTTCTACATGAAATTCCTCATCTTCAACATGAACCTCGAGTATCGTTACTATCACGAGGACTTCGAGCCTTCATTCTTCGACAACCTGTACGATGAGAACCGCGTAAGCGTTTATACGATCCAGGATACGGTGAATGGTGCAACGGAGGTCACTGCAGTTACGAAGGAAGAGACGCTTTCCCGTAATCCTGAAATGCAGGGCTGGTATGGCAGCATTACCGCCAATCTCTTCAATACAATCTATCTCACGGTTGCGTACGAGGATATGTACACGGATGTGAAAGACGAAGATGCAGACAACTGGAACACGCACAACAAGTCGATCTGGGGTAAACTGTCCCTTGCTCAGACCGTGATTCCGCAACTGAAGGAACTCTCCGTGGCGTATCAGCAAACCCGCGTTGAAGAGGTGCTGAAGGAGTGGAAAACACCTTCCACGCTGATAACCGGGACAGCCGTTTATGGTATGGCCGCCAACACGAATCTCGTGGTGAAATACCAGGAGCGTTATGTGGATTACGATGGAAACGGTGAGATCAAGGGCGAAGACGAGACCATCAAGACGATGGCTTTCGGCGTTGAGTTCCGTTTCTAATCGACAGTTGTTTTAATTAAAGCCGGCATAACCTGCCGGCTTTTTTGCGCTCTTCGATTCACCTCAGCAATCCCCGCGCGGCGCGGCGTGGAATCCCCCACATCCCAACAGGATATTCACATTCATTCTCTTTAGCAGACGTAGAGTATCCTGTTGGGATTCCGGGAGGGATTCCTGGTAAGTTGCGAATGCACCGCATTCGCAACTTACCGTGTGCGAGGCACACACGCCGCGCCGTGCTTGTGTTCCAGCTCAATTCATCGAGGAGATTTCTCGTTTTCGAGGTTGAATTATTCAAGTTTGAACGGCGGACAAATCGAGAAAATTGAGGAATCATAAAAAAAAAGCTTTACAAGCTACATACGGGATATAGTGTAATAGGTTTTGCGTATTGATACGTATAATAATCCAATGGAGGTTACGATGATAAAGAAAATGATCCCTCTTTTATGTCTGATGAGTCTGGTCATCGGCTTGAACGCCTTTACGCCGATCATTGACGGAACGAAGGATGCGGAGTGGGGCGAAACACCCACTGAAGGTACCTTTACAACAATGCAGCCAACGAACTTCAATCTTGAAGGCGGCTGCTACGTTACCGATGACTCAAACTATATCTACTTCGGTATTCCAACCGATGTCGACCCGTGGGGTGACGGTAATTCGATCCACTTCCATCTTTCGATCGACATTCGCAATACTGCCGCAGGCGGTACCGGCGACGCGTGGGGAAGCCAGGTACATTATGGACAAACCTATCTTCCCGACTTCGATATTATTTGCCAGTGGAACGACACCGCTCCGACTCCCGGTTACACCGGTTTCATGACTTGGAACGGCACCGGCTGGGATCAAGTTCAGCTCGATCCGGCCAACATCGCCGGTGGCGGCGGCGCGTTCACAGAAATCGCCATCCCCAGAAGCATGCTCGACAACATCGACTTGAACGATGATATCAACGTATCGCTCTGGCAGCGCCCGGCCTGGAACAAGAACAACGCCAACGCGTGCTGCCCCGCAGACGCGTCTTTCCCGTCCGATTATGGCGACGGAGCAGGTGGTACTCAAACCACCCAGTTTGCATACACCGTATCTACCCAGCTTGCCGATACGACGGCTCCGCGCATGTCTTCGGCCGTGCAGACCGCTCCAGACATGGTTCGCGTTACGTTCAACGAACCAATGGGTAGCGGCGCACAGGCAGCCGGAAACTATTCTATCGACAACGGCGCGACCATCAACAACGTATCCATGATCTCATCGAGCGTCTACGATCTTACCGTCGGCGGACTGGTGGCAGGTACGGAGTACGAACTGACAGCAAGCTCGGCGATCATGGACGCATCGGGCAATCCGATCGATCCTTCTTACAACAGCGATACATTCACAGCCAGCGCTTACACCGATGTGACCTTCACAATCAACGACAACAGCCGCATTTACGAAGACATCAACGTTAAAGGCAGCTTCGACGAGTGGACGCTTCATCAGGCTTACGACGATGGAACAAACGGCGACCCTACCGCGGGTGACCACTCCTGGACCTGCGTTGTGACAAACGTAGCCGAAGGTAGCTGGGAATGGGGCGCGATCGAAGACGACGGTTCCGAATACGGAATCTGGCTCATCGATGGCCCGAACCTTCAATTTGCCATAGACAACACCGGCGCGATCACGGGCGATACATCCTACGACATCGCCGGCGGCATCGCACAGGATGTGGAAGTCACTTTCCGCGTAAACATCGGTGGTCTCGAGGTCGATAATATCTCGATCCAGGGAAGCGTTCTTCCGCTCAACTGGACGCCGGGAAGCAATCTCCTGACAGACGTAGATAACGATAAAGTCTATGAAACAACGATTACTTTTCCCACCGGAAGCAATTTCGACGTCGACTACAAATTCACGCGTGAAATTGCCTCCGAGCGCGAATGGCTTTGGGAAGATGTCGAAAACCGCACGTTCACCATAGACGACACGCAATCGAGCATGACGCTCGATACGGTCTACTGGAACAATCAGCAGGTTAACGAGCTGACCGCAGTATCATTCCTGGACAACACCGCATCGGAGTACACCAACTTCGCTAACGGCGATGAATTGGGAGCCGGCAGCAGCATCGATATCGAAGCGATCACCGAAGGCGCTGACCTGAACGGCAACTCCGGATTCGGTCTCACGCTTCGCTACCGTGTAAACCAGGGCCTGGAACAGTCCAAAGCATTCACCTGGCAGACCAACACCGATACAACTTCCTTCTGGCGCGTATCGATCCCTTCGGAAGACCTCGATGAAGGCGACGAAGTTCTCTTCCGTATTACCGGTACCGACTACAATGGCCCGGTCGTGGAAGACAACAACGGCGGTCAGAACTATAGCGTATCCATCGGTACATCGGGAACCCAGCAGGATGTGGATGTCACGTTCACATTCAATCTGGGAAGCTCCGACGCAACGCAGGTTGGTATCGTCGGAACCGTTCAGCCGCTTGGAGAATCGGGCGCTGACAACCTGATGGTTGACGACAACGGCGACAAGATTTTCACCAAGACCGTTACATTCCCAGCAGGAAGCCCCTACTCGGTTTCATACAACTACGCCCGTTACATGGCTGAAGAACGCTCATGGCAAATCGAGCCGAGCATCTCCAGAAGCTTCAACCTGGACGACGTGACCGGCACGATGGACCTGGGCGTCGAATACTGGGAGGGCGTCGCAGTTTCCGAGCTGACAGATGTATTCTTCCTCGACAGCGGTACTTCGGTTTATTCGAACTTCGTTAGCGGCGGCTCGGTCGAAGTCGACAACAACATCCAGATCGAAGCGCAGGTCGCAGGCGAGGATGTCAACGCGAACTCGAACTTCCAGGTCACCCTTTACTACCATGTGAACTCCGGCGAGCTTCAGTCCAAATCATTCGGCTGGGCGAGCAACTATGAAGGAAACTCGTGGTGGCACGTGATGCTCGAGAACGGTGTCGACGTGAGCAACGGCGATGACGTCAGCTTCTACATCGAAGCATCCGATTACAACGGTCCGGTCATAACCGACAACAATGAAGGCAGCTCCTACACGGTCAGCGTACTCGGAGAAACCACTTCGCAGGATGTTACCGTGACTTTCTCCATCAACATTGGCGCGTTGAACGCAGACAGCATCTCGGTTCAGGGTAGCGTCGCTCCTCTCGACTGGTTTGGCGGTTCGATGCCGATGAACGACGATGACGGCGACTGCACCTACACCGTTGACGTGTTCTTCCCTGCGGGATCTCCGTTCACCGTACAATACAAGTTTACCCGCCTGACGACCTCCCTCCGCGAATGGGCGTGGGAATACGTCGGCAACCGCAGCTTCCAGATCGACGACTCCGAATCGACACAGGTTCTGGAACTCGACTACTGGAACCTCAACGAAGTCCACGAGTTGACCAGCGTTGCCTTCGCGGACAGCGCAGCATCCGATTACACCAACTTCGTCAGCGGCGATGTCCTCGCAGAAGGTAGCGACGTCCTGATCGAAACCAAGACTGGTGGCCTCGATCCGAACTACAACTCCGGCTTCGAAGTGACCCTGCACTACACCGTCAATGGCGGCGCAGAGCAGTCTGTCGTCTTCAACTGGCAGGGTAGCGACCCCGAATACAGCTGGTGGCGTATCGGCCTTGAGAACGGCGTAGATATCGTGGATAACGATGTGATCGCTTTCTGGATTACCGCAACCGATTACAACGGCCCGGAATACACCGACAATAACGGAGGCGCGAATTACACGGTCACCGTGGGTCAGGCAGCTCCGCCGGCTGCGCCGCAGAACGTGACGATCACCGTGGTCGGAAGCGACGTACAGCTCTCCTGGCAGGCTGTCGCCGGCGCGACGAACTATCGTCTTCAGTCATGCGCTTCACCCGACGGAACCTTCACCAATGTGATGATCACACCGAACACCTCGCTTACCATCATAGGTGGCGCGGGTTCAGCGAACATGAAATTCTATCGCGTCAAAGCGATTCAATAATCATCGAGTAAATAAAAAACGCCCCATCCGCAAGGACGGGGCGTTTCTTTATAAAGCTAATAATCATCGTGCCAGGTATTCGATAAGTCTGTCTGGGATAATAATCGTCTGCCGTAGTTCAAACTCGTTGCATTCACTCATGTTATTGACGGATATCGAGGAACTGCTGATGATGATGAAGTCTTTCCCGCGTACATAATCCAGCGTTGCAATGGTGTATTGAATCTGCAGATAATAGTTGTTCACCTCTTGATATCCCTTCAAGCAGTTCGCCGGAAACGTGAATGCCCTCTCCTCCGCACCGATTTCCGAAAAGAACTCATCCACTGGCGCGGTTTCCCATGTTGTGGTATTGACCAGCGATGTTTGCCCCCAGGCGACCTGCGTTGGATTATCTGCATCCAGCGTCCATGAAAACGCGGCTTCATCTTCGAGTCCGTGAATTTCATACGGGAACTCCCAAACAGCGGGATAGGCTATTTGCACCGTCCCCTCTACCGTGCGGGAGAATGTCATGAGGTCATCGTCGAGCAACTTGTATGTGTAGCTGATTTCACAGCTCTCACCCGGGACGAGACGCCCGGCAAGATCGAATCCCGCTTCTTCGGGTCGCAAGAAATATGTGCTGTCGGAAACGTCTTCGCCATCGACGAGAAGAATATGCTGAAATTCACCTCCGAACGTATCGGGATCCACGATTTCTTCAGACACCGATACCCAGGCATAGGCGCATCCTTCTAACGGACAGGCGACACTTACTTTGATATCTACCTTGTTCGCTTCCTTCAAAGGATTGAAAATCGAATCTCCATCGCTATCGTCGCTGCAGCCCACGAGCAGGATTAACATCAGTGCCAAGCATGATATCACAACATTCTTTCTCACTTCACCTCCAGAATTCAGTTCTAATTCAATCGATTTGCAGCAAGTACTCAGCTTCGGACCATATTTGCCTGTAGACCACATCCTTGTCCAGCGAGGAATTGGAATTCGAGCAAAAACCCGCGTTACTGCTTACGATCAGGCACCCATCGCCGTAAGAGAAATTCATCGTATAAACAACGCATGAGTAGTGCACTTCCTCCGAATCTTTCGGCAACCCGAACGATCCCACACAATCGGCGGGGAATGTATATTGCGACGCCATTACGGACAACTCTTCGTAGAATTCCTCATAATCGGAGCCATCATTCAAATAGCTCAAGGCGTATGCATATTGTCGCTGATTGTTCTCTGTAAGAGTCCAATAAAATGTAACTTCATCGTCAAACGTGTCAAATCGCTCGGGCACGTTCCAGAATGCCTTATTGCAAATCACGATGTCCCCGTTCACGGTTCTGGCGTATGTTGGCTGGCCGTTCTCGGATAACGTGAGGCTTAACTTGACCGTATGATGTTCTCCAGGAAGCATATAATCCGGTAACATGTACTCCACCAGGCGACAATTCTCATGCCACTTGTACTGGGATATGTCCTCGCCATCGAGCATGACCCGATACTCGTATTCGCCATCGTAGTAAAGCTCGACAATGTCGCTCGACGTGATACACGACAGGATTGTCCAGTCGCTCTCCTCGTTGGGAAGGAACTTTATGATGAAAGAAGCGGTATCTTCCAGCTCGTCGATACCAACCAATCCTCCCCCACTGCCGTCATCGTGAGTACAGCCAATAAATAACGAAGACAGGATTACCGACACGATTATCATGGATAAACATTTCATTGCGCGCCTCCGGCATAAGAATTGTTATGATTTTAATAATTACACAGAAGGTGTCAAGAAAAAGAAAAAAACCTCCCCGACTCACCGCAATGATTGTCCAAGTCGATCACGGAAATAATAAATTGGATTCTCGGAAGTTTCAAGCGATTAGCTTGTAGCCGGTTACCGAACAACGGCCCAAGGGTGGGTGGCTTATCGTTTTCAATACCAGTAGAATGCGCTACAAACACCACAATTCGTTTGAAGGAGCATTCTCAAAGCTCAAAAGAAAACGGAGAAATCATTCGAGCATTAAACAGTGAAGAAAAGTAGAATGATCGATGAAATACTATCTAAACAACAACCAGTTTTTACCCTTTTGTCCGATAGGTGGTGATTTAGCGGATTGAGTGACAAACTGCAAATAAAAGAGTTAAAAAAAATGGTCGGGATGAGAAGATTCGAACTTCCGACCTCACGGTCCCGAACCGTGCGCGCTAACCGGACTGCGCTACATCCCGACTTCAATTACGCTAAAATCGGAACCCGCACTTTCTTGTCAAATGATTTTTAGCGGATTTCGCAATGAAACCATCATGCAATCAAGAAACGTCCCACAATCGTACCATTAACAAGCGGGAGCTATTCGCTTTCCGGCAACAAAATGAAGAACTGATCACGAACGCTCAATTCCTCATTGAATGGCTCAAGAGCAGGGGAAATGACAGCGATGCGCAAGTTCGGCTCTCTCGTGGAAAGCCTTGCCACCGTTCCCAAGCGGCCTCGTGAATGGAAGTCTCCGTTGAAATGAATGATCCGCATTCCCGGATTTTCCTGGATGAATACGGCGATGCTCTCGGCCATCGTATCGTCCTTCATGCATTGCGCGGCGTAAAGGTTTTCCAAATTCATCTTGCCCATGGCGTGCGCTTCTCCACCCATGCCGGACGTCATCGTTTCGAGGAAGCGCTTTTTATACTCGTCATTCGGCGCGTGAAGCTCGCTTGCGACGTAAGTCTCATCCTCGTCGGTAAAGCTTTCGAGAGCCTCTACCCCGCCCCGGCTTATCTTCGCGGCTAGGCGTCTCGGAACATTCGCTGCGATGACGCGCAATTGATTTTCTCGCGCGAATTCGATGATTGGCCGGTAGTCGCTTGCATAATTCGGCCAGGGACGGGAGTTCTCCAGGAACTCGTCCTCGGTGACGGAGGCTTCCAGGTACCGATCAAGAACGCCCTGAACGTCCCGCTCGAACATCTCCATCGAGACGGCCAGCTTCGGATCCTTCTCATACAACGCTTTCAAGAGCTCTGCCTCGAGCTTGTGCAATACCTCATTATCATGATACTCGCCGAAGAAGATCACATCGTACGGCGCCAGCTCATCCACAAAGTGCTCGAATGTTATCGGATTGGAATTCTCCGGACCAATGATCTCGTATTCCTGACAAAAAAGCGCTGAGACGATTATCAGTCCCAGCGCTAACATCATCCATTTCATCGAAGAACCGTGATCTTACGTGTGACCGGTCCTACTGAGGATTCGGCCCTGACAAAATACACCCCTTCGCCCACTTTCCGATCACGGGTGTCCCGACCGTCCCATACGGCATGTCCCTGCGCGTCGGTCTGAATCTCTCGCACCATCTGCCCCCGAACATTGTAGATCGATACGGGAACGGGCTTCTGCGTGGGAATGGAAAGCTTGAGGAACTCGCCGGAATACGGATTCGGGGCAATCGAAAGGCGGATCGGGGCTTCAGTAAGATCGTCGTCCACTGAAACTTGCTCGTCGACCTCGTACTCGTAGGTCACGCTGTGGTGGCTCTGGTTCGAGAACACCAGGATCACGCTGCTGTAGTTTTCGCTGGTAGCATGCGAAGTAAACGTAAGCTCGTCGTCGCAGTAGTGCATCAAGACCAGCGTTCCTGCCGGATCGTTACCCAGCCGGACTTCCGCGATGGCAACGGGATTGTTGACGCTCACCTCGAAAGTCAGCGGCGTTTCGCCCGTAACGATCTTGCTGTATTCAGCCGCCCAGGGGCTCACAGTTCCCGAGCCGTCGTCCGGCAGGCTCGTATGAAGATTCTGGGCGTGGAAAAGCGGCAGATCGAGCAATTCATAGCCATACAGTCCTTCGTAGGGATGCAGATCGTTTATGAAATTGGCGATTGTCCAATCGTGGAACAGGTCTTCAAAGAACATACCCACCTCGTGGGCGTCCATCACGTCCTCGATGCCATTGATTCCGTTAGTGGGATTGGAAACGATATCCTGAATCAACGTTCCGTCGTCGTAATGCTCTGCCAAATAGGTAAAAAAGAGCATCACTTTCACGTAGTCCGCGAATTCTTGTTCCCACTCGATAAGCGAGTTGTCGGGATTGGTGTTGAAGCCGGTAATGGGATCGGGCAGGCCGAACCATACCATCGCCAGCTCCGCGCAGCCTTCGTCCACCCAGGTTTCTTCGTTGGGATCGCCTCCCCAGTGAATAAGATGCTGCAATTCGTGCGCGAGCACGGAAATTCGTATCATCTCGACCGGATCGAGCGGGGAGCAGGTCATGTAGATCATTTCACATTCGTTGCTGTGACCGGCTGGACTCATCTGCTGCGCCTCTTGTTCGGTCACTTGGTTGTAAGGGCTGAAGTAGCCGTCGAACATGCTTCCCTGGAACTGTCCCAAAGCCGAGTAGAAAACGATTAGCTTCGGGTCGTTGTCCAACTCGTCCGGAATGGGCCCGAAGAGCTCGGCGTCCATCTGGATTGCCCCATATTGATCGGAGTTCAGCGTTTCTTCTTCCAGATACGGCATGATCGTGTCCACATCGTCCTGATCCATGTTGCTGTTCCACTGGTCGTCTGCGACAAACAGATAGCAATGCTCGCCCACCGCGCGGCAGGTGGCGTCCGTCTGTATCCAGCTCGGGGGCATGATGCTCAGGTTCCAACGCCAGAAAGTCCTGGTATCGCCAACTTCATAATCCCTCACATCGCGGCTCATTTTGGTCTGCCGATGTTGTTCGGAACTCTTCCATTGCTCGGTCTGTATCGATAACTCACGTCTGAAATTATCGAACTCGCCGTTTGTAAAAGCAGACGCGATCGTCCCTATGAGAACCAAAGCGATTACGAGAATGTATTTCATACAAAACCTCCTTTCGTACCTTCCTGAAAAAATAATGGAACAGAAAAGTTGTCAATTTCATTATTGTTTGATTCTTTTGATCGGATCATGTATAATACCGCGAGACAGTCGGATTGGAGGTACGATGGATCGAACGGAAATCGTTTTGATCGGAACGCTTCACGAAGCGCACAGAAAGAATGCGAACTTTTCTGTTTATGATCTGCATAAAATCCTGCGCAGGATCGAGCCGGAAGTCCTCTTCCTCGATCTGCCCGTCAGTCTCGCCGGACGACGCGGAACAATCCCGCGTCGCATTATCAATGAAGGAGATCTCCCGGAGCTCGAAGCGATTCGCGAGATTGTTTCGCGTGAAAGCCTGGACGTCATTCCATTCGATATCCCCGATCTGATCGATCGGATCGAGCGGATCAATTCCAGGCGCGATGAAGCGGGAGAATTATTGAACAAGTGGCAGTCGGAACTGGAAAGAAATGACGCGAACGCTATGTATCTTCAGATGTTATCGCTGGCCCTGGAGCTTAGGGAAATTCAAAATTTCCACTATGTCAACGTCGATCCGTTTATCATTAATTCCACGGGGTTCGACCGCATCGTTAGGCTGCGGCACAACATCTGGAGTGAACTGCTTCCCGAAATATTACGGAAGTTCGCTCGCTTTGAGAAACTCAGAAATTATTGGATGAATTACTACGAATTCTGGTATTATCGCAATTCCAAGATGGTTGAGAATATTCATCACACACTGGAACATTTTCAGGGGAAACGCTGCGCGATTCTCGTCGGCGCGGAACACCGCTATGTATTGAAAGACATGTTTCCCCGCTCGGATAATTACATTGTAAAGGAATTTTATGACCTCGAACTCTAATGGTGATTTGCAGGGCAAATCATCTTCTCATGGTGATTTGCAAAACAAATCATCTTCAGCAGCAAGAAAACAAGTACTCGACGACAGTAATATTCGCAAACTATTGATCAAGCTTTCGCTGCCGGCAATGGTCGGCATGATGATTCAAGCGCTATACAACGTGGTCGATCGTATCTACGTCGGTCAGGGCGTGGGAAAGGAAGCGATCGCCGGAATTACGATATGCTTCCCCATCCAGATGATGGCGCTGGCCGTCGGTACCACGGTGGGAATCGGTGCCGCATCCATGATATCGCGCAGCCTCGGTTCAGGCGATATCGATCGGGCGGACAGGACGTTCGGCAACGCGGTCCTGCTCTCGGTCGTTTTCGGATCGTTGATCGCGACATTCGGACTCACCAACATCGACTGGCTATTGAACGTATTCGGCTCTACCCCGTCGATCTACCAGCACGCGCGGGACTATCTCGGAACGATCCTTATCGGTAACGTCTTCTTCGCCTATTCGGTTGCCAGCAACAACATCATCCGCTCGGAGGGAAACGCAAAGGTCGCGATGATCTCCATGCTAATCTCAGCTCTCAGCAACATCATTCTGGATCCGATCTTCATCTTCTGGTTTAAAATGGGCGTTCGAGGAGCGGCAATCGCCACAGTTATGGCACAATTTTTAATGGCAGTATGGGTAACGAGATATCACCTTTCCGGGGGCAGCCATCTTACATTCCGGTTCTCCTATCTCAAACCCGTGTGGAATATCATACGTGAAATGATGGCGATCGGAAGCTCGTCCTTCGCTCGGCAGATTGCCATGAGCGGCAGCGCGATCCTGGTCAACCAGTCGCTACGGCACTATGGTTCCGAGACCCACATCGCCGCGTTTGGGATTATCAACAGCATCATCATGATGGTTATGATGCCGATATTCGGCATTTCGCAAGCGCTACAACCGATTATCGGTTTCAACTACGGTGCGAAGCGATATTTTCAGATCAAACGAGCCTACATCATGGCCTCGGGGGCAGGTACGGTGATCATCGTCATAGGAACGGCGATCATGGCGTTGTTCCCAACGCTGCTTATCAAGGCGTTCACAACGGATACCGAGCTGATTCATGAAGCGGCGCGATACATGCGAGTGATCATCTTTGGCTTGCCGTTCGTCGCGCTCCAGATTAATGGAACCGTCAATTTCCAAGCAACCGGGAAGGCTTCCGCGGCGATGCTGCTGTCTCTTTCGAGGCAGGTTCTGATGCTGATACCTATGGTCATCGTTCTCCCGAAATTCTTCGGTCTGTTTGGCGTGTTCGTATCCTTCCCCATCTCGGACATCCTCACAACGCTCCTTACACTGGTTTTCGTGATCAGGCAAATCCGCCATTTCAATAAGCTGAGCGCTCTTGAAACGGTGAATGTATGAGTAACCGGCAGCTTGCCAGAAACACGCTCGCCATGACATTGGCCGTGTTCCTGAGCCGGATTCTCGGCCTGGCTCGCGACCTCATTTTTGCCGGATTCTTCGGGACGTCCTATGTGGCGGACGCCTTCAACCTGGCGTTCCTGCTTCCCAATCTACTGCGCAGGCTGTTCGGCGAAGGCGCGCTCTCGGCAGCCTTCGTTCCGCTCTACAACGAGATGGGGATCAAGGCAGGCGCGAAGGAACAAATCCGCTACGGGCTGCAAGTCGTAAGCGTTCTGAGCATCTTCCTCGTGATACTGAGCCTGATCGGGACGCTGTTCGCACCGCTGATCGTAAGGATATTCGCGCCGGGATTCGACGAAGAGACCGCCGACCTGACGGTCAAACTGGCGCGTATCATGTTCCCATACCTGTTTTTGGTCGGCGTGTCTTCCACATTGATCTCGATCCTGAACTCCCACGGTCATTTCTTCATTCCGGGGCTTTCTTCCGCCTTTTTCAACGTGGGCATGATCGCCGTGCTCGGAATTTATGCACTGCTGAAACCTTCCGACATTAACGTCTATGCCGTGGCGCTGTCCTGGGGTGTGCTCCTGGGCGGCGTTTTGCAGACGGTTGTCAATTTCCCGCAGCTACACAGGCATGGCTACAGGATCATGCTTTATTTGAAGGGAAACCGCACGGCAATGGGGCAGCTATGGAATCGCTTCATCCCGGGAGTTGTCGGAATCGCGATCCTGCAAATCAATCTTGTGATCGACCGGATGCTGGCGTCGTTCCTTCCGGAGGGAAGCATCTCGTCGCTTACGTACGCATATCGTCTGATGCAGCTTCCGCTGGGCATGTTTGCCGTTGCGGCGGGGACCGCGGCCATTCCCGAATTCTCGCGCCTGATCGTGCAGAAGAACTGGAAGGAACTTGCCGACAAAATCCGCTTCGCATCCCTTTCGATGATTCTTCTCATGGTCCCGGTGACCGCTTTTATCGCGGCCTCGGCAGAGGATCTTATCCGCGTGATTTTCATGCGGGGAGAGTTTGACGCCGAAGCGCTCGCCATGACAACACCGGCCCTGATCATGTACAGCGCCGGACTGGTTTTCTTCAGCGTAAACCGCATCCTGGTGCCCGTTTTTCACGCGCATGGCAACACGAAGACACCCGTGATCATTTCGGGAGCATCCACAGTTGTAAATATCGTGTTCAATCTCATCCTGATGCAGTTTTTTGCTCATGTCGGGCTGGCGATGGCAACATCGATCTCCGCCGTTTTCCAGATGATCGTTCTGATGGCGCTAATCAGGAGAAAGTATCCGGCGATACAAGCGCCTTCCATGCTGAAGCAGGTTTTCCAGAGTCTCGCGATTGGAGCGCTTGTTTACGCAGCGAAGGTTCCGCTGGTTTTCATGTTACCTGGAACGAGCTGGCTTTTCGCTGCGATGCGGGTTGCTTTGCATATCGCGTTGACCATCATAATATGTTTTCTCGGTTTGCGCTTGATGGGCGTAGCCTTTGATATGAAGAGACGCAGGTTCACATGGAAAATAAGTTCCTGAAGAAACTTGCGCTGATCCCTGATAAGCCCGGCGTCTATCGCATGCGAAACGCCGACGGCGAGATCATCTACGTGGGGAAAGCGCTCAATCTCAAGAATCGCGTAAAGTCCTATTTCACCGGAACTCCCGCAGATGAAAAGACACGCAGTCTCGTGGAAAACATCGCCGACTTCGATTATATCATCACCGTCAGCGAGTACGAAGCGCTGGTTCTGGAAGCGAACCTGATCAAGCAGCACAGACCGCACTACAACATTCGCCTGAAGGACGACAAGCAGTATCCCTTTATCCGCATCACCATGGGAGAGCCCTTTCCAAGAGTTTACGTCACGAGAGAGCAAGTGAAGAATGGATCACGGTACTTCGGACCCTACACGGATTCCAGGGCCGTCAGGAGAACAATTCGCCTGATCGAGTGGATTTTCCCCGTGCGGAACTGCACTCGTGAAATCCCCGAGGACGCCGTGATCTACGAGCGTCCGTGCATGAATTATCAGATGGGGAAGTGTCCCGCTCCGTGCGTCGGTTACATCAGCAAGCAGGACTACCGGCAAACGATATCGCAGATCATACGCTTTCTGCAAGGGAAAGATCAGGAGGTCGTAGAGGGAATCCGGCAGAAGATGCAGGAGTTTTCTGACAAACTCGAGTTCGAGAAGGCCGCCAACATGCGGGATCGTCTTCAGCATATCGAATCGCTGATGAAAAGCCAGAATGTGTTCTTCTCGGACGGCAAGGATCGCGATGTCGTTGGGCTGTATATCGAAGGCAACCGGGCTGTTATCTCGGTGCTCAAAGTTCTCTCCGGGAAGCTTCTCAATCGCGAGCTCCACGAACTGGAGAACGCAGAGGAGAAAACGGAAGCGCAACTCCTGACAGCATTCCTCCAGCAGTATTATTCCGCGATGATCGACCGAAACGGGATCGAGAATTTACCCTACCGGATCTACCTCCAGAGCGAGCCGGAGGACTTCGACGTACTGAACGGCTGGCTGAGGAACAAGCTGCTCGTTCCCCAGCGGGGAGACAATCGAAAGCTGATGCTCATGGCGCGGGAAAACGCATTCAACTACGTCGAAGAGATGAAACTCCGGTATCTGCGCAAGAAGAACCGCACCATTTTCCCCATCCAGGAACTGAAGGATCGTCTCGGACTCCCGCAGCTCCCGCGGAAGATCGCATGTATCGATATCTCAACCATTCAAGGCTCCGACACCGTTTCATCGCTGGTTTTCTTTGAGAACGGCAAGATGAAGAAGCGGCATTACCGCCACTACATCATGAAAACCGTGCAGGGGCAGGATGATTTTGCCAGTATGGGAGAGACTCTCACGCGCTATCTCGCGAAGATCGATGAGCAGGAAAAGCCGGATTTAATCGTTATCGACGGTGGAAAGGGGCAGTTGAATCGCGCCTATGGCGTTCTGCAGAAATCCGGCGTGGAGGGGATCGAGATGATCTCGCTCGCAAAACGCATAGAGGAAGTGTTCCGTCCCGGGAAAAGCGAATCCGTTATCCTTCCACGGTCGTCGTCGGGACTCAGGTTACTCATCCGCGTTCGTGACGAAGCGCACCGGTTCGCGATTACCTTCCACCGCAAGCAGCGCTCCATGCGGACGCTCGTCAGTGAGCTGGACAACATCAAGGGGCTCGGTAACGAGAAGAAGTTTCTGCTGCTCAAGACGTTCGGCTCGGTCGAGAACATCCGACAATCGTCCAGCGAACAACTCACGCAAGTCCCTGGAATAGGCGAAAAGACCGCGAAGTACATCATCGAATCGCTAAGCTCCGGGAAATCCTGAATCCCTTTTTTACCAATCTGCAAACCCGGGCTGCGCGGCGGGGCGGCGTTGTGCGCTGCGCGCACTTACAAGATTCAGGAATGATTCTGCGGAATCATTCCTGAATCTTGCGAAGCCCGAAAAGAAACCCCGCACGAATCGCAGTTCGTTAAAGTTCATTCCAACCTTGTCGCGATTCGTGTGGGGTGAAGAGGGCTTCAACGCCGCCCCGCCACTCGGGTGGTGACCTGCATCAAAGGTCGGCAGCCTACTCGAGGCTACCAGAAAAAGGCAATTGCTCCCCAGATGATCGCACTCGCGATGATGAAAGCGCCAACGCTCTTCTTCTTCATGGATCGCTCCTAAAACTGTTTTGCTTTCAGGTTTTGTTCTTTCAGACGCTTGATAATGCCGTCGTCTCCAACCAGATGAAACGAGCCGACAATCACGAAATAGGTGTGATCTTCTTCATTGTTGGCAAAACCTGCAATTTTCTTGAGCATCTCGTTATCTCTATCGGTGAATAGATTACCATAGTAATCCATCATTCCCGGGAGCTCTTTCGCCGCCTCTTTCATTTTGCCTTTGGAAAGCTTGTCGAGGACCTCGGCATCGCCCGTCTTCCAGGCTTCGAGCATCTCCCCGAAAAACTCATCTATCTTGTCATAGTCGTCGATAGAATAGCTCAGGTAATCCACCTGGACCGAATCGGGCAGGGATGACAGCATCTGCATCTGAGACATTATAGTTTCCAGCTCGATGATCGGCATATTCTTCTCGTGCGCCTTCGCCAGATAGTGCATGTCAACGCCTAACTCAGCCTGGAGACCTAACTTTTGCAAGAGCCCCATTCCCAGACTCATGCTGACAAACCACGGACGGAACATATCCATCTGCGCTTGCGGGATACCGATTCCCTCCATCTTCTCCGTCAGTGACCTGTAAACCTTGGGATCGAGCATGTCATGCAACCGGTTTTCACCCTTCAATAGCGCGTTCTCGACAATGAACTGTTGCAATTGAGCCTGATCGATCGTCGAGGCGTCTAGCTCCACAACCAGCACGTCCGAATCCTCGAACGCCTTGGGTATCGCCGGATTGAGCGGATACGCATCTTCCGGCATCAAGTGGATCGACCCCAGTAAATAAACCTTGTTCTTTCCCCCCTGGACTTCGTAAAGCATGCACTCTGCGAACATTGCCGATACAAGCAGTAACATCACCGCCGTAACGAGCAGGAACCTCATTCTTCTGTTCATCGTTTCCTCCCTAAAAGATTTTTCTTTGCCTTAATGAAAAACTCGAAATTGGAATGGTAACTTACAATGCTGGAGCGTATTCCGTCGAGTCGCTCCTTCTCGTCGCCTGTGCCGAACACGTAAGGGTAAAGCTCCGTCAGATTCGCCTCGTTCAGCGTCCCGTTGTACAGGATCAACGAGATGAACGGGTCCTTGATCCACACGCTGTGAATCAGCTCGTGGCCGTCGCTGCTGATGAGCGCAATCAACGACTCGACCGCGTCCTTGACCAGCACCATCCAGTGCCCTTCCAGCGCTTCCAGCACGAAAGCCTTGTTCAGAGCTCGGATCTGGCGAACATTGTCGAACTGCCTCTCGCAGTAGTTCTTCAGAATGACAACCGTCTCGCTGCTTCCCTTCTTCCTGATATGCTCGTCGAGCACGGAAAGCGGGGCCGGAAAGCAGTCGATCAGCAGTTGCTCCTCAGCGCTCTCGATCATCCCGATCGCCTTCTCGTAGGCCAAGTCCAGCGACTGCAGTTCGTAGATTCCGTCGATCGACTGGTTGACATCGAGCTTGTTCACCTCATTGACGATGCGATCCCGCTGACGCTGAAACTCCCTCTCTAACTTGTTGAGGTACTGCCCGGCAGGTACAGCTTCGAAAACGGTTTTGCTGGTCGTATTGTCGCTAATAACCGCGCCTTTCCCTTCCAGGCTCTTGAGTGCTTTGTACGTATTCGCGACAGGCTTGCCGATCTCCCCGGAAATCCGGTAGCCGGTGCTGCGCTTGTTTTGCAGCAACCAGACATAGATCGTCGCTTCGAGCTCGCTAAGCCCCATCTCCCGTAGAAGACCCGTCAAACGCTTATTTCCAGCCATTGCATATTCCATTAGTAGTGATTCACTACTAATAATAGGATGGCCGAATTACTTGTCAATCATTTTCTGCGAGAGGCTCGATGAAATGCGCTAAGAAAGTTTATTCCTGCCAGCGTCCCAGTTGGCGATCGTAGTAGCGGGTGCCGTAGTGGTACCAGTTGAGGTAGAAGTCGCCCTCCAGTTCCTTGCCACAATCTAGCAGTTTTCGAGCTTCGCAAATCATGATAGAAGCAACTTGACCTATTCTACTTTTTCGAGGATTATAATCGAATTAAATAAACTCCTAAGAATAACTATATCTTCTGATGTAAAGCGCCCAATAGGAGATGCTCCGTTTCTTACATTGGTTAGCTCCTCAAACTCGATCTTACACTCACTAACAGCTTGTTCGTTTATTGAAAAAAAGTGCTCTATTCCTTCTCGTGGAACATTATAAAAATCCATAAAAGTCGGATCATTGATTATTCTTAAAGAGTTAACTGCTTTCATCATGGCAAGTTTTGCTGCTTGATTCTTTCCAGACTGATAGTGACATAGAGAAAGGGCAAGAAAGTATGACACAGAGTATTCAAATTGATCCAAAGTTTTGATACTACTGATTGATGATTCTAAATAGATGGCAGCTTGTTCATATTCTCCAAGACTATAATATGCCCATCCTCTCATGTATTGCAGAAAAGGAAATACGCCATCATCTTGAGAGCAATTCATTCGTTCGATTCTCAAAATAATCTCATGATATTTCTCATCAACATTCAACACTTTTAAGAGTAATATTTGATCCGAAATATTTCTTGATACTTTTTCATTGAACAGCTTAGAATAGCTCTCTTTCTCAGCATTTTTACCTAAATATGCAGTCACGCCAATTAGTTTTGCGAGTACTGCCGTTGTATTAGAAATGTAAGGAATACCATCTTTAAGAACATCGTATGATTTTTGCAAAATATCTTGGAAATTATACACATTGGCAAGCCACATGTATGGTGTGTCTTTCTGTGGAAATAAGCTTATCATCTCGCTTAATGTATTTTTCAACTTTACTGTGTCCCCATCTAGTTCATAGCTTATTGCTCTCGATAAATATTCATGGTACCCATCTTCTTGAGATGCCTCTAGGTTTAATACGCAAGCACTTACTACAATAGCAAAAATTAATACATTCTTGTATATCTTATCCATATCAAGCTCCATCACTATTCAATATCTTCTGTATTGACATCATTCACAAATTCATCGTCTACTTGTCCCCGAATTATCGATAATAAATCACCTTGTAATCGTTGAATAAATAATGATAACAGATCAGGTAGGCCAGATCTAGGATCCCAATCTGCAGCCGGACTGACAATATCGTAAGCTCCAAGCTCTAATGTTGCTCGAGTTCTATTAATATACTGTGCGTTACCAAGATTTCGTTTCGCTTCATATGCGTTAATCCCTATTGAATGCTCTATAGCTCGATCAGCTAAGATTTTTGCATCAACGGACATATTTAACAAAATCCCCGTCACCTTAGATTTGCTTGATATTCCAGAAACTTTAAACGAATTCATTTCGTATTTTAAATTGGCCCTCATGTCTACTGATTCTTCTGAAAGAAAGGTTTCGTAATAGCTTAATACATTATCAATTGCCTTGAAATATCCCGTTGTAGTATATGTCTCATTTCCATCGGGATCAATCTTGTTCACCGGGTTATTCCCTACACATACATACGGACTATGGAACTCATCGGCGGGGTCCACCTGCTGCCATCTGCCAAGCTGCGGATCGT
Source organism: Cloacimonadales bacterium (SeqCode) (assembly GCA_963662655.2). GTDB lineage: Bacteria > Cloacimonadota > Cloacimonadia > Cloacimonadales > JAIOQZ01. Next base: position 1,388,477 of record CAXXTU010000002.1, read on the forward strand.
AGTAGCGCGCGCCGTAGTGGTACCAGTTGAGGTTGAAGTCGTCCTCCAGCTCCTTGCCGCTGTAAGTGTACTTGGTCTCCGGGCTGCCGGTAACATGGCTTAGGCCAGCCATCTTCATCCCGAACGGATAGTAGTGGTCTTCCTGCATGATGGTCAATCCACTACCGGCTCTGTCCTTCTTGAAGCTCATACGCGTGTTCCCCAGTCTCGTTTCACTTTCATCAAATGACCATAACAGGTTTATCCTCTTTATTCTGCTTATTGATGGTCATTTGATGCCTTTGGTGTCGTAGATGAATTCATATTCACCTCTGTTCTCATTATAACTGAGGCGCTCCTCCGGTGTAAAGATAAATTTAATTTTATCGTGATTGCGTACAGCATTTGCCTATTCATGGTAATGGTAGCAGGGGGGAATTTTCATTCAGCCATTCTCACTCCTCACATCACACTGCATCGCAAGCCCATAAGGGTGCCAGGAACACCCTTTCTTCACATATTATAAACAACTAAAACACATACAAATAATGTAAAAAAACGTCCTCGGAGGGATTTTCCTTGACGCAAAAACCGCAAAAAGAAATTTGAGGGAAATAATATACGCAAAGGAGAACTGGAATGAGCAAGAAAGTCTTAATCATGGGCGCTGCCGGTAGAGATTTCCATAATTTCAACGTTTACTATCGTGATAACAAGGACTATGAAGTCGTAGCATTTACCGCTACTCAGATTCCTGATATCGACGGAAGAAAATACCCGGCCGAACTGGCTGGAGGACTGTACCCTGAAGGTATCCCAATCTACGCTGAAAGCGATCTCGTGAAGCTTATCAAAGAAAACAATATCGATCAGGTTGTATTCTCATACAGCGACGTCCCGCACGAAGTCGTGATGCACAAGGCATCTCTGGTCAACGCTGTTGGCGCAGAATTCATCCTTCTCGGCGCACGCCAGACCCAGGTTAAAACAGAGAAACCTCTGGTAACCATCTGTGCGACCCGTACAGGTTGCGGCAAGAGCCAGACTACCCGCGCGGTTGTCAAAGCCCTCAAGGCCAAAGGCAAAAAAGTTGTCTCGATCCGCCACCCCATGCCTTACGGTGACCTCGTGGCTCAGAAAGTACAGCGCTTCGCTGAACTCGAAGACCTCAAGAAACACAAATGCACCATCGAAGAAATGGAAGAGTACGAGCCGCATATCGCCATGGGCAGCGTGATTTACGCTGGCGTCGATTACGAAGCGATCCTCCGCGAAGCGGAAAAAGAAGCCGACGTCATCATCTGGGACGGCGGAAACAACGACATTTCGTTCTACTGCTCCGACAAGATGGTCAACATCGTCGTCGTCGATCCTCATCGCCCCGGCCATGAAGTAAGCTACCACCCAGGCGAAACCAACCTCAACCTCGCCGACGTAGTTGTGATCAACAAGATCGATTCCGCCGACATGGACGACATCCTCGAAGTCCGTGACAACATCCGCGAAATCAATCCGGACGCAATCGTCATCGACGGCGCATCTCCGCTTACCGTTGACAAGCCCGAACTGATCAAGGGCAAAAACGTCCTCGTCGTTGAAGACGGTCCTACCCTCACCCACGGTGAGATGACCTACGGCGCTGGCGTTGTCGCAGCAGAGAAATACGGCTGCGCAGACCTCGTTGATCCTCGCGAATGGGCCGTTGGCACCATCGACGAAACCTTCGTCAAGTACCCGGAAATCGGAATCCTTCTTCCGGCAATGGGCTATGGCGAACAACAGGTCAAGGACCTCGAAGAAACCATCAACGCTGTCGAATGCGACGCTGTCGTCATCGCTACCCCGATCGACCTCAACCGCGTTTGCAAGATCGACAAACCGACCGTCCGCGTTAGCTACGATCTCCAGGAGATTGGCAAGCCGACCATCGCTGACGTCCTCAAAGATTTCTAATTATTCCGAAATCATAGAGAAGACCCGGTCAAACGATCGGGTCTTTTTTTGTATCTGAAAATGCTTCATCACTTTGCGTAATGAAAATCCCGGCAGCATTTCCTTTCATTATTCGCGTAATTTCCCTCGTGAAAAAGAATTGACAAAAACCGGTTAAAAAACAGGTTCGTTTCCTGTATTCGTTTCGTTTTGCGATTCCGCGAAGCGAATCGTGAATGCGCGATGAGAAACGAACGTAATATATGCAGAAGGAATTGGTTAGATATTTAGATGAAGCAAAACCTGTTCTCAGCCGACCAGGATAAACGGACAAGTAGCGGTGTCATGAAAGATACAGCATCCGAAAGCAGCAGCGACATAGACTCTCTGCTCGAACGTGTCTCGCTCCTCCAGGAAGTGGAGATCGCCGAAATGAACGAGACGGACGTGTACAGCTGGAGTCAGGACGGCGAGAAGAATTCCTTTGCGGACATCGCGAATCAGGAGATTATTTTCAACTGTCCCGAACCGAAGAAGGGATTTTACGCCGTACCTCCCGGCGCAGGAAAAAACAAAACCAGGATGGAAAACGAATGAAGATATTAATAACTGGTGGCGCTGGATTCATCGGCTCACACCTCAGCGAAAAGCTACTCGATAGCGGTCACACGGTTGCGATTATCGACAACCTGTCAACCGGAAGCCTTGCCAACATCTCACACCTTATCTCGAACGAAAAATTTTCCTTCACGATCGACACGATCCTCAACCAGACAACCATGGAGAGACTCGTGAAAGATTGCGACCAGATTTATCACTTAGCAGCAGCGGTCGGCGTGAAATACATCATCGACAACCCGTTGTTATCCCTGCGAACCAACATCACCGGAACCGAGATTGTTCTCGAGATGGCAAACAAATACAAGAAAAAAGTCCTTATCACATCGACTTCGGAGATATACGGCAAGAGCGAAAACGTGCCGTTCAAGGAAGAGGACGATCGTCTGCTGGGCTCGACGCACATCTCCCGATGGAGCTACAGCTCGGCCAAGGCAATCGACGAATTCCTCTCGCTGGCATACTACCGCGAGAAGAAACTTCCCGTTGTCATCGTTCGCTGCTTCAACACCGTGGGACCCCGCCAGACCGGACAGTACGGAATGGTCATCCCGAAGTTCGTGAAAAACGCGCTTCTCGATCACCCGATCACCATCTTCGGCGACGGCGAACAGTCCCGTTGCTTCGCGGACGTTCAGGACGTGACGGACGGACTGATCAAGCTGATGGCGGAGAAGAAAGCGGAAGGCGAAATCTTCAACATCGGCAACACGGAAGAAGTAAAGATCAAGGACCTCGCGCAGTTGATCAAAGACATGACGGGCAGCAACTCCCGAATCGAGTTTATCGATTACGCCGACGCTTACGAAGAAGGCTTCGAAGACATGATGCGCAGGGTTCCCGACATATCGAAAATCAAAGAGTTCGTTGGCTACGAACCTCAATACAATCTTGATAAAATCCTCGAGAGAGTTATAGCATATTATGAGAAATAAGCTTTTTTTCCTGGCGTTGCTGGTTCTCGCTACAGCCCTGAACGCCACATTCGACATCGATCCGGACGAATACCGGATGAAGGTTGGCGATTCTTTTCTGGTTCACATCATGAGCTCGGACAGTATGCGTGTTTTCATTCCCGTGCTGCCTGAGGGAATCGTAAAGGTTCCACCGCTCACCGATGCGATCAAGGTCACGGGCATGACCCTCAACGAAGCGAAAGCCGCCATGGAAGAGCAGCTCAACAAAAGCGTTCGCCAGGGCTACGTATCGATCATGCTCTACTCGATCGCCCCGCCTAACTACCACGTTACTGGCGCGGTAGCCTTCCCCGGCGAGTACACGCCCGAAACCACCGTCAACCTTTACAACGCACTGAAGCTTTGCGGCGGACTCCTTCCCTACTCCAGCCGAAAGGTCGAAATCACGCGCAACGGCAAGAAGACCGTCTACGACTTGCGCAAATACCTTTCGGACGGCGATATCACGCAGAATCCGCTCATTCAGGAAGACGACATCATCCATGTCCCGTTCGCGAACGACTACGCCAAAGTGTTCGTCAGCAACGACACCACGTACTACGTCGAGTACTACGAACTGGATAAAGAGATGTCGACCAGCGAATTGCTCCAGAACCTGAGCCAGAAGAACCATTGGTCGGAACTCGATCACATTACAGCCTTCAGAAACGGCGAGATGATCAAAACCAACATGGATTTTCTGGTCGAGCCCAACGATAGCATATTCGTATCTGTCGAAGCCGCTTTTGTCTACGTCACGGGAAACGTTCCAAAGCCGGGCAAATACCCGTACGTATCGGGTGGAGCGGTTATGCAGTACGTCAGCAAGGCTGGCGGATTGCTGAACACGGGCAGTTTGTCCAAGATAAGGGTTTACAGACCGGACGGCAGGGAACTCGATCTCGATACGGAGGCCATTCGCCCGGGAGATACGGTTCATGTGCCGCAGAATCTCCTTAGTATGATGCAAAGTTACCTTACCACGCTCAGCATCATAGCCGGTATCGTTTCATCGGCGATCCTGATTAACGCGAACATAAAATGAGGAGTTTAATAAAATGAAAGTCCCTCTTCTTGATCTCCACGCTCAGTACGCACCGATTCTCGACGAAATCAAAGACAAGCTTGAAGAAATCTACAAGATACATTATTACATCATGGGTCCTCAGATCCGCGAGCTCGAAACGCGAATGGAGGAATTCAACCAGGTGAAGCACGCCGTCGGATGCGCCTCTGGATCCGATGCGCTCGTTTTAGCGCTGATGGCGCTTGACATCGGCCCTGGAGACGAAGTTATCACCACGCCTTTCACCTTCTTCGCGACCGCGGGTTCCGTACACCGCGTAGGCGCGAAACCGGTCTTCGTGGATATCCTGCCGGATACATTCAATATCGATCCCGCACGCATCGAAGCGGCGATCACGCCGAACACCAAGGCGATCATGCCGGTTCACCTCTTCGGTCAGTGCTGCGAGATGGATCGCATCATGGAAATCGCGAAGAAACATAACCTGTACGTGATTGAAGACAACGCACAGGGCATCGGCGCAAAATACAAGGGCCAGATCGCCGGCACGATCGGCGACATCGGAACGCTCTCCTTCTTCCCGAGCAAGAACCTCGGTGCGATGGGCGACGCCGGAATGTGCCTCACCCAGAACGACGAACTCGGCGCAAAGCTTCGCCAGATGCGCGTTCATGGAGAGAATCCCAGATATTATCACAAGTGGGTCGGACTCAACAGCCGCATGGACACCATGCAGGCGGCGGTCCTTACCGTGAAGCTGAAATCTCTGGACAAATGGTCGCAGCAACGCCGCGACAACGCCGCCTATTACGATGAGAAGCTCAAGGCGGTTCCTCAGGTGAAGACGCCGGTCATCCGCAAGGACGCCGAGACAATTTACAATCAGTACACACTCGTTGCCGAAAATCGCGACGCCCTCCTGAAGCGCCTCCAAGAGTACAACATCGGTTGCGCGATCTATTATCCGCTGCCGCTGCACCTTCAGGAATGTTTCGAATACCTGGGCTACAAGAAAGGCGACTTCCCCATCTCGGAAGAAATAGCGGAAAAAGTTATCTCGATCCCGATTTTCTCGGAGCTGACCCGCGAAGCGCAAGACTACGTGGTTAAGACCATCGAGGAATTTTATAACGTTTAAGAGGTATTTATGAATATTATCGTATCAATCAAACAGGTCCCGGATACTACCGATATCCGCATCGATCCTGTAACCAACACGCTCATTCGCGAGGGTGTTGAAAGTATCATCAATCCTTTCGACCTCTATGCGATTGAAGAGGCTGTCCGCCTCAAGGAAGAATACGGCGGTAAGGTAACCGCGATCAGCATGGGGCCTCCCCAGGTTGAAAGCGCTCTCCGCGACGCCGTAGCGCTCGGCGTAGACGAGATCATTCTCATCACCGACCGCGCCTTTGCAGGTGCGGACACGTGGGCCACGAGCCTCACGCTCGCCGCGGCGATCAGAAAGCTCGGTGAATTCGATCTGGTGATGATGGGGCAACAGGCCATCGACGGCGATACCGCACAGGTCGGGCCCGGCGTTGCAACGCATCTGGACCTGCCGCAGACCTGCTTCGTGCGCAAGATCGAGAAGGTCGAGAAAGACAGCATGACTTGCCAGCGACTCATGGAAGACGGGTACGACATCGTCAAGATGCCTCTTCCGGCGATCGTCACGGTGGTGAAAGAGATCAACGAACCGCGCCTGCCTTCCCTTCGCGGAAAGCGCAACGCTCGCAACGCCCAACTGATTTCCTGGAAGCTGGATGATCTGGGACTCGACGCGAACGATGTCGGTTTGAACGGTTCTCCCACGCAGGTTGTGCGCATCTTCTCCCCATCGCACGAGAAGAACGGCGAGAAGTACGATGTCGAACCCGAGGAAGCCGCCGAGATTCTCTTCAAGCGATTGAAGGAACTACAACATTAATCGATTAGATGAAGAGGGCTGCCTTGTGCGTCCTCTTTTCTTTTTAAGGCAGGATTGTTTGCAATGTATGTTCACGATATGAATCCCGTAGCGCTACGCTTGGGGCCGCTGAGTATCCACTGGTACGCGATCATGTACATCGCGGCCATTGGCATCGGCTATTTCTTCGTGCGGTTGAACTTCAGGCTCCGCGGCGTGGAGATGGACAAAGAGCGCTACGAATCCCTCATCTTCAATATCATGATCGGCGTGCTCGTCGGTGGCAGGCTGGGGTATGTCCTCTTCTACAATCTGCCGTATTATCTGCATCACCCGTTGGAGATCGTCTTACCATTCGACATCGCAAACGGCTGGCAATTCACCGGCATTCGTGGGATGTCGTTCCATGGCGGCGCGCTGGGCGTTATCATCTTCGGCTGGTTCTTCTGCCGGAAACACGGCTATCGCTTCTACCAGATCGCCGACCCCGTCATGCCAATAGTCGCAATCGGGCTGGGGCTCGGACGTTTGGGGAATTTCATCAACGGCGAGCTGTACGGGCGCATAACCGCCTCGAAGCTGGGCGTCCTCTTTCCAGATGCCGAACGCCTTCCGCTGAGCAATCCATCCGTGCAGAACGTGATCCGCAAACTCGGCTGGAAGATCAACGAGGCCACCATGATGATCACCAGCGGCGATGGAAAACACCTGAGGGGAATGCTTGGCAGAACCCTCGACGACAACAATATGCTCCAACTCGCGGTGAACCTGCCGCGGCACACATCGCCACTGTACGAAGCGATTCTGGAGGGACTTCTTCTCAGCGTGATCCTCTTTCTCCTGCTGATGAAAGCCCGCAGGGAGGGAATCGTATTCTGGAGCTTCATCGGGCTGTACGGGATTTTCCGCTTCGCGGTCGAGTACGTTCGTCAACCGGATGCGCACCTTGGCTTCTTGTGGTTTCATCTAACCATGGGACAACTTCTCAGCTCCGTGATGATCATCACATCCATCATCGCACTAACGATACTATGCTTGAGAAAATCGTCACACTCATCCTGATCGCCGGTGTTCTCGCCGGATGCGCGACATCGCAACGACCGATCGCTACGGAGGATTGCCTCATCGAGCGTGCCGATCAGTGGGACATGTATCGCATCGACGGCGTCATCGAGCTCAATCACGACCAGCTCTCCTTCCGCAAGAATATCGTTATCCGCAAAACGCCGGAGCGCTTTCGCATCGACATCTTCGATACCGGCCTCTTCGGCGCAAAGCCTACCCCCTTTCTCACCGTCTATCGCGAGGACGAGATTCTCATTCGCGACACCGAAGGCACTCGCACCGCCGATCCGCTTACCGACTCGCTCTACATACAGTGGGCCGGGCAGCTCTCAACACTCGCGGATGTAATCCGCCAGAACTATCATGAGATTCTGCACAACTGGAAGCTGGAAGAATACGGGCTCGTTTACGATTTCTCTTACAACTACCAGCTCGAATCGATAACCAGCACCGATGGCAACCGAATGCTGGAATTCGAGTACGCTGACGACGACCGCCTGAGCCGCATTCGCTATCGCGAAAACGGTATGATTGTCATCGATATTATCATTGACAAAATGAGCTTCGATCCGTTACGGGTTAATGAGCTAAACAATACGAATCAGAGGAAATAGATGATTGAACGTTATACTCGTCCCGAGATGGGACGTATCTGGACAATAGAAAACCGGTACCGCACCTGGCTGGATGTCGAACTCGCAGTTTGCCAGGCCATGAACAAGGTCGGGATGATCCCCGACGACGACTGGAAAACCATTCAGGAAAAAGCCGATTTCGACCCTGAACGCATTCTCGAGATCGAAGCCACCACCAAGCACGATGTGATCGCCTTCCTCACCAATGTCAACGAGTACGTGGGAGAGGCCGGCAGGTGGATTCATCTGGGCATGACATCCTCCGACGTGCTGGACACAGCGAGCGCGCTGCAACTCAAGCAGGCCGGCGAGCTGATCCTCAGCGACCTCTACAAGCTTTCGGAAGTGCTGAAAATGAAGGCTCGCGAGTACCGCGAAACACTCTGCGTGGGACGCTCGCACGGCATCCACGCCGAGCCGATCGTTTTCGGCCTCAAGTTCGCGCTGTGGTTCGATGAGACCAACCGCAACATCCGCCGTATGGAGCAGGCAATCAAGACCGTATCCGTGGGCCAGATTTCCGGCGCTGTCGGCAACTACGCCTACATCGATCCCGAGATCGAGGAACTCGCATGCGAAATCATGGAGCTGGAGCCAGTCAACATCTCCACGCAGGTTATCCAGCGTGACCGCCATGCCGAATTCCTGAGCACCCTGGCCATCATTGCCGCAACCATCGAGAAAATCGCTCTCGAGATACGCCACCTCCAGCGCACGGAAGTGCTGGAAGCGGAAGAGAACTTTACCCGCGGCCAGAAAGGCTCGTCCGCCATGCCGCATAAACGCAATCCCATCGTGAGCGAGCAACTCTGCGGTCTCTCCCGCCTCATTCGCACCAACGCGCTCGCCGCCATGGAGAACGTCGCGCTCTGGCACGAAAGGGACATCAGTCATTCCTCCGTGGAACGGGTGATCTTCCCCGATTCGACCATCCTGATCGACTACATGCTGAACAAGACGATAAACCTGGTGGACAACCTCGTCGTTTATCCCGACAACATGATGCGAAACCTGGAACTCACCGGAGGTCTGGTCTTTTCGCAACCACTGCTCCTGACGGTGACCAAGCGTTGCGGCTCCCGCGAAAAAGCCTACGCGATGGTTCAGAAAAGCGCGATGAAATGCTGGGACACCAAGGTTCCGCTTCGGCAGCTCGTCGAAAGCGATCCGGAGATCATGGAGTTCCTCACGGAGGATGACCTCGACGAGGCTTTCTCCTACGATCGCTACACTCGCAACGTGAAAACCATCTACGCGAGGGTGGGGCTGTGAACTACCGCCTGGAGGATTTCACCCCCACATCCATGCTCATGAAAGTGCAGGGGATCAAGTACAAGGCAGCGATATTCCCCGTTGCCCTCGTGCTGCTCGGATTTTTGGTCTACTCGTATTTCCAGAACGATTACGTGAAATTCACCTCCATGCTGGGCTTGTTCATCTATCTCGGCATCATTTACATCCATCGCGTGTATCGACCCATGCCACCGCAGGAACATGGCATCTGCCTCTCCCCGGTTCATGGAACCGTCACGCTGATCGAAGCGAATAAAATCACCATCGAGAAGAAATTCTTCAACTACATCGACCTGCGAATTCCGGTGGAAGGTATGGAATTGCTTGCCGAGAATCCCATGATCTTCGCCTTCGAGGGGCAGGGGATCACTTGCGAGATTACGGGGAATCGCCTGAAAAACTTCCACGATGAAACAAAATCCCAGGGGAGAATAGCTGGCGTCGCCGTTGGAAAATGCACGGCGACCATCACCCTGCCAGAGGGCTGGAAGGTCGAAGCGGAACCCGGCGAGAAAGTAATTGCTGGCGAATCCGTTATCGGGGGCAGGATTTGAGACTCAAGAATCTGATTCCCAATATTATCACGACATGCAGTCTGGTCTTGTCGCTCAGCGCACTGCACCTGATCACGCAAGGTCATTTCACCACGGCCTCGTGGCTCATCTTGCTGGCGATCCTGTGCGACGGCATCGACGGCAAACTCGCTCGCGCCCTCAACGCAACAAGCAGCTTCGGCGCGGAGTACGACAGTCTGGTGGATTTCGTATCCTTCGGCGTCGTTCCGGGCTACCTGTTTTACCGGATCGGACTTGACAAGCTCGGGATCGTCGGAGCGATCGCGTGTTTCTTCTACGTTATATGCGGAGCGTATCGACTCGTTCGCTACAATCTGAAGAACCCGGGCGACGGCAAGAAAGGTCACTTCGAGGGGCTTCCCATTCCAGCGGCGGCTGGATTCATCTCGTCCATGACGCTGTTCGAGGAGCGCTTCAGCGCATTCCACTTCCCCGAGGGATACCTGGTGGTCATCCTTCCGGCGATCGCCCTGCTGATGATCAGCCATATCGAATTCATCAATATCGGTTCGCCCAACGGAACAGCTCCCTATAAAAGCCCGAAACTATATATCGCCTTCGCACTGGTCGTAACGGGAATATTCTACCCGTACATCATCTACATGACGGTCATGGCGCTGTACATTTTCTATTGCATTATACGGTACATCATCATCAACATAATAAAAGGAAGTTAAAATGTATCTGGCAAAGGTATATGTAACATTGAAACCAAGTGTCCTCGATCCGCAGGGTAAGGTTGTGAAGCAAACCGTCAACAACCTCGGCTACGACAAAATCACCGACGTCCGTGTCAGCAAGTATATCGAGATCAAGCTGGACGTTTCTTCGCAAGAGGAAGCCGAAGCGGAGATCGAGGCCATTTGCGACAAGATTCTGGCGAATCCGAATACCGAAACCTATCGCTACGAAATCGGGAAGCTCTCATGATCAAGTACGCCGTAATCCAATTCCCCGGCTCGAACTGCGATCACGACAGCCTCTGGATACCGCGTCTTCGCGGTCAGAGATCGAGCATGATCTGGCACAAGAATCACGACCTCGGTTCCCCCGACGTCGTGATTCTTCCCGGCGGTTTTTCCTATGGCGACTACCTGAGAGCCGGCGTCATCGCCAAGTTCTCGCCGATCATTCAGGAAGTGGCGAAATTCGCGGACAAGGGCGGCATCGTCATCGGTATTTGCAACGGATTCCAGGTTCTCACCGAAACCGGCATGCTCCCGGGCGCACTCATGATGAACCAATCGCTGAAGTTCATCTGTAAGCATCAGCACATACGCTGCGAGAAGGCGGGAACGCCTTTCACCAATCAATTGCGGGAGAAGCAAGTGCTGGATATTCCCATCGCGCACAAGGAAGGCAACTACTTCATCGATGCCGATGGGCTCAAACGCTTGCAGGACAACAGCCAGATCATCTTCCGCTATTGCGATGCCGAGGGCAACATCACCCCGGAAGCGAACCCGAACGGCTCGCTGTACAACATTGCCGGTATCAGCAACGAAAAGGGGAACATTCTGGGCATGATGCCCCACCCCGAACGCGCTGCCGAGGACGTTGTTACAAGCCATGACGGCACTGGTATCTTCGATTCGATCGAAGCCTGGCTGGGCTGATCTTCTCTCGCTGATCTTCCCGCGAACCTGTCTGGGTTGCGGTGAGAGGATCGTCAATGGCTGGCTTTGCGACGAATGCTACGAGCATCTTGAGACCGAATCGGGCACGCTTTGCGCCAAGTGCGGATCGAAGCTGGCCGGGGACGGTACCTGCTCGCACTGCCGGGAGATGCGGTATCGCTTCGACGGAGCAGCGTCCGTGTTTCCGTTCGACAACACGATGCGAAACCTGATCCACGCGCTGAAGTACGACGGCCTTTACTCGATCTCGGACTGCCTGATCGAGAAATCGGTGGAGTTCCTGATGCACTACCGTCCCTTAGAGATGCGCATCGACGTGGTCTCGCCCATTCCGTTGCATCGAGTTCGGAGAAGGCACCGCGGCTACAACCAGGCAGAGCGCTACGCTAAGGCCGTCGCGAAGGCGATGGGCTGGCAGTATCGCCCGAAGCTACTCGAACGAAGCCGCTACACGATGACGCAGACAAGTCTGAATCGCTCGGAGCGAAAAGAGAATCTCTCACAGGCGTTTGTCGCTCGCGAGGATGTGACGGGGAAAACGGTGTTACTGGTCGACGATGTGTTTACATCGGGCTCAACCGCGAGTTCCGCAGCCGGCGTTTTGAAGGACGCTGGCGCGAAAATTGTCAATGTTCTGACAATCGCTCGAGCGTGTTGGGATAATTAATTATTCTGCTTGACATTACAAAGGATTGAAATGATTGTTGAAATTTCTCAGGAAGAAGCGAACGAGCTTACGGATCGAATCGCCAAGTTCCTTGTTGAAAGGAAGATGGCTGCACCAGCGATCATGGGAATCGAATCCCTGAAGCCGTTAAATTTTCTCGGAAGCCAGGTAATGTATTTTGTGGGGCCATTCGCCGAGTTGATCTTCAACGCGGACGAGTACCAGAGATTTGCCGCGCTCATCGAGAAAGACGAGTACATCGAGATGCTGCTGAAGAAAATCGAGCGGCTGGATCACGAGATGTACTGGGAAGAACGCGAACAAGCTCGTGTCATGCGTAAACGGCGCATGAACCGGATCAAGAAGTTTTTCAAAAAAATTTTTAGTAAATAGATGGAGGTTCCTATGGCAAACGAGCAATTACGTAGAATTGTTGCCACGGACTGCGGAAGTACGACGACCAAAGCCATTCTGATCGAATTTGTCGATGGCGAATATCGTCAGACTGTTCGCGGCGAAGCACCGACAACGGTTGAAGCGCCGCTCAACGATGTGACCAAAGGGGTCATCAATTCCGTGCAGGAGTTGGAAGAACTTGCCCAGCTCAAGTACAACAACAAGAACATCAAGTTTATCGAGAACGAGCAAATCATCATCCCTCGCAACGGCGATATCGGCGTGGACGCGTATGTTTCGACCAGTAGCGCCGGCGGCGGGCTTCAGATGATGGTTACCGGTGTTGTAGCCCGTATGACGGGGGAAAGCGCCGAACGCGCCGCTCTTGGCGCTGGTGCGATCGTGATGGATCTTATTGCCAGTAACGATCAGCGCGCAAACTATGAAAAGATCGAGCGCATTCGTCACCTGCGCCCGGACATGATCCTCATGGCCGGCGGTGTGGATGGCGGAACAACCAAGCACGTCGCCGAGCTCGCAGAGCTCGTAGCAGCTGCCGATCCCAAGCCTCGCCTGGGATCGAGCTACAAGCTTCCGGTTATCTACGCCGGTAACAAGGACGCTCAGGACATTATAAAGGAAACCTTGGCCGACAAGAGCGATCTCATAATCACCGAGAACATACGCCCCACTCTCGAAGTGGAAAACCTCGGGCCGGCTCGCGACAAGATCCATGACCTTTTCATGGAACACGTTATGCAACAGGCTCCGGGATACAACAAGCTGATGCAGTGGACGCGCGGTCCACTCAACGGTAAACTGCAGAGCATCCCCATCATGCCAACTCCGGCCGCTGTGGGTAACATCATGCAGACCATCGCCCGTAACGAAGGCATCGAGGTGCTTGGTGTGGACATCGGCGGCGCAACCACCGACGTTTTCTCCGTGTTCAAGGACAAGGACGTAAAAGAAGGCGAACCGCCGAAATACATATTCAACCGTACCGTCAGCGCGAACCTCGGAATGAGCTACTCGATCTCCAACGTGCTGGCATCCGCCGGTCTGGACAACATCCTTCGCTGGGTACCGCTCGACATCGACGAATCCGAGCTTCGTAACATGATCAAGAACAAGATGATCCGCCCCACCACGATTCCGCAGAAGCTGGAAGAGCTGGTGCTGGAGCAGGCCATCGCGAAGGAAGCGCTTCGTCTGGCATTCGTGCAGCATAAAGAATTCGCCGTGACCCTCAAGGGTACCCAGAAGCAGCGCGAAATCTCGGAAGCATTCAGCCAGACGACATCCGGCGAAACCATCGTCGACATGATGTCGCTCGATCTGCTGGTTGGTTCCGGCGGTGTTGCGTCTCATGCGCCTCGCAGGCACCAGACCGTGCTCATGCTCATCGACGCTTTCCTGCCCGAAGGCATTACGCGTCTCGGCGTGGACAGTATCTTCATGATGCCGCACCTTGGCGTTCTCGCGGAAATCAGCGAGAAAGCCGCAACCGAAGTGTTTGATAAAGACTGTATGATCTACCTCGGAACTTGCGTAGCCCCAGTCGGACCATTCAAGAGCAAGGGCCCGGCGCTCACGGCTGAGATCGAACTTTCGAACGGTGAGAAATTCACAGAAGAGATTCCCTTCGGCGAGATGCGCTTGATTCCTTGTGGAATCGGCGAAACTGCCAAGGCAAAGCTCAGACCGGGTAGAGGACTCGATCTGGGAGCCGGGAAGAACCAGGAAATAGAAACAACCCTCTGGGGCGGCGTCGTGGGCATCGTGCTGGATACACGCGGTCGTAATCCATTCGTCTTGCCGCCGGATCATGCCGAACGTCGTAAACTTTTGAAGAAATGGATGAGCGAACTCAAAGTTTATCCTGAACCAATACTGAAATAGGGAGGATCGTATGGGAAAATCATTTTCGCAAGGACTTGCTGTATCTGAAAACACCATCGTACGTAAAGAACGTATCCTTCCCCTCAAAGGCGAAGTGAAAGTCAAGAAAGGCGACAAGGTTTCCGCTGAAGACATCGTTGCGGTAACGATGCTTCCTGGAAAGGTTGTGCCGATCAATCTCGCGAACAAGCTTGGCGTCACGGCCGATCTCGTTACGCGATTCATCAAGGTGCAAGAGGGTGACAAGATCAAGCAGGGGCAGATTCTCGCTCAGACAAACGGTTTCCTTGGCATGTTCAAGTCGACCGTCCGCTCACCCACCGAAGGCGAGGTACAGAACATATCCCGCCACACCGGTCAGATTCTCCTCAACGAGCCGCGCATCCCGGTCGAAGTGAGGGCTTTCATCGACGGCTACGTGGTTGAGGTGATCCCGGAGCAGGGCGTAGTTATCGAGAACAAGTCATCTTACATACAAGGTATTTTCGGTATCGGCGGAGAGATCAACGCTGAGATCGATGTGATCGCAGAAGCTGCCGACGAAGTCGTGACAGCCGACAAGATCAACGACAATCACAAAGGCAAGATCATCGTTACCGGTGAAATGCTTCACTACGACGCGATCATGAAAGCCAAGAAGGTTGGCGTATCCGGCATCATCACCGGCGGTATTCACGATCAAGATCTGAAGAAGCTTCTCGGCTACGATATCGGCGTTGCGATTACCGGCCATGAAGAAGTCGGACTCACCATCGTTGTTACCGAAGGTTTTGGCCCGATCAAGATGGCGAACAAGACGTTCAATCTGCTCAAATCGTTCCAGGGCAAGAAAGTGTCCATGCACGGTTTCACGCAGATTCGCGCCGGCGTTATCCGTCCGGAAATCATCAAACCGATTGATTTCAAGGAAGACGAACTCATCGATCAGGAAGCCGAGCTTCCGATGATCGAGGTCGGCAAGGTGATCCGCGTGATCCGACAGCCGAACTTCGGAAAGATCGGTAAGGTCGTTGGAATGCCGGAAGAACTGACGAAAGTCGAGTCGGAGACGCTGGTTCGCGTTCTGGAAGCAGAGCTAGAAACAGGCGAAAAAGTGCTGATTCCCCGTGCAAACGTGGAGATCATCTCCGACTGATCGATAGATGTTCCTTTCAAGAGCGAGCCCTCAACGGGCTCGCTCTTTTTTTATCCCCGCGCACCATCCCGGAGTCAGCGCCATTCCCGCGGGGGCGGCGGCGTAAAGCCCGACCATCCTTCACGTTGCGCGACAGCCTATTGGTCTTCACCGCCGAGTCACTTTCGCCCATGAATTGCCGAGGGCTTTTGCAAGGTTCGTGAACCTTGCCGTGCGCGAAGCGCACACGCCGCCGCCGCCGCTGCGTCGGGCAGACATCCCGGTGTACGGTACCCGCATAAAAAAAGCCCCGCATTAACAACGGGGCATATCGAAATCAGAATAATGCTCTATTGAAGATCAAGAATCATGTTCGCCAATTTCTTCATGTGGCTGATTTTCTCTTCGCGGGTCACCTCGCCGCAGCCGTACATATTGGACGCATACCATGATGTTGCCGTGTAAATAAGCGCTGAGCCGCTAAGGACATAGTTCAAGGAAGTCACCCCATACGAAAGTGACAGGTAGTTTTCTCGCTCTGCGCCAAAATCACTTACGCAGTTTGCCGGGAACGTGAAGGTACGGTCATCCACACCAAGTTCCTTGTAGTACTCGTCTTCATTGACCAAGTCATAGGTATCGTAGTTCCAAAGTTCGCTGTACGCGCTTGCAATCTGATGCTGGTTATTGCCATCGAGCGTCCAGCTGAAAACAACAGGTTCATCAACGCCGGTTACGGTATAAGGCGCATCCCAAGAAGCAAAATAAAGCCCTGTGATTGTTTCGGCAATCGTTTTGGTATACGTCACGCTGCCATTTTCAGAGAGCTCGTACGTGTAAGAAATCTCATATTCCTCTCCAGGAGTAAAGCCTGCTTCATAGGTATATGCAGCGTAGTTCAAACCACTCCAGCCTGAGATATTCGTAACTTCCACACCATTTACAGCCAATGTGTGCTCATATGTGCCTGTGAAAGTATAGGGATTGGCAATTTCTTCAGAAATGGAAATGGTAACTTCGTCGCTACGATAATCGTGGTTTCCGACATAAATCAGAAAGTCGACTTCGTCCATCTGATTCATGATATTGGTAATCGAATTGTCCTTATCGTCATCATCGCTGCAACCAATGATCATCAATGCTGCTAATGCTAAAATGAGTAAAAGAAAACGTTTCATAGTAACCTCCATACGTAATATATTCATTATTGAACGGTAAATCATTCTGTCAAGCTTTTCGGGAATGGCATTATCCCGCAATAGACGTATGATATCTATCTTGAATGAGTTCGATTACTTGAGATATTTGTTGTAATAGATGAATCCTGCAGCAGTGCCGATAACGCTTCCAATCAGTTCGGGCATGAATCCGCCGACCAGATTGCCCAGAATGCCCCCGACCATGGCAAACACACTGATGACAATCCATTTTCTCACAGCACCTACTCTGTAATAAACAATTCAGATTCCTGCCACGGATTCAGCTTGCCGTCGTCCCGTAGAACGGGGACAATATAATACTCTCCCGACTCTTCCTGAACGAGAAAATCCAAACGATGCTGCCACTTGAAGTCTTCGCCCCAGATGAGCACGTAAACCTCTTTTCCATCCTGGTCCGCGATCGTGTATCCTTCCGGGTCGAAGGAATTGATCCGCACCTTCTCCACATCCACTTCCTTTTCCTTCAGAAATGCCGGCGACAGGTGTTTGACGAGCATGGAATCTGTAAAAGCGTATGTCTGCATTGCTTGCATGAATTGATCAACACACTCGATTTCCGGTGAGTCTTTGCTGCTCTTGTTTGCGGAGCATGCGGATAAAATCAGAATCGAAAGCAAAAAAAGAAACCAGGTTGCTTGCCTCATGGTGTATCCTTTGATCGAGTTTACGATTTTCAGCTCATCTCGCTCTTGCCCATCATCCTCGAAGCGCTGAGCGGAGCTTTCTCTCTCACCATCGCACCGATCCTGCGGGAAAACTCGCGTATCTCCCACTGGGCGTGATTATCAGAACGCAATCTCGAAAAATGATAGAGCTCGCGCAAATTAGCTTTGAAGAGGAACGATACCTCGTGCGCGTTTGTAAGCGCGTAATCACCGAGCAGTCGATTGACGTCACGGAGCTTTCGCGCAAAATCAGCCGACTCCCCCATCACGTTCTTGAACTGTGTAATCAGCGTACCATCTCCATACGACGGTGGGATTACAAAGCTGTCCAGCCTGCCGGAGAAGAGAATCGTCGAAGTGCGATGCCGCTTCCACTGCGCGTAGCAGGAGGAAGACGCCTTCACCTGGAACATGAAATCCGCAGCCTCGAAACCACGCGGCATCACGCTATAAGGCTTCAGACCCCTGAAAAGGTTCTCGAACGCCACAGCCTTTTCTGCATCGCTCCACGAAACCACGGCCTCGAGCATTACCCTGTAGTCTCCACCGAGTTCTTCGAACATCACGCCGGCCAGAACCCTTTCGTCGATGTGATCGGATGCATCCACCAGCACAAGCGTCTCTCCGGGAGCCTGCGAAACAATCGAGGGAATCCTCTCCGGGAGCGTCTTCTCGAAGTCGTCGGAATCGGTGTAGCGTATCAGCGAAGGAGCTATCTCCCTGGCTGCCGCTTCAAGCTTCTCCTTCAGTTGACGGGCCTCTGCGAGATTCACGCGATCGAGCCTGCGCAACATCCGTTGCAAGCTGCGGCAATTGATGGTCATGCCCATCTGGCTTTCGGTTGCGAGCGAAAGAACGTAGCGCGCATCTTCCTTCGCTGCGCCGTCCAGTTCACGCTTCTTCCCCTCGAATCCTGCAAGCTGGAGTTGTTCGCGCTGGGTTTCGAAGAGGTCGAAATAGAGCTGATTCTGTTTCCTGATCAATTCGTGGAACTGCGCTTCGAGTTCAGTTCCTTTAATCTCGTCCGGCGTAACGTAATCACCCTCGAGGGTGACGTATCGCTGAGATTTTTCTGTAAAGGAAGCCAGCCTCGTCCGCTGAATCCATTCCGCGAGATAGCGCGAAACGCCAATCAGATCGAAATTGAATACCGCGTGCTCCGCGACGGAGCTATGCCCCATCTCGAAGATGATGGACTGATTGGACTTTCTGGCGCGATCAACCTCGGCAATCGCGTCCTTGCGCAATTGAGTGATCCGCTTGGGACTGCGGCTGATTCGGGCGTACGCGGCGGACAGGGTTTCGGGCGTCACGTTGTTGCGATCATCGAGCTGCTTGCTGATGGACGCGTCAATATTGAAGCCGGCTACCTCAATCTTCATGGAAAACCTTCAACGCCTGTTATCTGGAAATATCAACGCTACGGCTCGATCCGATTCGATTCGCACCGGCCTTGAGCATCATCTCCGCGGTATGACGATCGCGGATGCCGCCGGCAGCCTTCACGCCAACCTTGGGTCCGACAACCTCACGCATCAGAGCGACATCGTCAACCAAAGCGCCGGCCGGGCCGAATCCGGTGGATGTCTTAACGAATTCCGCTCCCGCTTTCTTCGCCAGCATGCAACTGATGATCTTCTCCGTCTGACTCAGGTAACAAGTCTCAATGATGACCTTGAGGATCGCGTCCCCTTTCTGGCAAGCCTTGGAGACCTGTGCAATGTCTTTCAGCGTCTCGCGATAATGCTTGGCTTTCAAGCTGCTCAGATCGATAACCATGTCGATCTCGGTCGCGCCCTGTTCGATCGCCTTGCGTGTCTCGAAAACCTTGGTATCCGTGAGATTGGCTCCGAGGGGAAATCCGATCACGCTGCAAACCTTCGTTTCATCACCGAGCTGGTAATGTGCCAGCTCCACGTGGCAAGGATTCACGCAAACCGAGATGAAGCCGTACATGTTCGCTTCGCTGCAGAGGTCTTTGATCTGGTTCGATGTTGCGTCCGCTTTCAGATTGGTATGATCGATGTATTGAGCCAGATCATTGAAATCGGTAGCAAGCTGATCCGGGTCCTCCGCGCGGCAACGAGGGCATTGCAGGCAAATTTCATGTGCTCCGCCGCAACGGCAGGGCTCCACTTTCTTCATCTCGAAGATTTCAATGAACAGGTTCTTGATATTTTCCATATTTTCCCCAATATCTGTTTGGTTACTTCATTACAGGAAAAATCCTGTAGTTACACAATGTCAAGATTTTCTGACCTCTGGTTTCCTGGCGGTTCCCGCCAATTGCCCGCATGCGGCAGCGATATCCGTGCCCCGGCTTGTCCGGAGGGTCACAGCAGCGCTCAGGCTGTGCAGCGACTCCGTGAAACGCTTGACTTCTTCATCCTTGGGCGGGTAGAAATCGTAGCCGGGCACCCGGTGATAGGGCAGCAGGTTGATTTTACAGGATATATCGCCGACAAAAGCTTTCAGCGCTTTGGTGTCTTCTTCACCGGTGTTGAATCCACCGAACATGATGTACTCGAACGTTATCCGGTAGGGCGATCTTCTCCTGAAATCCAGAAGCGCTTTTTTAAGCTCTTCCAGCGGGTACATCCGATTGATCGGCATCAGCTTGTCCCGCTTCCAGGACAGCGCGGAGTTCAAGGACACCGCCAGTTTGATCTTCAGGCCCGATTGCCCCAGCTTGCGGATTCCCGGAATCACGCCACAGGTAGATATCGTCATCCTGCGGGGACTGAAACCGATGTCCTCCTGCAGAATCCTGACCGCCTTCACCACGTTATCGTAGTTGTCAAGGGGTTCGCCCATGCCCATGAACACGAGATTCGTGAGCTTGTCGTCCTTCAGCAAACGCATTGCCAGCAGTACCTGCCCTACGATCTCGGAAGGAAGCAGGTTCCTCGTGAGCCCGAGCCTGGCGGTGGCGCAAAACGCGCATCCGCGGGAGCAGCCCACTTGGGAGGAGATACAAAGCGTGTTCTTCGTCTCGGTCGGGATCAGCACCATTTCGACATGCGCTTCATCTTCAAGGAGAAGCAGGTATTTTCTGGTTTTGTCCTGCGAGATGCTTTCCTTGGCAATCTCGGGAAAGCGGCAGGTGTAGTTCTCCGACAGCGCTTTCTTGAGGTCGGCGGATAGCGTTGTCATCTGCATGAAATCGTCAACGCCCTTCTCGTAGAGCCAGTGCCTGATCTGCTTTACGCGAAATGGCTTAACGCCGTGCGCTTCGCATAATGAATGCAGCTCGTCAGGGGTCAAATCGATGAAGTGCTTCATTTTCGTTTCGAGCTCAACTGCTGGTATTGCTCAAGCGTCAGGATTTCCGACACCTGATCTTCCTGCGAAAGGTAGATGCGCTTGTTATAAATATCGTTCTTGAATACGAGATGCTTCTGCCCGTGGTAGAATACCTCGTCGCCCACTTCGGGGAAGTCCCTGGAGACCTCCTGATAATACTCTTCCTCGAAGTTCAGGCAGCAAAGCAGGCGTCCGCAGGGACCCGAGATTTTGGACAGATTGCCGGACAGATTCTGGTCCTTCGCCATCTTGATGGTAATCTGATTGAAGTGCTTGAGGAATGTCGAGCAGCAGTAGTACTTACCGCACATCCCGATACCTCCGAGCTCCTTCGCTACGTCGCGCCCGGTTGTCTGGTGCAGCTCGATACGGGTGCGGAAAAAGGCGGCGAGTTCGCGCACGAATTCGCGGAAGTCGACACGCCCATCGGCGGTGAAGAAGAAGGTAAGTTTGTTTCCGTCGAACTGGTAGACGGTTTTAATGAGCTTCATCTCGAAGGGGTATTTCACGACCATCTCGTTGAAGCGGTCGGTGGCTTCCTGCTCGTTATCGATTACGTTTTTCAGCTTCTGAAGGTCCGTCTTCGAGGCCTTCCTGATGATGCCTTGCTGGCGCTTGTCATCGGGCGTCTTCTTGAATTCCTCGATCAGCTTCTCGTTGTGAACGGAGGAGTGCATAACTTTCGCGATGTCGAAACCGCGATCAACCTGCACGATCACCCACATCTCGGGGTGAATGAAAAAGGTGCCCGGATTGGCGTAGTACGCTATGCGTCCGGAGCGGAACTCCACTTCGACCAGTTCCAGATCCGGGATGTCGATCAGACCTTCGGTGATATTCTCGGTCACTTCCTCAATACTTTCATTTATCGTATGATCCATTGATTCTCCATGTTCGATCTTCTTGCAGGCTGGGCCTGTCACGATCGCGTTTTGTCAAAAACACGCGATTCCAGATTCTTGTAAAGCTCTTTTTCGCACTCGCTTAAATCAAGTTTGCGACGCCCTTTCACCAGCGCTGCCGTTTCCAGAAACTTTTCGATACGGTATTCTGTCTGCGAATCGCCCGTACCCCAACTGAAATCTGGAACGAAGTCCTTGATAAGCCCAGGACCGTAGAGATTACATCCAACTCCGATCACCGTGCCCGTGTTGATAGAGCAATTGATTCCTGTCTTGGCATGGTCGCCG
Source organism: Cloacimonadales bacterium (SeqCode) (assembly GCA_963662655.2). Classification (GTDB taxonomy): domain Bacteria; phylum Cloacimonadota; class Cloacimonadia; order Cloacimonadales; family JAIOQZ01. Next base: position 1,410,560 of record CAXXTU010000002.1, read on the forward strand.
ATAACGGCCCCCAAAAAGGTTTCGCCAGAATCGACTTTTTCATCGCGTCCGTATACGTACACCTTCACGGTGGAGTAGTTGTTCTTGAGGTCGCTGTTGTTGGTGTCCGCCCCCAGATTGACCCATTCCCCGAGATAGCTGTGCCCGAGGAAACCCTCGTGCTGCTTGTTTGAATATCCCTGAACAATAACGCCTTCCACCTCGCCGCCTATCTTGCAGACGGGTCCCAACGAGGTGCCTTCACCGACTCTCGCAACGGCTTTAATTTGCGAATTCTTCCCCACGTAAAGAGGCCCCGTCAGCACGGCGTTGGGATGAATGATCGCGCCTTCGTCTATCACGACAGGCCCCTCGGTGGCATCGATCACCACGCCGGGCATGATTTTCGCGTCCTCACCGAGCCAGATGCGGTACGGATTGAGCGTTGTCACGCCGGGCTCGACCTCGCAGAACGTCACGTCGTCGTGCAGGAATCGCTCGTAATCCTCGGTGATGTTATCGCCGTTCGCGAGGATGATCTCCCACAGGTAGTTCCACAGACACCGCTCTTCGATTTGCTTATCTTGCAGATCAGCAAAATCGAGGTCCGCCATCGTCACCTCACCGCGGCTCAGTTTACACTTCGCCGCGACGACCCCGTCCGGGCAGGTGAGTTTTGTGTTTGCAGGCAGGTTTTCGATCAGATCGAGGATGTCGTCGTCCATTCTGAATCTGGAATTGACCATAGTGTATTCACCCGTTTCAAAAACATTGATCTCCCAGTCCTCGTGCCGTTCCCGGTAGAGCGGAACCAGCGATTCGTCGATCACCACACGATTGATCTCCTCGCCCAGCATCGCGGTGATTTTTTGACGCTGCTTGAGGATTCCGGTGCGCAGGTCGCCGGTCGACCTGGTAGAGGTAATCGGGAAAAAGTTCTTCCATTTATGATCATCAAAGATGATTACTTGCATATATCTCTCCTCGCGGTCACGATCTCCCGTGCCACTTGTAAACGTTCAGAATGCCTCGTAATGCCGTTATAACAATGTATATGGGTTGCAACAGGTACCATATCGGAAAAAACCACATCCGCCGGGTCTCGAACAGAAAACGCTCCATCGCGACCTTGAGAAAATGCCACTCGCCGATCAGCCGCGCGGCCCAGATGATCAGCGCGACCCGGATGTCGTAGAAAAACATGACGACCGACATCGCATGCATGACCGCAACCGCGGACAGGTATGCGAAGAACTCGGGATTCAGGCTCAACTGCGCCTTCAGGTTGGACGCCCAGCGCGAACGCTGATTGAAGAAGCTGCTCATCGAATCGATCGGACGCGTATATACGAAGGTGTGCGCGTTGGAGGCAAACCGTATTCCCAGGCCGGCATTCCGTATCAACTGCATCAGGTTCACGTCGTCGCCGGACACCAGATGCGCCACGCGCGTAAACCCGCCAACCCTGTCATACGCACTGCGGCGGTACGCGAGATTCTGTCCGGAGCATGAAAACGCGTTCCCGGCTCCGATCGCTCCCGCAGCCGCGGCAAAGATCGCGAACACGTCGAAATACTCGTACTTCTGAACAAAAGATGCCTTCTTCCAGTCGAGAATCTTGGGACGTGAATAACCCGCAACCAAGTCAACGCCATCCTCAAAGCACGCGACCATGCTTTCGATCCAGAAACGCGAGACAACGCAATCCGCATCCGTAGTGAGGACGATCTCTCCACTGCATGCCTCGATCGCCTGCGTCAGCGCGTTTTTCTTGGGGGAACGGGCCTTCTCCCGATCCTGCACCGAAAGATGAATCACATGATCCCACTTCTCGCAGAACAGCCTGACCTTCTCCGCGGTGTCGTCCGTCGACTGGTCGTCCGCGATGATAATCTGGTAGCGCTCTTGCGGATAACTCTGATTGACCAGTGACGTGAGTAGCATCTGGATGTTCCTGCCTTCGTTGCGCGCCGCCACCACGACGGAGACCATCGGCTTCGTGTATGATTCGCCGGACTTCAGAGACATCAGGCCCTTGCGGAATCGCATGGTGTAAAGCACATATACGGCAATGGATATCAGGCTCAGCGCCTGAAGTATCGTCGCGGTCGATATTGTCATGCTATGGTTCGGGGTAGTAGATATCTCCATCCGAGAGATCGAGCGAATCCAGAATCGCCGGATCGCGATCCAGCAGGAAATAGGTACACTCCTTATCGCTCTCCCTGTAACGGGTGGGATAGAAATTGTAGTTCAAGCTGTCCGAAAGCGGCGTAGGCTGCGTCCCCATGATGAACACCTCGTTGATTCGCTCTTCGTAGTAGTTCTTGGGGAGCAGTCCCGTACGTGCCGAAATCTCGACGTTGATCAAACCGTCCGGACGCTTGAAGTCGAGAACGGTTCCGTCGATGACCGAATTTCCTTGCGCGTTGAGTGGGGCGTCTTTCTCTAGCGCGTACTTCATTATGTACGGCCACGGAGGCAGCGCTGCCGAAGCGCCGGTCTGCTTCTCTCCGAGCGATGAGTTGTCGTCGAATCCTACCCAGATCCCGGCGACAAGCTCTCGATTGTAGCCGATAAACCATGCGTCGCGGTAGTCGTCGGTGGTACCCGTCTTGGCTCCTGCCGCCCAGCGATAGCCTCGCCAGCGGATTCCCGCGCCGGTGCCGCCGGGCTCCGTCACGGACTGCATCAAATTCACCATCATGTAGGCGATTTTCTCGTCCGTAACGCGGATTCGTTCAACCGACGCCTCCTCCAGGATCGTGCCGTCGGAGTCCTCGACTCTTCGCACGAAGAACGGCGTGACTCTTTCACCCAGGTTCGGGAAGGTTGTATAGGCTGAGATCATCTCCAGCGGTTGCACCTCCATCGAACCCACGGCAAGCGAATATACAGGGATCAAAGATGTTGTGATACCGAACTGGCGCGCTTTTCGCACCACCGATCGTGGTCCGATATCGGCCAGGGTCTTAACCGAATAAACGTTACGCGACTTTCTCAAGCCGTCGCGCAGACGCGTATAGCCAAAATGGTCTTCGGTGTAATTGTGTGGCGCCCAGAAAACCGAATCACCCTGAATGAAATACACCGGCTTGTCGTCGATAACCGTTGCAGCGGTGTATCCCTTCTCGAGCGCGGTTGTGTAGATGATCGGCTTGAAGGACGATCCCGGGGGACGCCGGGCGTGAACCATGCGGTTGAACTTGCTGTGATTGAAGTTCCTCCCGCCGATCATCACGCGGACAGCTCCCGTTTCCGCGTCCATAACAATCGAACCGCCCTGAACATAGGGCGTTACGATGTCCGTGGTGTCGCGGGGGAAATCGTTGTACTTCACTTCGTATTCGTTCTTTTCTTCGAACTCGATCAAATGCTTGTTCAACGCCGAATCGGCGTAGCGCGTCAGATCGATGTCGAGGGTGGTGTATATGCTCAAACCGCCGGCAAAAAGCTTGGTCGTGCCGTAACGGTCTTCCAGAATCTTGCGTATGTATTCGATGAAATAGTCGTCCGCGCTGCGGTTGGCCTTGTCGTGGTACAGATTCAGGGGCTCGTTTACGTATTGATCGAAATCATCCCCAGTGATGAAGCCCTCGTCCCGCATCCGCATCAGCACCACGTTACGACGCTGGACAGCCCTCTCGGGATGCCGGGTGGGATCGTATCTTCCGGGCAACTGCGTGATCCCGACGATCAGCGCGGCCTCGGGAACCGTCAACTCGACGGGCTTCTTGTTGAAGTAGATCATCGCGGCAGATGATACTCCGTAGATACCGATTCCGAAAGGAACCTTGTTGAAATAAAGCTCGAGAATCTCGTCCTTGGAATACATCTTCTCGATCTGCACGGCGAGAAGCGCTTCTTTGACCTTGCGTGGAATCGTTTTGTCCAGCGTCAGGAAGAGGTTCCGCGAAAGTTGCTGGGAGATCGTGCTCGCACCTTGCGAAAAATCGAAATGCAGCACGTCGATGAGCAGCGCTCGGGTCAATCCATAGAGGTCGACACCCCAATGCCGGTAGAAATTGGTGTCTTCCGTAGCCAGAAGCGCATCCACCATGTAGGGCGGTATCTCGCTCAATGGAGAATAGGTGCGTCGCTCCACGGCGAAGGTGTGAATGAGGTTGTCGTTGCGATCAAACACCTTCGAGCCGATCTTGAGATCGTAGTGCTTCAGCTCGCTCAGCGGCGGCAATTCGTCGCTGTAATAATGAAAGAGCCCGGCCAGGCAGGAGATACCGAAGATCGCCAGCGCCAGCATGATGTAAAAAACGATGAGAACAGGCCTGAGCAGCCCTCTATCTTCACACGTCCTTTTCTTGATAATCTGCATAATACTTCCGATAAATCGTTCGATGAAAAACCTCGACAAGGTAACCTGTTACGATTCCTGTTCCTATTCCCAATAAAATAAGTACAGGCGTCAATCGAAATATACCGTTTTCAGGAAAAATCACCAGCCGGACTACCCCCAGTTGCGCCACATTGTGGAAAACCGCGCCACCGACACTGATACCGATTACGCTGAAATTTACCGGCGAGTGAGTCAACAGAATCATGGCGAGCATGGAGCAGGTTGTCGCTCCCAGCGATACCAGAGTTGTAGGACTGAAGATCAATCCCGAAAAAACGCTTCCGAGAGCTACCTTCATGTAGCCCACGAGCACGGCTTCACGCGTATTCCTCGTGTAGATCAGAAGAACGACGGGGATGTTCGCCAACCCCAGCCTCAAAAAGGGAAGCGGCTTCGGCATCCAGCTCTCGATCGCGAACGCCGTGGCCGAAAAGGCTGTCAGAAGCGCCAGCATCACCAGATATCGCTCTCGGGGGAGTTCCCGTAATCGCATGAATTTCTCCCTGAAATAAAAAAAGCCGTCACGCTTTGAGCGCACGGCTTTCATATCAATATATGGTGCAGAAGGGGGGACTCGAACCCCCAAGGGCGTACGCCCACTAGACCCTGAACCTAGCGTGTTTGCCGATTTCACCACTTCTGCGTTTCACTCTCTTGAATGAGCATCAAATTATTCAGCGCTGTTCCGGCGTCAAGAAAAATGTTCGACAATTTGCAAAACTCCAGGGAGGAAACTCGCTAATCCATTCCGATGCGTAGAAATTCCTTTACAATCAGTGCGCAAAATCGCGTTTTCAATTGTGGATTTACTGTTATCAACTTGTGGGGAAATATGAAGACTATGAGAAAACCAATGGTTGCCGTCATCGGAAGAAGCGGAGACATCGGCGAGGAACTCCACCAAACCGCCTACGATATCGGCAGGCGCCTTGCGGAAATGGGAATCGCGATCGTCTGCGGCGGGCGCGACGGCGTTATGGAAGCCGTTTGCAAAGGCGCGAAATCGGCCGACGGTACCACGATCGGCATCGCCATGAGCTACGGCACGGAGGAATCGAATCACTACGTGGATTACGTGATTCCTACAGGGCTACAATTGGCGAGAAACGTTTGTGTCGTCTCTTCGGGAGACCTCGTTATCTCCATCGGCGGAAGCTTCGGGACACTCTCGGAAATATCCCACGCGATGAACCTCGGCAAGCAAATCGTCGGAATCCATTCATGGACGAAGCTCGAGGGATACTGCGGCACGCACGAGATCGATTCCCGCGAGAGCGTGGAACAGATCATCGCGTACGTTAAAGCATTCTACGAAGAAGCCAATCGATCGAAACAATAACGGAGCCGCACCGATGTCTCGCAAACAAATCTCCGGCCGCATCGTCGATGTTGTCGCAGGCAGGATTTACACCGGCATCCTCCATTTCGAGGAGGGAATCATCAAGAAAATCGAGCCCGTAAACAAGGTGGAGAGCCAGTATATTCTTCCCGGCCTGGTCGACGCGCACGTCCACATCGAAAGCTCGATGTGCCTTCCCTCGGCTTTCGGAGCCGCGGCTGCATGTCACGGAACGCTGGCCGCGGTATGCGACCCTCACGAGATCGCCAACATCCTGGGGATCGAGGGTATCGACTACATGATCGAGAACGCTTCGAAATCGCCCGTTGAATTCCACTTCGGCGCGCCATCCTGCGTCCCGGCGTCTCCCTTCGAGACCTCCGGCTCAATCCTCGATTCCGGGCAGGTTTCGCTACTGCTCGCCCGACCGGACATCGGCTACCTGAGCGAGATGATGAACTACCCGGGCGTTATCAACGGCGATCCGGAAGTCTTGCGCAAAATCGAAGCAGCCAGACGTGCCAACAAGCCAATAGACGGCCATTCTCCAGGTCTGCGAGGAGATGACCTCGCGAGGTACGTCGCCGCGGGAATAACCACGGATCACGAGACTCTGACGCTCGAAGAAGGCAGAGAGAAGATCGCCCTCGGAATGAAGGTCATCCTGCGAAGCGGAAGCGCTGCGGATAACCTGGAGGAGCTCCTTCCCCTGCTTGAGGAATCGCCCGAAATGTGCATGTTCTGCACGGACGATATTCACCCCGACGCGCTCAAACGCGGTCACATCGATCGGATCATACGCAAAGCGATTGGGGCAGGCTTCTCCCCCATGAACATCATCCGCGCCGCAACCCTCAATCCGGTTCGACACTACGGATTGAAGCTTGGCTTGCTTCAGGAAGGCGATCCGGCAGATTTCATCGTCGTCGACCATCTGGATTCATTCCGGGTAATCCGCTCCTACAGAAATGGAGAAATGATCGCCGAAAATGGTCGCTACCTTCTTCCCATCCAAACCAGTCAGCCAATCAATCGATTTTCCGCCCGGGAGATTGCAACGGAGGGTCTCGAAATCCGTTCAACTTCCAAAAGGATACGCGTGATTCAGGCGATCGACCGGCAGGTTTACACCGGCAGCGATTTCGAGGCGGTCGAGGCCGACGCGCCGATCCTTCCGAATCCCGGGCGCGATATGCTGAAACTGGTCGTGCTCAATCGCTACGTCGACGCCAAACCCGCAGTCGCTTTCGTTCGAGGCTTCGGGCTCCGGCAAGGCGCTATCGCATCGAGCATCGCGCATGACTCGCACAACATCATCGCGGTTGGGGCGGACGACGCGTCCATCTGCAGGGCCGTGAACGCCGTCATTGCACATCGCGGAGGAATCTGCGCGTCAAATGACGACGGCATCGACATTCTGCCTCTGCCTGTTGCTGGCTTGATGAGCACGAAAGGCGTGGATGAAACCGCCGCGAAATACCTGCGCCTGAGCGAGAAGGCCAGGGAAATGGGAAGCGAGCTAAGCGCTCCGTTCATGACGCTCTCGTTCATGGGGCTTACGGTGATTCCCGAACTCAAGCTGAGCGACAGAGGGCTGTTCGATGGAAAAAGCTTCAGCTTCCGCCGACTTGAAGCTTGACCGATTTTTCGCAAAATGATATTTGCCTTGAATATAGAATAGCAACGTATATGGAGCTTAACATGTGCCAACATATAGCGGATAGCGCACAGATCGGCAAGGACACGATGCTGGGCAAAAACTGCATTGTCGAGGATGGCGTGATCATTGGAGAGGGCTGCGTGATCGGCCACAATGTCGTCATCCACAAAGATTCTCAGATCGGGTGTTTCGTCCGTATCGACGACAACACCATTATCGGCAAGGAACCGATGGCGTCTCCGAGGAGCATATTTCAAACGGAAAAAGAATATCGCCCCGCCAAGATTGCGGATGAATGCCTGATCGGCGCGAACGTGGTGATCTACGTTCAGTGCGAAATCGGCAGAAAGACGTTGATCGCGGACCTCGCCACGATACGCGAGAATGTATCCATCGGCGAATTCAACATCATCGGGCGCAACGTCGCGATCGAGAATTTCGTGAAAATCGGAAACCGCAACAAGTTCGAGACCAACTGCTACATCACCGCCTATTCCGAGGTCGAAGACTACTGCTTCGTCGCACCATGCGTTGCCACCAGCAACGACAACTACGTGGCCCGTGACAAAGAGCGCTACGAACATTTCAAAGGCGTCACGATCAAAACCGGCGGACGTATCGGCGTCAACGCCACGATCCTGCCTGGGAGAGTCATTGAGCCGGACGCACTTGTCGCCGGCGGCTCCGTTCTCACGAAAAACGCAACGCAAGAAGACATCTGGCTGGGAAGCCCTGCCAGAGCCATACGCAAAGTTCCCGACGCACAGCTATTAAAGAATAACCTGGATGCGAAAAAAGACTGACTTGAAGAGGTATCAATGAAACCGCTGGTAATCGTACCAACCTATAACGAAGCTGACAACATGCCTGAGCTTCTCAAGGCATTGCTCTACCTGCACGAGGACCTGAACATCTTGATCGTTGACGACAACTCCCCCGACGGTACCGCCCAAATCGTTGAAGAGGCCATGAAGACCGAGCCAAGAATCCACATCCTCAAACGAGCCGGCAAGATGGGCCTCGGTTCCGCTTACGTGGAGGGTTTCCGCTATGCGATCAAGGAAAAATACGACCTGATCTTCCAGATGGACGCCGATTTCTCACATAACCCGGCGATCATCCTGATGATGATGGAGATTATAGAAGATTACGACCTGGTCATCGGTTCGCGCTACATCAGCGGCATCAACGTGGTCAACTGGCCGCTTTCCCGCCTGATCCTGAGCTACATGGCCGCCAAGTACGTCCGTATCATCACCGGCATGCGCATCAAAGACCCGACAGGCGGCTTCAAATGCTTCCGTCGTGAAGTCCTGGAAACCATCGACCTGGACGGCATTTTATCCGATGGCTATTCCTTCCAGATCGAGACCAACTACCGCACCTGGCTGCACGAGTTTCGCATCAAGGAGATTCCCATCGTCTTCACGGATCGGCGCAGCGGGCAATCGAAGATGTCCAAGAAGATCATCCGCGAGGCAATCCTGGTTGTGTGGAAACTTTTATTCTATCATCTCATCGGAAAAATTCCATGCAAGAGACACAAGAACTGAGCTCGGTTCTCATAGAGAAGCTGGTATTCAAGGGCTTTGGCCTGGGGCATTCGGAAGGGTACACCGTTTTTGTCATGAACGCGGTTCCCGAGGACGTCGTCGACGTCGAGGTGGTTCACAAGAAAAAAGGCGTCCTGATGTGCCGGATCACGAACTTCATCAAGGAATCGCCCCACCGAATCAATCCCGAATGCGAGGTTTTCGGCAAGTGCGGCGGCTGCGACTGGCTTAACCTCCCCTACGACATCCAGATTCTGTTCAAGCAGCAGGTGATCGAGTCCTTTTTCCAGGAGTTCGATATCCCACGGGTTTACCCGATCATTGCAGCAGAAGAACCTTACAACTACCGCAACAAAAGCTTTCTCCCGGTTTCCGGCAGCGTGAACGATCCCCATATCGGGATGTTTTCGCGCATGAGTCACGAGATCGTTCCGCACAAGAATTGCCGTATACAGCCCGAGATATTCGATCGAACGGTGGAGGTATTCAGGCAATACATGATCGCCTCCAAGGCGGAACCCTACAAGGAAGACACCCACTCCGGCATGGTGCGACACATCGGATTGCGGTGTTCCTCATCGACCGGCGAATTCGTGTTCATCGTGGTTACGAAGAGCAAGAAACTACCCTTCACCCAGCAGCTAGTCCGCGAGATGACGGCACACTTCCCCAAGCTCGTCGGGATCGTCCAGAACGTCAACCGCTCTCCCGGAAACACGATTCTGGGTAACGACGAGAAACTGCTCTGGGGCCGCGACCACATCATCGAGAACATCGGCTCGAAGCGTTTTAAAATCAACTACAAATCATTCTTCCAGATCAATTCGCAGCAAACGCACACGCTCTACTCTTTTATTTGCGATAACTCCGGCAAGAATCGCAATATCGTCGATGCGTACAGCGGTATCGGCTCCATCGGGATATACGTCAGCGAAAACGCCGAAAAAGTATTTTGCATCGAGCGCAACAGCAGCGCCTGTGCTGACGCGGCGGAGAATGCGCGATTGAACGGCGTGAGCAACTGCGAATTCATCGAAGGCAGCGTGGAAGACGCGATCCCGAAACTCACCGCAAACAACGGCATCGACACGATCATCTTCGATCCTCCACGGCGCGGCCTGGAGGGAGATATCATCGAATGCGTCGCCAATATTCCGCGCATCATCTACACAAGCTGCAACCCGTCCACGCAGGTGCGGGATATCCGCGAGTTCCTCAGGCGCGGGTACCGCCTTTGCAAGGTGCAGCCGTTCGATATGTTTCCTCACACCTACCACATCGAAAATGTGGCGATACTGGAGAAGACGGATGCGTAAATTCTGTTCCATTATCATCGTGATTTCAAGCATGTTCCTGCTGATTTCATGCGATGGCTCCACCAGCGACAGCGACGTCGCCGAGTTCCAGATCAATGAAATCCTCGACGACATCGTGGAGAACTTCAACAACCACGATCTCGACGCCATCATGGCTTTTTACCATAACGATTTCCTTCACAATGGCGATAACCTGGCTTATGTTCGCTACGACTGGCAAGCACGCATGGTCGGTTACCTGACAATGGAAATTGAAGACGTCGAAGTGGAGAAAGATGGCCTGGACGCGGTCGCCAGCTTCACCATGATCCTCTCGACTTACGACGAGGATTTTTACTATCTCGAACCGGCGGACCACGGTGACTTCTCCTATTTCCGGAAGGAGCTGACGAGTTGGGAAATCTACGGCAATCAGGAATACGATTCCAGCTCCGGCTACAAGCTCATCATCGATACCGAGCCGCAGAACGCGTCGATTTACCTGGACGACGCCTCCATGTATCAATACACCCCGGCCGTCCTGCAATCCCTGCCGGCGGGAACCTATACCCTGCGCTTGTACAAGTATGGCTACAACGAATGGCAGCAAGAGGTTAACGTTCCGCATGTTCTTGAAATCGAGCACAGCTTCGTCGCGCCCGGCTATCCCGTTCCGAAGTTCGATCTCGACAGCCCCCTAAACGGAATCAACTACAGCAGCGAAACCGTCTCGCTGGCCGGACTGCTCCGCAACAAAGCTTCCAATGGAGTCACGAACGATTTCGACGGCACGAGATACATCATGTCCCTCAACGGGCAGGAAACGATCCATCAAACCAACGGCGTTCTGGTCGAGCTGCTCCACATCCAGCCGGGAGAAAACCAGCTTCAATTGCGAGCCACCAACGCAGACGGCAACACGGGCTGGAGCAATACAATCACCTTTCAGGGAGCTTTCTGATGCACAACGAGATCGCAGAGGCCAAGCAGCAGATCATCCAGTGGTTTCAGCGCATATACGATCGAAACCTGACCACCTCTTCCGGCGGCAACCTGAGCAGGAGAATCCATGACTGCGTAGTCTGCTCGCCCACCGGCAAAGACAAGGGATCGCTCAGCGAGTACGATCTCTCGGTTCTCACAATGGATGCGGGAAGCATAGAATACGAGTGCCGAAACAGCAACCAACCCACCTGCGAAATCCAGATGCACCTGGATATCTATCGTCACAACCCGAAGGCGAAGGCCATCGTTCACGCGCACCCCGTTTTCGCTTCGCTCTTCAGCGTCATCGATACGAAGCTCCGCAACGATCTTTTTTCGGAGACATTTATCTTCATACCCCGGATCGAGTATGTTGAATACCACCCTCCCGGAAGCATCGCTCTTGCCGAGGCGGTGGGAAAAGCATCCGAAATTTCCGACGCGCTGATTTTACGAAACCACGGCGTTGTCATCGTCGGTGAATCGCTCGATAACTGCTTCCGCAATCTCGAGGTGCTCGAACACAGTGCGAAAGCACAATTTCTTCTCATGGGCCGGCGAGACGTGAAAGCCCTTTCCTCCACGAAGTTGAGCGAACTGTCTGCGCTGTTTCACCTTTAGGATTTCTCCATTCCTTTCCCCGTTACGCTACTGAAAGAAAAGGCGGAAAATGCAAAACTAACATTTGCCTGATCCGCTATTCAGCTTTATATTTATTCTAAGCACACATCTACAATGATACCATGCACATCTATTACAGTGGCATAATTGTATCATCTGCAGAGCAAATACTAAAATTATCGGTTGACTTGATGAAACGCGAATACAATTTTTGACTTTGGTGCAAAGGGATAGGAGGAAATCGTGCGGAAGATCACAAAGCATTCGGAACGAATGACAAGGAAACAGGAAAAGAAACGCAAAGCGATCATTGAATCTGCTATTGAAACCTTCTCGAAACGGGGATTTCATCGTGCAAAAATTTCTGAGATCGCCAAGCACGCGAAAGTGGCGGACGGTACCGTTTACCTTTATTTCAAAAACAAAGACGAACTTCTCATGAAGGCGTTCGAGTACCTCTTCGAAGAAAAATTGAAAGACATCACCGAGAAGGTCAACCAGGAAGATAGTCCCGCGGCAAGGCTTGACAAGTTCTTCGATTTGCACATCGAATTATTCACAGCAAATCCACATATCGCCAGATTCATGTCGGTCGAACTTCGCCAGAGCCCCGAGTTTTATGGCCGCTATCCAAAATACTGGCCGCTTCAAGGTTATTTGAATTTCTTGCATCAGCTATGTTCGGATGCAGTGGAAGCGAAGGTGATTCGACCCATCGATACCCATGCGCTCACATATATTATTTTCGGAACGGTAGATTTTATTCTCACACTTTGGACGGTACATCGCGACAATGTATCGCTCGAAGCGCTCAAGAAGCAAATCATCGATATCATTCGCTACGGTACTCGTGATAAAGTATAATATTTCACTTGACACGAAAACCATTGGATTCCAGATTGATACGATGTAATTTTTAACAGAAAGGAGGTGATGTTCGTGCCTACAGTATTCCATCGCGAAGGTGAACCCTTTGAAGTGATGCTGAAGAAGTTTAAGAAAAAATGCGAAAAGGCTTCGATACTCTCTGATATCAAGAAGCACCAGGTTTTCGAAAAACCGAGTGATAAAAGAAAACGTAAAATCAACGCCGCTCGCAGAAAACTTCTCAAAGCTCTGCGGAAAAAGGAACGTTACTCCTGATGTTTGATCGAATCGCGGAAGATATCAAGAAAGCCATGCTTGCCAAAGACAAGCCGAGGCTGCTTGTCCTTCGGTCAATGAAAACCGATCTGATGAATCGCAAAATCGAGCTCATCACAGATAAGCTGACCGACGAAGAAGCGCTGCTCGTGCTTCACAGGGCCGTCAAGGCTCGTGAACAGGCTATCGAGATGTTCCAGCAGGGAAACCGCACCGATTTGGTTGAAAACGGAAGACGTGAAATTAAAATCATTCAGGAATACCTTCCTCGCAACTTCACACCCGAGGAAATCGAAAAGATCGTCGACGAAGTCTTCGAGACCGAGAAACCCGAGGGAATGAAGGACATGGGGAAAGTGATGAAAGCGGTTCTCGATAGAACCGGAACCCGCGCGGACGGCAAGATCGTTAGCTCGATCGTGCGCCAGAAACTCAATTCCTGATACGATTCGTTTTCAGTAATTTTTTGAAGGGAGTAATAAGCTCCCTTCTTTTTTTCTCATGAATGCTTTCGGTTCCATTGCATAGCTTGAGAGTGATCGAAATGACAATTTCCGTCACCCTGAGTGTCCAGACGTGTCGGGGGTGTCGAAGGATCGATCGATGTAGCGAACATGACTGCGCTTCACAAAGTCACAACGATCGTATTTTCGTTTGGGCTTCGTAAAAGCCAGAAGTGTATGCTTCGATACGATGCTCGCGCATCACTCAGCATGACAACCAGGTTTTGCGATCTCGTGTACGATGCAAAGGCACCGGAACAAACAACAATTGCAAGGGTGAATCATGACAGACATCATACTGGCGATCATACTGATAGCATTGGGATTCTTCGGACTCCGCAAGGGTTTCATAGCGTCGATCATCCACTTTATCGGCTTCTTCGTCGCGTTCATTCTCATGATGCGCTATGCGCCCCTCTTGCAAGCTCTTCTGCTTAAGCACTTCGACATCAATCCGCTGGTTACGGGCATCATCGCTTACGTCACGCTGTTCATCATCGTAATGGTCATAACCCGCATCCTCATCCTGCTCATGGAGAAGCTCATCGACCTCGCAATGCTCAAATTCGTTGACAGGCTGCTGGGCTTCACGCTCGGGCTGGCCATCGGATTCTTCATAGTTTGCATGCTCTATACGGTGCTGTGGGCAACCCCGCTACAAGACTATATCATCGAGCTCGAATCGAAATCCGCCGTACTGAAGGCAGCCAGCGTTTTCTCGCGCGAGATGCGCCAGATCATAGGAAGCAAGCTGCCCTCGCCACCTGAAACGAACATTGAAAGCTGGACGCTACTATGAACATGCTCAATCAACTCGAATACCATAAAATTATACAGCACATCATCGATGAATGCGGCTCGGACCCAGGCAAGCAAAAGGCTGCCGGGATCAAGCCGCTACAGGACATCGATGCAATCCGGCACAAGCTCTCCTACGCCTCCCAGGTGCGCCAGGCGCTGAGCGACCGCGGAGAAGTGAACTTCGAACGCGTTACGGATATCACGCGCCTTATCGTCGATTACCCGCACCAGAGCTACAACTTCGATGAATTCGGCCGGATATGCGCCAACATCGAAGCCTCGGAACTGCTGATCGCCCACTCGCAGGAGATGAACGAGGATGACTACCCGAGTCTCTTCAACGACCTCCGTTCCCTCACCCCCATGCCGGATGTCCTGGCAAGGTTCCATCAGATTTTCGATTCCGAAGGAGAAATCCTCGATACCGCTTCCCCCGAACTGCTCCGAATTCGTAAACGAAAGCGGCAGGTTCGCGGAGCGATCCAGTCGAAGCTCCAGAAATACATTGCTTCGCAGGGAGCGCACCTGACGGATTCCTTCGTCACGATGCGCGACAACCGCTATGTGATCCCCGTCCGCGAGGCGTCGGCCGGAAGCATCGACGGTCTCATGCACGGACGCTCCGCCAGCCGTTCCACCGTTTTTATGGAGCCGGCTCCTGTGGTGCAGTTCAACAACGAGCTCAACACCCTCGAAGACGACGAGAAGGAAGAAATCTATCGCCTCCTAAAGGATTTTTCCGATCACATCAAGCTCTATAGCGAAACACTCCTGAAAGACCTCGGAACGCTGATCCAGCTCGATCTCTTCTACGGAATCGCTAAATTCTCCCGTCGCATCGACGCCCGGGCTCCCATCATCTCGGAAGAGCCGATCCTGAATCTCGTGAAGGCGCGTCACCCCCTTTTGATATGTAGCATGGGAGACATCCGAAAGGTCATCCCCTTCGATCTCGAACTCGGGCAGGACTACCGGATCCTGGTAATCTCGGGTCCGAACACGGGAGGAAAGACGGTCACGCTTAAGAGCGCTGGACTTCTCTCGCTCATGGCCCTCTCGGGACTCCTCATTCCCGCAGAAGCTGAATCGGTCGTCGGCCTCTTCGATCACGTCTTCGCGGACATCGGCGACGACCAGTCGCTGGAAAACGCGCTCAGCACCTTTTCCTCGCACATCAAGCGCATTCAGGAGATGCTGGACAACGCGACGGAGCGCACTCTGATCCTCATCGACGAGATCGGGGCGGCTACCGATCCCGAGCAAGGCTCCGCGCTGGCACAGGCGATTCTGGAAGTCCTCGAGAAACGGCACTCGCTGTGCGTTATCACGACCCACTACACCGTGCTGAAGGTCCACGCCGAGCAGTCCGAATCCTGCCGCAACGCGGCCATGCACTTCGATCCCGACAAGCACGTTCCCACATATCGTTTCAAGCTCGGGTTACCGGGAAACAGCTTCGCCATCGAGGTCGCGTCCTCGCTTGGCCTGAGCCCGTCCCTCATCAAACGAGCCAAGGAACTTACGGGCAAGCAGAACGTCGAGCTCACGGAACTCCTGGTGAAAATGAACCACGAGAAGAAGGAGCTGGCCCGACAGAACTACCAGTCCTCTTTGCACAACAGCCTGCTTCAGAAGCGTATCGACGAGTACGAGCAAAAGCTTTCTCGCGTCGAAGAGGAAACAAAAGAGGTCAAGAAGCGTTCTATTCGTGAAGCCAGAGAGTATCTAATCCAGTTCCAGAAGGAATTGCAGAATGAAATGGCCGACCTGAAGAAGAGCGGGAAAGCGCAACGCAAGCAGAAGATTCAGGAGATCAGCAAGAGCGCCGACAAGATTCAGGTCGATCTGGCAAAGGAAGAATCGAAGCTGATCGACATCAAGGGCAAACAGCTCGAGAATCCGAAGATCGGCATGGAAGTGTGGGTGAAGGATTTCGATTCCCGCGGAATCGTCACCGAGATTTCCAGTAACCAAATCAAGGTTGATGTAAACGGTTTTTACTATACAACCAGGTTATCCAACCTTTTTGTAATAGAAAAAAAGAAAGCGCAACAGACTTCGAGCGGGGTTTCTGTGGAAGCCTCGAACGCAAAGTCGGCGTCCCTGGAGCTCATGCTGCTGGGCATGACGTTCGATGAAGCGCTACCCAAGATCGAAGTGTTTCTGGACAACGCGTTGATGAATGGTTTGAATAAGGTACGAATCGTGCATGGCAAAGGCACCGGAGCTCTGAGAGCGAAAGTGCGTCAGTACCTGCGCAAGAATAAAAAAGTCGTCGAATTCTACTCTCCTCCCTCGGAAGCGGGTGGAGACGGAGTGACGGTGGTAAGCTTTAATTAGTCCTGGAGGGAGATTGATCGATCCTGCATTGATCGATGAAATACGCGAACGAAACAATATTGTCGAGGTGATCGGTAGCTACATACCGCTCAAGCGTGCCGGAAGCAATTTCAAGGCGCGCTGTCCCTTCCACGACGAGAAAACAGCCTCTTTCAACGTCAACGAGAAGAAGCAGATTTTCAAATGCTTCGGTTGCGGAAAGGGCGGAAACGTATTCACGTTCATCCAGGAATACGAGAAGGTTTCCTTCATCGAGGCAGTTACGCGGCTGGCGCAGCGCGTGGGAATTCAAATCGAGAAGAGCCACGCAGAATCGGATCAGCCCACCAAGCGGGACATCCTCTTGCAAATCTACCGCCAGGCTCTCGATTTCTTCGTCCAGAATCTCAAGGAAAACGGAGAGACGGCTCGCCGGTACATGCTCGAGCGCGGTATCTCGGAAGAGATCATCGCGAAGTATGAGATTGGGCTGGCCCCAAACAGCTTCAACGCCTTGAAGGAGCATCTTCTGCGCAAGAAATTCGATACGCGAATTCTGCGCGAGAGCGGCCTTTTCAGCTTTGGGAACGGCGGCGAGGCGTTCGATTACTTCCGAAATCGCGTTATGTTCCCCATCCACAATATTCTCGGGAAGGTCGTGGCCTTCGGGGGACGCGTTATGCCGGGGGATCCGAGCAAGGCCAAGTACATCAACTCCCCGGAGACTTCGCTCTACACCAAGGGGGATGAGCTTTTCGGCCTGTACCAGACCCGTTACGACGCCTCCAAGCTGAACCAGATCATCATCTGCGAAGGCTACACGGACTTCCTTCGTCTGGCGTCGAACGGAGTCGTCAACGCGGTTGCCTCGCTGGGAACGGCGCTGACCGAAAAACAGATATCCCTCGCGGGACGTTATACAAGTAATTTCGTAATGCTCTACGACGGTGACAACGCAGGTCGAAAGGCCTCCTTGCGAGCCGCGATGGAAATCCACAAGCGTGGCTTCAGCGCGCAGATTGCCAGTCTGCCCGATGAAGAAGACCCCGACACATTCCTGATGCGTCACAGCGTCGAAGAGCTAAGGCAAATCGTCGAGAACGCGGTCTCGATGCCGCTGTTCATGAAACAAACCACATCGCTTGGATTGGAGGAGAAGGAAAAGATCGACATGTTGATCGAAGTTTTAGGCAATATTGAAGATCCCGTTGCGCAAGAGCTGCAGGCCAGAGACTTCGGCGAAGTCTTTGGGGTATCGACAAAGGCTTTACTATCGAAGATCAAGCCCACACATGGAGATTCCCGTCAGGAAGTGAGAGACGGCCCCGATTTACATCGTTACTCAGAGGAACGGTTATTACTGAAGTTAATGTTGGATGAAAGAATTTTATGCGAAAAAGTTTGCGAAGAGATTGATCCAGACTATTTTTTCACTAATGAGTATCGGTATATCTTTGAGAAATTATGTGTATGTGTCGCAGAAATGAAGAAAACAGAATCGATAATCGAAATGATTGATAATGAAGAAATTCGCAACATGCTATCTGAGATGATGATGGAAGACACACCGGATGTACCGGTTGAAGAAATTACAGCTCAGTTACTTACACGCAAGCATTTGCGAGAGTTAAAATCCCTTGAAGAAAAAATTTCGAAAGATATTGACAACATAGAGCTTATACAGAAAAAAGAAAAGATTAAGAAACGAATTCGACAGCTTGGGAAGAGTGTCGTTTTCAGAACACCTTTTGATTAGAACATGGATTCTACGGAGTGTTCATGCGAAGTTATAATGATTGTTTACAAAAGCTTATTGATTTAGGTAAGAAGAACAGTTATCTGACATTCAAGCAGATAAATGATATTCTGCCCAACAGTCCGTTGTTCCTCGACAAGATCGACGACCTCATCACGGATCTGACCAGTGAAGGCATCGAAATTATCGACGAAACGCAACGTAAGGTTTCCAAAAAAACGCTTACGGTCAAGAAACAACAGACCAAGAAATTCAAGAACAGACGCTATTACGACGACCCCGTCAGGATGTACCTGAAGGAAATGGGACGCGTTCCGCTCTTGGACCGTGAAGGTGAAATTCGCATCGCGAAGAAGATCGAAAGCGGCCAGAAGTGGATCAATCGTTACGTGTTCATGTCGGGAAGCTCCCTGCGCGAAATGTACAACTTCCTGCATCGTTTCAAGGAACGACGCATCCGCATCGACCAGCTTTTCCGCATCGATTTCGGTAGCTATATCGATAAATCGCAGGACGAGCAGTTGATCAAGATGTTCTCCGAGGCGATCAAGAAGTCGGAACCGATCTACGATGAAATCGGCGCAATGCTCGATACTGCCGAGTTCGACGACCTTGGCAACATCGCGGATCAGGCTCTGCAAGAAATCATCGACGAGAAACGTAAAGTGCTCATCGAGATTTTCGCTCCGATCCCCTTCAACGACAAGTTCATCAAGCGCCTGGTCTACCGCATCAAGAGCCTGGTGGATCGTATCAAAGAAAGCAAGCGCTCCATCGGGAAGCTATCCCGCATCAAGCGCTACTCTCTCGAAGAAATCTGCGCCTACGGGCGCCGCGCCAAGAAATCCGACGAGGACTTCGACGAAGTACAGAAAGAGACGAACATCGATCCGACCGTATTCGTGGAGACCCTGCGCAAGATAAAGAACGCTCGGCGTAAAATCCGTCGCGTTGAGATCGAAACCCGCATGGGCGGCGAAGAGATGATCTTCCTCATGAAGGAAATCGAACGCGGCGAGAAGATGAAAGACACCGCCAAGAACGAGATGATCGAAGCGAACGTCCGTCTGGTCATCAGTATCGCGAAGCGGTACAACAACCGCGGACTCGACTTCCTCGACCTCATTCAGGAAGGCAACACCGGCCTGATGAAGGCCGTGGACAAATACGATTACAAGAAGGGTTATAAATTCAGCACCTACGCCACCTGGTGGATCCGTCAGGCCATTACGCGCGCCATCGCCGACCAGGCGAGAACCATCCGCGTTCCGGTTCACATGATCGAATCCATCAACAAGGTGAACCGGATGAGCCGCCGCCTCGTACAGAAACTAGGCCGCGATCCCTACCCGGAAGAACTCGCAGACGCGCTGGATATACCTGTCGACAAGGTGAAGAGCGTCCTCTCGATCTCCAAGGAACCCGTCTCGCTCGACAAACCCATCGGTAACGACAGCGAAGACAGCCTCCTCGGCGACTTCATCGAAGATAAATCGACCATCTCGCCGGAGCGCATGGCCGAGCGTACCCTGCTCAAGAAGCAGGTGGACGATGTCCTCAGCACGCTGACCACCCGTGAAGAACGCGTGATCCGCCTTCGCTTCGGTATCGACGACGGCTACCACCGTACGCTGGAGGAAGTCGGCAACATCTTCAACGTCACTCGTGAACGCATCCGCCAGATCGAGGACAAAGCGCTGAAGAAACTGCGCCACCCCACGCGCAGCACCGCTCTCATGGAGCTGTACGAGAACTTCAACATCAAGTAAATCCGAAAGAATGATATTGGCCGGTGTTTCTGAAAAAGTTTCACCGGCTTTTTTTATTCGTTTTTTTTTCGTGAATTGTCCTGATCAGTATTGTCGGGTTTGCAATCCAGAAATTCGTCTTCACACAGAGTTGTCTTGATTTTCACTCCACCGTGAATTTGTACTTGACACAGAAATGCGATATTTTAAGGATACGTTTCATGCATTATCAGGGCCTATAGCTCAGTTTGGTAGAGCTCCCGGCTCATAACCGGGCGGTCAGAGGTTCGACTCCTCTTGGGCCCACCATTTTTTTCCTTCACCGTGTAACAATCACCTTGTTTGCGATTAAAAGCGCTTGCCTCAACCCAGCATAATACCATTCGTTTTTTTTGTATTGCAACCGATATTAACAGCCACGATAGAATTTTGTTGACAGCCAACAATGAATCAGTATAGTTAATATTGTTAGTTGATTTTTAACCCATCGTACGAATGTAGTAATTGAGTAAAATTGCCGGAAACTGCCAACCGCGTAACGCCACTGTAGCGAGAATAACTGCGATGAAACAACAAAGATATAGCTATGCTCAAAAGCTGGCTGTCGATTCATCAAGCGCCATTGTCTACAGATTGAGTCAATCTTTTGCTTTGGCCGCTGCGCTGATTGGAGCCTTGGAATTAGTAGGCTGGATATGTAAAACCGATTGGTTGATATCCCTAGCATCCAGCTATATTCCCATGGCGCCGATTACTGGAATTTACTTCATTCTCTATGGGCTTTGCTTGACCTTTACAAGGAACAGATACGGGAATGCGGTACGTCAATCCGTAAAATACCTGCTAATATTCCTCACAATATTTTCATTCCTGCTGTTCATTGCCTCTCTGTTGAAGATTACATCAAACATCGAGCACCTCGGCATCGATCTGCATGAGATGTCAAATGATTGGAGGGTTGGGCACATGTCCGCCCTCACGGCCATCTGCTTTGCTGTTATCGGCATATCAGGCATACTCTCCATGTCGAGAAGACTCATCTCGAATAAGCTGGCCTTCTTCGGAACAATCTCTGTCAACTTGTGCAGCCTGACTTTCATTTTCGCATACATATTGGGCGCCCCAGTAATGTATGAAAGCGGTGTCAAACTCCCCGCGCTATCGACATCGATTGCTTTGACCCTGCTCGGGCTCTCCGTGTTCATCAGAAGCCTGCGAAAAATAGCTCCAAACCTCTTAAGCAGGAGGTTTTTAGCGCCGGCAAGCTTCATTGCGGCCCTGATCACGGTTGCAGTTATCGTGAGCTCGATCTACCTCCGCGAGTATCGAGACATGTTTCTTCGCAATGTCAATGAGCAACTGAAGTCCATCACCGAACTCAAGAATGATGAGCTGCTAAGCTGGCGCAGCGAAAGGATGGGAGACGCTTCCGTCTACCTGCACAACACAACGTTTGTTAATATAATTCAATCCTACATCCGAAACCCCAATAATCCCGAGCTCAAGGAATCGATCATCTTGAGCCTGGAGCTCGAGAGAGTCTCTCATTTCTACGATCACATCACCCTCCTGGATAGCGCTTTTGCGCCAATGCTTTCCGCTCCCAATTCCAAAAACGATATCTCACCGGAGGTTATAAAGCACGCGAAGATTGCAATCGACCGCAACGAAGTCGTCTTTGTCGACTTCTTCCAGAATTTAACAAACGATCTGGAGCTCGCGGTTATTACTCCGTTCTATTGGGACGTCAACCCCAAGTCGCCAGCAGCAGTCATGTACATGTCGGTCAATCCGGTTATGCAACTCCTGCCATACTTCGAGCAATGGCCAAGTCCGTTTGAATCAGCGAAACTCAACTTGCTAAAGGTTATTGACGATACGGCATATCAAATTGAGAGAGCCCACTCAGATTCAGCGGATGTTAATGATAGCTATCATTTGAGGAAAATTGATTGCCACAACCCAAAACACATAGGCCGCAAGCTTCTTGAAGCAAAACGAGGCTTTCTCGAAGGCAATCTCTGCGACGGTACACGAGTCAGCGCGTACGCTGCCGACATAGGGAACACCGGATGGACGATTCTGGCCACAATTGAAATGAAAGAAATCTATCACCCGATCCGAGTGCGTTTGTGGAGCATTATCGCGGTTCAGATATTTATCCTCCTGGCCTCCGCCATTTTAATAGAAAGCTCATGGAGAAAGCAGCGCAATTCAATCATGGCAAAACAGATAGAAGCCCAGGAAGCCCTCATCGAGGAAGAGGAGAAATACAGGAAGACGGTCAACTCGCTCCACGAAGGCCTGCAGATTATCGATCAGGACTGGCGTTACGTATACATGAATTCCGCTGCCGCCGAGCACGGAAGGTTGGATATATCGGAGCTCATCGGCAATTCGATGATTGAGTTATTTCCTGGAATAGATAAAACGCCTTTATTCAGGCGTTTAAAGGCATGTCGCAAAACCGGAAAACCCGACAGCTTCGAGAACCTCTTCGTTTACCCCGACGGTACAAGCAGATGGTATCACCTGAGCGTCCAGCCATCCGATCAGGGCCTGATCATCCTCTCTACCGACATCGAAGACAGAAAGCAAGCCGAACTGCGCGTTGAGCACTTGAACAAAGTGCTGCGCTCCATCCGGGACGTGAACCAGCTCATCGTTCACGAGACCGACAGGAACACCCTCCTCCAAAAAGCCTGCGACCTCATGATCCAGAATCAGAGCTACCAGGTGGCCTTCATTGTTCAAACCAATGAAAATAACGAACCGCAAACATGGTTCAAAGCGGGTTACATACAACACCTGGACTCCCTCATCGACATGCTGTTGACGAGCCAGTTGCCGCATTGCTATAGTAAAGCAATCGGTATGAACGACATCCTTGCAGTTAAAATCCCTGCCGAGGACTGCCGGTTCTGTCCGCTTTCTCCCACGTACGACGGTTATCAGGCGTTGTTTGTTAAACTGTCCCATAGAGGCAATCCGTTTGGAATCCTGCATGTGGTCATGGGCAAAGGTATCAAGGCTGATTTTGAGGAACGAATGCTGCTGAAGGAACTCGCTGAAGACATATCGTACGCACTCAGCACGATCCGGAATATCGAGCACCGGAAAAACCTCGAGAAGCAGCTCCAGCAGTCACGAAAACTCGAAGCCATCGGAAGGCTTGCCGGCGGCGTGGCCCACGACTTCAACAACATGCTCCAGACAATCATTGGCTACTCCGAAATCTTGCTCCAGGATTCCGGCCTCTCACGCACCCAGACTGAGTACGTCGAGGAGATACAGAAGGCCGGAAAACGTTCTGCGGAATTGACCTACCAGCTCCTGGCATTCTCCAGAAAACAAACCATCGAGCCCAAAATCATCGACATCAACAGGATGATCCGCGAGCTGCATAAAATGCTTCGTAGGTTGATCGGTGAAGATATCGAACTCAACTGGCATCCCGGCGACAGCATACCGGCAATCAAAATGGACGAAGCCCAGCTCAATCAAATCCTCATCAATCTCGTCGTCAACGCACGTGACGCCATTGTTAATACCGGCATCATTACCATTGAAACAGCAGTGCAAGTCCTTGAGAACGATGAAAGGCTTGGGAAAATGGAGCTGAAGCAAGGGGAGTACGTTATTCTCTCGGTCAGCGATACGGGCTCGGGAATCGAAAAGGACAATATCGATAAAATCTTCGAACCCTTCTTCACAACGAAAGAACCGGGAAAAGGCACCGGCCTCGGCCTTTCCACGATCTACGGTATCGTCAAACAAAACTACGGCAGCATAAACGTCTATAGCGAACCCGAAGAAGGCACAACCTTTAGAATCTATTTCCCTGCCTACAAGGAACAGTTTGAAGACGACTTGCACTTCATGAAAATCTCCCCACCTAAAGGAGTTGAAACAATCTTGCTGGTCGAAGACGAGAAATCACTCATCAAACTCACCGAAAGACAACTCAGAAAACTGGGATATGAAGTAATCGCATGCAATTCTCCGGAAATGGCCCTGGATAAAATCAAAGGAATTCAGAAGTTGGACCTGCTCATTACGGACGTCATTATGCCCGGAATGAGCGGAAAAGACCTGTGGGAAAAACTCCGTACTCAATTACCCGACTTGAATTGCCTCTTCATGTCCGGGTACACTGCCAACGTTATTACGCACCACGGGGTCCTCGATGCCGGTATTCACTTCATCTCAAAACCTTTCACAATCAAAGATATCTCCCTGAAAATCAGGGAAATCCTCGAAGGCAAACCATAGTCATTCCCCCGTCTTTAAATGCTCATCGAGTCGTAAACAGATTCGTTCGATCGTGAGCGGAATCGTGGTGTTTCACACCCTTGCCACTTTATCCCCTTTTCCTGCAAGGGTGTGGTATATCCACGATGAAGCGAGGGATCGGGCGAAGATGCCACGACGGTATGCGATAACCTCTATCTCCCTGTCTCGTTCAGCGTCATCGTAAGGCGGTTCTCCCCTCCGGCGCGTAACCACTTGATATCATGCACGATTCCCTTCAGCAAGCTGATCCCGATCTGATCCTCCACCTCGGCGGAATCCAGGAAATTCCCCAAATTGTTGCGGTCTGTGAAAAGTAACTGAAGCTCACCGTTCTTCTCCGAATAAGTCAGCTCCAGCGTTATCTCATGATGCTCTGCATTGGAGAAATACAGCGCCAAGGTCTCCTCGACGGCCAGTAGCGTGTGGTAGGTCATTTTCTTACTGAAGAAAAACTTCTCGCAAAACTGCTCGATCTCGCCGTTCATCTTGTAAACGTCATAGGATCGAGAATCGATGTGAAAAAGATAGTTCCGTAACCTGTGTATGAACGAAATCGTATTCTTTTTCTGCGGAGCGTCGAATATCTGCTCGGGCGGCCCCGATTCGTAGATAATCCCCTCATTCATGTAAAACACCCGGTTCGATACATCGCGCGCAAAATCCATCTCATGGGTCACGATCGCCATGGTCATGCCGTCTCGCGCAAGCCTGCGAATAACGGAGAGCACCTCGCTGATCATCGTTGGGTCGAGCGCGGAAGTAGGTTCATCGAAAAGAATAATCTCCGGATCCATGGAAAGGCACCGCGCGATGGCCACTCGCTGCTGCTGTCCTCCTGAAAGCTCTTCCGGCAGGCTGTTTCTTTTATCCGCCAGCCCCACCATATCGAGCAATTCCATGCCGCGAACCTCCGCCTGCTTCTTCTCTCGTTTCAATAACTTGACTGGCCCAACCGTGAGGTTTTCCAGTACTGTCATGTGCGGGAAAAGGTTGAACGATTGAAACACCATCCCCATCTTCTGGCGAACCTTCGTAACCTTTGCGCCATGCTTGAGGATATTCTCGCCGTCGATGACGATCTCGCCACCGTCGGGATGCTCCAGAAGATTGATGCAGCGCAGTAGCGTACTCTTACCCGTGCCGCTCGGGCCGATGATCGAAATAACTTCGCCCTTCTCGATGGTCGCGTCGATCTTCTTCAAAACCTGCAACGAGCCGAAGCTCTTGGAAAGATTGCGTATCTCGATCATGACAACCTCCTTCTCTTACTGCGGCTGGGCTCAAGGCGCTTCTCAAAGGCGGTCAGTCCCACCAGAAGCAGCCAGGATATGAAGAAATACAGCGCCGCCACCATGATCAGAGGGAAAAAGGCGTCGAACGTTCTACTGCGGATGATGTCCCCCGCTCTCGTCAAATCCTCTACTGCGATGTAGCCCACAATGGAAGTCGTCTTGACCAGCGAGATCACCTCACCCTTGTAAACGGGTAGAATCCTTCGGATCGCCTGCGGAGCTACAATATATAAAAACGTTTGCAACCGAGAGAATCCCATGGCGATCCCCGCCTCCGTCTGCCCCTTCGACACACCCTCGATTCCGCTTCGGTACATCTCAGAAACATACGCCGCAAGATTGAACCCGAAAGCGATGATGGACACGATCACCGGATCGATATTCACCGAACCGAAGATGATGTAGAACGTTATCATCAGGATCACCAGAATCGGCGTACCGCGCAGAATGGAAATAAACAGCCGGGCAATCAAGTTTACCGCCTTGATCTTCGACATCCGCATGAAGCAGACCAGCACGCCCATCAGCGTACCGCTGAGCACCGACCAGAAAGAGATGATCGCGGTCGTTTTCAAACCGGAAACGATCAGCAGATAGCGTTTTTCGTGGATCACATTGTTATAAAAACTTTCGGCAACCTTCTGCAGGAAGGCCGGGATGCGTTTCTCCTCTTCAGCAACGCCCATATCTTTTCGTGTCACGAAAACCGCGGGGAGCGAGACGTACGGATCGGAGAAATCCACCTGCTTTGCCCGTTCCTCCGTAATCGTAATCCCGTCCGTTATAAGATCGACCTTTCCAGCCGCCAGGGCATTGATGAGGGACGGAAAATTCATGATCACATTCTCAACCCTGTAGCCGGCCTCCTTCGCGAATCGCTGCACGAGCTCGAGGTCGAAACCTACATACTCGTTATCCCTCAGGGCCACAAACGGAAGTTCTACCGCATCGAAGCCCAGCCTCAAGACAGGCGCGTCATCGTCGAACTCGATCTTTGGCATCTCCGCTTTCTCCGGGTCTCCGTCGAGCCAGCGTGAAACCATCTCCTGATAAACACCCGTCTCCCGCGCTTTCGCGAGAAACTCGTTGAACTGCTCCCTCAATTCCGGGTTGTTCTTGTTGAAGGCAACCCCCAAGGGCATGTTGAAAACAGCTTCATAGGTGGATGTCAGCTCAGGATTCAACTTCAGCATCGCTCTGGCTGTTAGTTCATCAACCATGAAGGAGTCAATTTTCCTGCTTGTCAGCGAGATCGTCATATCGGAAATCCGGTTGTAACGTTTGATATTCGACTCCGGATATTCTTCCATCAGAAAGGTGTCGTAAACCGATCCCTCGAAAACGCCTGTCGGCCTTTGCAGAATCGCCTTGAACGGATTCTTCTCCCGGGAACGCGCCAACCGTGAATTGAGCACGACAATCGCGTTCCCCACCGAGACATAAGGTTCAGAGAAAGCGATGCTCTTCTCCCGCTCGGGCGTGATGGAGATGCAAGCCGATATTAGATCGACCTTACCGGAGACGAGCGCGTTGATGAGCGAACCGAAATTGATCGCCTGGATGTCGAGCTTGTAGCCCTGATCCTGAGCGAATCGGCGGATCATCTCGATGTCGAATCCCGTATATTCCTGATTGACATAACCGACAAACGGCAGATTCAAAACAAACGTACCCAAATGGAGCGTCGGCCCCTCCTCTGGGAGCTCAATGTCGGGCATCACGGCTTTCTCGGGATCATTCTCCAGCCAGCGGTCCACCATATCATCGTATACGCCGTTCGCGCGGATTTTGTGCATGAAGGTATTGAATTGATCGCGTAGTTTTATATTGTCTTTGCTGAAACCCACGCCGGAAGGAATGGGCGCAATGTCTTCTGCAAGCAGACCGAACTTCGGATTGTTACGCGCAATCGATTTCGCCAGATAGACATCCAGCAGAATGGCGTCCGTCTTCCCCCTATCGAGCGCGACAAGCATGTCGGAGGTGGCGTCGTAGCGCTGGACTTCCACCGTCGGATAGTTCTCGCCGAGGAACTGCTCGTAAAAGGAGCCGGTGAATACCCCCACTCGCTTCCCACGAATATCATCGGCGGTAGCCATCAATTGAGGCGGGACCATGTTCTTGTTCATCGCCAGAACGCCCGTGCGCAACGCAATGTAAGGATCGCTGAAATTGACCTTCTGCTGACGCTCCGGCGTAATCGCGATACCATCGGCGATGATATCGACCTTGCCGGAAGCAAGCGCTGCGACCAGCGAGCCGAAGGCGATGGTCGATATCTCCATCCGGCTATTCTGGTTCTTGGCGAATCGTTGCAGCATTTCGATATCGAAACCAACGTAGCGATTGTCCATGTATGCTACGTATGGCAAATCGGAGACATCCACGGCCACTCGAATCAGCGGTCCATCCATCGGGAGCTCGATCTCGGGCATCACTGCGTCTTCGGGATCGTTGATGAACCAGCGATCCTCCATTTCCTTGTAGACGCCGTTGGCCCTGATCTCTTTCAAGTAGGCGTTGAACCGCTCCAGGAGGTCGGGATTGTTCTTGT
This sequence comes from Cloacimonadales bacterium (SeqCode), assembly GCA_963662655.2. Lineage (GTDB taxonomy): Bacteria > Cloacimonadota > Cloacimonadia > Cloacimonadales > JAIOQZ01. The sequence continues at coordinate 1,438,754 of CAXXTU010000002.1, forward strand.
TGAATCCCACTCCGAGATCCAGGTCGAGAATGTCGTCTGCCAGGAGCCCCAATTCCGGGTTGTTCTTGATCAGAAGCTTGGCCAGTACCAGGTCCATCATCGCCGCGTCAACTTTCTCCGTCTTGAGGGCCAGCACCATATCCGCTACTGCTTCGTAGCGATGTATCTTCGCCGTCGGATAGTGCTCGGCCACAAACATATCGTGAATCGTGCCATCGTATACCGCCACCCGTTTCCCGTGAAGATCGTCAACCGTACGCAGCAGAATTGACGCATCCGGTCCGGTCGTAGCATGCAACGAATTCACTGCGAAGAGTGCGTACAGAAATAGCCTGATCCACAGCTTAGCTCTCGTAAAAGCTCTCATGTTTTCTCCCTGAATCATTTGTGTAAATTGCTCAATTGGATTGATATCCATGTTATGGAATACGGTTAAGAATATTCGCGCTACGGCTTCATTCTGTCAAGCAGAGAAGTGAGTTACCAGATAATATAAGAATCGTTAATACATTCTTTGGCGCAAATTGTTGAAACGCTATACTTTCTCTTTCGTTTCCTTATCCAGCGTGACCATCTTTGTATCCGGACTGTAGAAATCGAAGACATATTTGTTGCTCTCGCGGTAACGCTCCAAAATCTTGCTGATGCGCTCCACCGCGTTATTCAATCGCTTGAGATACGTTTTCTCTTTCTCGGAGAGCGAGTTCTGGCTAAGGGATGCAACAAGCAGTTCCAGGTTTCCCTGAATGACCATAAGCGGCTGATTGATCTCGTGATTCGCAGTTACAGCCATCGCAAGCGCCGAGTTTCGCCGCTCGAGATCGATCATCTCGTTGCCTTGTTGCATGAGGAGGGTATTGGCTATTTTCAGGTCGTTGTTGATCTTCTTGAGTTCTTCCGATTCCTTGCGCTGCATCTTCAATTCAAGCTGCGCCGTAACCTCTTCCACCTTCTTCGCCATGTTCTCCTGAGCGATTTTCCCGTGCATCCCGATCAACTCGCGGAGGTTGTCCGACGATTCTTTCAGGGTCTCATACGCCTTCATCGGCTCGTTGAGCGAGACATAGGTCAGCGCTTTGCTATCCAGTACATCGGCGTGCGCTTGCATGTACCACAGATGCAGCTTCTTGGCCTCGATCTCCTCAATAAGCTTTCTCGCTTCCTCCAGGCGCTCCTCGATCCAAGGAAACGCGTCGATGTCACCCCGGTTGTGGGCATCCTCGGCAAGCATGTAGCTCATGACGATGATCGTCTCGATCGTCTCGTACTTGTTGTCCAGCTCGAGGGCCGTGTCGTAGGACAGACGGACGTAATCGACCGCCTTGTCGATCTGCCTCAAGTGCTGGCACACAACGGCGAGATTGTTCAATAGAGGCACCGTCTCGCGTTTCAATCCGGCCTGAAGATACACGCCCAAGGCTTTCTCGTAGGTTTCGCGAGCCTTTTCGTTATCCCCGCGCTGCATGTAAACAAGCCCGATGTTGTTGAGCGAAGAAGCGTATCCGCCCTTACCGCCCATCTTCTCGTAGACTTCTGCGGCTTTCTGGTAGCAATCCATGGCCAGATCGATCGTGTTGCTGTCCATATAAACGTTGCCCAACGTAAGCAGGTTTCCACCAAGGGTTTGCTGCAGACCGTACTTCTCGGAGATATCGCGCGCCTTGCTCAGGCTGTCGATGGCCATATCATTGTCACCCTGGCGGTTGCAGATATTACCCAGGCGTCCGTAGGTGTCGGCTATTTGCTGAGGCCGCATCACGTCCTGAAATTCTTCGACCAACCGCTGGGCCACTTTCCGGCACTGGACGTAATTGCCCTTCAGCCATTCGTACGACAACTTGAGAATTAAGGTTCTCATCAATTGAGAACGATCATCAGACGACTCATAAAAGTCGAGCGCTCGTTGAATATACGGCTCGGCTTCTTCCTCGCGATCCAGTCGGGTCAACACGGTACCGATCAGGTAATCGAGCATCGAAGCGAGGTTGATATCGTTCTGCTCTTTCACCTTTGCCGTAATGTCGATGAGGAAGTCGAACGCTTTATCGAACTTCTGATGATTGATGAGGTCCCTGATGCAGATGAATTCGAACCGAATGGCTTGCCTGATGGAGCCATATTCTCTGGCGAGTCGGCAAGATTCCTCGATATCCTTCATCTCCACCTGTTTGGGGAAATTATTCTGGAATTGCGTACAATTCCCAAGAAGGTCTTCGATGATCTCTTCCCGATGGCTCTGAAGCTCTGTTTCCGCCAATGCGCTTTCCGCCGTGGACACTAATTCTGCTAGATTCTCATTCATTGAATCAATATCTTTCATTGCTGTTATTGGTTGATTTTCATTCATTTCGGCCTCTGCAAACATTCCTCTTTACAGAGATATAATCGTCTCCGGTTTTTGTCAATCAATAACGTATCGATTATGGATTCCATCGAACATTTAGCATACAGACTCTCTTATTATTGCCGTAAAATTGTCAGACAAATATGTGTTTTACATGAATCATCTGTATAAGAAATACTTTCTCGAAAAGAAATTCCAGGTGTAGACAAATGGATTCGTCATGATGTTTGAAATAACGTAGAAAATCCCGAGCTCCGAAGTAAAAATCCAAAGGAACGTTTCATACACGATCAAGCCGAACAGATTGATGACCAGAAACGTCACCAGTTCGTACACCCTGCTGTGGTGAACGCAACTATGGAAGACCCATTTGATGCCGATGATGTAGTTGATGATCAGATACACAGTAAACGCGATCGCTCCCGCATAGAGGTAGTGGAAGTGCACTACTTCCTTGAGGATCACCAGCACAACAAGCTCGATGAACCACGTTATCGCTGCCGTCAGCGCGTAGCGCAACGACTGAACATAGGTGTTCTTCGTCTTCTTCTGAAACAGTTTGTGGAACAGTCTGCGGGGTGAAATACCAGCCTCCAGTATCTATAATTCCTGATCCTGCGGGAAATATCTTCGATAGGATTTTTCGCTCAACTTCTCCAGATCGAAGAGCCCAAGCCCGTCAATCGTGTTCGAGAAGTTCTCATCAACGCCAAAATCAATAAACGTCATTCCGCCGTAATCGCACAGCCTGAGGTATTCCCTGTAGAGGATGGGGATCGTATAGCCCATGCCTTTCAACGCTATCTTCATGTTGGAGAAATCTTCGTTGTAGTCCTCGCCCGATAGAATCTGCCCGGCTTCCTGCTCAGCGGTTTTCGAGAGTTCGAACTGCTTGAAGGCCCGTCCCAGGTTCTGGTTGTTCCAGTACCACTTGCGGTAGTAGGAGACCATCAACGCTTTCGCGGGTTCGGAATAGGAATCGCTGATGCTGATGCATCCGAACATCCAGCGAATCTCCTTGTTTTGGGTAAGGAAAGCGCCGATTCCCTTCCAGAGGTAATCCAGCGCATGGCTTTTCCAGTATTTATACTGAACGAAGCTGCGCCCCAGTTCCATCGATTGGGCCAGGAACGGCATGAAATCCTCGTTGAACTCGAACAGGCTCGCGGAATAGAATGCATCCGGGCCCGAGTTCGCCATGATCTCGCGGCCATCGCCGATCCGGTAGGATCCCATGATCTCCAGATTCTCGTCGTCCCAAACCACGATGTGCTTGTAGTACGAATCGTACTGATCCGTATCGAGGCGATCTCCGGTTCCCTCTCCAACCTTGCGGAAGGTAAATTCACGTAGGCGGGATATTTCCCGGATGATGTTTGGGCACTTCTCGCCGTTCACCATGTAAACTTGCTTCTTCTCCTGCGGCTTGACGAGGAGCTCGGATTGCTGAAGTTCCTGCCGCAGCATGCTCTTCCCAACCGGATGAATGATCGCCTTCACTGTCTTGAAAACGCCTTTACGTCCCTGTCCCAGACGATAAACATGCTTTTTCAGCAGCTTCGTCACATCGCTGAGGTGCATGTTCGCTGTGTTGAGCGAGCTCGCGGGGATCGTATCGCCGATCTTGAAGGTGATATTCTGGTTCCGCTTGCGGAAAATCTCGTCGGCCAGCAAGAAGGTCGAGAAATTTCTATGTATCAGTGAAAACATGTAGAAGCCCACGGAATTGTAGCCTTTTACAAAGACTGGAAGGATGGGGGCGTCGAATTTCTGCGCGAACTGCACGGCTCCCTTCTTCCAGTATCCGTCTCGAATCCCCTTCACTCCGAATCGCGAAACTTCCGCTGCCGGGAAAAAGATTACCGCTTCCTCGTTTATCAGCGCTTCGCGAATACGGTTGACTGAATCCTTCTGGTTCTTCGTGGAGAACACGTCGAACGGAATCGCGAATTCCTGAAGCGGTTCGAGCTGCAGGAGAACATCGTTTAGGACGATTTTAACGTCCTTGCGTATTTCCCAGATTGTCTTGATCAGGGCAATCCCATCCAGTGCCCCCAGCGGGTGATTGGCAACGATAACGAGCTTGCCTTCCGCCGGAATCTTCTCGCGATCGCGGCTGGAGATGAGATAAGAGAAATTGAGGTATTCAAAAATGGCTTCGATAAATCGGATGCCCTTGGTTTCCGGATGTTGCTCCAGAAACTCATTCGCCTCGCGGACATGAATCACCCGGTTGAGGAAATTGATTACCAGCCTCCTGACAAATGCCGGATAGCCGTTCATAAAGCCATTGCTTTTCTCGAAGATCGCTTTTTCGAGATCTATTTTCTGCATGGGATCTCCTGGTTAGCTAAAGGTTCTCGATGTTCTTCAGCGGTCGCGGCGCTGTCGCGGGGGTCACGCCGTCGCCCGAGAGATATCCCAGGATCGGTTTACCCTTGGGATTGCCATCGTCGTCCAGGCGATAGAACTCGAGCGGAATCCGCACGGCCTTGTCGTCATGCGCAAGCACGTCCTTGCCTTCAGCGTCAACATCAAACGGGTTGTGTTCGAACCAGCCGATACCGATCGCGGCGGTACCCTGCTCGTCGTTGACTGCCTTACGCTTGGAGCCGATGAACTGGCGTTTTTCAAGCGGAACGTTCGGTGAATTGATACTTGAAGTTACCGCGCCGACCTTCTTGCCGTCACGAAAGATAACGCGATCCGTCACGATGCCTTCGGTAATGATGACGCAGAGCCGCTGATCGTTATCCTGATCCGCAAGCAGCGCTTCCTTGCCGACGAAAGACGCTTTGTTCATATCGATCGCCGCACCGAAAAGCGGAGTGTTGGTCGGCATCCAGTCGGGCCTGTATTCCTGACCCATCAACGGCAAGCCGAACGGACCGGCAGACATTCGGTTCTCATCGCGACCGCCCAGGCCGACAAGCATACCGCCCATATCGAGTGCGCCTTCGACGATTCGCTTGAACTCGGCCTCACCGACCCTGGTCGGCACATAAAGCTCCCAACCCCAGCGGTTGGTGTAGCCAGTGCGACTGATGATATAGCGATCACCGTTGTAATCGAACTCGTTGAAGGAGAAGAAGCCCATGTTCTTGGCTGGATTATTCCGGTTGCGAAGCGCTTGATTTCCATACAGTTCCGCAATCAGTTTGTAGGAGTATGGCCCCTGGATGTCGATCTTCACCAGATCGTCGGAGATATCTTCCGCTGTCACCTCTTCGCCATCTTTCTTGTATCGCAGGATGAAATCCGCGTCGGAGACTTTCTCGACCTCGACTCCATGATCGATGCCCTTTCCGGTGAGATCGTGACCCGCGTTGATAACGATCATCACGCGATCCTCATCCATCCGCATCAGGATCATGTCATCCATCACGCCGCCCTGCTCGTTCAGCAGAAGCGTGTACTTGCACTGACCGATCTTCATGGAAGCGACGTCAGCCGGCAGTACACGATCCAGAAGAGCGACCGCGTCGGCTCCGCTGAAAACAATCTGCGCCATGTGATCGATGTTGAAAACCGCGATTTTCTCGATCGATTTCGCCTCTTCGAGCACCGAAGTGAGGTAGTTCACCGCCATATCGTACTCGCCGAAGTTGCTGCGCTTGATCGGTTCGTATTCCCTGCCAAGGCGAGCAGCCAGCAGCTTCTGGTACCATTCTTCCGCTTCGAAAAGCGCGGTTTTTCTTGGAGTTTCCGGAAATTTCCTGCCAATTGCCATTTGAGTCTCCTTTATCATATTACTTAGTATCTAAAGATTTATAGCCAAACCACATTCGCTCGCAAAACCTCTTTTTGTAAAGAGAATTATAACGCAAAGTGTTCGGTTCTTTGTAACCTCAAAACATTAAATGAATTATCCCTCAGCGTCCCCGGTTCCTACTGCACCAGATGCACTTCGGGCTTCTTTCTGGCTCGACCCGTCAAGCGCAGAAGCTTGGGAATCTGCAAGCTGAAAATTCCCAGAAGGATCAATCCGCATCCCAGCAGGCTTCGCGCGCTCATTCTTTCGTCCAGGAGGATCATGCCTCCAACCAACGCAAATACGCTCTCCAGGCTGAAGAGCATCGCCGCGTGCGAAGGAGGTGCATCCCGCTGCGCCACGATCTGCAAGCTGAAAGCAACGCCAACGGACATCACCCCGCCATAGCCTATCGTCAGCCACGCCTGCCGGATAGCGCTCCAGTGGATTGCCTCGAACAACAGCGCGACAGCCATGCTCAGCGCTGCGCACGTAAGGAAAGAATAGATAGCCAGCACGATGTGGTTCGCCACCTTGGCTTGATGATCGATGTATTGTATCTGAATTGCCCATACAAAGGCGCAGATCAGGACAAGCAGTTCGCCGTAGGATATCGAGAAGCTCTCGTTCACGCTCAGGAAATAGAGACCGATGACCGCCAGCACAACGCCAGACCAGCCAAAGATGCCGATCTTCTGCTTGAGAATGATACCCAGCATCGGCACGAAAACCACATACAGCCCGGTAATGAAACCGGCCTTACCGGCGGTTGTGTAGACAAGCCCCACCTGTTGAAGCGAAACCGCGGCGAAGAGAATCACGCCGAGCGTAATACCGGGGAGCGGCCTGTTCCAGCCCGTCAGCTTTCTTCCGCGGATACGGGTTATCGCATACAGAACCAGCGCTCCCAGAAAGAAACGAACGCCGTTGAACAGATACGGCCCGACAAACTCCATCCCTTTCCGCTGGGCAACAAACGATAGTCCCCAAATAACTGACGTTAACAATAAAAGCAAATCAGCTCTCAGCGTGCGACTCATCCGCATCTCCATACACCTTGATAACTCCAATTTTCACCGGGATCGTTTGCGTGCAAGATAATTCACCCGATATCTGAAATAAAAATCGAGCATTCTCAGGGCAGGAAATCGCATGCCGGATTCTATAGATTTGCACCTGGGAAAATGTCATTCACAAACAATCCGGTAACCTTATATCTCCCATGCAAAAAAACGCGTTTTATTTATTGACATCCATGAATGAATTTTGCATTCTTAATGATGTTCAACAAACAATCGGAGGTGTGACATGAGAACATTTTTGATCATTACCATTCTCGTTTTCGCAATGATCCTCGGCGCACAGGAATCCTGGATGCCGTTCAGCTTCGATACAGGTAATATCTACACATATTTCTTCAACATCGAAACACCTTATTACACCATGGCCGGGACAACGAACGGTTTCTACATGACGCCGGAAGATGATCCTTCGTTCATCGAGACAAACCTCCCCGTGAAGGGATTCGCGCCCATCGACGACACCCATTGCTTCTTCGTCATGGGTGACGGAAGCTGGTCGGATGGCGTCTACCGGTTCAACATGGAGACGCTTCAATACGATGTGGCGATCTATACACCCTGGCCGAACTTCCTCTACAAGCATCCTGGTGGCGGTGGATATTTCGCAGGGGCCGAGTACGGCCTATACATGTCCAGCGACGGCGTCACCTGGAACGAGCCGACATGGACGTATCCGTGCTATGACATTACCATCTACAACAATCACATCGACATCGCCGCGGGAAATCATATCCTGCACTCGCCGGACAACGGCGATACCTGGGATGATTTCGCAACGAGCCAGGTCTTCACCGCGGTGGAATACGATCCTTGGGGAACGCTCTACGGAGCTTTCGGAGGCGTTTCGAATTCCTCAGGACTTTGGTCGTCCATGAATCACGGGGAAACGTGGTCGCTGGAGTTTTACTCCGATCACATCTCCTGCATCGACTGGAACATGAACAGTGACCTCTTTGTCGGCTGGAATCCACCGGAGGACATCGAGTCAGAAGGAATCGGCATCTGGCACCCGGACATCTGGCAAATCGAATGCCTGAACGAAGACTTACCGAACCTGCACATCAACAGCATCACCTGCCATCCGCTCATCGACTGCATCAACGTGATCGCCTGCACGGAGAACGGCGTTTACATGAACACATCCTATCCCTTTAGCGCTGAGAAAACCCCGGATGTCGAAGGGACCTTGAACCTGAGCAACTACCCCAATCCATTCAATCCGCAAACCACCATCCGTTTTTCCCTCGACGAGTCTTCCCATTGCAAGCTGAGCATCTACAATGTGAAAGGGCAGAAGGTCGCATCGCTCGTCGACGAGCAGCTTGATCGCGGAGAACACACAATCGTATGGGACGGAAGCGATCGTCAGGGGAAAGCGGTTTCCTCGGGGATTTACTTCTGCAAACTCGTTTCGGGAAATAGAGTTGACAATCGCAAAATGGTTTTGTTAAAATAGGATTATTCCGTTAGAGATATACCCCACGCTTTTCAGATCAGTAAATGGAGGTTGTCATGAAATTATACATTGCGATTGTACTTGTGTTGTTCTCGCTGCAACTTGCCGCGGAAATGGCATTCTCTCAGATTTGCTCGATTCCAATTGAAAAGGGAGATTTCTCCTATGCGGAGCAGAGACATTTCCACGGCGATGACCGCTTCGTTGTTTATTCGCAGGATGCCGACAGCATTTATATATCGGTCTACGATTTGGAAGGAAACCCTATGGAAGCGCTGCATTTAGCGATGACAGACGAAACAGATGCACGCAGGATGACCTTCTTCGAATACGACGGCCTGCCGCATCTTGCGATTTCACGTGTCGAGATCGGCGAGGTGGAAGATACAGACGAAGGCTGGGAGCGAAGCAACCAGGTGATTGGTCAGATTTACAACCTCGATACCGGAGCAATTGTTACTTCGAGGATTATCCTTTCGATCCAGAGCAGCTACGCGCACGGGGACGACTTCCACTCGAGTAGCATATACACGACGATCCTCGATCAACCCGATTTCTATGCTACAGACGAAGGCGATTCCCATGTCCTGATCCCATTCACAACGAGATGCAGCTTCAGTCATTGGGTTGGAGGAAGTGCAGGCACCGACGGTGTGCAAGAAAAGACGTACCTGTTTGAATTCACACTGACCGAGGAAGGTATCCAGCCCGAGCTGATATCCAATGCAGGGTATGATGTCATCACGGGAGACATCCCGGGCTACCCGATGATCAATTCGGGCAGAAGCGTAAGAAAAGAGGAATCGAATGGAGAGAATCAATCAACCTCCCACACATTCGCATATTCCGATGTTTGCATCCTCGAGGAAGACAATTTTGTATTCGGTTCCGGATTGTTCAACGCCAGGTATATGCTGCTTTCAGATAACTACCCCGGAGAACCGGCAAGCTTCACCATGCTTTCCGTCGATTACATCATGGAAAACGTCATGGATTACGAAATCGAGTTCACCGAACGCGATATGAACGGGGAAGTACAGTGGTCGGCAACATCGACATGCTTTGAAACCGACATGCTTCTCGAAGGAAAGTGCGTATCCGGTTGCTTCGATTCATACTATGGCGTCCACATGGTCATCTACTTCGCGCCCGGCACCAACCTGTGGGAAACCCGGGATCGCTGGAACGGAAACCTCGAGGACATGGGAATTGCCGACTTCACGCCGTTCAACATCGAGCGATCCGCCAACCGCGACCTGATCTTCTTCTCTTACGATCACGGGGATGTCGAGATGTGGTATGGCTGGCACACCGTTTCGGTTGACGACAACGATGCTCTGGAAATCGCACTGAACGTCAGCAACTACCCCAATCCCTTCAATCCCACCACAACGATCCGCTTCACGATTCCAGCATCGGGGAACGTGGAGCTTCACGTTTACAACACCCGCGGTCAGTGCGTGAAAACGCTCGTCGACGAGCGACTTGACGCCGGAGCGCATGAAGCGGCATGGAACGGAGACGACTCCCGCGGAAACATGGTTTCAAGCGGCGTGTATCTTTATCGCATTTGCATCGCGGATAGAAGCGTAACCGGCAAAATGCTGCTATTAAAGTAATTAAGCTGATAATTGATGATATAAAGGAGCCCAGATTAATGACCTTTTCCAGAACACGTTCGGAAACGTTCGGCAAGGCTGCCGAAGGCCTGAGCCTGACCGAGAAAGAGAAGAAGAAGCTGAATATTGATCTGATCATTAAAATTATCGACCGCATGGAAGCGCTGTCCGCTGAATGCGAAGACTGCCGGCAGCTTCTTCCCGTAATCGAGCAGTTGACGATCGAGCTGTCGCTGGTGACCTCTGATAAGGATAGACGGAAATCGTTCAAGAAAGGAGCGAGAAAACTGGAAGAGCATCTGGTGAACAAACACAAGATCGTTCGTAAAGGGCATTATCCGGGAGTGTTCATGGCGATCGGCGTTGCGCTGGGCGTTTCATTCATGACGGCGCTGGATTCACCGGCATTTTTAGCTGTCGGAATTGCCATTGGCGTTGCTTTGGGAGGTGGCGCGGAGAAAAAAGCGGAAAAGGAAGGACGCATCCTCTAATTTAATCCAGGTCCTCGATGAACAGATCGTCCTCCGGTGTTTCGAGAATCGATGGCGGCTTGGACATGAGCGATTCCCCGCTTTCGGGATCAGTCAGACCTTCATCGGGCCGCTTGAAGAGCTTGAAGTTCTCGAAGAGCACCGACATCAGTATCAGCGTGAAAAGCACGGAGCCAACCGCCGTGAAGATATAGGAGAGGATGGAGTTATACTGGAAGGCGTCGGAAATCTGCAGCAGGATCGCCCCATCACCGAACATGATGTTGAGGATCATCAACGCAAGCAGAAGCAATACGATCAGTTTCATCCCAAAATCCTTCCAATGTATTTCGTATCATGCGAATGGCGCGCCACAAACATGAATACTGTTTCTATATCGACAGCCGAACAGGTGAAGTTTAACGAAATTCCGGTGTAAGGTGCGGAATTACGATAAAAAATTCAGTTCCGCTATCTTCGGAAGAGGTAAAGCCGACTTTTCCGGCGAGATATCTTTCCGTAAGAAGCTTGATGCTATACGTGCCAAACCCGCGCCCGGACTCCTTCGTCGAAAAGGATGGCTGAAAGAGCTGATAGCGTACATTCTCTGGAATCACTTCGGGATTGTACACGCTGATGCGTGTCTTGTCCTCGACATCTTTACAACCTATTTTCACAAGCCCGTTCCCGGCTTCCAGCGCGTTTTTCACCATATTGAACATCACGCGAACCAATAGCGTCTTATCCGTATAGATGGCAACATCTTCAAAATCGGGCTCGATCATGATCACGCGCTTGTTGAAACGCTGGTAGTTGCGAATGTGCTTGAGAACCTCGTCGATGAGGCTTTTCGCGTTGAATTTATAAGGCTCCACTTCCAGTTCATCCTGCTCCGCAAGCACGAGCTGGCGCTGAATCTGTATCTCTTCGATCAATCGTTTGGCTGTAAGTGGTAGAGCGTCTTTTATCTCTTGAAAATAAGGTGTATTCTCATCTTCATCGAAAACCAGATCGATGCCTGATGAGACCGCGTATGCGGTGTTGAGGACGTCATGGAAGAATATCCTCTCCAGCGCCGTTCTTCTCACCTTCGAGCTATTATCTTCCACACTAAGAATGTTGAGATTATATCCATTCACTTCCAGCTTGGAAGAGGTTATCTTCAGGTTGAGCGCGTCGTCGATATCCCCCTTGCGTACCAGGAGCCTGCAATCCTGCGTCGTCGCAACACCACCGATGCTCGAAACAAGCGTCTTCATCGCTCCGCAATACCGGCAGTACTTCGTCGAACCGCAGTTCATCTGCTCGTTGATGACATGCTGGCAACCGAACAGCTCGCCGAAATATTTACCAATGACCCTTTCGCGATCCTTTAAATCGATTTGATCGAGCAAAGCTTGATTCGCATACACAACCAAACGATCCTGATCGATGATCACAACGGGGATCGGCATCGCGTCGAGTGATACGCACAGAATTTCGTTGGAACAAATCGCCCGGTATTTCTCCATGATTTCGGTTCCTTCCGTTTGCTCTTTTTCAACTGTTTGCACTGAGTGGCTCCATTATTCCTTTATCTCGGCGATCAGCTTTTGGATCACGTCGCGAGCTCGTAAGCCTTCAGCCTCTGCGGTGAAAGAGATTACCATACGGTGCTGTAGAACGATCTCCGCTACGCGAATCACATCCTCAACCGACGGAGAGGGGCGGTTCTGCAAGGCTGCCCTTGTTTTGGCAGCCAGAATCAGGTACTGCGAAGCGCGAGGCCCAGCACCCCAATTGACCCATCTCTGAATGAATTCGGGGGCGTCCTCCGACTTCGGTCGGGTAGCGCGAGCCAACCGCACAGCGAAATTCAGGACGTGGTCGCTTACCGGCAGAATGCGGACGGCTTTCTGAATCTCGCGAATCTCCGCACCGTTCATCACCGGCTTAACTTCTTTCATCTCGATCGAAGTTGTCGATCGAACGATCTCTTTCTCTTCCTCGAGGCTTGGATAATCGATGTTGATATTGAACATGAAACGGTCCAACTGCGCCTCGGGAAGCGGGTAGGTTCCTTCCTGCTCGATGGGATTCTGGGTTGCCAGAACCAGAAACGGTTTCTCCAGCGCGAACGTCTGGTTTCCGGCCGTCACCTGATACTCCTGCATCGCCTGGAGGAGGGCTGCCTGCGTTTTGGGCGGCGTACGGTTGATTTCATCGGCCAGAATGATGTTCGCGAAAATCGGTCCCTTTATATATTCGAAATATCGCTTGCCGTCCGCTTTGTTTTCCGCGAGAATATCCGTTCCCGTGATATCGGAAGGCATCAAATCCGGCGTAAACTGGATGCGGTTGAACTTCAGATCGAGAATCCTTGCCAGCGTTGAGACCATCAGGGTCTTCGCCAGTCCCGGAACGCCCTCGATGAGACAGTGACCACCCGCAAACAGGGCAATGAGTATTTCCTCGACAATGCGCTGCTGACCGACGATGACTTCGCCGATTTCGTTTTCTACTTTCTTTCGGGCATCCGCGAGCTTTTCCAACAACTTCACATGATTATCCATAATAAAATTATACCTTTCCTTTGCGCTAGCCGCAACTAATAAAATTTTCCGATTGAAATGCCGTTATTCCGATCGATGAGAAATCGGAAAATCTTTCAGGAGAACAATTTCTACCACTATTGAAGCACATGCTATTGACGTTTCAAAGTGGAAACTGTATGATTATCTTTCAAATATAAAACATATCGGTGGTGCGCCCAGAAGCGTTTGACAATCCACGGAGCCAAACGTTCGAACCAGGCGTACCGAAGCATTTTCTCTTCAAACAAGGGATCCTTTCCCGAGAAAAAATCGAGAATAGTAATCGGTTCCGGTTTCTCTTCCTTCACCAGGAAGCCAAGCCCGAACTTCTGCAGAAACTTCGCCTTGGGCATCCCGATATCGGGCCAGGGTGGGCAATCGATGAAATTCCTGTCAACCGGCGTCCATCCAAGCTTTTTCATAATGGGATCGAACGTCCGGGGCTTGATGTGATCTTCCTTCAGATAACGCTTCAGGTCGTCCTTGCCGCCGTACTTCTGGCTCAGGTATCCCACGCCCCAGCGATTGGGTACGCACAGCATGACAGCCTTGGCCGTCACGCGAGAAATTTCGGCCAAGAACGCTTCTATATCCTCAACGAACCAAAGGGCGGAGAAGTTCCATGAAACATCGAATGCGCCATCCTCGAAAGGGAGTTTTGAATAATGCATCGTCTCGCAGACCTCAACATCGAGATCGAGATTCTTCCATACTCCGCGAATAAGTTCCGCGCGCTCGGAATCGTGATCCACGATCGTGATGTCGAATCCGGCTCTGGCAAGCGCCATGCTGTTGATCCCCGAGGTTCCGGTAAATCCGAACGAAGGCGCTTCGAGCACCCGTTTCGCGCGGACATTCCGGCAGATGCTCTCGATCTTGTGATTGAGAATCACGCGCTCATAGGAAGAGCCCAGGCCTTCATCGGGATCGGTGAAATATTTTTTCCAGAGATGCAGAATGGGGATTGCCATGATCAGCCTTTCTTGTAAAATTCGATAACGCTTTTAATCCCAACCAGCGTCTTGGCGTGCTTCACGTTGAATACCTGAAAAGTCCTTTCCACATCGTAGAACCATGAGCACGAGATCAGGCGAAAACGCGCAAGCCAGAGATCGCTTTTAAACAACAGTGCAATCCGCTCGCCCAGCTCAAACCACCTCTTCGAGATCAGGCGATTTCTCGGGTACGGCTTCCCGTGCAGCCGCTCGCTGATCTCGTCCACAAGCTCCAGCAACGAGACAGGATGGCGATCGGCCACGATGAAGGCGGATCCGGGGGTCATTTCCGTATCCAGGGTCTTGACGAACACGTCTGCCAGGACGTTCACGTCCGTCAGGTGAATACGCACGCTGCGCTTGGGCAGGAAGAGAAGCTTCTTGTCCACCAGCTTTGTGAGCGTGTATGGAAAACCGTAGTCGCCCGGGCCATAGGTGATGGAGGGGCGGACGATATAGCCGTCCAGACCTTCGAGAGCCATTTTCTGAACGAGCGCTTCCGCCTCGATTTTCGTATAGTGGTAGTACCCGTCGTTTTGCCTTTCGGTCTGATCGTTGGCAGGCAATTCGTTGGGAATCGCGCCGAAAACGCCGACCGACGAGCAGAAAACGAAGCGAGCTTTGGTTCGAAAAGCCGCGTCGATCAACTGCTCGGTTGCCAGGACGTTGGCAGCGTAATATTTCTTCTTGGGGAAATTTCTGCCTCCGCGAATGGCCCCGATATGCAGAATCGCGTCGAATGTACTATCCTGAAGGAACTTCTTCAGCGCCGGGATATCGGAAAGGTCGATTTCGACGATCTCCATGTGCCCTTTCAAAGCTTCCAGACGCTTCGCCGATGTTCCGGGCCTGACGATCCCGACAAGATCGAGCTTGCGGGGAAACAGCCTGGTGGCAACCTGTCGTCCGACAAAGCCGGTTGCGCCGGTTATCAAAACACGATTTATCTTTTCCATAAGAAATCCAGCATTTTCTTGAATGAGCTTCGGTTGTCGTCCTCGTTGATCTCGGCAGTGCTCAGGTAGAAGTAATCGATCTCCTCGTTGTTGAGCATCTTGCGAGGATTGATCCTGGTCAGAAGCTCCGCGGTGTATTCATCGTAGCGTTCCGTGATCAACTCGACAGCCTGCTGCATGGAGTTCGTTTCCGACCGACCGTGATGATCGGAAGCCAAGAAATGGGCGTAACCCTGTTCAATCAGCGCCCACGCAGTACGCTCGACGTTGTTTCCGTATCCGCCCAGCAAACTTCCGGCGTTGATTTGCATGTAAACGTTCCGGTAGAGGAGGTCTTCCGCCATGGGGATGTTATTCTGTATATTCATGTAGCGCTCGGGATGCGCGAGAATCGGCTTGTAGCCGTTGCGGACGAGGTCGTATAGCGCTTGAATGAAAAACTGCGGGAATCCGTTCATGCTGGACTCGACCAGCACGTATTTCGTGTCGCCCATCAGGAGGCGATCTTCTTTGATCTCTTTCAGGATATCGCTCTCCAGCATAATTTCGGAGCCCAGGTGAAACTGCATTTCGATGCCTGCGTCATTGACGGCTTTCTTGAGCTCGGGAAGGAGCGCTTCCAGTTTCGAGCGGGGATTTACATAGCTTCCACGCATGTAGTGCGGTGTGAGAACAATCTCGGTAATTCCTGCATCGGCAGCCGCTTTCACTGCCGCCACGGATACTTCGAGATCGGGAGAACCATCGTCGATACCCGGAGCGATATGGGTATGGATATCAATCATCGCCAAACACCATGGATCGCGTCGGCGAATTCGCGCACCAGGCTCATATCTTTGCGATCCTCGATGACCGTTCCCGTCACGATATAATCTGCGCCTGCCTCGGCGAGCTTGATCGCTGTTTGCGGGTCTCTGATTCCGCCACCGATGATGATCGGCAGTTCCACCGCTTCCCTGACGGCCTTGATCATGTCCGCCTCGATCGGCTGCTGCGCGCCGCTACCTGCGTCCATGTATATGACCTTCATCCCGAGATACTGCGCCGCTAGCGCATGCGCTACCGCGATATCCGGTTTGCTTCTTGGAATTGGTATGCTATGACTCATGTACTGCACGGAGGTTAGCTTGCCCGATTCGATCACCATGTATCCTGTTCCGATCACTTCCAGGTTGCACGAGCGGATCAGCGGCGCTGCCCGGACTTGCTCTCCGATCAGCATCTGTGGATTTCTGCTCGATATCATGCTCAGGAGCAAGAGCGCGTCGGCGTGCTTCGATACGAAATTGAAGATCCCCGGGAATATCAGAACGGGGATATCGACCGCCCGTCGGATTTTCTTCAGCGACTCCTCGAAATTGTCGTGGATCATCAGGCTGCCGCCCACTAGAAGTGCGTCCGCGCCGCTTTCAGCGCAGTTTACCGCAAGCTCGACCGTCTGTTTCACGTCGAATCGATCGGGGTCGATCAGGCAGAAGTATCCTGCGCGTTCCTGTGAATGCTTTACCAGTCTGTTATATATTTTCTTCTTCACATCTGTCTCCTGTGAGTACTACGTACATCATTTCCATTAATAACCTTATATGTCCATATCCCGTTTCAGGGTTTGTTTGTCAATCTACTTCTGCTGCAATCTACTATTTAGCTTTGCACTCAGAGACTTCCGGCACCAAACGAGCAGCAATCCCCGAGATGTAAGCCCGAACCAGCGGCGGGGCGGCGTGTGCGCTCCGCGCACTTACCCATTTGGAAACAGCTTCCGATCCGGAATCTGTTTTCAAATGGGCAGAAGCCTCGCCGAAGGCGATGGCTTCAACGCCGCCCCGCCGCGGCAAGCGCGTAAACCAACGCTGGATAAGCGGGGTCGTGGAGCCACCGTCATCCCGGGTGAACACCTGGTCATTGAAGAAACGCATTGACACCCAGACCGCACTCCGTGTAGTTTTCATTCTGGGTAAATGAAATGATACCAAAAAAGAAATGGGGCCAGAACTTCCTCAACGATCCGAACATCGCGCGCAAGATCGCGGCGATGGCGGAGCTCGATCCTGCAGATCATGTGTGGGAGATCGGGCCGGGCAAAGGCATACTGACGCAGGCGATTCTTTCGCATTGCGAGAATCTGACAGCATTCGAGATCGATCCTGAGTTGCAGGAGTACCTGCCGGGCATCTTCTCCGGGCATGAGCAATTCCGGATTGTCGCTGGGGATATCCTGCGGGTCGATTGGACGCAATACTTGCATCCGCAGACGGTTGTGATATCCAATCTCCCCTACCAGATCACATCACCGTTTTTGTTCCGTCTGGCAGAGCATTATACGCAAGTCAAGCGATCCGTCCTCATGATCCAGAAAGAGGTCGCAGACCGCATCGTCGCGAAGCCGAACACGAAGGAATATGGGATTCTCAGCGTAAAATTGAACCTCGTTTTTACCATTGAGCGGTTGTTCAACGTCGAACCGCATCTCTTCTACCCGCCGCCCAAGGTACGCTCCAGCGTTATCAGGCTCCGACCACGCCACGACGCGCCGGTTATTGACGATATGGCCCTCATGTACCGCTTGATCGATACCTGCTTCCACTCGCGCAGAAAAACGCTGCGCAACAACCTGAAAAACATGGTCAGCGATGAGATGCTCCCCTGATCGAAGAAACCACAGACCTTTCCCGAAGAGGAGAATCGCTTGCAGAAGAAGATTTTATACGTCTGTATCGCGTTATTGCCGATAATCGGTAGCCTCTTCTCTTCGGAAATCGAATTCAACACCCAAGCCGAAAGCTATCGCAAGACCTTCGAGTGGTCCAACGCGCTGAGCTACAGATACAATTTTCTCAACAATTGGCAAACATACTACCAGGGAGAATTCCAGTCGGAAAACGACGACACCTTCGATCGCGATAACTCGATGGCGCTTTTTACCTGGGGCGTGACAAGAAACGCAGGCTGGCTCAGACCCTCGATCCTGTTCGACAGCCGCCTCTCCAAAGAGGAAGGATCGCTTGAGGCCGGAGACTACAGACTGGAAGAAAATCGCTACGGAGCAGGACTCATGCTGGGCGTTTACCCAATCGAGTCCATTGCCCTGTCCAGCAAGCTCCGCTACTTGAAACTGGAGGAAGAGTACAACCAGTACGGCGACAAGCTCGACGAGAACAACGACGGTTACGAAAGCGACAACTTACTGTCCTTCGCCCAGGATTTTGGCTGGCACAATTTCCAGCTCGATTCCCACTACCGGCTCAATCAGGTGACCAATGACGAGGATCGAAATTACTCCCTGAACACCCGATGGGACATGACGCTCCCCAATCAATCCCTGACCGCACAGGTCAGCTGGGACGGCGTCCAGGACGAAATCAACAAGCTCTCGTCGACAACCGATACACAGAAGAGAGATATTTTCTCCGGGGACGTCGACTACCGGTTCTCGATATTCTCCATCGAACAGATTAAACTCGGCACGGATTACAGGCAGGTGAAAAATCGTTTCGACCAGATTACAACGAAGAATTACGATGAGACCAACAAGTCCTTGCGCCTGGGATTCACATACCCTATGAGCCGTTTCAGATTCGAGATCAACTCGATGCGGGAGCTCAACGAAAAGGATTACCAGTCGGGAATCAATACACTGGACACCGATTACCGCGAATTCGAAGCCACGATTCACTATTCGATCACGGAACGGGACTCCATGGTCTTCTATCGCTCCATTAACCTGCGACAGACCGATGCGCCAAAGGCGAGTATACGTACAGACAACGACCGGCTTCAGGAGCGCATGAATATAGGTATGTACTATTATCTCTACGATCGCGTTCACACATCGACCCTGTTCTACGTCCTGCGTACGGAACAGGTTTACCTTTACCGCGAAATGTCGGGAAACAATCGCGTTACCACCAGCTACAACCTGCAACCGGAGATATCCATCGCATACGGCAACCGGTTCCAGGTCAGACAGTTCTACGCCATCCGGGCCGATTACGAGGATTATGAGTGGTCGGAGCTCCATACAGACCATTTCTATCGTCGCCTGGAAGCCGGCGTACAATTCATTTACGATGAATCCCCTGACATGCAAGTAGCATCCGAGAACAAATGGGGACATCTCCACTTGAATCGAACGGTTGAGCATCCATTCACAGCAATCCTGGGATACGAATACGAGAACTCCGCTTCCGGAGACAAGGAAGACGATTACTACAACATCACGCTCGAACGTGAGAATCACGAGATATCCCTCGAAATGATCGAGACGTGGGACTTCTTCTCGCTACGATCATTATCGATCATATCCTGGTCGACTTTTACCGAAATCCAGCAACGTATCGAGCTTGACTTCTTCCTTTCGGACTTTTCTTACGCCTCCTTCAGTATCCATCCAGTATCAAGGGATTTCGAGGAACCTGAATGGAAATTAAACTTTGACATCTCCATGGCATTACAGTAATTTCACTAATATAGACGGAGTGAAAAATGAAGTTCAATCTGAATAATTTCCTGATTGCTGTTTCCATGGCGCTCGACTTTGTCGAGATGGATATCCTTGGCGCAACCGCGGACCACACCAGAAGAGTCGCCTATATTTCGCTTCGAATAGCTGAAGCGCTCGACATGACGCCAGAAGAAAAGTTCGACTTATGCTCCTTTGCCATCCTACACGACAACGGACTCAGCGAGGAAGTTCTATATTCAACGCTGGAGATCGACAAGATCGATCGCCTGGGTAAAATGGAAGGCTATAAAGAGCACTGCAACATCGGCGAACGAAACATTGTCGATTACCCGTTTCTCACCGAAAACCGGGATATTGTCCGCTACCATCATGAGGGCTTCAGCGGGAAAGGCTTCTTCGGCCTGGCTGAAGACGAGATTCCGCTCATGGCGCAGATTATCGGATTGGCTGATTACGTGGACAATCGCTTCCATTTCGAGATACCCCCGCTTGAACATCGGCGAAAAATCATCCAATACATCGAAAGTCAGAAAGGGCGACGTTTCTCCAGGGAGATGGTCGAATTGTTTCTCGATGTCAGCAGCAAAACCAGTTTCTGGTTCGATCTTAAGCGGCCGTTCATTTACCACGAACTCCCAAAGCTGGTTCCTCAAATCGAGTGTGATTATGATTGCGAGGAAGTGTTGAAAATCACTAGCGTCTTTTCCAGAATCATCGATTCGAAGTCAAAATTTACAGCAAGGCACTCGACCGGGCTGATCGAGAAAGCCAAAATCATGACCGAGTTCTACGGATTCGAGGCAGAGAAGAGGGGTCGGTTTGCCATAGCAGCCAGCCTGCATGATTTGGGGAAACTCGCGATCCCCAACAATATCCTCGATAAGCGGCATTCCCTCACTCTTGACGATTTCGAGATCATCAAGGCGCACACGTATTACACGCGACAGGCCCTGCAGGAGATCACCTGTTTCGAAGACATTACCGAGTGGGCCTCGAACCATCATGAGAAGTTGAATGGGATGGGGTATCCGTACGGATTCAAGGCAGAAAGGCTTTCCTTCGAGGATCGTTTGATGAGTTGTCTGGATATATATCAGGCGCTTTCCGAGCAACGCCCCTATCGAAATCCATCTCCGCACGAGCAGGTGATGGTGCTCATGCGGAAGATGGTAAAAAACGGTTATATCGACGGTGATATCGTTGAAGACCTCAACCGTGTCTTTGCTTGATTAATGCCCGCAGGATATCGTCGGATCGTCTTTCAGTACGCCAGTGATGTACTGCTCAATGATTTCATCGAGTTCGACTTCACCAACACCGCACACAACCTTGATTCCGTTCTGCGCAAACAATTCCTTTGCTCTGGAACCCATGTTACCTGCGATGATGATATCCACGTTTTGTTCCCCGAGGAACTGCGGCAAGAGACCCGGCTGATGCGGCGGTGACGGAAGAACCTTTTTCTCTACGACTTCGTTGTTCTCGATTGTATAAAGCGTGAAATGCGGAGCGTGGCCGAAGTGGCCGCTCATTTGTCCGTTATCTGTAGGTATTGCGATCAACATAGATTATCCCTCCACTTTTTCGATGATCTTGTGGGTTATATCCTGCATGATCCCGGCAGCTTTCATCTTGCCGAAATCGTATATGTACGGGCGACCGGAGTCGCTAGACTTTGCGATATTGGTATCGATCGGGATTCTTCCGAGGATATCCACGCCGAAATCATCGGCGGCTTTCTGGGTCCCTTCGCCTTCGAAGATGCTGATTTCCTTGCCGCAGTGGGGGCAAAGGAACGTCCCCATGTTTTCCACGATGCCCAGTACCGGAACCGTCATTCTATGCGAGAAATTGATGGTCTTACGTGCGTCGAGGAAAGCAACGTCCTGCGGGGTAGAAACGATCACCGAGCCATCCACCTTGCCAAGCAGTTGCACGATCGAAAGCGGTTCGTCACCGGTTCCAGGAGGACAATCTGCGATCAGGTAGTCGATTTCCGGCCAGGCAATTTCTTCCAGGAACTGGCGGATTGCGCCCATCTTGAGCGGTCCACGCCAGATGATCGGTTCATCCGCATCCGGGAGCATGGAAGCGATGGTTACGGCATGAAGGTTTTCGTGAACGCGAATCGGCATTGGCTCGCCGTTCTCGTCGACTTCGAGTCTGCGACCTTCGATCCCAAGCATTTTCGCAAGCGATGGGCCGTGCAGGTCTGTGTCGATCAGACCGACTCTTCTGCCGGCAAGCGCGAGACCGTATGCCAGGTTGACCGCCATGGTGCTCTTCCCCACGCCGCCTTTTCCGCTTAGGACTACGATTTTATATTTGATGCGCTTCAGATTGGCCTGAAGCTTCTCATCGGAAGGCTTCTTTGCGTTTTGCATTGTCTAATTCCTCCAATTATTGGCTGTTATCTTTACGGAACGAAAAACATACGGTTGCGTTTCTTTGTCAACCAGTATTCATCTTGTTTAACACGAAATACTTCCCAATGGATTCCCGCAGAATACTGCACATATGTTCATAACGCACGTTTCGGTCGCTCTTCTTTTCGTGAGCAGCCCACGTCCGCGGGGCAGCGCAGAAGCTCATACGCCACGGGCCTGTTCCGAAGACGAGTCACTGAGGATGAGGAACAGGCCCGTGGCTTTGGATGAGCTTCTTCCCCTCACCGATTGCAAAATTGCAATCGGTGAGGGGGTGTGCTTTGCACACGCGCTGCCCCGCCGGACTTCTCTTGCTGCCCGGGTCTTCATCGGGTGAGAAAAAAAAATTTCCACAAATTTCTGACACCAGAAATATTCGCAAGAGCGATCAATCATGTGTTATCGCGACAGTTAGTAATACCAAGGAGATAAACACATTTTATTAAAATTGAATCGCATTCACTTATGAATTGCATCTTACTTGACACAATGTGATAATGAAATTTTATTAGCAATAATTGCAATATGGAAATTTACGTTTTTAAGAAAATTCATTCATGTGGGCAGAGTCAACGGAGAAAATAGGGTAATTACTAAGGTTTTTTATTGACAGAAAGAAAATATCTGAGCAATATCACGGATGTGGTTATATTCTATGTAAGAGTACAAAAGTGCTCAGCGAGGATCAAGCATAATGTTAAAGGAATTTAGGTACCAGGGTGTAAAAAGAGACACGAAGAAAATCGTTCGCGGAACGATCTACGAAGCGAATCTGAATACCGCCCGGAAGAAGATCAATCAGCTTGCTCTGGAACACAACTTTGGCGTACAGAAGGTAGAGCAGAAGAAATCCTTTTTATACAAAGCGATAACCTCACAGGGGAAGAAGGTCAAAGGAGAACAGGACGCGTTCACAAAGGACGAACTGCAGAATGCCCTTGCCAGCCTCGGATATAAAAACATCGCCGTCGAACCGAATCTACTGAACATCAGAATGAAACCGCCTTTTGGCGACATCGTCATGTTCATTTCCATCACGGCGGACATGCTGAACGAGAACATGAAGTTCGACGAGATATTGAAGATTCACTCGACAGACGTCCAGAACAAGACCCTCCGAAACGCGGTCAAAGGCATTTCTCGCGACCTCAGGCAGGGGCAGGACGGCATGAGCGTCTTCCAGAAGTACGCCGACGTCTTTGGCAAATTCACGTCCTACATGCTCGGACTTGCCTCAAAATCAGGTAACATGGCGGAAATCTACAAGAGCACCGCCGAGTACCTCACGCGCCAGGCGGATTTCCAGAAGAACCTCCGCCAAGCGCTGGTTATGCCCATCGTGACCTTCATTGCGATCCTCGGTGCGATCGGATACTACGTCGGAAAGCTGTTCCCGGAAATCACGGAGATGTTCATTCGCTTCAAGATGGAACTCCCCCCCATGACCGCCGCAACGATGGAGCTCAGCTACTTCCTGCAAGACAACTGGTGGTGGCTGGTTATCTTGTTCACTGCTCCAATTGCCCTCGTGCTGTGGTGGTTCTCGACTCCCAAGGGACGCCTCTGGCGAGATAAGTTTATCATCAAGCTCCCCGTTGTCGGCGAGCTGATTCATAAGATGAATATCGAGATTTTCTTCCGCGTGTTCTCCATCGTGTACAGCGGATCGGGCAACAATATCGAGGTGCTCCAAATTGCAGCGGAAGCATGCGGAAACGCGCACATGGAAAAGCAAATCAAGGAGATAACCATACCTCGAATGCTTAAGGAAGGCGCCGGCCTAATCGATGCCATCGAGGCGTCCGAAGTGTTTACCGATACCGCCATCACTCGCTTGAACGCAGGGTCCGCCACTGGTTCGGTGAAGAACGCATCCTTCCAGATTGCAGCCTATTACGAAAAAGAAACCAAGTACAAATTTCAGACAATCCTGCAAACGATCGACGTTCTAACAGCATTATTTATCCTTGTGGTCATGACTGGACTCATCGTGGTTTCTTCCGAAAGCGCGTTCATGCGTCCACCAACACCCGGTGCATAGCCTATGAAAGAAAATCAATTTTTAGGGAAATTACTCGTTCTCAAGAATATCATAACAGAAGAGATTCTTAACGCAGCAAGAGTAAAGCTCGATAAACCGGACAACACCCAGTCGCTGGAAGAAATCCTCATCGAGCATTATCAGGTCGATCGGGACAGGCTCTACACGGAAGTGGCAAAGCTCTACGCGATTTCCAAGATGAACATCCAGCCGGAGAAACTCTCGGAAGACGACATCGAGGAAATCACGCAACTCCTGGACACACTCCCGAAGGATGTGAAAATCGAAGCGCTGCAGAAGAAGATTATCCCGTATAAAATCCAGAAGAAACGAATCGAAACGCTGATCATCCTCGCCTCGAATCCCACGGACAGCTTCGCGAAGGAGATCGCTTCCTACTCCAAGGTCAAGCGCTACGAAATCGTCTACACGCCTTTCGACGAAATCAAACGGCTGATCGACATCGTCCAGAAAGACGAAAACGAATTCCTGGACCTCCTCGGCAACGAGGAAGGCACGATCGATATTAACGCCATCGAAGAATCAAAGAAGACCGACGATGACGAATTGATCAATCAGGAAATCAATAAGGGCGCGCTGGTCTACCTCTTCGAAGCAGCTCTGGTGGAAGCGGTAAAAAACAAGGTAAGCGATATCCACATCATCCCCTTCGATGTCAAAACCACCGACATCATGTTCCGTATCGACGGCAAGCTGACGCTGTGGAAACGCAAGGAGAACATCAATCCACAAGCCTTCCAGGCTGTGGTGAAAGACCGCTCGCTCGGCGTGGATCGTTTCAAGATCGACGAGGCTCAGGACGGGTTCATCCAGCGTGAAATCGACGCCTACACCATCCGTTTCCGCGTCTCGATCCTGCCCATCGTCTCCCGAGAAATGGAACGCCACTTCGAAAGTATCGTTATTCGTATTCTCGACGACCGCAACGTCATCGACAACATCGACGACCTGGGTTTCCTCCCGCAATCGAGGCGTGACTTCGAAAAAGCCGTCGCCAAACCTCAGGGCATGGTCATCATCACTGGGCCCACCGGCTCGGGTAAAAGTACCACGCTCCTCGCGACCCTCTATCACGTGATGACGCCGGAGCGTAACGCACTGACCGTCGAAGAGCCCGTCGAGTACGTCGTCAAAGGCGCACGCCAGATCAAGATCAGTCACAAATGTACCTTCGATCTCGCACTCCGCGCGATTCTTCGTCACGACCCCGATATCGTCATGGTTGGCGAGATCCGCGACAAGAAGACTGCCGAGATAGGGATCAAGCTCGCCAACACGGGGCACCTTACATTCGCGACGCTTCATACCAACGACGCGCCCAGCGCGATCTCCCGTATGTATAAAATGCAGATCGAAACCTTCCTGATGGCCAACGCGATCAACATCATCGTGGCGCAGCGCCTGGTCCGTAAACTCTGCAAAGTCTGCAAACGACCCGTGCCCA
The DNA here is from genome assembly GCA_963662655.2 of Cloacimonadales bacterium (SeqCode). Classification (GTDB taxonomy): domain Bacteria; phylum Cloacimonadota; class Cloacimonadia; order Cloacimonadales; family JAIOQZ01. Next base: position 1,464,394 of record CAXXTU010000002.1, read on the forward strand.
AAGAAAAAGCAAAGGTCTACGAAGAATACGGAATTACCATCGAAGAGATACTCGAAGGGAAAATCTTCGAGCCAGTCGGTTGCGACCTGTGCAGAGGTACCGGATTCAAGGGAAGAGCCGGTATCCATGAGACTCTTTTCTTCTCGCCGGAAATCCAGCAGGCGATCCTGGAAGCAAAATCGGATATCGATGAAAACCACATTCGCCGAATCGCCGAGAAACAGGGAATGCTTTCGTTGAGGCAATCGGGCATCGAGCTTGTCCGTAAGGGCATTGCCGACCTGAATGACGTTCTGTCAACAACCACCGAATAGGAGTTTGTATGGGAAGCCAGTACATATACGTCATCATCGCGATCTTCCTTTTTATGAATCTTGTTGTAACGCTCAACAACCATAAAAAGGCAACCGCGGAATCGATGATCAACAATCAGGTTCAAAATGACGCGATTGCGCTTGCCCAATCCATTATTGAACGTGGCTGGTCGGTCAAATTCGATGACCTGGAAGACGAATTCGATAACCCGGGCAAATGGCAGAAATTTACTTTCGGGGCTGGCGACCTCTACGTGCAGACAACGGTCGATTACGCGGCATTCGACAGTAACGGCTATACTTCAACAACGTCGAAAACGAGCTACAAACTGCTATGGGTCATCGTGAGCGATGAAAGCAGATCGTTCACAATTGAACTGCAGCACGTGTTTACCGAACTGTAGGTCGGAGGCGAACGATGCAAACAACACTTGAAATCATCGGCGCATTCATACTGACATTGATGCTGATTTCACTCGTCTTTAAAATGCAGATCAATGCGTATGAATCGAACATCGAAGCAACCATGACGTATCGACAGCAATCGTATGCGGAAGTGCTCAAAGAAGTTCTGAGAAACAACATCAAGAACGTAGGAAAAAGCTTCTCAAGCATCGATCAAGCCATTCAAACCGCGACCGGAAGTAAACTCGAATTTCTCGCGGACATGGATACCGATGGCGTTATCGATACCGTAAGCATTTACTCAACGAAATGGATCACAAAAGATCCGACACCCGACCTTGACGACATGCAGATCGTTTTCAAAGTGAACAAAACAATGATTAACACTGGGTTCTACGGAGTGACAGAGTTTAAATTCAAGTATTACGATAATCATTACGAAGAAACAGCGAATCTTGAAGATATTCAATTTATCTCGTATCAGTTTGAAATGGAAAGCAGTGAAGCCTTCGGGGCCAACGCAGAAAAAACCGGAGAACGGGCTGTGGCCATTGGCGAAGGCGTTGTTTTTCTCAAGTGTATCTGGGACTGGTAAGAGTCCGGGGAGGAAACTGTGGGACGTTATGCAATCTATGTAGTAGCCGCGCTATTCTTATCGATTACCTATATGATGATTAGCGCTAAAGGCCCTGAGGAATCCGCGTTAAAAGAAACGATCGAGCTGTACAATAAACGTATGGCTCTCAATATTGCGAATAGCTATGCTTATCAGAAGCTCGACCTGATCCGTTCCGCTGCCTTCAAGGACACCCCCGAGTACATGGCAAGCATCAGTGAAGAGCATAAAATTAAAAGACCGCTTCGGGGCGATATCGATGTAGTGGTTGAAAGGGACGATGCTACGGGCGAGATCGTCATTACCGCAACAACGAACATAGAAGACCAAAGCGTTACCGTCGTTGTCCGAGACTGGGAACTGCCCTATTCGTACTACGCCTACTTCGTGAATCGTTTTACGGGAGGCTGGTACGGAAACGGAGAAGATTTCTGGGGACCCGTCCACTGCAACGGCGAATTCAGAGTCGACCGCGACAGATGGCACAGCGGCGTCTTCTATCCCGGCCCCATTTTCCACGGAAACCTTACGACCTACAACGGATTGTATGTCCAGGGAAGCGGCCATTACCATGACGATGATGACATTCCATCCGCGCATTACTCGGGCCTGACAGGCGACAACAACGATCTCTCGCACCGCAAGATACCGTTCAACTCGTCAGCGCTCTCGATCGACTACTCGAAGGTGACGGGCCCACCGCTCGATATCGAAACGTTATTCAGCACGAAACCCGGCGATGTCCACATTTTCATGTACGACGATGGTTCGATCAAGTTCGTCAGCGACGATGGGACCAAGACGGTGACGATGGACGTGGCGGACATCACCAGCCATGTCATTGTCGCCAAAAGAGATATCCATATCCAGGGAACATTGGACGGTAACCTGAGCATCGAGACGTCCAAAACGCTGTTCATCGATGGCGATTTGATCTATAAGGACGCGACCAAAGACGTAAACGGCAATCCGGTTGTCCCTGAAGATTCCGACGACATGCTTGGCCTGATAGCCGACGACATTATCATTCCGGCCGACAACCATTACGATCCGGGTGGAGAATGGCCCGGATGCATGACGATGGCGAATATCGTAACGCCAAATGACGTCACAATCAAGAACTGGGGCGGCAAGTATTACGGCTTCTGGACAACGTTCGGGAGTCGCTTGCAGTCAGAGCCGGTTGTAACCTGGAACGGTAACCTAACAAAGCCAAAGGGATTCAAAGAAAGAATCGTTTACGATAGCAGGTTCAGAACGAAATCACCTCCCGGTATCCCCGATACGGGAGAGCGACGCGTTACGCAATGGACCGAATCTGACTAAGGAGAATAGATTTTTATGAAGCCAAGAATTCTGATTATCGATGACGAACCTGAAATTCGCGAACTTTACCGGAACTTTCTCGAGACCGAAGAATATGAGATACACGAAGCGCAAAACGGCCAGGAAGCCTTTCGAATGGCGGGAGAAAAAAGCTTCGACTTATACATAACAGACATTATGATGCCCGAGATGAACGGCGTCGACTTCATGAAAGTTCTCAAGATGATCGATCCCGACGCCGTCGTGATCATCGTTACGGGCTACGACGATATGGAATACACGCGGGAGGCGCTGAATTACGGCGCTTTCCGTTTCCTCACCAAGCCCATCAACATGAAGGAGTTCCTCCAGGTTGTCGAACTCGGCTTGATTGAGAGACGCCAGTTGTTCCGCACAACAAACAACGAGAAGCTCAAACGCCTGAAAGACAAGCTGAACTCAAACCCCGACTTGCAGGAGAAAGTGTTCAACAAGCTGGAAGATTTTCTTCTCTACATCGAGCAGCAGGGCGCATCCTATATCGAAATGGGCGGCCATGGCTCGAAGGGACGTATATGGGCAAAAATCAAGAACCGTTTCTTGCCGTTCGAGGTCGAGCGCAGCTTCAATCAGGATGAGATCAACATCATGATTCTGAGCATCCTCAGCAAGGAAGAGCTAGATATGATGCTCAAAAACAAGTTCCTGAAATTCAACCATGAGTTCCAGGCGGATGATGTCCTGTATCGCTACCGCGTAAAGGCATATTTCGAGCTCAACGAAATGGTTGTTTGTATCAAGCCCACACGGCGTGAAGTGATGCCGATGGAGAAACTCGCGCTTCCTTCAGCTTTCTTGAATCGAGTTTCCATGCGCAACGATAACGCCGGACTCGTCATTTTCACCGGCCCTACCGGCTCCGGCAAGAGCACCATGATCGACGCGCTGGTAAACTACAACAACGAGAACGGTAACGGCAGCATATTCATCCTCTCCGATTCGATCGAGTACTACCATGACTCGATGAAGAGCCTCGTGAGGCAGCAGGAGATTCACAGCGACGTCAACAGCCTTGTGGAAGGCTTGAAAAGCTGTCTGGATTACAATCCCGATCTGGTTGTCATCGAAGATATTCGGTACGCTGACGTAGCGGAAACTGTCTTCAAGCTGGTCGACTCCGGCAGCATGGTGTATGCCACCATGCGCAGCAAGTCAACCACGGAAGCGATCCAGAAGATACTCAACCTCTTCCCGGCCGGCGAGCAAGATCAGTTGCGGGTATCGCTTTCAGGAGCGCTCAATTCGATTGTCTCCGTTCAACTCGTGCCCGGAACCAAGCAGCCGATGGTTCTTGCCAAGGAGGTGTTCATGAATACCTCGCAGACCAAGCAGGCCATCCAGAACAACAACATCAACGAACTCTATACATTGATCATGCAGGGACAAAAGAGCGGCATGCAGACCATGGAGCAAGACCTCTACGCCCTGTCCCGTAAGGGGCTGATCACCACGGAAGTCGCGCTCGAAAGCGCGCATAACCGCCAGCAGCTCCGTGAAATGCTTCAATACCGGTAGGGGATTTGCGGACAATGAAAGCAATCATCCTCGCTGCCGGTTACGGCAATCGCATCCATCCCGTTACCAAAGGGCTGCCAAAGAGCATGCTCCGCATGGGGAACCACTCCCTGCTGCACCACATGATCCGGGCATGCCAGCGAATCGGGATAACCCAGTTCGTCTTCGTCCTGGGATACGAGCAGGAGATGATGGTGCAGCACATCGCCGAAGCGCTCGAATCCTACACTATCGTTCATAATGCCGATTACCGGAGCACGAACACGCTCTATTCACTCTGGCTTGCCAGGGAGCATTTCGATGAAGACTTCATCTATTTCAACGCCGATATCCTCTTCGATCCCAAAATGCTCGATCTCATCAAGGAGGATCACGGGTATCCCGAGCTCCTCCTCGAAACCAAGCGTTGCGCCGAAGAAGAAGTGAAGATGATCGTCGACGATCAAATGATTATTCTGGAGATCGGAAAGAAACTGGACCCGGCAGACTGCGCGGGGGAGTTCATCGGCATCGGGAAATTCACGCGAAACGTCCTGCCAGACTTTGCCGAGTGCCTGCAACAGGGCGTCGACGAGAAGCAGGAGCGGAATTACTTCGAGTGGGCGGTTAACCTTCTGGCGAAGAAGCATCGCCTTGTCGCGATTCCCACGCAGGATTTCGCCTGCATCGAGATCGATTTCCCTGAGGACTACGAGCGCGCCGTAAACGAAATTCTGCCTCGCATAACCGATTCGTAGTCCATGAACCTCTCCCTCATCGCGATCAACAGCCGGTTCACGCACTCGTGCCCGGCTCTATACTACTTGAAAGCAGCGGTTAGACACCTGCCCGTCCACGTAACGCTTCAGGAATTCACCATCCATCAGCAAGCAGTCGAGATGCTTGCGAAAATCAAACACGCCCAGCCGGACGTTGTGGCCTGCTCGATTTACATCTGGAGCGCTGCGATCTTCAGAGAGCTGATCCCCGCGATTCAAGCCGTTCTGCCGGATACGCGGATGATACTGGGCGGACCGGAGGTCAGCGGGAATCCCGGATACTGGAGAACGCTCGCAGGTGACGATGCTTTCATCGTCACGGGATTCGGCGAAAGACCTTTCCGCGAGCTTGTGGAATCCCTATCTTCCGATGAGGCGAATCCGGCAAACATGAGCAAGAACCTCTTCGATCCAGAGCCCGACTTCGCGTCGCTGCCCTTCCTCTATTCGGAAAACGACATACAGGAGCTCAAGGGAAAATACATCTATTACGAAGCCAGCAGGGGCTGCCCGTTCCAATGCGCGTACTGCGTCTCCTCGCATCACAATCTGCAAAAGCGCGGTTTGGAAAAGGTTTTACCGGAACTGGCACGGTTTGCCGAGTATCAACCGTCCATCGTGAAGCTGGTCGATCGCTCCTTCAACGCGGACCCGGATTACGCGTACGCAATATGGGAATACCTGATCGAGTTGAACCCGCAAACCCGTTTCCACTTCGAAGTCTACCCCGCGCTACTGCGCGAGAAGGATATCCGGCTCCTCGCAACCGCCCCCGATCACCTGTTCCAGTTCGAGATCGGCATCCAGTCGACCCACGACGAAATCCTGCGCGGCGTGAAGCGCTACGAATCCTGGGAGAAAGTACATCCGCTACTGGAGAGATTGATCGCCCCTGGCAACATCCACATCCATCTCGATATGCTCTGCGGCTTGCCGTTTCAAACCACCACACATATCCGAACGAGTTTCAACCGGATTTTCCAGCTTCGGGCCGACCACTTCCAGATGGGATTCCTTAAGGTACTTCCAGGTACGAATGTTTTTGAGGATGAGAGCGATTTCGCGTGCTTCCGCGAGGCCCCGTACCACATTCTCAAGACCCGTTGGCTCTCGTTCGACGAGATATCCCAGCTCCTTCGCATTGCCCGATTACTCGACCTCTTTTGGAATAGCGAGAACTTCCAGACGACCGTCGGGGAACTGGTTTCCAGAGCTTCATCCCCGTTCGATTTCTTTGTCGAGCTCCTTGATTGGTGGGATCGGCAAAACATCTCCCTGCAAAGCGCTACATGGCAGGTGATGGGCAAGTATCTCGCGGCGTACATCGACGACGATCCCTACCTCATCGATTGCCTGCGTTGGGACTGGTGCAAGATCGCCAACAGCCACTGGTTTCCCGAGTATTTACGCGCCCGGGAACTCGACAAGCGAGCGATCATAGAAAAATTACATCGATTTTACAAAGAAATCCCTTTACAACAACTGAAGAAAGCTGTCATTTTCGAACCTGAAACTGAGGATTTCCGTCTGCGCGTGATGGACGGAAGAAGGTATGCCTGTTTTATTCCCGGAAGTACAGGTAAAATAACACGATTCCTCGATGACGAATGAGGTACTATGACCAAAGAAATAACGTTTGCCGAAGAACTCCTGCTTCTTGCGATCAACGACGAGAAGGGCTCCTTCGTGGAGATGCCCTCCATGGCGCTGGAATACGCCCTTGCCGGAGCGATCCTGATGGACCTCGCTTTCCTGAACCGCATCGACACCGATCTGGAATTGCTGGAGGTTATCGATACAACGCCGACGCAGGATCGCGTTCTGGATGCGGTGCTTTCGAAGCTGACCAATCGCGAGAAGAGTGCCAAATGCTGGGTTCAGGAAATCGCCTGCAACTACGAGAATCTTAAGGATGTTCTACTGGATCGGCTGGTGGAGCGTGGCATACTGAAGCTCGAACACCACAAAATCCTCTGGGTGTTCTCCACGAGGCGCTACCCCATGATCGACAGTTCCCAGGAGACCGAAGTCCGCACACGCATTCGTCATATCATCCTCACCGACGAAATCCCCGATCCCCGCGACGTGGTGATCATCAGCCTTGTCCAGGCCTGCGACCTGGTGGACGAGATATTCGAGCCGAGTGAGCGCAAACAAGCCTATAAGCGCATCGTGCAAATCTCGAAGATGGACTTGATCGGCCAGGCAGTCAATCGGTCGGTGAAGGAGCTGAGCGAAATGCTTACCTCCACAACCTCCGCCGTCTCCGCCGTCAATCCGATCCGCGTATAGCACTTTGAACGAGCGCTATAGTTTCTCCTTCCTTCCACGAATTCTTCTTGACTATTTTTAATCATATATATTACTCTTGAGCATATTGTATTTCATGGAGGGATTTATGAAAGCTCAGTTCTTTATTTTGATCCTGATTCTGTTTCTCTCTCAACTCAACCTCTTCGCGGACGGCATCCAGCCGGACGGAGAGGGCACCGAAAACAATCCATACCTGGTAGCCTCGCTGGACAATCTTCTCTGGATCAGCACCAATCAAGATTGCTGGGCCTCTCATTTCTCGCAGACAGCGGACATCGATGCCTCCGAGACGCAAGCATGGAACGACTCGCTGGGATTCTCCCCGATCGGAAGTATCGCTCTTCCCTTTTCCGGAGTCTATGATGGAAACGACTACACCATCAGCGTATTATCGATTCATCGAACGGGTAGCCCGTACATTGGCATGTTCGGTGTTTGTACGAGCGATGCCGTGCTTACAAATATAGTCATTGAACAAGCCACCGTAGAAGGAAGCGGTTATGTTGGTATCCTTTGTGGCTCGAATGAAGGTATTGTTACAGCCTGCATGTGCTCGGGAATCTGCGATAGCAACGACGACCATATTGGAGGAATGGTTGGAATGAATAGCGGTGGCGAGATTATTAACTGCGAGATGACAGGGCGGATTCGTTGTGCGTTTTTTTCTTTTCACGTGGGCGGACTTGTGGGCTCCAATACGGATAATGGAGTCATTCGGTATTGCTCCACCAATGTCGAAGTAACAAGCCCCAACGCTGTAGGAGGCTTAGTAGGCTTCAACGATACAGGTGGATTGATTGAGGGTTGCGTTACCCGGGGATCCATCGACGAAGGATACCCGGCAGGTGGCTTGGTCGGAGAAAACAGAACGATTATTCGCAATTGTATCAGCTATACCTCCGTAAATTCCACTTACAATTGGGCAGGAGGTTTGGTCGGGTGCAACTATGAAAACGCAGCTATCGAGAAGTGTCAGAGTTTTGGGAACGTTCATAGCACAGGTGTATGCGTCGGGGGACTGATTGGAATGAATGCTAGTTGCTCCGTTATATCTGAGTGCAGTAGTTCCGGGACAGTTGATGGCAATGTATGGGTTGGCGGATTGATCGGATACACCGACGCGGATATCATCAATTGCTACAGCCGTGGTCAGGTATCTGGAGAAACCTATGTCGGTGGCCTGGTGGGAACGATAGACACATTATGTACCGTCTCCAACTGCTACAGCACGGGTGCGGTTACCGGAGATTCGCTTGTAGGCGGACTCGTGGGACAATCGCTTACGGGAACGGTGCAAAACTCCTACTGGAATACGGAAGCATCCGGCCAGGACACCTCCGCAGGTGGTGAAGGCCGAACAACAGAGCAGATGACCACACCGCCTTACGCCATGACCTATCTGGACTGGGATTTCGAGGACGTATGGGCCGATGACGACCTCAACGTCAACGGCGGATTTCCCGTACTGGTAAACACGCCCGTATCGAATGGCGAGGAGACGAGCAGCGCGCCGTCACCCATTTCGCTGAAGGTCTTCCCGAATCCGTTCAACCCGAGCACATCGGTGAGCTTCTCTCTCGCGCAGCCCTCGCAGGTGGCAATCGACGTTTTCAACATCCGTGGGCAGAAGGTGCGCAGGGTGGTCAATCAAAGTTCGAAGCGGGTAATCATCAATTGAGCTGGAACGGCAGAAACGATGGCGGAAAAACGGTCGCCAGCGGAATCTATCTGATCCGGCTTGAAACAGGGAAAGATGCGCGCACAACGAAGGCGTTATTGCTGAAATAACCTGATTGCGCTCTTAGAAAATGCCTCTATCGGAAAATCGTTTAACTAATCCCGATAGCAGCATTTACTGGCATCTTTCTTCGAGCACTGACGGATACAACGGCGACACTGAATGCAGTTCGGGCTCTCGATAGTCTCCAGATACCCGATATCGATTTGCATCGGGCAGTAGTTCATGCAGTTGAAGCAGTTCAGACTCGTCTGAATATTGCGGTAAATCTTGAGTCGCTTGATTCCGAAGAATTTTCCCAGGTATTCCATCACGTTCATCAGCGCACCGAACGGGCACAGATAGCGGCAGAAAAAGCGCTCGATGTACAATCCGCCAATCAGAAGAGCAATCAGCGTTATAACTCCGGGAATCGCTATGCGCAACGGTTGCGAGAACGTCAGCACGGGGCAGAATCCGAAATACAAACGATGCAATCCGAAGAACGCGGCCACGATCGTGAACGCCAGAACAAGGTATTTGATCAGCGTAAGGTAGCGATGGAGCCAGTAGGGGATCGGGTGCTTGAATTTGGACTTGTTTCTTCTCAAGCAGAACAGAAGCTCTTGTATCGTTCCAAACGGACACGCATACCCGCAGAACGCCCTCCCCAGAAACAGCGATGCGACGGTGAATATCAGTCCCATTATGAGCGCAGCCGGGAAAAAGAGGATATGCACCTTGGGGTTCAAGCCGAACACGCCGAAGCAAACCTGGGAGTATGGGCAAAACTCGTGCGCCACCCCGTCCGTGACACCAAATGCCAGCAGGGCGATCTTGATCGTTATCAGTAGCAGAAAAACAATCTGCGTAATCTTGCGAATCTTCATCCATTTCATAGTTATACCTGTCCGGAAAAAAAACAAATCTCGTCTTCGAGTCAAGTATTTTCGGAGCCGGTATTTTCATGCCTGTGAATCGCATTCGTTTTCCCGGTAAATACGTTGCCAAATTTCTGAAGCGCCATTAATCTGGATTTGAAAGAATATGCAACTTCGGGAGGAGTCCATGAAAAGATTTATCTGCATCCTGATTGGTTTGATGATCGTTGCTTCGATGATCGCCATCGAGAAATACAAGGTTCCCGGATCCGTGGAGAGTTTGCTTGCCGACACAAGCATCGGGGCGATGGAACTGTACAACCGTCTTATAACTTTCAACCAGTTTCCCGACTGGGCAATCCGGGACGACATCGTCAGCCTGACATATCCTGTAAGCGATACGACGAACGCACCGTTTCATGTAAGAGTTCCCGCCTCTTACAGTCCTAGCCGGCCTGCGCCCGTTATCATTTACCTGCATGGCGGGGTAGGCGTTCCGTACTTCTACGAAGACTTCGAGAAAGAACTGAACGACTTCGGGTACATGGTAAACCCCTACAGCAAGGAATATATCATTGTGTACCCGCAATCGAAAAACGATTGCGAATGGTGGGACCCTGCAGGGCAGGATTTGATCATGGGAATCCTGTACTACCTGAAGAGCCAGCTCAATATCGACGATGATCGCATCTACCTGACGGGGGAATCGGACGGGGGCTCGGGATCCTATCACATGGCCCTGACGATGCCATCCGCGTTCGGGGCGTTCATCCCCATCATCGGCATGATGACCGTGGGGAGCTACGAGACGCTTTCCGGCGTCTATCCCATCAACCTGACAAATCGCTCCCTGTATGCCTCCAACGCTGATCAGGATCGCCTCTATCCAGCCGCGGAGATGAGGAAAATGGTGCAACTCGCGCTGGATGCCGGGGTCAATATCACCTATAAAGAGTTCAACGGGTATGGTCATGACAGCAGCTTCATGGAGAAAGACCCCCGCTTCGCGTTCGAGTTCATGCAGCGTCATACGCGCGATCCGCTCGCGCCGCATATCTCCTGGGAAGCCGAGACAGCGGATTACGGTTCCTGCGACTGGATATCCATCGCGAGAATCGATACCTCAATGACCGCTCAGCCGTGGCACGTCACCTTCCAGGACAGCATTCAAAACCACCGACTGACCATCGGTTTCCACATCGACATGGATTACAAGGGCGAAGGCGTCCGCGTCAGCGCGATCGTCGACGGTGAAACCGTAGCCAACGCAATCGGACTTCAGGCGGGAGATATCATCGTCTCGTTCGACCACAAGAACGTCGAGAAGAACGATGACATCGAACACTACAAGAGCGAAACGGACTTCGGCAACCCGATCTCGCTGACAGTGATGCGAGGAAGCACAGAACTGACGCTCGAGGGCACGCTCCCCGAGGCGAGCTATTTCAACGCCTTTTTCTATCCGAAGAAATCAGCGCGCGTGGATGCCGATTTCTACGCGAACTGCTTCGATATCAAGTCCTCCCGCGTGAAGGCGTTGAAAATCCGCATCCATCCAGACATGGTGAACATGCTCGATCCGGTGAAAGTCATTGTAAATGGGCATGAAGTCTTCAACGGCATGGTTGAAGCCGATCGGGATTACATCAAGAATCAGTTCAGGGATAATTTAGATCGTAAAGCGCTATGGGTTAACGAGCTATACATCCCTGTGCATGAATAGGCAGAAAAATCCTTTGCTTTGCGCAACTGTTTTCCTATCTTGTTCCGCAAGGAGTTGAATATGAAAAAGGACCTCATAATCGTTATCGGAGCTTACGGAAGCGGAAAAAGCGAATACTCGGTAAACCTCGCTTTCGAGAATCGGGACAATGATGTCGCATTGGTCGATCTCGATGTTGTGAATCCCTACTTCCGCAGCCGGGAAGTCCGAGACGAGTTCAAAGAGTACGGTATAGAAGTCGTAGGACCGGAAGGAAGCTATACGCATGCGGATCTCCCGATGATTTCCCCGCGGGTCAGGGGCGCGATCCAGCAGGAAGATAAATACGTTATTCTCGATGTGGGCGGCGACCCGAACGGAAGCCGGGCACTGGCAAGGTTCAAGCAGGAGATCATCGAGCGCGGCTATCACATGAAGCTTGTCATCAACACGCGGCGACCCTTCACTTCGAACGTGGAAGAAATACTCGGAATGGCCTCCATGCTTGAGTTTACCTCGGGCCTCACCGTCAACGAGTTCGTTTGCAACACGAACCTGATGGAATTCACCACCGGCGAAGTCATCCGCGAAGGCGTTGAACTGGTTCGGGAGGCTGCGAAATTGAAGGAAGTGGAATTCAAAGAATACCTGGTGCTGGAGAAATATAAGGAGCTGATTCCCGAGCGTATCGGAGAAGAGCAACGCCACCTTCTCAAGTACTACCTGAGAAAACCCTGGGAGCATTACGAGTCGGCGAAGTAGTTTCTTACGAATAGTAGTCTCGATTGAGATTCTGTGACGCTTTGGAGGGTGATAACGGATCACCCTCTGATGGGCCTTTAACTCGGAAACTGTTTCCTCTTTGCTTTTGATTCCAATTCTAACAAGCGTATCCGGGATCCACGAAGAACAAACGCGAAGTTAAATCAGGCCCACCTCTTTACCAACCTTGTAGAACTTGTCCAGCGCGAAATCGAGCTGCTTCCGGGTATGCGTCGCCATGAAACTGCACCGGATGAGGGTGTCGTTGGGCGCGACGGCAGGCGGAATCACAGGATTGATAAAAACGCCTTCCTCGTCGAGTCGCTTCCAGAGATGGAAAGCCGTCATCATTTCGCCCACGTGCAGCGGGATCACCGGTGTGTTGGAGTATCCTGTATCGTAGCCCATCTCCTTGAAAGATTTGAGCATGTAGTTGGTGTTTTCCCAGAGCTTCTCGATGCGTTCGGGCTCGCTCTTGATGATATTGAGAGCGGCCAGCACCGACGCAGCGGAAGCAGGCGGTAAAGAAGCGCTGAAGATGAGCGCACGTGAGAAGTGCTTCAGGTAATGTATGATATCTTCGTCCGCGGCGATGAAGCCTCCGACGGAAGCCAGCGACTTGCTGAACGTGCCCATGATAACCTCGGTATCGTCCACCGCGTCGAAATAGCGCGCGCAGCCTGCACCGCTTTCGTGCAGAACGCCCAGCGAATGTGCCTCGTCGATCATGAGCCCGAAATTGTACTTCTTCTTGAGCTCGAGAATCCGCGGGATATCGGCGATGTCTCCCTCCATGCTGAAAACGCCGTCGACCACGATGAGCGAATTTGCGCCCTCGGTCTTCTGAAGCGTCTTTTCGAGACTCTCGATATCGTTGTGGTTATAGCGCAGCATCTTCCCCATGGAGAGCCTGCACCCGTCGATAATGGAAGCGTGATCGAGCTTGTCCGTTACAATGTACTCACCCTTGTTCACCAGTGCAGAGATGCAGCCTACATTCGCCTGATAACCCGTGGCGAAAACCAGCGCGGCATCCTTTCCCACAAATTCCGCCAGCTTCTGCTCGAGCTCGATGTGAATATCGAGTGTGCCGTTGAGAAACCGCGAACCGGCGCAACCGGAGCCGTACTTGTCGATGGCGTCCTGCGCGGCTTTCTTCACTTTGGGGTGGGTGGTCAGGCCGAGGTAGCTGTTGGAGCCCATCATCAGCATCTTCTTGCCGTTGACGAGCACCTCGGTCTCCTGCTCCGTCGAAATAACGCGGAAATAAGGGTAATAGCCCAACGCCATGACTTCCCGGGCTTTCTGGAAACTGTAACACTTTGAAACAATACTCATAGCAAATCCATTTGTTAGATGATTTCAAACTCTTTCAGGTTTCTATACATGACCGTTATCAGTCCCCGCAGTAAGAAGAGAACCGGCACCGACAAAAACATTCCCAAAATTCCAAAGAGGTACCCGCCGGCGATGACTGTCAACATTATTACTAACGGATGCATCTCCGTTTTGTTGCCGATAACAATGGGATAAATCAAGTTGTTGTCCAGCGCTTGCACCAACGCCATGCCTCCACCGACCCACAAAAGCATGATCGGATTCTGACCGGAGATCAGCACGGACGACATCGCCAGCAGCGCTCCAATCCACGGCCCGAAGTACGGGATCGCGTTGGCGAATCCGGCGATAAGGCCGATCAGAAGCGAATACTGCACGCCCAGGGCCGTCAGGACGATCGTCGCGAGTATTCCCACGATGATCACTTCGATCAGCAGCGCGCGGATGTACGTGCCGATGATCTCGTCGATCTTCTCGACCAGGATGATCGTCATCTCGAAATAGCGGTTGGGAATAACGCTCAGAAACCAGCTTTTGATCGATTCCTCGTCCTTCAGCATGAAGAAGCCCACGATCGGTATGGCGACAATGAACGACATCAGCGTTATAAACACGCGTACCAGATCGCCCAGGTTGGAAAGGATGCCGGTAAACTGCTTCTCGAAGAACCCGGTGATCTTCTCCTGCACCTGATCCATGGGAATGCCCAGCTTGGTCTCGAGCTGCCCGAAGAACAGATCGATCCGGTCAAAAATCTGGAAACGGGCCAGCGCTGCTCCGTCCTTCTGCATGAATTCCTTGTACGATGTCCAGATATCCTGCGCCTGCTCGATGATCATCGGAATCAGGAACCAGATACCGGCGAATATCAGCAGCATGAATGCGGAATAAACGATGATGATCGATAAAAGGCGGTGTACCTTCCAGCGCTCAAGCATGGTCGTAAGGGGCTTCAACAGATAGGCGAAAACCACTCCCGCCACGAGGTAAGAGAAAATCCGGGAGTAGAACAGCAGAGCCAGGATTCCGACAATCCCCAGCAGACCGTAGAAGACGATCCGGACTACTTTATTCTTTTTCATCGGTAAAACCACGCAGCTTCTTGTTGGTCTCCACAATGTTGTCGCTCAGGCGTTTCCCGAGTTCATATACGATCTTCACTCCGATGCGGGGGAATTTGTGGATGAAATCCTGGAAATCGATCTTCGAGACAGCAAAGAGAATCGTCGGCTGCGACGCGATCGCCGTCGCCGTGCGGTTGGTATCGATGAAGAGCCCGATCTCGCCGAAAAAAGATTTTTCCGGCAGCTCCGCCAGCTTGATCGGTTCCGCGTCGCCCTCTTCCAGAACGATGTCGATATTGCCCTGCCTCACGATGTAAAGAACGGCGTGGGGGTATCCTTCGCGGAAAACGACTTCCCCGGGTTTGTATTCCCGTTGGTGAAGAAGCCTTGAAAATGTTTTAAGCTCAAAGTAATCCAGTTGTTTGAGAAATGCAATCTGTCGAAGGAACTTGGCTTCGAGCGTCTTGCCGTCCCTGTCCTTCGTTTTGAAGAGGCCAAACAAACCCATGATCGCTCCTTTTAGAGGATGAGGTCAAGTGAATGGGCAACGCCGAGTGTGAGGGATGTAACCACAACACCGGCGATGATAACTCCTATAAAAATACACAGAATCGATTTCCAGAACTTGAGTCCAAGCAGGTACGCGGCAAACGAGCCTGTCCAGGCGCCGGTCACGGGCAGAGGGATCGCAACGAACAGAATCAATCCCAGCTCCTCGTACTTCTCCACGACAGCGCTCCGTTTACGCGTCCTGGCAAACATCCATTCCAGGAATCGCTTCGACCACGCATACCGAAAACCGATCTTCGTGATCCAGTCCAGAAAAATCAAGAGGAAAAATATCGGAACCATATTCCCCACCACGCTCAGCAGGAAAACCTTCCACCACACCAGATCGAAGAACTCGCATCCGATGGGGATAGCGCCCCTGAGCTCGAAGATGGGTAAGAACGATATGAGCAGCACAATAACCTCGGAAGACAACCCGGCGCTCTCGAGTCGGGTAACGAAACGCTGCTTCCAACCCGTTTCCTCAGCATGGTCCTCGGGAACATTTTCTTCTGCCACAAGCGTAGTACATACAACCAGTAACAATATGATCGATATTAGTCTTGCCAACCTTCTTCTCCTAAAAGCGGAACAAACGCACATCCGCCCCATTTTTCCTGCGTGAATTCATCGCCTTCGCGTGTAATCCGTATCAATTCCTGCACATAACGTGATCCTGCAGGGATGACCAGCTTACCGCCGTCCGCGAGCTGATCGAGCAGAGGCTGCGGGATCTTTGGCGCAGCAGCGGAGACGATGATACGGTCGAACTCCTTAACGGGCGGATAAGCCTTCTCCCAACCCATGGTGCCGTCGCCCACGCGGAAATGGATATTCTGATATCCTAATCCATTCAGCGTGCGTTTCGCACGGCGCATCAGCGCGTCGATTCGCTCCACGGTGAAAACCTCGGGGACCAGCTCCGCCAGCAGGGCAGTCTGGTAACCGCTTCCGGTTCCAATCTCGAGAACGCGATTATCCGCTTCGAGTTCCAGCAGATTCATCATCAGCGCAACGATGTACGGCTGGGAAATTGTCTGTCCCTCACCGATCGCCAGCGGATGATCGGCGTAGGAGTGCATCTTGAAATCGTCCGGGACGAAATCTTCCCGCGCCACCTTCATGAATGCAGCGAGAATCCGTGGATTGTGGATACCTCTTGCCTCGAGGTTATCCCGCACCATGATCAGACGTTGGTCTTCAAACTTCATCCGATTCCCCGCTTCCGCCGATGAAATCCAGTCCTTCGATCCACCGATTCACCGGTTTCGCGGCGGAATCGCACATGAAATCCGGGTAAAGGGGCGTAATCGAGACATATCCTGCGTGAACGCATGCGAAATCGGTGCCTTCCTCGCGTGACCAGTGCTGGATATCGCCGCCAACGAGGTAGGACTTCTCGCCTTCATCGTCGATCACCTCTCTGACGAAGTTGCGATAGTGACGATGTCCCGGGCGCGTGAGACGAATGCCTCTGACCTCTTCCCGTGGCAGGTTCGGTACATTGATATTCAAAATACTGGACTCGCCGACCTGATCGGCGATGCCTCGATCGAGTAGCTCTGCGACATACCACGCAGCCGTTTCGAAGCGCTGGTCCCTGTAATCCTGAATGGATACGGCCAACGCCTTCCAGCCGAGAAACATCGCCTCCAGCGCAGCCGCAACCGTACCCGAATACAGGATGTCCTCGCCCATGTTCTGGCCGGAATTGATGCCGGATATAACGATGTCGGGATTGCCTTCGACAAGCTTCTGCTGCGCCATGAAAACGCAATCCACCGGCGTACCGGTTACCGCGTAACGATTCGGCTGTGAACTCTTTACATACAAAGGCTTTCTGATCGTAATCGAATGGGATGACGCACTGCGTTCATGATGCGGAGCGACAACCGTCACGCGATGGCCGCGTCTTTCAAGCTCCTCCGCCAGCACGTTGATCCCGATCGCGTCGATCCCGTCGTCATTGGTTAACAATATATTCACAATATCCTCTCACTTCTTTAAAACAAATTGTTGGTTGCCCATAAGCCAATGCCAATCACGAAAGCGGCGACAGCCACAACGCTGATTATCCAGATGTATCGATCCAGAATGCGCTTGAATGTCTTCGGGCGGAAATCGTCGAAGCTCGATTTATTCAATAAGCGATAACCCTTCTGCGTTGGATGAATCCACTTTACTTTACCATATTTCGTTACGAACGGCAGCAGGCCCTTTTTCAGGAGATATTGTTTGTTCTCTTCCGTAATATCCGTTACTTCGTCTGGATCAATGAATCGATCCCTTCTTTGTTCCTTCATGTATCACAACTCCAATAAAATTCATGATGTCTCTCAGGTGCCGGATGTTGCTCGGCTGATCATTGTAAATCGTTCCAATGGGCACGTGCGCTATAACACCGTCTTTGCGTGCGTATTCGAAGATTACCTCCGACTCGAATTGGTAGCGATCGGTGCGCAACACGCATTGCTTCAAATGCTCGAGGCGATACAAGCGGTAGCCGCTCTGGGAATCGCAAACCCTCTGCCTGCACATGAGCGACACGATTACGCTCGTGATCGTATTGCTGGCAATCCGCGCAATCGGCATGGTACCGAAACGGAAGTCCCGCTTTCCGATTACCAGATCCGCTTCGGTCCTGTTCTGCACCGCAATGAACCGCACCATCTGGTCCGGATGGTGCTGCATGTCACTGTCCAAAGTCATTGCGAATTCGAATCCCTGCTGCATCGCAAGATTGAAGCCAGCCTTCAGAGCCGCTCCTTTCCCGCGATTCACCTTCATCTCATGCACTTGTACGCCGTGATCCTGGCAAATCTCGACAGAATCGTCTTCCGAACCGTCATCAACGCAGATGACCTGTTTCGCGTCCACGAAGGCCAGCACTCCCCAGAGTAGCTCGGGCAGCGTAGCGGCGGCATTGAATACCGGTATGACGATTGCCGTGTTGTCCCAACAGGCCCAAGGATTGCTCTGGCTCACACAAGTTCCTCTTATTTCCGCTTCGATTTCCAGATGGTTCCGTCTTTCGTATCGAGCAACTCGATTCCGATATCGGCCAGATCGTTGCGAATCCTGTCCGCCATCGTGTAATTCTTTTCCTTCTTGAACAGCACCCGGTATTCAATCATCATCTCGACCAGCTTCCCCGAGAGATCGTCCTTCGCGAGCTTCTTCTCCAGGTCGGAGAAGAAGCCCAACACGCTTCCGATCTCCACCAAAGCGTGGGCGTATTCGTTTCGAATGTCCGAGGGGATTTCAAGGCTCTTTATCTTTCGTGTAAGCTCAAAGAGAATCGCAATGGCTTTGGCGGTGTTGAAATCGTCGTCCATCGCCTCTTTGAACTCGTCATAGTACTTCTGTGCGTATTTGCCGAACTTCCCGCCAGGATTTTGTATCTTCAGGAAGTCGATGAACTCCAGCGCATCGTAGAAATTCGCTACGCCGCTCTTGCTCTCCTCGAGCAGCTCGGGAGAGTAGTCGATCGGGCTCCTGTAGTGCTTGGAGAGGAAAAACAGCCGGACAACTTCCGGATCGAATTTTTCCAGCACATCGCGCGTCGTGAAGAAATTACCCAGACTCTTGGACATCTTCTCGCCGGACATGTTCAGAAAGCCGCCGTGCATCCAGTAGTTCGCCAGAGGCTTGCCGTTTTGCGCGTAGGCCTGTGCCTGCTCGTTCTCGTGATGCGGGAACACCAGGTCGATGGCGCCACCGTGGATGTCGAAGGTCTCGCCCAGAAGATCGCGGGACATCACCACACACTCCGTGTGCCACCCCGGGCGGCCTTCGCCCCAGGGACTGTTCCACGTCGGCTCACCGGGCTTCGAACGCTTCCAGAGCGTAAAATCAAGCGGATTCTTCTTCTGCTTGTTCTCCTGAATGCGCGCCCCCACCATCTGATCGTCGATGTTCTTCCCCGAAAGGCTCCCGTAGTTGTCGAGCTTATCCACCGAGAAGTAGACATCGCCGTCGGCTTCGTACGCAAAGCCATTTTTCTCCAGTTCGCGAATGAAACCGATCATCTTGCCGATGTACTCGGTTGCCTTGGGCGCGTACGTGGTCGGGCGTAAACCCAGCTTCGCGGTATCTTCGAAGAAAGCCTTCGTGTAGCGCTCAGCTACATCGGAAGCAGGGACGTTCTCGGTGATGGACTGGTTGATGATCTTGTCGTCGATGTCTGTGATATTCTGCACGAAAGTCACTTCGTATCCGGCATATTCCAGATAGCGGCGGACGACATCGAAGAACATGAATGTTCGCGCGTTACCGATGTGGAAATAATTATATACTGTGGGACCGCAGGCGTAAAGCTTCACTTTCCCGGGTTCCACCGGTTTGAATTCTTCTTTCTGCCTTGTCTGCGTGTTGTAGATTTTCATTTATCCTCCAGAGACAGGATCGTAATCACCGTCTCCCCCATTTTTTTCTCATAAATTCTATGCTCGAACCACTCGTCGGAGATGGGCTCATCGAAGGCGTGCTCCACCAGGATCCGGCCATAAGGCTTCAGCAAACTCCGCTCGAAGATAATCCGCAGAGTGCGGTTCACCATATCCTTGCGGTAAGGCGGATCCATGAGGATCAGGTCATATTGATTCTCCGTCTCCTCCAGAAACGACGCAACCTTCTTCTTCTTTACGTGCGTAGCTTCTTGACATCCGAGCTTCTCGATGTTCTTCCAGATCGCTTGCACCGCTTTCTGACTCGAATCCACGAAGTTAGCTTCCAGCGTCCCTCTGCTCAAGGCCTCGAGTCCCAGCGCTCCGCTTCCGGCGTAGAGATCGAGAACGACGTCGTCATCGTAGAGATCGAGGACTCCGAACATGACTTCCTTCACGAAGTCAGTGGTCGGCCTCGTGCGATCGCCAGGCACCGAGAACAGATGGAACCCCTTGTACTTGCCGGTTATAATCCGCATCGCTCCCCCTTTCTCACTCCGGTGTCATTTAAAATACCAGTAAATGATCCTGCGGCAGTCACCCGTTACGAGCGTCGCGAATACTTCTTACTGCCGAATTTTATCTCAAGCTGCTCCGGCCTCGGTTCGAAGTTCGGGCAGGTCAGCAATATCACTTCGATCGACTGCTTGCACTTGTTCAAGCACTTCGCGCACAGTTTGTTGATTTCTTTATTCTTCGTTTCCATGAAAAATCTTCAGTAAGTCTCCCAATGTTATTTCCTGCAATTTCCTGTTTCCACCCAGAATCTTCACGGTTCGATCGGCGAAATCGGCAATCCGCATCGACATCACGCCTCCCGTAATTTCAGGAATCGATGGCGCTGCAACCGGTTCCGGAGATTCCTCTTCCTCGTAAGAACCCTCCAGAAAAGCCTTCCTCGCCTGCGGGGCAAGCTCCTCGTCCGATTCGACAGCCAGCTCCTCGTCGTCTTCATTTTGTTGACGCATGGATTCCTGTAATCTCTCGAAGCGATCCTGCGGAATAATCTTCAGTCTTTTCCGCTCGTCGGCGGAGAAAATCTCCGTAATGCGGGAATTATAGTGCAGCTTCTCGTCGCTCAGGATTTTTTCCTGAACCGATTCGAGCTTCTCCAGTATCTCTTCATCGCCTCGCTCGGCATGCAGCTTTCGATACACGGCCAGCGCGTCGAAAAGCTGGTTTTGCGATTCATACAACTGTGCAAGCGTCAACGTGGGCGCCAATGACTTGGATGGAGCCATATCAATCTCCCAGGTAAATTTGAGGTTTTATTTTCTGCAACGTCTTCTCGCCGATTCCTTCCACATCCAGCAGGTCGTCAATCGAAGAAAAACCGCCATGTTCTTCTCGGTAGCGTATAATCCGGGCGGCAAGTACCTTGCCGACCCCCGGAAGCGTCATGATCTCTTCCATGCTCGCATGATTGAGATCGATCCTTTCGCCTTCAGCAACGGCAGAAAAACCCAGTAAAGAATCTTCGCGAGCGGTTTCGTTGTCAAGGGGTATCAGGTACGGAAGCATTCGTTCGTACAGTTTTTCACCAATTCCGCGGACTTTCATCAGGTCCTTACGGCACGTAAAGCCCGTCTGCGTAGCATAGGCGACAATCGCCTGCGCCTTCTTCTCGCCGATTCCCGGAATCGACATCAGATCAGCCATCATTGGATTCCTCAAATCGATCCGCAGGTCGCTCTGATGCAGCCGGACTTTCAGAGAGTCCACCTGTACCCGGTTATCGCCGGTTTCCCCCGCGAAGAATCGAGCTGTCATTCCCAGAAGGGCAAATCCCATGAGAAACAGCAGCACGCGCTGTTCCCCGGGCGTGAAGAGCTTGCTCAATGGATTCATTTCATTCCTTCACGCGAACGAACACGGCAGAAGCCTTCGCATGGATTCTCCCGTTCGTATCGGCAAGTTTCGCGCTGCATTCAAGGATACGGCCTTTATCGTTATCGATGATGCCGCTTACGATGTATTCGTTTTGCGTGTGGACCGGCTTCTTGTATTCCAGATTCATGCGCCCGGTAACGGCCATTCCGCCCTTCGCCAGGCATATCTTCGCCATCGCTTCGTCCAAAAGGGCCGCAACCATTCCCCCGTGAACCACGCCCGGATAACCGGCGAATTTCTCGGGGATGTTCACCTGCGCCACAGCACGGTCGTCCGGATACGTGAACACAAGCTGAAGTCCGTCCGGATTATCCTTCCCGCAAATGAAGCAACGATTGTAGTTTTCGCTCATAGTATCTCCCAAAATCCCATAAAATCTTACTGTCGTCGCCCTTTTCATTGACATCCGGGCCGCTCACGGTTTTCTCAACCTCCGGAGGAAACAATGCGACCGATTGAACGACATATTCTCTCAAAAATCGACGACAAAGGCATCACTTTCGACCGTGTTGAAGAAATCATCGACGGTACAACCAGACAGGAGCTCAAGAAAAGTTTCCCGGACGATTCGATCTTCCAGTCTCCGCGGTATTTCGCGAAAATCATCCTGGATGGGCTGCTGAGGCGCGGAGCGGTCGAGAAGAAAGACGGGAAATTCTTCAAGCCGTCACCCAAGAAAGATTAGCCCATGATCTCCTGATCGTACTTCGTCATCGCATCGATCGACAACTGAAGAAAATCCGCCAATTCGAACCCGATATCGCTGCAAGTCGCAATCTGCTCCCGGTTCGCGCCGGCGGCAAAGCTCTTCGATTTATATTTCTTCTTCAGGGATTTCAGTTTGACTTCCGCAATCGTCCGCTCGGGCTGCATCAGCGCTGCCGCCGTAATCAGGCCGGTGATCGGATCCGCGGCGTACAGGCTCTTGTCCAGAAGCGATTCGAGAGGCGCGTGATCCGCGTGCGCCTTCACCGCGTGTACGACATCGCCGGGAAGCCCTTCCTTCTCCAGCATTTCTGCGCCCATCACGCTGTGGCTGTCCGGATCGTCCATCGTGAATTCGTAATCGATGTCATGCAGCAATCCCGTGACAAACCACTTCTCCCCGTCTTCGTTAAAATGCTTCGCCAGCGCTTCCATCACCGCACCGACCGCCAGGCTATGCTTGCGGAGGTTCTCGTTTTGGAGGTTCCTGTAAAGAAACTCGAATGCCTTTTCACGATCCATCATATCGATTGTCCTTATAATCCCACTGCCGGAGCGCCTCGTAGCAGGTTACAGCGAACGAGGTGGCGACATTGAGAGAGTTTTTCCATCCATTTACTGGAATCTGCACGATGCGGTCAACCATTTTCAGCAAATCCTCTTCAATTCCAAGCGCTTCGTTGCCCACGAGGATCGCGCAGGGACGCGGGAAATCGAATTCGTGGATCGAAGGCGCTTGCTGCACGGTTTCCAGGGCAATCACCGGAATACCCAGGGACTGCAACTCGCGTATCAACGCCTTTGCATCCTCGCGATACTCCCAGGCAACATGCCCGGCCGTTTCCATCGAGGTTTTACTCACCTTCGCGTTCTCAGGAGTCGCCGTGTATCCGCAGAGATAAAGTTTTTCGATCCCGACACATTCCGCAACACGGATTAACGCGCCAACGTTGAAGGCCGACCGCAGATTATTCACGATCCCAAGCAGGGGAATCTGCCTTGCCTCCCCCGATCCGTCGCCTTTGGCGATTGTGATGTCCATATCCTTCGGCTCGTGACCCAGCTTGCGCAAAATGGGAATCGCGATGCCTTGATACGTTCGCACATCCGCCCGGTCTTCATGCAATTCCGCGTGATCGACGAGTCTAACGATATCAGAGACGACTGCTACGAAATCACCATCGTCTCCGATATCCTTCGCAAACTGCCCGAGACCGGCAAGGTTATCGCGGCGCGAGGCAACATCGGGCCATTCCTCTTCAATCTTCAGCAGATAGTCCCGCAGGATTTTCCGTTTCTTGTTCCGGTCGAAACCGGCGATCTTCTTTTTGGAGTACTTCATACGAACAAGTTCAATCGCAGCATTATGAGAGTCAATTCATTTTTATGTTGCAATTGTATCGATAGGATGGATGATTGGTTCTCGGGTTATACGAGATGACCAGGATGATTTTCCGGAGGTAATCATGAAATCGGAATACAAGCGCAAGATTTTCGGTTACGAGTGCGACATTTACGGCCATTTGAACAACGCGAATTATCTTCACGTCTTTGAAGAAGCTCGCTCCAAGGCAATTGCGGACCTGGGCGTATCGGTTTCCGAATTGTTTGAAATGAACGTCCATATCTACATCACTGATGTCCGTATTCAGTTTCTGCGCGGCGTTCCGCTAGAGGACACCATAACCGTCCTAACCTCCCCCGTGAAGGCCAACCGCCTGAAATCCACGTGGCACCAGGAAATCTACGATCAGGCCGGGAACCTGTGCAGCATCGGAGAGATCGTTGCCGTTTTCGCCCGAGACGGAAAGCCGTACCGGATTTCCCAGGACCTCATGGAGAGGTTGGGCATCGAGGGATAGCCCTCACGCTTCGAACACAATAGAGCCCAACCCCTAATTCGCCTTTCACATAAAGCCGCGTTAACTCCCTGATACATTGGGTGTTGTTACAAAGTATGGGCCCTCCGACTTTATTGAAACAGGAATGTACTAACAAATCCTCGAAGTTTTCTGTAAGATTTTGTGAATGAGTTTTACTTCATTGATATGGAAAAAATCGTTAGCCCTTCGACTCAATAGGTGATCCAGGTTATCACTTCGTGAAACCTACAGATCAAGGGTGACAAACAATAATTTCCCATATAATTAACCATCGTGTCATCCTGAGCGGAGTCGAGGGGCACACGGTGGATAACGTCGTCAAACAATCACGGACCAAGGTAATACAGACTAAGCGCGTTAATTTCATTGACATTTTATTGAATTGAATTCATTCTGTGATCGGAGGTCCGTTATGAAGATCAAGAGATTATTGATGGAACAGCCAAAAGAAGTCATTTCGATTCAGAAAAACGACACGATCAAAAACGCCTTGGGCGTGATGAATCAGAAAAGAATTGGAGCGCTGATGGTCAAGGATGGCGAGAAGATCGTCGGCATCATGACCGAACGCGACATTCTGCGCAATATTCACAAACTTCAGTGCTTCCGTGAAGACGAGAAAGTCGAAAGCATCATGACCCCAAGCGGCACATTCGTGCAGGGGGACGCGTCCGACGACATGCAGAAGGTCATGCAAACGATGACGGAGCGAAAGGTACGCCACCTGCCCATCTTCGATGGAGAAGAGATGATCGGCCTCGTCTCGATCGGAGACGTAATCCACTCCCTTCTACAGGCAGCCGAGCATGAGAACAACCTTCTGAAAGAGTATATCAGCAATCCATATTGAAAAATTTTCACCCCTATGCGGAGTCCTTCCTGAGTGAGGGGCCAGGTGGGATTCCGTTTTTTTCTACTGTTTGATTGACAATTTTCTACAGGCAATGCTATCAAGTTTATTCTGTGTCTTCAGGATAGAAGCCATGACAGTTGCGTTTACCGGATAGATAACTCATTACAATAAAGGAGATTCGTATGGCCAAGCAAACGGTTATTAAAGCAAGTGTGCTTTTCGATGGAAAAGCGAAAGTCGAGAATCGGTGGATCACGGTGGAAGGAACGGTAATTGTCGATGTCACGTCCAAAGAGAAGCCTCACGACTATGAAGGCGTGGTTACCCCGGGATTCATCGACGCGCATTCTCACATCGGCATGGATCGCGAAGGCGAGCCGTATCAGGAAGCGGAAGCTAACGACCACTCGAGCCAGTTTCTGCCGTTGATCAACCCCATTGACAGCATCTATTACGACGACCGGGCCTTCAAGGATGCCGTCGATTTCGGCATCCTCTATAGCTGTCTGGTTCCCGGAAGCGGTAACCTTCTGGGCGGCAAGGCGATGGTCATCCGAAACTTCGTCGAGAATCGCAAGGACGCGATGGTCAAGCACTACGGCTACAAGATGGCGCTGGGGTTCAATCCACGCTCAACCACCGATTGGAAAGGCGAGCGTCCCAACACCCGCATGGGCGTTTACATGATGCTGGAAAAGAAATTCGACGAAATCCTGCGCAAGAAAGAAAAGACCGAACTCGCTCGCGACAAGAAGCTTAAAGAACTGGAACTGAAGCAGAAGGAAAAAAAGCTGAACAAAAAGGAGATCGAAGAGGAAAAGGCAATTATCCAGCGCGAGTATGAACTCGAGTTCTCGGCGGAAGAACTCGCGATTCTGGAACTCCTCTCCGGCGAAAAGGTCGCCAAGGTGCACGTCCACAAGGACGACGACGTGCTCTACCTGATTTACCTGGTGAAGAAGTACGGACTCAAGGCTACAGCTGACCACACCGCCGACGTGTTCCACAAGGAGATATTCGACGAGCTCGCGAAAGCGGATATACCTGTTGTGTACGGGCCGATGGGAACCGTGGGCTACAAGGTCGAGCTGAAGCATTCGTATTACCAGAACGCGGAGCTCCTGATGAAGTCGAAAGCCTTCTACGGCCTGATGACGGATCACAGTGTGATTCACACCATCTGCCTGCGCGATACGCTCAAATACTTCCTCATCCACGGCATGAGCGAGGAAGAAGCCATCTCGATGATCACCTGGAAGAACGCTAAAATCCTTGGAATCGACGACTCGCTTGGTACGATCGAGCCGGGCAAGCTGGCCAGCCTGATCGTCTGGGACAAGAATCCGCTTCACCTCGGGGCGTTCCCCGTGATGGTGATGGCTGAAGGTAAGATTATACGCAAGAGGAAATAAGGCTACATGAATTTCAGCAGCGAAGAGAACATCTTCTCGGTGTCCGAGATCAACAGGCATTTGAAGAACGTTATCGAGACGAACATCCCCGACCTGTTCGTGGAAGGGGAGATCGCCAATTTCACGCGTCACTTCTCGGGGCATATCTATCTTTCATTGAAGGATGAGAACGCCACTCTTCGCTGCGTCTTTTTCAAGACCTGGAACAGCTACCTCGATTTCTCGCCCAAGAACGGCGACAAGGTTATCTGTACGGGCAAGCTGACGGTTTACGAAAAGAGCGGCAACTACCAGATGAATATCACGCGGATGTATCCCACGGGCATGGGCGATCTCCAAATCCGCTTCGAAGAGCTCAAGCGACGCTTGCAGGAAGATGGACTCTTCGACCAGGCCCACAAAAAGGTTTTGCCGCGATATCCGGAAACGATCGGCGTTATCACTTCCGCCACCGGCGCGGCGATCGAGGATATCCGCAACGTGATCTCCCGTAGATGGGGCTGCGAAATCCGGCTGTATCCTGCCTTGGTGCAAGGCAATGGCGCACCCAAAAGCCTGATCGGAGGAATCGAATACTTCACGCGCAATCCGGTCGATGTGATCGTGATCGGACGCGGCGGAGGTTCGCAGGAGGACCTCTTCGTCTTCAACGACGAGATGCTCGCGCGAACGATCTACGACTGCCCCGTCCCAATCATTTCCGCTGTGGGTCACGAGATCGATTTCACCATCTGCGATTTCGTTGCCGACCTGCGCGCGCCAACCCCCTCGGCCGCGGCGGAGCTCGCCGTTCCCGATCGCAACGAGGTATTGGGATTCGTCTCCTCGCACGCACGTCACATCGAAATGCAGCTTCAGAACCACCTCAATCGCCTGCACCGGACGGTGGAAACGCTGCAATACAACATCGAGAGGAACAGCCCGTACGCAAGGTTACAGGCCCATCAGCAGCAGCTTGACGAAGCGACATACCGCCTGCTACAGACCATTCGCCTGATCGATCGCAAAAAGCTCCAGACCGAGCGCATTCAGCAGCGATTTTTCAGCGCGGTATCGTCCCTGACCGCAGATTATTGCAAAGACTGCCGCTATCGATTGAAAACCGCCGGACGGAAACTGTCCGACACCACGGAGCGCATCCTCGAGCGAAAGCAGAATCATCTCGCCACGCAATCAGCGCTTCTGGAGGATCTATCGCCCAAAGTGGTGATCAAACGCGGGTATTCCATCACGCGAAAAGCGGGGCAGATTATCCGATCCGCAAAACACGCGCAGAAAAACGACAAGCTGGAAGTAGAATTGCACGACGGCAGTCTGAATTGTACAGTCGATGATGTAATATTGAGGTAGGTTACGCGATCCCGTCGATCTTGAGTTCTCCGTACTTCCCATCGTAGCCCGGAGGATCGAACCGGAAATTTCCCTTCTGCACCTGAAGAATAGCCTGAAGCGCTGTTTCAGGAATTACATCCTGCAACCTTTCCGTAACCGCCCCGGAAGTCCACAGTTCAATCTCGGATCGATAGCATGCCATAATCGCGTCAAACATCGCCCGAACCTTTCGCGATGAAATGCTTTTCACACCCATCGCGGCAGCCAGAACCTCCACAAGCGGTATCAGGTGCAAACTCATGCGCGGAAGCGGAATCAACGATGCGTCCTGCAACGCGAGGCAGCGATGATACACGCCCTGATGCATACGCTTCCCGCAGTGCGTACAGCGGTAATCGGTGGGTGGGCAATCGTAATAAATCGAGTGCGGGACATCCGCGTTGAGTTTGTCGTGACCTGTCATGAAATAGCGCCCCTCCGCGGGATTGAACTCGGCGGTAAGCGCAACCCGGTTCTCACGCAACGCGTGAATGATCCCCGGGTAATCGTGGGAATCCGAATCGAGAATTGTGAATTCGCGTCCGATCCGGTTCAAGGCGGCGCTGTGGCAATCGCTGTTCGAGATCATGGTCAATCCGTGGAAATCGGGAATCGTCCCCAGCATCTCGGGATCGGCGCTCAGACCGGTCTCGATGACACGGATGCGCGAGGTGAAGTCTCCGTAGAATTCCCTTATTGACGAGAGCCCGTTGCGGCTGCCCATGATGCCGTCGGGCGTCATCACGTGGGCGGGGATGATCTCCACCAGGGGATCGATTTCGGCGATCTCGAAGAGCCTCTCCTGCAATTCACCCTGATTCTCCGTAACGATGAAGGGTCTGCCGATGGTGTTCTTGTCCCCGTGCTTCGCCATCAAACGCTGCAACGATTCGATCGCCCGGTAGTCCGGGAAAAGGATTACGTGATGCGCGACAGTTCGCTTAGCGTAACCGGGAAGTTGGGTGGAAAAAATCACCTCGGTTTGCAAGAGGAATCGGGAGGAATCGCCTTCCAGCGCGAAGAGGCCGTTTTCCTCCTCGCGCAGAAGGTCGTATAATTCTTTGGTTCGTGGCGGATAAAGGCAATCCCCGGTCCCGAAGACATCGATGCCCTTACGCTTCATCGTACCGGCGACGTCCTCGAGGCGTATCTGCCCCACTCCGCCTGCGTATCCCGAGTGAGAATGCAGATCGACTGCGATCTTCATGGAATTCTCGAAAGCCTTTCGCGTTATCTCAGCTTCTTCAGCTCGTCACGCACGAAGTCAACCAGACTCGCGATGTATTCCTCGCTGAAATCGAACTTGATTCCCGCTGCCTCGTAAAGCTCGTCTACCGGCTTCGTGTAAAGCAGACTCAGGAAATTCTCGTACTGCTCGACGGCCTTTTCAGGATTCTCGCGGTAGTTGCGATAAATCGAGAGCGCTCCGAGCTGTGCGATACCGTATTCGATGTAGTAGAACGGGGTCTCGAAGATATGAAGCTGGCGCTTCCAGAGGTTCCTCTGATACGCCTCGAATCCGTCCCAATTGACGATGGAATCGTAACGTTTGCGCAGCTCCATAAAGTAATCCGAACGCTGCTCGGGCGTGTGATCCGGGTTCAGGTAAATCCACTGCTGGAACGCGTCGACAACCATGCACCATGGCAGGAATGTAAGCGTGCCTTCCAGTTGCTCACGCTTGGCTTTCTTGAGGTCTTCCTCGTCGCTGTAAAACTCGTCCCAGTAGTCCATCGAGAGTAGCTCCATCGCCATGGATGCGAGCTCGGCAACTTCGCTTGGATGCTCGCGGTATGTATCAAGGCGCGTGTTGGACATCTTGGAGGCGTGCAACGCATGCCCCGCCTCGTGAAGAAGCGTGCTCACATCGTCCTGCAATCCCACAGAGTTCATGAAGATAAACGATGCGCCCCACTCGTTGAACGGATAGTTGTATCCCCCTGGAGCCTTGCCCTTGCGGTTGTCCAGATCGAGGAAACCGGTGTTTTTCATCAGTTGCAATTGCCTGCCGAATTCCGGCTTGATCTTGCTGAGGATGCGGATCGATTTTTCAGTAAGCTCGTTGGTATCCTTGTAAGGCTTGAGGATTTTTCCATCCAGGTCCACGGCGGTATCCCATGGGCGCAGTTCGTCCAAGCCTAGCTTTTCCTTCCGTTCCTCGTCAAGCTCCTTGATGAACGGCATAACCTGCTTCTCCACCGACTCGTGGAAGCGGAAAAGGTCTTCAGGAGTATATGAGAACCGCTTGTTCGAGCGATGTACGTAATCGCGGAAGTTGTCGAATCCGGCGTTTTTCGCGATCTGCACGCGGATATCCTTCATCTTGTCGAAAAGCTCGTCGAAGGCTTCGCTCTTCTCGGCGATCTTCTTGTGAATGATGTGGAAAACCTCTTCCCGTACTTTTCGGTCCTGCTTCTTCAGATAGACGGACAACTGCCGGAGCGTATGCTCCTTGCCGTCGTACTCGGCGGTTATTCCACCGATCATCGAGCCGTACTGATTTGCAATCTCACGCACCTGCTGGGCCAGCGGCGTGTTCTCTTCCCGGAACAGCTCGATGTCCACAGCGATAAGCTGGTTGAGGTGATCGTATTTCGCGTGGTCCAGATCGTTGCGATACGGGCTGTCGTAGAATTTCCGCATCAATTCGAACGCCGGTTTCTTCATATTGCTGACGATGTCCGCATAAAAGCTGTTGAAGGCTTTCTCTTTCTCCTTGTCATCCGCGTAGCAGGACATGTCGATGTAGCGCCGCGCCATTTCGTCGCCGGTGATGAAATACAATTCGCTGAACCTCTCCATGAATTCGATCAATCTGTCAGCCGATTGAATCTCCATTTCCAGCAGCTTCTTGTATTCCGCTTCAATTTGATCCCAATTGGTAGGATTGAAGTTTTCCGAGAAATACTTACGGGGATTTCTGGTCAGTTTTTCATTCGTGAGTGCCATTATTTATATCTCCTTTCATTTCTACTATTTAAAAGCTATCAACAAGGAATCTTCATACATTTCGAGCGGTGTAATCAACACTTCGAGATCAATTTTCCTCCCTGTTTTTGTAATACCGCTTGCAGGAAACCATTGATCCTCTTTCCCCTGCAAGAATGCAATCAGACCCTTTCGTATACCTGAAATCATTTCAATTGTAACGAACTGGGTTAGCTCCGCTGCTATTTCATCGCAATGCTCCACCTCGAACAAATCCAGGCACGCTTTATTCGCTTCGAGGATCAGCATCCTGCTCATACTGTTCTGAACCACGTAATCGTCCGGCTCGAACACAACATCCATGCCGGTAATGATCCCATTCAGATAATTCCTTATTTTAAGCGCCGTCACAGGATCTTTCACAATCAGCATCGGGGTCGGGTTCTTCTTGAAAAGCAGCCGGTTGAAACCATACTGCTCATCGAGCTTTTCCGTGCAATAACGATACTCGCTGATATCGAAGGTGCTCAGGAAAACTCGAACGGGTACTCCCTCTTCGTTTATCTGCACAATGATGTTGCTCGAAACCCAGATATATTTATCGAATTTCGATTTGAGGCGGTACGCGATCGTGTTGGAGATGATTGGCGCTTTGGAACCTTGCGCTTCGAACAGGTAGTTGCGTAAGAGACTCCTGTCGTCTGGATGCACGATTTCGATGAGATCCTGTTCCTGCATCGAGTAGATTTCATCATAGGTAAAACCATAGTGTTGAACGCAGTGGTGATTGGCGAATTCGATCTTCTTCTCGATGAAATTGTAGCATACAATCGACAGGTTCGTGAGGTGCATCAAGATATCCGATATCCCGCCATGCTTGAAATTTATATCGTCAAACAAATGAACGTAGTTTGTTATATCGGTAACGATTGCGAGAACGCCGGTGGGATTGCCATGTACGTCCCTGAGTGTTGTCGGTGATATCGTGAGCCACATGCGATCGCCATTCTTCTTGACGATGGCGAGCTCATACTTCTTGTCGCCGCGATCGGGGCGTTCCTGCCTCACGCGTTTGACCTTGCTGGACTGAAGGGGCTCAAAGAAATCCCAAATCTTACTCCCGATGAAATCATCCTCCGAAAAGCCGGTCATATCGCACAGCTTCCGGTTCACCATGGAGAATCGCTCGTCCTGATCGATGATCACGAGTCCTTCGTTCATGTTCTCCATGAGAAGCTTGTAGTTCTGCATGGTCTCGTTGAGCTGGCGCTTGGCGTTGTGGTGATCCAGAAAACTGCCGATCCAGCTTGTAAAAACGTTTAGCGCTTCGAAGGACAGTTTCGCATCGAGCGAACAATCCGTGCGAAACATGATAGAGCCGATCAAGCGGTCATTGCTGTATAGAGGAAGTAAATGGGAGGTCGTTTTGAGGTTGTTGAACTTGAAAATCTTCGAATGTACTTGTCCCTCCGTGAAATTCTCGGGGAGACTCTCATTCGAGATTTTATCGGGAAAACTCACGTCCGCAGGCCTTTCCTTCCAGGAAGCCACGAGCCGCATGTCATTGTAGCTGGCCAGGCTGTAGATCGCGCCGCCGTTTATCTTGTTGAGGCGACAGATCGCTTCGAGAATCTCGATCATGATCTTCTCGGTACTGCTGATATTTTTTACCGCGTCGAGTATCTCGTACTGGATTTTCAGGATGTTCTCGGCGTTGTCGAAATCGATTGCGGAAATTTTGCTTGCGATTCCATCGAGATTTTCGATCATCGGTAAGTCCCGATTCGCCTTTCCGATATGAAGATCGCTGGAAGTCGTATTGCCCAGATCGAATAAAGTGATGATCCCGAGATCGTTGTTCTCGATCCAAATGCATGAAACGATAAATGTGCGCTTTGACTTGCTTTCGTTCGTCGAAGGATACTGGAACGTGAAATTTGTCTGATCCTTCTGGAGAAGCTTCGACATCATGTCGATGCCAACGATTCGGTCGAGAGAATCACCGATGAGCGAAGCTCTCTTACGTTTGAAATGCCGGTTGAAGATATCGTTGCAGTAGACGACCTGTCCACCCGGATTCTGCACGAGCACGGCCGGCTCCTTTATCTCCTGAATGACTTTCTGATAGTGTTGTAACTCCGTTTCATTCAACTGCATCTACTCACCCGATATTTCCTTTGGAGCGTTCACAATTGTTTTGATCGATACGTCGCTTGAATTCGACCGTTTACGGAACAGGCTCACCAGCAACTCTCCGATCAGTCCGATCGAGAAGAATTGCATGCCCAGCATGATCATCAGGAGCCCCAGAAGCAAGAGAGGTCTGTCCGAAAGGGGCTGTCCAAAACCGAACTTGAGAACGGTGAGATAGGCCTCGATGAGAAATCCGACGACCATCATCGCCGTACCCCATCCGCCGAAGAAATAGAGAGGGCTGCGATTGTAGTTCGTGATCAGCCTGACGGTGACGAGATCGAGGAAACCTCTCATATAGCGCTCGACGCCGTACTTGGTCTTCCCGAATTTGCGTGGGCGGTGATCCACGGGGATTTCCGTCACCCGATAGCCTTTCGCATTGGCGAGAACCGGAATATAGCGATGCAGCTCGCCGTACACGTCGATCTCTTTGACGATTTCCTTCCGGTACGCCTTGAATCCGCAATTGTAGTCATGCAGATGAAGCTTGAAAACGGAGGAGGTCACTTTGTTGAAGAAGCGGGAAAGCACCTTCTTCTCCAGCGGGTCGTTACGCTTCTTTTTCCATCCGGATACCAGGTCGTAGCCCTCGTCGAGCTTCTGAAGGAACTTGCCGATCTCGGCGGGGTTATCCTGTAGATCAGCATCCAGCGTGAATACGATATCTCCGTCAGCGTACTGAAAACCCTGCCTGAGCGCCGCTGACTTCCCAAAGTTTCTGCGAAGCCTGATGACGATCACGTTCTCGTTGTCCGAAGCGAGCCGATACATCTTCTCGTAGCTGCCGTCCGTGCTTCCGTCATCGACGAAAATGATTTGCTTCTCGTAATCCGGCGTGTTCTGGACGATCTCGTCGAAGAGCATTACAATGGTTTCTTCTTCGTTGTATACGGGTATCACAAACGAGAGTTTCATAACTATTACCCCGGTATGAAAATATTGGCCACTGCCATGACGATGGCAGTGAAAACAGGTATCTTGATGTTGTCGTCCATTGGAATCCTCGAAGCTTCGGCCACGGTTGTCGCCAGCGCTCCGACAAAACAGAGCACCGGGTGAATCCTGAACAGCAGCCCATACGTGAAGGTGCTGATGAAGCAAGCCAGACTTCCCTCAAGACTCTTGTTGGTGCCTTTGATCTTCCGCTTCCCCAACAGGATTCCGACGATCGCGGCGAAGGTATCGCCGATCGCCAGCGAAGATATGGCGAAGAACGCTATTTTATCTCCGGGAAAGAAAGCGAAGCAAACCAGCGACGAAACCAGCAGGTACGTAGCGCCGGTGAAATTATTCATCTCGTGCTTGCGCAGGATGATCCCGAAGAGGTGATAAAAAATCCTTCGATAGGTGCGATTCTCGAGCCGCAATATCTCGATCGTCATCGCAACCAGCGTCAGAGGCAGGAGAACCAGGAACATCCACATCCGGTTCTCGTGAAGTATGTATAGATAGGACAGGGGAATCACAAGTGAGCTGATATGAATCGCCTTACGAAACGCCTCTTTCCAATTACGTGATTCCATGGTCCGCTATCGATGTCACACGTTCAGCTTGCTAACCACGAAGTCTTTCGCAAGCTGCGCCACCAGGACGGGGTCCGTTTTAATCGCCTGGAAGAAAATCTCCCGAAGTGTCAGGTTCTCCCGCGGCATCTTCTTGCAGGTGGCGATCAGCCGATTGAGATTCTCGTCGCCGAAGAAGAGGAACTTCTCCTTAAACTTGTGCATCAGGCGATGGTTCGCCCCCAGTTTCTGATCCCACCGCTTCTTGTAATTCATCAGGAACTTGCGACTGAAGTCCTGCTTCTGCACGGCTTCGGCTGCCACCTCGCCGGCTTTCGCGCCGCCGTACATCGCGGTAATGATGCCGCCGCCCGTCATAGGATTGACCTGCCTTGCGGCGTCCCCGACCAGCATGATTCTCTCGGCGGCCATGTCCTTCAAAGGCTGGCCCGTAGGTATTCCGCCGCAAACGATCGCGTTGATCGCCCCGTTGGGATATCTCTTCTTCACGAAGTTGTCCAGATAGTGAACCGGCCCGTGCTCAGAAATCCGGTTACCGGAAAGCCCGAGTCCCACGTTTGCCGATGTCTTGGACTTCGGGAATATCCATGTATATCCGCCGGGAGCCATTTGGTCGCCGAAGTAAAATTCGCAGTAGTTCTGATCCGCGTCGATGTTCGTTAGCGTGTATTGTACCGAGGTCTCGATGTCGCTCATATCGCACGCGGTCTTGATGCCGGCCCAGCGCCCAACGCGCGATTCGACGCCGTCGGCTCCGATCACGATATCGCACTTCACCACATGCTCGTTACCCAGATGGCGAAAACGCACACCGCAGATTTGATCGTTGTCGAACTCCAGCCCGATCGCGTCCGCCTTCGTGAGCATCATCGCTCCCTCGGCGCATGCGAGATTGCAGAGCTCGCGATCGAAGATGCGTCGCTCGAGAATGTAGCCGGTGCCGATGTTCTCGAGTTGCAGCATGTTCCCATCCGGTGCGAAAATGCGTGCTGAATCGATTTTCGCCGCGATCCATTTCGGATTCGGCTCGATAAACGGCGCAAGTCCGCGATGCGAGACGCCTTCCGCGCAACGCACGGGAATGCCGGGCTCGCGGTCGCGTTCCAGGATCAGAACCTTCGCTCCGCCTTTCGCGGCGTATCTCGCCGCAGTGCTTCCCGCGGGTCCCGCACCAACGACAACGACATCGTACTTTGCTTTGAGATCGATCATTCAGCGCCTCCCGAAATCGCTCTGAAGGGGCATATCTTCTCGCATTTACCACAGGAAATGCACTTCTCCTGGTCCAGAATCACCTTGAACTCTGTCACGCGTATCGCGTCAACCGGACAGACGGCAACACAGGTGCCGCACAATCCACAAATCTCATGATCGATCTTCATATATTCTCCAAAATCTGTTTATTCAATGCATAATTTATAGTCTAAAATCACCATGTTGCCATCGTTGCGAAGCTGGATAACGATATCGTACTCGATGTAGGGGTCCAACGCGTTCTTGCCGGAGAACAACAGCCCCGTCTGATCCATGAATTCCCTCGTCATGCGTTTGACGAGGAAAATCGGCTCGAGGTTCCCCTGTCCGAAAGGCTGGAACTCGTTGAGCTTCTCGAACATCTGCTCATTGATATCGAACGGCCTGAGCACCGCGTCAATCTCGATCTTCTGCGCGTCTTCAATCTCCGTTATACGGTCGCGGAGAAATCCCCCGAAACACTCCTCGAACTCCGGCAGCCGGTCTTCCTCCAGCGTGAATCCCGCCGCGCGAGCGTGTCCGCCGTACTGGACGAGGATATCGCTGCAGTGATTGAAAGAATCGATCAGGTTGATCGCATCCGTACTGCGCGCCTCGCCGACCACCAATCCTTTTTTCTTCTTCAGGAATATGACGGGAATCTTGAATCGGCTGGTAACGATCGATGCCGCGAGTCCATACAGAGCGAACGGGATTTTATCCGATTCGTCGAAGTAGATGAAATAATACCCCGTCGGCTCGATCTGGGAAACGATATCGATCACCGCGTTGATCTTCCGCTCGTATTCGCTTTTCTCCATGAACAAGCGCTTCAGTTGATCGCGCTTTTCCACCGGATTTGCCAAAAGAAGCCTCATCCCGCGATTTTCGCCATCCAACATGCGCCCGCTCGAAAGGATCTTGTACGCAAACGCGATGAAATTCATCTTTGAGCGATTGTCTTCCGGCGTGTAGTAGTACTGACTCAGGAATTGAGCCGTGTCATCGAATACCGCCCGCCAGGAGCGCAATACCTCCAGACAGATGATACGATTCACCCCGTCCAGAGGGGCTTTGTCAGCGACGGTTCCCACCATGGTCCAAAAGAGGTAACTCGGATCCGGCTTCACGCCGCATATCTTCGATATGTGACGGATCAGGAGCCAGGTTACACCCACACCGGCAAGCATCGGATAAGGATACTGGCAATCCGCTTGCTTGGGATTGACGATCGCGTATGCTTTGGGGAGCTCGTCCTGCACAAGATGATGATCGGTGATGATGGTCTCGATGCCCAGCTCGTTCAGCGCTTGAACGCCCTCGAAAGAAGAGGAGCAGCCATCCACCGTGATCACGAGATTGACCCCCAGGTCTCTCGCCTTCTGGACAAAACCCTCCTGAATGCCGTGGTGATCGACCAGCCGGTTCGGCACATGATAGAAATGATTCTGCGAACCGAGCTTCTCCAGATAATCGAACAATATATAGGTGCTGGTGATCCCATCCGGATCGTCGTCACCGTAGATGATAATGCACTCTTTGTCGCGGATCGCCTGAATGATTCTCTGTGCGGCCTTCTCGATGTCCTTCATCAGGGCATCGTCCGGTAAATCCTCCAGCGTGACATTGAAGCTTGTATCATCGTAACCACGTTTTGCAATGATTTGTTCAACCGGCGACTTACCGTCGGCGTCTTTCCATATCCATTTCATTAAGCCTTTACTTTCAATCGGGTTGTGGAATATCTCTATGTTCTATACTTTTTTTGCGTTTCTTGAAAATGTCGAATCCTTTTGTACCGATGGTGAACATCAGGGTGTTCTCTTCCACGCCATGCTTGCTTTTGTCGCCGCGCATCGTGTACTGCACACCGAAATGAATCTCTTTACCCGGCGATTTGAACGGCACGGAGAAGCCGCCGCTTACGCTCGTTTCGGTCACACGGGAATCGTTCACCTCGAAAGGAAGCTGACGGTAGCTGACGCCCACACGCAGCGGCAATCGCTGATACCAGCCGCCACGGTCGTAAATCGGATCGTAGGCGATACCCAGCGATACCTTGGCCGAATTCAGGTTCTCGACATCGTTGTCCGTCTTGTCCCACATTTCGTAATGGACGTCGGTGGAGAATTTGAACTTCTGCAGATAACGCCATGTCAGGCTCAGGCTATAACGCTCGGGGAGTTCGAAACTTCCATCCGCGAGCTCGTCCTGATAAGGGTCGAATACATAGTTGAACTCCGTGTCGCCCTCCAGCTTGATCTTCGGCGAGTACGCCAAACCGAGCGACATGTTGCTGAAGCGCTTGCTCAGTCCCAGTGACCACCCGTAGCTATGGAAAAAATGGTTCGTCTCGTACTTCGCGTCCACGAAGTCCGAATCGTCATAATCCGACTCGACATAACGCGAGCGCTGTCCGGTGTAATAATTCAGACCCGCGCCTATGTTTACCCAATCCGTATGCAACGCGTATATCAGATCGATGCGGTAAATATTCGATTCGATGCGGTTGGTTTCGTTCACGGTAAGCGTATCACCGTTGAACATGGATGTCTTGTCGACATCGTTCGTGAAGTTCCCGGCTGCCACCGTGTTGAAATTGAGCGCGAGATGGTGGTTCTTGAACGGTACCGCAACCGAGAAATACGGCAGGAAGAGTCCGTCGTCGCGGAATGTCTTGCCGTTTTTGTCCTTGTAGTTCATGTAGCCGAACGAAACGCCTGTCGAAAAAACGACGCTGCTGCAAGTGGTTGCAAGCGACGGATTGCCGAATCCGGTGTTGAACCTGTAGAGATCGGAGTAACCGGTCTCCCCCATTCCAATGGAGTATGTGTCAACGTTGTAGTATTGCTCTGCGAAACCATAGGTGGAAAAAATAGAATTTGCGCCAAGCAGTCCAAATGCTATTATCAAGCCGACCAGAATGCAATATCTTTTTCCTGTCATCGATCCTTTCCTTTCAGTTTACCTCAAATGTTCAAAAAACTATTCTTCTATCTCATTGTCAAACTTTCTTTCGTGCTAATTTCGATACAGCCGCGTCCGCGTATCGCACGTCTTCCTTGCCGCCGTTTTTTTAGCTCTGCTTTTTTTCTTAACAAAATAATTGGTTGACATGACAAACCGTGTTGACGTAGTGCAGACATAGATATTAATGCCTTGGTGTCTGCCTTGTAGACGGTAGAGACATCCGGGATGCAGAAAAGGATTCGAGGAGAACATGAAGAAAATCTCGCCTTATATGTATATCCTTCCGGCTGCGATCATCGTGATCCTGTTCCGTTTGATTCCAATCATCATTTCCTTCTTCATCAGCTTTTTCGAGTGGAAAGTAGATGGAATCGGCTCATTCATCGGCCTGCAAAACTACCTGAACATCTTCTCCGATCAGGAGTTCTGGCAGTCGATGGTCAACACATTCTACCTGGTGGTTTTCGTCGTGCCGTCCACGCTGATCCTCTCGCTCATCTTCGCTGTGCTGCTGAATCACATCACTGCGCTCCGGGCGTTCTTCAGAACCATCTATTTCATTCCGACCGTTACTTCGCTCGTCGCGGTATCGATCGTCTGGAAAATCATATACAACCAGCAGAGCGGTTTGATGAACTTCGTCCTGGGCAAAATCGGGATCGCGCCGCTGGGCTGGCTTTCCGAGAGCACCGGCATCTTCCAGATGATCTTCGATAACTTCAACGTTCAACTTCCCACAGTGTTTCAGGGACCTTCGCTAGCGCTTTTCGCGATCATCATCCTATCCGTATGGCGCTCACTGGGTTACAACACGATTATCTATCTTGCGGGATTGCAAAATATCCCCAATGTATACTACGAAGCGGCCTCCATAGACGGGGCCAGTAAGCTCAGGCAATTCTTCGGTATCACGATACCGCTCATCTCCCCAACGACCTACTACGTCCTGATGATGACAACCATCACCACGTTCCAGGTGTTCTCTCAGGTTTACCTGATGACCGGACCTCCGATCGGCGGCCCACTCGGAACAACGAAGGTGATCGTCTATTACATCTTCGACAAAGGTTTCGGCGAGAGCAACAATCTCAGCTACGCAAGCGCCATCGCGCTGGTGCTGTTCCTGATCATCCTGGGCCTGACCATGCTTCAGAAAAGACTCGAAAAGAAAGTTCATTATTGATTGATATGATAAAAACGACAATGATTGCCGTTCGCCACGGCGAGACGGTGTGGAATACGGAAAAACGTTATCAGGGGCAGTTGGATTCCGAACTGACCCGGATTGGAAAAATGCAGTCGGAAGCGGTCGCCATCGCGCTGGCAGAGCAATCGCCCCTCTGGGATGGCGATTTTACCGCGTTGTACAGCAGCGACCTCGGCAGGGCCGTCAACACGGCGAGATACATCGAACAGATGCTGGATATCCCGTTGCAGCAGGATCCGCGACTCCGCGAAATCAGGCTGGGAACCCTGCAGGGACAAACGCGCGACGCGATTCGCAATGAGCAGCCGGAGATGCGCAAGAATCTCGATCGCTGGGACTACGCGCCGCCGCAGGGCGAAAGCAAGGTCGAGCGATACCTGCGCACAACGGCCTGCATGCTCGACCTCTTCGAAAGGCATCAGGGCGAGACGTTCATCGTGGTAACGCACGGCGGCGTCCTGGACGGATTCTTGCGGTACGCGCTGCGGATTCCGCTCTCGGACAACAGGCGTTTTTCGATTTTCAACGGAAGCATTAACGTGATCAGCCGAATCGACGGCAACATGAAGCTGGAGAGCTGGGGCATCGTGCACCACTTGAAGGATATGACTGTCATCGACGGCGAAAAAATATGAGGAACTAAACATGCGCTGGATGGGAAAAGGTTTTATCTATGCGGTCCTGATTTTATGCGGATTGACGATGGTGGTCCCCTTTATCTGGATGGTTACAACCGCTCTGAAAACTCAGACCGAAGTGAACAAAGGCAACGTAGGCTTCGTGCCGGTCGACGACGACATTCTCTACAACGACGGGACCAGGCTCCACAAGGTGAAGGTCGTCAAGACGGAAGGCGACAGCGCGTACGTGCATTTCTTCGATAGAGAGAACCACATCATCAAAGAGAAGGCCTACACCAAAGTTCCGCAGTCCTCTCTGGAACAAAAACGCCGCCTGAATCCGCACTGGGAGAACTTCTCCAAGGCGTTCAGCAAAGTGCCGTTTGGTCGCTACTTCCTCAATACGATCATAACATCGCTGAGCATCATGATCGGCGTTATCGTGACAGGCGCGCTGGCAGCGTACGCCTTCGCCCGCATGGAGTTTTTCGGCAAGGAGACCCTTTTCTACCTGTTCATCAGCATGATGATGGTTCCGCAGCCGATCTACCTCATCCCCTCCTACGTGCTCCTGAACCACCTCGGATGGATCGACACCTATCAGGCGTTGATCGTTCCCTGGCTGGCCAACATATTCACCATCTTCCTCCTGCGCCAGCACTTCAAAACACTGCCTCAGGACCTGTTTGACGCAGCGGCGATCGACGGATGCAGTCGGTTCCGTATGCTGTGGCAGATCGTTTTGCCGCTTTCCAAGGGCGTGATTTCCACCGCCGCGATCTTCTCCGTTATCGGGAGCTGGAACAGCTTCATGTGGCCGCTGGTCATGACCAACAGCGAGAACATCCGCGTGCTCCAGGTGGGACTTAGCTACTTCTCGCAGGAGTCATCCTCGCAAACGGTTCTCTTGATGGCAGCTTCGACATTCAGCATCCTCCCGCTCGTGATCCTGTTCCTGCTTGCCCAGCGCCAGATCATCCAGAGCTTCGCCTCCAGCGGATTGAAGGGGTAGGAAAAGAGCTTGCAAGAAGACGATTGGCCAGCTATAGGATTTTTTGAATGAGATGCCATAGTTTCAAGGAATACCTCCTTCGGAAAATCCTCTCTACAACCAATTTCCGCCTCCTCCGTCATCCCGGACAAGTCGACTGCAGATTCGTTCGACCGTGAGCGTAATCGTGGTGTTTCACACCCGATTTTCGGCTTTCGCGCAACGAAAACGATATCTTCGTACGAAAGTCTTTCGCGGTGCGGAACAACGAGAGTGGATAATCGGGTGTGGTATATCCACGATGGAGCGAGGGATCGGGCGAAGATGCGACGACGGGCGTTGTAAAAAAAAGGCACTGTTGCATATTAAGTGGGTGAATGGGTATTCAGATATCCGCAACATTGCAGAACCTTCAATCTGAAGTATGAGAAGTCCTTGTATCCATACGCTCTCTTTATAATGGTTCGAATGACGTTGTTAACCGCTTCTGCCTTGGCATTCGTGATTCTATGCTTGAACCAGTTCAACACAATATGCAATCTCTTCATAATCGTTCTTGCAAGTGCCTTCAGTGGCTCGAAGACGGTTTTCTGAATAACTCTGCACCACTCTTCAATCATCGGCTTCGCTTCTTCTTGCGTAATATCGTCTTCGAAAATCGATAGTAAATCTTCTTTGAGCAAATAGGCTTCGTAAAGGGGATGATTTAGCGTCTCCAGTTTCTTGAGTCGGGCTTGATGGTTTTCTTTGTGATTGTGTTTTCTGGTCAAAACCAACCACCGGTCGTGTTTCTTGCTCTGACGCAACTTGTCAGATTCAAAATCTCTCTGAAGTTCTCGTCGTACTTCTTCCACTTTCCTGTTGACCAGGCGGCTGAAATGGAAACGATCAAATACGATCATATCGGCACTCCAACACTCGGAAACAGCGCCGATATATGAACCA
The DNA here is from genome assembly GCA_963662655.2 of Cloacimonadales bacterium (SeqCode). Lineage (GTDB taxonomy): Bacteria > Cloacimonadota > Cloacimonadia > Cloacimonadales > JAIOQZ01. Next base: position 1,506,865 of record CAXXTU010000002.1, read on the forward strand.
CTGAAATCCATTGTTACGGTATCAATCCAGCGGAGTCGTCGTTCGTATTTTCGAAACAACTCCTTCGCACTTTCTTTCGATTTGCCCATTGTCAGGTCGATCACACGCCCGTCCTCATGGTTTGTGATAACCGTTGCATACTTATGCCTTCGCTTATAACCAATCTCGTCAATTGCAATCTGATCGACATTCGGAACTCGTCCTCTATAACCCTTTTCCAACTTGGATAACTCAATTTTGTCGATTCGATAAATCGTACTCCGATCCACACCGAATATCCGTGCTACAGAAGCATTGTCTGAACGAAGCGTGAACTGGAGAACCTTATTGCCGAAGTCTTTAGAGTGTCGATTGAGACCCTCGGCAATATCCTGTTGTTCAGTTTTCACTCCACACTGAGCGCAGTTGATCCGGCGAAGCGTTAGCACAAGTACTACGGGACGACAGGATATGGATGCATGAAGAATTTTGCGGACTCGATGATCATAAACTGTTCCCACAATACCGCATGTAGGACAACGTGGCTCATCTTCCTTTCGAACATGGACTTCAATGCATGGATAAGTTTGATACGTACCTTCGATTATCTGGTCGGCAGAATAACCTTGCAAAGCCAACAACGTTTTACAGACTTGTTTTCTGAGAGGATCATTCATCTCTATCTCCTTGTTGTGGTGATTAGGAGATTGTACGAGATCGGGTGATTCCTCTCAATCTTTTTTTCGACTTACCCACTAAGTTTGCAACAGTGCCAAAAAAAAACCGCCACCTCGTTCGAGATGGCGGCTACAATGTGCAGTGTAGTTTGACCTATTTGATCAAAGCCATTTTATGAACGGCTGTTCCCTTGGAGGATGTAAGTCTTGCGAAATACACGCCGCTGGAAACAGATTTTCCGTTATCGTCCATACCGTTCCATACAACCGCTTCGCTTTCAACAACATCGTTGTCGATCAGCGTTCGAATCACCTGACCCCTGATATTGTAGATCGCCAGCGTGACCGGTTCGTTGGAAGGAATGCTCATGGCGATGGTTGTTTCCGGGTTGAACGGATTCGGGTAAACGCTCAGAGAGACGCCCGTTACCTGCGGAGCGGATGGATCGCTCTCGTTATCGAGATATTCGTTACCCATTCCACCGTACGCGCCCATATCGGTTGTCAGCGTTCCCATAGCAGGCCACAGCGGTAATCCTGAGTTGTCCGGATCCTCGACATCCATGTGCTCGCCTTCAGGATCACCGGCATCGATACAGGGTGAATCTTCCGAGAGGTACCACTCGACGTTGAACAAGTTCTCGATGAGACCAACCTCGGTTGAGGCATTGGTGAACATCGGATCTCCGTCGATGTTTCCGGTTCCGTCGTAACCACCGGAAACACAGTTGTACGTGGCATAGAAATCGCCGAAGAGATCGATCAGCGGTTCGTCTTCGCCAATGATGATGTTATTCACCAGGTCCATCTCGGATTCGTAGAGGAAGATCGCTGCACCGGTGCTTCCGGTACAAAGATTGTTCGCGATCGTGTTGTTGACCACAACCGGATATGAATCTTCGCGAACGCTGATTGCGGCAGCCTGGCTACCCTGATTGTTCACAATAATGTTATTGTAAATCTCGGGAGTCGAATTCACGATGCCGAATGCACCTGCGACCGAGCCGCCATCGTTGTTACCGATAAAACACTGTTTCACGGAAACATTGTCGGAATTGACGATGTGAATCGCGCCTGCCTGCGTTGAGCCGGAGTTGTCGACAAAGCGACACTTCTGGATATCCACGCTTGAGTTGCTGATCAAAATCGCGCTCTCCTCTGCATTGTAAAACTGGCAGTTGAAGACGATCGACTCGAATGCGTTGGAATCGATGAAGTCGAGACCATTCCATACGTTACGATCCGTTGTCGAGAAAACAATCGGGTCGTCGTCTGAAGCGTCGGCAACAAGCGTTCCTTTAACGATCATTCCAATGCCGTTCTGGCTCGTGATTGTCGTTCCCGGTTCAATGACCAGCGTCGCGCCGACAGGAACGGTTACATCGCCAATCATGTGATAATTGCCGTATTGGGGATCCCAATGACCCGCGACCGAGCCATAGATATTCCCTGTATCCTGAACGTAGATGTAATCCTCGGCGGTCTTGGTGTCCGTTTCTTCACCGTCGGAAACGGTGAGACTTACCGTGTAGACGCCAGGAGTCGTATAAACCCATGCAGGATTCTCTTCTTCACTGTCAATATTGCCATCACCATCGAAATCCCATTCCCAGGAGATGATTCCTCCCGGAGGCATGGAAAGGCTGGTGAACTGGACGTCAAGAGCAGGTGGACCCATCGTGATATTAGCGGAGAAATTCGCACCGAATTGCGCCATTTCGCTGATCGCAGCCTGATGGATAACCTTGTCGCCATTGAGGGTCTGAATCAGCACAACGCCGCGAAGATCGTCAACGCTGTCGTAGTCGAAACCACTGTCGAGGGTTGCGGTGAAAGTTCCGGAATCACCGGAAGCGGTAAGCCCGAAATCCTGTGCTTCGTAACGACGTACCACGCAGAAGTAGTCGTTCGTGTAACGTTGGGTCACGATGAAGATTATTTTGTTGTTGGAAGTTGTGATGTCCGCCGTCAAAGAGACACTGGCTTGCAGCAGGAAGTTGAGATCCTCGTCCTGCATGAAAGCCATGGTGATCTCAGCCGGAGCATCGTCATCGATGACCTGATTGTAATCGGAAACGTAACGGGGGTAAGTCGTTCCGCCGCCCCCATCTTCGATGTATCCACCGAATTGGGCATGCGGGATACCGCTTACTCCATACATGCTGCCACGCGAACTGTAGTTCGGGCTCGTGGGGCATGTCGTTTCGTTTGTTCCACCATTCCAGATCAAGGGAACCACGTTCTCGTGGTTCTCGAATAATTGAAGCAGCCCAGACCGAGCTGCGGGGCAGTAGCTGCACCATGTTTGCGTAAACACTTCGCCGACTACCTGTATCTGTGTAGCCAGAGCAAGCGTTGACGCAAGGAGCAGCATTAAGAAGACGACTAATCTTCTTGTCATCAAGTTCCTCCTTACTATGCTGTTTCTTTTTCAAGAAATCATCTCTCTCTATCGTAACGAATAGCTTTTTAAGGATCTGTCGGAACTGCCGGATTACTTGATAAGAGCCATCTTGGCAGTCACGGTACGGGTGTCCGTCGTCAGCCGCGCGAAGTAAACACCGCTCGAGACCGGTTTCCCCGCCTCGTCGATGCCCTTCCACACAAGGTTGAGCGATTCGGTTCTTTCGTTCTCCAGGAGCGTGCAAACCTTCTGGCCGCGAATATTGTAAATCGCCAGCGTCACCGGCTGCTTGCTCTCCTGCGCACTAAGCTTAAGCGCGATGGTCGTCTCCGGATTGAACGGGTTCGGGAACACGCTCAGGGAGATTATGTCCGCAGAAGGCGCGACCGTCTCGTCGTCCGTATCGATGTATGGAGCTCCATGACTTCCGCCATAAGCGCCCATATCATTGGTGAGAGAGCCCATTGCAGGCCAAAGTGCGTATCCAGTGTTGTCGGGATCTTCCACATCGTAGTAATCATCCCCTGGATTCCCAGTATCGATGCAGGGCGAGTCCTCTTGCAGGAACCAGCGTCCGCCGGTACCGTCGTAGTCCACGCCGCTACCGCTGCTGGGATTCGAGAAGAGCGGGTCCGCGTCGATGTTCATGGTTCCGTCGTGGCCTCCGGTGATGTTGCAGAAATCAACCGTGGGCGTGCTGTTGAGCGCGTAAATGATCGGCTCATCGCCGCGGAGAATACAGTTCATGATCTGCGGATTGGCGTTGAAAGCGAAAAGCGCGCCACCCGTTGCGCCGGTGATTGTGTTGTTCACCACCGTGTTATTGAAAAATTCCGGCACACTCTGGTTTTTGAACACCACTGCGCCTCCGGACATCCCCGTGTTGTTCGCGAAGACATTGTTCGTGATCACCGGCGAGGATGATGAAAGCTGGATCGCACCTGAATTGCCGGTACTGGAGTTGTTGGCAAACAAACTCCCGGTAATCGACACATCGGATGCGCTGATCAGATCGATCGCCGCCGGCGTGCTTGTGCTGTGGTTGTCATAGAACACGCAGCCGTCCACTTCGAGGCTCGAGTCATCGACGACGATCGCGGTATTGGTTGTTCCGGAGAACCGGCAATTGACCAGTTCGTTATCCCGATCGGTATAGCGAACCTTCATTCCTTTCCAGGTTCCGCCGTCTGCGGCACGGAATACAATCTGATCGCCGTTTCCGCCGTCTGCGACGAGCCGGCCGTTCACTTCAAAGGTCGCGTCGTTAGAAAGGACGATCTCCACACCCGGATCGATTGTCAGTACCTGGCCGTCCTCGACGATCACATCGCCTACGATCTCGTAGGGGTTATATGTCGTGAGCCAGCTACCCGCAACGGGGCCGGACGTGTTGCTGCCGTCAGTTACGGTAATCAGGCCCTGGGCGTTCGTCGTAGCGCTTTCGCCATTTGCGTGAATGGTGAGCGAGACGTCGTAGACACCCGGTGTGTCGTATATGTGGAACGTACTTTCGTCTTCGCTGTCGATGACTCCATCACCGTCGAAATCCCATTCCCAGGCAGTGATTTCACCCACGGGGAACGAAAGGCTCTGGAAGCTTACGGTAAGCTGCGCTGGGCCTTCGGTGATGCTCGCGTCGATAACGGCAAGCATACCGGTGAAAGGAGTCGAGACAGCCTGATAGACCTGGTGGTTTCCTGTGAAGCTCTGCACGATGACAATCGCGCGGACGCCCTGAAGGTCCCAGGATGCATCGAGTTCGACGGGGTGTTCAAAGTACCCGGTCTCACCCGTTTCGTTCAGGGTAAAGGTCTCATCCGCATAGTCTACGACAGTACAAAAATACTCGTCTGTAAAGGCGTTCGTAAGAATGTAGATGATACGGTTGTTGGTCGTGGTGATGTCCCCGGTCATCTCGACATTCGCCATGATGGCGAGCTGCCCCAGGTCGTTGGTTCCCAGGTCGATGTCGATCGCGACGGGAGAGTTATCGTCCACGATGGAGTTGTAATGGCTCAAGTAACGGGGATAGGTTGTTCCGCCGCCAAGATCGTTAATGGCCCCCCCGAACTGCGCTGATGGCAGCGACGAGATTCCATACATCGATTTTCTTGAACCGTTGTTCGGGCTTGGATGTTGTCCATCTCCTTCCCAAATTAGTGGAACGACATGTTCGTTCTCTTCGAATAATTGAAGCAGCCCAGACCGAGCTGCGGGACAGTACGGGCACCATGTTTCCGTGAACACCTCCGCCAGTACCCCGATCTGTGTCGCTTGTAGCAGCAACGCCGAAAGAAGCATCAGCAGGAGGAGTAATAATCGATTGGATTTCACTCCAGCCTCCTTTTATTTTCGGGTTCTATCAATGATCTATTATGGTATTCAGTTACTTCAATAGAAGCATCTTCTTCGCGGCAGAGCTCTGCTCGCCTTCCAGACGATAATAATATACACCGCTTGTTACCGGATTGCCATAACTGTCCTTGCCATTCCAGGACACAGAGCCTTTACCCTGATTGACGCTCAGGTTGTCGAACGATTTTACCAACTGACCGCGAACGTTGTAAATGGACAGCTTTGTGTTGCGAACATTGTCCGTCGGGAGCGAGAAATGAATCTGCGTCTCCGGATTGAATGGATTCGGAGTGTTTTGCGCAAGCTGCACGCCGCTGTAAGGCACGGTATCGTCTCCGGCGGCGGAACCGGTCTCGTAGGTGAAGTTCAACACAATCGCCTCACTATGTGAAGGCTGAATGGTGAAATTGAAATCCGCCGTACCGTTGGAGCTAACGTTCGGAATCAGGAAGTCGAACGCGATCTGCTCGCCCTCGCCAAGCGTGAATTCCCAGGCTCCGCCTGTGGAAGGATGACAACCGCCCTCTCCATCGGCATACGTATGACAGAACATGACCATCCAGCTATCGGGAACGGAGTTGTACTCGAGGGATGCTGAATAGGCATGCTCGGAGCCGTAGTTCTTCAGGTAGAATTTTTCGCTGGTGAACTCGTAGACCTCGCCGGTGTATCCGGGACCAACCACGTTGAAATCGAACGGAACGCCGACCCGGCAGGTTACTTCGTCCATCGGGTAGGTCGAAGCAGACTGAATGATGGAATGATCCGAAGCCTGCACGTATACGACGACCTGAAGGTTCGTGCTCACCCATCCGCTATCGATGGTAAAGCCGTCGATGAGCGTCTGCTGAGAGCCCTGACCAGTCATGCTGAAATCCTGTGTCAGCACCTGACGAGTTACGTGATCGATGCCGTCAATACCGTCTTCAACAAGGATGAAGCGAACGTATCCATCCATGATCTCGAACTCGTCCGAGAGCATGGTCACGGTGGCAGCTACGTCGCCGCTCGATGCGTCAAAACCGTCGATTTGCAGCTCGATGGGGGCTGTGTTGTATTTTCCAAGATCGATGACTCCCGCATAAGCTGAGCCGTTCGCAACATGATCACCGCCACCAAAAATCGTGGTAGACCCGTCGAAGATCGCCATTGGGAAGTCGATCACCTGATAGAAATCGATCATGGCCTGGGTGTCGTCGTTCCCCATATCGCCATGATAATGTTGAGCAAGCGAGAAATTTGCCGGAGAATATGACTCGTCAATTACTCCAATACCATCGTTCACGTCTTGCGTTTGAGTTGAAGATGCGTCGTTCAGGACCTCGATCATCATGATCTGCGGCGTTCCGGTGAACTCGGCAAAAAGGCCGGTTGCAACCAGTAGCGCCAGCAACAATATATTCACACGTTTCATTTTGTCCTCCATGTATCTTGTAATTCAATTTATCTCATTTCAAGTCTTTTTATATATCCAAGCTAAAATGTCGTCGTCAATTCAAGCAGGACACCCTCGAACGCGGATTGCTGACGGCAGATGCCGTTGCGGCAAACCTTCCCCCCCTTCTGCTTTCCGCCGAACAACGTCAGGTTGGTGTCCTCGGTGATGGGAGCGGTGATCTCTCCGCCGATCCACCAGGAAGTCTTGTCCAGATCACCGGTGTCTTCGTACTCCGTCTCGGCTGTAATGGAGAAGTTCCAATGCTCGTACGCGGCATCCACTTGAAGCAGCGGCTCGTAGTGCTTCGCTTCCTTGCCGGCGTCCTTCTTGGAGACAATTTCGTATTCGCCGCGAATCATCACCGGTACGCTTGCAAGGGTGAAATCAAACGCGAGGGCAGGCGTCAACTCTTTTCCCCACGTCTCGTTAACTTCGTTGAGATACTCGAGATGCTCGTAGTCGGCTGTGAGCACGAAGGATTCGAAGTCATACTTACCCTGCATGAAGAAGTTCGCCTGACGGTAGTCCTTGTCGGAGCTCCACGCTTCCGCGTAGCTGACAAACAGTTCGCTCGAGTAGTCCGGCGTGTACCGAACCTCGCCCAGATACCCTTCCTCGTCCTCACCCGGCTTGAGACCGCTCTCGGTGAGCGGTTCGTCGGCGTGATTAAGGGTGGGGATGTCCTGAAGCGGCTCGATGGAATCGGTGCGATAGTTAAAGTCTTCGTATTTTTTGTACGCGCCCGTGATCGTGATATCGGGTATATAGATCGTCGTGTTTGTATAAAGTCCTGTCCCGTCCCTGTCCTCGCCCGGAAGTTCGGTCTCGTCCATCGTGGCGTACTCGCCGTAGAAATCGATCAGCCCGGTGGAGAGCTTCACCCTTCCGCCGAGTGTAGTAAGGTTCGAGAAGAGATCGTCCTCCTCGTTGGTGGAGGGATCAATTACGGTATAACCCTGGCGCAGTCCCAGCATGGTAAGTCCCACGCGAAGCTGCTTGATGATGCGCACTTCGAGGTCAGCGCCGGAGACGACGTCGTTCTTCTCTTCGCCGCCACGCTCGACAGGATAAACCGCATACATGCCCTGTACATCGAATCTGTCTTTCGTGAAGCGCGCTTTCGCACCTTCGAGACGCGTATCGTGATCGAGGTCCTTGTCTTCCCACGAACGGAAGATCATTCCCGACCCATACGATCCATCCATCGTTCCGGCATGCGCCGTCAACTGGTCGGTTTCATATGTGATGTAACGTTCGTCCCACTCGTAATAGAGGTCTTCCTGCTCGAGCTCATCGACCATCTCGCCTTCGTAGCTGCTGTACTCGGGGTACCCCGCGTTAAAAGACATTCCGAAGGTGAAGTGGTTGTAGTTCACGCGCATGGAAAAATCATCTTCAAAATAATGTTTGAGGGAATCGCCCTGCGCCTCGCGGTATCGGTACGCGATCTCGTTGGTTCCCGTGATGGAGAAGGTGTCTTCCGCGGAAAGCATCGCCGTTGCAAGAAGCGCAATCAATAATATCCAATATTTCATCCCGTCCGTCCTATTCGGCTTCTACCGGTTTTTCGCTCAAGGCTTTCACGATTTCTTCTTCCAGATGCATCTCATCGCCCTTCTGATATCCCACGTGAGAGAAAACCATCTCCCCGTCCTTGCTTATGATCATCGTGTGAGGAGGATTCTGTGCATTGAGCGCTTTGTAAACCTTCATGTCGGGATCGAGCAGCGTGAGGAACTGGAATCGGTTCTTCACGAAGCGGATCGCGTCTTCCTTCTTGGATGGCTTGTCCACGGAGATGCAAACAACCGTAATCCGATCTTCGTATTTCTTCTGGAGCTTGTCCAACTCGGGCATTTCCTTCTTGCAGTTCTTGCACCATGTCGCCCAAAAACTGATAACAACCGGCCCCTTCTCCAGCAAACTGGAAAGCGACACCTGATCGCCGTTGATATCCTCGAGTTTGAAATCCTGCACTTTATCCGCCGCGAGGAGTCCCGCAGCCAAAACCGTCATGATAATCGTAAGAATGATTGTTCGCATTGTATTGCTCCTTCCTATATACCTTCGATCGGAACTTCGATCACGTTGTAAACTTTACAGTCGTTACCATACTGGGTATGCATGGTTTGCAGCCACACATAGAGAACCGTGTCATCCGGTAAATCGCCGGCGTACTCGAAATTGAAGCGGTAGTCTTCATCGAAATTGCCGGAAGAGGCTTCCAGGCTTGTATACGCGACGCCGCCCTTCCACAAGACGGCCTGATGATAGTAGTCGCCGCCGTTGGATTGCGCGGTCTCTTCCACCAGCGCGTAACGGACAATCAAATCCGTCTCGTCCATGTACTCGTCGAGGTCGATATCAAGGTACACCATCATCTCATTATCAGCGCCGCTCCATTCCATCCTGCCGTCGGAAAGCAATGCCCGGGCGTCCACCGCGAGGTAGTCGTTAAGCGGTATCTCGTATTGCGATTGGCCCGATATTCCGCCGTTCATGACAAGCTGCCCCTGGAATACGGCCGTCGGGCATTCGATGTTACCGAGATAGTAGTCCAGGAGTTCGTCGTTGTCGTCGAAGAAACCGTCGTAGCTGTCGCTGATGTGGTACTCGACATAGTAGAACTTGTCGCCATAGATTTCCTTCAGGTCATGGAGAACTTGCTCGGACGTCGGGCAATTCGGACACCAGGTTCCGGTGAAGAGCTCCACCAGCACCTTCTGCTTGGAGAGGTCGGGCGCATCCTGACCATTACCGCAGAAAATGTACTCGCCATCGACGACGGTGTAGGTGTCGTCCACACGCAGCGTGAAACCGGTCGAGTTTTCCGTGATCTCGTAAACAAACGAGTTATCATAGGCATCGTAATTCAATATCGTAGTGGTTACACCCATGGATGGAGATATGTCGTCGAAGAGGTTGAAGAGCGAATCGCGGCCTACGCCATTGTTGTAATAGTCTGCGATGAAATACGATGCGAGCGTTGCGAAATCGCTATTCGTAATGGCATCGGCAAGGTCCGCTACATACTCGGTCTGTACATCGGCGAAAGCTTCCGCGGCCCGATTGCCGACAAACTTGAAATCGCCGCCGACCTTCTGCACGCAATCCACAAACGTCCACGAGAAGATCATATCCGTAATACCATCGTCACCGCCAAGTATCCACTTGATCTTCGAGACATCGCCTTCGGTGAAGCGATCGATCGTCACGTGAAGATTCCACTCCTTATCCCCGAGCATGGTTTCGTACCAGTTAAGCTTATCGGCATAGTTTGCGCCGTCATTCAGGTAATCCTCGCTGTAGTAAGCCATCAGACGATCGACGTCATCAACCGTTGAAACGGATTGCACGGTGTTGGAAAGCTCGTCGAAAAAATCCGTCAGATGCTTGTCGAACTCCGAATCGAAGCGATCGCACCCAGAGAGAAGCAAGATAGCGGCTGCAATCAATAATAGAATTCTCTTCATATTTCTCTCCATCTCATAATTACTAAAAAAATCTATCCCTGCATGGCATCGAGGATCAGTTCCCGATCTTCTCGAGCTCGTCCTTCACCATGCTTTTGGTAATAATCTCGGGGAACACCACCGGATCGTCCTGCCCGGGAATGTAGAGCAAATAAAGCGGTACACCGGCGCGATCGAATTTGTGGAGCCACTCGATGATGAGAGGATCCTTGCGGGTGTTGTCACCCTTCATGCGCTCGACGCCGTATTTCTCGAACTCCTCCTCGATATCCTCGGTGAAGAGCACGGTCTTCTCGTTCGTCTTGCAGGTCATGCACCACTCCGCGCCGAAATCGACAAACACCGGCTTGCCGTCGTCGATGAAATCCTGGAGTAACTCGGGAGAAAATTTCTGCCAGCCCTCTTCCACCTGGTGTCCGCCGTCCGTGCTTTCAAAACGTAGCAGGAACATCGCGGAGAATACCACCACGGCGATCGCCGTCAGCAGCGCGATCCACTGTTGCGCCTTGCTGTGATGCGGTTTGGCAAAGCTGCCGTAAATCCAGGCCGCAAGCCCAAGCGATGCGATGAACCACAGAACCCGCATGAAGTTTCCACCGCCACCGACCAGCGCGTACACGGTGTTCAGCAGGAAAATCGTGGTTCCCATCAAGAGGAATCCCATGAACTCCTTGAACACGTTCATCCAGTTGCCGGGTTTCGGGATCGCCTTGATCACCCCGGGCCAGAACGCCAGGAGGATGAACGGGAAGGCCAATCCGAGGCCGATCAGCAGGAAGAAGATGACGATGAGTAGCGGAGGCTGAATGAACGCGAATCCCAGCGCAGCGCCCAGGAAAGGAGCCGTACAGGGTGTTGCCAGTAGAACCGCCACGATGCCGCTGAGGAACGATCCCCAATGGCCGGATTTCCCGGAAGCCTTCGATGCAAGCCCCATCCCGGGAGCGGAAATGATGAACACGTCGAAAAGCGAAAGACCGAACACGAAGATGATCGACGTCAGCACCATCACGAAACCGAAGTTCTGGAACTGGAAGCCCCAGCCCACCGATTCGCCCGAGAGCTTGATGATGATGACAACGGCTGCCAGGATCAGGAACGAAACCAGGATTCCCGCCGTGTAGGCGAAGGAACCTTTCATGATCTCCCTTTTATGGTGCTGGCTCTGGTTGACCAGGTGAATCGCCTTGATGGAAAGCACCGGAAGTACGCATGGCATGATGTTCAGGATCAAACCGCCCACAAACGCCATGAGGAGGAACTTGAAGATGTCTGCCGCGGATGTACCGGCTTTCCGCGTCGGTTCGGACTGCTCGTCAGAGCCGGTTACGGTGGCGGTTAGCTTGTAATCGGCTGTAACCTCGAATTCCTCGGGAAACAGGCATTGCCCCATTTCATTGCAGACCTGAAAACCGGCCGCGATGGAGAGCAGGTAGTCACCAGGCTGAACGCTCGAATCGACTTGCATCGGTCGCTTGAGCGTAATCGTTCCGGTGTACTCCGTTACGCCCTCCGCGTCCTTGTGCCCTTCGGGATACTCGGTATCGCCGAATGTAACCCCCGGCATTGCCGTTGGTTCGATATATAGATAATCTTCCTGCAATGTCGCGTGCATTCCTTCGGGGAATGTGTACGTTACGTGAAGATACGCCTTGCCGTCCGTGCCAATTTCCGATGGAACAATTTCAGCGGTGATGGTTGTTTCTTGAGCCCACAGTGAGGCTGTAATGAGTAGGAATAACAGTGAAATGATTCGCAGCGACTTCATGCAAAACCTCCGTCGGTCGAATGTATCCGTCGATTTTTATTATCCTGCAACTTTCTTGCAAGATAAATCGAACGCAGTGTACAATGAAAAACATTTTCGTCTATTTTGTTCACAGCGTCAATTGTTTTTATTGTCAAATGTAGATTTACAGCGGTTGCTCCGTCATAACCGGTATGTAATGAATATTTTACATTTCCAAACATTCTTCTTATAATTCCTTGCGTTCTCTTTCGGCAATAATATTCAGACAAAAATATCTCTTGCAAAAATCCCTGCGGTTCTGTATACAGGCAAAAATCATTTTAGGAAGGATTATGCAAAAAAGAGTCCAGATGTCCAACTATTTCATGGAGACCCAGCATCATGAATGGATTCTAACGAATCGGCTTGGCGGCTATGCTTTGGGAACCGGCAATCTCGTGAACCAAAGAAAATACCACGGCCTGCTCGTTGCAGGATTCGACAATCTCGAGCGTCGTCATCTTGTGGAGAGTATGGAAGAGAAAATCGAGTGGCGCGGAGAGGAATTCTACCTGGATAGCAATAACTACAGCAACTGCATCTACCCGGAAGGATTCCTGCACCTGGTCAAATCATGGCTGCGCCCCTACCCCATCTTCCTCTATTCGACCGCGCACCACGACGATGCGATCTTGATCCTGAAAGAAATCATGATGGACCGCGATTCGAACACGGTCATGATACGATACACCAATCTGGGGAACCATCAGCTCCACTTTCAACTGCGCCCCAAGCTCTCCATGCGGGTTCACCATGACCTGAACGCGCCCGGAACATGGGACAGGGAACAGCTCAACACCATCATCGGCATGCAGGGCGAGAACTCGTTCACCACGTTCAGACCCGGCAACAAGATGGAGCTCAACGGATGCGCGCTTTCCGGCGATTTCCACTACGAGACCATCATCTACCGCGATGTGTATTACCCCTGGGAGGTGATGCTCGGTTACAAGGGCACGGGCGACATGATCGCGCCGGTTCGGATCGATTTCGACCTCAAGGTGGGTGCGCATAACTGCATCCTCTTCTGTAGCGAGCCCATCGAAAATCCCGCCGAGACGGTCGAGCACATCGAGAAATACTACGCCGATATCCCCAGGCCGTCCGATTACCCCGTTCGTGAAGCGGATAAAACCATCCTCGACAATCTCGACTACACCGATTCGGTACTCTTCCCGGACGAGGCGTACCGAAAGCTGCTGGCGATCGCCTACGACGACTTCATCCTGTCGGGAGACATCATCGCTGGATTCCCCTGGTTCGGAGCCTGGGGAAGGGATACCATGATCTCGCTCGAAGGTCTTTATCACACTCCGGAAGGCATGGAAAGAGCCTGGGACATCCTGAACCGCTACGGAAAACGAATCCGGCGGGGACTCCTGCCCAACGTCCTGCCCGAGTCGGGCGCGGAAGCGAACTACGATTCCGTGGATGCCGCCCTGTGGTATGTGATACGTCTTTACGAGGTCGTCGAAAGAAAATCACGGATTGAGAGTACGAAGAAAGCGCAGAGGATTCTCTGGGAAACCGCCTTCGACTACGCGGATAAAATCGTGCAGGGATTCCTCAAACACAAATCGCATTATCAGATGCGCCCCGACGGCCTGGTGGAGCTCAAGAAGAACTTCGCCAACGCGACCTGGATGGACGCCAGAATCGAGGGAATCGAAGTTACGCCGCGGCACGGAGCGCCCATCGAGATCAACGGTTTATGGTACAACGCGCTCAAGTGCTATCAAATCATGTACAACGAACTGCAAGCGCTCCTTCCGAAGAAAGAGCAATTCAAGCCCTCCTTCGATATCGACGAGTTGGCAACGCGCGTTCTCGAGGCATTCGGCCAGTTTTGGACCGGCGATTATCTAGCGGACAGGCTGGAAGGCGACAAGCGCATCGAAGACGTCCGGCCCAACGCTGTCATCGCCTGCGGACTCCCCTTCGAGATCGTCGATCAGGAGCGGATGGAAGCCGTGTTCGAGAAAGCTCGCAAGGAGCTTTACACGGAGTACGGGCTCAGGACGCTTTCGCCGAAGGACTACCGCTTCAAGAAGAAATACATCGGTTCGCAGATCGACCGAGACAAGGCCTACCACCAGGGAACCGTGTGGGCCTGGCCGCTCGAGTATTACGCCAAGCTCTATGCGCGAATCAACAAAGACAAGCTCTCCCGGGAGGAATTGAACGCCGGCCTCGGCGAGATCATTCACAAATTTCGCAACGGCTTCAAGCGCGGGCACATCGCCTCGGTGGCCGAGGTGTGGGACGGCAGCAAGCCACATTTCCCCAAGGGATGCCCTGCGCAAGCATGGAGCGTTGCGGCGATTTATAACGTAGAAATGATGATCGCAAACAATAACGACGAAAAGGACGCCCGATGAGAATCCTGATGTACACCTGGGAATTCCCGCCATTGATCGCCGGCGGACTTGGAATGGCATGCTACGGCATGGTCAAAGCGCTTCTGAAGCAGGACGTGGCAATTGACATGGTGATTCCCACGCGGGAAGCGGTTTACTTCCCTCTGCGAAAACCGGAGGACGTCGACTCATTGCCTGTGGTATTCCTGGATAAACACAAACAGACCGATTACGATTCGAGGACCTTCGACGATCCGAACGAACGTTTCAAATACATTGGAATCACCGAATCGCCGGAAACCTACAAGCAAGTCGACGAGATCAGCGAGACCATCAAGAAGGCTGTGGATGAGGAAAAAATGGAAGCCGAAACGGAACCCGAGAAACACGGGTATGACGACATTTGGGACAACATCGCCCACCACCTGATGGGGGCCGACGACATCTTCAAGCGCGTTCAGGAATTCACGCTTCGGGCGGAAAGGTTCGCCAAGATTCTCGAATACGACGCCATCCACGCGCACGACTGGCTTTGCTATCCTTCGGGCATGATTGCCCGTAAGATATCGGGAAAACCGTTGGTTGCCCACATGCACGCCACCGAGTTCGACCGCGCGGGGGGGCCCGGGAACCCCAACGTTCACAACATTGAGTTCACTGGCATGACCTATTCCGATTACGTCATCGCGGTTTCCCAATACACAGCGGAGATGGTTATCTCCCGCTACCGGATCGACACCGGTAAAATCCGCATCGTTCACAACGCCTACATCGTCGAGGACGACATCGAGCACTGCGAGAAGCGCCTCTTCAAGGGTACGACAATCCTTTTCTTGGGACGCATCACCCTGCAAAAGGGACCCGAGTTTTTCCTCGATGTCGCCAAGAGCGTTCTGGAGAAACACCCCGACGCACGTTTCATCATGGCCGGAAGCGGGGACATGGCGCGCAAAATCATTCACCGCTCCGCGTTCCTCAAGCTGCGCAACCGCTTCCTCTTCACAGGATTCCTCAATCGCAAAGAAGTGGACGAGATTCTCAAGATGTCGGACATCTACATGCTTCCCTCCATCTCGGAGCCATTCGGAATCGCGCCGCTGGAGGCGATGGCCTACGGCGTTACGGCGATTATTTCCAAGCAGTCGGGCGTCTCGGAGGTTGTCGAGAACGCCTATAAAATCGATTTCTGGGATGTCCCGAAGATGGTCAAGACCATCAACGACCTGATCGAGCATCCGGCGAAGCGAAAGAAAATGGGTATCGCCGGGATGAACGAAGTCCATCAGATTCAGTGGGACGACGCCGCGACCAAGATCAAAGACGTCTACCAGGAAGCCATCGACGAATACATGCAGGAATAAAGGATCCATCTATGTTGAACATCGTTTTTTACTTTCAGGTGCACCAGCCCTATCGACTCCGCCACTTGAACATCCTCAACGCGCGTTCCGCCAGCGATTATTTCGACAATGGCCTCGATCAGATCGTGATGCAGAGGGTCGCCGAGCGCTGTTACCTTCCGGCGAACCAGCTCATGCTGAAGCAGCTCCGCCGGTTCCACGGCAAGTTCAAAATCGCTTATTCCATCACCGGCTGCGCCATCGAGCAGATGAAGCTCTACGCGCCCGAGGTTCTGGATTCCTTCCACGCGCTGATGGATACGGGGCACGTGGAGATGATCGGCGAAACCTACTATCATTCCCTCTCCAGCCTCTACGACATCGATGAATTCCTCGAGCAGGTCCAGCAGCACAAGAAGCTCCTGAGGGAAGAATTCGGAATCACGCCCACCGTATTCCGCAACACGGAGCTCATCTACGACGACATGCTCTCCAACCTCATCTTCGAAGAGGAAGGCTACAAGGTCATCCTGACTGAGGGCGCCGACCGTATTCTCCGCTGGAGGAAGCCGCTGCACGCCTACAAGAATTTCACCAAGGACATCTTCCTGCTGCTCAAACACTACAAGCTCTCCGACGACATCGCGTTCCGCTTCTCCGACCCCCAGTGGGACGAGTACCCCCTTACAGCGGAGAAATTCGTGCACTGGATCAACCAGCTTACCCTCAGCGAGCAGGATGGCAAAAACCAGTTCCTGAACATCTTCATCGATTACGAAACCTTCGGTGAGCACCAGTGGGCGGAAAGCGGTATCTTCAAATTCATGGAGAAGCTGCCGGAAACCGTATTGGTTCAACCGAACCTGGGATTCTGCTTCCCGTCGGAGGTGGAGAAATTCACCAACTACCAGCCGGAAAGTATCACCGTGCCCGAGCCGGTATCCTGGGCCGACCTCGACCGCGACATCTCGGCATGGGTCGAGAACGACATGCAAACCAACGCGATCGAATCGCTCTACGAGCTCATCCATAAAATCAAGCAGGCCAATCGAACCGACCTCCTGCGCACGGCAAGGCTGCTTTCGACTTCGGATCACTTCTACTATATGTCCACCAAGTATTTCCAGGACGGTGACGTACACAAGTACTTCTCGCCTTACGATTCTCCGGAGCAAGCCTACATCTATTACATCAACGCGCTTGCCGACCTCGAAGAGAAGCTGCATGAAGAACCCGTTAAAGTGGAGGAGCATAGCGATTGAAATTGTTTCATCCCGCTTTTTTCTTTAAATTGGAACAAAAATCGTTAATCATGGTTTCATGTACAGGAGACTTTATCCTGGAAATTCACTGTCTCTCCGATCGCTGGCTGTGGATCATTAAAATAACGGTTGACGCTACGGATTAATCGGCGAATATTCGCTCTACTTACTTGAAAGGTGTATTTTATCTATGATAAAAAAGATTACGTGGGTTGTGTCACTGGTGATATTTCTCAGCGGGATTTGGGCAATCGAGATCGATTTCATCCCCAATCCCGGCTCCCCCGATATCCAATTGAGAACGCATGCCGATGTCTACTATCACGATGAATCGGACGATCAGCACTGGTACGGGGCGGATCGATGGGCCGTCTATTTCGATGTGCCGAGTTACTTCTCCGGAACGGATTCCATAACCATCGTTCCCCATGAAGTGGTGTTTTACTGCCCGACGGACATGGACAACAATTCCGTGACTTTTACGCTGTGCGCCAACGGCGACAACAATCAACCCGACGAATCGAATGTGTACGGACAGACGGTACTGGACGGAAACCTGTACGGATGGCAAACCGTTCCCATTCCGGATTCGGCTTCGGAACTTGTCGATTTCTGGATTGTCATGGACTACGAAACAAACAACTATCCATCCAACCCCGAGCTGAGTTCGTACGTATCGGCAAGCTCCGGTGGCGGGGTTAACAGCTACTATTGGGATCCCGATTACGGCTCGAACGGATGGTTCCAGAACATGGATGCCATGGGCTTTGCCAGCGAGTTTCTTATCGGCGTTAACGGTACCATGCATTTCCCGGTGGTTTATCGCGATCTCGAAGTCAACAGCATCGGAATCCAGGGAGTTTCCGCTCCACTGAGTACGATAACCCCCTGCTGGACCTTGACCAATCATTCAGCCGTGGCCATCGAGGACATCTCGTTGCATTATACCATTGTTGCACCCGACAGCTTTCCCGATCCCCAACCGGATGTAACGATGGACCCATTCACTATCGCGGCGGGTGAAACGATCGATGCAATGGGAATCGGCTACAGAATCAGGGATCAACGTTCCCAGTTCCGCTACACCGTTACCGTCTCGTATCCGGTGGATTCTCTGGATGTGAACTCGTCGAACAACACGAAAACCATGCTTTTCGATACGTTCACGACTCCGGGGAACAACGTTCTCATCGAGAATTTCCTTCAGGGCTCCAATTCCGTAGCGAATACGATTTGGGATGTTGAGACGGAGACCGTTCCGCAAGACAGCGTTTACATCCTCAACTATTTCCCGGATATTTCGGACAGCATGCTCTACACCCCGGAAGCGCTGACGCGTTACAACCATTACGAGATGCTCGGATACCCGAGCGCCATCGTGCATGGACGAAATAAAATAACTGGATTCTCCGGTAACGATAACTTCGCGGACTCCCTGTCTTCATACTACAGTGAAGCCTCGGAGCAAACAACCTTCTTCCTGCCGACTCGCTGGAGCGTCTCAACCTGGGAAAGCGGCGACTACATCTGCTACGCCCAGTTCAACAATCAGGATGCCTATGTGTTCTCCACGTATCTACAGAACCTGAAGTTTTATGCGGCGCTTGTCGAGGAGGGTATCTCCTGGAACGACACAACAATCCCCGGCTACACATTCATCGAATTTTTCCCAACCGCGGAAGGCGTTGTGGGCGCGGCGAGCATCGATATGACCTACGGTGAAACCGCATCCTATAATTTCGCGTTCAACATCAACAACATCGACGCTATACAGGACACAACGGCGAGTTTCGAGAAGCTGTCCGTCCTTTGCTTCTTCCAGTTCGAATCGACGCTATGGAATAAGAAGAACCGCATGGAGTATGCCATGCTGGTTCCGTTGTCTTCATTGATCGATCAGGCGGTTGGCGTTCATGACGAGACGGCCGCGTTTGTTCCGAATGTTCAAATCTATCCCAATCCTTTCAGGGCCGGGCAGTCTGTGCAGATCAGGATGTCCGGGAGCAAATCACGAAGCATCAATCAGATCACGGTGGATGTGTATAACATCAGAGGACAAAAGGTTCGGCGGATCGTCAGAGAAGGGGAGGAACTCACGAAAGACCTTTTCTGGGATGGCCGCAACCAGCGCGGATCCATTGTTTCATCCGGCGTTTATCTGATGCGCATCCAAACCAGATCAAACCAGGCAACGGAAGTCATACACAAAAACTGCCTTCTTATCAAATAAACGGCAGTGAAAGCGATAGCGTTTGAGAACCAAGACCATATTCGATCGCACATTTCTTGAGCTTACCGGCGTGCTCCACGTGCACACCGCGTATTCGTTCGACTGCGATGTATCCATCGCACGGATCATGCGGGGCGCAAAGCGTGCACGCGTCGATTTCTTCATGATCAACGACCACCACACGTTTGAAGCGAAGCGCGATCCGGACGTCGTCAACGAGAAGGATATCATCGTGCTCACGGGCGCAGAGGTGAACGATCCTTCCGGCAATAACCACTATCTCGTATTCGGCTCGGACAACGTTCACACGAAGATTCCCGCGTCGGACTACATGCAGCGTTACGCCGACGAGGGCGTTCACGGCTTCATCGCTCACCCACTCGAAAGGCGCAGGACGAAGAGATACCGCAAATACCTGTGGTTGGAAAAGAACGTTTCCAACGCTGCCGGTTTGGAGATATGGAACTTCACCTCCAGTTGGATCGGGAAGCTCATTCCCAGCCTGAACCCGATTCCCATGCTGATGTTCCCGGGATTCTACGTGCGCAAGCCACTGCCGGAGAATCTTAAGCTCTGGGACAAATGGAATCTCGAGGGCCTGCGGATGACCGGCATCGGTTCCGCCGATGTCCACGGAACACGTATGAAGCTTCCCGGACTCAAGTTCAGGGTGCTCCCCCACCGCAGATTGATGAAGAAACTGAGAACGAACGTACTTCTCACCGAAGGCACAACACCGAATCCGACGAATATCTATAAAGCGCTGGAAGATGGACGCTGCTATGCGGTGAACTATGGCGTGGGCGATCCGTTCGGTTTCTATGCCGGGATCGTTGACGAGCACGGCAAGGGAGCCGTTTCGGGAGAGGACATCGCACTCAAGGCTAAGTTGACGCTCTATTTCAATCTGCCGATGAGTTCCAGGGTCGTTTTGATCCACAATGGGAAGAAAATCGCGCAGTGGCGGGATCAGCGAGGCAATTATGCAATAACGAAACCCGGTTTCTATCGGTTGGAGATATCGAGATTCGGAACCGGCTGGATTTACACGAATCCAATTTACGTAAACCAATAGATGAAAGGCATATCATGGAAAAGATTTATGTGCAGGACCTGCACCATTATCTGAACGAAGAGATCGTCAGTTACTTTTTGGTGACGCAGAAAGAGCTGAGGGACGGCAAAAGAGATCAATTCATCCGCATGCGACTTACCGATAAGACAGGGAATATCGCTGCGAATATTTGGAGCAATGTGAAGCAGCTCAAGGACCTGTTCAAGGAAGGCGATATCGTGAAGGTTAAAGGCATTGTCATCTCCTACAAGGAGCAAAGCCAGGTTACGGTGAACAATATCAGGCGAGCCAAAGAGGACGAGTACGACATCTCTGAGTTCGTCCCCAAGACGACAAAGGACATCAAGGTTCTCTCGGACGCGCTGTTTCATTACATCGACAACGTGAACGACGAATACATCAAGCAGCTTCTGGAAAGCATTTTCGGCGATAAGGAGTACTTCTCGAAATTCTCGCAGGCTCCCGCAGCAAAGAGCTGGCACCACAACTACGTGGGCGGGCTCCTGGAGCATACCGTGTCCGTTACGAAAATCTGCGACTTCGCATCCCACATGTACCCGGTACAGAAGGATATCCTCATTGCCGGAGCCATGCTCCACGACTCTGGGAAGGTGTACGAATACAGCGTCAAACCGTCGATCGAGTTCACACCGATCGGGCGGTTGGTCGGGCATATCTGCCTTGCGGACGAGATGGTTTGTAAAAAGGCGGCTGAGATCAACAATTTCCCTGACAACATACTGCTGAAGATCAGGCATTTGATACTGTCCCACCACGGCGAGTATGAAAAGGCTTCCGCGAGGCTTCCTCAGATGCTCGAGGCGGTCGTGCTGCATTTCGCGGACAACCTCGACGCACAAACGGTTGGCGTGAATCAGCTTGTGGAAAGCGCCCTGAAATCGGATTCTGAGTGGACTGAATTCGATAGGATCAACAACAGGTATTTCTATATAGGTTGATATGTTTCAAACCACCGTACTCGCCAGCGGAAGCAAGGGCAACGCGATCCTGATCCGAACCGCGCAGACGAAGCTGCTTCTGGACGCGGGGCTTTCCGGCAAGCGCATTCTCGGATTCCTCGATGAAGTCGGCCTGAATCCGCTGCATATTCAAGGGATCATCCTGAGTCACGAGCATAGCGACCACAGCTATGGGGTCGGTGTGATGTGCCGCAAGCTGAATATCCCGCTCTACGCAACGCGTTCCACGTTCAGCGTGTGCAGCGGTAAACTGGGCAAGCTTCCCGTCGGCGTTCATCACTTCGAACCGGGAACGACGTTTTCAATCCGCGATCTGGAAATCCACCCCTTCAGTTCGTCGCATGACGCGGTGGACTCCTGCAACTTCACCTTCACCAATCCGGAGGGGAAGAAGCTGGCCGTTGTCACGGACGCGGGGTATCCGACCAAGTTGATGATCGAGAAGATCAAGTGCGCGTCCACGCTGATTCTGGAATCGAACCACGATGTAAAGATGCTTCTGGACGGGCCTTATCCTTGGGACTTGAAGCAGCGCGTTAGAAGCAGGCAGGGGCACCTTTCCAACGAGCAGGCAGTGGGGGTCGTGAACCAGGTTTTGCATGCGGAGATGAAAAATCTGATTCTTGCCCACCTCAGCGAAACGAACAACACGCCCGAGCTTGCCAGAAAGTCGATGGAAGAGTTTCTTAGCGAGATCAGGCACCCTGTTAAGCTATATGTGGCCTTGCAGGATCGGCCAACCGAGTTGGTTGAAGTTTGACAAAGATGTTGCTCCGGGGCACCTTCGCCCGATCCGCATTTCCGACGGGATACACCACGGCTCCGAAAGGAAGGAGATATTGAAATGCTCCGCCGTGAAACACCCCGCCGGAAATGCGGATCGAACGAATCTGCCTCCGGATCGAAAATTTTACAGATAATGAACGGATAAGAGACAAGGAGTTGAGTTGTTATCGATATTAGGCGTAATCATCGTACTGGGGATACTGATAACGGTACATGAATCGGGGCATTTCTTTGCCGCGCGACTTTTCGGCGTGTACGTGGAGAAGTTTTCCATCGGTTTCGGACCGCGTATATTCTCGCGCAAGTTGGGCGAGACCGAGTTCAGGGTATCCTGGATTCCTCTGGGCGGATATGTGAAGATGAGGGGCGAGAATCCTCAGGACGAAGTGAGTGGCGCCAATGACGAATTCACCACGAAGGCGTGGTGGAAGCGTGCGTTTATCGCGTTTGCGGGACCTCTGGCGAATTTTGTGTTCGCGATTGTGGTGATGATTGTGTCATTCATGATCGGCCGGGCGTACGAGGACAATTATCCCATTGTCGGTCAGGTGAACAAGCTCTATGCGAACGTGTTCATGCAGGGAGACGAGATCACGCAGGTGAACGGTCACGATATCCGTGGCTGGAGCGAGATCGCCAAGTACACCAACGACGACCAGCCGAACCGCGTATTCTTCACTCGCAACGGCAAGAAGGAGTATGCGGAGGTGGAGGGACTCGAACAAATTTCGTGGTACACGGACATCAAACCGTACATAAAAGCGGAGGTTGGCGAACTGATACTCGGGCTCCCCGCCTACAAGGCCGGATTCATGGAAGGCGACCTCATCGTGGCGGTCGATTCAACGGATGTTATCGACTGGTATCACATGAACGAGCTGATACAGGGTCACGAAGGCGACGAGCTTCAGATCGAGATCGAGCGGAACGGCGAGCGGTTTGTCAAGCAGGTAGCGCTGGACTCCACGCTGGCCGGTTATAACAAGAAGATGATCGGTATCAGTCAGCCGTCCCCTGTGCAGTGGAAGGAGCATTACACGCCGTTCGAGGCTATCTACTACGGCGGATTCTCCTCGGGACTGCTCATCGTTAAGGTTTATGAAGGACTCTACCAGCTCATCCTGCATCCGTCGTCGCTGAAGACCAATATCGGCAGCCCGGTGATGATGGTGCCGATGAGCAAGCAGATCGCCAAACGCGGATTGGGCGACACGTTCTCATTCATTGCGGCGATCAGCATCCTCCTGATGGTGATGAACCTCCTCCCCATCCCGGTTCTGGATGGCGGACAGATTTTCTTCTACATCATCGAGGGAATATTCCGAAGACCGCTGCCGTTAAAAATCCAGATGATCCTGCAGCAGATCGGATTCAGCCTGCTGATCTTCCTGATGATCTACGCGCTGTACAACGATTTTTCCAAGATATTCATCCGCAACATGTCGATGAAGCAGTCGACATCCGTGGAATCGACAGTTCAGCCCGAGTAAGGAGCATATTATTTTCGAATACACACTTGAAGCAACCTCCGGCAAAGCCCGTGCCGGAAAAATCGTAACGCCGCACGGCGTGATCAAGACCCCGATCTTCATGCCGGTGGGAACGCTCGCGACCGTGAAAACGATGTCGCCACAGGAACTGCGCGATATCAAGGCGCAGATCATCCTGGGGAACACCTATCACCTCTACCTGCGTCCGGGGCATGAGCTCGTGAAGAAGGCAGGCGGTTTACACAAATTCATGAGTTGGGATCGTCCGATACTAACTGATAGCGGCGGATTCCAGGTGATGAGTCTCAGCGGCCTGCGCAAGATAACACCGGACGGCGTACGATTTCAATCGCATATCGACGGAAGCTACCACTTCTTCTCGCCGGAAAGGGTGATCGAGATCGAGAACGCGCTGGGAGCGGACATCATCATGGCGTTTGACGAATGCCCTCCCTACCCGGCGACACGCGCCTATGTGGAAAACTCGCTCAAGACGACGCTCGAATGGGCCAAGCGCTGCCGTGAAGCTCACAAGGACACGGATCGTCAGGCGTTGTTCGGCATTGTCCAGGGCGGCGTTCACGACGATCTCCGAGTGCAAAGCGCGGAAGAGCTGATGAAGATGGATTTCCCTGGATACTCCATTGGCGGACTGGCCGTCGGCGAGGACAAGGCGGACATGTTCCGCATCACGGAACTTCTCAACGACGTCCTGCCCAAGAACAAGCCTCGCTACCTTATGGGCGTGGGGACACCGCGAGATATTATAACCAACATCCGCAACGGTGTGGACATGTTCGATTGCGTGATGCCCACCCGCAACGCGCGCAAGGGCTCGGTCTTCACCTGGAAGGGCAAGCTGATCGTGAAAGCCGCGCGCTACAAGGAAGATTTCTCTCCGATCGATCCCGACTGCGATTGCTACACGTGCAGGAATTTCACCCGGGCTTACCTGCGTCACCTGTTCTCGGTTGACGAGCTTCTTGGCATGCGATTGGCCACCATACACAGCCTACACTTCTATCTGGAGCTGGTGGGAGCGTGCCGGCAGGCGATTCTGGAAGGCCGCTACGAAGAATTCTACGCGACTCACGCTGAAAATCTGGATAGATTGATTGACAATGATTAGGAACTGAATAAGATTTTGGAAAGGAGCGAAAAATGAGAAGCGTAACCTCGTTCCAGGAAATGAAAAACAAGGGCGAGAAAATCGCCATGCTCACAGCATACGATTACCCTTCCGGCAAGATGGTTGCCAAAGCCAGCGCCGACGTGATTCTAGTGGGCGACAGCCTCGGAATGGTTGTGCTGGGCTATGAAAACACGCTGCAAGTGACGATGGACGATATCATTCACCACACGAAGGCCGTGCGGCGCGGTGCACCGGATATGTTCATCATCAGCGATATGCCCTACCGCAGCTTCCACCTCGATCTGCGAACCACCAAGGAAAACGCCTTCCGCCTGATCATCGAAGGCGGAGCGAACGCGGTGAAGCTGGAGGGCGGAAGCGAAAGCCGCCTGGAAGCGATCCGCGCCATCGTCGATTGCGAAATACCGGTGGTGGCTCATCTGGGGCTTACGCCGCAGTCGGTAAACAAGTTCGGCGGCTATAAGGTTCAGGGCAAGGACACCGATTCCTCGGAGCAGCTCTTCGAGATGGCGAAGCGCATCGAAGAGGCCGGGGCATTCATGGTTGTGCTGGAAGGCATTCCCGAAGCGCTGGGCAGAAGAATCAGCCAGACGCTCAAGATACCGACTATCGGAATCGGCGCCGGACGCCACACGGACGGCCAGGTGCTCGTGTACCACGATCTTCTGGGCCACAGCGAGTTCAAGCCGAAGTTCGTGGAGCGCTACGAGAACTTGAACACTCGCATTTCCGAAGCGCTCGCCTCGTGGTGTAAGGATGTTCAGGAAAAGAAGTTCCCCAAGCGGGATCAGGTATATTTCCCAGAAGAATAATGCAGGAGAAATAAATGGAAGAATTGAACATGATCGAACAAACTCCGGAAGAGAAGCTCGCCGCGGTGGGCAAGCTCAAGAAGAATCTCGAAGACAGCTTCGTGATGCTGGGCGCGCTACTTTCCGAGATCAAGCGAAGCAAGCTTTTCCGCCTGAAGGGCTACAAGAACTTCAAGGATTTCATCGAGACGGAATACGCCATGGCGGGAAGCTTCGCCGGTAAACTCATCGGCATCCACGACCTTTTCATTCAGGAGCTCGACATCAGCGAAAACTCGCTCAAGCAGATCGGCTTCGACAAACTGAGCATGATCAAACCGCTGGTGAAGAACTGCGCCTACGAAGAAACCGAGGGCTGGCTTAGCAAGGCTGAAGACCTCCCGACTCCCGAGCTTCGCGAAGAGGTCAAGACCGAGAAAGAGCGGCGTAAAAAGAACGACAAGACGCTCAAGGATGTCTTCGTCGATCAATTCTTCGAGAAAATGACGACCAGCTTCAACTGCAGCAAGAAGGACCTGTTTTACAAGCTGGCAATCTACTTCCAGGACGTCGATCTTACCGAGGTCAAGGACTCGGTGCGGCTCAAGCAGCGTAAGCTGGAAGAAGCAGAACAAATGGAGGGAATGCCGCGCGTTTGATAGCATATTGTACCATTTCCGCCGCGTTCGTTCAAGAATCCCCGCGGAAAGCGATTATTTGAGAAACCAAAAAAGAGGTAACTATGCGACAGCTTAAAATCTTATGGGTCGATGACGAAGTCGAACTCCTGAAACCGTTTGTAATCTTTCTCGAAGACAAAGGCTATAAAGTAACGACCGTTACCAACGGCACCGACGCCATCGCCTACGTGGTGAAAGAGAAATTCGATCTGGTGCTGCTGGATGAAATGATGCCCGGCCTGGACGGCCTTTCCACTCTCCTGGAAATCCGCAAGATCAACACATCCATCCCCATCGTAATGGTCACGAAGAGCGAAGAGGAAGGCCTGATGGACAAGGCCATCGCGCGGCAGATAACCGACTATCTGATCAAACCGATTAACCCGAATCAGATCATCATGGCCGTGAAAAAGATTTTCCAGGCGGACGAAATCCGCCAGAATCAGATCGGCGAAGAATACTCCCGCTTCTCCGCACAGCTCAATCAAAGGCTCTTCGCTGCGCCGCAATGGGACGACTGGACGAACATCTACCGCGATATGTGCCGCTGGGACATCCAGATCGACGAGCTGAACGACGCGGGGCTCTCACACATGCACTTCCTCGAGAAACGCAACTGCAACACTGAGTTTTGCAACTACATCGAAGAACACTACGGCGAATGGCTGAAAAGCGACGATCGCCCCTCGTTTTCCTTCGACGTGATCTCCGAATACATCTCCCCCATCTTCGAGGAGGAGAAGCCGGTCTACTTCATCATTCTCGACTGCATGCGGCTCGACCAGTATTTCGCGCTGGAACCGTTCATCAGCGAGCTGTTCAACGTAGACCTCCAGCTCTACTACTCCATACTGCCCACGGCGACACCGTACTCCAGGAACGCGCTCTTCAGCGGACTCCTGCCTGCGGACATCGCGAGGAACTTCCCCGAGTACTGGACCGATTCCCACGATATCGACAACAGCAGGAACCGCAACGAACACCAGCTCCTGGACGCCCACCTGAGAGACCTCGGACACAACCTCGATCCGGGCTCGAAATACGTTAAGATTTTCAACATCGAAGAGGGCAACTTCGTTCTCCGCAAACTAGACTCTTGGAGCAAAGATAAGCTCGTGGTACTGGTATACAATTTCCTCGATCTCCTGGCTCACCATCGTTCCAAGGATCAGATTTTGCAGGAGACCATCCCGGACGAGCAAGCACTCCGTGCATTCACCAAACACTGGTTCATGCACTCCTCGCTCTACGAGACCCTCAAACAGATATCAAAGCAGGACGCGACCGTCGTGATCACCACCGACCACGGTTCCATCCGCGTCAACCGCGCAACTCAGGCTGTCGGCGACCGCGACACGACCATCACCGTGCGTTATAAGGAAGGCAAGAACCTCACCTGCAACGAGCGTCACGCGGTCTACGTCAAGAAACCCGGCTCGTACGGACTTCCCACCAAGAATATCATCGATAACTATATCTTTGCGAAGGACGACTACTACTTCGTCTATCCGAACTCCTACCATCAGTACCAGAAGCAGTACAACGGCACTTTCCAGCACGGAGGCATCTCCATGGAAGAAATGATCCTGCCTCTGGCGATCTGTAGAACGAAGAGTTAGAAAGCAGAGTCTTGCAACTAGAAAGCGACATGCAAGAGATCATACAACTGCTCACCCAATATGATTTTATGCGCAACGCGGTGCTGGCGGCGATCTTCGCCAGCATCCTTTGCGGCATGACGGGCACGCTCGTTGTCATCAAGCGAATCGCGCTCATCAGCGGAGGCATCGCTCACACTGTACTCGGGGGCGTCGGGCTATTCTATTATCTCGGCTGGAATCCGTACCTCGGGGCGTTCATTTCCGCTATCGGAGCGGCGATTCTCATCGGGCTCGTCAAGCTCCGCGCCGGCGAGCACGAAGACACCCTCATCAGCGCCTTGTGGGCGATCGGCATGGCGTCCGGGATCCTCTTCATGCAGCTCAAGCCCGGCTACAACAGGAGCCTGGTTTCGTATCTCTTCGGCAATATCCTCCTGGTATCGACCTTCGATCTCGTCATCCTCGGAGCCATGACTCTCGTCGTGATCGTGGTGATCTTCCTGTTGTACCGCCAGTTCCTCGCAATATCGTTCGACCAGGAGTTCTCGAAGTTGAGGGGCTTGAAATCGGAGTTCCTTTACATCCTGCTGTTGTGCATGATCGCGGTAACCATCGTCGTTCTGACCACCATCGTCGGCTTGATTCTCGCGATCGCTCTGCTGACCCTTCCCGCAGCCATTGCGGCGCTCTTCACGAAGACGCCCGGGACCATGATGATCTTCGCGATGATCCTTGGACTCGTTTTCTCCCTGGGAGGATTGTTCGTCTCCTACAACCCCGGCCTCGCCCCCGGCTCGACGATCATTATTTTGAGCGGATCCGGGTACTTCATCGCCATTTTACTGCGGAAGCTCTGGAGACACTACCGCAATAAAAGGCAGTTTGGGAGTCTATAAAGCCAGTTCTTCCGTGTAAAAAATGTTATTCTTCAA
This sequence comes from Cloacimonadales bacterium (SeqCode), assembly GCA_963662655.2. Lineage (GTDB taxonomy): Bacteria > Cloacimonadota > Cloacimonadia > Cloacimonadales > JAIOQZ01. The sequence continues at coordinate 1,535,657 of CAXXTU010000002.1, forward strand.
TTTCGGCCCCTAAGTACCCTTAATCCACTCTCATTTATAAGCTTGACGGCATATCAGGCCATCAATGCCCGAACATCGGGCTTAAATTAATGCAATATATATCAAAAAAAATGTGTTAACCGGTAAAAAACCCTTTACAATAAATCTCCCGATTCTCAATCTTTAAAATGTTAATCTTATTGACTGTTACTGGGACTACTGAGCTGGGAAGAATAAGAGGATCATATCGAGGTAACAATATGAATCGGGACAGCCTGTTCGATGACCTGAGATTGAACCGCCTTTTCTTGGAAGTAGACAAATCGCTTTTATGTGAACTTTCCAAGGACTGCTTCATCGAGCGCTCTTTTTACAAAGGGGAAACCATCATTCGCCAGGATGAAGTTTCTGCGGATTTATTCCTGATCTTAAACGGACGGGTTCAAATCAGTAAAATCCTTCCTGACGGCGAACGCGTAGAATTGATACAAAAAGGCCCCAACGAATTCATCGGCGAGATCGGCCTGCTCCTTACATCGAGTCGGTCGGCAACCGTTACCTGCCTTACCGATGTACGAATTGTCCAGATAACCCCCGCATCATTCTCACAGATTCTGAAGAAAATTCCCACGATTCGCAAGAACGTCCTGAAGAATATTATCGAGATCGTCTTCGACGACGACCAGAGAGTGGTGAACGAGATTATCAAAGGAAATCTGCTGGCCGAGATGTTCAACGCGATCAGCGACCAGACAAAACGCCTGGAATCCCTGAATCGCCAGCTCAAGGATGTCAATTCCGAGCTCGAGAAGAAGAACAAGAAGCTCTACGAACTCGCCACGTACGATTACCTTACAAAACTGTACAACCGAGCGTTCGTGATGGATATGTTCTCGAAGGAATTCAGCAAATCGAAGCGCCACGGGCATGAACTCGCCTGTCTGCTCCTGGATATCGACAACTTCAAGAAAATCAACGACACCTACGGACATCTCACCGGCGACGTCGTTCTCAGGCAGATCGGACTGCGTTTGAAGGCCGACATCCGCGAACAAGATATCGTGGGGCGATACGGCGGTGAAGAATTTCTGATCGTCCTCCCCAACACAAATCTGGAGCAGGCTTTGTTCGTGGCGGAAAAGGTCCGCAAGAAAATTGAGGACCTCGAAATCCGCTCGAATAACAAAATGATCAAGACATCGGTGAGTATCGGCGTATCCGATATCAATCACAATGGCCCCGATAAAGTCGACGATCTGTTGTATCAGGCCGATACTGCCCTCTACCGCGCGAAAAGGAAAGGCAAGAACAGGACAGTGCCTTTCCAGCCAGAACCGAACGCCTGAGCCACGACCACTATGCTGAGCGAACAAGAGAAGCTGGATGCCCTGCTGCGGCTCGGAACCGAGCTGAATCAAGTCAACGACCTTGATATCCTGCTCGAACACCTTCTGACAGTTGCCCGACGTTTCGTCAACGCGGACGCCGGATCGTTCTACTTGCGAAAAGACGATAAATTTTACTTCCATCTATTGCAAAACGACACGATGGACAACGCATCGGACGACCAGCGTATTCCCCTCCCGGGCAACATCTTCCGCAGCCCCGTGAAAGACGATAGCATCGCGGGGTACGTGGCGAAAACCGGAGAATTTCTCAATATCGTCGATGTCCATGAGATACCGGACGGCGCGCCGTACCGGTTCAATAAGAACTATGATATGCAATCGGGCTATCGCACCTGCTCCATGCTCACGATTCCCCTGAACAACAAGCGCGGAATCCCCCTTGGAATCCTGCAGATCATCAACGCCAAGGACAGATCGGGAAACATCGTTCAGTTCGTTGAAAAAGACGAAAAGATGATGTTCCATTTCGCAAGCATCGCGGCTATCGCTCTCGAACGCGCCCAGATGACCCGTACGCTGCTCCTGCGGATGATCCGAATGGCCGAGCTCCGCGATCCCAAAGAGACCGGCGCGCACGTCAACCGCGTGGGGAGCTTCTCGGTGGCGCTGTACCAGAAATGGGCAGAGAAGCACGACATCCCGCAAGAGGAGATCGAGCGCTGGCGGGATATTCTCCGCATGGCCGCCATGCTGCACGACGCGGGGAAAGTCGGCATCTCCGATTCCATCCTGAAGAAACCGGGACGCCTGACGGACGACGAACGCATGATCATGAACCAACACGCGCTCTTCGGGGCACAGCTCTTCAACGACATGCAATCCGATTTCGACGAGATCGCCTGCCAGGTGGCGATCAACCACCACGAAAATTGGGACGGTACCGGCTATCCTGGGCATATCGATTCCGCCACGGGCGAACCACTCGACGGATACCGCAAGCCGGATGGATCGGCACGGGGAAAAATCGGTGATGAGACACCCATCTTCGGGAGAATCGTCAAGCTCGCCGACGTTTTCGACGCGCTTTCGAGTCAGAGGTGCTACAAACCTGCCTGGGACGAGGAAAAGGTGCTGCGCATCATTCAGGAGGATTCCGGAACTGCCTTCGATCCCGAGCTCGTGGAAATATTCATGGAAAATCTGGACACGATTCGATTGATTCAGCAACGCTACAAGGACGAGAGTCAGGACGAAGTATGAGAAAAACAGGGATGCTGCTGATATTGGTATTCGCATTTTGCTTGCTGCTTTCGGACTTCGAGGAGGATATCCGGCAGGGAAGGATTTACTTCGCCAAGGGGTACTACAGAGAGGCGCTGGCAATCGCTGAGCAAGTCGTGGAAAAGTATCCGTACAACGCGAAGGGATACCATCTTCTGGGGGACGCCTGGTTCAAGATCGGCAAGAAGAAGCCGGCGATGGAAGCGTTCCTTAACGCCGTGAAATACGATCCCGAGGACGCGGAAGCCTATCTGAAAATCGGCGGACTGTATTACCTCAATCAGGATATCGACAAGGCGGTCGAGTACGTCAAGAAGGCGGCGGACCTGGGCGATAAACGGGCCATTAACGTATTGAAGCAATACGAGGAACATAAAAAACAGAATCCTTGATTTTCATGGATGACCGGCAGCCTTTTTTTTACATTGCGATCAAGATATAAAAGATATAATGAAAGAAACACAAGCATGAAGATAACGGTTAAGAAATTCGGGGGAACATCGGTCGGGACGATCGAGCGCATCAAGCACGTCGCGCAGCTCATCGCGTCCGATCACGAGCAGATGCCGTACACCGTTGTCGTCGTTTCCGCGATGGGTAAGACAACCGATGAGTTGCTCGATCTCGCGTACCAGATTTCCGACCGGCCTTCGGAACGAGAGATGGATATGCTGCTCACTGCGGGGGAACGCATCAGCATGTCCCTGCTTTCCCTGGCGCTCCACAAGCATGGCGTGGAATCGATCTCTTTCACGGGCTCCCAGAGCGGCATTATCACCGATACCAGGCATGGAAACGCACGCATCCTGAACGTTAGCGCCTATCGTCTCTGGGACGAGCTCGAAAAGCAAAAGGTTGTCATCGTGGCCGGCTTCCAGGGCGTGAGTACGATGAAGGAAATCACCACGCTCGGGCGCGGAGGATCGGATACCTCGGCGGTGGCGATTGCCTCGTATCTGGACGCGTATTCCTGCGAAATCTATACGGATGTTCCCGGGATATTCACCGCAGACCCGAACAAGGTCGCCGGCGCGTTCAAGATCGACGAGATCGATTTCGAGACAGCGCTCGTCCTCGCATACAACGGATGCTCGGTGATACATCCGCGAGCAGTCGAGTATGCGATGGACTATGGGAAAACCATCGAGATCAAATCGTCGATGACCAACGAGCCCGGCACGCTCATAAAAAAGGATTGTTTGATGGAAGAAAGAAAAATCACGGCGATCACGACACGCAATTCGTTATGCTTTGTACGGTTAAGCATGGTTAATAAAGACAGCGGCGCGCTCTTCCGGGAGTTGGCGAACGAGGGAATCGATATTTTTAACTATGCAATAGAAGGTTCGGACATTATACTATTATACGTTGAGAAGATGAGTGTGTCCAAAGTAATCGATATCGCTCGACGGTTCGATGTGACCCCTATTGTGAAAGATAATGTTTCTGCGATCACAATGGCCGGAAAGCACATCTGGAACGAGATGAAGCTGCTGAGCGAACTCATGACCGTCATGGATAAATACGGCGATTATCGCATGGTACATTCCTATCGATCCATCACATTGTTTGTCGACCAGAATCTGGAAGAGAAAATTGTTTCGGTACTTCATGCAAAGTACATTACAAATTAGCGTCATCAATCGATGCGTGTTGAAGGGAAACGCCCATGAATGCTATAGCTACTGTCTTACTTGAGGAAGATGACACGACGTTGGCCGATCTGGCCAAGGAGATGCTCGCAATGTTCAATATCAGCGTCATTATCGCTGAGACATTGGAAGATGCCGTCGAAACCTACTCCGGGAACTATCAGGAAATCCGTCTCGTTATATTCGATATGAATCTCGATAAGTCAACCGGCATTGAAGTATTCGAAGAACTGAAGAAAATCAATAGCGATTTCATCTCGATTCTTGCTTCCGGCATGATAACGGACATGGACATCAAGAAGTACAAGAATATGGGATTCAACGAAATCATCAAGAAACCGTACAGCTTCAAGAATCTGAAGGAAATTATTACCGGCTATATAGGCAACTGACTTGCAATCTCTTACTTGAATGAAGATTTCTGAAGCGATCTCTCAGACCAGTTTAATGCGTTCTGCCTTATCAGAGCCGATGGGCATGTACTCATACGTATCGATCAACAACTCGACCAGCGCGAAATTCTTATCACCGGAATCCGGAAAATACTTCGAGAACACAGGTATCATCTTCAATACCTTCTCTTTCAGGGAAATCTCATCGCAAAGTGAAGCCTTCCCCTTCCCTCGTACATATCCCGAAGCGTAATTTCCTTTGAGCATCAGGCAAAACTCGATGCGCGGATTCGCCTTGATCTGCCCCATCTTAGCGTCGCTGTGAAAGGTGGCGAAAAAGAATCGGTTGTTGATTCTCAAGAGCATCACGGGGCGCACACGGGGTGAATCGCCCTCAATCGTGGCCAGGGAGACCTGCTGAATTTCTTTGAAGTGAGCGAGAATCGTGTTGAGCAGCTTCCGGGGCATCATCCTTCCCCGGGTTCTTCGACTTCCGCTGCGGTTCTCACCTGATTTCTTCCGCTCTGCTTTCCGCGATACAATGCTTGATCCGCCTTCTTGAGGCAGGCGTCGATCTTCATACCCTGGTTGTACTCACAGAGGCCCAGCGTCATCGTTACCTTGATGACCTGCTGCTGGAACTCGAATCGGTGCTCCGCAATCGATTGACGAACCTTCTCCGTAGCGATGACGCCGCCTTCGAGCGGCGTATCCGGGAAGAACAGCAGGAACTCCTCGCCACCCCACCGGGCAACGATATCCTGCTTGCGCAACATCGATGTCATGAGCTTCGATATCTCCACCAGAACGTAGTCGCCGGCGTCATGGCCGTAGGTGTCATTGATGGACTTGAAATGGTCGATATCCGAGATGCACAGCACGAATGAATTGCCCGAGCGATCGCAACGCCGCTGCTCGTACTCGATTTTCTCCATCATATCGCGGCGGTTAGAAAGCTGCGTGAGGGGATCGGTTCTGGCAAGCTGCTCGAGCTTTTCGTATGCCTTGAGGAGCTCCTCGTTCTTGAGGCTGATCTCGATGTTGGCATTGCGCAAATCACGCAGCGCCTGGTTCTTGAAGCGATACATGTTCAGCAAGACGAAGAAGAGGATCAATATCAAGCCTATGATGACGATGAAGAGGAACAACATGTTTTTCTGGCGGGAGAGCTCCATCTCCTTGAGCTGGGCATCTTCCATCAGGTATTTGATAGCCTTGTCCTTCTCTTCCTTCTCCACCATGATCATGGCCATCTCTTTCTTCTTGCGCTCCGCTTGCTTCTGCAGGCTGTCCGTCTTCACCTCGATCTGCTTGATCTTGTAGTCGTAGGTCTCCTTGAGGACATCCATCTTCTCCTGGCTGACCTTCGCGAGGATTGTGTCGTTGAGGGCTTTCTCGAGAGCGAGTGAATCATTCTTCTGCGCAGCGCGCTTCGCCTCGGCTTTGATCGCCGCTTCTTCCGCTACCAGGCTCAGGCGCTTCATCTCCAGCGCGAGCTCGTCCTGACCCGACCCAGAGTAGATGATGGAAAGGTATTTATAGATGACCGCTTCCTGCTCGTACGCCTCAAACTCATTCGCCATTTTCTGCGCGAGCTTGACATTCGTAATCGCTTTATCGGTATCCCCTTTGTAATAGTAGGCCAATCCCATATTGACATACGCGTTGATCTCGCCCTCGGGACTCTCCATCTTGCGGGATAGCGTCAGCGCTTGCTCAGAGAGCATGATCGCCTTGGCGGGATCGCTCTGCAGATAGACATCGGACATATCGATGATCTTGTTGATTCGATCATGATTCGATGTCAAACGATGCTTGCCAAGCAAATTTTCTATCGTATCCTGCGCGAGAATCAAAGTGGCTGTTAGAAGAAAAAACACAAAAAGACATATCTTGAACGGATTCATTACTCCCAACTCTCATTTTGCTATTTTAAATTTGTAAGTGATTTCAATCGATGTCAAGACATTTCCTGTGATTAATTCCTTGCGTCGGGATTGGGAATAATGAACGTTTGGGGATTGTTTCATCTTAATGGCTCGCTCGCCTGCCAATAAACACCCATAATTGAATACAACTCATAAAATACGAAGTTTCCTCCGAATGCAGATCAAATCACGCACAAACGCTATTCTCTTGAACTACCGATTCGATTTCACAGCATCGAAAGCAGCGCTGCGAACCCAGCCGCCAAGGCCGTTACGGAGCTTGATCTGGCTCCATTCCGCTTCCTTCTTCATAATCTGGAACACATGGCCTTCATGAATGGTGAATACGCGCGTGTACTCCTGCCCAGGACCGCTGTAGCCAATGGCTGTATCCGCGAGCAGAACAGCTTCGTTATTGTCCTGATAGTGACGCCACCGCGCCCAGCCGAAGATGCCGACAATAATGAGCAGAACCATCGCGATCGTGAAGAAGAACAAGGGGACGCTCTTCTCGCGTCCACGATAGAAGACGATCATGATCACGACGATGAGCACGACAACCGCGAGCAGCGCGACAACGATGATCGCGAGCGCGTTCAGGCTTATCAGTCGGTTGATTTTCCCCAGCATACCGGAGACGACATCCTCTTGCTCGGGATTCTGTTTATCCTGGATCTGTGTCAGGGCAAAATTCAGGCTGTTTTGAGCGCGAGCGTGAGAGGGATCGATGCGAAGCGCGCGCTTGTAGTTGAGAATCGCGTCGCCCAGATCGTCCAGGCGGTAGTAGCAATTTCCGATATTGTAGTAGATGTCGGCGTTTTCTATATGCTTGAATACCAGCGAAGAGAACTGCTCCAGCGCGGTTTGATAGTCTCCCGCCTCATACGCCTTCACACCTTCGTTGAACGTGCTTTCAGAGTCTTGCGCGAAGAGACCGCCGATCAAGATCATCATGATTGCAGTGAGTAACAGGTTTCCGGTTTTCATCATTTCCACCTCATCTTCGAAAGTTCGCCCACCAGCGATTTCAGCGTCTGGAAATCCTCACGGATATTGTCAGTGGAGAATCCACCCGGCATGAAACGTGCCTGGTTGCACCGATCGAAGAACGTCTTGAGTCGCTGCAACGCTGCTTGCTCGATGGCTTTCTTCTCCAGCCCCGAGAAAAGCATCTCGGAGGTGCTGCCTCGCGGCAGACGAAGCTTGTCTGCCAGGTAGTTGGAGAGACCCGTCTGTGCCGAGGCGTAGAACTCAATCTTTCCTACTTCGCTCGATGCCTGCTTGAGGTATCTGCGGAGAATCGATTGCGCCTTCCGCTGCCGCACGTAATCCAGATTTCCAGCGAGCTTCTCGCGCTCCCTGGCGTATATGGAAGCCCCGGGCATGAGCAGAAGCACGATAACCCATAAAAACCAGTAGAGGGGCTTGGAGAATGTGGGAACATACGGCTTCACGTTGGTGTCCCGCACGATGAAATCGATATCCATGCCCTCCATTTCCACGGCAGACTGCGCGACGCCCGGCGTACGAGTGATATAGCCAGGCATGTTCTCGCCCGGCGCAACATGCAGCGTGTAAGCCGTCGTCTTGCTGGTGACATACTTCTCTTTCTGCGGATCGAAGTAACTCAGCTCGACGGCTGGAATGGTGAATGAACCTTCTTCCTGCGCGATTCCCGGATATTTCGCGGTCTTGCTGTTACCGGAAGACTGAATTTCCGGTGCGAGGAAGTGCAAGTGCTGCACCTCCGGCAACATCGGCATCTCAAACTTCATGAAGTTGCCCTTGCCGGTGAGCTTCATCGTGTAGGTGAAGGAATCCCCCACCTTGAGCTCGTTCTTGTCGATTCGGCTCTGGATAGTGAAATTGCCAATGGCCCCGCTGAACGAATCCGGCCTCCCCTCCAGGGGCAGTTCTTTCACCGTGATTTTCCGCTCGGGGCCCTTGATCCGGTAGCTATTGGCCCGATCGAAATCGAAGAAATCCCGCGAGCGCTTGATGAGCTCGACGTTCATCTCCAGCCCGGGAATGGTCAGCGTACCCGATTCGTTGGGAACCAGCTCCACTTCCTGGAGCTTCATGCGATTGAATGCCTGCCCATCTTTGGTGACGCGATCGAACGCAACCTTGTTCGCGGTATAAATATCCTCTTTCCAAAAGCCCTTGAAATCGGGATTCCCGGCAAAGCTCATGTTCGAAACATTGTAGCGGGTAAACAGCATGTACGTGACGCGAATCGGCTCACCTTTATAGGCCTTGGGGTTCGAAATCTGCGTCTCGATGAACAGGTTGTCATCCAGCTTCTCGTCAGCCTGCGAATCCCGGTTCGCGTTGTTTCGGAATGGCGAACTAGCCTGTGGAGCGGGACGCGTACTTCCTTCCACCACGGTGATACCGATCGGCTTGGTGGTGAATACATCCTTCCGGTACTTCACCGAGATCGATGGGATGACGAAGTTACCCTTCTTGAGCGGTTGCAGCGTGAACGAATAGGTGTATGTCATGTTGGACGACATCTTGCCGTTGATCATGGTGTAGGACGACGAGGTGGACGTCGTCACGCCGAGGTTCTCCACGAAGTCCATCTTCGGGAGCTCCGGGCGATCGATCTTCTCGTTGCCGCTACTGGTCACCTCCACGGAGAGGGTGAACGTATCGCTCAATCCCACCCGAGTACGGTCGACGTACGACTGAATTTCCACTGCGCTCAATAGTGGAGCCGCAATCATTGCCAGAACGATGAATAAAAACGCTATATGTCTCACGAGAACATCTCCATTTTACCAGTACTTCCCTTTCTTCCGAGGTTCTCCCTGTTCTTTCTGTTTTTGTTTTTGCTGTTCTTCTTTTTCTTTTTCCAACAGGGCCTTCAGCAACTTCTCGGCGTCCTCTTTCTTCATTTCTTCTTTCGATTTCTGCATCTGCTGCTGCTCTTGCTGCTCTTCCTTTTTCTGATCCTGATTCTGTTGTTGTTGCTGTTGCTGCTGATCCTTTTTCTCGTCCTGTTTATCGCCCTGTTGCTGTTGCTGCTGATTCTCTTTATCCTGATCCTTGTTCTGATCGGAATTCTGCTGCTGTTGTTGTTGCTGTTGTTGCTGCTGCTGCATGTAACGGCGAGTCAGCTCGTAGTTGTACCTCGCGTCCGCGTTTTGCGGATTCTCCACCACCGACTGCCAATAGTTCTGGAGCGCTTTGTCGTATTCCTGCTTCTGGAAATAGATATTCCCCAGATTCTGGTAGGAACGGGACGAATCGTCGAACTTCGGATCGCGCAGGGACATCATGTATTCCTGCTCCGCCTGCTCGACATCGCCGTTCTTGAAATACGCGTTCCCCAGATTGTAGTGCATCGCGCCGTCGTGGGGATTGTCAATCGCGTTTTCCTCGAAGCGAGCTTGCGCCTCTTCCAGATTTCCATCCTTGTAAGCGTTCACGCCCTTGAGGTTGGTCATGACCTTATCGTAGGTGAGGATTTCCGCTGAAAGCATCATTGAAGCCGCGAGAAGCACACAAGCTAAAACAATCTTTCTCATCGGGACACCTCCTCCGGATTCCTGATCCATTTCACTTTCTTTCGAGCGATGATCAGCGCTTCGAGAACCAACAGAACGATCACCGCGAAAACGAAATACTGATACCGATCCTGATATTTCTCGAATTCCTTGCTGTCAAACTTCTTCTTCTCCATCTGCTCGATCTCGCTGAGAATCTCGAGGATCTCGGACTGCCTTGGCGTCACGGGGTAGAACCTGCCGTTGCCCGTTTGCGCGATGCGGCTCAACACCCGGACGTCCAGTCGTGTCTGAATGATATTGCCCTCTTCGTCCTTGGCGTACTGTCGGTTGCCCGGTTCGTCGCTCTGCATGATGGGGGCGCCCTGCTGCGAACCCACGCCAAGCGTGTAGATCACAACGCCCTGCTTGCCGATGTCCTCGGCGACCTTGATGGCATTCTCTTCCAGATCCTCGCCGTCGCTGATCAGCACGATAACCTTGTACTTCTGCGCCTGATCGAACAGCTCGTTGGCGGAGGTCAGCGCTTCACCGATGTCGGTGCCGTAAACGGGAACCGTATTGGTATCCAGGAGCTCCAGGAACATCCTGAGCGCACCGTAATCGTCGGTAAGAGGACACTGCACGAACGAACGTCCCGCGAAGGCGATCAGCGCAACGCGGTCCGACTTCAGTTTATCGACGAATCGCGCGATTTGATCCTTCGCGCGGTCGATACGGCTGGGTTTGATGTCTTCGGCGTCCATGCTCTTGGAGACGTCCACACACACGACGATATCGAGACCTTCCTTCTTCATGATGGACATCTCCTTGCCCCACTGCGGACGCGCCGCCGCGATAATCATGAAGAATAGCGCTGCCAGCAGGATGACGTTCTTCAAATTCCAGTGGAAGCTGGAGAACTCCTGCAAGAAGTACCCGAAGAAACGTTTGTCTGCGAAGCGGAGGAAGTATTTTTCCTGCAGCCTCGCGCTCACCCAGATGAACACCATGTACAACGGTATCAGCAGGAGGAGAATGAGCAGTCCAGGATTACCCCATCTCATGCTGTGACCTCCCTGCTGCGTTCGGCCCTTCTACTCCGCTCAGGGTGACAGGATTCAGGGTGACAATGTATGTTTTTGACATGATTTCTCCTACGGAATCTCTTTTCTGAGGAGGAAGCGGAATGCCGCCTCCGCGATGAGGAACGCCATCGCGAGGATCAGCACAATGCCGAAGAGTTCGCGGTGCTGGTAGTAGGTATTCACCTTGACCGTGCTCTTCTCCATGCTGTCGATGAGTTCCAGAATCTGTTCGAGTTCCTTGGTGTTGTGCGCACGGCGCGCTTTGCGTGTACCTGTGATATCGGCGATCTGGTTCAGGGTATCCATATCGACGTCGCTGCGGCCCTTCTGATAGCGTGTCCTGCCCCAGGCGTCCTTGTAAGGGAAATCGACCATACCCTGGCTTCCGACACCGATCGGATAGACTTTGATGTCGTTGATCTTCGCCAGTTCGGCTGCATCGAGCGGCTCGATCTCGCCGGTGTTGTTGCGACCGTCCGTAATGAGGATCACGACTTTCGACTTCGCGTCCGATTTCTCCAGCCGCGCGACCGCGGTTCCAAGCCCGAGTCCTATCGCCGTCCCGTTCTGCGATTCGTCGATCTTCACCGATTCCAGAAGCCTGTTGAGGATCCGGTAATCGAGCGTAAGAGGGCACTGCGTGAAGGCGTGCTCCGCGAAAACGACGATTCCGATGCGGTCGTTGGGACGCTTGCGGATGAATTCCGCCGCTACCTTCTTTGCGGCTTCCAGGCGGTTTTCCGGCTGGAAGTCGATGGCGTGCATACTGCCCGAGATATCGACGGCCAGCATGATATCGATGCCGCGCCCGACCACCTCGGTTTGCTTGTTCTTGAAACGAGGTCTGGCAAGCGACGTGACCAGGAGTAGGATGATCAGCGTCCTGAAGACGATGGGGACAAAACGCATGAGGCTGCTGTGACCGGCTGCTTCCTTGAGAAGCGCGACCGATGGATGGATGATCCTGACGATTTTCCGTCTCTTGTAGAAGATTTCATACACGAGGTAGAATGGTATAATCAAGAGCAACCAGAACCAGGAAGGACTCGCGAACTCAAACATCCTTCGCCTCCTCTTCCCGTTGCTCCTTCTGACGGTGCTCGAAGGATTTAAGATAATCCTCCAGCCATTTCTCCGATCCGGCACACTCCTTGTACGAGCTTTGTCCCTTGGCGTACTTGATCCGGTCGGCGCCATCGAGGAAATGCAGGATTTCGCTCTTCTCGCTGTGATCCTTCAGCACAAGCGCTTCCCTGATCTCGCGCGTGGTCATCTCCATCGCCTTGATGCCGTAATAACGCTCGATGAAGAACCGCAGAATCATGGTAATCTCGAAATAGTACTCGAGGAACTGCCCATGATCCGGTAATTTCTTCACGCGAAGCGTCTCCAGCAATTCAAGCGCGATCACGAACGCCGGGCGCGTGTCCTTGAGCTTGATGGGCAATGCTTCTTTCTGTGGCCTGCGCTTCAGGTAGCGGATCAGGAATATCAGACCGGTTATCAGCAACGCCAGCGCGAAAATCGGCAGGAAGATGTCCCAGAATCCCGGGTAGATCATCAGGGGTTCTGCGATATCACGTACCACGTTGCTGCTATCCGCCAGCATGCTGCGCACGCCGATCTCGAATGGCTCGGTACGCAATTTCTCCAGATTTCCAGCAACCGTTTTCAGCGAAAACTCGAGTGGCGGGAAGGTGTGCTCGCCCGGCTCGCTCGCGGCGATTGTCAGATCAATGCCTGTCAACTGCTGTTGACCATCCCTGTCCTCTGCGATCTGCCTGTCGAGGATGTGGAAGACACCCACCGTGTCGATCATGGGTGCATAGATGCTGTCACCCACGGTAGAGGTGATATCGACATGCAGCCTGATGGGCGTTCCGATGTAAACTTCCACGGGAATCTCCTGCTGCTGGGAGATGCTCTGCGCCCCCAGCATGGAGATCGTTATCAGTGACATGAGAAGTATAAGTCTAAACCGCATAATTATTTCCGTTTCTTGCGCAGCTTGAAGAACTGCATGAGCTCCTTCGCGTACGGCCTGTTGGTTCGCAAATCGACAAGATCGATCTTCATTCGTTTGAAGCGATCTGCGAGTTCCTCGTCACGTTTCTGCGTCAGGGCTTTGTAGCGTTCACGCACTCTCTTCGACGAGCTGTTCACCGTAAAGGTCTCTCCCGTTTCGGGATCCCGCACCGAGATGAGTCCGGCGTCCGGCAGCTCTTCTTCCGCCGGGTCCAGCACGCGTATCGCGATGACGTCGTGCTTCTTGGCTAGAATCTTCAGCGCGCTGTCGTAACCCTCGGCAAGGAAGTCGGATATCACGAAGATAATGCTGTGCTTCTTCACCAGCCGATAGACGTATTCCGACGCCTTCCGGAGGTCGGTTCCGTCGCTCTGCGGCTCGAAGTACAGGATATCGCGCAGGATTCTGAGCGCCGTCTTCTTGCCTTTGCGCGGCGGAATGTACTTCTCGATCTCGTCCGAGAAGAGCAGCAGCCCCACCTTGTCGTTGTTGGAAAGCGCTGAGAAGGAGAGCACCGCCGTTACTTCGGTAATGTATTCCGATTTGAGCGCACCCCGTGTTCCGAACAGCGTCGAAGCACTTCCGTCCACCAGGAACAGCACATTGAGTTCGCGCGTTTCCTCGAACTTCTTGATGTACGGCGTCCGCATACGGGCGGAGACATTCCAGTCGATCTGACGGTAGCTGTCGCCGCTCTGGTACTCGCGCACCTCGGAGAACTCGAGTCCCTGCCCCTTGAAGAGGGAGTGGTACTCGCCCGAGAAGAGCTCGTTCACCATGTTTCGCGTGGTGATTTCGATCTTTCGGATCTTCTTGAGAATTTCGGTCGTATCCATAAGCCGCTATTTCTAAGGAACTTCTATTTCATCAAAGAGTTTTTGAACGATGTCTTCCTGGGTTCTTTGCTCCGCTTCCGCCTCGTACGTGAGGATGATGCGATGACGCAGCACGTCCTTTCCGATGGCCTTCACATCGTCCGGCGTCACGTATCCGCGGTGTTCCAGCATGGCGTGCGCCTTCGCGGCTTGCGCCAGGTAGATACCTGCACGAGGGGATGCGCCGCATTCGATCAGGTTCTCCAGTTCCTTCAAATTCTTGAACTTGCCCGGCTCGCGCGTTGCGAAAACGAGGTCGAGGATGTACTCCTGCACCTTCTCTTCCATGTAGATATCCTTCACCAGCTCGCGCAGCTCAAGGATTTCCTTCGGATCAAGCGCCTTCTCCACCGGTATATTCTCGGCGCGCACCATGCGGTTCATAATCTCCCGTTCTTCGTCGCGGGTCGGGTAGTCGACCAATAGCTTGAGCATGAAACGGTCAACCTGGGCTTCGGGGAGCGGGAAGGTTCCTTCCTGCTCGATTGGATTCTGCGTCGCCATCACCAGGAACGGTTTGGGAAGCGTGTGCGTGGTGTCGCTGATAGTCACCTGACGCTCCTGCATCGCTTCGAGCAGCGCAGACTGGACTTTCGCGGGGGCGCGGTTGATCTCGTCGGCAAGGATAAAATTCGCGAAGATCGGCCCCATCTTGGGCACGAACTCGCTCGTCTTCATATTGTAAATCATGGTTCCCACCAGGTCGGCCGGCAGGAGATCCGGAGTGAACTGAATGCGTTTGAACGTCGCGTCGAGCGCATTTGCAAGTGTTGTGACCGAAAGAGTTTTCGCCAATCCCGGAACACCCTCGAGCAGGATGTGTCCATTTGCCAGAAGGCCTATCATCATGCGGCGGATCATGTAATCCTGACCCACGATAACCTTTCTCACTTCGGCGAACACCCGATCGAGCGCTTGGCTTTTCTCCATAACGTTCTTGTTGATTTCCTCGATCGTCATTTCTCCTCCTGAATTTCATTTTTCATCCGAATAACGCGAACCATCAGCATGTGTTGCAATCCTCTTCACCATTTTTCTCAACAGTCTCGTGAATTGCAGGATTGATTTTCTTCTTCAGCTCCTTCACATAGTTGACAATCGCGTCGGGCGGAGCGTTCTTCAACGCCTCCAGCGTGCTGTGTATCTCGCCGTATAGCTCGATAGTCTGCGGATTCGTTTCCTTCTCGGATACGCCCGAGAACAAATCTTCCTTGGGATCAAGTTTGTATTTTAATAGTAAAAACTCATGGAAATACTTTGTTACGACCTTCGTCTTGACCGGCTCGTGCCCCAGCTCGATGTTCACCAGGTGCGAATAGAATTGCAACTCCGGTGAGAGTCGCCGGAATGGATATGTGCTTCTCGGGCGACGAAGTCTCCTGCGTGCGAGGAAGAGGTACACGATCAGAATCACGATAAACACGACGATGAACGTCATGATCAACGAGCGCCAGGAATCCGCCTTCGTCGCTGCCAGCGCCAAGGGAATCATCGCTTACACCTCTTCTCGATAATCGTGTTGCCCCGCAGTGACTTGAGTCGCAAAACCGCAGCCTCTTCCGATACCTCCATCACCAGGTACGAAGGCTCGCGGTTGCGATCGAATTCGCTTTTCAGATGACCGGGATTCGCATAGACAATCCCGTCCTCCCCGGAAATCCCACCGTGATGCGTATGCCCATACAGCACGATATCGCCCTGCACCTTTTGCTTGAAATAATCCGCAAGGTGGTGCACCATCCCAATATTCCACCCATCGACATCCACATGCAATATCGCCGGTAACGATCCGTCGTGATACCGGGCGTGGAAGATTCCGGGGACCCGCATCAGTATCGCACCCTCGTACAGGTCGTAGTTATCCTGCATGTCCTCGTAGTTGTCGCCCAGATGGATGATCATATCGTAATCGGATTCCTGCGCGAACGGCTTGCGTAACAATTGATGGTTGCCGTGCGTGTCGGATAGAACGATGATCTTCGTCATGTGTTTCTCCTGTTCTTTGTCTGGTACCTCGGCGCAGATCGCGAGCAGATTCGTTCGATCTCAAGCGGAATCGTGGTGTTTCACACCAGATTTTCGACTTTCGTGCAACGAAAACGAAATCTTCGAACGAAAGCCTTTCGCGGAGCGATACAACGAGAGTGGATAATCGGGTGTGGTATATCCACGATGGAGCGAGGGATCGGGCGAAGATGCCGCGATGTGCTGCACGCAAAGTCCACTCATAATTTATGTTCGAATCGAGATTGATCTTCCACTATTTTCTGTCGTGAATCAAATCCACCGGATCGTACTTCGTTGTCTTACGGGCCGGATAAATACTCGCCAGCAAAGCGATAACAAAAGCCACAACCGGTACGAGAATCAGATCAGAAGCCCTGAACTCGACAGGAACCGTACTCAAGGGAAATCCCGGGACAGGGATTTGAACCCACTGCCATTTAATCTGTGTCAGAAGTAACACGATTGCTGAGACGTAGCCCATGACAATCCCCGAAACACCGATGATCAACCCACCCGTTGTGAATATCCGTATTACATCGCGACCGCTCATGCCGATCGCCTTGAGAATACCCAACTCCTTGCGTTTCTCCACCACAGTTTTCAAGAAGCTACCCGAAATGTTCAGCGCGACAATCACGAACATCAAGCTGAGCACGGTAAACATCACAATCTTTTCGATGCGGATCGATGTAAAGAGATTCTTCTCGAACTGACTCCAGTCCTCGATAAAATATTCATCGCCAACCGCTTTCGAAATCGAATTCGCAGTCCGGATCGCCTTGTCCGCATTCTTGCTGTGAACCTCCAGCCGGTCAATCTCGTCCGTATAGCCCTGGAAATACCTCGCGTTCTCCAATGAGACCATCGCATACAGCTTATCGTAATCCGGCATGCCCGTACGAAGCAAACCGATCACGCGAAAATTCCTCGAACGCGGCAGCAATCCAAAAGGCCCGGGGTCCATCCCCAACGGAGTGGAAAGCCGTACTTCCTCACCCACCGTTACACGAAGATCAAGCGACAAGTCCATTCCCAACAGAATCCCGTCGTCCTTCAGACTCGCTTCACCGGGATCGCCGATGATTACATGATCGCTCAGTGCACTGATATCGATGTGCCGCCGATAATCGATGCCAATGCAGCGAATCGCACTGATCCGATCCCGGTGCTGAATCAATAACTCGCTTTGACATACGGGGGAAACGGAAGCGACTCCCTCTACCCGGTCGACCTTCCCCATTACTTCTTCCCAATCCTGCATCGGTTGGTAATCTCTATTCATTACGTGGATATCCGATTTGAATCCGATCACCTTGGATCGCATATATCGCTCGAAGCCATTCATGACCGACGAAACGACCAGCAACGCGAACACGCCCAGTGATATCCCCAGCAATGCCAGCATGTTGGTCGAATTCAAGAAAAGCCTCTTCCTCGATTTCAAGTAGCGGAATGCGATAAAATAGGACGGTTTCAAGTTATAATCCTGCCGTATCGGGATTGATCAACCTCTCAATCATCCTGCTGAGCTTCTGGATATTGTACGGCTTCATGATTACATCGTTGAAGCCTTCGCTCAACAGATCGTCGATGAGATTTATTTCCGTGTACCCCCGTGGTCGCTATCGCCTTGATGTCCGGATCGATCTTGCGGATATCCCTTAAGATTTCGATTCCCCCGTTTTCACCGGGGATCGTCAAGTCAAGCAGCACCACGTCGTAAGGTGTTTTGCTTTCAATAGCTTTGTTGAATAACCACAGCGCTCGGTCCTCTCCCTGCGCCGTGTCGATCTCATAACCGAGATGCTTGCTCAGCCTTTTCAACATCTGGCAAACCTCTTTCTGATCGTCCACGGCCAGTATGCGACCTGTTCCTTTTATAAATGCTGATGTCGATGAAGCATAAACTTCTTTCTGATCCGATGCTGGCAGATAGATATGAAACGTCGTATATTTCCCCACCTCCGATTGCACTTCGATTTTCCCGTTGTGCTTACGGATAATCGAATGGACTACCGCAAGCCCCAGGCCATGTCCGGTTTCCTTCGTGGAAAAATATGGGTCGAATATTCTATGAAGATTTTCCTGCGGAATTCCATGCCCGGTATCGGAAATGCTGATACGAACATATTCACACTGCTCGTCCGGAGCGAGATTTCCCTCCACTTCCCGGCGGCTCATCGTTCGATTCTCCGCCCAGATTCGGACAAGCCCCCCCTCGGGCATTGCAGCGCTTGCATTGATGACGATATTCTGCACGACCTGGCTCAATTGCCCCCTGTCTGCGATTACATTCTTCAAATCCTCGGGATGATCGAATTCGCAATCCGTCTTCGAACCCCTGAGCGCAAAGAAAGCCGAGTCCCGGATCACGTGATCAAGATCCGTGTTTTCCAGAATAGGTGCGCCCCCCTTGGAGAAGGTCAGCAGTTGTTTCGTCAGCGATTGCGCCCTGCGGATCGCTTTAACAGTCTCATCGAGGTTTTCGTAATCAATGGAGGTTTCGTGGAAGTTTGTCATCACCATCTCGATATTGCCCAGCATAATCAATAGCAGGTTGTTGAAGTCATGCGCGATACCTCCCGCCAAAATGCCGAGTGAATCCAGCTTCTGCAAGCGAAGACGCTCCTCTTCATACTGGCTGCGCTCGGTGATGTCGAGAGCGACCTTCAAGAAAAGTTCTTCTCCATCAACATCGGTGAACTTGATGATGTTCGCCAAATAATGCCTGCCGTGAGGATCATTCCACTCGAAAGAGGTGCTGTCGATATTTTCGTACTTACTAAACAGCTTGCAGCTTTCACATGGAGTATCCCGATCTTGCACAATCTTATGACATAATCTGTTTTCGTATTCCCCATATCGCTCTATGAAAGCTTTATTCCCATATTTGATCTTGTAATCTCTTGCCTGTATATAGACTGGGGTAGGCAAGAGGTCGAGAATGGTGAAAAGCCTGCTCTTTTCCTGTTTCAGCTTGGATAGCGCGCTTTCGCGTTCGGTTATATCGTTCATGATTGCTATGATGCTCATAGGCTTACCGTCTTTATCTTTCGCCAGAGAACATAAAAACGCGAGAGATTTATCGATTCCCTGCGCATTAACAAACGATATTTCTCCATCCCAAAATCCATTACGTAAAACATAATCCAGAATGGTACCTGTTTGGGCCTTATCGGGAAACAAATCACGCACATTCTTCCCAACTATCTGCATGGGGTTATCATAGCCGAAGACCTTCACCGTAGCCTTGTTCACATAGGTTACTTTGCCCGAAGCATCCGCAATACCTATGCCGTTGACGGACGATTCGATTGCGATATCCTTGACTTTCATCATGTCTTCGGACATTTTTTTCATTGTGATATCCTCGACAATCCCAAGGATATACTTCGGTTCGTCATTGTCATCGAATATCGGAACTCTCTTCACATTCAGCCAGATGTTGCGAATCCCCGAGTCAATGTGTTCTTCATAGAATGTTACATCCTCTCGATTCCTTATCGTTTCCGCGTCCTTCATGTGGTAATATTCCGCGACATCCGGTTTATCCACGATTTCATCATCGGTCTTCCCGAGCGTTGCAGAGCGTGGAATCCCCGTCATAACTTCAAACTGACGGTTCCAGACGATGAAACGAAAATCGTCTTTGGCATCCTTCACGAAGACGCCGAGGGGCAGCTCATGAATGATCTGTTCGCTGAATCGTTTCTGATCGTCCAATTGTTTCAGGGCGTTGACGCGTTGCGTAATGTCCATCATCGAGACTATGCGCTCCATCGTCTCGCTATCCACGCTAATTTTCATGTGGATATGCAGCTCTTCACCCCGGCGGTTGTAGATTCTGAATTCATACTCGGAGGGCGGATTCCCTTTCATCTCGGAACGAAGCTTATGATAATAAGACATCCGTTCGTAGTCCTCGGGAACGATGAAATCGCTGAGCTGTTTATGCCCTTCAATCTCATCTCGATTAAAACCTATCAGTTCGCAAAATTTCTTGTTGCAGCGGGTAATAACCCCATCATCGCCGAATATGCACGTTGCCGCACCGGTATTCTCGAATACCAGGCGGTACTTCATCTCTTCTTTCTCGATGAGCTGCGCGATCTCCTTGCTGTCCATCAACGGGATGAAGAAGAAGTCGCAATTCTCGCTTTCATCGCTTTGCGTTTTCACGCCAACGATGCGCATGGGGACTTGGTCATGCTCCGAAAAACTGATGATCTGCTCTTCAGCGTATTTCATGCCCCCAGAAATTTTCCGATACACCTTTTCGATTCCAGCGCAAGTTTTTGGGCTGAGCCACTTTCTCAGATCATCCTCACTTGGATTGGCGTCATCGATTTTCGCGTAATCTCTGGCAGATTGGTTATACTTGACAATTCGAAGCGAACTGTCGATAATTATATGGGGCACATTGAACAAGCTGCAAAGCAACTCGACGGTGTTATAATTTTCATCCGGCAAATCTGAAAACTGTTTCATCTTATTCCCTTGGTTTCAGAATGATAATTCATTACACAACAGTACCCTGTTTTGATCAAGTAAAAATATTTTTATAGCCCAATAATCTTTAAAATTATTCAGCTTCCCCGAATAATCTTCTTGCCTGATCGCACCCAACCCGGTTATAAATGCACTGTGCTTCAAGGAGGATAGAACGATGAAAAAGAAGAGTCTTTTTGTTTTATTATTGCTTGCCGTAACAATGCTTATCGCGTCCGGAGACTTGCCAGACTTCAAGAAAATCATAGAAAATCGACGCCTTCGGGAGCTGGATGTCTGGAGCACGCAGGATGTTCCATCCAGACAAAACCGCCCCGAGCACAATTTTGACGCGCTCCACTACGATATCGACATCACACTGCTGTTTGAAACCCTGTCGTTCCAGGTGGATTTAACCGCGGATTTCGAGATACTGGAGGACAACGTGGAAAGCATCACGCTCCATTGCGACGATGCCATACAGATTTCCGGTATCCAGCAGAGCGATCAGGACGTGGCGTGGAGCCACGAAGATGGTGCGCTACAGGTGAACCTCCTCGAACCGGCTCAAACCGGTGAGATCGTCACACTTCGTTTCGATTACTCGGCCCAGGAATCCACGCGCCTGGAAGACGGACTGAAATACGAGACGCACTCGGGAGTGCCTGTCGCCTTCACCATGTGCTCCCCCCGAGGAGCCCGGAAATGGCTCATCAGCTACGACCTCCCCGATGACAAGATCGAAGACGTCGATCTGTGGATTACCTACCCCGAAGAATACTCATCCGCGGCGATCGGCCTGCTTCAAGAAACGATAGACAACGGCGACGGAACCGTTACCGACCACTGGTACGAGGCTTACCCCGTGTGTTCCTACCTGATTTCTCTCGCCGTAACCAACTACGAGCTCCATACATTCGATTTCACATGGGAAGGGCAAACCATGCCCGTGATGAACTACGTCTATCCCGAAAGCGCGGATAGCCAGCTCCAGCTCTTCAACCAGTGTGGCGACATGCTCACGTTCTTCTCCAGCATTTACGGCGTTTATCCATTCCTGGATGAGAAATACGGTCACGCGGTATGCACGAACCTGGGGGCAACCGCGATGGAGCACCAAACCTGCACGTCCTACAATCCATCTTACATCAACGAAGAGGACGCACCCTACACCGTCGCGCACGAGCTCTCGCACCACTGGGGCGGAGACTGCCTTTCCATCAGCGATTGGAGCCATGTGTGGCTCAAGGAAGGATTCGCGTCATACTCGGAAGCGCTCTGGGCAGAAAGCCTGTACGGATCCGAGGGACTCATCGAATACATGGAAGCCTTCGACACGGGAAGTCAGCTTGATCCCAGCCTCTACCGCGATCCCGAAGGAACCGCCAACGAGATTTTCAACTGGACGATCTACGCCAAAGGCGCCTGGGCCATGCACATGCTGCGCGGGGTAATCCGCGACGAAGACTTCTTCCAGACGATCGCCGGCATTCTCGAGGATCCCGACTTTCGCTACGGGAATTTCTCCACCGACGACCTGATGAACTACGCGGAGGATGTCTCGGGGATCGAGCTCGACTGGTTCTTCGACTGCTGGTACCCCAACGAAGGCAGGCCACGCTACGACTACACCGTATTCGCGCCGGAGATGTACTTCCCCGAGATGCACTGGTACTCCATCGCCATTCAATCGCAGGGAACCGCCGGCGACGAGTTCACGATGCGAATCCCGATTCGGCAAGGCGCTTTCGACAGCTCCATCCTGGTTGAACCTGGAGCGAATTATATTCATACGGGGCTTCAAGTCAGCGGTTGGAATGTTGAGTTCGATCCCGACAGTTGGGTGCTGGACGGCGGCTTCACCGAGCGCCTTCCCATCCTGAACGAAATCCCGAGACGCGACGGGAAAGTGATGCTGGTGTGGGATTACTTCTTCGACGACATGGTCGAAGGCTACTGGATTTTTCGCAGCAACGGAGGTGAATTTTCCAGGCTGAACGAAGAACCGCTCGAAGCGATATCATTCCTCGACGAGGATATCTCCCCCGATTCGCTTTACGCTTATAAAATCTGCGCGGTTCTCAGCGGAAGCTACTCCGATTTCTCCAACACCATTGTAACGCAGCCGATCGATTATTCGTTCAATAGAGGGATTTTGGTGGTAGATAACACCATGGACTATAGCAGTCCCACGCTCCCCACGGATGAAGAGATGGATGAGTTTTACGATGATTTGATGAGATATTACGCCTACGACACATGGGATGTCAGCGATCAGGGCTATCCCCCGCTTTCGGAGATGGGGCGCTACTCGACGATCATCTGGCATGCGGACGATATCCAGCAGTCACCAATCGTCGATGACATCTACCGGCTTCAGAACTACTCTCTCGCCGGCGGGAAACTGATTATCTCCCAATGCAAGAAGACATCCGCCATGCAGCCCTCCGAGCTGGAAAGTTTTTTCGGGATCGATGCCGTTTATTTCAACAATCAGCCCGACTTCGTCGCAGCGATCTCGCAGGACGAGGAATACGTCATGGACATCCCCGTCGATACGGATCGACTTCCCCTCCCCAATTGGACGAATGCCCTGGGGTACGTCTCGCGCTTCGACGTCGATGAATCCACCGAGGTTATCTTCCGGTACGACTCCATCAACGACGATCCCGCCTGGGAGGGGCAGCCTTGCGGAATATGGTTGCACGATCCCGAGATCGTCCTGCTCGGGTTTCCGCTTTATCACATGATGGAATTCGAAGCGGAGCATTTCATGCAACACGTCCTGCACGAATTCGGCGAACTCGAACCGGCGGTGGATGACCAAACCGCACCGGCTTGCGAGATGGAGGTCAAGCTCTACCCCAATCCGTTCAACCCGGAGCTGAACATCAGCTTCATGCTCGATCGCGAGGGGGAAACAAGCGTGAGTATTTACAACGTCCGCGGCGAATTAGTTCGTAAATTTGAACCTGAAAGGTTGACAGCCGGAAGACACACGTATAATTGGGGTGGGAGAAATTCTGCAGGAAACCTCGTTTCCTCCGGAGTTTATTTTGTCAGAGTACACCATGACGGTGTCGAGAGAATTTCGAAAGCGTTATTGATCAAGTAAATAGAACCACACAGGAGATATTGGGCTATGGATAGATTCAAGGAGATAACCATGGATCGAGATAAACTAAGGCTATCACACCTGGTAAAGAATTACGGCGACCTGATGGACGCGGAGTCGCTGGTTCGAGACTTTGCCGACCGGCTGCGATACAGTCTTTGCGCAGATCGTTACTCGGCTTCGGCCTACGACTGTTTCACCAGCTTCGCGCTTGCGGTTCGCGATTGCCTCACCGCTCGCTGGATCCGTACGCAGCAGGAGTATTACAACAAGGACGCCAAGCGCGTTTACTACCTCTCGATGGAATTTCTCACAGGCAGAGCACTCGGTAACGCGGTGACCAACCTCGGTATCTGGAACGAGAGCATCGAAGCGCTGCACAAGCTTGGCCTGGATTTGGAAGAGCTCCGGGAACTCGAGTGGGACGCCGGGCTTGGAAATGGCGGCCTGGGAAGGCTCGCAGCCTGCTTCCTCGATTCGATGGCGACACTCCAGCTCCCGGGATACGGATACGGCATTCGCTACGAGTATGGTATCTTCTCGCAAAGGCTTTGGGACGGTTATCAGATCGAAACCCCCGACAACTGGCTCCGATATGCGAATCCATGGGAAGTGGAGCGTCCCGAATTCATCTACCCGGTGAAATTCTACGGTCGTCTGAACCAATACCTCGACCCGCACGGCAAGTGGAAAGTGGATTGGGTCGACACCCAGGACGTCATGGCCATGGCCTACGACACGCCGATTCCGGGGTACCGCAACAACACAGTGAACACCCTGCGCCTGTGGTCATCCAAATCCACCCGCGACTTCAACCTGCAATACTTCAACAGCGGGGACTACATCCGCGCGGTGGAGGAGAAGAACCACTCCGAAACCATCACGAAAGTACTTTACCCCAACGACAACAACATGCAGGGCAAAGAGCTTCGCCTCAAGCAGGAGTACCTCTTCGTTTCGGCGACACTCCAGGATATCCTGCGCCGCTTCGACAAGATACGCAACGACCTTCGCCTCCTTCCCGAGAAAGTCGCCATCCAACTCAACGATACGCATCCTGCGCTGGCGATACCGGAACTCATGCGTCTCCTCGTCGACGAGCGCGGTGTTCCATGGGACACCGCCTGGGACATCACGAAAAACACCTTTGCATACACGAACCACACCGTACTGCCGGAAGCGCTCGAACAATGGAGAGTCGACCTGATCGAACGCGTCCTTCCGCGCCACTTGCAGATCATATACGAAATCAATCGCAGATTCATGGACCAGGTATGGTCAACCTACCCCGGTGACATGATTCGCATGCGCAATATGTCCATCATCGGCGAAGAGCCGGTCAAAACCATCCAGATGGCCAAACTCGCCATCGTCGGTTCACACTCGGTGAATGGCGTTTCCGCGCTTCACACGGAAATCTTGAAGGAAGATATCTTCAAGACATTCTACAATATGATGCCCGAGAAATTCAACAACAAGACCAACGGCATCACCCAGAGACGCTGGCTGAAGCTCTCCAATCCGCGCCTCTCGGAGCTCATCGATTCGGCAATCGGAAACAAATGGACGACAGACCTTTACGAACTCAAGAAGCTCGAACCGCTTGCCGACGACGACGTGTTCCGCGATCGCTGGCAGCAGGTGAAGCAGGAGAACAAGATCGAGTTTGCCAAGTGGGTGGAAGAGACCCACTACACGCGCGTCGATCCCGATTCGATCTTCGATTTCCAGGTCAAGCGCATCCACGAATACAAGCGTCAGCTCCTCAACGTGCTGCACGTGATCGATCAGTACAACCAGATCCGCATGAATCCGAAGCAGGATTTCGTTCCGCGAACCGTTTTCATCGGCGGAAAAGCTGCGCCGGGCTACCACATGGCCAAGCTGGTCATCAAGCTGATCACCTCCGTCGCACACATCGTGAACAACGACCCTCGCGTAAAGGGCAAGCTCCGGCTGGTATTCCTGGTCAATTACAACGTTTCCATGGCACAGAGGATTTTCCCGGCGTCCGACCTCTCCGAGCAGATTTCGACCGCCGGTCGTGAAGCCTCCGGAACGGGCAACATGAAGTTCGCGCTCAACGGAGCGATCACCATCGGTACGCTGGACGGAGCGAATGTTGAAATTCTCGAAGAAGTTGGAGATGATAACATCTTCATCTTCGGATTGAACGCCGAAGAAGTGGAAAATACAAAGCGCACAGGATACAATCCGAAGACCTATTACGAGACGAATCTTCGTCTGAAACGCGTCATCGACATGATCCACGACGGATATTTCTCACCGGAGAAACCGGACCTGTTCCATCCCATCGTGCACACACTACTCGACAGAGACGAGTACCTCTTGCTCGTCGACTTCGAATCGTACATCAAAACCCAGCGCCTGGTCGACGAGGCCTTCCTGGACAAGGAGCGCTGGCTGAGGATGTCGATTGCCAACGTGGCGAACAGCGGCAAATTCTCCTCGGACAGGACCATCCAGGAATACGCGAAAGAGATTTGGGGCGCGACACCCGTCAGCGTTCCCCTGACAGACATCGACAGCATCGAGGAAATCGGAGTAGAAGAATGAGAATACTGGTTACAGGTGGCGCAGGCTACATTGGAAGCCACGCCTGTGTCTCATTGCTTGAAACAGGCAATGAAGTCATCGTAGTCGACAACCTTTCAAATAGCAAAATGGAATCGATCAGCCGTGTCGAGCAGATCACCGGCAAGAACATTCAGTTTCACAAGACCGACCTTCTGGACGCCTCCGGGCTGGACGGTTTGTTCGAGCGGACGAAGCCGGATGCGGTCATTCACTTCGCGGGTTACAAGGCAGTCGGAGAATCCGTGGCCAAACCCATGATGTATTACCACAACAACATCACCGGAACCATCAATCTGCTGGAGAGCATGAAGAAGCATGGCGTGGATACGCTCATCTTCAGCTCATCCGCCACGGTCTATGGCGATGCGGATCGCGTCCCGATAACGGAAGACTTCCCCCTGAAGCCGTACAGTCCGTACGGCTGGACCAAGTTCATGATCGAGCAGATGCTCCGTGATCTTCATGCAGCCAATCCGAACATGAGCATCGTTCTGCTCCGCTACTTCAATCCGGTGGGAGCGCATCCCTCCGGAAATATCGGCGAGGACCCAAACGGCATCCCCAACAACCTGTTCCCCTACATCTCGCAAGTGCTCATTGGGAAACGCAAAAAACTGCATGTGTTCGGCAACGACTACCCCACTCCCGACGGCACCGGTGTGCGCGACTACATTCACGTCATGGACCTCGTTGATGGCCATGTGGTCGCACTGGAGAAATTGCACGGCAAACAGGGGGTTTTCACTTACAATCTCGGGACGGGAATCGGATACAGCGTTCTGGACATCGTCAAGGCGTACGAAAAGGCTTCCGGGAAAGAGGTCCCCTACAGTTTCACCGAACGACGCAGTGGCGATGTGGCGATTTGCTACTCCGACCCTTCCAAAGCGAAGGCTGAGCTGAGTTGGGAAACAAGGCGAAGTCTGGAAGACATGTGCGCAGACTCCTGGAAATGGCAGACCCAGAACCCGAAAGGATATGAATAGATTTCTTTGAAAAAGTAGTTCGTGAACAGATTCGTTCGATCTGCCGCGCAGGCGTGGTGTTACACTTCATGAAGCGCAACATGAAAAGCATGTTAGCTGCTGATTAGTATTGCGCTGAATGAAGTGTTATATCCACGGCGGAGCGGGAGATCGGGCGAAGATGGCACGAACGGATATTCAATCGATCAACAGAATCTTCCCGTGATACACCTGTGCGCCTGCATTACATCGATAGAAGTAAACACCTGAAGAAACAGCCCTTCCGCTTACATCTCGCAGATCCCAATGAACTGAAGATTGGTCCTTCGCTAGCCGAAGTGTACGGATTTTCTGTCCGATTGTATTGTATATCGTTACACTCCCCGATTGCTGCGATGGCAAGCTGAGCTTCACGTGAGCCGCGCTTCGAACAGGATTCGGGTAGCAAACAACCTTTCCAGCGCTCAACTCGTTCTCCTCGACGGAATTCTCCGGTTGCAAGGAAATATCCAGCACCAGAGCCGTATCGACGCCGACAACGATCCCCTCGATGAGTTCTTCCTCATAGCCTTCGGCGTCGCACCGCAAATTGTGAACACCCTCACGGAGGGTCAGGCAATAGTCGCCGAACAACCCACTCACAACGGTTGCCGTGTCCGCTTCAACCACGGCATTGCGAATCCCGAAACCGCTCTCGGCGTTCCGCACCGTTCCAACGATGAACGACCGCCCATCGTTGTAGTAGATCGCTCCCTGCGAGCAAGTGCTCATACAGTCGCCGCAACCGTCGCACAGACTTTGGTTGATTCGCATGGACCCAAGCTCCGAATCGTAATCTATCGCACCATACGCGCAAACGAAATAGCACTCGGCGCATCCGTCACATATCCCTGGATTGACCTGGCAAGTCTCACGGACAGCTCCGGCAAAAAGCAAGAATCCCAGCACAAGAGGAAACATGATGTGTAGTATTCGCCTCATCGCACCCCCATATCCGGAATAAATAATCAATTGCAATATCGAGGCCAGTCGCTTGACTGATATCCACTTTATCTCTAAAAAGCGCAGGTACCCCTGCCTGTGCACACAAAGCAAATCCTGATTAAGGCACAAAAAAAAGCTGCCTTCCAGCAGCTTTTCATTATCTTGAAGAGGTTTACATCTCTTGAAACAGTATCTTCATGGGCTGGTTGCGGTAAAAGATCATATCGGAATCAAAACCTTCGTCCCCGCAATCTTTCTCATTAAACACAATTGTTTTGGGGAAAGGCAGAAGCTTGTCGTGGCTGGGATACATCTTTCCAATGAAGTTTCCGCCGATCATATTCACAATCTCCTGAAGGCAATCGGCGATATCGTCGTTCGTGGGATCCTCCGGCAGCCCGAGGAAGTTGACCGTCAATTCATACGCCAGATCCTTGCCCAGCAGGATACGAAACCGGAATTCCGGGTCGTCGAAAATCGTGCAATACTTGTAGGACTCTATGATCTCGTCCGGCGGTGTTTCTTCCACCAGGAAAAACATCTCCTCGAGGATGTTAGAAATCGTATCCCTCAAAACTGTCATCTTCTTCATTGAGCACATCTCCTATATCCAAAAGCTTTGTAAGGTATTCGCGAACTTCTTCGGGTCGGAACGGCTTGTGTAACAGTCCCGCAACTTTATCTCCAAGCACATTGAGGATCTCGTCACTTCTCGTTTCCGATGTGATCACCACAATGGGCGTGTATTTGAACATGTCGTTTTTTCTCACTTCATCGACAAAAGTGAATCCATCCATCTCCGGCATATTGATGTCGGTAAATATCATATCTACCCAACTCTGGGCAAGCACATCCAATCCTTCAATTCCATTTCCGGCTTCCAGAAATTCAACGTCTCCGATATGACACATGCGGATTACCTTGATCATAACTTTTCGAAGTGAGCGCGAGTCATCGACGATCAACAGCTTCAATGACATACGAATAATCTCCTAAAGCGTTAAGTTTTCTACCAGATTTTTTATTTTATCAACAGAGCCGGAGATTATCTGATCCAATTCTCGACTCTTGATATTATACTTGAGCAACAGCGGCTCATAGCCGGCGTACGCTAGCGAATCCTTCGTGGACTGCTTGCCGATTATGAACGCGATGTAATCCGCGAGCGCTACGATTTGCACATACGGACTATTGCTGCGGTCGGGATTATGATGGAACTTCGCCACATCCGTAATCACCTTCGAGAAATTCCATTTCTTCAAGATCGCCGAGCCGACGACCGGGTGCGTGAAACCAATGATCTTTCTCTCTGCGGTCGTGAAATCGATATTCGACTCCTGCACCAGCTTGATGATCTTCTCGAACTCATCCGAGATATACTGGCTCATGATGATCTTTCCGATATCGTGCAGAAGCGCGGACGTGAACAACACCGCCTGATCCAGGTTGGGCTCGTACTTCCTGAGATCCTCGGCGATGGTTGCCACGGAAAGCGAGTGCTCCCAGATCTCTCCCTGAATCGTCTCATAGCCGGGCATGAACTTCTCGAAATACTTTTTCGCCGCTGAAATCATGATGATGGACGTCATCTGATTCACACCCAGGTAGCTGATGGCTGTCTGCAAATCGCTGATTTCCGTACTCTTCGCATAAGCGGCGGAATTCACGACTTTGAGAATGTTCGCGGTAAGGGCAGGATCGTACTTGATCAGATCCGTGAGCTCCCGCACGCTGAAATCCTCATTTCGAATGATGGTCATAGCCTTTTGGGCTACCTTGCTGAATGGAGGGAGATATTCAATATCCGCGACAATATCAGACATCTTGATCATATCTCATACTCCTCCGAAGAATTCGAGATCACACACTTGCCGGTATCGATATAAAGCTTGACCGTGCGACTCTTGGACCCCCCAACATCTTCGGACTTTATCATGATGTTATTACGCCACAATATCTTACGAACCGCCGCGTAATTTCTCTCACCTATATTGAAAAACTTGTTCTTATCCATTACATTACTTCCGCCAATCACTTTAACAATCACACGTCCGCGTTTCGCTCCAAGCTTGAACAATGACTTGAAAAGAAGGGGCACACCAGTATCAACATATTTGAATGCAACAAGATTATCTCGGTCTCTCTCAATGGATGAATCCGGAAGCATAACATGAATCATTCCGCCAACTTTCTCTACGGGGTCGTACAAGACTACAGCCACACATGATCCCAATGAATAGGTTACAATTGTGTCTTCAGGATTGGCTGATACTTTCATGTCGGCGATATTGACTACAACATATTTAGCCATATTTTTTCCTGACAATTATTTGCAGTGACTTAGAAACTATTCAAGTACATCTTAACGTTCCAATCACAGTGTTCATTGTCGGTTTTGTCAATGCAAAAGGGGATTGTAAAGCTTTTTTTTCAATCCACGCTGCTACAATCTCAAAACAACAAAGTTCTTTGTTTATGAATCTAATGCAAAACGAGCGTTTCCACAACAAATTTTCTTCAAGAATTCCTTGCTTGTTTTTGTTAGCCTGCTAGGGTTGATGACATCTACAGAACGGAGGTTCGAATGAAAACACTGCGCGCATCTTCACTTGTTCTTTGCTTTCTACTCACTTCGTTATTGTTTTCCGTCGACTTTGCACCGGCACAACTGCTTGACAACAGTCCGATTACGCCGGTTTTCCATGCGGATACCCAAAGAGGTGACAATTACGTTCATCTGATCCTCAGAGGCGATGTCTCTCGAGAAATCCTGGATTCTTACGGGATTCAAACGGGAGGCCGCGTCGGCGATATTTTTTCGATAAGGATCGCCGCGAACCAGCTTCAGATTCTTAACGAGATACCGGGGATCGATGCAGTTTTTTTCTCCCGCAAGCATGAACTGCTCCTCAACGACTCCACCTCCGACCTTACTTCAGGGGCCGATTTCGCCGGTTGCAACGCCGACGACGTCCAGAGCTTGGGGATCGACGGTTCCGGAGTCATTATCGCGATCATCGATTCGACCCCGTTCAACTGGAAGCACGAGGATTTCACCGATGGTGGACTGGCGGGGGTACGTACCCGTTTTATATGGCAGCAGACCGGCACAGGCGGCTCAACGCCGTCAGAAACAGGCTGCAACTACGGCAGGGAATACTCACAATCGGATTTACAGGCAGATAACGGCCCGGCGACAACCGGCTCCAGTCACGGCACGCCTTGCGCGGGAATCGCAGCCGGAGACGGCTCTGCCAGCGGAGGATCGAGAATGGGTATGGCTCCCGCAGCCGATATCATCTACGTACAGGTCGACGAATACGATTCCAGCATTGTGGACGCGCTTTCCTACCTCGCGCAGAAGGCTGACGCGCTTAACATGCCCATATCGGTCAGCATGAGCCTGGGAACCAAATACGCCATTTGCGATGGATCGGACGCGATCTCTCAGGCGATCGACCAATTCTCCGACGAAGGCCGCTCCGTCTCCGTCGCGTGCGGCAACTACTATACAACAACGGATCACGCTTACGGGTACGCCACGCATGGTTCCCCAGCTCAAAACATCACAATGAAGATCAACGGATATTCCGACACCGGCACCGGCACATTCGACGACTACGTCGCCGCTTTCATCAGCTACAAGCAAGGTGACGACTTCGATGTCACCGTCACATCCCCCTCGGGTACTGATTACACGACAACCGTCGCAGATCAGGATGAAGTTTTCGAGACACCCGACGGCTATCTGATGATTTACCACGATTCCGGTCCGATGATCATTGTTGTCGTAGGCGACACATACGGAACGGTGACGGTCGGCGATGAATGGAAGATAGACCTGAGCGCGCCGTCCGTGGCTCACGACGACCAGGGCGGCATGTGGTCAGCATACGTTGTCGAGAATCACATCAACGGCTATTTCACCACCTATCAAACCGCACAATACACATTGAACGCCTGGGCTTCGTCGCAGAATTGCTTCTCCGTGGGCGCACACAGCAAGACCAGCGGTTCTCTCTA
The DNA here is from genome assembly GCA_963662655.2 of Cloacimonadales bacterium (SeqCode). Classification (GTDB taxonomy): domain Bacteria; phylum Cloacimonadota; class Cloacimonadia; order Cloacimonadales; family JAIOQZ01. The sequence continues at coordinate 1,567,898 of CAXXTU010000002.1, forward strand.
CTATCAGTCAAGCTCGGGGCCGACAAGCGACGGACGCAGCAAGCCAGACCTGACGGCTCCCACCGACGCGTACGCGCCCAATACATCCAGCTCCACGAGCTACTCGAGTCTATGCTGTACCAGCGGAGCGACGCCGCATGTCGCGGGGGCTATCGCGCTCATCTACCAGCGTTACCCCGATGCGACGACCGATGAAGCGAGGCAATATCTCATCGATGCCGCTTACAACGATACCAAGACTGGCGCGATCCCGGACGGGAGTCCAGACAATCGCTGGGGCTACGGCAAGCTCAACGCCTACGGAGCATACGAAGCCTCCGCGTACCAGATAACTGAATCGATCGAAGGAGCGGGAGACTACTCCTTCGCAAATGGAGACGAGGCCGGAGCGCCAACGATTGCTGATATCCATTTCAACAGTGAAGACATCGACAAAGTTACCGTCCTGAAGCACACGAACGAGTTCCCACCGGAGAATCCGGGCGAGGATCACACGGTCATGTGCTGGTTCAACATCTCAACCAAAGGTGGAACAAGCGCCTTCGATTGCGATCTTACGCTCTACTACACGGACGATGAATTGAACAACAGCGGATTCGACGATCCGGCGAGTTCGGAGTCGAGGCTTGTCTTGTATCGCTACAATGGTGGCAGTTGGGTAGAGATGGGAGGAACGGTCGACACGGCGAGCAACTCGGTAACATTGAACGGTGTCTCGGAATTCTCCGACTGGTGCATCAGCGATCCCCAGGACACGACCCTGCCCAGCACGCTGATCGATATGATGTACTCCCAGACAACCGGCCAGAACGTTCTTCTGCAGTGGGAAGTCGAATTGGAAAGCGACCGGATCGGCTACAACATCCTTCGGGCTGATGAAGATTTCATCGATGAAGCCATGCTGCTGACGGCCAGCCCGATTCCCGCGCAGAACCAGCCTGCGGCGGTCATGTACCAGTATCTGGATGAATCAGCAGTGGTCGGAAATGTCTATTATTACTGGCTGGAAATTCTCGAAGCCGATGGTCAGACCTCGCATATGGGCTCGTACCGCGTCGCGATCACGGACGAAAGCGAAGTCCATCCGGCGATCGAGTCCATAACGAAACTGATAGGAAACTACCCGAATCCGTTCAATCCCAGCACGAAAATCATATTCGATCTCGCGTCGGAAAAGGATACCGAAATAGTCCGGCTCGACGTGTTCAATCTCAAGGGACAATTGGTGCGCTCGCTGTTCAACGGAACGATGGAGCCCGGTGCGAATCGGTCGATCGTCTGGGATGGCAAAGACAGTCAGGGAAGGCAGGTCTCCAGCGGGATTTACTACTACCGCCTGGACGTTGCCGAAAACCGGTTGACGGGAAAAGCGCTCTTGCTCAAATAGCGCATGATTAAATCGTGAACTGCCGCGAGGCGGGAGCAGATACGTTCGATCCCCGCCTGTGCAGGGTGTTCCACAGCTATTTTCGGCTTTGTCGTAGTCCAAACGAAATCATGTTAGTGGAATTTAGCTGTGGTATATCCCTGTGCAGGCGGGGATCGGGCGAAGATGCCACGCCGGTCGGACGAGAAGCAACATACTCGATTCTGCACTCGAATGAGCACATCGAAATCGATAAAGGAAACCCATGAAGCCGCGAGATATTGTTGACGTCGAAAAAAAGCCAGACACCTGCCCGGCATGCGGACAAACGCTGGCTGAAATTCATTATGGCACCCCACAAATGAATGCACAACTCATTCAGGGGCTTTCAACAGGTTCAATTAAGCTTGGTGGTTGCTGCACGACCGGCAACGACCCCCAATTCTACTGCGCGAAATGCGGGAAATACTACCGGGTGCCTAAACCCACTCCATAAGGATTGAAAAAGCGCTATCTACGCTCCTGCTGCGCCATGAAGAAAACGGACATCACCTGTTCCACGATATTCTTGTAAATTATACCCGTCACAACCGTAGCGACGAGCATTTACACACCCGTGAACTCAGGCGTTCGGAGTTTATCGCCGCTTTGATTCATAACGAAAGACATTCAGCATTACATAAGAAGTTAAATCTGAAATGATGTGTAATGGGATAACCTTGTGAGCCTATTTCCTGGATAACTTTTCGGCGATTACCTCAATCCTCTTGCTCTCGAAAGGATAGAGGTCGATCGGGACATGATTTGCGCCAAACCTCATAGCGATTCGATAGCGTGCGCATTTCGCGTATTCCGCTTTGCAATACACCTCTTTCATGGACGCTTCCGTAGATGCTTTTTGTGGCATTTCCCCATTGAAAAACGGGCACATTTCAAGCTTCGGACAATCGCTCATCACTTCCCCTTTATTCTCAATGATAACCACCAGACAGGATAAGACAACTTGATTTATTTATTTTATTCGTCACATGGCTTTTCTTGCTCACTGTCCATAATGCACGAAATAAAGAAATGGTACAGACGCTGTTTATCTTCTCTGCGCTCCTTAAATCGATCGATTGCCTGATCGATCATATCGTTCAACTCGATGAATTCCTCGCGTGCTAAAAACAGTTCGCTCGACGAATACCGCTTCGCTCCACCCTCTTTTCGATTACTCAGCGCGATGAACTTCTGTTTGCTCTCCTCGAAAAGCTGCTCGGCTCCGGATGCGAAATGAAGATTGACCTTCATAACCGTCCCCGGGTCCAGTTCCTTGCACGAAAGCTTGAAAATCATCGCCGTCGGCTCGTAGTATTTTGCAATGATTCCGTGAATCTCTTCCGTCTTCACAAGGTGCAGTATTCCGATATCTTCCAGCTTCTTCACATGGAAATGAACATTCGCCGGTTTTACGCCAAGCTTCTCCGATATCTGCTTAACGGTCATGGCTTGTTTGCTGTTACGCAGCACATTGAGCACTTCCTGGCGCTTCTCGTCCACCAGTATCTTTATATGACTCGGGTCTGTTATTTCTCTGACTGTTTGCATATCCAATTCTCCTCGGATGCCATACTTAACGAGCGAGCATTTTTGTACAATAAAAAAAATGTTTGACATTTGAAACGTTCAGCTATAAACTAACGTTAGATATATATTTAATGGAGGCTTCTATGAAATACTTTGTTACGCTTTCTTTTATCCTTGCCATTTGTCTGATCGCAGCTCAAGATACTGACCCACCTGAGCTTACTGCTCAGTACAAGCAAACATTGATTGATTCATTGGCTGATGCCTTCAATCGAATTTATATCTTTCCTGATAAAGGTATCGCAATTTCGAAAACCCTTCAGGATGATCTCTCTTCAGGCAAATTCAACAACATGAAGGACCCAATCGAGGTCGCGGAAAAAATCACGCAGTGTGTCCTTCAGGCATGTCCGGACAAACATCTCGCCGTGTTCTACGCTCCTGGAATGGTCCAGCAAATCCGTATGGAAGAGAGCCAGTCGGAAGAACAGCAAATCGCGGCACATAATCGGATGCTGGAAATGGAGCGTCAGGAGAACTTCGGATTCAAGAAAATCGAAATACTTGAAGGCAACATCGGCTACTTACGTTTCGATTCATTCTCCATGCTCCCCGAGGCTTACGCTACAGCTTCAGCCGCCATGAATTTCCTGTCCAATACAGATGCCATTATCATCGATCTACGCCACAATGGCGGTGGTTCCGCCGAAATGATTCAGTTCATCTCCAGCTATTTGTTCCCGGAGAATGAAAACACGGTACACCTCAATACATTCCACCATCGCGAAACGGACACGACCTCACAAACATGGACGCTCCCCCATGTTCCCGGAAAACGTAATCCGAAAGCCAACGTGTACATTCTAACGAGCGATTATACCTTCTCAGCCGCCGAAGAATTCACCTACAACCTCATGAACCTCGATCGCGCGACAATCGTTGGAGAAACAACCGGCGGAGGCGCGCACCCGGTCAAATTCAAAGCTATCGACAACTGGTTTATTGCAAAAATACCCAATGGCCGGTCGATTAATCCGATCAGCAAGACGAACTGGGAAGGAACCGGGATTGAACCGCACATTCAAACCGAGGCCGATTCCGCACTGGACGTTGCCTATCGGAAAGCGATCGAAAAACTACTGGTGCAGGCTGAGCCCTTTGCAAGAATTAGATATGAATGGGCTTTGGATGGTTTGCTTCTCAAGGATAAAAATTACAAGCTCACACGAAAGCAACTCAAAGCCTTTGCCGGGGAATACGGGCCCCGCATTGTTCGCTATCGCGACGGCAATCTCTTTTACCAGAGAAACGAAATCGAGTACCTCATGGTTCCGTATAAAGAAGACTGTTTCGCGCTCGAAGGCCTGGACAACTTCCGCATTCGCTTCGAACGCGGCAGCAATGGAGAAATAACCTCCCTGAACGGCCTATATCACGGTGGAAAACGAGATTCATCCCCAAGAACAAAATAATGCATGATTCTCAAAGAGAATCGAAATACCTCCTGGTCCTGGATTGTTAGCATACGCAAGGGCTGGTCAACGCCAGCCCTTTTCCTCACGATGTATTTCGCAAGCCACGAGCTTCGAACAGATTCGCTCGATCCCCGCCTGTGCAGGGTGTTCCACAGCTATTTTCGGCTTTGACGTAGTCCAAACGATATCATGTTAGTGGATAATCGCTGTGGTATATCCCTGTGCAGGCGGGGATCGGGCGAAGATGCCGAAGCGTTCGATTACAGAATGAAACCATCTCTCTTCTCTCCTCCCCCATCCAGCTTCAGACAATAAAAAAAGGCTGATCTTCACCAGCCTTTTGAACAATAAAACGTAGGTCATTCCCCCACATCGTCCAGCAACTCCTCATGGAGCCGCTTGCGGGGTGAACTGTCGGGTAATTTCCCCATACTAATAAACAGCGTCACCTGCGTCCCTTTGGGAACCATGGATTCGGAAGACGGCTGCGTAAAGATAATCTTGCCGTTCTCAACATCTTCAGAGTAACGTGTCTGTATCTTCTGATTTACATCCAGTCCCATATTTCGGAGCGTCAGACGAGCCTCTTTACGGGTCATGTTCACCAGGGATGGCAAGGTCACCAGCTCCGGGCCATCACTCACGACAACCTCGATAACCCTCCCCATCTTGGTGTTGGTTCCAGCCTCGGGCTTCTGCGAAATGATTCTGTTCTTCTTGACCTCATCATTGAATTGACGCTCTGTCTCTTGAATATAAAGGTGCTGCTCCTTGCATCGCTTCCTCGCAACGTCGAAATGCAAACCGGTCACTTCCGGAACGCGAATCTCCTTGCCATGCCTGGTAATCATGTTCATGACCATGTTGGTTCCGAAAAAACCGATAAGAAACACCACGAGAAGAAACCCGATCGCTCCTCCCGCTATTGATATGATTTGTATTATTTTGTTCTTCATAGTTCACTAATACCCATTCGTACGATGCTCGTGTCAAGCTTTTCGTCGCATTAGCGCGCCAAAAGCCCCGTCCATCATATGCCGATGCGGAATCGTCTTGTAAAATCCCTCGCTCGTGTATTGACTCGCCAGCTTCTCCGAGGCGTCTACCAACTCAAAATCCGGATGCTGAGCAAGGAACTGCCTTACCTGATCCTCGTTCTCGCGCTTGTTCATTGTACATGTGCTGTACGCAAGAAAACCCTCCGGGCGAACAAATTTCGCTCCATAGTGGAGCGCGCTTTCCTGAATCTTCAGCAGTTCTTCCAGATCCTGCGCTCGCTGCCAGCGAAGCTCAGACTTCTTCTGAAGCACGCCCCAGCCAGTACACGGCACATCCAGCAGCACACGATCATAAGCAGGCGCGACCGGACCGTAGCGGAACGAGTCTTCCACAATCGTTCGCACGTTGTTCACCTGCAAGCGCTGCAAGGCTTGCTTGATCTTCTTCACCTTGTTCGGAATACGGTCGATGGCGATGATCTCACCCTGGTTCTGCATCTTCTCGCCGATGTAAGAAGTCTTCCCACCCGGGCCGGCGAACAGGTCCAGAACCGATTCCCCGGGCTGAGGATCGAGCAGCTCCACCACCAGCGCTGCCGAGGCGTCCTGTATGGAGAAGTACCCTTCCTCGAAGGCTACATCGCTCAAGACTTCGTTGGGCTGATTGGTCGTCATCATCATGCTCGATGCTGTGCTAGGCGTAAGCTCGATATCCTTTCGTGAAAAATAGGCGATGAGCTTCTCGGCGCTTGTTTCGATCTGGTTGACACGTACATTGAGACGCGGCACATCGTTGAAGTACATGCAGAGCATCTCGGTCTCATCCTCGCCCCAGGTATCCAGCCATATCTGAATCAGCTCCGGAGGATAGGAGTACTCCAGCGCCATTCGTTGCACCGGGTCTTCCGGATAGGTTACCTTGTTCGGGTCCCGCTGGTACGAACGCAGAACCGCGTTGATGAAATCCGCGACCCGCTGGTCGAATTTCGACTTCGCAAGATCCACGGTCTCGTTTATCGCCGCATGATCCGGGATGTTCTCGCAGTAGCGCAATTGATACAACGCCATGTAGAGGAGAATCTGCACCTTCAAATCCGTCTTGTCGAATTTTACCGCGTCCGTGTAGAACGTTGCGATATGATGCAGGTGCTCCCGCAGCTTTACCGTTCCTTTGACGATGGTGTAAAATAAATCGTGATTGCCGTCGGCGTTCTTGATTTTCTTGCCGACATTGCGAAGAAGGTTGTCAGAGAAGGCGTTGTCTTTTAAGACTTTCGTGAGTACTTTATAGGCTTCAGCTCTTTCGTTTACCATATCTTGATCCTATCGTCAGGATAGAACATCGTTCATTTCTTGTAAAGGAATCGTATAACATCTTTGATAAGAATTTCGGCGTCGCTGTATTTCGCCGGCTCGTAGACCTTCTTGATGGCTTTGGAAATCTCCGGTTTTTTGTAGCCGAGCGCTTCCAGCGCAGATTCGGCTTCCTGCACAATCTCCGTTCGCTGCACAACCGAATCGCCCTCCGGAAGCTTGATTTGCTGCACTCTGTCTTTCAAGTCTATGATCACACGTTCGGCAGTTTTCTTGCCCAGGCCGGGCACGGTCGCGATGAGCCGTGCATCGCCCGATTCGATCGCCTCGACCCAGTTCCTCACCGACATCCCCGAAAGCGCTGCCAGCGCACTCTTGGGGCCGATCTTCGATACGCTTAGCAGCAGGCGGAACATGTCTCGCTCCTCGGGGGTGTGAAAGCCGTACAGCCTGATTCCATCCTCGGACATGCCGAAATGGATCAAAAGCTTCGCCTTCTCCCCCGCCTTCGGGAGCTTCTCATAGGTGCTGAGCGGGATGCTTACCTCGTACCCCACACCCATGCAGTCAAGAATCACATATGAAAATTCCTTTTCGGCAAGCAAGCCTCTCAGGTATGCAAACATATCTTTCCTTTTCCGAGTCTATCGATTCAGCAGTCCCGATTTCAGCCGATTGAAGTGGCAAAGCGCAATGGCAAGCGCGTCGGCGGCGTCCTCGCAGGATGGAGGCGTGATCTGCGGCAGGAGTTGCCCGATCATGTAGCGCACCTGCTGCTTGGTCGCGTTGCCGTTACCGACGACGGATTTCTTCACCTCTCGGGGGGAATATTCGTAAACCGGTATATTCTGCTGAGCGAGCGTCATCAGAATGGTTCCGCGAGCGTGTCCGAGCGTAAAAGCGCTCTTGAGATTCTTTCCGTAGAAGATGGTTTCAACAGCCGCATGGTCGGGATGATACTCGTCGAGAATTTCTCTAAGTTTTACGTGAATCGATAGGAGTCTTTGCGGTAGGCTTTGTTTTGTGTCGATTTTGATTGCGCCGCTTCCGGCAGCCAGGACTTTCCTGCCTTCGATCTCCAGCAAGCCGTATCCGAAGATACGGCTGCCGGGATCAATACCAAGGATGATCACTGTCCTGCGATCCTCTCCATTACTTCGTCTGAGACTTCATAGTTCGCGTAGATTTTCTGGACGTCGTCGAGGTCCTCCATCTTTTCGATGAGTTTGAACACGCGTTCGGCAAAATCGTCGGCGTTGATGGTGTTTTTCGGAATTCGTGTCAACTCGGCCTTCTCGATGGTGAAATCTTTCTCGAGCGCTATGTTGACAGCGTTGAAGTCGTTCAGCGATGTGAGAACTTCGAAATACTCGTCATCGTCGAGAAGAACGTCTTCCGCACCAGCTTCCAGGGCTGCCATCATGAATTCGTCCTCGTCCTGACCGCCTTTGGGGATCAGGATGGAACCTTTCTGTTCGAAATTCCATGATACCGCGCCGTTTTCGGCAAGGTTACCGCCGTACTTGGTGAAGGTGTGGCGAACTTCGGCAACCGTGCGGTTCTTGTTGTCCGTCATCACTTCGACCAGAACAGCCACGCCGTTGGGGCCGTAGCCTTCATACATGAATTCTTCGTAGCTTACGCCTTCAATTTCGCCGGTACCGCGCTTGATTGCCTTTTCGATGTTATCTTTGGGCATGTTGGCGTTACGCGCGTTCGAGACGGCTGTGCGAAGACGCGGATTGGTATCGATATCTCCACCGCCGTTTTTTGCAGCGATGATGATTTCTTTAGCCAAACGGGTGAACAGCTTGCCGCGTTTTGCGTCGGCTGCACCCTTTTTATGCTTTATCGAGCTCCATTTATTATGTCCTGACATTTTGCCTCCGTTAGGGCTGGGCCCGGTTTAGTCCTGTTCTTTGTACTCGGCGATGACTTTTTCGGCTACTTCGTACGGCACGCGTTCGTAGTGGGAGAATTCCTGCTCGAAGCGTCCGCGACCCTGCGTGAGGGATTTCAGTGCGGGGTAGTAGCTGAACAATTCGGCCAGCGGAAGCTGAGCGTTAAGAATCTGCTTCTTGCCGGACTGCTCCATACCGAGAATCTTGCCGCGACGGGTCGAGATATCGCCCATAACGTCGCCCATATATTCGTTCGGGATCACGATCTTCACCGTGTGAATCGGTTCGAGAAGGATCGGATTCGCCTTCGCGAAACAGGCCTTCAGACACTGGGATGCAGCGATCTTGAATGCCATTTCGGAAGAGTCCACATCGTGGTAGGAACCGTCGTAGACTTCAACGCTGATATCAACGACTTTGTAGCCGGCGATGACGCCTCTGTCCATGGTTTCCACAACGCCCTTTTCGATAGCGGGGACGAACTTGCTGGGGATACGCCCGCCAACAATCGAATCGATAAATTCGTAGTTCTTGCCGCGCTCCGACGGTTTAAGGCGGAAGTAGACTTCGCCGTACTGACCGCGTCCACCGGATTGTTTTTTGTGGCGGTATCTCTCGTCGGCGTTACCGGTGATGGTCTCGCGATAAGGGATGCGTGGGGTTTCGAGAACCGCTTCGACCTTGAAGCGCTTCATGAGGTTCTTCACGACCAGGTTGATCTGCTGTTCGCCGGCGCCCGAGAGAATCTGCTCGTGGGTTTCGGTGTTCAGCTCGAGACGCACGGTCGGGTCTTCGTCGAGAAGCCGGGTGAGCGCTGCGCCGATCTTGTCTTCGTCGCTCTGGTTGGCTGCACGGATGCGCTGCCAGTAGATCGGAGAAGGAAGCTTCGGGCTCGGGAAGCAATACTTGGCGTTGGTAGGAACGATGGAGTTCATACCGCGAGCGAGTTTAAGCTTGACCAGTCCGCCGATTTCACCGGCGCGAAGCTCGGTTGTGTCGGTGCGGTTCTTGCCCTGCACGTAGGAAACGGCGCCGATCTTGTCTTTACCGTCTTTTTCGGGGATCAGAACGTCCATGCCGCTGCGAAGCGTTCCCGAGAGAACTTTCACATACGCGATGTCGCCGATGTTCGGGTCTGCGAACGATTTGAAAATGTAAGCGTAGAGTTCGCCATCCGCGGAAGCCTTGATCTTCTTGATCTCGCCGTTGAAATCGGCAGGGACTTCAGGGCGATCAGCCGGGGACGGAAGGTAATCGATGATCGCGTCGAGAAGCGTCTCGACACCGACATCCTTGGTCGCGGAGGTTGCGAAAACCGGAACAACGATACCTTTGTTGATACCGACTTTTATACCGGACGCGAGTTCTTCGTCGGTCAGTTCGCCTTCCTCGAAGTACTTTTCGAGAAGCGTGTCGTCGGCTTCGGCAACGGCTTCCATGAGTTTCATGCGTGATTCTTCAACGAAATCGGCCATGTCGTCCGGAATCGCGGTTACCTTGCCGTCGACAAAGGCTTTGCCCTTGACGATGTCGACAACGCCATTGAATGTATTTTCCTTACCGATCGGGATGATCAGCGGAGCTGGGATGATCTCCGAGTTTTCCTGAATCATGTCGATTGCTTTCTGGAAATCGGCGTGCTCGTTGTCCAGGCGGTTCACGATGATCGCTTTTGCGATCGCGGGATTCTTCGCCATCAGTTCGAGCGGGAGCTCGAGACTCACGTCGAATCCGGCAGCGCCGTTCACAACCATGAGGGCTGTTTCAGCAGCAGTGAATCCGGCGATCTGCTCGCCGTAGAAATCCGGGTAGGAAGGGGCGTCGATCATGTTGACACGGGCGTTCTTCCAATCGAGATGGCCGATCGAAAGACTGATCGACATTTTCTTCTCGATCTCTTCCGGATCGAAGTCCATTACTGTATTGCCTTCGTCGATCTTGCCGATTCTCGAAGTCGCTTTCGCTTTGTTGAGCATGTGTTCGACCAGAGTGGTCTTGCCTGATCCGCTACCGCCTACCAAAAGGATGTTTCGGATGTTCTTCATTTCATAGTTTTTCATAAGTTCCTCGTTGTTTCCTTTCTATTTCTTTTCAATTCATTCATGATTCATCCAGCGATCGTCCACTACGAGAACCTCCCGGCTCTCCTTCAGGACATTACCACATTAAATCGGAACGCGTTTAAAATCAATTGGTTCCACGCACATCCCCATCGAGACAAAAGCCTTTCGCATGGTAATGATGCAAGTTTTCAATTTTTTGAAGACGGATAATCTTGTCAAACTATTCCGTTAGAAGAATTAGTGTGACTCAAAACTGAACATCCGATGATGACCTAATCGCGATACTTATTCCAGAAATGACGAATAAGGAAATATCCGATCACGAACTGTAACAGCCAACAGATGAAATCGATGAGTAAATACAACGCGTTGAAATCACTGTGGAAAAGCCTCCACTGGAAGTTGAAGAAATAAAAAAGCATCCCCTTTAAAAAATAGAGAACCAGGATTGTGATGATTACCAGGAAAATTCGTTTCATTGTGCTCCCTTCTTACTCTTTATTCGTTGCTTACGAAAACATCAACATACTCGGGTACAGATTCGTTCGATCCCCATTCTCGTCGTGGTGTTTCACACCCTTACCACCGCACTCTCCCCTTCCATTCGTAGGGGTGTGGTATATCCACTACGAGAATGGGGATCGGGCGAAGATGCCCCGAGCGCCGACCTCGCAGCGACATTCTCTCGATATCTCTATTTGAGCAGCAACGCCTTGCGCACCGCCTTATCTCCGCCATGCTCCACCATCATCAGGTATACGCCCGACCCAGCGGATTTCCCCGCGGAATCGACTCCGTTCCAGCGGAACAACCCGGTTCCGGCAGAAACGTCATACCGATCCGCCCGGTATACAAGCTTTCCCCGGATATCGTAGATGCTCAGTTGCGTCTCCCCTGGAGATTCGACGCTATACGCGATCGAGACTTCCGGATTGAATGGATTCGGGTAAAGCGACAACGACAGCGCCGATTTTGCTTCCGCCACCGTTTCATCGTCAATTGCATAACCCTGCAAGACAATCTCTTCGTAGTAATCTCCACCCGCTATCTCGAAGTCGCCCTGATACGGCATGTACGCAAAATGAGTCACCGCGAAGCCGTACGTTCCATCGAGAAGCGGTACGGAAAACACACCCGTGGAATCGGTGGTTGCCACCGCGAAATCGTTTGGATTATTCTGGTTCGTTATCAGAATTGCTGCATTGTTGACCGGATTTTCCTGCGCATCCATTACGATGCCCTCGAAACAGCCGTCAGGCTCTGAGTACAGGAAGTTCACCCCCGTCATGTGCCCGTTAACTATAAGAACCTGCGCATCCGGCGCGACGTAGCTTCCCTCCAGATCCAGTAAACTCAGCACGCCGACAAAGCACGTTGCCTCAGGGAGATCGTCCGGCACGAATATCTGATAGGTTCCCAGGATGCCGGTCATCTCCGAAAGCAGGTAACGCCCCTCACCCATATACGCCAGCAGGGCTTCAAGCGAGAAATCCTCCATCAGCTCCATCACTTCTTCAAGGCCGACATTATAGAATGAATATACCAGAGCTCCAGGAACCGGCAAGTCAATCCACGAACCCTCCGATGTGACCGAACCGACGATCGAGTAGTCCGAATCGAGCTGTTCGAACGAAAGCGTCACGGAATCGGAAACGCCATCGTCCGTAACCGTAAATATGATCGTGGCAGCCTCGGGAAACGATACGAAATTGCTGAAGCCAAATGCGAATATGCCATCGACGCCGGTTTCGTCCATCGCGCCGCCATCTTCCAACGGTTGGTCCTGTGTATCCATCACCGGAAGCTCCATGCCCATCGCACTGATCGTGATGGCGTAGTCGGCAGCGTTGCCCTCCGATTCGAATTCAAAATAGACTGCAACGGAATCGCCAACAGCGATCGATGCCTCATCCTGACCATTTATCGTAAAATTGTGTGCAGCGCTTAACAGGGTTGATATTGCAATGAGGACAGCAAACAGGTATACCTTTTTCATCTCGACTCCTTATTCTGCGGAATATAACAATTATATCCACACATAAGCGCGTGTCAATGATAATCTTCCTGTATTGTCATCAGCATTTCCCATGCAAACAAAAATCCCCGGCGATGAACCGGGGATTGATATTTCACGCTCGTACAATCAGTTTTTCCTTCCGGGTGTTTCTGCGACAACCGTTTTCCTGGCATTGCTTCGATTTCCCCGGCCCTCGTCGTCAATGTACGATTTGAACATATAGAATCTACGATTCCCGCTCATGGGGGCAATCCAGGAAGTGTTATCGAAGACTCCGCTTGTGTCTTCGGTAAAAATCCCGTTTGGGGAGTCGCTGGAGTAGATGCGATAACCGTCCACATACGGCAGAACATCCCATGTGTAAACAACATCACTACCCATAGTCATGAACGAAAGGTTATTCGGCAACACAGGAACCACAGGGGTTCCCTCTTCCCATGAGAGAAGCGGATAGCCGCTATTATTCACGCCGTCGAGCTTCCAGAAATCTTCGGTACCGTTCATCGTTTCACCCTTGAAATCCCACCCGTTGAATATGAATGTATTGGAATCTTTCATTTGATCGGTGGGCAATCCAGTGCCACCGTTGCTGGTTGACATTCCTGATGTGGCGGTATCGTAGAAGCAGTTCTGGATATTGGTGGCGCTTCTGCTTGCGATGAATCCTGCGGCATTGGTAATGCCGTCGACAAATCCCGTGCTGAAGCAGTTGACGATCGCGCAGCCATCGGATGCAGCGCCGACAAAGCCCGCAACAGCATCATTGCCAGTCACCTGTCCGGTGCTGTAGCAGTTTTCGATTGTCGTGTCGATACATTGCCCGACCGCCCCACCGACTTGATTGACGCTGGAGACGTTACCGCTGCTGAAGGATGTGTTCAATTCTGCTGTGATCAATTCGCCGGCGATACCTCCGCAAAGATCGAGATTGGACGAAACCTCACCCAGGTTGCAGCAATCGGTTATCTCCCCGTAGTAATGGTATCCACAGATGCCGCCAATCCCCGATCTTCCGTCGATATCTCCCGTATTGCAGCAATCGATGATCGCCGTCTCCTGGTTCCATCCCGCGATACCGCCGGAATGATTTTCGCCGAAGATTCCGGCTGCGTTATGGCATCCGGAGATCGTGGATCCCCAGGTAATTCCTGCCATTCCGCCGATGTAGAACGTGTCGCCGGTAATCTGCCCGGAGGTATAGCATCCCGCGATCGTCCCTGCCTCGAGTCTGCCTGCGATGCCTCCGCTATTCATTTTTGCGATAATATTGCAGTTTGTAAGACGTACATTCCGAACCGTGCCATAAACGATATACCCGAACAAGGCTTGATAGTAACCGTCCGGGCGATTGATCTTGAGGCCGTCGATCGCGAAGTCCTGTCCATCGTAAACCCCCACGAAGTAATCCGAGCTAGAGCCGATGGGCTTAAAACCTTCGCTGTCATTGTAACTCTCGCCTTCTGTGGCGTCGATATCCGCGATCTGGACGAAATGAGCATCCCAGACGTCACTCTCTTCGCTCAGCCAGTAAAGATGAGAGAAATCGGCAATTTGATACGGGTCTTGTTCCGTACCGCTTCCGGTTGGAATTCCGCCGACGTTAGTATATCCCTGCCAGCTAAGGAAGGGATAACCGCCATTCTCGACAGGATTGACGCCCCAGATATCATCGGTTCCGTTGGCCGACTCGTCCATCATGTCCCAACCGCCGAGATAAAAGGTGATATACGACTGCATTTCGGCAGTACATAAGCCGGTCCCTTTTACACTCTCCTCAACACCGGAGGCATCCACATCCCAGTAACATTGCCGGAATGTACCCGGCATGCCATACCCAACGATGAATCCGCCACCACCGTTGGGAATACTGCAAGTACTGTAGCAGCGTGTAAAGGAGTTATCGGATGACGGGATGTACATGAAACCACCCGCATGGTTCGCCGGCGCGTTGATCACGCCATGGCAGTAGCAATCAACGGCGTTTATCGCGCCATTCGTCGAGCCGATAAAACCGCCACCAGTCTCCACCACTGTAACGTCCATCGACGAGAAGCAGCGCTCCACAGTGAATCTGCGACCTTCCCCGATCAATCCTCCGGGTGAATTTCCTATGACCGATCCGGTGCATGAAGACTCCAGGATGATTGTGCTGAAGCTTTCATCAGGTAGCAATTGGCCCACCGCTTTCCCGACGAAGCCGCCCGTGAATTCGACACCAATGATCTCGACATTGCCGGAGCAACCCGTAATAGCGGTGTCCGAGATGCTGCCTGCGAGTCCGCCTATGGAGTCGCCGCCCTGAACTGAGCCTCTGACAGAGCAGCCGATAACCGTTGAATTCACCGCCTTCCCGACGAGACCTCCCGCGGTATCCGAAGCTACGATACTTACATTGGTCAGTTCTATGTTCGCGACATTAGCCGAGTCCAAGTATCCGAAGAAACCCTGGTAAGAGCCTGAGCCGGATATGTTCAGTCCGTCAATCGAATACCCTTGTCCGTCATAGTAGCCTGTGAAAGGCAATACATCGTTTCCGATCGGTGTCCAATTCGTGCGACTACTTAGTTCGATGTCCGCAACCTGCAAGTAGTAGTCTCCCCAATTCCCCGACGAATTCGCCATCCACAATAAATTCTTCATCACCGCAATCCGGTAGGGATCGGCTTCCGTACCCGCGCCATCGGGTTTCTCCGGGCTGCCTGCCGTATGTTCGTATCCCTGCCATGCGAGGAATGGATAACCGTCATTCTCGGAGGCGTTCAAGCCCCAGTAGTCATCGCTGCCGTTGCTGTATTCGTCGATGAAATCCCATCCATTGTCGTAATAAGATGCAAGTTGCTTCATCTCAGCCGTTGTCAACCCTGTTCCGCCTTCACTGATCGAGATCCCCGACAACTCGGCATCCCAAAAGCAATCGACGACATGAGGCGAGGTAAAAAGGTCGGCGACAAAACCGCCATTGTTTAACGATGATCCTGTCATCGTGCAAGCGGAATAGCAGTTCTCGGTTTTGCTGGTATCCAACATTTGCGCGGCGAATCCGCCGGTTGCATTCGCGCAGATCGCGATCGTACCCTGGTTGTATGAATTGGATATCTGCGACGTTCCTCGCATTCTTCCGACAAAGCCTCCGACATTGCCGCAATCAACCGAGATATCACTAATGCAGTAGCAGGAATTTACTTCGGAATTCAACATTTCGAATACAAATCCCGCTCCTTGATTCTCTCCAGTAATTATACATGCTGCCCTGGAATTTTCGATCAGGGTGTGGTTCGTGATTGTTGAGACCATCCCAGCTCCACAATAGAAACTTTCAACCGAGCCCCCAGCGGTACACCCCGTGATTGTGGAGTTAGCGGCCTTTCCGACCATACCCCCAACATCGTCGCTACCGGATACCGTCACGTTCGTCTCGCAATCTTCAATCGCGCTTGTGTCGGATACAAAGCCGGCCAAACCTCCGATATAGTTATTTCCGTCGGTGATATCGCCGGTTACCTTGCAAGTAATGAACCACGAGTTAACGGCCGATCCGACAAGTCCCCCGACACGCGACGCTCCCGTAATGTCTACATTGATCAACCTCAAGTCGTGAACCATAGCGTTTTGAGTATACCCGAACATACCCTGATTATCTGTATCGGGGCGGTCGCATATAAGATTGGAAATCCTGTACCCGTTTCCGTCGAACGTTCCAGAGAAGGGGATGCTGCTATGTCCGATCGGCCTGAAGCCGGCTCCATTCGCCCAGCTCTGAGTATCTTCAGCATTGATGTTTGACGACATGCGGAAGTATTTATCCCAGTAGTCAACCCGGGAACTGAGCCAGAGCAGATGATCAAGCTGTGATATTGTGTATGGATTGCTCGAGATGCCTTCTCCGGATGGTTGTGTGCCGGCGGGAGGAAAATGTTCGTATCCTTCCCAGGCAAGGAAGGGGTAGCCTTCGTTGTAAAGTCCGTTCATGCCCCAAATGTCGTTCGTGCCGTCGCCGGAATCCACCATGAAATCCCATCCTATTGTCTGGTAGGGGGCAATCTCTTTCATGTTGACAGTTTGAAGCCCTATTCCGCCGAAGCTTGAAGTCTTTCCTGAGCTGTCCGTATCCCAGACGCAGTTTAATATCAAGTAGTTATCCGAATAACCGACAAGCCCCCCAGTAAAAGTCGATCCGTTAACCAGGCCTGTACTGTAGCAGGATTGAGCGGAGGAAGAGTAATTAGCTCCCAGCAATCCACCGACATAGCTTGTGCCGGTCACCGTCCCGCGTGCATAGCTTGATGTGATTATCGCATTGTTGTTCGTCTTCCCAACAAGTCCGCCGGTGGCGTCTGACCCTGTAACATTGCAGAAACTCCAGCAATTATCGATCACACTGTTTACACGCAGGAATCCGACAAGTCCGCCAGTGGAGCCTGAGCCGGTTACCGATCCTGTGCTGTAGCAGTTTATAATATGTGATGTCCCGGCACATAACGAAGCAAGCGCTCCAACTCTCGTATCGCCAGTGATACTGCAATCCGTGATACCCAAATTCTGGATTGTCGCACCATTAACACGCCCAAAGAGGCCCTGATCATTGGCGGTTCGATCGATAAACAGACCGTCGATCTTATAGTGATCTCCGTCGTAAGTACCGGTAAAATCGGTATCTCCATCTCCTATAGGAGAAAATCCGGCACCGCTGTTCCAACTGGAAGTCCCTGAGGCGTCGATATCGTCCGTCTGAATGAAGTGACTCGACCAGCTTCCAGAGTTTGTACTGAGCCATAAAAGATTGTTGAGCGAATCGATTTCATAAGGACTACCCGATGTACCTGAGCCCACAGGCTGGGTTCCATCGGCGAACAGGCCGAGTGAAAGCAGCAAAAAAACATATACCGGCAAATAACGCATGTTTTTCCTCCTTTGACAATATGTACAAACTGAATACGATTTACCGAATGATGTCAAGATTTTTACTTTGAGGAGGTTATGTGTAAGATTAAAAAAAATCCCCAGAAACGATATTCCGGGGATAAGTTTTTCAGATTATTTGATTGATATTGAGGTTATGGAGAGTCGATACAATTTACCGGACACTCCTGAGCGCACGCTCCGCAATCGACACATTTCTCGGGATTGATCCAGCGTTTCTCATTGACTTCCGATATTGCTTCTACAGGACAGACGACTTCACAAGCCCCACAGTTAATGCACTCGTCCTTCCGGATATTGAAAGCCATATCGCCTCCTTGGTATTCATACGACAATATGCCGCCGGACCAAGTCAAGACAAATTATATCTTTGAAATAAAGAAAGATAGCTTTCCCTGAGCGGATTTATACACTTCTATTTTTTTACCTTAATCACAGAAGCCGCGAAGACTTGGTCGGTTTGGGCGTTTTCACGACAAGGATCCTCAGCGTTGAACCCGAGCGATTGTGCCAGCAGTGCGGGATACTCTTCGGGCTTTCGATCAGCGTGTCACGAACCACTTCGAGACTCTCGTCGCCAACATCCACGACTCCGGTACCTTCCAGAACATAAAAGAACACATCAACAGGTGTGATATGGGGAATCAGGGACTCTCCGGGCTCGAGCGTAATGTGCATAACCTGAGCGTTTTCTTTTTCGTATATTTTGCTGACTTTCACCTTGTGAGGCGTTTCAAGCAATTTTGCCATCTTGTATGTCATGATATTCATGATTTCTCCTTTTTTCATCGAAATGCGCTCGAAGACAATAATGTCCCGTTTCCGCTTTGAAAGAGTATTTGCTATAGTTCAAAGCTGTAGAATCATTTCGATTTCCAATCACGGGGCAAATACTCTTCCAAAGCGGAAAGCGTCCCAAAATCGCTGCGCGATCCCACCCATTGATGCGAGCGCATTTCGAGAGAGTGGGAGGCTCGAGATGAATTCGAGCCTCCCGGATTGCGTCTATTTTCCTGCCATCATAGCAGCCACGTCGTCTTCGACGGAGCCGATAGGTTTAATGTCGAAGTTTTCCACGAGCACCTTCGCGACGTTGGGCGAGAGGAACGCCGGCAGGGTTGGCCCGAGGCGGATTCCCTTCACGCCGAGGAAGAGCAGCGCGAGCAGCACCGCAACGGCCTTTTGTTCGTACCAGGCAATGTCGAAGGAGATGGGCAGGTCGTTGATGTCGTCGAGCCCGAAGACCTCCTTGAGCTTGAGGGCAATGACCGCGAGCGAATAGGAGTCGTTGCACTGACCGGCATCCAGCACGCGCGGGATTCCTCCGATATCGCCCAGATCGAGCTTGTTGTAGCGATACTTGGCGCATCCTGCGGTGAGGATGACGGCGTCCTTGGGAAGCGCTTCCGCGACTTCGGTGAAATAGGTGCGAGACGGGAATCTGCCGTCGCAGCCGGCCATCACGACGAATCGTTTGATCGCTCCTGATTTGACTGCTTCCACGACCTTGTCCGCGAGCTGCATCACCTGATGATGCGCAAATCCGCCGACGATCTCGCCCTTCTCGATCTCAACGGGTGGCTTGCACTTCTTGGCCAGTTCGATGATTTCGGAGAAGTCCTTCCTGCCGCCCTCGGGACGGTTCGGGATGTGTTTCACGCCCGGGTAGCCGACGATCCCGGTGGTGAAGATGCGATCCTTGTACGAATCCTTTACCGGGACGATGCAGTTGGTGGTCATGAGGATGGGGCCGTTGAACGACTCGAACTCCTCGTTCTGTTTCCACCATGCGTTGCCGTAGTTGCCCACGAAGTGGTCGTATTTCTTGAATGCGGGGTAGTAGTTGGCGGGAAGCATTTCGCTGTGGGTGTAGACGTCCACGCCGGTGCCTTCAGTCTGTTCGAGCAGTTCCTGCATGTCCTTCAGGTCGTGACCGGAGATGAGGATGCCGGGGTTGTTGCGGACGCCGATATTGACCTTCGTCAGCTCCGGATTGCCGTAGGTGGAGGTGTTTGCCTCGTCGAGGAGCGCCATGGTGTTGACTGCGACTTCGCCTGTCTTGAGGGTAAGTGCGATCAGATCGTTGATGGGAATATCCTTCGTGGTGGCCGCCATCGCCTCAATGATGAAGCTGTAGATATCCGGATTCTCCTTGCCCAGCACGGCGGCGTGTTCGCCATACGCGCAGATGCCCTTGATTCCGTAGGTGATCAGCTCGCGCAGAGAGCGGACGTCTTCGTTTTCGGTCTGTAACACGCCGACAGTTTGCGACTTCGCGATTATATCCGCTTCGTTGTCCGAATACCACGTGGCGCAGTCCGGTAGATCACTCGTGACGTTGAATTTCGACTTGAGGGATTCCCGCAGTTTGAGAGCGGCCTTGATCTGCTTTAAAAGATCGTCGCGGTCGAAATTGGCGTTGGTGATGGTCTTGAACATGGATTCCATGAAGAATTTGCCTGTGATTGAATCGACCGGATGGCCCGATTTTTCCTGAATTACGGCTGCGCCCTTGAGCGTGTAGATCAATAAATCCATCATATCAGAGGTTTCCGCGGATTTTCCGCAGACACCCTTCGCGAAACGGCAACCCTTGTTGCCTGCATTTTCCTGACACTGGTAACAGAACATGTATTCCTCCTTATTTGATTTGTCCGTCGATGGTTACGATGTTGAGCTTTACGAATAGAATCTTGCCTGCAAGTTCAAGCGCTTTGCGAACGATCATCTCGGTTCCGCCGCAGCAGGGAACCTCCATTCGCACGATGGTGATGGACTGGATGTCCTGATTTCTGAAAATCTCCGCCAGCTTTTCGATGTACTGGTCAAGTCCCTTGTCCAGCTTGGGACAAAATGTTATTACGACTTTGCCGTTCATGAACTTATGGTGAAAATCCGCATAGGCATAAGGTACGCAATCCGCGCTGATCAACAAGTCGGCTTTTTTCAAGTACGGCGCGGAAGGGTTGAGCAGATGAAGCTGTACCGGCCAGGTGCGCAACAGGGACGGCATCTCGCGCGGCTCAATTTTTTTTTGCTCAGCTTCGATCTTTTTCGCCGCGCTACCGGGGCACCCTCCTTCAACGCTGCACGACTTGTTTTCGAGCTCGGGAATCGCAACTCCGCGCTCCCTGAGGCTTTCCAGCGCTTGCGAAAGGTACACCAGTTCACCGTGATCCTTCAGGTGCTGGAGGTGCGCCTTGATTGTGGCGGGACCCGCTTCGATGATGTAGGGCAGCACCTTCCGCTCGTCGTATGGCTCCGCCTCGCGTTCCTCGATCGAGATCGCACCCAACGGGCACTCTCCGATGCACGCGCCCAGACCGTCACACAAGTAATCCCCTACCAGACGGGCCTTGCCGTCGATGAGCTGCAGCGCGCCTTCCGGGCAACCCGGGATGCAGGCTCCGCAGCCGTTGCATTTGCTTTCGTCTATCGTGATAATCTCTCGTTTCATTTTATCTCCACTGTGCTTTTTGCATTTTTGTTTGTGAATACTCACTAACTCTTTTTATTATACAAATATGTAGCGCTTTCCATTTCATTTTCAGCTTTTCAAAAGGGTTCGCAGTGATTGAATCAAGGAATGTCCCTCTTCCACCAGATCGAACCGGTTCCCTTCGAGAATCCAGCGCGTTACCAGCAAGCGCAGGGCTCCCACGGTGATCATGAAGATGTGGTCGAAGGCGATGTCGTTGCGAAGTTGTTTGCTTTCGGAGGCTTCCTGCAGCGCTCCGCGGATGAAAACGCGGTGCTGCTTCATCATGGCGAGCATCATTCCCGCGAGTTCCTCTTCCATGCTGAAGTTCGATTCGTTCATCAGGACTTTCGCCCAGGTCGGGTGCGTGGTGAAGTAGTGGAACCGCATCGCGAAGAACGCGTCCAGCTTGTCGATTCCCGCCAGGCTCCGATGCTCGATCTCCTCATGAATCTCTCGCATCCGCTCATCGAAGCAGCGAATGATGGTCGCGAGGATATCCTTCTTGCTTTCGAAGTGGCGATACACCGCCGGTTCGGTGAAGCCGATCGCCTTCGCGAGGTTCTTGATCGTCAAATTCTGCACGTCGCGGGTGGCGATGAGCTCCACCGCCTTTTCGATGATCTCTGTCTGTCGTTCGGTCAGTTCCATTTATACTCCACTTTCGCTGTTTCGTTTTCACTTCGTGAAAGCCGAACGCTGTTAGTTAGCATTCACAAACAAGATATTCCAGAACGCTCGGGATGTCAAATAGTTTTTTTCCCGGCTGCTGTATTACGCGCTATGCAATGCCCGGCAATCTACAGCCATGGCTTTGTAACAGCCTGCGCCGAAAATACATTGACACATGAATCCCCCGCATTAAGAAAAGGAAAACGTATTGGAGAGATGATATGGCGGAGTGGGTAAGATATGAGGTGGGCAAACGTGTGCACAGACCACATTCAAGAATTTCAGATAGGAAGCAATTTGAATATCGTATTGAAGTACTTTTCATTAATGAAGATGGCGATATTGTTGAGAACAAGAAGTATTCTTTAGCATCAAATAAAGATATCCAGAAAGATATCCAAGCAGGAAAAGACATCAACCTAACACATTGTTTCATAGAGAGATTATCTATAGGACTAAGCGAGAAAGACATATTGTATGAAAACCATATAGATATTAAGAGTATTATAGCTGTCGACTCCTTTTTTGATAACGGGATTAAGCTCTCAGGTGCACATATACAAGGTCTCGTTTCTTTCAGCTATTCTCGATTTGGTTACGGCATAAAAGAGTTTGAAAGAATGGTTTTCAAAAAGGGAGTCAGTTTTAGCCAGACTCATTTCTTTGATGGCCCAATATCATTCTATAAGACAGAGTTTTATGGGAAAATGATTCAATTTAATGGCATGGATTATGGAGACGGAAATATAAACTTTTCCAATACTACCATAAAATGCGACGGCTTCGATATGAGCTATGCAAAATTTCTTCATGGCCACATTTCATTTAAATTCTCCAAACTAAACTGCAGCAATATATATTTTACAAACATAGATTTTGGCATTGGCAATGTGATATTCGATTTTGCTATTTTCGATGCACCTCTCGTGTCTTTTAGTGAATCTATATTCGATAGCGGATTTATAAGTTTTGATACAACCGAGTATAAAGGCAAGCTGTTGGATTTTACTCGAACAGAATTCACAAATAGTAAATTGAATTTCAGGGGAGGTGATTTCGATAACTCCAGCATTAACTTCCACCTGACCAGTTTTACTGACTGCAAGCTTGAAATGTATCAGTTTGCTATTAATTACGGCGACGCAGTCTTCAGAGGAGTTACCTTAAACAATTCTATAATTAATATCCAATCCTCATTTATCAAGCTAATCATTATTGATTCATTAATGTTAAATAACCCCGCGAGCCTTAAAGATTCAAATTTCAATTATGTCAAAATGACCAATTGTACATTCTATGATATAATAGATCTTACAAACACAACAATTGACACCCTCATACTTCAGGACTGTCTGAACCTCGGATGCCTGAAAATCAAATGGAAAGAAAACAACCTTGAAAAAGCAATTGAATCACTTATTGATTACAAGGAATGCAGCAACCAACACCACCGCGCCGCCGAAACCGCCCTCCTCCTGAAAGAAAACTTCCGTAAGATGGGGCGATACGAGGACGAGGATTGCGCGTATTATACCTATATGAAGCATCAAATACGATACGAATATCTTGAAGGAAAGAAAGATAAGCATCGTATCTGGAATTGGACGAAATTCCAGTTCAAGAAATGGATTTATGAAAGACTGGGTGGGTATGGTACAAAACCATTCAATATCTTCGTATCAATGCCGTTTGCTATCGGCGCATTTGCGGCAATTTATTGGTACGTAGTTTCAAAATGCCATCTTGGGTCTACGGCTTTCAAAGATGTTACATTGACAGATTACAGTCTGGAAACATTTACTCAAATGCTCTACTACAGCGCAATTACTTTTCTTACAATTGGGTATGGAGATTTCTCACCGATCAATCCCTGTATTCGCGCCCTGGCCAGCTTCGAAGGGCTGATTGGGCTGCTGCTGATATCCTACTTCACAATCGCGTTTTCACGTAAGGTCCTGCGCTAGCGGCCACCCGGCGCTCCACACGCAGATTCGTTCGATCGTGAGCGGAATCGTGGTGTTTCACACCCGATTTTCGGCTTTCGTGCAACGAATACGAGATCTTCGAACGAAAGTCAATCGCGGAGCGAAAATACGAGAGTGGATGATCGGGTGTGGTATATCCACGATGGAGCGAGGGATCGGGCGAAGGTGCGTAGTGGCAACCACCCCGCAGCAATCAACTCCCTTCCCCCATCCTGCTAATCGTGCGAATCGTGTGAATCGTGATTCAAACCCCTCCCCTGAACGTGTCCCACGCGATCTTCACAAACAGCAGCGCCAGTACAGCGATAAACACGGGGCGAATCACTCTTCCGCCCTTCTTCAGTACAAAGCTCGATCCCACAACGTTCCCGCTAACTCCCGCGACCATCGCCGGGATCCCCACGTAGAACAACACCTTGCCGGCGATCAGGAACGAAATGAGCGCTGCCACATTGGAAGCGAGATTCACCACCTTGGTGTTGGCGTTCGCGGTAATGAAATCGTACTTCAGCATGACCGTGTAGAACAGGATCAGAAAGGAACCCGTCCCCGGACCGAAGAAGCCATCGTAAAACCCGACTACGAATCCCGCAAGCATCGCGAGCTGAATGCGCTTCCGGCGCGAGATTTTCCCCGAGTGGTTCTCATGCCCGAGCTTGCGATTCATCAGGTAAAGCACCGTCACGACGGGAAGCATCACCAGCAAAATGTAGCGCAGGAAACCCGGATCGAGAACCAGCACCGTACGAGATCCGGAGAAGGAACCAACCAGCGCAAACACAGCGCTCAGCACCGCGATACGCACATCGATAAGACCGTGTTTGAGATAGCGCGCGGTTGAAAAGAGGGTTCCGAACATCGAGGAGAACTTGTTGGTTCCCAGCACATAATGCGGCGGAAGCCCGGCTGCCATGTACGCGGGAACGGTCAGGAGTCCCCCGCCTCCTGCAATGGAATCAACGATTCCCGCCAGGAAGACGAGCGGAAGAACAATCAGATAGATTTGAAACAGTTCAGGCGGTATCATACGGTTTTTCGATTGAAATGCCGTAGATTCATTGGATACATCAATCGGATAATTCTCTCTAAAAACAATTTCCGTCTCCTCTATTTTCCTATCTCATGATTTGCCAAAGCGGAAATTGTGTCATTCATCGGTTTCGGGCGAAGGCGGAAGGTCGTACTTCTCTTCGGGAGAAGCCTTTGCCCCCGGCTTTCCTTCCGGGATATTGTTGTAAAAACGCGTGGTGGGATAGGCGAAATCAATATCCGGGCACTTGGCGAACTCATCGAGTATTTCCTCCCAGATTCGCTCGCTGGTTCCCCTGCGGCTGCGTACCTTTGTCAGATAACGTAGCGTCAGGAGCACACCGCTGTCTTCCACCGATGTATATACGATCGGCGTAAGATTCTTATAGAATATCATGTATTTCTTTGCCGCAAGCTGTATTTGCTTCGAGACATCCTTGCTGATATCCTTGGAATGCCTAACGATAATATCCGTGAGAATATTCTTTGCCTTCCTCCAGTTACTCTCGAATGTGACCAGCACAGGAATTTCGTTCCAGATGTAGTCAAATCCCTTCTGATAATTGGAAAGCGGTTGCTGGAAGACCAATCCGTTGGGAATGTTGATCATACGCCCGGTACTTTGGTCGGCGTGCACCCAGTTACCGATTTCCAAAATCGTGAACATGAACGGGGCCTGATCGATCACATCGCCGGCAAAATCGCCAATCTGGATGCGGTCTCCAACGCGGAATGGCGTGCGACTGATGATGAAAATCCAGCCCGCGAGATTCACCAGAAAGTCTTTTAGGGCAATCGCGACACCTGCTGATAGAAGCCCGAAGAAAGTTGCCAGAGATTGCATCCCCGCGAACCATTGCCTGCCAATCAGGAGCAGTCCGATAAACATGGTGAAATAGGATACTGTTTTTCGCCAGTTGTAGCGGGTTTTAATGTCCGTAATTCTTGAGAGAAGAAGGTGATTGATAATTATACGAACAATAGTTAATAGTAGAATGATCAGAATCGAGATGATCAATTTGGTCATCGAGGATTCGTCAAACTTCAGAAAAATTTGTTGCGCTTCCTTCAGAAATTGCGTCATTCATTTAATCCTTTAACAGCCCATTTAAGCCTGTCCAATGCCGTTATCAGCACACTCGCCGGACACGCGAAATTCAGCCGGGCGAATCCGCTGCCGTTCGTCCCGAAAATGGTTCCCGGATCGTGAGCGATCTTCGCCTTTTCAAACCAGAATTTCTCGAGCTCTGCATCGGTTAGCCACAGTGCACGGCAATCCAGCCACGCCAGATAGGTGCCTTCCGGTTCGATCAGCTTGATCTGAGGGATGTTTTCTTGCAAGTACTCGCGAATGATTTTCAAATTGTTCCGCAAATAGTCAAGCAATTGTTCCAGCCATTCCTCGCCCTCTTCGTAAGCTTTCTCGAGCCCCAGCGTCCCGTAAAGGTTGCCGATATACACGCCGGTCTGGAACCTTACTTGGTCGAACTTCTCGCGCATTTCTCCATTCGGAATAACGATGAAAGATGTCGAGAGCCCCGCCAGATTGAAGGTCTTGCTGGGAGCATAGCAACTGATGGTGTTGCTTTTGAAGCGTTCGTCGAGCGTCGCCAGCGACCGGTAGCGATGGGGCTTGAAGACGATGTCGTAATGTATGTCATCGGAGATAACCGGCACATTGTGAGCGAGGCACAGCTCTCCAAACTTCCGTAGCTCTTCTTCTGTCCAAACACGCCCCACCGGGTTATGCGGATTGCACAAGATTGCCAGGGAAATGCCTTGACTCAGCTTCGCTTCCATATCCGCGAAGTCCATTTCGTAGCGGTCAATGTCGTTGATGAGCGGATTCTCGACCACTACGCGTCCGTTGGCCTCGATTACCTCGAAGAAGGGGCGGTACACCGGCGTCTGTATCAGAACGCGATCCCCGGGGTTTGTATAAGCTATAATGCTGAACGCAAGCGCTGGGATCACGCCCGGAGTTGTTGAAATCCATTCCTTTTCTACCGCCCATCCATGCCGGCGGTTCATCCACCCGATGATTGCCTTGTAGAAGGAATCCGTGTTTCCAGAATATCCGAAAATCCCATGCCGGGATCGCTCCACAAGCGCGTTGATAACCGGCTGCGGGCAGAGAAAATCCATGTCCGCCACCCACATTGGAAGCGCGTCGCCACACCCCAGAAACGCATGGGCGAAATCCCACTTGATCGATGCGGTGTCGCGACGCTCTATAATTTGATCAAAATCGTATTTCAATCCGATACCTCTTTCATTTCATTTCATGGGGTATCTCACTCAACCTCCTGATACCTGTCAACAAAAACGAATTCGTTAAGCGGCTTTCTTGGCGCACGCGTTTCTTCTTCCTCTTTCCGCTTTGGATTACCGGAGAGATCGGCCTTTTTCCCAAAACACACCAGCGTAATGACATTGTAGTCACCCGGGATTTTCAGCACTTCACGCACCTTTCTCGGGCTATATCCGGCTATCGCATGAGCCACAAGTCCCAATTCCGTCGCACGAAGCATCATGAAACCCGCGCTCAGTCCGGTGTCGAAGAGGTAATACTCGCGATCGTGGATAACGCAGTCGTCCTCTTTCTTGCTGAACACCGCCGCGACCATCGAGGCGTCATGGCACCACTCGTTACCCTGTGAATAAACGGATTTCATCTCATCCAACACTCTCGGATCCCTCACGAATACGTAGCGCCAGGGCTGATTGTTGTAGCACGAAGGCGCTAATTGCGCCGCTTCCGACAAGTGCCGGATCATCTCGTCGGTGATTTCCACCTGCTCAAGCGCCCGATGCGATTTCCTTGTATGTATTGCATCTATAACTGACATCGCTTCCTCCATTAATTTCGTTACATATTTCATTTATTTGATAGTATAACATTTTTCTAGAAAATGCAATCGTTTTCTGCTCCGATATAGAAAATCAACCTGCGCTCAGAGCGATGAAAGGTATAAGCCTGATATAGTCCAAAGAAAATTGCTTATCGTTTTTCAGCTGAGGACAATCGAGGAA
This sequence comes from Cloacimonadales bacterium (SeqCode), assembly GCA_963662655.2. Classification (GTDB taxonomy): domain Bacteria; phylum Cloacimonadota; class Cloacimonadia; order Cloacimonadales; family JAIOQZ01. The sequence goes on from CAXXTU010000002.1 coordinate 1,595,718, forward strand.
ATGCCCAGGATTCACCTATCCAACCCTACATCATCATTGATGGTTATAGCTGCAAGTGCACCACAGAAAATCCTTGACAGACAAGCTATATGTCACTTGCTGAGTAAAATGCATGTGAAAGCATGTTGTTTACTGGGTGCATTAGAATATGTGCCTTGCCCTATTTGAAGGGACACCAGTCCTTTGAAAGGATAGCCTTGCTTAATGAAATATTCTCATTATTACGCTTCTAGTGATGAGGAGATAAAAAATTCAAGCGCCACACTCTTACACCCTTGATGATGGTCTTGCATATAAGACAAATCCCAGCGCTACATTTAAAAGTTTGAAACAAGGCCGAGCAGAGGATGATTAGATTGAAAATTCTTTTGAAGCATTCTACAATGAACAGATTGCACAAGTAATTGTTTGGCAACAAGGTATGCTTTCATTTTGAATACATTGCTCAAAACAATCATAACAACATTGAAAACAGTTGATTTCAGTATTGATGTGCTGGATGATCCCGTTTATTCAGGAGGACATGGAAAATGAATTTCAGCAGCAAAGTTCTGTATTCTTCTATTATTCTGGCATGTATCTTATTCACCATCGCCGTCGTTTATGCATCCTGGAATGGGACAACCAATCGTCATGATGACAATTGGTATGTAAAGAACATGGATCATTTTGTAAAAACTGGCAAAATGGACAGTAACCAGATTTTCCCAATTACAATAGTAAAGGACCGAACAGCCCCCCCACCTTTTATGCATAAGATTCCAACAACGATCATCGTTATACCCTTTATCTTCGCTTTTGGAAAATGGTGGGGCTGGATTATAGCCCATATATTCTATTCCTTGTTAACGGGTTTTCTTATTAGTCGCATTGTACTGAAGCTTTCTGATTCTCAATACAGGAATTACCTTTCCGCAGCAACCTTCATTCTCTATATTATTTTCGTAAACACAATCTACGTCACCTCCCATGCACTAAGCGAGGTATCAATAACGGCTTGCTTAGTCGTATTCCTCTATCTTTTTTTGTTCTCGAAACGCTCTGTCGTTACCGTTGTTTTGTTTGGTTTGTTGGCAGCGCTATGCACGAACAGTCGTTCGAATTTACTCGTTCTGAGTTTCCTGATAGGTTTTACGTTCCTATTTGACCCTGAATACTCCTGGAAACGTAGATTAGCCATATTTGCTATTTATTTTGTAAGCTACTACTTGTCTTCTAAAGCCATAAGCGCAAGTCTGGATAAGCTTCAAATAGGCATGCTTCCGATTATCTTCAGGCCCGGACAAGGCGATAACATGTCTCATTATTTTGCGATAAACGGGGAAGCAAATACATTAATTGAAGTCCTGAAAAATTCTGTCACATATTTGCAGTATCAGTTCATTGGAAAAAGTCTTCAGCACTTCCTATTCTTGTTCTTCCCAAATCTGTTTATCATCTGGGCAATAACTCAAATCCCCAGACATGAACAAGCAATTGTTACGAGGCTGAAACATTTTGTAATACTAATGATCATTGGCCACCTTGCACTTATCTTTGTATTCCAGATACAATATCGCTACATCCAGATCATTTATCCGGCAATTCTCGCATTCTTTATGGTAACCTTCCCGTTTGGCAAGTTCAAGAAGTATGCATCAATTGCATTAGTTTTATATGTCCTCATCAATATTGGCGCAGGCGGCCTTTATGCAAGGAAAAACAATCAAGAAGCCTTGGAATCAGCAAAAATAAATTCAGAATATTCGCAATTGCTGGAGAAGATGGATGATGACTTAAATCTGATCACGAATTGTTCGCCGTTAGTTCTTGCAAATACCTGTACTGACAGAAATATCATCCTGTTCAGGGACCAATATAACAGACAGAATATCGTGGATTGGGTTGACAGATTCAATTGCGGATGGGGCCTAATAAGAAGTTCAGATGCATTCGATGCTTTGAAGGAGACTTACCAAGTCATCCTTATAGATGAACAGCAAATTGATAGTCGTACTGTATACCTTTATCAGTTTATCAAGAAGCAAACGCCATCTATCGACGATGCAAACGCATACGAAGTCGATGCCTCTTCTGTTGGCCAATGAGATGTATATGACGGCAAGTGATCATCTTCAATGACCCCGGGGCTTCCTGCAAGAAGTGCCGGGAATATTTTTCTGCTCCGCGCATTTTTTCTTGACACGAAAGCGAAGAAAATGTTTTTTGCAAATCACCGAACGCAAGGGGCGGGATAGCTCAGTTGGTAGAGCAGAGGCCTGAAAAGCCTTGTGTCCCCAGTTCAAGTCTGGGTCCTGCCACCATAGATTAAAGGCGCTGTAACAGCGCCTTTTTTTCTTGCTATTTTTCAGTGATTTACCAATCTATGTTTCGAGGTTAACAAAATGGCACAATATCAGATAAAGAACGTATCACACCCGCTTACAGCAAATCCCGACTTCGTTCAGGCAGCCGCGGTAAAATTGAGATTGCCGGAAGAGCAGCTCAAGAATTGCAAGATTCTCCGCAGATCGCTGGACGCCCGAAAGAAAAACCAACTCCGCTGGATATTCACCCTTCTTGTCGAGTTCGATGGAACTCCACGCCCCCATCCGGACATTGTCCCGTATGCACAAAAGCCGGTGGAAGAACTTGTAGAGAAAAAGCTTTCCGGCGAAAACCCTGTAATCATCGGTGCGGGGCCCTCCGGACTCTTTGCCGCGCTGGCAATGGTCAGAAAAGGCCTCAAGCCCTGGATATTCGATCGCGGAGACGCACTGCCGGAGCGCATCGAGAAAACGGAGACCTTCTGGCGCACCGGGGAACTCGATCCGGAATCGAACGCCCAGTACGGCGAAGGCGGCGCGGGAACTTTCTCCGATGGGAAACTGACCGCTCGCTCCCGTGACGGATTCTCCGAGGATGTGTTCAACGCACTGATTCAATTCGGCGCACCGGAGGATATCAGCATCGATTCGCATCCGCATCTCGGCTCCGACGGCATCCGCGAGGTTATCGGTCGGATGAGAAGTTGGATGGAAGAGCAAGGCTGCCGCTTCTTCTGGCGGCATCGACTGACGGATATCACCATCGAGAACAATCGCATCACCCGCATAAAAGTCGGAGATATGGAAATCTCGCCGGAAGCCGTCGTCATCGCACCGGGAAATTCCGCAAGAGACACCTTCCGGCTCCTTTACGACAGGAACGTTCTTCTCGAGTCGAAGCCATTCGCTGTCGGTTTCCGCATCGAACACCCCCGCAATTTCATCGATCATGTCTTCTACGGCGAACGAACCGATTTCAGCCTGTCTGGCGCAGCGACCTATCGCATGACGGCCAAGGCGGGACCTTACGGAGTATACACTTTCTGCATGTGCCCGGGCGGAGACGTCATCGCCGCAGCCTCGGAGGAAGGATATCAGGTGACCAACGGAATGAGCAATTCCGCGCGGGACGCCTTCTTCTCCAACAGCGCCGTCGTGGTGACGGTCAACGAACAGAACTTCGGTAAAAACGTGCTTGCAGGGATCGAGTTCCAGCGCAGGATCGAGAAGAAATGTTTCAACGACTCCATGCCCTATTTCGCACCATCGCAATCCGCCGGGGAGTTCTGCAATATGCGCAAGGCAAACCTTGCACGAGCCTCTTACCGGCCAGGAACCTTTGGCTTCGATCTGAAGACCATCTATCCGAAAGACCTTACCCGGGCCCTGCAAACAGGCCTCAAGCACTTCGAGCAACTGGTTCCGGGATTCGTCACCCGAGGCGTCTTGATCGCGCCGGAGACCCGTACATCGTCCCCGGTTCGCATCCTGCGACGCAAGGACGACGGAGCATCCGTCTCCTGCGAAAACCTCTTCCCCATCGGTGAAGGCTCGGGATACGCCGGAGGCATCGTAAGTAGCGCTGCCGACGGTTATAAATTGGGAATCAGCTTCGGTATATAAGATATTGCTCAATCGAAAACGATGATCAGACGCAAGGAGAAGCCCATGCAGAGAGAGATCAAGGTTATGCAGAAAATCCTGAACACCAACGACACGATCGCGCAACAGCTTCGTGAGAATCTGAGAAAGCGGGGAATCACGTTCGTCAACATGATCAGCGCACCCGGTTCCGGCAAGACGAGCCTCATCGAGGCGACCGCCGGCAAGACGGACAAAAGACTGTTCGTGATCGAAGGGGACATCCAGACAACTTTAGACGCTGAGCGGGTATCGGGCAAGGGAATCGGAACATACCAGATCAATACCGGTCTCTTTGGGGGTTCGTGCCATCTGGAGGCCGATTGGATTCGCGCAGCGCTCGATGAAGTCAGTCTCGACGACATCGATATTCTGTTCGTCGAGAACATCGGGAACCTGGTGTGCCCCGCCGAGTTCGATATCGGAGCACACCATGGCGTGCTCCTCCTCAGCGTGACGGAGGGCGAAGACAAACCACTGAAATACCCCCTGGCCTTCCAGGTAACGCACACATGCGTCATCACGAAAACGGACCTCCTGCCCTATCTCGATATCGATATCAAGAGAATTCGCGAGAACATCAAGAAGGTCAATCCCGACATGAGGATCATCGAGTGTTCAACGAAAACTGGAGCAGGATTGGACCCTTGGCTTCGGCTCCTGAATGAAATAGGGTAACGCTCATCGGTTCCCTTCATCAATGTTTCTTCCAATATATTCTCGTAGCCAGTTCTCGTCTTGTAGAAAAGCTATCGTTCTCGTATAGTCAAACCATTCGTAGCATGAAAAGGCATTTTTTTTACGAGAATCCCCGCATGGAATTGCGTTAACCATTGCTCATTTTTAGCGACGACCCATTGAACATGATTCTGCGTTGACGCATACATATTCAGAAATCATTCCCAGTGATTTCACCTTACGACAAACGCTATTTATTGAGCCGTGCTCACTATCTTTCACAAAAGCCCCAGTCAAACTTTTTTGATTGACACGATTCATACAACGACCTCATGTATGGTTATTTACACCAGCTGGAGGTACTATGGATTCGATTAACCAATCATCGAACAAGTCACGATTGTTCTCTTGGCTATCTCTGGTCGTTATGCTCCTGATGTTCATCCTGGGAATCACCGCTATCGTTCAAACAGGCTCACAAAGCGGCGTTACAGGCTCATTCTCGTCCTCCTTTTCCTGGCTCACACTCTACATTGTCGCTTGCTTAATTGGCCTGGGAATCAACTTCTATTTCATTTTATCGGCATTCGGGAAACAGAAATGCCAGATCAAAACGCTTCACGACGAAGCCTGCGCAATGGCAAAAGCAATAGAATCCGGCAATCTCTCCTATCGAGCAAATACGCAGAATGTCTGTAGGGAATACCAGGCGATCCTCGAATGCTGCAATATTATCCTCGATACCTACAACGAACCCCTGAAGCTCATGCAGAGCCACATCGAGAGCATCGCCTCCGGTGAGATTCCGCCCATCATCGAGAAGAAGTACGAAGGCGAACTCGATCTCATCCGGCTCAGCATCAATAAAGCGACGCGCGTCACGGAGAATCTCCTTTCCGAGGCAAGGCTGCTTATCATCGCTATCAAGGCCGGCAAGCTCGATGTTCGCGGCGACTGGTCTAAATTCGAGAATCGCTGGGCGAAGCTGATCTACGGCATCAACGAAGTAGTCGAGAACTTCGTTGCGCCGATACAGATCACCTCCGAGAAGATTCTGGCGATCAGCAAAGGTGAAATCCCCGCGAAGGTGGATCAAGCGTTCGAGGGTGATTTCAATATCCTCATCACCAGCATCAATACCGCTATTGACGGCCTGCAAGCGCTCAAGAACGCCAAACAAATCCTTCAAAAGGTAGCCGTGAACGATCTCACATCACGGGCTTCAGAGAACTATCATGGGATATTCAACGATATCTCACAGGCGGTGAACGAGGTCATCACGAATCTTGTAAGCATTCAACACGTGGCCGAGAACATCTCCGCCGGCAACCTGAAAGACCTCAAGGAATTCAAGAGCATCAAGAAGCTGTCCCCAAACGATAAAATTACGCCCTCTTTCCAGGCAATGATCGCCGCGATAAATTCAATGGTCGAAGAGGCCCGTGCGCTCATGCGTGCAGCCCTGGAAGGAAACCTGAACGAACGTGCCGACCTCGAGCTGTATCAGGGAGAGTTCCGCACGGTCATCAGCGGTATCAACCAGATCATGAACGCAATCCTCAAGCCCATCGAGGAAGTGATGGAGGTGATGGAACGCATGGCGGAAAAAGAGCTCACATGCCGCGTCGAGGGAAATTATCGCGGAGAGCTCGCGGAGTTCAAGGACAACGTGAATTTCGCGGCGGAGAATCTCAGGCTTGCCCTTGAGCAGGTTGGAGCATCCGTAATGCAGATCGATTCGGCTTCCATCCAGATATCCGACGGCGCGCAGAGCCTCGCCCAGGGTGCATCCCAGCAAGCCGAGTCGCTTCATACGGTTACATCCAACGTCAAAGAGATGGATCGCCTTACCCGGCATAACAGCGAAAACGCGGACGTGGGCGCAAAACTCTCCCAGGAGACCATCGATAAAGTCGAATCAGGAGCCGAGGCGATGACCCGGATGAACCAGGCCATTTCGGCAATCGCGCTTTCCTCGGAGGAAACCGGTAAGATACTGAAAACCATCGATGAAATCGCGTTTCAAACCAATCTCTTAGCGCTGAACGCAGCCGTCGAAGCCGCGCGAGCGGGAACGGCGGGAAAGGGATTCGCCGTTGTCGCGGAAGAGGTTAAGAATCTGGCGCAGCGCAGCGCGGCGGCAGCGCGAGACACCGGTAAGTTGATCGAGGAATCCAAAATAAACGCGCAGCACGGTGTATCGATTGTGCAGGCGGCGACGGAACAGTTTGTGGAGATCAAAACGAGCATCGAGAAGGTGAACGGGATCATCCAGCAGGTGAGCGAGATTTCAAAGGCGCAGACAAGCGAGCTGGGCACGATCAACGCTGCGATCAGCGAGCTGAATCAGGTTACCCAAACCAACGCGGCCAACGCAGAGGAATCTTCCAGCGCTTCGGAGGAATTGCGCAGCCAGGCTCACGAACTCAAGGCGATGGTCGGGCAATTCGACATCCGCAACTGCAACAAGGAACAAGTCGAAGTAAGAAGACTCCCAGAGCCCGTAAAGAGGTTCTCGAACTACGAGCTCATCGAGCAGGATGAGTAAGAAGCGTTACTGATAGTTTCTCAGCGCTTCGGCGATATTCAGGGAGTGATCCCCGATGTGTTCGAGATGCCTGAGGAGATCGATATAAAGCAATTCAGCCCGTACATCAGCGCCTTCGTGGATGCGATTACGGGCTCCTTTTTTCAGCTTGTTCCGGGACTGATCGACCTTCTTCTCAAGCTCCTGCGCGAGGCAGAGTTCATCCTCGCTAAGGTGGCGAATCATGCGCTCCTGAACGAAGGAGAGGAATCTCACGACGATCTCGGAGAAAGCCCTGATCTCCTCATCCGCTTTCGGATGAAGCTGAATCTTTTTATGGCGCTTCTTCTCGATGAGTAGTATCAGCCGGAACGCGCTGTCCGCGATGTTTTCCAGCTCATGTACCATACGCAGCATACTGTTGACGTTGTTCATCGTCTTCTCGCCGCCACCCTCTTCCATACAATGCACAAGGAAGAGCGATATCTGCTCCTGCATCTGGTCGGTATAATCTTCCCGTTGCTTGATCTCGTCGACCACCTCGCCCATGCGCTTGTCCGGATTATGGAACACTTCCAGGGCGTCGAGAACCATCTTGCCGCTGATTTGAGCCATCTTTTTGATCTCGGATTGGGCTTTGAAGAGGTTCATTTGCACGGTGTCCTGCAAACCGGAAGATAGGTAAACCAGCTTGTAGACTCGCGATGCCTCCTCTTTCTTCTCCTTCACCAGTCGCTTGACGAGTGCGGCGAACGGAGGGATGAACGGGAGGAATATCAATGTATTCGTAATATTGAAAACTGTGTGGAACAGCGAAAGGTTTAGCGGGAGATTCTCTTGAAGCGTGGAATCCCACGGCGCGAGCCATGTGACGAACCGGAGAAACGGAAGGAACAGCACCGTCATCCAGAGGACTCCGAACACGTTGAACAAGAAGTGCGCTCTAGCTGCTCTCCGGGCGTGCACGTTCGTTCCGATCGACGCCAGATAAGCCGTAATGGTTGTTCCGATGTTCTCGCCCAGGACAATCGCGGCCGCCGTCGGGAAATCGATCCAGCCCTTGAACGCCATCGTGACCGTCACCGCCATCGCCGCGCTGGACGACTGAACAATGACCGTCAGTACCGTTCCGACAGCGACAAAAATAACGTACGACCAGAATCCCATGCTCGCGTAGTCCTTCAGGAATTCCAGAACTTCAGGATGATTCTTGATATCCGGCACCGAATCTTTCAGGAAGGTGAGTCCGAGGAAGAGCAGACCAAAACCAACCAGGATCATTCCGAGATCCTTGCGGCTGTGCTTCTTCGAAAGGATGAATGGGAATCCGATACCGATGATGGGGATGGCGATCGCGCTGATCTTGAACTTGAACCCGAAGAAAGAAACGATCCAGGTGGTAACGGTCGTACCGATATTCGCGCCCATGATCACGCCGATTGCCTGCTCGAGATTCAACAGCATGGCGTTGACGAAGCTGACGACCATCACCGTCGTTGCTGATGACGATTGCACCAGCGCGGTTATAATGAAGCCGGTGAACACCGCGACCATGCGATTGCGCGTCATGAAATTCATGATGGACTGCATCCGCTCGCCGGCAAGCTTTTGGATGCCGTCGCTCATGATGCGCATTCCATAAAGGAATACCCCTAAAGAACCTAACAGATGCAACAACGATACGATAAAACTCATTTCACTCTCCCGAAGCCAAACTTATGTGCTTTGTGTTAGGAAGCAAACACAACGTCAACAAGAAAATCGTGAAAGGTAGAATGGACTCGACAAGAACTACAGATAAACGCAGGTATAAGTTTATATAAGGGAATCGTTTTTTTCTGAACAACCCTCGTGAATCTACTCGAACGCGATCAGTTTCCCGGTTGGAATTATAAGATGTCCTAAATGATCCGCAATCTTATGTGCGTCCCGTTCAAGAAGTTCCCACTCCGATTTCGAATAATCGTCCCGAACCGCGAAGACCTTCATCCCCGCATTGATAGCAGCCAGCACGCCCGCATGAACATCCTCGAAAACCAGGCAACGCTCCGGCTCCACATTCATGTGGTTCGCGGCGGCCAGGAAGATATCGGGGAACGGTTTCCCACGGAGATCGCCCTCTCCGGCGATAATAACATCGAAGAAGTTCAGGATGCCGTTTGCCTTGAGAACCGTTTCCGCCAGAAACTTCGAATTGCTGGTCCCCACCGACATACGGATGTCGTTGTCGTCGAGAAGCGCCAGCAGCTCCAGCGCGCCGGGCTTCAAGCCAACGTCGTGCTTGTAGTGATGCGCAACCATGTCGGTCCACTCAGCGATGATCTCCTCCGGCGTCTCCGGGAGTCCGAACTTCGCCTTGAAATAGATCGCGACTTCATAGAAGCTGTTCCCGTCTTCCATATCCTTGAAAAGGTTGTCCGGCACCGCGATACCGCGCTTTTCGAGGAACTCCACATCGACCTGCGTCCAGATCCCCATCGAGTCGATGAGCGTTCCGTCCAGATCGAAGATTACCGCGTCGATTATTCTTTTCATCATATATCCAGTAGTTTTGCTCTGACCTTCCCACTCACCAGGTCCATGAGCCACACGGTGAGAGCAATTAGCCAGATGATTACGCCGACATTGCGCCAGGCGAGCATTTGCTGCTGCTGCTGAAGCGCGAGTCCGATACCGCCACCGCCAACGAAACCGACGATGGTCGCCATGCGGACGTTGATATCCCAGCGATAGATTGTGAATGCCAGAAATGGGGACAGTATCTGCGGGATCACCGCGTACCACCATACCCAGAATCCGCCCGATCCCGTGGCCTTGATCGCCTCGACCGGTCCTGGATCGATGTTCTCGATCTGCTCGGAATAGAGCTTCGTCAGCGCCGCTACAGAGTGGATCATCAGGGCCAGCATACCGGCGAATGGTCCGATTCCTACCCACACGGAGAAAATGATCGCCCATACGATTGCCTCCACCGACCGGAACACCGTGGCGATGGTGCGCACCAGAAGATATACACTATTTCCAAGCCAGGTGCGGGGCATGAGGTTGCGTGAGGCGAGAAAACTGAAGCCGAACGCGAACGGGATCGCGAATACCGTTGCCAGAAACGCGAGGTAGATGGTCTCCGCAAGCGCTTTGAGAAGCGGCATGAGCAGCGAAAGGTTCGGCTGGAAGATTCCAGACACGATATGCTGTGCGTTGCCGGCCCGGGTGAAAAACTTGTACGGATCGATCTCCACCAGCACCCAGCCAACCACGAACGTCAGCACGACGGAGAGAATGATCGTCCACGAACCGATGCTGCGGAACCAGGAGAGCTCCTTCCTGCCCATGATCGTGCGTGTACCCGGGCTGTCGCCAATCGCGTTGAAAACAACCGCCGGAATCCACCCGAACAAAGCGTAATACCATATATCGCCCGAAGGCTGAAACCATTTCTGCACGAGGTACGTGATACATCCGCCCAGATAGATCCACAAGAGGATGTCCAGGCCCATTGCCTGGGTTCGTTTCTTCTGACCCTTCATCGGATTTCCACCTCCTCGGCATCCTCCCCGTATATCGACCGGAACCGCTCGTTATCGACGGTCTTCGGATCGCCGTCGTAAACAATCTGGCCATCCTTGAGCGCGACAACCCGCGAACCGTACTTACGCGCCAGGCTCAGAAAGTGCAGCGAGCATATCACGGTAATTCCGTCATTCCTGTTCAGCTCGCCCAAGTAGCGCATGACCGTATCCGCCGTGGCCGGATCGAGGCTTGCTACCGGCTCGTCCGCCAGAATCAATTGCGGCTCCTGCATCAGCGCTCTAGCTATCGCCACGCGCTGCTGTTGCCCGCCACTGAGGTTACGCACCTGACGCCTGGCGTAATCGGATAAACCCACGCGCTTCAGCGCTGTTTGCGCTCGTTCGACTTCCGCTCGCTTCCATGGAAGAAACAGAGCCCCGAGTCCATCCTGATAACCCAACCGGCCCGTCAGGACGTTGGTCAGAACGCTCAGATTCCGAATCAGATTGAACTGCTGGAAGATCATACCGATGCGGTGGCGGATTCTACGCAACTCCTTGCTCCTGGCGGTCTCGACATGCTGGTCGTTGAAAACGATCTCACCGCTGGACGGTTCGATCAGCCGATTCAAGCAACGGAGCAGTGTTGATTTCCCCGAGCCGGAGAGTCCCAGCAAGATCACAAACTCCCCCGCTTTCACATCGAGGTCGATCCCCTTGAGGGCGTGCGTGCCATCCGCGTAGTATTTATGTAACGACTTGATTTTTAGCATCATCAGCTACTTGATGAAGGATTCCGCCGACAATTGCAACGTTTCGAGCGTGTTGCGCACAACATCGTAATCGCTGTCGTCAGCAGGCACGAAGCCGTCGATCTCGTACAGGGTCTTGAGAATCTCGTGTCCCTTTTCGTCCTCTGCAATCTTTAAAAGCGCCTGAACGATCTGCTGCTTCATCTCTTCCGGGAAATCCACACGGAACGTTACGGTGTCGTTGGGAATCCAATCGGTGAATCCGATGGGAACAACCTTCTCCATCACGTCGGGACGCGTCTCGAGCACGTGAAGACGGGCATCCTGAGGTTCCCCGTCTTTCGGGGGCGACCAGTAAGTGCACCCGACATCCGCGTTTCCTTCGTACACCGCGATGACAGCCTGCGGATGTCCGCCGGTGAAGAAGAATTTTGCCGGTTCGATGCCCTTCTGCTTCAAGAGCGCGGAAGGATAGATATGCCCGGAGGTCGATGCCGCATCCGTATACGCAACGACCTTACCCGCGATGTCCTCTATCGATTCGATGCCGCTGTCGGCCCGTGCCACAAATTCACCCTTGTATTCCTTCAAGCCGTTCCGAACTACCGTCAGACCGACCTGCGCGTTATACTTCTGATTAGCCAGCACATAAGCAAAAGTCGCCAGCCATGCCACGTCCGTCTCGCCCGTATTCATCGCTTCAATTACCGCCGCGTAACTGGTTGGAACGCCCACCTTGAAATGAAGACCCGTCTCGGCCTCGAGCAACTCCGCAATCGCATTCGCGCCCGTTATCACCCGTCCGGCTTCCATCGAAGGAACAAAGTACATCTTTATGGGGTTCCCCTCGGTTCCCAACGCGGCCTTCTCCCCACCGCATCCCGCGACAAGTAGAACACCCGCTATAATGATCCACGTGATAAATTTCATGATAACTCCACAAAAAAAATTTCATGACAACAAAACCAATCTACACCCAAGCAAGCAAGTTATTTTCTCGTGAATCAAATCCGGGTAATCTACGAGGCGCGAGCGGATTTGTTCGATCTCCCTTTTCGCCGTGGTGTTTCACGACGGAGTAGTTCTTCATATCATTTTTTGTTTACGGAGTCGTGGTATATCCACGGCGAAAAGGGAGATCGGGCAAAGATGCCGCGCCGGTCGGACACAGCAAGTAACATAGCTCGCTCTTCTCCCCGTCCTGCTAATCTCGCTAATCCCGTAAATTCTGATTCAAACAATCTCTCCTCGAAACAGAGTAGCGCCTATTACGTTTACCCGTTATACTATATTGATATTCACAGGAATCAATAGAATGAAGCACACATTGTATCTATTCACATTATCACTTCTCTCATTCTCGTTTCTCGCCGGAGAAACGACAGATCGGGATTCGACCAAATCAAGTAACTTCCTGCAAAGCTACGAGGCAACGTACATCATTCCGCTGGCTCTGATTGGCTATGGATTTATCGCTGTCGAGAGTGAGCAACTGAAGTTTTACAACTACGAGACACGTGAAGAGTTGCAGGAGAACATCGATAGAAAGTTCACCATCGACGATGTATCGCAGTACGTACCCTTTCTCTCGGTCTACGCGCTGAACGCAATAGGAATCGAGGGGAAAAACCGCTTCAAGAAACGAACCTGCGTCCTCGGCACAGCCTACGCCATGATGGGCGCAACCGTCCTCAGTCTCAAGAAAATGACCAGCGTCAAGCGGCCCGACGGCTCCTCGCGAAATTCATTTCCATCAGGACACACGGCAACCGCTTTCATGGGGGCGGAGTTCGTCTATCAGGAGTACAAAGACGAATCCATCTGGTACGGTGTCTCCGCCTACTTGATTGCTGCGGGAACCGGATTCTTCAGAATGTACAACAACCGTCATTGGCTTTCGGATGTCTCTGCGGGGGCCGGTATCGGTATGATCTGCACCAAGCTCGCTTACTTGATACACGATGAGATGAAACTCAGCTCGTACTGCATGGTTGTGCCATACTATGATGCCCGGCACCTGGGCTTCGCGTTCAATATCGGGTATTGACTTTCTGCCTGGGTACGCGGACGTCCAAGTCTGCATCACTCGGATCGCCAAGCCTTTGTTTGATAATCACTTATTGCTATTACTTTTGCTCTTCTTTGTTTCTGCGGTGTTAGGGAGGGTGATTTGCTGAGAGATGTTGAGTTTGCTGATGGTATCGATTATAGTCTTTATATCTTTCTCGATGCTCTTTACTTTAGTAAATACATCGTCTTCTAGCTTTGGATGGCGGACTTGATAAACTTGAGTCGCATCTTTGAATGCACCAGATTGTTTGTTAGAACCAGGATTCACTACAGCAATAATAATTGCTTCAAGTTGAGTAAGGGCTAGATGTGCATCTACATTGTCAATTTCATCCTCATTGGACTTACGCCCAAACCATGAGAATGAGTCCCAGCTATTCGCTAACGGTCCTGTTTTATGTGATCTCAGTCTCTTAAATATTGTTTGCTTTGTTTTCTTTCCGTTCCACTCTTTTACACCAGCTTGTCCTGCATAAATCAGTTCTCCATCCCGGAATAGACAATAGACTCCGATATAATCTCCAAAATTTTCAGGAGTATTCTGCTCATTAATTCTTGGAGCGCCTGGGGTATCGAGTACTGCGCTGGTTTTTCCTAACATTGCACCTGAATTTTTCTGCCGTCCCCAGAAAACATCTTTCTCTGACCAGAATAGCCCATAATGTGTAATCATGATGTGCTCCTTTTAGTTTGATAAATGTATATGTGAATGAATTACCATGATTGTCAATCGAAATATAATTCTATTCATTGAAGCAAACATAGCGAGGCATTGAAAATGCGGACGAGGACGTCCGCGTTCCCAGGGGGATAGAAAAAGCCCCCGCTTCGTTTGAAGAGGGGGCTTGTGGGAGGTTTATCCTTAAGCTTCTTGTTTCTGTTTTTCTTCCAGCGCTTTCTTGGCTGCCTCTGCCTTGGCCTTGGCCGCAGCTTTCTTCTCGGCACGGATTTCCTTGAGCGGATCGAAGATCGCCCCCGTCGGGCAAACATCCGCGCACATACCGCAGTTGATACACTTGTCGTAGTCGATAACGGCCACATTGTCCACGATGGTAATCGCTTCCTTCGGGCACTTCTTCACGCAGAGCGAACAGCCGATACATGCGGTGCCGTTACCGCAGTTCTTCTTCGCCACCGCGCCTTTATCGTGCGACATACACAGCACGTGAACACGCTTCTTCTTGTCGACCAGCTCGATCAGGTTGCGCGGGCAAGCTTTGACGCAAGCGCCGCAGCCGGTACACTTATCCTTGTCGATAACGCGCATTCCGTTCTCGTCCAGTGAGATCGCGTCGAAGAGACATGCCTCGATACAATCGTTCTGGAAGACGCAGCCGAAATCGCAAAGATTCGGGCCGTTCGAGAGCGCGATAGCTGCTTTACAGGTCTTGATGCCTTCGTATTCGTAGCGGAAGAACGTGTTGTTCTTGCCGCCGCTCTGGCAGTGGATCACCGCAATCTTGGGATCGGCAGCGTCGGCTGTCATTCCCATAATCTGAGCGATTTTCTCCACCACGTCAGCTCCGCCCGGCGCACACCGATTGATCGCGACACCTTCGCTCACGATCGCTTCGGCGTACCCACCGCAGCCGGGAAGGCCGCAAGCGCCGCAGTTCGCGCCCGGAAGCGCTTCATTGATTTGTTCGATTTTCGGATCCACTTCAACGTGAAACACACGTGAAGCAAACGCCAGGACCAATCCGAAGATCAGACCCAGGCCACCGATGATTGCGATTGGAATGAGTATCATTATCATATCTTCACCTCATTTCCATCAGATTTTGAATCCGGCAAATCCGCCGAACGCCAGCGCCATACAGCCGGCAACGATCAATGCGATCGGCATTCCCTTCATCGCCACAGGCACTTCCGCCTGCTCCAGGCGTTCGCGAATACCCGCCATCAGAACCAGCACGAGCGTGAAGCCCACACCCGAGAAGAATCCGTTCATGACGGAACCGATAAATGTATATTCTTCCGTGATATTCAGAATGGACACACCCAGCACGGCACAGTTTGTCGTGATGAGCGGAAGGAACACGCCCAGCGATTTGTAAAGCGCCGGCGCGACTTTCTGAATCACCATTTCCACAAACTGAACCAGCGCCGCGATCGTGAGGATAAATGCGATGGTCTGCAAATACCCGAGATTGTTCGGCACCAGCAGGTAATACTGAATCAGCCAGGTGATTGTCGATGCGAGCGTCATGACGAAGATCACCGCCATGCCCATTCCGATCGCCGAATCCAGCTTCTTCGACACGCCGATGTAGGGACAGAGTCCCAAAAAGCGTGCCAGCACAAAGTTGCTGACGAAGATCGACATGATCGCCAATGTAAACATACTTCCAATAAATTGCATGCGTTACTCCTTGTTTATCCGAAGTTCGCTCAATGCTTCTTCTTGAAGATTTCCATCAAGCCCATCAAAAGACCGAGCGTGAGGAATGCACCCGGAGCCAGAATCGCGGCAAGCATCGGCAGGCTGCGATAAGCTTCGGTAAGAACGTTCATACCGAGGAATTGGCCGGCGCCAAGGACTTCGCGGATTCCACCCAGCACCACAAGCGCCAGGGTGAATCCCAATCCCATGCCGATACCGTCGAACATCGATTTGAGGACATTGTTCTTACTTGCGAACGCCTCCGCGCGACCGAGGATGATACAGTTCACCACAATCAGCGGAATGAACAGC
Organism: Cloacimonadales bacterium (SeqCode); assembly: GCA_963662655.2. Taxonomy (GTDB): domain Bacteria; phylum Cloacimonadota; class Cloacimonadia; order Cloacimonadales; family JAIOQZ01. The sequence goes on from CAXXTU010000002.1 coordinate 1,611,896, forward strand.
CCCAAGCTCTTGTGCAGAGCCGGAACATACGCGTGCATCGCCATATCGACGATGGTCACGAAGGACGCGATCACCACGATGTAACAGGGGATACGAATCTTGCTCGGAATCAGATTCTTGATCAACGATATGATAATGTTCGAACAAACAAGCACGAACGTCGCCGCCAGCCCCATGCCAATCGCGTTGGCCACCGAGGTGGTAACGGCGAGGGTCGGGCACATGCCAAGCGCCATCACGAATACGGGGTTTTCCTTGATGAAACCTTTTGTCATTTCTTTCATCGCGCTCATGATTGTGCTCCTTCGGTAGCGGTTTTCAGGTACTCGATACCCAGCTTGATGGAGTTTGTCACTGCGCGGGACGTGATGGTCGCACCGGTGATACTGGTCACCTTGCCGCCATCTTTATCTACCGCGAGGGTCGCAGGGGTCTGCCCCGCGAACTGCGACATGAAGTTATCCGAGGTACAGTTTGCACCAAGACCTGGAGTCTCCGACTGATAGGTGATCTTGATCTTATTGACCTCGAAATCACCCGCCGGATTGAGCTTCACGCCCACCATGGTCTGCACGGTACTGCTGTAGCCCTTTCCAAAGGCTTTGAATACGTAACCGACGGCGTTGCCTTCGGCGTCCATCGCCTTGTAATAATAGAACATGCCGCCTGCTCCACCCGCGCTCAGCTTGAGCGGGTCTTCCTCCACCGCAACTTCCACTGCGAGGGAGTCCAGCACGAACTGGCTGGCGTCCGGCAATACTTCCATGCGCGCGCTGCTCTCTTCGAGCTCCGCGTTTTTCTGTATGATCGGCTCGGTCTTGCCGTTGACAAACGCCAGAATACCGCTGGCGATGCCGGAGATGACCAGGAGCACGAGTCCGAGTTTTATGTAGTACATCATTTTTTCACCTCCCCGAACGCTTTGGGAACGGTGTAGCGATCGATGAGCGGCACCGCGATGTTCATCAGCAGGATGGAGTAGGAAACACCTTCGGGGTAGCCGCCGACAAGGCGAATCACCACCGTCAGCACGCCGCAGCCGATACCGAAGATCAGTCGACCGCGCTTGGTTACCGGCGATGTCACCATGTCCGTGGCCATGAAGAACGCGCCCAGCATCAAACCACCGGAGAGGACGTGGAAAACGCCCAGGGTGTAAGGTCCGCTGGCGAATCCGTTCAGGCCGCCGAAAAGGTAGCTGAGAACAAAGACTGTTCCGATATACGATACCGGAATGTGCCATTCGATGATATGTTTGTAAACCAGATAAGCCGCACCGATCAGAAGCGCTGCAGCAGATACTTCACCGATCACACCGCCGATGTTGCCCCAGAATAGGTTGGAGATGGTCTCCCAGCGGGTGAGTTCGAACATCACCTTCTCGGCGATGTCGGGGCTGACCTGCGACGCGTCGCGAAGGGCCTTGATCGCTGTGAGCGGCGTCGCGCCCGTGATAGAATCGAGGTTGCCCAGGGAAGCCAGGTTTCGCAGGCTTTCCCTGCCCAATCCACTGATGGACGGGCCGGCGATTCCGCGAATCGTGGGTGTGAATTGTGCAGTTGTAAGCGTTGGCCAGGATGCCACCAAAAATGCCCTTGCCAGAAGCGCGGGGTTGAAAGGATTGTGTCCCAGGCCACCGAATAATTGCTTGCCGATCGCGATCGCGAACACGGACCCGACTACCGGCAACCACCATGGGGAGGCAACGTTCAGGTTGAACGAGACCAGCATGCCGGTCACCACGGCGCTACCGTCGGCAATGGATACTTCCTGCTTGCGCAGCTTCTGGATCGCGGCCTCCGTCACCACCGCGGCGATCACGCCGTAAACGGTGAGAAGAAGCGCTTGGATCCCGAAGAAATACACACTGGCTATCAGTGCCGGTACCAGCGCGATGACAACTTTCCACATCACCGAACTGACCGAAATCCGATCGTGAAGATGAGGGGACGCCGATACTGCGTATGTGTTATTCATAGTTCCTCCAGCGTCTCTACTTTTTCGCTTTTCTAAGTTCAAAGATTTTCGCCTTGCCGATGTCGATCCACTGGATCAACTTGATGTGCGAGGGACATACGAACGCGCAACTGCCGCATTTCATACAGTCCATCACGCCGGCTTTCTCGGCGGTTTCCCAGTCAGAATATTTTACACTTCGTGCAATCATGCTCGGGATCAGGTTCAGGGGACAGATATCCACGCAGCGTCCGCAACGCAGACAGGTGTGCTCCGCATCCTTCTTCGCTTCTTTTTGATCGAACAGAAGCAAACCTGAGCTGCCCTTGCCCATGGGAGATTCCAGCGTTGGAATCGAGATTCCCATCATCGGGCCGCCCGAGATGATCTTTCCTATATCTTCCTTGACCCCACCGGCGAAATCGAGGAGCTCCTGGAACTGCGTTCCGATGCGAGCCTTGATGTTCTTGGGATTCTGGACGATACGCCCGGAAACGGTGATAATTCTCTCGATCAGCGGTCTTTTATAGCGAACCGCTTCGTAGGCCGCAATGGCGGTTCCCACATTCTGAACCACCACGCCTACTGCCATCGGCAAGCCACCCTTGTTCGGCACTTTCCGCTTCGTGGCCGCGTAGATCAGTTGCTTTTCCGCGCCTTGCGGGTACTTGATTTTGAGGCCCTCCACCTTGATGTTGGATTCACCCTTCACCGCGTCTCGCATGATCTTGATCGCGTCGGGTTTGTTGGCCTCGATCCCGATGATACCCTGCTTCGCGTTCACAACCTTCATGAACAGCTTCAGTCCGGCAACGATGTCCGAGGGGCGTTCGAGCATCAGGCGGTAGTCGGCTGTCAGATAAGGTTCGCATTCCACACCGTTGATCAGAACGGTGTCGATCGGGTTGTCCTTCGGGGGGGATAGTTTGACGTGCGTCGGGAAGCCAGCGCCACCCATACCGCAGATACCTGCGTCGGCGATGCGCTGCTTGATTTCTTCCGGGGGAAGTGACGCGTAGTTCTGATCGTCGATCAGGTCGATCCACTTCTCTTCATCGCTACCGGTTATCTCGATGGCCATTTGCATCGTGCCGGTGGGATGCGGGAATTTTGCGATTTTCGTTACCTTGCCAGTGATACTGGCGTGCATGGGAATCGATACGAATCCGCCCGGCTCTGCGATCTTCTGGCCAGTGACAACCTCGTCACCAACATTCACGATCGGCTTTGCCGGCGCTCCGATATGCTGGGAAAGCGGAATAACCACCTTCTTCGGGATCGGAAGCTCCTCGATGGATGCGCCTTTCGAATATTCCTTGCTGTCGTGCGGATGGACTCCGCCCGGAAACGTTTTCAGTCCCATATTTACTCCTGCAGAACGTTTTCCTGAAAGCAGAAACCCGGGTCATGCCCGGTAATACGTTGTATTATAATGTGTTATGCCTGATTGTGAGATGTGACACATCTCGCGGCACTATAAAGTGTCAGTTATAAGACCCACTTTGATTTGTCAAAGGATTCTTGTTTTTTCAGAGTTTTCTTTGGGATTGTGCTGTGTCCCGTCCTGAAATAGGTTGACCGTTGGGTCGAAGGAGGCTCAGGTATGGGAGAAAATGTGAAACGACGGGCGAAGCGTTGCGAGGTGAAGGCGCGTGTTCTGCATCACGTGCTGACGAGCGACTACTGCGTGGCGGAGCTCGCGGAGCAGTACGACATATCCGTTCGCACGCTGTATCGCTGGATCAAAGAGGACGCCGTGAAGCCGGCGCGACGCAAGGGAGCTCAAAAGCGAGGTCGCATGGCGAAAGAAGATTACAAGGACAAGACAATCGCGGAGCTGGAGAAGAAGGTGCAGGATTTGCAGGCTGCGTTGAGCGAGAAAGTGCTGGAGAACTGCGCGTTGCAGGCGATCGTGAACGTGACCGAGCGCAAGTACGGCATCAGCGCAAAAAAAAAGACTGGTTCGCTGTTATCACCGAATGTCGAGCTGTCGCGAAAGAAAGAGAAGTAGCCGCGAACATGCAGGTGATTTGCGGCTTGTTCGGTCGCAGCAAGCAGAGCTACTACCAGCACAGGAAGCGGCTCCATCGGCTCCAGGCGGAGGTGGAGGAGATCGTATCCGCCGTGCGCGAGATTCGCGTGAAACAGCCACGCGTCGGGGCGCGGAAGCTGCAATACATGCTGAAGGCGCACGGGCTCGAGGTTGGTCGCGACCGGCTGTTCGGCATCCTGCGCGACTACGGGCTGCTGTCGACGGCGTACCGCTCATACCTCCGCACGAGCCTGGGCAGCCGCAGTCGACACCCGAACCTGGTGAAGGACATCATCGCTCGCCGCGTCGGCCAGATCATCGCGAGCGACATCACCTACATCCGGTTGCAACGCGGATTCGCCTACCTTTCGCTGACCTCGGATCAGTACTCGGACGCGATCCTGGGATATTCGCTGCAGCCCGACCTGCGCACGCATGGTCCAGCGCTCTCTCTGAAACGGGCGATGAGGTCGTTGCGCAATGCCGGAGCCGTGGATATCAAAGGCTGCATCCACCACTTCGATCATGGTACGCAATTCACCAGCGCCTGCTTCCAGAACGCGCTGCGACGCTACTGCTATCGCACCAGCATGACCGGTCCGGGCAAGTGCTACGACAACGCCAAGGCGGAGCGCATCAACGGGATTCTGAAGCACGAGTTGGGGCTGGAACGGAGATTCAGGGACTTCGACGACGCGCTGAAGTACGTAGAGGAAGCAGTTCGGATCTACAACGAAGAACGGCTCATCATCACGCAGGGCTACCGCACACCGAACGAGATATTGAACGCAGCGTAGGAAGCAATCGAAATGAAATCAAACACGAAAAAGCTGGTCAACTATTTTAGGACGGGACATCCTGGAACGTCCTGAAAAACCGCTCGACCACCTTGGCGCGCGCGTTGTAAGCCTTGGCAAACGCCACGCCGATGCCGAGTCGCGGGAAGATACCCTCCAACTCCTTGCTGAGGTCGTGCTTCTCCCAATGCTTGTTGAACAGTTTGCTCCGGAACGCTTTGCCATTATCGAGATACACGTACTTCGGCTTGCCGCCCCAGTGCATGATCGAGTTGCGTAACGCGAGCAACACATGCTGAGAATCTTCCGAGACCGCCAACGATGCTCCCACCGGGTAACGGGAAGCCCAGTCGAAGAACATGATCATCGTCATGCGCCTGGGCTTTCCGGTAGCCGGATCGATGATGTCGAAAGCAAGTTTATGCCCGTCGGCAACCCAGACGTCGCCGACCTCGAGTTCGTCACTGCGAAGGATGCTGAGGATGCCGGTCTCCTTCAGCGACTTCTTGCCGTTACGAAGTAAGTTCCACTCAGGCTTGTGGCTGTCGCGCCACTCCTCACACCAGCGGCGTAGCGTCCTTTCGCTCGATGGTGACTCCAGCTTCTGCAAGGTTTCCATCTGCTTCAGCTTGCGGATGGCCGACCCGATGGATATGCGATTGGGGTTGAGCAGCAGGTGCAGCAGGAAGTTCTGTTCGGTCTCTGTCGCCTTACGTGTGGCTTCCGCGACCGTGTACTTGCGGATGAGCGACCTGGCGTCTCGTCCCGCTTTGACGTAGTTCCGCACCCAACGACGCAATGTCCGCTCGCCGCGATGTCCCTCGACCACGTACAGCTCCGGCATGAAGCGTCTGTCGTTGTAAGCTTCGACGATTGTCTTCCACGCATCCGTCTTGGAGTCAGCCCGACTCAGGACTTCAAGAATGGCGTCGCAGAGCTGCGCACGCAGATGCGCCTGCTCCTGAAAATGCATGGGTTCGGTGTGCCTGGGGCGCAGGTCGGGTATCGTCTCGTCCCGTAGAGCTGGTACCGAAATCGAGACTGACTCTTCTTGTTCGTCCTCTTCTGAATCGTGTGCTGTTTCTGGCTCTGTCGGCGTCTCAGTCCTCTCATCTGGGACAGCATACAGCTTGCGACGCCCTCCCTGCGGCAAGGTCTCGTAGCGTGACTCCCATCCCTTCTCCCGCGCTATCTTGACTGCTGTCGGACGTGATACGTTCAACATGTCCTGCAATTCCGAGCATGTCATCCAATTCATCCGATCCTCCTTCTCGCGTCTCTCGCATTTATGCTAAATGCTTCTCCTGTAATCTGACTCAATTCCGGTTCGAGAAGTTCGAGGAATGCGTCAGCTTTTCGCATATTCTTCTCGCCCCTCATATAATATTCAAGCATCCGCATCGAAATTCCTATGGTTTCAGAAATCTCGGAAATGCTGATTCCTTTATGCTTTATGGCAGCCTTGAATTCGTTTTGCGTGTACTTTTTCAATCCCTTCTCCCTTCCGCTGAAAATTTTCCATTGACACCGGTTCGTGTTTGTGCAATTTCGAGTTCATGCATCAATAAAGAAGAATTGCGTGCGAAATGTCAACAGATTTCTCGCATAAACTGTAAGTCATTGCAGGAGAAAGCATGGAAGTAAAAGACAGATTGGCGGCTGTAGTTAAGTCGTTAGAAATGAAAAAGATGGATTTTGCGTCGTCTATCGGCGTGTCAACCGGAAACCTCTCGGACTGGCTCTCTGACAAGAAAAAGAGCAAACCGTCCATCGATGCGCTGGTTCGTATTTGCGAAATGCATGCCGTGAACATGAACTGGCTGCTCACAGGACAGGGCTCGATGTTCATCGAACCCTTCCCCGAAGCGTTACTCGAGACCGAGGACGGCAAGAAGAAGCGGCTCGAAATGCTCAAGCACACGGTCAAGACCATCGATGGCAGGCCGTATAACCCGTCCGACAACTACTTCAGCCGGACGGTGAGTCTGCCGGTGGAAGCGGAGATTGCTGCGGGGCCTCCCGTCAAAGCGAAGAAAGACAGCCTCGCGTATATCGAAATCCCGCGCGTGTTCCTTTCGAGCGATACGGTGAACTACTGCGTGTTTCGAGTGAACGGTCACAGTATGGAGCCGAACATCCATCATGGCGACATCGTGGTCATTCATTACAACTACGACTGGATGAGTCTCGATGGTAAGGTCTGCGCTGTTCGAACCGATGATGGCATCACGCTGAAGAAGGTCCAGCTCGTACCGAAGAACAAACAGGTACTCCTCCTCCCATTCAACAAAGACTACAATGTCATCGTGCTCGACGAGGATTCACCAATGGACGTTCACCTCGTGGGTGTGGTGGTGATTCAGTTCAGGCTATATTAGAAGAATTGGCGAGCATCGGTTCGATCGGGTTCGTTTCACCCGGTCGTTTGACGCTCGCCTTTTTCATTGCGTTTTACAAACGTTTTACAGTCGCTCTTTTACAAACGCCCTTTACACACGTTTACAGACGCCCCTTTTACAGTCGCTTTACAGACGATATCCCATGAGCTTACGCGAATCTCCACGGAAATAACGGCTTAACACGGCTGCGAGAGTGGAACCCATGTGCCAAACCGGTGGCATCGAACGGGACGAAACGAACCGTTTCTGCCATTTCTTTACAAACGCTTGCAGACGTCTATCTCGCAAGTCCGTCGATGCTTGGGTGGAAAACCGAGCGTCTGTAAACTTCTGCCAAGGGGGTGTCATTTAATATGTGCAAATCCCACTCTTTTCCTAAAATAGTTCAGCAAAGAGATTCAGGTAGATGCCCCCAAAACCTCACGGGAGGATATTCGTTCATTTTCACGGGAGATATTAGTGTTTAACACCCTATTCGTCAAACTTACTGAGCTCTCGCTCCAGGCAATCGGGGCAAATGGAATGTGTAGGTTTTGCGCCGGAGATATCCTTGACGTATTTCTCGACAGATACCCATTCACCACTGTCCTCCCGCACTTTTTTACAATAGCTGCAAATCGGGTAAATTCTCGAAAGCTCATCCAGCAAATGATCACACTTCTTCACTTCTGCTTTTGCCATCACAACGCGAAGAGACAGCTCGATCATCCGCTTGACCTGCTTGATAATAACCAGATGCAGATCGTTGTGCTTATTGCTTTTGTTGTCCAGAAAGCAAACGGTACCGAAATTTTCCCCATCCGGACGATGAATCGGCATACCCGCATAGCTAATGATTCCGAACTGGACCGCGGCGTCATTATTTCTCCAGGCTTTTTCTTTCAGCGCATTGGGTATCAGGTTGACGCCCCTGCTTTTCAATGTATATTCACAATACCAGCCAGATTCGGGATATTGCGAAATGAAGTCAGCCGGATATGGATTGCCTTCTGTGTGGCTTGATAAAAGAATCTCGATTTCATTCCCATCGACGCGCGTTATCAGTCCAGCTGGAACGCCAAGAAATTCTGCGGTTTCATCTAACAAAACCTGCCATTCATCAAGGATGTCCTGCGATAGTAGGTCTCGTGTTACTGGATTCTTCGGAAGCTTATTAGCGCTCATACAGTTCCCTTGTGTTTCTATCAATATAAGCAATTTCATGGGGTTTGAAAAGCATTTATGCAAACTGTTTTAAAATTTAAGGCAACTCATCAAAACCTCACGGGAGCAGATTCGTTTGATTTCCCGCGAAATTGTGGTGTTTCACACCCAATTTTCGGCTTTGGCGTAGTCGATTTTAGGTTTCGCGTAGCGATAACCTGGAATCCCAAAGACGAAATCATGAACGATGTGATTTCGTTCCTCGAAATCATGTTAGTGGATAATCGGGTGTGGTATATCCACATTTTGCGGGAAATCGGGCGAAGATGCCCCGTGATGCAATCGGGAATCAGATCATCCCTGTCAGCATAAGCAAGCCGCTAACCACCCATCACTTCAGCAGTAACGCTTTTGTGATCCGCTCCTCACCGCCGGCATTGATCCGTATCAGATACACGCTACTCGCAACAGCTCGCTCCCCGGAATCGCGTCCATCCCATACGATTGAATGAGTACCAGCCTCGAGGCGTTCATCGAGAAGCGTTCTCACTTTCTGCCCCCTGAGATTGTACACGACAATCTTCACATCCGTACAAACCGGGATGTCGAAGGATACCGTTGTTTGCGGATTGAAGGGATTGGGATAACAGACAAGCTCGATGGCCGGTGGCTGGAGAATCGGGTCATCCATCGCGAGAACGGTCGAGTCGCCATAGAAAACGCCGTTGATTTCGCAGGCAATGAGCTGAGCCCACCCATCTTCGATTTCCTCTTCAATCGGACCGAAATCGTGTGTCCAGGTTTGAAAAACCTGCGTATAATCGAAGGCAAATTGCTTGCAAAAATGCGACTCACCACCGAAGAGATTTCTCTCGCTGGAACCCTCGAATCTCTGAATTGCGGGATATGGCGATCCGAAATGGAATGGAAAAACGCAGCATGCCTCGTTGTCCTCATCCAGAGCCCAGTTGAAGTAGAGCAGTTCGACGGTTTCCGGATTGTTATCGTAATCCCCGGTGTCGAGGACAAAGATCGAGTCCCCGCGATTGATCTCCCATATAGGCTGGTAATCTCCACCTCCGATGCCCACGACACCGTAATAAGTCTCGCCATTCACGAGCGTATCGGCAACAACCTCGCGACCGATGATTACCCACGGATCCTGACCCGGATTCCAAAGTGACTGGAGATAATACCACCATCTATCGCCAACATGTAGAAGATTGATGCAGGTACGATCTTGCCTCGCGGGGCCATCGGCATGAATCACAGAAGAAGTACGGACAAGAGGTTGAATCGAAAAAAGAAGAGACAAGGAAAGAAGCAAAAGCAGCAATACTTTTGTTCGCACAAGACACCCCCATAAGTTAACAAGAACCTACCAGAGAATCCATTGCTGTCAAGTACTTTATGCCCTTCGCTGACGAATGGCCTCATACAGAACAATCGAGGTCGCGCATGCGACATTCAGGGAACTCGCGCTACCATGAATCGGGATGTTAGCCACTGAGTCCGAAAACTCGGTCAATCGCTCGCTCATTCCCACCGACTCGTTGCCAATAATCAGGATTGTCGCCTTGCGAAAATCAATCTGCCCAATCTCTTTATCGCCACGAGCGCTTGTCCCGACAACCTGAACGTCCGTATTCATCCCCTGCAATCGTTCCTTCATCTCATGAATAATGCGGTACGACTCCGCCTGGATAACGAGCATAGTGAAGATCGTTCCGATACTCGCGCGAACCGTCTGCGGATCATACAAATCCGCTCCGTGACCCGTTGTAATCACCAAATCTACGCCCAAGGCATCGCAGCTTCGTATAATGCTACCTAAATTCCCGGGGCTCCCCGGCCGATCCAGAACTACGATCAACGGACTCTCGCCGAAGGAAACCTCCTCCAGCTTCCGATTCCGGATATTCGCCACAAGAACAATCTCGGGAATCTCTTCCCGGTCGCACAGCTTCGTCATGAGCGCTTCAGATAAGGCATACTGCTCCGAATCGGTAAAGACTGCCAGCACATTCTGGGCCCAAGTTGAATGCTCGCCATCGCGATACAAAACGGCATGCACGGGCCAGTTCCGCTCAATGACCAGATTGATCGCCTTGACGCTCTCAACCAGAAACAAGCCCAACTTCGTCCGCTTCTTCCGATTTGTCCGTAGCGCTTGAAATTGCTGGAATGTGGCATTCTCCACAGTAATCTTACGTACATTTTCCATAGTGAAATCTCTATTCCTGCGCCCGAATCAATTCAACCATCAGGTCATCGCCCAACTGCTCGAAAGAGTCCATCTTCCAGCGGACGGCCTCGCCGATCGTTCCTGCTACCGGCTCCGGCGCAAAACCCTTGCCCCCCCCCAGAATACAGTTTCCGTAGAACATCGTAAGCTGATCCGCAAGTCCCTCTCTCAGAAATGATGCGACAACCTTCGGGCCGGCTTCTACCATGGCCATCATGATACCCCGCGAGTATAATTCTTGCAGCACACCGTCCAGCGTTAGCCCCTCCGGTGTTGACCCGACAGACACCACTTCCACCCCAAGCTCATTGAGAGATCGAGCCTTGTCCGATTCAGCCTTTCCTTGCGTGGTGAACACCCAGACCTGTTGAGCATTGGCCGAGCGTACGATCCTGGACTCAAGCGGAATCCGCAGTTCCGAATCGAGGATCACGCGAACCGGCGCACCGCAAGGCTCATCGAGCCGGACATTCAGCCTGGGATCGTCGCCGAGAACCGTCCCGATCCCCGTCAATATCGCGTCCGTGCGATTACGCATCCGGTGCACCCTGTTTCGAGCAGCCTCCCCCGTTATCCACTGTGAAGTTCCATCCTCAGCCGCCAGCTTCCCGTCAAGCGACGCAGCGATCTTCACCGTCACAAACGGTCGCCTCTCTTTCACAAAATGCAGATACGGCCTGAGTTGCCTGAGTATCGCTTCTTCCTCGATTCCGCTGTGGACTTCGATACCGTTCTCCTCCAGAATCCCACCGCTCAGGTTGCACACCTTTGGATTGGGATCGAGAACGCCTATATACACGCGCTTGATTCCGGCGCGAATGATCGCATCCGTGCAGGGAGGCGTTCTCCCCCAGTGGCAACACGGTTCCAGCGTGACATACATATCTGCGTCACGCGCTTGTTTCCCCGCATCCTTCAGCGCGACCACCTCCGCGTGATCCATCCCGCAAGGCTGCGTATAGCCCTCTCCCACAACGTGTTCGTGCTTAACGATAACCGCCCCCACAAAGGGATTGGGAGAAGTCCTGCCTTTCGCTTTTTCCGCTTGCTCGATGGCTTTTCTCATGTAAAATGAAGCATTGCTCATACGACCTCTCTTTCTATCCCCAATCGATTTCGATAGCGTATGGGTTGGGATCCTTTATTCCGGCGCGCTTGAAAGCCTGGATGCGTAAATGGCAGCTATCGCAGGTACCACAGGCAACATCGTTGTCGCGGTAGCAGCTCCAGCTCAGCTCGAACGGCGCACCCAGCTCCCTGCCGAGTCTGATAATCTCCGCCTTGTTCATGTGGATCACCGGCGTATGAATCTCGATGTGCGTATCGTCCCTCGTACCGGCGTCAATCGTCAGGCCGAAGCGCTTGTAAAACACGTCCCTGCAATCGGGATATCCGCTGGAGTCTTCCTCCACCGCTCCGATGTAGATCCGCTGCGCGCCGATCACTTCCGCCCAGCTAACCGCGATGCAGATCAGATGCGCGTTGCGGAACGGCACGTACGTATCGGGAATGCCGGATTCACCCTCCGAGTAATCCTTCACGTCCATGGAGAGATCGGTCAGCGCGGAGCCCCCAATCTCGGCAAGATAGGAGATATCAACCGATCGACAACCCGCTGGCTTGAAGTGCGTGCAGAGTTTCTCGAAAAGCTCCGCTTCCTTCTTCTGCGTACGCTGCCCGTAGTTTGCGTGAAGGAAATGGACTTCGTCCGATTCCCTTCCGGCAATCGCAGCCGTTACCAGGCTGTCCATTCCACCGCTTACAAGTATGATTGATTTGATCATCGCGTTCCTCTTCTTATCATCTGATAATTCTTTATATTCTTCGTACGGTACGTGCGTCAAGTAAAGAGTAATCTCATAAAATGAAAAGCCGGCAGATTTCTCTACCGGCTTTTCTATTTCGGGTTGATGGCTATTTCAGCATCAGCATTTTGCGGGTGAACGTTGATTCGCCCACGGTAAGCTGATAGAAATAGATTCCGCTTGGTTGATCTTTTGGTTCCCAGCTAACCCTGTGTATCTGTCCACCGCTTCTCTGCTGATGGTCGATCAGGGTGTTGATCAGCTGACCCTTCATGTTGTAAACCTTGAGGGTGATTTCGCTCGATTCCGCGATGTAGAAGCTGATCTCCGTGCTTGGGTTGAAAGGATTCGGATGGTTCTGGTTGAGCTGAGCGAATACGTCCGTGCTCGGAACACTCTCGCCACCCTCTTCGCCATCCTCGAGAATCGTGATCTGAACTGGACCGTGGAATCTTGACTGTCCGCTCATTTCCTTTGCTTCCAGCCAGTAGTAGTAGGTCATTTCCGACTGGATATCTCCGTCGGTGAACTGGTATACCTGTTCGGCTGAGATATTGTTCGCTTCCACGAATCCCATGTCGTATGCGTCAGCGATGTCGTCGTTTGCACTGCGATAGACCTGATAGCCCATCATATCGCTTTCGGACTGGGTTACCCATTCCAGAAGAACGTAGTTCTCGGAGGTGAGTACTGCTTCAAATGAAGAGAATTCGACAGGAAGTGAGCCGTCGTCGTCGTTGAAATAAACAATGTCCAGCACCATTGTCGGGATGGTGTCGTCAATTTCAAGCTGACGGTTGGCAATTGCACCTTCCCAGGTTGAGCCGTTAACGAATTTGTATTCGATATACGGAGTTGAACCGCCGGAGAAGAGGACATCGCCTGCGTAAATATTACCACCCTGGTCGGTCAAGGTGTTCGCACCAACTGCCCAACCATTGAATGAGCCGGCAACAGAGATTGCGCCTTCGACACCGGCAACGCTCATATCGACTCGGAACGTGACCGTTACATCCTGTCCAAGAGGATCACCGTAGAAGAATTCACCGGGAGCTGCTGCCGTGAAGGGCCCATGACCGTTCTGGTCTGTTCCGTATGAATAGGTTTCGTCGGTAGTATCATAGCCTTCACAGTAAAACTCTGCAATATCGCCAGCTATATAAGTACCACCGGGAATCGTAGCGGTATATTCGTCGTTGCTTCCGACATCTCCATTATAGGTCATTGCCACGGAATTGTATACCGTTTCACCGGAAAGCCGGTAATAGAATGTCGCCGTTATACCAGCGCCCTGGCCACCGCTGTTAGTAACACCATCTTTCCAAATCTGGTAATAAACATTGAGGTCATTACCAGGTACATGGAAGGTTTCCTCATTCGGCCAGATGTTTCCGCTCCAGCCTATCGATGCGTTCAAAACAAGCACAACTGAAACAAGCATGAAAAGGATTGCAAAACGTTTCATGTTGAACCTCCTCTATTTTTTTTCTTTGCACTCTTTCACAATACTAAGACAACCAAATGAATTTCTGCTTGTCAATATTTTTTTGTTTCAAACACATAATTTATTACAAAATGATTCCATACTTCTTCCGCTCGCAAATGATAAAAAAAGCAACATCGTGAGCAGGTTCGTTCGATCGCCGCCTGTGCAGGGTGTTCCACAGCCGATTTTCGGCTTTCGTGCAACGAAAACCTACTCATGAACACTGTGATTTCGTTCTCCGAAATCATGTTACTGGATAATCGGGTGTGGTATATCCCTGTGCAGGCGGCGATCGGGCGAAGATGCCACGATGCTGAGATCACCGAGAACGTCTCTCCCCCTCCTTAGAACGAGAGAAGAGTAGGGGGAATTATTCCCCATCATGTAAATCCTGCTTCAAACAAAAAAAGCCGGATCATCCGACCCGGCTCCAATTTTGTGAAAATTATATTTACTTGTTCACCTTGAAGGTCACATCGCCCTTTTCAAAGAAGGCGACAATCTGGTTTGCAGCGGCAAGACCGGCATTGATGTTCGCTTCTTCTGTTTGCGCACCCATTTTCTTGGGCGTGAAGTAGCAGCGACCGGGGAATTTCTCGAGCATCTCGTCCGCCACGTTCGGTGCGATGTCGGAGGCATACTTGAAGTCTCCGCGCTTCTCCATGATCTTCAGCAGGTCTTCCTCGTTAACCACTTCCTTGCGGGCGGTATTCACGATGCAAGCGCCCTGCTTCATCATGCTCATAAGCTGGAAGTTCACCATGCCGCGAGTCGCTTCGATCAGAGGCAGATTCAGCGAGATATAATCGCAGGAAGAGTACAGCTCTTCAACCGTGGCAACCGGCTTCACACCGTCTTTTTCCATCACTTCCGGTTTTACGAACGGATCCAGCGCGCAAACGTCCATGTCGAATCCCTTTGCGATACGCGCAATATTCATCCCCACGTGACCGTACGCGTGGATACCGAGTCTCTTTCCTTTCAATTCCGTACCCGCTTTTCCGTTGAAAAGACCACGGGCAACGTAAACCATCATACCTAGCGCGAGTTCTGCAACCGCGTTCGAGTTCTGTCCCGGTGTGTTCATCACGGTTACACCCTTTTCGGTGGCTGCCGCGAGATCAACGTTGTCGTAACCTGCTCCCGCGCGCACAACAATCTTAAGGTTTTCTGCTGCGTCAATAACGTCCGCAGTCACTTTGTCACTGCGAATGATAACTGCGTCGACGTCCTTCACCGCATTCAGCAGATCGGCTTTATCGGTGTATTTCTCAAGAAGTACAAGCTCGTATCCGGCTCCTTCGCATATCTCGCGAATACCGTTCACAGCTACCGGTGCAAATGGCTTTTCGGTTGCAACTAATACTTTCATGATTCCTCCATTTATCGTGTTTTGTGTTATTTCTCATGCCACGTCTTTTGTGGTCAAGTTTAATCCATAACGAAAATTACAAAAATCATAAATCCTCAGGATTCAATCCACTGCGTAACGAGTTCAGGCAGAATTTCACCTGCTTTCCCCTGATGAAATTCGTCGATATACCCGGCGTTCTGCGGTCGTTCGAGATTAATCCCAATCGTCATTGCGCCAACGCTTTTCGCGATCGCCAGGAACTGCGCGGCCGGATACACCACTCCGCTAGTGCCATCGACAATCAGATAATCGCAGCAGCGCAGGATATTTATAATCTCGTCCATTCGGTAAGGCATCTCGCCAAACCACACAATGTCCGGTCGCATGGCTGCCCCGCACCTTGCGCACACGGGAACGGCTTCGGCCAAATCAAGCTCGCCCGTCGCCTGGGGATTCCCGCAATTGCTGCAAAATGCTCGATGCAGCGATCCGTGCATTTCCAAAACGCGATTGCTTCCGGCTGCCTGATGCAGTCCGTCCACATTTTGCGTGATGAGATGAAATTGATCGCCCGAAAACGCTTCCAGGCTCACAAGCGCATGATGCGCAGCGTTGGGCTTGCTGTCCAACGCGTTATCGTAACGGTATCGATAGAATCGCCAGACCATCGCCGGATCCCGACGGAAAGCCTCCGGTGTCGCCACATCCTCGAATCGATGCTGCTCCCAGAGACCGCCCCTGTCGCGGAAGGTCATGATGCCCGATTCAGCGCTGATCCCCGAGCCCGTAAGCACCGCGACTTGTTTATCTTTCCCGAACCTGAGGGATGTTCTCAACAATCCACCTTCTGAATCGTGCGGAACGTAATCACCTCGGGGATTCCGGATGATTTGAATTCTTCGTGCGAGCCGTCGAACACGATCTTGCCGGCATGCAGCATGACGACACGCTCGGCCACCTGCTCGATGCAATAGAGGTCGTGCGTAATCACGATGGACGTGATTTCCAGCGTCTTGTTGAGCTTGTGGATCAGCCCCACGATATCCGTCGCGATGATGGGATCGAGTCCCGTTGTCGGTTCGTCGTAGATGATGTATTTCGGTTCGCGGATGATAGCCCGGGCAAGTCCCACGCGTTTTTTCATGCCTCCGCTGAGTTCGGAAGGCATCTTGTCGTTGACATCCGGGAGCCCCACAAGCGTAAGCTTCTCCTGAACCAGCGCTTCGATCTCTTCGCTCGATAGCTTGCTGTGCTCGACCATGGGCAAAGCGACATTCTGAAACACGTTCATCGAGTCGAGCAGCGCTGCTCCCTGAAACAGCATGGAAAGCTTTTGCCTTACGCGCTTCTTCCCTCTACGATCGAGCGTGAACAGATTCTCCCCATCGATCAGGATTTCACCTTCCCATGGATGGAACAATCCTTCGATCGTCTTCATGAGAACCGTCTTCCCGCTTCCGCTCGAACCCACAACCACGGTGGTCTCGTTCTCGCGTATATCCAGATCGATTCCATCGAGGACAACCTGATCGCCAAACCCGACCTTGAGGTTGCGAATCCGAATCACTTGAACGGTACTCCGGTCACCTTGATATCATCCAGCTCCCAGCTCGTTGCCTTGTCTTTGGCAGAGCAACGATACCGGAAAGCGATAAACACGTTCTTTCCACGGAAGCGGCTGATATCCAGATATCCCGAATGCTCCCACTCGTATTCGCCTTCTGAGAACTTCGCGGGAAGGTGATACCACTCGGTCGATTCAAGCTTCTCACCGGGGATGTATTCGCCACTGATCATCACTTCAAGTCCTTCCATGATGTCGGTGTGGCTCTTTGCTGTCTCGAATTGCAGCGTGATCTTGCTATACGGCTCCAGATTCAGTGGCGGGGATATCAACCAGTCGTCGGAGGGTTCATCTCCACGGAATCCGCTGATTTTAATGAAATTGCGCCCACCGTATTCGGAATGATACCAGTTCTTGTTGCTGGCGACGCTTATGCGCTTCCAGTCGTGCTCGTTATCCTCAAAAGATTCTTCAAGAATGGTGACTTCACCCGGCTGAATGCCTCTTCCGTATAGTGGAAGGGTGGAAAGGAGATTGTCCCCGTAAAATATATCGAGCGAGTCCGCGTAAATCCTGTTTTCTTCCGGCATGAACCGCAAGTACAAGCCACGATTGAGCGCTCCGCCGTTGGGGTACATGATCATCCGGTCGGCAAAGGGCTTATCCTGCATGTGGGCCATCATGAAACCTTTCGGCGCCACGACCGTCACGGGCATCTCCAGATTCCTGCCGCTTATGACGTAGAGCACCTCGGAGTAGGAGCTGTCCGTCGCGACATCGCCGAAGCGAATCTCGGGCATCGCCGGCATGATCCTCGGCTCCTTCGACGGTTCTCCCCAAATCATCTCCGCGTACTCGGGGTGATCCACAAACGGATTCCGGTTATGCTGGTACGTCTCGAATATCCCGTTGTTACGGGTTCTTTCGCGATCATCCACCGGATCGAGCGTATTCCACTCCAGCAGACTCGACAACCGGCCATAATACGGGCCGGATGTTCCGGTCTCATCCACGATCTCCAGATCGGGGCTGTCATTTCCACCCTCGTAGCGAACCGCCATATAGAATATCATGCGTGCCACGTCGCCCTTGATCTCGTCGCGAGGCTCCCACGAATCGAAATCGGTGAAGGAGCCCTTCGCTTCCTCTTCGGGGTATCCTCCCCAATCAAAGTCCTTCGCGCCTTTCGCACCGTTGGTGGAACGGTCCACCGGACGCAGGTGATGAATATCGGTGTAAGCCGTGTCCGACATCTCGGGGAATCCGTGGCTCTTCGCCCATATATGCTCACGATTCCAGGTATCCTCGATCGTGATTCCGTATTCGGCCATGTAATCGACTTTGTTGCCGTGGTCGGCGAATTTCTTGTTCTGCGAGCGTCCCGTGTAAAACAGGATCATGTTCTCCGGATTTTCGGGATCCTCGTCCAGGTCCATCATCATCTCGCCCACGCCGATTTCATCGCTGAAATACGGATACGCCGTATGATCCCTGATCAGACTGTGCAACCCGTGCTTGAGTTCAGCGCCCGTCATTCCTTCCACCGGAGCATAATACATCGTTACGACATCCACCGAGTCCTTTTCTCCCGCAGCTTGCGGGATGTTCGAGCATCCGCACAGCACAAGGACGATTGTTAAAACAAAAAGTGCGTATTTTATCATTGATCTCCCCTCTTCAATCGATCGGCGGTGTCTCGCATCCGCGTCAACCGATCGTGATCCAATGGATTTTCCCAATAGCCGTTCTCTTTCAGCCACGATCCGATGATGAAGCCATCGGCATATTCCCAGTATTCTTGCAGGTTGTCCGCCGTAATCCCCGAGCCGACCAGCACGGGAATATCGACCGCCTTCGCCACAGCGTCTATCTCGACCGCGTTCGCCGTCTCACCGGTCGCGGCTCCCGTGACGATCACACCGTCCGCGAGAAAGAATCTCGCTGCCTTGGCTGTCTCCACAATGTCCACGTCCGCCGTTATCGCGTGCGAGGAATGCTTCTTCTTGATGTCCGCAAAGACGGCTATCCCTTCCGCGCCGATCGCTTTGCGATACCGCAGCAGCTCTCCGGCGCAGGCGTTCATCAACCCTTCGTCGGCCACGTGGGAAAACACAAATCCCTCCACACGAATGAAGCTCAATCCCGCTGCAAGCGCGACGGCAATCGATTCCTTCCCGGCACCGGCAAGTATCTGAATCCCGCAGGGGATTTTTAACGTTTTAGCTACTTCGCAGGCAATCGCCGTCATCGCGGCGGTTATTTCCGGCCCTACCCGGCGGTTCATATATGGAACATCGTGCATGTTCTCCAGCATCACGGCATCGAAGCCGGCTTCCTCGATCATTCGCGCTTCCGCAACGGATTTTTCGATGATCTCGGACATGGAAAGCCTTTGCGCAGGCGTCCCCGGTAGCGCCGGCACGTGGACCATGCCAATCAGCGCTTTGGGAGGCAGTGAAAAAAGTGTGATCATACATGTTTCCTGTAATCGGGATTGACGACTTGCGGAGGGATAAAGCCCTCAATGATGGCGATGGCGTTCTCCGCGCACATCAAGCCCATATTGTTTCTCGTATCGATTGTCGCGCTGCCTACGTGCGGCAGGAGAACGACGTTGTCCAGCTTCTCCAGCCCGGGATAGATATCTGGTTCATCTTCGTAGACGTCCAGACCCGCGGCTGCGATTTCGCCATCCTCGAGCGCGTGGTAAAGCGCCCGTTCGTCCACCACCGGTCCCCGTGCCGTGTTGATGAGGATCGCCGAGTTCTTCATTTTTACAAACTCTTTGATGCCGATCAAGTGGTTTGTCTGAGCAGTTAGCGGGACGTGCAGACTCACGAAATCGGACATTTCCAGGAGAAGATCGAGCGGACAGAACTTCGCGTTGTAGTCCCGCTCGAGCAGAAAATTGGGCGAATTGCTGCAATAGATGATGTTCATGTCGAATCCAACAGCCCTCTTGGCCATCGCCGTGCCGATTCGCCCCGTCCCGACGATCCCCAGCGTCTTCCCGGTGATATCCGCTCCGAGAAAGAGAAGGGGCGACCATCCGTGGAACTTCCCCTCGCGGGTGAATCTATCGGCTTCCACAACGCGCCTCGCGCATGCGAACAGAAGCGCCCAGGCGACGTCCGCGGTGGCATCGGTGAGAACATCGGGGGTGTTGGTTACGGGAATGCTTTTCTGCGTGGCGTATGCGATATCGATGTTGTTGAATCCGACCGCGTAGTTCACGATCCCTTTCAGGTTGGGATTAGCGTCGATCACTTCGCGATCGATCTTTTCCGAAAGCATGCAGAGGAGAATATCGCACTCCTTCACGCCGGAGATCAGCTCCTCGCGCGGTACAGCTTCGTCGTAGGGGTTTTCGATTATCTCAAAACGTTGCGCGATTCTCTCCATCGCGATTTCAGGCAATTTGCGTGTGATGAAAATCACCGGTTTCATATACATCTCCCAAGCAAAAGAGGTTCTCATGAGCGCTTCGCGCGAGCATCCATACTCTTTGGCGACGCGCCGCAAATTTCACGCACCTGACGGCTATTTAAATAACGAACGTGTCCCGAATGAATTCACCCCATTGACTTCAAACGGACGAGAAATTACTTCTTCTTCTTTATCGCTTTGTCCAGCAGATCCCCGAGGGTCTCGCCGAAATCTCCCGACTTCACGTTGTCGCTGTATTGCTGGATCATTCTCTTGTTCATGATATGCTCTTTCTTCGAGCGTTTCCCCGATCGCATCGCTCCCGGATCACTCTGGTCCGACCGGTAGCCACATCTTCCGTCCGAGCAGATCAGATGTCCACCATTTTTTCCCTGAACCTTCATCAAGGGCTTTCCGCAGGTGGGGCACTTGTGGCCCGTGAGGTTGTCCGGCTTGTACTCGGCGGTGCTGTTCTTCACATCCCGGGTGAGTCGTATCGCGTTGGCGCGGATGTCCTCGATGAAGTCCTTCGCCCGTTCTTCGCCTTTCGCGATGCGATTCAACCGCATCTCCCACTGCGCGGTTAGCTCCGGCGATTTCAGCTCGTCCGGCACCAGATCGATGAGTTGGAATCCCTTCGGCGTGGGAACCATCGATTTACCCTGTCGCTCCACGTAGAACGTGGAAACCAGCTTCTCGATGATCTCCGCGCGCGTTGCAGGCGTCCCCAGTCCGCCCTGGGCAATCGACGCCTTGAGCGTCTTGTCGTCGATGAATTTCCCCGCGTTTTCCATCGCGGAGAGGAGAGTCGCTTCCGTGTACCTTGCCGGCGGCTTTGTACTGTGGCGAACCAGCCGAACTTGCGAAGCCTTGATCGCATCGCCCTTCTTCAGGCTGGTATTCGTGAACGCGGGAAGACTGTCGTCCTCATCCTCTTCATCGCCCTTTCCTTCAACGGATTTCCAGCCGCTATCGAGCGTGACCTTGCCCCGAGCGATGAATTTCTCCTGCTCGATCTCCAGCACAACACTGGTAACTTTATACTGATAATCCCCATACAGCGCTACCAGGAAGCGGCGCACGATGAGGTCGTAAACTCTTTTTTCGTCAGTGGTTAGCTGCGTAAGATTCGCACGCTGCTCGGTGGGAATCAGCGCATGGTGATCGCTGACTTTGCTGTCGTTGACGATCCGCTTGGTAACGTGCAGATCGTTTTGCAGGATGGTAGACGCATAACCCGACCACGAGCCGGTTTGTACCGCCTTCAGGCGATCCTTGAGCGTCGAGACCATGTCGCCGGTGAGATAGCGTGAATCCGTGCGCGGATATGTCACTACTTTGTGACGTTCGTACAGACTCTGAACGATGGAAAGCGTGTGTTTCGCGGTGAAACCGAAACGGTTGTTGGCAGCGCGCTGGAGCTCTGTGAGGTCGTAAAGTAGTGGCGGCTGCGTACGCTTCTTGCTGTCGCTGATCTCGACGATCTTCCCGCCCTTACCGCTGACCTTGTTCACCAGGCTCTGGGCAAATTCGTGATCGAATATGCGGTCGTTGCCCTTGTCATTCTTCCAGACGCCTGTGAAACCGCCGAAATCGGCCTCGACCGTCCAGAACGGCTCCGGCTTGAAATTGCGAATCTCGTTCTCTCGATCGATGATCATCGCCAGCGTTGGCGATTGCACCCTTCCCGCCGAGAGCTGCGCATCGAACTTGCAGGTAAGCGCGCGGGTTACATTCAGGCCGATCAGCCAGTCGGCTTCCGCGCGACACTGCGCAGCGTGATAGAGGTTTTCGTATTCATTACCCGGCTTGAGCTTTGCAAATCCGTCTCGGATCGCCGCATCCGTCTGGGATGAAATCCAAAGACGCTTGATCGTCTTTTTCCAGCCGGAGAGCACGAGAATCCAGCGAGCGACCAACTCGCCTTCGCGTCCGGCGTCCGTCGCAATGACAACCTGAGAAATATCGCCACGCTTCAGGAGTCCGCGCACTGTATTGAATTGCTTCCGCGAATTGGGAATCACCTTCAGCTTCATTTTGTCGGGAAGAATCGGGAGGTCCACCAGGTCCCAATGCTTGTATTTGCTGTCGTAGTCTCCCGGCTCCGCCAGGGTGACCAGATGCCCCAGCGCCCAGGTCACGATCGCCTGCTCGCCTTCAAAATATCCCTGATGTTTCGACCCGCACTTCAGCACTCGAGCCAGTTCTCTTCCCACGCTCGGTTTCTCGGCGATCACGATTGTTTTCATTGGTCTCCTCCCAAATTACCGGGACCAACAACTTCGATCCCGTCCAGATACTTTCCTCGCGCAATGCCCGAGAAATTCTCTCCGGGTTGTATGATTCTGTTATTGTCTTGCTTTCGATAAATTCGTATAAATCGATCCGAAAGACCTTCCGCCAGGCCGTCGTTATCCTTCTCCGCTATCGCGGCAATCATCCGGCCGGATGCGATGAGATCATTGATATATTGTTCCTTCTTCGTGGCGGAAAGTTGTTCGAGTTCGCCGCACCGGGTTTTGACGATGTTGCCGTGAATCTGGTTCTTCATCCGCGCTGCGGGTGTCCCGCTTCTTTTGGAAAAAGCGAACCCGTGCAGGTAGGTTACCGGCAATGACTCGAGAAAATCAACCGTTTGCCGGTGATGCTCGTCCGTCTCTCCCGGAAAACCGGCAATGACATCGAAACCGAATGCCGGCTGATCGAATATACCTGATAAACGATCGATCAACCTGCGAAACGTCGCGGTGTCGTATCGACGCCCCATCGCCTTCAAGACGGTATCGCAACCGGATTGCAGCGGAATGTGGAAATGCGGGGCGAGATGCTCCATTTCTGCGAACGCGTCGAGTAACTCCTCGCCGAACAATTGCGGCTCGATGGAGCTGAGGCGAATTCGCTCCACGCCAGGGATCCGGTCCAGTTCAAGGAGCAGTTTGTGGAACGGGTAACCGTGATCGATGCCGTAAAGGCCCATATTGATTCCGCCAAGGACAAACTCATGGAAGCCGTTATCGACTAACGCTCGGATCTGTCTCTTCACGTTCTCGTGATCACGGCTGCGAGGGTTTCCCCGAGCGTCGGGAACCGCGCAATAGGCGCACCGAAAATTGCAACCATCCTGAATCTTCACGAACGCGCGCGAACGCTCCGCCATCTGCGTGGTGAATGTCTCCACATATTCTTCCGAGCCGTCCAGTGAGCGGAATTGAAGATCAGCGGTATCCAGAAGATCGTAGATGCGATGCTTGGAGGCGTTATCGACCACCAGAACGTCATCGTCGTGAAAAGCGTGCGGCGAGCGCATCACGTAACAGCCGGTCAGAACGACTTTTGCCTGCGGGTTCTTCAGCGCTCTGCGAACCGCGTTGCGGCTTTTGAAATCGGCGCGATTGGTTACCGTGCATGAATTGACGATGTAGACGTCTGCATGTTCGCTGAACTCGACCTGCCGCCATCCGGCTGCGAGAAACGGCTCCAGGATGCATGCCGATTCATATTGATTCACCTTGCAACCGAGCGTCGTAATCGCGACCGCCGGCATGGTTAGAAAGCCTCCCGCACTACAAAGATGATATCGTAGTCTTCCCGGGAGAATCCGAAATCGAGCCGGAAATTGAGTCGTTCCTTCGCGAAGAACACATAGCGGAGTCCCATACCGTAGGTGTAATGCGTTTTATCCATGCGGAAATCGGAGACCTCATGCGCGACCTGCCCGTACTCGGCAAATGCAACCGCGCCCCAGCGACGAAGCAAACCGCTTTCGAACGGGAAGGTCCTGTACTCCAGCCGCGAAGTGAGCATATGATTGTCGATGTAGCGCTGCGAGTCGAAACCGCGCATCTGCCCGCCCAAACGGGATATCTCCTGATACGGCGCGTCATTGACCGTGAAAAGGGCCACGCCCTGCCATGCGACAACGTGGCCTCTGGCTATTTTGAAAAAGTGTGTAAGATTCGCCTTGTACTTGGCAAACGAGTAATCCGAGCCGAATTGCTTCTCGAAGATGCGAATATTGAGATCGTAGAAAAGACCTTCTTCAGCGGTGAAGGTGTTATCGCGTGTGTCGATCTGTGCAATGATGTCGATGCCGGAAAGGTTGTACTCCTCGCTGCCGGAAATGGTTCCGGCCTGTAGGTATCCCTCCGAATCGAAGTCGGTGAGCTTGTTGGTAAGATATTCCCAACCGCCGCCGAAAAGGAAGTATTTCCGAAATCGCTTCTTGATATACAACTCGCCTTTGAAGTGATTCACCGTACAGGTTTCTTTGTCGTCGGCGTCGGAATCGTTCCCGAGTCCGTAAAATGGCGTTGGCCAGTACTTGTACTGGAATTTGGCTCCCGCGGCGTACTTGCCGCCCCAAATGTTGTAGTAGGGCATCAGAAGCACCTGAACCTGCTTCTTGAAGCTGGCCATAACGTTCAGGGTAAGTGAATTGGGAGACACATACATCGGCAATTCCGGGGGGCGTTGCGTGTACATTACAGCGCCACCCAGAACTGCGCTTGTTTCTCTTGCATACATCCCGATCGGGATGAACAGGTAATCGCTCGAGGTTGAATCAGGCGGCGTCTGCGCATCCAGTACAAACGTAAGTGAGAACAGGATCAGGATCAGGTATTTCTTCATAATTTACAGGATGATTGGCTGCTCCGGTTGCGACTCAGGCTGTTCGATTCCGAAAACGAGATCGTAGGCGTCGATAGCGATCTGAAGCTCCTCGTTGGTGGGAATCACCAGGATTGAGATTCTGGAGAAGTCCTTGGAGATGACCCCTTCCTTCGATCCGTTGGCGACGTTTTTCTGGTAATCGATCACGATACCGAGGTTTTCCAGGCGGTTACAGATCATCTTGCGTATATTGATGCCGTGCTGCCCGATACCGCCGGTGAAAACAAGGATATCAACGCGAACAAGGTTCGCGACATACGCTCCGATGTATTTACGGATACGATACGCGTACGCTTCCATCGCTTCCTGAGCGTTTTGGTTGCCCTGTGAAGCAGCATGATCGAGGTCGCGCATGTCGTTGGAAATGCCCGACAGTCCGAGGAGCCCGCTTTTCTTGTTGAGGATTTTATTAAGCTCCTGTGGCGTATAGCCGCGCTCGAGGAGGTAGAAAACGATGGACGGATCGATATCGCCGGAGCGGGTACCCATCATGACGCCTTCAAGGGGGGTGAAGCCCATCGACGTATCGACGGAGCGTCCGTTCTCGATGGCGGTGATCGATGCGCCGTTACCGAGATGGCAGGAGATGACGTTGGTGTTCTCCGGGGAGCGCTTCATCAATTTCAGCGCTTTGGCGGCGACGTAGCGGTGACTGGTTCCGTGGAATCCATACTTACGAATCTTGTATTTGTCGTACATCTCGCGCGGAAGTCCGTAAAGGTACGCCGGAGGCTCGAGTGTCTGGTGGAACGCGGTGTCGAATACCGCGACTTGCGGCACTTTCGGCAGTACTGCCGTTATTTCCTGAATACCCATGAGGTTTGCAGGATTGTGAAGTGGCGCGAGTTCGATATTCTCCTCGATCACCTTTTGCACGTCGTCATTGATGATCACGGATGACGAGTATTTCTCGCCGCCGTGTACGACGCGGTGTCCGACCACCTCAATTTCCTTGATATCCGTGAGCATTCCCTTTTTATCATCTATCATTGCCCGAGTCATGAGCTCGATGGCCGCTCTGTGGTTGGGTACTTCCGTTTCTTGCTCGATCAATCCGCGCTTGGTGCGCTGTTCGAGGCGCCCGATCTGTTCCCCGATTCTCTCGATGACGCCCTTTCCGAGGCTCACCTGAGACGGCATCTCGAATACTTCGTACTTCAGGGACGAGCTTCCGCAATTGATCGTAAGGACTTTCTTCGACTGTTCGCTGGTTTCCATAATACCTCCAAAACTTATACGTTTATTGAATCATACATGAACCAAATCTATTGGGCTGATGTTTTTTCTTTTACCATATCTGTCAAACACTCTTTTGCGTAGAAGTTGCAATAATATTCATTCATTTTTTCGGTCATCATTTGTCATCGCCTGATTCGTCCCCGCAAGCACAGGAGAGCGCCAGCTCCCGCGGCGGGGCGGCGGCGGAAGTCTTTTAGACTTCCGGAATCTTCCCGGGGTTGCAAGCGCAGCCCCGGGGAGGTTCGTGCGCGAAGCGCACACGCCGCCCCGCCGCTGATATGCGCGGAAAACTTCTGTGGTCATCGTGCATCGGCAAAGATATAGGATTGTGTGAATATCGTGTTCGGAAACAAAAAAATGACGTTTCAACGGGAATTATATCTTGACAATTCACAATAGGGTTTCAGCATATTATTTAGTGAATAAAATGCGTAAAATCCAAGGAGGAATAACAATGAAAAGAACTACATTATTCGTGGCTTTACTGGCAATCGTAGGATCGATGTTCGCATTGACCTGCTACGATGTACAGTACACAGAGGACGCAAACGGAACTTCACCTTATTTCGGTCAGACAGTTACCGTGCAAGGCATCGTTGTGGCAACCGAGTGGAGAGGTTATGTTGACTTCTATATTGCCGATCCGGAAGGCGGACCATGGCATGGCCTTTTCATCTACGACGACACCGAAGAATACGGCGACATGGTTTCCGTAGGCGACATGATTGAAATCACTGGTCTTATTGACGAGTATTACAACATGACCGAACTCAAGGAAATCGACGACATGGAAATCCTCAGTTCCGGTAATGCTGTTCCTGAAGCCTATAGAGTAACATGCAGTGACCTTGCTTCCAACGAAGCGAACGAAGGTTGCCACGTTTACATCACCGGCGAACTCACAGTGACCCAGGCTCAGAACAACTACGGTGAGTGGTACGTTTCCGACGGCGACGGCGAATGCCAGATCGACGATGGCTTCTTCTACCTTGATAGCGTAGACCCTCCCATCGAAATCGAAGTAGACCAGGTTTGGGGAACGATCCGCGGTATGGTCGACTACTCGTACGACCTTTACGCAATCAATCCAATCACCCCGAGCGACATCAGCCCGAACGAAGGTTCAGACGATGAAACGGTCCCGGAAATGGGCATCACACTTGGCAACTACCCGAATCCCTTCAACCCTCAGACCACAATCGAATTCTCGATTCCTGAAGCTGCCAACACTACGCTCGATATCTACAACGTTCGCGGTCAGAAGATCAACACCCTGATCAACGATCGTCTTGACGCAGACACCCATCAGGTTGTCTGGAACGGCACAGACGCCAGCGGCAAGAACGTTACAAGCGGTATCTACTTCTACAAGCTCAATAGCGGTCGCTACACATCGACCAAGAAAATGATTCTTCTGAAGTAATAATCCAAAGAAAGCTATAAGGCATGGACGATTGTTCATGCCTTTTTCTTTGTCTCCGGCCTGCAAAGCTCCATCAAAGCCCCCCATCCCACCTTCAATCACCTGCAATATTCCATCGAGTGAGCAGATTCGTTCGATCCTTTTACCGCGTGGTGTTTCACGGCGGAGCTTTCAATATCCACTTCCGCTCGGAGCCGTGGTATATCCACGGGGTAAAAGGATCGGGCGAAGATGCCACGAAACTGGAAAAGGGAACGAAGGCATCCTTGCCTGCATTCTCTCATCATCCCAGCCATTCTGAATATCCTGCTTCAGACACAAAAAAAGGGCAATCTCGATGGATTGCCCTAAAAGACTTCTCTTAGAATTACTTGAGCAAAAGCATCTTCCCTGTTGATGCAACGCTCCCATTGCCATTCTTCTGCGAAACGCGACAGAGGTAGACGCCGGATGCCTGTGATTCAGCATTCCAGGTCACTTGATGCACGCCTTGCGTCATGTTGCCAAGCTCCCTGCGTTCCACACGTTGCCCCTTGACATTGTAAATCTCAAGCGTCACGTCGGCTTGTGCCGCCACGCTGAACCTGATCGTCGTTTGTGGATTAAATGGATTGGGATAAGCCGTAGGAGCTGAAACCATCAGATCGATGACCTCGTCATTAACTCCGGATGGGGTGATCACTTCATCGAGATTGAAAACGGTCGCCTCTTCTCCGTACGCAGGGTGACTCGCCTGTGCGGAAGCGAAACTCACTTCCCTGGTCACGCTGTTGTAACGAATCGCATGGATGTTCGTGGAAATACCCGCCGCACCGGCCAGAAGATTCCAGCTCCTGGCATCGTTAATCACGGTCGATACTTCAAGAGAATCGACGATACCGTTGTAACGGTAGCATGTGATCGGATTGTAAAGCACGCGAAAATGGTTAGTCAACGCAAGGTTGTCGCCCTGAATAACCGTGTTGTCTTCCACGGACCGTGTCGCGACACCCATCTGATTGTTGTTTTCGATGATGATCGGAAGATCGTCGTTATCGTGCGTTACGTGAACCAGCGTTCCAACCGCGCGGTTGCGATCCTCTACGGCCTGAAGAATATCGTTGGTCGTCTGCTCGCCGTCGGCATCGTAATCGACCTTCTCGATTCCGTTGCGCAACGTGAGAAGTATCGGATAAAATCCACCGGTATCGGAACAGCTATGATTGTTGCCCATGTTAAGGAACGTGGTCAATCCGTTTTCGTTAATTGCGGAGAGTCCGCCAAACAAACCCGGGAACGTGAAGGATATCCAGTTCTGTTCATCTTCTTCTTCCGGTTTCTGGATCAACACAACGGGATTTCTGAACAACGCCGCGTTCGTGCTCCAGTCCATGAAACGGGTGATCACGAGTCCGCCTTGCAGCGTCTCGTCGTCTTCCGTACTGGTTCCCCAGGATGAGATACTCGAACAGGCAAAGAGGTCCTCCGGTAAGCTTGCGAAATTGATGAGATCAATGAGCGCATTTGCCATCAGGACATCGTTCCCGTCGAGGTCTCTACCGAGTGCAGAGAAATAAACATCCGTTCCCGCGTCCGCAGCGCCGTCAATCATGGCCGAGGCTTCAGTGACATAGTCTTCTTCAATTACAAAAGCGTTCGTGAAGATCGAACGTGCCTGATTGTAAACACTGGGATTTCCGTAACACGCATAATTGAACATGTAGTTCTCAAAAACGTCCATGAAAGCATCTCCAAGGAAATAACCCTGGGCATACCCACGGTCGTAGTGAGTTCCCCAAACGCGTAAGAAGGTTTTTCCATCCACTTCCCACATATCCCCATTCGCCTGAGCGAATAGTGAAAGCGTACCCACTAACAATGCTAATAAAAGCACCTTTTTCATGACAACTCCTTATGTACTTTATTTTTCCCCAGCTGTTGTTTGTCCATGACTCGATAATGAGGATGATAGAGGTCCCGATACCGCTGACTGTGATGAAACACAGGCTCTCCCAGCATGAAACCCTGCTCGATCTCACCCATCTGATCTTGATGGATTTCGAGTCCTTTATTGACTAATAATAACAGGTCATAGATTTCTGTCCACATATTTCGCCATTGTGCAAGAGGAATCGTCACTTCCACTCTGGCGCTCGCAATGAACGCATCGAAAACATCGTCGAAGTTCAAGAGACCCTGATGAATCGCGTGAAGGTTTATCCTGCAATACGTTCCATGCCATCCGATGTCTTCGACAAAAGGAACTTCCCGCGTGCGTTCTTCTAAACTCATATTATCCAGCTCTCTCTGCATATACTTTCGTGCAGAATCGATATCCTCGATGAGATGCGCCGGACCGTAGATTCCCTGGAAGAACATCTTGTAGTAGTCTATCAGCTCCGTATTGGGACGCAACGTCATCTCGTGCTGGATGAGTCGTAAAACTTTTTCTTCATCGAATAGCGTTATCATCAGTCGTTATTGCTGTATACGATCTCGCTACGTTTGATAACCTGTAAGACATCGATCGAACTGATATCGATCGAGCCCTCGATCGCTTCGCCCAGGCACACCATGTCGACCTGCATTCCGGCCTTCAGCATTCCCAACCGCTGATCCTCACCGATCATCTTCGCCGGATTGACGGTGAACAGCCGAACGGCCTCTTCAGCGCTCAAACGCTCATCGGGATTGTTATGATGGATTGCGGAGTGGATTCCTCTGAGCATGTTCAGCTCGGTGATGTACCAGTCCGTAGAACCTGCCACAAGGATGCCGCGATCCACCATCGATTTCAGCCGGTTGGTTCGCTTCGTCCGTACCTCACCAAGCACCTCTTCGTAGAGCTGATCCTTGCCGCCCCATAAGTGATCGAACACGGGCTGCATGGCCGCGTGAATTCCGTACTCGGCCATGTCGTCCAGCATTCTGTCGCTGGTCAGCTCGCAGTGAATGATTGTGTGATGCAGCTCGTTCGCACGCGTCTTGCCCAGCATTTTCACCGCGTCCACAATCTGCTGAATGGCCGCGTCGCCAATCGCGTGGACGAACACCTGAAGATTGTTCTCGCTGGCTTCCCGATAGAACGCCTGCCAGAATGTATCGGAGCGGTACAGCGTTCCGCGTTTCCCCGCTTGGTCAGCATACGGCTTCTTCAATCCCGCCGTATGAGAGCCGAAAGACCCGTCCACCAAGATGCAGCCTCCGATCCTCTTCGAACCCAATTCCACCGCCTTCTCGATATCGAACATCTGTGGGTACAGAATGAACTCGACCGGGAAGTCTTGCACATGAGAAGCGAGCAGGCTGTAATGAAGCGGATCCTGAAAACTGTCTCCGACCATCGTGTGAATCGATGTGCAGCCGGCCTTCAGAGCAATCTGCGAGGCTTGTTGATATGCGCGTAGAATGCCTTCCTCGTCCAAGTTTCGATGAAACCAGTGCGCCGCGAGGTCGTTCCAGTGCTTGCGAACGGGATTCTGCCACTCTTCCGGCAGCTTTCCGCGCCATTCGATGCGCTCGAACGCGAGCGTATTGAGCGCACAGGAGTGCCCGTCGACACGCCGTAGCAAGATGGAATAATCCCTGGAAACGCGATCCAGCTCTTCAACCGCAGGGAATCGCTTCTCGGCGATCGAATTCTCGTCAAAGCCGGAGGCGAAGATCATACCGCTGACGGGCTTTGTCTCTGTAAGTAGCTGCAACACCTCATCCAGCGATGTCGCGTTGCTCAAATCAGCGCCGAGGCTATAAAGCCCGCCCTCGAACGAGTGCGTATGCGCATCCGTGAAACCGGGATAGACATGCGCTTTCGCGAGGTCAACCCATTGTGCGTCCTGGATGTCGGATTCCTGTGGAATTTCCTCGAGAATGTCGAGGATCGTGCCATTCTCCGTAAGGATGGCTTTCGCTACGGGCCTTGCCTCATCAAGCGTGTGGAAGGTAGCGTTATGGTATACTATTTTACTCATTTGTGTGGCTCCAGCAATCGGTGCAGCATATCCTGAAACAGGCGTACGGGAAATCCCATCACGTTGAAATAGCAGCCATTCACCTTATCGATAAACTGGCTTCCATATCCCTGAATGCCGTATGCTCCGGCTTTGTCGAACGGTTCTCCCGTTTTCAAATATTGATGTATTTCTTCTTCGCTCAATTCCTTGAACGTAACCTGCGTTTTCTCGCAATCGTAGACTTCGCTCGCTCCGCGGATCACGCAAACGCCGGTGTATACCGAATGCGTCTTTCCCGAGAGTCGTTTCAGGTAATCGATCGCGTTTTTACTTGAACCAGGCTTCCCTAGTATCTCGCCGCCCAGATAGACGATGGTGTCCGATCCCACAACGATGCAATCGGGATCCATATTCTTCGCAACAACGGCAGCTTTCTCCCGTGCGTGGCCGATTGCCGACTTCCGGGGATGCTTGTAAACAATTGTCTCATCGATATGCGCCGGCTGGATCAGCGCTGTCACGCCGATCATTTCGAAGATCGACTTTCTGCGCGGAGACGCCGAGGCAAGCACGATCTTGTGATTTTCCAGTAGTTTGTGTATCATATTACAGTTTTAAGAGCTTGGCAAGCTTGTCCTTTACAATGTTGAGATTGATGAATTTTTGTTCGCGTACCGAAATGATGATCAGCACGATGCCGACGGCCCCGAGCACAACGTTGGCGATCCACATGGAGACCATCGGAGAAACGAAGCCGCGATCAGAAAGCTCCTCACCGCCAATGAGGGCAATGTAGTAGACCAGGAACACGAAGGAGCTGACGGAGAAAGACATCCCCACGCCGCTCGTGCGGGTCATCATGCCAACCGGAGCTCCGACGAGCACGAAGATCAGACACGCGAACGCGATGGCGTATTTCTTGTGAATCTCCACCTGATAGATGCGGATATCCTTCTTCATGTCCTCGATCTTGTTGAGCTTGATGTTGATCATGTTACGGGTTTTCTTCAGTTCTTTCTGGTTCGCACCTGTACGTTCGGTGTCTTCGAGCGAGTTCGCACGGTCATTGAGGGATACAAGCTCTTCCTGGGTGTCGAAAATCTCCCGCTCCCACTGCACGATCAGCTTCTTCATATCTTTCGTGCTGAGTTCGCGATCTCCCCGCATGTCGGTGCTGAGTTCCTCTTGGGAGAAGCCCAGATCGGGGATGTTGAGCACGAATCGTTTGAAGGTCCGAACCTCGTAGCGATCCGTATCGGTGGCGTCTATGACGTGCATCTCTCCGTTATACAGAGTGGCTTTCAGGCTATTGCCGCCATTGGTGAGGACGATCTGTCCGCGTTCTGCGGTGATGGTCTGCGGGAACTTCCTCTCTTCCTGATTGTATATGAGGATGCCGTGCATCTCTTCGCCAACATGCTCTTTGACGTATATCGTGTAATTCTTCAGCTCGGTGAACACGCCGGGTTTAAGCTCGGATATGGGGCGTCTTGATCTCGCTTTGATGTACATCTTGCTGAGCTCGTGATTGGCCTCCGGTAGTACACGATCATTGAAGAATACCATGAAAATCGAGAGCAGCAACGCTGCGATAACCGTTGGCCTTAAAAGCGTATAGATATTGATCCCGCATGACTTGAAGGCTACGAGTTCGTTATCCGTCGACAGCCGCCCGAACGACATGATCGACGCCGTCAACACCGACATCGGCACCGACAGCGCCATGATAAAGGGCAGACTCAGCGTGAATATCCATCCGACCGTAAGCAATCCCAAGTGCTTATCGATGATAAGATTGAGAAGATCGATCAGGTGATCGAGCAGCAACAGAAATGTGATCACCAGAAGCGAAACCAGAAATGGTTTCAGATTTTCTTTTAAAATATATTTTTCCAGAATTTTCATTATTATCTTACGTTTCCTTCTTACAGCCTGTTTACTGCACACGGCAATCGGCGTCAATAAAAAATGCGATTCAACCGGATCATGAAAGACACCAATGAGATGAACACATCGGATTCAGACATACGATTGGATATTCCCGAATCTTTCAGATAATTGGGAACATTTTATGCATGACATTGTTATGTTAGTGGTTCACAGAGAGTGTTAATACTGGAATGGAATAGTACATATGAAGAAAACACACAAGGGTTCGAGCATCCATATCTGGATGCAATACAACCCCGAAATCACATTGGAAGAATGGGACGCGCGTTTTCATCGCTTGAAAAACCTGAGGATTCAACGCGTGTTTATGTCGGGAACTTTTGGTAAGGATATTTTAAATTTAGCAAATAATTATCACATAGAGTTACACGCCTGGATACATATTGTAAAAAATAGCGACACACATCTGATTAATTATCATAAAGATTGGTTCATGGTCAACCGGAACAGGGCATCCTCTGCCGGGCACTCCAACTGGCTTTGCATGAACAACCCCGTCGCCCTCGACTTCGTTCTGAAGAATATCGAAATGCTTTGCATGAACAGGCAGATCGACGGGATCCACATGGATTCCATCCGCTACCCGCAGGTCGTTCAGCTGGATCAGCCACTCCTGGAATCAGAGTACCCCAATCATGCCGATACCGATGAGACGGATCACTGCTACTGCTCCTTCTGTCGCGAAAAGTTCAAGAGGAAGCACGGCGTCGATCCAATCGATCTGGCGGACCCGGACACCAACGAGAAGTGGCGAAATTTTCGCATCGAGACTATCAACAAAGTGGTCAGGCAGATTACGAACATCGCTCGTAAGTACCGTAAGTTCATCTCGGCAATGGTTTACCCGACTCCTGAGATCGCGCACAACGTTGCTTTCCAGGAGTGGGAGAAGTGGGACATCGACGCTATCTATCCGGCGTTGTTCAACGACCTCTTTCTCGAGGGAAGCCAGTGGCTTTCCCGCTGCATCCACGAAGGCATCGAGGCGGCCAACATACCCCTTTACGCAGGACTGCACTTACCGTCTTTCTCGGCTGAAATGCTCGATATCGCCCTCGATGCAGTGTGGGAGGCATCAGGAAGCGCGCTCTTCGCGTTCGAGAACCTCCGCCACGAGCATGACGACGTCTTGAGAAGAAGAAGATTTATGTGATTCTCCGACCGAAATGCGCTCGGGAGAGAAGCGGTCCCATCGAAGAATTGGCAGGGATTTTGCCCGGTTATTTAGCAAAATCCCTGCCATTTCTTCGATCGCCCACCCACCCATCAAACGAGCGCATTTCTCGTTAGCACTAGGCGGGAGCAGATTGGTTTGATGGCGCTATCCAATGTGGTGTTTCACAGTTCTGCCTCCTTACTTCTCTGATTTGCAGGACTGTGGTATATCCACATTGGATGGCGCCATCGGGCGAAGATGCCCCGCCGGCAGCCCACGCGAAAAACTTTCTATTGACAGACATTCCCCCAAATCCTTAATGAGAAGAACATACCAATTGTAATCACAGGAGTAAGATATGTCGAACAAGGTACGGGTGAGATTCGCACCCAGTCCAACCGGAATGCTGCACCTGGGCGGCTTGCGAACAGCGCTTTACGACTACGTATTCGCAGCCCATAATCAGGGTAACTTTATCCTCCGCATCGAGGACACGGATCGCACACGATTTGTCGAGGGAGCCTTTGAAAACCTCGTAGGCACCCTGGAAGACATGGGGTTGTTTTACGACGAAGGTCCCGGAAAAGGCGGTCCCTACGCGCCTTACATCCAGTCGGAGCGTCTCGATAAATACAAACAGGTAGCCGACCAGTTGGTGGAACAGGGCGACGCGTATCCGTGCTTCTGTAGCAAGGAACGCCTGGATGAAATCCGCGCGGTTCAACAGCAGAACAAAGAGCCGATCAAATACGACGGCTTCTGCCGCAACATGTCGAAGGAAGAAGCCCAAAAGCGCATCGAAGCCGGTGAGCCGTATGTGATCCGCCTGAAAATGCCGGTAGAAGGCTCGTACAATTTCAGCGATCTGATTCGCGGCGACGTCTCCATCGAAGCATCGCAGATCGACGACCAGGTAATCATCAAGTCGGACGGATTCCCGACGTACCACCTTGCAGCCATCGTTGACGATCACCTCATGGAGATATCGCACGTACTGCGTGGCGAAGAGTGGCTCTCCAGTACTCCCAAGCATATCCAGATATACAAGGCGATGGGTTGGGAACAACCGATCTGGGTACACCTACCTCTCATACTCAACACGGACAAGAGTAAGCTTAGCAAGCGCCACGGCGATTTCTCCGTTGGCGCGTTTATGAAGAAAGGCTTCCTGAAAGAAGCGTTGATCAACTTCGTCGCGCTCCTGGGCTGGCACCCATCCGAGGACAAGGAAATCTTCTCGTTGCAAGAGATGATCGAGGACTTCTCTTTCGAGAAAGTCAACAAGGCGGGTGCCGTGTTCGATATGACCAAGCTGGAGTGGATGAACGGCATGTACATGCGTAGCATTCCGCTGGAAGAGCTCACGCAGCGCGCGAGAGAATGGTTCGAGGAAGCGGGTATCGATCCGGGAACGGACGAGAAGCTTGCCCGGGCGCTGGATACTGCTCGCGACTACGCAACGCTGATGCCCGAGCTTGTCGAACACTCGAAAATCTACTATGAACGGCCGGTGTTTGAGGACGAGCAGATTGAAATCCTGAGAAGCGACGCGTCTAAAACCGTCTGCCGCTATATCATCGAACAACTTTCGACAAAGACAGACTGGACGAAGGACGATGTCGGCGAGATGGTCAAGCAGGGGATGAAGGCACTCGAGCTGAAGGGAAAACAGTACTACCCTCCTATCCGCCTCTCGCTTATCGGCAGGACGCAAGGACCGGATATTCCGCGGATCGTGTACAGCCTCGGAATCGAAGAGACCATCGAACGATTTACAAAAGCAATGGAATTATAAACAACAAAGGAGACATCATGCATTTCAGAAGACTCATCGGAAAAAAATGTTATCTCTCCCCACTCGATCCTGCGGATAGCGAAAAGTACACCGAATGGATCAACGATAGCGAGGTTCTTCAATACCTTGCAATCAACCACAAGATTTACAACATGGGTGTTGAGCAAGACATTCTGGAAGAAAAGGCGATCAATCAGGAGCCGGCGTTCTCCATTGTCGACGCGCAAACCGAAAAGCTGATCGGAAGCTGCGATCTCCACAATATCGACTACATCAATGGCACCGGCGAAATGGGCATCATGATCGGCGACAAGAACTACTGGAATCGCGGTTTCGGCGTCGACGCCACCAGTCTCCTGCTCGACTATGCCTTCAACGTGCTGAATCTGAGCAACGTCATGCTGATGGTCGACAACTTCAACAAGCGCGCAATCAAATGCTTCACCAAAGTTGGCTTCAAGGAAATCGGCTGCCGCCGTGCCGCGAAGAATCTCGCAGGCGAGAAACACGACGTGCTTTACATGGACCTGCTTTCCAGCGAGTTCGAGAGTCCTTTCATCGCCAACACGATCGCCAAGACCCTGAGCGAGCACACGAGCGAGAAGATTCAGATACTCAGCTAAGACAACGACAGTTTAACATGTCACTTTACGAACACATCCACGGACAGGATCGACCAATCTCGATCCTGAAGCACGCCGTGCAGGAGAATCGCTTTGCGCAAAGCTACCTCTTCCACGGCCCCAAGGGCGTAGGAAAATTCTCCAGCGCACTATATTTCGGAATGGCGCTCAATTGCCATTCTGCGCGGGGGAATCGGCCTTGCGGCACTTGTTCGTCGTGCAAAAAGTTCCTTTCCTTCTCGCATCCGGATTTCATCTACATCTTCCCCACGCCAAATCTCAACATTACACCCGAGGGCGAAATCAAGAACACGAAGCTGTTGGGGGAATACCAGTCGTACATCGAAAACCGCAGGACGACCCCCTGGAAAGCCTTCTTTTTTTCCAGCAACGTGGAAATTCGCAGGGACATGATTCTCATGCTGCAACACCGCATCAGCATGTCTCCCAACGAAGGAAGATACAAGGTTTACATCATCGAGAATGCCGAGTTGCTGAACATCTCGGCGGCAAACACATTCCTGAAAACACTGGAAGAACCGCCCTCGGACACGGTCATTATCCTGACAACGACCAAAGCCGATTCGATGCTGCCAACAATACGCTCGAGATGCCAGAAAATAGCCTTCCAGGCTGTTCCGCGAACGAGCATCGAGCAGTTGTTGAGAAGCGAACGCGCTTTGGATGGAATCGAAGCGAAAACCTATGCCCGAATCGCCAATGGAGATGTCGAGAAAGCCTTGCAGCTCATTGAAGAAGGCGGAATCGAATTACGGAAGGTCTCCCTGGACTTCATGGAGATTCTCGCCGCTAACGACGATCCTGCAATGATCGATTTCCTGAGGCATCACCGGGGGAATCTCACTCAGAGCGCGCTTTCCGATTTCATCTCCTACGTGAACCTCTGGCTTGGTGACATCGCCAATTACAAGAACAATCCCTCGGATGTCGCAAACATCGATAAAACGGAGCTCTTCGATTTCTTTTATCGACGAAAGCACGATATCGACGAGAACATCAACGTAATGGTTCAGTATCTGGACAATCTGAAGCGCAAGGTGGACGGTCATGTCAATCCGATGCTGATCCTGATCGAACTCTATCAGTATCTCAGTGAACAGTTCGGATTTCATCAGAGGTAGTAATCATGAGAGAAGTGCGACTTGTAAATATTAAGGACGGCATGATCCTGGCGAAAGACATCTACACGCCGAAAGGCAAGATTCTTCTGCGTCATGGCTCCCGTCTGGAAGAGTACAAAGAGATGCTGTCTTCGATGAACATCAAGAAGGTAATGGTTTTCGAAGATGGCGACGACGACATTGCTGAAACAATACCGGAGGAGGAGCGGCAGCTTCTCGCCCGATCCGTGATTCACGATGTCGAAGAAATTTTTAAATTCTGCAAGTACGATACATACATGGATAAGCTGATGGATGTTGTCATCGATCACCTTATCCAGGAAAGATGGGAGCATGGAGAGACAAGATTTATTGATCCGGTTGAACCAGATCCAGGAGCAGCAACAGGATTATTTGGCTAAGACAGCCGCTCTGATCGAGTTCAAACATTTGATACGCAAACCGACGGTCAACGCTGTCGAAATCGTAGAGGTTCTCGAGAAAGACACGTCTCTAGTTGCCGAGCTGTTGCGAAAGTCCAACTCCCCAATTTATGGGTTGGTTAAAAAGGTCAAGACGATCCAGCAGGCAATCGCCGTGATCGGTTTGGACCAGGTGGCGCAGATATTCACTCTCGATACCGTGCAAAAAATGCTTTTGCCTGAAGTTCCCTCCGGACAGGCTCAGGAGCTTTGGAAGCATTCGGTGGCTGTCGCGGTGGCTACACGGCACCTTGCATCTCTAACTATAAAGAAGCGTTACTGGGAGGAATATTTCCTCGCCGGATTGCTGCACGATATCGGCAAATTCATCATCATCAAGCATCTTCCGGACGTCAACATGGCGATTGAGAGGGAGATGAGGATGAATCCCGGTATGCGTCAGCTTGTTGCGGAGCAGTCGGTCATGTCCATGACTCATCAAGAGATCGGTGCATTCTTCACGGAGATGTGGAACTTCCCGGATTATTTGGTCTCTTCCATACGACATCACCACTTCTTCGAGCTCGCGAAATCCGACAAGGCTATCGTCGCTGCGGTTACTGCCGGCAACAATATCGCGAAGGCAATGATGATCGGGGACTCGGGAAACAAGTACGTCGAACCGCTTCCCAGATGGGTCTGGCAGCTTCTTGGAATACAGCCAAAGGATTTCGACATGGTCGTGAGGATGGTTTACAGGCAGTACAATGGCGTTATGAATATGTTCGATTTCTGACCACCACCCGCGCGCGGGACGGCGCGGAAGCCAATGAATCCCACAAGATATATCAGATGAGATCAAATCGAAGATGAAATATCTTGTGGGATTTTTTTTGGCTTCCTGGAAATGATTTATGCTGTTTGTTCTGACAGCATAAATCATTTCTGTGCGCGAAGCGCACGCGCCGTCCCCCGCGCTGGCTTGCTGAGCGTATGCGAGTCGACAACGAGTGGAGCGAGCGGTTTTATTCTTCTCTGACGATGGGAATCATGGAGATGTCAACCGATTCCCTCATCGGATTTCCGGCCGGATCGCAGGTCTTTTTACCAATGGTAAGGACGTAGGTATTGTAGTTGGTCAGTGTTGATTCCGGTCGGAGCACAAACCGGCTCGAATTGCCCTCGACGATCTCGACCCCGATGCTTTCTCCGGTTTCCACGGATCGCATGGTGAGATCGATATTGTCGGATAGAATCATCTCGGAGAACTTGATCTCGATATCGGGCATGCGAGTTTCGATCGAGGTGCCGTTGCGGGGAACTGTGTACAGCACTCGCGGGGCAGTAGTATCCGCATGCGCAACGCCCTGATAGAAGATCGAGTCGATCTCGGAGTAGTTTTCTTTGAAATCTACCAGATTTCGGATATCGAGCTTGTATTTGAGCGTATCATGAACCGCGGTGAGTATGTGAAGCGTATCCTCGAAGACATTGTACTGGATAATCGGCAGCTCCGAATTCAGAGAATCCTGCGCCGTGATGCGAATCGATCCGATCGATTTCGGCACTTCCGAGAAGAAGGCTATCAGTTGCGTACCGGAAAGCGTTTTCACATCTCGCAGTGAGGGAGCCAGGCTGTCCTCGTACGCCATTTGCCAAGTGAGTACCTGATTCTTTTCAAGTTCGACCTCGCTGCGGAAATAGGGTTCCTCTCCGTAGTTGTAGGAGTTGTTACCGGTAAGGTCGATGTATGACTCGATGATGTACTTGCCCGGATTCAGGTTATCGAGAATGTAGTTATCGCCGGTTATTACTTGCTTAAAAACGTTAACCGTATCGGCGTCGAAAAGCGAGAATTGAATATCTTTTCCCGCGTCGGCAGCAGATTCGTATTCGATGTCGCCGGAAAGTCGCATCCGCTGTAATTCACCGCTGGCAAAGGTGAACAGATAGTCCTTATCGAGTGTGTTACCGTGCATCCCCTTGATGTTCTGGCTGAACATTAAATAGTAGTTCGTGTTTTCTTCCAGGCGTTCGTAGATACGAATCTGGACGGTATTGTCGTCCGTCCACCTGTATTTCTTCTGAAGGATCGTAGGGTAGATATGGATTCCGGTCAGGATCGTTGCACGGTCGATGGGCTTGGAAAACGTCACTTCGATTCTGCCGCCGGAGATCGATTCGAACTCACCGGGATCAACGTTCACCAACTCCGGCTTCACGGTGTCCTTGGGGCCTCCGGAAGGCTCCTTCTCGCTCCCGCAACAACACAGGAAAATCGCCATTGCAATAACAAGCAGCAGACTAAAAACCTTTCTCAAGCAACCACTCCTCTGTAATTCCCGTAGACTTCCTCTCGAAATATCTCGCGATGTATTTCCCCAGGACATCGTACTCGACGTTGATCGAATCTCCCGTCTTCAAGCTGCGCAGATTGGTCGATTGCAGGGTGTGCCCGATCAGAGCGACCGTCAACGAATGCGTCGAGAGACGCGCGACGGTCAGGCTGACGCCGTTCAGCGCGACCGATCCCTGTGGAACAATCAGCTTCTGCGAGTCCTGCGGAAGCTCGACCTCCAGATAGAGGGTGTCCCCCTCGGTTCGCGTCGCAAGGACTCTGGATACGCCATCGACATGTCCCTGAACGATGTGACCGTCGAACCGTCCGCCTGCCTGCATGGCACGTTCAAGGTTGATCGGAGCGCCCTGTTTCCAGCCAATCGCCGTTGTCTTGAGCAGGGTTTCCTGCATCGCTTCCAGCGTGATGCTGCGGTCGTCGAACCGGATCACCGTAAGGCATGCGCCGTTGCAAGCAACGCTGTCGCCAATCTTCAACTGCCGATTGACGAGCTTGCAGTCGATCGTAAAAAAACGTTTCGCACCGCGATTCTCTATACGAGCAATCGCGCCGGTCTCCTCGATGATCCCTGTAAACATCAATCCATCCTGAACCTGCGCTTGAACGCGTTGCTCAGCGTCACCGGACTGGTATACTCCAGATCGCCGCCGAACGGAATGCCGGTCGAAAGCCTCGTTATGCCGATGTCCCGGCTTTTGAGAATCGTCGCGATGTATTCCATGGTCGCCTCGCCCTCCGTGGAGGGATTCAGCGCGAGAATCACCTCATCCGGCTGCATCTGTTCAAGATAGCGCATCAGCCCGGGGATATGAATCTCATCGGGCCCGATCCCCTCGATCGGCGAGAGAAGCTTGCCCAGGACGAAATACCTGCCCCGGAATTCATGCAATCGTTCGATCGCCAGCACATCCGCCGCTGTCTCGACAATGCACAAACGCGCGTCCTCCCGCGAGGGATCGGTGCAGTACGCGCACGGATCGCTCTGGGTGAGCATGTTACACCGGCTGCATGTGGTGATGGATTCAACCGCCTCGCGAATGCTTCCCGCTAGTTCCAACGCGTTTTCACGTGAACCGCTGACCAACTGCAACGCCATGCGCTGCGCGGTCCGGCTCCCGATTCCGGGTAATTTCTTGAGGTTGTCGACCAGTGATTTCAGGATGCTTTCGAGCATGATCAGAAGAGGCCAGGGATATTCATTCCGCCGGTGAGTTTTGACATCTCGCTTTCGCTGCTGCGGGAGATTTTTTCCACGCATTCGCGGAAAGCTGCGATAATAAGGTCCTCGAGCATCTCGACATCATCGGGATCAACGGCTTCCGGATCAATTTTCAGCGTCTTCAATTCGTATTTACCGTTCATCACGACGGTCACCATGCCGCCGCCGGATGTCGCCTCAACCTCGCGATTCGCCAACTCTTCCTGCGCCTTCATGAGGTCTTGCTGCATCTTCTTCGCCTGCTTCATCAGGTCGTTCATACCTTTTTTTCCACCAGGAAACATGATTTTCTCCTTGTATAATGATGAGTTTAGATTGATTTATATAGAAATTCTGTCAACCGTTATTCAATCCGACAAGTTCAGTATCTCGATAGCCCGATCTACGATGATTTCGGCACCGGCCTGCCTCAGGGCGTCTTTCGTACAAAATCCCCATGACACGCCAACCGGCAGAATCCCAGCGTTCAGCGCCGTTTGGATATCCACATGCATATCACCCACATACGCCGCCTTCTCCCGTGATATCCCCATCTGCTCGATCATGTGAAGCGTGCTGGCGGGATCCGGCTTGGCAGGAAATCCCTTGTGGTGCCCCATCACGAATGTGAAGGGGTGCTCCGGGAAGAAATGTCGCACCATCTCACGGGTAAAATCGTCCGGCTTATTGGACAATACACAGGTCTTTACGCCCCTTTCGCGGAGCTTTGCGAGAAGCTCTTCGATTCCGGGATAGATAACCGTCTCACCAGCCCAGCCTTTGGCGTAGTTCACGCGGAATTTCTCGACGATCCGCGCCACATTCTCATCGTCTCGATTCGCCTGTGGCAGCGCGGCCCTCACCAATTCAAAAACACCATTTCCAACAAATCCGCGGAAGGCCTCCACCGAGTGGGTCTGTAAGCCTTCCTCGATAAACGCAAGGTTAAGGCTGTTCGCGATATCCGCAAGCGTGTCCAGCAGCGTCCCGTCCAGATCGAATAGCATTGCCTCGATGCTCATCGTCAAACCTCTTCTTTCGAGAACATCCCGGAAGCGAGTACCTCGGAAATAGTGTAAAGCGACCCGGTAATGATCACGATATCGTCGTCGCTTGCCTCGGTCAAAGCCATTTTCACGGCATTGAGAACCCCGTCGGCAACATCGAACGACGTCGCCTTTTCACGGGCAACGGCTGCCTGCTCCTCGACATCCGCCGCGCGTTCCGACTGATTCTTCGTAATGATCAACCGGTCCGCAATAGTACATATATCCTCGATCATCCTGTCCAATTTCTTGTCGCGCAAGATCGCCGTCACGAAGAGCAGTCGCTTGCCGGGGAACATCACTTTCACGTTCTCGACCAGGGCCTTCACGCCCTCTTCGTTATGTGCGCCGTCGATGATCACGGTGGGATCCCGGTGAAGAATCTGCATGCGCCCCATCCAGTTGACCTGCATCAGCGCCTGACGAATCTTCTCCGTATCAAACGCGAGCTCCCGCCGATTCATGTACGTGATGAACGCTGTAATCGCCGTTGCCGCGTTATTCGCCTGATGCTGCCCCAAAAGATTCACGCAAACGTCCCGCAGCTCGATGCCAAGCTTGTCG
Organism: Cloacimonadales bacterium (SeqCode); assembly: GCA_963662655.2. Classification (GTDB taxonomy): domain Bacteria; phylum Cloacimonadota; class Cloacimonadia; order Cloacimonadales; family JAIOQZ01. The sequence goes on from CAXXTU010000002.1 coordinate 1,655,602, forward strand.
CAACGATAGTCGAACCACGTTCCCGCAGAATCCATGCGGACGTTCCCGACCGTGAAATCCTCGCCAAATCGCAGAACAAGCGACTTCTTTTCTTCGGCAACATCCAGGATGACCTTCGCCGCCTGCTCGGGCATGCGTCCCATTACGAGCGGGGTTCCTTCCTTCAGGATGCCGGCCTTCTCGTAGGCGATCTTCTCGATGGAATCGCCCAGGCTCTTGGGATGATCAATCGATATACCGGTGATCACACTCACCGTACTCTGGAAAGGATTGGTTCCGTCCAGCCTGCCGCCCAGTCCGACTTCTATGACGGCGGTATCGAGGCTCAGTTGGTCGAACAGATTGAAGGCCATGGCAGTGCTGATCTCGAAGAACGAGGCTTCGGTCTCATCGAAATCCTTTTGCCATTTGAAATAGGTTTCCAATAACTGCTGATAGGGGATGTTCTCACCGTTAATGCGGAAGCGCTCACAGAAATCCACCAAATGCGGGGAGGTGTTCATGCCCGTTGTCTGGCCGTGCGCAAGGGCCATCGCCTCGCACATGGCGGAAACGGAGCCTTTGCCGTTCGTGCCGGCGACGTGGATGCCCTTGAGCCTCCCTTCCGGCGACCCCATCCTCTCCAGAATGGCATACATGCGGTCTAGCCCCAGCTTTACATTGCTGGAGTGCCGCTGGTATATGGTCTCGAGAAATGTTTTATAGTCCATCTTTCCTCTATGCTGTATGATAATAAAAAACCTCCAAGCAACGCCTGAAGGTTTTCAAAGATTTTTCCGGGACAATTTATTTGAACTGCGGAGGAAGCTTGTGATCGGGAAATTCTTTTTCCCAGGGGCAAGTTACGGTGATCTCGATCAGGTTCTTCTTCTCTTCTTCCGGAAGGTATTTCCTTCTTTCCGGGTCCATGTTCCTGCCTTCTTCCGTCCAGAGTCCCTTAATGATGTATTTGTCGCCTGCTGCTTTTTCAGGGCATTCGAGAACTGCTTCAAGGTATCCCATACGCTTCAGGTCGGATGTGTCTTCGCTGCCGTCCGCGTTGAATTCGAGGTTGCGTTCGATCATATAACGTTGAACAGCAAAATAGATTTGTTCCATGTTCTTCACGCATTGTTCGGATTTCTCTTTCGCTTCGAGATCGTAAAACTGTGGTAGAGCAAGTACGAAGATCATTGCCAGGAACGAGACGATGCTGATCACTTTATAGATGCTGAACCCATGGTTGTTATGTAACATGTTTTCTCCCGCATGATTTTTTCAAAAGTTTTGCCTGTGTGTGTTTCCCGTCAAGTTTTTTATCGGGCGTTTTGGTCACAGTCACCATCTCCATTCGCGAACGTTACCGATTCGAGATTATTCTCTATTGGGATCACATTTATGAATCTCCCTATCGCAGATGCAGGATTCGTTTTACGGTTGTGTGATTACTGGTGCTAATTCTTACGAAATAAACACCGCTGGGATGATTCTGAAATTGGATGGTCTGCTGTTGCGTTCCGATGTTGGATACATTCCGGCATATTTCTGCGACTTTTCTGCCCCTGACGTTGTAAATGCTGATTTCGACGGTTTGTGGTTTCGCGATTTGGTATTGTATTGTAGCCGTGTCGTGGGCCGGTTGTGGGAAAATGGCGATAGAAGGATGTTCCGGTTCTGTCTCATCGTCTATCGAGACCCCGTCCCAATAAGTGATTAACAACTTAGGCTTGTCCCAATCTACTGCGCTATCAGACGTGATAAACGATACCATATCGGTCAATTCATCATAATCTGTATCGATCTCGAACGCGATCCGGTACTGGCTGTTAGTGCGTCCTGATTCGTAATCCTGCAGTACGCAATCCGTAACATTGAGGTAACGATACCCGACTTCTCCATGACTATTGGGTTCACTCATGCCGGCAGCAGTGATCGTTCCCACATTGTGGGTGAAGGTGTGTTCGTTACCGATATCACCCTTCTCCCAGTCGTCGAACCAAAGTGTATCTCCGTAATCGATATGGCTTAGGATGCAACTGACCGTGTCACCATTTTCAACATTCCATTCGGGAAAAGTGAGTAACCCCGTTCCAGGGCCATAGCCCCAACTCAGCATTTGATAAAATCTGATTTGAACATTCGTGATTCCATATCCGGTAGGAACATCAGGCAAAGGAAAGGATACAAAGGAGCGTTGTGCACTATTGGCTGGTAAAGATATTGTCTCCTGAATATCTCCAATATGCATTTCGTACGTCCAATCGTTCATGGAGTAAGGATAGCCTTCAGAAGTGTATGCAATAGCACCATCCAGTTCAGGGTCTGCGTACACGCTATCGACGTAGGTGTGAGCGGAGAGTACTGAGAGGGCAAATATCAGGCTCAGCAGAATCGCGTATTTCATTTTCATCTCCATTTCGCAAGCGCCACTCTTGGGGTTTGTTTTGATTCTGTGACCAATCGAATGGGTAGAGACGGTCCTCAAATGTCGTGCTGAGTGATCGCAAAGCGATCGTATCGATGTATTGACATCGTCCGATCCTTCGATACACCCCGATCAATCGGGCTCTCAGGGTGACATAAACATTCGCAATAAACCTGCATCTCACTATTTCAGCAACAGCGCTTTTCGCACCGTGTCGATCTGGCCTGTTTGCAACCGGATGAAGTAAACTCCGCTCGATACGGGCTTTTTCTCTTCATTCAATCCTTCCCAGGTAATCTTGTGGGCTCCGGCCGGCAGCTTGTCATCCAGAAGTCTTGTCACCTTCTGCCCTTTGATGTTGTAGATATCGATTTTAACATGTCTTACGCCGCTGAGGGAGAACATGATGTTCGTCTCCGGGTTGAAGGGATTGGGGTAATTCCCGGTAAAGCGGTCCACCTTGGGCGCATCCTGCTCCGCAATACCCTCATCGATTCCGGTAATATAATCGCCGGTGCCGAACGCTGGCGCCGACTGATATTCAACCGCGTTTCCCACATCGTCCACCGCGACAATCCTGATATCGACCATGCTGGAATCGGCCTCGACCATCTCGCTGATATCCGCCTCGAAGGCCTTGCCGAAGACGAAGCTCAGCTCGCTTATCTCCTGCAGGAACGTAATCGGGAATTCCGTCCAGTCCCCCGTCCCGTGTTCGCGAGCATAGAAGTGAACGTTCTCGTCCGGTACGGATTGGTATTCGTATGTATCGCCGTTTGGTTCGACATCGCATACGTCAAACCGGGCGAGCAAGCGCTGCCCACTTTCCAGAATACCCTGCGGGGTGCCGTTTTCGTCCACGAGCGTTATCATGGGAATATATGGAGGCGTCGTGTCCTCGAGTCTGTTGTCGAACTGGAAGAACACATCGATGTTTCCGGGAACATCGCCGAGGCTGTAATCGCCGTATCTCATTTCCGCCTTGTAGTATCCTGAAGAGGGCAATTCAAGCTCCATGCCGCCATTGACGCCCGAATACAGAATCTCCCCCGTCTCGTTCGTGACGGTTATTTGAAGATGATTCGCTCCCCCATTGTATTGCATTCCGCTGCCGCACAATGGCGTACCGGTCAAAGTCATTTCGTTGTTTTTAATTCTGCACAGTGAAACTAGCGTTAAGGGGAAATGTCCAAAGTAAACGTGCTCGCCAACCGGGTAGCTGGGCTCCAGAGCGGAAATATAACCGTTATCGGCCAGCGACAACCGGTCGTCCAGCAGCTTGAACACAGGAGCCAGCGCGTAAAAAAAATGATCATTTTCGCTGTTTAAGCTAAAGGAGATCGATGCTCCGTGCTCGCCCGTATAGTCGCCCGTCATCATCACGCGTCCGTTGAAAACCCCGTTTACGCTGTGGTGGCCGTGATTCTGGCTCACTCCCATATAAAATCCATCGCCCAGGCCATGCCACGAAAACACGGCAGGTGAAACGGGGAAATCGCCCCAACCGAAATCAGCGATTGTGAAGTCCCATGTCCGGAAATCCGCCGGATCGTTTACCAGCACCATGTCTCCCATTATCCCATACAGATTATCGAATTTTACCATGTGGAAATCGTTTTGAGCATTCCAGTTGCATACACCCGTGTAGATCATGTCAGAAGCAGGGATATCATGCGTGTAAAAGGTTTGGACGTTGAATCCCGACATGGAATACGTGAAACGGCTGTTTCGCATATTGAATCCCAGGAGATACGATGTATCGCTTCCATATTCGATTGCATCCCCGTTGATATCTCTGCCATTCAAAACGATTTCATTCATGCCATCCGATTCGGATAACACGTAATGGTTGTATCCCGGATCAGCCTCGATGCCATCCCTGTAGTAAACTCTTGTGGGACTCCCCGCGATCCGGGCAAAGCTCGAATATTCTCCAGCCGGGACATCGAATTTAATACGGTAATTATCGATTTGAGTGGATTGAAACATGTCGAAAAGGAAATCGTCATTGAACAGATATAACGAGCCAGGGATTCTATCGAACTCCAGCACAAGCTCCGAAACCTTGGTAATCGTCCAGGGGATTTTCCAGCTTCGATCCTGGCCATCAACGTTGACCCACCCGGTGAAAAACTCCAGATCATCAACGCTCAACTGCGTGTTGTCGACGGTCAGCACGACCTCGATGTCCTGCGTTTCTCCCGCCAGAAGCGTCGCAGACGATGGGTCCAGCGATATCTGCAAGGCCGGATGCGGCGATTGAGTCGTGAAACTCACCGCAGCCGTTTCATCCGAGACATTCTCCACCTGGAGGTTTATCGAAAACTCCGCCTCGACTACAAATTCTCCGCCATAACTCGTCGTATCCGGCTCGAAATTCAGGCAGTCAGGGTTGAAAAGAATACCGGGATCGACGGCTGCCATAGCATCGACTCTGCCCCCGCCCTGCTGCATGATATCGAGACCGATATCCACCGCGTTGTTGATAAACGCCGAACGCATCTGATCCGGATTCCAATCCGGATGAAGTTGTTTGATCAACGCCGCGACACCCGCCACGTGCGGAGCAGCCATCGAGGTCCCGCTCATTTCCGCTACGGTATTTCCGGGATAGGATGAAATAATCCTGTATCCCGGGGCGCATATTTCCGGCTTGATTGCGAAGTCCACCAGATTGGGGCCTTCCGAACTGAAGTTTGCCAGACTGTCTTCCAGCGTGGTTGCACCTACGGCAACTGCGCTTCGGGCCGAAGCCGGGGATCCAATCGACAATGGATTCCATTGATTGCCTGCCGCCACGCAGAAAACAATACCCACCACGGAGCCGTGATTCACCGCTTCCGATGCCGGATCGTCAGGAGTACCCCCAGTCGATCCCAGACTCATGTTGACGACATCCACGTGATCAGAAGAGTCGTCATCTCCATCTGGATCCGAGCAGAATTCGATTCCGGCAATCACATCACTTTGATCACCGGAGCCATACTCATCCAACACTCTGACTGCAAGAATCGAAGCATCCGGGGCGACGCCGCGCAGGGTGTCCGAATTCGCGGCGATGATACCGGCCACGTGCGTCCCATGACCATTTTCGTCCATGGGATCGTCATTGAAATGATCGAAATTATACCCGCCGATGACTTTGTATGCTGGCCCGATGCCTCCGCCCAAAGCGGGGTGAGTGTAATCGACGCCCGAATCGATCACGCCCACAACGACGCCCTCGCCGGTTGCGCCGTAATCATCCCAAACCTGATCTGCTCCGATGAACGGAACGCTTTGGTCGAGGCTTGCTCGGACGGGTTTGTTGCGATGCACCTTCTTCACATAAGGCAAATCGTTGATTTGATTGATGGCCAGACGGGGCACTGTCAGCGACATACCGCAATAGAGCTTGTAGAAGCTTCTCCCGATCTCGATCGGGGGAACATTGCGGTACTGGCCCTGAATTTCCGATTCGATGATTCGCAGGTCGCTCTCGAACTGGCTGAAGAGGCTTTGGTAGTGTGCTCGCGAATGTCCTTTCTCACTTACGAACATCGGTTCTTCGGAAAACTCGATGATGATCGAATCGATCCGGGTGAAATCCTCGTAATTCGTAAAAGTTGTTCCATTGAATTGCACGACTTCCACGCCGTGATTTTCAGGAAGTTGCAAAAAGTCTTTATCGCCAGTAAAACCGTTGAGCATGATAATCGTCAGAATGAAAAGAATTGTAAGAATGCGCCTCATAGAATACCTCCCTGCAAAGCCCCGGGGCAAGTCAATCATTCAAGAATTTCAACAAGAAACTCCTTCACTCCCGCTCCGATCAAGCCAATCTGTTTAGCCGCGGCGTATGAAAGGTCCAGATCCCTTCCTTCCACATGCGGCCCGCGGTCATTCACCTTCACTTCTACCGATTTTCCTGTCGCTTCGTCGGTTACACGCAGCATGGTTCCAAAAGGCAAAGACAGGTGGGCGCAGGTCATTTTGTGCATATCGAAAACTTCCCCGCTGGCAGTAGGCCTGCCGTGGAATTTCGAACCATAGTACGAGCAGACCATGTGCATCGTCTTTCCGGGCGTTGCCTCCAGCTTGACTTTCGGCTTGAGAATCTTCACCTTTTTCTGCGTTACAAACGTAGGATTCGCCGTACAGCCTGCCATCAGTAAAACGTACGCGACCGCCAACAGGATTGGCCGTAAGATAGCTCTTTTATTCATCAAAGTCATCGTGAAACACCAGCATTTGCGTGAAATCCGTGTAGTCCCTGAATGTCATGGAAGTTGCCTGTTTGAAGCGGTCGAGGATATCGACCATCCTCTGCGTCGCGTCTTCAATCTTCTTCATATAATGCTCAACCTTCGGATCGTTCTCGTTGCACTGCTTCTGAACGTGGAGCTTGAACAGCTCGAGATTCCCTTTAACGATCATGAGCGGCTGGTTGATCTCGTGATTGGCCGTGACCGCCATCGCCAGGGCAGTGTTCTTCTTCTCGTTCATTATGTTACGATCGTGTAATTCCTTCAAGCGGAGGTAGGAACGAACGCGCATCTTTACGATGTAGTCCTCGACGGGCTTGGTCAGGATGTCGTCCGCACCTGCATTGAGCATCCGTTCCCGCTCCTCGTCGTTACTTCGATCGATTGCCGTAATGAAAATCACCGGACAGAAGCCTTCGCGAGCCTTGATTGACTTGCATGCTTCGTATCCGTCCATTACAGGCATTCTTACGTCCAATAATACGATATCGGGATTAAAAATGTCAAATTTTTTAACACCCTCTTCGCCATTGGCCGCCGTCTCGATCTCGTACTTCTCCTCTTCCTCCAGAATCGCCTGCATATACTGGCGATTGATCTTATCGTTCTCAACGATCAGTATCTTGTTCGGCTGATGGTTGTCTTCATTGTCAAATCTAATCTGCACGATATCCTCTCAATCAGCTTTCGTGAGTTTATTCCGTATTGCTCTCCATCAATTGCTGGCAAATGATCGCTGCGCTTATCATGGAAAAGCGCTTCGCATAACTCCCGACATTCACATAGCACACGATGGGGAAAGTCCACTCGAGCACCGCCAGCCGATAGGGCATCATATCTTCTTCGAAAATCGTTACTTGCTTCGCGTAATTTCTCAAGCTGTAGATCACTTCCCACGCCTTCTTCAAACCGGGATCCTCGTCGTCGTTGCAGTACGGAAGCGGATCCCCCATCCTTTGCTGTTTTTGCAGCTTGTATTCCAACCGCACAAGTCGCTCGAGATCCTCCTGTGATTCGAGATGCGTGAACTCCGTCTTCACAATGGGCTCCAGACGGGCGAAATCGGCAACAGCGTTTCGTATCCGGGTTTCTGAGAAATCGATAACGTAGATGTTCTCTTTTTCATCCAGCAGGATGTTCTGCATGTTCAGGTCGCCGTGGATCGGGCAGGTGTACCACTGGATCGTCTTAGCATGATCATATCGGTTCTTCAAATACCAGTATGGATTCACCAGCTTCTTCTGCAGTTCAGGAATAAAAATCTCCTTCTCGTCCGCGCTGATCCCAAATTGCTTTTCCGCCTCTTCGAAGATCGCCGTAAACATGCGTCGCGGATCGTGATCGCGATAGGGCTGAATCTCCTCCCAGCGCGGCTGACCGTACCAGGGTTTGAGTATTTTCGTAAACACCCTGTGCAAAATCTTGAGGCTCCTAACGATGTCGTCGTGACGGTAGATGTCGGTGAACATGCGCAACTGGCTTTCCGGCCCGTTGATCCCCAAAAAGTTGTATCGTAAGCCTGCCCAGTCTTCTTCGTAGTGTTCGCCCATAATGGTGGTACTGTTGTTGTGGATGAACGGCTTCACAAACTTCGTGCAGCCAACCACCTCCGAGCGAGTGACTTCGGGAGAGCCCATCTTCAACACGGACGGCAGCAGCTTGCGGCCTTGTCTGTCGTAGCCCTCTACGCGATAGGTCTTCGAGGTGAAGCCTCCGGTGAGTCGCTTGAGCGAAACGCGGCTGCAACCCCGGTAGATTCTCCGGATGATCACCTCGTTACGTTGCTGCTGCTCCTCTTCCGATTCGTAAACGATTTGCAGACGCTTCTCGTCTGCGTTGCGGGTCTTCTTCGGGATAAAAACCCAGATACTCGCTTTGTTGACAGGCATTGACCGCGGCAAGGCGATCATATCGACGATGTTATCGAGCGTCAGGTTCCGTCGCAAACAGGATGAAACCTCTTCCGATCCGTTGGTCGTGACTTCCCGCAGGAGAATTCCGTAGATTTGACTCGCCTGCAAACCGTTCTCAGCGTCAAATCTTGTCGCGAGAGGCGCATTCTTCGCTTTGATATCGATGAAGAAAACGCCGCCTGCCTGCAAGACCTTCTCTCTCGCAGCAAGCGACAACTCGGGCAATGCATTCTGATCAATCGTGAAGACACCGGCGCATGCTATTCCTTCCTGCGCATCCGGTTCCATCTGCCCGATGTCGTTAAATATAGCTTCGATATTCCCGTGAAAATCCGGCGAGGTCTCGACGAAAAACGCGGGGGAGCCGCTTGCCTCGATCGCGCCATCGACCCACACATCCGTGTGTTCGGGATCGTTGGTCAGGATGTAATCGGCCGGGAGGCCTACCTGCTTCACACTGAACAACCCCGGGGCGGCGAGGAAAAAGCCGAGATTCAGATTCGCCTGTTGCTGGCTGTTCGCCAGCGAGCCAAGGCCCATCGCGAACTTCAGCTCATTGAGCGTTATCTTCTCCGGCTGCCCCATGCTCTCTTCGTTCCACACGTCAAACCAGGATTCAGAGCTTGCGTCACGCACAAGGCGGTAGCTTCTGCCTTCCTTGTCGAAAAGTTCTTCTTTGCCGCACGTTCGGCAAAGCGCGTCCATTGCTTCGTCCAGTGTCACGTAAACCGGAAACTGGCTGGCGAATCCCGAGATTTCAAGAATCTTCATACAGGAGGCATCGACACCACACAAGGTTATTCCGCCTCCATTTTCCTTCATCGCACGTTCCGAAGTGAGAAGCGAGCGCAGTCCAGCGCTCGAAAGGAATTTCACCTGTGAGAAATCGAGTAACAGTGCGTTGTTCACAGACGCGAGCGGCAATATCTCTTCATCGAAAATCCCTGCGCCCAGGCTGTCGAAACGCCCCATCAAGCTTGCGACCAGTGTATCGCCAATTCGGTTGATAGCAATATTCAGCATGAGAAACCACCTTTATCAATATTAGACTTTTCGGAATGCGGCACGCAAGTCCTACGTGAAATCAGAACAGATTCTGTATAAACATTATAATGCAAAATCAATGATATGAAAGCACAAATGCACATATTGTCAAGCGTAGAACTCATGAGAAGATAACGATTTCCCGAATCGTTCAACAAATGAGTGTTCGAGCGGACAAAAAACGATCCAGTAGCTTCATTTTGTTGACAAAGTTAGAGAGCTTTTAAAGAGTGAGCGCATCGAACGTCTAATGTCGATGCTATGTAGGATGAAACTATGAATACGCAAGTCAAGCTGTTTATGCTGATTGTTTTAGGGCTGATAAGCCTTTGGGACGCGTTTACATCGCTTTGGGTATGTCACATGATGGTGGAAGGGAATCCCGGGTACGCCCTGGGAGCAATTGTCGCCATCGTCTCGATGTTCATTCTCATGAGAACAAGCTCCATCGTTTTCGTCGGCATGGAGGATGTCCAGGGCTGTATGATGCTGCTCCTTTGGGCTGGAGCATTCCTGTTCGATATGTACTCGGCGTTTGTGGTCAACGAGATATACCTCATCAAACCACACGGCGAGACACATCTCTTCGTGGCATTGGTTGCCGTAACCATTATCACCTCAATCGCTCCGGCAACCTTCTCCTTCATCAAAAAAGCGATCTGATATCGCTCACGATTTTATCATCCGCTTAACGGCGTCCAGTTCCAGGATTTCGTCAAAGCGTTCGATTTTAGCATCGGCCTTTTCGAGCTCTCCATCGAGCCCGAAGCCATAGCTACATCCGACGGTATAACAATCGCATTCATTTCCCGAGTCCACATCGATGTAGCGGTCGCCCACCATAATCTTCGCGCGGGGTGCGAAGCGATCTTGCATCTCGCGGATCATATCCGATTTCGTTTTCCCCGCTCGCTCGCCCAGGCATAGGATCGCCTTGAAAAATCTTCCCAATTGGAAGCGCTTCACAACGGAGTAGAAATACTCCGCCGGGCTGTTACTTACCAGCGCGAGCGTTATCCCGTGGTTCATCAAACGAAACAGCGTCGTCTCCACCTCGGGGAACAGCTCTCCGGCTCCCTGAGAAAGCAAACCCCGTATGTTCTTCCGCACGAGATTTCGCAGATCGTTTTCCCTGTTCTTCGATCCTTCCGGAAGAAAATGGTTGTAGACCGATCCCATCCCAAGCCCAAGGCGAGGAATGAGCTCTTCGTAGGCCGGGACGTCCCGCTCGATGTTTTCCTCTCTGTAAATCTGTTCGAATCCCATTCGCATCGCGTCGTAGGTGAAGCCGTCCGAGCGCACCACCGTTCCGTCCATGTCGAACAGCATCAAGAGCGGAACATTTTTACGGCAAGCTGATTGCACGAGGTATTTCTCCGCTGCAAGGATATCGGACCGGGCATCGGGGATATGGACTCTGCGGATGATCTGCCTGCGAATGTATTCCTCGATCCTGTCCTGCGGAATGCAGTCCATGATCTCGGAGCCGTCGTCTTCCAAACCGACGACGGCAATTGCTGTCTGAGGAAAACGCAGCTTGGTCATCACGAAGTAGATGCGGTTCTCGAAATACCTGCCAGGATGAAGCAGGATAATGCTTCGATCCGTCAGGTAATCTTCTATGGTCTTGCGCGATTCGCATACAACCACGCTCCACGGGGGCTCCAGTGGAGAGTACTCGACATCCCAGGTAAGTATCTGTGCCATATCAGTACTTGAACACGCTGCCGAAAGTGAATTCTCTAAGGATCGAATTGGTGGGAACCTGGTTATCGGGAATATCCGCGAAGTGCTCCAGTATCCGCACCAGCCTTCTCGATTCGAGATAAACCGGAGAGTATTTTCCGACTCTCTTGAGCTGCGGTATGGCGTGTTTCTTGAGCACGCCCAGCTCGTACGTCAGAGAGCTGTTGAACATGACATCGGCGTTCTCCTGGAACGGGAAGATGTTCTGTTCTTCTCCCTCGCGGATCGAGAGCCAGCGCTTCAGCGTGTCTTCCGCGGAGTATCCACGGTACTTGCTGTCCCGCGTGATGCGCCGGATCTTGCGGCAGTCCGTTGTCGGGATTCGGTTGTGCTTGTCGATGTTCAACTGGTTCAGCGCGCTGATGTAGATTTTGAACTTGTTCTTCGCGTCGATGTGCGGAGTCAGTTCGTCGTTCAATCCGTGGATGCCTTCCAGCAGGAGAAGATCGTTCTTCCCGAGGGTTATTTTATGGTGGCTTCCGACGCGCTCACCCGTCTGGAAATCGTACTTGGGCAGCTCGACCTCTTCCCCGTCGAGAAGCTGCTTGAGATGCTGGTTCAGGAGTTCCACATCGATCGCCCGTACCGTCTCAAAATCGTACTCGCCATTCTCCTTGCGCGGGGTTTCGCTACGCGGAAGGAAGTAGTCGTCCATGCCAACCACGATGGGATTCAGCCCCACGACCCTCAACTGAACGGAAAGCCGCTTGGCAAAGGTTGTTTTCCCCGACGAGGAAGGCCCGGCGATGAGGATGATCCGCGCGTCCGGTTTCTCACGGATCATATCCGCGATACGAACAATCTTCCGCTCGTGGAGCGCTTCTTCGACCTGGATCACATCCGTTATCTCGTATTTCCGTACATACCTGTTCAGGTCGTAAACGTTGTGCATGCGCAGTATGTTCAGCCATTTGTCGTGCTCCTGGTGAGCCGAGTAAAGCTGCCGCGGTATTTTGATCTGCGGCTTGATTTCCAGCTTGCCGCGATCCGGCAGGCGAAGGATCATCCCTGGGGAGTAGTAATCGATATCGAATACTCCAATCAAGCCGGTGCGATCGGCCAACTGGCGTATATAATAGTCGTGGTAACTTCCGCAGCGGAAAATGGAAATCGAGCTGTGCGGCCATGTTTTCAGGTTCTCCACGATGTCCTTGCGTCCCATCTTCGTGAAGATTTCGAGCGCTTTGGCAAGCTCGAACTTAGTCTTCTCGATCGTCAGATCGCGGTTGACGATGCGCTGCATCTCTTTCTTGAGCTTTTGCGCATCCTCTTCGCTGCATTCATGATCCCCGAAAACCTCGCAGTAGATGCCGTCCGATATCGAGTGCTCGACCACGAGCTCCGCCTTCTCACTGTAGAGGTTATGAAAAGCCTTCATCAGGATGAAGATGGCTGTGTCCTGGTAAAGCCGCATTCCGTCGAGCGAATCGTAGGTAATGCAATCCAATTCCGTTGTCTTGTCGATCACGAAATCCTGGTTGACGTGCGTATTGTCCACCCTGTAAGCGAGGACATAACGTTCTTCGAGATCGCAGGACGCGATGATGTCGCGCACCTGAACGGGACCCTCGAACTCGACATTCTTGCAAAATTCACCATTTACTTTCAATCTTATTCTCAGCAAAATTCCTCCATTCTATTCAATGCCCGTCCGTGACGTATCAATAATCATTCCACGTTTAAAGGTGGTAGTTCTCTTTCAGATGCTCCTTGCAGCACTTCTTGTATGCCTCGAGTTCATCCTGAACCAACTCCAGACCCAGAACGAGTACCGCGAAATCGTCGAGGAATCCGAGTCCCGGTACCGTGTCCGCAATTCCATCCCTCGGATCGAGAAGGTACAAGAGAGAGTATGTGAGACCCGCGACCTTCTCCCAGGTGATTTCCTTGAAGATGCCCTCATGGTAGTCGCGCACCATGGAAATCGCAATTTTTATGTCCGGTTTCAGTTCATGCAGCTCTTCCACTTCTCCAACTTCATCGATGATGCCTTCCATATTATCCAGCATCCTCGCCACATTTTCCTTGCTAACTCCTTGCGATTGCTCGAGTAACCAAGCTTGATCGATCTGCTCCATAATACCTCCCTTGATTTGTGCTTACATCATGAATATAAAAAAAAGCACGCGGCTGTCAATTAATTTTGCTGGTTTGGGCCGGTTTGTGCATTATAGAGCGCTTGGATAAACTGAGGTCAATAACACTGAAACGAATGTAGAATTGGAGCTGAAATGACCAAGACTGGAAATGAACGGAACCTGAAGGCTGGAATGGAATATCTTTTCGCCGGTTTACTTGCTGCAAAAGCTGAAGTTGATGCTCTCACTGACGCACCTGTGAACGTTGATGTTGTTTGTTGTTCTGCCACCCACTGCAGCGGCAAAAAAACTGAGCGAAACCTCAGTTTATCCTTTGACATTAGAGATTTTGATGCTATATTGTATCCAGAGAGTTTGAATGCATCATTTGTTTACAGTGACGCAATCAAGCGCTTTAGCACCTTGATAAGCGTAGATAATAGAGTGAATGCAACCATCGGTTACGATGTGTACCCTTTATTTACACATCGTTCCGTGTTGACGATATCACCTGCTTCCATCATTGCTGAGAACGAGCCCGGAATATTCAACTCAAACTCATCCTGTATTAATGAAAATTCAATTGATTGGAAGCAAGTCATTTCCCGGAAGCAACACACCGGTTATACCCTTGATTCCGACCAGATTCTCATTCGGGTTGAAAACGGTAATTCTTTTACAAACGTGGATCACGATAGCCGCACGCACTTCATGCTTAGGAAGGTTGAAATAGAAACGGTACGTGTGTCCGCTTCCGGGGATTTTTATCCCGATTGTTTGAGAAAGGTTGGATAGCCATGATGAACTCGGCACGGAATCGAATGAGTCAATTGAAGTTGCAGAACGCTCGCTGCACCTTGCTCTGCATGGCCGTGCATCATTCTCCAGCGGAATTTTACCATGCAGTTGATGAAACATTAACTTGGAATTTTTCAAATCTGAAATACATTTTCACAAGCGCAGTGTCCCGGAGACATAATCTTAATTCTTTATATCAGAATGAACAACGACATCATGTTGTGAATGAGAATCTTTGCGAGAAAAATAACTCCTTACGTATGCCAAACGAAACGCAATAAGATAACTGATTGATATAAAAGAACAAAATTGACATGTCTCCGGGATTTTTCTATTGTTGATCCCATGAAGAAGCTCTATATACTCTTGATGATCATCATTTTCGCGATGTTAATCGCAGGATGCTCCGAGGACAGCACGAATCCGTCTGGCCAGCAAAGTTTCCAGGATGAGATCATCCCGCTTGCGGTCGGCAATCAATGGATATACTTGTATACCGATGAAACGACCGGCTTGCAGGACACGCTTTGCAAAGGCGTTTCAGGATCCGAGATGTTTGAATGCGAAGACCATGAACTGCGTGAAGTTTTCCACTGGAACTGGTACAATCTGGATGAAGGCCACTACGAAGACCACAAATCGCTTTGCTACAACACGGAAGAGGGATTTCACAAGGCCGGCGGGATCAGTTCAAGCGACTCGCTGTTTGCGGACTATCTAACGGTTAAGTACCCTGTCTCCGAAGGTGACAGCTGGATTTACACGGATATCGAGTACGATCCCGAGAACAGTCAATGGGTTTACACGGACACCCTGGAAGCCTTCTGCACGGCTGTCGATACGATGATTACCACCCCGGCAGGTTTCTTCACGTGCATCGAGGTTACCCTGTGCCGGCTGGGAACAGAACCGGGAGGGCTCTTTGTCCAGAGATTCTACTATTCCCCTAACATCGGGTACATCGGATTCATCTTGTACAACAACGGAGTCATTCGATCGAAGCGGCTGTTGATGGACTATTCGATCAATGAATAATCCTCAAACTGTAAAGCATGGGATCGATTGTAAAAAAAGGTTACACTCACGATCCATGATATCTATAATAGATTTCATCCCTTGATTCCCCATACCTCGGACAATGTCATGAGCCTCTCGTCGCCAAAGAATTAATGCTTTCTTCATTATGTAAAAAAAAAATCTTGATTTGCAAATCGCGGTAAATATTTTGTGTTCGATGTGCTTGAATCAGCGTCCAGACGAACCCCGTTCCAAGTCCGCCTGAGTCAAGCTGATGTAAGACAGGAGATTGAGAAATATGGCTGCCAAGACATTAAGCGATGAGAGATTGCAATATTACAAGTCCCTTCTCGAGCAGGAGAAATCGGACACCCTCGAAGTGATACGGGATATCGAGAGTTTTCAGAGGCGCGGAGCCAAGGAGAACTCGGGGAATCTCTCTTCTTATTCTCTGCATCAGGCTGATTTAGGCTCGGATACCGAAAGCTCGGAGAAGGAAGTCTACCTTCTCGAAGAGGAGCAAACGAAGCTGCGTAAAATCAACGTTGCCTTGAAGCGCATCTATGAAAAGACATACGGAATTTGCGAAATGTGCGGAGAAGAGATCGGCGACAAACGCCTGAAAATCGTTCCCTACGCCTATCTCTGTATCGATTGTCGCTCGCAGGAAGAAAAATCACGAAAAAGACGTTGACGATTTGACAGAATAGAATTACTTTTATAGTGGAAGAGTTTTTTTACGATTTCGAATAGCATACTTGCCCGGATTGAACCGAATATCTCACTGGAAATTTAATTTACAAGGAGCCTGGCGGATGAAGCCATTGAAGAATTACCACAAGAGCAGGCCACTGTGTAGTGTGACCTTCCATCTTCCCTGGCAGGCTGCTAAAGATGCGAAGCGAGTGCATATTGTCGGTGAATTCAACAACTGGGAAGAGAATTCACTGCCCATGAATCGCGACTCGAACGGCGACTGGAGCATCACGCTGGATTTGGAGACAGGGAAAGAGTATCAGTATCGTTTTCTGATCAATGATAAAACATGGGAAAACGATTGGGATGCAGATGGATATGTTCCTTCCCCGATCGGAGGATGCTACAACTCCGTTGTCGTAATCTGATTTATTGCTTGCCGGATAGATTTTAAGCGGACGTCAAAGTCCGCTTTCTTTATTACCTTCTATACCTCGAACAAGACAACCGTGCTGTTATCTTTTCCGCCGGCTTCATTGGCCGATTGAATCAGCGTGGACGCCGACATCTCGAGGTCGGACGAATGCTTCAGTATTGTCTTGATTTCTCTGTCGCTCAGGAGATCGGTAAGGCCATCGCTGCAAAGGAGATAGATCGCGTTCTTCCGCACGGATGTCGTCTGGCTGAATATCGAGATATCCGAATCGATCCCTATGGCGCTTGTAACAAGGTGATTCAGCGGGTGCGAGCGCATCTCGTCTTTCGTGATAACGCCCTCCTCGTACAGTTCCCATACCTCCGAGTGATCCTTGCTGAGCTGGAATATCTGATCGTCGCAGAATTCATAGACACGGCTGTCTCCAACGGATACGATGTGCAGGGTGTCCTTCAAGACAAGCGTGCAGATAAACGTGGTTCCCATGCCGTGATACTCGGGGAATTTATGCGCGAAATCGCGTATACGGTGGTTGATGTTCTCCAGAGTAATCCGCATGATTTCCAGGGGCGTCTTCGGAAGCTTCGGCATCGAGTACCATTCCGTGGCGAACCACTGCGTGGAAAACTTGCTGGCCACTTCTCCGGCCCGGTATCCGCCCAGGCCGTCCGCAACGATGAACAGATGCCCGAGTTTTTCTACGTTGTGGGATGGAAGCCCCGTCAGAAATGTGTGATCGGGAAGAAACAGGAAATCCTCGTTGTGTCCCCTGTACAGCCCTTTATCCGTTAAACCGTAGTATTGCACCGATTCTCCTGCTCAGCTTGCAGCATCTTTCCGCTTTATTAGTAGTTTGATTTCGCCGAGTATCTCACCCTTCGAAAGCTTCAACACGATCCCAAAATACAAAACAACGCTCAGTGTGGCAACAAGTAATCCCGCCAGCGTGCCCAGGCGCAATGAAATCAACAACGCCGCCGCGAGTAAAGCCACACACACCAGTATCATACCGGATCGCTTCCAAAAGGATATATAATCGAATCGCACCATATTGAAAACAATGCCGAGGAAAACGACGTGCGTGAGAAATTTCGCCACCACGAATCCCAGTATCGCGTGATAGAATCCGAACTGCGCACCGATGAAGAGCCCGGCGGAGGTCGATACGAGCGACGCTACTCGCCAGATGAACTCGATATGGGGCTTCCTAAACACGATCGGGATAGAACTGAGCGGATTCATGATGAGCGTTGATAGAGCACTCAGCCCCATGATCACCATGATCACGGTCGTCTTGAGCCACTCGCCGCCCAGGAACAGCGGTATCAGCTTCGACGCAAGGATGATATAGAACATCAGCAGCGCCCACAGGGTGGATATCGTGAAATACAGGAAGCGCTGAATCTTGCCCTGAATTTCGTCCGGTCTCATCCGTGCGAAAGACGGAAAGAACACCTGAAGCGCTGAGTCTGTCAACAAAGTTACGGGGAGTGAAACAACGTTCCATGCCAGGAAGTATAAACCGGTGTATTCAATTCCCCTCTCTGGGAAAGCAATCCCCAGCAGGAAAATGGGACCCGCTCCTACGAACGCACCCATCAGGTGCATCGCGGTGGTGGTCAGCAGGAACCCTTTGTTAGCCTTCAGCTGGGCGACCTTCTCACGGACGGGGACTTGAAACAGACTGTCCAAAACTCTGCTCGGGAAGCGGCTCTTCCTGCTGAAAAGAACCAGGAGCATCTCGATGATATCGCCACAGAAAAAGGCGATCAGCACGACCCACAGGCTCCTCCAGAAGAACAGGAACACGATGGCCGCAACCGAGTACGCAAGCACATTGACCGTCTCGAAAAGAGAGGTTTCCTTAAAGCGGAACTCCTTTTTCAAACTGACTTTCAGCACCTGCCGCAGAACGTAGACGAGCAAGATTGGGAACGTGTATAAAACGATGCGCTTCAGCTCGGGCGTTTCGTAGAGAGCAGCGATGAGTCCCGAGGTAAACGGCAGGGCGATGGTTGCGATCAGGCCGAGAAGGAGCGGCAGCGAGACAAACAGCGGGAACATGCGCTCGCTGTCTTTCTCAACGATGTAAAGGGCATCCATGCTGAAGACCGCGAAGGTCGTCAGGAGCGTGATGAATCGTGTGTAGGTACCGAAGAGGCCCAGCGCTTCGCTATCGATGACGCGAGCGATGTAGAGGAACAACAGAATGACCAGGGCACGCTTGAAAACCGTAGCGGACAGGGTCCAGCGAATGCTCCCCAGTGTGTTCATATCACTCGATCCCCAGCATGGCTGGAAGGAAGGCGCAGCACATGATGCCGTTGGGCGACATCTGCGAAACCCGTTGTTTCCTCACCCAGCCAAGGTGGTCGGCGGACATTTTACATCGCTGATCCCGCAGAAAATCCTCCGCCGCAGCGAGATCGGGGAACAGCTCGTCGACTCTCGACTTCATGAAGCGCGTGAAGCCTCCCGTTCCGAAGTAGCTGTACGGCTCCCTCCAGGCAAACTCAGAAGGTATCAACATCTTGCGGAACATGTTGTGCGGATCCGTTTTCCTGCGAGCGATCATCTTACCGGCTTTCACATGCTTCTGAATCTTCTCCTCATCGCTTCCCAGCAACTTTCCGTTTACCGGTATCTGCGCCAGCCCTTGTGGCGTGGTCTGTAAAAACTCGAGCGAAGCTCTGGTGTATGCGCGCTGCTTGTAGCGTTCCGCTACTTTCAGGCACAGGAACGGCTCCACAACTTTCGACTGATAGAACGGGAAGAACACGGGAAATCCATTTCCCGCGTAGTTCGGGCCAGTATGGAACTTCCGTTTGGGGTTCTCCAGCGACCACCGTTCCGCGACGGCAGGGACGCTTTCGCCCCTCGTCTCGAGCAGGCTCTTACGCACCAGTTCCTCGATCAGCGCGGTGAAGTCCTTCGATGAATGCGCAGTGTTGTAAAACAGCTTCCAGGTGAAGTAGTCAGAGAGCTTTTCGGGGCTGTTGTGCTCCAGAACCTCGTTGGTGATGGCATTCCCGGCAATCCAGTTACCGCCATGCCCGGTGACGACGACCCGGTTCCCCTTCTCGAGATGATTGCTTGCGATCCAGCCGGATTCCTGGGGCACGTTGCGTCCCTGGAATCCACACTCGACAAGACGCTTGATGCGCGATTTGGAGAATCCGGTTTTCGCGGAGACCGAATCGAAGCTGTAGTTTCTGTGCAGGATTCCCGCTTTCGAGCTCAAGCTCTGAGCGGTAAGCATGTCCGGCTCATCTTTGAGGCCGTACGTGAAAGTCTCCAAACCAAGACCCTTCCGCAACGCGTCCGCGAGCACGAGCCTCGAATCGAGACCGGCCGTAAGAGCGAGCTGATACACAGCCTCATGGTCTGCCAGTTGCGGCAGCAGATGCGTGAAAGGGGATGTGACGGGCAGGGCGTCCTCGCTGTATTGGATATCGTTCGCCGACCACACGTGCGAAGTCAACTCGCGCTTCAGGCGATCGAAGCAATAGAGCGTTCCCGGGAGGCACTCGAAAACGCCGCGGTAAGCCGTGCTCTCGCCCAGTGTAATGCTTCCGGCAAGCAGTGTGCACATTGAGAACTCGTTCAGCTTGAGCTGATCGCGCTGCTTCCAGGGATCGATGAATATTTCGAGACGGTCGTCGAACCGATAGAACAGAGGCTTCAAGCCGTAACGATCCGAGCCGAAGAAAATCCGGTCGCCCTCGTCTTTCCAGATATAGTGGAACATGCCTTCGATGTTGGGTAACCACTTCAGAGGTTGTTCGTGCTTGAACTTCCAGTCGAACAGTTCCGAGGCCTTGTTTCCGTGATACAGCTTATTCTTCTCTACCAGCGTTCCGTCAAAAAAGCAAAAAGGTTCCGGCACATAGAGAGGAACTGCCTTTTCACTGGAATATATCATATTTTCTCCATTATAAAAAAGGGTGAGTATCCCCACCCTTTTTCGAAACCTATATCATTCTTAGAACTTGCTTTGCAGCGCTTTGACTTTGTCCGTATTTTCCCATGCGAACTGCTTGATCTCGCGTCCGAAATGGCCATACGCAGCGGTAAGGCGATAGATGGGACGGCGCAGCTTGAGGTGCTCGATGATTCCTTCCGGGTTGAGCGGGAAGATTTCTCGAACCACTTTCACCAGTTGTTCGTCCGGCACTTTACCGGTATTGAAGGTGTTGATCATCACCGAGACGGGATCGGCGACACCGATCGCGTAGGCGAGCTGCACTTCGCACTCTTCGGCGAGTTCGGCTGCCACGATGTTCTTGGCGATGTAACGTCCCATGTAAGACGCACTGCGATCCACCTTGGTCGGATCCTTACCCGAGAACGCGCCGCCGCCGTGGCTTCCCTTGCCACCGTAAGTATCGACGATGATCTTGCGTCCGGTAAGTCCGGTATCGGCATGAGGGCCGCCAAGCACAAAGCGCCCGGTAGGGTTGATGAAGAACTTCGTGTTCGCGTCGATCATCTCTGCCGGAATAATCGGCTTGATCACATGCTTGATCATGTCTTCACGAATCTGTTCGTGCGTCGCTTCGGGATTGTGTTGTGTCGAGATGACAACTGCTTCCACGCGATGCGGCTTGTTGTTCATGTACTCGATACTGACCTGGGATTTGCCGTCGGGACGAAGGTACTTCAATTCCGGTGGGCAATCCTTGCAGCCTTTGCGTACAAGAGCGAGCTGCTTGACGAGTTTGTGGGCAAGCATGATCGGCATGGGCATGAGTTCCGGCGTCTCACGGCAGGCATATCCGAACATCATACCCTGATCGCCTGCGCCCACCATGTTGTGTAATTCGGTTTTGTCCACGCCCATCGCGATGTCTGTCGACTGCTTATCGATGGTCGTAATCACCGCGCAAGTTTTATGATCGATCCCGTAATCGGCGTTATTGTAGCCAATCTCTTCGATGGTTTGACGAACGATATCCGGGATATGCACGTAACAATCGGTCGATATTTCACCGCCAACAAGTGCCATGCCTGTTGTCAGGAATGTTTCACAAGCGACCCTCGCGTAAGGGTCTTGCGAGAAAATCGCATCGAGGACGGCATCGGAAATCTGATCCGCCATCTTGTCCGGGTGCCCTTCGGTTACGGATTCCGAGGTGAAAAGGTGTTTTTCGTCCTTCATGGGTTTCTCCTTATATGTTGCTCTTCAGATAGTTGATGTAATTGATTCCGGTCGGATCCGTTCCGTCCAGAATTGCCAGATAAAAACTTATCATGTCGCCGAGGTAGATCAGCGAAAACATTTGCTCCAGCAAACTCTCCCCCTCGGTGTAGAAGACTTGCGAAGGTACGTTGTCCCTCGTAAATAGCGCTTGCATTGCTCTTATGCGCTTGAGGTAGTTTTCGTCCTCCTGCAGGTTCTGCAGGAAGATCGGGAACAGTTGCTTCCGAAGCTCCGGGTGCTCCCATCCCTCGATTTCATTATGATTCATCTCGGGAAGGGTGTGACTGAACGCGGGATACTTCGCGTTCTCGTTCAATTGGCATTTCCAGCGATAGGCCACCGGCAGCAGTTCCGGCCGCGACGCATACACCACGGGGATTTTACCCTGAAGCTCTTTCGCCGAAAGCTTGGCGATGTTACGATCTTCGGGGACGCTGTCGGCAATCGCTCCGGCTTTCTTGATCAGCATCGCGACGATTGCCTTCACGACATCCTGCTGAGATTCGATCATCTCGTATGTCTCCAGCAAACGTAGCGCGGAGAAGAACAGGTATCCGATGGCCGAGCGTGGCGGGAATCCTGCCGGGACTTCCACCCATACTTCGTTCGGCAACAGAGAATCCTTGAGCTTTCCGCCGGACGTGATGGCGGCGATGAACGCGCCTCTTCTTCGAGCCTCTTCCACGCAGGAGAGCGTCTCTTCCGTGTTTCCCGAATAACTGATCGCGATGAGCAGGGTCTCGTTATCGACGTAGGGCGGTAAATAGTTTTTTACCACTTCGACGGGAAATTTTGCGCCAAATGCGGAAGCGGCGAGATCGCCGGAAATCGCCGATCCCCCCATGCCGCTGAACATGACTTTCTTTATCGTACCCGGAATCAGGAAATCCGCGGGAACATGGACAATCGCTTCGTTGTAGGCTTTCAATACCTGCTCGGGAAGATGGATGATCCTCTCGTACATTCCATCCACATCGAGCCTTTGAATTTCTTTGACGTTATCGAGAACTGTCATAAAATCTTTCCTTTCTTCGATTTATCTTTGAGAAACGCGTCGATTTCGCGCTTCCGATCTTCGAATCCCTTTTTCCCCATCATCGCGTAGGTTGCTATCTTCCCTGTTTCTACACCGGGCTGATCCAGCGGATTGATGTTCAGGAGCTTGCCTGCAAACACCGTCTGGACTTCATACAGGAAGATGAACTCGCCCAGATGGAAGGCGTCGAGCTTGGGGAACAAAATGGTGCAATTGGGACGTCCGGCGTCGGTGAGGGCGATCTCGGTAGCCTGGCGCTCCACATTGAGAAGCGTGCTGAGATTCTGCCCGTCGAGGTAGTTGACCTCGTCCCGCTCCGGATAAATCCCGGGAATCTCGTAGTCGCATCCGAACCGCTCCAGACCGAGGAAGGTGACCACCTTGTCATTGGGGCCTTCCGCGTAGAGCTGTACCTGCGAATGCTGGTCCGTGGTTCCGAGCGCCTTCACGGGCGTCTGCCCCACGAAAATCTCTTTTCCATCGACATCATACCGCTTGCCGAGGCTCTCCGCCCAAAGTTGGCGATACCAGTCCGCCATGTCGTAGAGCGGATTGGAGTAAGGCATCATCACGGAGATGTTCATCCCCTTTTCCATGAACAGCACGTGCAGAAGCGCGTTCAGGTAGGCGGGATTCTTCATGACATCGCCTTGCTCGCAGCGATCTCGCATTGAGGCAGCGCCCCGGAGCAACTCATCGATGTCAATCCCCACAAACGCCGAAGAAACCAGTCCAACGTCCGTCAGCACGGAAAATCGCCCGCCGACATTCCCCGGAACCTCGAAGTCCCGGTAGCCGTTCTGGTTGATCAACTGGCGCAGGAAACCTTTCTCGGCATCGGTGGTGACGACCACGTTCTTCTTGTAGTCCTCGCCGAGGGCTTCGCGAAGCATTTCGAGCGCGATCAAGTACGTGCTCATTGTTTCGGCCGTCGTGCCCGACTTGGTGATCACGTTGAACAGCGTGCGCGGGATGTCCACCTGATCCATGATTTCCTTCATCAGGTAAGGATCGACGTTATCCGCGATGAACAGCTTTTTTTCGAGGCCCAGCTCCGTCTTGAGCGCGGAGTAGAGCGCGCGGTTTCCCAGGGCCGATCCTCCGATCCCGAGTACGACCATGCTATCGAAATCGTTCTTCACCTCTTCGACGAACGCCTTGATCTTCGTCGTATCGAAGTCGGGCAGTTCGAAGAAACCCAGGACGTCGTTCTTGCGATCGTCCAGGATCGCTCGATGGGCCTTCTCGCAGCGGATGATGCTTTTATCCAACTCTTCGGCTTTGATGCCGGAGGGAATTTTATCGGAATATAAAAGATTGGTGTAATCAAACTTTAATGCCATATTTATCTCTCCATCTGACAATGGTTTTCTGTACGTTTTTCGAGGTTATCTGATCGAGTATATCGAGCACCAGATCCACCAGGATGCTGGAATCGATTTTACTGATGAATTCCTTGATGATGAGGAGCGATCCCGGATTGACGCTGAGCTCCGTAATCCCGAGTCCCAGAAGGATCGGCACGAAATCCCGATCCGAGGCCATCTCTCCGCAAACGGACACGGGCAGATTGTACTTCCTCGCGTTCTGGACAATCAGCGTAATCAGGTGCATGATCGCCGGATGATAGGGATTGTAATAATCGGTTACGTTCTCGCTGGTACGGTCAACCGCCAGCGTGTATTGGATCAGGTCGTTGGTCCCGATGCTGAAGAAATCGCAGTGCTGCGCCAGCGTATCGGAGATCATCGCTGCGGATGGTACTTCGATCATCACGCCCAGCTTGATCTCTTCGTCGAAGGGAATCTCGTTCTTGCGCAGCTCGTTCATGCATTCGTTCATGTGCTGCTTGGCGCGCAGAAGCTCGTCCAGACTGGAAACCATCGGGAACATCACTTTGATGTTGCCGTAGTGGCTGGCTCGTAAAATCGCCTTCAATTGAGCATGAAACATCTCGGGATTTCTGAGCGAAAGCCGTATTCCCCGACAACCCAGGTTCGGGTTTTCCTCGTGGCGCAGATTGATGGAAGCGTGCAGCTTGTCACCGCCGATATCGACCGTGCGGATGATCACCGGATTGGGCTTGAGCGCTTCCGCGATCATTTTATATTGTTCGAACTGCTCGTTCTCGCTCGGTAATTCCATATCGCCAATGTAGATGAATTCCGTGCGGAACAGCCCGATACCATCCGCATTGATTCTCTTGACATGCGCCAGTTCGTCGGGAAGCTCGATGTTACAGCGAAGGTTTATCCGCACACCGTCCTTGGTTTTGGCAGGAAGATCGACTAGCTTGAGAAGTTGCTCCGAGCGGTATCTTTCCTGCTCGATCATGTGCTTGTAAAGGGTAATGTTCTGTTGACTCGGTGAAAGGATGACCTCTCCGGCATAGCCATCGAGAATGAGCTCCTGATCGTTGCTGACACTTTTCAACAGGTTCTCCACCCCAACGACGGCCGGGATTCCCAGTGCACGCGCGACAATGGAACTGTGCGATGTCCTGCTACCGATCTCGGCAACGACACCGGCTATCCCCTTCTTGGACACCTTTGTCAGGAGCGACACGGGAATCTCTTCGAGAACGAGAATCGAATCGTTGTGGAGCTTGCTGAGGATATCGTCCTCGTAGCCCATCATGTGGCCCAACAGGCGATTGGCAACTTCACGGTAATCGGAGACACGCTCAGCGTAGTAGGCGTTGTCCATCTTCTCGAAAAGGTCGATGGCATAAGAGAAATGACGATGCACCGCATTCTCCAGCCCCACCATGTTCTCGTCGAGGATTCTGGATACATTTTTCCTGAGCTCGGGATCCTGAAGGATCAGCTTGTGAGAATGAAGTATCTCGCGGTCGACATCGGAGAACGCATACTCATCGATAAGATGATCGATATCGGAAACAACCTTCTCAATCGCAGAATCAAGTCGCTCAAGCTCTCTGAGAATGCATTCCTTTTCAATACGCCGCTCGGGGATCGTCATCGGATGGATTTCTTTCAAGACCGCCTTTCCGATGGAAATCCCATGAGAAACTCCAAGCCCCTTCAGTTTTTGCATCAGTCCTCGTCAAATTTGGTTACAAAAAGCTGTTCGATCTCCTGCATCAGGAACTCTTCATCGGGGCCATGAGCCCATAGCCTCAATTCCGTTCCCTGTGTCGCAGCGAGGGTCATAACCCCCATGATGCTTTTGCCGTTCACCTCGGTGTCGTCTTTGATTATTTTAAAATCCGAGCGAAACTTGTTCGCCGTTCTCACAATAAGCGTGCATGGTCTGGCATGCAAACCCAGTGTATTCTGAACAACCGTTGTTTTTTCAATCATTTTCTAATCTACTTTCGATCTTACAATAAGGTCAATAATTATTTCCGGCTGGATAGCGTTTTTTGCCGGATTTCTTCCTGGAGGCGTCTCGTGTACGCTTCGGCGGCGTCGTATCCAAACGTTTTAAGGATGTGGTTCATTGCGATAACTTCAATAATAACAGACACATTCTTCCCCGGTGAAACAGGGAGGTAGATCACGGGGATATTGATACCGTGATATCCCACGAAATTATTCTTCAGGCCGAGGCGCTCGTAGTCCATGCTGTCCCGCCAGGGCATGAGCTCGACCTGAATCTCGATCTGCTTGTTCTGGCGGACGACCTGAATCCCGAACATCCTTTCGATGTCGATGATTCCGACGCCGCGCACTTCCATGAACCAGCCTGCATCCTTGGCCGGCATTCCGATCAAGATGTCGTTTGAGAGGGCGATTTTGACAAGATCATCCGCGATCAGGCGGTGACCGCGCTCCACGAGGTCAAGCGCGCACTCGCTCTTTCCGATACCGCTTGCGCCGGTGAGCATCACGCCCACGCCGAAGACATCGACCAACGTCGCGTGGATCGCCTTCTTCGGTGCGAAGTGCTCGTTCAGATAGCGATTGAGATTGTTGAACAGCTTCTCGGTGGTCAGACGGCTGGACAGCAGCGCGATGTTCATCTCGTTGGCCAGATACTCCAGATGATGCGGAACGGTGAGTCCCTTGGTGACGATGATACAGGGAATGCTGTACTCGAAAACCGATTTGAGCCGCTCATACAGGGCGTCTTCGTTCAGCGTCTGCAAAAAACTGATTTCCGTCTCGCCCAGCACCTGAACCCGTTTGTACGCAAAGCGGTCGAGATAGCCGGCCAGGGCGAGTCCCGGGCGATTCAACTGGGAATCGGTAATGAGATTGTTCAACGATTTCTTACGACTGATCAGCGAAAGCGCGAGGTCTTTCTTTTTCTTTTCGAAAAGCTCTTTTACGGATAGATCTACCATGATACCTCTCAAGGTGAACGGGTAGCCGTCCACAAGGAACGGCCACCCATGTATTTACTGTTGGAAACGATACATCAAGGCATGAGAAGCTTGAAGTGCTCATCGTCCTTCTTGACCAGGACGTTGATGCGATCCGTCTCCACGTTTTTGAAGATTAAATAAGAATCCTTGGTCTTCTCGATCTGATTCATCGCCTCGTCGATGCTGTACGTCTCGGCGATAATTCGTTTCGTTTTCAGGCGTTTTCTCGGCTCATCACCTCCGTGACGTTCGAAGAGATCAGCATAAACGAAATGCAAATCTTCCTTCAATCTTTTTTTCTGATGATCGGTAACTTTGTCTTTCAGCTTCTTGATCTGAGACTCCATTTTGTCGATCACCGTGTCTACCGCCAAATACATATCATGGTCTTCGGCTTCGCTCTGAAGACTGAAATGAGATGCGTGAAGCGACATTTCAACGTGATTCCGGCTGCCCTCGAGAGATAAGGTCAAGTGAACATTGATAATGTGATCAAAGTACTTTTCCAGCTTTTCGCAAGCTTCTTCAACGTGGTCACGGATCGCGTTGGTTAGATCAAAGTGGCGTGCAGTGATTGTGATTTGCATAGTGTTCCCCTTTCTTTGGTTTATTTCAAATTCACCACTAACGAATTACTCTTTTCATACCTCCTTTCTTCTACAGTATTAACGTTGTCTTTTTGCGATGTTTCAATATCTTCAAAGGCTTTTTCGGCCAGGTAGCTGCTGCGAACCAGCGGCGCGGAGCAGACCAGTCGGAAGCCCATGGCTTCGCCTTCTTCCTGATAAAATGCGAAATTTTCAGGCGTTACGTACTCTCTTACAGCGTAATGCCCGGGAGTGGGCTGCATGTACTGCCCGATGGTTACGATATCCACCTCATGCTCGCGCAGCTTCCCCATGAGTTCGACGACTTCCTCGCGCCTCTCTCCCAAACCGACCATGAAACCGCTCTTGGTCAGCATGGACGGCTGGATGGATTTGACGCGTTTCAGGAGGTCGAGGCTCCGCTGGAAGTCCGCCATGGGGCGCACCTGCGGGTATAGCCGCTGGATGGTTTCAACATTGTGGTTGAGGATGTCCGGCCCGGAAGCAACGACCTTTGCGAGCGCGTCCCGATCGCCTTGCAGATCGGAGATCAGCATTTCGATGGTCAATCCCTCGATTTCGCGCAGGGCTCGCACAACTCTCGCGATGTGCTCCGCGCCGCCGTCGGGAAGGTCGTCCCGCGTTACCATGGTAACAACCACGTGTTTCAGCTTGAGAAGCCGCGCTGTCTCGGCCACCTTTTCCGGTTCCTGCGGATCGGGGGGCAGCAGATCGCTTCTCCCCTTCTCCACCGCGCAGAAGGTGCAGTTGCGCGTGCAGTGATCCCCCAGGATCATCAGCGTCGCGGTTCCGCGCTCGAAGCACTCGCCGCGATTGGGGCATTTCGCGCTTTCGCACACGGTATTCAGATGCAGCCTGCGCAGCATCCGGGTAATCTCGCGCGTCTTGCGAGATCCCAGCGAATCGGCCTTCAGCCATTTTGGTTTTCGAAGTTTTTCCATTTACATCAACTCTGTCAAAAAAACTAAGCCTTGTGCAGCGCCATTCCTTCAAGGTCTTCTACAGCCTCGGCGACGGCCTCCGAGAGTGTCGGATGCGCGTATACGATTTCCGAAGCCTGCTCGATGGTGAGTCCGGCCTGAATCAGGATTCCGCCCTCCGCGATCAGCTCCGTCGCGCCCGGCCCGATGATGTGCATCCCCACGATCTTGTGGCTCTCAGCGTCAGCGATCGTTTTCACGAAGCCGAACGACTGCCCCATGCTGAGCGCTTTTCCGTTCGCACTGAAGGGAAATTTGCCCACGAGGATTTCGCCGAAGGTCTCCTTCGCCTGCTCCTCCGTGAGGCCGGCGGATCCCAATTCGGGATTGGTGAACGTACAGCGCGGGATGTCCATGTACCGGATCGGGGCACGCTCGATGTCGCTTCCTTCAATCCGGTCGCGCATATCGTCAACCGCCCGTAACCCTTGCTTGCTGGCCACGTGCGCAAGCTGCATCTTGCCGGTCACGTCGCCGATTGCATAGAGGTTTGGCAGATTCGCCCGCATGTTCTCGTCGATAACGATCGCGTTCTTATCCATCTCCGGCTCGCAATCGATCATCTCGATGCCCAGACGCGGTTTTCTCCCGACGCTCACGAGCACCTTGTCGGCGGAAATCTCCTTATTGCCGGTGAGTGTGAGGATCGCCTTTCCATCCTCGATGCGGCAAGCTTCCACCGCCTTCTTGAGATGAACCTTGATACCCTCTTTCTTGAACGCCATGGCAAGGCGTTTGGAGACCTCTTCGTCTTCCGTGCTCACGAGGCGCGGCAGAAATTCCACAATCTCAACCTCGACGCCGAACTGGTGCATCACCGACGCGAATTCGCAGCCGATCACACCACCGCCCACGACGATCAACCGCGCGGGGAGCTCTCGCATGGAGAGGATATCGTTCGAGGAACATACCACCTCGCCATCGAACTTCATGAAGGGAAGCTCGACCGGGACGGATCCTGTCGCGAGAATGACGTATTCCGCCATGTATTCCTGGTCCGCGGCGATCACGTAGCCTTCCCCGGTCTTGCGGACGGAGGTCACTTCGTGATTCACCACCGGAATCTTTTTCTTTTTGTATATGAATTCGATACCGCCGACCAATTGATCGACGATCTGCTGCTTTCTCTCGAAGACTCTATCGAATCGAACCGTCGCGTTCTCAGCGTACAGTCCGAAATCATCGGCATTTTGCATCTCATGCAGCAACTCGGCCGGCTTGACCATCGCCTTGGTGGGGATACAACCCCAGTTCAGGCAAACGCCGCCCAGACGTTCCTTCTCGAAAAGGACAACGTCGATCCCGTATCGCTCCAGCTTGAGCGCGGCCACATATCCACCCGGTCCACCACCTATAACAGCTACCGTATGTTTCATTATCCTTCCTTCCTCCTCAAACGACTATTCAGAATTCCCAATCCCTCGCGATACTTCGCGATCACGCGCCGCGAAACGCTGATGCCCTTTTCCTTGAGGATGTTGGCGATATCCTGATCGCTGATCGGTCTTCGCTTATCCTCTTCCTCGATCATCTCGCGGATGTTCCGCTCGACAAGCTGACGCGAAACGGCATCGTAGTTCTTGTCCTTGCCGGCTGTCGATGTGAAGAAGTCTTTCAGGCACATCACGCCGAAAGGCGTATCGGCATATTTGGATCGCACAACGCGGGAAATGGTTGATTCGTTCACCTGAAGCTCCGCCGCGATGGTGGAGTAGGTTAGCGGTTCGAGGATTCCGGTCTCGTTATAGAAAAATTGCCGCTGATGCTGAATGATGGAGCGCATCACCCTCTCCAGGGTGCGGTTGCGCATGTACATCGATTTGATGAGAAACTTGGCCGAATTGATCTTGCTGCGCACGTAGTTGAGCGCGTCCCGATCCTTCCCCATGTTCTTGATGATGTCGCGATAGCGACGGCTGATGATGATATTGGGCATGAAGGAATCGTTCACGATCAATTCGTATTCGTTATCGATCTTCTTGATGATGACGTCCGGAACCATGTAGTTCGTTTCGTTGGTAACGAGTCGCAGGCCGGGTTTGGGGTCCAGCAGCGCGATTTCGTCTTTGATCTCCAGCACGGAATCTACGGAAATCCTGTATTTCGTGGCGATATTCTGATATCGCCGGTGGATCAGATCACAGAAATCCTCGCGGATAACACCCGCGAGAACTTCGTTTTCCAGCTGCTCGGGCGTCAACTGCGCGAGCAGGCACTCGGGGATATCCCGAGCCGTAATGCCGGATGGAATCAGGTGCAAAACAATCTGATGGATTTCTTTGGCCCGATCGTGGTCTATACCATATTCAATCGCCAGATCGTCGATATCGAAATCGTCGGGTAAAAAGCCATGCGCGTTGCTGCTGTCGATCAGCTCGGTTGCAAACTCGAACTCGTCTTCCGTAAGGTTGTGGCGGTCGAGTTGATCGTAAAACTCCTGCTTCTTGTCTTCCTGGAGTCGAAGCGTGTTCTCGTGGTCGATCTCCTCGGCGGATTCCCAGGTCGAGGATCGCTCGTCGGAGTGGTAATCGTTCCAGGTATCGAGGATTTCGCTGAGCTCTTTCGCTTCGTCGATGGTCTCTTTCAGGTCTTCCGTATTTCTCTCGGGTTCAATATCTATATCAATTTCGACTTCAGGTGATTCATGTTCATGTTCGTCTTTCTTGTCTGTTTCCGGTTCGCGCGAGTCGTCTTCCTCTTGCAGTTCCAGCATCGGATTCGTAATCAGCTCGTGTTTCATGTGCATTTCGAGCTCGAGAATCGGTAGTGACAGCAAATGAAGTGATTGAAGCATCTTGGGCCTGAGTTCAAGCCTCTGCTCTTGCTTCTGCGATAGGATTTGTTGTATTCTTGCCATAATTACATCATTCGAATATCGGGTTTAAAAAACGATCTCCAAGATAAACTTCTCTTGCTTTTTCGCTGTTGACCAGCTCTTTCGACGTTCCGGACAGTAAAATTTCGCCATTGAAGATAATATAAGCTCTCTGAGTGATTTTCAAAGTGTCAAGTACGTTGTGATCCGTGATTAATATGCCTATGCCCCGATCCTGCAACTTGATGATGATATCCTGGATATCGGCAACGGCAAGCGGATCGACTCCGGCAAAGGGTTCATCCATAAGAATGAAGGACGGATTGGTTACCAGTGAGCGGGTTATTTCCAGCTTCCGGCGTTCGCCGCCGGATAGGGTGTAGGCCTTCTGCTTCGCGAGCTTCGTAAGGCCGAGTTCCGCCAGGTACTCCTCGCATTTGGAGCGGCGTTCCTTGCGGGGCATCTTCATCGTCTCGAGGATCGCCATGATGTTCTCTTCCACCGTAAGCTTGTGGAAGATCGACGGAGCCTGCGCAAGATAGCCGATCCCGAGCTGGGCCCGTTTGTACATAGGCTTGCGTGTGATGTCGATATCGTTAAAAAATATGGTTCCCGCATTGGCCTTCGCCAGGCCGAGGATGATGTAGAAAGTCGTGGACTTTCCCGCCCCGTTCGGCCCGAGGATACCGACGACCTCACCCTGTTCGATTTCCAGGGTGATCTCCTTCAGTACTCTGCGCTTCCCGTAGTATTTCTCCAGTTTATCGGCACGAATTCTATTTTTTTCCATTTACATTCCGCTCAATTCTTCTTTCTAACGATTACGTTCTTTTACTTTGACTGTCAACCGATATTTCGGAAAAGTACAAGATCGATCCTTTTAGATATCGCCATCGAACTTGTATGTCCCGAAAACTCCGTTCTTCATGACAATCGATTCTATTTTGTTCTCGTCGTCGATCGTGACCTTCATGATCTCCCCGACGGCCGAGTTCTCGAAAAAATCCTTTCCGTCTTCCTTCGTCTGCGAGACGTGGGAATGGATGTCGCCTTCCGCCTCGAAGCTTTCGATGCGGCTCTTGTCGTCGAACTTGAATCGCATGATATCGCTGGTGATGCGATTGCTCTTCTCCAGCCCCTCGCCCGAGCTGAAGAGGATTTTGCTCGAATCGATGAAAGAGGCCGATTTCAGTTCGTTCTCCTCGAAATACATATGGAACTCACGAGCGAAGCCGTCCGCTGATTCCGTGTGGAATTCCGGTTCACCGGTGAATATCGCCTCTTCCTTCTCGGCATAGTATACAAGGAAATCGCTGTTGGCAACGTAATCCTTCGATTCCGTCACCACATCGAACATCGCCACCAGCTTCTGCTGCTCCTGGTAGTATTCCATCTTCTGAGAGCTGATCCGCAGGGAATCCTTGCCCTCGCGATAGACAACCGGGTTCATGATCATGTAACCGTAACCCGTATTGAGGTCGTACTCGATGCGCCCGGCTTCCGCGTGGAGGCTGTCACGAGTGTCCCATGCCTTCACGAACCCACTCGCATTCACCTTGCCAATCTCGCGAAGCCAGTCGACGCGATCCGCGCGCACGACCTGACGGGTTTTATCCGAGCGATTTACCGTTAGTCGTACCCCGCCCTGCAATTCCAGCTTGTCGCTGGTACGATAGTACGTCACATAATCCGCCGTGAGCGTTAGGGTGTCCTCGACCACCGTGACGTCTTCCAGGAGGTACACGATCTTCTGTTCATCCAGGAAACGTGCGTTGGAAGAGTAGAATTCTGTGGTGCCGTAGAAGAAATGCACGTTGCCCTGAAGGTTCGTTACGTACTCTGTACCCTGCTTCAGCGCCAAGAGCGAATCGGCGTGTTCGAGTCTGTAGGGACGCGCCTCCGTAGTATCTTCGGCGACGAGCCATGAAATCGTCGAGAGTACCGCGACAAAAAGAACAAATGTCTTATTCATCGTTCATGTCCTCTTTACCAATCCGTCCCGATCCCTGCACATCCGCCGAGCGGAGCTCTTTGAAGCTGGTATCCGTCCACAGGTTTCTGCCGTGGAAGATGTTCTCTCCCCGGATGATGGTTACCTGATCCTTCGCGTAAATCTCGTCGGTGTTGCGGTCCCACACCAGGTGCTCGGTTTTCAGGCTGTCGTTGGCGTCGTTCACGATCACCACGTTCTGCTCGGCGGTAAGCTGGTTCTTGATCTCGTCCATGATCGCCACATCACTGGTGAGAACCGACCGCAGCAGGCCGTTTTCATCGTATGATTCAACGCGAACGGTATCCGCGTGCAGTATTTTGCTTTTGTAGTAGCGCTGGATGTGCTTCGCGTTGAGGATATACTCGAGGGTGTTGTTCTTCATGGAGACGATTCTCACCGAATCGCTCTGTTCGTCCGCGAGGCCGGCTTCCGGTTTGGTGTTATCCATCTCCTGCGCCTCATGGCTGCAACCCGCAACGGCAATCAGCAGTACGCTACTGAGCCATAAAGCGATCAAGCAGCTTTTGAACAGCTTCTTCATAGCAACCCTGTTCTTTGAGTATCCATTCGATTAGTTCGCGAACTGCGCCTTTGCCGCCTTCACGCTCCATCACCAGATCGACGCGGGACTTTATATCGGGGAAGGCGTCCGAGGGAGTGGAGGAGATACCGGCCTTCTCGAGCATGGGCATGTCGTTCCAGTCGTCGCCCATAATCGCGGTGTTTTCCCACGTGAGGCCCAGCTTCTCCAGCAGCTCTTCCGTAGCCTTGAATTTATGCCTGATACTCTGGTAAAGGTGCGTAATACGGAGGTCGCTGCACCTTTGGGCAAGGAGCTCGGAGCTTCTGCCGGTGATAATGGCAACTTCGATGCCCCACTCCATCGCCATTCGGATACCCAGGCCGTCTTTGGCGTTAAAATGTTTCGATTCAACGCGTTGTTCGTTGTATATAATCGCGCCGTCGGTCAGGACGCCGTCGCAATCCAGGATGATCAGTTTAATATCTTTTGCATCTACCATTACATAATTCCTTTGGCACCGATAATGCATCGTTTAAAATTAGCGTCAATCTTTTTCCTGCACAATATTCACCACATACCGCTACATCTGTGGCATTTGATTTAAACGCCGACAAATCCACCGCAAATTATAAATCTTTTTTTCTCTTTCAGGGAATGAAACTTGCTTCATGCTATCGATAGTTCATGATATTAAATATCTAGAAATAAGTCTCGGAGGTTGACATGAGAAAATTATCCTTTTTGCTTTTGTTCATTGGCATCGTTTATTTTGCCCGGGCTCAGGAATACTTGAGAACGGACTTCAGCGACGACTGTCCGCCCAATGGCTGGACGATCAGCGCCAACTCTGCTAACTGGTCTGCGCAAGGCACCTCAAACGCGGGTGGCGTAGCTCCTGAAGCGCGCTTCAACTGGAGCCCCGAATTCAGCGGCAGCAGCTACCTGATCTCGCCTGAGCTGGATCTTTCGGGTGTCACCTACCTGATGTTCGAGATGAAGCACATGGTCGATCACTACAGCGGCGCTTACACGCTTGGCGTTGCAACACGCTCGGGGGGCGGAACCTGGAACCCGGTATGGACGCTTTCGCCCAGCGCGAGCATCGAAGGTACAACCGTCATCGAGCCGATCAGCACGACGGACGTCGGAGCATCCGACTTCCAGATCGCGATATATTTCAGCGGAAATTCCTACAACATCAACTACTGGTACATTGACGATTTCAGGGTATTCACCCCCTTCCAGTACGACCCGATAGTTCGTAGTGTTGTGACGGGCGACCAATACACAGCGGGGCAATCATACACTCCCACGGCCGTTGTCATGAACTTCGGTCTCGACAACGTCACCTTCGACGCTTTGTGTGAAATCCAGACTTCGGATGGAACTTCGATTTATGGCGACAACGTTGATGGTATCAATCTCGATTTCGGTGAAACGGAGACCATAACCTTTGGTTCTTTTATAATTGAAGAAGCAAATGAACTATACAAGGTTACTGTAATCGTCGAGTACGAACAGGATATGGACGAGAGCAACAACACCGGCATCGGCTATTTCGACACCAACACAGCTCCCCGCATTGTTCTTTGGGAGCAATTCACGAACACGAGTTGCGATCCCTGCGCCAATGCGAATCCGACAATCGAGGAAGTTCTGAACGATTTCGGCGACACGCAGGTACTGCCGATCTGGTACCATGTATGGTGGCCGGGAAACAATGATCCGTTCTATCAGGCAAACACGGCTGACAATACGACACGTACTCAGTACTATGGCTGTTCCGCAGTTCCGGATTCTTACACCGATGGTGTCCTGGAGCCTTCCCCCGGCAACGAATCGTCCATGACTTCTGCGATTAACGCGCGTCTGAACAAATATAGCGCTTTCGAACTGACTGCTTACCACAATGAGTACGGTCAGAACATGACAATGGACGTGAACATCAATACGGTTGGCGGAGTTATCCCCGGGGACTTGCGGTTGTTCGTCGTTGCCACAGAAAGCAACCTCGAATATAACGCAGCCAACGGCGAAGACCTTTTCCATTGGGTCATGCGCGACATGTATCCGGATGCTGAGGGAACCGTTCTCGATCTCGAAGGAGGCGACCGCGAAGTCGTATCCGTTGACATGACAATCGACACGGATTGGGTCGAAGCCAACGTGGATTTCATCGTGTTTATCCAGAACTACGGAACCGGCGAGATTCTTCAGGCGACGCGAGGAACGATCGTTCCCATGCTCCCACCAATCAATCTCACCGGCCAGCAAGTCGATAGCGACGTACAACTGAGTTGGGAAACGCAGGCGAGCACACAGACCGGCTTCAAGGTTTACAGAGACTATATGGAAATCGCCAACATCGAGGACGCAATGACCACAGGATACACCGATGAGGAAGTCTCTGGCGGAAGTCACCTGTACTACGTCACCGCAATCTATGAGACCGGTGAGTCCAATCCTTCGAACCAACTATTGATAAACGTTGTCAGCAACGATCAGGGAGCCGATATTCCTGCCGTGACGAAACTGATTGGCAACCATCCAAACCCATTCAATCCATCGACCCGGATATCGTTCTCGCTTCGCGAAGCGGGTATGGTTCAGCTCGAGATATTCAACCTTCTCGGTCAGAAAGTTAAAACACTCGTGAATGAGCCTTATCAGGCTGGAAACCACGATGTTACCTGGAATGGTCAGGACGATATGGGGCGCGACGTCGGTAGCGGACTGTACCTATATAAGCTTAAAACCGGCAGATACACATCTACGAAGAAAATGCTTCTGCTGAAATAACTCTCTCATTGGCTTTTTAAAGGCTGAAAGCGTGTACCGCTTTCAGCCTTTTCATTTCCTCGAACCAACTGATTGCCCGAAGTTGCTCACCAACCAGCGCGGCGGGGCGGCGCGTGCGCTTCGCGCACAAAAGCATGGGGAAGCTGTTAGCGAAAAACAGCTTACCCATGCTTTTACCGAAACCTTTATGAAATCCGGCGCACATTCACGTTCATCGGCTAATCCGTGTTGTTCCCGGGAATGTGGGTCGGATGAATGGTTTCGGGCGCCGCCCCACCGTGCGGTCGGTTCGCAAATCCAGAATTGTTATTTACTCAAAATGGGTAGATGAGAAAGCAGGACATTCGTTTGAGCCGCCATGAGACTCCCTTTGATCTCGGGGTAACACTGCGTCAGTTCTTCGATGAGTTCCTTCATCTTCGTTCGCTCTCCCCGGTCAGAGAATCTGCACGAGCTGTGAATGATGGGCAAATCCGTTTGCTTGACGAAGACCGATATCTCTTCTTCCGCACAGAAAGCGAGCGGTCGAATCACCTCAACCGGCTGCCCTTCGATCTGGTACGACACGGGCATACTCGAAAGCGTCCCCGAGAAGAACAGATTCATCAGGAGGGTCTCGTTGAAGTCCTCGCGGTGGTGCCCGAGAGCGATCTTGTTGAAGCCGTTTTTCGTTGCGTAAGTAGTGAGGAATCCCCTGCGAAGTCGAGCGCAGAAAGCGCAGTGCGATTTGTTGCGATTGAGGTTGTCAGCTATTATTTCCCCAATATCCGTTTCGAGCAAGACAAACTCCGGAAGAATATCCCGGCACGCCTCCTCGATGATGCGGTTTTCTACGCGCCCATGAGGGTAATCCACTTTCACGGCGCAAAGCTCGAAAAGAACCGGCGCTTTCTTCTGAAGCTCAACCAGGGCATGCAGCAGCGTCCAGGAATCTTTGCCACCCGAAACTCCCACCACGATCCGGTCGTTATCCTTGATCAACCCGTAATCGATAATGGTTTTACCCGCTTTGCGGAGTATTGGTTTGAGGGCGTGAGAGACATCCTTCATCTGCTTACTTGGCCAGGCTTTCTTTAATCTCGATTATACTGCTCTTCACATCGAAAAAGAGCTCGACCAGGGACGGATCGAAATGGTATCCGGAACTTCCCCTGAAGTAACTGTCGATATCCGGCTCATTGAACGCTTCCTTGTAAACTCGCCTGAACGAGAGCGCATCATACACATCCGCCATCGCCACAATCCGGGCTTCGAGTGGTATCTCTTTACCCTTCAGTCGCTTGACATAGCCCTTGCCGTCCCAGCGCTCATGATGGTACAAGACAATATTCTTCGCCATTTCGTCAACAGCAGGCGTGTTCAACATCTCGAATCCATACACGACATGCTGCTCGATTACCTTGAATTCCTCTCTCGTGAGGGGACCGGGCTTCTTCAGTACCTGATCGGGGATACCGATCTTCCCAACATCGTGCAGGGATGCGTAATGCTCGATGCGGTTCACGAAATCGTGCTCGCAACCAAACTCTCGAGCCAGTAGCGACGAATACAAACTCACCCTCCGAATATGGTTCCCCGTATCGATGTCGTTGTAGTGATTGGCGTTCTCCAGCGCTGAAACCATTGCCATGGTTATCTGCTGGTTCTTACGGGTCTTCTCCTCCACGAGCGCGGCGAGGTGCAACTCGCGATCATGCAGAAGTGTGTTCTTGTACTTGAGTTCGTCCTGCGTTCGTTTCAGGGTTAGCTGCGCCCTCACTCGCTCCAGCATGACCTTGATGTTCATCGGCTTGGTGACATAATCGATACCGCCAAGAGAGAAAGCCTTCACCATGAACTGCTCGTCGGCGATTCCGGTCATGAATATGATGGGAATGTGCTTGAATTTGTCATCGCCTTTGATGATTTCGGCGACTTCGAATCCATCCATGATCGGCATCATGATATCGAGCAGGATAAGGTCGACATCGTTGTTTCTGATTCGATCGAGCGCTTCTTCGCCGTTTGTTGCGATGATTATCTCGTAGTTGGTTCTAATGTGGAAAATTTCGCTCAATAGCTCGACAATGTCTTCATTGTCCTCTGCGATCAAGACCTTGCAGTTCGTCAAATCTACCATCTGTTCTCCATTCCCGTACACCACAATCCCGGAAAACAATTCAAATCTCAATTACCGATATCAATAAACCTCGTCGTATCTCAGTTTGGTAATCCCATTGCTTTGAGCAAGGTATATATAATTATAATCTACATCCAGCGACCATGCGTAGCCGGACGTATAATAGGAATCGATCAGAGAGGGAGAAGCCGGATCCGAAACATCGATCGCCTGCACACCATAATCTCCAGCCGCAACAAACAAATGTCTGCTTCTCACGCAAATGTCCATAACTTCGGAGAATGTGTTATAATACCCGACTTCCTGAGGATTCTCGATATCCGTCACATCGAGAATCGTAATCCCTGTTTCACCAGCCACATAGACGTAGTGATCCTCCACGGCTATCGCATTGGAAGCAAGTAGAGAATGATCGGTTACAAGCCACGGAAAGCTGGGATCCGAAACATCCATGATCCATATACCACTTGAATATACCCCAAACAGATAAGGCCACTTTAACGCGATTTGGTAGGTCTCGTCGCTCCAGAACTGGCTGCCTGTTTGTTGAATTCTGTTTGGATTACTCACGTCGAGAACCCGCAGACCGAAGTACTTATCCATCACAAACGCATAATTGCTTTGCACAATAACATCGTTGAAATAAGTTCCGCTAAACTCGTCAACGGAATGGATATCGTCGTAAATGCTCATGTCCGCAACATCGATCCCATCTCCGGCGAGAAAAACGTAATCTCCGGAGATATCGAAATCGGATGCGACGTTTGTATAATAACCTAAAAGCTCTAAATCATCCGTCAATAGTTGATCGAATACCATAAATCCATATTCGCTGTTCAGGGTATAGATGTTTCCAGAATCCTCGTTGATTCGATAGGTATAACCTTCGACCTGATAATCGGCGATCAGCTCCAGAAAACCGGCCATTCCTGTTCCTGTACCCGTGGTAGAATCACAAGATGCAAGGAGAATCAGTAGCGGTAACGTGGCCAAGTAAAGGAGCGATCGTTTTTGTTTCATCTCGTTACTCGGATGGATAGAAGAACGTTAATCCCGAGTAGTTCTCAACGATGAACAACCGGATGAAGTTTGCTGCATTGTCGTCATTGACCACTTCGAAGTTTTCAGGATCGAATTTCCTGTACTTCTTTCCCTGCTCGATGTCAGCATCCGTGATCCTCTTGAAGGCGTAGTATCCATCCTTTTTCAGCTCAACAAGATCGCCGGACTTCAATTCGAGGTAATCGTCTCCCAGCTCGTCCGTCGCATCGATGAGCTTAAGATATCCGCCTTTCTCGGTCTCCCCTATCAACGTTTGATTGTAAAACACTTCGATCTGATCCAGGTTGGAATCGTAAGTATTACCGGTTTGACCACTGGAAACCTGTATGTGAAATTGTGGTTTGGGCGAGTTGTACATCCAGTTGGCACACCCCAACATAAGCACGAGAATGGCCGTAATGGTGAAGAATATCGAAATTCGTTTTGTCATTCATTGATCTCCTGAAACAGTTTGGAAAACAAACGCAGATAACATGTTTGCTGTCAACGTTTATTTCTTTTCCTAGTTCATACATTATAGCGGATTCTCACCCGTTTCGTTACACCTTCTTACCAACAACTTCGAAATCCGTCTCTACTTATAAAGCATCGAGCGATCCAGTCTCCGTGGAATTTCGACTTCATTGAACAAATAAAGTATCCTGAAACGCCCGAAAGCCTTTCTGGCAGAGGAATACCTTGACAAATTCGTTATAACCATTATTCTATATTCATATCAATATTGAAGGAAATCGTTGATGAAAATCTCGAAGAAAACGGATTATGCACTGAGAGCGCTCGTCTACCTGGCGATCGATACGGACAAGCTGCACTCTATTCGTCATATCGCGAAAGAGAACGATATCCCGAAGCGCTTCCTCGAACACATCATGCTCGATCTGAAGGACGCCGGCTGGGTCAAGGGGGTTCCCGGCAGGGACGGCGGGTACCGGATTCTAGTCGATCCCGCAAAGCTAACCATCGGTCGTGTCGTCCGTTACTACGACAGCATGCTCGCTCCGATCGCGTGTGTCTCAAGTTGCGAGTACGAGGAATGCTCACAGGAAAGCGCATGCCGCTTCAGGCGCTTGTTTCTCAATATTCGCAACCACATCGCTCACATGCTCGACAACGTAACCATCAAGGATCTCGCGAATTTCGATCCTGTTTTACAAGAAGAATTAAAGGAATCGATCACGGTTGACGATAATAGTGCATAGGTCTTTTTTTTAAGCCATAAACTTACACCGATACAGTCGTGATTTATACGGGAGAATGATTATGAAATTGTTACTCAGAATTTTTTTTATTGGATTACTGGCCGCTGCGGCCCTGACAGGCTGCTCGGACCAGACGAAATCATCGGATTTGACACTGCTGAATGTGTCGTACGATCCCACGCGGGAATTCTACAAGGAGTTCAACCAGGCCTTTTGCGAGCACTGGAAGAACCTGCACGGCATAACGCCGACCATCCAGCAATCGCACGGTGGCGCGGGGAAACAGGCGCGCAGCGTGATCGACGGCCTCCCCGCCGATGTTGTAACGCTCGCACTGGCATACGACATCGACGCCATCAGCGAGAAGACGGGGCTCTTCCCGGCCGATTGGCAAAAGAGGCTACCAAACAACTCCTGCCCCTACACATCCACGATCGTATTTCTCGTTCGAAAGGGAAATCCGAAGGGGATTCGCGATTGGGACGACCTCCTGAAATCGGACGTCGAAGTAATCACGCCCAATCCCAAAACTTCCGGCGGCGCACGCTGGAACTACCTGGCAGCCTGGGGATACTTCCTGAGAAAGGAGCTCGACAACTTCAGCAAGCTCAAGAATCCGGCTTACCTGAGTAAAGTTCGCGCCGCCCAGGACATCGCCAGAGCGAAAGTCGCGGAACTCTATCGCCACGTTCCCGTGCTCGACACCGGAGCGAGAGGCTCCACCACGACTTTCATCCAGCGCGGAATCGGCGATGTCCTTCTCGCGTGGGAAAACGAGGCGTACCTCACCATCAACGAGTTCGATCCCGATCAGTTCGAGATTGTGATCCCGTCCATCAGCATCCAGGCAGAACCTCCCGTGACGCTTGTCGATAAAAACGCCGAGTCGCATGGTGTCCGTGAACTCGCGGAAGCGTACCTCGCGTTCCTCTACTCCCCAACCGGTCAGCGTCTGGTGGCACGGCACTACTATCGTCCGCTCCACCCGGAATTCGCCGATCCCGTCGACAACAACCGCTTCGAATATGTTATTACCTTCAAAATCGAAGAAGTCTTCGAAGGCTGGCAGCAAGCGCAGCGGAAACATTTTGCGGATGGCGGAATCTTCGATCAAATCTATCTCGTCCAGCAGCAGTAAGGATTATGCCATGAAACTCAAGCACCACAGCGTCCTGCCCGGGTTCGGGATGAGCCTCGGCTACACGCTGCTCTATCTGGGACTTATCGTCCTGCTGCCTCTCGCCGCACTAACCGTCAACAGCAGTAAGATCGGCTGGAGCGGATTCTGGAATGTCATGACCGACGCCCGTGTTGTAGCATCTTTCAAACTCACCTTCACAACCGCTTTGGCGGCAGCGACGGTCAATGCCGTGTTCGGGCTTCTCATCGCATGGTTTCTGGTCCGGGTGCAGTTTCCCGGGAAGAGGATTATCGACGCCCTCATCGACCTGCCTTTCGCACTACCCACTGCTGTCAGTGGAATCGCGCTGACAGCGATCTACGCACCCAATGGGTGGATCGGCAAGCCGCTTCTCGACGCGGGGATACGAATCGCCTTCACGCCGGTCGGGATCACCATTGCCATGATTTTCATCGGTCTTCCGTTCGTGGTTCGAACCGTGCAGCCGGCAATCGAAGAGCTAGATCAGGAGGTGGAAGAGGCTTCTCTTTGCCTGGGAGCTTCCCGCTTCAGAACCTTCCGCTGCGTGATCCTCCCGCTGATACTCCCCTCACTTCTGACCGGCTTCGCGATGGCCCTCGCAAGAGCGCTGGGCGAGTACGGTTCGGTCGTTTTCATCGCGGGTAACATGCCGATGAAAACCGAGATCGCCTCGCTGCTGATCATCACCAAGCTGGAGCAGTACGATTATACCGGGGCTACCGCAATCGCTCTGGGAATGCTGATCATTTCGTTCGTGCTGCTGCTTTCGATCAACCTGCTCCAATCCTGGAGCGGCAACCGTCTGAAAGAGGTATGACATGAACCGTGTAACACTACGCCCCGGGCTGCGATCGTCTAAGGCGGTCGAAATCGCGATAACCGCAGCGACGCTGCTTTTTCTGGGAGCTTTTCTATTGCTGCCGCTAGCGATCGTGTTCGGGGAGGCATTCCGGCAGGGAGTGCGCGTGTGGATGGAGAGCATCGTCAATCCCGAAGCGCTCTCGGCCATCCGCATGACGTTGCTCGTAACCGCGATCTCCGTACCGCTCAATATCGTGTTCGGAATTGCTGCCGCGTGGTCGCTATCCAAGTTTCGGTTCAGGGGCAGAAACCTGGTCATCACGCTGATCGATCTGCCGTTCGCGGTCTCGCCGGTGATCTCCGGTCTGATCTTCGTGCTTCTCTTCGGTGCGCATGGATGGCTGGGCCCCTGGCTTGGCGAACACAATATTCGCATCATCTTCGCGGTGCCCGGAATCGTGCTTGCAACGCTTTTTGTGACATTCCCATACGTGGCCAGGGAGTTGATCCCCCTGATGACCGAGCAGGGAACGCAAGAGGAGCAGGCCGCCCTCACGCTGGGGGCAAGCGGCTGGAAAACATTTTGGAAGGTTACGATTCCCAATATCAAGTGGGGATTGATCTACGGCGTTATCTTGTGCAACGCGCGTGCGATGGGTGAATTCGGTGCGGTTTCCGTTGTGTCGGGACACATACGCGGACACACCAACACCCTTCCGTTGCAAACCGAGATTTTATACAATGAATATCACTTCACCGCCGCGTTCGCAGTCGCTTCGCTCCTGGCGATGCTGGCTCTGCTGACAATCGTTCTCAAATCGGTGGTCGAGTGGAAGACAAAGGAGTGTCGCTCATGAGTATTACATTGCAGAACATCACCAAAAGTTTCGATCATTTCCAGGCGATTAAGGATATTTCGCTGACCTTCAAGGATGGCGAGTTGACTGCGCTACTCGGGCCTTCAGGCTCGGGTAAAACCACCCTGCTGCGACTGGTTGCGGGACTCGAGCTTCCGGACGAGAATCCCGAATCGAGAATCCTTTTCAACGATGCGGAT
This sequence comes from Cloacimonadales bacterium (SeqCode), assembly GCA_963662655.2. Taxonomy (GTDB): domain Bacteria; phylum Cloacimonadota; class Cloacimonadia; order Cloacimonadales; family JAIOQZ01. The sequence continues at coordinate 1,699,662 of CAXXTU010000002.1, forward strand.
GTCGCCCGGAAACCGGCGAGTCAGCGCAATGTCGGCTTTGTTTTCCAGCACTACGCGCTGTTCCGCCACATGACGGTTTTCGAGAACATCGCCTTCGGCCTGCGCGTGATGAAACGCTCACAGCGACCACCCAAGGCTGAAATCCGGGATCGCGTCAACGAGCTGCTGAAGCTGATACAGCTCGGTGCGATGGCCAACAGAATGCCCTCCCAGCTCTCTGGCGGACAACGTCAGCGGGTAGCGCTCGCGAGAGCGCTCGCGATTCGCCCGAAAGTTCTTCTGCTCGACGAACCCTTCGGTGCGCTGGACGCCAAGGTTCGAACGGAGCTCCGGCGCTGGCTGCGCGAGCTCCACGATCAATTGCACATCACCAGCATCTTCGTCACGCACGATCAGGAGGAAGCGCTCGAAGTGGCCGACCGGATCGTCGTGATGAACCAGGGAGCCATCGAGCAAACCGGAACACCCGACGAGGTGTTCCACCACCCGGCCAGCGAGTTCGTCCTGCAATTCCTGGGCGACGTAAACGTTTTCCACGGCAGGTTCAACGGCTCGTCATCGCGGTTTCACCGCATCGATACCGATCATCCTTCCCGCATGCTGGTGCGTCCGCATGAAATCGAAGTTCTGCTCAATCCCCTTGGGAATCCGGACGCAATCCCCGTGCAGACGCATCGGGTTCTCACAGCGGGAGCCGTCGTGAAGCTGGAATTCATCGATTCCCTGCATCAAAGCATTCAGGTCCACCTCTCGCATGCAGATTATACACGTACCCCCGTTCACCCGGGCATGAAGGTGTACCTCCGCCCGAGAAGCCAGTATAATCCATTTGTGCGAAGTGCGGCCAACGGCTACGGGCATTAGTATTTTTTACACCAAAGGAAGCCGACCGAGGAAAGATCATAAATTCCTTGCCGTATTCTCCCTGTGTGATTGTATTTTGTTTCGAAAGTATTAAATCGATAACTGAATGGGGAGTGTATGGGTTTTCTGAAGAATATTTTCAGCAGCAGCGAAGAAGTGCCGGAAGAAGCAACACAGCTGTTTGAAGAAGGCAAGTCTCTTTTTAAGAAAAAGGCCTACGACGAAGCCATCAACACACTGAAGAAGGGATTGGCAATTTACAAGAAGGACGCGGAAGCGAATTACCTCCTTGGGCGGCTCTATCTCGCCATGAACAATCCTACCGAAGCGAAGCTGCATCTCCTCAAGGCAACCGAATACGATAAGAACTATTTCCAGGCTTTCTACGAGCTGGGGAATATCTATCTTCGGGAGAAGGACTACCCCAAGGCGATCGAAGCCTTTAAAAGGGAAATCGAGATCGAGCCCAACCCCGAGAGAACCATCGCGGTGGCGAGAGAGATTCGCCGGATCGAGCGAGACTCGGCTGCGGCGGACTTCCTGCAGAAATCACTCCATTCCGTATCCAAGATCAAACGCAATTTCAAACCCTCCATGACAGCGATGGCCTACTACGAGCTGGGCGATATCTTCCTGGAGATGGCCAAGTACGAAGAAGCGTACGACCAGCTTTCCAAAGCCGTTAAAATGTACCCTCGTCATGCGAACGCTCACTATAAACTCAGCCAGATTCTCGCCCGGAAGGGAGAATCGAAGAAGTCGATCGAGCACATGAAGGAGGCAGCCAAGCTCGGGCACAAAGAGTGCCAGAGCAAGCTTCTGAAATGGAAAATCGGCTGGAAGGATTGATCTCCGGCAGATGATAAACCAAGAAACGACGCCAGCATGAAAGAAGAATTCAGACGCATTACAAGCAACGAAAAAGAAGCCATCCTTAAGATGACTGAAAACATCTGGGATGGCGAAGACTATACCAAAATCGTGTTCGACGAGTGGGTCGAGAACACGCGAAATCCATTTATCGCGCTCTGGCTCGACGACGAGCTTTCCGGCATCGGACGATTGAGCTGGGTTACCGAGAGCGACGCCTGGCTGGAAGGACTCAAGAAGCATCCCGCGTGCGAGCATCGTGGCGTTGGGAGTAAATTCCTCGAGCACTTCCTCGACATGATACGCAGCCGCGATCGGGTCGATTCCATCCGGTTTTCCACCTATTTCCCGAATGTCGAATCGATCGCCCTGAACACCAGGCGCGGTTTTTACCATAAGTATTCGTATTCTCATCTCGTTTACGAGATATCCGGCGAGGAGAAGCCTGCTGAAGGCGTTGTTGAAATAGCCAAGAGCAAGGAAGATTTCCTGCCGCTTTTCATAAACTCCGGCTTCAATCGCGACATGAAAGAACTTATCGCGTTCGGCTGGGTGTTCTATCCGGCTGCCCCGGAGAATTTCCAGCGATTCATCGAAAAGGGTTACATTCTCGCCACCGGAGGTGGTAGCCTCGATGGCGCGATCCTCCTGATTCATTCTCCCAAAGAGAAGTCCATGAACATTTTAGCGATTCACGCGGAATGTAGCGATGTAATGGATCGCCTGCTCACGGCTGCGAAGCATTGCGCACTCCAGAGAAATATTCCCCGGATCACCCTCATGGCTCCCGACGATGCGGAGACTTTGCGTCGTTTCCGTACGAATGGATTCACAAGCTGGGAGAAAGAAAACGACGTCTACCTCTTCGAGCTTCCGCTCGATCGTCTCTGACAAGCGCGACCATGTGTTCAGAACAATAGCATGAATAAAGCAAAAATAAATTAATTATTAACGATAGGCCATTCAACATGCCGACCGCCATTACCCCATCAATATAGCTTTACAAGCGGTTCATCGGGGTTTCAAACTTCCAGATACGGAACGACAATTTGTTGATTTTCTTGACATGGAAATGAATGTGATTTGATTTTTACCGATGGAGGATTCATGAAGAAAATAGTTTTTTTCTTTTTATCCCTAATCATCCTTGCAGCATGCAGCGCTACCAAAACTCTCGAGGAAAGAGAACTCGCCACCAATCGATATCAAGCAGGCGTCCTCAAGAGAAGCTGTGTGGAACAAAACATCTCAAACGCACTTACCACCGAGGCTGATTCCCTGTATCTGGTCGGCACTGAATTCGAGCGAACCTTTCGCCCAGAAAAAGCCATCGCTGCGATGGATCGAGCCATCGTCATCTACAGCCTCGCTCTTGCACAGCGAGACATGGACGAGAGCCAGCAAAGACACCATAATCAGGTTGAATCGCTCGAAATGGCGAAAAAGCAGCTCGAGTTCACCAAACGTATGCTGGACGAGATGAAAGGAGGCACGGAATGATGAAGAAACTTATGATCGTTTCGTTGCTGGCGCTTCTCCTGTTCCCGGCACTGGTTTTCGCCTCGAACGGCAGCGACTCGCTAATGACAAAGCTCGTTAAAACCAAGGATTTGCTGTACCAGCGATACAAAGAATACATCGATTCGGGGGTGGTACGCGAGGTGTATCTATACCCTCTCGCGCTCGCTCGTATCGATGAAGCGCTCGACCTCTACAAATCGTCCCCGAAAGCCAGCAATACGCGGCAGCAAATCGAGCTCGCGGATATGCTCGCCGAGGCGGCGCTGAACCAGATGACCGCTGCCATGAACTATTCCATGGCCTTCCGGCTTCAGGAAGAGACGGAAAAGACCTTCCGGCAGATCGCGACAATGCGCGAGGAAATCAACACGCTTCAGCAAAACCAGGCGGTTGAAGAGGCGCACAAACTGCAAATGCAGATCGCCATGCAACAGCAAGAGATCGAAAGGCAGCGCGAGGAAGCGCAGCAGCGTTTCGATCAACTCAAGAGCGAGCTGATCAGCGTGAGGCAGGATGCTCGCGGAACGATCATCAGTATGTCGGACATCCTTTTCGATGTGAATCAGGCAACGCTGACGTCAGACCTGAAGATCAACCTCGCCAAGATAACCGGAATCTTGCTGGTTTACAAAGACCTGAATATTACGATCGAGGGGCATACCGATAACACGGGAAGCAGGGATTACAACCAGACCCTCTCGGAGAATCGCGCCGAAAACGTATTGACTTTCCTGACGGAACAGGGAGTTTCGCCCACAAGATTATCTTCGACCGGCTATGGATTCGACAAGCCTGTTGCCGATAATAACACAGCGGAAGGAAGACGGAAGAATCGACGAGTTGATTTGGTAATCCGATAAGCGATATGGATCGAAAAATACTTGTTTTTGATGAAGACGCGTTTCGTCTGAAGGACTTGCGCTACAAGTTCCAGCCTCTGGCGGAGGAATTCAGGTTTGAGTATATCGAGGATCGCTCGAAGCTGATAACCGTTTTGGAAGATGAATTCGACGTTTTCCTGTGCAAAACAGCGTTCTACGACCATGAGACCATCAATATATTGAACACGATCGGTGAGAGCTTTCCCGAAGTAATCCGCATCGTCATCACGGATTCGGAGCAGCAGCTTCACCGCCTTCAATCATCCACAAGCGCCCACCGGTATTTCGGGCACGATCATGAGATCGATGACTTACGGCATGCCATCAATCACTTCTTCCACCTCAATGAAATCGTGCAGAATCCCAAAATGCGGCAGATTGTCAACAACATGCATTCGCTGCCCACTTTGCCGTACATCTATACCGAAATCATGCGCAAATTGAAGGATCCGGACAGCTCGCCGCGAGATATCGGCATTCTGATCGAGAAAGACCTGAGCCTCACTGCCGAGGTTCTGCGCATCGTCAATTCTTCGTATTACGCCATTCGCAACAAGATATCCAATCCCACGCAGGCCGTTGTGATGCTGGGGATGGGAACCGTACGCGACATCGTGCTGTCGCTGTTCCTGTATAATCATTTCAAGGTCCGCAGCTTCAAAGGCATATCCTTCAAGAGCATCTGGAATCATTCGCTTTCAACGGCAGGTTTCGCCCGGCAAATTGCCTTGACCGACAGGAAGCTTCTGGTCAATTCGGGCGAGGCGTTCATCTCGGGGCTTTTGAACTGCATCGGTACATTGTTCATGGCGCAGGAGTTTCCCGAGGATTATTTCCAGGTGGTGATGAAGGCCGAGAAGGATAAAATCCATCTGCAGGAAGCCGAAGAGAGTATCTTCGAATTCAACCACAACGAGATCGGCGCATACCTCATGGGATTCTGGGGGCTTTCCGATTCGATCGTGGAAGCAATCGCATACAGCGATAACATCGAGATCGTTTGCCAGCCTGACATAACGAACGCTCTTGTGATCTATCTGGCAAAGCGGGTCGATTTCGCTCGCCATCCGAACTGGTGCCTGGGGAAATTACCTGAAATCGATATAGGACGAATGAAGGAACTGCCTTTCTGGGGAGATGTTGAACCCTGCCTGGAAACGCTTTTGAAAACTGGATTCGAAGAGGATGTGGAATGAAGAAACTTAAAGTCAAGATCATTGATCAGGATGCAAACACAGCCGAATACACGCAATACCTTCTGCAAAACTTGGGGTATACACCGATTATCGGAACATCGACCAAACGCGTGGACATACTGGCGGAGAAGCCGGACATCATCCTGATGAACCTGGATATCTCCAAGAAGAATGGAGACTTTCTCTTCAGTGCTGAATCCATGCGCTCCGAGTTCAACATTCCATTGATCTATCTTCTCGACTATCTCGATGACGAGGACATCTACCGAGCCACGGAGACAAGTCCATACGGATTCTTGATGAAACCGTTCGAGAAGCTCGAGCTGCATATCGCCATCCAGGCAGCCATACAGAATTTCCGAAACGAGCAAGCGTTGAGAGCCAGCGAAGAGCGGCATCGCATGCTCACGATGAACTCCTCGGATATCACCGAGATTCTCGGCGAGGATGGAATCATCCTGTTCGAAAGCGCTGCCGTGGAAAGGATTCTCGGCTATAACGCCGGTACACGACTGGGGGAAAAGCTTCTTGATTACGTACATCCGGACGATCGGCACCAGCTCCACAAGATGTTCATGGAACTGCTCTCGTTGAGCTCTCCGAAGGTGAAAGCCGAATTCCGGGTCAGACACGTGCAGGGCCACTGGCTGGTTTTCGAAAGCATCGGTTGCAATCTCGTGCACGATCCCGCGATACGGGGGCTTGTCCTGAATACGCGGGATATCACCGAGCGCAAGAAAGCCGAAGAGGAGATCAGGCGAATCGGTAAGGCCGTGGACGGAGCCAGCGACGCAATTTGCATTCTGGACCCCGACGGCAAAATGATCTATCAGAATCAGGCTTTCGAAGACCTTTTCGGATACACCCTGGACGAGATGAACCAGGAAAACCGGCTCGAATCGCTGTACAGCAACCCCGACACCATCCTGTCCATCCTCGAGACGGCCGGCTTGCGGCAATCGTGGGTGACGGAGACCCCGATGCGAAATCGTGATAACGAGCGGCTCATTGTATCGCTGAGAGCCGATGTCATCCGCTCGGATCAAGATCAGATAGAGGGAATTGTGTGCATCCACACCAACACGACAGACCAACGGGCCATCGAGAAGGAGATCGCCGAGCTGGAGAAACGCAACTCCGTGCTGGCCATGGCGGTAACGGCGAATCATGAGATCAATCAGCCTCTGATGGTTATCAACGCGAATATCGAGATGCTCCACTCGAATCTGCCGGACGATGTAAAGAAAAGCAATCGCCGCTACTTCGACCGCGCGACCATTGCCATTGAGCGCATCAGGAACATCCTCGACAGCTATAAGCAATTACAATCGATCAATTTCGACGAGTATACGACCGGAACGCAAATGGTGAAGTACGGGAACGAAGACTAGCGAGGTTATCGCTTCGTTGCATCTTCGCCCGTTTCGCTCTCCAGCGTGTATATAACACGTTTGCGTTTTCAAAGGTAAAAGATAAATCACTCCAACGTGTAACAACACGCCTGCGAGCGAAATCAAACGAATCTGCTGCCGATCTTACAATTTGGTATCGATACCGAAGTGAATGAAGCCGTTCTGGGGCTCCGTCCACTTACCTTGCGAATAGCTAAGCGCGTAATCGAGCTGCAACTGCCCGATCGCCGTTTCAACGCGCAATCCCAGCCCGTAGCCGAAAAGATCGTCCAGTCGCTCGACCTCATCCCCATTGTGGAACTCCACGTAACCGTAATCGACGAACACGAAGAGCCTCGAGAGACGCGAGAGCAATTGCCGGACTTCGAGATTGATCCATCCGAGCCTGTGGCCGTGGAACTGGTTTTCGCGAAAACCGCGAAGACTCTGGCTTCCTCCCATCTCGAAGCTTTCGTAATCCTCCAGATCGGTCTTTTCCTTCTCCTTCGCGTTGATGGACGTCGCGAGCACAAGCCTTTTGTAGAGCTTCTTATAGTGACTCCAGCCAAGCTCGGTTGTATAGTAATCGTGGTATTCCCCTTCGATCTGCTGGAAGGTGTGGTAGTACCGGATGTTGAAATCGTCCCCGGACGAGGGATTTCGTTCGTAATCGACGTCGTTGTAATTCCAGAAAACGCCGGCCTTGCGGAAGGAGGTTTTCTCGACAACGGCAGGCCGCATCGAACCAGGGTAGACATCCTCCACGCCGAGGTATATGCCGAATTTCTGGTAGAGCGTGTAGTAATACACCTCCAGGTCCACCGCCGACTGGATGTAGATCGAATCGACCTCTTGCCGGTAGAAATCGATGTCGGCGGCGATGGGGATATCGCCAAATCCTGATTCATGGTAGCCCAGCTTCACGTAGCTGCGCGACTTGCTGTAACGCTGCCACTTGAGCGAAAGCGCGCGGTCGGTGCCGAACAGATTGAGAAAATCGAGATTGATGTAGCCTGTAAACTCGTCGCCGGAGTCGCCAGTATTGTTATAACCCACGATACCCGTGAGGTTGATCATCTTGTCCTCGGTAATGCGGAACAACACGGTTCTGGCGTCGGTGGGAACGATCTCACACTCGCGAATGTATGACTTCTTGCTCAGATTCTCGGTAATTCGATTGATCGTTGAGAGCGTCAGCAGATCGACCTGCCGGATGCGTGAAATCCTGAGCAGGGTTTCCTCCGTCGTGACCTTGTTTCCTTCGAACCGGTATTTCTCGGCGTAGCAGCGGGGACCTTCGGAGACACCGAGGTACGCGTTGTATCCCTCATCGATGTAAACGATGGAATCCAGCCAAGCCTCAGCGAAGAGGAAGCCCATCTCCCCATAGATGCTGGGAATCTGATAAATCGCGGCGGATAGCTCCTCCAGCGAAACAGGCTGATCCTGGGGCATCCCCGTGAACTCACGCAGCTTGAAATCGGAGAATAGCCGATTTCCCCGGAAGATTACCTCCCCCGCCTTAACATCGGCGTTCTCGTGGATGGTGAAGAAGACATCAACCCAGCCGGCATCGACGATTTCAATGCGCGGATACTCCACGGTGACGTGGTACTTACCGTATCGCTGATAATACTCCATGATGTCTTTGCAATCCGCGTTCGCACGATCCTGATCGTACCATTCCTCCACCTCGAGATGAACGACCGAGAGGAGTTGCCTGTCCGTGAAGAACGCATTGCCCTGGAAACGTATGGAACGCACTCGCAACCTGTTCTCTTGCGCATTCGACGCAAGGGATAGCATCAGAAAAATGAATACGACGATCCACTTGAGATGGTTGATATTATGGCGCTTCAAGATTGGTTTGGAGCGTTCGCTCATCGGCCTGGGAAATCCTCGCGAATCACGGCAAGCAGGGTTTCGATCAACCGGTCTTCGGGGACTTTCGTGACAATTTCGCCCTTGCGGAATACAAGCCCCTCGCCGATGCCGCCGGCGATTCCGTAGTCCGCTTCCCGGGCCTCACCCGGGCCATTCACTACGCAACCCATCACCGCAACGGTAATGGGGATTTCTCGCATGTGATCGAGGCTCTTCTCGACGTTCTGCGCCAGCGTCACCAGATCGATGCGGGTTCTGCCGCAGGTCGGGCAGGATACGATATGAAGCCCCTGACGCAAGTCCAGCGCTTTGAGAATCTCGAATCCCACGTAAACCTCTTTCACCGGATCGGCTGTCAAGGATACGCGAATCGTATCGCCGATTCCCTGAGAAAGCAACGTACCGATCCCCACCGACGAACGGATGGTTCCGGTGTACTCCGTACCGGCCTCGGTCACACCGAGATGCAGGGGATAATCGACACGATCGCTCAGGATGCGGTAGGCCTCGATCATCATGGGAACCGAGGACGCCTTGACGGATATCTTCATCTCTTGATAACCGCACTTCTCCAGGATAGCGACGTGCTTGAGAGCGCTCTCAACCAAGGCGAGAGGCGTCACGCCGTATTTCTCCAGAAGCTCCTTCTCTACCGAGCCGCTGTTCACGCCGATACGGATCGGAATCCGTTTCTCGCGCGCGGCATCGACAACCTTCATCACGTTTGCCTCGGAACCGATGTTACCGGGATTGAGCCGCAATCCGTCGATCCCGTGCTTGAGCGCTTCCAGCGCCAGGCGGTAGTTGAAATGGATGTCGGCGATCAGGGGCGAGTCCGTGGCCTTGCGGATTTCCGCAAGCGCGACGGCAGCCTCCATATCGGGGACGGCGAGCCGTATGACCTGGCACCCCGCCGATTCCAGCGCACGGATCTGCCCGAGAGTCTTTGTGACATCTTCCGTGGGAGTACTGGTCATGCTTTGCACGGAGACGGGATTGTCTCCGCCGATGTATAAGTCGCGCAGCTTGAGGACGCGCGTCTTTCTGCGTTGAATGGGTTCCACCTTACACTCCTTCCCGATCCGGGTCCCAGATTATGCGATGCAACTGCAATTGCAGCCTAACGGGTGGCTTCTCATCGATGATCCATCCCGCCAGCTCTTCCGGATCGAGCTCTCCCAGGATTGGAGAAAGCAGATTCGTGTAGTTCGCCAGACTGTACTTGTGGATGAACTCGATCGCGAACTCGTAGTCGAAGCGATCCGTGAGAACGAACTTGATCTCGTCGCGGTCGGGCTTGAGGTAGGAGAGGTTGTCGAGGAGAAACGATTCCTGCTCCCAGCTCCCCGGGCACTTGACATCCATGATGATGCGCACCTCGTCCGGGATATCCTTCAGCAGGATGGAGCCGTTTGTTTCGAGCAGAACCGTGTACTCGAGTTCGACCAATCGCTCCATGAGCGGGATAACCTCTTCCTGGCATAGGGGTTCTCCGCCGGTGATTTCCACGAGTTTTACCGGCTCGTACTCCGCGATGCGCTCGACGATATCGTCGATTTCGAGCGCGAACTCCGGCTCGAAGGCGTATTCGGTGTCGCAATACCTGCAACGCAGGTTGCAGCCGGATAGTCTGATGAAAACACAGGGCAAACCGGCGTAGGTCGATTCACCCTGAATGCTGTTGTATATTTCGTATAGTTGTATCATTCTACAGGCATGTATGGGAATGTTTTCCGGTAGCCGAGATATGATTCGATCTCGTCGAGGATTTTTGCGGGATTGCCAAAGACGAATTTCTCGCGGTTGCCGATCTTGAAGATGGAGTACTGGGCTTCGTCCAGTTTGCATGCCTCGAGATACTCGATGTCCCCGTACAGGATGTGATTGTTCACGACAAATACCCGAATGTTTTCCGTGTTGGAAAGCAGGATATTCTCGAACGGATCCTCGTCCAACTGATCCATCACCAGCAGATTGCCGGAGAGGTCGTTGAGTCGCCCGTACTTGAGTGGCTTGAGCAGCGCGTACGCGGCGTTCACCGTCACCATGCGATAGAGTTCCTTGGCGGGGATGAGCGGCTTGAGTTCGTGCGCCTTGCGGATTTCGCTGAACAGATTCACGGTTCCGGACATGGTCGAGTCCGTTCCCAGCACGACGTTAACGCCGCGCTGCAGGCATTCCTCGATGTCCGCCGTCCGATCCAGCAGGTATTCGTTCGAGCCCGGGCACCAGCAGATGGACGCGCCGGCCTCTCCCACCCGGGCGATCTCCTCTTTCGTGAAGGAAACCGCGTGAATCATGAGCGTGTTGCGGCGAAGCAGTCCACGCTCCATCAGCAGGGCGAACTCGCCCCGGGTTCTTTCGTCAAGGCCCTCGCCGACATGAATGATGAACGGGCGGGTTCCGCCCGTGGCTTCCATCTCTTCCTCGGCTTTCTTACCACCCCACCAGTTCCCCAGCGTGAGAGAATGGCATTGCCAGTACTCTTCGAGGACTTCGATCGGGCGGTTTTTGTAATAAAGCGGGATTTGTCTGGGCGCGTGATCCTGCACGAGGCCCACACCGGAAAAAAGGTTTTTGTATACTCCAAGATTAACCAGGATTTTTGCATTTCCCTCGGTCAAATTGAACGAGCCATCGTTGAGCCATACCTTGTCGCGTTCGCGATAGGAATTCGCCTCTTTCATGTCCTCGACCCATATATGCGAATTCACATAGGGTCTGTTGTTGCCGGCTCTCGGGTACCAATTGCCCACCAGATGATCGTGCGAATTGATCAACGGCGGATAAGCAATCGAATTCCGTATCTCACGAATCGTTGTGTTCGAGAATCCTCCCAGACGGATTTCGGTGTTCTTCAAAACCCGGTCTGGACTTTCAACCGCACAAGGGAGATAAAAAATCATGCTCAGTCCTTGAATTTCTTGTTCAGAAGCGGTAATACTTCGAAGACGTCTCCTACGATTCCCAGGTCGGCCACTTTGAATATCGGCGCGTCGGGATCCTTGTTTATTGCGATGATATAGTCGGACGAAGACATACCGGCAAGGTGTTGGATCGCGCCGGAGATACCGCAAGCGATGTAAATCTTCGGTTTGATGGTCTTGCCCGTCTGCCCCACCTGGTGAGGATAAGGAATCCACTCGGCATCGACGGCCGCCCTGGAAGCGCCCACGGCGCCGCCGAGGTGTTTCGCGAGCTCGTGGAGCATCTCGAAATTCTTGGGCTCCTTCATGCCGCGTCCGCCGGAAACGACGAAGTTCGCTTCGGAGATGTTCACGGTCTGCGTATCGTCTTTTACGCGCTCCAGAAGGAAGGTCTCCATGTCGTCGAAATCGACCTGCTCGCTCACGACGGTTCCCGAGCGCTCCATATCCTTTTCGAGAGGTGTCATCACCTTGTGGCGCACGGTTGCCATCTGCGGGCGGTGATCCGGCGTAAGGATGGTCGCCATGATGTTACCGCCGAAAGCCGGACGGGTCTGCAGGAGGTTTCCGCTTTCAATATCGATGTCGAGCCCTGTGCAATCGGCTGTGAGCCCCGTATGGAGCTTGACCGCCACACGCGGAATGAACGATCTTCCGATGTTCGTCGCACCGGCGAGAATGATCTCCGGTTTGTATTGTTCTGCGAGCTTGGTCATCGCGAGGGTGAAAGGCAAGTCGTCGAATTGCTCCAGAAGCGGATGATCCACGGTGATTACCTTGTCTGCGCCGTAGGCGATCAGTTCCTCGGCGAGGGCTTCCACCTCGTTCCCGAAGAGGATGGCGGTAAGTTCGCACTCACGCTGGTCGGCGAGCTCGCGTCCCTTGCCCAGAAGTTCGAGCGAGACCGGAGCGACCTCTTTGCCGTCGTGAAGTTCGGAAAATACCCAGACGCCTTTATACTGGCTCTTGTCGACATCGACTTTCCCGCGTTTGCGGATGATGATTGCATCGAATTTGCACTCGCTGACACACGCCCCGCAGAGAACGCATTTGTCCGCATCGATCTCCGCAAGTTTATCTTTTATTTCGATTGCGTCGTAAGCGCAAGCCCTCAGGCAAGCGCCGCAACCCACACATTTTTCAACGATTACTTCAATCATTTAAACTCCCATGGTAAATTTTGATAAACAAAGAATTACTTCCGGAAACGGATGCCCTGTCAAGCATATTTTGTAAAAATACTGATATTTTCGCGAAGCAAACAGGCTGTATATCTACTTTCATCTCCGAATTTTGCCCCGGCATCCACGTACGGTATTCAGAAACAGAAGCCTTGACCAAACAATCGCGGTTTGATAATTGTGATCGAATAGCTAATTTCTATACGAAAATGCAACAACAGGTTGCTCCATTGCGCATGGAAAGCTTGCTGGAAACATAAAGTAAAAAACAAAGAGATTCACCCATACATGAAGAAGCAAAAAGTACCGCAAGATCAAACCTCGCTGGATTACATCCGCGAAATCTGCTACGCAGTCGACGAAAACGGGAAATATACGAAGGTTCAGAGCTCCGGTTGGGAAGCGAAAGACACCGCGCTCAATCTCGCTTGGGACGTCCTGAACGAGCATTTGCAGGATACCATCCGCAAAGTTAAAGAAGGAGAGCTGAGTCCGCTGGCCTATTTCATGGAGAAGAACCAGTTGGACGCACACATGCTCTCCGGCTATACGGGGATATCCTCCCGAAAAATCAAGAAGCACCTCCACCCCGGGCATTTCGGAAAACTCGACGACCGAACGATACAGCGCTACGCGGAGTTCTTCCGAATCTCACCGGCGGAATTCGTCAACCCGGAGTTGCCATGAAGACCAATTTCAATCACTATCAGGCAGCCCATTGCGAAAGCGGCGTAACCACGGCCCTGCTCCGAAACATGGGGCTCGACATCGAGGAACCTCTGGTCTTCGGGATCGGAAGCGGATTGTTCTTCTGCTATCTTCCGTTCATCAAGGTCTACGGCATCCCCATGAGCACGTTCCGCTACCTGCCGGGAACCATTTTTAAATCTTGCTGCAAGCGACTCGGCGTGAAGTACACCGTGCGGACATACCGCAAGCCGCAGGACGGCATGGCGGATATGGATCGTCACCTGGAAAAAGGGCATCCCGTTGCCGTACAGACCAGCGTATACTGGCTCTCGTACCTGCCGGAAAAACTCCGGTTCCATTTCAACGCTCATAACATCATCGTCATCGGAAAAGATAAGGGAGGCTACCTCGTTAGCGACCCGATCCTGCAGGAGCCTGTTTTCTGCAGCGCGGACGACCTGCAAAGAGCGAGGTTCGCGCAGGGAATCATGGCGCCGAAGGGCCGGCTGTACTATCCGTCCTTCGTGCCTGAGAATATCGATTATACAAAGCCAATCGCACAGGGGCTGAAGAAGGTGTGCAAGCGCATGACGGGGAATCCGTTACCGTTTTTCGGAGTACGCGGAATTCGCTTCCTCGCAAAACAGATGAGGACATGGCCCGAGAAGCTCGGAGACCGCAAGGCCGCCCTCTACCTGGCGCAGCTCATCCGCATGCAGGAAGAGATCGGCACCGGCGGCGCGGGATTCCGCTTCATGTTCGCATCCTTCCTGCAAACGGCGTCCGAGCGCCTCAAGAATCCGGTTCTGATGGACTGCTCGACGAAAATGACCGCCGCGGGAGACCTCTGGCGGGAATTCGCACTCCTGGCTGCCCGGAACTGCAAGGGCAGGGCAAAGCCGGAAGAATCGTACGACCACCTCGCGGAGACCATCATCCGGTGCGCCGACCGCGAAGAAGAAATTTACAGACAAATTATGGGAACACTCGGCTGATGAACGGCATCCACATCGAGAATATCGTCAAGACCTATCGCAAGGCGACGGTTCCGGCCGTGAACAGGCTTTCGCTTCATATTCGCGAGCACGAGATTTACGGGCTCCTCGGACCGAACGGAGCGGGGAAAACCACTACGCTTTCCATGCTTAGCGGGCTCCTCCGGCACGATGAAGGGCAATTCTATTACCAAAACGGCGATCGCAAGACCGACATCGCGAAGATGCGCGAAAAGCTGGGAGTCGTTCCGCAAAACATCGCGCTCTACCCCACGCTGACCGCCCGGGAGAACCTTTGGTTCTTCGGCTCGATGCACGGTGTTGAGCCAGGTGAACTTCGCCGGAGGATCGATGGGCTCCTCGAACTCATGGGGCTTGCATCCGTCGCTGAGAAACCGATGCGAACCTTCTCAGGAGGGATGAAGCGACGCCTCAACCTGATCGCGGGACTCTTGCACAATCCTGAGATATTGCTTCTGGACGAGCCGACTGCAGGTGTGGACGTGCAGTCGCGAAACGTGATCCTGGAATTCCTCGCCGGATTGAAGAAGCAGGGGACCACGGTGATTTACACGTCGCACTACCTCGATGAAGCGGAGAGGCTCTGCGATCACATTTGCATCATCGATCAGGGAAGAAGTATCGCAACGGGCTCCCCGAAGGAACTGCTCGCGGCAAACGCCGATTGCAGCGATCTCTACGACATCTTCCTGAAGATCACCGGCAAGGAATTGAGGGACTGACATGAGAAGGCTGCTCGAATCCACCCGTAAAGAACTTCTGATCCTGCTGAGAGACCCCGTGGGGATGCTGGTCATTTTCATCATGCCGCTTCTGTTTCTGCTCGTGATCACCCTGCTGCAAGACAACACCTTGAAATCGTTCCGCGAGACGAAGTTCAGCGCCGCGATCGTAAACCTGGATTCCGATTCCATTGGCGAGAAGCTTCATTGCGCCATGCGGAATTCGCGCTATTTCGAGATCGATTGCGATCATGGCCTCGCAGACGGACAAGCGTTACGGCAAGCGGTTCTCGACGAGAAATACAAGGTCGGTGTGATCATCCCCAAGGGATTCGACGACGCCATTCGCGCAAGGACGGAGGGAATCTTTCAGGATGCCGGCAATACCGTGGAAATTCCGGAGATACAGATTGTCATCGATCCCATGATTTGGACATCGTTCCGCTACATCATCGAGCTCTCCATCGACAGGCTGGTGATGGAGATCGAGCGGGAATCCATGCTTTCCGCTTCCACCGACATCCTCAGGCAAGTCGCCCCCGACGCGAAGATCGAGCTACCGGAGCCTGTACCGCTCTACAGCATCGGCTACGCGTCGCCCAATCCGGATATTCCGCCCAATTCCAGTCAGCAGAACGTACCTGCCTGGACGCTTTTCGCCATGTTCTTCATCGCGCTTCCCCTGGCGGGGAACCTTATCCGGGAACGCTCGGACGGTTGCTTCCAGCGGCTTCTGATCATCCCGGGAAGCATGACGTATTACCTTGGCGGCAAGTTCATCGTGTATATTGGCGTGTGTGTTGTTCAGTTCTGCCTGATGGCGCTCGTCGGGCTGTATCTGTTGCCCGTTCTCGGCGCTGGAGCGATTCACCTGGGGACACACCCCCTGGCGTTGATTGTCACGATCGTCTCCGCGGCTGCCGCTGCCACGGCTTTCGGAATGCTTATCGGCGTGTTTGCCCGGACCTTCGAGCAGGCCTCCCTCGCCGGGGCTTTTTCCGTGGTGATTCTTTCAGCAATCGGCGGTATCATCGTCCCGGTTTACGCGATGCCGTCCTTCTTCCGCAAGATCGCTTTCCTCTCCCCGCTGAACTGGGGGCAGGAAGCTTTTCTCGCGATCTTCATTCGGGACGCTGGATTCCAACTGCTTCTACCGCAGTTCATTCCCCTGTGGATATTCTTCGGAATCGTATTCGCGGTATCGCTGTACAGGCTTCACCATACGAGAAATGATTGACGAACGTTTCATCACTTGTATAGTTGACATTCGGAGAAAAAAACATGAATAAAGATACCTTGATCCAAGAATTGAAAGAGATGATCGTCGAGGTGTGCAACCTCGTTGAAGTGGGTGTCGATGTCGATTCGATCGGCAACGACGACATCTTAATCGATCCCAACGGCGCGATCGGCCTGGATTCCCTCGACGCGGTGGAAATCGTTGCAGCAGTCGAGAAACGTTACGGCGTGAGAGTCTCCAACACGAACACATCCCTGAAAGTATTGCAATCCGTTAGCACCCTGGCGGATTATATCCTGGAGAACGGTAAGTAATTCCCTTTTTATATTCGATAATATGGGCATACTCAAACCGATATGCCCTTTTTCTTTGTGACCGCACGGGTTCGTCCTTGCACTTCCCTCCCCCCAATTCCATCTTCCTCGCTATCGCACCACGGAATATAGATTTTCATCCTTCACTTGACAAGAGATGACTTGAAAGCTCGAATGTAGTTTGAATAAATGTTTTCGGGAGGTCTTATGATTATCGATTCCCGCTATGAGGTAATCGAACGAATGGGCACCGGACTTTGGGCAACCGTATACAAAGTTCAGGATATCAGAACAGGCAACATTTACGCGTTGAAACTCTTCCACAAACTCGATTCGGAGAGCTTTTACGAGCGGTTCTCGGCCGAAGATATGCACCACATCACCAAGCTGGAGCATCCCAACCTGCTTCAGGTGGTCAATTTCGGCAACATGGGCAAGCATATCTACTACCTGAGCGAGTTTTGCGGCGGAAGATCGCTCAGCACATTCAAGTTCAAGAAATACAACATCGAGCTGCTGTACGACATCATCGTGCAGATATGCTACGCATTGAACGCGCTCCACCTTCAGGACATTGTACATAAGGATCTCAAGCCCGAAAACATCATGTACAATATCGTCCGCAACAAGCCTGTCGTGAAGGTGCTCGACTTCGGTTTCGCCAAGATCGATTTCCAGAAAAGCCAGCAGACCATCAGCGGCAGCCTTCCCTACGTGGCTCCGGAAATATACCTCGGAAAGGGCGCGCAGTTCGCCAGCGATTATTATTCTCTCGGCGTTACGCTGTATAAAATTACTACGGGAATGCACCCGTTCTCCGTGGAGCAGATCACCAACCTCATTCAGGGCAATCAACAGACTTTCATCCCGAAGTTCCCGCGCGAACTCAACCGCGACATCCCGCCACAGCTCGAGAAATTTATTCTCACGCTTCTCGAAAAAAATCCCAGCGACCGTTACCCCGATATCGAGAGCATTATCTCGTACATCAACCGCATCCAGTTGAAGACCTATCCCTTCTCGCAGCGGCGATCCGCGGTGACCATGCTCAAATTCCGCAGCTACTTCGTTCGCGAAACCCATGCGCATCAGCTTCTGGACTACATTCCGCTCATCTCGGCAGGCAACGGGAAACTCGTCGTTGTGATCGGCGGCGACGGCATTGGAAAAAATAACATGCTTTCCCTTTTCCGGTATCACCTGCTCACCGACGACTTTTTTATCTTCGATTACGAATGCAGCGCCACCAACAAGGATCCATTCTTCGCGCTGGTGAAGGAATTCTACTTCTCCATGACAACCAACGAGAAGCTTTCAGCCGACCTCAAGAACATCTCCGAGAAGATGAGAAAATACCTCTTCGAGTCCGAGGAATCAGCCGAAAACGTTTCCGAAAACAAGGACGAGCTCAAGATCGATTTCAACTCGACCCGTAATTTCCTCTTCCACCTCTCGGAAGAGAAACCGCTCATCTACATCATTCGGGCAGGACAGTTCCTCACACGTGAGACCATAGATTTCGTTAATTCCATCTCCAAGGACATGATCGAACGCAAAATCCTGTTCATCATCAGCGTCGACGATCCCAGCAAGGTCAATGGGCTCATACACTCCATTCAGTTCCGCATCGAGCCTTTCTCGAAGCAGCAAACGATCGAGTATGTACAGAAGCTGGTTCAGACAAAGGTTCCGGAAGACTTCGCGGAGTTTATCTGGAAGCGAACCAGCGGTATTCCGGTCTTCATTCGCGATATCCTGATCGACCTCACAGAGAAAAAGGACATCTGGAAACGCGGAAAATTCCATTTGGATCAAGTCTCCCAGGATTACGAACTACCGAAACACCTGCTTCACTCGGTTTTCAACCGCATGGGACACCTGACGCAGGAGGTCTATTCGTATCTGCAGAAGCTCTCCGTGCTCCAGACTCCCATATCGAAGCCCCTCGCCCAGATGATTCTGGACATCGACGAGAAGACATTCTTCTTCATGATCCACGACGCCCTGAACAACGAAGTCCTGGTCGTTCGCGACGAGTACTACTACTTTGCGTTCGATGAATCGCAGAAGAGACTTCGCGAGGAATGCGACAAGAAGACGGTCAAAGCAATATCCAAAAAAGTGTTGGAGTTTTTCGACGACAAAGAGATTACGCAAGTAAGTATATGCCGTGGAGTTATCAAGAACGCCATCCTGGCGGACAACTACAGCGCGGTTCGCAAATACAAGCTCCGCCTGATCAAGATATACAATCGATACTACATGCAAGACGAGGCGTTCAACGAAATCAGCGAAGTGATTTCCATCGATTTCTCGGAGAAAGTCAAGCTTAGCCGGAAAGACATCATGCACGACCTCTCCGTATTCTCCGAAAAGGCGGAACTCACCGGCTTGATCCAGAAAGCGCTCGAGAGGATCGAATCGATCGACGATCTGCCGGATATCTTCGAGAAGTACTACATTCGCGGCAGCTTCTACGTGGCGCTGGACAAATACCAATCGGCGCGCGAGCAATTCGAGATCGCGCTGAACAAGTCCATCACCGGCAAGCAAAGGATGATGGCGGTGATCGGCATTATCTGGAGCTCGTTCCGCCTGAGCGACCTCGAGACATCCACCCAGTACCTGCAGATGTACGACAGCGTCTTCATGACACCCGACCTGCGTGTGTGGTTCATGGACAGGAAAGCGCTTGTCATGGGATCCTCCGGCCGCCCGAACGAGGCAATCACGATGGTGGAGGAATTCATCTCCAGCCTGGAAATGAACGACGACACTAACTTCCTGGTACGGCTCGGTTCGCTGTACAACAACCTCGCCTTCCTCTACATCAGCCAGAAATCCATCGAGGAGGCGAACAAGAATTTCCACAAGGCGCGAGAGATATGGGAAAAGGTTAACTACGTCCGCTCGCTCGGCCTTGTCTATAACAACATCGGCGACCTCGCGCTTCGACAAGGCGACACCCAGACAGCCTTCGAGTACTTCACGCAAGCGCTCGATATCTGCGAGAAAGTTGATCAGAAGCGCGGCCAGGTCCTCGCGTTCGTCAATTTCGGCGAGGCGTACATCAAGATCGGCGAGTTCCAGAAAGCCGAGGCTTCCCTGAACCGCGCAAAGAAAATCAACGCGGAGATCGAGAGTGTTGAGTACACCGACTCCATCAATAACAACCTCGCACTCGCCAAGAGCAAGATCAAGGGATTCGGGCATTTTTACAGATTCATCGAGCATACCTGCCCCGAATTGATCGAAGGAAAAATCGAAAACTTCAATCCGCTGGTAAAGTCCTATTTCTACTATCTCTATCAAATAGGCAACGTCAGCCATATCAACCAGATAATTCAAAACAACACGTTTCTGGACTTCGAGAAGCTGCATGAGGAGGAATTCCAGTACCACCTGATCGGACTTCGCTTCATGATCGTAGGCAACTGGAAGGAAGCCCTTGTCAACCTCCACAAGGCGAAATCGTACTCCGAGCGCAACAAGAGCGCATTTGCCCAGGCGATCCTCAACATCCGCGAAGCCGAGTGCTACATTGGCCTCAAGATGGCCGAAGACGCCTCCAACGCGCTCGACAGAGCCCAGGTGATGGCTGAGAAGCACTCCTTTAGCTATTGGCAAAACGCAGTTGACGTTTTCCGCTGCGATGTCGATCTCCTGATCAGCAGCATACCGCTCCGCAAGGTCTTGAGAAACTTGCTGTTGCTGCTGGAAAAGGCGAGAGGACGCGAATTGTTCCTGATGGAGATCGCCATCCTGAAGCGTCTTTGCAAAATATACGCGGAACTCAAGGCGGAGAGCAGGACCAGAGATTACCTCAAGCAACTGCATGAAGCCGTCAACAATGCCGTTGACGGTCTCCCGGAAGGAGACGCACGCCTTTTCCATTTGAACACGTTTTCAGACCAGAAAGAGGATGGCGAAGTCAAATCAGTTTACATCGAATCCAGGAAGAGATTTTTCAAAGACGGATGGCAGGAGATGCTTTACGACCTCTTCAAGCTGAACGAGATCGACCGGATGAAGTTCTTCATCGACAAAACCATCACGAATCTGCTCGCCCCGGCATCGTACGCGATCGTCCTCTCCGAGGACTGGCAGAACCGCGGGAAACCTTTCCTCTCCTACAACATGGACGAAGAATACCTGTTCGGTACCGACCTCGATCCTATCGTCGATAAGGCCGTTGCCGAGAACCGCATCATCAGTCGCTTCATCAACGGCGCGCACACGGTAATCGTACCGCTCAGAATCAGGTCGACCCACGTTGGCTGTTTCATCATCGCGGATGAAGGCGAAATGGAATTCAAGGGTATAGAGATGCGGATGGTCAAAGCGCTGAAGCTTCATCTTACCTCCATTCTCATGCGCATCAAGGAGTACGGCGAACTGAGCCAGAAGATGAGCATGCTCCAGCAATTGATGCAGGTGGAGCAGGAACTGTTCTCGATATACGACATCAACAAGCTCGAAACGGAGATCGTGTCGTTCGCAATCAATTTCACGCGGTACAGTCGCGGATTCCTGATAAAGAAGGACGAGTACGGAAACTACGTCTATCAGGTCGCGATGGACGATAAAAACCAGATTCTATCGGAGTGGGTGAACATCAGTAAAACGCTGCTCAGCGAAGTCCAGATGACCAAGGAACCCATATTCACCATCAACGCGATGGTGGACAACACCTTCAAGAACTCCATCAGCGTTCAGGACTACCAGCTCCACTCCATATACTGCGCCCCA
The DNA here is from genome assembly GCA_963662655.2 of Cloacimonadales bacterium (SeqCode). Classification (GTDB taxonomy): domain Bacteria; phylum Cloacimonadota; class Cloacimonadia; order Cloacimonadales; family JAIOQZ01. Next base: position 1,721,108 of record CAXXTU010000002.1, read on the forward strand.
ATCTACGTCGACAACGAGCTCCACGGATTCCTCTATCTGGACAACTACAATTCCTCGCGCAAGGAGTTGCCGCTCAACAAGGATTTCATGCGGATCCTTTTGATCCAGATATCGATCGCGCTGAAGAACGCCAAACAGTACGACGCGCTCATGAAGAAAAACCTGGAGCTCCACACGCTCGACACGGTGAAGGATAACTTCATAGCCATCGTTTCTCACGAGCTCAATACGCCGCTCGTCTCGCTACAGGGTTACGTGAACAGGTTGCGCAAGGAGATCGACTGGAAGGACGACGAGCAAAGTAAAAACCTCTCTCGCGTCGAGGACAGCGTTCACAAGCTCCTCTCCACCACCAAGGACATCGTCACGCTGAACAAATACAGCATGATCTCCTCCATTCCGAAGGAACCCACGGAAATCAAGCCTCTGATGGAAGAAATCGCGAAGAAAGCGGAACTCGTCTCCATCAAGCGTCACATGAACATCCAGCTCGAGATTCCCGAGGACCTTCCGCGCGTGGAACTCAACTGGGAAGCTTGCGACTTGATGGTCTACAATCTCGTTCTGAATTCGATACGCTTCACGAAAGACTTCGGAAAGATCGTGATCGGCGCACGGCACTCGGCTTTCCCAAGAGAGAAGATCGACGACAGGCCCTCCATCGTGTTCTACGTGCAGGATAATGGAATGGGGATACCCGCTCACGAGCAGGAGAACATCTTCAAGAAATTTTACGAGGTCAACGACCTGTGGTCGCACAAATCGGGATTTGTCGAGTATCGCTCCAGCGGCTTGGGATTGGGACTCGCCACCACGAAGAGGATTTCCGAGCTTCACGATGGCAAAATATGGCTGAAGAGCAAGGAAGGGGAAGGAACTACCGTTTTTATCGCCATTCCGCTCGCAGGAAGTAAGAGAATCGTAAAAGGGAAATAAATTTCAGCTATTCCGGCAGAGCGATGTATCCCTGGATATGGTGGTCCATCGCTCTTTCTTTGAGCTCCGTCCGCCTCCCGCTCGCGCCGTCGGACAGCGTGAACACCACATTGCCTTCTGCCGAGAATAGAACGTTCTTCGCGAAATTCACCTCAACTACCACCCCGATATGGCAGAAATCCTTCTGTCCCTCGAGAAGCTGTCGGAACACCACCAGATCCCCCGCGACTGGCCGATAAGCTTTTGCATCGCGCCAAAACAGGTTTCCGGGCAGAATCGCCCAATCGTACCACGCACGAACAAGCGCGAGGGTTGGATGATTCGGGATCGGTTGATAGGGAATTGCGTACCCTGCCTGTCGGGTACAATAGTGGACAAACACCCCGCACCAGGCAAAGCCACTTTCACAATTGCTGAATTGCTCTGTATTGCCGTTCCTGTTCAGCAATACCCTGAACGGAGCAAGATACTTCTCGATCGCTTCACCATAGTTGCCCGGCATGATCGCCTGATAATTTTGCATGGCTTCATGTCGTGCGATTTCTATTAACCTTTTCCTCATACCCGCCAAAAGTCTTTCGCGCTGACCTGTGTCAAGACGTTTACAAGCTTCCATAGGAGAGATAACCCCAAATCGGGAGCGAGCGTCCGTTCTGCCAAAGGGGTGTCATTTTATACCCCCAATTTTTCATACGAACCTGACCTTGAGCTGTAAATGCTCTTTCCACCTTCCTTTATCGGGCTTTATCCAGTACCAGTCAAACCATCGGAAACACTCCGAAATGACGTAGGTTAACCTGTAGTAAATGAAGTAACCTCGGCGCTTCCAGTCACTTTTCCGTTCGATAAACGCCGACATCATAATCGATTGTAATCCGGGCACATCCGTAATCATCGAGTAAAGAAAACATACAGCGAGCCAGAAGATCGCATTCAGATTTTTCAGCCTGTGGTACTGCAAAAGGCGAATTTGCTCCCATCCGAAATCTTGCTTGAGTTGCCGGTGCATTTCTTCGACTTTCCATCTCGCACGGTAACTTGTGAGGGTGAACTCGACGATCTTTCTTGCGTCCCAGTCACGTCCCGGAAAGTCGCACAAACAGTAAAAGAAACCGCCCTCTTCTCCATCGTGGTATCGCGCGACTACAAGCCACCCTTCCACCGTCTCCGGATTCTTTACAGGATGAGGATTCAGACGTATCTTGACGCGCTTCAGCCCAGCACGGAAATGATGTCCCGCATTCCAAAAATCCATGGTCAATTTCACTGACTTGCAGACACGCAGAAAGTCTTTTTCTTCAGCATCCTCGTCTATCAAATTGCGCGTACCTTTACTGCGAATAATGAACGAGTTTCCATTGGCGTGGAAATGTCCGATCAACGAACGAATATCGTACCATCGATCCAACACGAAAACGCCACGATTGTTGCTATGGATCGTTATTTCATCGATTTGATCACGTGTAACCGTTGAACGGGTATCATGCTCGATTTTGCTACTGTATATCTTGCTGCAAAGCGGAACGATCGAATGATTTGAAGGCGTCCCGACCAGGGCGACAGCATTGATCAAATGATAGCCTGACTCTGTTTTGTTGGCACTGGCGTCTCGTATCTTTTCCAGGCCTTCCATACGAGTTGCGTAAGGCTTGACGATATCGCTTTCGTCGATAAAGATCAGGCTGTCTCGTTCGAGCCGACGACTTTGCGAAGCTAACAGAATATCATGGATATCCGATGCTAAATCTTCTTGATCGAGATGTCGGTATAAGCGTCCACTGGTCTTGCGTAATGGGATTTGTTCATGTAGCGAACGGGCTGCCTGGCGTACGATTACGCTTTGACTGGCGAGAATACCTTTCGTCATTTGTTTCAAGAAGTTGAAGCGTGGAACACTGAGTTCCGCCTTGTACTTGCGCATGAAATTGTGAAATTTTCCTTGCATCTGGTGGAACTGCTGCTTAAGTTGACCTTGCATATTGGCTCCTTTGTTAGTTTTTTGGTCGAAACTATTTTGGCAAAGGAGCCTTTTTTCACAATCTATTTCTTCTCAAATCCGCTAATAATAACATGTCTCCAGCTTTTGCCTAAATCTTTTTGGGGGTATTCCTGGTTTACAAGCTTCCATAGCAAATCCCGGCCTCGAGGCGTGAGCAAATTCGTTCGATCCATTTACCGCGTGGTGTTTCACGGTGGAAGATTTCTTCTAACTACTCTCATTTACGGAACCGTGGTATATCCACGGGGTAAATGGATCGGGCGAAGATGCCACGCCGGTTGGCCATTACCGGATAACTTTACTTCTTCCTCGTATTCTTGCGGGATGTATCCGCTTTTCGCTGAGGCTGAACGCTCTCGGTTTGCACTTCAACCCGGTTCACTTCTTCCATTATCCCATGATTCACGCTTGTCATTACTGGGAGCGCCCATCGCACTTCATCTGTAGATGCGACAACATGGAAATACTGCCTGCTCTGTGTTACAGGAAGATCCCAAGCTGTTCCGGCAATGATCGCCGCTGGACTGCCCCAATCTCCCACATAAGGATCGGATGAGGTGAATATCTTGTACGAACTCGCGCCCGGAACGGCATTCCAGGTCAGATGGAAAGCGCCTTCGGAATACTCGATCGCCAGATTCTGCGGAGCAGCCAAAGCACCGCTTTGCCACGGATCGAATAGCACGGCTCCGTAACTTCCATTGTTCTCATCATCAAAAATATGCGAATCGATCGTCAGTGAATCCGGGTAGTCCCACACATTGTAAAACGCGTTGATGTCGTATGCGCTATAGTTTGCCACCTGCCACACGCCGCCATCGTTATCGTGGATATGGTTGTTGCCAATATCCTCGACGTTCTGATTGCCCAGATTCGGCTGGCAATTACCCTGAATCAGTACGCCATACGATTGATTGTACCGGACAATGGAGTTCCTCACCATAGGATTGGAGTTGTTGATATCCACCCCGTACTGAGCGCTATACTCGATCAGACATCCATCCAGCATGCACGCGCCGGTATCGATTAATTGAATCCCGCTGTCGATTCCGTTTGTGTTACCTGCATAACATACATATAGATTCTCCATCGATGCTTCGCCGATCAATGCCCCGCTTCCACTGACACGGATACCGTACCAGTCTCCCACCGATGGCGAGCTTGCCGTTCCATCCGAGTTCGTGTCCCCATAGATGGAGTCGTCCTTCAGCGATGTCATCACAACCGGCTCAATAGCCGTTCCGGCCACATTCAAGGTTCCAGTAACATACAAATACCCATCGGCGCTGTTTTTAAAAACGCTGCCAGGCTCGATATTCAAGACACCTGTATCCAATACATTCAACGCATTCCCAGGGATAAACGGAAATCCATCCTCCGAATCGATCGTTACATCGCTATCGACATTACATCGTAGAAACATTCCGTTGATCTGGTTGCCGGATCCGGTATTCCCGTTCATACTTTGCAAGATACCCTCGATGTACCTCAAGCCATATTCACCGTTGTCGATGAAGCTATTATTCTGAATCACGGGCGCTGATGTAGAACCGTAGATCAATATTCCGGAAAACGCGTTCCCCTCGAACGTCGATTCCGTAAATTCGGGAGAGCTGCTCTCGATCCTGATGCCCTCTCGCTGGCTGAATGACGACTCGCTATTGCTGAATCTGCACGATTCATCCGCGCTCAGGAACTTAAGGTTTGCATCGATGCTATTGCTGTTTCCCCCGTAAAGAATCCGGCAGTGATCGAATTGCCCGATTCCTTCATTGGTTCCCGTGCCGTTGATCTGGATTCCGTACCAGTCACCGCCGGCAGGCTCGGACGCGTCCAGATCGTGGTTGGTGTCTCCGCCGATCTCATCGTCCTTGATCGAGGTGATGTATATTTCATTTCCGTAATTTCCAGAAGCAATCAAGCTTCCCTGCACGTTAAGGAGCGACGATGGCTGTCCCTTCACTCGGACACCCGGTAGGAACTCCAGACTTGCCCCAGATTGCACGAAAACTGTCCCAGATAGAATGAATGGAAACGTTGAAGAACCGCATTCCCAAACAGCGTTCCCGGAAACGGTTCCCCGTACGCCGAAACCGTTATAACCGTTGTCGCTCCCCGCGTTGCCGCTGTAGGAACTAATGATCGTGTCCTCCAGGAGCACTCCGTACGAACCGTTCGATGTAAACACGTTGTTATTGATTACAGGATTGGAAGTCGTTGTCTGACCATAAATTCCATTCAGAACGTTATGGCTGAACACTGAGTTCACGATTTCCGGACTCGAGTACTGAATATGAATCCCGTGCTGAGCGCTGTATTCGCAAAGACTGTTCGAGAACCACGAGCTCTCCGCCTCATAGAAACGCAGGCTTGCATCCAGGCCATTCAAATTGCCGCCATAGGCGAATATGCAGTTGTCGAACTGGCCGACTCCGTCGTTATCGCTAGAGCCGTAAATATAAATGGCATCCCAGTCTCCCGGTACTGCATCCCCGTTATCGCCATCGGTATCACCCGATCGTGCATCGTCTTTTATCGAAGTGAACACGACCGGTGACTCACTCGTCCCGTTCGCGTCCAGCGTCCCGAAAACGGTCATTCTTCGTTGCCAGCCTGATTTGATCGTCGTTCCGGCAGAAAGCGTCAATACGACATCGTCATTGACCGTGATCGCTTCGTACATGATGAATGGAAAATTCGGGTCCGTGTTATGCGACCATACCGCGTCCGCTGTGACCGTTCCGCCCAGTCCGAACCCGTTGTAAACATTCCCGCTGCCGGAATTATCCGAATACGAACACAATGTGCATCCGCTCAGATATACGCCGAAAAACCCGTTATCATTGAACGTGCAGGCGTCGATTGTAGGCATGGAGGCAGCGCTGTTGGCGTAGATACCACTGCTCAAGTTGTTGTTGAACTGTGAACCGGAGATTTCCACGCTGCAATTGTATATGCGAATTCCGTAAACGTGGCTGAAGTTGCACTCGCTGTTACGGAACCACCCGTGCGAGTTATTGAAATAAAGGTTTGCATCGAAATTCGAAGTGTCTCCGCCATAGCGAATACTCACATGATCGTACTTGCCCCAACTGTCGTTGGTGTGCCGGATACCATGCCAGTCACCCGGTTGAGGCGTCGTGCTCGTCGAATCGCTGTTGGTATCTCCGCCGATGCTATCGTCTTTGAGGGAGGTAAACACAATCTGATCGCGCGCGGTGCTTTCCGCATTCATGGTACCTTCGATGTAGACCGCGCTTCCGCCCACTGCCTTGAAGACCGTCCCCGGGACAATGGTAAGCGTATCGCCGGAGTAAACGGTTATCGCACCGGTAATAATGTACGGGAAAGACGGAGCGGCTCCCGACCATGTGACGACATCGTCGGTAACGCCGTTGATACCGAAGCCGTTGTAACCGTTACCCGATCCGGTATTGCCTTCATACGAGTTGAGCAGGATATTGTACAGATGTGCCCCGTAACCGACGTTGCCGTAAAACGTATTGTTGTTGATCGTCGCCAGCGTTGCCGTCCCGGTTCCCTTGATCCCATTTTCGAGATTGTCGGCAAGAACGCAATTGTGTATCTGCGCCGAGGAGTTGTAGAGGTAAATCCCATCTCTGGCACTTTTCTCGAAAGTGCAATTGGTGATCATCGAGCCGAAATCCGCATGAAGATAGAGGTTGGCATCGCTTGTTCCGGCCGAATTCCCGCCGTACCGGAAGATACAGTTTTCAAGCACAGCAAATCCATCGCTTTCGCTCCCCACGATCCAATAGCCAAACCAGTCGCCAGGCTGGGCGGGATCCGTGGAATCGTTCGTATCACCGCCGTATTCATCGTCTCGGAAGCTGGTGAACACGATCGGATGCAGCGAATCCGCCACTGCGTTCAGGCACCCATTGATGTAGTGCTCCACGCCACTCGACTTCACAATGGAGCCTGGAGCCAGATCGAGCGTCATGCCCAGAGGAACCGTGACCGAGGCCGGATGAACAAACGGGAAATCCGCTGCGCCGGAAGCCCAGTACGACGACTCTCCCAGCGTTCCGTTCAGCGCGAAACCGTTGTAACGGTTACCCGTACCGCGATTGCCCGTGTATGAAATCAGCCGACAGCTGTTGAGGTAAATGCCGTAGCTTCCGTTATTGTCGCAAACATTGTCTGTCAGGTGCGTAACCGTTGTCGTTCCGCTTGAATAAATGCCATTTAAGCTGTTGTTCGAGCACACGTTGTTTTCCAGCCACGTCACGTTCCCGAGATTATGAATTCCGTTCGATGAGCTGAATTCGATGATTGAATTCCGTACATAGCAGGAATCGCTGTTGGAAAATTTCAGATTGGCATCGGCAGTTCCGGCTGTGTTCCCGCCATAACGCACATAACACCACTCGTACCGTCCAATTCCCTGATTGTTGCTGGAACCGTCATGCAACACCCCATACCAGTTTCCCGCTGCCGGGGATGTCGTAGCGTTATCCGTATCCCCGGAAAACGTATCGTCGTATATCGAGGTGAATACAATCGGGTCCTCTTCCGTTGCGATCGCGTTAATTTCCCCGTACACAGACATCTGTCTAGAATCCTTGAACTTGAGCGTCGTGCCTGGGGAGATGTTCAGTACACTGTCCGCTTGCACGGTAATATTGGCATCAGCAACATAAGGGAAGCTCGGGTGCGATTGCGTCCAGACTGAACCGTTCGCCACAATACCGCTTATACCGACACCATCGATGCCGTTGCCCGATCCGCTGTATCCCTCGAGAGAGTGCAGTAGAACATTGTTGAACAAAGCTCCATGCTGTCCGTTGTCATAGAACTCGCAACCGTAAACGTAAGGGTTTGTGTTGGTTCCGCTCAAGTATACACCGTTCAACAGGTTGCCACGGAAGACGCTGTTTTGTATATTGACGTCGCAACCAACTCCCCTGATACCTTGCGTAGAGCTGTATTCGATCCAGCCGTCGTTGAAATGGAAATCATCGCAGTAAAAAAGGTAAATATTCGCGTCCGGAATGCCACTGCTGTTACCGCCGTATCGGATCCGGCAGTAGTCGAAATGACCAATCCCCTGATTTTCGTTAACGCCATATACATAGATGCCTTGCCAATCTCCGGTTGAGGGATCGACTCGTGCCCCGTCCGTGTTACCGCCAAAGCTGTCGTCCCGGATGGACGTTATCACGACCGGTGAAACGGAGGTTCCATTGGCGTCCAGCGTGCCATAGCAAGTGAGAGAAGAATTCATTTCCGCTTTTATAATGGTTCCCATCAGGAGCGTAAGACTTGCCCCCTGCTGGACCGTGTTGGAAGCATTTAAAATGAATGGAAACGACGCCTGCGGGTGCGACCACTCGACATCGCCGAAGATATTGCCATACACGGCGAAACCGTTGTATTGATTACCGGTTCCCGTGTTACCGCTGTAATCCATCAAGTGGCAGCCATTCATGAATGCGGCATAGTTCTGATTATCGGTAAATGTACAGTTGGTTACGACAGGCTCGCTGTCGCTTCCGGTCACGTACAACCCGTTGTGGAGATTCCCGGTGAAATGGCTGTTCGTGATGATCGGAGCGCATTGGTTGGCTCTCAATCCCCGCATCGCGCTGTACTCGATGTGGCTGTTGTTGAAAATAGCGCTTGGGGAACTGCTGAAATAGAGGGCGCAGTCATAGGACGAACTCGTGTTTCCTGCATAACGGATTCTGCAATAATCGAATTCCCCGTTTCCGGGGGAGTCAACCGAACTATATGCACATTGAATTCCCATCCAATCTCCGTGAGAGGGGCTTGTTGCGTCCTCGTTGTTGTTTGTGTCGCCGCCGTACGTATCGTCATGAATCGATGTGATGACGACCGGCCGAGCGGAGGTTCCGTTGACATCGATACTCGAATAGATATTGAAGTTAGCGCCTCCGAGTCCCTTGATGACGGTTCCTTCATGTATCGTTAAGGGCTGCCCCTCAGAGAATATCAGGCCGCCATTGACGACAAACGGGAAATCTTCGTTGTCTTGAAGATGGCTCGCGCTGAACCCACCGGTCAGAACAATGCCGTTGATTCCGTTGTTGTCGCCGGAGTTCTGGATAACGGAATTGTATCCGATCTGGCTTCCCGTTGTTATATAAGCCGCATAGCTTCCGTTGTTCTCGAAAGTGTTGTCAATAACCGTGACAACCGCGTTCTGGTTGATGTAAAGTCCATACTGTCCGTTATCGGAAAACGAACAATGCTGAATATCGGGAGAGCACTGATAGGTCTGCAAACCGTGGTTCTGACTGAGACCAATGGTGCAGTAGTAGAATGTACACCAGTCCCCCGCAACCCGGATGTTGGAATCGTAAACGCTCAGGGTGTTTCCTCCGTAGCGCACAATCGCATAGTTCATCGTGCAGGTACCGTCGATATTGATGCCATACCAGTCACCCGGCTGGGGATCGCCGCTCGAATCGCCGATACTCTGGCCAACGGAGTCGTCGTTCTTCGAGGTTATGTAAACGGGACTCATGGACGTTCCCTGTGCGACAATGTCTCCGTAGCAATTCAAAACGGTGCTGCCGTTGAACTTGACAACCGCCCCGGCAGCAATGGTCAGCGTTGAGCCCTCGTTGACTGTCGCGTTGGATGTAACATACCACGTGTTACCGCCCGTAAGCGTCATTCCTGAAATATCGCCCGAAAGAACGCTGTATGATAATAGCGCACCGGGCAATAGCAAAGCAAGGAAAAGAATCATCGGAATTATCTTCATCAGAACCTCCTGACAGGTTGTTCAATTCATTTGTATCACGTATTTTCGAGAATATATTGTTGTACTTGAAAAGTAAACATGTCAAGTAAAACGCAATTTAAAAATACATTAATCGAGCAAATGTGTTGAGGCAACTATTAATTTCGCGAAGGAATCGAGGGTAAAAGATAATCCTTGCCAAAAAAAACGGGATGCAGGTTTTCTCGACGAGAATATTGTCATGTGACGATTTCAGAGTAAATTGAGCAATAAAATGTTATTTGGAGGTTTGAAATGGATAGAGAATCCGTCGAAATGGTACTCGATAAAGTACGTCCGGCCATCCAGGCTGACGGTGGCGATGTTGAATTGATCAATATCCGCGCGGATAACGTGATTGAAGTACGCCTCAAAGGCGCATGCGGAAGCTGCCCGATGGCGACTCTCACTCTCAAGGCCGGTATTGAACGCGTCCTGAAGGAAGAAATTCCTGAAGTGAAAGAAGTTATCTCCGTATAATCGACATTGAAATAGCTTAAGAGAGGCTATGCCTCTCTTTTTTTCTATCTGATACACTTTCCGTTTTACATGCCATGACACGGAATATGAAAAGATGCGGAAGTTGTTCTTTGAGGTGATTTTTCATTTGAAATGGCAGAATAGCACATGGCATTTCAAACGAAAAACCGCATGAGAAGAAATATGAAAAACGTTTTGCGAATTTACAAGATAGCGAGCCGGTATTGGGAGTTTCTGGTCGGTGGCGTGATAACCATGATCCTCTACGCGATGTTCAGCGGTGTCAGCGTGACCATGGCCATTCCCCTGTTCGATTATGTCTTTGCAGTTGATAAAACCAATGTTGTATACTCCGATGTTTCGTCCTTGTTGAACGCATTGATGGAGCAGATCAGGTTGTTTAACGAGGCGAATCCGAGTATCGGAACGTGGACCGATATGGCCGAGCTAAAGCCGCTGTTTGCCAATTTACAGGAGATCATGGCGGTATCGGATTCCTATGTGCTGCTCCAGATTATCGCTGTCGCCACGGTTTCCCTCTATTTTCTTCGCAGTCTGTTTTTCTTTTTGAACAAAGTCATGTTCGTGAATCTTCGCGGGAAAACCATCCGCGACCTGCGTAACATGATGATGGAATCGTATCTCCGGCAGAGCATCGCTTTTTTCGGAAAAAATCGCTCCGGTGACTCACTTGTTCGCATGGTGAACGATGGCGAGATTGTGAGCCGGCAGTTCCTCGATCAGATATTCAACATCCTCCGGAACGCGATAACCGTATTGATTTTCTTACGTATCGCGCTTTTCCTCAATGCGAAACTCTTCTTGATCAGCATCGTGATCCTGCCGGTATTCTCAGGCTCACTCAACTACCTCGGCAACAAGATACGCAAGTACGCCAAGCGTGTACAGAAACAGTTTTCCAATATGTTCTCGGCGATCGAAGAGATCATGCGAAACATGAAGATCGTCAAGGCTTATGCCCGTGAAGAATATGAATACAAGCGCGTGAAGGATATCAACAAGAAGCATTTCAAGTACTGGCGGAAATCGGAAGTCTACAACTCGATGGGCATGCCTTTCTCGGAGATCAATAGCGCGATAACCGGAATGATCGTGCTGCTGATTGGCGGAAGAATGGTTCTCAGCGGAGACGGCAGTTTCACGTTCGGTGATTTCTCGGCCTTCCTTTTCGCCATATTCTCCATGCTGCATCCCGTGAAGGAGATCGCCAAGGCTTACATGGAAATCCGCAGAGCCGCGGTTTCCCTGGAACGCGTTTCCTACGTCCTCGACCTCGATCCGGAAATCATTGACGATCCTAACGCCATTCACAAGACCTCATTCGATGGCAGCATCAAGCTCGAGAATGTCCGTTTCAGCTACGATGAATCCAAGGAGATTTTGAGCGACATCAACCTGACAATCAAGAAGGGCGAGAAGGTGGCGCTTGTCGGTTCGAGCGGATCGGGCAAGACCACGCTTGTCAACCTGCTGTGCAGGATGTACGATGCTTCTTCGGGCGTGATCCTGGTTGACGGTACGCCGATCAAGAAGATCAAGCTGACGGATCTGAAGCGTCTCTTCGGGTACGTTACGCAGAATTCGATCCTTTTCTCCGATACTGTCGAATACAATATCCGATACGGCTCGCTGGAGGAAGTCTCGATGGAGCAGGTGGAAAAAGCCAGCAGGATCGCCCATGCGGAGGAGTTTATCGTTCAGATGGACAAGGGGTACGAGACGCTTCTCAACGCGGGAGGTTCCAACCTCTCCGGCGGACAGCAGCAACGGCTTTGCATCGCCCGATCGATCGTCGGCGATCCTCCGATCCTGATATTCGATGAAGCGACCAGCGCGCTCGATACGGAATCCGAACGTAAGGTTCAAGAGGCCATGGACAACGCCACGCGCAACCGCACCGTGATCATGATCGCCCACCGGCTTTCAACCGTTCTCGCGTCCGACCGTATTTACGTGATGGACAAGGGCAAGATCGTTGGGGCGGGAACGCACGGCGAGCTTCTCGAAACCTGCCCACGCTACAAGACACTGTACGACATGCAGTTCGCGGATCAGCGATAAAGCTTCCCGGATTTCTTCTCATTGGACCGGGTCGGCAATCCGATGCACCTTCGCCCGATCGCACCACTCCGTCGTGGATATAACACGCCTGCGCGCCGGATCGAACGAATCTGCTATCGGATGGCTTAGGCTTTTCTACCCAACTCAGCTAAACATTCTGTAACCCATCATTACAAAGCTTAATTTATAAATGAAATTTAATTTAATATTCTTGACATAGCGCTCCTTTTTCGTACATTCATACGCGGAGGGTGTATATGTCAGAAAAGAAAGCAGTCGAATTCGATCCCAATCTTCATCCGCATCTGGTGTATCTATATCGCGACCGCGGGTACACGCAGAAGAAGATCGCTGAAGCTCTTGAGATCAGTGTTGGGCAATTGATGAGCTGGATCAGGATGTATCCTCGGGTCAAGCAGGCTTATCAGATTGTTCCGGAGAAAATGGACATCGTCATCGAGGAAGCGCTCAAGAAGATGATGGATGGCTACGAGAAGAAAGAAACCATCGAGACGTACAAGACGAACAAGGAGGGTCAGGAGGAGCTTGTGGAGCGCAAGGTCACGACAAAGCACGTCGATGGTAACCCAACTGCGCTGAAGATATGGGTGGAACGCTTCCTCAAGGACAACGACGAGGACTTCGGCGAGGACTACGAAGAGGCGGAGTTTTCCGAGTGAACCTGAGGCTCCGGCGCAAGGATTTCCTCCCCCACCAGTGGGAATTCCTGACCAGCGAGAATCCGATCAAGGCGCTGGTTTCCGGATTCGGCGGCGGCAAGACGCATGTGTTCTTGCGGGAAACGCTGTTGAACCACCTCTTCATGAGAAACCGCAGGGGAAAATCCAACGGCTGGATTGTGTATCCCACCTACGCATTGGCAGAAGAGCTGTTCTGCGAACCATTCCAGGAGCTGCTTCGCAAGTACCGTATCCGCTTTGATTATAAGGCAACTCGACTTCGCTTCGAGAGCAAGTACGGCGTGATCCGCGTCTACCAATTGCAAACACCTGCGCGCATGGTGGGGAGCGAACTGACCTACATCGGTTTCGACGAGTTCGACATCGGTAGCTACAAGAATTGCGAAATCGCCTATCAGAAGGCGATCGGGCGACTCAGAGGCTGCGAGAACGCCAGGCTGTACATTGTAACAACGCCGGAAGGCTTCCATTATACCTACAAACTCTTCAAAGAGGAAGGGGCGGCCAAACATCTCATACAAGCAAAGACAACTGATAATCCCCACCTTCCGGCGAGTTACATCCACTACCTGAGAAGCCAGTACGACGAGAACCTCCTCAGGCGCTACATGAACGGGGAGTTCGTCAACCTGAACACCGCGCAGGCGTACTACAACTTCGAGCGTGAGCGGCACGTGAAAGAGGTCGAATGCACGTACGCGCCGGAATACTACGTCGGCATGGATTTCAACATCGACCCGATGACGGCGGTGGTCGGCGTGTTCCGCGACGACAGGTATGAGGTATTGAACGAGTTCTGGCTCAAGAACAGCAACACCGAACGCATGTGCAAGGTTATATCGCAGGACTTTGATCCGAACCGGATCGTCGTGTACCCGGACATGACGGGCATCAAGCGTTCCACCAGCGCCGCGGTGGGACTCACGGACATCAAGATTCTCAAATCGAACGGATTCCGCGTCAAAGCGACACGCAACCCGCTGGTGAGAGACCGCATCAACGCGGTCAACAACGCGCTCGCGAAAGGCAAGCTCCTGATCCATCCGCGATGCAGGCACCTCATCCGCGACCTCGAGCAGGTCAGTCGCGACAAGCACGGCGAGCTGGACAAGTCCAGCCCCGATTTGACCCACATATCCGACGCGATGGGATATGCGGTCTGGAACCTGTTTCCCATCGTCAGTCAACCCGACTGGCGGACATCAGCATAACAAAAAGGAGAGGCATGAATGGAAACGATGATCAGAAACATGCAACAGGCTTCGCGCTGGAACGAAGACATCCAGCGCAGGCTGCGCACGAGAAAGTACCTGGATTATTACCGCAACCGGTGCAAGGAATACATCGCGGAGCGGATCGACAGCATGGTCGATGGCGAAGAGGCGAAGGAGCTCAAGAAGTACATCGAGCACGACAACATCACCGAGCGTTTCGTCGATGAGATCAGCCTGGTCTTCGCCGAGAAGGTGAAAATCACCGCGAGGCGAAGAAAGCCGGACGGCTCGCTCGTCGAAGACGCGGAAGCCCAGAAGGAGATCGAGCGGCTGCTGCGGCAGACCCGGTTCCAGGTCACAATGAAAGAGGTTGAACGCCTCACCAAGCTCATCTTCGACGTCGCCGTACTGCCGCAGGTTCGCGACGGCAAGGTAGAGCTGGATATCATTACCGGGGACAAGGCGTTCGTAATCCAGCAGATCAAGAACACGGTCAAGGCCGAGCAGTTCTATTATCAGGTCGGACTCAGGGAAAATACCGCGCTCGCGGAACGCGTAGATATCTTCCACTTCTGGACGGCTGATGGACGCAAATACCAGTGCGAGATCATGGCCAACGGTCAGCCGGACCCGCAGAGCGTCACCCATCTCAACCACATTGCGTATCCGAACATGCCGGTCGTCATGTTCCGCAACTATCTCCCCATCGATACCTTCTGGTTCGACGGCGAAAACGCCATCGTTGAGAAGAATATCGCCATCGATCTCAAACGCACCGACCTCGCCATGGCCGAGGCCTACAACATACCGCAGCTCTTCACAACAGGCACGCGCGAGAATCAGGACATGAAAAAGGGCCGCACCTTCAAGATCGATATCCCACGCAACGACATGGGAGAAGCCGTAGGAGATGCCAAGTATCTCTCTCCCAACGAACCGCTGAAGGAACTGAACGAGATGATTAACAGCCGCATCGAGCAACTCGGGCTTTCAAAGGGTCTCTCCAAATCGCTGATAAGCGGGACGACGGTTTCCTCCGGCTACGCGCTTGCGCTGTCGAAATACGAGATCGTCGAGAGAAACCGCAGACAGCGCGACTATTACTACGATTCCGTTCTGGAACTGGTCGAAAACATGATCATTACCGCGAATCGGGGACTTGGGTGGGAAATCCCGGAAGACCTGGTTCTCGGAGTCGATTTCGGGGAAATCCGCTTCGGCGTTTCGGATCAGGAGAAGGAAGAAATCCGTCAGATGAAGCTTCAAAACGGCACGATCTCGCGCATCGATATCATGCTGGAAGACAATCCCGAACTGGATCGCGATATGGCGATCGAACAAGCGACACGCATCGATTCCGAAAACCTGCGATTCGCACAGACAGCTTCGTAACAATAGCAATCTCAGGCATGAGCAGATTCGTTCGATCTGCCATGAAGACGGGGTGTTACACGTCTAATTTCGGCTTTCGCATAGCGGAAACGAAATCACGAGCGTTGTGATTTCATGCAATGAAATCATGTTAGCGGATTTTCGGCTTTCGCATAGCGGAAACGAAATCACGAGCGTTGTGATTTCATGCATTGAAATCATGTTAGCGGATTTTCGGCTTTCGCATAGCGGAAACGAAATCACGAGCGTTGTGATTTCATGCATTGAAATCATGTTAGCGGATTTTCGGCTTTCGCATAGCGGAAACGAATACTTGAGCGTAAGCCTTTCGCTACGCGAAAGGCGAAAGCGCATAATTAGACGTGTTATATCCCCTTCTCAGGGTAGATCGGGCGAAGATGCCATGCCGGGAATCGAAAGGTCAATTGACCATCATGTCCCCATATCCCCGGTAGTAGGTCTCCCCAACCTTTATATAGTAATACAATCGCAGCAGCTCCCCTGCCTCCGCCTCGATACCCGTTGCGGTAACCGTATGCCACCCCGCGTTTACCTGAGAATCCACGATCCCTCGTACGAGCTCGCCATCCTCATCAATAAGGACGATTACCACCCAGGCCTGGGAGTTGACAGTGAATCCGATCGTAAACGAATCGTGGAACGAATTGGGGTATGCCGGAAAGACTCTCGGGTAACTCGCCGGCTCTGCGATCTCCCCGAAATCGATCGAAGCGGGACCTGTTATCTCCGGTGTTTCAACTCCATCCGTGTAGGCGAGTAGCCAGTAGTAATAAATGAAACCCTCGTGCAATCCCTCATCCATATAGCTGTACAAATGCGATTCCGTGTAATTTCCGGAAGGAATGATGTCGAACGTGATAGGAATCGATGTCTCATAGGCCGGTTGGAGACTTCTTCGCAGGTGATACCCAAGCATATTGTTTTCGTAATCGGTTTCCCAGTGTATCGAGCAGTTGTCTTCCGAGAACTGATAGACATAGAACGAATCGACATACACATACCGGCCACCGGCATTCACTCCCCGTCCGCTGACCATCTCCATGTGCCAGTCGAGGCTGTCGATCGGAGTCAGGAGATCGCCATCAGCGCCCATGTGGGTGTAACCATTGAAATCGCCGATGTACGCTTCGAAATCATAGCCATCGATCTCCACCCACTCCTTCTTCTCGGGCGAAGTCGAATCGTCATCGCATCCGGCAAACATGATCAGCATCACGATGCCGAATATCAAAATTGCACCTTTATTCATCGCTCATCCTCTTTATATGGATTTCCATAATCAATAACCCTGTGAATCTCTCCTGTCTTGTCAAACAATATCCACTCCCCGGATCGCATCCCATTGACGTAATCGCCCTGAAGCTTGCTCCCATCGGGTGTCCACTCTGTCCATCGCCCCTGACGTAAACCAGCCTCTATATTGCCTTCCGCCACCGGGCTGTTATTGCAGCCGAAGAAACGCCACACACCTTCTCGGTTGCCCAGGTCATACGAACCGACAGCATAATTCCCGCCCGGATACTGCTCCAGCCATACGCCGTCCTTAAGGCCCGAACGATACTCGCCCTCCGAAACGATATTCGCCTGACTATCGAAAAACTGCCAGTGCCCTTCTCGATTTCCATCTCGTATCACTCCCTTCATAACAAGCCTTTGCCCTGCGTCAAACACTCTCAGATTGCCTGAGTGACTCCCGTTCTTGTATTCTTGCGCATACAAGTTGTCATCACCACGACAACGACTCACCCACCATCCGATGCGCTTCCCCGAATATTCGATTCCATACTCGGACGTCCCGTCATCAGACGTGGTAAAGAAAAGCCCCTTTGGCTCTCCATTCAAGTAAAGCCCTTTTGTATAGATACCGGTTTCTTCGTCCCAAGATTCGCATAGGCCGTTCAACCTGCCGTTCTCAATTGTACACAGGCAATACGAGCCATCTTGATCCTGCCGAAAAACGCTCCCTTCAAGAGTCCCCATATCGTACTGCGCAGTCATCCGAACTCGTCCATCCCCACTGTAAAACTCAGCAACGCCATCTCGTGAGCCGCTTCGATACGTAACGCGCGAACAAACCGAGCCATCCACACGACACACAATTGAAAAGCCCTCTTCCACCGGTAGTTGCTCCTCATCGAGATAAAAATCCTCAAATGGATCGTACATTCGATAGCGATGAACCTCTCTTAATACTCCTCGTCCATCGTAAATCAGTCTTTCTCCGACTTCCTGTCCATTCGTAAAGTGGCTTTCCCTGCTAAGCGTTCCCTGTTCGTCGAACCATGTCCATTTGCCTTCACGTAATCCCTTTCGGACATCGCCCTCACACCAGGAGCCGTCCGCAAAATAATCCACCCAGCGCCCGTCGGGGATCCCGCGCTTGTATCCATGCAACCAATCGAGCTTTCCATCGCTGCCGCGTGCGCTCCAGTTGCCGATCCTCAGATTGTTGTTGAAACTGCCCTGTACCGTTTCGCCTCCGGAATAATAGAAACGCCACTTGCCTTCCATCTTCCCCTGCTTGTACTCCCCCTCCGAGCGCATCGCGTCGGTGGAATCCCAGCTTGTCCAGTAACCGGTTCGAAGATCGTTGGTGTACTCACCCTCGAAACGCACGCCCTGCTCGTCCCATTCCTTCCAGATGCCCTGCTTCCGCTCGAAGCGGATAACACCCTCCGAACGCTTCGAACCGTCCGGGTACCACATAATCCACTTTCCGTCCGCGTAATTGTTGGCGTAAGCGCCCTGACCCTCCGGTTTCCCGTCGGGATACCATTTCTTCCACGCGCCGTTGAGCTTTCCGTCCACGTAGAAACCTTCGCTACTCATGATACCATTGGGATGCCAGGTAATCCACGCCCCGTCCTGCTTTCCATCCTTGAAAGCTCCCTGGGCCTGCTTTTCCCCGTTTTCGTGGTAAACCACCACCATCGTATCCACAAACACATCGGGATCGACCGATTCCAGTCGCGTCCGCATCCGCAAACTCCCCGAACGATAATAATCGCTCACGAATCCCTTCGGTTTCCCGTCCTCGTATTCGAGCTCACGATAATAGACGCACCCTTCCTCTCGCTTAACCGGCTTCCAGTAGCGATCGAACCAGTGAATCCATTTCCCGGTGCGTTTCCCATTCGCATCTAACTGATTCGGAGCCCCGGGAAGCTCTGCATATAGGGCGTACAGGCTGAAAAGCGCCAGCAGAAGAAAAAGAAATTTCCTTGGTTTCATCATTGTGATTCTTGATTCATCATTTGTTATTCGTCAAGGAGATTCATTTTCACGCATTCATATCGTGAGGGGTAGTAACATCGCGAGAGTGAGCAGTTCAATTATGGAATGGCTCGTCAGAAGTTCAAGCCGAAGGTCATTTGCCATGCGGCGATATCGACGTAATCGCTATCGTTCCAGTAATGTACGTTCTCATTCGGGGTCATGCTTGTCGCGAAATACTTCACTTGCACCTGGAAAACAGAACTCTGGAAGCCAAGAAGAAAATGGAGCCCGTACGAAGCGCTGGTCTGGGTGCTGCTGCCATCGGTCGTTTCGCCCTTCCACTCGGCATGCTCCCAATGAAAGTAATATCCGGTTCCGACCCCCATATAGACATAGGACCAAACGCCACCTTCACGTACCAGGAATGTGGTTGTTAGTGGAATCAAGCGATAGTAGTAATCCATGTCGCCCAGTGCGTTGTTCCCACTTGACGAACTCTCGCTATAGATATAGTCGATATTGATTTCCGATCCGTAACCTTCTTCTCCCCACTTACGAATCTCCATCCCGAACGAATACGCGTCGTCGTAGGCATTGTCGAATTGATGCTGCGGAATCAGGTAACCAACGTGAAAACCGACAATCGCCGGTATTTCAACGATAGCAAGGCAGAGAATTATCATCGACAGTAGCCGTTTTCTCATCGATTCCCCTATATCATCTCATGGGCGCTTTCTTCCGGCTCTTCCGATTCTTCCTGCTCGTGGACACCAACTTCTTGCAAATCCACCCTATCGGGAATCAACCGCCAACCGTACGCTGTGTCAATGATTTGTGGAATGGTCAACATGAACTTCTTACCGCTGTATTCGAAACGAATCTCCATCCGCTGGACATCCTGATGAAAGAAACGCTGATCAACCGGCGATGCCTTCATGATCGCCCTTTCGACAGCATTCCAATTGATCCGGTAGTTATTCTCGCCGATGTTCTTCACCGTCCAGAACTCCGTCTCGAACTGATCATCGAGCTGCTGAAGCAACTGAGTTGTCCGGTACACTTGAATATCGTATTCCTTCTTCTCCTGAGCGCTCAAAGCGGAGTAGTTTTCCTCCAGCTTCTTCATCATGATCATCCTGTGAAGCTGAACCGGCGTAAGTACATTCAGCCGCATCCGATCGTAATCGCTTGCTGCAATGGCTTCGATGATCGAATCGGCCAACGCCTGACGGGTCGAATTGCGCTTCTCTATCGAGATGTCTTTCGCGGCACATCCGGAGAGTATCATTACAGCTAAGATCAAATATATAATCGCTTTACCGTTCATCATGGAATCTTCACGTCTTCCTTTTTCCGTTTGAAGAAATACTTCTCGCCAAACACGTTGGTGATTTCCATCTCGTCCCGACGCAGGAAGACGTAATCCATACGCTCCACAGGCTTCTCCATCGGGTGGAAGATCATGGTTTTGTAATCGTACTGGAAGAAGCCTTTGTTCAGCTCCGATTTCACGTTACCGTCAATGTCCGATTGAACGAGCATGGAATAGGTGCTGTCCGCGTGCAACTCCAGACGAATCAGGTCGCCGTTTTGCCGGGGACTCGCCCACTCCCAGGTACCGTATATCGTTGTCGAGTCCTGTCGGGAATTCTCTTTTGAGCATGCCCCGAGCAGAATCATCGTTACCAGAAACGTAAATAGCCAATACTTCATCAGTATTTCCCAACAACTCCCCGTACCCATTCAACGATGGCGGTTTCATCTTTAAGCGGCGTCTTCACACTGATCGTGTCCAGAACCGTAGCGGACGGGAAGAGCGCTTTCATCTGTTCGAGCGTGCGTCCCGGTTTGTCCGCGCATGTGCAGAAGAATGCTACCTTCTTGCCTGCCATCGGATACGAAGCCCCAAGAGAATTGATCATCGGGGCGGCGTGGCCGGCCCAGACGGGGCCCCCCACAAAGATCAAATCGTACTCGGCGGGATCGATCGCAAGTGGCTCCATATCGGGTGCCATTTTCATCATCGCTTGAAAACCCGCGATGATCACAGGCTGCAATTTTTTCCCTTTCGGTACAAGCTTGATCATGTCTCCAGCTGTCACCGAATGAATCACCTCAGCAATCCGCTCTGTTTTTCCTGTAGCAGAGAAATAAAGTACCAGTGTGTTCATGTGCAACCTCCCTGATATACCGGAATTTATGGACGATGATTTTGTTGTCAACCAAAGAGTGACCTCGCTTCATTCTGCCGAAAAAAAAGATTCTTGACATCTTTCGATTCAAGTGGATACTTAATGTAGATTTACACGACAACAAAGCAGGTATGATGAAAGCGCTCGGAATTGTTTTTTGTATCGTTATGGTATGCTCCGCCTTAGCAGCCAGCGAACTGAATCCGCTACAGGAAATCGGGGACATCTACTGGGGAATCTCAGCCGACACCCTGAGTAATCGGTATGAGGACTCGGTGATCGATTTCAACGACATCGCGATTGTTTGCAACGGGACCTATCAGGAATTTCCAGCGTACATCACCTATATTTTCTACGAAGAGGGCCTGAGCATGGTCACCTTCAACCTGCAGATTACCGGCGAAGACCGGGATCAATTCTTTACAGCCTACCAACATATCTATTCTCATTTAAAAAATTCTTATGGCCGCCCCATCGAAGATCAAGAAATCGGAACAGATATTGCAAATGAACAAGTTTATAATGAAATCAGTAGCGGCCAACGGCAGATCAGCTCGTTCTGGGTTGTCGGCGATACGCGGTTAATACTGAGTTTGAAGAAGAGCCGGTTATCCGAATATCCGGTTTCAGTGGTGGTCCTTTACTCACACAATCAGTAAGCGGCATCTGATAAGGAGCGTATTATGAAATGGATACTGGCAGGATTGTTGTGCCTTCTTGCGTTAACTTCTCTATTCACGGAAACGATGGTCGTCCATACACAGGAGCAAGATTACTCGTTCGATGTCGATGATGTTAACATCATTACCATATTTCACGATACCAATATTCTGTCGATCAACACACCGGACGGCGACTTCGATTTTCACATGCTGGACGACATCATATCGATCGATTTCGAGGGAACCGCGGTTGATCCCGGACTCGAAGAGATCGGCCAGCACGTCCCCATTCAGTTCTTGAAGAACTATCCGAATCCATTCAATCCCGAGACAGCCATCCGTTTTTCCACGGGTGTCAGCGCGAAAGTGAACCTCACGATATACAATGTGAAGGGGCAGAAGGTGAAGACGCTGATCAACGAACGCCTCGACCAGGGAGAGCACTCGATCAAATGGCAGGGAACGGATGAAGTGGGAAAGAAAGTCGGTGGAGGGAACTATTTTTATCGGTTGAAAGTCGGTGATGAAGTAAAAACTCGTAAAATGCTGCTGCTGAAGTAGGAGGAAGCCATGAGAAATGCAATGATTGCTCTGATGCTCGCTTTGTGCCTGAGTCTCACCGCTACAAGCATGATCATCGAACGCGGAGAGCAGGCGCGTATCATCGTCCCCATCGATAACGTCGACAGTCTTTATTTCGCGAACGAAACAGCCGGCGAACAGGTCATGCAACTACGGTTCGAATACCAGGAATCGTTTTCGCCTCTCGGTAATTATTTGATCATGGTCGAACTGATGGATTCATACGGTAATCTTGTGCTCGATGCTCCACCGGTTACCTTCTCTTTCGTCTACGATCCTCCCGGAGGCGCCAGCATCAACGGGGAAGTTTACACGGTAGACGATTCGCTGACCGTGGATTCAGTCAACGGCGTTGCCACCGCGCACCTCCTCGGCCATAACGAAAACGGACTCGCCGTATTGCGTGCCGCCGTGGAAAGCAATGGAATGATCATTTCCGAGACCCATTCTTTCGTGCTGCACTGCGCCCCCGTCGAGAACATCACCATTCAAGCAGGGAACGCGACCTACAATGTGGGTAGCGGCTATTGGGCACTACCCGTCAGCGCGCTTTGTACGAGTTCCGACGGAGAAAACGCTCAGTACGGCGTGGCAGCCTGGTACTCGATCGCCGATGACGACATCGAATGGTGCAGTATCGTTGCCGAGACCTATATTGGAAACCATACAACTTACTCGGATTCATTGCAGGGAGTGGCCAGTTCGGTTCTGACGTACGACGGCTCGTACTCCCTCCGGGAAGTGCCTGTTCGCGTCATGTGCGGTAACTGCGATGTTACCGAATACATCCAGCTTCCTATCGGTGAGCCGCAAGTAGAAGTGCTGCCAGTACCCGGCCATCTGGACTGGACTGAAGATAACGTGGATGAATCGCTGGTTGGAGAATTTCTCGTGTCCGTGACCGACGGGCAGGGAAACCCGGTCGATGGAGCCGTTCTTTCTTTTTCCTCCACCCGAGGTGAGTTCATCGAACCTGAAGAGCAGTATCAGGTACCGGATGAAGAATGGTGGGTCGTTCAAACGGTTAATGGGATATCGTATGCGAGGATCGAATTTCAGCCGTACGAATGTCCACCGGTTGAGAATCCGCCGAACGAAGTTTTTGTCGAGGTTACAGTCACTTTACTGGAGACTTATGTAACCGACATGACCGCATCATTTCTCATCAACTACAACGAGCCGGAATAATGGAGCAGAACATGAAACTCACAAGCTGCATAATTCTTCTCATTGCCGTTGTCGCGCTCTCGGCTGTCAGCATTGTAGTGGAACGGGCAGGGCAACCCAACATCGCCGTATCCACATCCGATATCGTTGATATCAGCTTCACGGATTCCGCTGTGGGCGTTGAAGTCGGCTCAATCGATTTCTTCAACACCGAACAATACATGACGAGCAATGCGTCGATGACGCTGAATCTTGCAATCCTCGATATCTACGGCAACACGGTGGACAACAATCAGAACGTGGATTTCTATTTCGCAATGAGTCCACCAACCGGTGCGAACCTGAACGGTCAGGTTACAGAGCCGCTTGTTCCCGTTACCGTAACACCGGATAATGGAATCGCATCGATAACGCTCAACAGCGGCGAGGGCGGTGTCGCGGTCGTCAGCGCAAGCATGACGGATTTTCACGGCAGCGCGCTCGAGCGATCGCACGTGATTACGATTTACAACTCCGCAGTTACCACCGCGGGAATCGTCAATCTGATGGGGGTTGGAACGAATTACGGCTCCGGTCAATGGAGAAGCACCGCTTCAGCGATCTGTTCGTGCGATCAAGGCTTTGCGTCTCCCGACGGCCTCCCCTGCACTTTTTCCATCGTTGATCAGAGCATCGATTGGGCAAACATCGAGGGCAACACCGAAACAGGCGCGGAAAACTATCATGGATTCGCCGCTACAGGTTGCGCCTACACGAATCTTGTGTATCATGGAAGCCACTCGCTGGAGACCCTCCTTCTTCAGTTCAGCATCCTGGATGTGACCGTGCAGGGAGAGATCGTTCTCCCGCTGAACGGCTCACAGATATCCATGGTGATCGATCCGACCAATCCAGCCTGGACGTACGGAATGGATGCAAGCGAACCGGTAATCGCCAACGTTATCATCTACGTCCAGGACGGCCAGGGCTGCGACGTCTCCCATGCCGAGTTCAGGCTCGCGTCAACCCGAGGAACGTTCATCGAGGCGGAGGAGCAGTACCAGGTTGAAGGCGCGGAAAACAACCGCATCAAGAGCGTTGACGGAGTTGCGATCGGTCGCCTGCAATTTATCTGGGCAGAATGCCCTCCCGTCGTGCCGCCCCCCAACGAGGTTAACGTGACGGTTTCCGCCATTCTCGAGTACGACCAATCAACGACGTGCGCCACGCTGAACCTCCTAAATTATAATTGACGTATTCAGGCTTGCTACAACAATGTCTTTGGGAGAAAATTTTCTCCCAAAGACATTGTTTTTAACCTGATAACTCGTACGGAGGAATCGTGAGTATCTCGAAAAAATACTTGAAATCCAAATCTATCTGCAAGGTGACATTCAAGTTACCTCACCAGGCTTGCGGCCCCGCCACTAAAGTCTGCATCGTGGGCGACTTCAACAATTGGGATGTGCAGGCAGACCCCATGTTGAAGCTGAAAAGCGGCGACTTCAAAATCGTTTTAGACCTCGAGCCGGGTAATTCCTACCAGTATCGCTATCTCATCGATGGCAAGAAGTGGGAGAACGACTGGAAGGCGGACGAGTATGTCCATTCTCCGTTTGGAAATTGCGAAAATTCGGTTGTGATCATATAATCCGAAGCGAATAGAATCCTGAAACCTTCAGCGAGAATCTACGCTGCAAGTCTCTTTATATTTTACTCACGCTTTATTGCGAGTTGTTTATAAATCCCTGATTAACAAAGCATTAGGATTGGCGGAAGTCAAATGAAACATGACATCGAAGATGTAGTTATTCGTGGAGAGATGGTAGAACTCAAACCTATCCGGGATCGTCATTTCAAGCAGTTCACACAGTGGTATGAGAAAAAGCGCATCCGAAGGCACCTACTGCGCGACGACCTGCCCGGATTGAGAAACAGCCTGAGGCGCTTTTTGATCAATTACAGGCTCCGACCCATCATACAATCGATCTACCAGTACTGGCTGGACAACGGTATCGGCTTCATGATCAAAGTGAGGGACGAGAACATCGGAACGATCTGCGCTTGGGAGATTCAGCCGGGCATCTTCCGGCTGCAAGTGATGATCGGGCGAAGAAAGCACTGGGGGCAGAAGTTCGGCACCGAAGCGATCCATATCCTCACCCAGTATCTCTTCACCGCACATTCAACCAAAGCGGTAATATGCGCCGATATCCATCCCCTGAACAAACGCTGCACAAAAGCATTCGCAAACTGCGGATTCTCCCTTTGTAACGATGAGCAGTCGGACGCGTACCGCGAGATGACCAGGTATCCAAAACACCTGATCAACTACCCCCTCACGGATTCCGGCAAGGAAAGACTTCAAACCTACGAACTCACAGAAGCAATGTGGAACGACATCAGAAAGTGAAAGCCATGAAGAACCTCTTGGAATACTCGACCATCTTGATTGTTCTAACCGCGTTGCTCACGGTAGCAGGATGCCAACCGAAAAACGCGCCTGCCGTAGCCGAAACGGTAAAAGTCGATTCAACAGCCGTTAAATCGCTGGTGATGCACCTACCGTTCGATGGCTCGATCAGTGACTCAAGCATGTACCGCCAGATTGTGAGCGGCCACAACATCCAGTTCTGCACGGATCGGTTCGGCAATGCGAATTCCGCAATCGATCTGAACGGAAAATCATCCTGGCTCGATATCGAATCGGACTCGCGCCTCGATTTCCACGACAAGCAGAGCTTTTCGGTTACGTGCTGGGTGAAAGTGGATCGCTTCACCATCGACTGGAGCATCTTGCGCAAGAAGGGAAACCCGGTGCAATACTTCTTCGGGTTCGAGGACGATCGCGTGGCCTTCGGCCTGGACAGCGACGAATCGACAACCTACTCGCAAACCACACTTTTCCCGGATACCTGGTACTTCGTGGCAGGTGTTTACAACGCTGAGGACATGCAGCTTTCGATCTACATCAACTCGCTACTGGATTCCCGGATTCAGGTGCTTAGCCTGTTCAAGAGCAAGCCCGGAGACCTCGAGACCGGACGGACATCCACCAGAAAGCACGTCTATTATCTTGATGGAGCGCTGGACGAACTGAGGGTATATAATCGTCCTCTCAGCGATGAAGAACTGCAGGAACTCTATCACGCAAAAGGATGGAACCTCTGATCCAACCTGCATCAAGAACGAACAATGCACATATACCATTTCGGCTTTGGCGCTACATCAATCAGAGAGATAGAGAATACAAAAAGGGTTCATCAGGCGGAAAATCGTATTACATTGATTAAACATTCCAACAGATAGCGTCACCATTTGTTCGAAACGACATTCAAGATAAAGCAATAGATTGAATAATAATAATTGTGAAAGATTGGAATTTGCGCATGGCTATATTTCCAAAGAAATTTTCCCGGAAATACAGCCACTATTACAAGTTGTTATCAGTCAGTTCAATTATTGAGAGATACAGCGTAACACGTTATGATTAAAGAGGCTCTACCCTTTAGTCATCAAGAAACGCAATACTCAGTGCGCTTTCGACAGTTGCAGTTCCAGATTTGATCATCTTGATGATCTCTTGAACTTTCTTATTGTAACCTTCGCGCAATTTGATGTTCATCGAAATTTGATCCACCAGCTTGTTCTGTGTTTCAGTAAGGCGAATCAGTATCGCTCTCATATCGGCTTCCATTTCCTCGTCATTCTCATAGGTGATTTTCTGAGGTTCGCGGACAGCGCCGTAATAAAGAGGGCGATCAGCAAGCTCTTTCGGGAAGTCGACAAACATGTCGCCCTTATCGGAGTACAACCAGTTGAGGTTGATTTTGAAACGGGCCATAAGGTTTGCCGTCGTTTCTGCTCTCGGACTGCTATGATCAGACTCAATTTTTGATAGTGCTGCTGAGCTGATATCCAGTTCTTTTGCGAATTCGGCCTGGGTCATGCCGATGGCATGTCGGATAGCCTTGAATTTTTTTCCGAACATAGTACCTCCTTGACGTTATATATCTCTAGCACGAGCTAATGTTTATTTGGGGGCGATTTCTCGTCAAGAAATATACTGCCTTTACCGCTGATGAACCAGTTCAAATTCACATTCAGCTTCGTTAATAGATTCGCGTGAACACTTGCGCTTGGGGAATTTATGTTTGCCTCAAGCTTGGATATCGCCGCCCCAGATACCCCCAATATTTTCGCCAATTCTTTCTGTTTAAGCCCAGTTAAATTTCTGATAGTTTTCAACCGCTCGCCGTACATGACGTACCTCCTTCGCGTTAACTTAAGTTAACTAAAAGCTTGACAAATTACTCATATTCCTGCATTATTTGCTTCAAATACAGCCAGTGTTAATTATACTTAAACTCGTTTAAGTGTCAAACAAAATTTCGGAGGTATAGTATGGTACAGATTTTATCAGGAAAGCAAGTACGGTTGAAACGCATCGAGCACGACCTGTCCATGAATGAATTGGCAAGGCGTCTGAACGTAACGCCGACATGGATGTCGCTTGTGGAAAACGGCAAACAGTGCGGTGAACCGGTTCGATCGAAGGCGACCGTATATTTCCAGCAAATCGAGATGGAAAGCCTACGTAACCAGATTAATCAGAATAACAACGAACAATAATCCATGATCTGGCTGTATTCAGGAATGGATGAAGGCATATTTGGGGATGTGAAATTCAATTGAAGGATGAAGAAAATGACAGAAAGGCAATGGATGTATCAGATAAGAGAACGGATCAACAGATTCAAGTCGATCCCCGGCGTTAGGATACCGATTTACGAGTCGCATGCCGGCGTTGATTTTGGAAGATACCTTGGGATCATCAGAGAAGACGGGCTTTGGAGAAGCATCGATGTCGACTTCTCCCGAAGCGATTACTCTCCTCTGGCAGAAGAGCGCTCGGAGATAGCTCAGCACGTCGTACAGAGCGTTCA
The DNA here is from genome assembly GCA_963662655.2 of Cloacimonadales bacterium (SeqCode). GTDB lineage: Bacteria > Cloacimonadota > Cloacimonadia > Cloacimonadales > JAIOQZ01. Next base: position 1,749,449 of record CAXXTU010000002.1, read on the forward strand.
GGAGATCGAGGAGCTGTTGAATATCATCGAGCGCCTCTATACGGAAAACCAGATACTGAAGGGGAAATTGCGTTTCCTGTATGGGGAGATGCACAACATCTGTCAGAATCGAACCGTGATCAAAGAGGATATCGAGGAATACAGCTTCTCTCCAAGGCTTGGCATTCAGCCTTCGTTCTGATGCAAGGAAGCGTCCGGGATCTATCCGGACGCTTTTTGAATAGGACCTATTCTTCCGGTTTGATATTCACTTTGAAACTGAAAACGGAACCCTTTCCGGGCTGGCTATTCACTGAAATCATTCCACCCATCAACTCCACAAGTCTTGCACAGATCGTTAGACCAAGCCCTGTTCCGCGGTAACGGCGAGTCGTGGATTTCGATAGCTGCTCGAACGCCGCGAAGATTTTCTCCCGGTCCATCTCGCTAATGCCGATACCGCTATCCTCGATCTTCACGTCAAGCCATCCGTCCTCGTAATCGCACTTCATCAAGACAAAGCCCGAGCTCGTGAATTTTATCGCATTGCTCAAAAGATTCCAAATAACCTGGCTTATCCTTCCATCGTCGCCGACAGCGATCTCGGGAACGTTTCTGGAGATGTACAGATCGTACTCGATACCCTTGGCCTGGGCAATCTCCTTGTGCATATCAAATACCGAGCGAAGCAATCGCGGAAGGTTGATAATATGCTTCTCGATGTGCAGCGTATGCGTCTCGATTTTAGAAAAATCGAGAATCGTGTTCACGATGTTCATCAGCTGCTTTCCGGAAGAATTGATCGCCTCCAGCTTCTCACGCTTCTCATGGTTTTCTTCTTCTGCGAGCAAGATTTCGGCGAATCCGATAACCGCGTTCAAAGGCGTCTGTATCTCATGACTCACGTTGGTGAGAAACTCGTTCTTGCTTCGATTGGCCGCTTCGGATGTTATGATTGCATCCTGCAACTGTACAACCGTATCCTTGTGGCTTTTAATCTCACGAGAGAGGGCCATCGTGCGCTTCTCGACAATTGATTCGAGGTCGTCGTTGATATCGATGATGGCCTTCTCCTTTTCATCGATCTGCCGCTGCATGAACAAGATGTTGTTGGAGATTTTCGTCAGCTCGTCCTTTTCTGTAAGATCGAGCTTCTCTTCCCGGCTTCCACTCGCAATACGGTTCAGCGCATGGTTGATCACGGTGATCCTGTCGATTATATTCTTGCCGATATAGCCAGATACGATGAAGTACGTAATGACGATGGAAAGCATGGCGATGACGATGGAAATGATCAGGATCATCCGCTGATGAACGTGAATGGAAGAGAAATCGAAGACGATCTTGATCCACAGGTCGTCTTCCGGCACGGAGGATTTCACCACGCGAAACGCTGAAGGATAATAGCTTTCAACGAATCCATTGTTCTCTATGGTGAACGGGCGCTTGTTTTTCACCATTTCGTAAATCTCATCGCTCATCTGCGTCTCTTCGCGGATCAGCGACCACTGTCCAACGGGATTGACCGAATAGATGTCGAGCTCGATAATAAAGGAGCTGTTATCGGCAACCTCCTGGAACAAATCGCCGGACAGGTAGCCGCCCAACGCTTCGGAGAAATACATGCTTATATACTCTTGCAAACTGATGGAAACTTCGATAATGATGTCGGAATCGATGGGGCTGTAATAAGCGTATTTCTTGATCGTGCCTGTTTTACTCGATATCGAAATTCGTTCTGTCTGCACAATCCCCTGATTCAAGATTTCCTGCAAGAAGCGATTGAAGGTCTTGGATATTTTACGAAGATTGAAATTCAAGTCGGGCTCGAATGTCGTGTTGAAAATCAGACCGTCCTGATCGATCAGATAGAGGTCGTTAAAACCGTACTTGTTCAGGAGAGCCTTCATGTCCCGTTGCGAAAGGTTATTCAAATCGTTCTTTGAAGCCAGTAATTCGGTAGCCAATCCCGGGAGCTCTTGTTCAATCTTCAGATCCATCCGCTTCTCAATCTCGAACATCAGCATGTCATATTCATTCAATCTGGATGCGATTGACCGGTGCGTGTCATTGATGATCGAATCTTTCAATAATCCCGAGTAGTAGAACGAAGCCAGATAGATGCAGCCACTAACCAGAATGATTGAAGATGCAATGATAATGAGGAAGTAGCGCGTCAGCTTTTTTTTCATAAGATGTTTTTCCGCGAAACAGGCAATTACATGTAGTATTTTTTCTTTCTGCGGTGCCCCTTTTTACCGCCTTTCCGCATCTTAATTTCCCGTTTTTTGTCTTTTGTAATTCTTGCGATAATCAGGCCAATAACAGGCGTCAGAACTAACGATAGAATGAAACCGGTCCCGAATCTGTTCCCACGTTGGTAATTATAGTACGCCACGACTAAACACAATGCAAAGTAAACAAGAAAAACGAGTACGCTAATGAATCCCATGCTCATTATAAGAACTCCATCCGGATAAAAAGTCAGAATTTATTAATAAGCTAAAACTAAATGAAGAAATAGCAAAAAATAAAGCTCGCTCATTTTGTGAAGATGGCCATGTCCATGAAAATGAAGGCTCCACGCCTAGCGCGAACCGTCAGAAGTGCGAAGGTTCCGTTATTTTCTTGTTACCGTGTATCCGCGATCCTGAAGCATCTTGACCAGACCACGCTCTCCAAACATGTGCCCGACTCCAATAACAACGAAGTATTTGTTAGCGGAAGAGAGGAATCGCGACATTTTCTCAATCATCGCGGGGTGACGATCGTAGATGATTGCATCGTATAGCGGCTTCATCTCCTCAGAATTGACTTCACTCAAGAACATCTCTTTGATAACTTTGTCATCGCCGCGTTTCCAGGCATCCGTTATCTTTGAAATGTTCTGATAAATCTCTGTTTGGGTTGTCATAGCATCCACCAGCTGAAGCTCTTGAAGGGAATCGGGGAAGGAATTGAACAGGTTGAGCTGGTAGATCAAGCCTTCCAGCTCGATGATCCCTTTTCCTTCCCTGCGTGCCTTGTTCATGAAGTATAGATCGATGCCGTGCTCTCCCGTAAAACCTGCCTTCGCGATCTCGCTCATTTGAATGGTCATCGAAACGAGCCAGGGTTTGTAAACCTGTATGGAGGCCAGGTTCATGCCGTACTCGGTGAGCCTATCGCTCAGCAGCTTGATCGTACCATTCGAGAGGTGATCCTTGATCGATTCACCGTATGGGTAAGATGCGAGCTTGATCATCTCCTGCTGGATGCTTCCCTGGTTTTGCGTATCGAGATCCGCTTCCACCACCAGGCTGTCGCATCCTTCAAAGGCTTGTTCGATCTTGGGTTGCAATGGATAGAAATCCTTGTTCGCCACGTGAATGGATCCGAGAAGGTACATCGTTGTCGTTTCGGATTTGACTTCCCAAAGAAATCCGGTCGATTGTCCAAACAGCGACGGGATTATCGTTATTAAGGCAAGGAACGTTAGCGCTTTAAGAGATTTATTTCTCATGGTTTCCTCCAACTGCAAGTTACTTGTTCGCAAGATAGCATGATAGCGAGTTTTGTCAATCTCGCTTTTGGGGATATCATCCCAATTCTTTTTTTCTGGACGGAAATTTCATTTTGCGTAATTTTTACAATATACTCAGAATTCATAGATTGGAACCGGCATCAGAATGCTTTACCACATGGAGGAACAATGCGTCTAATCACCCGTTCGGATTTCGATGGACTCGTCTGCGCAGCCTTGCTGGAAGAATTAAACATTATTGATGAAATTCTTTATACCCATCCAAAGGATATTCAAGACGGCAAAGTTCCCGTCACTCAAAACGACATTCTTGCAAATGTTCCGTACAGCAGCGGATGCGGTATATGGTTCGATCACCACCTCAGCGAACACGAAAGGCAGCAGCTCGATTTCGAATTTGATGGCGCAAGCGAAAACAAGCCCAGTTGCGCACGTGTGATATTCGAATATTACCATCCGAAGTTTGGAAATCAGCTCGAGCGTTTTCGCGAGATCATCGACGCGGTGGACATTGCAGACAGCGGTCGTTACACCAAAGAGGACATCATCGATCCGCAGGGTTGGATGATGCTGGCTTTCATCGCGGATCCCCGTACCGGATTCGGTTATCAGCGAACCTTCCGCATCAGTAATTTCGAGCTGATGAAGTCGCTTCCCTCAAGATTACGCAACCAGACGATCGAAGAGATACTCGGCTCACCGGATTTCATGGAGAGGATCGACACATACCGAGAGCAGATCGAAGAATACAAGAAATTCATCCAAGAACACGGCAGGGCCGAAGGAGACGCGATCATTCTTGATTTCAGGGGCATTCACGATATTCCGACCGGCAATCGATTTATCGAATACGTCTTGTTCCCGGAGCAAAACATCTCCGTGCGGATGGTCGATTCGCGCGATCGCCATCGCGTAATGATATCCGTAGGCCACAGCACGATCAATCGTACATCGAAAGTGAATGTAGGATCCATGCTGCTTCAGTTTGGCGGAGGGGGACATTTCCGGGTTGGGACATGCCAGGTGATGGCAGGAGAGGCTGGAATTGTTCTGAACCGAATATTACACGACATCAACAAATAATGGGGTAATTTATGGAAAGAATTATTGCTCGATGCGGGTTATTTTGTGACGAGTGCGGCGCATACAAGGCGACACTCGCGGATGACAATGAGCTCAGGGCTCAAGTCTCGCAGGAGTGGTCGAAGATGTACGGCGTCGACATCAAGCCGGAGAATATCCATTGTCTTTCGTGCCAGGATGAAAGGGTGCTTTTTCACCATTGTACCGTCTGCGAAATGAGAAAGTGCGCAGTCGAGAGAAATCTCGCCAATTGCGGACTTTGCGCCGACTACCCTTGCGAGATCATTGCGAAGTTCTTCGAGTTTGTTCCTGATTGTAAAACCGTTCTGGACAAGATTCACTCGGAGCGATAGAAGAAAAAGTTTTTTTTGACACCGGACACCTGTCCGGTGTTTTTTTTTGCTGCAAACTCAAGTCTGCTGGCTAGCTCCTGCGGCGGGACGGCGCCCGAAACCATTCATCCAGCGCACATTCGCAAGAATTGGAGGGTCTGCGGATGCATGGGAATGTGCGCTGGATTTCATAAGGGTTTCGGTAAAAGCATTGGGAAGCTGTTTTTCGCCAACAGCTTCCCAATGCTTTTGTGCGCGAAGCGCACGCGCCGTCCCGCCGCGCGGATGGTGCACAACGCAAGGATTGGGACTCGCTGATTTCTCACCTTGGGGCACACCAGGGAGAGTCCGAACAATTTTTATTGACAACGATCTTTAAGTAATCGATAAATCATGTCATAAGGGAAAAAGTAAAAAATGAGGATAAAGACATGAGAAAAACGCTTTCATTTTTGACGCTTTTTGCGCTGGTATTGCCCATGCTGGCAATAGCGCTGAACGGAGACCCCAAGAGTTGGGATTCGAATGATTTCATCGGCTTCGACCAGATTGGCGACAGCGATTTTGCGGATATCTCGTCAACGTATGCGCGAATCGAGGATGGCAGACTCTACTACCGCATCACGTTTGTGAATATGTCGCAGCGTAGCGATAACCGAATGACGGGCGACAGATTTGCCGACTCCGATGCAAGCTTGTCGCTGATGATAACGGATAACGCCCTGACTCAGGAACTCAGTGTTCCGCTGTCGGATATCACGGTAAGAAACGGGCAATATCACTCGGTCAGAACGCCTCAGAACAACATGCTCGAGATCGAAATGCCGTGGAGCGGATCAAGCAGCACTGAAACCGTTCGCTTCGATTGCTGCATTGAGCATGACGGCCGGATCGTCGAAAAGTTCACCGATCCATTGACCGATAGCGGTCGAGGTGGATCGCGCGGAGGCAATGCTGCGTTCGTTCATCACGGTAACCAGGGACTGACCTATACCGAGGTGTTTTACGGACAGTACCCGCAGGAAACCAGCGGATTCGACGAGGTGCTGGAAGTCCACCAGGCAACGGGCATACCCGGTAATTTCCACATGTCTGGCACCCTGATGCCTGCCGCCGAATGGCACAATCCGGAGTTCAACGACTGGCTGGTAAACGGGGTCGAGAACGGCTACTGCGCCATGCTCTCATCTGCATTGGGACAGCACATCATGCCGTTCGTTCAGAATGAGATGAACAACTGGGCCGTATCGGTCGAGAGCGATATGGTAGCGTACCGCTACGGATACGAACCGCATGTCGCCTGGGTTCCCGAACGCGTTTGGCTGAACCCGGGAGAATATCCCGAAGCCGGCGTTATTGACTGGCTTGGCGATAACTGGGTCCAGCATGGCGTCAATGCCGTGATCCTGGACGATAGCCCGCACCTCTGGTCCGGCGACAACCATAAAATCCACTGGATGAACAACAATCAGGGTATCACCCTCCGCTGCATACCCATCGATAACGAGTTCGTCGGATATATGCATTACGACGCAGGTAGCGCCATGAACCGCATCAACAGCACCGGCCAGTACGGAATCTGCGTTTACGGTACCGACTGGGAAGTGGCGGCCGAGATGAACGAACATCACGACTCCTCCTTCCTGGACAACTACGAAAGCGTCCTCTGGTACTGCCACGACAACTACCCTGCAGTCAATATCTGGGCGTTGGATTCCGCCATCAACAACAGCGATTTCAACGGAAACGGCATCGACATCACGCCCGGAACGTACGGCCTTTGCGGAGGCGGGGACGGCTATGGCGGAAGCAACAACTCCTGGTACACCAACTGGGCGGGAACGGGATCGCACTCCGATCAGCACAGCCCACAATGGAACTACGGAACCGTATGGAACAACGCCTACGAAAACATCATGGCGAGCCCGGACAATACCCTCTCGCAGCTCGCGTGGTATGTGCTTATGATCAACCTTCACGAAACCGCGTGGCACACAAGTGGAGAAATCGCAGACTGGGAGCACCGCTACTCGGCACACATGAAGAACGCTAACGTTTACGCGGAAGCGTCTCGCTGGGCCAATGGGGACTACGAGCATACATCGGCGGCCTATCTCTCCGATATCGACAGAGACGGCGTTGACGAGTTGGTGATGCACAACGATAAAATCTTTGCCGTTTTCGAATCGATCGGAGGACGCGCCCAGTGGATGTTCTGCAAAGACGGCAACGGAAACGCTACATCCGTGGTCGGATCAGACGTAGCATACTACTCGGAAACGGACGGCGATTACAACGAAGGCTCCAGCAACCACGTCGCGGCTTTCTCGGATGTATCGCCCAACTACCAGCACAGCCTGTACGCTTTCGATATTCTTCAGGGAGAAGGCGACCAGTTGATCGTTACTTTCACACATGAAGGAGTCTTCCGTTATTGCACCCTCGATACAGGCAACAGTTACATCGATGTGAGCAACACTATCAATACCGGCGACCTCTACACCAAATCCGGCTGGACACCCGATCTGCTGGACATTATTTGGTCCGGTAAATCACATATCCAACGCATGTGGGGAGATGACGCCTCCTACGCGGGACGGCGCAACAGCGCTACCGGCGCAACGGCAGCTTACGTGTTGGGAACCGCCGGCGCTTCGCACAACGGAACGTTTGAGGGCACCCTCGTGATGGGTGATGAAATCAAGGGCAGCGGTACTTTCCGTTACTTCCTTTACGCCGGCTATACTTCCGATCCTTACGACGAATACTACACCAAGGTTACCGAGCTGGACAACCTCGCCACCCAGCTTGCTGACGATATCCCGCCGCAGATCGTGAACAGCGCTGCATATCATGCGGGAAACAATGTACTTCAGATCGTCTTCAACGAAGACGTGAGCCAGGCAACGGCGGAGAACGCAGACAACTACTCACTCAACGGATTCAGCGGCACGTACGAGGTTAGTGACGTGATGCTCTCCCACAGCCGCAAGGTCACCTTATGGCTCGATGGCACAATCCAGCCCGGAGACTCCGGCAACGTCATCGTAAGCGGCGTGGAAGACCTCAACGGAAACGTCATTCAGAACGGAGCAAACCAGGCAGCTCTCACATCCATGGTCATGCCCCACCTGGTTGGCACGATGAATAGCTGGACCCCTTCGAACCTCGACTACGATTTTGAAATCGTGGCAAACGGTCTGTGGAAACTCACGACCACCCTTCCGGCAGGATCCAATGAGTACAAGGTGATCGAATCCAACGATTGGGACAGTAACGACTGGCCGTCGGAGAACCAGATCATCGAGCTCGACGTCGATACGGAAATTACTTTCTGGGCGAACTGCGGGATGATGCCTCAGGTGAAATCGGGTGACGAATACGTTTGCCACAGCCCCAATCCACCGACTGTGGTCGGAGATTTCCTTTCCGAGATCGGCGGTACCGACTGGAACCAGGAAACGACACTTACAAGCATGAACGACAACGGAACCGACGGTGACGAAGCTGCCGGAGACGGTCGTTTCAGCCTTCTGGTGAACATTCCAGGCGGCGATTACGAGTTCAAGGTAGTCCTCAATAACAACTGGGATCAGAACACATCCGGAAATGTAAACCTCCACATACCTTCGGCAGGATCGGAAGTGCTTTTCGTATACGAGATGTTCCAGAACCTTGTGTTCGTAAATGTTTTCAATGATGTTACGGAAGATCAGGCTGGCGATGTACCGGCGATCCCGACAATCCAGTCTGTTTACCCGAATCCATTCAATCCGGACGTGAACATACGTTTCTCGCTTCCACACTCAGCGCATGTGGAAATCGACGTGTACAACGTTGTTGGCCAGAAGGTTAAGAAACTCGTCAACGACATGATGGACGCAGGTAAACACAGCATTGTATGGCATGGCGATACCAATGAAGGGAAAACGTCATCGTCCGGCGTGTATTTCTTCGTGTTGAAGACAGGCGACCAGAAATATGTGAAACGGGCGGTCATGATAAAATAGGAACTGAGTTTGAAAAAGAAGGTTCGGAGGCGATAATCCGAAACCAGAATATACGGGGGTTGCATCGAGGATTGATCATGCGACCCCCGAAGCTTTGAGAATTGAGAAAATTGATCTTGCAGTATGCCGCACGGGGCATCTTCGCCCGATCCCCGCTCCGGTGTGTATATACCACATCTTTGAACTATCGAACAAAATAATAAGATGTGGAACAACACACCTCCGCAGCGATCGAACGAATCTGCTCCCGCGCTTGTATTGTAAGCACTCACGAGAAGGAGAAATCATGCAAGACATCCATGTAATATGCGAGTTGGTCGTTGTCACCTACGACATAGGACCGAGCCTCTCGCCGTTTGTATCGCGCGTTGTGAAGCTGATCAAGGAAGATCGGAGGGTTGAGCATCAGCTCTGTCCTATGGGGTCGGTAATCGAAGGCCGTTGGGAGGATGTGATGAATCTTGTGGATCGCATCATGAGGACCTTCGCGCCGGATTTCGAGCGCGTGGGGATAACGTTGAAGGTCGATTATCGCCGGAGCAAGAAGGATCGGATCAGGGGTAAGGTGCAGTCGGTCGAAGAGAAGATGTCGAAGCTGTAATCGATTTTGCTGGTCACAATGGCGAATGAAAATAAAATTTGATTGACGAAATAGCAATTTGAGAACGTGTTACATAAAATATTAATTTCAACGATCGAGAGGAATAGTATGAAGTATCGATTACTGGCAATTTTTCTGATTCTCATCGCTTGCTTATCTGCACAGGAATTATCGGAGATGCGTGTAGTCGGCAATGCTCAGCGACTCGGCAATGAGATGGTGAGTCACAGCATCACGGACGCCAACGGCGAGATTTGCGCGGGTGTGGTGATCGTGTCGGATCTCATCGGTTTAACTTTCGACTCGTACAACGGCGTTGTGAAAGTCGATCAGTCCAAGCCGGGAGAAAGCACGCTTTACGTATCTCCGGGCGAGCGCGTGGTGCAGGTGTATAAAACCGGCTTCAAGCCTCTGAAGATCATGCTGTACGATTCGGGAATCCGGACACTGGAGAGTGGCCAGGTATGGAAGATCGAGATAACCGGCACCGTAAAGCTCGATATGATTCCGATCGTGATCAACACAGATCCAGAGGGAGCATCCATATTTCTCGACGATGAGAATATCGGTACGGGAACGACGTTCAAAGCTGTTCCCGGAAAGCATAGACTGCGGGTGGAAATGCAAGGCTACGCGACCGGCGAGAAAGAGATCGAGGTCGATGTGGATCACATCCTGTTCGACATCAAGCTTCAGGAAATCTCGCAGCAGATCGTGACCATCAAATCCGTTCCTCCGGGAGCGACGATCTTTCTCAACAACATGCAGGAAGGCCAGACGGACAAGCAACTCCTGCGCTATCCGGGCATCTACGATCTGCGCCTCATGCTGGAGAAATACCGCACGGTGGAAGAGAAGATCACCATCTCCGAGAACGGCCCGAATACCTTTGCTTATACGCTGGAGAAGCTCGCGGCGACCCTGACGGTTCAGGTCGTGCCGGCGGACGCCGAAATCTATCTGAACTCGCGGAAGCTTGATAGCAACGTCGTGGAGATATCTCCCGGAATGCACAAGCTGGAAGTGCGACACGGATCCTACGAATCCGAGTCGCGAACCATCACCGCACCGAAGGGTCAGGACATCATCGAGCGTTTCACCCTCAAGGCGAAACAGGGCCGCTTCATCGTGGTTGTCGAGCCGATGGACGCGTCCGTTACCATGCTCTCCGGTCAGAAGATCGTAAGCTCGTGGACGGGATCAAAGGAATTCGATCAGATTCTTACAGGAGAATATCAACTCGTGGTGAACAAATCGGGCTACAAGGAGCAAACGCTTCTTGTGAGAATCGACGAAGATCAGACCAAATCCATGACGGTTGTTCTGGAAAAGGGTGAATCCACTCCGGGAACAGCCGCTCAGGAGAAGCCCAAAACCGCCCCGAACATCCAGATTCGCGGTTCCGAAGGCAATATGGTTTTCGTTCAGGGCGGAAAGTTCATGATGGGGGATGAATTCGGCGACGGCGTCAACAACGAGCGTCCGGTGCACGAACTTACGATCAAGAGCTTTTACATGGGTAAATTCGAGGTCACGCAGCAGGAATGGGAAAGCCTGATGAGTTCCAACCCATCCAGTATCAAGGGACCCCAATTGCCGGTTACGAACATCACATTCCTCGAAATGCTCGTTTTCTGCAACAGACTCAGCGAACAGCACGGGCTTCAACCCGTTTATAAAATGGACACGAACAAGGTAACCTACGATTGGAGATCGCGCTCCGTTCAACGTATGGAATGGGAGTACGATGAATTCGCCAACGGCTACCGTCTGCCACTCGAGAAAGAATGGGAGTACGCTGCGAAAGGCGGCGCCATGGCCACGCATACAAAATACAGTGGAAGCAACAACATTGATGACGTCGCGTGGTTCTCCACAAACTCGCAACGCAAGACACATCCGGGCGGTGAGAAGCAGCCGAACGAACTCGGGATATACGACATGAGCGGAAACGCCTGGGAGGCATGCTACGACTGGTATGACCGCGCTCATTACACCCGTCAGAGCAAAGCCCCGGATAAATACCCGCAAGGCCCGACCCGCGGCAACCGGAGAATCCGGCGCGGCGGCGGGTACTCCGACAAGGGCAACACATGCACCGTCTCGTACCGGCACAGCTTCAGTCCCGCCAAGCCAAGCAATGTCGTGGGGCTCAGGGTAGTCCGCAACGCGGAATAGAGGGCTGAATGAGACGTCTCACGCTGATTCTGCTGATCATCGTCCTGCCGTTTATCATGGCTGCACAGACCATCCAGGAGATAAAGGCCGGAAGCGAGTACTACTGGGGCGACGCTACCGCAGATAGCGAGCAGCAGGCCTCTGACGCGGCCTTGCGGCGCTTGATGAATCAGATATCGGTTCGAATCGTCTCATCCTATCAAGGCAAGCTTAAAGAAACCGACGGCAGCGTTGAGGAATCGGTCGAATCAATCGTGAACACGCATTCCACAGCGACGCTTCGCAATGTGGAAACGATCAAGACTTCTCTTCCTGAAGGCATTTACGTCCTTCACTACATACACCGTGGCGAAGTCCAGAAAATCTGGGACAACCGCAAAAAACTCATCTACGACATCTTCAGTCAGGCCAGCGAAATGGAAGCGTCCGGAAACCTGGGCAACGCCCTCAAATGGTACTACTTCTGCACCGTGCTGATCAACTCGCTGCCCGAAGAAACCGTCAGATATCAAGAACACAATTTCAGCATCGAAGCGCCGGCGAGCATCAACCGCATTCTGCAGGGGATCAACTTCAGTTTCGATAGCGAGCAGCTTTATACGGACAACGAACGCATCATCGATCTACGTATCGACTACCGGGGCAAGCCGGTTTCCTACCTCGAATTCTCCTTCTGGGACGGCTACGACCAGATACGCGTCACCGGAAAAGACGGTAAGGCAACCGTTCACCTGCTCGGATCCAGCAAGGACTTCGACAAGCTCGATATCGAGACGCGATACGCCTTCCCGGAGTGCCGCAACGAATACAAGACCGTGAGCGACCTCTGGGATCTGGTCAACAAGCCCACCTTCAAAGATCGCAAGCGTGTGATGCTCGATAGACCGGGCGAACCCTCCCGGCATGCGCAGAAAATGAAGAGGGGAAAGATGAGCGAACGAGTAACCTCGGTCGACCAACTCGACATCACGTTCCATGACGAGACGCCGTGCCCGGTCAAGGAAACCATCGAACAGCAAACACTTGACGTGCTGCCGCTGTTCAACGTGAAGGACCGCTTCGAGGCGGCGAGTCATTTCTCCAGCGATCCCTTCCTCAGCAGCAAATTCAAGAGAATCCTGCGCTACAACCAGCCCAGCGTTGTCCATACCGAGTTCGAGGCAGAGATCAATCCCACGGCAACCGGATGGGAAAGCCGCAAGTTTACGGTGCTCAACGAGTATCCCACCCTCAAGAAGCAGGTCACGGAACACCTGGTGTACGATTACACTCCGGACGGCATGCTCGAGGACATCAACTACAGCATTCTCGACGACCTGTATCAGGACTTTGTTGCAAAAAGCAAGCTGGGGAACGACTGGGAGAACCGGCAGGTGATCATCAAGTTTGTTGAGAAATACCGCACCGCCTACATGAATCGCGATTCCGAACTGCTCGAATCGATCTTCTCCGACGACGCGGTGATCATCGTCGGAAGGATACTGACTCCCGCAGAAAAAACCCGGGACTACAAGTACGACAAGCTCAACGAAGATCAGCCGGATGTGGAATACATCCGCATGACCAAAGACGAATACATGCAACGCCAGAAAGCGACATTCGCGAAGCAGCAGGATATCTACCTGGGATTCTCGACCTTCCGCATCACACGAAAGAACAACCTGCAAGGCGTTTACGGCGTCAGCATGCGACAACACTACAACTCAACTGGCTACTCGGACGAAGGCTACCTCTTCCTGCTTATCGATTTCAACGACGCAGAACCCAAAATCTACGTCCGCTCCTGGCAACCCCAGGAATGGGAAGAAGAAAAGCTCATCCAGCTCTCCAACTTCAGGATACATAAGTAAAACCTTCATACCTCACAAGAGTGAAGCAGATTCGTTCGATCGCCGTCTGTGCAGGGTGTTTCACAGCCTTGCTACTTTATTCTCTTTGATTTGCAAGGCTGTGGTATATCCCTGTGCAGACGGCGATCGGGCGAAGATGCCACGAAGCTGCAAAAGGAACGAAAACACACCGCCTGCAGCCTCCCCTCTCTCCATCCCTATCCTGTATATCCTGCGAATCCTGCAAATCCTGATTCTGACATCTCCCAGCTTCATTCACAAAAAAAAGCCCCCACCTTATCGATGGGGGCTCACAGTATATAATCGTCTATCCCAAAATACCCAGCAGCACACCGGCAGCCACAGCGGAACCGATCACACCGGCCACGTTGGGCGCCATCGCGTGCATAAGCAGGTAATTCGATTTGTCGTAGGCCCTACCCACATTGTGAACAACGCGAGCGCTGTCCGGAACAGCCGAAACGCCGGATGCTCCAATCATGGGATTGAGCTTTTCCTTGAGGAAGAGATTCATCAGCTTGGCGAAAAGCACGCCACCTGCGGTAGCAACGCAGAAAGAAAACGCGCCAAGCGCAAAAATCTTCACCGAGTCGACCTTCAGGAATACGTCGGCCTGCGTACTTGCGCCCACGCTGAATCCCAGGACGATGGTAATGATATCGATCAACGCATTGCGAGCGGTATTCGCCAAACGCTCGGTAACGCCACTCTCTTTGAGCAGATTCCCGAAGAAAAGCATGCCTAAAAGCGCGGATGCGCCCGGAGCGATGCAGATCGTAACGATACCGGCAATCAGCGGGAAGAATATCTTCTCGCGCTTGCTGACAAGTCGCGGGGTTTTCATCTTGATGAGGCGTTCCTTACGGGTGGTCAGCGCTTTGATAATGGGCGGCTGAATCACCGGAACGAGCGCCATGTAGGAATACGCCGCAATCGCGATGGGACCCACCAGATGCGGAGCCAGCTTCGATGACAGGAAGATCGATGTCGGGCCGTCCGCCCCACCGATGATACCGATCGCGCCGGCTTCCCCAATGGAGAATCCAAGCATGATCGCGCCGAAGAACGTTGCGAAGATACCCACCTGTGCCGCCGCGCCGAGAAGAATCAGCTTCGGATTCGCAATGAGAGTAGAGAAGTCGGTCATAGCACCAATTCCGAGGAAAATCAGCGGAGGATAAATTCCGCCGGTCACCCCGAAGTACATTTGGTTGAAAACCGATCCTAAATCATACACGCCCAAGCTGCCCGGAATGTTTCCCAGGATGATACCGAATCCGATCGGCACCAGCAGAAGCGGTTCGTAGTCTTTGGCGATTCCCAGATATATGAACGCCAACCCCACGACGATCATCACGCCGTATTGCCAGGTAAACTGGGCAAAAGCGGTTGTCCCGATAAAGTGAAGTAGTTCCGCCATATCAGTCTCCCAATTCGACTAATATATCGTGTTCCTGAACGGTATCGCCTTTCTTCACACGAACGGCTTTCACCTTGCCGGCCCACGGGGTAGGCACTTCGGATTCCATCTTCATCGCTTCCAGAATCACCACGGTATCTTCCGCTTGAAGCACGTCGCCTTCCTTCACCAGGACGTCGAGAATGATGCCAGGCATGGGAGACGTGATGTTCTTCGCACCGGTCGGCTGCGGTTTTGGTTGCGGCTTGCTTGCCGGAGCTGTTTTACCGCTGATGCCTTCGCCAACGGGTTTCGCAGGCTTGGCAGGAGCTGGTTCGGCTGGTTTTTCGAGGCTCTCTATCAGGATGAGTGTTTGACCTTCCTGAACGGATTCGCCCTTGGAGCACCGTATCTTCGTGATCGTGCCGTCAAACGGCGCTACGATCTCCGATTCCATCTTCATCGCTTCGAGAATCACCAGCACATCGCCGGCTTTCACCACATCCTTTTCCTTCACGGGAATGGAAATGATGACGCCAGGAAGCGGCGCTGAAATCTCGCCGTTCGATCGGGATCCCGAAGAAAGCTTCGGAACGCTCGCTGCGGAAGTGCTGGAGCGGACAAGCTTCGGTGAATGGCTCACCTCATCCTGTTCGAGCTCGACGAAATATTCGAGATCGTTGACGGTAACTTTTGCCGTCAGCCCATCGTACGTGCGAACACGCGCATTGTAGGTCTGACCGTTTATTTTCATTCGATATGTTTTCATGATCTCCCCTTCGCCTGGAAATAGGTTTGGTTCGGCATTGCAGATCTGGATGAACCACGCCACAGGGAAAGCGGTGCGCGTTTCCAGGTCAAAAGAAGTTTCTGACGTTCTTCCGCTTCGGCGATGTGCAAATGAAGCGCTGTTATCACGGCAATGATTGCATTGGTGCTGATATCGGGTTGTGGCCCGGTTACCTTGCCAATAGAGGTCTTGACCGTTTGCTCGGGTGTGTTGACCTTTTTCGGCTTCTGGTTGATATGCTTGATCTGTGAGATGATGACGCCCGTCACGATCAGACTCAGGAACACCACGAGCATACCCGTGATCGTGATGGACGTACAGAAAGCCATTAAATTCCCGTGGAAATCCTTATGGACTTCCTCGAGCTGTTCCTTCGTAATCCCCAATTCACCGATTGTGGATGTTCTCGGGGTCTCGTGAGGAAGTTCCAGCTTCTGAACAAGCTTCTTCACCGGCATCTTCATCGCTCTGGCAGTCTGCAACAGCGTCATGTCGCCAGTCACGGAAAGCTTGTCTTCCGCCCATACAGCCGAAGCAATCAATACAATCAGGAGAATCGACAAGAAGGTTCTCATGTCATCTCCTTCCTATAAAGGCATGTTGCCATGTTTTTTAGGCGGATTGCTGTCCTTCTTGGTGGCCAGCATCTCCAGCGCGCGAATAACTCTGAAACGGGTTACAGATGGCTCGATCACGTCGTCGACGTAACCTTTCTCCGCCGCGGCATAAGGATTGGCGAATTTATCGCGATATTCCTGTTCTTTCTCGGTGAGTACCTTGTCGGGATTGGCAGATTCCTTGGCTTCCTTACGGAAGATGATCTCCACCGCTCCCTTGGGACCCATCACAGCGATCTCCGCCGACGGCCATGCGTAGACGACATCCGCACGCATGTGACGGCTGTTCATCACGCAGTACGCGCCACCGTAAGCCTTGCGCAGGATAACGGTGATCTTTGGCACCGTCGCTTCCGCGAAAGCGAACAACAGCTTCGCGCCGTTGCGGATAATTCCGTTGTGCTCCTGATTCGATCCCGGAAGGAATCCGGGAACGTCCTCCAGCACGAGAATCGGGATGTTGAACGAATCGCAGAAGCGGATGAATCGCGCCGCTTTGATCGATGCGTCGATATCCAGAACGCCGGCAAGGAACTTCGGCTGATTTGCGATGAAACCGACCGAGTAACCGTTCATGCGACCGAAGCCCGTGACAATATTCTGCGCGAAGTTTCTGGCAACTTCCAGGAATTCGCCGTCGTCAACCAGCAGGCTGATGACATCAAGAATGTTGTATGGCTTGTTCGGGTTGTCCGGGATGATCGAGTTGAGCTCGTCGCTCTTGCGATCGATCGGATCCGTCGTGGGAACGTAAGGCGGGTCTTCCAGGTTGTTTGAGGGCAGGTAGCTCAGCAGCTTCTGGATCAGCAGGATGGTTTCCTGCTCGTTATCCGTGATGAACTGTGCCACACCGCTCTTGCTGGCGTGGATTTGAGCTCCGCCGAGACCTTCCGTCGAAATGTCTTCGTTCAGAACGGTCTTAACCACCTTGGGGCCCGTAACGAACATATAGCTGGACTCGCGGTCCATAATGATGAAATCGGTGATGGCGGGGGAATATACCGCGCCACCGGCACACGGGCCGAGGATCGCCGATATCTGCGGGATCACGCCGGAAGCCTGCACGTTGCGCCAGAAGATTTCTGCGTAACCGGCAAGCGCGTCAACGCCTTCCTGAATACGAGCGCCACCGGAATCGTTGAGACCGATAACCGGAGCTCCCACCTTCATCGCCATGTCCATGATCTTGCATATCTTGTCGGCGTAGGTTTTGGAAAGCGATCCACCAAAGACGGTGAAATCCTGCGCAAAGATGTAAACCAGACGCTTGTTGATGGTAGCGCAACCGGTAATTACACCGTCGCCGGCAATACGGCTTTTCTCGAGTCCGAAGTTGTGACTCTGATGTTTTACAAACATGTCGAACTCTTCAAAGCTTTCAGGGTCAACCAGCGCTTTGATTCGTTCACGGGCAGTCATTTTACCCTTGGCGTGTTGATCGTCAATTCGTTTCTGACCGCCGCCAAGCTCTGCTTCTTCTCTCATTGCGCGAAGCTTGGCGATCTGGTTATTCATTTCCATGATTCTCCTCGTGATGATCCTTATCCTTGCACAGCTCCAAGAGGACGCCGTTGGTCGATTTCGGATGCAGGAAAGCTATGTCTGCTCCATGGGCTCCAGGACGCGGCACTTTATCGATCAGTTGCAAGCCCTTCTTCTCGGCTTCTTCAAGCTCCTTGGGAAGGTCGTCCACCGACAATGCCAGATGCTGGATTCCTTCGCCTCGTTTCTCGATGTACTTGGCGATGGGGCTGTCCTCCGAGGTGGCCGAGAGCAGTTCGATGCGAACGTCTCCCACGGTAATGAAAGCGACCTTCACCTTCTGAGATTCAACAACCTCGGTGCTATCCACTTTCAAGCCCATCTTCTCGTAGAATTTTGCAGCCTCGTCCAGATCCTTTACCGCGATTCCGATATGACTGATTTTCTTTATCATTGTATTTCTCTATTATTCGTTGTCCGCTAATTCAAAGCCGATCTTCATCGCTTTGAGATTGATATCAACATAAGCCGGTTTCACGCTCTCGCGGATGCCCTTTTCCAGCGATTCGGCCGTGACGATTCCCGTCTTTCTCACCAGGAACGAAAGCGACAGAATGTTGGTTGAAAGCGGAGAACCGAGTTTCTCGATGGCGATTTCCGTGAACGGCAATTCATAGGATGAGGAATTGAGCAGCGAGATGTTCTTGACGTATGTCGTATCCGCGATCAGGATTCCGTCATCCTTCAGGTCGAAGAGATACTTATCGCAGGCTTCCTGGGTGAGCGCCATGAGGATATCGAAATTGGTCGCTTCCGGGTAGAAAACCTCTTCGTTGCTGATGATCACGTCGGCACGGCTTGCACCGCCGCGAGATTCCGGTCCGTAGCTCTGGGTCTGCGTAACGCGATATTTCTCGTACATGGCTGCCTTGGCAAGAATGATGCCGGCAAGGATGAGTCCCTGGCCGCCGCTTCCGCTCAGGCGAACTTCGCTACGAAAATATTCTTCTTTCTTACTTTTCATCTTTAGCCTCCTTGCCAGTAAGGTTGGCGATGAGGTTTGCGTATCTTTGCGTATATTCGAGTGATTCTCTTTGTCTCAGGATGCCGCGGATGATCTTCCCGTCTCTTTCTTCTTCGGGGATTTTCTCGGCGGCCTTCATGGTGATCGAATTCTCCTGCAGATACTTCAGCATCTGGGGGGCGCTTCCCTTCTTGTTCAGCCGTCCGAAGATGACCGGGCAGGTGCTGGCGATCTCGACCAGCGAGAATCCCTTGTGCTGGATCGCCTTTTTGAGGAAGTCCTGGGTCTCGTTCGTGTGGAACGCGGTGGTGCGTGCAACGAATGACGCGCCGGCTCCCATCGCGAGTTCGCAGATATCGAAGTTGGGATCGATATTGCCGTAAGGGGTTGTCGTCGAGATGCTCTCTTCCGGTGTCGTCGGAGAGTACTGACCGCCGGTCATACCGTAGATGTTGTTGTTTATCAGGATCACGGTGATGTCGATGTTTCTGCGTGCGGCGTGGATAAAATGGTTTCCACCGATCGCCGTCGCGTCCCCGTCACCGGTTACAACGATCACGTGAAGCTCCGGACGGAACATCTTGATACCGGTCGCGTAAGCGATTGCGCGGCCGTGTACCGAGTGAAGCGTATTGAAATCAACATAGACCGGCATACGGCTCGAACAGCCGATTCCGGATACCATTACGATATCGTCGCGATCGAGGCCAAGCTCGGATGTCGCGCGGATGATGTCGCCAAGGACGATGCCGTTACTGCAACCCGAGCACCAGACATGCGGAAACTTCTTGTTATGTCTGAGATAGCTGTGAATGGTTTTTTGCGGTATGGCTGCCATTAGAACACCTCCTTGATCTTACTGAGGATTCGACGTGGTGGGATCATTTCTCCATCGAAGCGCTGCATCGGGATAATCGCGCTGTCGCTCTTCTCTTTCGCAAGGCGCTCGATTTCGTGAATAAACTGTCCCTGGTTGAGCTCGGGAACGATGACGGTTTCAACGTTCTTGAGCATCTTGCGCACTGCGTCGTCCGGGAACGGCCAGATTGTCAATGGGCGAAGCAGACCGACCTTAAGTCCCTCTGCGCGCGCCATATTGACCGCGGCTTTTGCCGAACGGGCAACGATACCGGCGGCGAAGACCGCCACTTTCGCGTCGTCCATCATATAGCTTTCGATCTGAACGAGGTCGCGGATATTGCGCGTGATTTTCTTCTTCAGACGATTCATCATGTCGTCGACTTCTGTCGGACGGTTGGTCGGGAATCCCTGCTGATCGTGCGCAAGGCCCGTCACGTGGAAGCGATATCCTTCACCGAAGCTCGCGAGCGGTGAGAGGTACTTCTGGTTTTCGTCGTAGTGTTTGTACCACTCCGGCGGAACGGTTGGCTTGATGCGGTTGATGATGCGATAGCGATTCACATCGGGAAGCTTCACGGCTTCGCGAAGATGGGCTATCACCTCGTCCAGAAGCAGCACGACGCAGGTGCGGTACTTCTCGGAAAGGTTGAACGCGCGGATCGACAATTCGTAGATTTCCTTCACCGAATCCGGGTAGAGTACGATCGCGGGAGCATCACCGTGCGAGCCCCAGCGGGACTGCATGATATCGCCCTGAGAAGGACGGGTCGGCAGGCCGGTGCTTGGGCCTCCGCGCTGTACATTGATAACCACGCACGGCGTTTCGGTGATCTTCGCGAACCCGATACTCTCCTGCATAAGAGAAAAGCCCGGACCGCTCGTTGCTGTCAAGGCTTTGGCTCCCGCAAGCGATGCGCCGATCACAGCGCCGATGCTGGCAATCTCGTCTTCCATCTGGATGAACTTGTGACCACGCTTGGGAAGCTCACGGGAAAGAATCTCCGCGACTTCGGTTGAAGGTGTAATCGGGTAACCAGCGAAGAAATTGACTCCGGCGGCCAGCGCGCCGAACGCTGCGGCCTCGTTACCCTGCATCAGAACGTACTTCTCTTCTGCTTCCGGTTTATCTATGGTTTCCTTCATTTCCTTGTTGGTTTTGACTGTTTTTGGCATGCTCTCCTCCTATCAACGCTTTGCGCCCGTTATAGCAAAATCAGGGCAAAGCCGATCGCAAGTACCACAATGAATGCATTTTTCCGGTTTCTCCACGTAGGGAGCGCCATCCGGTTTCCGACTCAATACTCCGGTGGGACAGAAAGCAACACAAATGCCGCAACGCTTGCACCATTCGTAGTAAATATAAACAGGCGACTTACGATAGTCGCCAGCTGTATTCACCTCTGTTACTTCAACTTCCATCTTTTCAGGAGAGTCTTCCTCCAGGATGATCGTTCCTTCGCGATGTTTCTCCAGTTTTTCTTTCATCTGAAGCTCCTCCGCCTTAGAATTGTGCCAAACCTAGGAGGCTTACTTTTTTGTACAAGATATTTCTGAAAAAAGTATTTCGCCATTTTTGCAGGTAAATGAAAGCGACTCAATAATGTAGATTCGCAATTACCCGCAGTACCTATTATATGGGCAATCCTGGGAAATGAAACCGGTTCATTTTCAAGCGATAAATGATTGTTAACGGCCATGAGAAAACTTTATATCATAGTCCATGAGTCGTGAGGAGATTCGTTTGATATCACGCGAAAACGTGGTGTTACACATCGAAAAGCGGATTGCAAATCAAAATGAATACAACGATTATCGAGTGTCCGCTTGAAGATGTGTTATATCCACGTTGGAGCGGGATATCGGGCGAAGATTCCACGACGGTAATCGATCCCGATACGAAGAATAGCTACTTCTCTTCCTTGCTCAGTACCTTGCCGTAGAGGAAATATCCGCTGAGGATTGTCGAGAAGGAGATTGCGGAAACGGTGGCGATGGATGCACCGATGATTCCCATCGTCTTGATCAGCCAGATATCCAGCAGAACATGTAGAACCGTCGTCGCGATCCCCACGATCAGGTTGAACTTGATCTTGAGCTGGCTGGCGATCGTGTTCCCGAAAGGAATCCGGAACGTTCCGCTGATCAGGTACCCGAATGACAGAACCCGGAACGGGGGAACCGCATCGATGTACTGTTTCCCGAACAGAATCGTGATGATATAAGGCGCAAACGCGACGAGGAACGCGAATATCGCGAGGTTCAATACGCCCAGATACAACTGGAGCTTATTGAGCAATTGCCGCAGGCTGCTATCCTGCTTCCGCACAAGATACGGAAAAACGAATGTAATCATGGATTTCGGAATGAAGCTGAGCGCAAAGGGAATCACGGTCGCAACTTTATACGTCGCCACGGAATCGGCGGAAGTAATGAGAAGCCCCACGAGGAAGGTATCGACCATGTACAGAACCTGCGAAACGCTGTTCGTCAGCATCGCGATCGCAGAGTAATTGAGAAATGTCTTTTTCTCGTCCTTCCCCACAACGACAGCGCCGGGATCGATCCTCAGCTCTTTACGTATGATGACAAGTATGATCGTCGCAGAAACAATGAACGGGAAATACCCGAACAACGCGACACCGTCAACCGAGAAAAGCCACGCGCCCGTCAACGCGAAAATTAGCATCATTGCCGAGTTTATAACATTTGCGTAGGCAAACGCGCGATTCCAGAGCAAGCTCCTGAGGTACTGCATTCCAGCCTGGAACATGTGGAAACACAGGGGCATGAATGCCATGATCCGCAGGATGCGCGTCGAGCCGACCACGGACAGATCGATGAAGTGCGTCAGAACGAGAATCCCGAACCCGAGCACAAGCCCGAAGAGAATCTCGATCTTGATACCGAAGCGGAAAAAGGACGCCCTCTTGCTCGACACGTCCGCACGCGTACAGAATTGCATAATGCCGGATTCGATGCCGAGTCCGCCGATGATGAAAAGCATGTTGATGATATTCTTCGCGTAGGAGAATTGCCCGAATTCGTCTTTCGTGAGCACACGAACCAGAAAGAACGACACCGAGAACGCGATGATGTTCTGCAGTACGTTCGCGCCAACGATATGAAACAATCCCTTCCTGGTTGATTTAACGAAATCGCCCTTGAGCTTCTTCACGTATTTCGATTCCCCCGCGATCATTTTCTTTAACGCTCATACAGGCGGAAACAGGATTTTCGGTCAAGGGAATGTTTTCTCAATCCACGCTCCACTAGCCTGAATTGACCGGACCAAGGAGAAATTAGTATCGTTACCGTGGCTAATCAGCATAGCTTAAGCCATAAAGAAATCCTGAGGCGGTCATACCTGTACCGTTAACGTAATTGTAATTGTCTACATAGAACCATCCGGTGACGTTGTGCTCCGTCCTGACCTTACACCACCTTACATCGTCGGTTGCGATAATTTCAAGTACCGTGAGCGGCTTGATGATTTTTGATGGGCTTTCCGTATCCCGATCCCGAAAGATCGTTAGTGGGCTTTTCAGATATAAGGTGACATTTGTGCTGTAAACATTGTTCTCGATGGTCTTCAGATGATGGTTTTCATCCAATATGTATAGTTTTTCGAAAATCCATGTTTGGAGAAAACTTCCTCTTGTGACAATTCGCAAATTCCTGTGTCCGTCAAAGCCAATCCCATCATTGTACAAGCTGTAGGTTTCACCTATGATTTCAACGTTGTTATCTCGATATATGAAGAAGTCCGAGCTCGGATCATCGCTCGGGCCGAGTGCGCTGACGACAACTTCCTTTATCCCGTCGTTAACATCGATATCTACGATGGCGAAGGAATCGACCAGACATTCCGCGTGTCCATGATACGTCGAGCCATTGATCGTGAGTTCGTATTTAAATCGATTGATTGTGTACCGGATCGTATCTTGCTTACCGTCGTCGTTCAAATCATAAAGGACATCTTCGTCACGATGAAACGTTGGTGGATGATGCTCGAGACGGTAATATTTCCTTATCTTGGTCAGGCAACGCTCATAATACCTGAACAATCCGATATTGTATTCCTCGTATCGATTGAGGTTCGTCGAATCCCTGCTTATCGGCGTGTACCACGGTTTGCTTCTGAAATATTCGTCCCACTGCTCCGACTCGAAGATAAAGCCCTTTCGAGCGTAAATCTCGTTTCTTGCGATTGAAAAAGTTTCCAGTGTTGGCTGTCTGCAGCCCAGACTGTAAAAATCATTCGAGACCAGTTCTCTTAAGTGGCTTTCCGGGAAAATGAAATCCCTGTATGTGAGACTCTCCGGTTCCTTGAAGGAAAAAAGAATACTTGCGCACAGGAATAGTAGTGCAAAGATTAAATGTTTGTTCATGACAACACCTCCTTCACCTCTTCAATCCGTAAACAATCCTACAGAAATGAACCTGCGTTGTCGAGATAATTCCCCAGAGTACGTTGTGGAAGAAAAAGAAAAGGACCACCGTGACGGTAGTCCTTTCTATAAGAAATCTATCCGAATCAGCCTTTGTATTCTTTGGCTTCTTCTTTGCCTTTGAGAACCAGAACACCGCCTTCGGAGAGGGCTTCCATCTCTTTTTCACCCGGGTAGGTGTGAACGGGAGCGATGAACTGAACGTACTTGCTGATTTCCTTCACGATGTACGGATCGTAGACGAGTCCGCCGGTGAGGAATATCGCGTCGACTTTGCCTTCGAGCGCTGCTGCGTATCCGCCGATTTCCTTCGCGATCTGATAGCACATTGCGTCCAGAACCTGCTTGGCTTTGGTGTCGCCGGCCTTGATGCGGTTTTCGATCTCGATTCCGCTATCGGTTCCGAGGTAAGCGATGAGTCCCGCAGTCTTGCAAAGCTTGTTTGCGAGCTCTTTCTGTGTGTATTTTCCGCTGTAAGCGAGGTCGAGAAGGTCACCGATCGGCAATGCACCCGCACGCTGCGGCGAGAACGGTCCCATTCCCAGAAGCGCGTTGTTCACATCCACGACCTTGCCTTTTTTGATCGCGCCAACGGTGATTCCGCCGCCCATGTGAACGGCGATCATGTTCATCTCGTTGAATTCGCGTTTGACGTCCTTCGCGAGATGACGCGCGGTATAACGGATGTTCAGCGCGTGGAACAGCGATTTGCGCTCGATCTCCGGAACACCGGAGATGCGGGAAATGTCTTCAAACTCGTCAACGGTTACCGGATCGACGATAAACGCGGGGATGTTCAGCTCTTTGCTGATTGAGTTCGCGATGAACGCGCCGAGGTTGGAAGCATGGATGCGTCCCCAGATGCTCGGATCCTTCAGATCCGCCATCATCTTTTCGCTGACCTTGTACGTTCCGCCGGGAACGGAGCGAACCAGTCCGCCGCGACCCACAACCGCTTCGAGCGTTGCCGGATCGACGTCGTTTTCTTTAAGGGCTTCCATCACCAGGTTTTTGCGGAATTCGTACTGATCCAGAATTCCACCGATCTTGTCGAGCTCCGCGGGATCGTGGCGAAGCACTTTTACGAAAACTTTCTGGTCGTCGTCAAAGACGGCAATCTTGGTTGAAGTTGAACCGGGATTAATGGCTAAAACACGGTAATTCATTCATCCTCCATAGTTTTGAATCTATCTTTTTTCTTCGTAACACGAAACTTGTGGGCCATTTCCTTTGTTTAGCCCGATTGGTCAAATCATTTTTTTTAACGCCATCTTCATCATCACTTCAATACCTGTCTCGATGGAGCTTTCGTCCGGCAGGAAACGATCGGAATGCAAGTCGCCTGCTGCTTCTCCAGCGCCCAGCCAGAAGAGCAGGCCGTCGTATCTCGTCGTGAAGAATCCGAAATCCTCGCCCGTCATGGTAACTGCCGCTCCCTCGTGTTGAACACCCTCGGGAAGCTGCTCCAGAAATTCACGGTAGAGTCGTCCGGAATTGACAACCGGGTCATACGTGCTGTGCAAAACAACCTCGTACTCGACATCGTGCATTTCCGCCGTGCTCTTCGCAACGCGCTCCATCAGGTCGTTGATTTCCTTCCAGTTCTCGCGGGAAAGGCTTCTCGTCGTTCCCTTCATCACGCATTCCCTCGGGACGGCGTTGCGTACGTCTCCGGCGTTCATGGTTCCCACGTAGAACACAACCGATTCGGTCGCCGGAAATCGCTCCAGCATCATCCTGGACATCGCCTGATAGAAGGTCACTCCCGCCGCAAGCGCGTCTCTTCCCGTCTGAGGGAAAGCGACATGCGCCGATTCGCCCCTGAATATCACGTCGAACTCCTGCGGGATTCCGAAGAAGATTCCCTCCCGGGTGGAGACCGTGTTGACCGGCAATCCGCCCTTCACATGCAGCGCGTAGGCTTCGGCGATCTCGAACCTGTCCAGCAATCCCGTTTTCAGGATGCGCTCCGCCCCACCAAGTCCTTCCTCGGCAGGCTGGAACAGAAAAAGATAATTCCGATCCGGCTTTTCTTTCATCAGACGATCGATCAGTCCGAGCAGAACGGTCATGTGGATATCGTGGCCGCACGCATGCATCTTCCCCATATGGGTCGAAGCAAATTCGCATCCGGTTTTCTCGGCGATGGGCAGCGCATCCATATCCGACCGGAAAAGTTTGTAGGACTTTTCGTTGCGAGTATACTCCGCTACAATACCGGGGAAATCGAACGTGTGAATCGTCAATTCCATGTGCTGCTTAAGGATATCGAGAATGTAATCCTGGGTATTCCACTCGTCGAATCCCAGCTCGGGAATGCGATGCAAGTCTTTGCGGATTTCAGTGAGGCCTTTCATAATCTTTCCTGTCGTAGTGTTATAATAAAACGAAAGCTGCCTCGCGACAGCTTTTCAAAGGATTTATCGTTATCTCATATCGATTACATTTTTTCGGGAGCGGAGATGCCCATCAGATCGAGGCCAAGGAACAGCACCGTACGCACGGCGGTGATCAGATACAGCCTTGCCTGCGAAAGCTCCAGGGATTTCGCGTTGACGATGGTGTATTTCTGGTAGTACTTGTGGAACATTCCCGCAAGCTCCATCACGAAATCCGCCAGGCGGTGCGGCTCTCTCGTTTCGGAAATGGAGATGAGGATGTTGGAGAATTCCAGCATCTTCTTGATCATCAGGATTTCATCCTGTTTGTCCAGCCTGCGCAGGCTTTTCGGATCGAAATTCTTGAGCGTGACCTTCTCCTTCTTCGCCTTCTTGATGATGCTGCAAATACGCGCATGCGCATACTGGCAGTAATATACCGGATTCTCGCTGGACTGCTTTTTCGCCAGCTCCATGTCGAAGTTAAGGTGTGCGCTCGGACGGCGATTGATGAAGAAGAACCGTGCCGCGTCCTTGCCCACCTCGTCGATCAGGTCGTCCATCGTGATAATGCGTCCCTCTCGCTTGGACATCTTCACGCGCTCGCCCTCCAAGAAAAGATTCACCTGTTGCAGGAACACGACTTCGAGCTTGCTCTCGTCGTATTCCAGCGCGTTGATCGCCGCTTTGAGGCGGGGAACGTAGCCGTGGTGATCCGGACCCAGAACGTCGATCATCACGTCGAAGCCGCGCTGGTACTTGGTGAGGTGATATGCCACATCCGGCACGATGTATGTGATGCTGCCGTCGCTCTTCATGAGAACGCGGTCCTTTTCATCGCCAAAC
Organism: Cloacimonadales bacterium (SeqCode); assembly: GCA_963662655.2. Taxonomy (GTDB): domain Bacteria; phylum Cloacimonadota; class Cloacimonadia; order Cloacimonadales; family JAIOQZ01. The sequence continues at coordinate 1,776,850 of CAXXTU010000002.1, forward strand.
TTGCTGGACGCGAACCAGACAGCCTCGTCCATCTCGTAGGTGCAATTGGCTTCCGCCAGGAAGCTGAGGACTTCCTCGACAACGCCCTGAGCCCTGAGATTCTTCTCTGAAACCCAGCTATCGAACTCCACGCCGAAGCGCTCGAGACTGTTGATCTGCATTTCGTGTATCTCTTGCAGCGCGAACTCTTTCATCTTCTGCAACCTGTCCCGCTCGGAGACATGCAGAAGCTTGGTTCCTTCAATCGCGTTCAGGTGCGCGGCGATCTCTTTGATGTACTCGCCGTGATAGGCTTCCACGGGGAACTCGCCGATGTTCTCGTTGTGCAGTTCGCGATAGCGCAGCTCCACCGACTCGGCCAGAATGTCCACCTGGTTGCCGGCGTCGTTGTTGTAATACTCGCGAACGGGCTGGTAACCGGTGTATTTCATCACGCGGTAAAGGGTATCGCCATACGCTGCGGCGCGAGCGCTCACAACGTTGAGCGGGCCGGTCGGGTTGGCGCTGATGAACTCGATGAGAATCTTTGTACCGTTGCCATGATCGACCTTGCCGTAAGTCTCGGGATTCTCGACGATATTGACCAGCTCGTTCTGGAATACCGTATTGGAGAGCTTGAAGTTGATGAAGCCCGGGCCAGCGACATCGACGGAACCGTAGTAGCGTTTCTTCTTGAGGACTTCCGCTATCTTTTCCGCCATCTCACGCGGTTTCATCTTGTTCAGCTTGGTGCTGACCATCGCAACGTTGCTCGAGTAGTCTCCGAAATCCACATGAGACGGAATCTCGATGTTGAAATCAGGATTCACCTTGAGTTCGAGTGACTCCATGGCTGCTTGAATATCTTTGCTGATTTTATCCTTGATCATACTTGGTCTCTATCTTTTTTATTTCAGCGGATTGTTTCTTCCAGATGTCCTCAATATCGTAGTAATTACGGGTTTCCTCACGGAAAATATGCAGGATCACCATTCCAAAATCGACCAGCACCCAACTGAGGCCTTCCATTCCTTCCTTGCCGAGCAGCTGGTACGGCTTGCCCTTCGTCTCGTGGGTCACATGATCGTAAATGGCACGCACGTGAAGATCGCTGCTGCCAGTGCAGATCAGCAGGTAATCCGTGTAACCGGATTTTTCGCTCACATCGATCTGCTCGATGTTTTCCGCTTTCTTTTCCTGAATGGTTTCAGTGAGGAAATCAAGTAATTCTTTTGCTGTATAGTCCATAAAACCCCTATTACGCTAATTTTCCAGGAATCGCTTGTAGTCGTCGCCGATGATGATTTGAAAAGGCGTTTCCGCCATTTCATCGAGGGCATATACGACCTGATCGATTCCCGTATTGGCTTTTAGTCTTTCAAGATCATCCTTGTGGTCCTTCCGAACCACGATGATCGATTTGTTGTATATATATTTCTTTGCATTTCCGAATCGGATAACGTCGATGTTGTGATCGAGCAAACGATCACGCACCTTCCGCGCCACGTCGGGAACTCCGCACCCGTTGAGAAGCTCGATCTGTATCGGAGGCAGGTTCTTCTCGACTTCCGCCGCTTCCTTCGCCTTCATGCGAGGAGGAATCACGACAAGAGCGATGATCCCTCCGGCCAGAACGATAAGGATCGCCAGCCAGAACCAGATACGAAACTTCTTCGCGGATGACAAATTATTGATCCCCCGATTGCTTGTCAAATTGTTCTTTCAAGCGACGATAGGCTCGATCGAAGCTCTCGGGAACGACTCTCGTTCCGCCGATTGTCGTCATGAAATTACTGTCGCCATACCAGCGGGGTAAAATGTGAACATGGATGTGTTCGTCAATTCCCGCTCCGGCGGCCTTCCCGATATTGATACCGACGTTCAGGCCCTCCGGGTGGAAGGCTTCTCTCAACACTTTTTCCGTAAAACGCACCGAAAGGAACAAATCGGCAACCTCTTCCTCGCCGAGATCGGTGAGTGAGGACACGTGTCGGTAGGGTACGACCATCAGGTGACCGTTGTTGTACGGATATGCGTTCATGATGACAAAACAATGCGCAGCGCGATGGAGAATCAGGTGCTTCTCGTCATACGCCTCGTCGCCGGGTCGCTCGATGCAGAAGATGCAGCGATTCTCCTTTTCGGAAAGGATGTAATCGATCCGCCAGGGAGAATAGAGAATGTCCGACATGCTACCTGAAGTCCTCGCTGTAATCGAGCTTTGTCGCGGGGCTCATGTATGCGTTGATCACGACGTTGAGTCCCGGGAGGATGCAACCCGCACCCAACCGGGCATCTTCGAGGATACACCCCGGCCCGATACGGCATCCGTCGCCAATGAGCGTCTTGCCCCTGATCACGGTTCCCGATCCGATCTCGACGTCGTTCTCGATCTGAACGTTCTCGCCGATGGTCACCGTTTCGGGATTCTTGATGGTCACACCGTGCGTCATCCAGTGGTCCCGAATCTCGCTGTGATAATGGTCTTCCAGCTCCGCGAGCTGCTTCTGGGAATTGATCCCGGCAGCCTCGGTCATGTTGTCGAGAATTCTGGAGCTGACGATGTGCCCGTCGTTACGCAGGATCTCGAGCGTGTCGGTGAGGTAGTACTCGTTCTGCTGGTTGTTGTTGCCGACCCTTGAAAGGGCATCGAAAAGCAGCCTGATATCGAAGCAATAGATACCGGTGTTGATCTCGTTGATCTTCCGCTGCTCGTCGGTGGCGTCCTTGTACTCAATGATGCTGTGGACGTTGCCTTTCTCGTCGCGAAGGATCCTGCCGTAACGGGCCGGATCGTCCAGGATCGCAGTAAGCACCGTGCACGCAGCTCCGATTTCACGGTGCTGTTTGAGTAAGCCGGCAAGCGTTTCCGGCTTGAGAAGCGGGACATCGCCGCACAGGATGAAAACATCGCCCTCGGTTCCAACGAAATCGTCAGCGGTCATCATCACCGCGTGGCCGGTTCCGTTCTGTTCCTTCTGCTCGGTAAAGCGCAATCCGTCATAGCTTTCAAGCGCCGCGGTTACATCGTCTTTACGATATCCCACCACAACGACGATGCGATCGCTCTGAACCTTCTGCGCTGTATCGACAACATGATTGATCAACGGCTTCTCGCCAAGCTCGAAAAGGACTTTCGCACGATTCGATTTCATCCTGGTGCCTTTTCCGGCTGCCAGAATGACCGTTCCGATTATTCGATTCAATTTATTCTCCTCAAAGGTTTTCTACGAACAGAGTCAAGAAATGACAAGCCCCAATAATTAACAAGAAAATTTCGCTCACTCGTTCGCTAATCGGTGTTCTTCACCGGAAATTTCCCGTCGATCCGCTCCATGATGCGCTCGACAATCTTGCCTTCGCTGCCGTCAACCGTTGCGCCGGTGATCGCGTCCAGGCCGTTGTAATCCCACTCGAAGTCTTTGGAATCCGCCGTTACGAGCAAAACAACCTTCTCCTGCGGGATTTTTTTCAGGGCGCGCTTGAGTCGCGAATTCATGTGCATCCAGGCCTCGCAGGCATCCATCACGACAATCGCGTCGTACTTCTTGTTCTCGAGGTCTTTCACGCTCTTCAGATTCATCACTTCAACCGTGAAGCGGCCTTGCAGCTTTTCTACCAGCTTGTCGGCGATTTTCTGCTTGAAGGGCGTACCCTTACCTGCAATCGCCGAAATGATAATGGTCGCTTCCGCCTCGGGATTTTCCACCAGGCGGGTCTCAAGAAAATCGCTCGCGCAACCGGCGAGCAGGATAACAATTATACTAATTGCAGCTATTTTCAGATAATTTTTCATGATTCCTCCGGACTACAGGTCCTTCTCCACGTCGACCAGCGAGCTGTGCAGATCGGGTTTGACCGCGAAGCCGCGCTTCTTGAAAACGTTGATCATCCGTGGGTTGTTGGCGGTGGTTTGCGCCACGATTTTCTTGAGGTTCCAGCGCTGCGTAATCTCCATGCAGAAATCGGTCAGCAGGGAACCTAGACGTTTGTTTTGCCAGGCGTCGGGAACGAGAACCGCGTACTCGACGGACTCGAGGTCGGGATCGGCCACAAGGCGTCCCACGCCGATTAACTTTCGCTCCTTATCTATCTCTACTTCCGCGACAATGCCGATCTCGCGATCGTAATCGATGAAGCAATAGCGGACAGCGACATCGTGCGAATCCCAGAAGAAGAAATAGCGGAAACGCTGGTAGATCGATTCCTTGGAGCAGCTTCCTAGCATCTCCAGCCACATGGGCTCGTCCTCCGGCTTAATGGGCCGCAGCGTCACTACCGTCCCGTCGTCCAGATTCACTTTTTTCGTGTATTCTTCCGGATAGGGTCGCAGGGCAAGGTGACTGTACTCTTCGATGCCGCGTTTCGCGGGATCGACCACGATGCGTGCATCCAAAGCGACAACGTCCTTCGGAGACACGAGAAGCGGATTGATATCCAACTCCACGATTTCGGGATAATCCGCCGCCAGATACGACATCCGGATCAGCACCTCCACCAGTTGGTCCATGTTGACCGGAGGCTTCCCGCGATAGCCCTTCAGAAGCGGCATGATCTTGAGGCTCTCCAGCATCCTTCGGGCAAGGCTTTCGTTCAGCGGGGGAAGACCCAACGAGCGATCCTTGAACAACTCGGCATAAATCCCACCCATGCCGGCGAGCATCACCGTACCGAAGACAGGATCCTGTTTCACGCCCAGAATCATCTCCACGGCATTGTCCCGCCTGATCATCGGTTGGACAGTCACACCTTCGATGCGAGCTTTGGGCATCATTTCCCGGGCGGAATTCACAATTGTCTGGAATCCCTTTCTGACAGCTTCCTCGCTATCGATGTTGAGAAGAACGCCTCCGACATCGGTCTTGTGGGTGATGTCCGGCGAGAATATCTTGAGCACGACCGGGTAACCGGCCTCGTTCGCGAACTGGACCGCCTCGTCCTCCGTACTTGCGGGGACGGGCTTCGATGTCGGAATACCGTAGCTTTCCAGAAGCGATTTCGAAATCTCTTCGGAGAGGATGCGGCCATTCTGGTTCAGCGCCTGGTCGAACTGCTTGCGAAACTCCTTGCGATCCACCTTGAACTCCACCGGCACATCCTTGGGCGTCTCGTACAGAGCCCTCAGATTGCGCGCGTAATCCACCAGCGTCATGAACGCGCCGATAGCCTGTTCCGGTGTGCTGTATGTCGCGACCCCCACTTCCGTGAGAATCTCGATGCCTTCTTTCATGCTGGCTCCTCCGAGCCACGCTGCGAGAATCGGCTTCCTGGCTTTCTCGGCGATCTTGCCCACTTCGCGAGCAGTCCCCGCCGGGTTCGTCATGGATTGCGGTGTCAGAATAACCAGCACCGCGTCGACGTTATCATCGTCCAGGACGATGGATACCGTCTTGGCGATGCGCTTGGGACGCGCGTCTCCCAGAACATCCACGGGATTACCGTGCGACCAGATGGGCGGGAGATTCAGATTGAGCTGTTCCATCGTGTCCTCGGATAGCTTGGCGAGCTCGCCATTCGCCGCAATCAACGCATCCGTGGCCATCACGCCCGGGCCACCCGCATTGGTGACGATCGCGAGACGTGAACCTTCGGGGGCCTTTTTCCTGCCCAGGAGTTCCGCTACATCGAATATCTTGCCGATATCGAAGATTCTGGCGATCCCGGCGCGGCGGAATACCGCGTCGTAAACCGCGTCCTCCGCAGCCATCGCTCCTGTGTGAGACGCCGCGACCTCCGCCGATTCGGGGAAGCGTCCCGCCTTGTATGCGATAATCGGCTTGGTACGGGCAAAAGCGCGGCTGGCGGTCATGAACTTGCGCGCCATCGCGATGGACTCTATGTACAGGATGATGAATTTGGTGTCTTCGTCCTCGCCCAGGTAGTCGATCAGATCACCGAAATCGACATCGAGCGTGTTGCCGATGGAAATGAAGTAGGAGAAGCCGATCTTTTCCTCGATCGCCCAGTCCAAAACCGAGGTGCAGAGTGCGCCGGACTGCGAAACGAATGCGATGTCCCCTTTCTTGGGCATGCCATCGCCAAAGCTGACGTTGAGCTTGTTCACCGGTGAGATGTAGCCAAGGCAGTTCGGCCCCATGATGCGCATTCCCGGGTATTTGCCGCGAACATCGCGAATCTGCTGCTCCAGCTCCCTGCCTTCCTCGCCGGCTTCCTTGAATCCGGCGGAGACGACGATGATCCCCATGGTTCCCGCTGCACCGCAGGCATCGATGTAGGTCGGAACCTGTTCGGGAGCCGAACAGATAATGCCCAGCTCCGGAGAATTGGGAAGCGATTTCACATCGGGGTAACACTGGATGCCCATAACGGCTTCCAGGTCGGGATTCACAGGGTAAACGACCCCGCGAAATCCGCTGGTCACGAGGTTGCTGAGGATTTTCCCTCCGACACTGCGCGGATTGGCGCTTATGCCGAGAAGGGCGATTCGATTTGGCTTGAAAATGTTGTCGAGATTATGTATGCTCACCGTGCACCTCTTTATACATTATTCGGTTCCTACGCTTTTTCATCCCGAAATCAGGTCAAGGATTTTCTGTAACGTTATGGAAGGAACCAGATTAGAAGCAGTAGAATCACCATGTCTATCTTTATCCATGCAGAGAGTAAACGGTAGCGTCGCGCGCTCGCGGATCGCAGACTCATCGCGATGGCAACGATCGACGGAACGTGAACGAGCAATCCGAGAGCCGCCACCTGATACGTCGAGAGAAGATCGTTGAGAAATCCATAAACGGTCACGCCGCACAGCAGGAGTGCAAGCGCAAGGTTCAGCGCCATCGTTGTCCGATGCCCCGCCTTTATGGCAAAGGTGTTCGCCTTGATGAGGCTATCGCCTTCGATGTCCTCCAGATCCTTTACAAGCTCACGTATGAGTGTGTAGATAAATGCATACGCCGCGATCAGCCACACATTCTCCAGATTACCGGCGACAATCCCGCCATACACGAAGGTCGATGCGGACGCGTAGGCGACGCTCAGGTTGCCGAGCAGAAAGGAGGTTTTCAGCTGGCGCGCGTAGAAGAACAGCAGAAGCAGATTGAACATCGCCATGAAAACAGCCAGGAAGGTTCCTGTCAGGAAGCTCGCCTGCAAGCCGGCAACGAAAAGCACGATGGTGTAGATATAGGCGGTCCTGGGCTGCATCTGGCCAGACGGAAGCACGCGTTTGGGACGGTTGACACGGTCGATGGGGAGATCGAAATAGTCGTTGATTACGTACCCACCGGCTCCGATCAGCGTTGCCGAAAGGATCCCCCACAGGAAGGGAAGCGTGAAGCTGGCATGGTTTTGAAAAAAAAGCCCGAACAGGACTGTCAGTGCGATAAACAGACAGTTGAACGGGCGGATTATTTTAAAATACGCTTGAATTTTCACTATGGAATTTATCGAGCGGCGTGAAGCCCCGTGTTTTACGGAAGCCGCTCGCGAATCATATTGATGAATTCAACAAGAACATCGTTGTTTTTCATGCTCTTGATCAGCTTATAGGAATCGTCGAGAAGCTTCTCAGCGGTTTTCTTCGATTTCTCCAGGCCTATCAGAGAGGGATAGGTTGTCTTGCGGTTTTTGTGGTCCTCGTAGGGTTCTTTGCCCAGCATCTCGAACGCTCCGACATCGTCAAGGATATCGTCGATGATCTGGTAGGCAAGCCCGAGGTTCAACGCGTAATTGCCCAATGTGATCGTAAGGTTTTCCTCGGCGCCGTACATGATACAGGCCATATCCATCGCCGCTTGCAGGAGGGCTCCGGTCTTTTTCAGGTGGATATATTTCAGTACGTTGACCCGTATTCTCTTTTTCGTGGAGAGGATATCGACCGCTTGGCCGCCGATCATTCCGCGGGTCGACACCGCGCGCGCAAGCGTGTTGACGCACTTGAGCGCTTTCTTCTTGTCGCGAATTTCCGTTAACGCTTCAAAAGCCTTGGTAAGCAGGGCGTCGCCTGCGAGGATCGCCATCGCTTCGCCGTACTTCTTGTGAACCGAGGGCACTCCGCGGCGTTCATCGGAATTGTCAACGCTCGGAAGGTCGTCGTGAATCAACGATGCCGTGTGAACCAGTTCCAGTGCACAGGCGCATGGCTGCAACGACTTGAGTGTGCTGATGTTCTTACGCCCACGAAGCATCTCGTAAGCGGAGATCATCAGGATCGGGCGCAGGCGTTTACCACCGTTGAACAGCGAATAATTCATAGCCTCATAAAGCTTCGTTGAGCCTTTCTTCGGCTTCGTGACGTATTCTCTCAGAGATTCCTCGATAATATCTTTTCGCGAATCAAAATAGCGTTGAATCAGCAATCTTCACCTCACAATTCCATTTTCGTACCATTTATTTATAAACGTCCTGCTGTCAATCATTTTTCGTGCATTGAGCTGGAATATTTGCCGGTTGCCTAATTCTCTTTCATCGCGGTCCGGCAAAGGCGCAAACCAGTATTGAAACTTCGGCAGTCTGCGCACCAATCGCCGCGTCGGCTTACACGGCTCCCCTCGGCACCGATATTCCACGTTCCACCGCGTATTATACGGGTTTCTCCATCTTGCGGCCCACGTGGATCAACCTGAGCTCCTTTCGGGTATTCGGCATACCAGTCCCAGCACCATTCCCATTGACCTCCGCTCATATCGAAGAATCCAAGCTCGTTCGAGCGCTTGAGTCCGATAGCATGCTCCGTTCCCTCGCAGTTGTCATGGTACCATCCGACCTCGTCCAGGCTGTTGCTGCCTGCGTAACGGTATCCTTTACTCGCGTTGCCGCCACGGGCGGCAAAAGCCCATTCAGCCTCGGTTGGAAGTCGGTAACCGTTAGCCGCGAAATCGCAGGTCACGATCTCGCCCATCCCCGAATAACAAGGTGTCAGCCCGTCCCTCTTGCTCAGCATGTTGCAAAATCGCACCGCATCGTACCAGCTGACCATCCCCGCAGCAAACGCGGGGTTCTTGTTCTCCGAAGGGTTCGAGCCCATCACAGACTCCCATAACGCCTGCGAGACCTCAGTACGTCCAAGATAGAAGCTCGACACCCCCACCCCGTGCACGGGCTCCTCATCCTCATTGCCGTCTTCGGAGCCCATCGTGAACTCGCCTCCCGCCACAAGGATCATGTCAGGCTCAATTCTATCCTGCGAAACAAGACCAGTACTTGCAATCAATATCATCAAAGAAATCCATATCCACTTTCCCATGTTAAAACTCCTGTTATCTATCGCATTACCCGAAACTCGTACTGAGGCGTGAGTAGATTTGTTCGTTCAGCCGCGTTGACGTGGTGTTCCACACCTTATTCTTGCGCTCGATAGTCTCAAAGGTGTGGTATATCCACGTTAACGCGGCTGATCGGGCGAAGATGCCACGCCGGTCGGACATCACCATACAACTCACATCTCATCGATGTTCATCACTTCCGGCTTAGGTAGAAAATCCTGATCGAACATCCGCGCCGTGAAGAGCCGAAGCACAAGAAACACCGTCAGCGTAACTGCGGAGACAATCGCCAGCATAATCATGATCTGATACTTGATTGCCGTTACCGGACTCGCCCCGCTCAGTATCTGGCCGCTCATCATTCCCGGTAGCGCGATGATCCCCATCGCGGAGATATTCATGATGCGAGGCATCAGCGACATCTTCAACGCCTTCTGGCAAAAACCGAAGGTCGCTTCCCGGGGAGTTGCACCCATGGTGATATACGTGTAGTATTCCTTCCAGTTCGTCTTGATATCGCTGTGGAAACGCTCCAGTGCAAGCGCCGAGCTGTTCATGGAGTTCCCGAGCACCATCCCGAAAAGTGGAATAATGAAACGCGCGTTGATGAGCGGTTCGGGACGCACGATGACAATGATAACAAATGGCATAATCAATAGCGTGGTGATCAGAAGCGGATAAGCGACCACCGGCAATAGAAAGCGCCAGTTGATGTCCAACCGCGAAATAATGGTGTGCACCGCGGCGATGATCATGACCGCCATCCAGCCAATTGTGCTGCCCGGGTGATTCCACTTGAAAAGATATTCCAGAATCAAGCCGATCATGGCAAGCTGTACCACCATGCGCGATACCGACTTGAGCAGCGTCTTGATCAAATCGAGTTTCTTGAAACGAGAAATCACGATCGGAATCGCGAGCAGCAAGAAACTCAACACAAGACCGGTCCAGCGAATATCCATGCCTACCCCCTTACCTTGATCAAACGCAAGTTCTCGATAGCATAGTGGATCGGAAACGCCTCCTGCCAAACAGGATCGTGGCTGATACATAAAACTGCTGCCGGGCAACGATGTAGGATGAAATCAAGCACCATACGGGAAATGTCCTTGTCCAGCGCTGACGACGGCTCGTCCAGAAGAAGAACCTCCGGCTGCAACATCATGGCACGCACCATTGCCACTCGCTGCTTCTCACCACCCGAAAGCTTTTCGGTGGATTGATTCAGAATCTCTTCCGGAAGCTTGAAGGAGTTGAGCAACAGCTTCAGCCGATCCTCGGAAAACTCGCGTTGCCGATTCGCACGAAAGTCAAACGGCTTACGCATCGAATCAATAACCTTGCCCCGCCCCAGGAACGGTTCCTGCATCACCTCGACAATCCGGTGCCGGATATCGATGGGATTCATCTCCCTGACATCCTCGCCATGAAATTTTACTGCGCCGTTCCAGCCCATCGTCATTCGGTTAAGCGTGTGTATCAGGGAAGTCTTCCCGGAACCCGTTTCTCCGCTGAGCACGACCTTGCCTTCCGGAGGTATCTCGAGCAGGACATTCTCCAGAAGCGTCCTTGCCCCGTGAAACAAGCGATCCAACCTGATCTCAATCATACCTGTCCTTTATCACTCAATGTTATAACCATTTCTTGCGCTTGAAAAACAACAACATCACGACAACCACGATTACCAGAATGAACAGCACGGCCGGATAGCCCCAGTGGAACTCCAACTCCGGCATGTAACGGAAATTCATGCCATACAATCCAACAATGAAGCTGAGTGGAATAAATATGGTCGAGATGATCGTGAGCGTCTTCATGACTTCGTTCATGCGGTTGCTTATGTTCGACATGTACAGCTCGATCAAGCTGGTGATGCTCTCGCGCAAGGCATCCACAGAGTCTCGTATCATGACGGCATGCTCGAAAAGGTCGTGGTAGTACATGCTCAAATCCGTGCCGTTGCTGAGACGTATTTCCTTGTCCAGGCGGTTCATCATCTCATATACGTGTCGCGAATCCTTTCGGAGCTCGAGAACGTCCGAACGATAACGATAGATATCGCGGATCGTCCCGGTACTTGGACTTTCAAGCACCGCATTCTCTGATTCTTCGAGGCGCTGCGTAATGTCTTCCAGAACCGGGAAATAATAATCGAGCACGATATCCATCAAGCAGTAATACAGATAACAGACGCCCTGCCGTCGGATGCGCCCACTTCCCTCCATGATTCGCTTGCGTAAGGGTTCCAGAAACGACCGGTCTTCGGACTCCTGCATGGAGATCACCGTGTTTCCGGTCATGATGAGGCTGATCTGCTCCTTCTTCAGGATATCCTTCTCGTACTCGTAGCGATTCAGCAGGGAGAACACGTAATTGTCTTCTTCATAAATGCGGCAGAACTGCACCGTATGGAGGATGTCCTCCAAATGCAGCCCATGAATCCCGAAGCGTTGACCGAGATGCTGAACGAGATGCTCATCCACGGCCCTCGTGATATGAATCCAGTGAACCCGCTCCTTCGTCTCCGACCACGTCAGGATGTCTTTGATCGTATCGATGTCGATATGCTCGGCATTATATGAAATGCACTCGACATCAGCAATCCCATCCCTTTTCTCACCTGTGTAAGCAAGACTCCCGGGAGCTGTCCCGATCTTCTTCCTGTTGTTTCTCTTGATTCGATGCATGCTCCCTTCTTACAGCTTCTTGTGGGTTTCGTTGATAAAAAAAGGTGGGGTGGTCTCATCATTTTGTTTGAAAATGAAATCCAGCCGATTCCAAACAACAATTACGATCAAGGTCAGGGCCGGCAACAGTATCCAGTCGTCCCAGAACATCCTCTCTGAGACACGCAACAACACTACGATGATGTAGGCGATCATCGCGGCAATCAACAGAAATCCGATGATCCACATCAATTTGTACCGCTTTCTCCAGGAAACCGGTATACCGTCGAGCTTTTTCACAGGATACAAATAGAATATCCCGCGTAAAAGGAAATAGGTTATCACCAGCAAAGGAATCAACAGGTAAACCCACAGCATGATCACCTCGAAGTTTTTTTCTTACTATTCTCTAAGCTGCGTAATATTGTCAAGCTCGAAGAGGTTGAGACTGTTTCTCGCGATATCGATGATTTTTCGGATCAAAAAAAATTTTCCATTGACAAGAAAACGATTATACTGTTTTTAGCAATCGTCACAGATGAGTGCTAATCATCCGAAGACGAAATACATTAGAAATGAAAAAATAAAGGACAGGAGGAAATTGACTATGGCAAAACAAATGGAGTTCAGTCATCAATCAAGAACTTCCCTCAAGAAGGGCGTGGACAAGCTCGCTAACGCGGTGAAGGTCACACTTGGACCTCGCGGACGCAATGTTGTTCTAGACAAAAAATTCGGTTCTCCCACCATCACCAACGATGGTGTGACCATTGCCAAAGAAATCGAACTGGAAGATCCGTTCGAGAACATGGGCGCGCAGCTCGTTAAAGAAGTTGCCGAGAAGACACACGATGTCGCCGGTGATGGTACAACAACTGCAACCATCCTTACCCAGGCTATCATCGAAGAGGGCCTCAAGCACGTTACAGCCGGTGTAAACCCGATGTACCTCAAACGTGGTCTTGAAAAAGCTGCCAAGAAAGTAGCAGATAGAATTCACGAACTGAGCAAGGACGTTAAGAGCTCTGCCGAGATCGCACAGATCGGAACCATCTCCGCGAACAACGATGCCGAGATCGGCAACCTGATCGCACAGGCGATGGAAAAAGTCGGTAACAAGGGCATCATCAACGTGGAAGAAGCCAAGTCGATGGACACGGATCTCAACGTCGTTGAGGGCATGCAGTTCGACCGCGGCTACCTTTCACCCTACTTCGCATCCGACCCCGACAAGATGATAGCGGAAATGGAAGACCCGTACATCCTGATCCACGACAAGAAGATCAGCGTGATGAAAGACATTCTTCCGGTGCTTCAGGAAGTCGCTCAGCAGGGCAAACCAATGCTCATTATCGCTGAAGACGTGGAAGGCGAAGCGCTCGCGACTCTCGTTGTCAACAAGCTTCGCGGCACCCTCAACGTTGTAGCGGTGAAAGCTCCCGGATTTGGCGACCGCCGCAAAGCGATGCTCGAAGATATCGCTATCCTTACCGGTGGAACCGTGATCTCCGAAGATATGGGTCGCAAGCTCGACAGCGTTACCGCCGTCGATCTCGGTCGCGCCAAGAAAATCATCGTTGAGAAGGAGAACACCATCATCCGCGAAGGCTATGGCGACGAAGCCTCTATCGAAGCTCGCGTGAAACAGATTCGCAAGCAGATGGAAGAAACCACTTCCGACTACGATCGCGAAAAACTTCAGGAACGCGAAGCGAAGCTCGCCGGTGGCGTTGCCGTTATCCGTATCGGCGCTGCAACCGAGACCGAGATGAAAGAGAAGAAAGCTCGCGTTGACGACGCGCTCCACGCGACTCGCGCAGCCGTTGAAGAGGGAATCGTTGCAGGTGGCGGCGTAACATTGCTTTACGCCTCACGCGCAGTTGACGAACTCGAAACCACAACGCACGAAGAGAAAGTCGGCGCTGAGATTCTCAAGAAAGCCCTGATGGTCCCGACCTTCCAGATCGCTTTCAACGCCGGTGAAGAAGGCGCGGTGATCGTCGAAAAGCTCAAAGATTCGAAAGAAACCCACTTCGGCTACAATGCTGCCAACGGTACATACACCGACTTGTTTGAAGCCGGCGTCATCGACCCGGCCAAGGTTGTCCGCAGCGCACTCCAGAACGCCGTGAGTATCGCAGGGTTGTTCCTGACAACCGAGTGCATCATCACCGATGTCAAAGAAGAAAAAGACGCTATGCCTGCCATGCCTCCAGGAGGAATGGGCGGTATGGGCGGAATGTACTAGACCATTTCGCATTAGATTACGAGCCCCGAAGAAATTCGGGGCTTTTTTCATAACATCCTTTTTTTAGCTATTCACAATGATTGACACAAACATTGAGGTTAATACCAAGCCTCATAAAACATTGATGTTGATGAAATTTTGCCGGATTTCTTCGTATTGCATCTGTGACACAGTAATTGCATATTGGTGACATCATTAGTTCCTCCCTTTACTAAAGGGACCATGTGGTCGAAGTACTCCTTATTGTTTAAACTAACCAAATTAGTCAAATCCTTGTTGCACAGAACACATCGACCACGATCTCGAAAAAAAACAGCTCTTTTAACCCATCTTGGTATATACACTCTTTTCAATCTGCCATCCGATGAAAAGTTGACTTTTTTATCACCAGCCATTTCATCAATCCTTTCCGTTGAAATCACTTCAGCAATAAGTGAATTGAAATCCAAAAGGATTTTTCTGTTCGAAAACAGCAGAAAAAAAACTTCACTTACTAACCTATCTAATAAACCGTAATAGAGCCCCGACTCTTGCAGATAAGAATAGTAATCATTGGCAATATCTATCTCAACTTTGTCATAGCTAATACCATAGTCCGATAACCATTGTAAAAATCCAATATGCACCATTCCGTACTCTCTTAGAGCACCATTAATTGGAAGTTCTCGAATTAAGTCAGCATATGGATGAACATCTTTTACACGATTGTATTCATTTGATTTATTTTGAAAGTCTATTCTATATAACTCTTCGTAAAATAATCTATCGACTATAAATTCGATAAATTCATGGAGTATTGAAAATTTCTGATAGGGCTTATAGAAAAATAAGTTCATTGGTTCCCCATAGAATTCATCAATAGCCCTACAATAATCCATTGTATTCTCAAGAACATTCTTAATAACACCAGCATAATAGTAAGTATATGAATATCGAATCTCGATGCTTTGCCTCTTGATCATAGCCTCTCCAAGAAACCAGTAATTACCTTATTCAATATATAAACATCTAAAAAAATTCACCTCAACAACATTGAGTCAAGGACTTTATTTACATAAGAAGACGCGATACTTGCAGAAAACACTTGTAGTAACCTTAAAAAAGAACCGATAACGTCATCGACGCATCGGTTCTTTCATTGGATGTTGTGGATTATATTGTGGGACGAACCGCTATTCGTCCTTCATGATGTAACCTTTTCCGCGCACGGTATAGATCAGTTTCTTGCTGAAACCGCGATCCATTTTGTTGCGCAGGTGATGAATGTAAACGTTCACCACGTTGGTTACCGGGTCGTAGCTCATGTCCCAAACGTTTTCGACAATCTCGAGCTCGGAAACGACTCTTCCTTTGTTCCGCATCAGGAATTCAAGCAAGGCATATTCCTTGCCGGTAAGCTGAACAACCTTGCCAGCGCGGTTCACGCGTCTGCTGAGGAGGTCAAACTCAAGATCGGCAACCTTGAGGATAATACCCTTGTATTCCTGATCGCGACGAATCAAGGCCCTGATGCGAGCGATTAATTCGCTGAATGAGAACGGCTTGCACAGATAGTCATCCGCGCCGGCGTCGAGTCCCTTGATCTTATCGTCGATGGTATCCTTACCCGTAAGCATGATGACTGGAGTCAAAATGCCTTGTTTACGCACGTTTTTACAAACTTCAACACCGTCTTTTCCGGGTATCATGATATCCATTATTATAAGATCGAATTTGTTCTTTGAAATCTCTTCGATTGCTTCATTGCCGTTGGCAATGATTTCGACATCAAACGACTCTTCTTTGAGGCCTTTTTGAATGAAATCGGCAACCTTTTTTTCGTCTTCAACAAGTAGTATTCGCATAGCGCGTACCTCCATTTAATCTAAGACCAAAACTCACTCTCGTGAATCCACTTAGCATCTATGTAAAAATATTTATCATAGATATATTAAAGCATTGTGTCGAAATGCCGATAAAAAAATGAAAAATATTTTTTCGTGAATGCAAAATAGATTCAGGGAGGAAGAAATGAGCATTCGGAATGAAAAACCAAAGAGCGGAACGAACAGCATCGACTCGATCGAAAAGCTGGCAGTTTTAGTGCACGACAGTATCATTGAACACCGCAGGGACGCGATTGTTGCACAGATCGTCCAGATTCCCGCATAAACTGAATCGGAAAGCCTGCCAATGTTCGGCTGCTCCTGTCTTCAGGAGCCCATAAAAAGTTTGTTCCAGACCTCGCTTCACCACGAAGCGACTGTCTCCATTGTAAAAGAGCCGCCCCATCTCCGGGAGCGGCCCTTTTTTATTATCTTCTCAATAATTATCCCGTCAGTAGCGCTTTCTCGTTCTCTTCCAGGAACTGATTCGTGTACAGATTGTAGTAATGTCCCTTCAAACGAATCAGGTCGTGGTGCGATCCCTCCTCGATCACCTCGCCCTTGCTCAGCACCAGGATGCGGTCCGCGGAACGTATCGTGGAGAGCCGGTGCGCGATCAGGAAACTTGTGCGACCCTTGAGCAGTTTGTCGATCGCGTCCTGGATCAGGTGCTCGGTTTCCGTATCGATGGACGAAGTCGCTTCGTCGAGAATGAATATCTGCGGATCGGATATGATCGCCCGTGCAAAGGAGAGCATCTGCTTCTCGCCGGTAGAAAGCATGTTTCCGCCCTCGCCCACAGAAGTATCGAGTCCCTTCTCCATCCGCGCGATCAGCTTGTCCGCATTTACAAGACTCAGCGCTTTGAGAATTTCCTCGTCGGTAGCGTCAAGCTTGCCGTAGCGGATGTTATCCCGGATGGTTCCGTTGAACAGGTGCGGTGTTTGAAGAACAACACCAATGTTAGACTGCAATTTCTCCAGCGGGATATCGTGGCTGTCGGTGCCATCGAAGCTGATGCTTCCCGATTGCGGCTGATAAAACCGGCAGACCAGATTCACGATCGTCGTCTTGCCGGAACCGGTCTCGCCCACCAGGGCAATCTTCTCTCCGGCGCGAATCTTCAAGCTGAAATCCCTGAGAACAGTCTCCCCTTTCTTATATGCGAAGCTCACATTCTCAAAGCAAATCTCCTTATCGATGCTGAAGGGCTTGTCGCCCCAGCCTTTCGTCCGGGATTCATCATCCTTGATCTCCACTTCCGTATCCAAGAGCGAGAACACCCGTTCTGCCGAGGCTTGCGCGTTCTGCATCTCCGCGAATATCCGCGCGATCTGCCACACCGGCTCGAAGAACTGCACGATGTAGGAGGTAAAGGCCACCAGCGTACCGTACGTCATTACGCCGGCAATAACGCCCGAGCCGCCGAACCACACGACGAGCCCCGATCCCAGCGCGCTGATGAACAGCACCACGGGAAAGTAGATCGCCGAAAGGATCGCCGCACGCACCGAAGCGCTGTACATCGAGCCGGTGAGACTCTGGAACTCCGAAAGGTTCTCCTTCTCCCGCACCAGCGTCTTGGTGGTCTTGGCGCCGTTGATTCCCTCGTTGAATGCGCCGGTGATTTTCGAATTGATCTTGCGCACCTTGCGGTAGGAGCCGAGGATCACCGTCTGGAACTTCAAGCTAACGATCACCAGCACCGGCACGACCGACAACGCGATCAGCGCCAGCTTCCAGTTGAGAATCAACATCACGACTGATATGCCGATCATCAGCGCGATACCCCAAACCATGTCGACGATGCCCCAGGCAATGGTCTCGCCCAGACGTTCGCAGTCGGAGGTCATTCGCGCCATCAGCCAGCCCACGGGCGTCCGGTCGAAATAGGTGAAGGAAAGCTCTTGCAGCTTGTTGAATCCATCCCGCCGGATGGTGTAGATCATGTTGGTCTCCAGCTTACCGGCGATCAATATGAACATGCAAATATTGAATCCGAACACAACGACGATCCCGAAATAGATCGCGGCGAATCGCCAGATTCCGTCCAGATTCTTCGGAACGATGTAGTGATCGATCACGTACCTCGTGAACAGCGGGAACACGGTGTCCATCAGTGCCGTCAGTAGCATGCAGACGAGCAGAAACCCCAGCATGACCTTGTATTTCAGCGCATACTGGAACACGCGAACCCACAGTTTGTAGTCGAATCGCTTTGTATAATCTTGTTCTTCGAATGCTGTATGTGCCATCTTGTTACTCCAAATCTATTAAACGTAATTCCACGCAGAAATTTGAATTACCATTTGTTGTGCGTCTTGTCCCTGTTCATGCCGTCGATCGTGTAAGGATAAAAGAGGACATCCTTACGCGGGGCGCGGCTCTTTCTTATCTTCCATGCCGGAACGTTCAGATAACATATCAACTTCTTCATCCAGTTCATTTTGAACATCCTTTTCCAGAGCGTTCTGGATATTCCATATCCTCTGGTACAAACCTTCCTGCCCCACAAGCTCGCGGTGCGTTCCCTGCTGAACGATACGTCCGCCGTCCAGCACCAGGATCATATCCGCCTCCACCAGCGTGGTGATGCGGTGGGCAATTATGAAGGTCGTTACCTTGTCTTTCTTGCTTTTCAGGGCGGCCCGAATGCGAGAGTCCGTCTCAGTGTCAACCGCGCTGAGCGAGTCGTCGAAGATCAAAATCGGCGCGTTCATGATGATCGATCTCGCAATCGCCACCCTCTGCTTCTGTCCGCCGGAGAGGGTCACGCCCTTTTCTCCGACAACGGTTTCATAGCCATCCTCGAATCGCTCGATCACATCGTGGATCGAAGCGACTTCCGTCGCCTGCGCGACGTGCTCGAACGTTGATCCGGGAGTACCCAGCCGGATGTTCTCCTCCAACGTTCTGGAGAACAGGAAGGGCTCCTGCAGGACGATTGCCGTGTTCTGCCGGAGATACTCGCGATCGATCTCGCGGATGTCGTGACCGTCCAGACGAATGCTACCCGCCGTCACGTCGTACAGCCTTGGAATCAGGTTCACCATGCTGCTTTTTCCGGATCCGGTCGGCCCCAGGATTGCCACGGTTTTGCCAGCCTCCACTTTGAAGCTGACATCCCGGAGGATCGGATTCTTGCCATCGTAATCGAAGCAGACGTTCTCGAACTCGATGTTCCCTCTGATCGGCGCTGGCTTGATGCCGGTGTTCTCCAGCGGCTCTTCCGGCTCGTCCAGTACCTCTTGTATACGGGTTACCGAGACAAACGTCTTACCCATATCGGTGAGGATTCTTCCCATCTGCCGAATCGGCCACAGGAGTGAATGGACGTAGCTCACGAAGGCCACCAGCGTTCCGATGGAAATCTCCCCCTGCACCGCGCGATACGATCCGATGATCATGATCACCAGCACCTGCAGGAAGCAGAGCGTGTCCGACGAGCCCCAGTAGAAGCCCATCAGCCGGATGAACCGGTACCACTTGTCGCGATTGTCGCTGTTCTTTCCGTGGAATTTGTCGATCTCGAACGCCTGCCGGTGAAACGCCTTCACAACGCGAATACCGGAGAGGTTCTCCTGCAGCATTGCCGACATCGCGCCTTCGGCTTCGTCCGCAAGCTTGAAATTCCTCTCTACCTTCATGAAGAAGATCACCGCGAATGTGAAGATGATCGGGATCACGGACATCGACGCAAGCGTCATACGCCAGTCAAGCGAGATCATGATCGGCAGCACCATGGCCAGCATGAAGAGCGCTCGTCCCACTTCAACGAACTGCATCGCCAGGAAGCGTCGGATCGTTTCGACGTCCGACGAACAGCGCTGAATCAGGTCCCCCGTCTCCACCTTGACATGGTAGGAGAAGGGAAGCCGCTGAATGTGATCATACAATTTATCGCGCAGATTTTTCGCGGTTGATTCCGACGCCTCCGCCAGCCATTTGCCCTTCACAAAGAAGAAGATTCCCTGCGAGGCGGTGATCAGCACCAGGATGCTCGCCAAGCGCCACAGGTTCGTCTGCAACGTATCTCTTCCTCCCAATGCGCCGAGAAAGCGCTCACCCAGTGTTCCGCTGGCGACCTGCATGTCGCCGATCACCGAGTCGATGGTAATCCGCATGACCAGCGGTGACAGAAACTGGAAAAATGCCGCAAAAATAATCGCTACTACCGAAAGCAGATAAAGCGTTCGGTTACCTTTCATGTAACTCCATAAAATCTTTAATTTTTTCTTCATCGTTCTACTCCGAGTCGAAAATAATCGTTCTCTGTCGAATTCCTGTCCTGTCTGAAGCGTCCGCGCTTATATAAAATGATCTTATCACAACAAAAGCCACCGATCCGTTTGGACCCGTGGCTTGGACAAAAAGAAAGCCACGGACATTTTTCAGAACGTCCGTGGCTTATATTTATATTAAAACTAATTCATATTCACCAACGGACGCATCTTGCCCCGACGACGATCAATAACGGATACAAACAATCTTCGAGACGTCATCTTACTGCTAAAGTCGAGCATCGATACCTCCATTAATATTTTATTTTATGAGCCAATGATGTTCATCAATCATTTCGTGTCAAACAGTTTTTCCGCTTTTTCGAAATTTTTTATGAAATCCGGCCCCAATCGGCTACAAAATCGAATAGCTGAAACCGAGCGCCAGGTTCTCGCGATACTGAACATCATGGTCCTGCTGCTTGTCGAAGACCATCTCTACTTCCAGGTTCACGGTCAGGGATTTCCATATCTTGGCGTTGAGCGTGTTGAGCCACGTCACATCCGTCGATTTCCAGTCGTCGTTCGGGAGGTCGTCCGACTCCGAATTGAAAAGCGCCTGGAAGACGTTCAGCTTGCTCTCGAAGGTTACCGTCTCGTTCAGGGCTTTCATGTACTCGCCCACGAGCTCGAGACCGCCGTCGGTGACGGTATCGGTCTTCTGGTCGCCATTCTCATCGCGCGAATTGCGATCGATGTGCTGCCTTGCCGCCGCGCCAAATCTCGTGGAGAGTCGATGCGTCTCCTCATTGTAGAATATGTGAGCGACACCGGCGGACTCAGTGATGAGAACCGGATTGAAAGTCCGTGTGTTGTCCTCCTGGCTTTCATCGATGAACTGAGATTCCAACCTTACCGCCACGAACGGATCCACCACTTTTTTCAGCGTGAACCGGAACATCGATTCAAGATCGATAATGTCCGCGCTCTTCTCGGGCTTTGCCCAATACTTGTCGCCGTTCTCGTCAACTCCCTGTTGGTGTGCCTGACCGAACGCGAGCTTCAGCGTATTGCGGTTGTGCAAGTAATCCTTAAGCTGTTTCTGCGCGGAGCCGTTGATCTTTGCCGTCCATGAAACGCCGCCCATCTCCGTACCATTCCAGTTGTTCGAGTAAGCGCTCTGGTTCATGAGGAAGCTGAAATCCGATTTGATTTCCCACTCTTCCGCAAAAAGAACGCTCATAAAAACGACCATTATCAAAGCGATTATTGTTTTTTCCATTTCTCCTCCTTATTCCGATGAAACATTATACAAGCAGGAGTTGATGTCAATATAAACGCCGTGCACGCATACTCCCATTTTTTCATAAAGCTATGGTTCGTTGCCTGTTTGATGATGTTATCAACCGTTTGTCCTTCGATTATTTTGCACATTATTAACCACCACGACACCCAAACTGTCATAGTTATTTTATCTGCACAGAAGTAAATCGGAGTGCATACGAACCGTTGTTCATCCTTCTGAAGGAATAATCGTAACGGCCTTCCGGTGCTTCCTGTACATCCTCCAGTTGATAAGCGCGCCTGTCAGATGGAAACACGAAGCCAGGATAAAAACCGCCCGAATCCCGATCAGCTCCATCACGATATAGCCCAGGAACGGGGCGAGTAACCCACGCACGCCAGTCAGGGTAATATGTACGCTCTGGTACATGGAGGCATCCTCGTCACCGGCGAAATAGATTGAACTGATGTTCCAGGATACATTCACAGCGCTCATGGCAATACCATAGATCAAGTAGGAGACGAATACCATGACAATCGAAGCGGTAATCGTCGGAGCAATATCCGCTACGACCAGGCTCAACGGGTACATTGATATCAGGATGAAACCTATACAGGTGAAGAGCATGGGATCGCGGCTATCGTGAATTTTCCCCGCAAGCGGCGAGAGAAACAACAGGCCCAGTTGCGAAACAACGCCCTTCGCGAGAAATGCGGTGGTGTATGTCATTCCGAGATCGATCACAAGGAAACGGGGGATGACGGGAACCACCATGATGAATCCCAGACCATAGACAAAGAAGCTGAACTGGAAAAGAGCAAAATCCCGGTTGCGGTTCAGGAGATTCCACGTCCGTACAAGGGGAGCCATGATGATGGTCTTCACCGCGATTCCCGATGATTTTTCCTGCGTCTCCTGCTGGTTGATCCTGATTCTCGATATTACGGCTGTCCCGATGAAGCCGAGAACGCCAATCGAAGCCAGGACATGCCGGAAGAAATGTTCGTTCGTATCGAGCAGCCTACCGCCGATAACAGTCGTGATCAAGGCCAATAGCGTCGCGATGCTCGATATATAGCCGAAAACGCGGCCTCTGTTTTTCGGACGGAAATTCCTTTGCAGGATTGAATTCTGAATGGGAATATATAGTGCGTTGAAGGAATACACCATCGTGAGGATAAACAGCAAGTGGTAGAAATTCGATATCCAAAGCGCCCCAAGCAAGACGAGACGTCCTCCGAAGCCAACCACCCACATGTAACGTGACTTGTTGTTGGAGCTCTCCAGAAGGCGTCCCCACCAAATGGAAAAGAAATTGGACACCGGCCATACCATTGCCAGAAGCGTGATTTGCCAGTCGGCAGCATCCAGGGCTTTCTTGGCAATGATATCCTGCATCGCGCCCAACGCCATGAAAAACCCGTTGAGCACTCCGCCCGGTAAAAACCTGCTGAGAGTCTCTTTTTCGATGCGATCCATCTTCATAAGCTGTTTTCCATATTGAGAAGATATCCAAATCCAAATGCCATGCTCGATATTTTCTCAATCTTGCCAATCGATTTTCCTTACCGGAATGATAATTATAATTTTTACATAACGATACAGGTTTTTTGCTGAAGCGCAATCATTCCTCGTCGGTATAACCAATGTACCTTGCAAAGGAGATAATATGCATCCAGCGCTACCGAATTTCTTTATCATCGGCGGAATGAACTGCGGCACGACCAGCCTGCTCGAATACCTGAAGCTTCATCCCGAAATATTTATGTCAACTCCTAAAGAGCCGAGCTTTCCTGGATGGAAAGGGAGTTGCCTGGTACAAAAGCCTGTTTGACGGGTCTTACCCGCTACGTGGCGAATCAACGGACAACTACACAAAATTCCCTGGGTACAAGAACGCCCCCGATCGCATCAAGAAAATGGTCCCCGATGCGAAGTTGATCTACCTTGTGAGGAATCCCGTCGATCGCATCGTTTCGCATTATCGCTGGCAGGTATTTCATGCGGGAGAGCGGAGAAGCTTCAGCGAAGTGATGAAATCCCCCAAGTGGTATGTGATGGTCAGCAGCTACTATTCGCAACTGGCGCAATACCTCAAACATTTTCGCCTGATCAGATCAAGATCATTCAATTCAACGATCTCGTGAAGAATCGGGTCGAAACCATACAGAATGTTTTCCGCTTTCTGGGAGCGGATGATACGTTTGTGCATGAAGGTTTTCACAAGACCCACAACCAATCGAAGGATCGGAAAGTATTGAACTCTCTTGGACTGGTATTAGCGAGAAACCCGCAATATCAAAGGCTTTTGCGCAACGAGGTGCTGCAGGAACCTCATAAAAATTTATACCAGGCAGTGGAGAAGCCTTTGGTGACGCCGGCAATTCGGCAACGGCTTCTGGAAAGGCTGTTTCCGGATATCAGCAAGCTCGAAGCTTACACCGGCTGGGACCTCAGAGAGTGGTACGCCATGTAGCGTCTTCGTCCAACCCGAAATGCAGGTGTCCAGCTTTCAACCCGGGTTGAACGAATCCGCTACACCAATCCATTCGAAGGCGAGTTATCAGTCCTGGAAGAACTTGCGAAGAGGCTCCGGAATTTCTTCCATCAGTTTTGGCCCGGAGCCGATAATGATCTTGCCTTCCGCGTAACGCTTCCGGCTCTCGGTCGCTTCTTCCTGCGCCCAGCGCTCCACTCCGATTTTCTTCATCCGCATGAGATTGTAGACCTTCTGGTTCTGGGGGTATCGATCTGCCTGCCAAACACACGGATGCAGAATCTTGCACGGGAATTCATCGCATTCGAAGCAGAATTCAATACCTTTGGCATTGATGCATTCCTTGCATTCACACCTTGCATTACCGATAACTGCGCACCCATTGATCTTGCAGCCTTCGCAGGCCATGTCTTCCGGCTTGAGTCCCCGCTTTTCAGCGATAAACGAGGCAAGTTCCGGGGTGATGTTGTCCTTGTAAACCTGGCAGTTGAAGCAATCGATTCCGCAATGCGAAACGAGTTTCTTGTAATCCATTTTTCCTCCTGATTTTGGACTTCCAGATGAGGTTTCACTCGGAAGCCCTGCAATGAATCATCACTTTCTAATATGATTAGAGTCAGGAAGGGGGATCAGGTTACAAAGTTTCTTAATTTTTATCGTTCAGGATGTGGAGGCGCCCCTCTTCGCGGAGTTCCTTGATGTGTTTTTTGAACTCGGGGTAATTGATCCCCCGGATATCCGTATAATACAGGTGCTCGAAATCGAGGACCGTGTTCAGTTCCTCTCGATAGCGACGAGCGCTGTCCCGCTCCTGCTGAGGGATTGCGCGAATTGTCAGCAGCTTCTCGGTCTGCCTGTTCTTGTATAGATGATTTGCGAATGTGCTGCAGCAGCACACGCCGTCTTTGCAAACCAGCGAGCATCTGCCGTCGAAATGGGATTTTATGATCTCACGTGCGCGGTGCAGGTCGGTTTTCACAACCGCCTCGCTGCATTCGAGTATATCCGCGGTATCCGCGACAGTGAACTCGAGGATAACCCGTAATGTGAATACAACGCGATACTTGGGAGGCATGCAATTCATAAACATTTGCAAGCACGATTGCTTCACGCGCTCGACAAGATACTGATCCTCCGAATCGCCGGCAGAATTGATGACATGATATACCTGATTCTCCGTCATCTGGTGCTCCTCGGCGTAGTTCGTCACGTGGAGCCGCCGTTCTTTCTTCATGGTCTGGCGTGCGGTGTTCACCGTAATCCGGTACAACCATGTGAAAGGCGAGCTATCACCACGGAAGTCGTCCCATCCCTTGTACGCGTTCAGAAAGGCGTTTTGCAGAACATCTTCCGCGTCTTCTTTATTGCCAGTAAACCTGAAGACCATGGTGTAAAGTCGCTGATAGTGCTCTTTGAATAGGTTATCAAATGTTCTTTTTGCGCTCTCGGTCATCCAATCTACTCCTTGCTGAATTGCGGGCATTTTTTAAGGAAATGCCGATCTGTCAACGGGTTTCTGCTAAACTTCGAACACGTCTGGAAGTCTTGGGGTTACTGCTGCCTGGGGGCGCGGCGTGGGAAGCCCTGCGACCGCAGCAGCATGTTTGAATTGATCAAATTATTCGAACAAACATGCTGCTGCGGTCTTATCGGGGCTTCCCGTAACACTGCTGGGCGGTTTCTTATTGGAAACCGCCCAGCAGTGTTACGTGTGCAAGGCACACACGCCGCGCCCCCGGGCTCGGTTGGTTGCTCGCCATCGAGTCGTGAATCTGTTTGACAGGAAAGCATCTCCGATAATCCTGACTGGAAGGAGACAGGATGTCAGATACATTATACACGATCGAGAATGATCGCTCGCACGAGATCAAGATTCAGCGATCGAGGTTTATCTGTTCCATGCGGCACGTAACCAGCCTGGAAGACGCGAAGGCGTTCATCTCGGAGATCGCAGCGCAACACAAGCAGGCAAATCACAACTGCTGGGCCTACGTCGTGGGCGATAACGGCGAACTCTTTCACGCGTCCGATGCGGGAGAACCTTCCGGCACAGCCGGCAAACCCATGCTGAATTCCCTGAAGCGGCACAACCTGACGAAGGTATCCGTCGTCGTTACACGCTATTTCGGCGGAATCAAACTGGGCATCCGCGGCTTGATCGAAGCTTATACTCAAGCCGTTGAAGAATGCATCCAAACCCACCCGCTCAAGAAAATCTTGTACCTGCGCCATTTCAATATCGTTACAGATTACGGTTTCGCCGAGACCCTGAAGCACCGAATCTCCGGTTTGAAAGGCAATGTCGCCGACGCCTCGTACACTGATAAGGTTACACTTACGGTGGATGTGGAAATGGACAATAGCCAGTCGCTCTTCGATTTCCTTACCGAATTGCAACAAAGCGGAACGCTGAAGTTTCACGAGATGGACCACGCCGAAGTCGAAGAATAAATAGGAAACGCTATCAAACACATTTGCCACAGACGAGAAAATCATTGACATGGAAGCCAATCCTCAACATTATTCAATAATATGAAAAATCCGTTGCATATTAATGAATTACGCGCATCATTAAGTAATCCAAATATGCTGCGGAACGCGTTTTGCATTATAATATATAGTAGCGGGATGGCATCGAGTCATCGCGCTTACGGGGAATGCAAACAGGAGAGATGGAGGAAGAATTGTCATACCGGGTAGGATTCTTGCAGTTTAAGCCGGTTCATCATAAGCCCGATGAAAACCTGAGCTACATACAGAAACAGCTTTCCGGAGCGCCGGAAGCCGATCTGATCGTGTTGCCGGAACTGGCTACAACCGGCTACCTCTTCAAGGATCGAGCAGAGCTCGATGCGCTTGCGGAAGATCCCTGCACCGGCTCGACTGCGGTTTTGCTCAAGAAGCTTTCCCAAGAGAAGAATACAAGCTATGTCATTGGCTTTGCGGAGAAAGCGACTAATGGACTCTACAACTCGTCCATGCTCGTCAATCCCGACGGCAACATCTACCTCTATCGCAAAATACACCTGTTCGATGATGAGAAAAGAGTGTTCGATTCCGGAGACTTGGGCTTTCCGGTGTACGAAGCAAAAAACGGCATCAAAGTCGGGCTGATGATCTGCTTCGACTGGATATTCCCCGAATCTGCACGAACCCTCGCCCTCAAAGGCGCGCAGATACTCTGCCATTCTGTTAACCTGGTTCTACCATGGTGCCAGCAGGCAATGCTGACAAGGACGCTGGAGAACGGCGTTTTCGCCATCACTGCCAACCGTTTCGGCAGGGAGACTTACGCAGGTAGCGACCTGACATTCACCGGCCAGTCACAGATCGTCACGAACAAAGGGGCGATTGCTTATCGGGCCTCCGAGCAAACTGATGAGATCGTCATCCGTCAGATCGAGCCGGAAGAGGCTTTGAATAAAATGATTACGGGCAGAAATCATCTGCTCGATGACAGACGTCCAGATATGTACAAAAAATAGAAGTAATAAAAACGAACAGTAAAGAATCACAAGGAGAGAAACTCATGCGAAATCTGTTACTTACAATAGTACTGGTTTTGACCGTATTTTCGCTGGCAGCCAAATCGGTTGACTTCAGTGCGACCGTCAATAACCC
This sequence comes from Cloacimonadales bacterium (SeqCode), assembly GCA_963662655.2. Classification (GTDB taxonomy): domain Bacteria; phylum Cloacimonadota; class Cloacimonadia; order Cloacimonadales; family JAIOQZ01. The sequence goes on from CAXXTU010000002.1 coordinate 1,804,455, forward strand.
ACCGATCGAACGAAGCGGAAATCCGGCTTCGGACGCAAACTTCGTAATGGCGGAAACTGGCGAACCCATGCTTCCCTTCGAGAGCTACAACCTGGTTCTTCCTTACGGAACCTCGGTTGACGACATCGTCGTCGAACTCACCGATTACACCGTTCTTGGTGGAGAATGGGACATTCCTCATGTCAACGCTCCATCCCGTACCGGCGCCCCCGTTTTCGAAACACCACGCAACGAAGCGATCTACAGATCGAATGCCCCTTACCCGGCAAACGATTTCGAACTCGTGACCGTTCAGCGTCTTGCAGGTATCGACATCGCTGTCATCAACGTTTATCCTTACAAGTATTCACCGGCATCCAAGGAACTTGGATACTATCGGAATATCGATATCCATATCGATGCCCAGGACGACAACTCGGTCCGCGAAGAACAAAATCGTAAGATTTGCAAGTCCGAAAGCGTCATGAAGCGCATTAATATCCTTACCGCTAATCCTGAAAACGTTTCAACCTATCCAAACTACAACACACCGAATCACGAGAGAAACCTGGTTGATCCTAACGATCCATACCAGTACATTATCGTTTGTGGCGCGGCCTACGTTGACCTCTTCGAGGACTATGCCGATTGGAAGGGCGAACACGGTGTAACCGCGGGTGTTTTCACAATCGAATCGATCTATACCGAGTACTCCGGTACCCAGCAGGGCAAGCTTCGTGCTTTCATTACCGATGCCTATGAAAACTGGGCAAACTCTTCAACTCCTCTCGAATACGTGCTTCTCGCCGGCGATGACGAAATCATCCCGATTCGTGGGGTATGGGGTCACGTAAACGAGACCGACAACTCAATCCCCTGCGACATGTACTACGGCTGTCTCGACGGTACCTGGAACGCCGATAACGATCAGATTTACGGCGAAACAAGCGATAACGCGGACCTTTACGCCGAAGTGCACATCGGACGATATCCTGGCGACACCATGGAAGACTTCGAAAACATGATCTTCAAGACAATCCAGTATGTTGACTTCCCAGCGGCCTCCATCGACAAGTGTACGCTCGTCGGTGAGCAGCTTGACGATTACCCGACATACGGTGGCGACTACAAAGATGAAATCGCGAACAGCACAACCATGCTTCCTTCGTACTATAACGTCTCTACCTTCTATGAAAGGGACGGGACCTTCGATACCGGCGACCTGATCGATCATATCAACGATGATCAAGCTGGCTTGATGAACCACATGGGACACTGCGACTACAATTATGCGATGAGCCTCACACCTGCTCAAATCCAGAATCTTCATAACACCGAATATCCATTCGTCTACTCTCAAGGCTGCTACGCGCTCGCGTTCGATCAGCAAACCAGTGGCGACGTGGAATGTATCGGCGAAAACATGCTTTTCAACGATGCCGGCTGGTTCGCTTTCTGCGGTAACACCCGTTACGGCTGGTATGCAAACGGAAGCACCAACGGTGCATCACAGCAGTTCGACAAGAAGTACTTCCAGTCACTGTTCTACAACGAAATTCGCGAAATGTCCGCGGCCCTCGCAAACTCGAAAGAGCAGCTTGTGGCTTACGTCAATTCCGGTAGCGGAACCTATCGCTGGGTCTACTACGAAATGGTTCTCTTCGGCGATCCGGAAGTGGCAATCTACAACGGCGAAGGCAACATGCCCGACCTCGACATCTTCTATCAGCAAGTGCTTGAATATGGCGGAGACGGCGACGGCATCCTCAATCCCGGCGAGCAAGCCCAGGTTGTCATCATGTTGATCAACAACCCGGGAACCGGCGTTGCAGCAAATTCATCCGCAACCCTGGTTACCGATAACGAATATGTCGAAATCATCGACGGTCATCGTGATTTCGGTAGCCTCGCTGCCGGCGCAACAGCTGACAACTACAGCTCACCGTTTATCATCCAGCTTTCGGAAGACTGCCCGGTTGGCGAAATCAACTTCACCGTTGAACTCAGCGCCAACGCAGGTTCCGAAACTTACTTCGTGAAGCAATACGCGCTCACGGCGACCAGTCTGCTTTACTACCCGAACTTCCCATTCACAACGCAGACTTCCGTATACTCGTCACCGATCGTGGCGGACGTCGATGCCGACGGTAACGAAGAAATCGTTTCCGCCGACGCATCTGGCAATATCTATGCCCTCAGATCAAACGGCAACAACATCAGCGGATTCCCTGTGGCAACCGGTTCCAATATCAGAACCAACGTCGCTATGGGTAACCTCGACGCGGACGAGCAGCTTGAGATTGCCTCCATCTCGTTCGATCACATCCTTACGATCGTGGACAACGATGGAACCATCATGTATCAGAATTCAGATTACCAGGTGTTCATGAATTCTCCGACCATCGCCGACATCGCCGGTGACGCAAGAGAAGAAGTGATCTTCGGTAACATGAACCATTACCTTTACGCTCTCGATGCTACCGGCACTCCGGTGACCAACTTCCCGGTCGAGCTACCGGACAGGATCCTTGGCGGCGCGGCAGTCGGCGATGTTGACAGCGACGGACAGAAGGAAATCGTTGTGGGATGTTTCAACGGCAACCTTTACATCGTTGAATCCGACGGAAGCTACCGCAGCGTGACTCTCAGCGGTCAATTCTCGACCACTCCGCTGATTTTCGGAAGCGGCAAGATCGCTATCGGCAGCAGCGACAGTCATGTCTACATTATCGAATCGGATGCCGTCGTGCAGGATATTACTCTCGACGCGAAAGTATCGAAAGGGATCATCGCTGCCGATTTCGACGGTGACGACGATTACGAGCTTGCATTCTCGCTCGAGAATGGCACAACATACATCATGGAAGACGACGGTACGGTCTTCAACGGCTGGCCTATTGACCTCGGCGCGGGTGTCGATGGAACCCCGGTTGCCGGAGATATTGACGGCGACGGAATGATCGACCTGCTCGTTCTGAACTCGGAAGGTACGATCCAGGGCAAGAACATCAGCGGCGAAGACCTTCAAAACTTCCCGATCGGCTACGGGATCCCGACCCAGAGCTCTGTAAGCATCTGTAATGTCGATCGCAACGCTTCCGCTGAACTTGCTGCCGGAACCAACACCGGCGTTTCTCTGTGGGATATCAAGTTGAACTGCGGCGATCTGAACGTGTGGCCGTACCTTTACGGAGACATCGGTCGTACATCCTGTACCCAGACCATCGTAGCGAACGACGACGATACCGTTCCCGAAGTGATTACTTCGCTGACGGGCAACTATCCGAATCCGTTCAATCCCGAAACCACAATCAAATTCTCGATCTCAGATCAAGACAGCAAGCAGCCTGTAAGTCTCAAGATTTACAACATCAAGGGCCAGCTTGTGAAGACGATCGTGAACGAAAAACTCGCTACGGGCGAGCATTTCCTGACCTGGCAGGGTAACAGCGATACCGGTAAATCGGTTGCATCCGGTATTTACTTCTATCGCCTCACCACATCGTCATCCAGCCAGAACCGCAAAATGCTCCTGCTGAAATAATTAGCTTTCAAGCAAACGAAAAACGCCCAATCGTCGATTGGGCGTTTTTCTTTTTACGAGGTACAAGCTTCAGGTTGTGTGCCCACCAGCGCGGCGGGGCGGCGTTGGAAGCCTGGCATGTGCAAGTCATTATCTGATTCGGGAACTTTGCGCTGAATGGAGTCTTGAGAACGCTGGTCGACCGGCTTCCTGATCGATGTACATCGATCGTGCGCGAAGCGCACACGCCGCCCCGCCGCGCGGTGGATCGACGGTTGGAAGTAGAAGCACGTTAGCGGAAAGAGATGGATGAACGGGGTATGGTGAACTAAAGGATCGCCTGGTTCATCTTCTCGATGAACGCGATGGTTTGAACGAAATCCTCGGGCAGTGGAGCCTTCAAGAGAAGTCTTTCGCCGGTGATCGGATGTTCAAAGGCGAGCGAGGACGAATGAAGCGCCTGACGCTGCATGTGATTCGCAACGAGGTATTTCATGCGTTTCTGGAGATTCAGCGGCAACATACTCAGCTCGCGTTTGAGCGTCGAGTAAGTCCGATCCCCCAGAACAGGGTAGCCGATGTGTGAAAGGTGTACTCTTATCTGATGGGTTCTTCCGGTCAGGATGCAGACGTCCAGCAAACCAAAGTATTCGAGATCCTTCTCGATACGGAAGATGCTGATCGCATCCTTTCCGCCTTCGACAACACTCATCTTCTTGCGATCCGAACCGCTCCTGGCGATTCCCGTACGGATTTCGTTGTCCAGGTCCCGAGGTAAACCCACCGTCAACGCCAGGTAATGCTTCTCGATCTTCCGCTCCTGAAAAATGCGCGATAGCAGCGAATGCGTCCTGTCGTCCCTGGCCACGAGAATGATCCCACTGGTGTCCTTGTCCAGCCGGTGAACGATTCCCGGGCGGGTCGGGTCCGACCCGGTAGAAAGCGTTCCCGAAAAGTGGTGCATCAGAGCGTTAACGAGCGTGCCGTTCCAGTTACCCGGTGCGGGATGAACCGTCATACCAACCGGCTTATTCACGGCGATCAAATAGGGGTCTTCGTAGACGATGTCGAGAGGAATCACTTCCGCCTTAACCTTGCTCGATTCCGGCTCGGGAATGCTCAACTCGATCTCGTCTCCCTCTTCAACCAGATAGCTCTTTTTCACGGGCTGCCCGTTGACGAGCGCTTCGCCATTCTTGATCAATCGATCGATAAACGAACGGGAATAGAGTTCGTCGAGCTGTAAGTCACTCAGGTACTTGTCGATACGAGGCCTTGAAGAAATATCGCAGAGAATCTTCATCATTCGTCGGAATCTTTACCTTTCTCGCCTTTCTTGCGATCGATATTGAACACGCCCAGAACAACACCGATAGGCATTCCACCCACATCGCGTACCATGCTGCTCTTGAGCGTGATATGTCGCTTCAACGATGGTATGAAATACTGCTGTGAGGGCTGAACGCTTCGATTCTGCAAGATCGGGAGCGCATACTTGACGATGCTGTTGTTCACCTCCGGCTGGAAGCTCGAATCGAAGAGATTGAGGTTCTCCGCAAGAAGCGGGAACACATCATTCAGGTTGTCGCTGAGGAACTTGATGTCTCCATCGATATCGATGACGATGAATCCGTTCTCAGACAGCTTCAAAATGCTCAGAATGCGGTTCATGTGCTCGATGATCTTCTCTTTCTTCGCTTGATCGAAATGAACGACCGAATTGAGCATCTTCTTGACCTGAAGGATCAATTCCATCACGTCTTCATCGTTGCGACCGCTCAGCTCGGTTTCGTCGATATCGAGATTGTAGTTACCTCGCGTAATCTCCTTTAGTAGCTTGTTGACATCCGTGAACCCACGATGGAGAAACACGGGAACGTAAAAGAAGAAGATAATCGCGACCAGAAATTGCAAGAACAGGAATATCCACAAAATATTGCCGATGTCCTTCTTCATCAGTTCCGCGCGCTCCCTTAGCATGGTCGCATCGTCCATCGATCCCATCGCGCCCTTGTGAGTCGCCATGGTGAACCAGATAACAACACCCTGCGCTGCCGTCAGCAGAAGCAACAGAATGATGAAATAGCGTATCTTGCGAGTAATGAAGTATTTCATAGGATCAATCCTGCATCGTTTCCTTGATGATTTCGTTGATTCTCGGCTCGGGCCCCAGAAGGACAAGCTGATCGCCTTCCTTTATCACGTCGTTTGCTCCGGGAAGATCGTTGATACGCTTCTCGAGCTTGTTCTCGCCATCCTCCGAAACCGTGAGATGATCGTACTTGATCGCGACAATGTGAACGCCCTTGCTCGCTGGCAAGGCAAGCTCCTGAAGCGTCTTGCCCACGTAACTGTCCGGCACGGAGATTTCCACTATCGAGTGCCCGGTGGCGAGGTTGTAGTAGCGTATCACATTGCGAGAGAGCAGAGAATGCGCCAGTTCGAGCCCAATCTGCTCCTCGGGAAAAACAATGTGCTTCACGCCGATGAGTTCGAGAATCCTCGCGTGGAGCTTGCTATCGACTTTCGCGTGTATGTTTGCCGCACCCAGCTTGGTGAGAATAACGCTGGTGAGAACGCTGACCTCGATATTGTTACCGATCGCCAGGATCACGGCGTCCATGTCGTCCACACCCACCTGCTTAAGCGCTTGTTCGTCCGTGCTGTCCATGCAAATGGCAGCCGTAACGCTGTTCTTTATCTCGTCGATCAATTTCTGATCCGAATCGATGACCGTTACCTCCGCGCCGTTCTTGAACAGCGTCGACGACACGGTCATACCGAATTTACCCATTCCAATAACCAGGAACTTAGCCATATAGACTCCTCATTATCCTATTGAAATTTTCTCGACTGTATATGCAAGCGTTTTTTTCGTTTTGGATTGAGTCAGAGCGAAGATCAATGTGAGAGGCCCCACCCTCCCGAGGTACATAAGCAAGATGATGATGATCTTTCCGCCAATCGTGAGATCCGCAGTAATGCCCATGGAAAGCCCCACCGTGCCGAAGGCGGAAAAGGCTTCGAAAACAACCTTCCGGAACGATTTCTGTTCGCTCCACTGATATTGCGTATCCACTTTTTCATACTGGGCCAAGCGCTGCGGTTCACGCACAATCACCGAATCGGAGATTGCGGCAACCGAAAGACTTTCCGCAGGAACCATCTCGGCAGGAATCGCCGTTTCCCAAGTCTTTCGTGTTTCGCTTACAACAATCGATTTCGGTGGCGTTGTCTCGAAAAAAAGGAGCAGGAAGATCATGATCGAGATAAATCCGATCGAAGTGGCGATGAGGGCCAGCACCCGTTTGAGCATCTCGTCCGAGATACGCCGTTTGAATATGGAAACCCCTTCCCCGCCTTTGATAATGGCAAGAACGGATAGAATAATGATTGCGAAGGTTGTCGTTTTCACGCCGCCACCGGTAGATCCAGGGGACGCACCGATGAACATGAGCAGGTTGGTGATGAACACCGAGGAATTACTAAGCTGCGCGTTATCGATTGTGTTGAACCCGGCTGTTCTGGTCGTAACCGACTGGAACATCGAGGCAAGTAAGCGCTCCAGGAACGAGAAATCTCGCATGGTGTGATTGTATTCCGATATGAAAAACGCCACAAAGCCGATCAGAATCAAGCAGACTGTCATAAGCAGAACAAGCTTGGTATGAAGGGTCAATCTCCCCGGATTGTATCGTTGGACTACGTTTCTTCGTAAATCGACCAGTACCGAGAATCCTATACCGCCCACAATAATGAGGAACATGGTAATCAGGTTCACCCCAAGCGAACTCTTGAACTGGACCAGGCTGTCGCTGAACAGGCTGAATCCCGCGTTGCAGAATGCGGAGATCGAGTGGAATACCGCGTAGTATCCGGCACTGCCGGTGACCAATGGATGTCTGCGGAACATGAAGTAGTAAACCGCTGCCCCGCCCATCTCGAAGAGCATTGTCACCAGGAAGATATCCTTGATCAGCGTGAGCATATCCAGCCGGTTCGATTCCCCCATCACATCTTTCATCACGTTTTCGCTGCGTTGGGTGAGTTTTTCACCGAGTAAAATTGCAAAGGCAGTCGATATCGTCATAATTCCCAGGCCGCCGATCTGGATCAGAATCAGGATGATGATCTGCCCGAAGGATGTGAAGTATGAACCGGTGTCCTGCACGATGAGGCCGGTTACACAGGTGGCGGATGTCGCTGTGAAAAGTGCGTCGAGGTACGGCGTATCGCTATGGTGGTTGCTGGATACCGCCCACGGCAACGAAAGCAGGAACGAACCCAGGATAATCACAACGAAGAAGCTGAGCAGGAAAAACACCGGCGGATTCGCGGAAAGTTTACGGAATATTTTCTCGTTGTAACTAACGTATGCCAGTCCTTTCACGATCATATACGTTTGCCGGCCGATCAGGTAGAGGCTGAAGAACTGGTAGCCTTTGAATTTCGTAACGATCAACGCCGCAACGATCATCAGATCGATCAGCATCGAGCGAATACGTATCGGCGAGAATCCAATCCCGATCAGCCTTACAGCCATGAAGCCCACGAAATAGAGCATGGAAGAAACGGAAATGACTCGCGAGAAGAGGAAGAAGGTCTTGTCGTCCGAGAAGTGATAGCTCAGTAGCAGCATCGCCAGGCTTACAAGCGCAAAGCCATGCAACATCCACTGCATGGTGGATGACAATCTGCCGAAGAAATTGATGAAGCTGCGATATAGCGATTCCGCAGTCTTTGTCGCTTTGTTTTTACTCATTCAGGATAAGTTGATGTGACGTTCGTTTAGAACCCTCACGACCTCTCTGTGAATTACATCGGGTTTCTGGTCGGCGTCGATGGTTCGTAGTTTGCCCTGGTTGCGGAAATACTCGATCGCCAGATCGGTTTGTTTATGGAAATCATTTATTCGCTTCTGAATCGCCTCTTCGTTGTCGTCGCTACGCATGACGAGTTTTCCGCCACAGTGATCGCAGATTCCTTCCTGCTTCGGTTTGCGGAAAAGCACGTTGAAATCGGAGTGGCAGTTGACACATATACGCCGAGCAAGGAGCCGTTCCATCGATTTCTCGTCCGAAAGCACGAACAGAATCGCCAGATCGATGGGATAGTGCTCGTTCAGGAATTCGGCTTGCGCCATATTGCGCGGAAAACCGTCGAGAACAAACCCCTTCGGGCATGCAGCCATTTTCTTATCGATAACATCAAAAACGATTTCATCCGGCACCAGCAGTCCGTTTTCGATGAAGTACTTCACTTTCATGCCGGTTTCCGTATCGTGCTTGATATGCCAGCGAAACTCGTTTCCAACGTTGATATGGAAAAGCTCGAAGCGCTCTTGCATCAACTCGGCCTGGGTTCCCTTACCACTTCCCTGGATACCCATAAATACCAGATCGACCATGGATCCTCCCTTGAAAGATTCACATGAACTTTCTCAAAGTGTAATTTGATGACATTCGGATAATAAGTCAAGTTTTCTGAGCGAATATACAGAATATATCCCTGAGCGACAATGTTTCCACTGCTTGAATATACTTGTTTTCCCTCCAACTTCTCAAGCCAGTTCGAAGCCCCGGAGAGGGCGCGGATTCCCGCGCCGGGGGGCGGCGCCGCAAGCCCGTATGGGCTTGCGGCCTGCTTTTGAAATGCCTTCAGCAAGGCATTTCAAAAGCAGGTTAGTGCGCTACGCGCACGCGCCGCCCCCGGCGCTGAGCTGGGCACCAATCTTCCTATTCCCTTACTCCGCGAGCAGAGAAAAGATAAGAAAAAAACTGCTTGCCATGAGCACTGTTTGCCGAAATACTATCCTCAAGCACACGGAGGTAAGAATGGAAAGTCAAATCATCGAGTCGACCCACATCCTGCGGTTGGACCCGGGGGAAGAGATCGTGACGTCTCTCATTGACTATTGCGAGGAGCAGGGAATCCAAAGCGGACTCGTTACGGCAATCGGCGCGGTTAACGATGTGACGATCGGGCTCTTCGATCCAGATACAAAGGAGTACGCTTCGGAGCGGAAGAAGGGTAACTTCGAGATCGTCGCCCTCACGGGCAATATCGCGACCAAGGACGGCGAGGTCTACGCTCATCTGCATATCGGTTTTGGCGACGACCAACATGCTATGTACGGCGGTCACCTGAATCAAGCTTTCGTCAGCGCAACCTGCGAAATCTACCTTCTGGCATTGAAGGACAAGGTTGAGCGTTTCTACAGCAGTGAAATCGGTTTGAATCTGCTAAAACTCAAATAAGGAAATCACATGAAAAAAGACTGGAAGAATCTTCTTATCGGCTTCCTGGGAGCCTGCCTCCTCTTCGCGCTCATCGGAAGCAGCCAGGGTGGAAACACGGGCAAGTACCAGGTTTCCGCCGTTCAAACAAAGCAATACCCCGCCTACATCATTATCGACACTGAAACCGGAGACATCGTCAAGACAGGATATTTCGGGAATTAGGCCAATCCCTTGATCCGCATTGCCGTACGCTCGCTGATCGAATTCGTTCTGCGTTCGGGCGATTACCGTTGCGAATTCACATCGCCTGCGCGTCCTCTGGAAGGTGCACGTGGACATCGTCGTGTCCAGAAATCGAGACCGGAACATTACCGTAGCGAAGTGGCGTTCAAGCACACGTTCAGCGTCGAAGACCTCGAGATTCAGCTTCAAGGTCGCATCGACGGCATTTTCGACGAGGAAAGCGGTCCCGTCATTGACGAGATTAAAACAACCTACGGCGAGCTTACCCACGACGGCCACGACATGCACTGGGCGCAGGCGAAATTCTACGCCTGGATCATCCTGCTCGAGCAGAATCTCGACCGGATCGACGTCCAGCTAACCTACCTGCAACTCGAATCGAACGAAATCCGGGAAATACGCAAAACGTTCTCCGCCGGGGAACTACAGGATTTCTACCGACCTGTCCTCGAGAGCTATGCTGAGTGGGCTCGCCTACGCTCCCATTGGGAAAACCTCAGAGAGGAATCGGCGATGGCGATCGAGTTCCCGTTCGGTGATTACCGGAAAGGTCAGCGCGAGCTGGCGGTAGCGGTATGGAAAGCGATCGATGCGAAGAACAAGCTGTACATTCAAGCCCCGACCGGCATCGGAAAAACCATCGGCACCATCTTCCCCGCCGTAAAAGCTTCCTCATCGTTCGCAAAGCTGTTCTACCTCACGGCCAAAACAACCGGCAGAGCTGTCGCCGAGAAGGCGTTCGCTCTTCTGAGAGATAACGGTCTGCGCTACAAAACCCTTACCCTTACAGCCAAAGAGAAAATCTGCTTCATGCCCGGCGCGGCTTGCATACCGGAAGAATGCCCTTTCACCGTCGGTTACTACGACCGCCTGCGGGGCGCGGTTGAGGACGCTCATCTCTTCGACAACCTGGATCGCCAAACCGTCGAAGAGCTTGCGAAGAAGCATCGAATCTGCCCGTTCGAGTTCTCGCTGGAGCTCTCCCTGTGGGCGGACGCGGTCATCTGCGACTACAACTACGTGTTCGATCCGAGAGTATACCTCCGAAGATTCTTTCAAGACACCGCAGAGCCATACGTGTTTCTGGTGGACGAGGCCCACAACCTGCCTGATCGTGCGCGAAGCATGTTCTCCGCCTCACTCTCCAAGAAAGACACATTACAGCTCTCGCGCACCTGCAAGGATTATGCCCCGCAGTTAACAACTCCTCTCAAGAACCTGAACAAAATCCTGATCGATAAACGAAAGCAGGCCGAAGCAATCAAGCAAGAAGCCTTCACGGGAGAATGAAGCCCCAGCGGAGATCGTCACCCTCGTGAAGAAATACATCGCAGAGGCGGAGAAATGGTTGGCAATAAATCCGAAAGTCGGATGGCAAGCAGGAGATACTCGACTTCTATTTCCACTGCCTCGCGTTCGTGAGGACATCCGAGTTCTTCGATGAGCGCTACGTCACGCTTTACGAGAAGCAGCGCGACGAGCTGATCGTCAACCTGTTCTGCATGGACCCGTCGTACCTGCTCGGACTCGCCTTCGAAAAGAGCGTCTCGTCGATCGTATTCTCCGCCACGCTGACTCCGCTTGATTACTACATGGACATCCTCGCTGCCAAGCCGGAAGACGGCTCCCTGCTCCTCGAGTCGCCCTTCCCGGGAAGAAATGTGGCTGTTTTAATTGCGAACAGAATCCCGACCACCTATAAGCAACGGGAAAACTCGGCGATGGAAGTCGCCCAAATGATCCATGCCGCCGTGAACAGCCGGAAAGGCAATTACATCGTCTACTTCCCATCCTATCGCTATATGCGGCAGGTGCTGGATTTCATCAACCTCCCGGAAACCGAGATCATCGTCCAGGAATCGGGAACCACCGAAGAAGAGCGAGATGTTTTCCTCGCCAAATTCTCCAGCGCGAACGAAAAGACGCACGTTGGATTCTGCGTTATGGGTGGCGTGTTTGGAGAAGGGATCGACCTGGTCGGAGACCGCCTTATCGGCGCAATAATCGTCGGCGTCGGATTGCCGCAAATCAATCCGAGGCTCGACTTGATTCGCGACTACTACAACCATCTCGAAGGCTCGGGATTTCAATACGCTTACATGTTCCCCGGCATGGGGAGAGTCCTGCAGGCCGCCGGCAGGGTCATCCGCACCCCGGAAGACAAAGGCATGATCTTTCTCATCGACGAACGCTTCGCCCACCAACGCTACCTGCAACTCTTCCCGGAACTTTGGCGAAACTGGCGTCCCATTGGAAAACCGGAAGAAGCGGAAAGACTACTGAATGGATTCTGGGAAAGAGTCTGAAACAAGAGGACGCGAGCAGATTGGTTCGATCCTCTCTTCAGCGTGGTGCTTCACAGCGTAGTGTTCAATTTCCAATTCCTTACGGAGCTGTGGTATATCCACGGTGAAGAGAGGATCGGGCGAAGATGCCGCGTCCGTCACGGTTGTATGACAATCAGTGCTGTACGGTTCCTGAATAAAAAGGCTGAATCATGCCGTTCTCCAGACGAAGAAGCAGGCGCTCCCTCCCGGTTGACTCCCGCAACTTCGCCTTCGAATCGCTTGAACGGGGTCTCCAGGACAATTCGTTTCCCCTTCAGGAAGCAGTTCTCACGATAGATCGGCAGAAAGTACTCCCACCCGTTTTCAATAAACGCCGGCAACGATGCTGCAAAGCGATCGAACACGGCCTTCATGATCTCGATTAAATCTCTTTCACGGCCGGTCTCAGCCACGATCGATGAAGCGATTCCCGATAAATCCTGGGGAAACTCCCGATTGTTTACATTGATTCCAATTCCCACCAGATGGTAATGCTGAAACGAGAGATGCTCCGTGTGAATACCGCATATCTTCTTATCATTCAGCATGATGTCGTTGGGCCATTTGATACGTGTATCAGCATCACACAAAACCTGCTTCAAGGCCTGAAGAACACACACGCCGGTAAATAACGTGAAATTCGAGGCGGCTTCAAGATTCAATAATCCCATCGTCATCCATATCCCACCGGGCGGTGAGAACCATGCGTTACCTTTTCTTCCTTTACCGGAAGACTGCTCGTCGGCATACACCAGGAAATTGCCCGTAATCATCCGGTTTCGCACCATGCTCTCGGCTTTCGAGGTCGTGCTTCCGATACGCTTCAGATGATAGATTTCATCGAAAAAGGGATGTTCGAAATCACTCATGATATTCCTCACAGAATCAACATCGCATCGCCGTAACTGAAGAAGCGGTATTTCATTTCCACTGCCTCGTGATAGGCTTTCATGATGTTATCGTACCCTGCAAACGCGGAAACCAGCATCAGCAGCGTTGAGCCCGGCATGTGGAAGTTGGTGATCATCCCGTCGGGAATTGTCACCTGCTTCCCGGGATACACGAACAAGTCCGTCCACTTCTCTCCGGATTGTAGTTCTCCTGCCGAAGAGAAAGACTCCAGCGTCCGCATGCTTGTGGTGCCAACCGCCAGGGCGCGACGCCCATCGCGCTTCGCGCGATTGACCGCATCCGCGGTCTGCGGCGGGACGATGCAGAATTCCGAGTGCATCCGGTGCAGCCGAATATCCTCGGTGCGAACCGGCCGGAAGGTTCCCAAGCCCACATGCAGGATCACCTCGGTAAACTGGACGCCCTTGCACCGGAGCGAGCCCATCAATTCGGGTGTGAAATGAAGTCCCGCCGTGGGCGCCGCTACCGACCCACGCTGCTCGGAGTAGACAGTCTGGTAGGTAAGCTGGTCTTTCTCTTCGGCCTCACGCTCGATATACGGAGGTAACGGCATCTTACCATACCGCCCCAGCTTCTCCCAGAAATCGCCCGTAACCTCGAAATCGACAACACGATTCCGTTCGTCGTTACGATCTCCAACCACAGCCTCAAATCCCTCGCCGATCAGTATCCTAGTTCCGCCTTTGATTCGGGCCGATGGCCGAACCATGCACTCCCATCGAGTGCCTTCCAGATGGTTGAGCAGGAAAATCTCCACCTGACCGCCGGACGTTTTCTTCCCGAAGATTCGCGCGGGAATCACCTTGGTCCTGTTGATAATCAGCAAATCGCCGTCCTGAAGAACATCGACGATATTCGAAAACTTCGTGTGAGCGATTGCACCACTGCTGCGATTCAGGTGCAGCATCCGTGAATCGCTACGGTTCTCGAGCGGATACTGCGCGATCAATGACTTGGGTAAATCGTATTCGTAGCTGGATCGTCTGTATTGAAACGGGATGCCCGGATCAGTATCCTGTGTTTTTTGCGTCTTCGAGAATTGCATAAAAATTCCACATACCTATTTTACTTCTTACCTGAACGGGAATCTTGAACGCGTCGTCCGTAAGCCAGATTTCAATCCTTCCCGATTGCTTGAAAATCGCGTCGCCTTCCAGAAGCGGCTCGATGAGGATGCACTGCTTCTCGCCGAACATCGTATCGATCGTTTCGTACTTGTGCACCTGCACGGTAGCTCGATAGCTCCTGCCGTCAGCCACCACATTCACATACAGCGTGTCGCCCGGCACGAAATCCTTCATCCGCACCCAATACAGCGAGCTCAGGATATCCTGTGTGTCTTCTGGCATCTCCATCCGCTGCTCCTTCATCGTCTGTTTCTTGAAGTCGTAGCGATTGTAAATGGTGAATCCCTGCTCCGGGTAGTAGAAATGGATTCTGAGTTGCCGGTACGATCCCTCGTGAAGGTTCTTGCTGAACTTGTGCGTTACCTGCGTACGTGCGTCCCACACCGACGTAATCTCGTCCCGTACCTTGTAGAATGTGTCGAAGAACGAATTCGTTCGCGCCTTCGAAACAATCTCGAATACAGGAATCGTATCCTGCAACGTCGATTCGCTGAAGGTGATGTCGGCCTTTCCAGCGCTTATCCCAGCATACTTGACGTTGAATGTCAGCTTCTCGCCCGGCGTTACCGCAGCGAGCACGCTCGCCGCAAGGCACAGAAAGAGAATCGCGTATATCGTTTTATTCATCATTGTTTGGATCAGACCTTCCCGCCCGTCAGATAAAATTCCTCACCGGACAGATACGTGTTTTCTTCTGAAACCAGAAACTTGCAGATTCCATACGAATCTTCCACCTTCGCAAGCCGCCCCTGCGGAATGCGTGAAAGCTGCCTGCGATAATACTCTTCCCGGAAAAGCCTATACATTCCCGAGAAGTGCGTGTCGTCTATTTCAACGGGCCCGGGCGACACAACGTTACACAGAACGTTCCGCTCCTCGAGCGCTATCGTGCGGCACATATTGCTTATCGCGGCCTTGGAAGCGGCATACGCGCTGCCGTTCATCAATCCGATCCGGCTTACATCCGAACCAAAGAACACAATCCTCCCCGGCTCCGCTTTTCTCAGTGCCGGCAAGAATGCCTTGAGAACGTTGTAAGCGCCCATCACATTCGTGTTGAGGGTCGCGCGCCAATGCCCGGGATCCGTTTCTGCCAGCGGCATGAAATCCGTGCTTCTGACCGACGCCGTATGGATCAGCGCATCCAGCTTACCAGAGTGCGATTGTGCATACGACTGCACTGCTTCCCAGTCAGTCAAATCGATCCGGAGAATCTCCACCGCGTCGCTTTCGCCAAGCGATTCGATCCGATCGCTTTTTCGATGGCACCACAGGATCAGCCTGTGACCATCCTCCAGGAATTTTCGGGCAAGATACGAACCGATGTTGCCGTTCGCTCCCGTTATCAAGATCGTCATACGGTTTCCTTTCCGCAGGCAACAATATCGAGCATCCTGTTGGCAATATCGAACTTGTCCCCGGAAATCTCGATAACATTGTCCTTCGACACAAAGTGAACCAGGGACTCTTTCTGCCCGGATACCTTTATCAGATTACCCGCCACATAGTCCAGGCGCTTCAATTCAAGCTTCTTGCGCGCGTTTTCGACGACATCCTCGCTCTCGGCGGCAAAACCGATCAGCGTTTGGCCGGTTCTCTTGATTTCTCCCAGAGATTTCAGCACATCCTTCGTACGTTTCATCGGAAGATTCAGGTCATCCGCCTTTTTCATCTTGCCTTCGACTCGTTCGGCAAAAGTGTAGTCCGTCACCGCGGATGCCATGAACAGGATATCGCATTCCTCGAATGCGTTGTGACAGGCGTCGTACATCTGCTGCGCCGTCTCAGCTCGAATGGCATCAATATCGTACGGTACCTTGTAATCGATGTGCGCGTGAATGAGCCTGACGTCCGCTCCGCGCAAGAAAGCCGCGCGAGCCAGCGCAAGACCCATGAGACCGGAAGAGTGATTGGTGAGAAAACGCATGTCGTCAAGGTGCTCCCTGCAAGCTCCGGCCGTAACCAGAACGCGCTTACCGACCATGTCTCTGCCATGTTCGAGATAGCAACGAATCGCGAAGAGTACCTCTTCCACATCCGGGAAACGTCCCTTTCCCTCATAGCCGCAGGCAAGCCTGCCGGTATCTGGCTCCAGAATCATCCATCCGTGGCGTCTAAGCTTCTCGAGGTTCTCCTGCACAATGGAATTGGCGTACATGTGCACGTTCATCGCCGGAACCACGAGGCGTGGTTTGTGCATGGCCAGCACGGTCGTGGAAAGCAGATCGTCGCCTATGCCTCCGGCGAGCTTCCCGATGATGTTCGCGGTCGCCGGTGCCACGACAAGCATGTCCGCCCAGTCCGCCATATCGATGTGCGCGATGGGCTCATCCAGATTGAAGGCCTCCGTCTCGACCTGATTTCTCGTAATCGCCCGGAAAACGTCCGGGGTGACGAATTTCTGGCTGTTCTTCGTCAGAATCGTCTTGACCTCGGCTCCTGCTTTGATGAGCCGGCTGGCGAGATCGATCGCCTTATATGCTGCAATACCGCCAGTTACGCCCAGCAGAATTTTGGTGTTTTTCATCGTAACCTCTCAAGCTATGATAGGGTTAAAAAATTGACCCGCACGAAGTTGTAAAGGAAAAACAAATGCGCTCCCACGCATTCTGAACAGGAATCTCTTTTTTCTTTATTGCGGAAATTGTTCCCATAGAACGATTTCCCAATCATTCTTTCCAGCATTTATGCCACGTGAAATTAGAAATCGTATAACCGTTTGAAAATCAATAAAATGGATTTTCCGCGATTCAAAATAATGGCTTGACAAATATTACATTCGGAATTTTTTCGTATCGTGTCTGTTTCACTCGCTGTGAACAACACAAAAAGCCAGATACTCGATCGAGAAACTGACAGTTCCAGTCAGTTTTTTTTATGACAAAAAGTGGATTAGAATCGAGGTTTCCGACCCGAAAAATAATGCTTGAGGTTACGATGGATAAACATTTTCAAGAGCTCGAATCCCTGGCAAAGGATATCTGCCAGAAAGAGGGCGTCGCACTGTACGACATCGAGGTGAAGAACACGAGAAAAGGCATGGTTGTCGCAGTGTTCCTGACCAAGATCAATGGCGTGAAGGTGGACGACTGCGCCCGGGTCAGCAGATCGATCGAGCAGGAACTGGATCGTGTGGACCTCTTTCCCGGGAGTTATTTTCTGGAAGTCTCTTCAGCAGGACTCGAGCGTCCGCTCAAGCTGAAGAAACACTTCGTCAGCGCGATCAACGAACTGATCCGCGTCACCTGGAAGACGGACGACAAAACCTTCTCGCACGATGGCATTCTCGCCGAAGTCCGCGAGGACGATATCGTGCTCCGTGTGGACGAAGAACAGATGAATATCCCCTACAAAGAAATCCGCAAAGCCAAGACTGTTTTTGAAATGAAGAAATGCAATAAAAGTCAATGAGGGAGTCAAAGCAATGGCAGCAAATTTGATGGCGATAGTAAACGAGCTGGCATCGATCAAGCAGCTCGATAAAAGTAAGGTTGCAGAAATTATCAAGGAAGGGCTTCTCGTGGCGATTTCCAAAAAACTGCTCCCCGAAAACGAACTCGAGATTGTCACCAATTACGAGAAAAGCGCCGTGGTTGCTAAATTCAAGCGTCACGTAGTCGAGCAGGATTATCAGCTTGGTGAGATTTCTCTCGAAGAGGCTCGCGATCTGCATGATCCGGGCGCAGAAATTGACGACTGGATCGAAGTGGAAATGCAGATCCACGAATTCGAGCCGAAGGTCATCAAGAACGCCCGCAAGGCGATTCAGGAGAAGATCAAGTTGCTCGAAGAAGAACGGATCATGTTCGATTACGAGAAGCAGCACAAGCAGATCGTAACCGGTAAAATCCGCAAGGTCGATTACAACGGCTACACCGTGGACATCGGCTATGCCGACGCGCTGCTCCCCGTTGAAGAGCAGGTTGACGACGAGTATTACAAAGTCGGCGATCTGGTGAAGGCGTATGTTCTCAACATCCGCAAGCTGAAGACCGACGTTAGGGTCATCCTCTCGCGCACGCATCCCGAATTTGTTAAAAAGCTTTTCGAAAGTGAAATTCCCGAAGTCTTCTCCGGCGACATCGATCTTCGCAAGATCGTCCGCGAACCTGGCCTCCGCACGAAGGTGTGCGTCTTCTCGAAAGACAAGAACATCGACCCTGCCGGAAGCTGCCTGGGACCCAAGGGTATCCGCATCGAACAGATCCGCAAGGAACTCCACAGTGAGCAAATCGATATCGTAGTCTGGGATGACTCGCCCGAGCAGTTCATCGCCAACGCCATCGGGAACGACCTCGTGGAACGCGTGTATCTGGCGGATCGCGGAAAATTCGCCCGCGTCATCGTGAAGGAGCAGAACAAGAACCTCGCGATCGGGAAAAAGGGAAAGAACGTCAAACTGGCGGCAAAGCTGACCGAGTTCAAGCTCGATATTTACACCGAAGAAGAATTCGAAGATAAAATTTCCGAAGAACGCCGTATCACCAGCCACGTTATCGAGCTGGACGGTATTACCACGAAGATTGCGGACATCCTCAAGGATCATGGCTACACCTCGGTGCAGGACATCCACGATGCCTCGGTGGAGGAGCTCTGCAACCTGGAGGGTATCGGAGAGAAGACCGCGATCAAACTGAAGGAATCCGCGGCGCTGTTCTAATGCCGAACCGATCATCTCACGCGGGGCACGTGCCGCAGCGAACCTGCGTCGCCTGCCGGAAAAAGGCGAACAAAGAATCGTTCTTGCGTATGGTGGTTCTGGATCGGAACTTGTATTTTGATTTGACGGCGAAGCTGCCGAGACGCGGCTTTTACGTCTGCGATGACAACCAGTGCCTGGCGAAGCTGGACAACTGGTTGAAGAAGAAATTGAGAAAAGCTGATAAAGGTAAGAAGTAATGGATACCGGTAAGGTGGAAGAAAAGATCATAGCCCTGGTGCATTTCAGCCGCAAGGCGGGGAAACTCGCCATCGGTTACGATGCCGTGAGACGCTCGATTGAAAAAGGAAACACGCGTCTCGCGCTCATCGCGACCGATCTCGAAAAAGGGCGGCAACGCAGCATGCGCTATCTCTGCGACCAGACGAATGTTCCGCTGCGGAGCATCTCGACCAAGAAAGAGATCGGCGAAGCGCTCAACGTCCGCGACGTGGGCGTGCTTGGAGTCGAAGACATCAACCTTGCCAAAGGTATGAAAAAATATCTGGATCATTAGGGTTCAGCCGGGAGGAAACGTGGCTTTACGAGTACATGAACTGGCAAAAGAGCTAAAAATATCAACCGCTGCACTTCGGGTGCATCTGAAGGACCTTGGGGTCAATGTGAAGAGCCACATGAGCTTCATCGATGACGACATCGTGATTAAAATCAGGAAGAAGTTCCAGGATCAGATTGCAGCGATCAAGCAGCAGGAATCCGTGCGCAAGCGCTACCATCATGCGCAAAAGCAAGAGCAGGCAAAGCAGAAGAGGATCGAGAGTCCCTCCGAAGCCGCTCTGAAGCAACAACCTGAGAAGCCTCAGGCCGAGATCGTCGACGTCGACAAGGTCGAGATCGCCCGTAAGGAGATACGAACCTTCATCGAGCGCCCGATCAAGAAATCGAGCTCGCCCAAGCCGATGCCTCAACGTACCGACAGACCTCCGAGGAAAGAGGACTATAAGGATACCAGGCCATTCAAGAAAGAAGCTCACAAACCCGCGCCTCCGAAACCCGAGCCACAAGTTCAAGTTCCGGAAACGGCCGATAAAGACAATCAGCCCAAGAAGGAAGTCAAGGACTTCACTGAGCTGGGCAAGAAGAGCAAACACCTTCAGGCCAAGCTGAAACACACGAAAAAAGGTAAAAAGCGGAAAAGCTTTGCACCGACTGAAGTCGAAGAAGCCGAAATCTCGAAAAACATCAGGCAAACTCTTGCCCAAAGCAAGAAACCGAAGAAATATCGCAAAGACGATAGACACCAGGATAATTCGGACGAGCCGAAGAAAATCACCATCAGCGAGTTCACCTCCGTGAGCGAGCTTGCCAAACTCATGAACCTGGCGCCAACCGACATCATCGCGCAGTTCTTCAACCTTGGCCAACTCGTGACCATCAATCAGCGCCTCGACAAGGAGTCTCTGGAGATGATCTGCGACGAATTCGAGTTCGATGTCGAATTTCAGGAAGAATACGGAACCGAGATACTCGAGCAGAAGAAGGACGACGTATCCGAAGGTGAGAGGGAAGAGCGTCCGCCGGTCGTTACCATCATGGGACATGTGGACCACGGTAAAACTTCCATTCTGGACTACATCCGCGAAGCGAACGTCATCGCCGGTGAAGCCGGCGGTATTACGCAACATATCGGCGCATACCAGGTTACGTACAACGACAAGAAGATCACCTTCATCGATACCCCGGGGCACGAGGCATTCAGCGCCATGCGCTCCCGTGGAGCCAACATTACCGATATCGGTATCGTGGTTGTGGCTGCCGACGACGGCGTCATGCCGCAAACGGTCGAGGCGATCGACCACGTGAAGGCCGCCGGCGTTACCATGATTGTCGCCATCAACAAGATCGACGTGCGCGACGCGAACATCGACCGCGTAATTAACGGACTCGCCGAGCAGAAAGTATACCTGGAAGGCTACGGCGGTGAAGTTCTCTGGACAAAAACCTCTGCGAAGACGGGAGAAGGCATCGATGAACTGATGGAATTGATCATCCTCGCGGCGGAAGTCGGAGAAATCAAGGCTAGATCCGATGTCCCCGGCAAGGGTACCGTAATCGAGGCCCAGAAAGATCCGCGCATCGGAACGATCGTTACGGTTCTCATGCAGGAAGGATCACTTAAAAAGGCAAGCTATGTCGTGTGTGGCGCTACGTACGGACGTATCCGTAAGATCGAGAACGAGCGCGGCAAGGAGATCAAGAAACTTCTACCGTCTGACGTCGGTGTGATCTTCGGTTTGAACGACGTCCCCAAGGCGGGTGACATTCTTAACGTCATTCAGGACGAGAAACTTGCCAAGCAAATCAGTATGGAACGTCAGCAAATCCGCCACGAACGTGAAAAATATCAGGCGCAAACCAACCTGAACAACCTTTTCCAGAAGATCAAAGAGCATAACATGACCGAGCTCAACCTGATCGTCAAGGCCGACTTCGACGGTTCGGTGGAAGCGCTTTGCGATTCCTTCGAAAAGCTCTCCAACGACGAAATCATGGTCAACATCATTCGTCGTGGCGTTGGCGGAATCGTGGAAGCGGACGTCAACCTGGCCATGAGCTCCGACGCGGTTATCATCGGTTTCCACGTGCGCCCCAACAACCAGGCGCGAAAACTTGCCGAAGACAACAACGTCGAGATCAAGCAGTATCAGGTAATCTACGACGCAATCAACGATCTCAAGATGGCGATCCATGGTATGCTCAAGCCTGAATTCAAGGAAGAGCATCTGGGCAACGCGAGAGTCAAAGAAGCCTTCCGCATCAAGAAGGTGGGAACCATCGCCGGTTGCGCGGTGGAGAAAGGCGTCATTCGCAAGAAAGCTATCGTTCGGATATACCGTAACGACACCATGATCCACGAAGGCAAGATTTCGTCTCTCAAGCACTACGAAAACGATGTCGAAGAGATCCGCGCAGGTACGGAGTGCGGTATCGGTATCGAGAACTTCCATGATATCAAAGAAGGCGACGTCATCGAAGCCAGCATCATGGTCGAGGTGCCAAAGGAATTATAAACGCTGAGGTTTCAGTATGCCAAAGATAAGGATTCAACGCCTGCAGAGCGAACTCCTGCGGCTTATCAGTACCGTCGTCGCGTCA
The DNA here is from genome assembly GCA_963662655.2 of Cloacimonadales bacterium (SeqCode). GTDB lineage: Bacteria > Cloacimonadota > Cloacimonadia > Cloacimonadales > JAIOQZ01. The sequence goes on from CAXXTU010000002.1 coordinate 1,826,621, forward strand.
GAACTGCGTGATCCGCATTTCGATTCGGTTTCGTTTACCGAAGTGATCCTGAGTCCGGACATGTCTTTTCTTAAGATATATTTCTCGATCTTCGATGAAGAACAGGCGAACATCGACGAAATTGTCAAGCGGCTCAACCGTAGCACCGGCTTTGTTAAAAGCGCTATCGCGGACGCCCATGTCATGCGCACCATCCCCGATATCCGTTTCAACTACGACAGCACGAACGAAAGAGTTTCGCGGCTCGATCAACTGCTGGACCAGATCCAGCACGAAAGGGAAGAGCGGGAATCGCAGGATAATGGTTGAGAAGTTTGCTGCGCTGAAGAAGCATCTTCTGCAAGAAGTCTCTTCGCAAGGCTCCATCTGCATGGTCACACATTCCAACCCGGACGGAGACGGTCTGGCAGCTTGTCTTGCCCTACAGGATATCCTCGTTGCGAGAGGCGTCCACTCGGATATCGTGCTGGAGTACCCAGCACCCGAGCTGTACGAATACCTGGACGGCCCCGCGCGAGCGACTACCTATGAAGATTTCATGCAATACGATCTGGTTATCCTGGTTGATTGCCACGAGCAAAAGCGCATCGGGCGCTGCGCTCCGCTGATCGACCGCGCGAAATCGCTCATTGCCATCGACCACCACACACCCGGAGAGATCATTCCCGAAGCTTATACCTGCATCGAAACGGAAATCGTGAGCGCCGGAGGAATCATCTTCAGGATGTTCGAAGACGATATCGCGGGAATGAAGAACCGGAATCGCATCGTCACCGCGATCTACACGACCGTGATCAACGATACGGACAACTTCCAGAACTCCAACACCAACGCGGACACGTTCGAGATTTGCGCCCGACTGGCCGATCTGGGATTGCACGCCGGCGAAACCGTGCGGCTGTTCGTTTGGTCGAAAACCGCAGCGGAAATGAGGTTGGTGGGCGAAGTCCTCTCCACCATCGAGATGCTGCACGATGGCGATATCCTCTTCATGCACTCCACCATAGAGATGCTGAGGCAGAATATGCTTAACGGCGAAGCAACGTCGAAAATGACACGCTGGGTCAAGGGGACCAAGGGTGCAAAAGCGATTGTCTATTTCAGACAGGTTGAGGACGAAACATGGCGACTGAGTCTGCGCTCCGAGTTTGTCGATGTGGCGGTTATTGCCAGATCGCACAACGGCGGAGGGCATGTACGGGCCGCAGGATGCACCATGCACGGAACCCTTTCACAAGTTCAACGGGAAATACAGGCGGAAATTGAAAAACAGCTCTAATGGCTTGCTGCTGATCGATAAACCTACCGGAATCACCTCGTTCGATGTCATCAGGAAGCTGCGCAAGATCACCGGTATCAAGAAGATGGGCCACACCGGCACACTCGATCCCTTTGCGTCCGGCCTGCTGCCCATCCTGGTAGGAAAAGCCACTCGGCTCAGTTCCCTGATCACCCACACGCAGAAATCATATCGCGCCGTCCTGAAACTGGGCGAGCGAACCACCACCGGCGATCCCGAAGGCGAAGTCGTAGAGAACAGCGACATTCCGGAAGATATTCTTGTCCACATGAGCGATCTCACCGAAAGGATTCTCGCGATCGAAAACCAGACTCCGCCGGCTTATTCCGCCATCAAGGTGAACGGTAAACGCGCGTACGAACTGGCGCGCGCCAATCAGGACGTCGAGCTGAAATCACGCCCCGTTAAGATCATCCGTTTCGAAGTGGAGAAGGTTGATCTTCCCTACCTCACCTACGTCGCAGAGGTTAGCGCAGGCACGTACATCCGCGTCCTGAGCGAAACGATTGCCGAAATACTGGGAACTGTCGGCATGAGCCAGGAGCTGCGCAGGCTCTCCATCGGATCCACGAAAATCGAGAACGCAATCAGCCTGAGCGACCTGACGCCGGACAACTGGCGGGAACATCTCCAATCACCCCTCGCGATGATTGAGGATATTCCCGTTGTCCGCCCCGAACCTGATTCCCGCGAGGCGTTTTCCCACGGGAATCCCGTTTCGATCGACGCCCCCGACTGCGATCGAGCCATCGCGGCAATCGACGGAGAAATCTGGGGTATTGGGAAAATCATTGACAGGCAATTTTATCCGGCGAGCGTTTTGCTATGATCGACTTTCGCGGAGACTACCAATTGCTCACCCACCCGGTGGTTACGACCGGGACTTTCGACGGCATCCATCTGGGCCACAGGAAAATCCTGGAGGAAACCGTTCGCATCGCACGGGAAAACAACGGTGAATCGGTTGTGATTACCTACTTCCATCACCCGCTGGAAATCCTGCACGACAAGACCTTCCCCTACCTGCTTACAGAAAAGCATCGCAAGGAGCAACTCCTGCGGGAGATCGGCATCGATTGCGTGGGTTACCTGAACTTCGATAGCAGCATGGCGCAGATGAGTCCCATCGATTTCCTGCGAAAGGTTCTCGTCGATACCGTCCGTTCAAAGGATATCGTTGTAGGCTACGACACCCACTTCGGGCGGGGTAGAGAGGGGAATTACCGTTTTCTTGCCGACCACCAGGATGAGTTCGGGTATAAGACCCACCTGGTGGAACCGCTGTGCATCGGCGGAGAGGTGGTTAGCAGCAGCCGGATTCGCGAGCAGATACGGCGCGGAGAGGTCGACAAGGCGAAGGAGCTGATCGGAAGAAGCTACACGCTTCTGGGTATCGTGATTTCCGGAAAACGCATCGGGCGCGAGCTCGGTTTTCCCACCATCAACATCATGCCTCTCGACGAGCACAAGCTCATCCCAGGCACCGGCGTTTACATCACCCGGACAACCCTTCACGGCAAGACGTGGAATTCCCTGACCAACATCGGGACGAACCCCTCCGTGAAGACCGACGACCACCTTCAGATCGAAACGCACCTGCTCAATTTTACCGGGAACCTTTACGGGAAGAAAGTCGGAATCGAATTTCTGTCACGCATCAGAGACGAGGTGTTCTTTGACTCGCGCGACAAACTCATCGAAGCAATACGAAGGGATGTGGAGTTCGCGAAAGATTTTTTCGCGCTGGAGAATGCATGAGAGCTTTCCTTATCGCCCTGATCAAATCGTTCCGCGAGTGCTATGTGTTTTCTCGCGAGCAGGGCTGGAAATCTTCACTGCTTCTGACGCTCAGCGGATTGTTCAATGGCTGGAACGGCTTTCAATTCCTCTTTTTCGGTAGCTTCACCTTTGTCTTTGTGAATCGCTTGAGCTTTTTCCGCTGGTTCTTTCAGCTTTCCTACGATGTCCCCTATTTCATACCCATTACCCTGTTCTACTTTGTCACAGTCATGCTCGTATTCTGGTTCTTGCACTGCGTTGGAGAAATCTTCCTGAACGCAGTCCTGATGCGGAAAACCATGTCGCTCGGTCTGACTGTCAAGCTGTCGATCAACTTCGCGATCCCGGGATTGCTGACGATCCTATTCTTCTTCTTCCTGGCGGGGATCATCTGGAACGGCATCTACATCGGATATCGCTTCGCGCTCTCGATGGGAATCAATCAGGACATCTCCTTCTGGCGGTGGGGAATCTACCTCGGAGCGGTAGCGCTGCTCTTCTCCATGTACTTTATGACCATCGTTACGGATCTGGTTATTCCGTTCATGATGAAGGGACAATCGTACAGCAAAGCGATGCTGCGAACGGTTCGATTGCTGCGGAGCAACACATACGAATTCATGGGGATCTATTCGCTGCGCATCCTCTCGGTACTGCTATCCACGGTAGTGTATATCTTTTTCTTCCGGTATGTGCTGTTCCGGCTGATGGTGTATATCTCTCCCGACTACTATTTCAATCCGCTGATCGTTCTGCGCGACATGTCAACCTTGCAGGATTCACTTTTCAACACAGGTGTGCTCAGCTTGTTCATGATCTTCTGTCTGGTTGTCGGAATCCCCTTTTTCCTGCCGTGCTATTTACTCCACAAGCTTTTGCTGGATAAAATGATAAACTTCCCCATTTTTCAAGACCCCACCCCAAACTCTCCGGAAAAGGATGAACACGATGGACCAGTTTGTTTGCAATGAATGCGGCGCTGAAACCCAGAAATGGGAAGGCAAATGCCCCGCTTGCGGCGCATGGAACTCACTTCGCGAAACAACCCGTATCGTAGGAAAAGGCAAGAAGAAGAACGCCTCTTCGATCATCGAGGAGAGCGCGAAAGCCATCCCCTTGCAGCAGGTGGACGATACGATCGTGAACCGCATGCAGACGGGTATCGGTGAGTTCGATGTGGTGCTTGGCGGAGGAATCGTGCCGGGAATGGCGGGATTGATCGGTGGAGACCCGGGCATCGGCAAGTCCACGCTGATGATGCAGGTGGCGAGTCGATGCGACAACGCGCTGTACGTCTCCGGCGAGGAGAGCGCTCAGCAAATCAAGCTTCGCGCGAGGCGTCTGGCGATCGACAATCACAAGCTCTACTTGCTCTGCTCAACGGATATCAACGCGATCGTCGATGAAATCCTGCGACTGAAACCCGAGCTTGTCATCATCGATTCCATCCAGTCCATCGGTGGAGCGCTGGAAGGTTCTTCGGCAGGGACGATTTCGCAGGTTCGAGAGGTGACCGGGACGCTTGTCCGCATCGCAAAGACGACCGGCAACGCCCTCTTCCTGATCGGGCATGTTACCAAAGACGGCTCCGTGGCCGGTCCCAAGATCATCGAGCACATGGTCGATACCGTGCTCTACTTCGAAGGAGACATGCCCTACCGGATGCTTCGGGCAGTAAAAAATCGCTTCGGCTCGACCAACGAGATCGGCATCTTCGAGATGCGCGCGAACGGCCTGGCGGAAATCAAGAATCCCTCCGTGCTCTTCGTGGAGCATTTTCAGCCGAATCCCGGTATTTCGCTAGGCTGCATCCTCGAGGGATCGAGACCATTCCTGGTGGAGGTTCAGACCCTCGTCACTCCCGCAAATTACGGAACATCCCAGCGCGTCACCATCGGTTACGACGCGAAAAAGCTTTCCGTGCTGCTGGCGGTGCTGGAGAAGTTCCTTTCCATCAGCCTGCGCCAGAACGACATCTTCGTCAACCTGATCGGAGGAATCCGGTCCAGCGATACCAGCCTCGATCTCGCTGTCGTGGCGTCCGTGCTATCCAGCGCACGTGAGAGCGTGCTTCCGCCTAAAACCCTCTTCCTCGGCGAGGTGGGACTCAGCGGGGAAATTCGCCCGGTGTCCCAGTACGAAAAACGAGTGAACGAAGCCATCAAGCATGGCTACGAGCAGGTCTTTATCGCGAAGAACGCCAGCCATAAGATTTCTGACATCAAGCTTCAGCGCATCGGGCACATCGCAGACCTCTATTCGCTGCTCTTCCCCTGATCCTTCCACTCCTCCAGAACAGCCTGTTCGTTCTCGCGCGGGTAGCGCTTGTCGAAACTCTTCTTACCGTGCTCATTGTACCAGGCGATACAGTCCTTCATCGTTTCTTCCATCGGACGAAGGATCAATCCGGCTTCCCGAGCCTTACGTCCGCTGACCTCATCAAGTCCCTCATAGCCTGTACCGGGCTCGAACATGTTCCACAGCGGATATTCGTGCTTGGTGATGATCTGATTGTCGACATAGAAGTATTTCGTATCGGCTTCCAGCGCTTCGTCGCACTTTCGCATGATGTCGCCCAGCGTGTTGCGCTTGGCCGGACCAACCGCGTTGAACACACCCGTGATTCCGTTCTCGATCAGATGGAAACACCATCGCGCGATATCGCGAGAATCGATGAACTGGAAAGGCGCTTCGGGATTATCCGGGCAGACCATCTCGCCGCCAAGCGAGTAGCGGATCGGGAAATAGCCGAAGCGATGCGAGTAGTCCCACAATCCGGCGATCAGTCCGGGCCGTATAATGACGGCTCGATCGCCGAAGTGCTTTTGCACCGTCTTCTCGCATGCGCCCTTGAGCGCACCGTAGTTTCCGCCGTCGATTTGCGGAGGACGCTCCCCCTCGAACACGTCGATCTCGTCTTCCTCGACGATGCCGATCTTACTCATATCATGATACGCGGATACCGAAGAGAAGAAAATGTAGGTGCCGGCTCGATCCTTCAAAGCTCCGGCGGATAATTCCGTTTGCTCGGGGAAATAGCCGCAAGTGTCGATCACTGCGTCCCACTTCTCATCGGGAATCAGGTTGAATTCAGTGTCGCGATCCCCGTGGATCTGGCGTACGTCGGTGAAAACGTTCGGGCGGGTTTTTCCGCGATTGAATAGGGTAATCTCGTGTCCGTTCGCAAGGGCGTAATCCGTTATGGCTCTTCCCAGGAAAACGGTTCCTCCGATAAGGAGTATCTTCATAATTCACTCCAGTGCATGGTCTTGGGCATCTTGCTCTGTTCAAGACGCCTTGTTCGATTGATCTCTTGGAATCATCAGCGTATGCTGAGCGTGAAACATTCAGATTTGCCGGAATCGTTTTGATTCTACCCTGGGGAGTTGTTTGTCAAGGATTGTTTATCTGAAAATAGATTTACGCTTGTATCTGTGTGAAAACGTGCCCGATATCCCGTTGATCCACCCATGATCCTTCGACTCCGCTCAGGATGACAGAGAAAAAGAAAAGCTCAACACATTTGCTGAGCGGAGTCGAAGGACAGAACTACGGGCAGCTATGAAAAAATAATCGTTTGTCATCCTGAGCGGAGTCGAAGGACAGAACGATTATTCTGAAGGCAGTACGAAATAGCACGTCAGTTCACAATAAGCACCACCAATTCTCATCAATGTTTAACCTCATGACGACTTGCACATTTCATTACACTTCGGTGAATCACCTTTTCTAATAGAAAAGCGGGATCGGGCCGAAACCCGATCCGCCTAAAACTTCGTCAGCTCGCCTTTCTTGAAGGCTTCGATGGCCTCTTCAACCGTCTTCTCTTCCTTGCAGAGATAAACTTGAATGCCTGCTGTTTGGAGTCCGCGAGCTGCGTTCCCTCCGGGACCGTTTCCGGTGATGACAACGTCGATAGCTGCGTCCGCGATCATCTGAACCGCGAGAGGTCCCGCACCGTGCGCAACCTGATCCACATTCGAGTTGTCGATCACATCGTAAGCATTACTTTCGTCGTTGAATACTACAAAATACTTCGTTCTGCCGAACCTTGGATCCAGCATGGCTTTCTGATCGCTTCCCTGCGCTGTAACTGCTATTTTCATTTTATCTCCTCGTTAAGAATTCTATCTGTAATCATTTCTATCCTGTCTTTGAACCTGCCTGGCGCATACTCGTTGATGGTTTTACCCGCTTTGACGGCATGCTGGACAGCTTCGTCGTATTCGAACATTCCCAGCGTGGGAATCGCGTTCTCCAGAAGATATTGCTCGACTCGTTTCGTCAGATCCGGATTGAGGTCATGCTTGTTGATAATGCACCCGACTGGAATCCTGAATTTTTTCACCAGCTCGATGACCCGCTTCATGTCGTGGAATGCGGATTCCGTTGCCTCCGTGACCAGAAGCACATAGGTTGCGCCACTCAGCGATGAAATCACCGGGCATCCGATCCCGGGCGAGCCGTCGACGAGGATGATATCGAGTCCTTTTGTCTCCGCCTGTTCGCGTGCGATTTTCTTCGTGTGGGCAACAAGCTTCCCGGAGTTTTCCCCGCCGGGAAGTAGGCGTGCATGAGCCATTACGGTTCCCGTCCGAATCGTGGAGACATACGAAGCGCCAACGTAACGAGACTTCATCGTGATCGCACCCTGCGGACAGATTCGCGCGCACAAGCCGCATCCCTCGCAAGCGAAGGGATCCATCTCGATCGAATCTTCGCTCAACTTGATCGCCCCAAAGCGGCACTTCTCAACGCACAAACCGCACTGGATACAGTGTTCCACCGCCATTTCAGGCTCTTCACCACTGTAGAAATCCGTTTCCTCTTGCTGCATCGGCTTGAAGATGAGATGCATGTCGGCTGCATCCACGTCGCAATCGGCAACAACGCATCGATCGCCCATCGCATAGGCGAGCGCGCTTGTGATGACGGTCTTGCCGGTTCCGCCTTTCCCCGAAATTACTACAATCTCTTTCATTACACACCCTTTTCAGCAAGCTTCTCTTGCAGGAGAATCATCTGCTCGAGAAAGACAGGATTCTTGTCGTAGAGCGATAGACCGCGCGCGTACGTCTCGGCTATCGAACGCTGGTGCGGTACTTTTACCAGGATTTCCACACCTTCCTCGCGGCAATAGCGGACAACATCGTTCTCCTCGCCATCGTCCTTGTTGATGATCACGCCGAAGGGGCGGTCGAGCTGCCGGACGGTATCCACCGCGAGGGTAAGATCGTGCAGCCCAAAGGGGGTAGGCTCCGTCACCAGCACCACGTAATCGCTGTAGCGTATCGTCTGGACAACCGGGCATGATGTTCCGGGCGGTGCGTCGATGATGACAAGCTGTCCCGGGTACTGTTGCTCGATGAATTCGGCGGCCTGCTTGATCAGCGGGACGGCCATCTCTTTTCCGATGTTTAATCGTGCCTCGACGAAGCGCAGGCGGTCCTGCCTCGTTTCCGTCAGAGCACCGAGTTCTTCGGGAACCATGACGAGCGCTTTTTGCGGACAGAATTCCACACACGCGTAGCAACTGTGGCATAACTGCGGGAAGATCATCAGGTGCTTGCCGAGTTGTGTTATCGCGTGGAAATTGCATACCTTCCGGCAGATGCCGCAGAGGTCGCAAAGGGATTCGTTCACTTGTGGTACCTCTACGTAGCGCTTTAGCTGCCGCACCTTCTCACCTTGAATGAAAAGATGCGAATCGGGCTCCTCGACATCGAAGTCCGTGAGCAAGACATCGCGACTTCTGCTCAGGTATAGTGCGAAATTAACGGAAAGGGTCGTTTTGCCGGTACCACCCTTTCCGCTTGCAAATGCTATTCTCATCGTCAGGATTCGTCCAGTTCGTCGCGTTGCTTTTTGTAGAATTCGAGTTGCCGACTCAAGTTACTGATAATCGTTTCGAGAAATGATTTATCGTCAGCCCTTCCTGCTCCGGTATCCTGCCCAAACCAGTTCCATCCACGGTTTCTTCGGCCCATACCTCCACGTCGTCCCATACGATTGAATCCTCTTCCGTAACTCGATCGCTGTCCTGATCCACACGGTCCGAAACCGCCACCGGTCATCGGGCCTTCGCCCATTGGCCCACTGCCATCTCTTCCTGGCATAGTTACCTCCTGTTTCTGCCGCGACGTCCCCGACAACACCTGCCGTGGCCAAAGTCGCTGGCAAATTCTCTTCGGGTCACCGCCCCGCATTCGGGGCAGTAGCCGATTTCCTGTTCGATCGCCACGCTGAATCGGTGACCGCAATTGCCGCACTCGAACAAATTGTCTTTGAAATGAATCTGCCCCCCGTCGATCTCCAACGCCTTGCCTTCCAGGAGGAAGCCGGCTACCTTTTGATGCGCCTTATCCAGAAGACGCGTGAAGGTCGAACGGGAAATTTCCATCTGCTCGGCAGCCTGCGTATGATCCATCTGCTTGTAATCTGCGAGCCGTACGGCCTCCAGTTCATCGATGGACAACGTGACAGTCTCGAGCTGCTGCGATCTCAAACCCGCAGGCTTGAAACGCAGGTACTGCGGTGGCTCTTTTACAATGCGGCATTTTTTCGGTCTTGGCATATTTCATTCCTTTATCATTCGAGGCAATATTGCACCATAGTGCATAATGTGTCAATTTATTTCTGAAACTATCAGCAAGAATACATTAACATGCACAGCTTTAAAACATTGACATGATACAGACGGCCACTCTTATTTGAGTTATATTGGTTGTGTGGAATATTTGTTAACCTAACCCTTGATATCATCGTGTTTTTGCATCGGACGTGTATTCAATCGAAAACAAGGATGTATTATGTGGTCAATGCTGGACTTTGTTTTCTTACCTTACTTTGTTATTGCGGCATTCGTGTACGGCACATACAATGAGCATGTTGGAACCGGTATTGTAGCAAGCTTATATGCCGGAGTGATCCTGATTGCATACTTCATTGCCCTTAAGCTTTTCTTTTTGCTGGTCATGTTTATCCAGTTCATTGTATGGGTAATTTTACCATTGGGGGACAAACTTCAGCATTTGACATTCGAGATTATACTAACCCTCACCAAGCTCTTTGCCATCTTCCTTGCTGAAGGCGTTGTAACTGAATGTGTAGTAAGCGATCGTCTCAACTTCCTGGACCCCATGACAAATCCTTTTGTTGAGAGATTCAGTGGCATCATCCATATAATCTTCATTGTCGGTGTTATATTGGATATCTATTTATTGATAAAAACAGGACATCGATTATTCAGACATTAAATCAGATCACTATTTATTATTCACGATTGAGTTCACAAATTCCCCGATTTTATCCCTCACCTCCCGGAACTTCTCGACTGGCTGCCCGTCCGGATCCTCGAAGCTCTCGTGCAGGCGTTTGCCGACGTTACCAATAAACACGGGGCAAGTCTCCTTCGCGGCGTCACAAACGGTGAGTACCACATCGAACGACTGATCGAGAAACTGCTTCACGTGCTTCGGTTTGTTATCGGAAAGGTCGATGCCAGCCTCCTCCATAACCTGAACGGCCAGCGGATGGACGCGCGGTCCGGGATTCGTACCCGCGGAGAACGCCTCGATATCATGATACTGATTGAGGAATCCTTCCGCCATCTGAGAGCGACATGAGTTTCCCGTGCAGAGTACGAGAATGCGTTTCTTGCTACTCATTGCAAATAGCCTTCTCGATTATATCCACAACAATCTTCGTATTCTCAGCGTCCGCCGGGCTCTCGCCCTTTGCGAAACCGAGATCGCCAAGCTGGAAATGATGCGTGACTTCCAGATTGTATTTCTCGATGCCCTGCTTTGCGCAATTCACCGGACAGCCGTCTATCGCGATGATCCCGGGAGCGCTCCCAGCTTTTTCAATGAAGCTGTCCAGCCCTGCGCCAATCCCCGCAAGACAATGCATGCTACCTGCCCCGCTCAGCGTCAGATATCGTGCTACCCGGTCTGTTAGCGCACCGACATCCGCTCCTCCCGAGCACGAGTAAATGAGCATTTTCCCACCTTCATTCTCACAATTACATTTACAAGACATTTTATCCTCCAAATACAATATTTTTCAGTAAATCGTAGAGACGGTACAATCCATATAGAATCAGAATCGATCCGCTTACATAGCGAAACCATTTTCCCAGGTTACCATGACGGCCAAGCGTTGAGAACCGTTCAAAGGATGTACCCACAACGATGATCACAACGCAATGTCCCAGCCCGAATGCCAGGACAATACTCGCGGCGATGGCGATATCTGTAGAGAGCTTCTCGAGAAACATTCCCAGAACCGGAGCCATGAACGAAAACGTGCAAGGCCCCAGGCCAGTCCCGAAAAGCAAACCGGCGACAAAAATCCCCCAGAAACCTTTCTTGTGTGATTTCAGCGTAAAACCCGGGACAAATGGAACCACGCCAAGAGTTGCCAGACCGAAGTAAACCAGCACAGCGATCAGAAAGAACTCTCCGAACAATCCGAGGTTTCCCAACATCATTCCAAGCAAACCGGTAATCAGGCCGATTATGAGGATCGATATAAATATGCCGACCGAGAACAGTGTGGACATGATCAGCGTTTCCCGGGCTGTATTCGTTCCCCTGACGGTCATGTAGCCAAGCATCAACGGAATCCCTGTCAGATGACATGGAGAAAGCAGAACCGATGCGATTCCCCACAGAAACGACCCGAGCATCAAGATTGCACTCTGACTCGAATATGTCAGTTGCGACAAAGCCTCGAATAGAGCGTTCATCACTTCTTTTCTTTGGGTGCAATACCGCGATCAGCGAACAGTTTTACAATCTCATCTGTTGCAAAGAATCCCTCGTGCCTGAAGAACTCGCTACCATCCTCATCCAGGAATATCTGTGTGGGAATGAGCCTGACCTGGTATTCCTCGGCGTAATGCTTGTGCTCTTTTGTCCATACGTCATAAAAAATCACTTCCACCTGACCCTCGAATTTCGATTCGATTTCCGCCATGACGGGCTTCATCTGCTTGCATGGAATACAGCGATCCGAACCCAGCTCAATGAAAGTGACGGTAGGTTTCGTTGCATTTTCTTGTGAGTTCTCTGGCTCATTGTCTTCGGCAAAGAGAGCCGATGCGAGCAGAATACATACCGCAAATAGAACAGCAATAACACTGATTTTCATTTTACCTCCTATGAGAAGAACAACCCGAACAGGTATCCGCTGATCGTTGCCATCACAATGACCAGTCCCACAAAGACGACGGTCTTCTTGGTTCCCATCACGCTTCTGATAACGAGCATATTGGGCAGACTCAGCGCGGGTCCCGCTAGCAGCAGGGCCAATGCCGGCCCCTTACCCATGCCGTTTCCGATCAGTCCCTGTAAAATGGGGACCTCCGTGAGTGTCGCGAAGTACATGAACGCCCCCGCGAACGATGCGAAAAAGTTGGACAGCAGACTGTTGCCGCCCACAGCGCGATCGATCCACGATGAAGGGATCAGCCCCTCTTGCCCGACCCTGCCCAATAGCAGACCGGCCACCATCACACCGAAAAGGAGTAGTGGCAGAATCTGCCTGGCGAAATCCCATGAGGAGTTGAACCACTCAGCGCCTTCCCCTTTCCCGAAAACGAGCACAAGCGAAAGCGCGAGAACGCCTGCGGAGAACGCGAAGACCGGCTGTTCCGGAAGAAGGATCGCAAAGAGAATCACGGGAATCGCGGCAATGAGTATCTTCCACCACCTCAGTTTGAACCAGCTCACCAGCATCGCGCCGAGTCCCACGGCAAACACAGCCGTGATCAACCACTTCGATTGATAGATAGCGTTCCAGAGCCCGTGATCGTGCATGGGTTTACCCCAGTTGGCAAAAATGAGAATTCCGGCAAGCGATGCGAAATATAATCCGTTCTGCCAAAGCGGACGCCCCTCGTCCGTATCGGGCATCGCCATTTGGATTTTCTGGCGTTCACCTTCCTCCTTGCGGAAGATTAGCTGCATCATAACACCGATCACGATGCTAAACACAACCGCGCCAATCGCTCGGGCGATACCCAGCTCGAGACCGAGTATCCTCGCGGTGAGGATGATCGCCAAAATATTAACGGCAGGCCCGGCATACAGAAATGCCACGGCAGGTCCGAGACCGGCTCCCATCCTGTAGATACCGCTGAACAAAGGCAACACGGTGCACGAGCAAACCGCCAGGACGGAGCCCGATACCGATGCAACGCCGTAGGCGACTACCTTCTTTGCCTGTCCGCCGAGATACTTCATCACCGCGGCCTGATTGATGAAGACCGCAATCGCCCCAGCGATGAAAAAGGCCGGAATCAGGCACAGCAGAACATGTTCACGTGCGTACCACCGGACCAGGTGAAACGACTCCAGTACCGCGTTTTGAAACCGCGCGGAACCCACCGGCAGGAAATACGCCACCAGGAATACCGCCGCGATCAGCAGCAGCTTTTTCCACTCCTGTTTCCAATCCACGTTTTACCTCTCTTTGCCGATGAACTCTTTCACTTTTTCCACAGTGAGCACTTTCCCCACGGAAACGACCTTTTCATCGATCACAAGTGCGGGGATCGTCATGACACCATAGGATACTATCTTATCCAGATCCACGACCTTCTCCACTTCGATTCCCAACCCAAGTTCCTGGACCGCCTTGATCGTATTGGCCTTGAGTTGCTCACACTTGGTGCAATTGGCTCCGAGTATCTTGATATCCATTTTCCTCTCCTTCTATCATTGTAATATGTTCTTCGTTCGCTCGATGTTGCTGCGCAATATCGATATTGCCGATTCGTAATAGCGACGGACGCAATCGCAGGCAATGCTGTAGTAGACGCAATTCCCCTCGCGCTCGTCACGGATCAATCCGCTGGCTTTCATCTGCTGCAAATGGCGCGATACGGTAGATATATCGTACTCCACCATCTCCGTAAGCTCTTTGACGCAGTACCTTCCGACAAGCAGTTTTTCCAGCAGGAACAGCCTCACCGGATGCGCCGTAGCCCTGATTATAGCCGCCAGTTGATCAAACCTGTTTTTATCGTATTCCATATCATCTCCTTGCATGTTTGCAATATTTCGCAAACACGCAGCTGTCAAGCAGTTTTTTGACATACCCGGCATTTTCCGGAGATTTTTGTTACGCGGTCGCTCCACGAAAGGTGTGTCAACCTATACTCGTAAGCCTCAGGAACTATATGTGCGGTTAGATAAATGGATTGACAATCACTCAATAAAACAATCAAATATCCTTACAAGGAGGAAACATGGCACTGCGATGCTTATTGGGGCATATATGGGATGGTTGTACATGCAGCATTTGCGGAAAAGTGCGTGACGTCGATCATCATTGGGACGGTTGCAAATGCTCGAAGTGCGGAAAGATACGCAATACGGAACATACTATTCAATATGGATTTTTAAAAGACCATGACGAAAACGATAACAGTTCAGCGCTCTGGTTCACGCTCTGTACAAGATGTGGCAGTAAAATCTATGAGCCACAATTACCTGAATACATCGAGCCATCATCGCCCCAAGAGATCGATGATTTTCTGCAAGATTATTTTGGTCAGGAATTGCTTACCGATATAACTACCGAGAAGAATTTTACTTGTAAGGAAACGATGGATTTTATCGTGGATATCAGCAAGAATCCATACAAGTATAAAAGAGTCACGAAAAAACAGATTGTTTACAGAAATACGGATTCCAAGACCGGCCACGTTGTGATCGTCTTCCGGATGATAAACAAGCTATTTCAAATTGTTAGAGTCCCTTACCTCGAAGATATATCATGAGCGTCGCGAGACATCTCAGTTCGTTCAATCCCGATCCTGCATGAAGAGTTATAAATGCTCCTTCAGCTTCTCCACGAAGGCGTCTATGTCCTCTTTCGTGGTATCCCAGGAGGTCATCCAGCGGACTTCGGAAGCGGCTTCATCCCACACATAGAAGAATGTTTCTTCCTGCAGTAGGGCAATTCTGTCACGGGGAATGCGCGCAAACACAGCATTCACTTCCACCGGACGCGTTAGTGTAACCTGTTCGATCTCTCCCACGCGCTCGGCAAGATACTTCGCCATCGCGTTCGCGTTCTCGGCGTTTTTCAGCCAAACGCCGTTGGAGAACATCGCCAGGAACTGTGCTGAGATATAGCGCATCTTCGATGCAAGCTGCATGGCTTGCTTGCGAATGTATTTGAAGTTGTCGTCAGCGTAGGGCGGAAAGAAGATGATCGCCTCGCCGTACATCATACCGTTCTTGGTGCCGCCAAAGGAGACAATGTCCACCCCGCAATCGCGGGTCAATTCCCTGAAGCTGTAGCCTGTCGCGGCGGCGGCATTGCTGATTCGCGCTCCATCCATGTGGAGGAGAAGATTGTTTCTATGCGCGAACTGAGCAATCTCGTAAACTTCCTCCCACGAATACAGCGTTCCGAGCTCGGTGGGCTGGGTAATGGAAATCACCCTGGGCTGGACATGGTGCTCGAAGCCAACCTCCGTTAGATGGTGGCGGACATCCTCGATGTGAATCTTGCCGTCGTGGCTGGGAACGGTTAGGAGCTTGCAGCCGGTGAATTTCTCTGGAGCGCCACACTCATCAACCTGCATGTGCGCAGTCTCTGCACAAATCACCGCTTGCCATGACTGGCATACCGCCTGGATCGAAAGCGTGTTGGCTGCCGTTCCGGTAAACACGAACCAAGCCATGATATCCTCGCCGAATATACCCCGGAGCATCTCCATCGCCTGTGCGGTGTATGGATCGTCCCCGTAAGACACCTCGTGATCCATATTGACATCCTGGATCGCCCTTAGAACTTCCGGATGCACGCCGGAAGCGTTGTCGCTCGCGAACATTCTCATTCAGCCCCTCCGATTTCCTTGTATGGGGTCGGATTCCACGGCGGTTTTTTGGCGACTTTCTTTACTACCGTCGTCTCCGCTTCAACCGGCCTGAAAGAATCCACCTTGATATAGCACGCCATGAAACGATCGATCGCAGGAAGGTCGTCGTAGGTTTCCATATACTCGTATCGATGATTGTAGATCATGGTTCCTTCGATCAGATAAAACGTGTTTTCTCCAAGCGAAGCAACGGAGGTGGCATCCGGAAATCCCACACGAATCCCCACGGGGATTGCATATCGCGGATGTTCCGTGGGAATCGACATCCCAAAAATGACCTGATTTTCCGGCAGCTCTGGTTGGACCTCCGACGAGTATATCCCCACAAACCGGAATTTATTCGTCCCCACGCGATCGAGCGTAACCGTGCGCTGCGAGAGTTTGGCTCCCTTCCGCCGAGAATTCCATTCATCACGGATAATGCCATAAAGCTCTCTCAGATTCAGCTCGCAGACCTCATCCGAATTATAAAAAGGATACTCGATTTTCTCGATTTCATGCTTCTGCTTCACCACCGCCAGTGTATCGACAATATCGTAATACGTCTCTGAGCTCCGCAGATCCAGATCGACTTCGGCAAGTTCTTCCTCGTCGTATTCCTTATCGTACGACATCCGCCAGAAGGCTAGCTGCAAAACGGAAACCATCAGCAGGATCCCGATGATCCACAGAAATATGCGGCTTCGCTGCTCGTCCTTCTTCTTATCATCAGAACGCATGGCATGGAAAAACTGATCGATTACGACCGCCAGCATCAAGAGGCAGGTAAACGCCAATCCCAAAGGCGGTCTCGGACTCGCTCCCGTAAGGAACAGAGTGATGATAATCAATGAGAGAAACAGGCTCGTCATAAGGAAAATCGTTTTTTTCATGTAAATATCCTCTCACATTATTATGAATCACTTCCGCTGAAATCAGGCAGGAAGTCGTGCTTGATATGTTTCATACTGCTGTAGATGTTATCCACAACATCGATACTCTTCTGTTCGTGTTGCAAATTTCTAACCAGTTCACGGATCATTTCCCGCTTTGTCCTGCCGGAGTGAGGGCATTTCTCCTTTACAACCGGAAAATTCCTCTCCCGTGCATACGATTCGATAAGATTCTCCGGCACCGTGAAGAATGGCCGTATGATCCGGTACGCGCCGTCAAACAATTCCTGCTTCGGCGTCATCGTGCTGATCTCCCGCGAGAAGATCATGTTGAGCAGCAGGGTTTCCGTCACGTCGTTCTTGTGATGGCCTAACACGATTGTACGAATACCATGCCTTTCGGCGACCTCGAGGATTCTTCTGCGCCGGAGTTTGGAGCACTCGTAGCATGGATTCTTCCGACCGGGTAGTTGAGACAGAATATCCTCGTCCACGTGGTGAAATCGGCCGACTTTCGCGCAGTAATCCATGAATTCCGGCTCGACATCCGTTCCAACATGCACCAGGTCGAATGAAATCGGGAACAGGCGCAGCAGTTCGGGCAAGGCCATGCTGTCCTTGCCGCCGGAAACCGCGATCAACACCCTCTCGTCCGGTTCGAAAAGCTGCCAGCGCAGATTCGCATCCGTCACGCGCTCCACAAGAAGTTTCTCCAAACGGCTTTCAGGCTTCATCGTATTCATAATCGCCAAGTATCCGAACATTCCCTTTATCGGTCAAGAATAGAACAAGAAATCTCTTGCGCGAATGCATTCGAATCATCCAAATGCTTTCGAGGTACCTATGAATCCAAACAGATTTCTCGGCATCACTTCCTTTGGTGAAAGCCACGGCCCCATGATGGGCGTTGTCATCGAAGACATCAAACCCGGAATCGATTTTCCGCATCAGGAATTGAGAATACTACTCGACAAGCGCAAGCCTGGCACCGGGGAATTCGACTCTCCACGCAAGGAGAATGACGACTATCAGGTCGTCTCGGGGCTTTTCAACGGAAAAACAACCGGAATGCCCATCTGCATCCTCTTCCCCAATCGAGACGCCCGTTCGGAAGATTACGAGCGCCTTAGGGATGTTTTCCGGCCCGGGCATGCCGATTTCACGTTGTTCAAGAAGTTCAAGATACACGATTACCGCGGAGGAGGACATCTCTCGGGGCGCGAGACCATTGCCCGTGTAGCGGCGTCAGCTCTGGTGACGGACGAAACATCTGGAATTATCGTCACGGCAACGACGGAAAGAATCGGAGAGTTAGCGGCAAACGAGCCTTCGGGAAAGGGAGACAACGAATTCCACTGGCCTGATGCCGAAACTCTTCCATCTCTTCGGGACTACATTCGAGCGATCAAGGCGGGGGGAGATTCCGTTGGCGGAGTCCTGCGAATGGAGATCAATGGCGTCCCATCCGGGCTGGGCGATCCGGTCTTCGAGAAGCTGGATGCGAATCTCTCCAAAGCGCTGCTGTCGATCGGCGGAGTGAAGGGAATCGAGTTTGGCGACGGTTTTTTACTGGGCGGCATGAAGGGAAGCCAGGCGAACGACAGGATGACCGTGGAAGGATTCACGAGCAACCATTGCGGGGGAATCCTCGGCGGAATCAGCACCGGGAAGCCCGTCGTGCTGCGTATCGCGATCAAGCCGGTGCCATCCATAGGATTACCGCAGCAAACCTTACGCCACGACGGCAGCGAGACGATCCTGACGCACACAAGTCGTAGCGACGTGTGTTTGATCCCGCGCATCATCCCGGTCTGCGAGGCGATGATACGCCTTACGCTGGCCGATGCGCTGGCATATCAAAGACTTATCGAGGGCGCGGAGACAAAGATCGACGATCTTCGAGGTGCGATTGACCGCATCGATGAGGATATCCTGAACGCCTTACACAGAAGGGACAGGATTGTCGATGCGATTGCCCTGCTCAAGCGGGAAAAGAACATGCCTGTTCGCGATAGCGCTCGGGAAAAGGAACTCATGCAGCGTCTCCTTCAAAAAGCCGATGCCTGGAATCTCGACAAAAAACTTGTCAACCGACTCTGGGATGCAATAATGGAACATAGTCGGAGGAGACAATGATCATACTTTCCCTTCCCTTTCTAAGCGGCAATTTCCTGAAAAACTATGCAAGCAATATCGGCAGCCGGTACGACTACATCGAGTACCGGCTGGACATGAATAAAGATCCACTGTCCGTGCCGGATGACCTCTTGAACGACCGATGTATCCTTACCTATCGAGGGACGCCGGTACCGAGGATCGCGCTCTGGATACGAAAGCAGATTCTACAATACAAGTGTCTGACTGACATGGATATCGAAGCGTATGAGGAGATGGTGACGCCCATTCCGCCACAGAATCTCATCCTTTCACACCACGATAACCGGCCCGACTGGAAAATCGAGGAGATTCGTACGATCGTCAAGCGATCGAACGCGATGAAGTCACGCATCCTGAAGCTGGCTCTCAGGATCGAGCGATACGAGCAGCTTCTTGCCATTCCGGAGTTGATCAAGCTCTCCAAGAAGCCGGTGCTGTTCGTCGGCCTCGGGCCTTTGGGGCATGTAACCCGCATTCTGTATTTCGCGCTCGATTCCATCGGAACTTACGTAGGGCTCGATGGCTATCTCACCGCGGAGGGGCAACTCTCCCACACACAAGCAGAGCTGTATCGGATACGCAATCATCGCTGCGTACCTGGAGGGATCGTCGGCGGAAAGCAGGTGCTGCAATCGCGAGGGATTCCGTTCTACAATGAGTACTTCCAGAAGAACGATATTGACGCAGTCTACATCCCATTCCCCGCAGGAGAATTACAGGATTTTCTCTCATGGATCGATCAGAGCGGACTGAAGTTCTACGGCTTCTCCGTGACCATGCCGTTCAAGGAGCATTTTGCACCGGGAAATCTGCCTGCCGGAAATACCGTTTCATTCGGAAGAAAGGGTAAAGAGACTTTCTGTACCGATCTGGACGCCTTCGAGAGATCGATCGAAGCCCTTGAGATTGAACCGGACGAGACAATCGTGATTTACGGTTCCGGGGCTACGGCTGAACTCGCGCTCCACGCGTTGAAGGATTACCCAAGTGTGACAATATGCGGCAGAAACCTTCAGAAGACTCAAGCGCTGGCGAGCAAATACGGCAGGAAATCCTCAGATACCATTCCCGGCGCCGATGTACTGATCAACTGCACCCCTGCGGGAGCCGGGATGAATCCCCTTCCGGAGTTTCCGGACACCGTACGGAAAATCATCGATCTCCCCTATTCATCGCAGGCAACGCGCCTCATGCGTTTCGCGCAAGAGAGGAAGCTTCCTTACATCGATGGCGTGCAATTCTGGAAGTGGCAGGCAAAGAGACAGCTCGATATATTTCTTGCATCCATGGAGGAGAATCGATAAATGAAGAAGCTTATACTCTTATTGGTCATCGTCTCCGCCCTAGCTTTACAAGCGGCAGAGACCGGCAGATTCCGGTTCGGCGCGGTGATGGACCCGATGCTCGATCCTACGACCATCGACTCGCTTTTTGCTGAGAGTGACAGCCTTGATCAGATACTATTCGCGGGAAAAATTGTCAAACCGAGCTTTTTGCCGGACAGCATGTTTGCCCGAGATTCGCTGATCGTAGCGACTGCTACGCAATACGGAGCGTTGTTGTATCCCGTCGGCTACTCGTTTTCTCCCGAGCTTCCAGCCTATTCGACCTCGATGGTTCGTTGCGGGAATGTTTCCGCTTATGACAATGTTGATATTTTCCATGTGGGAAATACAAAAATACGCCTATTCTCGCTCTACACACCGGACACAATCGTGAAACACAAAATCGTTGAACCTTCGCGGTTCCAGTACGATCTGCCGGGTCTTGCGGAGAAGGCATTCGCGGAGAAAGACTCAGCCTGCTTCGACATCCTGGTAACGAACCTGCCCAAGCATGTCATCAAGAAGCTTTTCGATTCGCCACCTGCGGATGCAATCATCTGCTTCGACTACGTTCCGACGAAAAACGAGAAGCTCTTCGATAATCGCACCGCCTTTTACAGTCTTGCCGGCAATCCCAAAGGGATTTTGACCGTCTTTGCAGAAAGCGGTGAAATCCGGCTCGAGTGGAGCAAGAGGAAGTAGGTATGTCCCTCACGCTTTCCGAGGCGCGACAGCAATATTTGCGGAACCTGAAGGCTCGTGCCCTCTCTGCGCACACCATCACCGCATACAGGAAGGATATCGAGCAGTTCGAGGAATTTCTCTCTCGATTCTTCGAGTCGGAAGGTATTGCATTGAAAGAAATCACACGGCTCATGGTTCGCGACTTTTTGCGAAGCCTGAGCGAGAATGAGCGGTCCAACCGCACGCTGGCACGGAAGGTCACAACAATCCGTGCATTCTTCAAGTACTGCGTTTCAAGCGAGCTCGTGGCGGAAAATCCTGTCGCAGGCATGCCGACACCGAAGTTTGGCAAGAAGCTGCCGAAGTATTTCACGGAAGAAGAGATTCGCAAGCTGCTGGAACTACCCGATCTGACAACGAAATTCGGGATTCGGAACCGCGCGATTCTGGAGCTCCTGTATTCCTGCGGAATGCGTATCAGTGAGATAGCCAACGCGCGTATCGGGCAGCTTGATCTGCGCCGTGAAATGATTCGTATCATCGGTAAGGGGAACAAAGAGCGGATCGTGCCGCTGGGGCAATGGGCTTGCGCTTCTCTGAGAAGCTACCTCAAGGCGCGCGTTCGATTCGAATCGGAGGAGAGCGCGGACTTCCTGTTCCTGTCCAAGAGCGGAAAGCCTCTCACACCTGACGAGCTGCGGGAAATACTCGATCGCTATATTATTCTGGTCGCAGATACGAAAGGCTATTCCCCACACTCCATCCGGCATTCGTTCGCAACGCATCTGCTTTCGCACGGCGCGGACCTCAAGGCCGTCCAGGAAATGCTCGGCCACAGCAATCTTTCTACGACCGAAGTCTATACCCACCTCACCATCGAAGACCTGCAAAAAGAATATCTGCAAGCACACCCAAGAAGCAAGAAAGAAGACTAGTCCCCTCCGAGATTTACACCCGACGCAGCGCGGGGGCGGCGTGTGCGCTTTGCGCACGATTCATTGCCTTGCGCTTTTGGCGTGATTGAAAAGCGCAAGGCAATGAATCAGGAAGCCTTCGGCTTCCACGCCGCCCCCGCGCGGGAACGCCACTCGCCGAAGTCGGACAAGCGGGGAAAAAAAAGGTCCGGACGATCGTCCGGACCTAATAAGCAATCATCAGGCAGCTTACTTCAGCAACACTGCCTTGCGAATGATTTCCTGTCCACCGGCGTTCAAGCGGACAAAATACACACCGCTGCCGAAGCCATTCGCGTCGAGAACCAGCGAGCCCTTTCCTTCAGGCTGGTGATAACGTGTTTCCTCAAACACCTTGCGACCTCTCACATCGTAAACCTTCACACGAACATCTGCAGGTTCAGACAGCGTCCACGCGATATTGGTCATCGGATTGAACGGATTCGGGTGTATCGCCAAATCGAATTCATATGGCGCTATCTGGCCGTCTCCGGACGCTTCCACAAACTGCAGCGTCACATCGACGTCTTCCAGAATAACACCAACTGTTACGTTCAGCATCTCGACAGTCACCGTTTCGTATGTTTGAAGAGAAAATTCCGCCGAATAAGTACCCGGATCCAGGTAAATCAGGTAAACACCGTCTGCACCCGGATGATAAACATCCTCTCCGATGAGTATCGCGACATCTTCAACCGAGCCGGTACCGCCCTGGAGCGTGACCGTTCCCGAGATACCGCTCAATACAACTGGTTCCAGAACAGCATCAACACCATCGTGAATCTCTCCCTCGACAACCTCGATGCCTTCCAGCGTTTCGGTCTCGTATCCTTCGAGAGAATACTGGATCGAATAGGTTCCCGGGGCAAGCAGGATGTAATACAAGCCGTCCGCACCGGGATGGTACACATTGTCCCCAATCTGGATCGCGACATCCTCAACATTTCCTTCGCCACCGTTCAATATAACCAGCCCGGAAATGCCACTCGGTGGCGCAACCGGACCGAGATCGCCGTTAAAAGATATGTTCTGGGCGTAAATATCCGAGCTGCCGTTTCGACCATCCTCCCAGGCAGCAAAGCAGTAGGAACCATTCGGTGCGGAAACAACCGGATGTACTTTGTCGCTGGAAACCTGGCAGACGAATTCCGAATTCCCCATCCACGGCATTTCTCCATCCGAATCGACGCGCATGGCTTTAATGTAGCTGCAATTAGGATCACCGGAATCGATGAGATAGAAAAGCAGCGCATTACCTTGCCCTGTGACAGTCTGAACAAGCTGCGCACCGAATGGGTACGGATTATCCGAACCCATCGCGATGAGCATTGCGCCATTATTTCCCCAGATATGATCGCCATTCTGGTCGAGCCGTTGCCCCGAAAGACCCCGCATATTCTGATCGCCATCCATCTCGTTCCAGAAAACCATGACGGTCGATTGCTCGGGATCAGTTACAACAAACGAGTAAAATCCCTGTGTAGCCTGGTTCGTCGAGGCGATCACGCCTCCATCGGTATACACCGTTGAACCATCACCGCTCACCCACTGAACGTATATCTCACTCATATTGTCGCTGTCGCGGTCATCGTTCCAGCATATCGCGAAACCGCCGTTATCGTCCGGCGATATGGAAAGGCGCTGTGTCCACGCCGATATCCCACCTTGCGTGGAGATATTGCACTCAGCGTCCCAAACTTCCTCGAAAGCTCCTTCATACTTCATCGCGTGAAGGTGACGGGTAGGCGCCCATGTGGGGCCTGTATCCTTGTAATACTTCAGGATGAAACAATCATTCTCGACAGGAACGATTTGCGGATGAGTGTAGGTGATTTCCGTATCCGTCAATTCAAAGTAAGGCGAAGCCATGAGCGTTCCATCTGCGGCAACCTTCTGCATGCCAATGCCGTCTTCCATAATCCAGGCCACGATGATGTAGCCTGATTGCGTTGCGGCTACAGTCGGAACCATGTGCGAAGTCGCATCGTTCGTGATGGCAATTCCGTCATCTCCCCAGGCGAAGGTTCCATCCGGCTCGATCTTGTAGACCATGATATCCGGGTTGTCGTGATATCGAGTATCCTGGAAGGAGAGAATGAGATTTCCATTCATATCCGAGCAGATATCCCACTGCGTCAACCAGGTCATCTGGGGATTGTCGCTAACAAGGAGACCATTCGCTTCCCATTGCTCGTTTCCATCGACATCGTAATATTGAGCTCGCACGTCGTAGTTTCCGGCATCGTTGGAAAACCACGCGATATAGAAACTTCCATCAGCGCATATTGCAGTCTTGGGAATTGCTTGCTCTCCGCCAAGGTTACATACTACATTGTTTACAGTTGGATCACTGCTCCACTGTGAGAAACAGAACTGAAACGCAAGCAAAATCGAAAAGATCATCAGGAACTTTTTCATTCGTACCTCCCTGTTTTGTGCTAAATGATATTCACTATGTCAAATAGTACTCCACTCGGCAGAAATTGTCAAAGTTTGATTTTTTAAAAATTAACGAACAGTCGAATACAGACAAAAGGAGGTCTCTGAAAACATCCAGAGACCTCTCCAATCATGCGATACGTTTATTTAATGGGTATATAGATGTCCATTTCCGAATCTTCTTGACCATATTTGAAACGGTCGTCATAGAGCTCGAGTTGAGCCTTGGCGTCCATCTCCAGGCCATTCTCCGCAAGCGCGCTACGGAATATTTCGTTATATGTGTCCCCAAGTGTATCGAGCGCTCCCTTGTGCGTGAACACAGCATACTTTGCCGATGGAACGACATGGGTGATCATCCCCTCGGGCACATGTTCCAGCGTTGATACCGATAATCCGACGATGTGCTCGAACGGCGTCTCTTCATCAAAGTCCTTCATATCGACATACGGGCATATTCCAAATGCACGATGATCTTCAGTGCGGTTTGGTACCTGATAGCATCGTTTGTTGAATTCGTTCCACAACTGTGGTATCTTGTTTTCCTTCATTGTTGTAACGCATTTAAGCCCTATAACTTTAAGTTCTCCAAGTTCAGCGATCCTCGGTTTCATGGTTCCTCCTTTAATGGGTATGACCGATTCCAACAGGTTGATCGGTGCAATGTAATACACGGGATAGATGTCTCTCCTTAGTTTTCCTGGTGTCATTCCGTGCTGCTTCTTGAACGCACGGGTGAATGCTTCCTGCGAGAAGAAGCAATACTTCCTCGCAATGGATCGAATCGATTCTCGCGTGTACAACACTTCATTCCCTGCCTTCGACAAGCGACGAATCCGAATGTACTCCTTGGGAGTATATCCGGTATGCGCACTGAATACACGCAGGAAGTGGAACATCGAGAACCCGGAATAGTCCGCGATCGATTCCAGATCGAGGTTTCCCGTCAGATTACGCTCCATGTAATCGATGGCACACTGCATCGTTCGGCGGTAGTCCATTCAATCTCCATTGCATTGTTTTTAGATCCTCAAGCGCTTTTTGATCTTAATTGCTGTATACACCCCCGTTTCAAATCGTCAAAGTTTTTCGGCACGCGCACATATAAAAAATCTTGCTCGCCCCAAACCAATCTACGTAAATGGAATGTGGTAAAGGAGGTCTCATGACATTCACGGATCGTGTGATAAATATCATTCAAGCGATACCCGCAGGAAAGGTCTCCACCTACGGTAAAATCGCCTCGAAGGCAGGCTCCCCGCGCGGAGCGAGGCAAGTTGTCCGCATTCTGCACACCCAAACGGGGAAGCACGACCTCCCCTGGCATCGCGTCATCAATTCAAAAGGGATGATTTCGCTTCGGCCCGGAGACGGCTACGAGGAGCAGAAGATGAGATTGCTCATGGAGGGAATCGAGTTTGACAAGGAAGACCGAATCGATCTGAAACAATTTGGCTGGGAATAGAAAAGGGCGCTCATCCAAGCGCCCTTTTTAATGTATCTATGCAGATGCTTATTTCAGCATGAGCATTTTCTGAATTTCGCTCTTGCTTCCAACTTCGAGTTTGTAGAAGTATACACCGCTTGAAACTGGCTTGTTCGTGTTATCAACACCGTGCCATGTGAATGCTTGAGTACCGGCATCGAGTTTTGAATCGACAAGAGTCTTCACGAGCTGACCCTTCACGTTGTAAACGGAAAGTTTCACGTCAGCTTTTTCAGGAATGCTGAATTCAACGGTTGTAGTCGGGTTGAAAGGATTCGGGAAGTTTGTGAGCCCGAAGCCAGCAACTGGAGCTACGTCTTCGTTGTCGTTCGCTGTGATGATTGGAAGGTCGGTGAAGTCGATGTCGACGGAGCAGTAGCGAAGCATACCGCCGTCGTTCGAACCCTGACCCTGGATGAATGAACCGAAGCTGTTGTCATCGTAGAACATAAGATGGAGAAGACCATGTTCTTCACCAAGGTCTTCTACGATGTCGCCAGGATAGACATAAGTAGGAATCATGCCTGCGAGTTCAGGATTGTCGATCGAATTGAGGAAGATCGGATCCGACCAGTTCGCGCCGTTATCAGCTGAAAGCGAGATAGCGATTTCCGGAACTGTTGCCCAATCTACATATTCTTCGTCGCCGGATTCGTTGTAGAAACGGCTGTAAAGACCATCATGCCATACGGCAACGAGCCAGTTCTTGTCTTCGTTCTTCGCGATTTTGTATG
This sequence comes from Cloacimonadales bacterium (SeqCode), assembly GCA_963662655.2. Lineage (GTDB taxonomy): Bacteria > Cloacimonadota > Cloacimonadia > Cloacimonadales > JAIOQZ01. The sequence goes on from CAXXTU010000002.1 coordinate 1,853,248, forward strand.
TGTTCTCATGGAATGCTTCGTCCCAGCCATACCACCAGATCGGCCAGCTAAGATTTGACATGAGGGTACCGTCTTCGTAGTACTCATCCATTTCGCCGTCCTGATTCTCGTCCCAAGGAAGGTACGGGAATGTAGGATTTTCTATTGTGCTCTGAGGATAGAGATCGTGGAATGTGATCTCGCTTGTCTCTGGATCGAATTCGCAGTGTTTCACTGTGCTGAAGTATGCCCAAAGGTTGTGTTCGCCATCAACGTTTTCGTAACCGAGTACGTAGTTACCTACGAAGTGAAGCTTGCCCTGAGAATCGAACATCGCTTCCGGATGGCTGCTGTTCACCCAGTCAAAGAAGATTTCTTCGCCGGCTTCGATAGCATCGAAGTAAGGAGTTCCATCCTGGTTGGTAGGCATGTCCACAACGGTATGAGCGTCAACTTCGACAACTTCCCAGTCGCCTTCAGCCCATGTGTCGTTGTAGAAAACAACCATGTCCGAACCTTCGTGTTCGATGTCGTCAGCGCTGAGGTAACCGATCATTGCGATCTGACCATTGTCATTACATGCAATACCCTTGTTGTAACGGCCCCAGTCGCCTTCACCCGAGTTGTAGTAGTCAAGGAGCGGGAAGGTAACGAAGTTCCAGTCGAGGGTATTCAGTGTACCAGCGTCAAGGTTTGATGTTGTGAAATCAGCGTAACCGAGAAGCATGTTTTCAGAAGGGTCTGCATGGTGGCTTGTGTAGTTGCTTGCCCAGACGTAAACACGGCGAGATTGGTCTGTATCGTAGTTAGGTCCTTGAACTATCCAAACATACGGCCAGATAAATTCGTCATCTGAGTAAGGTGGTTCGAAGTCGTAGCCAGACCAGTCGTTGTTATCGATAACATCGAACGGAGTGCTGATAAGGCCAGGTGATTGAAGAAGGTGCCATGAGTCGTAACCGAGAGCATCTTCATAGATCGTGTCATCGTCCATATCAATGTGCCAGATCGCCATAGGATCCTGGGTCTCATGGTCGATATCCATTCCGGGGTAACCTTCCTTGATATCTTCCTGGTTGAGGTAGTTAACGGAGTTGAGCGTACCGTCGGCATTGATGTAGCCGATGTAAACACGGCGTTCAGCGGAAGCTGTTTCGGTTGAATGGAACACACAGTAGAGACCATTCTGGCCAGCAACGTTGTTGGTTTGAACGCGAAGCGGGTTGGAGATGTAGCTACCAGGCATGTAGTCGTAATAGCTTGTTTGGATGTCGATGGGTTCTACAACGAATGTACATGCTGGAGCGTCTCTGTGTTCAGCACGACCCTTGATAATCAGGTTGTCCTGTGCGAGTTCCTGTTTTGGAATCGCTTGTTGCGTATAAGCGAACATACTGCATACGAGAGCAGCGACCATGATCGCCAGTACTAATTTTTTCATAATTCCTCCTCGATTTTGTTTCCTATTAATGCATACCGAAATTCACTTTAACATGTGAAAGTGAATCCGAAGCCTTGCTCAGAGGCTCCGGATCCTCTCACGTATTGTTTTAAAACATCAGTTTCAATGAGAAGCGATGCGCGCTTTCCATGAAGCTTTCTTCAAGATAACCCATGTTCGTGTAGGCGTAATCCACATGAACCACGGCGATGCGGTTCGGGATCATGAAGCCGACACCGAAAGTCGGGCGAGCTTCGCCATCACTGGTATCGTAGTTGAACTGAACGCCGGTACGAAGGAAGAATACGGAGTATTTACCTTCGAAACCGAGGTTGAATGTCTCTTCGCGGTCAACAACGTTATCGATCTGGAAGGAAGCCAGAACGTATGTGTCGCCGTCGCGATAGAGGTCGCCACAGATACCGAACGAGAACTGCATGGGAATCTTGAATTCCATTTCTTCACGGTCTTCGTCAACAAGGCCGTCGCCGTCGTTGTCGAGAAGATCGAAAGGATCTTCGTCGGTCTGCCCATCTTCGTCGTTATCGATCTCATACTTCAAGTCAGTACCAAAGTTACGCATCGCCATACCGATCGTAACGTTTCTCCATAATGTATTCAAACGAGTGCCGACGTCAAATGCAAATCCTTCGACAGAGTAGTCGTACAGTTCTTCACGCAGATATTTCGCGGTAAGACCGAAGGAGAATTTGTCCGTGTACATGCTTGAATAGGTAAGCCCTACTGCAAGATCGCTACATGTGAATTTCTCTCCGGTTGGTTCCATTGTCTCATCGCTGATAACATCCATATCGTCCATGTGAAGATACGATGCGCTGAAACCGAATGTGGCGAAATCAAAGAACTTTGAATATGCCAGATATTCGTGCATGATATCTGCCGGCCACTCGGTATGAGAGAACATAACCTGATCCTCTTCCTGAATCGCCAGCCCCGCAGGGTTCCAGTAGATCGACGAGATATCGTCCGCTACGGGAGTATAGGCTTCGCCCATACCGATCGCACGAGCGTCGACACCGAGTTTGAGGAACTGGAGACCTGACGTACCGACCTTCGCAAATATCTCTGCACTCAACGCTGCCGGAAGCAAGCCGATTGCGATAATGACTATCAATAACTTTTTCATCGTTGCCTCCCTATCGTATAATCACGAATTTACCGACTTTTAAATCACCGGAAGCTTTATCCTCCACGGAGAAGAGATAAACACCGCTGACAACAATTTGATCATTCTTCGAAAGAAGGTCCCAAGCATGGATACCGGAAGCTGCGACACCCGCGGTAGCTGCCTTGCTTGTGGAAATGACATCTTCAAGATACTGTCCGTTATGCTCGATCGTATCCACGAGGTCACCGGCAAGGGTGAAGATGCGGATCGTACAGCGTTCCGGAATATTCACGAACCAGATACGGCGGCTCTTGTCACCCTTCGGGTCGTTTTCGCGACGACCGTCGTAGTTGCTCAAGCCGAGATAAGGGTTCGGGGCAACATAGATGTTGTCCATATTGCTTCTTCCGCGTGGGCCCGGGAAGAACACCTGCATATTCGCGTCTTTACTTGATTCGAGCGCGAGAAGTTCGTTTGAAGGCATGCCGCGGTCAAACGCCGTAACGGAGACGTACAACTCAACACCCTTCTGCGGAGTGCTCACCGTGTAGGTGTAGTATTTTCTTGCAAGGCGATCAATCGCTTTCTCAGTGAAATCCGGTTCGTCTTGATAGAACTGGCCCAAGTGGCCATCGATCGTAATGAGACGGTCGTCAACGAGCTTAAGGTAGATGTTCGCCGACATGTCGGGATTTCTGAATATCAATTGTTCGTTCTCGAAGATGCTGTAGCTTGGATTGTATTTCGGGTTCACGTTCAGGTTATCGATATCGCTGAGCATCGAGTCAACCAGTGTCTTACGCACGATGTTAGCATCGTAAATCGGCAAGCCGTAAAGGTAATCGCCGATTTCAAACGGAACCAGTTCATACTGGTCGTTCAAGCGATAGTATTTTGAGTTCTCTTCGTAATTCTCTGCTGTTACGACCGGGGCCGGTTGACCGGACATTTCACCATTATATGGTAGACCGACATCTTTTCCAAGCTCGCCGCCAAAGTTCCAGTAGTTGGCGCTCGGTAGGTCGATGGTGCAATTATAATCGAGATGATCCTGATCGGTATCGATCTTATCCCACTTGTGATGAAGCATCCAGTATTCCTGGGAACCTCTACCCGAGCGAGTCCACACCGAGTATCCCTGGAAGTCGTGCCGGAGGCGTTTTGCGGTAATCGGATCCACGATCGATTCGGGATTGTATTCGGGAAGGGACTCAGCGTTTGGATCGTAGCTTGGAAGTTCGGGTTTTGTGCTCTGGTAACCGATCTTGCCTTTACTTACGGCTTTCTCATCGTAGGTGAATTCCGAGCGGTTGTCCCAGAAGATGTTCACTTTATCGCCAGAGTCGGTCATTTCAGCGTACATGCTTGGAATTTCAGGTGGCTCCGGTGGATTGTAGTGCGGGAAAGTATCCGGCAGCACAGCGGTCGTAAGCGACTGAGCATCGCCGTAGATTTCTTTGGCCCATTCCGCGGTTTGTTTGAGTTCTTCAACGGACTCGCCCGGGAACACGGCGATAACGATCTTCATTGTTTTATAAGGTCTGAGGTTCCAGGATGTCTCGGATTCCTCATCCTCGAAGCCCTGGCCGTCGCCGGAAAAGGCAAACAGATATCTCGTGTCGTCCGGATCGGACATCTGGCTTTCCGGGAAGTCGCGCAACGAGATATATTTCGACGGGTCGGGATTCAAGCCTGTCAGCAACCAGTACTTCTCGTTTGAAGTCGGGCTGCCAGAAGGCGTGAGGTCTCTTGGGTGCGTGTCATCCGGGCCATCCCCACGATTCCAGTACCAGCAGGAGTAGTTCAGGGAATCAGGATCGGGAATCGGCGTACACACGCGTGATCCAACGTATCCGGTCGTAAGACCCTGATCCTGGTCGGCATCGTATGTGTATGCGAATTCGTATCCTGGTCCCGGAACGTAACTACTGACGTCGTCCATCGAGCGTTCGTCCGCGCCCCATGATTGCGGTCCGACATCCGAGTCCATATAGATACCCATTGCGCAGTCGTAAAGAATATCGTTTGCATTCATGTTCGTGATATCGAATTCGATGTACACGAGGTTCTTGATATAGTCATAGCTCCACTGATAACTCATCTGACGAATCATTACGCCAATGGGGTAGTGGTCGTAGCTACTTTTCCGACTTCCGAACTTACGTTCAACACCCGTTTTGAAGGGGCTGTAATCGTAGTAATAAGCAATGTAGTCCTGTTCGGACATCGGGTAACCGTCTTCGTCATCGAGGCCATCGATATCGTCGTCATTTTCTTTCGAGAAACAAAAGCTGATGGAATTCTGGTTTCTGGCTTCACTCAGATCAACGAAACCGAGCGGAAACCAGAGTTCATCGTCAACCGCATCCAGGATATATTGAGCATCGGCGTCCTTCAGGTATTCTCCGCCAATCTGAGCAACCACATCGGGGAGCTCGTCTGCGGAGCGCATCGGGAAACCGAATCCAACTGGATCTTCGTCGATTCTACCATCGCCATCGTCATCGACACCGGCGCGATGGTTCCAGATGGAAGCCGTCATCACGGTATCGAAGAGGTTGAATTCACTAAAGGTTGTACCCAGCGCATTATCCTCGGAGGGATTGAATGCGGGTAAGAATTCCATCAGGTCGTCGTCACCGTCGAAACCGACCGTCACAAGCGTATCGACAACGGGATTCATTTCCGATGTCCACTCCGGATCGTCTTCCGTACAGTAGTCCGATTCATCTTCAGGCGGGTTGTGTACCCAGTAAAGTATTTTATTTTCCTGATTCCTTCTGATCTTTTTCGCTCCAAACCACAAAGCGCCCTGATACAGGTAATCGATACCGCTACCACCCGGATATTCGAGCGAGGGCCATTGTGGTGTTACATCGTCGCCGGAACCAAAGAAACCATAGTTACTCACGCGCAGCCAAATATTACCTACTTTGTGTATCCTGTCTTCGAGGTCCAGCTTCTTGGTTTTTTCCATATCCACATTGGAACGTCCCATCAAAGCGACAGAAACCATCGTGAAGACGAATATCAAGATAATCGCTGCTGTTTTTCGTGATCTCATGTAAACTCCTCCAACACTCCTTGATTTGTTTATCTCACTTATCGAACGTGTTAATCAAGTCCGAAACCGACCGGGAACTGCACCCAAACCGCAACCGGCTTGCCGCCGCTTTGCGCGGGCTTGAATTCCCACTGTTTAACAGCGTTGACCGCAGCTTCGTCCAACCCATCAGGACCCGGCATCAACGAGTGCAAAACGTTGATCGCGCCGACGGATCCATCAATCAGGACTTCAACTTCAAGTACAACATCGCCGGTGATATTCATTCTTTTCGCAAAGTCGGAATACACTGGCTTGATCTGTTTGATAGGCACTGGCGGGTCTTCGTAGAAAACGAACTTCGGTGTCGTTCCGATCTCATTCGAGTTTGTTACGATTTCCTCTTCATAGACGTCCAGCTCCGTTTTTTCGATGGTATCGATGATCTCGATATCTTCATCATCATCACTCAGATCATCTTCAATGACAATGTCGATTACGGGTTTCACCTGTTGCTCAGGCGGCTTGATTTCTTCTCTGATTTCCGGTATTTCTTCCAGCTTGGTCACTTCGAGTATTTTACGTTCGTAGGGTTTCACTTCGATCTTGGGTGAGACCATGAACGAAAACAGCAACAGAAGTATGGCAAGGCTCATGGCCTTATCATAATAACTGCTGGCAATATCTTTCCAATCTTGAGTTCTTTTATGTTGATTCATGGCGTCCTACCTTCTCAACTTCGCTTCGAACGAGACGCGTAACGCTTCCACTTGCCGCAGCTGTTGCATGATGTCGTGCATGGTGCGGTACTCGGTGTTTTCGTCTGCCCGGAAACAGGTTATAAGATTTGGATCTGCCATACGCTTGTTACCCATTATCGTAGCCACCTTGTAAAGTTCGGCGTACTGGATGGGATAATCGTCGATCGAGATCAGGTTGTTTTTATCAACATAGATCGTTGCGGCATGCTTTCTTGGGATTTTACCCCGTTCAAGTATCTCCTTGCTCGCTTTCGGCATGGTGATATACTTCAAGCCTCTTTCTTTAACGAACACAGTTGAAACCATGAAGAATACCAGAAGCAGGAACGCAATGTCCGACATGGATGACGTCGGTATCTGACATACCGGCTTATTCGATTTTTTTATCTTCGCCATACCATATCTCCTTTAGTTCAACGCGTTCGTCGAAAGCGATATCTTCTCGGCGCCGGCAAGCTTGATCTCCTCAAGCACCTCAACCATGAATCTGTATCTCGACAAACGATCCGTGCGCAGCGAAATAACCATGTCCGGGTTGTCCCGAATCACGTCTTCCACTTTCTTACGAATTTCCGATACCGGGGTTTCAACTTCATCGATCGTGACAACACCGTTCTGCGCGACATAGATGCGGGTAATGTTTTCGTCTTTCAGCTTAACGCGCTTGTCTGCCTGCTCGGAAGCTGCAGGAAGGACGAGACCTAGCCCCTTCTTGATGTCAAACTTGGTTGTCGTCAAAAAGAACACAAGAAGAAGGAAAGCAATGTCCGACATCGATGACGTTGGTATCGCATCAAGAGACCGTTCCTTCTTTTTACGTATCATTTATGCCCCCTGGTTCTTCTCAACCAATACTTCGATGAGTTTTTCAGAACCTTTCTGCATATCCATTACAAGGCCGTCAACCATTCCGAGGAACATGTTGTTGAAGAACTGAATAGGAATCGCGATCGCGAGACCGGCAGCGGTTGTGATAAGAGCAACCTGGATACCGGAAGCAACGATGGTCGGTTCAACTTCGCCGGCAGCCGCGATATCCTTGAATGCACGGATCATACCGACAACGGTTCCGAAGAAACCGAACATGGGCGCGAGGTTGATGGTTGTTGAAAGTGGGATGAATCCTTTTTCGAGGAACGCCATCTCAAGAACGCTCGCATTCTCGAGCGCTTTTTCAACGGCTTCAATGCTCTTGTCGGCTTTGAGAAGTCCCATGTGCATGATTGCTGCAACCGGGCCTTTCGCGTTTGCGCAGATATCCGCTGCTTCGTCGTACTTGCCGCTTTCAACCAGCGGAATAACCTTATCGAGAAGATGATTCACGTTGATCTTTGCATAGCTGAGCGAAACGATTTTCCAGATAACTGTGGCAATCGCCCATATAAGCAGTACAAGCATCGGCCACATGGTGAATCCACCTTCTTTGAACAGTTGCACGAACCCACTGCCGAGCAGCAGGGTTGCAATATCTTCTATCGCAGATGTGTCACCTGCTTCTTCCTGTTCAAACGGCTGTTCTTCGACAACTTCGGCTTCCTGCGTGTCTTCTACCATCGCTCCCGTTTCGGTAGCGGTCGCTTCGGCATTTTCTTCCACGACAGCATCCTGAGCGATCAACGCAGTAACACTGAACATAAGCAACAAGCTCAGTAACGCAAGAGCTGCTATCTTGTTCCTTTTCATTGGTTCTATCCTCCTAAATCATTATTTCTTTAGAAATTAAACGAAATACCGAACTGGATGGAGCGACCGGTTCCGTAGTTGCCGGGGTTGTTATCGGCAAGGTCGTCCATGTAACGGACTTCTTCATAAAGGTCAGCGTCATTGGGGGTAAGGCCGTCGTTATCCGGTTCGCCCGTAACGCTATAAACATTAATAACATTTTCGTGATCGAATATGTTATCGACATCAAGATAAACTCTGAATCCAACACCTTCATCGTTCAGGTCGATCTTCTTAGAGAGGCGGATGTCAGCGGAGTAATTCCACTCTGTACGTCCGTTATTCGGATCGAGGTCCGAGGTATCGACACTGGACTCGCTTGTTTGTTCGTATTTGGTGTAAGGCGCAGGTGAGCTCGCGTTGAACACGAACGTGTAGTTGAAGTCACCGTATGCTGAAAGAGGAACCAGCTTGTCCAGAAGCACCCAGCCCGGGAACAGAACGATGTTCAGCGGAGTGATGTAGGATTCTTCATCCTTCGCGAGGCGGAACTGGGTGTTCACGCTGAAGCTGTGACGAATATCCCAGTCGAGCGGGAATTCGCGGAGCGACTTGTTTTCGTCCTGCGTTACAGCGCCTGAGTGGTTACCGGTTGCCCAGCCAAGTCCGTAGGAAAGGGATCCCGATACGAACTCGGAGAGGGTTTTCTGCAAGTTGATGTCAACACCCCTTGCCGAGCCGTAGTCGACAGAGATGTACTTATAATATTTAACAGCCGGGTCGTCAGGGTCTGATTCCAGCTGCGTATTAACGTAGTTGTACATATTTTTGTAGTAAGCCTGGATTTCGATCACGTAGTCCTCGGAGAACTGGTGCTGCAGACCGGCCTCGTAGGTGATGGTCGCCTGAGGATCGAGCGCCGAGTTACCCACGATAATCGTGTCGTCGCTTTCGGAAGCGTCTTCCGGGCTCTTGCTCGTGAAGATGTACTGGAACTGTGGCAACTGATACTGGTAGTTGTACACGAAGTGGAAAACGTCTTTCTCCGAGATGGGGAATGTTACGCCCAAGCGCGGAGAGACCATATACTGAAGCCTGTCGGACGACTTGAATTCCTGTTCGCGGAAGGAGCCGTCGATCTGGCGAACTTCATAGCTCTTGCCAAGGTACCACAAGTCAAAGCGCAAACCGAGGTTCACGTGCATACCTTCCCAGCGCATCTGATCTTGAATGTAGAAGGCTGCCTGAAGCGGATCCGCCTTGTAACCGTCGCGGTCGCCGGATGCGTCGTAAGCTGCCTGAAGATATACATCTTCTTTGTAGAACTTCACGCCAACCGTGTCGTCCTCGGCGCCGTAACGGATACTATCGATAACGCCACCAACGTAATTCACAACGTAGCTTGTGAGAACATCGTCGGTGTCGTAATGGAAGGTCGTATCCTGGACCGAGCCGGGGTTATCCGCGAACAGTTGATCGAGGTAGCTGGTGAAACGACCCGGGCGGATGATCCATGGATCGTAGTTACGGTCTTTTTCAAGCCAGTGCTGCTGAACTTCGATACCGGTCTTGAATCCGTGGATATCGTTCAACTGATATTCGTAGTCGGCACGGAACTGAAGGTTTTCAGTCTTGTCATTGAAGGTCTCCGAGTAGATGGTACCCGGAGCGGTGAAGGTAGGAACACCGGGTTCATCGGTAGAACCAACGACCGTGTATACCCATTCGCTTCCGTCGTACATCGGCATGACATCGCCTTCTTCATCTACATAGTAATCAATGACATAGTCCTGGTTATTGTCCAGTGGCGTGAAACCGAATTTACTATAGTCGGAAAGGCTTCCCGACTGGTCATAAGCGTTAACGGGATCGTACTCGCCTTCCGGGCTGAAGTAATCCGAAGCGCTGATGCCTTTAGGGCCCTTTTCGTACGTTTTCTTGTAGTAACCAATCTTGATTTTCAAGTTGGAAGGATGTGAGGATGTGAATGTCTGGTCGAAAGTTCCGAGAACTTGCTGCTGATCCTGTTCAACTTCAACATAATGTTTCAGCGCGTAGCGCCAACCGAATGCCCATGGTTCCGAGTGGCTGTGATCGCCGCGGTATGCCAGGGTGACGTTCGCAGTCGGGCTGAACTTGTACATCGTCTTGAAGTTGTAGTCGTAGCTTTCGTAGTTGCGATCGAAGAAATCGCGACCGTCGTAAGCGTCGTAGGTAGGATAGTCGTCGTGTTTCAGGACGTTTCGCGTCGTTCCATCGCTGGAAGTGAAAATGAATGCGGTATTGGGATCATCGGCGTAATCGTCTTTGTAACGGCCATCATAGATATCGTAGCCGCCGTTCATGAAGAAGGTCCATTTGTTCTTGAGGATCGGACCGCCGATCATGGCCTTGAAGATATCGTTATTGATGTCCGGGCTGTGGCTGTACTCGACCTTTCCATCGTAGTCGGCCATGCTACCGGAGCGTGTAACGATATTGACAGCGCCGGATTGCGCGTTACCGTATTCAGCGGTAAGACCACCGGTCATAACCTTCATATCGGCAACTGCGTCGAGGTCGACAGTCAATGCGCGACCGCCGTCGACAGGATCGGAAACAGCCATACCGTCAACCGACCAGGTTTGTTCGTTGGAGCGGCCGCCACGGATGTGGAGTTCGCCGCCAGTTTGTACCGCGCCGGCCTGCATCGAGACGATGTCGTCGATGTTGTCAACCGGCAATCCTTCGATGGATTCGGCCGTAATGGTCAAACCAGAACCCGCCTTATCCGCCCGAACAAGAGTTTCCTTTCTTTCTCTGACGTCGATACCGTCGATCTTAACCGCAGAGCGAATCAGGTCAAAGTTCAAGGTAGATACTTCATCCACACGGATTTCCACGCCGGTGATTGTTTGCGGGTGGTATCCCTGAGCCTGGCAGCGTATATCATACGTTCCAGGAGGGATATTGATAAGCGTGTACTTACCACCTGCATCCGTGTTGATTCCATAATCTGTCCCAATAAGGAAAACGCCGGCATACGGAACGGGTTCTTTGTCGTCATTTTTGACCTTACCCATCAGTTTACCGGTCGTACCTGCATAAAGCGACATACTGAGACCAAATAGTATAAGCAGTGAGATTATTGCCTTTCGCATCGAAGATCCTCCCTTTTATCTTCTCACAAATCCTTTTTTTACATTTGTCAAAAACATTCCATTTAAACGTGGATGTCAAATATTTTTTTAACTCTATCTTTATCAATTCGGGCTATATCCTGTTATTCCACTCCTGTTTCCCGTATTTGGTTTCTTCGAGCTCGGCCGCTAAACTCTTTTCCTCCGGTGTAATAGAGGAAACCTCACAGAATTCGGCGTCCCGCCAATTTGTCTTGAAACCGTTGACAAGGTTTCCGATAGCCTTCTCGTCAGAAATCCGTAATCCGATTGCTTTGTCAATTGATATTGTTTGTTTCTCGAGAAACCTGCGTACACGATTGCGCACGCCCTCCGAAAGATCCGGCAAAAGATCCGCCATTTCGGACTGATCGCAGTGCAGCAGTATCGAGCCATGCTGAAGAAATGTTCCGTCTTTGCGTACCTGTGCGCTGCCCACGATTTTCTTTCCTTCGCAGGAAAGCTCGAATCGAGATGTGCTCGTGAAGCAGGGGTTCGCCGTTTTACGCTGCTCGTCGGAAGAGAGCTTCCCCTTTTCCAGCTCGGCGTTCACGCCCATAAGCAGCAAGCCATCCCGAAGCGCTTCGCTGATCCGAAGATAAATCTCGGTAACGCTGCCTTCGAGCGAACCGCCGATCGGAGCTACGACCGAATAGGTGATCTCTTCTTTGTGCAGAACAGCCCGTCCGCCAGTGGGACGCCTAACAAATCCGTAACCGCGTTTTTCCAGCTCGGCGAGATCGACCTCGGAAGCAACCTTCTGATGATACCCGATCGACAATGTCGGAGGTTCCCATCCGTAAAAACGTATGGTCGGTTCTGATTTCCCTTCGGCAACCATTCGCATGATCGCTTCATCGATCGCCATATTCATGGCGTACCCATGGTTTCCGTCGATCAGAATCCTCCATTTCTCTTTCATTTCAGAATCACCTTCTTCTCGCACTCGCTGGTTGACACAATCTTTCCAATCTCGAATCCATCCGTCTCGGCAAGGATTTCGTCAGCCGTATCCTTCCCGCATACGACGATGTATCCGACTCCCATGTTGAACGCACGGAACATTTCGCTCTTTTCGATTTCACCGTTGCGACCCAGCGTCTCGAAGAGCGCCGGTATCTCCCATTTCCCTGTATCGATCTCGGCGGCGACACCATCCGGAATTACTCGCTTGAGGTTTCCCGGGATTCCCCCGCCTGTAATGTGTGCCATACCGTGAATCATGGACGGCTTCGCCCACTTCGCGAGTACCTTATAATAGGAGCGGTGTACCGCGAGCAGGGCATCCGCCACGCTCATTCCGGTTCCGGGCATCTCATCTTCGATCGCCAACCCCATCTTCTCGAACACGATCTTCCTCGCGAGCGAATAGCCGTTGGTGTGAAGGCCGGTCGACGGGAAGCCGATCACGACGTCGCCCTCCTGCATCTTTTCGCCGGTGATCAGATCGTCCTTCTCGACGATCCCCACGATGGTTCCCACCAGATCGAAATCGTCCGTCCGGTAGATCCCGGGCATCTCGGCCATCTCACCGCCGATAAGCGCCATACCGTTTTCGCGGCAGGCGGCGGTCAATCCGACGATGATTTTCTCGGCAATCTCGGGCACCATCTTCCCGATTCCGATGTAGTCCAGAAAGAAGAGCGGCTTGGCTCCCTGCACGAAGATGTCGTTCACGCAGTGATTGATCAGACATTGCCCCACCGTGTCGTAGCGCTTCGCCATCTGCGCCACCATCAGTTTGGTTCCCACGCCGTCCGCGCTGGAAACGAGGACGGGAGCATTCCACTGCTCGGTTTGGATTGCATAAAGTCCACCGAAGCTCCCGATGTCCGTGAGGACATTCTCGTTGAATGTCTGCCGAACAAGCGGCTTGATGCGGTTAACTGCGTTTTCGCCGGCCTCGATGTCGACACCGGCTTTGCGATAATCAAGTTTATCCATTATTGGCTCCTGCAAGATTTCTCATGGGTTCCGGGGGAGCATCCTCACTTGCCCGGCCGATTCCCCATAAAAAACCTCCATCACAAGTTCATCGGCCCATGAATCAATCACGCAACATCCGACAAAGTGCATGTGTGGAGGGAAGGTAGTGGAATTTCCACAAATTTATGACAGTTGGGAGAGGAAGGGTATATTCTTTTTTTTCTACGCACGAATACACTGATAAAATATCTCGTTTCAATCATAACGCAATTAATTTTATCAATTCAGTCCTTCTCTGTTCTATTTGCTCGCGACCTGATTTCTTCATGACGCGAATACTGAAATCTTCAATGTTCAGGGATGCACAGACTGTTCCGTACAGCATCGCTTGCTTGATGTTGGCCTCGGAGAAATCGCCCGTCCCTGCGAGATAGCCCAGAAAACCTCCGGCAAACGAGTCTCCCGCCCCGGTTGGATCCACCACGCGTTCCACGGGATATACGGGAATCGAGAACAGGAGATTCTCTCCTGCGACCAGTGCGCCGTATTCTCCACGTTTGGCCACGACGTACTTCAGGCCGTAGCTCAGCGCTTTCTTCGCGGCGGTGTAGATGTTGCGGATTCCGGTGAGCATCTTCAGCTCTTCTTCATTGATGAAGAGGATGTCCACGCGGCGAATCACCTTTTCCAGCTCTTCGCGCGCGCCGTCGATCCAGAAATTCATCGTGTCGCAAGCAACAAGCTTGGGATTTTTGATCTGATCGAGAACCGAGAGCTGCAAGCCGGGCTGGATATTTCCAAGCAACACGACTTCGCTTTCCTTGAATTTCTCGGGCAGCACCGGATTGAAGTCCGCGAAAACGTTAAGCCGTGTATCGAGCGTCTGCGCCGAATTCAGGTCGTCATACGAACCATGCCAGCGGAAAGTCTCCCCTTCGCACACTTCGATGCCGCCGGTGTCAACGCCGCGTTCGGCTAGCAGTTCCAGATGTTTCCCATCAAAATCATTGCCCACGACACCGACGATGCGCACCGGGCAGAAATTCGATGCGGCCATCGAGGCGTAAACCGTCGAGCCGCCTAAAATATCATTTACTTCACCATGCGGCGTTCGAATGGTATCCATCGCCACCGAGCCGATAACCAGAAGATTCATGGTTTCCTCACTTCCATCGTTTGTTTGGGGTTCTCCCCCCAGAAAAAGGAGCGCAGCCCCTTACCGAATCCGAGGTACCTGAACAGAGCGATCACGACGACCAGGAGCAGTATCTTCCTGATCAAGCCGCTCCATATTTCCGTACGGCTCTTGCTCCGCTTGGCGTATCGCTCGAGTACCCGGTTCTTGAATTCCTGCATACATTATATCAGGCTGGTCAATCCAGCTTCAAAACGATCGAGACCTTCCTTGATGTTATCCATGCTGTTCGCGTACGAGAATCGAACGTAGCGATCCGCGCCGAACGCCGCTCCCGGTACGAGTGCGACATGGAATTTATCGATCAGGTATTCGCACAGCTCGATCGAGTTGGTGATTCCCTTTTTGTTGTTGAAGAGGTAATAGGATACGTTCGGCATTGCGTAGAACGCACCTTTCGGCTTCGCGCAGGTGATGTTCTTCATCGAACTCAATCGGTCGACCAGGTAGTTCCTGCGTTTTTCGAATTCCTTGCGCATCTCTTCCATGGAGCCGTCATCGAATTTCATGGCCGCGAGTGCGGCTCTCTGCGCGATCGAATTCACGCAGGAGGTCAGATGCCCCTGAATGCGGCCTGCACGCTTGATGATATCTTCGTTGGCGGCGGCATAGCCCAGTCGCCAGCCCGTCATCGCGTATGCTTTCGACACACCGTTGATAACGACGGTGTTCTCCTTGATCTCGTCGGAAAGCGACGCGATCGACACATGCTCTTCGCCGTCGTAGATCAGTTTCTCGTAGATTTCGTCCGAGATGATCACGATGTTGTGTTTCAGGCAGACTTCCGCCAGTTTCGCAAGCTCTTCCTTATTATATACGATGCCGGTGGGATTGTTGGGCGAGTTGATGATCACGGCCTTCGGTGTGCTGTGTGAAAGAATCGCGTCCTCCAATTGCTGCGGTGTAATCTTGAATCCGGTTGTCCTGCTGGTCGGCAGAATGATCGGGAAGGCATCCACAAGCTCGATCTGAGAAACGTAACTCACCCAGAAAGGCGCGGGAATAAGAACCTCGTCGCGGGGGTCGCACACGGTCATCAGGATTTCCATAATGGCAGTCTTGGCGCCTGGAGTTACCAGAATCTCGGACGGCTTGTAATCGAGGTGATTCTCGTCCTTCAACTTCTTACAGATCGCTTCACGAAGGTCGGGAAATCCCGCCGCCGAAGTGTAGCGCGTGTAATTGTCATCGATAGCCTGTTTACCTGCCTGCTTGATGTAGTCGGGCGTGTCGAAATCCGGTTCTCCCACTCCAAAATTGATAACATCGATTCCCTTGTTCTTCAATTCGGTGGCTTTGGTGGATACTGAAAGGGTGGGGGATGGTTTGATAGCTTTTGCACGGTTGGCAATCTTGATCGCCATAATCAACCTCTCAACAAAATTTTTGTTACGAAAATCCAGCAGGATATTTTGTCAATGTATCTTTTACTGAGGCAAACAATTTCAAACACCCACACTCCGGGCTATCTCCATACCTCAAGGCAAACACGAGAGGTGGGAGCAGATTGGTTCGATCTGCCGCATGTACGTGGTGTTGCACATCCCTTTATTTCGTGTCCGGTAGTATCGGGGATGTGCTATATCCACGTTCATGCGGTAGATCGGGCGAAGATGCCCCACCGTTAGGCCATCGCCTCACTTCTATCGATTCTTCTCAATTTACCAATCCAAGGCACATTTACTCTTCTTGAGGTACAAAACGCGTTTCAATATCTCCCCCTTTTGATTATATTGTATTATGCCTTATGTATATAGTAAAATGCCATAGGTGCTCCCTAAGACAATCCATTCCTACAGATTGTCGCAATACAAAGAGAAGCATTATGAGAGAATTTATTGATCGATATATTGTCGTATTTACTATCATTGTTTTCTTACTAGTTGCTCCATCGCTGGAAGCACGAGCGTTCACCGAGTTCATTGGATTCACGAGCCTTCATTTTGGATCACTCGCAATTGCCGCTCATCCCTTGATCATCCTATCGCTTGTCTTTATTCTGATTATGGCGCTTCTCTTCATCTTATACAGATATATTGCTTTACAGAACATGAATGCGAGTATGCAGACGCAACTTTCATTCAAGAGCAATATCCTTGCCGGGGCAATGGCCTCCGTTACGGAAGCAATCTTTTGCACGGATGATTCAGGGAGAATTACTGAGATGAATCTCGTCGCCGAAGAGCTTTCCGGCTGGAAGCATGACGAAGCAAAAGGAAAAAAACTTCCCGAGATATTACGCATGATCAGCGCGGAAGACAACAGGAGGGTCGACGATCCCACATTCCGGGTTCTTTCGACCGGTTTATCCATGCAAATACCCTATCAGATCAAGATCGCTGATCCGCAGGGCAACATCACTACATTTTCGGTGAGCGTTAAACCCCTTGTCAGTGACACAGGCGACACCATCGGAACGATCCATACATTAATCAACGACAGCCACGAGCAAAGAATGCGCGACGCAATCCAGGAAAGCGCCGAACGTTTCCGCTCCCTTTTGGACGCATCGCCGAACACCGTGTGCTCATTCGATCGTTCCGGCCGCTTCATCACGATTAATGCCAGCGGCTTGAAAATACTGAACATGTCACGCGAAATCCTTATCGGAACGCAATTGGTCGATATCATTCATGATGAGTCAAAACCCATCGTGAAACTGGCGATAAAGAAGGTTCTGGATGGCGAGCAAGCGACTTTCGAAGCCGCTCTTCCCCAAGACAACAACCAAATGCTTTACTGGTGGGCGTCAATAAATCCCGTGTTAGATAGTGAAGGCGAGGTTAGCCATTTTAACGGAGTCATGATCGATATCACGAAGCGTAAGAAAATGGAGATCGCCCTGCGTGAAACGAACGAAGAGCTAAACCAGTATTTCACATCAAGCCTCGATCTCCTGTGCATTGCTGATACCGATGGGCACTTCCTGCGGCTCAACCCGGAATGGGAAATCGTTCTCGGGTACTCTATCGAAGAATTGGTAGGCATCAAGTTTATCGATCTGGTCCATCCCGACGACATTCCTTCAACGCTTGCGGCAATCGTCACGCTGGATAATCAGATCGAGATTAACAACTTCGAAAATCGTTACCGTTGTAAGGACGGCTCCTATCGATGGATCGAGTGGCGATCGCGATCCAAAGGTAAATTCATTTACGCCGCAGCGAGAGACGTGACAGACAGAAAAACCCACGAGAAGCAGCTCGAGGAATCAAATCGCAAACTCGAGATTGCAAACCAGCGCGCGAATGAGATGGCTCGACAAGCCGCAATCGCCAGCTCGGCCAAAAGCGATTTTCTGGCGAACATGAGCCACGAAATCAGAACTCCCCTCAACGGCGTCATCGGTATGGCCAATCTAATCCTCAGCACAAACCTGGACATCGAGCAACTTCACTACGCCGAAACAATCAAGAAAAGCGCTGAAGTCCTCCTATCCATCATCAACGATATCCTCGATTTCGCGAAAATCGAAGCGGGAAAGCTCGAACTGGAAATCCTGGATTTCGATCTTGGTTCCTTTCTGCAGAGCATCGCCGAAATGATGGCGATGAGGGCGTTTGGCAAAAAACTGGAATTTATTTGCGCGCCGACGCCGAATACCCCTCTGCGGTTACGTGGTGACGAGAGTAGATTGCGTCAGATACTGATCAATCTTGCCGGAAACGCCATAAAATTCACGCACGAAGGAGAAATCAACATTCGCGTCAATACCGTGTGGCAGAACGACCGTCATGCCAAGTTGAAATTCTCCGTTTCCGACACGGGTATCGGCATCCCGAAGGATCGACTCGATTCGTTGTTCGAGCAATTTACTCAGGTAGACGCCTCAACGACCCGTAAATATGGCGGAACCGGGCTGGGATTGGCAATCTCCGAGCAGCTCGTAAGGATCATGGACGGAAACATCGGCGTGGAATCCGTAGAAGGCAAAGGCTCTGAGTTCTGGTTCACCATCACTCTGGAAAAACAGCTCGAATTAGATGAGGGATCGCATGAACCTGTTGACCTGGCTGGCATGAATGTCTTGCTGATTGAGGATAACGACAGCTACCGGGAAGCAATTGTCTCCTACCTCCATTCATGGAATTCCAACGTAGATTTTGCGACTGAGCCCGATATGGCTGTCGAAAAACTCGAAACGGCCAAAGATACCAACCAACCATTTCAAGTAGCGCTTCTCGATCTCCGAAAGACCGAATCGTGCTGTGAATTCCTCGCAAGGAAGATCAAGGACAATCCCCAATTATCGGACACCGCCCTGCTGCTTATCTCATCAACTCGGAAAAAAGAGGATATTGATAGGATCAACGCGAGCGGTATCCTGGCGATATTGAACAAACCGCTGGACATTAGAAAGCTGAGAGAATACCTTTCAGGAATCCATAGAGGAGACTTGCAATTCCGTGAGAATATCAGCGACACTGGCTTCTCCTTCCCCAGCATCAAGGCTGAAGCAGTGCATGTCCTTCTTGTCGAGGACAATATCATCAATCAGCACGTTATCCTTGGTATCCTCTCAAAGCTCGGCGTAAAAGCGGATGCAGTCGCCGACGGCGTGGAAGCGCTCAACGCATTGCGTATGATACCCTACGACCTCGTCCTGATGGACATACAGATGCCTGTCATGGATGGGATCCAGACCACCGAAGAGATCAGGAATATCGAGACGGGCGTCCTGGATCACAAAATACCCATCTTCGCGATGACGGCCCACGCGATCAAGGGCTATCGCGAAAAATGCGAGCAAGCAGGCATGAACGATTACATCACGAAGCCCATCGATCCAAGAGTTCTGATCCAGAAGATGGAGAGATGGCTGCCCCGCCAACTGCATGTGGATAGCCTCCCCGCCGGCGCCAGAGATATCCCAGAGAAATTCTTCCCGGACAACCCCTTGGATAAAATCGCCGTCTTCGACCACCAGGCCCTTCTATCGAGGCTTATGAACGATAAGAAAATTGCCGATCACATCATCCGGTATTATCTTGATGATACCCCGGAGAAACTCCGGGCAATCAGGGACGCTATCGAAAACGGGGATTTCAGTGCATTGACTTACCTGTTGCACTCCCTGAAAGGTTCCTCCGCCAATGTGGGAGGAGACCTCTTGAGCAAGGTCGCTCAGGAAATGGAGATAGCTTGCAAGAGAGGCGACTACCAGAAAACGCGGACGTTCCTGCCCAACCTTGAACGGCAGTATTATAAGCTCCAGACTGAGATGCTGGTTTTTTTGAAGGACTTATCATGAGCAATAAAACGAAGATACTAATTGCCGAGGACGATCTCGTTTCCCGCACCATGCTTTGCTCCGTGCTTTCAAAGGCAGGCTACGCGACGCTGGAAGCAGATTCCGGAGGCCAGGCATTGAAAATTATGTGTCAGGAGGATGCTCCACGACTAGCCATCCTCGACTGGGTTCTTCCCGGATTGAACGGACTGGAGATCGTGAAGCAACTCCGTGAAAAGAAGCTGGCTGACCCGCCGTACCTGATTATGCTCACCAGCAAAAGCAGCAAGTACGACCTCATCGAAGCGCTCAACGCCGGTGCGGACGACTACCTGATCAAACCCTACGATGCCGCCGTTCTTCAAGCCCGGCTGAAAGTGGGATTGCGCATGATCAAGATGCAAAGAGAGATCAAGGAGCGGGAGAAGCTCAAGGGCGTTCTGGAAATGGCCGGGGCCGTTACACACGAATTGAATCAGCCGCTGCAAAGCGTCTTCGGCTACGCGGAACTGCTGATGAACAATCTGAAACCAGAGGATCCGCACTATCGAATCCTCTCGAAAATCATCCACGGCGTTCAGCGCATTGGAGAACTCACCCACAAGTTCGTAACGATAACGCATTATCAATCAAAAGCCTATCTGGACGACACCATCATCGATATTGACAAGGCTTCTTTGAAGCAGGACGGAGATTTACTTTAAATAAACACGACAATGAACGCAAGAAGAAACTATCACGGGAGGTTTTATGCCATTGGTAAACTGGTCTGACGGATTAAGCGTCAACGTATCGTCGATCGATCAGCAACACAAGAAATGGATCGGAATGATCAACGATCTCCACGAAGCCATGAAGCAGGGAAAAGGCAATGACGTCATGGGCAAGATACTGAGCGGAATCGTCGACTACACCAAGACGCATTTCGCCACGGAAGAACGCTACTTCAAGCAATACAACTACCCGGACGCCGAGGCTCATATCAAGATACACAACGGGTTTGTCGAAAAGGTCGTGCAATTGCAGACCGACTTCAACAAGGGGGGCTTAGGATTATCCATCAAAGCGATGGACGTTCTCAAGGACTGGTTTGTGAATCATATTATCGATAAAAAGTATTCGGATTTCTTCAACGAGAAAGGATTGTCCTGAAAAAAAAGCAGGTGATGTCCAGCGATATCACCTGCTTTTTTCGTGCAATTCTGTAAAAAATTATGCCTCTGCCGGCGGGGCCACTTTCATGACATCCTGGATGATCTCATGGAAGGTCTTCTTGGGAAGCGCACCCATCGCCATTTGAGGCTGCCCATCTTTCGGAATGAACAGCAACGAGGGGATACTCTGAATCCCGAACATTCCCGCCAGTTCGCGTTGATCTTCCGTATTGATCTTGTAGATATCGAGCTTGTCTCCGTACTCGGCGGAGAGCTCCTCGAGTACCGGCGCAACCATCTTGCACGGCGCACACCAGTCGGCATAAAAATCTATGATCGCAGGTTTGTCACCCACGAAATTCCATTCCTTATTGTTCTCGAAGTCGAAGACTTTTTGCTTGAAAGTATCCAGGGTTAGGTGTTCCATTGTTACTCCTTTGGTTCGTTTTTCTGATAGGATATCCGAATATTTGCTAATGTCAAATTTTTGTTCGGAGAAAATTTTATCATATTGATAATTCTGAAACACCCTTCGCCATATTGTATTGTCTACGTTTTAGTTACACCATAATTCTCAACCGACCACTCCACCAGTTTCCCATGCTCGTAGGTAAATTTGGCCGAGAAAAAGCCGGGATCGTCGAGCCATTGCAAGAAAATGCGATCACCTTCCCATAAATTCAATTCGAGCAAGAGGTCATTCGGAATCCACGACAATTCACCCTCGGGGGAATCGATCATCGAGCCACTCCAATGCTTGAACGTGAAGAGGAATACATACCAGTCGTTAATACCATCGAAAAGGGGAAAGGTCAGAAATCCGCGCAGGTACGGATCGGAGACCTCCAGCCCGGATTCCTCGAGCACCTCGCGGATCGCGCATTCCTCGGGCGTCTCCCCCGCTTCCAGCTTTCCACCGAGCCCATTCCACTTCTGTTTGTGGATATCGTTCTTCTTGCGATTCCGGAAGAGCATGAGCGTCTTCTCTTCATCCCGAAGATAGCATAGCGTGGCGAGAATCTTGTTTCGCTTTGATTGGGATTGCTGCATGACGCTCTAGTACTCTGTCAGATTTTCCTCATGGGCATGACAGCCCACATGATCAAATAGATAACTGCGCCAATTCCAGAAGCTCCGGCAAGTGCGATGAAGGCGATTCTGATAATCGTTACATCCCAGCCCGTATAGTCGGCGATTCCGCCACATACACCGGCGATAACCTTTTCTCGGGGATTGCGAAACATATTGCCGCGGGGGATTTCGTCTTCGGGATACACGTCGATTACCTGAGGATTGCTTTCCTTGGGAAGAATCAGCATCAATGCCAGGTATACCAGAATCCCGTATCCGCCGAAAATGGTGGCAAGCACGAACACGATACGAACGACATCGGAGCTGAAGCCCAATGACTCTCCCAATCCACCGCATACACCGGCTATTTTCCTGTCTTTTTCACTGAGATGCAATTTTCTCATAATCTGACTCCTTTCGCAGTTTCCCAGACCATAGAATCTGGCGTTATAACGTCAATGGAAAAATCTATAATACGGTCATGTCCATAACAAAATATGTTCGTATGAATTGACTGTGTTTCTTCACTGACCGTTAGTTAAACCGCGAGTCATATTAGAGATCAATGTTCACTTTTTTCTTGACACAGATTCTTCTTTACATAAAAGTGATCAGCGTTCTTGAAAGGAGCCGACGAAATGCAAATTCAGAAAGATTATATTCGAAAAGCAATACTCGACAGCGCGAAGGACGAATTCCTGGAGAAGGGATATCGTAAAGCGTCCATACGGGCAATCGCCTCGCGCGCGGATGTCACATTGAGCAATATCTACAACTACTTCAAAGACAAGGATGAGATATTCAGGGAGATTATGATGCCCATCCTGGATGCCATCAAAGAAGGACAGCGGCGCATCGAGCACATGGAGAGGGACGAGAAATCGTTTTCGGAAGAAGAGCACGTGCGAATGCTGGACAAACCCGCCGAATTCATATACAATAACCGCGAGATGTTCAATCTTCTGCTCTACCGCTCCGAGGGTTCCTCCCTCGCCGACTTGCCGGAGGAGATGACGAAATGGAACGCGCGAATCATGCGGCTCTCTGTGGAATGGGCTTCGGAGCGACACCATGTTCAAATCGACGCGCCTTCAGAATACATGCTACACTACATCGGCTCGGCCTGGATTCACCTCGCGATGGACTCCGTCCGGTACAACTATCCCCTGGAGACGATGAAAGAGAACGCCAAGCAGCTCATGCGGTTTGTTCTGCATGGATGGATCGGCATGTTAGGCGTACCCCACCATTGAGGTGGGATTTTTTTTAAGAACATACAGGAACATTGTTCATTTATAAGGAGAAAATAAAATGGAGAAGACAATGAAGAATCGGCAAATGCAAAAAGACGATCACTGCGTATGTCCTGTCTGGATGGCATACACGTTCGATAATCCGCTGAGGAAGCTGTTTCACGATCCGCAGAAGCTGTATTCGCCCTGGCTGAAAGAAGGCATGACCGCCCTCGATCTGGGCTGCGGACTCGGCTATATGAGCCTGGGGATGGCAAAACTCGTGGGAGAAGACGGAAAGGTTCTATCCGTCGACATGCAGCAGGGAATGCTGGACCGGCTTCAAAGACGCGCGGCCAGGAGAGGTCTCGGCCGGCGCATCCAACCGACGCTCTGCATGCAGGACGGTTTTGCGACGCAGGAGAAGGTCGATTTCGCGCTGGCGTTCTGGATGCTTCACGAAACGCCCGACTTCAAACGCACACTGGCGATGCTTTACGAATCACTCAAACCCGGTGGGCATCTGTTTGTCGCGGAGCCGAAGATGCACATCGACAGGAAGGAGTTCATCAACACACTCGACGCCGCCAAGGATATCGGATTCGAGATTGTCGCCAATCCGGATGTCAAACTCAGCCTTGCTGTAGCGCTCCGGAAGCCTTAACACTTGACGTTATTGCCCCCTCCCGTTATATTGCTTGCAAAGACAATTCGGGAGGAATACATGAAACAAAGGGCAATTTTCGCCATCATCGCAATAGGGATTCTTTATCTGGCCGGCTGTGCCAATTCGGACGACAGCTATACGTCGGAGCCGGGAGATAAAATCGAGACCATACTGCTGAACGCGGTTTCCGATGCGCATCCCGGTTTTGAGCTGTATGTGGATTCACCAGACTACGGGCAGTGGAACCTTGCTGCCGGCAAGGCGAACCTGGCAACCGGCGAAGCGATGGTTCCGGAAAACCGTCTCCGCATGGGAAGCACGACCAAAACCTTCACGGCTACGCTGTGCCTCCTGCTACATGAAGACGGCCTGCTCGATTTCGACTGGACGCTGGACGGATTCCTTCCCGATATCACCGTCCCTCACGATTCGCTGATCACGATCGAGCACCTGCTCAACATGACCAGCGGTTTGCTGGACTACGCCAACGACGACACGACCATCCTTCAGCAAATGCTGGACGACCCCGAGCACCAGTTCACGCCGGAAGAGCTCGTGAATCGCGGTATCGAGATTACGGACCCTGCCAACATGGAGCCCGGAACCTGGTGGCACTATTCCAACACAAACTACGTTATCCTCGGGCTCATCATCGAAGAGGTGGGCGGGGCATCATACGCAAACCAGATGAGAACGCGCATTCTGGAACCGCTCGGGCTGGACGGGATCACCGTTGACGAAACGCCGCAGCAAATGGCCCACGGTTACCTGGATAAAGACGACGACGGAATTTTGGACGATCTGACGACGTGGAATCCGACGCAGTTCTGGAGCGCGGGTTGCATGGTGGGAACCGCTCACGACCTGGCACGTTTCGCACGGCTCCTCTTCGACGGACACATCCTCAGCGATAGCTCTATGGAGCTCATGCAGGGCTGGTTTGTAGTTGGGGAGGGCATCCCCTTCTCGTACGGCTACGGCTGCGGTTTTTACACGGACATGGATATGATTGGGCACAACGGCGGAACCCCGGGCTATGCTGCCGAAATGTGGTATCACATCCCCAGCGGAACCGTCATCACCGTGCTGTCCAACTCCAACCGCACAGACGGCGACCACACCTTCAACCTGGTCTACGAAGTCGGGAAAGACCTGAACTTCGGCGATTACTCCCAGTCCCGCTCGATGCAGGAATGGGTGGTGTATTAGCGTTTTCCTCTTCAAAATAATCGTTTGGCCCTTCGACTCCGCTCAGGGTGACAAACTCTTATTTTTCAGATCGTTGTAATCCGTGTCATCTTGAGCTGTAGGTTTCACGAAGTGATAATCTGAATCATTCAAATTGTCGTAGGATAATTCAATATAAGCAAGCGATTTAGATTGACATTATACTACCCACTCCTTGGTATTGTTAATATACTTATATTAGGGGGAATCATGCCAACGTTTTCGGAGAGAATCGGAGAGGTGAAACCGCCAGAATTCATGCAGCTAGATGGAATGAATGAGGAACTTGCAAATGGACTATTGAACATTTGCGAGGATATTATTGGAAATAGCCTTGCAAACTTAACTGATGCCCTCACTCACTTCGAGAAAAGAATTGCTAACTCTTTGAAAATTCGATACGATAACCAATTACTATCGTCAATTGGGGTTCACGGTAAAAGTTTTTCCGCAAACAAATTAACAGAACTCTTTATGAAAATCCAATGGCATGACCGTTATTCTTTCATGGAAGAACTTCTCGAGAATTACCATTTTTACTTATCATGGAGAAAAATCCTTCCTGAGGAGATAAGCGAGAAACTGCAAGAAGCTGTAAATAGGATCAATTGGAATTTAATTCGAGAGAATTCAGGCTACCGCCTTAGCAAAGACCTCATATTTATCCCAATCACATCCGAAACAGAACTCAAAGAAGTGGAACAAACCCAGAAATGCGAAATCGAATCCGTAAGAGATCGATTCAATCACGCTGTCTCCTTATTCTCGGATCGTGAAAAACCGGATTATGCGAATGCAGTGAAAGAGGCAATTTCAACGATGGAATCCCTGGCTCAATATTACACCGGAAATCCATCTGGAACATTGGGGGAACGTATAATGTCCTCCAGAGTATGCAAGAGAACACCTCGGCTAATCTCACTTCCGCAGCCTTTAAAAGAAGCGATGAATAAGCTTTATGGCTATGCAAGCAATGAAGGGGATGTCCGACATAGCAACAACGAGTCAGACCATGTAGTCACATTTAACGAAGCCAAATTCATCATCGTAACGGCATCGGCCCTTATCAACTACATCATCGCGCTGAATCCGACGAAGAAAGAGCCCGAGAAATAGGAAGGGCAGGCACAGGTACCTGCCCTACATCAAATCGTTCACTTGCGCTTGCCGGGGCGAGTCATTTCATCTTCTGTCGCCTGGCGTGTGCCGACAAGAATGAACTCGAACCACAGGCGGAATTTCTCGCCGTGGAATTCCAGTTCCGGGGCGTCCTTCCACTTCTCCCAGGTTACGAATCCGCCCATCTTCCATCCCTCCGAGATGTACGTCCGGTGCAAAATCTCGCGTCCTTCGCTGTCGATGTAACTCTCGGCGTAGTTCCTGCCGTGGTAGTCGTTTTCGCTGGTGCGGACGCGGATACAGTTCTCGTAGAACGTATTGTCGATGGTCACGTTGACGATATCGCGCTCGATGTTTTCCTTCTCGCCGATCTCGGTGGAAGGCGCGGTGATGGTCAGCTTCATCGGCTGAACCAGCTCCTCCCGCTCGATATCGATCTTGACCTTGTCCGGCTCGTTGAAGTGGAACACGCGAAACGGCATTTCGATGATGTCGTCCTGGATCGTATAATAAAGGAACCGCTCGGTCTCGCCTACGCGACGATCGTATACGTTGTGAACCTCCCAAACTTCCCTGCCGAAGATTTCAGCCTTGCGGGAGACGATGCTGTCAGCTTGAAAGACCAGGATGCGCCCGGGGTGCTCGTAACCGGCGATGATCTCGACATCGCCGACGCCCTTCAACGGCGATCCCATGAACAGTCCGTGGCCGGTGCGTTGAACGGTAATTTTAGGTGGATTCTCTACTTCCTCTATCTTGATTTCCGGGATATTATGTGCTTCTTTTTGGGGCATGGTCATCTCCTTTTTCAATCGGTTTCGGGCATCGTGAAGTTGTCGTTTGATCGAGCCTTCCGGAATCTTCAGCAGCTTGCTGATCTCCGACACCTTGTGATGCGTAAAGTATTTCATGAATAGAAGATATTGCGTCCTGGAAGGGAGGTTGCCCATCGCCTCGGCAATTGCCGGCGTTTCCAAATCCTTCGTCGGGATGTTCCGCTCAAGCAGGAACGAGCTGGTGTGCACGTGCCGGCCACGTTCCTTGAGATAGCTGAAGCTCTGATTGCGCGCGATTGTCATGAGCCACGCCCTCAAATTGAACGGCTCTGAGAAATCTACCAGGCTTTGCAGCGCATTGATCAAAGTCTGCTGTAGAATCTCGTCCGTGTCGTCGCGATTACCCGTATAGCGGTGTATCCAACTCCTGAGCTGCGGGATGATCTCGACGATCTCATCCTGCCATTGCTGTTCGGTTTTCTCTCTCAACATTCTCTCCTTGGAAACAATATCTATATGATTAATAGAATTTTGTCAAAATGGTTCGGTTTTTTCTCTCTTTTTCTTTCCGACTACCCAGCGTGAGGCATTTCGTTTTCTTCCGGTATCCCCTGTGTTGTTTCCCGGTGAAAGCGGGGTATATACACAGGGGATGCCGGAAGGAGGCGAAAGGACCACGCTCATGGAAGAAGCAGGCAACAACCTCGTCAAGTAACCGGCCAGAATCAATAAAAAGCATTGACAACAAGTTGATTGCCTCTATCGTTTTGCGGAGAAGTTCAATTCAAGGAGTACACAATGAATAGCAAGTGGGCTTGGATTCTCGGCATCAGCTTCATCGTTGCGGCAATAGCATTCGGTATCTTTTTCTTCGCCGCCAGGCAACAGGCAGACACCATCCGGGTTGTGGGTTACGCCGTTCGAGATTACGAAGCGGACCTCGTCAAATGGTCCTTCGCACTTACCGCTAATTCCGGTCTCGGTAATCCTGAAGAAGGGCACCGTGCGATCGGGAAGAAGCTGGAGAAATTCCGGAAGGCATGGGGCATCCTGAATCTCGATGTCGAAGACATGATCGTTCATCCCGTGAACACACAAAACACCTACGGCATGGGCGGTGAGATGACCGGTTACACATTCCAGCAACGAATTACCGTAACCAGCAAGGCCATCGAATCCATCGAGCAGTTATCTATTGACCCTAAAGCTCTGCTTGACCAGGGA
This sequence comes from Cloacimonadales bacterium (SeqCode), assembly GCA_963662655.2. Lineage (GTDB taxonomy): Bacteria > Cloacimonadota > Cloacimonadia > Cloacimonadales > JAIOQZ01. Next base: position 1,881,242 of record CAXXTU010000002.1, read on the forward strand.
ATCAGCGTGGAGTACTCGAATCTTGAGTACTTCTCCACCGAGCTGGGTGAAATCAAGAAAGACCTCCTGGCAGAAGCCACGCAAGACGCTCGTGAACGTGCGGAGAAAATCGTTTCGCTCAGCGGGAGAACGCTATCCAAAATGACGTCCGCTCGCTCGGGAATTTTCCAGATAACGGAGCCGTACTCGACGGAAGTGTCGGACTATGGGATGTATAGCACCAGCACACGCAAGAAGAGCATCAAGGTAACCGTCAGCGCTGTATTCGAGATGGCGAAATAAGCGAAAGGGATTTTTTTCCCGCTACCGTCGTGGCATCTTCGCCCGATCCCTCTCTCCAACGTGGATATAACACGCCCTAATATCCGCTAACATGATTTCGCCAAGCGAAATCACAACGCTCATGTTATCGTTTTGCTTCGCAAAGCCGAAATTTAGCGTGTAACACCACGTCTGCGTTCGCGATCGAACGAACCTGCTCACGACTCGTTATAGAAGCAAAAAGCTCCACGATCAGGTGGAGCTTTTTTACATCGTACGAGTGGATATGTACGAATTCTCTATTTCATGCTTTTCAGCAGGTTGTCGATCCCCTTGGCCGCGCGGTGTCCATCGGCGATCGCGCTGATGGCGTCCGCGGTGCTATTGGCGATGTCGCCTCCCGCAAAGACTTTGTTATCGCCTGTTTGATTATGTTCATACACGAGTATTTTACCGCGCTTGACCTTCACCTTGTCAATGAGGTCTTCCGGAATGAAGGAGAGGTCTCCCCCCTGCCCGATCGCGCTGATTATGGTGTCGAACGTATCGCGATGGATTTTATCTTCCATCAGAACCGGATTCGGGCGTTTTCCCGAGCCCTGATCTTCCATGCGAGCCTCACCCCAAACGAAGATAAGGGAATCGCTCTCGCCTCTCTCGATCTTGATCGGGATGGACTGCGTAACGATCTTCACGCCTTCGTGCTTGGAGTCGTGAATTTCTTCCTCGTCGGCAGGCATATCCATTTCTCGTCTGCGATAGAGCAGCGTAACATCGCAACCCAGCCGGCGCGATACGCGGGCATGCGTCCATCGCGACATTACCGCCGCCGATTACGGCGACTCGCCGGCCAATCCCTGGATCACGCCCCTCGGTCACATCGTCGAGGAGCTTCAGGCCGGGAATCACGCCAGGCAAATCCTCACCCTCGATGCCCAGGTTATAGGGCTGATCAAGCCCGATCGCGATGAAGATGGCGTCTGAGTTCTCATGCAGGTCCCGCATGGTGATATCCGAACCGACCCGCGTGTTGTATTTCATCGTAACGCCCAGCTCCACGATATGCTCGATATCTTTATCGAGCTGCAACTCGGGCAGACGGTATTCGGGAACCCCGTACCGGAGCATCCCTCCTGCTTTGGAACGCGCCTCGTAGATGGTGACTTCGTAACCCATGAGAATCAGATAGTAGGCCGCGGAGAGTCCCCCCGGGCCACCACCAATGATGGAAACTTTCTTTCCGTTGGAAGCGAACTCTTCCCCAATAATTTCCGCGAAACGGTTCTCCGGTATCTGGTCGATAATGTAACGCTTGAGCCAGCGGATCGAAATCGGATCGCCAAGATGCCCCATCGCGCAGGTTTCTTCGCAACGATGCGTGCAGATACGGCCACAAGTCGCGCTCATAGGATTGGTGCGATAGAGAAGCCGGAGCCCCTCTTCGATGTCCCCTTCCCGAACGGCCTTGATGTAATCGGGAATATCCATGTGAGCCGGACAGGCCGCAACGCATATTCCGCATTGAACGCATCGATCCGCCTCTTTCTGCGCCTGCTCCTTCGAGTAACCTTTCACCATCTCCACAAAGGATTTGATCCCCTCGTCAAAATCCTCCATGGACATGGCGACTCTCTCGTGATGTAGCAGAGAGTAATTTTCTGCGCGACAGTATCCTTTCTCACTGTCATCCCAGGGCTTTTCTTCGGCTCCCGGAACAAAGCGATAGGCATCCGCGTCGGTATCGACCCAAGTGTACTCGTTGGACATGGTGAGCGATCCCGTGGTGCAAACATCCACACAAAGCGCGCACCAGCAGCAGCGACCGTAATCGATCATCGGGCGCAATCCGCTGTCGCCTTTGGTGGTCTCGACTCCTTCAACCGGCACCATATCGATGGCCGCGTTCTGGCAAATATCGGAGCAGGTTCCGCAACCGATGCACTTCTCGATGTCGTTTTTGTGGAACCCGCGGTAACGATCCGCCCCTTCCCGCTCGGTGAGTGGGCTATCGACCACAAACGGTTTGGAGAAAGCGCGTTTCCACACATAGAAGGGTGACAGTATATCTTTCAAACTCATGATTTCTCCCGTATACAATCAATCATCGTCAATATCATTCGTTTTTGCCCTGTTTTTCCAAAAACAGGTCCGGAGCAGGTTTGAGGAAACGGAGTCCGAAGATGTGTATCCACACATCGAGTCGACGAGGTTTGCTCAAAGATGCCCGGAATCTCGTTCACCTTATTCATTTCCCTTTAGCGTTCAATTTCCGGCGGATAGGTGTGCAGTGAAACATTGATTCCCGCCACATCCGAAATACTTACGCCGCGCATCAGGTCTTCCATGAAGGGTATCGCGGTCGGATAGCTCGGTCCGCGCACATATACGCGTCGCGGATACGCCGAGCCGTCGGAAACCAAGTAGTAGCCGTATTCACCGCGCGTACTCTCCGCTTTGATATAGGTTTCTCCCGCCGGGATTTTCCAGTGGAGGACATTCGGTACTTTTACATGGAATTCGCCGGAATCTGGCATCTGTTTGAGAATCTGGCGGATCAGGGATATCGACTGGTGCATCTCCCGCCAGCGCAGATAGGCCCGGTTGTAAACATCGGATTTTGTATCGGTGATCACATCGAAATCGAGCTGGTCGTAGAACAAGTAGGGTTGATCCTTGCGCGTGTCCCGCTTCAGTCCCGTTGAACGGGCATTCGGACCCACCAGGCCGTAGCGATCCACCATATCCGGCGTGATGATCGCCAGATCCTTCGCGCGCATCTTGAACACCGCGCTGTTGAACATCACGATCTCGATATCGTGCAAGAGCCGCTCCACCTTCTGAAGCACCTTTTCCATGCGATCCTCAAAACCTTCCGGCAACGGGCTGCGCACGCCTCCCGGAATGATGTACATGTGGTATACGCGCCCCCCGGTCAGTTCCTCGAACAAATCCAGCATGAAATCGCGGTGCGCCACGGCCCACTGTCCGACGGTTCCCATTCCAAACGCCCCCGCCTGACCGCCGATCCACATCAGGAAGCTCGCCAGACGCGACATCTCCAGAATGAGATTTCTCAGCCACTTCGCTCGCTCGGGAATCTCGATCCCAGCCAGCTCTTCGGCGGCAGCGACAAATCCGTACTCGTTGTAGTCGGGCTCGGGCACGGCAATGCGGCACACGATGGGAAAGCACTGGATGTACGTCCTGCGCTCCATCAGCTTCTCGAATCCGCGATGCAGATACCCAACGTGGGTCACGCAGTCGACGATTTCATCGCCGCAAACGGTCAGCTCCATGGACATGTTTCCCGTGATGCCCGGGTGATTGGGGCCTTGCCAGAGTTTGAGATACTTACCTGATTTCAGGTCGATCTTCTCTTTCGGTTTGATCATGTTTTTCTCCTGCATAAAACAGAAATCATCAATGCCTGGGCAGGCAGAATGCCTGCGTTCCGGTTATTCTTCCGGATACAGCTTCTTTTTCATATACTCGCGCGGATCGTGATTCACACGTCCCGGGCGCGGGAAATAGGTCTCGTCCGAGTACTTCTTTGTATCGAAATCGCGGCGATAGGGCGGTGGGCCGTCCCATCCCTCCAGGATCATCGGTTCGTCCACGCGGGGACTGCCCGGGAAATCGATCCCGAACATCTCTTTCCACTCGCGCTGGTACGTCGCCGCATGCTCCCACAGGTGGTGAATCGATTCCATCACGGGGTTATCGCGATCGATCAACACACGCACGCCCAGATCCAGATGCTTCTCGTAGTTGTGCAGCATGTAGGTTATCTGGAACTGGCTGTCCTCGATGTAATCGACTGCCGTGATAAACGCCAGATGGGTGAATCCCTGCACGCGTTGAAGCCAGGTGATTGCATCGACCAGCTTCCCTTTTTCAACGGTGATCCACGCCCTGATCGGCCCGGCCGATTTTCGATGCCGTTAACGGATAGCTCTGTGAAATCTTTTCAATGAGTTCTTTCATAGTCCTCTACCAGTTGTAATCGGGCATATCCCAATCTTTTATGATTTTCTTCTGGTTCGCCTTGTACCACTCGAAGTTCTCGGCGTACTGGTTCGCGCCTTCCGCCTTCCCCTCCCTGATGAGTTCCTTCAGCTTGTCGAAACCCGCGATGAGGGCTTCCGGCCTCGGCATGCACCCCGCGATGTAAACATCCACCGGGATGTAATGATCCAGGCGATTGATGGTGTTGTAGCTGTCCCAGTACATCCCGCCGTTGATGGTGCAGCTCCCCAGCCCGATCACGAACTTGGGATTCTGCATCTGCTCGTAGCTGCGGATGATGCGCTTGAGGGTCTTGACCGAGGCGTAACCGCCGATGATGAACACGGAGGACTGCCTCGGAGTAGGGCGTCCCGAAATCCCGAAGCGATAGACGTCGAAACGGGCTGTCATCAGGGGGCGCAATTCCACCGCGCCGCAGCCGGTTCCAAAGCTCAGAATCCACAGGGAATTCGCTCGGGCCCAGTTGAGAAACTTCTCCACGTACTTGCCCAGCGGTTTACTTGGCTTGGGCGGTTCCTGACAGTATAGAACCGGATCCTTGATCTGCTGTTGAATCAGCTCTTTCACATCGATTTCTTGTTGCTTGATTTCTTGATCCATGTTCTCTCCTTACAAAATCCACAGAACAACGATTGATAGGATCCCGATGACTGTGGGGACTCCCAGGAAAAATCGTATCGACTGCTCCGGCCGGAAACGAGGGTAGGAAACGCCCACGATCACCGAAAGCATATACAGCGCGAAGGTTTTACCCATCATGACCAGGATCGCGACGAGGTTAGTTCATGAACCCGCCAGCGCCAACGGAAGATCCGCCCAGGAAGAGGTTCATGAAGAGCACCAGTTTCGCACCGGTGAAGATGGCGCGATTGGTCTGGAGCAATCCCAGGAATGTACTCTGGTACTCGGTGGGGGGCCCGATGGGAATTTCTTGCGGGGCCAGCACGATATCGAACGGCGAGTGCATGTTCATGCCCTGCAATGCGATCAGCGCGGCGATGGTCGCCAGCGGATTGGTGAAGAGCGTCCAATTGAGAATCCCGCCTTGCTGCGCCGCCACGATTCCCGTAATGGAAAGCGTGCCGTACTGCATCGCCAGTGAGATCACCGAAAGCGCGAACGGGACCTCGAACGCCGTCATCTGCGCCAGTCCTCTACCAACGGCCAGCGGACTGTGCGGATGACCGCTCTCTCCCGCTCCCAGCGCCATTCCAAGCTGACCGAAAAAGATGAAGTACATCACCAGCAGGATGTCGCCCGAGAAACTGAAGTTGGCGAATATTGATGACTCGTACAGCACCGGTATGAACATCAGCGTTCCGATACCTCCGGCCAATCGAAAGACCGGCCCCAGGAAGAACATGGTTCCGTGGATCACACTGGTTCTCTTCCCCAGCGTCTTGATGATATCGATGTACGGCTGCCAGATCGGCGGACCGTAGCGTCCGTGGACCCTGCCCACGATCTTGCGAATCAGACCGCCCATGATCAAGCCCCAGTTCATCACGATGAACAGGGTCAGCGCGGCGTTGCCAATCAGGATCAGATAATGACTCATAGACCTACTCCGACGATAAAATATAGCACGATGATATACAGAAAGATTTGCATGGCGTATGTCTGGGCGTTACCGGTGTAAATCTGCCGGATCGCACCTGCGGTGGAGGCCGTCCACTCGCTTACGCCGTTCCAGAAAGACGTGGCGCGTGGCTTGATCAGACCGCCAAGCGCTTTTTGATAATATGGGAAGAAGTTGTATGCGTAGTGCGTCGTCTCGGGAATGAAGGGCTTCTCGGCAGCGTAGACAATGTTGAACTGCCCCACCTTCTTCACCTGACGAAGCCAAAGAATCAGCCAGAGCAGAACGAGCATGAACACGCCCATCGTGACCCACATCACCGCCGATCCGTTCCAGTAACCGAGATTCGAGAGCAGCGTTCCCTCCTGCCATGCAAGCTGGCCAGGAATGGAATCCGGTAGAATGGCACTCAACGGCTTTAGGAGGATCGTTGGGAACATCGAAACGACCATGATCCCGATCAAGAGCGCGAACTGCGGCGCAATCAGCCAGGGAGAGGCTTCTTTCACCTCACGATGCTCAACCTTGAGCTGTCCCAGGAACATGCTGTGGATCAGCCGGAACAGGTACAGAAACGCCACCGCGCTCGAGAAGAACGCTATCCCCGCCCTCAGATACCAGCCACGCTGGATCAGGCCGGTGTAAAGCATCCACTTCGCGCCGAATCCGGCCAGCGGCGGAACGCCAGATACTGCGATAATCGCGATGAGCACGGAGATGAAGCTCAGTGGCATCTTCTTGATCAAACCGCCCATCCTGTACATGAGTCGCGTACCCGTGGCGTGGACGATACCCGCGACCGCCAGGAAAAGCATCCCCTTGAACATCACGTGCAGCACGGTAATGTACAGCGCGGCTGTCCAGCCGAGGTGATCGGCCATGGCAAGAGCAAGCACGATGTATCCGAGCTGGCTCATGCTGGAATAGGCCAAAAGTCGCTTGATATCCTCCTGGAATACCGCCATGAGGGCCCCGAATATCGCCGTGAGCGCGCCGATCCACCCAAGAACGCTTCGGAGGTCGAACCCGCCTCTATAATTGATCGTATAGACCAGTATCGCGAGCAGAAGACCGTAGACCGCCGCCTTGCTCAGGATTGCGGAGAAAAACGTACTTACATCGTCATCCGCTTCCGCATACGCACCCGGAAGCCATACGTGGAAACCGATACCGCCCATCTTTACCAGCATTCCGAGGCCGATCAGGATGAAGCTCCACCGGAAGGGGTAGCGTCCCAGGAGGAGACTGGCGAAATCGGTAACGCCGGTGTTGGCGTACAGCACCGCGAATCCCGTCATGATCAGGAACGCCGCGCCCATGGAGAACATCACGTAGCGAAGCGCGTGCTCCTGCGCGTTCTTTCCCTGCATGAGCAGCAGATAGGAGCTGAGTGTCATGAATTCCCACGCGGTGAAGAACTCCAGCGTTGAATTGGCGATGGTGATATTGACCAGCGAGAGGATCAGCATCGTGAGCAGCGGATAGAAACCGCGAACGTTGATCTTGCGGTACATCGAGGCGAAGGCGATGATGATCCCGCCCAGACCGAACACTGCCGTAAACAGCATCGGTAGCGGCAGGACCGCCGGAATAATGAAGTATAGGTAGACTCCGGTCAGCACGATCGTCAACACCGCTTTGATCTTCACGCCAAGCCAGTCGATAAGATAGATGAACGCCCCCGCGATCAATGGCGTCATGGCCACCGCGCTTGCGGGAAGCATGTATGTGTTCATATTGAAGCTATTCACGATAAAAAAACCACTCGCCCGTAACCCGATGACGATCAACGCCAGCATGAAAATCCGTGACGAAATCTCCAGACCATAGTGGTCGGCGGATTCTTTCTCCGTCTTCGTTTTGGCGGCAACGCCAAGCCAGCGCAGCAGCATGAATATCTCGAACATCGATCCCAATAGGATTGTTGCCAGCGCGACATACGAGCCGTGCTCCGCCAGCCCCATGACGATATTCCACTTGGCCCAGAACATGGGGAACGGTGGGAATCCAGCCAGCGAGAAAAGCAGAATGCCGAAGCTGAAGAGCTTTTCGGGATTCCTGCGAAGCACGCCCCAGGCCGTGAGGTCTTCACCCTCGATGGTTTCCGCCATCCAGAACAAACCCGCCTTGGCGAGGAAGTGATTGACGAAGATCGCACCGGTGATGATCAGAATACGAGCCTGCTCCATTCCGAGCTTTGTCAGGAGAGCGTAAACGCCCATCATCAGCCCGATCTGCCCCACCGAGGAATATCCGAGCAACCGTTTAAAATTGTGTTGGCGCGTTCCCAGCAGGTTGGAGAAAAAGAAGGTTACCAGTCCAACCACCGCGAGGAGGCCAAGGAACTGATCGCCAAGAATGGGCATGACCTTGTAGAGCGCGTAGAACATCGCACCGGCGTTGGCGGACGATATCAGCGCAAGGACGCCTCCGTGCGCGCTCTGATAAACATCCAGCGCCCAGCCATTGGCGGGAAACGGCTTGAGCTCGATGAGGATCGAGGAAAACAACAGGAATGCGGCCAGCCAGCCAGCTTTTCCCATATCGGCGATCCCCAGCATCGCCAGTTGATCGATATTCAGCGTTCCGCCCAGGCGATAGATATAGATGGTTCCGAGCAGAAACAGAATCGACGCGATACCCCCGGCGATCATGTACTTGAATCCGGCGGAAAGCGCTTTGCGACTCGGCTCCAGCGCGATCAGGGCGTACGTGGCGATGGAATTGATCTCGATGAACACGAACAGGTTGAAGATGTCGCGCGTCATCACGATGCCGTTAACGCCGGTCAGCATTGCCACGTAGAGCATCATCGCATAGGCGGGAAGCTCCATGAAACGCTTGCGCAGCGCGAAGATCCCCAGCAGTCCGGCCACGTTCGACAGAACCAGTATGAAAGCTTCCTTGTAGCCCAGCATCAGGTTGATCGATACGGGCGGACGAAGGCCTGCGGTGAAGACCTGAGCGGATTCGCCTCCCTTCTCGATGAAATGGAACCATGAACCGGAAATCCATGCCATCACACCCACGATCATCACCGTGAGCCAGAAGGAGAGGTTCTTGTTCACCTTGTCGGCGGGACCGATAAGGAACGCGCCACCCAGAGCAGCAACAAAAAGATAGATAGGGTTTACCATTTTGTCTCCTGGTAATCGTCTATGGAGAGTGATTTTCCTTTTTGATACATTCTGATCGCGTAGGAGAGCATCAGCGCGGTCACTGCCAGCCCGATAACGATCGCCGTCAGAACCAGCGCCGAAGGGATCGGATCCACAACGCGATACAGCGCTTCGGCTTTGTTAACAGCCTGATCGAGGATGGGAGCGGTTCTTCCGTCGATGTACCCCACGGAAACCATGATCACGTGGATGCCGGTGTCCATCAGCGAGAAGCCGATAATGATGCGTATCAGATTCTTGTGCGTAAGCATCGCCCATGTGCCGATGATGAGCAGTATTGCGCCGAAAAGTGTTGTTACATTCATAACGCCATCCTATTCTTGCATGTTATCGAGTATGCCGGTGAGTTCCGAGCCAACCTTGAGCCCGACCAGCGAATAGATGAGCGGAATCGCTCCCGCGCTGAAGAGCTGGCCGTATGTTCCCATGGACAGAAAACGATTGTTCAGGAATCCGTCGCCCAATCCCGCGGCAGTTGACGCGAGGAGCAATCCGAGAATCCCCAGAACGACATACCCGACACCCGATACCGATTCGACCAGATGCAGCAGTTTATGATTGAATTTCATGTTGACTTCGGAAAGCATGATCAGCAGGATTCCGGTTGCGATAACCACGCCGCCCTGGAATCCTCCGCCGGGCGTCAGGTGCCCGTGGACAAACACGTATATTCCGTACAGGAAGATCAGTGCGATCAGGAACGACGCGCCGGTTTGCAGAATCTCCGAGGATTTTCGCTTGTTCTTCTTCTCCTTCTTGCGTCCGAGAAGAAAACCTACGCCTGCCGTCGCGATGAACAGCACCGTAACCTCGCCAAGAGTGTCCAGGCCGCGATAGGTAACCACCACGGACGTGACGATGTTCTGCGCGCCAAGCTCGTCGGGGCCTTTCACCACATAATTTCCGGCCACCGGACTCAGCTCCTGCATGGGCAATACTTCGTGAATCAAGGGAAGCAGCATGAACGCCAGGCCGATCACGGCCAGAAACGCAAGGATTCTCGTAATCATTTGCGGTCCTCCTTGTCGCTCTTCATTCTGCGGTAGGCGTACAGAAACACCACCGTCGTCAGACCGCTTCCGATCGCGGCTTCTGTCATGGCCACGTCCGGAGACGCAAGAAGCAGGTAGATCACGCTAGCCAGCAGACTCACCACGCCGGCGGCGATGATGGCCGAAAGGACTTTCTTCGTCACGACGGCGAACACGGCGGCGGCCAGCATGAGAATCCCCAGCCAGACGGTTACGATAAAGTTAAACGTCGTCATGCTCGCTCCTCCTGTTCGTCTTCCTCCAGTTCGTCGCGGACGCTTTTGCCTGTTAACGGTATGCCCAGATAATGTGCGGCGCGTGCCAGCGCGTGCGAGGAAAGCGGATTGGTGAAAATCAGGAAGAGGACAAGCAGCACCATGCGTCCCAGACACACACAGTGTGACCGGCCCACGCTCAATCCAATGAGGAAGAGGATGCTGCCCAGGGTCGTCGCCTTCGTACCCGCCTGCATGCGATTGTATACATCCGGCATCCTCAGTAGCCCGAGCGCTCCCAGGAGAAGGAAGATCGAGCCGGCGAGTGTCATCAATGAACCGAGGATTTCCATTACAGCCCCCTTTCCATGTATCGTGCCACCGCCACAACGCCCACGAAGCTGATGAGTCCGTAAACGAGCGCAACATCGAGATAGACAATGCGCATCGCGGTGGCGGAGACGAATGCCAGTATGGAGATGGATATGATGGTCATCGCGTCTAGGGCGACTACGCGATCGGCGATCGTCGGACCCTTGAACATACGGAACATTGCCAGCATCAACGCTGTCAGGGCGATCAACGCGGCAGCCTGATAGATTGTTTCAGCCAAAGATCACCTCCAGGTATTTCTCGAACTTGGATACGATCGCCTGCGTGTGCGCGTCCATGTCACCCGCGCTCACATCGATCCAGTGGATGTATAGAATGTCGCCACGCGACTCGACCGTGAGCGTTCCGGGCGTCAGCGTGATGGAATTGGCCAGGAAGGTCCTTCCCATGGGCGATTGCAAGCGCGTCCTGACCCGTACGATGCCGGGGTTGATCGGCAGGGAGGGGCTCACGACACGCCGGGCCACATCCAGATTCGACCGGATCAGCTCCCAAATGAAAACGAAAATGTATCCGACACCGTAAACCAGCGCTTTCGGATTGAGATGGATATTGCCCACCGCCTGCGCCCTTGCTGCGAAGATCATCGCCAGCAAAAGCGAGACAACGCCACCAACCATCCATTCCTGCCGGGAATGGAAATCGGTCAGGAGCATCCACACCAGATAGAGAAACACGAAGAGCAGAATGAATGCCTTGATTCTCTGCATGACACCTCCGTAGATTGTATGTTCATTCTTTACTTGCACAAAGAAAGTATACTCTGAAATTATTTGTCAATATAAATATTTTATACCGGCAATATTTTACACCACGCACCATATGATGGATTTTAACATCGAAAAAGGCCAGTCTCACTCGTTATTTCTTGCCATTGCCAACAGTTACGTCATTTATACAGATTCCAGCGCAGCTCGAGAGCCATCACTCCGGTTGATTTTGAAATGAACGTTTGTATATAGAAGAATTACGTTATTAATTGAAAATGTCAAAAGAAAAATTTTCATGGCAAAAGGAGATTCCTTATTTACATCGGGGCCTGTATTCGTATATTGTTAATAAAGACACGAGAATTTGCGAAGGAGAACTGATGATTTCGATAAAAGACATGCTCAACCAGATCGAGATGCTGCCGCCGTTCAGCAAGGTTGCTCACAAAGCCACTCAACTGCTCAAAAGCGACAACTTCACCATGCATGAACTGGCGGAACTGGTCCAGGTCGATGCGTCCCTGACAGCCAATATTCTTCGCGTTGCGAACTCCGCGAAGTACACGACCGCCAGGACAATTACCGACCTCAGGCTCGCGATGAGCATCATCGGACTGGCCGAGATGAACGAAATCATCCTCAAATCTGCCGCAAAGCCCTATTTCAACGACATGATCGAAGGCTACGAATCCTATCCGGGAGAGCTCTGGGAGCACAGCCTCGCTGTAGCGGTATTGGGCAGCGAACTCCATTTTCTCGAACCGGACATCGATGCTTCCGTACTCTATACGGCCAACCTGCTGCACGATATCGGCAAGATCGTCCTGAGCCAGTACGTGAAGGACGAATACAAGGAGATGCTCCGCCTGATCGACACACAGGAGATCGATTTCCTTACTGCGGAGCGCAAGGTGCTCGGATTCACCCACTCCGACGTAAGCGCGAAGGTTCTTCGCGACTGGAATTTCAACGAGGACATCGTGCTCTCCGCCCGACATCATCACGATCCCGAGAAAATCAACAATCCATACGTCAATCTCACAGCGCTTGCGGATTACTTCTCGATGATCATCGGCAAATCCTCCCAGAAAGACGGAATGCAGTACAAAGGGCACCAGAAGCTCCTTATGCGCTATAAAATCCACAGCAACGACCTCGACCGCATCCTCCACACAGTCGTAGACAAGATCAAGGCGATCGAGGCGTCACTCGAAAACTAAACGTAACAGCACACTTTAAGCCCCGAGGCATTTTCCCGGGACACAGGCGCACAATTTCATCAGTGTATTCAGATCATGAAACAATCTTCCTATGGAGTTTGTCGATGAAACGATATCCAGGTTGTTCCTCAGAAGATGTACGCGCAGAAGAAATCGAGCAATTGCTGAAGAAACTCACAGGCGCAAGCGAGCCGGAGAAAATCCCCATTCTGTTGCAGCTGTCCCAAGAGTACCATTACGACAGCCGAATAGCGCTCGAATACGCGGAATTGGCAAGGGAATTAGCGATTCGACACGACCTGAAGCCGTGCCACGCGTATGCCTTGATCCGGATCATCGAGATTAAAATATCTCAAGGCGCGGAATCCGAAACGATGAATCATCTTGAAGACCTCACAAAAATTCCTTCCGACGAGTTCAGTCCGAACCTCCTGGGAGAAATCGCCTCCATCTCGTCCAGATTGTACTACATGAACGCCAGCTTCACCAAGGCTGTTCACGATCATTATCAAGCAATCGGAATCTTCGAAGAACACAATCTCACGGACAAGATGGTGAACCACCTGAAGCAGATCGGGATTCTCGCCAGCAATCGGGGGGATATCCGGACGGGCCTCGACCTCTTCAACCGTTGCCTGGCCTTGTGCAATCAGAACGAGAACAAGGAATGCATTGGTGAAATACTGAACAACATTGGCGTGATCTACCAGAATCTCGAAGAGTACGAGAAATCGATCACGTACCACGAGCAGGGCCTTTCCATCGCAAAGGAGATATCCAATAGTCGCCTGATCGTGGTATGCACAGCCAACATCGGAAACAATTACCACAATCTCCATCAACTCAAGATCGCCATGCAGTATTACGAGCAATCGCTGGAAGAGGCGATCAGAATCGACAACCGAAGCTACATCGCTCTGCTTAACGGAAGCATCGGACGTCTACACCACGAGATGAAGAATTACAGCGATGCGTTCAGGCATCTGTCGAAGAGCATCTCAATCTACCAGGCCATCCAGAACAAGAATGGAATCATCCTCGTTACTACTGCATTGGCAAAGCTTTACATGGACCCAAAATTCGAGGGTTATCTACCACAGGAGAGCATACACCTTCTCCAGCAAATCGAACAGCAGTACGAAGATAAAATAGAGATGCCCAAGCACATGGAGGTTTTCAAGATTCTCTCGAAGGCCTATGAGAAGCAGGGCGATTTCGCAAAGGCGTACGAGCATCTTAAATCCTATATCCAGATGAAAGAGCAGCTTGACAGCGTGAAGCGTTCAACTGAACCCGACAGCTTTTATCACGATATGAAAGAAGAGGAGGCGTCTCCTCGAGATGATACGGCAGAACTTCAGGACTCCCCGGATTCGCGCGCCTCGGAGAACGAAGACCTGCTGAGCAACATCCGGCAATACGGATCGATGTCCATATCCATTGGCGATATGGGTATCCGGGAGATGAACCGTTACCTTCCCGGGATATTGGGTTACAAAGACAAGGATGACATGGATCAGCGCTTCGATTTGAAGGCGTTTCTCGAAAACGATGAGAATCATCTGCTCGATAAACTCCGGATGTCAGGCCGGCTCGACGAGGTTGAAATCACCTGGAAAGATACCGGCAAATACCTCTCGATCAACGGCGTGTTGAATCGGGAAAACCAAAGTGTATTTATCCTCGTGCGCGATGTAAGCGAGCACCACCAGTTGATGAAGCGCTTGCAACGCACACAATCGCTGATCAAGAGCATCGTCAATACACTTCCGCCGAGTATATTCTGGAAGAAGATCGACGGAACGCTGCTGGGGTACAATAAGTCGTTCTCGGACATGATCGGTAACGAGCCCAAGGTGGATGAAGTCATCCCCCTTGAAGACATGTGGCCATTCGAGGATTTCAGTAAATTCTCGAGGCTCAACAGCAAACTGGCTGCCCAGGCCGAGTCCATCATCAAACACCCCGTGCTGGAAAGGTTGAAATCCGGTGAAGACAGGTGGATGGAATACACGCTCATGCCTGTCGCGGATTCGACGGCGAACGATGAGATTCTGGTTATCATCGAGGATGTAACCGAGCTTCGAAGTTTGCTGAAACAGGTTCAGGATAGCGAATCGAAGTACCGGACACTGTTCGAATCCTCATCCGACGCCATCATGATTCTGGATCGCGAGGAATTCGTCGACTGCAATCTCCAAACAGTACGGATGTTCCGCTACGATAGCAAAGCCGAGTTTCTCGGCCTGCATCCGTCCGCCGTATCGCCTCCGCTACAGTTTCACGGCGAGAACTCCTACACGCTCGCCATGATGCGCATCGAGGAAGCCTTTACAAGGGGTTACGCAAAATTCGAGTGGCTTCACCAGCGAAAGAACGGCGAAACCTTCAACGCGGAAGTCTGGCTGGCCCGGTTCAACGTGAACGACCGGGACGTACTGCAAGCCACTGTGCGCGATATCACCCAGGCGAAGCTTGACGCCAAATCGCTCATAGAAGCAAGGAACAAGGCCGATCAGGCAAGCATGGCGAAAAGCGAATTCATCGCCAGCATGAGCCACGAGATGCGCACTCCGTTCCACACGATTCTGGGATTCTCCGACCTTCTGTACGACGCGATCGAGGATGCTCAATTGCGTGAATATATCTCTGCCATAAAGACTTCAGGCAACAACCTCCTGCACATCATCAACGAGATGCTCGACCTCTCAAGAATCGAGGCGGGGCTCTTCAAGCTGGACGCCCGTCCCTTCTCTATCGGCGAATTGATAAGAGAATCCATCGAGATATCGGGCATCAAAACCCACAACCAGAATTTGGAGATCGTCACAAAAATCGATCCGAATATTCCGGATTTCATCATCATGGACTCCGCTCGCCTGAAACAGGTTTTGCTCAATCTGATGAGCAACGCCGGTAAATTCACCCGCAAAGGATCGATCACGGTGGAGGCAAAGACGGAAAATGTTCGCCACAATCGCCTCGATCTTATTCTATCAGTAGAGGATACCGGCATTGGCATTCACCACTCCAACCTGGGGAAGATATTCGATCCGTTCTTCCAGATCAAGACAAACCATGCATCTCCGTTCAAAGGATCCGGTCTCGGACTTGCCATTACGAGAAAGTTCACCGAGATGATGGGAGGAAAGATTCACGTTCGCAGCAAGGTCGAATCGGGGACAAGGTTTGACCTCTCTTTTCGGGATGTGTTGATCTGCAAGGATATCGATAACTTCTTGTGTTCGGATCGTGTGAATCCTTCAGCATACGATTTCGAGCCGACGACGGTATTGGTTGCCGACAACTCCAGGAAAAACCGCCAATTGATCCAGAACGCTCTCAAAGATACACCGCTTTCCATTATCGAAGCGGATAACTCGGGACACGCGTTGTGGATTCTCTCTCATCAGAAGAACAAGATTGTCCTTTACGATGTGGAGCTACCTCCTGATGAGCCAGAGACATTCATTGCCAATGTCAGAAACAATCCTGAAATTGCGGATACGATCGTAATCGCGATTTCCGTAGCGATGCCCGGGATGTCGGACGAGTATTTCACGCAAATCGGCTTTAACGGGCTTCTCGCCAAACCTTTCACGGAAAAAGAGTTGCTTCAGGAATTGCATCGAGCGCTGAAATAACGTTGGATCACTTTCAGACATGGTGGGTGGATGCATCCTCTGGCCTTCCTTCGTGTCACCCTGATGCTGTGTGTTGTGCTAAGCAAGACACGGGTTCCTCAAAGAGTCGAAAGGGTATTCCAATGATGAAACCATCCTTCGACTCCGCTCAGGATGACATTTGAGGAGAACCTCTACCCACTTGATCCATAACATGGGAATAAAAAACCGGTGACGATTCGCCACCGGTTCAATGCTGTATCAATCGTATCAATTACTGATACTAAGCTTAGCAACAAGCGTTGAGGATGATCCAACGGAACCCAGGCTGAACCTGAAGTCGTTGGCGATCAGCTCGACGTTTTTAAGCATGTCCAGGAAGTTGCCGGAGATGGTGAACTGCTGGATTGCATGCTTCTTGATTCCCTTCTCGTAGAGGAAACCTTCCGCTGAAAGCGAGAAATCACCGGAGATATCGTTCGCGCCGGAGTGCAAGCCAGCCAGGGAAACGATTTCGATAACCTTGTCGTGCTTTGCGAAGAGCGCGTCGCGGTTGACCTTGCCCGGGGTCATGTACAGGTTGGAGGGAGACACATTCAAGTTGCCCTTGTAGCTTCTGCTTCCATTACCTGTGGATTCCCGGCCCTCTTTCGCCGCTGTCTGCGTGTTGTACAGAAGGCTTTTCAACTTGCCTTTCTCGATCAGCGTGGTCTTCTGCGAGGGATAGCCCTCATAGTCGAACGGCCTGCTCGAGTGTCCGCCGTGGTAGAGCGCGTCGTCGATGATGGTCACGTGATGATTGGCCACGACCTCTCCGTGCTTACCGGCCAGGAGCGACTGCCCTTCCTGCGCTCTTTTCGAGCTGAAGATGCTGGAGAACGTTGCGAGCATCGAGCTCATCGAGCTGTTATCGAACACAACCGGGTAGGTTCCCGGAGCGATCGATTTCGGGTTAAGGAGTTCGATCGCCTTGTTGACGGTGCAGCGAGCGAGCTGCTCCGGATCGATGTCGCGAAAATCGCGCGTTGCGATGTAATCGGCGTAAGACTGCTTGTCTTCACCGTCCTGAACGATGACCGAGATAAACATGGTCGCGAGATTCGCCTTGTACTCTTTGTTCAGGCCACGGGTGTTGGCGATGCGGGTATAGTGGAAACCATCGCCGTAAATGCAATGGGAAACGCTGAAAACGCGTTTATCGAAGGCGTAAGCGATTCGCTCGAGGTCTTTTGTCTGGCGAATCTTTTCTTCGATATCCACTTCGTCCAGTTCCGGATTGTATATATCGAGGTTCATTTCGGCATCGGGATAACCGTCGAGGAGTACAACGCCCTCGTCTTCGAGGTATTTGCTGTTTTCCACGGCCTCGTTCACAATCATCTCGAAGGCATCGTCGCTGAACTCTTCCGTGTATGCGTATCCGACTCTTCCTTCTCGGATGATGCGGATACCGATACCCTTGTCGTCTGCGTAATCGAACGACTCGATTTCCTGTTCGTGAACTCTCACGCGGAACGATTTACCTACCGAGAGCATGATCTCGACATCGTCGGCTTTATCTTTGGCTATCTTGAAGATTTTTTCGAATTCCTTTGAATACATCTTAGCTCTCCTTTCTGCCGCCAACGACAATGTCATCGATTTTGATCGCGGGCTGTCCCACGCTTGTGGGGACGCTGCCGCTTACCGAGCCGCACATTCCGGCGGCGTAGTCTATATTGTCGGCAACCATGCTGATCTTGTGAAGCACAGCCGGGCCGTTTCCGATCAATGTCATTCCGCGGACAGGTTCGGCGATTTTTCCGTTGCGAACCATGTAGCCTTCCGCAACCGCGAAGTTGAAGTTTCCGGTGCCGGGCTGAACGGAGCCGCCACCCATCTTCTTGGCGTAAATGCCGTAATCGATGGATGAAATCAGCTCGTCGAGCTTGCTCTTGCCCGGAGCGATGAACGTGTTTCTCATGCGGGATGCCGGCGCGTATTTGTATGATTCGCGGCGTCCGCTTCCTGTCTTCTCGTAACCTGTCTTCTGGCTACCGATGCGGTCTACCATGAACGATTTGAGGATACCGTTCTCGATGAGCACGGTGCGCTTGGTCGGCATCCCTTCGTCATCGACGTTTTCCGATCCCCACATGTTCGGCATGGTTCCGTCGTCGATGGCGGTTACAACTGGATTCGCGATCTGCTTTCCGAGTTGGTCGCTGAAAACGGAAACGCCCTTCGCCACGGAAGTGGTTTCCAGGCCGTGGCCGCAAGCTTCGTGGAAAATCACGCCGCCGAAGCCGTTGTCGATGATCGCCGGGAATTTTCCGCTCGGCGCGTAATCCGCTTCGAGCATGGTGACGGCGATTTGGGAGGCTTTCATTCCGAGGTCTTCCAGATCGAGGCCGCGGAAGAATTCGTAGCCGATCAACCCGCCCGGGCTTTCGGAGCCGGTTTGCTTCTCGCCGTTCTTTTCGGCGATCGAAGTGACGCGAATGCGTGAGTAGTGCCTGTCGTCTTCAACGAACACGCCTTCGCTGTTCGCGATCAGGACGTGCTGCATCCTTTCGTAGATGCCCAGATCGGCCTGTGTGATGAGCTTGCTGTAGGCACGTGCGTGCTTGTCGATGTTCAGAAGGAGGTCGATTTTCTCCTTCTTGGCGATGTCGTTCGCCATGATCTGGTACGGATGCAGATTCTTGTAAGCCAGCGTGGTCAGGTCGAGCGCTTTCACTCTGCAATCGCTCTTGGCTGCCTTGCTGACCGCGTCCGCTGCCGCGAGCAGCGACGCTTCCTGTAAGTCGTTCGTGTAGGCGTATATCGCCAACGAACCGTAGATAACGCGAATGCCGGCGCCATAATCGCGACCGACGATGGATTGTTTTACCTTGCTGTCGTTAAGCGTGATGTTCGACTGATACTGGTTTTCCACAAACAGTTCCGCGAAATCCGCTCCACGAGATAAAGCTTTTTCAATCACTTTTTCAATAAGTGGTTTGGGTAGCATGTAACCTCCACGTAGTTTCAATCTTGGGGTCACAACTTCGATGGAAATCGATATCCGTCAAGGAATTCGTTTGCTTTCGATAAAGCCGGAGCGCACCCGTTCAATATTAATTTACCGTTCGAATCCCCTTAATCAGCTTGCCGCAAGCTTTTAGCGGCAAAGCCGTCTGCAATATCAGCAGATACAAAAAAAATCACCCGCCCTGGGAATGACAAAAAAAGCGGCCGATTTCTCAGCCGCTTCAATTATTCTCAGGTAGTTTCTACCATTTTGTTTCTGCGCCGACAAGCCAGCCAGCAGCCATGTCTTCACCACCCATGTAGTCTTTGTTCGGGAACAAGAGACCAACAAGTGTGTAAAGCTTGGTTTTCTTTGCCATCTCGTAGCTGATTTCAAGATCGAGTTCGTCCCACATCGGTTCGCCGGAGATCTCGTCACCGTTTCCATTCTTATAGTTCGCAGAGTTATCCATGAAGGAATAAAGGTCAAGACCGATGCGAAGATTTTCCATCATCGTGACACCGCCACCGATGGAGAACATGTTCAAACCTGAAATTGTCGAAGAAGCGATGTTATAGCTCATGTAACCAAGCTCGCGGTTACCAAGGCCAATACCCTGCCAGCACTCATTCTCATCAGCGGTGTCGGCATCGTCGCCGGATTTCGAGAAGAATTCGATGTTGGCATCGATACCTACGCTACCCGCTTCCAATTCGAAACCGGTACCCAGGTCGAAAAGGTAACCGGAGTAATTGTAGTCATCGCCACCGGCTGCTGATTTCTCGGCAGCGCCAAACTGGAATGCAACTTCCATGAAAGGAGTAAGCATCCCGTCAACGAGATTGAGATCGCCACGTACGCCCAGAACCCAGAGGTTGTCGTTAACAAAATCATCGGCATTCTCAGGATCTTGAAGCTGCATATAGTTCCACCAGAAATAGCCATTGATATCAACCATGTCGGCAAGTTTGTCCACGCCGCCATTGAGACCCCAGATGGTGTACTGAACTGGTGAATCGACTGCCCAGTAATTGTTATATTGTTCTCTCAGGATATACTGGTAATTGATGTAGGCCGCGCCAAATTTCGCGCCAATCCTGAAACCGTCAACCTTGTCCTTGTCGGACATCACGTTGCCCGATCCCATCTTGTAGACCTTGCGACCGATTTCACCATTGAGCTGGTCAATGAAGAGCTTCTTGAAGCCAATATAAGCTTCCTGAAGCTTCGGTGATGAATCTTCCCAGTTATCGGCATCGTTGTTCGCGCCGAAAATCATCCATTTGTCACCGTTTTCGGATTCAAAACGTGTGTTGATCACAGCACAGATGTTCTCGGTAATCATGGTCTTGAAGTTCAGATCGGTACGAGCCTGTCCGTAAGCGGCAACGTCGTTACCTTCAACGGTACCGGCGTCCTTGTCATAATCGTAATCGGTGAAGTCTGTCATGTTGTTTTCGGTTATAAGTTCGATGGTGATACGACCGCCAAACTTGAACTGCGGATAATCCTTATCGCCAGCCATAAGAGCGGACGAGATCGCCAGCAAGCTGACAACAACGACGAAAAGAGTAATTTTTCTCATCTTTCCTCCATTTTTTAGGAATTTAGTTTCTCATTCACGGTATTCTATTGTACGATAACCGACATATAAAATCAAATAAACGTCTGTCAAGAACGTTTTTTTTCCCTCAAACACGTTCTGCATCGTACATTCATGCATACCCGCCCTGTGTTAGGCAATAACAAAATCCGTGTTAACGAATACTTAATAAACCCAAACGGGCATCTCGCACCACACAACCGATTATAAATAAATAAATTAGAATCGTGCACTCACTTTGCGAAGTACGGGGAAGTCGTATGAAATGTACTGGAAAATAAAAAGAACCGAGAAATGAGTCTCGGTTCATAATTTCGGAAATTTTTTATTCCGCAGCGACTTGCGGAAGTGCGCGCTTGCGACAAAGCTTACACACTTTCGTCTTCTTGTCGGCGCCCTTCACTTCGTAAAGGAGCTTCACGCCGGTTCGATCGCAGATCGGGCATTTGCCCCTGGCGTGATTCGGAAATTCGTTGAGACCTTTGCCTCTATGTGCTTTTGCCATAATATCACCTCATGTTTGATAATATTCGATTGATTCAGACAATTCGCAAAGGGTTTTCCGTCAAGCATTATTTGCAATTGCGCCGTCGAGCCGCCACCGACACGGCACAAATCCACCCTAAAACGATTTATCTTTACATTTTATCACCGCCGTTTCGATTCATGCATCATGAAAGGATGTATTATCGCATTATCGATTCTCATGATCCTGGGCTGCGTCGATCCGGGCAAGGAGCCGTCCGAAGCGGCAACGGAACCTGTTCGCGTCACGTGCGCTTTCACGGGCGACTTGATGTTTCACGATTCGGTGATCCGCTCCGCATGGGACGAACCCGGCAGCCGGCACGATTTCGCGCCGGTTTTTACCGACCTTCGAAACATCGTCGATACGGTCGATATCGCTGTGGCAAACTTCGAGACCGTCCTTGCCGGAGAAGCTTACCCCTACAAAGGCTATCCGCGCTTCAACACGCCGGATGATATCCTTTCCGCAATCAAGTCTTGTGGTTTTGATATACTCCAGACGGCAAACAACCACTGCCTCGACTATCATCTGCGCGGTCTTACCCGCACAATAGAAAAAATTCGCGAACAGGGCCTTCTGAACTGCGGGACGTTCGCACCGGACGATTCCCTGCGCTATACCGTCACGAATATCCGGGGTATAAGCGTCGGCTTTTTCGCCTTCACGTACGGAGCGAACGGTAACCGAAAATCCCTTCCAGCAAATATCGCGTACGATCCGGTGAATTTTCAGGATACCGGTTCGCTCGAGCAGGAAGTTCGCGGAGCGGCTTCGACCTGCGATTTTCTGTTTATTCTCCCCCACTGGGGCAACGAATACGAGGTACGCTCCAGTCCGGAACAACGCGCCCTGGCCCGGGACCTCGTTAAGTGGGGAGCCGATGCCGTTATCGGGACGCATCCGCATGTGATCCAGGAGAGCGAGCGCATCGGGGATGTTCCGGTCGTCTATTCGCTGGGAAACTGCGTGTCGTCGATGACCGAAAAATATACGGGCACGCCCTCAACTCAGTCTGGAGCTGTACTCGTTGTCTCGCTTGTCAAAGGCAAAGAGACATCCATCGAATCGATCCGCCACATCCCTCTTTGGCTCTGCGCATTCCACGACGAAAGCAAGCTGAATTACGAAGTCGTCGACATCTCCCGAGCGCTGGAACAAACGCCTTATCGTTTCTCTCCTGCCGAAAGAGAAAAAATGCTTCAGGCACGGAAAAAGACCAACAACCAACTAAACGGCCTATAAAAGAACCTTGCGAATATAAAAAACCTTGACGATTCCCGTAGTTAAAGCGAAGATATAGAAGTAATCGAAATTCTGGAGGAGAAAATATGAGAATTTTGAGAGGATTCATTTTCCTGTATGTGATCGTTTCGCTGTTCGCTTGTGCGAGAACCGCACAAAGCAAAGTGGAGGACGCAGAATACTTTGAAAGCGTCATGAAGTATGACGTCGCGCTCGACAAGTACAACAGGGCTATCCAGATCGAACCGGAAAACGCCGAACTGTACTACCGCAAGGGGCGTGTTCTGGCCAAGATGGCGGTCCCGCTACTTCTGGAGATGTCGAAGGAAAAATCGTTCGATACGGAGGGGAGGAATCTCGACAATTCCAGCGAGATCAACGTATCGGTCGATAAAGCCAAAATCGCGGAGATCGAGCAGAAAATACGCAGTTGCCATCAGCAGGCCATCATGGCCTACAAGAAGGCCATCGAACTGAATCCCGAGCTGGATCAGGTTTTTTTCCCGATGGCTGGTTCCTACTATCAACTCAAGGAATGGGACAACGCGATCATCTACTACAATCGCGCGCTCAAAAGCAACTTCGAGAATCCGGACGCCTATCTGCTGATCGCAGATTGCTACGAAAAGAAAGGGGAGCAGCAGAAGGCAATGGAGAACTATCGTCTGGCTGCTCAGTACGGATCGCAAAAAGCAAAAGACAAGCTGAAATAGTCTGAAGAATTTACAAGGGAAAGAGGTTCAAGGCTGGAACCTCTTTCTTTTTTCCCAGAAATCCCTGCACGATTTGCAAACACACACGGGATCATCGACCGTTACCTGCGGAAACCTCAATGCGAGAATCGCGAACGCCATGGCAATACGGTGGTCGTGACCCGTATGAATCATCGTTTCTTGCGGAGAATCTTGTAGCGGCTCCACAATGATCCCATCACCGGATAGACGAATCGCCCCCCCGATACGCCCTACCTCTTCCACCAGCCGCTCGATACGATTACTCTCCTTCCAGCGAAGGTGCCTGACGCCAGCAATCATGCTCGGGGAATCGGCGATGAGAGCGAGGACAACCAGCGGCGGCACACAGTCCGGCATATCTCTCATATCCACCCCGATCCCATGCAAGCTTTCTGCATGGACACGAACTGTGCTTCCTCCGCGGATCGCTTTCGCCCCCATCCGCTCGAGGACATCGATGAATCGAGCGTCTCCTTGCAGAGAGTCCCTGGCAGGAAACATGATCGGACGGGCGTTCCCCGTCATCAAGCTCGCGATTGCCCAAAACGCTGCCGTCGAGGCGTCCGGCTCGATGACACAGACATCGGGCGCATTGTATCGCTGGTTTCCGGGAACATAGACGCGCCTGTCACGATGCTCGACGACCACCCCGAAGTCCCTCATGACACCTGCAGTCATGCGGATGTACGGCAGAGAAACTTGCGACGGACTGAGCGCGATCTCGCAGCCTTCCTCCGTCAATGGCGCGGCAAGCATCATGGCGCTTACGTATTGACTGCTGACTTCGCCGGAGGTCTCCAGATGAAGGCGTTCCAGCTTCTTGCCCTTTACTATGAAGATAGAGCGCTCGATGTCGATCTCGATATCCGCTCCACTCTTTTTCAGCGCATCGATCAACTCGGTGTGCGGTCGCTTGACGAGTTGCGGGTCAAGCTGTATTCGCGCAACGACATTCGGTGTAACGGCCAGCCTCGCCAGCATGAAGCGCATTGCGGTTGCCGAGCCATCGAAACGCAGCTCAAGAGCTCTATCGTCGTGCATCCCGGGCTCGATCTCGCAAAGTGAATCTGAAATTCTTATAAAAAAACCAAGATTTCTCAGGGCTCGAATCAGCTCCGTCGTGTCTTCACAATCCGGCATGTTCGAGATTATGGTTTTCCCTTCGACAAAACTGCTGATAATCAGCGCTCGCGCCATTATCGATTTTGATCCGGCCACTTCAATGAGTCCGGCAGCATTCATTTCGGTCATGCGATTTCCCTTTATTGTCCAGCAGTGCACGTTTCACGTACGAAAGCGTTCATTGACAAAATAAAACCGGTAGCATCTTATTGACACTCAGGGGGGCCTGTCAACCAGTTCATATCAATCAGCGCTATTGGTCTGGGTTTTGCATGTGGAAAACCAATATTATCTGAGGAGAGAGAGATTATGCATTTTAAAGGGACATTGATTTTACTGACGTTGATGATTGTAGGCGGTTCGTTGTTCGCGGTCATCACGGATTTCGACTGCACGAACAGCGACAACTTCAGCACAGAACTTACTTTCACCACACCAGCCTACGAACTCAAAGAAGTCGACGGCATGCAAAAGATAACCCTTCCCCAGCCTTATCCCGAGGAATGGGCAGGTGTCGCCGGGATGCCAGAGCTCCCGGTGTTTTCCACGCTGGTCTCGATTCCAGCGGGAGTTCGCGTAACGTTGAACTACGATGTGATCGATGAAGACGTCGTCGACGACGTTACACTGGTTCCGTATCGGAATCTCGACGATATCAAGAATGACATTCTCGGTTATTCGATCGATCCGCAGGCCTACTACAGCACGGAGCGCGGTGGCACATCGAGCGCGGAGCTTGGCGAAGCCGGCATCATGAGAGACAAGGTTCTTCAGCGCGTTATCGTGCATCCGTTCCGCTACGACTCGAACGAACAGCGGCTTTTCGCCGCCCGTGAAATCAGGCTGAGTCTTTCCTATCAATTCGACTCGCGCGGCTTGACCCCGAAGAGACAGCACGCTCCTTCGCTCCTCTTCGATAGCCTCACCAACGAGATGACGGCCAATCCCACAACCCAGTCGACAAGGGAAGCCGTTCTTCCCGGGTGCTACCTGTTCATTTACGACGGGACCGCGGAAGTACTTTCGACCCTTCAGCCGCTACTCATGTGGAAACACGCGAAGGGACATGAAATTCAACTCCTCGACACGTCGACCATCGGTAACAACTCGAGCCAGATACGGGCTTACATACAAGAAGCATGGGAAACATGGGAGAATCCGCCGGAATTTGTCTGCATCGTCGGTGACGGCAACATGAATTTCACCATCCCCACTTTCTGGGATGAGTTTAGCGGACATTCAGTTCATGGCGATCATCCCTATACGCAGCTCGACGGCAACGACCTATTCCCCGAGGTGCTGATTGGACGCCTTACGTTCAACAACGTCACGGAGCTCCAGACGATTGTCGGCAAGATACTTCGCTACGAATACAATCCGCCCACCGACGACAACTGGTTCGAGCGTCCGCTCCTCGTCGCGGATCATTATTCATCGGGAATTTCTACCGTTTCCACGATGATCCATGTTGCCGATCTGATGCAGGAGTACAATCCTTCCTACGAACTCACGTTTGTCGATCAAGCGCCGTTTACGATCTATATCTCGAACGCTCTCAACGCTGGCAAGGGCGCTTATTTTTATCGGGGATTCGGAAATTTCAGCGACTGGCTGACCGAAGATACGTTCAACCTGTTCAACTACAATAAAAACCCATTCATGTCGGCTATCACATGTTACACAGGTACATTCGCCCAGGGAAGCATGAGCTCCATCGAGGCGTTCCTGCGAGCGGGTACACCATCGACTGGTATCGGCGCTTCATCCGTCATCGGTTCATCCAGCCCAACGCATACCTGTTTCAACAATCTCATTACAGGCACCATCGCCTACGGAATCTACCACGAAGGAATTACCAACTTCAGCGCAGCGCTCGCTCTGGGAAAACTCGCCCTCTACGAGTGCTACCCGACAAACCCGAACGAGTATGTGGACTGGTACACGATTGGCAAAAACCTCCTCGGCGATCCCGGCATGACCTTGTGGACACGCCAACCGGAGTCGTTCACCCTCGATCATGCTGCAAGCATCGGAATTGGCGAAGCTTCATATCAGGTGATCGTTTCGGATAGCGACGGCAATCCCGTCGAGGGAGCTGTCGTCACACTGATCCAAAACGACGGGGAAATCGACGCGGTCGCTTGCAGCAACGAAAGCGGTATCGCGACCCTATATTTCGAACCCGCCGATGAAGGCGATTGCATGCTCACGGTCACGAACCACAATTTCTTCGCTGAACGGACGACCATACCTGTCGGAGACACAACGGTCATCGACTACACCGATGTGGATTTCACCGCTCCGGCAGTAACCGGAGGAACCGCGTCCTTCAATGTAACGCTGCATAACTACAGCGCCGACGCGCTCAATGACGTTTCGGCCACATTGGCTGTGCAGGATGAAGAGCTCGGTCTGGTTACGGACGAGATTCAGTATGGCAACATCGCTTCCGGAAGCGAGGCCAGCGGCGCAGGAGCTTTCCAGATAGAAATATCTCCTCTTTGCGAGGACGGTTCCGTCTTCGACCTGACGATGAGCATTTCGTCGGGCACAAACACGTGGGAAACGCACATCCCCTTGACAATTTCGGGGCCTAAGCTAGCGATCGGGGAAGTAACAACAGATCCTGCCGTCGTCATACCGGGGAACACGATCGATATGACACTGGCGTTAAGAAATGAAGGGCATGAAACCTTCGAGGCTGCTCATTGCGAGATCAATTCCGTTTCCCAGCTCGTTACGATAACTTCGTACGCTGCCGATTTCGGCGACATCGCTGCGGATTCTCAAGCGGAAAACACGGCAAATCCCTACCAGATAACGATCAGCGAAGAAGCGATCACAGGATCGGTTATTCCCTTCACCGTGATCGTCAGCAACGAGGGCGGGATAACACAGGAACTGGATTTCGATCTTCATGTGGGAGAAGCCACGATGACGGATCCTACCGGACCCGACAACTACGGCTACTATTGCTACGATGACGGGGACACCGCCTACGACGATTGCCCCACGTACAACTGGATCGAAATCGACCCGAACTATGGAGGAGCCGGAACGTCTCTCAACATGACCGATAACGACACCAACGGATCCGGCGACATGGTTACAATCGATCTTCCGTTCGCCTTCCGTTTCTACGAGATCAATTACTCACAGATAAGCGTATCATCCAACGGGTACATCGTAATGGGGCCTTACTACACCTTCGAATGGATGAACTGGCCGCTTCCGGGAACATTTGTTCCAAGCCCGATCATCGCACCGTTCTGGGACGACCTTCTCATTACCGAAGGAAATGTGTATGTGTGGTACGACGAGGCGCAGCACGCCATGGTGGTCCAGTGGTCGAGACTACTGAATCGCTTCAACAACTCCCCGGAGACCTTCCAGGCGATCCTTTACGATCCGGAGTACAACAGTACGCTCCTCGGCGATAGCAAAATCAAGTTCCAGTACTTGGAAATCAACAACGTCGACCAGGGCAACTACTATGACGCCGAAATCGATCACGGCGAATACGCGACGGTGGGTATCGCGGATCACACAACCTATACGGCGCTCGAATACACCTATTCAAACCTGTATCCGGCCTCGGCCAAACCTTTGGAAGATGAAATGGCGCTGTTGTTCACTGGCCCTAACGTCCCGGTTCCATACCCGCATCCGTACGTATCGGACCTTCAGATTACCGATGTAAACGGCAACAGCAACGGCTTGATCGATTATGGTGAAACTGTTGAAATCTGCCTCGTTCTCTCCAACCTCGGCCTCCAGATCGCCACGGATGTTACCGCGGAAATCCTGTCCAACGATCCTTACGTAACCATCCAGCAGGCTATCATCAGCTTCCCGGATATTCCCAATGGGGAATCGAGCCCGGGCAACCAGCCTTTTATCATTGATATCGCGGACAACTGCCCGAACAACCATACGGTCAATCTGACGCTTATGATCCACTATTCAGGCATCAACAAAGAACTTCAGATACCCTTCCAGGTTTACAGTCCCGAACTCACAATCGTCGATTTCAGCGCAACGGACGACAATGACGACCAGCTTGAATCGGGAGAGACCGGTACATTTACTTTCACCCTGGAGCGGAGCCCAGAGCACGTTATTCATGACGCGACAATCACACTGGTTAGCGACGCGGAAGGTCTTGTCATCACTCCCGGAAGTGTCTTTATCGAGGAAATGACTGAGGACCGGATCGATATCGAGTTCCAGGTCACGGTTCAGGATACTTGTCTGGACGGCGAAAACGCCGATTTCAATCTGAACATGCAATTCAACGACGATTTCAATGTCGACAACCCGGTTAGCTACGTGTTCGGGCATCCGGAGCTGGTTTTCAGCACGTCCTTCGACGAAGGGATCAACTACGATGAATGGTTGAATCTTCAGGGAAGCTATTCAGATACAGATTATGCCGGAGGCGAATCCGGAGAACTTCTGATGACATCTCTATACTATGATGCAGTAGTTTGCGCTCCGAGGATGTTCTCTTCGCAGGACCTTCAAAAGCTGATCGTCAAATTCCGCTACCGGAACATGGACTACAATGCGCAGTACGGCGTTCTTGTTCAGCAGAACTCGTCGCCTTACACTTCCATATTCCTCTGGCAGGACATCAACATCATGGATGAACCAGGAACGATGAGAATCGATTACGTACCGGATGTCCAGTTTACCGGCGATATCATTCTCGTATTCTTCATATATCCCACACCGTATGGCTCCGATCAAGTTCTCGCGCTGGACGATATCGAGATTTACGCAATCCGGCACAATCCGGGCGTCATCGAGGGAACCGTTACTCTCAATGGGGGACCGGGGAATGTTGAGGACGTAACGTTGAGAATCGGCTCCGATGAATATCAGGTTGATTCGAACGGAAATTTCTCGGTGTCGATTCCAGAAGGGTACTATACGGTACGGGGCGAACATGATGGATACATTACGTATTACGAGCAAAATATACAGGTTGTTCACAACCAGGTCACGCATCTGGATATCGAGCTGGACTATCTGAGTGCGCCTTTCAACCTGGCGTACGAAGTTGATGACGAACAAATCCATCTGACGTGGGATTATACCGATAACCCGACTCGCGCGACAAATGCCACCAAGGAAGGCGGAACACGGGATCGCGATCTGGATTACTTCGACGTGGTGCTGGTCTATCAGAACACCTTTGTGATCCACGCCAACACAACCGAGATGGAGTACTCGCGTGATCTCATCGCCCCCGGGCACTACGAGTTCTACGTTCAGGCACGCCACGTTGGCGGATACATGAGCGACGAATCGAATCATGTCGAATTCAACTATGTCGGCATCGACGATCAGGTTGCAGATGTACCGGTTTCATTCGAGCTCTATCAGAATCACCCCAATCCGTTCAATCCGACCACCAGCATTCAGTTCGACTTGCCCAAGGCTACCTCGAAATGCTTGCTGGCGATCTACAATGTCCGTGGAGAAAAGGTGAAAACGCTCGTCGACGAACCCAGGGCAGCCGGAAGATACACCGAGACCTGGGATGGGCGTAACCGGTATGGTGAATCCGTCTCCTCCGGCGTTTATTTCATCCGCATCGAGACGGATACGAACAAATCCATCCGCAAAGCAGTCATGCTAAAATAGAGAACACGATACGAGTATACGATACGGAATTTCCATATCGTATACTCTTATCTCTTCTCGCCTGCCCGGAAAAAGTAGAATTGCAACGAACCACAATCCTGGTCTCCGTATGTATGTTGTTCCATTCGTTGAAAATATGTTTCTTAAATACTGGCCTCGAGGAATGATTATTGCTTCGTAAAGTATTGCAGTATGAAGCAGAAATGGAACAGGGCAACGGGTTTTGTTGAACGAGTTATCAATTTTCATTGAAAATCCTTTGACAAAATGGTTTTGCCTTTGTTTAAGTGGCAGTAGATGAGAAAGAGTATCATTAGTATGCTTACAATCAAAGAGGAGGAATTATGAAAAGAACGTACGTTGTTATGTTCGCACTGCTTTTTGCAAGTTTCCTTTTCGCTGGCGCAAACCCGGTGAAAGGTAACGTCGTAGTTCACGCACCGAGCATGGATCGCGACGATGTAATTTATTGGCAGGAAGGTTTTGAAGACGGCCTCAACGGCTGGACTTCCGCAGACGACACAGCTCCGGCAGACTGGGCTGAGTGGTGGCACCTTTCAACGGAAGGCGCCTATGACGGTAACTCATGGTGGATGGGTGACGAAGCGATCGGTGGTTACACAAACCATCGTTACCTCGTACTCGATACACCGATGATCGAACTTCCAACCGGAACTCCGGAACTTACCTTCATGATGCACTACCTGATGGAAAGCACCGGCGGTGTTGACGATTATGATGCATGGGACGGATTCAACGTTCGCGTTTCAACCGACGGTACCACCTGGACCGTTATTGATGGCGACCCGTCTTATGACGCCGAAAGCTTCTACAGCTTCGGTTTTGAGTTCAATGAAGGCGTAAATATCCCCGGCTACGGCGGAACCAACGACGGCTGGGAAGAATATGCATTCGACCTTTCCGACTATGCTGGCCAGGAAATCATGATTCGTTTCGCATTCGCATCCGATCCGGCTGCATGTACGGATGATGGCGATGGCGACGAAGACTGGTTTGGCGTACGCATCGACGACATCAACGTTGCTGGCGTATTCGAATCCGATGGCGACGGAGCTACCGGTGACGAACAAATGGTTCCTGGTTACGGCGGAGTCGCTTCCGGCGACTTCTGGGCAATCAGTGACGTAAATGCAAACAGTGGCGACTATTCAATCCACTGTCCTGTTGAACCGAACCTTCTGGACGAACTGTACTCACCGGTTGTTAACGTTCCAGACCTTCCTGAAGTATACTTCGGTTACTATGTATTCTGTGACATGATCGACTCGAACGGCGATGGCGACCCTGATGGAAGTCTTGAAGACTACTATCTCGTTTACATCAAGGGAGAAGAAGAAGATTCATGGACGCGTCTGCATTACCTTTTCAATGACGCAACTTCTGGCGGACTTCCTTCAGACTGGACATACGTAAACCAGGCATGGGCTCTCGAGAACCTTTCCTGGCAGACCGACGCTTCTTGCGACATTACAGACTGGGCAGGCATGAGCGTTCAGTTCAGATTCGAGATTAAAACCGACGACAACGATGACGGTGGCGTTGGTGATGGGATGTACATCGATGACGTAATGATTTACGCACCGGTATTCCTTCCTTCCCCAACCAACCTGACCGCTGAAGCAACCGTGGAAAATCAAATCCAGCTCGAATGGGAAAACCCGATGGCTTCCGGCGAACCCGGATGGCTTCACTGGGACAATGGAACAAATGATGATGGTATCGGTATCAATGCAGCCGGTATCCTCGATGCAGCTGCTCGCTTCACAGCAAGCGATCTGCTTCCTTACACCGGTTTCCATGTAACCAGCATCAAAATCTACCCAAGAGAAGCGAATTGCGATTACACCCTTTACATCTGGGATACGGGCGCAACTGTCCTTTACTCACAGGATATCACTCCTACCGTCAATGAATGGAATGAGATTTCACTCGATACCCCATACGAAATTCAGCTTGGCGACGAGCTTTGGATCGGTTACCGTGCAGATACCCAACAGGGTCATCCACTCGGTTGCGATGCAGGTCCTGCGGTTAGAGGGACCTCTTACATCCGCATGAACAACGGTGGATGGACCGAACTTTACGAAGCTGGCGAGAATCCTCTCGACTACAACTGGAACATCCAGGCTTACGTAGATACTCCGGTTGACTTCGTTTACAACCCGGTACCTCTTACCACAAGAGACATCACCGGTTACAAGATTTTCCGTTCGAGCGAATCAGGAAACTACAACATGGAAACCCCGATTGTAGAGATCACCGATTCAGAAACAACGGAATATCTCGATGAAAATCCTGTCGCGAACAGCACAAACTACTACATCGTAGTTGCGACATACGACGATGGCGATTCTCAGCCTTCCAACGAAGCAAGCGCTTACGTTCTCAGCCAAACGGCAGAGGAAATGGCGTACGACGATGGCGAAGCGGATGACGACTTCATGCCATCACCTGGCCAGCTCATGGCTGTCAAATTCACCCCGTACGTTCATCCGGATGTTGATAACATCGACATCTTACAAATGAAAATCTGGGTTGAAGACATTGGAACCATGAACTCTGTTGTAAAAGTTTGGGACGACGACGGTACAGACGGCGCACCAGGAACAGAGCTTGATGCATTCGTTCTCGCTACCGGCGACATGCTTGAAGGCTGGAACATTGTTGACCTCACCAATATCATTCCAATCGAGTCTGGCTCATTCTACCTCGGCTTCATGGGTTCACCGAACTCATCGGCTTACGGCGTCGATACCGGCGTAAACGGTTATAGCTTCACCGGCACAACCGCCGGCGAATGGACAGGATGGGCAGATGGCCAGTTCATGATCCGCGCGATCATCGACACGCACACCGGCGTTAGCGAAGAACTCGCACCAGCGCCAGTCCTCAGTGCAAAGAACTACCCGAACCCATTCAACCCGACGACCACCATTTCTTACAACGTGCCGAAAGACGGCAAAGTGACCGTGAAGGTGTTCAACACCAAGGGTCAGCTTGTTAAGACACTGGTAAACGAAGTTGTTGCAGCCGGATCGAAAACCGTTGTTTGGACTGGCGACAACAATGAAGGCAAGAAGGTTTCGAGTGGCGTTTACATGTACAAAGTGGAAACCGAAAACGAAAGCGTTCTCCACAAAATGCTGCTTCTGAAATAATCTGAACTGCCCGATCAGGGCTCAAAGATATCGGGAGAGTTCCAATGAACTCTCCCGCTTTTTTTTGCAAGCATCTCAAAGTTTTCTGCCGACTCAGCGGCGGGGCGGCGCGTGCGCTTCGCGCACTAACAGCGCTTTGAAAAGTTCCTGTCGAAACTTTTCAAAGCGCTGGCGAAGCCTTTCAGGCTTCAGCGCCGCCCCGCCGCGGGACTCTGCGCTCGATCAAGTTGATGAAAAGAAAGGGAGATGGTTTAGTACATTTCGGAGAATTGCGTGATAAAGGCCTTGAGCTGGTTGTGAATATCGCTATCAATTCGTGCAGCAAGCATTTGCAGATAGACAAGCGGCCGGAGCATGTACAGCGTGGTTTCCTTTTCCGGCAGCGAAGACTCTTTCATTGCGTTGAAGAGCTTGAGCTCCCTGCGAAGCTCGCGGTGGATTTTCTTGAGAAAATCCTTCGGGAAAGCGTACGGTTGTTCCTGAATCTTCATCAGGGGAATCTGCAAGAAATAGTTCGCGGCGAAAATCCGGTACATCCAAGCGATGTACGCATCCTCGTTGATGAGGATCGTTTCTTCGGGAACAAGATACTGCCCGACCACATCGTGCGCCGTTTTATACATCGAGTGCCCCTTCAGAACCTGCTGCACCACCTTTTCCGCACCAACGGATTTATGACAGGAGAGTCCGTATTGGCATCGCTCCTCGTCCGGGCATGGGTAGCATGGGAAGGCGCTACTCACGGGGAAAATGGTGTAGCATTGGTCCGAGTAGCCCAAGGTCTCCCAAGGGTAAGCCGGCCCGAAGAACAGCCCGATGAACGGTACTCGCTGGTGCGCAGCAACGTGCATCGTGCCCGTATCACCGGTAACGAGCATATCGCTTTTGTCCAGCGTTTCAAACAGCCCCTCGATGGAAGTTCGCCCGGCAAGATTCTCCACTTGCTGCCCATGCGAAATCCGCTTAATGATGGCATCGATCGCCGGGCGTTCCGAAGACGCACCCACGAAGGTTATCTTGCAATCCTCTTCGATCAGGCGATTCGCCAGCGCGACAAAGTCATCGGAGTCCCACTGTCGCTTGCGATTCCGGGAAGCGATCTGGAACACAATGCGCGGAGTCTTAGCGGTTTCGCGCCAGGGACGATCCTTGAAGGAGGGCTCCTCGGGAACGCGGTCGATGATATAGCGATAGATATCCACCAGGTTCAGCGTGGAAAGGCGGCGCGACCGGATGAAACTCATCCCGTAATAGAGCCATTCCAGGCTGCCCCGATCCTTGCTGGCAAAACCGATCTTGTTCTCGCACTCCAAATTCGAGACGATGTCGTGCGCGATCTCATGGCTGTTCATGTTCACGATCATGTCGTAATTGCGTAAACCGCTAATGAGCGTACGTGCAGCCAGGTTGTCCGACAGCTTCATCTTCCCCTGTACCTGCGCGGCAACAGAGGTAAGATTTACCGGTATCAGCCGGTCTAGATAGAGCATCTCGGCCACTTCCGTGAACAGCGAATTGCACAGCAAGTGGATTTCAGCGCCAGGATGAGCCCCCTTTATGCGGCGCAAGAGCTCAGCCGACTGTAGAATGTCGCCCATCTTTCCCAGTTGAATCGCAAGAATTCTCATAAACTATTTCCCTGTTGTGATCAGTCGGATAGATTATGGTCAACATGGACCTTTTCCGTCAAGATTGTTCTGCTGCTCGCTGAAACTCCGTCCGTCTCCAGCACCAGCGCCCCGTCGATTCCGCCGATGAATAGGCGATCTCTCAGAAAGCCAAGTCGCTGCAATACGGCATCATCCAGCAATCCCCTGCCGCTTTCGACATCGGCGGGGATATAGGCATATTCTGGTGACACCGCGCTTAAAAACTCTTTACTCGACGAGGTCTCGCTCCCGTGGTGCGGCACCTTTAAAAAATCGCAGTCGAGTTCATCCGGGTACTGCCTCACCAGCTCGATCTCGAGATCGCTGTGGATGTCGCCGGTGAAAAGCGCGGAGAAATTCCCGTAATCGATCCTGACGACCAGCGAATGGTTGTTGATCTGATCCGAGTAGTAGCTCTCCGCAGGCGAGAAAATACGCAAATCAATCTCCCCCATTCTCCACGATATCGTGTCGCGAACCGTGATCACCTGCGTCCCGCTTTCCGCTGCCAGAGCGATAAATCGATCCCCGATCTCCGAATCGAAGAACTCGTCTGCCGCATACAGCTTCCCGATCTCTACATCGTCGTTGATTGCCTCATAGCCCCCGTAATGATCTCGATGCTCATGGGTGATGAACACTGCATCCAGCCTGCCTATTCCCCGTTTTCTTAAATACGGCTTCGCGGTGTACTCGTAGGGCGTTCCAATCGTGTCGTCCGGTCCCGTGTCGATCATAATATTCTCGCCGCCCGGTAATTCGATCAACGCCATGTCGGCGTTTCCGCAATCGAAGCAGGTGATGCGTAGCGACTCGCGTTTCACGACACCGGGGACGAGTATCAGAATCACACCGAGCGCCAGAGCCGGAATGGAATACTTCTTTCGCACCCTCATTGCAAGCAGCAATCCCCCCACGACGATAATCGCTCCCGCAAACTGCACGCTCGACAATCCCGCACCGTTATACTTCAAGGGCAACGATGCGGTATATCCCGTCAGCTTGTGCAGCAATCCCGCGAGAACATCGAAAGCAGCGCGATAAACCGCTACCAGCCCCCCTACATCGGGAAGAATAACAATCAGCAGGGCCAGCGGCATTATCAAGCCCAGTAGCGGAATTCCGAAAAGGTTGCTCAGGATGGAGGAGAAATTCACATTCTGGAAATAGTAGAGCGTGAACGGAGCTAGGGCAATCATCAGCAGACACGAGGTGCACATCAACCGCAACGCCCAAAGCAAGCCCGTTCCCAGCACATTTTTCCGCACGATGTTTACCCGGGCGAAGAAGTGCTCCTCAAGCCACGGATACCCGTTGATCAACGTAATAATAGCGACAAAGGATAGCTGGAAACCCACGGAGAAGAGCTGTTGCGGCGAAATTGCGGTTATTAGCAGCGCCGCCAGGGCAAGGACATGGTTGTTCAGAGCTTTTCGCTGCAATATCCTCGCCATCACGTAAAGTGAAATCATGATCGTGGCTCGCGTAATCGGCGCTTTCCATCCACACAGCGCAGCATAGAAAAACAGGATCGCGATCAGTAATACAGACCCAATCCTGCGGTTCGGGATCGCGATGATCAACAGCACATTCAACACAAGCGCGATAAAGCCCGTATGCAGGCCGCTGACCGCAAGAAGGTGCGCCAACCCTGCGTCGCGGAAGATAACCGTGAATTGCTCGTCTTTGGGCCTAATCCCGAGCGTTATATTTTTCACGAAGGCTGCGTGCTCTCCGAAGCGCTCATTGATGCGCCGAATCATCCAGCGTCGCACTGGCAAAACGAACCGGCCATTCAAGTCCCGTCTCGATCCTGTTTTCTCCAGGCGGCATGTAGGAAACGCACTGCCGAATATTCCCCGAATGGAGAAATACCGATCAAGCCCAATCTGCCCGGGATTGGAAGCCCTCTTCATGGCGTAGAGATCAGCGCGTCCCCGCACGATATCGCCATAGCTCAAGGTGTCTTGCGACGTATACAAGATCAACTTCCCTCTGACAGGCACGTCCGCCACGCGATCCAGGCTCAGCTCGTACTGCTTGAATCGTCCGGCCTCTTCCCCATCGGAAACAATGCGACCCTCGATGACGCGATTGAACGATGTTTCCTGCTTGAACAGCTTTTCGATGCCGTTGCTCGCGGATGGAACGGAGATTCTAAGGACGCCCAGCAATAAAGCCAGCATGAAGAGTGTGAAGGTGCGGTACTTACGAAGAATCGATACAATGAGTAGAATGAATGCCGCAATCAGGAGGTAATGGAATGGAATCGTCAGCCAATTACCGATGAGGATACCGGCCAGCCAGCACAAAACCAGAATCGTCATGCCGGTAAGCCTTTCTCTGTTCACCGCATGATCCTAACGATATTCGTTATACCATTTCACGAAACGATGGATCCCGTCCTTGAAGGCTGTTCCCGGATTGTACCCGAGAAGCCTCTTCGCCTTCGAGACATCCGCGAACGTACGATCCACGTCGCCCGGCTGCATGGGAAGCATCTCCTTGATCGCTTCTTTCCCGAGCTCATCCTCCAGGGTTTTCAGGAGCTGCGCCAGCGTAATGGTTTGCGATTCGCCCAGGTTGACGATCTCAAAGCAGTGGTTTTGCATCACATACCCAATGCTGGCCACAATGCCATCGACGATATCGTCCACGTAGGTGTAATCGCGGCTGGACGAGCCGTCCCCATAAACCTGGATCGGAGTTCCCTCCATGATCCTGCGGGTGAACTTGTGGATTGCCAGGTCCGGACGCTGACGAGGCCCGTAAACGGTGAAGAATCGTAACGCCACGCATGAGATATCGAAAAGGTGATGGTAGGTGTGACAGAGCAATTCCCCCGCCTTCTTGGAAGCTGCGTAGGGAGAGATGGGGAAATCGACGCGATCCTCTTCCGAGAACGGGACTTTGGGATTGTTGCCGTACACGGAGGACGATGAAGCGTAAATCAGGCGCGTGATACCCGCCTGCCTGCACGCCTCGAGCAGGTTGAGCGTTCCGGTGCAGTTCACGTCCTGATACAACGTCGGATTCTCGATGGAAGGCCTCACCCCGGCCATTGCCGCGAGATGGATGACCATTTCGAATTTTCCTTGTGCAAAGACTCGATCCAGCAATGCCTGGTCGCGAATATCGCCTTCGAAGAGTTCGTAGTACTCTCCCGAGAGGAATCCCGCGATATTGCTACGCTTGATCCGGGGATCGTAGTAGTCGCAAAAGTTATCGATGCAGCCGATCTCATGACCCTCACCGAGAAGTCGCTCACACAGATGCGATCCGATGAATCCCGCACCGCCCGTCACAAGTATCCTCATTGATCTCTCCTGATTATTCCGCCGCCCAGAAGCTTCGCTTCTCGATAAAAAACCGCCGACTGCCCTGGCGTTATCGCCCGTGCGGGGTTCTCCAGTCTGACTTCCAGCCGATCGCCATTCTCCACGATTTCCTTAACCGGCGCCGGGCGACTGTTATAACGTATCTGGACGCTCATACCGTCGAAAGCCGGTCTTATGCCCTCCAGCCAGTTGACTTCGTCGATTGGAAAGCTTTCGACAAGCAGCCGGTCGGGATCGTCCGTGACAACCAGGCGGTTGCGCTTTGCGTCGATCTCCAAGACATAGAGCGGGGCGTTCCACGGGAGATTCATGCCGCGGCGCTGCCCGATCGTGTAGTAAGAAAGTCCGGTGTGTTCCCCGATCTTCCTGCCGTCGTGGAATACGATATCCCCGGGCTTCTCCGTGAAGTGCTGGCGCAGGAACAAGCGATAATCTCCCGGTATGAAGCAATTCTCTTGGCTGTCGGGGCTATCGTGAACGGTTAAATTGTTCTCCCGTGCAATCCTGCGAACCGTTTCCTTGGGCAGATTATCCAGCGGGAAAAGCGTTCTCGCCAGATGCTCCTGGGTCAGACCCCAAAGCATGTAGGTCTGGTCGCGCTCACGGTCTTCAGCGCGGTACACGCAGTACAGGCCATCCTCGTTCCTCACGTTCACATAATGCCCGGTTGCGAAGAAGTCGGTATCCAGCGCCTGTAAGAACGCACCCCACTTGATCCTCGGATTGCAACGAGTGCAAGGATTCGGCGTGCGTCCAGCCCGATACTCCTCCACGAAATATTCGATGATCTCGCGCCGGAAATCATCCTGCACATCGACAACGCGGTGAGGAATCCCCAAAGCCCTGCACACATCCCGCGCCTGCTCGATCATCTGCTCCAGCCCGTCCTCGGGAGGGAAGCCCATCGCAGTTGAATCGAAATGCCGCATGGTCGCGCCACGCACATCGTAACCGGCTTCAAGCAACACGATCGCCGCCACGGAGCTATCTACGCCGCCGCTCATGGCAACCGTTACTGTCTGTTTCATGGATGTTCCTTCCATTCCGCTGTCTTGACGTTTACTGCCAACTCGCTGCCCGGAGGCAGATTCGTTCGATCCGCGTCCTCGGCGTGGTGTTTCACAGCCTTACCACCTTACTTCTTTCATTCGTAAGGGTGTGGTATATCCACGGCGAGGACGCGGATCGGGCGAAGGTGCCCCGGGGCAACAACTTCGTAAACCGACTCCCTATCCCTTTAATCGCGTGATATCGGCTCCGAGCTTGCACAGCTTCTCGTCGATATTCTCATACCCGCGATCAATATGATAGATGCGGGATATCTCCGTCTTCCCGTTTGCCGCAAGCCCCGCCAGAACCAGTGCTGCACTGGCACGCAAATCGGTTGCCATTACCTGAGAACCGCTCAAATTCTTCACGCCGTTCACGACAGCGATGTTCTTGTCGAGCTGGATATCGGCATGCATGCGATTCAGCTCCGCCACGTGCATAAAGCGATTGGGGAATATCGTGTCTTCGATTACGCTGCTGCCGTCGGCGATGGTCATCAGTGCCATGAACTGCGCCTGCAAATCGGTCGGGAAACCCGGATAGGGTTGCGTCGTGAAACGCATCGGCTTGATTCCGCCGTCAATCGGATATATACGAATCGAGCTCTCGTCCACATCCAACTTGAATCCGCTCTCGCGGAGCTTTCCGATGGGCCCGCGTATGTGCTCGGGATTGCAATTCTCCACCGTGATATCGCTGTTCGTGATCGCCCCGGCGATAAGCATCGTCCCCGCTTCGATCCTGTCGGGAAGCATATCCGTCTCCACCGGTTGCAGCGCTTTGACGCCGCGAATCCGCAGGTGATTCGTATCCTTGCCCTCAATATCAGCGCCCATCAAATTCAGAAAATCTACCAACGCGCCGATTTCCGGTTCCAGAGCGGCATTCCATATGTCGGTTATTCCATCGGCGAGAACCGCCGCCATCAGTGTGTTCGCCGTCGCGCCCACACTGACCTTCTCGAAAACGATATCGGCCCCTTGCAACCCCTCGGTGCGTGCAATGATGTACCCGTGCTCGATCTTGATCTGCGCGCCCAACGCTTTCATCGCCGAAAGATGCATATCCACGGGACGCGTTCCGATCGCGCAGCCGCCCGGGAACGACACATCCGCTTCATGAAGCCTTGCCAGAAGCGGACCCAACACGTAGATCGAGGCCCGCATCTTGCTCACCAACTCGTAAGGAGCTTCCGTGTAGGTGCAGTTCGTTGAATCGATGATCAACGTGTCCCCTTCGAAGTCGACCCGTGCGCCAATGATACGCAGCAAATGCGCCATCATCTTCACGTCGTTGATCTGCGGGACATTGTGCAATACGGTTTTGCCCACTGGGAGCAGCGCGGCTGTCATCAAAGGGAGGGCTGCGTTTTTCGCGCCACTGACGCGTACGCTTCCATGAAGCTTTTTACCGCCCTGAATCACAAATTTATCCATAATTCCTTCCGTATAAATTATTGCCTTTCAATCACAGCAATGCGATCCATCTCGTTGTAATCCTTGATAATCTCTATCTTTGAAAAACCATTCTCGCCAGATAGCTGTTGCATCGCCTGAGCCTGCTTCGAGCCGATCTCGAGCAAAATCTTACCTCTTACGTCAAGAAATGCACCGGCTTCGCGCAGTATCTTCCGATACACGTCCAATCCATCCTCGCCTGCGGTTAGCGCAAGCCTCGGCTCGTATTTTGTGATCTCGGGCATGAGGGTTTCATACTCACTGTCAGAGATGTAAGGTGGATTGGAAATAATCAAGTCAAATTTTTGCTTCGGTACATTTTGATAGACGTCCGATTCGACAAACTGGATGTCCACGCAGTTCATGATCGCATTCTTTTCAGCCACTTGCAGCGCATCATTCGATACATCGCACGCAACGATTTCTATTCCCGGAAATTGCTTTGCGATCGCGATCGATATCGCCCCCGTACCGGTACCTATCTCCAATATCTTCGCACTGAACGTGCAATAACCTATCGCCGTTTCCACCAGTCGCTC
Source organism: Cloacimonadales bacterium (SeqCode) (assembly GCA_963662655.2). GTDB lineage: Bacteria > Cloacimonadota > Cloacimonadia > Cloacimonadales > JAIOQZ01. The sequence goes on from CAXXTU010000002.1 coordinate 1,922,562, forward strand.
GGTCTCGGGGCGCGGAATCAGCACCCTGCGATCAACCTCCAGACGGTAACCGTAGAACTCCGTGTATCCCTGGATATATTGCAGAGGCTCCCTGTTGGCCCTCCGCACCACCATCGATTTCAGACGATCTCTTTCGGTAGGATTCAGGGGTTGCTCAAAGCGGAGGTAGATCTCCAGACGCGGAATACCGAGCACCTCGGATAGCAGATGCTCCGCCTCCAGCCTCGGATTGCCGATGCCTCGCTCGAGGAAAAAATCGGTTGTCCATTTCAGGACTTCAAGGATGGTCCAGAGTTTCACAAATCTTTGAAGTGTTTTTCAATGATGATCGTTCTTCCGCCGTGCTCGAATGAAACCGAATCGGCAAGTGTGCGAATAAATGTGATGCCCCGGCCAATATGCTCCAGCGAGAAGACGGAAAGGTCCTTTTTCAGATGAGACTCGAAGTCGAAGCCTGCTCCCGTGTCGCTGACCCTGATCCTGATCAGCCTGGTCTGCGGTTGCATCGAGCAATTGATATCGATCCGGTGGTCCTTCATCTCAGGTTGGGAAAATCGATTATCCAAAAATTCATTGTAGTCCGGGATATCCTGATGCCTTTCATCGGGTTTGATCTGCAAAATACCGTGAATCAGCGCGTTCTGCACCATCTCGTCGAGGCAGAGCTCGAGCGTGGACATCGCCGCTGGGGGCATTCGTATATCACCAAGAAATGTTTGAACTACGTTCGATGCAATGTGGGGCTGTGCAAGCCGATTTCCCTGGAAGCTGAAGGACATGGTTATCTCGTTGAGGGCCTTCAATGCGGATTTACGAGCGCTTTCGTTCTGCTGCTCCTGCAATTGCTTGCGAATCATATCCAGCAGTGTGGTGGGATTATCGGGCTTCTCGATTACATCATGAACGCCTGCGCGGATGGCTCGTACTGCATAGGATGAATTGATCTGATCGACAAGCAGAATCACGGGCAGTGATTTGCGCACCGATTTTTTAATGCGATCGAGAAGCTCGATTCCGTCGATCTCGGGGTGTTCGTCACGTATCAGAACAAGATCGAAGTGAGAATATGATACACGATTAAGGGCTTTGGCCGTTTCGGTTGCATTCTCCAGATAATACCCGTTCCATTGGAGGGGATTCTGTAGAAGCCTGTATGCATCGCCAGAGCGATCAACGATTAGAATGCGAAAACGCTGTTCGGAGTCCATCCTCTTCTTTACATATTGATTGAGAAAAGCTGATCGAGTTTTATGGTTGTAAGGAGTTCATAAACGATCGGAGATGATTTCACGATCTCGATTTTACCATCGCGGGTCATGAATTCCTTATAGAATATCAGGAGCTTGCCGATACCGGAGCTGCTAATGTTTTTACAAGCGGAAAGATCCAGCTCGAGAAGTGTCGCATCCGAATCAAGAACCTCGCTTAGCTTGTCCTTGAAAATGTACGCATTGTCGCTTGTGATCGAACCTTCGACCATGATCTTCGCTTTTTTACCTTCTAATTGCAGAACTAATTCCATCAGTACCCCCTTGACTAAATCGTGTAGGATCGAGCTATATCAATAGCCACGCAGTTTTCGTATAATATTCTCTTGAATCGTAGAAGTCACCTTCTCGTATTTCAAAAATTCCATTGTGTAGATGGATCTCCCTTGCGAAAGAGACCGGAGCTGTGTCGCATAACCGAACATCTCGCTCATCGGTATTTCACAAACGATTTCCTGTTTGTTGAGCTGCGGCCGGATCATCTCGATCTTGCCGCGACGCGAATTGATATCCCCAATGATATCGCCCACGAACTCTTCCGGCGTTATCACCGAAACGAGCATGATCGGCTCCATCAAGCACGGACTGCATTGGGGGAGTCCTTTGCTTACGGCCATGGAAGCAGCGATTCGGAACGCGGTTTCGCTGGAATCCACCTCATTGAATCCGCCGTCGATCAATTCGATTTTCACTCGCTCGACCGGTGCACTCATGAGCGGGCCGTCCATGCACGCGCTGACGGCGCCATCTTCAATCGCTTCCCAGAATATGTGCGGGATGGTTTGTTCACTCACATGATTCTCGAAGACGATTTTCTTCCCTTTAGGTAAATCATCCAGCGCTAATGGTGTCAAGCGTAATTTTACAATAGCGTAATGACCCTTGCCTCCCATCTCGCGGATGAATTCCGCGTACTCGTCATGCACCTTGTTGATGGACTCCTTGTACGCGACCTGCGGGGTGCCCACGTTCGCCGCGACACCGAACTCTCGTTTGAGGCGATCAACGATGATGTCCAGGTGAAGCTCACCCATTCCCGAGAGCAACGTCTGTCCCGTCTCCTTGTCCTGACGGACGCGGAAGGTCGGATCTTCGTCCTCCAGCTTACCCAGGGCGACGTGCAATTTCTCTTCGTCGGCCTTGGTCTTTGGCTCGATGGCGATCGAGATCACGCCATCGGGGAATTCGATCGGTGCAAGTAGGATGTTGTTCCCGTCTTCCACCAGCGTATCGCCGGTCGAGACCATCTTGGGTCCGATCACCGCCGCGATATCTCCTGCCGTAAGTTCGTCGATATCGTTCTTACGGTTGGAGAACATCTGGACGATGCGCCCGATTCGCTCTTTCTTGCCGTTAGACTGGTTGAAGAACACATTGCTTTTCTTGATCGAACCGGAATAGACGCGCACATAGAGCAGCTTGCCTACGTACTTGTCATTCTGTACCTTGAAAGCCAGCGCGGAGAACTTACCCGATCGATCCGTCTTCACTTGAACTACGTCTCCGGTACCTCTGTCGATTGCTTCGGTTGGCGGAACTTCCGATGGCGACGGCAAGTAATTGACGATCGCGTCCATCAGAAGCTGAACCCCGGTATTGCGGAGTGAGGATCCACATAAAATCGGGATAAATCCGTCTCGAATCGTCGCGTTTCGGATAACCTTGAGCAGGAAATCGGGGTCGATATCCTCGCCTTCCAGAAATCGTTCCATCAGTGTATCGTCAGATTCGCTGAGGGCTTCGAGCAGTTGCTCTCTCGCCTCCTCGGCGGCATCGAGGTAGTCTTCGGGAATCTCGTCTTCGGCGTAGTTGAATCCAAGCGTCTGGTGATCGAATTGGTACGCGCGCATGGTCACCAGGTCGATAATGCCCGAGAAGTTCTCTTCTTTACCGATCGGCAACTGAATGGGATAGGCTTTCTTGGTAAGGCGCTCGTTGATCATTTCTACGACAACGTCGAAATCGGCGCCCATACGATCAATCTTGTTAACAAAGGCGATACGGGGAACCTTGTAACGATCGGCCTGATGCCACACCGTTTCCGATTGCGGTTCCACACCGCCCACCGCACAGAAAATGCCTACCGCGCCGTCGAGCACTCGCAAGGAGCGCTCGACTTCTGCGGTAAAGTCCACGTGACCCGGGGTATCGATGATGTTGATCTGTCGATCTTTCCAGAAGCAGGAGGTTACAGCGGAGGTAATGGTGATACCGCGCTCTTTTTCCTGCTCCATCCAGTCCATGAAAGCGGTGCCGTCATGGACCTCGCCCATCCTGTGCAGATAGCCCGTATAGAACAGGATCCGCTCGGTGGTCGTCGTCTTACCGGCATCGATGTGTGCGATGATGCCGATGTTCCGGATCAGTGATAAATCAATGGGAGGCACAAGTACCTCGCAATCCTTATATCAATACTACCAGCGAAGATGTGCGAAAGCCTTGTTGGACTCCGCCATCTTGTGGGTATCTTCACGTTTTTTTATACTGGAGCCTTCTTGTTTGTAGGCTGCCAGAAGTTCTCCCGCAAGGCGATCCTGCATGGTTTTCTCGGAACGCTTCTTCGCGTAGCCGATAATCCAGCGGAAGGCGAGCGCTTGCGCGTTCTTCGCGTTCACTTCAATCGGAACCTGGTAGTTCGCACCACCAACGCGCTTGGAGACCACTTTCACCAGCGGACGCACGTTTTCGAGTGCCTGATTGAACACTTCCATCGCGTCTTTCTTGGTCTTCTCTTCGATGATTCCCAACGCATTGTAAACGGTTCTTTCCGCGATGCTCTTTTTGCCACGACGCATCACGTTGTTTATGAACTTACTCAGAATCACACTCTTATATTTGGGATCCGGAAGAACGACTCTTTCCTGTATTTTTCTTCTTCTCGACATCTTATTCCTCCACTACTTCTTGGGTCGCTTGGTTCCGTATTTGGAGCGAGACTGGGTGCGGTTGTCAACACCGCTTGTATCCAGTGCACCGCGAACGATATGATAGCGAACACCAGGAAGGTCTTTAACACGACCACCGCGAACGAGAACGATCGAGTGTTCCTGCAGGTTGTGGCCTTCGCCTGGGATATAAGCTGTTACTTCGAAACCGTTGGTCAATCTGACCCTGGCGACCTTACGGAGCGCCGAGTTCGGTTTCTTCGGGGTTTGGGTATAGACCCTGGTACAGACGCCACGACGCTGCGGGCATCCCATGAGCGCACGATTTTTCTTTTTCTTCTTAATCGTGGTTCTTCCTTTACGCACTAACTGATTGATTGTTGGCACGTTAGTCCTCCATTTCTTTGTTATTTTTAGTAATTCATCAGATCGTCAAAATCCTCATCGTCTCGATCGGCAAGAAATTCGTTTACGATGTCCTTAACGCTCTTGCCGTCACCCGCCTTATCGCGGATCAAGTTCGAGTAATATTTTGTTCCCGTACCAACCGGGATCCTGTGTCCGAGGATTATGCTTTCTTTGAGGCCTTCGAGATTATCTACTCTTCCCTCAATCGCTGCCTGGGTTAAGACCTTCGTCGTTTCCTGGAACGAAGCTGCTGAAAGCCAACTATCTGTCAAGAGAGAAGCTTTCGTAATTCCCAGGAGAAGCTGTTCGAACGTGGCGCCACTGCCACCTTCAGCTTCGATTCTTTGATTTTCCGCAAGCACGGCGTGCTTGTCAACAATTTCACCTTCCAGGAACAGTGTATGGCCCGGATCGACGATTTTCACCTTCTGGAACATCTGACGGATAATCACGCCGATGTGCTTGTCGTCAATCTTCACGCCCTGTTTCCGGTAGATTTCCTGGATTTCGTTCAGAATCAACATCTGAGCGGAGATGATACCTTTCGCCCGGAGGATATCGTGCGGATCGAGCGGCCCATCGGAGAGCGCGTCACCACTTTCCACGATATCACCCTGGTGAGCGATGATACGCTTTCCAGGAGGAATAATGTACTTTTTCTCCACGCCTTGCTCAGCCGTCACATAGATGATACGACCGTGCTTGGTGTAGTCGCCGATGGTCACGCGACCATCGATTTCGGAAATAATCGCCTTTTCCTTGGGAATGCGAGCCTCGAAGAGGTCCTGCACGCGCGGCAGACCACCCGTGATGTCTCGCTGCTTGACGGTGATTCTGGATGTCTTACCGATGCTGGTACCCGGATAGACGTGCGTGCCGTCTTCCACATCGATTTTCAGACCGGTCGGCAGAGGAATCTGGTCGACTTCGTTGTTCTCGCCCACGATGGTAACCTGTGGCTGATACTTGCGGTCCTTCGATTCGATGATGGTGATTTCGCGGGATCCGGTGAGGTCGTTGAATTCTTCCTTGTACGTAAGGTCTTTCACGAAGTTCTCGAACTTGATGCGACCCTTGCGTGTGGCCAGAAGCGGGTTGTTGTAATGGTCCCAGGTGAACAGTTTCGTGTCCGGGAATACCTTCTCCCCTTCGTGAATCAGGATGGTTGAGGCGTACTCGACCTTGAACTCTTCCAGAACGACATCTTCCGGATTGTTTTCATCCATGATCTGCACTTTACCAAGGTGACTGATCGCGATGGTCTGGCCCATCTGGTTGGTAACGGTGTTCATCTTCTCGAAGCGAACGATACCTTCCAGGTTCGCGCTGACTTCCGCGATGTCAACGTCGGTACTTGCAGTACCACCGATATGGAACGTACGAAGCGTAAGCTGCGTACCGGGTTCGCCGATGCTCTGGGCAGCGATGATACCCACCGGTTCGCCAATGGTGACCGGCTTGTGCGTCGCGAGGTTACGTCCGTAACATTTCGCACAGATACCCTTTTCGGTCTCGCAGGTGACAACGGAACGGATGCGTACTTTCACCACGCCGTGTTTCTCGATTTTACGAGCCATGTCGTTGGTGATTTCCTCGCCGCCATGGACGATAACCTTATCCGTAACCGGATCGATTATGTCTTCCGCCGCCGTACGTCCCTGGATACGATCAGACAGGGATTCGACCACCTCAAGTCCTTCCTTGAGCGCCGTGACTTCGATACCCTGAATGGTTCCGCAATCGGGTTCATTGATAATGGCATTCTGCGCAACGTCCACAAGACGACGTGTCAGGTAACCCGCGTCGGCAGTTTTGAGCGCGGTATCGGCGAGACCCTTACGAGCGCCGTGCGTGGAAATGAAGTATTCCAGAACGCTCAGACCTTCCTTGAAGTTGGCCTTGATCGGGGTTTCGATAACCTGGTGAACATCGCTCGTGCTACGCGTCGGTTTGTCCATCAAACCACGCATACCGCCAAGCTGCTTGATCTGGTCCTTACCGCCACGAGCGCCGGAATTGTACATCATGTAGATGGAATTCAGGCCTTCGTGGTCGAGTTCGAGCCGCTCCATCAACGAGTTTGTCACTCGCTCCGTCGCGATTTTCCACTTGTCGACCACGCGGTTGTAACGCTCGGTATCGGTAATACCACCCTGCAGGTAGCTGTCGATAATCTCTTTCACTTCGTTTTCGGCACGCTGGATGATTTCCTTCTTTGCGTCGGGAACCACAACGTCCGAAATACTGAATGTACAGCCGGCCTTGGTCGCGTACTTGAACCCGATTTCCTTCATCTCGTCGAGGAAGAGGGATGTCTTGTACTGCCCCACGGCGTTCATACATTTCATCGCGATGTCGTTCAGCTTGCCTTTGTCGAACGTGTAGTTCTGGTAAGGCAGCTCTGTCGGCAGCGCTTCGTTGAAGAGAATTCGACCCACGGTCGTTGTGACGAACTTGCCGTCCATTTTCACGCGAATCCAGGAGTGGAGTTCCAGCTTGCGACCCTCTCTCGCTTCACCCTTCACGTTGTGAAGCATCTCTGCACGCTCGAAGGCGAGCATCACTTCTTCTTTCGATACGAAGTGCGGAAGCTTCTCGTCGGGAGGCGTTTCGCCGGGCATCGTGGTGGTGATGTAGTAACTACCCAGCACGATGTCCTGGTTGGGAGCCATCGCGAGCTTGCCGTTCGCCGGCAGGAGGAGGTTTCTGGAGGAGAGCATGAGAACTCTCGCTTCCATCTGCGCTTCTCTTGAGAGCGGAACGTAAACCGCCATCTGGTCGCCGTCGAAGTCCGCGTTGAACGGAATACAAACCATCGGATGGAGCTGAATGGCCTTGTTCTCGGTAAGAACGGGCAGGAAGCCCTGGATACCGAGTTTGTGCAACGTTGGCGCGCGGTTCAGCATGACCGGATAATCCTTGATTACGTCCTCGAGGATTTTCCATATCTGAGGTTGCTTCTTCTCGACCAGCTTCTTGGCTGTCTTGGTCTTCTCCACTTCACCCATCTTCTCGAGCCGTTCGATGATGAAAGGCTTGAAAAGCTCGACCGCCATCTCTTTGGGGAGACCGCACTGGTTGATCTTCAACTGCGGGCCCACCGTGATCACGGAACGCCCGGAGTAGTCGACGCGCTTACCCAGAAGATTCTGGCGGAAGCGCCCCTGCTTACCCTTGAGCTGATCGGTGAGCGATTTGAGCGGTCGGTTGCCTCTTCCCTTTACGGGACGGGACTTGCGTGAGTTATCAATGAGAGCATCGACCGATTCCTGGAGCATGCGCTTCTCGTTGCGAAGAATCACTTCGGGTGCGCGAATTTCCAAGAGGGTTTTCAGACGATTATTTCTGGTAATAACGCGACGATAGAGGTCGTTGAAGTCAGCCGTTGCGAAACGACCGCCGTCCAGCGGCACGAGTGGACGCAGGGTGGGCGGAAGAACCGGCAGGACTTCCAGAACCATGTTTTCGCATTTGTTACCGGATTTTCTAAAAGCGTCGACGATCTTGAGTTTCTTGATCGCCTTTTGTTTCTTCATTGCGGAAGTTTCCATCTTGATCATGGCGCGGAGGTTCATCGCCTCTGCTTCCAGATCGAGTTCTTCCAGAAGGAGCTTGATCGCTTCAGCGCCCATCATGGCCCTGAAGTTCGATCCGACCTTGTCGCGAATCTCGTAGTATTCGTCGGTGTCGATGAGATCCTTCTTCTCGTAGTCGCTGTCGCCGGGATCGAGCACGATGTACGATTCGTAGTACAGCACGCGTTCCAGCTTGCGGATGGTGAGGTCGAGCAGCGTACCGATCTTGCTCGGAGCGCTCTTGACGAACCAGATGTGCGCAACGGGAACCGCGAGCTCGATGTGTCCCATGCGGGAACGGCGAACGCGGGATGTCGTCACTTCCACGCCGCAACGATCGCAGATCGTGTTGGCGAATCTTTTCTTTTTATACTTTCCACAGGAGCACTCGTAGTCCTTTTCGGGCCCGAATATCCTCTCGCAGAACAAGCCTTCTTTTTCTGGCTTCAGAGTACGGTAGTTCAGTGTATCCGGCTTGGTTACTTCACCGTAAGACCATTCCCGGATCGCCTCCGGGGATGCAATCTTGATGCGAACATTGTCGTAATGTTCGATTTTCTTTTCTCTTTTAATCTCTCGTATCACTGAATCCTCCGTTTACAGTTCGCTATCGGACAGGAATTCGATGTGGAAGCAGAGCGACTTGAGCTCGCTGATCAACACATTGAACGATTCCGGGATTCCTGGATCCGGTGGATTGAGGCCGTTGGTGATCGCCTTGAAGGCGTTCGTGCGTCCATCCACGTCATCCGATTTTATGGTCAGCATTTCTTCGAGAAGCCGGGCAGCGCCGTACGCTTCCAGCGCCCAGACTTCCATTTCGCCCAGTCGCTGTCCACCATGCTGGGCCTTACCACCGAGAGGCTGCTGCGTAATGAGCGAGTATGGGCCGGTGGAGCGTGCGTGCATCTTGTCCGCGACAAGGTGATTCAGCTTCATCATGTAGATGATGCCGACCGTCACTCTCTCGCGGAAAGGTTCGCCCGTTTTTCCATCGAAAAGAACCTGCTTGCCATCGGTCGGCAGGCCTGCCTTGTCCATCTCTTCGATAATGTCTTCCAGCTTGGCGCCGTCGAACACGGGTGTCTCCGCGCGGAAACCGAGCTTGAATGCAGCCATACCCAGATGGGTTTCCAGAATCTGACCGATATTCATACGAGAAGGCACGCCAAGCGGGTTGAGAACGATGTCAACCGGTGTACCGTCCGCCATGAACGGCATGTCTTCAATCGGGGAGATGCGCGAGATAACGCCCTTGTTTCCGTGGCGACCAGCCATCTTGTCTCCCACCTGAACTTTACGCTTCTTGGCGATGTAGACCTTCACCATTTTGCGCACGCCGTAAGGAAGTTCGTCACCGTGTTTCAGCCGATCGCGCGATTTCTTGTACATGTTCGCACTTTCTTCGCGAGCGGTCTTCACCTTCATCACGATGTCGTTGTAGATACGGAGGTTTTTCTCGGGGTTTTCCACAAGATCGTAGTCCAGATTGAGACGCTTGAAATCGACCTTCTTCAGTTCTTCGTCGGTAATTTTCTTACCTGCGGGGATGAAGAAGATATTCGTCTTCTGGTTGGATATATTCTTCGCCTTCTCGCCGAGCAGGTAATCGGAGAGCTTATCCTTGAGGAATTTCTCGATCCGTTTGTTGCGTTCGGCTTGCTCCGCTTTGAGGCGAGCGATTTCGTCTTTCTTCTGCTCTTCGTAATCGTGGATGTCTTCCAGGCGGGAGAACACCTTCACGTCGATCACCACGCCTTCCATGCCGGGCTTGGCCTTGAGGGAGGTATTGGTGAAGTCGCCGGCGCGGTCTCCGAAGAGTGCGCGCATCAGGTTTTCTTCCGGGGAAGGATCGATATCCACGCTTTTGGGGGTAATCTTACCAACGACGATGTCGCCGGCCTTGATCACGGAACCCACGCGGATGATACCGGTTTTGTCCAGGTTGCGAAGCGCTTGCGTAGGGACGTTTGGGATATCGTAAGCAAGCTCTTCCTTGCCGTTCTTCACGTTACGGACGAGGACTTCCTGCTCTTCGATGTAGATAGATGTAAGTGTATCTTCGCGAGCGACGCGTTCGCTGAGAAGGATCGCGTCCTCGTAGTTGTAGCCGTACCACGGCATGAACGCCACCAGCATGTTCTGGCCAAGTGCGAAACGGTCCTTCTGAACACACGGGCCATCCGAGATCGGCTGTCCCTGCTTCACTTCGTCGCCGATATTAACGATCGGGCGCTGGTTGAAGCATGTGTCCTGATTGGAGCGCGCGTACTTCTTCAGATAGACGCGGCTGTCGGTTCCCATATCCAGCGTCAGGTCGTCAGTGTCCTTACGCTTGATATCGATGTAGCCGGAGGTCACATTGGAGATGATACCGTCGAACGGCGCCAGCGCTACCACACCGCTATCCTGTGCTACGATCTTCTCCATACCCGTTCCCACGAGCGGTGAGGACGGATTGAGAAGCGGCACGGACTGGCGTTGCATGTTCGAGCCCATCAGGGCGCGGTTCGCGTCGTCGTGTTCGAGGAAAGGAATCAGCGATGCCGAGACCGATGCAATCTGCTGTGGAGAGACTTCCACGTACTGAACCTCGGTCGGATGAACCTGGATGTACTCGCTCTTGTTACGAGCGAAAACCAGGTCGTCGGTGAGCTCCATATCCTCGTTGATGGTTACGTTCGCTTGCGCGATGGTGTATTTGTCTTCCTGAGCCGGATCGAGGTAATCGACCTGCTGGGTTACTTTGCCGTTCTCCACGCGGATGTACGGCGTCTCCATGAAGCCCATGCGGTTGATCTTCGAGTAGATCGCAGGTGAAGAGATCAGACCGATGTTCGGACCTTCAGGCGTCTCGATCGGGCAGATACGTCCGTAGTGCGAGTAGTGAACGTCGCGGACTTCGAATCCGGCACGATCTCTGGTGAGGCCACCGGGACCGAGTGCAGAAAGACGTCGCTTATGGGTAAGCGCTGCCAGCGGATTGGTCTGTTCCATGAACTGCGAAAGCTGACCCGTGAGGAAGAACGCCTGCACGACCGCGATCAGCGCATTGCTGTTGATCAGGTCGTGAACCGTCACTTCATCCGCATTCGAAATCGACATACGTTCGATGGCGATACGGGTGATGCGCAGAAGACCGTTGGTGTATTCTTCTTCCAGAAGCTCGCCCACGGTTCTGATGCGACGGTTCGCCAGATGGTCGATATCGTCCACGGTCTCTTCGTTACGGAAGATACGTACGATCGTGTTCACGATCGCTTCGAGGTCTTCGCGCGTGAGTACGTATTTGTCAGCCGGTATATCGAGATCGAGGCGGCTATTCAATTTATAGCGGCCAACCTCGCCCAGGTTGTATCTTTTTTCATTGAAGAACATACGCTCGACGAGCGCTTTTGCGTCTTCGTAGGAAGGGTCTTCGCCCGGACGAATCAGGTTGTATATCTTCTTGACCGCTTCTTCCTGATCCACCGTGGGATCCTTTGCGATCGTATTTTCTATGATTTTTGCGTGAATTTCATAACTCGAAGCAACAACGGCAACCTCTTTGATTCCAGCTTCCTTCAGCTCGTCTATAACATCCTGGGTTACTTCCGTTCCTGCCTTGCAAATTTCTTCTCCGTTTTCGGAGTCGAACACGTCGTCGAATAAATATTTTTCCAGTGTTTCTTCTATCGGAAGCATCTCTTTTTCATAGAAAGCTTTCCGAATATCGTCATTACTCGAAAGCCCGACGCTCCTTAGCAGAACGGTTACCGGAAGTTTACGACGCTTGTCGATGTGGACATACATTGTATCGTGAATATCGAGACTGAACTCGAGCCATGATCCGTTGTAAGGGATCACCTTTGCGGAGTAGACCATCTTGCCGCTGGGGTGCTTTTCTTCCGTGAAGGATACACCCGGCGAGCGATGGAGCTGGCTGATGATCACGCGTTCCGCGCCGTTGATGATGAAGGTTCCCTGGGGAGTGATCAATGGGATCTCGCCGAGGAACACGTCCTGTTCGATGATCTTTTTCACGCGCTTCTCACCGCTTTCCTTGAGGACTTCCTCGTCGTAGACGGTCAGCTTCATGCGTGCCTTGATCGGCGCCTGGTACGTGAGGTTTCGCTCGATACATTCATCCGTACTGTATTTTTCTTTCAGGACGGAGTAATCGATAAATTCGAGTAAGTAAACCTGCTTGGTGTCCTCGATCGGGAAAATCTGATCGAAAACCGATTGCAGGCCTTTGTTCTTCCTTTTCTGCGGATGAATGTCTCTCTGCAGGAATTCGTCGAATGAATCGATCTGCATCGCGAGAAGATTAGGCACCTCCACAGAGGGCAGCCCAAGATCCTGAGCCCTTTTTAAAATGCGGGAATAGTTCTTTATTTTTTCCAACATCCCACTCCTTTTTAAGAAAGATACTGCGGAAAAGACCGATCGTCTCCCGAACGCGCAACAACCTTTGAAGCGCCCTTAGCCGACACCTTGCCTTTGAAGGCGTCGCTTTCGGAGATTATCGGTACTGAGAGTGAACAGCACAAATTGATCTGTCGAATAATCATAATTTCTCAAGACATTGTTTCATTCTATCGGCTTTCCCCTCATGGATAATGCCGAATATCGCAGCGTCCGGTTTTACCCGCCTCCCCCTTTGGAAGCTTTCTGCTGCAACTTGATCTTTCATTGTGAAGTCTCTCTTTACGATTTTGTAAAATGGATTAGCCGGAAGCACACTCTCTACCGGTTTCAAGGAAAGGCAATTTGTCCTTATCGGGAATTCCGCAAACTCCCTTGACTCCATTCCTTCGTAACGAACTTGTGATGCTTGAATACACTTCGTACTAATAACGGTGAAACCACTACCCAACGTGCGCCCTTTGTTTTCGGTTCGCATGGTTCGGTTAGTGGTCTTCATCATTGAAAAAATCGAAGTGGGAGTCATGTTTGAACGCCCACTTCGATAATATCTGTCATTACTTGATTTCGACGGATGCACCAGCTTCTTCAAGTTTTGCCTTGATCGATTCAGCTTCTTCCTTCGAAACTCCTTCAACGATCGGCTTTGGAGCGGTGTCAACGAGATCTTTCGCTTCTTTGAGACCAAGCTTGGTAATGGTGCGGACAACCTTGATCACCTGGATCTTCTTGTCGCCTGAGTTTGCAAGAATTACGTCAAACTCGCTCTTTTCTTCTGCTGCTGCTTCAGCAGGAGCTGCGCCTACCGCTGCCACTGCTACTGGAGCTGCTGCGGTTACGCCAAAGATCTCTTCGAGTTCTTTAACAAGTTCGGAAAGTTCGATAACCGTCATTTCTTTGATGATATCGATGACCTGTTGCTTCTTATCAGCCATTGGTTCCTCCAATTATGTTTATGCTTATTTTTTATTCTGCTTTTTGTTGCGCGATTGCGTCGACTGTGTAAACAAACTTACGAATGATACCCGAGAGGGCACCTACGAAGCCTGTGATAGGAGCTTGGAATCCTGCCATAACTTTCGCCAGAAGCTCTTCACGAGACGGAAGTTTTGCAAGCTGGGTCAGTTCGTCCATATCCATTACGATACTTCCGATATAGCCGTGCTTGAATTTGGGGAATTCCTTGTCGTCCATCACTTCCTTGCAAAACTTAACAAGCTCCCTCGCTGGCGCTACTTCGTCTGCTTTGCAAACGGCAACGGCAGTGGGTCCCACCAGATACTCATCAAGTTCTTTTACGCCAAGTTCGTTCAGCGCGATCTTGATCAACGTGTTCTTAGCCACGAAATAATCAACACCGGCGCCGCGGAAACGTCTGCGAAGCTCACTAACTTCCTCGACGTTGATTCCCTTGTAGTCGACCAACACAATCGCTTTGGCTGAGTCCAGCCGTTCTTTCAGTGTAACCAGAGTGTCTTTATTCATTTGATTCGGCATGGTTCACTCCTATTTACGCGCTTCAAGCGTTGTTGTCGCTACGTTGAGTTTTATACTAGGTCCCATTGTTGTGGTAAGCGAGATAGACTTGATATAAACGCCCTTGAGCGCTGCAGGTTTATCGCGCATTATCGCGGAGACGACAGCCAGAATATTCTCCTTCAACTTGGGGACATCGAAGCTTTTCTTACCCGTAGGGATGTGAAGATTTGCGAACTTGTCGACGCGGTAAGCAACCTTACCGAATTTCGCATCGCGCACTGCTGCGCCAACTTCCATGGTTACGGTTCCAACTTTGGGGTTCGGCATCAAGCCGCGGGGACCGAGGACACGACCCAAGCGACCGATCTTACCCATCAGATTCGGGGTTGCGATAACGATGTCGAAGTCGTACCATCCACCCTGAATTTTATCAACCAGGTCATCGACTCCCACGTATTCCGCGCCGGCGTTGGTAGCTTCGGTCGCCTTGTCGCCTTCTGCGAAAACGAGGACGCGAACCTGCTTGCCAGTACCGTTCGGGAGAACGATGGAGTTACGGATTTGCTGATCCGCTTTTCGGGGATCAACGCCCAGATTGAAGTGGATTTCGACGGTCTCGTCGAACTTCGCCTGGGGCAATTTCTTGATTACTTCAAGAGCTTCGTCGAGTTCGTAGCGAACATTGCGATCGATCATCTCTTGTGCGTTTTTGAAGCGCTTGCTTCTGAACATAGTTACTCCTGGATACGACAATCTCCTGCGGAAAGAGATTTAAGCGTCGTTTCGAAATGGGGTTATTCCGAAACGGTGACGCCCATGCTTCTCGCAGTACCTTCGATCATGCGCATCGCTGCGTCCACCGTGTGAGCGTTGAGGTCTTGCATTTTGATCTCGGCGATCTTCTTGACCTGCTCTTTGGTGACGTTGCCGACCTTTGTCTTGTTCGGCTCCCCTGATCCCTTCGCCAGCCCTGCTTCCTTGCGGATGAGTACGGCTGCCGGAGGTGTTTTCAATTCAAAAGTGAAACTTTTATTCTTCGCAACGTAGATCATCACCGGGAAGATCATCCCCGGGCTATCTTTTGTCCGGTCGTTAAACTGTCTGCAGAACTCCGGAATGTTGACACCTGCCTGACCCAGCGCCGGACCAACCGGAGGAGCGGGTGTTGCCTGACCAGCAGGCAATTGCAGCTTGATTACATTAACAGCATCTTTTGGTTTTGCCATGTTTGCCTCTATTGCTTATTTATTTATCTCCACCTGGTCGACGGATACCTCTACCGGGGTCACCCTGCCGAAAACCGTTACCTCGACGGATAACTTTCTGGCTTCGGAATTGACGCTGCGTATCACGCCCTTGAAGTCAGTAAATGGCCCCGAATTGATCTTTACGATATCACCAGGCAGGAATTCGATATCGGCCTTGTCCGTGTTATCGCGGTCAGCGATACCCAGAAGCCTGTTCACTTCATCCTGGTCGAGCGGAACAGCTTTCTTACCGGTCCCCAGGAAGTTCGTAACACCCGGAAGATTCAGAATGTAGCTCTGCAGCTCACGTGTGAGCTCCGCCTCAATGATTATATAACTATTGAAAACCTTGCGCTCCCGCTCGATTTTCTTTCCTTCGCGAATCAGGTATGTCGTCTGGGTCGGTATCAGTATCTGGCCGACCTTGTCTTCGAGTTCAGTATCTTTCACACCCTTCTCGAGCATTTCGCTTATCTTGTTCTCCTGGGATGCAAAGGTGTGGATGACATACCATTTCTTCATTGCTTAACCCCTGAAGATGATGAAACGCATTACGATCGAGAAGATCCAATCGACGACCGAGAGGAAAACTGCTACCAGCGCAGACATTGATATCACGACAATGGTTCCCTCTTTCAAGTCATCTTTCGATGGCCAGGAGATGTGCCGTCTTTCGTGCCACACATCGTTGAGAAATTTCCAGAGCTTCTTAAACATAATCCTATTTCCTTTTACACAAAAAGAAAGGCTTATTAAGCGCTTTCTCTTTGTAAAAACTGGCAGGACAGGCAGGAATCGAACCCGCAACCCCCGGTTTTGGAGACCGGTGCTCTACCAATTGAACTACTGTCCTACCCTATCATTTACTTAGCGTGTTTGCTTATGATTCGTGTGTTTCCGACATTTGGGGCAATATTTCTTGAGTTCCAAACGGTTCGGATGATTTCGCCTGTTCTTCGTAGTCGAATAATTTCTATTCTTGCACTCTTCGCAGGCCAGTGTGATTATTTCTCGCATGATACTGCCTTATTGTAAGATGTCACCGACGACGCCGGCGCCGATGGTGCGTCCACCTTCGCGGATAGCGAAGCGAAGACCCTGCTCCATAGCGATCGGGGTGATCAGTTCAACGTTGACCTCTACGTGGTCACCGGGCATTACCATTTCTACGCCTTCGGGAAGGGTCAGGCTTCCGGTCACGTCCGTGGTGCGGAAGTAGAACTGAGGACGATAGCCGCTGAAGAACGGCTTATGACGTCCACCTTCGTCGCCGGTCAATACGTAGGTCTTGCCAGTGAACTTCGTGTGAGGGGTGATTGATTTCGGTTTCGCAAGAACCATGCCGCGCTCGATATCGGTCTTGGAAATGCCGCGAAGGAGCATACCAACGTTGTCGCCGGCCTGGCCTTCGTCGAGGATTTTACGGAACATCTCGACACCGGTACAGGTGGTTTCGATGGTCTCGCGGATTCCTACGCGTTCGACTTTCTCGCCGACCTTGACGATGCCGCGTTCGATACGACCCGTTGCAACCGTTCCACGGCCAGGAATCGAGAAAACGTCTTCCACCGGCATAAGGAATGGCTTGTCAACGTCGCGCTCTGGAAGCGGAACGTAGCGGTCGACTTCATCCATCAGTTCCTGGATCTGGGCTTCGCCTTCCGGATCGCCATTGAGACCCTTGAGGGCGGAACCTTTCACCACGGGGATGTCGTCGCCAGGAAATTCGTATTCGGAAAGAAGCTCGCGGACTTCGAGTTCCACAAGCTCGAGGATTTCTTCGTCGTCCACAAGGTCGCACTTGTTCATAAACACGACCATCGCGGGTACGCCAACCTGACGGGCAAGCAGGATGTGCTCGCGGGTCTGGGGCATTGGGCCGTCAGCCGCGCTCACCACGAGAATCGCGCCGTCCATCTGGGCGGCTCCCGTGATCATGTTCTTGACGTAGTCGGCGTGGCCGGGGCAGTCAACGTGCGCGTAGTGGCGGGTTGCGGTTTCGTATTCGACGTGCGCTGTCGCGATCGTGATTCCACGCTCGCGCTCTTCGGGTGCGTTGTCGATACTGTCAAATGAACGGAACGTCGCGCCGGTCTTCTTGCTAAGATAAAGAGTGATCGCTGCGGTAAGCGTTGTCTTACCGTGGTCCACGTGACCGATCGTTCCTATGTTAACATGAGGCTTCGTTCTTTCAAATTTCGCCTTTGCCATGATTCCTCCAGGTTATGTATTCGTTTAAGTTTTCATCTCAGCATCTATAAAACAAAAAATGGAGCTCATGACCGGACTTGAACCGGTGACCTCGTCCTTACCAAGGAAGTGCTCTACCGACTGAGCTACATGAGCCGACATTCTTAAATATGGAGCGGGAAACGGGGCTCGAACCCGCGACCCTCAGCTTGGAAGGCTGATGCTCTAGCCATCTGAGCTATTCCCGCTTATTTATCGCTAAATTAACATCCAGATAAAAAACAACTCTCCAATGCAACCCTCGTTGCTCTGGAGAGAAAAAATGGTGGAGAGGGGAGGATTCGAACCTCCGAAGTCTTCGACGACAGATTTACAGTCTGTTCCCTTTGGCCGCTCGGGAACCTCTCCATTTATGGAGCCGATGAAGGGAATCGAACCCCCAACCGATGGTTTACAAAACCATTGCTCTACCATTGAGCTACATCGGCCAGCTGACAGTTTCTCAACAAAAATTGCTTTTGTTTTCCTGTCAATCTTTTTCTCGACAAATCACTCTATTATGTTCAAATCAAATATCTAACATTGAGTGCGCAAAATCATAACACCCTGCCTTTTGTGTCAACCTATTTTTCCCTTTTCAAATATTTTCATCCTCACACTATTCAAGCCATGTCCCTAACCAACTGCACATCAAACAGTAACATTCCCGAAGCAATCCGCCGCCTTCCACCAGGAAAACTCTTTCCATTATTTGTTTGACACGTTTCAAAAACCTGCAATCTTTTACGAAAAATCTGGATGAGTGGAATGCACCCAAAATCACAACGGCCTCTCACTGCGATCGAGATAGACCTGCGAGAGCGAATCAAGGAGCTGGAAGGGCTCTACGCCCTGAACCACCTCGCGACCCTGGACATACCCATCGAGGAACTCTTCACCCGTTTCACGCAGGATATCATACCCAAGAGCATGCAGTTCCCCGAGTACGTTTTCAGCAAAATCGTTCTCGATGGAGTCACGCACACGCAGTGCGCCAATATCTCACAGCAAACGGACAACGTGCTCAAGAGGGATATCGTCATCAACAACCTCACACGCGGCAACATATTCATTGGCTATATCGATCCCGCACTCGAGTTTCTGGAGACATTTGAGAACAAGCTGATCCAGGGCTATGCCGATAAACTCGCCGACATCATCCAGCGCAAGGAAAGCGATGCCCAACTCCTCCTCGAGAAAGCGCGTGCGGAGCATTACCTGCGCATTGCGGGAGTGATCATCATTGCGCTCGACATCGAGGGCGTGGTAACGCTCATCAACGAGACCGGGTGCCGAATCGTCGGCAGACCGCAGGATCAGATCATCGGCATCAACTGGTTCGACCACTTCACGGACCCGCGAGATCGGGATAACAGAAAGCTAAACCACCTCAGGATGACCGCGGGGCTTTCCGAGCCCTTGAAAACCATCGAGAATCGCATCCTTAACCGAGACGGGGAACAGCGTATCATCTCCTGGCACGTGACGCTGGTGAGAGACCAGGATCGAAGAATTACTGGCACCCTCAGCTCAGGTGAAGATATCACCCGCAGGGTATTCATGGAGAACAAGAAGATCGAGGCGGAGAAGATCGCCGAACGCTCCCTGCGGCTCGCATCGATGGGGACGATGGCAGGCGGCATCGCACACGAGATCAATCAACCGCTGACCGCCCTGAAAAGTAAAGCGGACGGCCTCCTGCTGTGGCGCGAGATGGAGCACGAGGTACGGATCGATGAGTTGTGGGACGCGCTCAGGTTCATCTCGGGGCAGAGCCAGAGAATCCATGACATCATCCAGCATTTGCGTTCCCTGATCAACCAGCGACCCATTCACGTCTATGAGGAGTTCAATCTGCATCGCTCTATCGAGAGCACACTCGCCCTTGTACGGACCAAGTGTCAGGCCCAGCAGATCAGGCTTGTTACCGACTACGATCCATCCATCACATTTATTCGCTCTAACCACGTGCTTCTCATGCAGGCCATACTCAATCTGATCAACAATGCGCTGGAAGCCCTGAGCGTGACGCAGTACAATGACAAAACCATCACGATCCGTACGAAGCAGGTGCCCAACAACCTCACGATCGAGATCGAGGACAACGGAACCGGCGTCACACCCGAAATCATGGATCACATCTTCGATCCCTTTTTCACAACCAAGAATCCGCAAAAGGGTATGGGATTGGGGCTGACTATAACGGAAAACTTCATTCGCAGCCTGGGTGGCGTGATCAACCTGAGGAACGCCCCCGATCGCGGAGCGATATCGCAAATCAAATTACCCAACCTTCAGAAGAAGAACAGGGATTATCTGTTCGGCAATGAGAAATAGAGCGTACAGCCGGGGTTCTCTGAGGACACCCAGATTTTACCCTGGTGAGCTTCGACGATTTTCCTGCCAATCGCGATGACGATGTCTGCGCTTTCCGGCAAGCCCGACTCGGGATGAGTTTCCGTAAAATTCCTTTCGTACCTGCAGAATCCCGTATCGCTGTCTTCGCCGTTGTGGTGTATCCAGAACACATCCGCGTCGTACTTCTTCTCCCACCCGATTTCAATCGATGGCTCCGGCATCGACGCGACGATCTCGAGCGCACTGCATAGAAGATTTCTCCATAGAATGGTTATCCTGCGGCGATCGGCCACGGCAAGAGGCATCTCCGGTTCAACGCGTACGGGCACGTTCGTGGCGAACTGCGCTCCCTGGCACTGAGCGATCACGCTGTTGATAACGTCGATCATCGGGAAGCTTGTCTTCTCGCCTGGGATGTGATTAAAGTTTACGTACTCGAAGATGTTGTCGAAGACCCGCTCGACTCGCCCGAGCTCATCGATTGCCTGAAGAGCGTCGCTACGGGCCCTCGTATTTTTTCCCTCTACAAGCTCGATTTCCATCATGCAAAGGAGACTCTTTATCGATTGGAGTGGAATCTTGAGCTCGTGATAGATGTTGAATAGCAGGTGCTCCAGTTCGGCTGGGGCGCTGATCAATGGCGGCGCGATCGCTTCGGAGTAACGGATTGTCCCGGGCATATCGACTCCAATTTGCATCTTGGGCAGAAGTAAGTCATTATGGCTCTCTTTCAAACTTGGTCGAAAAATGAACTCCGCCTCCGATTTGTGTCATCCTGAGTGATCCCGATATATCGGGATTCTATCGAAGGACGACACCACACCACGATGCTTCGATACGCTGCTTCGCAAAACTGGCATTTGCAAGCAAATGCTACGGCTTCGCTAAACTGGCATTTGCAAGCAAATGCTACGGCTTCGCGGCACTCAGCATAACAGTATGGATGAGTCAGCATCAGACCTTGTGAATAATGCTTCCCACTCGGCTTGAAAGGGAGCCGCCATTATTCTGTGTCTTAACTTCTCGATAATGCAAATTCGATACCAGACAAAACCCTTTCGCAGAGCGACTTGCAGTTTTGATTTTTTTCGATATCGGGAGATGTATTGTTGAAAACGATAATTTTTGATTTCTATTCAGATTCTTTCATTTTACGCAAGCGACGATACAACGCCTGGCGAGAAATCCCCAAAGCCTTCGCGGCCTTGATGGTGTCCCTTCCGAATCTGTCCATGACCATCGAGACATACTCATTGATAACCTGATCGAGCGGCTTGATCGTCTTGGGAAGGACGCTGGGCTTGGTGAAGCGAAGTCCCGGGAAGTGCTCCACGGATGGCATCTTATTGTTTGCGAGAAGAATCGCGCGTTCGAGCACGTTGTTGAGCTCCCGGATATTTCCCGGCCAGGAGTAGTTCAAAAGCAGATCCATAACACTTTTATTCAAAGACAGCTCGGGAGCATTCTGGTCAGCGAGAACTTGCATGATCAGGCCCTCCATGTCTTCCTTCGACTCCCTCAGAGGCAACATGTGAATCGGGAACACGTTGATCCGGTAGAACAGGTCCGAGCGGAAATTCCCCTTCTCAACCTCGGTTTCCAGGTCTTGATTGGAAGCACAGACAAGCCTGAAATCGCTTGTCCTGGTCTGGGTCTCTCCCATGCGCCTGAAACTCCGGTCTTCAATAACTTTCAAGAGTTCGGCCTGGATTTGCATATTCATAGAGGTAATTTCGTCCAGAAAGAGGGTTCCGCCGTTTGCGTATTCGATAAGCCCCTGCTTGTCGGCCACAGCTCCGGTAAATGCTCCTTTGGCGTGGCCGAAGAGCTCGCTTGCCAGATAGGTGTCTCTCAAGTTCGCGCAATTCACGGGCACCATCGGCTTGGATGCCCTGGGGCTGTTATCGTGAATCCATTTAGCCATAACGCCTTTGCCGGTTCCGGTTTCACCCTGGATTAGTATGATCGTGTCGCTGTGAGCAGCGATCCGGGCATAATCGAGAATGGATTTCATGACCGGGCGGTGTTCGATGTACTGCTCGATCTTGTCGCGCTTGGTTCTCTGCGTCGCGCGGTCTGCCTGGCGCAGCCTTCCCACCTCGACCGATTTTTCCAGGAACAATTCCAGTCCGCTCATGTTCACAGGCTTGGCCATGAAGTTGTCCGCGCCTCGACGCATCGCTTCCACAGCCAGGTTTACGTCGCCGTGAGCGGTAATGAAAATGATCGGCAGGGTGTCGTTACTCGCCCGAATCTCCGTAAGGAAATCGATACCGTCGCCATCCGGCAACATCTGGTCGAGGATCATCGCGTTGACCGGGTATTGGAATAGCTTCTCCCGCGCTTCTTCAATGGTTTCAGCGGTGACTACGTCGTATCCGCGACTGTTGAGAAATTTCGTGAAACTGAAAATGATACTGGGATCGTCATCTATCATCAAAATTCGCGCTTTCATTGAACATTCCTTTTTACCTGGGGCAGAAGAATCACCGCCCGGCACCCGGGAGGCGGATCGTTGTTCAACAGCCGGATCGTACCGTCCATTTTCTCGATGATACTTCTAACAATACTCAATCCGAGGCCGGACCCCTTGCTTCTTCTGGTGAAGAAAGGATCGAATACCCGGGTTATATCCTTGGGATTTATGCCGTGGCCCCGATCGATGATCTCGATAATTATGCACTGATCTTCGCCAATCGACACCTTCATGACGATGATTTTTTCGTCTCTGCTGTGCTGAGCAGCGTTATCGAGCAGGTTGATGAGAACTTGCTGCATCCTGCTGATATCGGCTCGAACAAACGGATCAGCCTCACATGACGAGTGATCGATCTCGACCTCGTAGCCAGGATACTTTTCTGCCTGCTGCCACATTTTTATACTTGCATAACATAACGTCAAGAGTGAAATCTCTTCAAGATCGGCAATATTGGTAATTTTGCTGAATTCTAACAAATCTCCCATCAATCTCGCCAGACGTTGAACCTGCATTCCGATGTGCTCGAGATACTCGGCCATCACCGGGAGATGCCCGAAGTCTGTCTTGAGCATTTCCGATATCGCAACGATCGCATTCAGCGGGTTCCGCACCTCATGAGCTACGCCGGCGGACAAGCGTTCGATTTCCTCGAACCTCTTCGCGTCCGCGATTTGCCGCTGCATCCTTCGAATATCCGTGACGTCGGATGCGATCGCGAGGACCGCCGGTTTCCCGTTGAAATAGATTTTCCGGCAATTAACGAGCAATGCCAGCCTTTCCCCCGATATCTTTTCCAGTGTGATTTCCTGCGCGGGAATTACTCCGGGGTATTCCAGACGGGCGATGATCCTGAGAACTTTCAAGCGGTCTTTGGGAATAATCGCTTTGGTCAGCGCAAAATCAGACGAACGCAGTTCATCTCGAGAATACCCGGTCATCTTCTTCCAGACCGCGTTCACGTACTCGATCTTGTGCTTCGAGAATATGAAGATCAGGTTGGGGGATTCCTCGGATAAAATTCTGAATTTCTCCTCGGATTCCCGAAGGGCTTCCAGGGATTGTCGTGTCGTGGTGATATCACGCATGAAAATGCCAAGCCGGAGCTCCGTAGATGTCTTGATCGGGAATACAATGCGCTCGATGATACGTTGCTTTCTATCGGGCAATGTGAGAATGTCCTCCTCCACCATGTTGATGAAATCAGCCGTTCCGTTTTCCCGGTATCGTTCGATGCGGTTTCGCCAGAGGTTGAGCCTCTGGTGGTGGCGGTGGTTTCCGGACAACTCCTGCTGAATCTCCCAGAACGGATGCCCGACAACAATATCCTCGTTCATGCCGGTCATGGCTGTCATCGCGCGGTTCCACGCGATCACGTATCCGCGCGCATCGAGCAGAACGATTCCGTCATAGCCTTGCTCGAAGATACTTCTGAACCGCTCCTCGCTCTCTTTCACCTCGATCTCGGCGTGGATTCGATCCGTAATCTCTCCGAGAAGACGCTCATTGGTTTTAATCAACTCGAGCGTCCGATTCATAACGCGTTTCTCGAGCTGATTTCGAGATGCGACGAGCGCTTGCTCCGTTTGTTTCTGCCTGGTGATATCCAATGTTATTCCAACGCACGAGACCGTGCTTCCTTGCATGTCCCTGACAAAGTGTAAATTGGACTGGAGCCATGTGAAGCTATTGGGGATAGCGTTGAGCCTGAACTCGATCTTGAGGCTTGATTTCAGCGACTCCCCGCCTATCTGTTGCCGGATGATTGTTTTCAGTTGTTCCCGATCATCCGGGTGAACAAGCTCAATCAGCTCGTCTCCCGACAATTTTGTAATCGACTTACCCGAGAGAAGCAGAAATCGATTGATGGATGGGCTGCAGTAATCGAATTTACTCTCCATAAAATTGTACCGGAACACAATAAAGCCCTCGAAGTCCATCAACTCATCGAAGAAGTTGATATACTGCTGATTGCTAGGGTTATCGATATGGATGGGGGTAATGTATTCGTTGACGACCAACAGACAAGTGTTGTTTTCTCGGTCGCAGCTTGCCGAGATGAGGAGAGTGCGGGAAGAATTTAACTCCGTGGGGCAGGCCAGCTTGAACGCCAGGTGCGTCCGGTTTGCGACGATCCCTTCCAACCAGTCATGAAAGGCTTCGTGCTTCCATTCGGGAATCAAGCGATAGACGTTATCGGTTATCTGCCCGGGTAAGAATAATTTTATGAATAGGTCATTACAGTGGAGGACGCTTCCATCTCTTGCGATGCGAGCGACCCCAATCGGGAAATCATGAATATCTTCCATTATGGATTTCATAAACAACGATCCTGGATTAGAAATAGAAAAACCGCTGCGTGTGCAGCGGCATTCTATCAAACAATGGAAACATTTAAGGATAATCCGCAGGGATTATATCTGTCATATCATGATTTATAAGTAGACAGCCGCGAATGGACTATCGATTATTTCTTTTTATGACGATTCTTCCGAAGCCTTTTTTTCCTCTTATGTGTATTGATTTTATGCTTCTTCCGTTTTCTTCCGCAAGGCATTCAATCCCCCTGTGTTTTATTGTTCTTCTAATAATTCCACGTTCGCGTCGGCCACATCGTCCTTGAAAGCGCGTGAAAATTTGAAAGTTGGAACAACGCGTTCTGGAACTGGAACCTTGTCTGCGGTTTTCGGATTACGTCCGATTCTCGGCTTTCTGATTTTTAGCTTGAATGTGCCGAAACCGCGGATTTCGATATGATGTCCTTCTTTCATACTGTCTTTGACGGCATCAAGAAATGTATCCACTACGATCGCTACGTCTTTACGAATTATTCCCGTTTCTTGTGAAATGGTTTTCACTAAATCAGCCTTGGTCATAATTCCACTCCTTCACTCAGTTTTGAATTTCTGTTTTCCGAATCCTGAAATCTTTGTCAAGGATTTTGTCTAATCTTTTGAAATAACATAAGATTGCACTCTTTTGTCATCTCTGCGCGAACTCCTCGAATCCGCTCAGATAAAGGCACGAGACTATTTCGGAAAACCTCTATTTTTTTATGCCTCAGTTTCTTCCGTTTCCACTTCGGGAATCCCGGTTTCAACATCAACTTCCGCTTCTTCATCCTCTGGATCAAGCTTAAGTTCCTTGCCCTCGTCTTTCTTCTCGACGCAAACAGACAAGTTCATATTTGCAAGCGCCGGATAGAAATCGGCGATATATTCCCGAACCAGTTCTTCAACGTCCGGCTCCCGCTCGATGGTCTCCGCGGTAAGCTTGAGGATTATCGCCAGAGAGCGGAACTGCAAGTTGATCTGAACGGATGGCTCTTCGCCGATCGTATTCTTCAAAAACAACGGGAGGGACTTGTCCAGCTTGATCGTCTGTTTCAGTCGGGAAAAAAACCTGTAGAGGCAGTATCCGCCAACGGCAAAGAAGCCTAATACGATAAGATTTCTCAGAAATTTCTTCAAGGTTCCTCCTTAATAAACAAGCGGTCTATGAAAAAAAACTGCCCCGGTTTATGAGGCAGTACTTCTATTATTGACGTATATTACAATTTCGTTCTTCTCGAAAACCCGAAAACTACTTATACAAGGACTTCACTCGGCCCCAAGAAGTTCCATGCACCT
Organism: Cloacimonadales bacterium (SeqCode); assembly: GCA_963662655.2. Taxonomy (GTDB): domain Bacteria; phylum Cloacimonadota; class Cloacimonadia; order Cloacimonadales; family JAIOQZ01. The sequence continues at coordinate 1,948,523 of CAXXTU010000002.1, forward strand.
GATGGGACCCCGTGCTGGAGAGGTCGCTTATGTAACGTGGGCAAAGCTGATACTCGCCGTACTGATAGACGATGCTTCCCTGAACGTACTCGAGGGTGTCGCCTGCGCGGTTCGAGCGTTTCTTGTTGTTCATGACGTTAAAGCCGTCATAGAGGACGCAGCTTCCGGTTCCATCGTTGATGCTCCACTTGGTCTCCTGGCGCATTCCAACGATATTGACGCTGCGAATCTTCACAAGCGCGCCTTCCAGGGATTCCGTTACTGCAAGTTCGCCGGTGGTCACTTCAAAGGCTTGCGGCATGCTGCCGCTTCCAGCGCGTCGACGCAGAACATTGATATTCCGCAATTCCGTATTACCGAAATTCTCGTGAACCTCGCCCTCCACTTCGATGTAATCGCCAACCCGGAGGCTCTTGCGATTGACCTGATCGCGAGCCTGAACAACGACACTGTTCCACGGCCCGCCGTTTTCATCCGAGAGCATCAGGTAGTTGGAGTTGAAGCCGATCGCGGTGACAACGCCTTCGGTTTGAACGACGATTCCTTCGTAAGGGGAAGGATAGGTTCCTTCAGCGCCCGGGTTAACGGTGAACTGAATATCATATATCGATACTTTCTCCGCCGCGAAAATCGCGGTCGAAAGAAGCATTGTCGCCAGAACAAATACAAATATGCTTTTTCTCATACAACCTCCTTGCACAACAAGGCAGTGTCATTATTTGCAAAATCAAACCGGTGTCAAGTTATAAATCTCTTCAATTCATTGAATTTCGCATTCGAACATTCCAAAGTTTACCCGATATCTGACTTGCATTTTCCGCTCCAATTCCGCCAGTTTCTGCCCAGGCTTCGCTCAATCGGCCCGAACATGTTCGGGCTTGGCCTTCTTCATGCGAATCCGCTGCGACAATATCCCGCCAACGATCAGCAGAAGCCCGGCGATCGTCGAACGGTGGATAGCCTCTCCCAGCACGATGTTGATGACGATCAGCGAAATGAACGGCGTGACGTACACAAGGTTCGCGATTCGAGCGGTGTGCTTCGCGATGCTGAGGGCTTTCATCCAAACGATGAAGGTCAGTCCCATTTCGAACAGCCCGATGTAGACATCGCCCGTGAGGCCTTTCAAGCCGGGCACATCGAGGCTCCCCGTCACGAAAAGGTAGACAAGGATGAAAACGGTTCCGAATGCGAAGTTCAGAAAGAGCTTCAGCACCTCGTCACGGTGATCCCTGAGATTGAATATCCAGTACAACGCCCAAAGCAGCGAACTGCCCACAGCAAGCAGTACCCCCGTAAGATTTGTGAAGCTCATGCTCGCGAAATTGCCCTTTACAGCGATGACGAACACACCGCTAAAGCTCAAGAGCGCTCCGAGAATCTCCATGACGGTCGTTTTCTTCCGCAGTAGCGGTATCGAGAGAAGCACCATCACCACACCCCAGGTGTAGTTCAGAACCTGCGCCTCCTGCGCAAGCAGCAGATCGTACGCCTTGAACAGTACTAGGTAATACGCAAAAGGATTGAGCAAACCCAAAATCGCTGAGCGGAACAGGTCCCCTGCCGATTGCTTTCCGAGAAGTCGCCACTTTCCCTGGAACGCAAGAACCGCCACCAGAAGCAGCGTGGATGTCAGGGCCGAGTACAGAAGCATCACCGCCGGCTCCTGATATCTCAACGATACCTTGAACGCCGTCGAAACCGTCGACCACAGCGCTACCGCCATGAAGCCGTAGACGTAAGCAGCCCGATCCGATGTCTCTCGCATCAAACCTCCCAACATTGAATTACAAAAATCGATCAGCAAAATGGATTTCATTCTGTAAAGGGATTTCTCGTGAAATCATCGAAGCGTGAGCAGATTGGTTCGATCCCCGCCTGTGCAGGGTGTTCCACAGCCTTGCCGCCTTACATTATTCCATTCTCAAGGGTGTGGTATATCCCTGTACAGGCGGGGATCGGGCGAAGATGCCACGCTGTACTCGAGCAGCAATAAAAAAAGGCACTGTTGCAAACTTAGTGGGTAAGTCGAAAAAAAGATTGAGAGGAATCACCCGATCTCGTACAATCTCCTAATCACCACAACAAGGAGATAGAGATGAATGATCCTCTCAGAAAACAAGTCTGTAAAACGTTGTTGGCTTTGCAAGGTTATTCTGCCGACCAGATAATCGAAGGTACGTATCAAACTTATCCATGCATTGAAGTCCATGTTCGAAAGGAAGATGAGCCACGTTGTCCTACATGCGGTATTGTGGGAACAGTTTATGATCATCGAGTCCGCAAAATTCTTCATGCATCCATATCCTGTCGTCCCGTAGTACTTGTGCTGACGCTTCGCCGGATCAACTGCGCTCAGTGTGGAGTGAAAACTGAACAACAGGATATTGCCGAGGGTCTCAATCGACACTCTAAAGACTTCGGCAATAAGGTTCTCCAGTTCACGCTTCGTTCAGACAATGCTTCTGTAGCACGGATATTCGGTGTGGATCGGAGTACGATTTATCGAATCGACAAAATTGAGTTATCCAAGTTGGAAAAGGGTTATAGAGGACGAGTTCCGAATGTCGATCAGATTGCAATTGACGAGATTGGTTATAAGCGAAGGCATAAGTATGCAACGGTTATCACAAACCATGAGGACGGGCGTGTGATCGACCTGACAATGGGCAAATCGAAAGAAAGTGCGAAGGAGTTGTTTCGAAAATACGAACGACGACTCCGCTGGATTGATACCGTAACAATGGATTTCAGTGGTTCATATATCGGCGCTGTTTCCGAGTGTTGGAGTGCCGATATGATCGTATTTGATCGTTTCCATTTCAGCCGCCTGGTCAACAGGAAAGTGGAAGAAGTACGACGAGAACTTCAGAGAGATTTTGAATCTGACAAGTTGCGTCAGAGCAAGAAACACGACCGGTGGTTGGTTTTGACCAGAAAACACAATCACAAAGAAAACCATCAAGCCCGACTCAAGAAACTGGAGACGCTAAATCATCCCCTTTACGAAGCCTATTTGCTCAAAGAAGATTTACTATCGATTTTCGAAGACGATATTACGCAAGAAGAAGCGAAGCCGATGATTGAAGAGTGGTGCAGAGTTATTCAGAAAACCGTCTTCGAGCCACTGAAGGCACTTGCAAGAACGATTATGAAGAGATTGCATATTGTGTTGAACTGGTTCAAGCATAGAATCACGAATGCCAAGGCAGAAGCGGTTAACAACGTCATTCGAACCATTATAAAGAGAGCGTATGGATACAAGGACTTCTCATACTTCAGATTGAAGGTTCTGCAATGTTGCGGATATCTGAATACCCATTCACCCACTTAATATGCAACAGTGCCTAAAAAAAGGGACGGCACGGAGCCATCCCTTTCAAAATGCAGATTAAGTTATTTCATCAAAGCCATTTTACGTACCAGCGTCTGGTTGCCGGTGTTGAGCTTGTAGAAGTAGATTCCGCTTGAAACTTGATTTCCGTTATCGTCGGTTCCATGCCACATTACCTGATGGCTTCCCGCGCCAAAACGCTCGTTGCAAAGCGTGGTCACTTTCTGACCGCGAATGTTGAAGACATCCACGCGAGCGTTTCCATCCTCTGGAAGCGTGAACGAAATTGTAGTTTCAGGATTGAACGGATTCGGATAGCATCTCGTATCCAGCATCGGAACGGACACCTCTTCCCCGTCGGTAGCTTCAGTTAAAGTGACCTTTACGTCATCGATCTTGAGATAATACATATCCGTCACTTCGCAGTGCTCGAACGCAATATAGACGTTTTCTCCGGCATAGTCTTCGAGAGACAGCTGAACCATGTGCCAAGCGCTCGAAGCGACGGTCCAGTCGTAGATCGTCTCCGTGAAATCTTCCATTTCGGTTCCGGTGGTCGATACCTTCACATAATAATGCTCGTTCGGCCAGTCGGAATCTTGAGGCTGCACCCAGAACCGCAAGTATGCGATATCGTCCGAGGGCAACGCAATCGCTGGAGTTATAAGCCAGTTGTCCGGGGTAAGTGGACCTATGTCATTGATGTAGGATGCCGAACATGCGCAATAGCTGCCATTGTGAGCATCGAAATTCGAGTCGTTGATCTGCCAGTTGTAATTATCTCCATCCGCATCGTAGATTGTCCAGGTAGTGGGGATTTGATGCCCCTCGAAGCTCTCGTAGAACAAGATGTCGGCAGGCAGGCTCGGTATGGCCTGAACCGTCTCGGAAGGTACGGATTCCTCGCCTTCGTAAACAGCCGTAACGTAATAATTATAGGTCAGGTTGTTCGTTACGTTTGTGTCGAGATAATAAGGAGTCTGAAGAAGTTCAGCATTCAGTAATACACTGTTTCGGTAAACCCGGTAGCCAATCTGATTACGATTGTCTTGCGGCAGCGGCTCTGTCAATGGAGCTCTCATTACATGGTTTGCAAGCTCGACCGGGTGATGGTTCAGCGGCATCTTGCGCGCCTGTAACGAAGAGAATCCATCCGCTGCAAACCACAGATCCATGAGGAAATCGCCGTCGGCAGGATCGTCGGTGATCGCATAATCGTTATTCACATTCACTACGTATGAGAGAGCGTCCGGTGATGGATCGCAATCGATCACCGGGTAAGCATCCGTCGATGAGTTGCTGAGCGGCTCCATGAATATCCCAACCAGGTCGGCACCATTCAACGAGCCAAGATCGATCCCCTCTTCCCAAGCATCGTTCACGGTTGTACTGAGATTCTCCAACACGTCGATCACGTCGCCGGTTATCCAGTTGACGATGTGAAGGTTGTAGTTATGAGGTCCCATGATATCGAAAGACGAATGACGGAAGTCCAGTTTGCGAAGAACCGGATTCTCGTAATCCGACAGATCGAAAACGGTGCCGTATCCCTGGCCATAAGTCTGGAAATAGGCATTGTAGGGATTATCGTCGTGGTAAAACAACTCGGTGGTTCCATCGATAATGGGAGCTTCCCATGTGAGGGTCACCAAGGCGTTTCCGGGTTCAGCTACTAGATTTCGCGGCGGATTGACGGCTTGAAGCAAGAGCGCTACAAGCATCAACATTATAAATAACACCTTTTTCATAAATCCTCCTTGAAGATTCTATTTTATTTTTATGTATATCATTGCTGCCGTATCAATTCGTTTTCTAATCCCAACTCCTTCTGAATTATCAGAATGTTCTTCCTGAGATTCGGGATGATCGGTACACCCTCCTTGCGTACTCTGATTTCATTCTCATACTCCTTCTCACCCGCTACATAAACTCGCTGTTCACCCTTTGACAGCTTAGAGCTCTGAAGTTGCCGCATGATTTCGCCCGTCGTCCTGCGGAACGACTCGACATCCGTAAAGAAGCTCACGTCGATTGCCAGAAAGAAGTGGCCCAGAGCATGAGGAATGCGCTTCTCGTTCTCGTCGAATCCTCGCAAATCCTTCAGGAACGCACCGCTCTGGAGCGATGCACAGAGTATCTCGACCATCGTTGCCAGGCCATATCCCTTGTGCCCGCCCATCAGCTCGCCGATCCCTCCGAGAGGAACGAGCGCTGCGTCTTTCTTGATCAGATCGACCAGTAACCTGGGGGTATCCGTGTACGGCTCGCCGTTCGCATCGATAGCCCAACCGTAAGGCGTCTCCTTCTCTTCGCGATCGAGCACTTCGATCTTCCCACGCTGACTAATCGATGTCGCGGCATCGAAGAGGAAGGGGAAATCCATATCCGAAGGCGCACCAAAGCATATCGGATTCGTTCCGAGCATGGGCGTCGTCCCAAACGTCGGAGCGATGGAGGGACGCGCATTGGTAAATGTTATGCCAATCATGTCGCGCTCGATGGCAAGCTTGGCGTAGTAACCGGCTATACCGTAGTGGCTGGAATTTCTCACGGTCACAATCCCGACGCCATAGTTTCCGGCCTTCTCGATAGCCTTGAGCATCGCCCGTTTGCCGATAACATGCCCCATGCCGTGGTTTCCGTCCCAAACAGCCGTCGCGCCCTTATCGCGAATGACATCGATATCCGTTTCCGGCTTGAGTATCCCTTCCCGAATGCGATCGAAATACATCTTCAACCGGCCTATTCCGTGCGATTCGATTCCATGCAGATCAGAAGTAATGAGCACTTCTGCACAGATAGCGGCCTCGTCTTCCGGAACGCCGAGTTTCGTGAAAACCTTGATCATGAATGCCTGTAAAAGATCAACTGAAAGATACATTGTTTCTTTTCCCATTATTCCCTCTTATCACGATGAAGTCTACGTGTCAATAACTCTCTCGCACTAAAATCGTAAAGATTTTTCCAGCATGATTTGATGCACCTGATGATGAATATCATCCTCGAGGCGATACGTATAACCGAGCTGGAATCGCCAAGGCAGATCGTAACGAACGGTAAAGTCGTGAGATAAGCTCATCCTCGTACGTTCGATATCCGTAGTTTTTTCTACCAGAAATTCATAATCGACAAATAAATTTCTTGTAAGATATTTACCCAGACGAACGGACAGATCGTTCAGGAGAATTCCGCTGAATCGAGCCATACCGCTCTCCTCTTCAACGGGTTCGGGCTCGTTGATGTGCGAACCTGCATATTCGTAAAACAGGTTCCTGAAAATCCCGGGCCTTATGTAGAAATAGTCGAGATGCAAAAATTTCCGGAGGGTGTTCTCAATGGGCGACAGGATCGGGTTCACGTAGATATTCTCAACACCCGCTCCCGCCATGTAGAGCGCTTCATCTTGAAAGAGGGCTTCCTGCTGCTGAGGAGTAACTTCATCGTGGCTTCTGCCGTATTTCAGCTTGGAGAGCATGCTCATGACGGTCTGATCGTTCGAATCGTCGCTGCTGAGCTGGAACTGAAGGTTTCCGATGATGTTTTTCATATCCTGATTTTGCGGCACGACATCCAGTGTGATCAAGGTTCCGTCGGCAGTCTTGTTGTACAGCGAGGCTTTGATTTTCACATCGTAGTCGCTCAAACCGAGAATTTCTTCTCCCTTCTTGTCCATATACTGGTTTACCACCACCTCGACATAATCGACCTGGAAGGTTGACCCGAAAAGGTCCATCGTCCCCTGCTCCGAGGTAAACATCGCCTCTTTCACGAAGATGTACCGGTCCCAGAAGATCAAATGGAGAAAGCTGTCGGGATTCACCAGGAAGTTGCACGGATTCATGACATAGAAACAGTTATCGGTGAAATGAACCATCAAATCCATCGAGATGGGCACGCCGATACGTACGTACGGGGAGTGTCGGCGCTCCTCCTCAGTGTTCTTTCGCTTTCGCATCAGGACTTTGTCGTTGAGCCAGGAGCTCGTTTCCGTTCCGACGATATCAAGCAAACTTGTTACGTCCTCGGGATAGATCGCGCCGCCGTTGGAGGCGTATACGTCCCCCAGGATATGAATATCGTCGAATGGCCCCGTCACAACCGCCCGGTCTTCGTAGCGTCCCTTGATAACGGCGTTCGCAAGGGTGTTCTCGGGCATATACCACGGTATGGACGCCCATATTCCTTCGGGATCGGTGTAGGCGTAGATATAGCCCATCTGAAGCGTCCCCAGCACAAACTGATCTTCCGCGCCGATATCCCCGTTCTCGATGTGCAATCGGCCGGCTCCCTCGGTTCCCAAACTGAATTCCCTGATATCGAGGATGTTGTTCTCGATCTGCATATCGATCTGTATGTCGCGAATCCTGGTATTGAAATAATCCGGCTTGATCGACCCATCTTTCAATCGAATCTCGCCCGTTTCGATGTTCAACTGCTCGTTGCGCAATCCAACCGTCAGATCCATGTGGGCGTTGGACTCGCCATGATGGAAGAACGAGAAACGATCCGAGAGCATTTTCAGGAAGTCTCCGTCGAAGCGAACCGACACGGTGCTGCTGTCGTCAAAGGCTTTCTCGCGAAGGAAATTGTATCCGATCGCCCCCCGAGCGCTCAGCGAATAGTACGGCGCATGCCCGGCGTAAAGTGTATCGATGCGAAGCCTGTGATTATCCTGGGTGGCGTCCACATAGAGAGAATCCGCCTGGAATCCGCCGTAATTCAGCTTACGTGCGCTCAGCTTCGTCTGGATGTAATCGTCGTCCTCCCGGAAACGGCATTTTACGCTTCCGGCGAGTATCCCCTGATGCCCCGGACTTTCGAACAAATCCTGCAGGTTGAGCTCGTCAATATCCAGCGAGACATCCACGGATGGTCTGGGACCAAGAAGAACATTCGCTTCACCCGAAGCCACCGGATGACCGACAGCCGCGATCTGGAACGGCTCGATCGCGACGCCGTCCTTTGTACCGTCGAATCTCAGCATCGTCGAAAGCGGCCTGGAATCTTCATACCGGAAATCCTTCAGTGTGAGCCATCCTCTCACGCGATCCTTGTCACCCATGTTGTACGCGAAATCGAAATCGGCTTCCCCCTCGAATTTACGGGTCATGTAGTAGTTCATGAAGTACTCGAGATATTCCGGGATGTCAACGCCCCTGCCCTTGATTCTGAATCCCAGATCGAACGAAGGCTCCAGCTTCATCCGCAACTCGATGCCGACATTCTCGTTCAAGCGGCAGTCCAGCGTGTGCAGGCTGTCCAGCGATCCGGCAGCGAGGAGGTGAAACTGAACCGGCTCGAAATTGTAAACACCGCTTCGGGTTCGGATATGCAGATAAGTTCTTTCGTGTAGAAGGTCGATGGCCGCGTTGGTAATCAAGAAGCCGTCCAGCATTCCGTAGCGCTCTTCGTACACGCGCAGACGTGAATCGAGCTGAACATTGTTGCGGTCCGCAGAGATATCGATGTTTCCGTTTATCGATGGAAAGTTTGTCGCCGAGGAATTCAGTGGAAGGTAGTCATTCAGGTCGAATCGCCTGAAGTGGAAATTCGATTCGACTTTTTCGAGCGCGATATCCGCATCAAGGTTTATTTCAAGGTGCTCCTTGCTATCCACAATCCTTGCTTCGAGGATCGAACCAGCAAGCGCAAGCTCCGCATGCATATCGGTGAAATTGACGTACTCGTTCTCAGCGCTCAATTTCGCTATTTCGGCATTCAGTTTTAACGGTTTCCCGGAGCTGTACACGAGTTTCGAGGCAACATCTCCAGTTAAACGGGTGTTCTCGTATTCGTACGCAAATGCCCTGGCGTTCAAGCGCATGTTCAGTTTGTTCGAAAACGACCAGAATCCCTCGCCATCGATCGGATTGTCCCAAAGACTCATGCGATGGACGAGAAAGTGAATTCCATCCGAAGACATCCCGAGATCGACCAGGATGTTCTTGAGCGAGAATTTGCCGTAGGTCAAGGAATCCGAAGTAACGTCGGCAAACAGATTCACCCTTTCCGCGTCACCATTTAACCGGCCCTTAATGCCAAGATATCCATCCAATTCGGGGATGTAGTGGCTCGCATCGATCGTGCCGCTGTAGGTTCCGTTGAGGGTGCGTTCCTGCTCGAACGGCTTGAATACAACGATCTCGGAGCGAACCGTGTCTCCGTTAATCGCAATATCATACGAGTGAACCGAGAGCGAATCGTTCGTACCGGTGAAACCGATGCTTCCTGCTCGCACGGTCTGTCCCTGGTAATCCACCGCGACATCCCGTAAATTTCCGTCAATATCCAGGCTGTGCTCTGTCAGATGCAGCCTGCTGTCGAGCCTGAAATCCAGCGTGTCCAGAACGGATATGTCAACCTGGTCGGGGCGATATCCCTTGATCGAGACGTCGGCGTTCAGGAACGTCCCCTTCTGCATCACGATGCTTCCGGTAAGGCTGAACAATGAATCTCCTGCGACGATCCCGACCCTGCACAGCTCATCGTTTTGCGCGTCGACCCGGATTTTTCCGATGGTGTCCCTAGCGGTTACTTCATCGCTGAGATATTGATAGCAAACCGTGCCGTTTTCGAGAATCAGAGACTTGAAGTATCCGCTCAGATCGGGAATATTGGCGAGGATGTCCGCGATGGAAAGCTCTTCATCTTCCCCCACTGGCTTGTTCCCATCAATAATGAAATCGAAGCGTGGGTTGTAGATGGACACCTGCTGGACCACTCCGGGAATCTTGAAACCGGAGAAGAGCAGACGGCGCATTTTGTAGCTTATATAGACCTGCTCAATCGAAAGGCGCATGTTGCGCGCTTTCCAGTCGAAGGTGAGACCGGTGATGTTCATCTGCCGGTCGTCGAGGGTCAGTCCCTCCATCGTCACATCGGCTTCGAGCGATCGTTCGAGACGGGCGGTCATCTTGTCCCGCACCACCAGATCGACGTCGATCACGCGAAAGACGATGAACGCCGCCAGATTGATCAGAAAGAGAATCGCCACCACGATGGGCAGCCATTTTTTGTATTTCATACCCGCAACAGGTTACGGTTGCAAAACCAGTGTTCCGTCTGTAAGCACATAGTGCCGGTGCATGCGCTGTGCGATGCCGAGGTTATGGGTCACGATCACGAACGTCTGCCCGATTTCCCTGTTCAAACGCACGATCAGATTAACGACTTCGTCGCTGTGGCGGGGATCGAGATTACCCGTGGGTTCATCCGCAAAGACGATCGCAGGCTGATTGATAATCGCCCTGGCGATCGCTATGCGCTGAAGCTCTCCGCCGCTCAACTGGTTCGGGTAATGATCGGCTCGCTGCTCCACTTCAAGCATCCGCATGAGCTCCAACCCGCGCTTGTTCGCGTCCTTGCGATTCATGCCACCGATCAGCGCAGGAATCACGACGTTCTCGTGCGCAGTGAAATCCTCGAGCAAGTAGTGGAATTGAAACACAAAGCCGATCTTCCGATTCCGGAACTGCGCAATGCGGCGGTCACCGGTTCTCAGTTCCTTGCCTTCGTACACGATCTTCCCGCCGTCTGGCTGATCGAGCAACCCGAGAATATGTAGCAGCGTGCTCTTCCCGCAGCCTGATTCTCCGGTTATGGCGATCATCTTACCCGTTTCGATCTCCAGATTTACATCTCGCAGCACTTCGAGCGTGCCTGCGGACTCGCGATAACTCTTTCGAATATGTTCTACGCTCAGTAGCATCGTTACTCCTATTTACCCGGCGAATTCCGAAGAATCTCGGTCACATTCATCGATTCGATTTTTCTGAGGGGAAACAGCGCCGTAACGAGGACAATCAGCATCGCCACCGCGAAAACCATCGCCCAAACCTCCACGCTGTAACTCACGTTCAGCTTTTCCAGGAAGTAGACGTCGCCTTTCAACCGGTAGATGGTTTGATGGTACAAGAGCTGCCCCAGCAAGTAGCCGAGAACCTCGCCGATCAAAACGGCAACGGCGGACATGAACAGCGCTCTCCCGAGGAAAATCCGCTTGATCATTCCCGAAGTCGCCCCGTAAGCCTTCAGAATGCCGATATCTCGCTTGCGCTCCAGGATCGAAGTCAGAATACCGCTCACGACGTTGAATGACGCGATCAACACCATGAAGCTCATGATGATGAAGAGTATCCATTTCTCGAGCGTTATCAGCGTAAACAGATTTCCGTTGTAAAACACCCACGACACGATCCGGAACGATCCCGGGTATTCGGACATCTCCGCGCGCATGTGCTCGTTCAGCTCGTCCTCCCAGCGGGAAGCGAGGATATCCGCGTCATCAATGAACGCGTCGCCGAGCTTGACCTCCACCCAGGAGAATTCCTGCGGATTGAGCGTGAACTGCGCGGCGGCCTCGAGATTCATGATCAGGTAAGCGCTGTCGTACTCGTACATGCCCGATTCGTATACACCTGCGATACGAAACCGGGCAGTTTTCTGCTTCAGGCCCATCGGCGTTATTCGACTGTGCAACGGACTGATAACCTTCAGCGTATCGCCGATGCTCAGTCCGAGTTCGCGCATCAGTTTGACGCCGATCACCGCCTCCCGGTCGTTCTCCAGTCGCGAGCGACCTTCCTTCACGTAACGATGGTATTCCGTGGGAAGATTCTCGTTGGCGGAGTCGATTCCGCGAAGGGTAATGCCTTTGGTCTTTTTTCCGTGAACAGCCATCGCTTGCGCGGAAATGGCTGCGTCGAGCGCTTCGATCTCGGGCCTGTCCTTGAAAAAGTCCTTTATTTCGTTCAGATCAGCGCCGGTGATATCCGTGTTTCCGAACCTGAAGATATAGCAATGCGAGTTCACACCGAGAATGACGTTCTTCAGCGCATTCTCGTAACCCGTGAACAAGGCGAAAGCGGTCATCAACGCTGCGACGGATATGATGATTCCGCTGAACATATAAAGCGAATCCATTTTGCCGGACAGCCTTCGCCGTGACAGGAACTCCCGTTCGATGTAGTAATTCACAAATTTTCCCATGTTAATCATTTGATTTCGAGTGTCATGATTCTGTCAACAATTGAATAATCCCTGAATTGCAAAAGATCGCTCGAAGCAACAGTTCGTGTCGTTCGATGCCCATATTTCCAAGCTCGAGCATAAAAAAACAAGGCGACTTTTGAGCCGCCTTGTCGAGTTACTGTAAAGTATTACTTATTTCAGAATGACAAACTTTTTCACAGACGTAAACTTCGATTTACCCGCGATATCACAAGAATACTTTCCAGAAGGAAGTATCTCTCCTGCATCATTCTTTCCTTCCCATACGAACTGATGGTAACCGGCGCTAAGGAGTCCGGCGTAAATGTGCCGAACGACTGTTCCCTGGCAATCCGAAATTACTATTTCCGCTGCAATCGAATGGGATACATTCACTGTAATGACAGTTTCTGTACTGAAAGGGTTAGGCGAGATATCCAATCCAACAACAACCAATTCCCCTCTCAATTCGACTGCATGAAGCATCGAACCTATGAGAAAGGTTAATACCAACAATGCCAATATTCGTCTCATCTTAACCTCCTGAGATTTACCGTTTTCTTTTTCATATAATAAGTGCAATAATTATTCCATTTCCACAGGAATCAAGTCTTTGACCGTCTATTCCTTTGGAAATGTAGGCAGGTCTCGCTGAGCGCATAAATTCACACACCCCAATAACGCTGCCTGATTGCCATATTTTGCCTTTTCAATACATAGATTCTCGCGAATTTCTGGCAAGAGAAATTTTAAAATTCCTTCGCGGAGTTTCTCAAAGGGATAGATGTCGATATCCGCGACACCGCCCCCGATCAGCAAAACATCTATATCCAGCAACGTCACGGCGTTAGCAATGGACAGCGCGAGGAACTCCACAGACTCACCGACCACATGATTGACGCGCTCGTTTACAGCAGCCAGCTTCAATGCCTGGAGTACCGTCAGGTTGTTTATTTTGTTTACAGCCGGATCGTTTACATCGGACAATACCTCCACGCTTCGATCCACGATGGCTGTCGCAGAACTGTAGGCCTCCACGCATCCGTGCTTCCCGCATTTGCACAGGCGACCACCCGGTATGACAACCGTGTGCCCCAGCTCCATCGACATGTAATTCACGCCGCGGTAAATCTGGTTCCCGATCACGAGACCGCTTCCGATGCCCGTCCCGATCGTGATCCCGAGCAGCGATTTCTGATAATCGAAGCGCGACGCCTCCCCGTAGGCCATCAGGTTCGCGTCGTTCTCCATGAAAACTGGCACCCCGAAAATCCTCTTCAAGAAAGCCGCCGGAGCCGCGCCTTTCCAGTGCGGCAGGTTGGGCGAATACCCCGTTACAACGCCCCTGTCCGAGTCGATCGTTCCCGGCGAGCCCATGGCGATTGCGCTTACCTTGCGACCGGCCTTGTCGTGGATCACACGTATCGCCTTCTCGAGCGATCCGTACATACCCTCCAGCGTTTTATCCGTCACAGGCATCTTGTCATGCCACAGGATCCCATCATCCGGATCGCCGTAGCCGAATTTCATGAACGAACCACCGATGTCGATGGCTCCATATATCCTCTGTTCCAAAAAGTATCCTCCGAAAGTCTTGTTGCTTTGTCATATAATGATTGATCCTCCTTGCAGTCAATCCAAATTGCACGGCGCGAACAAAAAAATAATTGACGGTATGAAATTTTTTTTGTTGACGAAATATTACTTCGTGGAGAAATTTATTTATCGAATGAATCTTTGGGAGGATATTATGGCTATAACAGCTTTAACGAACGACAATTTCGCCAAATCAATCGAAACCGGCGTTTCGGTTGTCGATTTCTGGGCGCCCTGGTGCGGACCGTGCCGTATGATCGAGCCAGCGGTCAAAGAGTTGTCGGAAGAAATACCTGAAGCGAACTTCTATAAAGTCAATGTGGACGAGGCACAGCAGATCGCCGTACAATTCGGCGTTATGAGCATCCCGACCATCATTATTTTCAAAGACGGCGAAGTGATAGATACCACCGTCGGCGTTGTCCCGAAAGGACACCTCAAGGATAAAATCAAGTCTTTCATCTAATTGATTTTCACAGATAGAAACGGCGCTATCGTTGAGATCGCGCCGTTCTTTATTTCATTTCAAAGCGGAATTGCTTGCAAAATCCCAAGGTGGGCTCAGATTCGTTCGATCTGCCGCGCAGGCGTGGTGTTACACGTCTAATTTCGGCTTTCACGAAGTGAAAACGAAATCATGCAGGAAGCACGAAGTGCTGGAGTCGGCTTTCACGAAGTGAAAACGAAATCATGAGCGTTGTGATTTCGTATAACGAAATCATGTTAGCGAACAATTGGGCGTCTTATATCCACGACGGAGTGGTGCGATCGGGCGAAGATGACCCACCGTCGCGAGCCAGCTCGTTACCTAATCGCCCTTCTTCTCCAGTTGTTTTTTGAAGAAATCCACTGCACGATTGATTTCCGCAATCCCCCTGTTCACCGAACCGATGTAGTAGTTCACGGCGATATCTGCCGGATCCCCGTCCTGATGATGATCGGGAAGATCGATGCCATACGAATACAGCATATCCTGATCGCCCACCAGACGCTTGCGCATCTCGAGCGCACCATGATGCTCCGGATCGAGCTTTAGAACCTGATTGAAGCAGGCCAGCGATTTCTCCAGTTCCTTCACGCCCAGATATGAAAGCCCAAGGTGGTACTGCACGGAAACGATGGTCGGGTCCTCTTCGATAATTGCCTCAAAGCATTCGATTGCCTGCTTGTAGAAGCCGGCCGCCTTGCTGGCGACACCAAGCTGGTAGTAACCAAGCGTGGCGTTGTCGCTACGTTCTTGCAGATGCTTGTATGAATCGATGCTTTTCTGCAATCTGCCCGTATGATAATAGGACAATCCAAGCCAGTAATGGGCAAGATAGATTTCGGGGTTGAGCTTGACGATCCGCTTGAATATCGTGATCGCTTTATCGAATCTCGTCGAGCGGAAGTAACCGATACCCAACCTGTACATCGCCAGGACATCGTTCGGCTGCTTTTCGATAACATACTCGTAAAGCTCGTTCGCCTTCTTCATGTTTCCCAAAATGTAATACAGATCAGCCAGGCTAATTCGAATATCGATCCGTTTGGGTTCGATATCAAGCACCTCATGATATACCTTTACCGCATCGGATATCTTACCTTCCATCTTGAGCTGCAATGCCTTCTCGAGAAGTGTATTGATTTGATTCATTGTATCCCGCCTTCCATCTTTTTCGATATTATGCATGTATTCGAGAAATCTGTAAAGAAAAAAAACGAATCAAACCCAGTAATCTTGGATAAGACATTTTCATTGACGGTTTTTCGTAATTGGATTTCTTTTGCGTTGAATTAAAATTAGGAGCTGAAGGAATGAAAAAAAGCAATAGCTGCCCATTTTCCACCCTCTTCGCTCTTTCTCTATCCTTACTCCCCTGAGGGGGATAATAAACAACTCATCTACGTTCCCGTTTCCCATCATGAAATCAAAGAAGATGATATAAAACAATGATATAAATACGGAGGATTTTTCATGGAGTATCCTTTCCACGAAATCGAAAAAAAATGGCAGAAGATATGGATCGATAAAGGTATCTTCAATGCTACCGACTGCTCGGATAAAGAGAAGTACTTCGTTCTCTCCATGTTCCCCTATCCCTCGGGGAAACTGCACATGGGTCACGTATCCAATTACTCGATCGGCGACGCGGTTGCCCGTTACAAAATGATGGAAGGTTACAACGTCATGCAGCCCATGGGATACGACTCTTTCGGCATGCCTGCGGAGAACTTCGCCATCCAGCATAATTCACATCCACGGCTGACCACGGAAGACAACATCGACATCATGCGCGGCCAGTTCAATTCCATGGGCTTCGGATTCGATTGGGACCGTGAAGTCAGCACTTGCCGCCCCAACTACTACAAATGGGGACAGTGGCTTTTCAAGCGGATGTACGAGAAAGGCCTCGTCTATCGTAAAAAATCGTTCGTCAACTGGTGTGACGACTGCCAGACCGTTCTCGCGAACGAGCAGGTGGAAGACGGCGCTTGCTGGCGTTGCGGAAAAGAAGTGAAGCAAAAGGAAATGATGCAGTGGTTCTTCCGCATCACCGAATACGCCGAGCAACTTCTCGACTTCTCGGGAATGATCGACTGGCCGGAGCGCGTAATCACCATGCAGAAAAACTGGATCGGTAAAAGCTACGGAACGGAGATCGTATTCCCGCTGGAAGAAGGCGAAGGCGATATCCCCGTTTTCACCACCCGTCCCGACACGATCTACGGCGTTACCTTCATGGCTCTTCCTCCCGAGCATCACCTTGTGCGCAAGTGGCTCGAAGAGGAGAAAGAAGGCTCCGACATGGCCGCTTTCTGCGACAAGGTCTTGAAAGAAGACAAAGCGGAACGCTCGGCAGACGACACGGTGAAAGAGGGAGTCTTCACCGGTAGATATTGCATCAATCCGCTCAATGGCGACAAAGTCCAGATATGGGTAACGAACTACGTGCTCATGGAGTACGGTACCGGCGCTGTCATGGCCGTTCCCGCGCACGATCAGCGTGACTGGGAATTCGCGGCGAAGTATGATATCCCCGTCAAAATCGTCATCCAGAACCCGGAAGAAGAGCTCGTTCTCGATAACATGACCTGCGCATACACCGAGCCGGGCGTTATGGTTGCCTCCAAGCAATTCGACGGCATGAAAAGCACGGATGCGATCACGGAAATCTCGAAGTACATCGAAGCGGAAAACATGGGCAAGCGAACCGAGAGTTACCGCCTGCGCGACTGGGGAATCTCCCGTCAGCGTTATTGGGGAAATCCCATCCCGATCATCCACTGCGATCAATGCGGCACCGTGCTGGTTCCGGACGAAGACCTCCCGGTCCTGCTTCCGGACGACGTTCAGGTCGGGAAGACCAAGCAAAATCCACTGCTTTCGGCGGAAGCGTGGCTCAACACTACCTGCCCGAAATGCGGCGGAGCGGCCAAGCGCGAGACCGACACGATGGATACGTTCGTCGATAGCTCATGGTATTTCGCGCGCTACACGGACGCACTGAACGACGATCAGCCCTTCTCCAAGGAGAACGCGGACTACTGGCTGCCCATCGATCAATACATCGGCGGCATCGAGCACGCCTGCATGCACTTGTTGTATGCCAGGTTCTTCCACAAATTCATGCGGGACATCGGTCTTGTTTCCTGCGATGAGCCGTTCTCTCGTCTTTTAACCCAGGGAATGGTGATCAAGGACGGGGCCAAGATGTCCAAGTCGAAGGGCAACATGGTCGATCCAGGCGATTACATCGATCGCTACGGGGCAGACACTGTGAGGTTGTTCATGCTCTTCGCGTCGCCACCGGAAAAGGATGTCGAGTGGAACGACGAAGGCGTTGTCGGCGCATTCCGTTTCCTGAATCGCATCTGGCGGTTGGTTGAACAAAACCTGCACATCGTGAAGAAATTCCATAAGCATTACGCAGAGGATATCGAGATATCCAGGGATATCAAAGAGCTGCGTTACAGCACGCATTTCACAATAAAGAAAGTGAACGAGGACATACGCGAAAGAATGCACTTCAACACTGCGATTGCGGCGGTTATGGAGCACCTGAACAACGTTTCTTCCATCAAGGTGGAGAACCTGACCGACAATGAAAAGGTCATTTTCGCTGAAGCGATTGCGGTAATCCCCAGGCTTCTCTACCCCTTCACGCCACACATCTGCGAAGAGCTGTGGAAGATGATGGGGGGGACCTCCTTGCTTCACAAAGTGGGAATCATCGAGCACATCGAGAAGTTCCTGGTCAAAGACGAGATTACTTACCCAATCCAGATTATGGGCAAGCTGCGCGGCAAGCTGGACGTTCCCGCCAGCACCCCGATCGAAGAGATCAAAAAACTCGCGCTGGAAGTCGATAATGTGCAAAAGCACATCGAGGGCAAGACGGTCCGCAAGGTTATTGTTGTCCCCAATAAGCTTGTCAGCATTGTCGTGTAATTCAATAGATAGCCTTTTCTTCAGCCACCGGAAAACCGGTGGCTTCCTTTTCGATGCGAGTCGAACGCCCGACTCAGCGCGGGGCGGCGTGTTTGCAAGGCAAACAAGACCGCGTTCATGCTGTCACTTACCAAACAGCATGAACGCGTTCTCTGGAAGCGTACGCTTCCAACGCCGCCCCGCGCGGGAGCGCATCTCTCAACGACTCTCAACCGGGGCTCGAGAAAATCCCGAATCGCTTAACTCATATTTAACACACACAAACTTCGAACAATTAAAAAATTGACAGACGAAATTGCGTTCACAATTTTGCAAAAAAATAAGAATGGAGCTTTCGCATGAGGAAACGGGTATCATTTCGTCCGGCAGTTATCAAATGCTTGCTTTTCTCACTCGTGCTTATCGTGCTCCTATCGTGCGCTCTCGAAGAAGAAATGCCGGTGCTGTACCATGTACCGTCCGGTTTTGAGACCTACCAGCTCGATTTCACGCCCTACACGAACAAGGGCTTCCTCTTCACGCCGCGCAGTTACAGCGGAAAATACAATTCTGTCGGACTCCTGGAATTCGATTACAACACGGAAGCGAATCTTGTCGAGATGACGCTGAACGAACTCACCGAGGAAGCGAGAAACGCCGGCCTGACTCCCATCACTTGTCTGATGTGGGAAGTTGAAGACCTCGATTATCAGGTGGTTCTCGATTACGCCTACCGCAAAGCGCTACAGATGGGCGGCGACGCGATCGTGAGTTTCAAGCTGACCGCCGACACCAAAACACTCGTGAATCCAATCGATTATCCATCGGTCGAGATACCGGTCGTTCACGTGTCCGGATTTGTAATCAAACGGCATTATCCCTATCACACTGAGCCCTTACCGGATGAGCCGGAGGAGTAACGAAATGATCAGATAGCACGCATGTAAAACGTATCGAGACGTATAACCTGGCGATGTTCCGGCTGAAAAAGGAGCAAATAATGAAGTACGAAATCCGTATGTTCAAGAACCAAGCCGATTACGACGTTTTGAGGAAATTCCTCCGCGATACTTTTGTCATGAATGGCTATCTGGAAAAAAACTGGAGCGTTCAACGCCTGGACTACCTCTACTGGCATGGATGGAAAAACTGCATGGAGATACTGCCCGAGCAGGGAGCGCAACTCATCTGCGATGCAAACGGTACCCTGATCGGCGCGAACCTCATGGAAGGATTCGGAGTCGTCTACATGCAAACGCATCCCGAGTACATATCCCGGGAGCTACTCCAGTTCATGATAGAAAATGCGGAGAAAGCGCTCTTCAAATCATTCCCCGACAACGTGAGAAAGATCGTAATCTGGTGCGAACAAACCGACACACTGAAACAGGACGTTCTCTTCGAGCGTGGCTACGAAAAGAAGTCCTGGAACGATCGTTGCGGACGAATCAGGCTCTCAGATATCGAACCCAAACCAATAATCCCCAGAGGTTTCACGATCCGCGCCCAAGGGGACATCGAAGAGACTCCCGCCCGAAGTTGGGCCTCGTGGCGCGCATTCCATCCCGATGACCCGGCCGAAAACTACCAGGGCTGGCAGTGGTACAGAAACATTCAGAGATCGCCGCTCTATCGACGTGACCTGGATATCGTATCCGTTAAGGATGATGGAAAAATCGTCGGATTCACCACCGTGTGGTACGACGATGTTCTCCGTACAGCCTATTTCGAACCGGTTGGTGTAATCCCCGAATACCATCGAAAGGGTCTTGCGACGGCCATGATCACCGAAGGGCTGCGAAGACTTAAAGAGATGGAAGCGACGTGGGCTTACCTCGGATCAAACGAGGAACCTGCCCATACCGTTTACGCCAAATGCGGATTCAAAGAAGCGCTTCGATCCAACGGGTGGCTGAGAATTCTCTGAGCAAGCCTGGAAAAGCAAACATAGGATATAATGAAGGGCGAAAGTAAAAAACTTTCGCCCTTGTATTTCACAGTAACAAAGATTTTTCGTTGACGGAAGAAAAGCGATCTTCAAAAGTAACGCAACGTGCGGGAGGATGGATCTGGTGGTCCGGCTGGTCTGCAAAGCCAGTAGTGGGCGGATAAAACCGTCCGTGGCAGGTTCGATTCCTGCCCTCTCAGCCATTTTTCAACACTCAAACCAGGCGATGCGTATGAAACAGGAAGAATTGAGAAAAATCCCCGGGGTCGATAAACTACTTACAGAACCATCCATCCAGAATCTGGTACCGCAATTCGGTTTACCCATGGTGACGCAAGCGATCAGGCATATTCTGGATCAGGCGCGGCAGACCATCCTCGATGGCGGGAATGCCTCCAATCCCGAGACGTTGATCCGGGAGACAGAAGCGTTTTGCAAGCAAGCCGTTAAGCCATCGTTGATTCCCGTTATCAACGCGACGGGCGTGGTCATTCACACCAATCTGGGCCGGGCACCTCTTGGCGAGTACGTTCTGCAGGAACTCACCCCCATCATCAAAGGGTACTCCAATCTCGAATACGACTTGTCCCAGGGAAAGCGCGGCAAGAGAGAGAGCCACATATCCAGGCTTCTGCGACAAGTGACGGAAGCGGAAGACGCGGTGGTCGTCAACAACAACGCTGCGGGACTCATGCTGAGCCTTAAAACGCTGGCCGAAGATAAGGAAGTGATCGTCTCTCGCGGCGAGCTGATCGAAATCGGCGGATCGTTCCGTCTGCCGGACATCATGGCCGCGAGCGGAGCGAAGATGGTTGAAGTCGGAACCACCAACAGGACGCGTATCAGCGATTACGAAAACGCGATCACTGATGATACTCGCGTGCTTCTCAAGGCACATCGTTCGAATTATTACATCGGGGGATTCACCGAGGAAGCGGAACTGGATGAGCTGGTCTCGCTAGCGAAGAAGCACAACCTTATTTTCATCTACGATATCGGCTCCGGCCTTTTGCGGAAACCGGAAGGACTTCCCCTTCAGAAAGAGCCGGATATCCTCAGCGCCATCAAGGCCGGTGTGGATATCGTCTGTTTCAGCGGCGACAAGCTTCTGGGAGGCCCACAGGCGGGAATCATCGCCGGGAAACATGAATATGTCGGAAAAATCGCCAAAGCGCCCATGATGCGCGCGCTCCGCACGGGTAAAATGACGCTCGCGGCGCTCTCCGCAGTTATCCGGTGCTACATGGACGACGAAGCGCTGAAAATGAAACTCCCGCTTTTCCGCATGCTGAACCGTTCGCTGGAAGAGCTGCAACAAAACGCCGAATTTTTCACCCAAAAGCTTGCAGAGAAAGGCATCGCTTGCGAAATCGTGGCGAGCACCGCTTTTTGCGGCGGCGGAACCCTTCCCCATCTCGGCATTCCGAGCGTGGCGATAAATATCATTCCGCCAAGCCATAGTAAAACATGGGCTGAAGAAACGTGGTCGGCACTCATGCAATCGGAGACGCCTGTCGTGGGCATATTGCGAGAAGGAAAGCTGCTTTTCGAGCTCTACACTTTGCAGACGGACGATTTTGACACCATCGCGAACGCTCTGGCCAAGATAAAGGATTGTACCTGCCCATGAAACACCTGATAATGGGAACCGCCGGTCATATCGACCACGGGAAAACAACGCTCATCGAGCAGCTCACCGGCTTCAACTGCGACACACACAAAGAAGAACAACTCCGCGGAATCACTATTCACCTCGGATTCAGCCACCTCGATCTTCCCGGTGGGAACAGCCTGGGGATCGTGGATGTACCTGGACACGCGGATTTCGTCAACACGATGGTCTCCGGCTCCAGCGGAATCGATTTCGTTCTTTTAGTTATCGCAGCCGACAGCGGCGTTATGCCTCAAACGCGTGAGCATCTGCAAATCATTCAAACACTCGGAATCACGCACGGGATTATCGCGCTCACCAAGACCGATCTCGTTGACAACGAGCTTCTTGAATTCGCTGAAATCGATATCAGGGAGCTTGTGGAAGACACAAATCTCGAGGATGCGCCAATCGTCAAAGTGTCGGCAAGAACCGGGGATGGTATTCCAGACTTGATTCAGGCAATCGACGAAATGTCCGAGATCGTGACTGAGAGAGGCAGGGGCGAAATTTTCAGGATGTTCGTGGATCGCATCTTCAACATCGCCGGGCATGGGACTGTTGTTACCGGCTCTGTGATCAGCGGCGAACTAAATCGCTCGGCCAATACCTATTTACTGCCTGTTGGCGAGAAACTTCGCGCCCGGCGACTCGAACGTCACGGCAAGGAAGTCCAGAATATTTCCACTGGCGATCGCGCTTCGATAAACCTGGTGGGACTCGACATCGATCAATACAAGCGCGGTATGATGGTCAGCGATCGCATTCTGCCCTCCACAACCATGATCGACGCGCGCCTGAAGCTTTATAAGCATGCCAGGCATCTCGGGCTGTGGTCGCAGGTGATCTTCTTGCTCGGTACATACACGGGACAGGCACGCATTCATCTGATCGACAAGGACAGGCTGGACGGCGGCGAAGAGGCCATCGTCCAGATACACCTCGATTCCCCTGCAGTCATCATGCACGGGGACCGTTTCGTGATCCGCAACACCTCCAGCGATCTCACGCTCGGCGGTGGCGAGGTGATAGACGCCCATCCGCTGCACCATCGCAGAAGACCGGAAGACCTCGTTCAGAAACTGCACGAAGTCGCCCAGGGCGGGCTCCCCGAGCTTATCGCAACGGAAGTTCGCAAAAGGATAGCGCCCATCACCGGCGGCGAGCTTGCCGATCTCCTCAACTGCGCGGAGCGAGAGATCGAGAAAGCCGTCGCAGGAGAAATGCCCGAGGACATCGTAGTTCACACGACGAAGACATCTGTCTATCTGTTGAGGCGAAGCAGGTATGACAAGCTTCGGTTGAAGATACTACGCTACCTCAATACCTACCACAAGCGAAATCCCCTGGATGAGGGAGGTCGGCCATTCGAAGAATTGATGGGGATTTTCGGCGTCCACCGCGATTCAACAACGGAAGCCGTTATGCAGCTCATCCTCGAGCAGCTCGATGTCGAAAAAGCAATCAAGCGAGTTGGACACACCTGGGCGCTGTTCGATCACAACGTGAAGCTGACGCCTCGTGACGTCGAGCAGATCGATTTTATCGATAAGTACCTGCTTGATTCGCAGATGCACACACCGCTGTGGTCGGAACTGATACCCGATGCTCTCAATAAGGGTATTAGCGAGCTCAAGCTCAAGCAGATTCTGCAGTTGCTTGTTTTCAAAAACAAAGCCTACAATCTCGACGGAAATTTCATCCATGCGGATATCGTGGACAACAGCAGAAGAACATTGCTTCAATACCTCACCGAGCACGAAGAGGGCGCTTCTGTCGCAACCTTCAGAGACCTCATCGACGGCAACAGAAAGATTTGCCTGCTTCTGATCAACAAATTCGATCGCGAAGGAATTACCGTCCGCAAAGGCGACTATCGTACAATTACGCAGCGCGGCAGAGATATACTCGATCCAGCATAGACTTTACTTTTTTTGCTACTCTGATTCAACTTCACACCCTCTTTGCGCGCTCATGAACGAGCGCGGCGGGGCGGCGTAGGAAGCGAAGGCTTCCTGAGAACGTATTCGACTCCTTTCAGACAATAGAAGAACCCGAATACGTTCTCGTGCGCGGAGCGCACACGCCGCCCCGCCGCGCGTGGGTGATCTCGAGATTGCAAGCGGGACATCGTAGCAAAAAAAAAGCCGCTACCTCTTTCGAGGAAGCGGCTGTAAAAAATGTTCTTTTCGTTACTTGAGAAGCATGATCTTACGAGTAACCGATTCTTTTTCTGTTGAGACTCTGAAGAGATAAACTCCACTGGAAACACTCTTCCCGGAATTGTCTCTACCGTCCCATACGACTTCTCGAAGCCCCTCATCCATCGGATTACCAGCAAATTCCTTCACCATCTGACCACGCTGGTTGTAAATGGTAACCTTGACCACAGCGGGTTGATTCAGTCCAAATCGGATAGACGTTGTTGGATTGAACGGATTGGGGTATGCAGCCGTAAGATCGGCGCACAGGACATCCACGTCCGGTGGTGGCGGTGGCGGCGGTGGCGGTGGCTTGAGATCGACGATTGTTGTCTCGTGACCCGATTGTTCTTGTGTATTGTCATACACTTCCGCTTCTGCGATTTTCTCAAAAACCAGCGATGTAGTGGTGGTTTGTTCGAAAACGGAAACTTCACCATCAGGTGTACGGGCATAAAAATCGGAAAGACCATTGCCATTGACATCATTGAGTTCGGGCAAAGCAACGGTAAATACAACACCCTCGTGATGTACCGTCAGCGCATGCAAACACATGGCCAGCAATCCCGTCATCAAAGCAAACAGGAGCGTACGTTTCATGGCTCTCTCCTTCTACAACCTGGGACTATTCAGGTTACTTAGACCCTTCTAACGATAAAATAGAATACGCATCTAATTTTGTCACGTTTTTTTTTGTTTTTTTCTTCTTTTTCCGAAATCTTCCCGTATTCTCTTCTGTAAATGGAAGTTAAACTGCGTCGATTTTCTCGACAACAAGACGATTTCGCTTGCATGAAAGCATTTTCGTTGTAATTTTGACAAGAGAAAACAAAGCACTGGAGGATACATGTTAAAGGAAGACTACCTCAAAGCCCTTAAAGGCGGCATGAAGGGAGAGCTTGAAAGCATCACCCTGTATGAGATTGCGAAGGATTACGCCGAGTCCCCGGAAGTCCGGAATTTCCTCGACCAGCGTATCGAAGAGGAGAAGCGACACTACAATTACCTGCTCGATTACTACAACGACCTTTCGGCAGACAAGCCACTTTGTAAAGCGGATCTGAGCGCGGAAATGGTTCACCCCTTCATCAGCGATGAAATCATCGACCGAATATCCGGGAAGCAAATCCTGTTTTCGACTATATCAACGGCCGTCTTGCTTGAAAAAACCGCTTTCGAGTACTACCGGAAATGCGCGGATGAGGCCGATATCCCAGAATTGAAATCCCTCTTCCACGTCCTCGCGGAATGGGAAGTCCAGCACTATGACGACCTCTTGAAAATCGAAAAGGAAGCGGAGAAAGAATATTGGCAGCGTAATCGTTTCGAACCTTTCTAACTTTCGACAAGCAAGCGAAGGGAGTTATCGGCTTCTTATCCGTAATGCATTATTGATATGAGCCGGTTGCCGATTATATCAAACCATATCGATGCGTTCATAAATCGCTATATCCCTTATCTGTTTGCTTTCAATGACATTACGGCAAATCGAGACAATTGGCACAACATTTGTATTATAGCCAGTCGGATGCGTAAACTTGGACGATGGAAAAAGGAGGATCCTATGAAACGCTTCATGATATTACTCATTGTTCTTCTCGCTGTTTGGGGATTAACAGCGCAAGAAGCCACAACAGAAGCCGAAAAAGCACAGCAAGAGCTTCAGGAAAGCGAACAGGAACTGCAGGAAGCTTATGATGAAACACAAGCTGAAATGGAAGAAGTCAAAGAGCAGATGAGAATAATCTCGAGTACCAGCGCTGACGGCGTGAACGTTACCGTTGAGTACGACACTTCCCAAAAGGCGTTCATGGGGATATTCGCCAGCAACCTTTCCCTGACCAAAGCTCGTGATCTCAACTACACTGGCGACTATGGAATCATCATCAATCGTATTTCGGAAAACACAGCCGCCGATAAGTACCGCCTGATGGCTAACGACATCCTGATGAAGATCGACGACAACAAACTTTATGACTACAAGACATTTACAAATGTCCTTAGCCAGTATTCCCCGGGCGACGAAGCTGTTCTGACGCTATTCCGCGCCGGCGAAGAAATTACGCAGGATTTCGAATTCGGCCAACGAGGGAAGTCCGTCGAAACGGCCTACTTCACGGTTGACGACTACATGGAAGACGCAGACCGGACGGGGCATGGCGGCATCGGCTGGACGCCTCAGCTATATCACCCGGATCTCGACGATATCAATTACATCATGAACAAGTTCGGGTTCAGCGACCTCGACGACAAAGGCCTTTTCATGCACGGTATCCACGGCAATTTCCATGTCGGCAAGAATTTCTACCTCGGTGGATCGTACTACTGGTATCCCGAGCTGAGTCGCTCCCGCAACTACGTCACCGCCGACAGCGTGAACACGACCAGGAAACTCAGATACTACACAAAATACTGGGGCATCAGCCTCGATCGCCGCTTCCGCATCGCAAGCTGGATGACAACCTCCGTAGGTTTCACCGCAGGAAAGAGCACGACTTCGATCAAAGTGGCTCAAACCGCCTCCGACGCAGGCAACGTGACCTGGGGCGACATCGAAACCGGCATGGATATGTCGGGCAACAATCAACTGGAATTGAAAAAAGAATACATTATCTTCCATCCACGAGTGGCCACCTACATCAAGATACTTGATTGGCTGAGGATCCGTGCCGAAGCGGGTTACATGTTCGGATACTCATGGCACTCGGGGTGGCAGGCAAAGATGATGGACAAAAGTTTCGACATGGCCGATTCTCCCAACACATCGTACGATGGATGGACATTCAGCATCGGGCCATGGCTGGGGTTTTAATCCTCTAACTCTCTTCTCACGACGGGTGTTATCCTCAAAACACCCGTCCTCCCCTTTACGAAGGGATAGCAGGAAATCCTTGACGCAAATCATCAACGCGTAATTGTACGTGAGATATACTAACGGGTGGACACTATGTTCGGGGCGTTCGGACAAAAAGTTATTACAGGCATTGTTACATTTACTTCGATGATGTTCTCATCCTACAAAGGTAATTTCGCCAAGTTCGATGGGATCGCGTTGCAGCAGGATAGCAAGTGTATCCAAATGTCGGTAAATCTGGAAGAAGCCTTCGAGAACGATTTCGAAGAGTTCTTCCGTTGCGGCAAGCCGATCTCGATCTGGTTTCTGGTTCAGATACGCAGCGGCAACGAGAACGTGAAGGAATTCTACTACGCCCACCGCGTGAAATACGACCCACTTTTGCAATATTACACCGTGTTCCTTCAGGAAACCGATGACATTGTCACTTTTGAGACCCATGAAGAAGTTGTTGACGCGATCAGGCAATTCCACTGTAAATGGGAAGTCCCTCCCGAATTCAATCGTGGAGACGAGATCGAGGTGATTATCGGCGGTTATCTGACGAAGCTTCGCCTCGAATCGACGGGCGAGGAGTTCGACTTGATGAATCTCTGGCACCATCGTCGGCCATACGCGCAGGGAACTATCGTTTGGGGTTATCCGGATGAAAATTAGACTGGGTTTACGCTTTACTGTTTTCCTTGTATTTATCGTTCTGTATCTGTTCAGCCTGCTGGCGCTCAACCGCTTCTTCGTCTCCCACCAGGAGAAGATGAACCACATCTTCCATAAGCTTTCTACGGAGAACCTCTTCCCCACGATGGTTTTCGAAACGGAGACGGACAGCACCGCGGCCAAGCAGTATTTCACACGAGTCAACGATTCGATCGCCGGCATCCGCGCGATTCAGGTGGATATGCGCCGCTATTTCTCGATCGCGTTCCTGGGAATCGCCATCGTCTCGATCACGATTTTCATCTTCGTTTTCATGTATCTGACGAAACCGCTGCAGAAGCTGCGCAGCGCTACGGAGAAAATCCGCGAAGGCGATTACAACGTCCGCCTGCCCGAGTCAGGCACGGACGAAATGCGGCGCCTCGTCCAATCGTTCAACGATATGAGCCGTCAGCTCGAGACCACCCAGAACAAGCTCGTTCAAGCCGAAAAAGAGATGATCTGGAAAGAGCTCTCCCGGATTCTCGCGCACGAGATCAAGAACCCGCTGACGCCCATCCAGCTCGCGGTTCAACGCCTGGAAGAAAAATACGAGCTCGATCGCGAACGGTTCTTCGAGATTTTCCCCGAATCCTCATCCGTCATTACGCAGGAAGTAAACAACCTCCGCAGGCTCGTGCAGGAGTTCTCGACCTTCGCCAAGGCCGCCACACCTGAGCCGGTCGTTTTCGATCCCTCGGAGCTCATTCAGGAAATCCTGCGCTCCTACCAACACGATTTCAACCTGAAGACGGACATTATCAAAGACCGGAAGATCAAGTTCGACCGCACCCATTTCTATCAGATTTTTACAAACATCCTGCAGAACGCCATCGACGCCTCCCCCACCGGCGGAGAAATCCACATCAACCTCTTCGAAAGCCGGAGCTATCTGGTTCTGGAAATTATCGATCAGGGGAAGGGCATCAAGCAGGAAGACATATCGCGCATCTTCGATCCCTATTTCACGCGCAAGCAGCGCGGAACCGGCTTGGGGTTGGCTCTCGTGAAACGCCTTACGGAAGTCAACCACAGCGTTGTCCGCGTAAAATCGAATATTGGCGAAGGCACCAAGTTCGAACTGATCATGGAGGAACATCATGAACATACTGATCATTGACGACGAACCGAACATTCGCAATACCCTGTGCAGCATCATGACGGACGAAGGCTATCGTTGCGAGGTAGCTGAAAACGGTATGGAAGGAATCGCCAGGCTTGAGAACTACGAGCCGGACGTGATTCTTCTCGATGTGCAGATGGATGGGATGGACGGGCTGGAGACCCTGGAGAAAATCCTGCATTGGGACCAGACGATCGAAGTGATCATGATTTCGGGACACAGCGGTATCCGGGAGGCGGTTCGGGCGATCAAGCTCGGGGCGTTCGACTTCCTGGAAAAACCGCTCAGCCTCCCCAAGGTGAAGCTCGCCGTAAAGAAGGCCATCGAGTTCGGGTCGATCAACCGCGAGTACCGCAGGTTCAGATCCAACCTCGCCGAGGGCTATCGACTCGTCGGCGAGAATGAAGGGATGCTCAAGCTGAAGGAGATCATCCGCAAGGTTGCCGCCAGCAACTCCAAGGTGCTTATTCAAGGCGAAAGCGGCACCGGCAAGGAGTTGGTGGCGTTCGCCATCCACAGCCAGAGCCAGCGTTCCGATAAAGCGTTCATCAAATTCAATTCCGCCGCGATCCCCACGGAATTGGTGGAAAGCGAGCTCTTCGGCTATGAGAAGGGCGCGTTCACAGGCGCGGTGAAGACCAAGCGGGGGAAGCTCGAAGAAGCCGACGGCGGAACCATCTTCCTGGATGAAATCGGCGACATGTCGCTTTCCGCGCAGGCAAAGATTCTGCGGGTGATGCAGGAGGGCGAGTTCGAGCGAGTGGGAAGCACCCACACGCGCAAGATTGACGCACGCATTATCGCCGCGACCCACAAGGACCTGAGCCAGATGGTGAAGGAAGGCACATTCCGCGAGGATCTCTTCTACCGGCTGAATGTCGTCCCCATATCCTGCCCTCCCCTGCGCGAGCGAACCAGCGATATTCCGGTGCTCATTCACCACTTTTCGCAGCATTTCGCCCGGGAACTCAACGTACCTGAGAAGGAGTTCGATCCGAGAACCATCAACGAACTGAAAACCTGGCGTTTCTCGGGAAACGTGCGAGAGCTGCGCAACCTGATCGAGCGAATCTACATACTGGTTGAAGAACGGTGCATTCTGCCGGAGAATCTCCCCGTGGAAGGCACGGAGAAATCGGAATGCGATAACAGCTTCTGGGAGAACACCCTGCCGTTCAACGACAAGAAGAAGGAATTCGAAACACGCTACCTGAAAGCACAACTCGAAAAATTCGACAACCACATCTCGAACACCGCCAAAGCGCTCTCGCTTCACCAGAGCAATTTGTCCCGCAAGTTAAAAGAGCTTGATATATTCCAGGGCTCTGAATAAAGTGTTTTTGTACTGAGCAGAACCTCTGAATGCCGGGAATCCGGCCCCTAGAGAGAATTCCGCTTATGCCGATTAAGTTTTAAACATATAAAAGAAGTATGTAAGTAACACGGGAGGATAAATCAATGAAAGGTAAATGGTTTTTGTTTGGATGTCTCTCATCCGTAATTATTTTGATCGCACTCATCGTATTGGGTCTTTTCGGGCTGAAATCGATCATCCCCGATCAGGGCCACAAAAAGATCGAGGCTGGCTCTTGGCTCTGGCTTCCGCTTCACGAACAGATTCAGGAATACGTGGAATACGACGACACGTTCATGCCTGAAATGAACATCTCGTCCTGCCACGAGATCGTCCAGCTCATCCAGCAGGCCGAGACGGACGACAGAATCAGG
The DNA here is from genome assembly GCA_963662655.2 of Cloacimonadales bacterium (SeqCode). Lineage (GTDB taxonomy): Bacteria > Cloacimonadota > Cloacimonadia > Cloacimonadales > JAIOQZ01. The sequence continues at coordinate 1,979,053 of CAXXTU010000002.1, forward strand.
GGTATTCTCCTCGAACCGCACCACACCGTCGCAAGCACCGTGGTCAGGGATCGGATCGGGAAAGCTCTCCGGCGCTTCAACGCCACCGGCAAACCGGTTATCGCGTACATCGAAGACGCCTCGGACAGCGACTATTACCTCGCTTCCTACGCTAAGAAAATCTGCATGCCCCCCATCAAATCCTCGTCACTCATGCTGACGGGCGTTGGCGGAACCATGCTTTTCTACAAGACCATGCTGGATAAGCTGGGCATACACTTCGAGGTATTCCAGGCGGGTGACTATAAAGGCGCGGGGGAAACCATGTCTCGCGATTCCATGTCGCCCTACCTGCGCAAGAACCTCGAGGGGATCATCGACGGAATGTACGAGTACAAGCTTCAGCAGCTTGCCGCCAACCGCGACGACCTGGACTACGAAACGCTGAAGAACACGATTTACGAAAAGAGGGACAACTTCTTCATCACACCTGACAAAGCGCTCGAGTTCAAGCTCGTGGACGAGCTGAAGTATCGTTCCGACCTCATCGACGAGCTGTCGATCGACGACGACAACCTCATCAAATATACCCGTTATGATATTAAACCCGTCATGCCGAACATGAACAACGTTGCCGTTGTTTACGCGGAAGGCATGATTACCGGGGCGTCCGATCAGTTTGGAAAAAGCTCGATCAGCGAGAAGAAGATATCGTCGATCCTCGACGACATCGAAGACGATTCGACGGTCAAGGCTGTCGTGATCCGCGTGAACAGCCCGGGCGGAAGCGCGCTGGAATCGGATAAAATCTGGAAGAGAATTCAGAAGCTCCGCGATACGGGCATGCCCGTAGTCGTTTCCATGGGGGGCGTAGCGGCTTCCGGAGGATATTACATATCCTGCCCATCCGATTTCGTCTACGCCGAACCGGCCACCATCACCGGCTCCATCGGCGTTATCGCCATGATTCCCGTCGCAGAGGGAACCGCCGATATGATCGGCCTCAAAAAAGACGGCATCCACCGCGGTAAATTCGCTGTTCCGTATCATCCGTTGATGGGCATGTCGCCGGCGTTCAAGGAATCCATGGGCGATCACATCGGCATCGTATACGATGAATTCAAGATGCGCGTTGCCGAAGGCAGAAGCGTCGAGTTCGAAGATGTGGAAGCGTTCGCACAGGGACAGGTTTTCACAAGCGAAGTAGCGCTGAAGAACAGAATGATCGATGAAATCGGAACGCTCGACGACGCGATCAAGAAGGCTTCCTCGCTGGCAAACCTTACGGGATACGGTACCGTATTCTATCCCGAGAAACGCTCCCTCATTCAGGAACTGCTGGAAGAGAAGTTCAACATCCCGCTCTCGAAGATGGCCGTGCTGAACTGGTTGTTGCCGGCAGAAGCGATGGATCAGACCGGAATGATTATGCATGTCATTCAGGATGATCAGGTTCAGATGCTCATGCCTTGCGAGATACAGAACTGATTGAATCACAATGGATTTTGATCATTCTCGGGGCATGTATTTTTAAAGCGCCATAGGAAAAAGTGCTTGACCAAATATCCGCTTTGAAAAGATCATCATTGTCACAGTTGAAACAGCCGCAGATCGCAAGATCTGCGGCGGTTCTTATGGATAACAATGATAGGATAGATGGAGGATAACATGTTTAGAACGAAGAATCTCGTAATTCTGGCAACCCTGCTTCTGTTTGCATTCAGTTCGCTCTTTGCGAGCAGAGCGTTGCGCAGCGCGAAATTGTACAGCTCTCAGGGCAAGGACGATAAAGCGCTAGAGTATTACACCAAGTACATTTCGGAAGAAACGGACACCGAGAACGAAGATTATATTGAAGCACTCTACGCTGTAAGTGAGATCTATTTCTACGAGAAAATCCCTTCACCGGACGGAACCAAGATAGACCTCTACGAAAAGGCTTATGAATATTACAATAAATGCCTCGACACCATCGCGAAAGTTGAAGGCAAAGTCGATATCGAGAAAGAAAACATCGATCTCAAGATGGAAGACGATCAAGGCAACGTTCGCAAGATGACCTTTGCGGACGTAAAACGCGTCAGCGCGCTGAAAGTCGATGCCTGCAGCGTCAAGATTTACAATATCGGCCTCAACTACTTTACCCAGAACGATTTCGATAACGCCAACACGGCCATCGACCGCCTTCTCAAGATGAATCCGGAATACGCGAACGCGTATCTCCTGCTTGGCAACATCGCCATCAAGCAGGAGAATCTGGAAAAGGCTGCCGAGTATTTCACCATCGCAGCTGAAAAAGAACCTGAGCGCAACGAGCTGAAAGCGACCGCCGCTTCGATTCTCTACAACCTCAAGCGCTATCAGGACGCCGCCAACCTCTACATGAAAATGGCTGTCGCGGAACCGGATACCTCCGCTCATTACATGAACATGGCAATCTGCTATGTGAACATGAAAAACGACTCCCTGGCGTACCTGAATTTCCAGAAGACACTGGAGCTCGATCCGTACAACGCCGACGCGCTGGTCTACGCCAGCAACTACGCGATGGAGTATAAAGAGAACAAGAAGAGAGCGGAATATCTGGGCAAGCTTGTCGAGTTGCACCCGGAGAATACGGAATACCTCATGTCGCTTTGCTACCTTCTTTACAACGAGAAGATGTACGACGAAGTACTGAAATACGCCGAGATGTGGCACAACCTTCAACCCAACGAGAAACAGGCCGTTCAGCTTCTTTACCGCGCTTCTACCGAGCTCAAGAAAAACGACCTCGTCAAGAAATACGAAGCGATGCTGAAGAAGATGAAATAAACAAAGGATTTGCTAAATAGAAAAGCGGCGTAACGTCGCTTTTCTTTGCATATGGATTCCACTTGACATAAAACCCTTGTTGAAATTCGCTTACTCACCGTAAAATGAATAGCTTGCGAAAGTGGCGGAATTGGTAGACGCGCTGGACTTAGAATCCAGTGGGAGAAATCTCGTAGGGGTTCGAATCCCCTCTTTCGCACCACATGAAATATTATAGAACCCAGGAGATAAAATTGGAAAAAGAGATTAAGCAAATCACATCGTGTGAGCATGAAATCACGATTACCGTTCCTGCCGAAGAAGCGATGCAGGAATACAAGAAAATGCTCGGGCAGTTCCGCAAGTACGCGGTTGTCCCCGGCTTCCGCAAAGGAAAAGCTCCCCTTTCGATGGTCGAGAGCCTCTATGGCGATCGCGCAAAGGAAGAAGTCACGCATGAAATGCTCAAAGACTCCTACACGAAAGCGCTGGACGAAGAAGACCTCCACCCCGTTACCGAGGCCGAACCGGTCAAGTGGGAATGGGAAAAGAACGAGCCTTTCGTGGCAACATACAGATACGAAGTGAAGCCGGAGCTGGCCGACATCGTTCACACCGGACTCGAGATCGAATTCGATCCGCAGGTTGTTACCGACGAACAGGTTGACGAGACCATCGAGAAGACCCGCAGGGAACTCGGAAACATCGAAACCGTCGAAGGACCCGTCGTGGAAGACAGCTACGTCGATCTGGAAATCTTCGTGTCGCCGAAGGACCTTGAAGAGCCGACGGAAGAAGATTTGAAGCCGATCGAACGCGAGATTGAAGTTGGAAAGAATCCCTTCTCCAGGGAACTCAATGAAAAGCTGATCGGTATGAAAGCTGGCGACGAAGCCGAAGCGCCGCTCTTCGACAAGCGCGAGGACGAGCAGGACGAAGCGCGCTCGCACTACGCCGAGAACAGCTTCCGCTTCATCGTGAAGCAGGTGAAGAAACTCGTCCTTCCCGAGCTGAACGATGAGTTCGCGAAAGACGCCGACTTCGAGTCGCTTGACGCAATGAAGGACAGCATCCGCAAGGAACTCGAGAACCACGCGAACCAGGAAAACCGTCGCGGCGAGGAAGAAGCGATCATCAGCGCGCTCATCAAAGCGAACGAGTTCGACGTTCCGAAGAGATTCGTGGAGAACTACGCGTATCAGATGTCCGAGCCGATGGCGAAGCAGTACAATATGCCGGTTGAAAATATCGTTCCTGCGTATGTACCGGTTGCCGAACGCAATGTTCGTGAGTATTATATCGTAGATAAGCTGAAACAGATGCTTGAAATAGACGTTACGGATGATGACAAGGCAGCGATGATCGACGAGCTTGCCGAGAGTATGAATCTGAAGCCGGAAGAATACAGTGAACGCTACGCGAAACAGATTGCTTCGGATGATTTCCGTGATGCGATCGTCCGGAAGAAAATCCTGGCGAAGGTGAAAACCGATTCGAAGATCGTTCCGGTTCCGAAGGCTGAAGAGAAGAAAGAAGAAAGCACCAAAGACAAGGAGTAGTCATGCCGTTAATACCCATGGTGGTAGAGCAGAGCGGACGCAACGAACGTGCGTACGATATTTATTCACGTCTGCTCAAAGACAGGATCATTTTCTTGGGATCCCCGATCGACGACAACGTCGCGAATCTGGTGATCGCCCAGTTGATCCACCTTGAAGGCGAAAACCCCGAGAAAGATATCTATATGTATATCAATAGTCCTGGAGGTGTAATCACCTCCGGAATGGCTATTTACGATACCATGCAGTTCATCCGCCCTGCCGTGAGCACCATCGCGATCGGACAGGCTGCGAGTATGGCTGCCTTCCTGCTTGCCGCAGGCGAAAAAGGCAAAAGATACGCCTTGCCGAACAGCCGCGTAATGATCCACCAGCCCCTCGGTGGCGCGCAGGGCCAGGCAAGCGATATCGAAATCCAGACCAAGGAAATCCTTTACACCAAGAAACGCATGAACGAACTGCTCGCCTTCCATACGGGGCAGCCCATCGAGAAGATCGAGCAGGATTCCGACAGAAACTTCTTCATGCGAGCAAATGAAGCTAAAGAATACGGCCTCATTGACGATGTAAAAGAGAAGAGACCGGACAAAAAATAAGGGCTCTTCAACAGAGAGGTTTATTGTGGACAAATATAATATTCTTCACTGTTCCTTTTGTGGACGCGCCGAGACGGAAGTGCATCACATGATCAAAGGCGTTGCGGGAAACATCTGCGACGAATGCGTGAACATGTGTCACACCATCATCGAAGCCGATCACAAGGATCAGGAACTCGATGACTTCGATCTGCCCACTCCGAGAAAGATTAAGGAGTATCTGGATCAGTACGTCATCGGGCAAAACAAAGCGAAGCAAGTGATATCCGTGGCTGTTTACAACCACTACAAGCGGATATTCAAGCAAAAAACGAACGACGATGTCGAGATCGAGAAGAGTAATATCCTGATGGTGGGACCCACCGGCTCAGGCAAGACGCTCATCGCGCAAACCCTGGCGCGGTTCCTCAAAGTCCCGTTTGCCATCGCGGATGCAACCACACTTACCGAGGCCGGCTATGTCGGCGAAGATGTTGAAAACATACTCGTCCGACTCCTTCAAAACGCCAATTACGACGTCGAGAAGGCAAAAACCGGTATCGTATACGTCGATGAGATCGACAAGATCGCACGCAAATCGGAAACGCCGTCCATCACGCGCGACGTCTCCGGCGAAGGTGTGCAGCAAGCTCTCCTGAAAATCCTCGAAGGCGCGAAAGTGAACGTTCCTCCAAAAGGCGGACGCAAGCACCCGCATCAGGATTTCATCGAGATCGATACGACCAAGATTCTGTTCATCGTGGGCGGAGCGTTCTGTGGACTCGAGAAGATCGTTCAGGAACGCATCAACCAGAAGACCGTCGGCTTCGACGCGGACATCGTTACCTACGAAGACGCCTCCAACGAAATCCTGCCGAAGGTCAATTCTACCGACTTGCTCAAGTATGGGATCATCCCCGAACTCGTGGGACGCCTCCCCGTCGTGACGAACTTGCAGGAGCTCAGCGAAGAGATGCTCGTGGAGATTCTCACCAAGCCGAAGAACGCCATCATCAAGCAGTATAAGAAGCTCTTCGAGATGGAAGGCGTCGAGCTCGACTTCTCCGCCGACGCACTCGCCGAGATTGCCGCTGTTGCGCTCAAGCAGAAGACCGGTGCGCGCGGACTCCGCGCCATCATGGAGAGCGTGATGCTCGATATCATGTACGATATCCCCGAAATGGGATCGGTTAAAGAGTGCATGATCTCCAAAGATGTCATCACGGACGGTAAAGAACCCGTCTACGTATTCGAAAACGAAGAGGAAAAAGGCCAGAGCGCTTGATCCCATAAAACCTATAAAAATGAAACCCCGAAGCAATTGCCTCGGGGTTTTTCTTTATTCATGATACTAAAAGTCCTATATAACGGCAGCAGATTCGTTCGATCTTCCACGAAATCGTGGTGTTTCACAGCCTTGCCACATTACGCTCATTTCATTCCAAGGCTGTGGTATATCCACATTTCGTGGAAGATCGTGCGAAGATGCGCCGGAGCTACGTCTTGAGCTTCTTCTTCTCCGCGGCCGGGAACAGCACGTTGTTGAGGATCAGGCGATAGCCCGGTGAATTCTTGTGAAGCGCCAAAACGGTAGGAGGATCGCCAACCCGATGCTGGTAATCCTCGGGATCGTGTCCACCGTAGAAAGTGAAGGTTCCCTTGCCGAAATTACCGTGCAGGTATTTCACTTCATCCGCACCCGGAACTTCCCCCATGACAATCACACTCTTCTTTACATTTTCCTTGTGGAAGGTCGTCGTCTGGCCAAGGAATCCGTTCACGTAGTTCGTATGGCATTGGGGTCAGCATGGTGGGAACAGGATCGTACTTGGCGGAGAAGTCGAACAGCAGGAAATAGTCCTGCTCGGCGCCACGCAACTGTGCATAATCGCTGGCGTCCAATGAGGAGAATTCGTAGATGTTCGGATCCGTTATCAGCCGGAAATCCTTGAATGCGAGGCATCGACTGAAATCCAGCTTACTCTGGTAGCCCGGTTCGGGCGGCGTGCCGTCGTAAACCACATCGACGATGTCGATATCCTTCGCGGCAAGCGCGATATCGAACGTATCGGTCGCCGCACACATCGCGAAGAGGAAACCACCGTTGCTTACGTACTCACGGATCGTTTCTGCCACCGCGTGCTTGAGTTGCCAAACGGTCGTAAAACCCAACTGCTCCGCCATCTCTTCATTCTGCCGTACCTCTTCCTGATACCAGGCGGCATTGCGAAAGCTTCGGTAGAATTTTCCATACTGCCCGGTAAAATCTTCGTGGTGGAGGTGAACCCAGTCGTAATCCTCCAGCTTGCCTTGCAAAACCTCTTCGTCCCAAAGCAAGTCGTGATCGATTTGGGCATAGTCGAGCGCGAGCCGGACGGCATCGTCCCAGGGCTGCGAGTTTGGTGGAGCATATACCGCTATTTTCGGCTCTTTTTCCAGAACCACGACATCCATGTTCGCTCCCTCGATCTCCTGCAGGATGGCTGCATACTGTGGTGTACCGATCTTCTCGTAGGATACGCCCCGAACACGGCACAAACTCTCGATGGTCGAAGACTCCGGAATAATCCAGGAGCCGGCCCGGTAGTTCAAGAGCCATTTGACAACGAGACCTTCCTTCAATCCCTCGAAGGCAACGCCATACGCCTTTAAATGATCCGTTTGGACATCGTCCATCGGGATCAGAATTTCCGCGTGAATTACCGAACACACACACGCTAACAGCAACATTGAATATATAAATCTCAATCGCATATTATACCTCAAATTATTAGGACAACTATCTGCTTTGTGTTTCAGGACACAAGTCATTTATGTAACGATTTCTGTATTGAATTGTAACAACGCGAATTGGCGTGACTCGCCGCGTAAATCTCGTATCTTCGATTTCCTCAGCTCATCTGCTCCAGATTCCTGACGGCTTCCTCGTAATCCGGCGCAATACGCAGCGCTTCGATCAGGCACTGTCTCGCTTCCTCCGGCTTGCCGGCCTGATAGAGGATGACGGCCATGTTGTTCAATGCTTCCACGGAATACGGATGCATCTGGTACACTTTCTGGAATGCGTTGAACGCCCCCTGTAAATCGCCACGGTGGAACGCGATTTCTCCCAAGCCCAAGTGAGACCTGAAGTCATCCGCCTTTACCATGAGGGCTTGCTGGTAGCACCGTTCTGAAAGGTCCAACTGCCCCTTTCGCTTGAAGATATCCCCCTGCAAACGAGAGATCACGACCTTATCTTGCGTGGTTTGCGCATCGTACTCGCTCAGGAAACGGTCTTGATTCTCCGATTTCACATACTCTTGAATCAATGCGACTTCCGGTTCATTCGCTACAGGCTCGAGATACTCTACGTCTCCACTCCGTTGCCAGCGATCGATGCAGACGTCCCTCCATACGTCATCCCGGCGGCGGTAGATGTGAACGACCTCGACATTCTTCCCGACCTTGATTTCGACGCTGTGCGCAACCTTATACGATACAGGGAGAAACGGCTGCAACTTCTGCATCGACCAGTCGTCTTTCGCGGTAATTCCCTGCATGAAGATGATCCACGCGGGTGGATCCAGATACATCGTGTTTATCAGAATCTCCATCATCTGCGGCTTCATGATGGTCCCGGCAGGATAGATATGCGTAAAACGGATGTCCGGAATCGGGACTCCGGCATAAAGATAAACGCTGGGATATTACCCCACACCAGCATCGTATCACGCGGGTTGGAATACTCGCGGATGTATTCACCGACCGGCCTTGCTGCCGCGAAGTAACCGTTGAAGCGATCGTTGTAGTTCGCAAGGCGCTGCAGTTCGGGACCCCGCATACTACGTGCAATTACGGTTACCATCTTCCCTACCTGCCAGATCACTGCGATACCAATTGCAATGAAGACCGGATTTCGCCATGGAAGCAGTTGCATCATTCGCGTTACCTGCTCCATGCACATCGCGGCAAGGATAGCAACGGGAGCCCACACCATGAGATACCGGCTGGGTAGATGCGTCTTTTGCACGACGATCAGCAGCCATAAGACCACTGCCGCCCCGAATATCCACACGACCATCCATCGACCGGTGAGAATCCCGGACACTACTTCGGACAGGGCAAAGAGCAGCACGACAGGTATGTTCCGTAAAATCGGCAGCACCATCCTCTTCATCTGATCGATCTGCTGCCCGAAGGTAATCTGCATGATCCCGGAGACGTAATCCGCGCCCATACGATGGTCTTCCGTAACGGTCCATCCCACCAGTTTACCCAGCCATTTCGGGCATCTGGTTCCCCCGCAGTAACCGGCGATCAGCCGGACGAAAAATCCCAGCGTCTCCTTGATGTAAATGAGCTTGAGCCCTTGCTTGCGATTGGGGATGAATAGCGCCGGCAGAACATAAAGAAAAACGAACCCACCCCAGAACAGACCCAGAGCCGTGATTGATTCATGGAAAAGAGCGGATGCAATACTGACGATTAACGCCGGGACCAGCGCGATAATCTTGATCTGCATCGCCCACGCCGCGAACAATCCCGATGCGATCAACCAGTAAAAGTTGTTGGTCTGAAAGGACAGAATCGCCGTAATCGCGCTAATCAGAACCGGCAGAAGCAGGAACACCTCGCCGTAGGTGACGGCGGCTCTGGAATCGGGCAGGAGGAACAGAAACAACAGAACGATCCCCGCAACGGAAGCGACGAACAGGCTCTGCGTCAACTGCCAGGCTAGCACGCTGTTGGCGACGATCGTCAGGGAATACCAGAACGCCTTGATCACATAGAGCTTCGACACACCCTCTCCAGGGAATAACCGGTACAGAACGCGGAATATCCAGTGCAACTTGAAGAATCCTCCGCCGGCCATCTTCCGCACGTACCAGTCAAGCGATATCCCGCGAAAAACCGCATAGTAGAACCAGTTACCGTCATCGCAATAGAGCGGCTTATGCCGCATGGGCAGAAGCAGGACAAGCGAGACAAAGAATAATGCGATTCCAACCAGTATCATGACTTCCCCTCAATCTTCGCGACAAACCGATCGATGCATTTGACCGCGTAGTTACGGTGATACCAGTCGGATCCGCTCTCACCCAGCGCTTTTACCTTGCCCGGATCGTCCAGCCATTGCTCCAGCGCATGGACGATATCCTCCGCTGAGAACGCCTGAATCCACGGATAATCGGTAACGCCCTCGATTTGCTCTCTTCCCGGCTTCACGTAATGGACCAGCGGCTTTCCCATCGCGAGCGTCTCGTAAACGGTCCCGCCACCCGGGTGACCGGTGACGAACTGCCCCGTTCCGATATCGCAAAGCGACAGCGCAACCATCAGTTCCTTGCGGGGCATCAGCTCGAACCAGTGAATCCGGTCCGAAACACCCAGCTCCTCTGCGAGTCTCTTGCTGTTTCCGGCATCCACGCCGTAATCGAAGGTGATCATTCCCGATCTCACTTCGGGATACTTCTTCGCAAAGGTTGCGAATGCGCGAATCAGCTTGTCGTTACCCTTGTTGGACGCGGGATCGACGTACGTCTTCCAGATGTGTCGCGAATTGTGGAATAAAAGGAGATCGTATTTCTTCCGAACTTCGAGAAAACGTTTGTAATATAACGATTGCTCATAGTGGCGCTGGATTTTACTCGCCGAGAACACCTCATCGTACAAGAACGGATTGTGCATGAAATCGATTTTGCCGCCGATCCCGAGCTTGCGGATCATCTTCTGATTGAACGCCGGAACCGGATGCCAGTTGATGCTTTTCGCTTGCTGAATCCCCCGCTTCTGCGCAATGTGGAACGGCAGATTGAAGATGTTCATCACCGTTTCCACCGCCGATTTCCGCAATACAAACGGCAAGAGATACATGTCGTCGCCGTGGGGCGAGATGATGTCCACCGTTCGTCCGGCCTTATGGACGAATGCCGGTGCCGTGTTGCAGGCGATGACAAAGTCGTAGGGCTTCAAATCCGAAGCGATCTGCCTTGGCGAAACCCGCGCGAAGAAATACTGGATGCCCCAGTTGAGCTGACGCGTATAGGCCTGATAGCGCAGATCGAAGCTGTCATAGGACGGATGAAAGTGCGGGCGACTCGTATTGCAGAAGGAGAAGTTCTGCATCAATCCCGCGATCCCGCAGGTATCGAACCAGCGTGAAGAAATTGTTGTTCATGTTTCCGATGCAAGCTACTTTCATCTTTTTACATCCTATAATATATTGCTGCGCGGGATCAGATTGGTTCGATCCGCCCGAAAGCGTATTATATTCACGGCGTATGCCGTGGTGTTATACGGTGAGGGCGAGCAAAGCGGGATCGGGACAATATGACCCGCGCTGACCATATTCGTAACAACTCTCTCGCATCCCCTACTGGATCATCCTCTTGAGGAAATTGACGAAATCCCCCGTCAGCATGATGAAGAAACGCTTCCATCCAATCTTGGTATAGCCGCAAACCAATTCCCTGACAAAATTCACCAGCTCCAGCACCTTGGATACTTTCGCTGCGTAGTTCGCCGCCTCAACCGATTGATAAATGCATGGCAGAAGCACTCCCGCCGGAAAACGATCGTTGTGGATCAGCGTTTGAATCATTTGGAGATATTTGTTCAACCTAATCTGATTCTTCTGGCCACAATCCTCCCAAAGCTGTTCCCCGATGGGCGTTCCCAGAAGCGGCGCATACAGCCGGAAGTGGACCGAGAGATTGCGATGACGCACCAGAAGAGGAATGACCCTCTTGAGTTCGGCGTTGATGTAAATCTTATCCAAAGGCTGGCTCGCGGTGGAGGTTAAACCGAGCATGACGTTGCCGGCAAACATGATGCGGTGCTTCTTCCCGTATTCCACCATCTCCTCCAGATGTTCCATGGAATAGTCCTTTGTGGATTCGCTTGCGAGCCTCCGCATCGAGAGCCTCCAACCCAAAGAAGATGCGCTTCACGCCAGCCTCGGCCAGAAGATGTATATTCTCGCGATTCATGTCTTTCACCATCACATCGATGAAATTCGCCAGCTTCAAATCCTTTCTCCGGGCCATCATGCGCAGGATATCCCTGCCGTATTTCCTCGTTCACGAAGATGTTGTGATCCTTCGGCAGGATAACCTCGATCCCCAATTCCTTCACGAGGTAGTCAAGCTCTTCTTCCACGCGTTCAAGCGTCTTGATCATCCCACCGCCGTACTTGGCAAAGCAGTGGTTGAAGCAGAATCGACAGCGATTGTTGCAATGGTACGAGAAATAGTAGGTGGTAATCACCACGCCCTTCAAGTCAACCTCGTAAAGCGTGGCGTGATCGCGGACAAAGCGCATGCCCCGCTTCAGAGAAAGCGAATCGGGGAGCACTTCCGGGTGATTGGTGACTATCAGGCGATCCGCCTTTCCGAGGTTGTCCCAGCCATCGAAGGCCCAGGGATAATCGATAAGGATATGGTCAATATCACCGTTTGGCTCGAAAAGCTGCGGAGACAGCGTAGGCAGGTAGCCACCAATAACAATCCTTACACCTCTGTGACGCCGCTTGAGCATCCTGACCGTTTTCAGGAGCATGAAAGTGTTCTCGGACGTATCCACTCCTGCTGCCACATTAAAACAACCGTTCCCTCGCCGATCTCCTTAAATCCCTCCAGCAGCATTTCGTGATACTGCTTTTTATCCGATATCTTGAGGATGCGGATGTCCTCGCTTCCAGTGGTTTGAGAAAGGTAATCGGCGGTGTAAAGCATGGTCTCCGGCAACATCGACATGCCCGTGAAATCGATTAAGAGATAATCAAGCATCTCACTCTCCTCGGTTCAGGCATTCGAACTGACGATACAGCTCTTTGCCTTTGTGCGTTACGGGTGAAAAATCCCACTCGAGCTTCGTCTTGATCTCCAGCCCGTGCTTGTTCTGCAGCGCCATCAGTATGGACGGCATATCCTGGTTGACGCGATCGTAGTTCACCGTGTAGATACGATTCCTCAGTTCCGGCTTTTCCAGCCAGCTTTCCAGTAGTTCATGACCGGTACGCACCTGATGGATAATCTGCTCCACCGGCGATTTCTTCACGATCTGGCAGAAATCGGGAGTTTTATACGACCACCAGTGTTTCGCGTCTCCGTAGCGCTTCTTGCGCGTGTTGTAGATCGATACGGCCACATCCGCCAGATCCCGCTTACAGTAAATGAATAACGATTTGCTGTCCATCTGCGCGAATTTCTCCAGATGCAGCGCGTAGAGGATATTCTTGAACACAACCGGCTTGTGCGCCTCGTTGCGCATGGCTCGAAGAATTTCTTCCATGCCTCTCCAGTCGATCGTCTCCGCGTGGAACTCGTCGCGAATCGTGACATCGGGGTAATTCATCCACTTCATCCAGAAATAGCCGAACTCATGCGGCTCCTGCACGCCTTTTGTCACGCCGAAAGCGGATTTGTAGCTCACATCCGCATCGTAGAGACCCAGCATGCGGGAAAGCTTGATGCCGACCACCGGCGCCTCCCAGAACCGCGCCATCAGGTTGGTGGGCCACACGCAATCCAGGCTGTTGACCACCGCCTGACAAACAAGCGTCGTTCCTGAGCGCGGTAAACCGTAGACATACACATTGGGAATCTGATTCGAATCGGGATTGCGAATCCAGTAATCGTATCCGGAGAGCAGGTCGTTCAGCTCCGAAAGAAACCTTTCGTCTTCAATGTTCTTCATGTATTCCGATGTGCGTAGTCGATTTTCCTTCTCAATAAATCGGGTCAGTTCCTTCATTTCATTTCTCCGTTCCCGGTCTGATAGATTCCGGCTTCGCGATTGATATTCCCTTTGCTCTGAAATCCGTATTCGCCGGTTTTCACCGTGTGCCACGGGGCTAAAAAGTGTCCCTTGAATATCGTCAAAAGCTCTTCCATGCTATAATTCTTTATCATCATTTTGAATGCGTTCTCATCCAGGATGCGCGTCATATACTTATACGGAAGCAAGTGGCTGCCCCAACTCTCCTTGAACTTGTAAATCCCTCCACTGGGCGGGTTGGTCGACTGCCAGTTGTAGATTTTCATATCGTGCTCGTGGCACCACTGAAGGATCCCGTGGACCAGGAAGAAATTCAATCTACGATCCATCGCATCGCTGCTGGACGACATCATGAAATTGTCCAGCAGTCCCTGTTTGTTGTGAACGCAGAAATCACCGCTAACCAGCGCGTCCCCTTCATATACGGCAAAGAACTTCCAGTAATCGCCAAATCCCTCGGAGTGTATCGCGTTTTCGAAGAGCGCCCACGGAAGCGGTTCTCCCTCCAACTCGCCAATCCTTTTGACGTGCAAAGTCTCGTACCATTGCCGGATAACAGCTTCGTCTCTCGACGCCACAAATCTGAAGCCGGCTTCGAGCCCCTTCTTCAGGTTACGGCGGAAATTACGCGATTTGTCTTCGAGAATCGCACGACCACCGCCATCGAAGAATCTTCGCACCGGTATCACCATGATGAATGTGTCCATGCCGGTCTGCGGCTCGAGCCCGTCCCGAATGGGATCGTCATCGACCTCGAAGGGATTCGTCGTAAGCGTCATCGCCAAACAGTCCAGCGACTTCGCGTACTCGCGGAGCGCTTTGAGGAATTCGCCATACGCCCGTCCGCGATCCGAAACCTTACCCTGATAGACGATCGTCCCCAATGATCCCGCCTGGACGTTCGAGACGAGGATGTTCCCCGCTTCGCTCTTAAAAAGGTACATGCTCGCACCGATAAACCAGCGATCGTTTTGCTGATAGCAGAATACGGGCTCATCTCCCGCGATGGGCGCAACGATTTCCGCCCAAAGCGACGTTTGCTGAATGAAACAACCCGGGCAATCCAGCACCTTCAGGTCAAAGAGCTCCCGTTGGGAGGCACGCTTGAAATCAACGATGTTCAAATCCACATTCCATTCCTTTCACCAGTTGATCGCAGACTCGTTTGAACTGCTCCATGTTCAGCGATGGATAAAGAGGCAAGGAAACCGTTCGTTTGTAAATCGACTCGGCAACCGGGAAGTCGTATCGTCCCTCCAGCCAGTGCAGGAGATAGTCAACGCCCTTACGTACCTGAATACCACCTTCGTCCATCCACGCGCGCACCTTATCGAAATCAGCATCTATCTGTACCGGGAAACGGAAGCAGTTACGCTGCTTGAGGTCGGGCAATACCAGCCCTTCGACATCCTTCAATTTCTCCCGGTATGCCGTGGCGAGTTCATTCCGCATCGCTGTAAAATCCTCCAGCCTGGACAACTGGCTCAGCGTCAGCGAAGCAGCCAGATCGGAGAAATTCGCCCCGGCATCGATGGCGCTTTCGTCACGGAACCATTTGTCGCTCAGCGATTCCGTTTTCAAGCCAAGGAATCCTCCCTCGCCCGAAGCGAGCATCTTGGTTGCATGGAACGAGCCGAAAACAACATCCGCTGTAATCCCCGTAACGGGCCTTCCGTTGACAATCCCGATCGACTGGGCGATATCCTCGATCATGGTGATGCCGTGCTCTTTGCAAAGGAGACTGATACGCTCCACATCTGCTTCAATGCCGAACGGATGTACGACGATCACGGCCTTTGTGGCAGAGGAAATGGCTTTCTCGACTGCTTCGGGATCAATGCAATAGTCGGGCCCGATATCGACGAGGATCGGCCTCCCGCCCACGTACTTAACCGCGTCGTAAACGCTTCTGCATACATAGGTAGGCAAAATCACTTCTACGCCCACCCTGATGCCGATCAATTTCAGCGCGGTTATCAACGCCGCTTTCCCCGAGGAAAAGCAAACGGCCCGATCCCATCCAAAGAGCTGCTCCAGCGCGCTTTGCACCTGGGCGGTTTTCTCTCCCTTCGCGAGCATGCCGCCTGCGAGCTGCCCGGTGACCGCAATCACGTCAGCCTTGGAAATCGTTGGTTTGGAATGCGGAATCATGTCTCCATCCTATGGTATAAAGTGTTTCAGCCACGTCTCAAAACTGATGAGCGACCATATAAGCAATCGCCGGTTTTTCTCGTCGTTGAAGTGCTCTTCAATCAATTCGCGGACGGTTGATGGACGCAGGTAATCGTACACGCGCGCTTTTTTGCGGAAGAACATGTCCTCGATGTATTTTCGAGATTCCCGCCGGAACCAGGTGGCGTCCGGAGCGGAGAAACCCTGCTTGATGCCGCCGGTGAATTCTCCGGGGATGTACAGGGACAGCATTTCGCGAAGTACGATCTTGCCGTCGCGGGTCTTCTGGAAGTACTTGTCGGCCTTGCGACCAGGCTCGTTTTCGTCCTGCCGAACCACTTCCTGCAAGTTCTTGAGCTTGTACTTCACGGGGATGGTCATGGCAAAATCGACCAGGTCGTTATCGAGGAACGGAACCCGCGTCTCCAGCCCATGCGCCATACTGATCTTGTCGTCAACCATCAGGAGCCCGTGCAGGAAGGTCTTGCTCTCGAAGTAGAGCGAAAAGTTTACATAGTCTTCGGGCGTGATCTCCCGCGGGTTGTCTTTCACAACTCCGCCAAGAGCATGCCGGAAAATGTCGCGCGTCTGATAGTTCCACACCTCTGGGAACACATCCGGCTGGAAGAACCTCGGCTTGTAGCTGTCGGGAATCAAGCGCTGCCAGTAGCGATAGTACTTGTCGGCGTAATCGTCGAAGCTGTCGTTGGATACTGCGCGGTAGTAACGCCAGGGATATCCCGCGAAGATTTCGTCCCCACCGGCGCCGGAGAGGGCTACTTTCACGAACTTCCCGGCCAGGCGCGACACGTAGTAATTGGGGTAGCACTGCCCCACACGCAAATCTTCGATATGCCACACCAGATCATCCATGACCCGCTCCATGTCTCCGGCCTTGAGCACCACCTCGTAATGCTCCGTTCGCACCAGGTTGGAGAGAAATTCCGCCTTGCGACGCTCGTCGAACGACGACTCCTGCATGGATACGTCCGAGAGATCGAATCCGCAGGTGAAGGTCTTGAGGTCTGGGAAGTTTCTTGCCGCGATGCTGGTGATCGCTCCCGAATCCATGCCGCCACTGAGAAAACTGCCGATCTCCACATCGCTCACAAGCTGTCTCGTGGTCGCCTCTTCGAACAGGCGACGAACTTCGTTCACGTAGATTTTCTCCTGCGAGAAATGCTCGACATCGCGATAGTTGAAATCCCAGTACTGGCGGATATCCAGTGTGGGCTTGTCGCGGCGGTCGAGAACGGCGAAATGACCGGGCTGAAGGATATGGATGTGCTCGAACAACGTCAGATCGGAGAATACGTTCTGGAACGAGAAGTACTCGTTCAGGGCGCGGATGTCCACGCGGGGATTCACCTCGGGATGCGTGAGGATCGCCTTGATCTCGGAAGCGAATACAAGGATTCCGCCCCGATTGTAGTAGTAAAGCGGCTTGATGCCGTAGCGATCCCGCGCCAGGAAGAGCTTCTGCCCGGCCTGATCCCATATCGCAAAAGCGAACATACCGTTGAACCGATGCACGCAATCAGCGCCCCATTGGCGATAGGCCTTCAGTACGACTTCCGTGTCCGAATCGGAGAAAAAGCTATGCCCCAAGCGTTGGAGCTCCGTACGAAGGTCTTGAAAATTGTAGATTTCACCGTTGTAGACGATGATGTGGTTGCCATCCTCGCTTTGCATCGGCTGACTGGCCCGATCGCTCAGGTCGATGATCGCCAGACGCGTATGCCCCAGCCCGACAGGCCCCTTCACCCACCAGCTTTCGCCATCCGGCCCACGATGGCGGATGGTTCGCGTCATGTTCTTCATCAGCGAAAGGCTGACGGGTTGTTGGTCGAGGACTCCGGCAATTCCGCACATGTTACACCTTCTTTTCTTTCAATCGATCAAACACTTCGTCGATCTCATCATCCGTGATACCCGGAAAGAACGGTAGCGCCACGCTGAGGCGGTCCGCAGCGTATGCCGTGATGAAGTCGGACGGCTTCAGACTGTATTTCTCGCGATAGAGTTTCTGGATATGCACCGCGTGCGTTCCCTGGCGGGTCGCAATACCCTCTTCCTCGAGCTCGTACATCACCTTGTTGCGTTCGGCGTTCAGAGCATCGATCTTTTCAAGATCGCCCCGGAGTATCGCATCGAAGGATTCCTCCGGCTTGAACCAGGTCACGTACGCCTGATAGCCGTGGAAATAGCCATCGGGAACGTGTGGCGCTCTGAGCCATGAAATTTCCTCGATGCGTTTTTTATATTCCTTCGCAAGACCCTGCTTGATCTCCATGATGGCATCGAGCTTCTTCGCCTGCGCCACTCCGAGCGCTCCCTGGAAATCGGTCATGCGGTAGTTGTAGCCCAGCTCGGCGTATTCTGTGAGGAGGAAGCTTCCCTTCGAGTGATGGCGGTCGTAATCCGTCCGGACCGCTCCGTGATCGCGCAGGCTTGCGGATCTCGTCGCGACCTCTTCCCTGCGTGTGATGATCATCCCGCCTTCGCCGGTGGTGATCGATTTTCGCGGATGGAACGAGAGCACGCCGCCCTCGCCGAAGGTGCCGCAGTGTTTGCCGTCGATCCTGCCACCCAAGCCGCATGCGCAGTCCTCAATAACCTTCAGGTTGTAAGCTCCGGCAAGACGCATGACTTCCGGCATGTTCGCACAGAGCCCGAACAGATGCACGGGATAGATCGCACGAGTCTTGGAGGTAATGAGCGCTTCGATCCGGCTCACATCGATATTGAAGGTCTTCGGATCAATATCGCAGAAGACGGCTTTCGCGCCCAGGAATTCCACCGAATTGGCGGTGGAAACCCAGGTAAACGCCGGTACGATCACTTCGTCCCCGGGCTGAAGATCGATCACGCGAGAGAGGATGAACTGCCCGGAAGTGCAGGAGTTGACCGCAACGCCGTGCGCTGCGCCGGTGAACGCGGTGATCAAACCTTCGAATTCTTTCACGTAGGGTCCTTGCACCACCCAGCCGGTTTCCAGCGGCTTCGTGATCAGTTCTTTCTCGGTCTCGTCGAAATAGGGTCTTGTAATGGGTATCATTTTCCTTCCATGGATTTCCGGCGCATGAGCACCTGTTCCTTGTGCTTGCTACGCCAATCGATGAGGCTCTTCAAGCCTTCCGTCAAGTCGGTTTTTGCCACGAAGCCGGTCTCTTCGGTCAGCTTCTTCGTTGATCCGATGCGGTGGGTGACAAACGTCGGGCCCTCCGGCTCATACCGGATTTCGAGATTGGAGCCGGTTTGATCGAGCAGCATCTGGCAGATTTCCTTGATGGACGTCCCGATACCGGTTCCGACATTGTAGCAGACGTTGTTCGAGTCCGCCTTGAGCGCTGCGATATTGGCTCTTGCGATGTCGCGAACGTAAATGAAGTCGTACGACTGCGAACCGTCGCCGTAAACCACCGGCGCTTCCCCGCGATCAATGCGATCGAGGATTTTCATCATCACCGCGATGTAGGTGCCGCGGTAATCCTGCCTGGGACCGTAGACGTTCATGTAACGCAGCCCCACCTGATTGAGTCCGTACCGGTGGTGGTAAGCGATGGCGAGATGCTCGTCGGCAATCTTGGTCGCGCCGTAGAACGTGGTGTTGTTGTAGGGATGATCCTCGGTCATGGGGATTTCCAGCGCGTTGCCGTAGACCGATGCCGAAGACGACCACACGAGCTTTTTCACCTGGTGCTTGCGGCAGGCTTCCAGCACGTTGAAGAATCCCCGCACGTTCACCTCGAAAGCCGATTCCGGGAACTCGTAGCAGTGCAGCAGCCAAAGCGCCGCGGTGTGGATTACATAGTCCACGCCTTCCATCGCGCGATCGAGGATGTCGCGGTCGCGGATGTCGCCTCCGAGCGGATAGATATGGCAGCGATCATCCCGCAGGCTTTCTTCGATGTTCTCCCGCGTACCGCGCGTGAAGTTATCGTAGATGACAACCTCGCGAACATCTTCCCTGAGCAATTCTTCCACGATGTGCGATCCGATGAATCCGGCCCCGCCGATCACCATGACCTTTGCGTCCTTGAGATCAAACATCATCTCTCCTTTATATCTATTATTTTCAAACTATTTCGTACCGTCATGGCCATTCTTCCTGTCATCCTGAGCTATCTGATTCTTGTAACCATGAGTTTCCATATTACTGTCATCCTGAGCGGAGTAGAAGGGGCATTCAATATATTTATCCATCCTTCGACTCCGCTCAGGATGACATGAAGGAAGAGTCCAGCAAGGCTGACATTAACGAAAACCCAGGGTGACAATGCCTACCCACAATCCTTCTCACACAACCTTCTTCACCTGCACCAGATAGTACGGCGCGATCGTATACTTGCAAACGCCCGGCAGCCTGCGGATCAGATGGTTCCACAGCGGAGCCAGCTTGATCATCAGGAACCTCATCCACGGATAAATCAGCGATACGATTCGATCGTCGGAGGCGTTGTCGTATTGACTGTACTGCCCCCCACTTTCGGGATAGTATCCCGGCTCGGTCCGCACCGCGTCGAAATGCTCCCGCAATCTCTTCGCGAGCTTGAAAAAGTTCACCGAATGCTCGCCCCAGTTGCCGGTTTCGGGATCGCAGGTGTCCGTCCAGAACGGCGGCACTGGCTGTATGCCCGTTCGATTGTAAAACAATACCGCCTTCTCAATATCGTCCCTGCGCAAGCCACGAGTCTTTTTAACCAGCATTTCGAGATTGTCCGCATCGGGGATCATCTCCTGAATCATCTTCCTGCGAGCTTCCCTTCGCGAGATCATGTTGGGCGTACCTTTCTTCTCCCAGAGTAGCTGCCTGCGGGTGTTGAAGAACAGAATCACCGGGTTGAGCCAGTTTGCGCCGGAGGCCATGAGGATGGTTCCCCCAGGGTTCAACGTCTCTCCCAGCGCGAGAAAAGCATCCAGCGGCTTGTAGAGGTGCTCCAGAACGTCATAATTGAGGATTACGTCGTACTTCTTGCGTCTATCCAGGTCTTCGTATCCGCCGGCCACGGTTTCCGCAAGCGGCAGATTCATCGCCGCCGCAACGATCTTCACACCCTCGCACATCTCGGGATTGATATCCAGATAAGTGACCTTCCCCACTCCCACAAGGAGCGCCATAAACGAGAGAATTCCGGTTCCGCCACCGAAATCGAGCAGGGAGACGCGGTCCAGTTCCCGGAACTTGAGCGCTTTCTGCAGGATGTAGCGATAGCGCACGACCACCGAATCATACTCGCGGATATACACTTGCAGATACTTCCTATATACGGGGTAACTCTCCAGCAGGTGCATATCCACCGACTGGAGTCGCTTCTTCAGCTCAAGCGTCGCTTGAGAAAAAACAAATTCTTTCATTCTGTATCCTTCCCGCCTGTAACCTTTTGCGGAGTCGAAGGGGCATTACCTTTTCCTGTCATCCTGAGCGGAGTCGAAGGGGCATCTCTCCCCAGTACTCTCGCGAACACATCCAGGTATTCGTCCGCCGCTTTCTCGATGCTGTATCGCTCTCGGATCAGCTTGCGGCAATTCCCGCTCATCTCCAGCGATAGCTCCGGCCTCCGGCTCAGCTCTTCAAGCTTCTTCGCCACCGCTGCAATGTCATCGGTATCAACCTGATAGCCTGTCACTCCATCGACCACGAAATCCGCCATTCCGGGGGATTTTGAGCCGATTACAGGCAGCCCGAAGGAGTATGCTTCCAAGCCGGCCATCGACATCCCCTCAACCTTCGAGAGAAGAAGCAGATAATGCGCCTTCCGCATCCACCGGTGCACATACTCACGATCCTGCCAGCCGTGAAAACGCACCTTTCCGGTGAGGCCGAGCTCGTCCACCTGCCTGCTGAGCATCTCGTACAACGGGCCATCGCCTATGATCTCCAGACGGAAATCGCCGGTAAGCCTCGAAAGCGCAACAAGGATCAGGGGCAGGTTCTTCTCGAAAGAGAGCCGTCCGATGAACAGGAACGTGGTCACATCCGGCTTTCTCTCGCCCGATACCGGTTGTAGCGGAACCGCGTTTTCAATCACCTCCACGCCGAACTCCGGAAAGACCTGCTGCGCCATGTCCGCGAGGTCCTTGCTCACGGCCACTCTCGCGGCAGCTTTGAGGCCAATCATACGGGCAATGGGCTTGAACAGGCGAAACTTGCCTGCAAGCTCCTTCACCAGGAAGGAGTGAATATCCCCACCGCGAAACGACAGCACGTATGGCGCTGCGCTGAAGATTTTTCCAAAGTATGGAATCGAGCCGGTGGGAAGCAGGAAAAAAGTCAGCACGACATCCGGTTTCCAGCCCAGCAGCAACCACAGGTAAGGAAGCCAGGCAAACTTGAGAAACATGAACATCTGAAAAATCCCGCTACGATCCTTGTGCCTGCGGAAACATGGCACGCGGAACACCTTGAAGCCATCGTTGCTTTCATACAAGGGCAATCCCCGATAATGCGACGTCAATACGCGCACATCGTGGCCTCTTTGTGCAAACTGCCGGGCAAGGAGTCGCGTCTGCGCTGCGGCTCCACCCCCAAGCGGAGGATATTCGTAATTCAGGAGCAGTATTTTCATCGTTGCATCCGTTCTAACTGGTACAGGTTTTCGCGAAAATCGTTGCGGGAGGGGTCCAGTTGGATGGCCTTGACAATCCACTCCTTCGCGTGGGAGAAGTCACCCAATTTCCAGCGGCACACCCCCAGGTTGTTCGCGATATCGGCGTTCGCGGTATCGAGACGAAACATCGACATGAACACTTTTTCCGCGCCGGAGATATCACCCTGTGTGAAAAGGATTTGCGCTCTTTCCATCAATGCATCGTTGGAGGCTTGAACCGCTTGCGGTTTCTCCTTGTCCAAAAGCCCTTCGAACTCGGTTCCCGCCAGCGAGGAAACCAGTTCGTCGTAGTTCACGATAATATCTTCAATTCGGCTGGGATTCGTTTTGCGGATGGGGCTCTCCAGGTCATAGCGTTCTCTCCCCTCGCCGAGGAAAGAGAAGATGGAGTGCAGAACCTCGGGTTTCATGGTCTGCGATTCCTCACTGTTGTCGAAGAAATCCTCGTAGTAGAGGGTGAGGGTCTCGAAGTGCTTGGGCAGAAATTCGGCGAAATACTCGATCTCCCGCTTGCGCTTGGCCAGCTCGTTGTGCAGCCGTTCGTCGGTATTGATCCGAATGCGAATGGGATCGTACTTCTTCAAATCGTGCGCCTTGCGGCCCCGGCTCTGCTTCTCGATGTTCACCAGGAGGGAAATGTAAGTCTTCAGGTAGTTTCGTCGAATCAGGTGAATCATTTTCACACTATATTCCGCCAGGAGATCTTCCAGCTTCGCCAGCGTATTGAACTGGTCATACTTGATATCGTAGCCGACATGCGGTTCGTCGTGAGCAGCGTAAAACCGGTTGAAGTACTGCCGGAACAGATTTGCGGCGTGCTTGTGGACGAGATACTTGTCCTCTTTGCGGATCGCTTCCAGCCACAGCCGGGGAAACGAATCCCCACGGTCCGGCAACAACAGCTCGCCCGTGCAAAAAATATTCGGATGCGCGTTGAGCAACGTCTCCAGAAATCCGGTACCCGATCGCTGCTTGGAAGCTACGATGAATCGACTCATATTTCACTCCTGTGTATCAAAAACCTTGTCATCCTGAGCTGTGATTTTCTCGCGCAGCGAGATAAATCGAATCTCTCAACGGAGTCGAAGGATGGTAATATATTGAATGACCC
This sequence comes from Cloacimonadales bacterium (SeqCode), assembly GCA_963662655.2. Taxonomy (GTDB): domain Bacteria; phylum Cloacimonadota; class Cloacimonadia; order Cloacimonadales; family JAIOQZ01. The sequence continues at coordinate 2,002,613 of CAXXTU010000002.1, forward strand.
TTCGACTACGCTCAGGGTGACAGTAAGGAATATCAACATACACTACCCATAATTTTCTCTCCACTTCTCGAACACATACAGCGCCCAGAGGGGCTTGCGGTTGTCCCTTTTCCCCTCCAGGTGCTCATCGAGAAGTCTTCGGACTACCTCCGACCGGAATATCCCTGCTCGATCGATTCTCTCCGGACAGAATATCCGTTCCATCTCGTCGCGTAAGTCGTTCTTGATCCACTTCGCGAGCGGTATCCCGAATCCCTTCTTCTTCCGGTAGAGAATCTCGTGGGGAAGGCGACTTTCCAACGCCTTCTTCAGGAGATACTTGCGGATGGTTCTCTTCATCTTGAAGCGTGAGGGTAGATTGTTGGCGAATTCGGCGAACTCCACGTCCAGGAAGGGCGTTCGGGCCTCCAACGAAACCATCATGCTGGCGCGGTCGACCTTAGTGAGGATATCCTCCGCAAGATAGAATCGCTGGTAGTTCCAGCCAACCTCGTCCAGCCAGTCGCGAAAGGCCATCTTGCGAGCCTCCTCTTCAATCTGCTCGTAGGGATTCATATCGGCGATTTCGTGAAGAACCTCCGGTGTGAGGATATCTCTCTGCTGCTGTGGCGTGAACGCACCAAGCCATACCTGGTTGCGGACGCCTCGCGGATGATAGACACCCTTGAGAAAATGCTTGATCTTGAAATCGAAGCTCATGTTACGGGTGGATACCGGCAGCTTCATCGCCAACGGCTTCAAGATGCTTCGATGCAGGAATTCCGGTATCATCTCATAGCGATCCGCCCAGTAGTGCGCCAGGAAAGGATCGTACCCCGCGAAAAGCTCGTCTCCGCCATCCCCGCCAAGGGCAACGGTCACATGCTTCCGCGTGAAGCGCGATAGCAGATATGTGGGGATGATCGACGCGTCTGCGAAGGGTTCGTCCAGCTTCGACCATATCTCCGGCTGGATGTCCAGCATCGTTTTGGCTGTCAGGATATCCTCATGGTGATCCGTACCGAATTTCCGGGCGACCTGCCTCGCCCAGTTCGATTCATCGAAGCTCTGTTCCTGGAAACCGATGGAGAATGTCTTGATGTTCCCGGCCGGCATCATCTCGGATAGGAGCGCGATCATGCTGCTGGAATCGATTCCGCCGCTCAGGAAGACGCCCAGCGGAACATCGCTCATCAGGCGCCGCTCCACCGAGCGTTTGAGAAGCTCGATCAGCTCCTCGCCCAAAATACGCTCATCCTTACAGATGCCTTTTCCACCGAAGCGGGGCTCCCAGTACGGTTCGATCTTCGATGTACCGTTCTGCCAGACCAGCAAGTTACCTTGCGGAAGCTTGCGAATTCCCTTGTATATACTGTATGGAGCCGGCAGGTATTCGAAAGCCAGATACCGGCTCAAAGACTCGCAATCGAGCTCCGGCTGGATATGCGGATGCCGATGCAGTGATTTCAGTTCAGAAGCGAACGCGATGCCTTCCGCATACTCGCAATAGTACAGCGGTTTTTGCCCGAAGCGGTCCCTCGCCAGAATCAATCGTTCTTTCTTCGCGTCCCAAATCGCCAGGGAGAACATGCCGTTCATCCGGTTGATGAAATCGATGCCGTGTTCCTGATACCCGTGAACAATTACCTCTGTGTCTGTTTCGGACACGAAGGAATAACCTTTCGCGATCAGGTCCTCGCGCAACGTGAGGAAATTGTAGATTTCACCGTTGAACGTGATCCAGATATCGCCATCCGCGTTGGACATCGGCTGCCGCCCCGCATCGGAGAGATCGATGATGCTCAACCTCCGGTGACCCAGGCCGACAAACCACGGTGAATCCGCTACGAAGGCGCCGTTCGGGCGCAGGAATGTCCCTCGAGCGTCCGGACCGCGGTGCTCCAGCGCATCGGTCATGCTGTCGAGATATTCACTGCCGATCTCGCGGCGGCTGATAAAACCGGTTATTCCACACATATCCTTACGATGAAAGTTTCTTGGTTATAATCTTTTCGATGATGTAGTAGTCTTTTTTCTGACCCTCGAAGTAGATTCGCATCATGATCTCGCCCAAAAGCCCCATGATGACGATCTGGAAGCTTGATATCGCCAGAATTCCGAACATCAACAGGATGGAATCGATCGACACGGGAATGGGAAGGAATATCTTCGAGAGCCCGATGACGCCGAGAAGCACGGTGCCACCCGAAAAAATCTTTCGCGCTAGCTTTCCGAAGAACTGGATCGGGCGTGTCATGTAGTCTGAGAAGAATCGCACGACCAGCAAATCGAAGATCACGCGGGACACACGAGAGAGGTTGTACTTGGCACGACCGTGGATGCGGGGATGGTGATTGACGGGGATCTCCGTTACGCGAACGCCGATCCAGGCTGCAAACACGGGAATGAAGCGGTGCATCTCTCCGTACAGATGAATGTTCTTGATGATCCCCCGCTTGTACGCCTTCAGCGTGCAACCGAAATCGTGCAGCGCGATGCCCGTACCCGAGATCAGCTTGTTGATGATCGCATTGGCGATTTTCGACGGTATCTTTCGTGTAACCATCTTGTCCTTGCGATCCTTACGCCAGCCGTTCACCAGATCGTAGCCCTCCGCCATCTTCGCCAGCAGTTTGGGGATGTCGGCCGGATCATTTTGGAGGTCGCCGTCCAGGGTGATGATCACCTTGCCGTGCGCATATTTAAAACCTGCGCTGAGCGCGGCGGTTTGGCCGTAGTTCCGGCGGAACTGGATCACCTTGATGTGATCGTCCGCCATCGCCATCTTCTCCATGAGCTCCAGACTACCGTCCGTGCTACCGTCGTCGATCAGGATGATCTCGTATTTCTGGCGAAGCGGCTCCAGCGCGTTCCTGATCTGCTCGTGAAGTACAGGAAGATTCTCCACTTCGTCCATGATTGGTACGACAACCGAGAGATCAATCTCCTCTTCAGCCGGTTCAATCTCGAAGGCGGAAAGCATTTTCAGGGGAGCGATGTCGTAGGTTCTGTCCGAGAACTCCAGCCGGAGCGATCCGTTGAGCTCGTTTTCGGGATTCTTCTCCAGCACCTCGAGCTGCCGCTGGAATTCCATGACCTCCACCTGAGAAACGTTGTCCGCAAGCAGTTGATTCAGCACTTTTCGCGCTCCTTGCAGATTACCGCTCGTGAGATACACATACCCGAGATTCAGCTTGGCGAAGTAGTACTTCGGGTTGATCTCGATCGCCTCATGCAGCACGTTCGACGCGCTGTTGTAGCTCCGCAGATTGTAGTACATCACCCCGATATCGTTGAGAAGCTCCGCGTTGTCGGGCTCGAGCTCGCGTGCCTGATTCAACACCTTCAGCGCTTGCTCGATCTTGCCCTGTTCATAAAGGATCAGGCCGTAGTTGTAAAGGTATTTGAAATTGTTCGGCTCGAGATTGACGGCCTGGTGGAGAAGCTCGCTGCTACGCTCGTAATCGTTGAGCATCTTGTAGGCGTTTCCCAGAACCGAGTGAATCTCCGACTGGTTCTTGTCCTGTTCGAGCGCGAGTTCCCAATATTTTACAGCTTGCGGCAGGTCGTTGTCTTTGAAATACTTCAGGCCAAGCTTGAAGTAGTTTTTATTATCGTCCCGCTTAGACCCGTCCGATCGGAAAGCGAGGTTCTTGCCTGGATTCATAGAGTCCTCCATAGTGGTGGATGGATGGCGTGTATCGAGCGGAAAAAAAGGCACATGGATAAGCAGGTGTAATGGATACCCCCGAAGAACACATTCTCATGGCCACTTCCCTGTGACATCATCGTAACTCATTCCTTTGATTTATGTTGCGTATCACGAACGCCTTGCGAAAGGATAACTTCCGCAGCATAATAGCATGGCATTCCCTTTTTTTCACATATTATCAATATGAAAGGATTGTGCCAAACATTGCAGGGCGTGCTTCAGATAGTGTCCGCGGAGCTAAAAATTAGTGATAAAGCGACTTACGGAAACAGTCTCAACGAAATTCACTCGATCGACAATCAGGAAAAATGTTTTCTGGGGAAATTATTTCCTTCCTTCGGCTTTGTCACTTCTTCGATCTTCAATACAAGTTGCTGCAAGGAAAGCGGTTTGATGATTACGTCTCGGATTCCGTTCTTGCCGATGTCGATTTCATCTTGCCGCTCATGGAATCCGGTACAGATCATGATGGGCGTATCCGGCTTGATCCCGTGGATGCTCCGGGCGACATCCAGTCCCGTGACCTCCGGCATCGCGAGGTCCGAGATCACCAAATCGTACTCGTCCGGTGAAGCCCTGAAAAGCTCGATCGCATCCTGCCCACTCGTTCGTGTAGTTATGCGATACCCGTAGGTTGTCAGCGCTTTGCGAATCATATCCACCACGAAGACCTCGTCGTCCACATACAGGATATGCTGGGGCGTTGTTTTCGTTCTCGATTCCGATTTTCCGGCAGCATTCGGCAGCGATACCTGCTTTGCCACAGGCAGGTAGACGTCGAAAATCGTTCCCTTGCCGACTTCGCTCTGCACATCGATCGCACCGTTCAGCGTTGAGACGATGCCCTGGACAATCGCCAGCCCCAGGCCAGAACCCTGATCCTTCGGTTTGGTTGAGAAATAGGGGTCGAAGATGCGGGTGATGATCGACTCGGGGATACCATGCCCCGTATCTTGCACACGGAGCAAGACATAATGGTTGTAAACGAGCTTCTCGCGAATGATCGGCGGGATGTTGTTGAAGGGTATGCTGGCAAGGGCGATGGTCAGAACGCCGCCACCCTTTTCCATTGCAAAAGCGGCATTCATACACAAGTTCAGCACAATCTGATGAATATGCGAGTTATCGGCCATCACAAAATACTGCGATTCAAGAACCGTCTCGACCTTCACCTTGTCCGGTATCAGCGATTTGATCAACTTCATCGAGTCCTCGATAACCTTGTACACGTTTACCGGAACAAGCTCCCAGTCTGTTCTGCGAGTGAACGTTGTTATCTGGCCGACAAGGTCCTTCGCCCGCGTGGCCGCGTGGATGATCTCCTGCAAATTCGAACGATTCTCCGGTTGATAATCCATCTCCATGTTGAGTAGCTCCGCGTAACCCAGAATCACGGAGAGGATGTTGTTGAAATCGTGAGCGATGCCTCCTGCAAGCGTTCCGATCGCTTCCATTTTTTGCTTGTGGCGAAGCTGTTGCTCAAGCATCTTCCTCTGGGTCAAGTCCCGTAGAATTCCCTGAACGAGAAAACCGTCGGAAGATTCGAGGTACGTTACGGACGCTTCGAATTCAATTTCTTCTCCGTCACGAGTTATCCCGGTGATGAAATATGTTCCCGAAACAGACTGCCTTTCCATGATCTTTTTTCTACGATCGATGAGCGCTTGGCGGCTCGAAGGGGCAACCAGCGTGAAGAAATCGAAGTCCGTGCCCGTGATCTCCTCTCTCGAGTAACCGAAGGTGTCTGTAAACTTCTTGTTCACGATTTCCAGTTTATCGTTAACCATCAGGTAGATCGCATCATTCGAAGTCTCGATCAGTCGCCGGTATTTTTCCTCGCTGTCTCGAAGAGCCTTCTCTGCGTCCTCGCGCTCGATCGTCCGCTCGCGCAGCGTGGTAACCATCGAGTTGATGCCGTGCTGCAATCTCGAGAGCTCAGGTGAATTGTCGATATCGCGGATCGTGGCGGAATAATTTCCCTCTTCGATTTTCTGAACACAGGCGAGCATCCCGTTGATTCGTTTCACGACCTGCTTGATCATGAAGCTCGCAAGCGTTAGCGTCACAAGCATAACGGCAAGCGAAACAAGAATGACCAGGATAAGGAAATTGTTGCGATACGCGTACATCTCCGATTTGGTTATGGAGAGCACGAACAGCCAGTCCCACGAATCGAATACCGAGAATGTGGTGAAGTACTTCACGCCCTCACTTTCAATCCATAGATAGCCGTTGTTCCTCTCGTACATCTCTTTGATAACTTCCTCAGGCACGATGAGGTTCTTCGGCTGCAAATCGTTTGCTCCCGCATTTCCCTTGATAATCGTCAAGCTGCCGGTCTCGCCGAACACATAGCCGAAATACTGTCGTAAAAACTCGTCCTGCTTCCGTTTGATGAAGTCCTGATTGGTGATGCCCCACTTCTTCATGGTCGAGTGAACTTGATTTGCCGAGAGGAGAACTCGATTCAATTCCTGAAGCATCTCCCGCTCGTACTGACCTCTGATGACTTCCTGTATCGTTAACCAACCGATTAAAATCAGCGCCAGTGTCATTAACAGCAACGACCCGCCGATGAAGAGTATGATCCGACTCTGCAATCTCATTCGCCTAATCCTGTTCAGGTTCCGCTATCTGGATTTCCTTGTATATATTGTCCGCCATCTCCAAAACGTTTATCGGCACGTCGAGGCCTATTCTTCGTGCCGTTTCGAGATTGATGGAAAGCATCGGCGGCGATTGGAACTGGTTTTCCTGCTCTCCTGGAACCGCCCCGTTGATAATCCGACCGATCGCCTTGGCGATGAACAGCCCGACAATATCCGGCCTCTCGGTTTCCAGACTCATCAGCACACCATAAGGAACATCCTCGATTCCGGATTGAGAAAAGGTAGGAACGTTATAGTTGAAAAAGGGTTCCAGCAGGGCAGGCATGTTCTCCGGAAGCATGGTTTCGTATTCTGTAAGGTATGCCGCGTCAACTTGGGGGGCTAATCGTTTATGGGCAGCGATCAAGTCTCGCAATGTCTCATCACGGTCAGGCCTGTCTTGAACGCAATGCTCCTCGACAACCTCGAATCCGAATAACTTGCTCATCTTGTGCACGGTTTCCAGCGCGGCATAGCTTCTTCCTGTGGGCGTATCCTCATACACGACACCCAGTTTCTTGAAACCAATAACATCGAAGAACGTTTGCAACTGCATTTCATAACGATACGGAAAACTGGCAACGAATGTGTGGGGAAATCCATTGTCGTCGTAGGCGGGAATGATCTTCGACATGACGGGATCGGATGTGCTGAAAACGATCACGGGGGTATGGTGACGGTCATTCACCAGATCCTGCCCTGCCCACGTACCGGCTGCGAAAACCATGTCGATACCGCTATCTTCGGCGTTGAGGCGATCGATGATTTCGTCTCGTAAGAGAGCGCGTTTCGCGTTATCCCAATTCGCATCCCAAAACGCGTCTTTCACGAACTCGATCCGCTTGTTACTTACCTGATCGTTAAGCCACAGCCAAACGCCGCGATTCTCTTCGTCGACCAACTCCTCCGGCAATTCATCGTACGTAATCCAACCGAATTCCTTCAGCCCCTGGATGATCCCGAGTAAGTTCTCAAAATAGTCTTTGTATTCACCTCCCTGATAAAGCGCAACCCGCCAGGGTTTCGACGGATATGTCTGCAGAGGAGACTCGCCCTGCGCGGCAAGAAGGAATGCAAACAGTTGAATCAAAAGAATAAACGCAATTCTTGTTTTCAATATCCGCTCCCTTGTTTATCCTGGATTCTATCGAAATTTCTCAGAAAATCCTGTTACGTTTTCTAGGTTAACTCATTTCAGACCATGTAAAACCTAATATCAAACCGCCCGATATACAACAAAAACCATCGTTACGACGTAATAATTCTGGAGATAACCTCATTGATTGTTTATTTTTAACCATTCATCGCCATAAATTATATTCCTGCGTATGCGGATTTTCATATTGACGAACCTGAAAATTTGTTATACCATTTTATATAGTTAATTCTTTTGGTGATAAGAGTATTTACTGTGGCGAAGAAGCGAAAAGCTCCGTCAACGGGCCCGATCATTAAAGGGCAGTGAAGAATCCTTTTCACAGCACAACATAACAAATTATACAGGAGAATGTTATGAAAGAGAAGATTCTGCTGGTCGATGACGACGAAAATCTCCTTCAGGCCCTTACGAGACACCTCAGAAAGCATTTCGATGTCGTAACCGCGACCGACGCAGTCAGGGCTCTGGAAATACTCGATGAAAATCCCGATTTCCCTGTCATCGTTGCCGACCTGAACATGCCGGGGATGGATGGTATCGATTTCTTCATCAAGGCGAAGGAACATCACCCCAATGTAATACGCATCATGCTTTCGGGGAATATCGACTTCACTCAATCGGTCCGGGCCGTTAACGAAGGAAATGTCTATCGCTTCCTCTCGAAGCCTTTCCCGGCAAAAAAACTAGTACAAGTTCTCGGTAATGCCGTGGACCAGTACAAGCTGAATGTCGCCATCTCAAATCAACTGGCATTACAGAAACAACTAGGGCAAACCATCTCGACTTGTTCTTATTGCAATCGTATCAAGGACACCGATCCGCTCGACGAAGACAAGATGATTTGGGAGCGCTTCGAGCTATATCTGTCTCGCAAATTCGGGTTCAGGTTTTCACACTGCGTATGCCCTGATTGCGTGAAGAAACTCTACGAAGAGCTTGAGAATATGCGGGAATTCAGCTAAAGGTAGCAAGGAGAAACGAATGCACGAAGAAGTCCTCTTTGTTGATGATGAAGAAAACATCCTGAATTCATTCAAGAGATCGTTCAGGAACAAGCTTGCTTTTGACTGTGCCAATAGCGGGACAGAGGCCCTCGAGGCAATCAAGGAAAAGCCCTACGCGGTTGTCGTTTCCGACTACATGATGCCGGGAATGAACGGAATCGAGCTTCTCGCCGAGATCAGCCGGCGTGCGCCGGAAACCGTTCGGGTAATGCTGACCGGGCAAGCCGACATCACGACGGCCGTGAACGCCGTGAACGAAGGCCAGATATTCCGTTTCCTCACCAAGCCCTCCCCTCCGACAGAAATTCTCAAGGCGGTTCACGCGGCGATCGAGCAATATCGCCTGATCACAGCCGAAAAGGAGCTTCTGGGTAAAACCCTCCGGGGCAGCGTGAAGGTTCTCACCGAGATTCTATCCTTCGTCAGCCCGGTGGCCTCCGGCAAAACATCCCGCATTCAGCGCTACGTCAATGAGTTGACAGCGGAATTGAATCTGGAGGAGGATTGGAAATTCGATCTCGCGGCGATGCTCTCGCTGGTTGGCTGTATCACCCTTCCGCCGGAGATCGTGGACAAGTATTTTGCCAACGAGAAGCTTACCGAGAACGAATTCGCGCTGTTCAAGGAACATCCGAAGGTGGCCAAGAAGCTTATCGCGAATATCCCCCGCCTCGAATCGATCGCGTACATGATTTCAGGGCAACTCACGGATTACGCGGAGTTCCCCGATACGAAGCAGAAAATGCCGTTCGTCGTCGGCGCGCAACTCCTGAAAATCGCCATCGATTTCGATTCGTTCATCAATCTCGGGCTTCATCAATCAGAGGCAGTCCAGCTCATGAAGAAGAAAGAGGGAGTTTACAATCCTCAATTGCTCGAAGCCCTGTCGAAAATCCAGATCGAGAAATCCAACTCCCGCGTGAGGATGGTTGAAGTGCGGTCTCTCAACACGCACATGATTTTCGATCAAAACGTAAATGCATCGAACGGACTGGTGCTGGTTAGAAAGGGAAAAGAAGTCACATTCACTGTCATTGAACTTCTCAAATCCTTTTCCGAGGGGATTGGCGTGCAGCAACCGATCCGGGTAATCGAGTTTCTGTAGGAGTGCATCATGAGAGCATTGATAGCCGATGACGATAAACTTATTCAGGTGGTTCTGAAAGGCCACATGTCAAACTGGGGTTTTGAGCCGGTCATTGTGGAAAACGGTATCGACGCGCTGGAAGAGCTGAACAGGCCCAACCCGCCGATGATCGTTACGCTCGATTGGTCCATGCCCGGACTAGGTGGAATCGAAGTTTGCAAAGAGATCCGCGCAAAACACCCGACAATACCATTCTACATCCTCATCATTACGGCGAAAGGGGAAAAAGACCATCTCGTCAGCGCTCTCAACGCCGGAGCGAACGATTTCATACGTAAACCGTTCGATATTTCGGAGTTGAAGGCACGTCTGGAGACGGGAAGGCGCATTGTCTCCATGCAAAGTAGATTGCAGAACCAGAGCCGGGCAAACAGGCAGCTTATCGAGTCGATAAAGTCCATTCTGATATGTGTGAACGAAAACGACATGGTAATGCGATGGAATCAAAGCGCAGTGAAAGCTTTTGGGCTTTCGGAGAAAGATGCGTTCGAGAAAGATTTCTCCAAACTCCCGATTCATTGGGACTGGAAAAAGCTTGGGGCAATGATCGATAAATGTATCGTTACGGACACGCCAACAAGTATAAACGATTTCAGCTATACAAACCAGAATGAGCAGGAAAGATTTCTCAATGTAAAGATAAATCCTTACGTCGGCAGTACGATCGATACTCGAGGTTTTTTGATTCTGGCAGACGACGTGACCGAGCAAAGGTTCATCGAGTCGCAGTTCATGCACTCCCAAAAGCTCGAGTCAATCGGTCAGCTTGCCGCCGGTATCGCCCATGAAATCAACACTCCCGTGCAGTTCGTAACGGATAATACGGAATTCCTGAAGGAGTCGTTCGAGTCCATCTCCAACGTGCTCTCCTTCTGCGAGAACACCCTCGATCTGTTGGGAGGCATTGAAGCGATCAAGGAACTCGCCGAAAAATTCAAGGACGTGAAAGAAGAAAACGATACGGAATTCCTGCTGGAAGAAATTCCCAATGCCCTCTTGCAGAACCTGGAAGGCCTTCAGAAAATTGCGGTCATCGTGAAAGCGATGAAATCCTTCTCGTACCCTGCGCAAACGGAGATGGTTCCCGTCGATCTCGCGGAGTCGATCCAGAACACGGTCACGGTCGCGAGAAACGAGTGGAAGTATGTCTCCGACCTCGAAACGGATTTCGATGAAGACCTTCCATCCGTGTACTGCCACCCGGGAGAGCTGAATCAGGTGTTTCTCAACTTGATTATCAACGCCGTGCATGCAATTCAGGAGAATCTGGAGAACCAGAAGAATTCGAAAGGAAAGATCACGATTACAACAAAGCGAGAAGGCGAGTTTGCTCGAATCGAAATCGCAGATACCGGGAACGGTATTCCGCAGAGCGTTCAAAGCCGCATTTTCGATCCATTCTTCACGACCAAGGAAGTTGGTAAGGGTACCGGACAGGGATTGTTCATCAGCCACTCCGTCGTTGTGGACAAACATCATGGTTCGATCTCGTTCAAGACTGCGGAAGGCCGGGGCACCACTTTCATCATAAAAATCCCTCTACTTCCCGCCACAACGACAGAGGAAGGAACAGATGGAAAATAAAAAGCTTAAAATCCTGTTTGTTGACGACGAACGCAAAATCCTCGACGGAATCCGCCGAAAGCTCCACTCCATGCGCAATGAATGGGACATGGTTTTCGCCGTGGGCGGTTATGAAGCGAAAAAACACATGATCGAGACCAAGTTCGACGTTATCGTTACCGACATGAAGATGCCCGGGACAAGCGGTCAGGAACTACTCAATATCGTGCGCGACAAACATCCTGAAATGATCCGGCTCGTACTTTCGGGGTACAGCGATCAGGAAATCATCATGCAGACGACGAAGACCGCTCATCAATATCTGAGCAAGCCTTGCAACGTGAGCGACATCAAGGCAGCGATCCAGCGGAGTATTTCCCTGCGGAAGCTACTGAAGAATCCTCGTCTCACGCGGCTTGTCACGCAGATGAAGACCATCCCGAGCCTCCCCACCATTTACAACGAGATCATGGAAGAGATACAGAAGCCCGATTCATCCCTGCACGTAGTCGGCGAAATCGTCTCCAAAGATATCGGCATGAGCGCCAAGATCCTCCAGCTTGTGAACACCTCTTTCTTTGGCGTTGCCCACCACGTTCAATCCGTTGAGCAGGCTGTCGCCCTGCTGGGACTGGACATCATACGCAGCCTCGTCCTTTCGTTTAACCTTTTCGAGAAGTTCAAGGATAACAAGGTCAATCTGCCGACCTTAAACCGGGTCTGGAACCACAGCATGGAGGTAGCGAGTTACGCGAAACTGCTGAGTGAAAACTTCGGCCTCGATTCGAAGCAGGTCGACTACTCCTATATCGCCGGTATGTTGCACGACATCGGGAAGCTGATTCTGATCTCGGAAGTACCGGCAACCTACCTCTCGATCAGGAAAGATTCGGAAGAAAGCGGAACGCAGCTATATGTAAAAGAAGTGGAGGCGTTCCACACGAGCCATGCGGAGCTCGGGGCTTATCTCCTGGGACTTTGGGGGCTCCAGCAGCCGATCATCGAGGCAATTGCCTATCATCACACACCATCCCTGTCGAACTCGGATTGCCTTACGCCGCTTGTCTCCGTTTACCTCGCCAATTATTTCGATTACCAGTTCACGCCATCGAGAAGAGAGGGGCCGGCCCCCGTTCTCGACATGGAATTCATCGAGCAGGTCGGCTTGAGCAAGAAGATTGACAAGTTACAAAAGTATATTTTGAAGCAGCAAAGGTAATGAGTTCAACATGGATACGAAATATCGCATCTTGATGATCGAAGATTCGCAGATATTCCATAAAATCATCTCCATTATGTTGCGCAGCAATGAGATGTTTACCTTCGAGATCGACTGGAAGGAGACCCTGACCGACGGCATCGAAGCGCTCAGTCAACCCGATGCACACTACGACACAATTCTTCTCGATCTGGAACTGCCCGACAGTCAGGGAACCCATACGCTGGAGAAGCTCGTATCCTATCAATTCAACGTTCCCATTATCGTTGTCAGCGGAGCCGGGAAGGAACAGATTCTGGTGCAGACGGTACAATTGGGAGCTCAGGATTTCCTCCCCAAGGATCAACTGAACAAACTTCTGCTGGTCAAATCGATCTTGTATTCCATCGAAAAGCGGAAACTCCAGAAGGAGATCGAGGCTCAGAACGAATCCATCAGGAGCCGGGAAAAGAAATTCAGAACCATCGCCCAGAGCAGTTCCGACGGCATTGTCGTGGTCGATTCCAGCCTCCATATCCTTTTCCTGAACTCCGCGGCCTTGAAAATGATGCATTTTGACAAAGGGGCAGTCATCGGGCAAAAATTCGGCTTCGATTTCGACGACCAGGGGCCGTTTGAAGTGGAAATTCCCAACGACGACGGGACCAGGGCCATCATGGAAATGAAATCCTCCGTAACGAGCTGGAACTCCACGGACGATCGACTCATTACGATCAGGGACATCACGTCGCGTAAAAAGACCGAACAAGCGCTGGAGGAAAACCTGACGTTCGTGAACGAGCTGCTCGAAAGCATACCGAACCCGGTTTATTTCAAGAATGTGCAAGGGTATTACATTGGCTGCAACAAACATTTTGAACAAATCGCGGGTATGCCCCGGGAAGAGATCATCGGTAAAACGGTCTTCGATATCCTTGAATTCAAAAAAGCTTCCTTTCTGGCTCAAAAGGATCAGGAATTATTGAAGAACCCGGGTAAGCAAGTTTTTGAAACCATCCTTACCGATAAACTTGGGATCATGCGGCACGTGATGTTCATCAAGGCGACCTTCAAACGCAAGGGCAGCGAAATCGGCGGCATCATCAGCATGATTATCGATATCTCCGAGCGCGTCCAGAACCAGGAAAAATTTTTCACCATCTTTCACGGCAATCCCGATCCGATTGTCATCAGCAACTATCACAACGGAGAAATCGCGGAGGCCAACGAAGCCTTCATGGCGATGATGGGTTACTCTCGTGAAGAATTGATCGGCAACAAACTCGATGCGATCGGATTCTGGGCAGATCAAAATGACAGGAATGAAATCTTCAACGATCTGGAAAACACGAAGAGAATTCGCTCCAAGAAAATCCTGCTTCAGGATAAAGACAACAACATGAGGCAAGTTTTGAGTTCGATAGATATTATCAACTTCGGGTACGAGCCTCATCTTATCATTATCTGCAAAGACATTACGGAGCAGAAAAAGCTCGAGGATCAGCTCTTCCACGCCCAGAAGATGGAATCCGTGGGGCGTCTCGCAGCCGGAATCGCCCACGAGATCAATACTCCCATCCAGTACGTTCACGACAACATCGATTTCCTGAACGAGTCTTTCGAGAGCTTCGTCGAGCTCATCAACCAGCTCAACGCTCATATAGAGACTCAACCGCAAGAAGGCGTCTCCGAAGGCTTGCGCCAGCTTCAGGCAATGCAGGAAGAAAAGGATATCCAGTTCCTGATCGACGAGATTCCCGAATCAATTAAGCAGTCCATGGAGGGGATCGACCGGGTCACGAGAATCGTGCGAGCCATGAAGAACTTCACGCATCCGGGCATCGAGAACAAGGTGGCCCTGAACATTAACAATGCAATCGAATCCACCATTACCGTTGCGCGAAACGAATGGAAGTACGTAGCGGAAATCGTCACGGACTTCAATCCGGATATCCCTCGAATCTTGTGTTACGAAGGGGATATGAAACAGGTGATCCTGAATCTGATCGTCAATGCGGCCCATGCGGTCGGAGAGAAGAAAAAAACATACGGATTCGCGAATTCGAAAGGAACTATCGAAATTAAAACGGATTTTAACGAAGATTCGGCATTTATAGTAATTTCCGATAATGGCTCAGGAATCCCTGATAAAGCGCAAAGCCACATCTTCGAGCCTTTTTTTACAACAAAAGAAGTGGGAATTGGTACTGGTCAAGGACTCGCTATTGTTTATAATATTATAGTAAAAAAACACCGTGGTAAAATCAGCTTTGAATCAAAAGTTGGTGAAGGCACACGATTCGTAATTGAGTTGCCTGTCTCAGGCGATTAAAAAGTCAGGATACGTCATGAGTAAAAAAGATATTCAGATTTTGTTGATAGAGCATAATGAGACGGAGATACAGAAGACAAAGACGATGCTCTGCTCGATAGGGAATTTCCCGTACGATCTAACGCTCGCAACATCCCTGGATGAGGCGGGTAAATACCTAACGACCAGCAACTTCGACGTCATTTTGCTCGCTACGGAACTTCCTGACAGCGTTGGTAACGAATCCTTCACCCGGCTGATAAAAAGCAAGACGAAAATCCCCATAATCATACTCGCATACACGCTTAACGAATCCCTCGCGATCGACGCGCTACGCCAAGGCGCTCAGAACTATCACGTAAAGAACGAAATTGACGGATCGGACCTAGTAAAATCAATAATTTACGCGATTGAAAGAAATGCCCTGCGCATCGAGCTCGAAGAGAAGACCATTGCCTTGCAGAAGAGCGAAGAACGCTTCCGCATGATCGTCGAAAACAATAAGGACGCCTTCCTGATCGTCAGCAAGGACAACACGATTATGTTCTCCAATCCGGCGGCCCGGTCGTTCTTCGGCGCCTCCGAAGATGAATTGCTCGGGCAGACGTTCTCGACATCCGACGGTGAATTCCTGGATATCGAGCACCCGGACGGCAAGATTCACCACGGCAACGTGACCTCCTTCGAAGTCGAGTGGCAGCACAATCCGGTAAAGATCGTGGCGATTCATGACATCACGGAGAGCAAGGAGTCCCAGAAGAAACTCGAGGAGAGCCAGAAGAAATACTCGGATCTTGTCGAGCAGCTCCAGGAAGGTATATGGTTGTTGGACGAAAACCTTAGAACCGTTTTTGCCAACCCGAGCCTGTGCAAGATGTTCGGGTACGATCTCAAGTCGATCATCGGCAAAAGACCGAAGGATTTTGTTTCGGAAACTTCCCAGGATCCCTGCGACGCCTTCTCTTTCAGACTGAAAGAGGGGATTACAGAGCGGATAGAGCTATTGTTCATCCGCAAGAACGGATCCGAGTTCTGCACATCGATCTCGACATCACCGGTGCACGACGAACAGGGAAACTTCGCGGGAGCTTTGGCATCCGTTCAGGATATTACGAAGGAAAAGCAGATACGTAATCAGCAGAGATTGATTCTGGAAATCCTTTCCATCCTGAACCGGCACAACCTCTGGAAGTACCTGATTCGCGATATCCTCATCGAGATTCGAAAGGAGACCCAGTTCTCCACCATCGGCATCCGGCTCGAGCAAGAAGATGAGAAGCCTTATATCGAAGTACTGGGCGAGAGATCTCGATCTCGCATGCTGTTGGAGTGCGAGCATTGCGATTTCAAACAGCCGGATGGAGTAAGGAACCATATTGATTCATCCCGCTGCCTCTATGGTCTTGTTTTGCACCGCAGATTGCAGGATTATCCCAAAAATTCAACACCCTTTGGCAGCTTCTGGACGAACGACCTCGACGATTTCTTTCTGATAGCGGATCCGACTCTCAAAGAGTACCTCCAGCATCTCAGAAAAAACGGAATTATGGATAAAACATACGCGCTTATTCCGGTGCTTAACGAAGACAAGGTCATCGGAATCATACAATTGAGCGACGAGGAACCAAACCGGTTGAACGTTGAAACCATAAAATTCTTCGAGGAAATCGCATCGTCGGTCAGTATCGCCTTCAAGCGCATGCAGGCGGAACAGGAGCTCATTCGGGAAAGAAATCGCGCTACGGAATACTTCAACCTTGCCCCCGTTATCATGCTTGTTCTGGGGCGGGATCAGCTTGTTAAGAAGATAAACCGGATGGGATGTATAATCCTCGAGGGACTCGAAGACGAGATTGTGGGAAAAAACTGGTTCGACCACTTCATTCCATATTCTCACAGGGAAATGATGCGAAACAAATTCATCGAGATGATGGATTCCTCAAACGTGTATTCAGAGGCTATTGATTTCTTCCCCGAAGGCAACATGAATCCGATGGTTTCTCTCAAGGGAACACTCAGGGAACTCCGCTGGCACAATACGCTTTTGTTTGACTCCAGCGGCAACGTTACCGGCACGCTCAGCTCGGCGGAGGATCTGACAGAGCGAATTGAAGCGGAGAACGCCCGCAGGCAGAGCGAAGAGAAGTTCTTCAAGATATTCCGCTACAATCCCGATGCGATTTGCATCGCTCAGGCCGACTGCGCAAGAATCAAGGACGCCAACGAGGCATTCCTCGAAATGTTCGGCTACACCCGGGAGGAGCTTTTCAATCCCAATTTCGACGCATGCAATATCTGGGTGAATCCCAAGGACAGGGAAGCCGTGCTGGCATTGCTGAAGTCCGAGGGGCAGGCTTCCACTCAGGAAATCCGCTTCCGGAACAAGGCAGGCGAGGAACGGATATCTCTTAGCTCGTTCCAGTTGATTAAACTGGAAGGCGAGAACAACCTCCTCTCGATTTTCCGCGATATCACCGAGCGCAGAAAGCTGGAAGATCACTTGAGGCAAGCCCAGAAGATGGAAGCGATCGGCACTCTTGCAGGAGGCATCGCGCACGACTTCAACAACATTCTCTCCGTTATTGTGGGGTACGCCGAACTGGCCATGACCTCCATCCCCGAAAACAGCCGTGCCCTGAGGGACATGAAAGAAGTGATCATCGGGAGTTCCAGAGCAAAAGAACTCGTGCAACAGATTCTCACGTTCAGTCGTGAAACCGAGCAAAAAAAAGCCCCCCTTCAACTGGGTCTGATCATCAAAGAGGCTTTGAAGATGCTCCGGGCCTCGATCCCTTCCACCATCGCGATCAGAAGGTACATCACGACAAAGAATTTCATTTTCGCCGACCCGACCCAGATGCACCAGATCATCATGAACCTCTGCACGAACTCGTTTCACGCGATGGAAGATACGGGAGGCACGATTTCGGTCGAGTTTGACGACATTCACTACGACGACCTGCCGGATCAGATCAGGCCGAACCTGAAAGAGAGCGAATACGTCAAGCTGACCATCAAGGACGATGGCCCAGGCATCCCGGTCGATTTGCAGGAAAGAATTTTCGAGCCCTATTTCACCACAAAGAAAAAAGGCAAGGGTACCGGCTTGGGGCTTGCAATCGTCTCAGGCATCGTCAAGAATCATAACGGCGGAATTCACCTCGTAAGCAATAGAAATCAGGGCACGAAGTTCGAGATATTCTTCCCGGTTTTTAAAGGGGAAGCCAAGGAACTTTACGGCAAGGATCAAGCTCCGGAAATCCAGACAACGCCGGCGAGAATTCTGTTTGTGGACGATGAAATCTCCATCGTCAAACTGCACGAGAAGCACCTGCGCAAGAAGGGCTATCAGGTGATATCCACCTCATCGAGCCTGGAAGCGCTTCAATGGGTCAACGAGGAACCATCTAAATTCGATCTGGTGATCACCGATCTCACCATGCCCAAATTGACAGGGATCGAACTGGCCAGAAAGGTGCTGGCAGTGCGGCCGGACATACCCATCATCCTATGTACCGGGTATACCGAGAAGTTGACCAAAGAGGACATAAAACGCTCTGGAATAAAAGAGTTAATGTTCAAGCCGGTAATCATTAGCGATTTGATCCATACCATCGAGAAATCTCTCGTTCGCCACACACCCAGTAAATAACACTGAAAGTGATTCTTTTTTTTCTTATTCCATGACCATTTTTGTTTACAATGAACATGGAATGTATTATCATTTATTGGACGGAAAAAAGCATGAACAGGAAAACACAAAAACACGCAGAAACATTGATGATGATGTTGTATGATCCAGATCGTAAAATCAATCTGGACTGGGAATGGATAACACGGGACACGGGGGTCCATATCACTGCATTGGAGGCCCCCGAAGCTACCGACGAGAATCCTCCCGGGGGCAAACCTCACTTGATAATCCTGCATGAGGATCACCACCAAAAAATCAGAACCCTGTTTGAAGATTCTTCTCCCCGGCTTTTCGTTTACTCGGACAATCGGGAAGATGAAGCGTTTGAACGGGCGTACAGGCTTGGAGCGAGCCAGGTAGACTCCCTCGATTCATCGTCGATGTGCCTCAAACGCAATCTCGCGAGCTACATCAAAAGGATTCAACTGGAAGAGCAGATCGCGTCGCTTGACCGCAGGCTCGAGTACGCGACGTACAACCAGCATTTGATTTCGCACATCGCAACCTCTCTCAACGGTATTCAGGACTTTTCACGAGAAATCCTCAATCTGCTGGACGTCCTCCTTTTCTCCATCGATCTCGACCTCATTATCGTCAACCGGGCGATCGGCACTGCATGCGGCGACGGCAAATCCGATTTTATCATACGGAGCAAGGCGGATGACCATTCAATTGCCCAGAAGCTCGATATGACCAATTTCAACAAGATTCTCAATACAACCGAGATCGATAGCCAGATCGTTCTTCATCGCTCCACGACGAAAGATCAATCCGTGCTCGACGCGCTTCAATCGATCGGCATCGAATCGATAAACATGTGTCCGCTCCAGACACGCAAATGCCTCCTGGGATCCATTCTGTTCGCCACGCGGAAAGAAACCGCCTGGAACTCCGAGATGAACGACCTCTTCATGACGGTTTCAAGTCTGATCGCCAACACATGGGAAAAGGACATGAGTATTTACCAGCGAATAGATGCTCAAGCAAAGTTGACCGAATCGGTAAGAATGGTGGAACAGGCTTCGAAGATGGCGTCGCTGGGCATCATGTCTGCGGGCATCACCCACGAGATCAATCAACCGCTCAGCGCGATCAAGGTCACTGCCGAGAGCATTCAGCTCTGGGCGGACAGCCACCCGGGAGAGCTACCCGAGAAATTCATCAAACGCATCGGAATGATCAACCAGAGCGCTTCCCGCATCGATAAAATCATCCGTCACATGCGCACCAACTGGATTTCCGCTACCCCCGACGAACTCGTCAACATAGAAGTGAACGAAGCAATCAAGGACGCTCTTACACTCCTCGAGAAGCAGGCGGAATCGCATGGTATCGACCTTTTCCTTCAGTTCGATCAGAAGAAATCGATGATACAGGGCGTTAATATCCAGTTCGAACAAATCATCGTGAATCTCATCATCAACGCGATTCATGCCCTGGACGACGTTGATCGATCCAAGAAGATATTGACAATTTCCACCCGGAAACGCGAGGATATCGTTATCATCACGGTTGAAGACAATGGAACCGGATTTACACCCGAAGTTTTGAGAAGCATGTTTGAGCCATTCTTCACGACCAAGAGCGCCGGAAAAGGAAGCGGTCTGGGACTGGCAATCGTGAAGAACTTCGTCTTGAAATTCAATGGAAGCATCCAGGCTGAGAACGTTCCCGAGGGTGGCGCAAGATTTATAATTGAACTGCCGATAAAGCAATAACCAGCAAACGGAGTGATTATGAACAATATGCGAATAATGATCATCGATGACGATCAGGGCCATCTAACAAGCCTGGAAGACGCATTATCGCTGAACGATTACGATGTACAAGCCTTCCTCAATCCCATCGAGGCGGTCGAGGTATACAAATCCGAAAATTTCGATGTCGTCATCACGGATTACAAAATGCCCCAGATGGATGGAATCCAGGTTCTCAAAGCGGTAAAAAAATTCAATCCCGACGCATACGTTCTGATCATGACAGGGTTCGCCAATAAGGATAATGCGATTGATGCGGTGAATCACGGAGCATACTTTTTCTTCAGGAAGCCGATCGATCTGCGCAGAGTTTACAGCACGCTGGAGAAAATCGAAAACGAGATCCGAGAGCGCCGCGAAGAGCTGAGCCTGATTGCCTTCGCGAAAGAGTATAAGAAACTCAAAGGTCTGCTTCAATCATTCGATCAAATAAAAAATGAAATTTCAACCCTTCACGGAGATAAACATGAGAAATGAAGATCAAGAAATGTTGCAGTCTTTCGTCATCGAAGCAACGGAAATGCTTGATGAAGTAGAACCATACCTCATTAACCTGCAAGAAGCGATACAGTCGGACGAGCGCCTGGACAGTGAAATCCTCAATTCGATTTTCAGGCTGTTCCACACCATCAAAGGCACCTCCGGCTTCTTCAATCTTCACAACATGCAGGGAATAACCCACGAGGCGGAAACGCTTCTTGATCTTTATCGAAAAGAAAAGATGGATCTGAACGATCAACAGGCAACGCTGTTTTTCAAAACGATCGATCTACTGCGAAAGATTTTAGCCACCGTCGAGACATCTTTCCATGATCAGGGATACGAAATGGAGGCAGGAGAATTGGTGAAGCTTTTCAATACCGCAAGCTCAGAGGATAACCGTGGCGCGAAATCCGAGCCGACGATCGTCGAAGAACCGAAGAAATCGGATTCAGAGAAGAAGCCCCAGCCCAAGCCAGCGATCTCTATCGACATCAAGGATGAGCTCATGGAGCCATTCATCCAGGAAGCAATCGAAATTCTCGATGAAGCGGAACAAAATTTGATGATGCTGGAAGAAAACCCCGACGATGCCGATGTATTGCAGAAGATATTCCGCGGGATTCATACCTTCAAAGGCAACTGCGGCATCTTCGGAATGGACGAGCTCGAACGCTTGAGCCACCGCACCGAGACGGTTCTCGATTTCATGAGAAATGGAGCGAGGAAGGATTACGGCGCAAACATCCGCATGATCCTGAAGCTGATCAGCGTTTTCCAGGATTCGATTGTCCGGATTCAAAACGGCGAAGACGGAGAGATTCAGGGAATCGACGGGATGATGTTCCTGCTCGACGAAACAATCAGCGAACTTGAGGAAGAGGTCCCCGAGCGGTCGATTCAACCGGGAAAGAAGAAGGAAGAAGCTCCCGTTGTTTATGATGAACCGGAGCCCGAGCCAGAACCGGAGATTGAGCCGGAGATCGAGGCTGAACCGGAACCGGAGCCGGAGAAGAAAGTAGTTACGCCAGCCCCTGTGGCCGAAGCCCCGAAGCCCAAGCCCGAGCCGAAGCTGAAACCGATAAAAAATAAGGACTCCGCCATCGACATGTTGAGCAAATCCTCCGGAGGCCGCCAAACAGTCGATCCGATGAAATCGTCCGTCGTACAACAATCGATCCGCATCGACATCGACAAGGTCGACAAACTCGTCGACTGGGTCGGCGAATTGTCCATTGCCGAGCTGATGGTAACACAAAACCCGGTCCTTCGTCATCTGGAAAAGAAATACATCCGCATCTTCGACCAGTCCGCCCTTAACCTCCGCAGGATCATCACCGAGATCCAGAGCCTCTCCTTATCCCTGCGCATGCTGCCCATCGCAGGAACCTTCAAGAAGATGCTTCGCCTGGTGCATGACCTCTCGCACAAGGCGGGTAAGAAGATCCGCCTGAAGATCGTCGGCGAAGAGACCGAAGTGGACAAGGGCGTTATCGACCTGATCGGCGATCCTCTTGTGCACATTATCAGAAACTCGATCGACCACGGCATCGAGCCCCCAGACGAGCGCATTAAAGCCGGCAAGGAAGAAATGGGAACCATCGTCCTGGAAGCCCGGCATGAGAGCGGCGAGGTCTGGATTGTGGTTCAGGACGACGGTAGAGGCCTGAATCGCGAGAAGATACTCTCCAAGGCCATCGAGAGGGGTCTTGTAAGCGAGGACCTCACCGAGGAGCTTACGGACCAGGACGTCTACAAGATGATCTTCCTGCCGGGATTCTCCACCGCTGACCAGATTACCGAGATTTCGGGACGGGGCGTCGGAATGGATGTGGTAAAGAAGAACCTCGAGAAAATCAAGGGCCGCATCGACGTGGAATCCAATCCGGGGAAAGGGACGACGATTCTTCTGCGAATCCCGCTGACGATGGCATTGATCGAGGGTATGCAGATCATGGTCGGCATCAAGCGATACATCATTCCCCTACTCTCGATCAGGGAATTCTTCCAGCCGGTTCGTGACGACATCACCCAAATGCCCGACGGCGAAGAAGTGTGCAACGTTCGTGGCGAGCTGATACCTGTCATCAGACTCCACAAGAAATACAAGATCAAGGCCAAGCACGAGCGCATCGAAGACGGCGTGCTTATCGTGATCAACTTCCACGGCAAGGCTTTCTGCCTGTTTGTCGATCAGATCATTGGCCAGATGCAAGCTGTGATCAAAGCCATTCCAAACTACTTTGGCACGACGGAGGGGATTTCGGGATTCACCATTCTTGGCGACGGAACCGTATGCCCCATCCTCGATCTTGCATCGCTTACAGCAAAATAAATCAGTAACGTCAAGGAGGTCTTCATGAGTGAAGATGAGATGACTATGGATGAAGAGTTAATGGATGAAGATATCCAAAGGAATCGCTATCTTACTTTCCACATGGGGAAGGAAGATTACGGAATCCCGATCTACAACGTCGTAGAGATCATTGGTGGAATGCAGCCTATTACGGAAATTCCCGAGCGCTCCGATTACGAGAAGGGAGTCATCAACCTTCGCGGCAGAATCGTACCAGTCATTGATGTGCGCTTGCGCTTCAGCTTACCGCCAAAAGATTACACGGACCGGACATGCATCATCGTAACGAGTATCGATGACATTACGACCGGTCTGATCGTCGATGAGGTATCCGAAGTAATGGATATTCCTGAAGAATCGATCGATCCCCCGCCAGATAGCGTCAAGGACGCCAAAAGCCAGTTTATCAAAGGCATGGGAATCGTCGGCAAGAAAGTTAAAATCATTTTGGATGTCGAGAAAATCGTAAGCTCAGCTCGTATAGCAAGATCGAGAGGGATTATAGCCGAGACATCCGAAACCTAACATCTCATTTGACACTCAGGAGGAACTATGTTGAAGAAAGTCATCATACTGTTAAGCGTTTCGCTGATGATTGCCGGATTATCAGCTCTGACACTTGACGAGAAGCGAGAGACTGCAAGGAAACTCGTGGAAAAAGGCGCTACATATCTCAAGGAACATGGAAGAGAAAAGGCATTTGAGGCATTCAAGGACAAAGAGGGCGAATTCATTTTCGACGAATTCTACATCTTTGTCGAAGACTACGACGGACACATGGTCATGCATCCGATTTCACCCAAGATGGACGGACAGAAAATCCTGGATATCCAAGACCCGAACGGTATCTATTTATTCCGGGAATTTATAAAAGTTACGATAAAGGAACCTTTTCACGGGTGGGTCAACTACATGTGGCTGCATCCGGTCAAAGGGAGTGTGGAGCCAAAGGAAACTTATGTTATGCAAGTAAAGGGAACCGACGAACAAGGAGACTATCAGCTCATTCTTGGAACCGGCTTCTACAAGTAATTAGGCAATAACGGAAAAGGGGTTCAAAATGAAACTCATATACAAGATATTCATCTTCGTAGTCCTGGCGTTGCTAGCTCTGATCATTGTCCTGTTTATAACAGGCCTTAACCAGATCAACAAAATCACTTACGATCTCAACCATGAAGTGATGTCATCGGAGCTCAGCGAACTGCTACAGAAGATAGAAACAAGCTACAAGGTACTTGAGGACACAGGGCTTACCGAAATGACGGGGTATGTTCAATCAGCTCAGAACGAAGTATTGGACGTGTTCAGGAAGTATACGTTCCGTGAAACCGGATATGTCTTTATTACTGATAAGGATAAGAGGGCCGTTTTTCATCCCACAATAAAACCC
Source organism: Cloacimonadales bacterium (SeqCode) (assembly GCA_963662655.2). Lineage (GTDB taxonomy): Bacteria > Cloacimonadota > Cloacimonadia > Cloacimonadales > JAIOQZ01. Next base: position 2,027,014 of record CAXXTU010000002.1, read on the forward strand.
GGCGAGAATATGAACTTCCCATTTATCAGCGACATGCTCCAGCAGAAAGACGGTTTCATGCGCTATACATACAATGGTGAGACGAAGTATGCCCGATTCGCTTCTTTTGAGCCCTGGAACTGGCTGATTGTCATTGGAATTTCGCAAGAGGAATTGTTCGCTCAAAGAAACGATTTCGTCAAGCTCGTGCTGATCATCTCGCTCGTAATGCTTATCATCAGCTTGGTTGCCTTCTACTTCGCGATTGATAGAATTGTGCTGAAACCGATACGCTCCGTTATCAATATAACGACCAATATCAGTCAGGACATCTCCATGGGTAACCTGAACACACGCGGTTCCCCGATGGACGTAGCGATTGATTTCCGCGGTATCATCGATCAGATGAACAACCTGATCGACTCCTTCGTGAAGCCGATCAATTTCATGGTGGCGTACATTGACGATATCGCCAAGGGAGCGATCCCGGAAAGAATTACGGAAGAATACCATGGCGATTTCAACAAAGTGAAAGAGAACCTCAACGGCGCGATCGATGTTATGAACGGACTGATCAGCGATACGGCCGAATTGAACCACGCCTGCCTGAACGGTCGTTTCACGAAGAGAAGCGACACATCGAGGTATCAGAATAGCTGGAAGGACCTCGTCCAGGGGCTCAATTCGATCGTGAATACTTTCGAAAACATCATGGATTCAATCCCATTTCCGATTGCCGTGCTGGACATGGAGAAGCGTACGAGTTTCATCAATGACGAAATGGAGAAACTCAGCCGAATCAAACGTGAAACGGTTATCGGTGTTCGCAATGACCAGATCGACAGCCCTCTGGCAAAGATTGCCCTTGGTTTCTACGAGTCCATCGGTAGAAATGAAAAACGCAAGTACCTCGACTATGAGAAATACAAACTTCAGGTCGACGCAGATTTCATCAGGGATGAGAAAGGCAAGAACGTTGCCTTGATCCAAATCCTCCAGGATATAACCGAAGCGGAACGAATTAAAAACGAGATCGAAGAAAAGGCGGCCTATACCCAGGTTGAGATCAATCGTCTCGCGAGCAACCTGCAAAACATCGCGGAAGGTAATCTCAGCATCGACAAGAACATCGCAAAAGCCGACGAGAACACAAGAGACGTCTATGAGAACTTCTCGACCATCGCGAAGAACCTCGAAGGTATGATGGGAACGATCAACGAGCTGGTTGACGGTGTCGGCGATTACGCCCAGGCGATCAAGGACGGTGAGATCGATCGCGTCAATTTCGACATCAGAAAGTACATGGGCTCCTACCGCGAGATATTCGTTGGCTTGAACGACGCGGCCAAGGCCAATCTCGAGCCCATCAACGAAATCCTCGAAGTGATGCAGCGCATGGCAAACGGCGATCTTACCGGCTCCATCGACGGCGAATACGAAGGAAGCTTCAAAGCGCTGAAGGAAGCGGTGAACCGCTCATTGAACTCCATCAACGATATCCTTTCACAGGTGAACGTGGCTGTGGAGCAGGTAGCATCCGGCTCCAGGCAGGTCTCCGACGCCAGCACTTCTCTATCGCAGGGCGCAACGGAGCAGGCTTCCTCACTGGAAGAGATCACAGCTTCGCTGCATGAGGTAGCTTCTCAGACTCGCTTGAACGCGGACAACGCAAACCAGGCGAACAACCTGTCCATCGATTCGCAGAAATCGGCAAAAGCGGGTAACGAGCAGATGCAGAACCTGATGAACGCCATGAACGCGATCAACGAATCGAGTAACAACATCAAGAAGATCATCAAGACGATCGACGAGATCGCCTTCCAGACGAACATCCTCTCCCTGAATGCCGCCGTTGAAGCTGCCCGTGCGGGCAAGCATGGCAAGGGCTTTGCCGTGGTGGCGGAAGAGGTTCGAAATCTGGCTGCGCGAAGTGCGGAAGCAGCCCAGGAGACCTCCGAGATGATCGAGGACTCGATCAAGAAGATCGACAACGGTACGCAGATCGCGAACCAGACAGCGCAATCGCTGGATGAAATTGTGACCGGCGCTACCAAGACCACCGACATCGTCGGCGAGATCGCGGCGGCGTCCAATGAACAGGCGAAGGCTGTCGAGCAGGTCAATATTGGCCTCAGGCAGGTTGAACAGGTGACGCAGCAGAACACCTCGACCGCTGAAGAAAGCGCTTCCGCATCGGAAGAGCTGAGCGGACAGTCCGAACAACTCCGTCAGATGATCAGTCAGTTCACGTTGAAGGACGACATGCACTCTTACGGCGGTAAGTCGAAAGCAAACGAGCGTCGCCAGAAACAACCGAAGATGCTGCCTGAATCGAGGAAACAAAAGATCAAAGAATATACTCCCGACGACGTCATATCTCTGGACGATGACGACTTCGGCAAGTACTCTTGATGACATACCTTGGGAAGCGGGGTTTTCCCGCTTCCCATTAATAAAAGAATGGATGTTACCTTATGGGTTTTTTAGTCGAAATCACCGATTCCGAATTCGAGAAGATGCGAAAACTGATTTACGACCAGTTTGGCATTCGTCTTACCGAGCAGAAGCGGACACTGCTGGTATCACGCCTGCAGAAGGTTTTCCGCACACGTGGCATCAGTTCGTTTTCCGAGTACTACGATTACGTTGTCTCCGATGCTTCACGCCAGGCCCTGACAGAGCTCGTGAACTACATCTCGACGAACCACACGTTCTTCTATCGCGAACACGACCACTTCGATCACTTCCAGAAGCACTCCTTCCCGGAGCTCATCCGCAGGCTCAAGCAAGAGAATTCGAGAGACATCCGCATCTGGAGCGCCGGGTGTTCCAGTGGTGAAGAACCTTATATGCTGGTAATCCTCATGATGGAGGTTCTCGGATCCGATTACAAGAACTGGGACGCCGGAATTCTGGCCACGGACATCTCGATGAAGGTTCTCGAAATCGCGCGAAAGGGAATCTACGAGAAAGAACGCCTGGATTTGCTGCCGGACAACTACAAGAAGAAATACTTCAACAAGCTGGATGCGCAACGCTACGAAGTTAAACCTGAAGTAAAGCGCGAAGTAACGTTCGGAAGATTCAACCTGATGAACGACACATATCCTTTCAGTAAAGAGTTTCACATGACGTTTTGCAGGAATGTGATGATCTATTTCGACGAGCCCACAAAGGAAAGGGTGGTCAATCGCTTCTGCGATACCCTCGAGGTGGGCGGATACTTCTATATCGGTCACTCGGAAACCATCCGCAGATTCGAAAGGTTCGAATACCTTCAGCCTGCACTGTACAGAAGGAAATACTGATCATGTCAAAAATATACAAGCTCCTTATCATCGACGACTCCGCACTCGTACGCAACATCCTGGCCAAGGGACTCGCCCAAGATCCGGAAATTGAAGTTGTCGCTACCGCGAAAGATCCCTACGACGCAAGAGACAAGATTCTTCAGTATCATCCCGATGTTCTGACGCTGGATGTAGAAATGCCGCGCATGGACGGCGTTGAATTCCTGCGTCGACTCCTGCCGCAATACCCGATCCCCGTGGTCATGGTTAGCGCGCTGACCGAAAAGGGCAAGACCATCACGCTGGACGCGCTGGACGCCGGGGCGATCGATTTTGTCACCAAGCCGTCCTATGGCGTAGCCAGCGGCCTGAACGACATGCTGAACGAGCTGGCGATCAAGGTCAAGATGGCGGCCAAGATCGACGTTTCCCACATGAAGAAGATCGCTCATCACAAGACGACGCCGATCAACCCGACCGCGCTGGCGGTATCCACGGACAAGGTAATCGCGATCGGCGCATCGACAGGTGGAACGGAAGCGATCCGTGCCGTTATCACAAGATTCCCGCGGAACATGAGCGGCGTGGTTATCGTGCAGCACATGCCGGCAGGCTTCACGAAGATGTTCTCCAAGCGAATGGACGAAATTTGCCAGATGGAAGTCAAGGAAGCGCAGAGCGGAGACCGCGTGATGAACGGCCGCGTCCTGATCGCGCCGGGCGGTTACCACATGGAGCTGGTTCGTTCGGGCGGTATCTACAAGGTGGTATGCCGCGAGAGCGGTGAGAACGTGTGCGGCCACAAACCCTCGGTGGAAGTGTTGTTCAGGTCGGTGGCTAAGCACGCAGGCGCAAACGCGGTGGGCGTGATGCTTACGGGCATGGGACACGATGGAGCCGATGGAATGGTTGAGATGAGAAACGCCGGCGCACGGACAATGGCCCAGGACGAAGAAACTTCCGTGGTGTTCGGAATGCCGAAGGAGGCATACGTTCGCGGAGGCGCGGAAAAACTGGTGCCGCTGGACGATATTCCGCGGGAGATTATCAAGCAACTGACTTCAATGAAATAATAACCAACAAAGGACTGGCAATGAGGGGATTATCTGCCGACAACGTTGAAGGTTCGCATGTATTGATCGTGGACGACGAAGCGCATAACACAATGCTTCTCCAGACGATCCTCGCAAAAGAGAACTATCGCTGCTCGATCGCTCAAAACGCCGAAGAGGCCTTCATTCTCATAAGCCAGGAGCTCCCCGACATCATCCTTCTGGACATCATGATGCCGGATATCGACGGTTACGAGGTGTGCCGGAGGCTCAAGAAGGATCCAGAAACGCACCATATACCCATCATTTTTGTCTCGGTGAACAACACGACGGAGCAAATCATCAAGGGATTCGAGATCGGGGCGGTGGATTACATCACCAAGCCGTTCCACCCTCGTGAAGTCGTCGTCAGGGTGAAGAACCATCTGCTGCTCAAACACTCTCGCGATATCATCAATCAGTACAATGCCCGGCTGGAGCAGATGCTCCAGAAGCGAACGGAAGACCTGATCCGTACAGAGCGGCAAGCCGCTTTCGGGCAGATGATCCAGGGCATCGTCCACAACCTGAGGTCACCCCTGTCGGTGATGTCGATGGGCGTGGAATATCTGGAGATGTTGAGCGAGAAAATCTACAAGGTTCTCAAGGAGACCCCCTACAATATCCAGCCCGTCTTCAAGGAGTTGAACGAAGCGCACGAAACCATCGCGGGATTGGGGTCGTCGCTGAGCAAGCTGAACATGATCGTCAGCCAGCTCATGTCGAAGAGCAGGAGCGACCAGGCGGACAAGGTCGAGCTCATCGATCTGAACACCATTCTCAAGCGCGAGATGGAGTTCTTCAAGGCGGACAAATTCTTTATCAAAGCCATTCAGTCAATCGAATTCAGCAATCACTCGCTGTGGATCAAGGTTATCCCCGCCGAAATTGCCCAGATCATCGGCAATCTGATTCGTAACGCGCTCGACGCACTGCATGACACGCAGCATCCGACACTGATCATCGAATCGGGATGGAGCACGGATAAAGTGTGGCTCACGGTGCGTGACAATGGCCCGGGGATCCCCGAGAATCACATCGAGCTCATCTTCGATCCGTTCTTCACGACTAAGCCCTCGGTGGCTGATCAGAAAGAGGATGAACCGGTGGGTACAGGATTGGGATTGTATTACTGCAAAAAGGCCATCGAATCCTACGATGGCACGATAACCGTTGAATCTTCACCGGAAAAGGGTACTACATTCAAGATCGAATTGCCCTATCATAAAACTGAGTACAACTAAGCTCTCTCACACCTCGCATCGACAATCATCTTCAGGCGATCAATCTCGAGCCTGAGGTTCTTTGCCTCATTCTCGTGCCGCTCCTGCATCAGGTTCAAGTCTTTCGCGTGGCGATCCACGTACATGGAGTGCGTCAACTTGCAATGAACTCTCATGGAGCTGAGTGCAGTAATTAACTTGCCTCTTCCTTCATGGATCGATGCCATCAGGAAGAAGCCGTTCGTGTATTCTTCGCGGATTTTATACTTCCAGGCAAGGACAATTGCCGTACGGGCATCCTCAAAGGCATGCTCGTATTCATGCATGTCGAGATAGTTCTGAGCGCTGGAGAGATATACATTGGGCAAGAGGAAATTCATTTGCAGTTTTTCGGTGATCTGCTTCGCTTTGGTGAAGTACTCCTGCGCCTGCTCCAAATTATGCATTGAGTGATTCCATAATCCCAGATTGTACAGGACGTTAACGTAAAGGCGGGGATTGTTCGAGTGCTCTTCGAACATTTTGAGCGCCGTCGAGAAAAATTTATACGCCAGATCACGATTATCCAGCTTGTCAAGCTGAACAAGCAAATCACGAATCAGGGGATTGACGATTTTGCCTTCGGCCATAGCGTCCTTCAGCATTTTCACGGCCTCGAGCTTCTGGTAGTCGAAGCGATCCGTCTTAGTCTCCCAATAAACGCCACCGATGTTCGAGAGGTTCACGGCAATCTGTTCGTTCTTCTGAAACAAGGCTGTGTAGTAGAGGGACTTCAGATAGCAATCGAGGCACTCTTCCAGGCGATTCAACCGGAAATACACCATCCCCATATTGTTGAAAACGGAAGGCGACTGCTTCTCGTTCTCGCGATCCAGAAAAGCCATAGCCTGGAAGCCATAATGAAGGGCCTTCTCATTGTCTCCCACAAAATAATGAGTAACCATCAGCACGTTAAAAGAGTCACATATCAGCTTTCCGGAGCCAATATCCTCCGCATTGCGAAGCGCACGCAAACCGTAATCCTTGCTTGTTTCAAAGTCTTGTTCCCAGTTCGCACGGGCAATCTCGAGCAACTGCCCAATTTCTTTCTCTTTGTTACTCACGGTTCGTGATATTTTCGTCATAGTTCCCTCATCTTAAGAATATGCATTTCTTTCCATGTGTCAATATTTTTAAGGCCCCCAAGCTCGATTTATGAACGAGGAAATCTATAACTATATAGGCTCCAAATGAATAATCTCCAGAAAACTTTCTTTTCACCCTGTCCTATGAATAAAACGGCTCCACGACTCGATCCAGCACGCCATGCAGTTTCGAGATCGCAACACCGTAGTTGGTGACATCCACATGCCGTCTCGTGCATTCTCGCAGCCTTCGCATCATCTCCATGCGGTTCATCATGCAGCCGCCGCAGTGGATAACCAAAGCGTACTTTTCCAGGTCTTCCGGGAAGTCGTGACCGGCTACCACCTCGATATCGAGGTCTTTTCCGGTGTACTGCCGAAGCCAACGCGGGATTTTCACCCGGCCAATGTCGTCCGACTGCACGTGGTGCGAACACGCCTCCGCGATGAGCACCTTGTCGCCATCCTTCAGGTCGTCGATCTTCTTCGCGCCGTCAACGAACACATCCAGGTCGCCCTTGTAGCGCGCAAAGACGGTGGAGAAAGTCGTCAGCGGGATATCGGGAGTCACGTCGCCAGACGCCTTGAGGATCACCTGCGAATCGGTGACCACAAGGTCGGGCTCCCGCTTGAGCTTGCGGAGCGCATCCTCCAGCTCGCGTTCCTTGACGATCACGCCGATGGCGTCGTTGTCGAGGATTTCGCGCAAGACCTGCACCTGCGGAAGGATCAAGCGCCCTTTTGGCGCTGCGAGGTCGATGGGCGTGACAAGGACAACCAGGTCCCCGGCACGGATGAGGTCGCCGATGAGCACCTTCTCGTCCAGGTATTCGCCCGGAACGATGGTGGCCATCATCTCTTTGAGCTCGGTCACACCGTCATCGTTGACGCTCGAGACGCCCTTCCAGGGGATTCCGCGCGTCTCGCAGAACTCGATGTCCTGCGCTTTTACGTCGCTCAGATCGATCTTGTTGAACGCCACCACGAACGGGATTTTCAATTCCTGTATCTCGTCAACGATCGTTTTCACACTTTCGTCGATTCCATCCTGATCCACGACCACGATGGCGATATCGCTGCGGAAGAGGATGCGACGGGTCGATTTGACGCGCTTTTCGCCCAGCTCGCCCACGTCGTCGATGCCGGCGGTGTCGTAGATGGTCACCGGCCCAATGGGGAGCAGCTCGTAGGGCTTGGCGACAGGATCGGTGGTGGTTCCGGCGGTTTCCGAAACGATGGCGATATCCTGTCCGGTGAGGGCGTTGATCAGCGAGGATTTACCCGCGTTGCGCTTGCCCACGATGGCGATGATGAGTCGTTCTCCGCGCGGCGCTTTAGCCATTGTTCCTCCTCTTGAAGTGCGGTGAATCGCCCCATTCGCCGTAGCGGATCGATTCTCCCACCGACTGGATGCGCCCTTCGAGGCACGAGCGGCACATGCTGGCGTTTTCGTCCACGCAGGGCTTGTCCTCGTAGAGCAGGTATTGCTTGCGGTATCTGGTGTCGGTGATGACTGGCATGATAATGTTTGCACCAGCGCGTAGTCCGTATTCACGTCCCTTGGGATCGAGCGCTTGCAGCGCTGTTGTGGAGGCGATATTCACGTCTTTCAGGAAGATGCGGGTGAGCGCGACCATGCGCAGCGCCAGGTCGAGCTGACGCTCCTTGTTGAAGTCAGGCATCTTCTCAGCCAGTGGGGTGTCGTGGTGAACAACGTACGGCCCCATACCGATCATGTCGATGTCCTTCTCCTTGAAGAAGAGGATGTCGTCGGCGAGGTCTTCGGCGGTCTGACCGGGCAGTCCGATCATGACCCCGGTTCCCACCTGATAGCCGATCTTTCTGAGATCCGCCAGGCTTTGCAGCCGCAGGTCGTGCTTGTGATCCGCCGGATGCAGGGTTTTATACAACTCTTCGTTAGAGGTCTCGATGCGCAGAAGATAACGATGTGCGCCGGCATCGAACCAGCGCCGGAAAGTCTCTTCCGTCTGCTCGCCGAGCGAAAGCGTGATGCCGAGGTTCCACTGCTCTTTGACCTTTTTCAGGATTCTTTCGACGAATGCGACGAACTGCTCGTCGCTACGCTCGCCGCTCTGTAGCACCAGGCTGCCGTAGTTGGCCTCGAAGGTCCATTTCGCCATATCGAGGATTTCCTCCTCGCTCATCATGTAGCGCTCGACCTTGCCGTTGCTCTTGCGGATGCCGCAGTAGAAACAGTCCTTGGTGCAGATGTTGCTAAACTCGATGATGCCGCGGAAATAGACCACGTTTCCCACGTTCTCGAGCTTGATCCGGTAGGCTTCCTGAAACATCCGTTCGAGGAGCTTTTCGTCCCCGGTGGTCAGCAATTCCACCAAGTTGTCGCGGGTCAGGTTGTTGAAATCTATCATAATTGTCAGTACCCCAGTTTGTACATGTTCTTGGGCGCCAGAAGGTCTTTCAGTTCCTCCATCGGGATGCTTTCGCTTTCGCTGATATGCTGAAGCACGGATACGCCCTTCTCCGCGGCCTCCTTGATCAGCGTTTCAACCTTGTGATAACCGAGTCGCGGAACCAGCACCGTCGCGATCAGCGGACTGCGCATCAGGTTGTCGCGGCACGATTTCTCATTGGCCTCGATGCCTTCCACACAACGTTCGCGGAAGATTTTCGATGCGTTCTGCAGGATTTCCAGCGACTCCATCATGGTGTAGGCGATCAGCGGGTAGAACTGGTTCAGCTCGAGCTGCCCGAGGCTGGTCGCGTGCGTGACGAGTGAGTCATTGGCCATAATCTTCAGTGCCGCTTGCGACACCGCCTCCGGGATTACCGGATTGACCTTCCCGGGCATGATGCTGCTCCCCGCCTGCATGGGAGGGAGCGTGATCTCGGAGAGTCCGCCGTGCGGTCCGCTGGCGAGAAGCCGTAGGTCCGAAGCGATCTTGAAGAGGTTCACTGCGTATGCCTTGAGAATGCCCGAGACCTCGGCGATGGCGTCGAGGTTCTGCGTGGCATCGACGAGGTTCTCGCCGCGCGCGATGTTCAGACCGGTGATGCGGCGCAGCACATCGGTCGTCTTGAAGATGTAGTTGCGCGGCGCACCAAGACCGGTTCCGATGGCGGTTCCGCCGAGGTTGATCACCTTGATCCGCTCGCGGCATTTGAAGATACGCCATCTGTCGCGCGCGATGGCTTCCGCGTATGCGCCGAACTCCTGCCCGAGCGTCATGGGGACCGCGTCCTGAAGCTGCGTCCTGCCCAGCTTAACCACGTCGTGGAAATGCTGCTCTTTCGCCTGAAACGCATCCTGCAATTTCGCCACGTCGTTTTCCAGCGCGCGGAGTTGCTTGAGAAGCGTCACCACCACCGCGGTGGGGTAGACATCGTTGGTCGACTGGTGCATATTCACATCGTGCAGCGGATGGATGTCGTCTCCGGCAAGCCGCGCGATCACCTCGTTCATGTTCATGTTGGTCGATGTGCCGGCGCCGCCCTGCAGGGCGTCGAGCGTGAACTGCTCGAGGTGCTTTCCGTCCGCGATTTCGCGACACGCGCTCTGGATCGCCATACCTTTTTGCTTATCCAGGTATTCCAACTCTGTATTGGAGATGGCGCACGCCAGCTTCACTTCTGCCAGCGACCTGATGAAGAGCGGATGGCTCCGCAGTCCCGATATCGGGAAGTTCTCGTGCGCACGGGCGGTGTGGACGCCATACAGCTTGTCCGAAGGGATCGGCATCTCGCCCAGCGCGTCGCGTTCTATACGATAATCGTTGGTCAAAAGCCGCTCCCGATTAGAAGTAGAGGTCGCGTTCACCGTCGCGGACGCGTCCCATGCGTTTGAGAATCTCAGCCTTCGTACCTTCGTCGGCAACCTTGGTCAGTTCGTCGTCCAGAAGCGCCAGGCCAGCTTCCTTCGTTCCGCTCGAGGCGTAATCCTCGATGTATTCGAGGAACGTGAGGATGGCGTTCGGCGTGCAATAGCGTTTCACGAAGCCCGGAATGGCGAATTCCATGAAGTGTTCGCCGGTTCTGCCAAGTCGATAACACGCGGTGCAGAAAGACGGGATGTATCCGCTATGAGCGAGCTCGCCGATCACTTCGTCCAGCGAACGGTTGTCCATCAGGGCAAACTGGCTCTTGCGGAACGATCCGGCGTCCTTGGCGGCGTAGTCGCCGATGCCGATACTGGAACCGGCGTCGATCTGCGAGACGCCGTAGCGCAGCACCTCGTTGCGAATCTCGATCGGCTCACGCGCGGTGAGGATCATGCCGGTGTATGGCACCGCCAGCCGGATGATGGCGACAAGCTTCTTGAAAGCGGCGTCGGACACGGCGTTGGGCGGCGCTTTGGTGAAATCGGTGTTGTTGGCCAGCTCGATGCGCGGGAAGGAGATGGTATGCGGCCCGATGTTGAAGCGATCTTCGAGATGAATCGTGTGATAGAGCAGTCCCATGACCTCGAACCGCCAGTCGTAGAGCCCCATGAGCGCGCCGATGCCGAGGTCGTCGATACCGCCTTCCATGGCGCGATCAAGTCCGTAGAGCCGCCACAGGAAATCGCTCTTGGGGCCGCTCGGGTGCATCTTCTGATAGGTGGGAAGGTGGTAGGTTTCCTGGAAAATCTGGTAGGTGCCGATCCCGGCCTCTTTCACGAGCTTGTAGCCTTCCACATCCAGAGGAGCCGCATTGATATTCACGCGCCGGATCTCGCCCTTGCCCTCTTTGGTCGCGTAGACCTTCTTCACGGTGTCGTGGATGAACTGCGCGTCGTAGCGCGGGTGCTCGCCGTAAACAAGGATCAGTCGCTTGTGGCCCTTGGTGACCAGCGAACGTACCTCGGCTTCGAGCTGCTGCATGGTGAGCGTGTTGCGGTCGGCTTCGGTGTTGGAGACGCGGAAGCCGCAGTAGACGCAGTCGTTGATGCAGTCGTTGCCGATATACAGTGGCGCGAAGAGCACGATGCGATTACCGTAGATGCGCTCCTTCAGTTCGTGCGCTCCCTCCTGAATCTCGTGAATCAAATCCTGATCCTCCGCGCCGATAAGGCAGGCGACCTCGTCCGGATCGAGACGGTTCTTGTCGAGCGACTTCTGGATGATATCTCTCACGCGGATGCGATCGGGATTGCGGTATTCTTCAAGTAACGATTCGATCTTCCCGGTTGGGATAAACGATTCGGGTTGCGGTGTGATTTTCATCGATTCTCCTTTATCTCTTTTAATATTATACTTTCAAGGTGTTCGCTTTGGCGGTCACAGAGGGTATCTGCCCCAGCTTGCCCGTTAACGCGCCCAGCTCGTCGGTGGTCATTTCCGTTACGAGAAAGATGACGGCGCAGTTCTTCTCGGGCATGGGGTATCCAACCCTCAGGTGGATGTATTTGGCGTAACTGTGTAATAGTTCACTTACGGATTGGAAAGCTTTTTCGCGATCGTATACGGTAATTGAAATCAAGTGGTTTCGTTTTTGCATTTAACCTCCATCAGGATGGAGGTATGACGTTGACGTCTGCCGCCATCCCCTTAATGTCAGATTCCTTCCTTCATCGCAGGAATGGATGTGCGATTTGTATTAAGATAAGACACGGGCCAAATTTGTCAAATGAAAAACAGAGGAGACAGATATGCGAGAGGTCGTTTTGTCCCTTCCAAAAATGGAAGGGGAACACAATCTTGAGATCGAGGTTCGTATCAACGGAAAAACCGAAAAACTGCACTATCGGGTCGAACTTGTCCAATGGGAAGAAGATACGCCTACTACCCCCGATAAGATCATGACGCTGAGACACAAGATTCAAGAATACGATAGAGACTGGAAACTCATTCAAATCGGGATTCCCGAAAAAGATAAAATCCCGCTGGTTTTTAGGAAGGTGAAGGAGTGAAAACTCTTTCTACCGAGCGTCTACCCACGCACGGCTCCCGGGGTTCTACTCGGGAGCCGCTTTCTATTACAACACCGCGAGCCGTGAGAAGATTCCCCCGATCTACCTTTTCACCGTGGTGTTCCACTTCATTTTTTTACGCTCGATAGTCCCAATGATGTGGTATATCCACGTTGAAAAGGTAGATCGGGCGAAGATTCCACGGCGATCGAACAGCTATCACATCAACAAGAAAAGCCAATTTTCCCCTCTCGCTGCTTGTTCGGAATCGAATGATTTCTGTTCAGTATTGGACGCTCATTTCTTCGGCTTGGAATACGAGGGAATCTCATCGGCCAGAAATTCATCCACCCCCTTCCGCTTCATCTTTTGTAGATTCTTAAGATGAGCATCGCCATGCCCCACCAGCAGGAAATCCATCTTCGAGCATTCATTGAAATCCTCGCACTCCCAGTAACCCTCATAGCCTTTCTTCTCGACACAGTACAATCAACATGGAGCAATTGGTTTTCTTGAATCACTCATTCTTACGCCTCAATAAGCCCGAATAACGGTTTTGTAATGGTTCTTGACAAGATAATCGTTCTCGTGTATTTGGAATTTACCATGCATTCCACCATGTGAGAATTTTTAAAAAACCCGTATTGACCATCAACCGGAAACAAAGGTGGATTCATTGAAAAAGTTATTGGTAATTGCTTTGTTTATTTTATCCCTTTGCGCTCTGATTGCGAAAGTCGAAATCCCCATCACCAGGGTGGATCGGCCTATGGTTATCGATGGCTCGGAAAGCGACTGGCGGAACATTGAACCTCTTCCGCAGCCGACGACCTACACACCCGTCGAAGGGAAAGAACCTCAATTCGCGACCGATACCCGTATCGCGTACGACAAGGACTATTTCTACATCATCTTCATCGCGCAAATCGATGATCCCGACGATCTGCTGGCCACGGTCGCAACGAGGGAGAATTGGAACAACAACGAGCAGGTTGTCTTCGCGCTGGATGTGTTCAATTCAGATCGCGGCGCATACCTCTTCAACTTCAATCCCTATGCGAATCCCAAGGACTGGATTTCATCGGCTTCAGGAACCTCTGATCAGAACTGGGACATTCCTCTGAAATCGAAGTCGCAGATTCATCAAGATCGATTTGTGGTCGAAGCGGCGATACCCTTCGCATCTCTCCCGTTTGACGACAGCCAGGACGAGCAACGTTGGGGATTTTACTACTTCCGGCTGGATAAGAAGCACAACGAGCAATCGGTCTATCCTCCCAGGACATCCAAGTTGCAGAACATCTACGCCCAATCGGGCGTTCTCAAGGGACTGCAGGGCATCAAATCGGGACAGCAGCTCGAACTGCTCCCCTACGTGTTCTCGTCGTACATTCACAACGAGAAGGACTGGGAATACGACGGCGGTATCGACGCCTCTTATTCACTGGATTCCCACATGACGCTTTCCGCCACAATAAATCCCGATTACTCCCAAATCGAAGCCGATCCGATGAACATCGACATCAACCAGCGGGATCCACAATGGCTGGAAGAAAAGCGTCCCTTCTTCACCCGGGGAATGGACTTCTTCTACACGGATATCTTCAGCCTCGTCTACACCCGTAACATCGAAAACCCCATCGCAGGCTTTAAACTGAGCGGTAAATACCCATCCGCGTCCATCGGGTTCGTCTCCGCGTACGACGAAGGGAAGCACGGCGAGAAAAAGGACGTCTACAACCTCTTCCGATACAGGAAAGACATCCTCGAAGAATCGACCGTCGGCGTTTTAATCACCGACCGCGAGGATATGGCCTCATCCGGCTTCAATCGAGTCGGTGCCGTGGACGGGTTCTTCTCACTTCCGATGAACATCCGCATCAAGACCCAAACAGCGTATAGCCAGGACAGCCTGACCGCCGTTCCGTACTACATGGATCGTGACGGATTCGAAACCGGCTGGGCGCATCATACCAAACTGGAGTACACCAGCGAGCACAACGGTGGCGATGTCTTTTTCGAGGTTATCGAGAAAAACTTTGAGCCCGGCTCGGGATACATGAGCTACTACGATAAAAACATGTACATGTTGGGCGCATACTGCAGAAACGATATCCTGGATGCCAACACGCTCTGGGAAGAAGTGACGCTGAATTATGGCATCAAGAACAAGTATGACCTTGAGAACAATCCCACCAATCAATACGCATGGTCGAGCCTCTACTTCGAATGGAAGAACGTTGCGAACTCCGAGATTACGATCGACGTCAACAACGAAACCGACGATTACTACGATGAAAACGGCGACTTCCAATCCAGTGAATTCAGTACCGTCCGCTACTCGTTCTCGAACTGGAAGATGTTCTCCGGTTCCTTCAACGCGTGGCTCAACGGCTCGTTCGGAACATCGCCGTATTTCGGGTCTGCCTGCAATCCTGCATTCAAAGGTTGGTCCTATTATGCCGAATTCGGCTTCAGTCTCGATCTATTCGACCGCTTAGCTATCAGGCCCAGCATCCAATACACCGATTTCTACATGGATACGATGGATCAACGGGTGTACCAGTGGTACAAGCTGTACAACAAAATTACCTTCTTGCTCTCGCAAGACCTCTACATTCGCAACATCACGCAAGGCATATATCAGGAAGAATACTACCCGTGGTCGGATGCATCGCCGGAGCATTTCACAGCCTACTCCAACAGTTTGTTGTTGACCTGGGAGTACAGCCCCCTCAGTAATGTGTATGTCGGGGTGAATTTCGTAGATTTCGACCGCTGGGACAATGTCGCCGAAAATACCCAGATTTTCTTCAAAGGAAATTACCTGTGGTCGCTTTAATGTCTGTACATTGTGAATAAGTAGTTGTATAGAAAACGATTGCACCCGATTTCGCCTTAAGCGAGATCGGGTGTTTCATTTTTACAGATACTGTAATGGTTCTTCCCCGTCAACACCTGCCAGTAATTCGATGTACGGTTTCACGGGGCTCGACGCGATCTTGGTGAACAGGACTTCCTCCACCTGGAAGAATCCAACCGATTGCGTCATCTTCACCATGATGCGGATGGGCTTTTCCTCCCCTTTGGAGATAATCACTTTATGGATCTCTCCCGCAGAATAACGGTGGATATCCCCTACGCGCGGATCGTTGCGAATCAATTGCGGAATTCTCGCTCTCCCCTTTTCCATGTCGCAACCGTCTCCGATCAGCACTAGTCCGGCCTCGAGCGTGTGGATCTTCTTGGTTGCCATGTGTCCTAGGATTCCCTCTGCAATCAGCGAACGCATGATAACGATCTTGTGTAAATCGTTCGGATAGATATCTTTGAGAATTCGTTCCGTGATGGGCATCGCCAGAACAACGCTCATCTGCTCATGAGAGTCACGAGCCACCGTCATACCGAAATCGTGGAACATGGAAGCCATCAACACCGCAATGCTGCTGTCTTCTACGGTACCGATACCTTCTTTTTCGAGATTGAATTGAATGCCGGCTTCATGGAGCAGGCTGAACATCTTCATCGCATTCAGCGCCGAAACCCGCATGTGTACGGGGCCGTGATCGTTGAATCCAAGCCGGCGAATGGACACGACATTCGCATAGTCGTGCATCTCCTGAATCTCAGGATCGGCGAATATCATATTCGCCACGTCTCGCGCCTTCCCTTCCAATATTTTGAGCAGCTCTCGCTCTAGCGCGACTTGTTTTTGTGATTTTTTCATCTTTTTTACCTCGTCGGATAAGTTACCCAAAGCGGTATTATACGTCAAATTAAATCACAACTGCAAGGATTGATTCAACTGCCTGCGGATCAGCAAGCGGTTCAGCAGGATAACAAAAACGAGTAGCGCAGCCGCGGAATACCACGTCACATTCTGGATGCCCAACGATCCCGACATGCCGTATTTCATCAGTAGTGTAGCGATGAAATCCTGTAACAGCATCATGGCTGCGAAGGAGATAACGAGCGTGAGTGCGAAAATGAGCGACAACCGGCGAAACAGCCAGCAGAAGATTTTCCCGTGCCGATAACCAAGCAGGAACAAGAGGCGGATGTCCTTCTCCGAGCGCTTCATGTACAGCCGGATGCTCAGCACGTACATACCGATAGCCAGAAGCAATATCAGTCCACCCATGATACCGGTGAAGAGAAAGGCAAATCGAACGAACACCCGTATTTTCCCAGCTGGTGACGCTCCGGAGACAATCTCGAGATCCTTCTGCTCAAGAAACGCGTGAAGCTCTTTCGAATCGGGATTGGAGACTTCGAGAATCAGTTTGCGGATGTCTGTCCTGCTTCCCGGAGCATAGGTGACGTTCGCCCACTGTAAGAAGCTCTCGGGGACTATGATCGATTGAATCCTGTTGGTGAATCCGCACACCTTCGCGCGGTAATCGACGGAGCCTTCGTCCGTATCGATCTGTATCCCGATAGGGAATTTCTTGATGGTTTCCGGCGTGATTCGCGGTAGTCCCCTCGCCGGGGCGAAGCCGAAATTGTACATCGTTAAAAAGTCGTTGGGGATGATGATCGGGATCGTTTTCGAATCCGTGTCCCACCGCCAGCTCTCGTCAGTCTGATCGAGGAAGCGGTCCGGCACCGATTCGAAGAACATCTCCGTGTAATAGTTGCCCATAACCGCGCCAAGCCGGACGTATGCGTTAAGCTCGAAGTGGTTCTTGCGGAATATCCCTACATCGCGAACAGAGGGGATATCAGCCAATTCGTGGATCGTCTCTTCGGTGATTTCGGCAACGCGGCGCGATTCGTCGATCTTACCCGCGATAAGAACGGTCTCATTGCGGTCCAGCGCGCTGTCGGATGCGAGGATGTCGCCGACGTCGAAGTAGAACTCCAGGGAAAGCAGCATCAAGAGCATCCCCAGGAACACACCTGCAACCACGCTGGCGAATTCCATTCCCCGGAAACCGGATGAAAGAATGCGGCTGAGCGGATCAGAGCGCCAGAACATGATCGAAGCACTCCTCATCGAGCCGCAGGAGGCCCGTCATGATGAATCCGGCCCTGCGCTCTTCGCACTGCTGTCTTATCAGTTGAAAAGCCGTATCGCCGTTCGCTTCGTCCAGGTGGCTCAACGGCTCGTCGAGCAGTAGCAGTGAAAACGGCTGGCACATTGCCCGGATAATTGCCAGACGTTGCCTCTCACCCAGGGAGAGGCTTCCGCATGGTCTGTCCATTCTCTCACGGATTCCAAGCGTATCCGCCATCTCCAGCGCATCGCCGATATCCGAGCCGG
The DNA here is from genome assembly GCA_963662655.2 of Cloacimonadales bacterium (SeqCode). Lineage (GTDB taxonomy): Bacteria > Cloacimonadota > Cloacimonadia > Cloacimonadales > JAIOQZ01. The sequence goes on from CAXXTU010000002.1 coordinate 2,044,850, forward strand.
TAAGATCGGCCTTGATGCGAATATTATCGAGCGCTGAGAGGTTCTCGAAAAGCTTCAAATCCTGGAAGACAATCGAAATCCGGTCACGTCTGATGTCGCTCCATTCCTTTTGGGTAAACGTTGCGACATCCCTTCCGTCATAAGCGATTCTACCTGAGAAATCCCGGTGATTTCCGTAGAGGATATTGATCAGCGACGACTTCCCTTTACCCGAGACGCTGTAAACGTAAGCGTTCTGGCCGGACTCGATGGCTATATCGCGATCCCATACCTCGCTATCGCCGTTCGATTCGAGATAGCGAGGCAGGATCGACGCAAGATGCAGATTCAAATGTTATTCTTCCGAAGCGGTAACGACGAGCTGTATGATCTGATGCAGACTGTTCTTTGTCGTATCGTTCATCGTAATCTCGAGATAGCCATGCTCGTTTTCGTACTTGTACGTCATGGTGCCGAGGTACTTTTTCATCGTCTCGACCCAGAGATGATTATCGTCATCCATCTCACCCTTGTTGATATAGTCCATGAATTTACTCAGATCGAAGGTCATGTAAACCGGGAGCTTTCCGATTTTCCCTCGTTCTTCTGCCGGAAGCGGGTTCTCGTTTTTACCGGCCACTAGCTTCTTCATCATCTCCTCGGACGACGTAATCATGAGAATGCCGTTCTCGACGTGGAAATACTGTTTTTCTTCGTCGGTCTCGATGCCTTTGTAGCCTTCTCTTTCAAGGAAGCCGCCCAGGAGCTCTCCCACGGTGGCTTGTACTTTATCGAAAGATTTCTGATCGCCAATCCTCGCAAAGAGAGACATATAGGGATCGCCATCCACAGGCTGGTTGATTACGGTTATCATATCACCGGCAAACGCGTCGTAGATGTTGTCGTAGGTGAGGTTGAATTTGGCCATGTAGATCATGCCAAGCGCTATCACGCCGGCATAGTCTTCTATCTTCTGAATGTCGTCAACCATGGTTCGCATGAAGGTTGGGAAATCGAGTGCGCTCGAGACGAGCATCAGCGCTTCGCCTTCCACCTGCACGACGTCGATGAGATCGGAATCGATCCCGGACTTATACAGTTTGGTATACTTCTGCGAGAACGCGGAAAGGGAATCGCCAAGCTCGTACCAGCTATCGGCGGTGATTTTGCCGTTCTCGAAGTTCATGACCGCGTTGACATAGTTGTCTTCGTTCTTCAGGGTCCGAAGGTCGTAGATATCCGAGTAATCCCAGGGAATGTTCGGGATGGGGAGGTATCTCATGTTCATCCACATGCGGATGTCCTCGGAGCGAGCAAGCATCGAACCGAGGTTCTGGTCCTTGGTGAATTCAGGCTTGCCTTGCTGATTGAACACCTTGTCCATCAGGTTGAGGATATCGTTTTCATCGGCGCTTTCGAGCATATTGTATTCATCGAAGTCTTCCGGCGTAAGGATCGCGAGAACGTTTTCGTTCGTCCAGCCAACGCAGAGGTCGCCTCCGTCTGTAAACGTATAACGATAAGTTCCCGTATCGTAGATCGAATCCGCTTCCGAGATTGTTTTGAGGGTGTTTTCATACATCTCGGGGTCCATGAGGGAGAACGCCAGCCCGAAGAGGGTCTTGTTCTGCGGAGCCACGCCGAAGAAGCACGCGTTTTTCTTCGCGTCGACACCCGCGAGATCGAGGTTCATCGCGAGCTTGGTCAGGTGAGATTGCTCGCCGGTTGACTGGATGTTCGCGAGGTCCATTTTCTCCTGGATCTTCGGCACATCGAATACCACGATCATGAATGTGCTATCGGGAAGCAGGGGGAGCTGCATCACGATATCTTTCTGAGAGATTGCCGGGCCGCCTTTTGCGTCCTTGCAGCTTACAAACGAGAAGCTCATGATACCGAGTATCATGACTGTCAGGATTGCTATCCAAAACTTTTTCATACGATCTCCTTATGGTGATTAAAATGTTATTCTTTCATCAATAAAGCATTTCTGCATGCACTTCGTCATGCTGTTCATCGATTTATTTTTGTAAAGTAATTAAACACATTGTGGTGGTTGAGTCCTACTTACCTCCCGCCCATTCGTGAAGGAATTTTCCGATGTCCGTATTGTCGATGTAGTCACCGTAAACCGGGTCGCTTCCCTTAACACTTTGCTGGAACTTCTGCGATCCGTTTCCCTTTGAGAAGAGCGGCACGAGGGAATTCGTATGTTTGCGACCGTGCCATCTCAGTTCAGGAACCTGGCCTGCGCCCGACTGCGGAACGGGAACGTTTTCGCTCATGTTCTCCAGGCTTCCGGGACCTGTCAGATAGCCGCATTCGTGATCAGCGGTGATAACAAGAAGATTCTCATCCCAGCCGCCGTGGCTTTCGATCCAGTTTACGACTGTTTCCACGGCATCGATAAAATCCTGCTGCTCCTCAATCAGTCTGCCCGTCTGGCTGTGGTGCGCAGCCCAGTCAACTGCGCCGCCCTCGATCATGAGGAAAAAACCGTCCGGATCGTCGGACAGGTTATCAAGCGCGACTTTCGATAGAAGCACAAGGTTGGGCAGGCTATCCTGGAATGGCACTTCGTATGGCATCGCGGTTCGATCGCCCTTGCGTTCCTGCTGCAACGTATGGTAGCATTTGGGTATTCCGAGGATACGCTTTGTATTATCTGTATCCACCGAGTTCTCAAACTCCGCAACATCGCTGATGAGAAACCAGGGATCCGGTGTGCCGTCGCCGTTGCAATCGCCAGCGTAAAAATCTATCTGCCCGTCGCTGTCGTGATCAAACGCGGTTGCTCCCTGCTGAAGCGCTTGCCAGACGGCTTCTCCGCCAACGTACTTGCATTTTCCGCCTGTCGGATATCCACAGCCGATGATTACATCGACCTGGCTGGCGATCATTTGGTGGGCAATCTCCGTATAATAGGAACGTGACGGTTGATGAGCCACGAATCCCGCCGGGGTCGCGTGAGAAAACATAACCGTCGTGACGACGCCTGCTTTACGGCCATTTTTCTTGGCAAGCTCCGTGACGTTGGAAAGGGGATTCTTCTCCGTATCCATCCCGAGGATTCCTTTATACGTCTTCTCGCCGCAGGCCATAGCTGTCGCTGCCGCGGCAGAGTCCGTGAATTTATCGGCTATCCAGACCGAATCCGCCCATGCTTTTTGCGGATCGTACTCGCTATCGAGTGTGCAGGTCGCGACCGCCAGCTTCGTTGGAAACGCTTCCAGAACTTCCGGTAAAGCTTTGCCTTCAGCGTAATAACCCTGCGCATGGAAATGATTGAATCCAGCGCCATCCGAAATCATAAGGATCACGTTCTTCGGTTCTGCTTCACCTTTATACTGGCAGCAGATGAAGACGATGGTCGCAACAATGGCGACAAAAGCGAGGATGCAGATAATCACTTTATTCATGGAGCCTCCGCTTGATCGGATAATTCGCCTTCGATAATTCGTCAATATAAAAGGTGTGCTCTGCGATTCCCGCACGGCGGGGACGGCGCAGGAAGCCTCGTTGCCAAACACATACCCTCCTTCCGAATTTCATCCGATATACGGGCATGTGTTTGGCTTTTGAAGAGGCTTCCTGATTCGCATCCCGGGAGGGCTCAATGAGCCCTCCCGGGATGCGAATCGTGCGCGGTAGCGCACGCGCCGTCCCCGCCGTGCTGAGCATGTGCCATGCTCTTCTCTTCTCTCTCTGACCGACGACCGAAGCAGAATCGGGAAACTTTATTTGACAGACAGTTACGGACTGTGAAAAATGGATTTAACTTGCACAATGCAAGTTTGCAAAAATACATAATCAGGATTATAAAGCCATGAAATACAGAAAATTAGGAATCCCCATCATCGTTGCAGCGCTTGCGTTGACGATTGTCATCATGCTTGTAAAATGCTCCGCAGTGCCGGAAGAACAGGAAATCATCCAGCAGGAAAATACGTACATCCCCGAGCCGACCCATATCATGAAAGAGATTCAGAAGGGTGAAAGCATCTATCAGGTACTCACGGAGATGGGCGTAACCAACGACGCGGTCGCCGATTTCATTATATTCATGGGTGAATACGTTGATATCAGCACCATACAGCCCGGCGACTCCCTCAAGGTCAAGTTCGCCACGGATGGCGCAACAATCGAGGAGATCATCTACAAGCCCGACCTTACCACGTCTCACATCATGTATAACTACGGCGATTCTCTCTCCTACGGCTACATTCAGGAGCCGGTGGAGGAAAAGCTCAGGATGATAACCGGTGAGGTAGAGAACACGCTCGATGCAGCCCTTTTGAGCGCCGGACTAGAAGCGGCCGTCAAGCAGGCGGTGAACAACACGCTGGAAGCCTCGATCAGCTTTCAGACAGATACCCGCAAGGGCGACGTATTCCACGTACTGCTTAAAGAACGCTATTTTCATGGCGAAAAACTGCCTCGGGCCAAGCTGGTCTACGCCTCCTACAAGGGCAAGGTTGCAGGATTCAAGGAGGCCTTCCGTTACAATGACGACGATGTCTCTTCCGCGCTGAACGGCATGTTCAGTCCCGAGGGAAAAGCGCTTGTTCACAACGCCGTGCGCACCCCGCTCGATTACATGCACGTGACCTCGCCTTTCGGAAAAAGAATCCACCCGATCTCCCGCAAGTGGAAGATGCATCTGGGCATGGACCTCAGGGCCAGAGTAGGAACCCCGGTCTATGCCGTTGCGGCGGGAAAAGTAACCAGCGCAGGGCCGAACGGCGGTAATGGCAAGGAAGTCCGGATCAAGCACAACGACATGCTCACGCACTACGCCCATCTGAGCAAGGTATATGTCAGAAAGGGCCAGGTCGTCAAGAAGGGCACGAAGATCGGTCTTACGGGCAATACCGGTTATTCGGCGGCTCCACACCTTCATTTCGGTTTGCAGAAGAACGGGAAGTGGATCAACCCGAAGAATCTCCGCATGGTCGGGGCGCAGAAGCTCAGCGGAGACAAGCTTGACCGTTTCAAGGGACAAATGGCGATTATTAAGCAGGATGTTTCCCGCCTCTCCCCTGCGGATGAGAATGTCTTCCCGCTGTAATTAATTCCAGAAATATAACATTTAGCCTTTTGTATCAAGAAAAAATTTAATGTGACGATATAACAGTTTCCACGAAAAAGAGATCGTGCTTGTATGCGATATCGCTCTGAAAAAAAGTCTATTTTTCAGTAACACCCTGAGCGTTTTTCTGTTATATTATTGCTGTATGATCGAATACAATTTCCGTTATGAGAGATTATAACTTGGGAAAATAGAGGGCGGAAATTGTTATTAGAGAGGATTTTCCGATTGAGATATCCAATGACTAAATGACATCTCATTCGGAAAACCGTACAATTACTTTCAAGGAGGTACTTATGATTGTTTTGTCAGATTATTCAATAGCTCCTAAACCCAGTACAAACCCGAACCTCCCAAAAGAAAAAGGAAAAAAAGAGCCTGCAAAAAAAGATTCTGGAAACTCGAAAGAAAAAAACGAGAAGAAGTAAAAACTGCAGTTGCCATTTATATGAAAGGCGATCGATATCGGTCGCCTTTTTCTTTTGTTTTTTTATCTTGTCACATGCCGTTCGATCCCCTCTCTAATGGGATCGTCAATTATAAATCTCTGAAATCGTTTTCGTATATCGCCCTCAACCCTTGACAATTTTCGGAATAAAAAATCAATGACCCTATCGCCGAGCTCAGCCCACCTAAACGGTAATGATCCGCACGGTACTGAGCCGATAGGGTAACTCGGGAAACCGGATTGCCTCCCTTTTGGAAAGGCGAGAGCTTATCTCGTACTCCAAAGCAATTTTTTTTTTGGAGGAAATAATGAATAACACTGTATTTCATCTTGAAGTACCCCAGAATGAACCGATTCTCTCGTACGCTCCCGGCACATCCGAGAGAAAGCTTCTGAAAACTGAACTCGAGCGCCAGGAATCCACGCAGATCGAAATTCCTCTGATTATCGGAGGCAAAGAGGTTCGAACCGGCAACACCGACAACGTCGTCATGCCATGCGATCACAAACACGTTCTTGCGACCTACCACAAGGCCGGTGAGGCCGAGATCAAGCTGGCTATCGAGTCGGCCCTTAAAGCGAAGAAGGACTGGGAAAACCTCTCGTGGGTGGAAAGGGCCTCCATCCAGTTGAGGGCGGCAAACCTGCTCTCTACCAAATATCGCTGGCTGATCAATGCATCGACCATGCTCGGGCAGGGCAAGAACCCATTCCAGGCCGAAATCGATTCCGCATGCGAAACCATCGATTTCCTGCGCTACAACGCCTACTTCGCATCCCAGATTTACTCGAACCAGCCCAAATCGGGCTTCGACCAGCTCAACCGTCTCGAGTATCGCCCCTTGGAAGGATTCATCCTGACCGTTACGCCGTTCAACTTCACGGCAATCGCCTCAAACCTCAACATGTCCGTCGCGCTTATGGGAAACACAACGGTCTGGAAACCGGCGACGACCGCGCTCCTCTCCAACTACTATCTCATGAAGGTATACCAGGAAGCCGGAATGCCGGATGGCGTTATCAACTTCATACCGGGCAGCGGCGCGCTGATCGGAAACGTCTCTCTCTCCGATCCAAGCGTCTCGGGCGTCCACTTTACAGGCTCAAACAACACCTTCAACCACATCTGGAAAACCGTTTCCAAAAACCTGAGTTCCCTGCATTCCTACCCTCGCCTCGTTGGCGAAACCGGCGGCAAGGACTTCATCTTCGTCCACAATTCGTCCGATCCGGCGCAAGTCGCAACCGCCATCGTGCGAGGATCTTTCGAGTACCAGGGACAGAAGTGCTCCGCTGCCTCCCGCGGATACATCCCCCGCTCGATGTGGAAGGAAGTTCGCGGTCTGCTTGAGTCCATGATCGGCGAGATCAAGATGGGCGACGTCCGTGACTTCAGCAACTTCGTCAACGCCGTCATAGACGAGAAAGCCTTCGACAGCATCATGGGCTACATCGATAAAGCCAAGAATGCGGACGACGCGGAAGTCATCATCGGCGGAAACGGCGACAAGTCGGAAGGTTACTACATCGAGCCGACCATCATCCTCACCGAAAATCCCAACTTCGTCACCATGGAAGAAGAAATCTTCGGCCCCGTCATGACCATCTACGTCTACGACGACGAGAAGTTCGAGGAAACGCTGGACATCTGCGACAAGACGTCCCCGTACGCTCTCACCGGCGCGGTTTTCTCCAACGATCGCTACGCCTTCGTGAAAGCATGTCAGAAACTCCGATACGCCGCCGGCAACTTCTACATCAACGACAAGCCGACCGGCGCAATCGTAGGGCTCCAACCCTTCGGCGGATCTCGAGCCTCCGGTACAAACGACAAGGCCGGCGGACCGCTCAACCTCATGCGCTGGGTCAGCCCACGCACCATCAAGGAAACCTACAACCCGCCTACCCATTTCAGGTACCCATTCCTGGAATCGGAATAAATCGCTTTCTCGCTCCAACGCCCGACATCAGTCGGGCGTTTCCTTTTTTCGCGCAGCACTTCCAGTTCGCGAGCAGATTGGTTCGATCCTCTCTTCAACGTGGTGTTCCACAGCGTAGCTTTTTTTCAACACTCCTTTCGGAGCTGTGGTATATCCACGTTGAAGAGAGGATCGGGCGAAGATGCCGCGAACGTCCCACGCTTGCTTACATCCAGGATACAACGTGAAAAGAGCCGCAGAATAATGATTCCGGCGGCTCTCGGTGCATTGGGATTTCCTGACAATACTACTTCATGAGTAGCGCTTTCCTGATTTTTGTGCTTTCGTCTGTCTGAAGCTTGAAAAAATACACACCGCTCGAAACCGCTGATCCACTCTCGTTCGTACCATTCCACGTCACCTGATGCGTTCCCGCAGGCATTACGGCATCGATCAGATTCACGACCCTCTGCCCTCTGATATTATAAACCGCGAGCTTCACATTACCCTGTTTTATAGTGAATGAGACTGTCGTGGATGGATTGAACGGATTGGGGTAGATCATTATTTCAGTTGAAACAGGAACGATATCCTCTTCGTCTTCGCTCATGTTGCTGTTGGCTGCACCCGGAGTACCATAATTCATACTCGAAGCCTGCCAGCTTTCAGCGAGCGCGTTGTCGCTCTCGGGATCCATCAGTTCAAGAGTCGGGCCATTGCCATCCGGCTCTGTCGGCCAGGGAGATTCGTCATCGTATTCGACAGAATCGATCAGATTTTCGTTCGTGTCGTACAATCGAAGAAGTTCGCCACCTCCGCTCAATCCGAAACCGACATCTCCCACATAATTGCTCACCCCGGGGAAATACTGCATGAACAGTTCTTCGCTCTCACACAATACGAGATATGCGTTCGCGTCAAGAATCGTGCCGTCGGGAATCTGGAATGCATGGCTGTCGTCCTCATCCTTGAATACCCAGCCCGAAAGGTTTACCGATTCAGAGCCGGGATTGTATAACTCGATCCAGTCCTCGGTATCGTGGTCGTCCGGCGAATTGTAATTGATCTCGTTGATCACGACATCGCCTGTTTCGCCTTCCACATCGATCGTTTCGAACTCGTACTGTGCTCTTGCCGGAAAAAAGGCCCCCTGATTCGCATTCTCAGCATAGATATAGTAGTCAATATCGCAATACCCGGCTGTTAAAAACGTTCCATACACGCCGTCCCCGGATGCGCCGTCATCGTGTGCTCCATCATCGTACATTGCCACCTCGGTGAACGGGTCGGACGCGTTACCGCGGTACCCGAGAGAAACGTTCAAGGCATCGTCCACCTCGACGGTAATCGTAATCTGCTCGTCGGGAGATGCGGAAGCCGGATCAGTTGCAACATTCGCGATCTCGGGTACCGTCCCCTGGAATGCTGATGAACCAAGAAGGTAATCGACGCGTACATCCATCAATTGCACAATCCCGACAATAGCTCCACCACCGCCGCCGCCGCCGCTATATACAGTTGAATTTACATTCGCCTGGAAATTGGCAAACGAGTAGAAGAAATTGGGGTCGTTCTGCACATCGTTCTCAATCATGTCCTGAAGCTCGTTTGCCCGTGTTTCGTACCAGCCGTTCTCGAACACTTCTTCGATCATCGTTCTCATGTGGGCAATATATCTTCTTTTATATGTATTGTTGCTCAGGACATTGCCGATGATCGGATAGTATGAGCTGTTGATATTATGCAGCGGGTCGAGGTGCTGCAATTCCGTGGTACTCTGCTCGTCGTAGGGCAGGAACCGCGTGAAACCGCCGAACGCCATATTCATGTCCCACAGGATGGGATTGAAATGATCGGATGCATCCTGAAACAGGTAGTAGTTGTGACCGAAATTGATGGGACTGTCCAAATGCACCAGAAGATTGGAGAACGCGAGAAACCACAGATGGTTATCGATATTTAACACATCCTCAATATAGTCTGTGTCGTTGTTGAACACGTTGAGGAAGTTGATCAGCTCGTCCCAGCCGGTATCCGATTCCAACTCGTAATGATCGTAGTACGATGTTGAATCCGCGCCCTCGTATCCCCAGATCGGGAACATGCTGTTCGGGCCGTCGCTCACTTCCCCTTTGAAACGAGCTTTCTCACTTGTGTTGAAGTGGCTACTCATGAAATACTTGTCCACATCCTGACAACTCGTGTAGATACCGATCAGCTCGCCATTGACATAAACATTGGCGTAATTCGCCAGACCGGCCGGCATGTAGTTGCGAGCAATCTCGTAAGCGAGCGTCTCACGCACCAGCGAAGGATCGTGAAAGCCGTTAGCCAGCTTGATCGTGCCGTAGTTGTCGATCAATTGATCGTCGATCACATAGTCGAGCTTGATGTTAAACGGGTTTTTTTCACGGTTTGGCGAGTAAGAGCTATTCCCCTTATATCGAACGCCAACGCTGTCGTATTGTACACCGTTGATCACGACTGTCCCCAGGAGGCGATCCTCACCGACTGCGTAAAGCTGGTCGAGAATCTGATCCCAGTTGTCTTGCTCGAATGTAAGCTCGATCTCGTTTATCTGCTCAATATCGTAAAAATCCTGCGCTGAAATCTGAAACAGGGTTATCATCATTATTACTAGAAAAGTCCACTTCATTTATCCTCCCGTGCATGGCCTCTTTATACCCAGCACGTTATTAGTGACATACCCTTACAGAAAATACTGCGATATATTTGCCAAAAACACACATTTTAAATTCGGTTCTGTATTGAATTGTCGGCGCAGGAGTGAAACACGGTCGGCTATTAGCTAGCTGTATGGTTATTCCAGGTTCCGGGCTCATCGACGATAAAATCGGCACAAACCTTGTAGAAAGGCAATCGGGCTGTGTAGAGATCATGGATATCCTGCTCTGTTTTCCCCTGTAAAAGTGGCCTGTCGCTGTTTCTGATACGATTCCAGAGTAAATCCCAAGGAACATCGAGGAAGATCGTCGTGTGCTCCGGTCGCATCAGAAAGTCACGGTTCGTTTCCGATTCGACGATTCCCCCACCGGTCGCGCAGATCCCATCACCGGTCATGGTTTCAAGGAGTTCCGATTCGATCTCGCGGAAAAACTTTTCGCCGCGCTCCCGGAAAATCACGGGGATCGTCATGCCGGTCTTTTCCTCGATCAGTCTGTCCAGATCATAGAACGGGCAGCCATGTTTCTCGGAGAGGCGCTTTCCTGCGGTGCTTTTCCCACAACCCATGAAGCCAATCAGAAATACCACATCATCCTCACAAAAAAAGGGCGGTCTGAAACAACCGCCCTCTATATTCCAACAGATTATTTCTGTTCTTCTTCTTCTTCAGGTTCTTCAGGAGTTTCTTCCGAAACTTCTTCCTCAACCTCTTCCACAGATTCTTCAGCAACCTCTTCCTCAGCCTCTTCCACAGATTCTTCAGCAACTTCTTCCATTTCTTCAGTTACTTCAACCGCCTCTTCAGCAGCGATTTCTTCCATTGCTTCTACCGCGTCTTCAGTAGGATCGTCGAACCTGGTGTCATTGGCGTCTTCCTCGTAAGGATAATCGTCGATGACGTGCTCTTCTTCCTCTTTAGCAGTCTGGTCTTTCGCGCGTTTCTTGGCAGCTTTGTTTTCTTCGCGCTTCTGAGCGGCTTCCTTGCGTTCCTGGATGCGCTCTTCGTGTTCACGAAGGAACTCTGCCTTTTCTTCGCGCGCTCTTCCAAAGAAGAAGGCCTTCACGCTGAGGATGAGACGCCGGTTTTCGGTGTCGAGCTCGATGACCTTCAGCGGAAGTTCCTCGCCGATATCAAAAGCGAACTGAAGCTTGTCGATGCGTGGGATCGCCAGATGTGACATCGGGACGAATCCTTCCACGACGGAACCGTTCGCAGGAACATCTACCAGGATTCCTTTGGGGATCAGCTTGCTGATGGTACCGGATATCTCGGTGTTGACCGGAAGCAGGTGATCCAGGTTCTCCCACGGATCGTCATGCATTTGCTTCACACCAAGAGCGATACGATGGAGCGCTTTATCGATGGAAAGCACTTTCGCTTCCACTTCCTGACCTACGCGGTACACTTCCTTCGGGTGGTAGATACGCTTGGTCCAGGAGATATCCGAAATATGCACCAGACCGTCGATATCGTCTTCGATCTCCACGAATACGCCAAACGGAGTAATACTCTTGATCTTACGCGTGATGATCGTACCGATGGGGTAACGTTCGTCGATCGTAAGCCATGGGTTTGCTTCCATCTGCTTCATACCGAGAGAGATGCGTTGATCTTCCTTGGAAACGGAGAGCACGATCGCGTTGATCGAGTCGCCGGTCTTCAGAATCTGATTCGGGTGATTGATCTTCTTGGTCCATGACATTTCCGATACATGAACCAGGCCTTCGACGCCCGGCTCGAGTTCGATGAATGCACCGTAGTTGGTTATATTCACGACCTTGCCGCTAACCTTCGTTCCTTCGGGATATTTCGCTTCGATATTCTCCCATGGATGCGGCACGAGCTGTTTCAGGCCAAGCGACACGCGATCGGTGTCTTCATCGAAGCCGATCACTTTGACTTTCAGCCTGTCGCCGATGTTGAGCATTTCGGACGGATGTTTGATCCTGCCGTAGGACATGTCCGTGATGTGCAGAAGCCCGTCGATTCCACCGAGGTCGATGAATGCGCCGTAGTCGGTGATATTCTTGACTTCGCCGTCAAGCTCAGCGTTGAGCTGAATCTTATCCCGCAATTCACCTTTCCTCTTCTCGAGGTCTTGTTCCAAAACTTGCTTCCTGGAGACAATGATGTTACGGCGGTCTTCATCCAGCTTGATGATCAGGAAGTCGCTTTCTTTCCCGATGAACTGATCAAGATTCGGAATCGGCTTGAGTGATATCTGAGATCCGGGCAGGAATGCTTCCAGACCCATGATTTCAGCAATCATACCACCTTTGACACGACGCTTGAGAACACCGGTGACTGTTTTGTGGCTCTTATACATTTCTTTCAGCTCTTCGAGATGACGGAAGAAATCGGCTTTCTTCTTGGAAAGCTTCACTTTTCCTTCACCATCTTCGATCGCGTTGATAAAAACCATCACCTTGGAATGTCGCTTCGGAAGATCCGTATTGGTGAACTCGCCGATCGGGATGGTTCCTTCTGACTTGAAACCGATATCGACAAGCACTTCCTTCTCGCTGATCTCCACAACTTCACCTTCGATAATCTGCCCTGGTTTGTAGTTATTGAAGGTTTGCTCGTACATTTGCAACATCTTTTCTTCATCCGTAAGAGCTTTGGGAGCTTCTTCCTTCTTGCTTTCAACCTCTGCAGACTGCTCGGGTGTCGCTTCCGGCGTAGCCACATCCTTTTGCATTTCTTCCTGCTCGTGTGTTTCGACGATTTGTTTTTGTTCGTCATTGTCCAGATACATCATTCCTCCTTGTAACCGGGGATATCTTCGACGTTTATAGCCTTCAAATCCCTTGCACCTATATTTTCGATTATTTCTTTATATACATCAAGGATAATCCAGTCGGGCGTCGACGCCCCTGCGGTTATCCCTATATGTTTCTTGTTTGCAAACCACGAAGTCTCGATCTCGTCCGCGGTTTCGATGTGAAACGTTTCAGCCCAGCGCTGGCTGATTCTGGCCAGCATCTTGGTGTTCGAGCTGTTCCTTCCGCCAACGACAATCATCAGGTCACTCTGCTTCGCCAAATGGAGCGTCGATTCCTGCCTGATGTTGGTCGCATTGCAGATCGTATTGATCAAGTGAATCTCGTCGCAGTAAGGAACCGCCTTGCTGACCAGTTCCTGCAATTTCTCGACCGACTGCGTCGTCTGCGAGACGATCCCCAGCTTGCGAAACCGCTTTTCCGTAAGCTCGGAGGCATTCGCGACGATCGTCGCATCTCCCTGCACGTACGACTTCAGAGCGATCACTTCCGGATGCTTCGCGTCTCCGAGGATCATCACGTCATAGCCGTCCTTCTTCAACGCTTCGGCATGCCGGAACGTCTTCGACACGTACGGGCAAGTCGCATCGATGATTTTGACATCCCTCGATTTCAGCTCTTTCATCACCTCGAGCGTCACGCCGTGAGACCGGATGATCACTGTCGCTCCATCCGGAATCTCCTCAAGCGAATCAATGTGATCGACTCCGTGCGACCTGAGTTTCTCCACCATCTGCGGATTGTGAATGATCGGGCCCAGCGTGACAATCCTGTCACTGCTGGTAGTGGCTTCAATCGCCATATTTATCGCGCGCTTCACACCGAAACAGAATCCGGAGTTCCGCGCGAGCTTTACACTAATTTCCGAGCTCATTGATACGATCCAGAATCATCTCCGAAAGCGCACGATAGCCGTCTTTCGTGTCGGGATATTCGGAAACCTTCTCGACCGGGATGGTTTCACCCACGATGATCCGAAGCTTCTTTACTCGAAAGAAACATCCCAACAACTTCTGCGTGTTCTCGATCTTCACGGGTATGATGGGCTTCTGCGAGCTTATCGCGACCATTCCGATGCCTGGCCTCGCCTTGAACTTCTTCCTGCTGCCTTCCGGAAAGATTAAAACGGAACCGCCCTGTTCCAGACGCTCCAGAACCGTGTTGGTTGAATGACGATCGATCATTCCCCTGCGGATCGGGATTGCGTTCACACCGTGGAATATCTTCCCGAGCAGTGGATTCGCGAATATCTCGCTCTTCGCAAGATAGCTGATTTCATAAGGAATAACCGAACCGATAAACGGCGGATCTGGATACGCCAGATGGTTCGAGGCGATAATGGCGTTTTCAGTATGCAAAAATCGTTCCCGATTTATAACTTTACCACCATAAACGATGAAAAAGAAGAAACGGAATATTGCCTGAATGCTTCCGTAAACTGCCCTCGGTTTACCGCCAAATCTTTCTAAGGTTTTGTCGTCCACTTTGTTATCGCTTTTCACAATGATCTTTTATATATTGATAAAGAACTTTTACCTGCTCATCGATCGTTAAATCCGAGGTATCCACCCGGATGGCGTCGTCCGCTTGCCTCAGCGGAGCAATCTCGCGACTGCTGTCGTTACGATCCCGCCACTCGAGCTCTTCCTCGATCTTATCGAGCGGTGTATCCACGCCTTTGTCGAGAAGCTCTTTCCAGCGCCTCTTCGCCCGTGTGCGAACATCGGCCGTCATGAAGAACTTAAAATCGGCATTCGGGAAAACCACGGTGCCGATGTCTCTTCCATCCATGATCACGCCGCCGTTGAGTCCGAGAGCGCGCTGCAAGTCCACCATTCTCTCCCTCACGACTCCGATTACAGCAATCTCTGAAGCCAGCCGAGAGATATGTTCCTTGCGTATCTCGCCCGTCACGTCCTCGCCATCGAGAATCAGGCGATTACCGTCCGTCTGGTAGCGGATGTCGATCGATATCGAATTTAGCATTTCGGTGAGAGCGTCAACATCCGTAAGCTTGATGTTATCGTTGTGCGAGCGCAAAGCACAAGCTCTGTACATAGCGCCCGTATCGATGTAAACGTATGCCAGTTCAGCAGCTAGTTTACGCGCCGTTGTGCTCTTTCCCGAAGATGCGGGCCCATCTATTGCAATAATATACTTTCTTTCATTCATACCATTTTTCCAGTGAAAAGCAATTTGCTTTATTCGTCTATATTCGTCAATATTTTTTTAGAAACGCCTGAAATTGCACGGAAATAAGAACCTTTACGGTCGCCAGAAAACGCTTGATTCACCGCAAACGGCGATCTTCCGGGTGCCGCAAAAATTCCGTTGAAACCTCGCAACAAATGAATCCCACGCAATATTTTCAACTACTCTCGCGGTACAATCTCGTGTTAAATCTTCGTGAAGCAGCGATTTTACTTTACTCATTTTTGCACATATTGTATTTTTCCGTTCAGGAGAATTTTTATGAGCCACATCGACGATTTGAAGAAGCAGTTACAGGATTCCGAAGGCGCCCAGCGCTTGCAGATATTGAACGATCTGTGCTACGAATGCTGGTACAGCAACCCCGAAACAGGGGTGGTTTTCGGCAAGGAGGCTATCGCGCTGGCGCAATCCCTCAACATTCCCAAGGCAATAGCCAAGGCGCATTACCTGACATCGACCAACCTCGTACAGAACGGTGAGCCTGAGGCGGCTATCGATCATGGCCTGAAATCGTTGTGGCTTTACGAGGAAATCGACTTCGAAGAGGGGATCGGCGATGCGCTGAACAACCTCGGGATGATCTACAAAACGATCGGGCAGCACGAGAAAGCGCTCGACTACATGCTTCAGGCTATCCCTTACTACAACAAGAAGGAAAACCAGGCTCATCTGCGAAACACCTACAACAACATCGGAACCTGTTACCAGGATTTGAAAAAGCTCGATCCAGCAAAAAAATTCCTCGGGATCGCTCTCGGCCTTTCTCAATTGATCGGAGACGAGCGTTTCACAGCGCGGATATTCAATAATTTCGGAATCATTCAGGCGATGGAAGGCGATCTGGATGGGGCCATCGCCTATTTCAGGCAAGCGATCGAGATCAAAGAAAGCCTCGACGACAAAACGGGGATCGTCTCCACCCTGCACAACCTGGGCATTTGCTGCCTGCGGAACAACGATCCCGAAGGAACCAGGAAGTACTACCAGAAAGCGCTCGATCTTTCGGAAGAGCTCCACGCAAAGGATTTGATCTGGCGATGCAAACACGCCTTCTTCGAACTCCACTATCAGATGGACGAGCACTCGAAAGCGCTGGAGTATCTCCTCGAGGCTACATCACTCAAGGAGCAGGTCATCAACGAGAAAAGCAACCAGCGAATCGTGGAGCTCCACAAAAAATACGAGAGCGAGAAAAGAGACAAGGAAGCCGAGATATTCCGGCTGAAGAACATCGAACTCGCCGAGGCCAATCGCAAGCTCAAGCAGACACAGGAAGAATTGATCGAGCTCGAGAGAAAAGGCGCGGTGCTGGCCATGGCTGTCACGGCGAACCACGAGATCAATCAACCCCTCATGGTGTGCCGCGGGAATCTTGAGATGCTCACCGATTCCATGGAAGCTCCGGACGATAACCAGAAACGCTATCTCAATCGTATCTCTCTGGGGCTCGATAAAATCCAGGCGATCCTGGAGGCATTCAGGCGGGAGAATATCCGCTACGAGGAATACAGCGAAGACGTTCAGATGGTTATCTTCGAGGAAGAGGAAAGCAAGTAGAAAATAACAAGTACCATCACCTTTCACAACCAAAACCAACCATACATTACCCTATACCCATAAATTTCTTGACATCTCATTAATTAATAGGCGTATTTTAAGCGAATTATATGGAGGGTAATATGAAAACACCATGGGCATTTGCATTCATGTTTCTTGCTGTCTTGCTGGCGGCGGAAATGCAGTTCACACAGCGGAACACGATCCCGGTCGCTGGAGACGAATTCTCTTATGCCGAGATCAAGAGCTACCAGGACGAAGACCGGATTCTGGTATATTCGCAGACAGCCGAAGAAGTTGTTATCACGGTCTGCGATCTGGAAGGCAACACCATCGAGAATCACGCAATTGCCATGAGCGACAGCACGCTGGAAAGGAAGATGAGTTGTTTTGAACATGGAGGCACGCCATATCTCGTTATGAACAAGGTGATTACCGATCCAAAAGAATATGACGAAGACGATTGGGAGCAGATAAGACACTACTGTGTAGACATCTTCAATCTGGATGACGGAGAACGTATCTTTCCGCATATATCGGCTCAATGAGGAGTTATTACATCATATACTTTTCAGGAAGTGCAAGCCTGAGCAGCATTCCCACAGCGCTGCAACCGGTCACGTACATGGGAGACCAGTATAGAGAAGTTCTGCGAATACCTTTCAGGCACGATTATGGCGCTTCCTCATACGATGAAGTCGCCTTTTCAGAGAGTTCTAGAGATTACTTCACCTATCAAATCATCTTCGATCCGGAGAATATTCAACTCCAGTTTATTGCTAATCAAGGACTGGACACCATTCTAGGCGTTGATCCTGAATATCCCACCGTGACTACTGGAATGAGGGCGTCCGCATACAATCATGGCGACATGGACGAGGGTGCAAGCGTCTCGAAATACCTCTATTCAGATCATCTCATCGAATCCGCAAACCAGAGCTCATGGTGTTCGTACAGCTTCCAGTTTTACAAAAAAGTACGTTACCAACTCCTGTCCGACAACTACCCTAATTGGCCGCAATCCATTACATACCTGTCTATCGACTCAGGACCGATGGCTCCGACCTTCAATGAGATTGACATGTCCGGGAATCTTATCTGGTCTGATTCGTTGAGCTATCTGGATGAGGAAGTGCTCATATCCGGTATTTGCGAATCGAGCTGTTTCCGGGGCAATAACAATGAGCCATATACCATCTATTTCGCTCCCGGCACTGGCGCATGGGAAGTCAGGAATCGCCTGAGCGGATCGATCGACGGGCACGGCGAAGCCCCGTTCGTTCCCGCGAACATCGAGCGAATTGGCGACAACACACTCATCTTTCTCGCTGCCGACAGCCTGGGCGTCGAAGTATGGTACGGCAGTTACACGGTTGGCGTGAACGATCCCTGCCAAATTCCAGCTCCTCAATTGACTGCGAAATGCTACCCCAACCCGTTCAATCCCGAAACGACGATCTCTTACAGTATTCCCGAAAAAGGCACTGTTGAGATTGATGTGTATAATGTTAGAGGACAGAAGGTTGCATCGCTATTGCATGAGACGCAAGATGCCGGTGAACATGAAGTTGTCTGGGACGCGAACGACCAGGCCAGCGGCATCTATTTCATCCGACTGCGAACCGCCGGTGAAACCCGTATCAACAAGGCGTTGTTGCTGAAATAAAACTTACCATGAGTTTCCCCTTCTCCCCCTCTTCATTTCGAAGAGGGGGTTGGGGGGAGTTTCCCAAGGAGTCCCTCATGCGAAACATGATCCTGATTCTGTTGCTCGCACTTTTCTCGTTAATGGACGCGACCACCCTTATCGTAGCCCAGGACGGCAGCGGTGACTACACTGATATCCAATCTGCAATTAACGTTTCTGCCGATGGCGACACCGTTCTTGTTCACCCAGGAACCTACTACGAGAACGTCACCTACGACGGTCACAACATCACCCTCGCAAGCCTGGAGCTGACTACTGGCGATTCCCAGTACATCCATACTACCATCATCGACGGGAATCATCAGAACAGTTGCGTGCGTATCATTGGAGCGTATGGAGGTGCAACATTAAGGGGTTTTACCCTTATTCATGGCTCAGGAAGTCCTTATTATAATGGAACAACAACAGGAGGAGGAGGCGTTTTTGCATACTCGACTGGAGATGTACAGCTGATTAACTGCCAAATCAAATACAATGCAGCAACTCATGGTGGGGGAGCGTTCTTCTATTACTCAGGTGGTGTATTTTTATCAGGGACTTCAATTCATGATAATCAAGGATCTCCAGGAGGACTTTTTTTCAACGATCAAATTGATCCCATTGAATTTGATGCTGAAAATTACTGTTGTGTTTACAATAACTGGGGGGCATCTCCAGATATATATTGTATGAATATAAACGAATGTCATGTTATTCTTGATACTTTTTCAGTAGTTCAGCCGCAACATTATTATGCAAATTATGGATGGTGGCGAACCGCGTACGAAAATCATGATCCCTATTCATTCGATATCCAGCATGGTTATTTGGAACCTATAAATCATGACCTATACGTCTCGCCCAATGGGAACGATAATAATGATGGATTATCAGTAGCAACTCCACTGAAAAATATTGCTGTTGCATTGCATCGTATTGAATCGGACAGTCTAAATCCCAAAACGGTTCATCTTGCGGAAGGAACATATAATCTTTGGGATGGCGAGTGCTACTATATGGTTGTGATAAAACAATATGTGAACATTATTGGCTCGGGAATGGAGTTAACTATCATTGACGCCAATGGCTATAATTGTGCGGCCAGTATGTTACGAGAGAGTGGCGACAACCTTTTGAAAGATTTTTGCGTACAGGGAGTCAGTACTCAATCAAACAGTGCTGCGATTAACTGTTATCGGTCAGCGAATACAATATTTCGTAATTTGATTGTTCGCAATAATACCACAGACAGTCACGCAGGGCACCATTTCAACCATGGAGAGAATGTTCTGTACCAGAACGTTCATTTTCTGGGCAATGTAAGTACAGGCTGGTATGGTGGTATGGAGTTCGAGGGAAAAGATGTAACTTTCGATGGATGTGTGTTCGATGGAAATATTGCTGGTGGGTACGAAGAAGTAGCAAGGTCTGCGTTGTACTGTGACTATATCCAGGGTGATTTAATCCTTCGCAATTGCATCTTTCGCAACAACGGGAGTTCTGGGAATTCACAGGATGATCGGATCGTATTGTTGGATTTACACCCCCTTTACGAAGAAGAGAGTCGTATCATCGTAGAGAATAATCTCTTCTATAATAACGAATTGGAGAATGGTATAATCTTCAGGGTTACCAATGGCGAAGGAGAAGCCCATTTTGCAGGTAACACCTTCGTGAACAATTCAACGCCGGTTGCGATCCTTTCGCAATATGGCGGAGGTGAATATTATAACAACATTGTCTGGGATAACCACGATTATGAATATCTGTTCAGTATCAGCGACGCAGCTCCGTATAACGATGTCATTCTCGATTACAACGATATCGAAGACGGGCTCGAAAATGTATATCATTATAACGGCTCAGCATATCTTCTCTGGGGCGAGCACAATCTCGACATCGATCCGCAATTCTCAAGTCAGTTCGGCTACGAATACATGTTGAGCGCGGATTCGCCTCTGATCGATCAGGGGCAGCCCGAGCCCTGGGAAGAGTTGTTTCCGTATGATCTCATCGGCAACGAGCGCATCTGGGACGGCGATGGTGATGACATCGCACGGCTGGACATCGGTTGCTGCGAATACCAGTACATGGTGGCACCGGAGGAGCTTTCGGCTGTTCAGGAAGGTCAGGATGTCCTTCTGACCTGGGATCACCCGGTGCGCAGCCTTCATCACTGGAATGTGTATCGGGACAGCACCTGGATCGACCTTTCTTCTCCCGAGAACGGCACGGAATACTACGATCGGGACGCCCCCACCGGAGATCACACGTACTACGTCACCGCACAATACGGCAACATCGAATCGACACCCTCCAATACAGTGCCAATAAACGTTTTATCCGCTGAAGATGGAATACCAAAACCCGCATTTCGCCAATCCAATCACCCCAATCCGTTCAATCCCGAAACGACGATCTCTTACAGTATTCCCGAAAAAGACACTGTTGAGATTGATGTGTATAATGTTAGAGGACAGAAGGTTGCATCGCTATTGCATGAGACGCAAGAAGCCGGTGAACATTCTGTTGTATGGAGCGGCGAAGATAACATTGGTAAAGCCTGTTCATCAGGAATTTACTATTACAAAATCACTGCCGGATCAAGAACTACGACGAGAAAAATGCTGCTGCTGAAATAGATTACTCGTACTTTAGCGCTTTGACAGGATTGGACATCGCCGTAACGATGGAATGAAAACTCACCGTCGCAACGGCGATAAGCAGCGAGAACAATCCGGACACAACGAATATCCCGATACCAATGGATGCTTTGTAAGCGAAGCTTTCCAGCCATTTCTGCATAAGCAGCCAAGCGAGAGGCCACGCGATGACGACCGATACGACGACCCATCTGCTGAAGCTTTTCGTCAGGAGATATGTAATACCTCCGATGCTGGCTCCAAGAACTTTGCGGATTCCGATCTCCTTCGTGCGCTGCTGCGTGATAAACGATGCCATGCCGAAAAGCCCGAGGCAGGAGATGATGATCGCAAGTATGGTGAAACCGTGCAGCAGCTTGCTCAACTGCACATCGCTCTTGTAAGTAGCCTCGTAATCCGCATCCAGAAAGCTGTATTCGAAAGGAAAATCAGGCGCGAATTTGTCGCCGACCGCTTCGACCTTCGCAAGGATGCTCTCGATATCGGGCGAATTGAATTTGATGGCGATGTAGTTGTCCCACTCGGGAATCGCTAGGATCGCCAGAGGTTGCAGCGGTCGGTGTATCGACCAGTATTGGAAATCGTTCACAACGCCCACGATCACGCCGTCGGCAAACTGTTTGCCGATGGGATCCTCCATGCCGGTCAAACGCAACGCCGTTTCGTTGATCACATACCCGAAGGGCTCGTCCTCGCCGTATGAGTTCTTGCGGTGGAATTCACCGATGCTCATCGACAAACCGAAAGTTCTCAGGAAATCCCTGTCACCCGTAATAATGGGTAGCGACATCTCCCCCTCTTTGTTTCCATCCCACCCGCGGACACCGATGGACCACTTGGGACCAAGCCCAAGCTTGCTCGATGTGGTCGTGACGTTGAGGATCTCGGGGATATTCAGTAATTCCTCTTTAAACGATTCCAGCTTCTCGACATAGCTGTTGTTCAGCGGCAGATAAAGAACGTTCTCCCTGCTGAAACCGAGATCGTATTTCCGTGCATAACCGAGCTGCTTCGCCATAACCAGCGTGCAGAAAACAAGGATCGTCGCCATCGCGAACTGAAATACCACCAGCGCCGTGCGCATGACCGCGCTGCTTCGCTTGCGATTCCCCTTGATCGCCTCCACAGGCTCGAACGACGACAAGAGGAACGCGGGGTATATTCCCGCAATGATACCGGTCAGCGCCGTGATTCCCATGATCAGTAGAACCAGGCCACCAGATAGTATCGAAAACGAAAGCTCCTTGCCGGTGACCTCGTTGAAAAAGGGTGTGAGCAGCTCCGCAATTCCGATCGCGATGATCAACGAGAGAAACGACATCAACAGCGATTCACCGATGAATTGCAGACGCAACTGACTCCGCTCCGCGCCCGAAATTTTCCGAATGCCGATTTCGCGAGCCCTTTTCACCGAGCGGACAGTGGAGAGATTCATGAAGTTGATGCACGCCAGCATGAGAATAAATACCGCGATCGATGAGAAGACATACACATAAAGCATTGCACCCATGCTGCCGTCGAGCTCGTAAAGATGGATGTCAACCAGCGGTTGCAGGAAGAATTTCCTGCCCAGCTCAGGAATCATTTCGTCAAACATCGTATTGATGTCGGACTCCGTCTGCGAGGTTCCCGCTCCTTCTTTCAGCAGCACGAACGTGTTGTAGCCGAAATCGCCCCAATCGTCAGCGGGATAGCCGGTTATCTTGCTCATCGCGGAAAGCGGTATCAGGAAATCGAACTGCAAATGACTTCTCGATGGCAGATCGTCGATGACGCCGGTCACCGTCATATCCATCTGTCGATCCACATCGATCACCTTACCCACAGGATTCTCCGATCCGAACAGGGTTTCAGCCGTATCGCGCGAGAGCACGATTGATTCGGGGCTGCTCAGCGCAGTGGCCGGATCGCCCCGGAGAAATTCGAAGGTGAAGATTTCGAACAGCTCCTCCGTGGAATAGCCCGGCTTGAACTTGATCGCGCTCTCGTCCCGTGCGAGCAGCACCATTCCTTCGCTGTAATAGCACACGGCGTTTTCGATATCGGGATATTGATCGCGGATTGCCGGAGCCATGGGCGTGGGGGTTCGCCAGTGCTGCTTGCCTTCACCGTTGGAGATGTAGTTGAACACCACGCGGTAGATGCGGTCGGCGTTCTCGTGGAACCGGTCGTAGTTGTACTCATCCTGAACCCAGAGCAGAATCAGGATGCAAACGGCAAGTCCGCTGGCAAGCCCGACAATGTTGATGATGGAGAAAAGCTTCTGCCTCGTCATGTTCCTGAAGGCTATTTTGAGATAGTTGAAGAACATAGATGACTCCCCCTTGCGGAAAGCTCGTGAATTCATGTTTATTGAAGAAATGAATTTGCATTTCCCATGCCAGTGTATCGCTACTCGATAACGCAATTTACATGATCATTGTGTTCGCTTTGGCCACTGCCCGTACGAGTACGAACAGTGAAGGTAAACGGTGTTCGGGCAATCGCGCAGGCAGCCGAGCAAATCCTGTATGTTTTTCTTGACAGCGCTTTCGCGTCATTCATGCTACTTTATTGCTGGAAGCTCCTATAAATATTGTAAGGAATGACCATGAGACAACTCGTCCCGCATTATATTCTCGAAAACGCCGCAGAGTCAAGATACAGCGGCAGCTTTCAAGCCTGCACCATGTTCATCGATGTGTCCGGCTTCACCCAAATGACACATGCGCTGATGAAAAACGGCAAGGAAGGCGCGGAAATCCTCACGGATATCATCAATCGGGTATTCACCCCCGCTATCGATACAATATACAACCATCGTGGCTTCGTGTCCACGTTTGCCGGCGACGCCTTCACCGCCATTTTCCCACTCGATCAGACGGACGAAATCGCACCGGCGATGTCCGCAACGCAAATCCTGCAAACGTTCGAAGTCATCGGAGAACAGCAGACCCGTTTCGGGACATTCAATCTTTCGGTCAAAATTGGCATCTCGAAAGGCGAAGTCGAGTGGAAGACCGTCCAAAGCGACGAGCAGAATTCATTTTTCTTCCGTGGCACAGCGATTGATGGCGCGGCGGCGTGTGAGAAGAAATGCTCGGTTGGAAATGCAATCCTCGATTTCCCGATTCAGGATTCCCGCCTTCTCGTCCATTCACATGGAGAAGGTTTTTACCGGATCGAGTACGTTTCGGAGATCATCGCTAACAACGTTCGGGTCACAGCCGCAATGACCGATGGCCTGGATCGATTCGCTCCTCGCGCCGTACTGAGTCTCACCATTCCGGGAGAATTCCGCGACATCGTGTCGCTCTTCGTCTCCTTCGACGAAAGGTGCGAACTTGCGCACACCCTGCCCGAGATGATTCGCCTGACCATGCAGTACGGCGGATATTTCAACAAGATCGATTTCGGCGATAAGGGCGGCATCGCGTTAATCCTCTTCGGTGCGCCGGTTGGACGAGAAAAGATGTTTGCCCGGGCCTGCGATTGCGCGCTCGCTCTTCGCCAAATCCCCGGGATGCGACTGCGGATCGGAATGACGTTCGGCACTGCGTTCACCGGATTTGTCGGCAGCAAAACCCGTTGCGAATACACCGCATTGGGCATGGTGGTGAATCTTTCGGCCCGTTTCGCGATGGGAGCCCAGTGGAGTGAGATATACGTCGATCGCTACTTTGCGGCGAATCTCTCGCAGGATTATCAGATCGATTTCATCGATGAGAGGGCGTTCAAGGGATTCCCGGAGGCGATTCCGGTGTACTCGTTGAAGCAGCGGATCAAGCGCAAGCAACAGGTGAAGTTTACCGGGAGCTTCGTGGGTCGCAAGGGCGAAATCGCGAGACTGGAGGAATTTCTTGAGCCGCTTGGCAACCATAGATTCGGCGGAATCATCTACCTCGATGGCGCAGCTGGAACCGGCAAAAGCAGGATTGTTCATGAGCTGTCGAGTCACATGGACGAGTTCCGCTGGATCGACATGCCGTGCGACGGCATCCTGCGGAAAAGCTTCAATCCGGTCCAGCATTTCCTGGAGATATGGTTCGAGCAAGACGAGTACAGCTCTCCCGAGGTCAACCGCGTGACGTTCGATCGCCTCTTCGATGCCTTTCTCAAGCAGGTGATCGACCAGGGAATTCGCAACGAGCTTCAACGCACACGGTCGGTAATCGGCGGCTTGCTTGGGCTTCAATGGGAGAACTCGCTCTACGAGCAACTCGATGCCCGTGGACGCTACGAGAACACCCTCTACGCGCTCAAGACACTCATCATCGCCATCAGCAACCTGAATCCGCTCGTCATCGTTTTCGATGACGCCCACTACATGGACCCCGACACCATTAACTGGCTTAAAACCCTCACCAGAAACGTGAATGACGAATCGTTCGCAATCATCCTGCCGTGTCGCTTTCAGGATAACGGAGCGTCCTGCGATTACTCGATCGAATCAGAGAGAAACCATCGCGTTCAGATCGATAACCTCGACGAGAAGACGGCGCTGGAAATGGTCGCCAGATTCTTCGGGAAAGCCGTCAAGGATATCCCATCGTCCACCTTCAGGCTCGTATGGAGTAAGAGCTCTGGAAACCCCTTCTACATCGAGCAGATATTGCTCTATCTGCAAGAAAACGATCTGGTCTCGGAAAATCTAACGCTGAACGAAAGCAATATCGATATCCCTTCGAAAATCAACGAAATCATCATCGCGCGTGTCGATCGCCTGACCGGACAGGTGCGGCAGGCCGTACAGACCGCGTCCGTTCTGGGCAGGGAATTTCCGGTAAACATCCTTTCGAAAATGCTTCTTTCCTTCACCAGAGCCATTGAGGGTGGCGAGTTTGAAGACATCGTCGAAGAGGCCAGACGAGAGAACATCTGGCTGCCGCTTCAAAAACTGCGTTACATCTTCAGCAACACCCTGATTCGGGAGGTTGTTTACGGCACTCAACTCAAACAGCGTTTGCGCGATTTGCACAAGCTCGCCGCAGAGACGATCCGGGAGGCATTCGCAGCGGACATCGAGCAACATTTCAGCGATCTGGCTTTCCACTACGAGCACGCCGAAATCAACGCCATAGCAATCGAATACCTCGAAAAGGCGTCCAACCATGCCAAACGCAATTACCAAAACGATGCCGCATTGCAGTTCCGCACCCGGCAAATCAAGCTGTTCCAGGAAGTCCTGTCCGATCTGGCAGAAGACGAACATCCCACAAGCGTGCAGCAGAAACAGGTGGGAATGCTGATTCTGGCGCTGCTCGAAGCGAAGTACTTTCACCAGGTTCTCGGACACATCGACGAAGCAAACGCCGCAGTGGAAAGAGCATCCGGGATTGCCCATAAATGGGGGTCCAGGCTGGATATTGCCAAGACCGATCTCGACAAGGCCAACCTGCTCAAGCTGAGTGGTAAATACGATGAATGTGAATCGCTGTTGCAGGAGGCATTGTCCCTCTTCAAACAAGAAAACGAGCTGAAAATGATGGGACTTACCTACCTCGAACTCGGAGTGCTTAGCTTCTGGCAGGGGAAGCAGAAAGACGCATTCGCATACTTCGAACAGGAACTGGGAGCGTTCGAGCAACTCGGAGAACCATTGCGGGTCGCGGAAGCGCTGGGCAACCTCGGTGTCGTCTATCGCTATACCGGCGATTTCGAGAAGTCGACGGAGTACCTCAAGAAGCAACTGGGCATCGCCGAAAAACAGGGTGACAAGATTCAGATATCGCGTACCCTGGGCAATCTCGGCTGGGTGCTGGATGGGCAGGAGAAGTATCGCGAGGCCCTCGATTTTTACCGTAAAGCCCTGAAGATCAACCGGGAACTCGGTCTCAAGAGCGAAATGATTCGCATGCTGGACAACATCGGCTACGTCTTGCAGTGTATCGGCGAGTACGCCCAAGCGCTCGTGCATCACCAGAGCGCCCTGGAATTTGCCCGTGAAACCAACGATATCGAGTCGCTGATCAACATCCACGCCAACATGGCGCTCGCAAGCAAGCTTTCCAGTGACACAAGAAACGCCCACAAGCACTTCGAGATGGGCCTGGCGCTGATCGAGCAATACGGAATGACTCATTCTCTCCCCGAATTTCTCATCGAAAAAGCCGACCTCCTTCTCACGGAGGGCAAGCGCGACGAAGCGACGAAGCTCGCGCGCGAAGGTCTGCAAAAGGCGGAAGAGATCAACAACGCTGAATTCGTGGAAAAAGGGAAAAAACTGCTGGAGAAGATCGGCCCAGATTCCAAGTAAACAGCATTTCATTCGCTCCAGTTAAGGATAAATCCACTCACGGCGTCTCGCGCCAAAGGACATTTTCATGTCCAGCTTCAGGTGTTTTTTTTCATCTCTTTCATTTGAAATGGAATTGAGAGAGAAAATACTGACTTCGGCTCAATAATTTACTTTACAATCTGTAATTCCCAGTGCAAGATGGAACTATATCGTTGAATTTATAGATCATACAAGAGTCTAATATTCTCCTACAACATATTGAAGAATCAGGGAGGCTACATGGTAAAAGGAGTATTTGCTTTTTTGCTTATCCTTTGTTGCGGAGTCTTGTCCGCGCAACTAAGCGGTTCTTATTCCATCGATCCCTCGGGAGATTTCACGACCCTTTACGCCGCGATCCAGGCGCTGAACACACAAGGCGTCGGTAGTGGCGGGGTAACATTCAATCTCACGGCAGGACACACCTATGATGAAGGTAACTACTACGAGGCGTTGACGGTTCAAGGATCGGAAACCAGTCCCATTGTGTTTCGCAATGCCGGAGTTCCAGGCGTTAACAATCCCGTCCTGACCCGTACGGGATTGGGCACCAACACTTACGGTATTCTCATCGACGGAGGTGAATGGATCACCTTCGACGGACTGGACATTCAGTGTACAGCAACAAGCGACATGCCGCGGATGGAGATCGGTTACTGGATCGATAACGGAGCGAATCACATCACAATTAAAAACTGCACCGTTGCCCTGAGCGCCGAGAACACCAACGAAACCGAAGGCATCAAGTGCGGAACCTACACAACCACCGATTCAGGCTACATGCACGACCTCCGCTTCGTCAACAACGTGATTCGTGACTGCTATCATGGGTACTGGATATGCGGCAACAACCTCTACTGCATCGACAATCTGTTCATCGGCACCGAGAACGGCGGCGAGCACATCGTTGAGTTCTCGGAATTCCCGAACCAGACCTACCCCTGCGCGGTTAATGTACTGAATACCAACGGTTTCGTTATCTCCGATATCGAAGTGACCTCCAGTGTTCCCGCGACGTATCTGAGCGACATCGTTATCGAAGGAATCAGCGTGGGAAGCGATTGCCACGATTTCGAAATCTCGGGTTGCGAAATCCACGATATCCGTTGCGGAGCCTCGATCAGGGCAATCATGATTTACGGCTACGATGGCGACATTTACGGCAATCGTATCTACAACCTCCGTTCATCCAACACAGTGACCGACCGCCAGGTTATCGGCGTGGAGATCATGGCGATCAACGAGATATACAACAACATGATCTGGGGACTGGAAGCTCCCAATTCGAGAAACAATATCGATGGCGCGGTCATCGGCATCCATGTGAAATGGGGCGTTGGGCACATTTACTACAACACGATTCTGCTCGATTACGATATTTTCTCCATGGGCGGTCACGCTAGTTTCTGCTGCTACCTGAACGGGTACGGCGATCTTCGCAACAACATCTTCGTGAACAACACGTCCGTCGATGTTCTCAGCTATCCCGATTACAGTTCCATCGCCGTGCTGGGATCCACGCAAACGAACCCCGCCACACGGCTGCAAGCCACCACGAACAACAATATCTATTACGCCGGTGTGCCGGACGCTCTTCATGCCATCTTCTACAAGAACTACCTGAACAAGCTGATCACACTGGAAGACTATAAAACGCAAGTCAATCCTATGGACGCCAATACGCTGTCCGAGTTCCCGGCGTTTGTCAGCAGTGCCTACCCTGTCGATCTGCACATCTCGGCATCAGCCGTAACCAGCGTCGAAAGCAATGCCTTCCCCGTGGTTGGCGTCACCACAGACATCGATGGCGACACGCGGGATTACTCTCACTCCGATATCGGAGCTGATGAAGGAGACTTCCTGGAATCCGGAGGTGGCGGAGGCGGAACTGGAACCGGCGGCTACTACTTTGCAAGCACGTTCGGGGGAACCGTGGCTTTCGACTGGCAATTGCCGATCGCTCCGTCCGAAGTCCTCGGCCTTACCGACGACTCATGGTCGGGCTGGATCGCACTGCCTTTCACCTTCCGATTCTACGGGATCGACTACGATCAGTTCGGCATCAACTCCAACGGCGTAATCACCCTCTTCGAGGAATCCTCATCGCCCTTTAACCTGCCCATTCCCTACTCTGTGGGCACAACGGGATTCATTGCGTGGTTCTGGGACGATCTGGACCCGAGCAATTCCGCTCCCGGCGAAACCAGCATCCAGTACGGCCTGAACGATAACGGTAACTTCGTTGTCACCTTTACCCGTTACCCGGTGAAAGACGCCGACGCGAACGGCTGGATCACCGCGCAGGTCGTTCTGTACAACGACCCGGGCGAGGACAACGATCGCATCCTCTTCCAGTACGATGATCATGGAAGCAGCATGCCGCTCGATTCGTGCACCATCGGTATCGAAAGCCACAGCGGGATCGAGGGCATCCAGTATCACTACAACGGTACCGGTGGCTCGATTTTCTCGGGAGGAAGAGCTCCCCTCGCGATCATGTTCGGGGTCGACGACTCGACGCTCCCCGTCACCATGTCATCCTTCACGGCTACGACAACCGCGGAATCGTATGTGCAACTCGACTGGATTACCCAAAGCGAGAGCAACATGGTGGGATACCATGTCCAGCGCAATCAAGAGGATAACCTGGACTTTGCAATGAGGTTGACCACCTCTCCCATCACAGCGATCAATCAACCTTCCGAGACAGCGTATCGCTTCGTCGATGACGACGTCAACGAGGGAAGCACATACTGGTACTGGCTTGAAAGCATCGAGATGGATGGAACCACCCGTTTCTTCGGACCGGTCACTGTCGCCATCGATGAGGAGACTCAGGAACAGCCACCGGCGTACTTCGAATCGACGACCCTCAAGGGGAATTTCCCGAACCCGTTCAACCCCGAGACGACCATTCGATACAGCCTGAGCGGTACGGAGAATGAACCGGAAAACATAACGATTGCCATTTATAACACAAAAGGGCAGAAAATCCGCACGCTGATCGACGGACCGGAGGAACCCGGCGAAGAGAAATCGATTGCATGGAATGGCAGAGACGACCAGGGAAGAATCGTCGCCAGCGGCGTTTACTTCATTCGCATGAAAACGGATAATCACGCCGAGACGCGCAAAGCGCTGCTCATGAAATAGAGGTTTTCTGAAAAAATCAAGCCGCCCGATCGTGGGCGGCTTTTTTTAAATTGAAGACATATTTGAAAATCGCGCTTAATCTCCTCAAGAAAAGCAAGACGGGCTTGACAGAATCAGACAGATACCTCCAACTTATCTTCATTATTCTCAATTGGAGACAGAATGAAGCGATTTATGATTCTTATCGTAGCGATGCTCATGCTTATAGGCGTTATCCATGCTAATGGCAAAATGGAAGAGCGTTATTATAAACGGCAGGAAGGAATCAATCAGTCCTTTTCGGAATACTACTACACGAACTTCGATCTCATATACGGATTGGACGCTCCAACGTATCTACACGTGATGGATTCTCTGCAAGCGGATTTCGATTCGCTGATCGTATCATTCAGAGAAGACTATCCAGATAGCCATCAGGCCTTTTTCGATCTGGAGAAACAGAACATACGCTACAGCTTCGATAACTTCATCGTAATGTACCCCTACTACCACCAGCGGATAGCCGGAACGGGCTCGCTGATCAATGATGAAATCGAGCAAAGACTTGAGAACGATATCGCTAAAATCAACCATCCGGCTTTACTGGCGAACGAAAGTTTCCGTGATTTTACGCGCTCCTATCTTTATATTAAAACGAAGATCGCCCTTGTGGATCCAGCCTATCAGAAAAGCGACAACCAGCAACTCAAGGCGACTCTGGATGCCATAAGCCAATGGATCGACAATCGCGAAGTTGCCGAATACTACAACACCGATTACCTCCGCGACCACATCGACCGGTTCGGGATCAAGAACATCGATGCATGGGTCGATGCCTGCCCCGATTCGGCCGTTCACGCCATGTACGAGCAGGAACGCATGGGGAGAGAAGGGCACCGGATCGAGACTTACAAGACGGTGGACGGCTTCGATCTCGACCTCCATATTTTCCTGCCCGAGCAAGCCGAACAGTCAGAGAAACACCCGGCGATGGTTTACTTCCACGGCGGCAGCTGGACAGAAGGAAAACCGGACTGGTCTTTCCCCGCCTGTGGATATTATGCGAAAAAAGGATGGATCGGCATCGCTGTGGAATATCGCATCAGTCAACGACACGGATCATTGCCCTTCGAATCGGTTATGGACGCTAAATCCGCCATCCGCTGGCTTAGATCCCACGCCGAAGAACTGAACCTCGACGCGGACAGTATCGTTGTTTCAGGAAACAGCGCTGGCGGTCACCTCGCGATGGCCTGTGCAATGGTGGAAAACTGGAACGATCCGCAGGATGATCTCCGCTTTAACTCCGTTCCTGACCTGATTTTGATTAACTCCGGAGTTTACGACCTTACGGATGTCAACAACTGGATCCGGCAGGGTTTACGAGAACGGGGAAAAGATGAGGAACTTGTTCGCGAAATTTCTCCTTTATATCTCGTCAGGGAGAAGTTACCGCCCATGTTGATCATCCATGGTGAACAGGACCGCAATATTTCATTTCAATCGGCCAGTACATTTGCCGGGAAAATGACTCAACGGGGCAATCAGATCGAGTTCCACGCCATTCCGAACGCGAATCATTTTATCTGGTTCGGCCCATACGCCCAGCAAGTAGCATCCATTAGAAAAGCCTTTTTGAAAAAACATGGATATGAATAGCGCCATACAGCAATCGTGCAAAAGACTTTGATATCTGTCTTGTTATAGAAAAAGGCTCTATTGCAAATCTGGTGGGTTATTGTATCTCAGCCCTTCCTTAATGTCATCCTGAGCGGAGTCGAAGGATGGATTCAGCATTGAATGATCCTTCGACTCCGCTCAGGATGACAGAGACTGTGGCAAGCCTTCGATTCCGCTCAGGATGACAGAATAGGGAAATTCAGGATAATACGCTTCATTAGATGCTTATCCACGCCGTTTGAAAGAGAGTCAAACATAATACCCTGATACGCTCATTTCATAATCGGAAGATGGATATCCAGAACCAGCGTATCCATATCGCTTCCGCCCAGATGCTTCTCCATCCACTGGTGCGTCGCATGGGAGTAGTCGCTCTGATCGACCCACTCCATCAGGCCCATCCATGTCTTCATGATCATGGAAGGATCGCCCTTGGGCTCACATCGTGCAACCGCGTACAAGCCACCGTAGAAATCCACGATCCGCATATCGCCTTCCGGGATGACTTCTTTATCGATCTCCAGCAGAAACTCGTAGCCGTACGTTGCGCCTTCGCAACACGGATTCGGATTGTTGAAGCCCATGATCGTGCGGGATGAGAGGTCTTGATACCGGGGATTCTCTTTCACCCAATTCTCGAGCTTCCTCCACGCGTTCATCTCAGGCTCTTCGCCAAAGTGGTAAAAACTTGCGCACCGCATGTGCGGTAATTCAACAATATTCACAGGTAAATTCGTCATGATGCCTCCCTTGAAACATTCTATATTACAGATGCTCTATTCCATCTCCTGCAGTTCGTAGATACGGTCTCTGAGTTCGGCGGCCTTCTCGAAGTCGAGGCTCTGCGCCGCCCTCTGCATCTCCTTTTTCAGCACGTTGAGAATCTTCTCCTTCGAATCCAGATGCAGGTATTCCTCGAATTCGGCGCGATCGGGCTTCTTACCGGGTTTCTCGCCTTTTTCCTTGTATCCTTCCGCGACGCTGGTCGAAAGCATGATGTCCTCGATGCTCTTGAGGATGGTCTTCGGAGTGATGCCGTGCTCGAGGTTGTAGGCGATCTGCTTCTCGCGACGCCGATTCGTCTCCTCGACGGTCTCCTTGATCGCCGGTGTAATCTTGTCGGCGTAGAAGATGACCTTGCCGTTGACGTTACGCGCCGCACGACCGGCGGTCTGGATCAGCGACCGTGTGGAGCGGAGGAAACCGATCTTGTCGGCATCGAGGATGCCCACGAGCGATACTTCCGGCAGGTCGAGTCCCTCTCTCAGGAGGTTGATGCCCACCAGCACGTCGAACTCGCCCAGCCGCAGATCGCGGATGATCTTCGAGCGCTCGATGGTATCGACCTCGCTGTGCATGTAGCGCGCGTTAACGCCGGCGTTGGTGAGATAGACGGAGAGGTCTTCCGCCATGCGCTTGGTGAGGGTCGTGACCAGCACCTTCTCTTTCTTCGCGGTGCGCTGGCGGATCTGCTCGAGGAGGTCGTCCACCTGCGTGGCGATGGGCTTGATCTCGATTTCGGGATCGAGCAATCCGGTAGGACGGATCACCTGCTCGACGAAAACGCCCTCGCTCTTCTCCATCTCGTAGTCGCCCGGCGTGGCGGAGACGTAGATCACCTGGTTGATATGGTTCTCGAACTCGGGGAATTTCAGCGGCCGGTTATCGAACGCCGACGGCAGCCGGAATCCGTATTCGACGAGGTTCTTCTTGCGGGTGTAATCGCCCCCGTACATGGCGTGAACCTGCGGCAGGGTTGCGTGCGATTCGTCGATGACGATCAGAAAATCCTTGGGAAAGTAGTCGAGCAGGCAGTAGGGCGGATCGCCAGGTTTCGCGCCGGTGAGGTGCCGACTGTAGTTCTCGATGCCGCTGCAGAAGCCGATCTCCTTGAGCATCTCCATGTCGAACTTCGTGCGCTGCTCGATGCGTTGCGCCTCGACGAACATGTTTCGATCCAGGAAATGCTTCACCCGTTCATTCATCTCGGATTCGATGGTGCGAAGGGCGCGTTCGAGCGAGTCCTCGCCGGTGATGAAGTGGTTCGCCGGGTAGATGGGATATTCATCCACCTCTTCGATGACGTGGTTGTCGATGGGATTGATGCGTTGGATGCGTTCGATCTCGTCGCCGAAGAACTCCACCCGCACCGAGTGCTCCATGTAAGCTGGGTAGATGTCCACGGTGTCGCCCTGCACGCGGAAACAGCCACGCTCGAAGGCGACATCGTTGCGTCCGTAGTGGATACGCACCAGTCGCAGCAGCATCTCGTCGCGATCGATCTGATCGCCTCGCTTGATGCGGATGAGCGCGTTACGGTAGTCCTCCGGCACGCCCAGACCGTAGATGCAGGACACGCTCGCCACGATCAGCACGTCGCGCCGTTCCATCAGGGACATCGTCGCCCGCAGCCTGAGCATTTCGATCTCCTTGTTGATGTCGGAGTCCTTCTCGATGTAGAGGTCGCGACCGGGGATGTACGCTTCCGGCTGGTAGTAGTCGTAGTAGCTGATGAAGTACTCGACGGCGTTGTTCGGGAAGAGCTGCTTGAACTCGCCGTAGAGCTGCGCCGCGAGGGTCTTGTTGTGCGAAATGACCAGCGTGGGGCGGTTGATCTTCTCCACAACGTTGGCGATGGTGAAGGTTTTTCCCGAGCCGGTCACGCCCAGTAGCGTCTGGTGTTTCTGGTCGGCGTTGAGTCCCGCCACGAGCTCTTCGATGGCCTGCGGCTGGTCGCCGGTGGGCTTGTACTTCGATACGATTTCGAAACGATCCATGCTGCCTCACTTGTTGCGATAATGTTATCAGTTCCATTTATGGAACGAGGGGGAAATCTGGCAAGAACTTTCTCTTGATTAATATAGACGTTGAATGTTCTGCTTCCGGGCAGTTTCCTGAAACGACAAGAGACACAAAACATTGACACACCTGCGACCTTCAATATAGCATACAACCAACTAGCTTAAAAACGCTGGAGGAATCATGAGGTATTTACTTCTCTCTATCGTGTTAATGGCTTGCAGCCTGCTTGCAGCCGAAACCTGGATATACGAAAAAACCGTCGTCGAGCTTCCCATGGGCGAAGCGGAGAACCAACTGAGTGTACATATTGTACCAAGAGACTATGACTGCTTGGATGAAGGCCCAACAAGTTTCACGGTCGATGAGGACGAGAATATCTACGTTCTAACCAGGCGCAAGAACATCATCAAGAAATTCGACAAGGATGGAAACTTCGTTTGTGCCTCGAAATATGAAGGATGTGCTGGTGACGTAATCCGGTTTCTCGGTTACCATGACGGAATGATTTATACAATGAGCGGAGATATGAGTGTTGTATGTGTCAGGCGATATTCCATGAATCTTGAACTTGTTGATTATCATACCGTCAAACAGGATGGTAGATTCTATTATGGTTTCAGTTTCACTGAAAGCTATCAAGGAAAATTCGGATTGCTCATCTACGATGGACCTCAAGCGATACAAGCAGGCGAACTTGTGCTGCAAAATAACCAATATCATATCAAGAACATGGAGCTGTTCAATTTCACCTACAAGCCCATAGACCTGAAAAAGGTATGGCGTTCCGATATCGGATATCGATTCATGAACTATGATAGAGATAACTACTTGTATTTCGAAAACTTGGTTGCTCCATTGACAGCAACGGAACTCGGCATTGTAACGGAAAATGGCGATTTCATCTCCACGAATGTCGTTTTCGATTCAAATTTAGTTCATGATGTGCATTTCCACGATAGAGTTTATCCTTTTATTTCAAAGTCCGGAGTTGCCTATAACCTGGTAGTTTCAAAGGACAAAATTGAGTATATCCGCTGGCATAAGACAGGAGTTGAGAAATGATCTTCTAACCATCGATGCCTCACAAATGCTACCATCGAAGATACCCACTTCTGTTTCGCACACCAGCAACTACCATAACCGTCCACATATTTCCCTTGACCCGAAACAATCGTCTTGATATCCTATTCCAATTGATTATCAGGTGGTTTTATGAAGATCGATTTACATACACATACAAGCTATTCGGACGGCAAGCTGCACCCGGAAGAGCTGGTCAGGTTATATGCTGAGCACGGCTTCGATGTTATTTCCATTACCGATCACGACAACATCGACGCGCTTGAACCGGCCCGGAAAGAGGCGGACAAGCTCGGACTCGAATTGATCCCGGGCGTGGAAATCAGCACCCTGTTCGAGGATCGCGATCTGCACATCCTCGGCTACTACGTGGAGCTGAACAAGGAGATGCTTGATCTCCTCGATTTCATCCGCCACGAACGGGTGTATCGCGCGGAGAAGATGCTGGCGCTGCTCAAGGAGCACTTCAACATCGAGCTGAAGATGGAACGCCTCTTCGAGATCAGCGGTTCCCGCGATGTCATCGGCAGGCCGCACATCGCCAAGGCCATCCTGGAGGGCGGTTACTGCGATAATATCCAGGACGCCTTCGATCGCTTCATCGGCGACGATTGCCCCGCAAACCTCCCCAAGCAGAGCGTCTCGCCGGAAGAGGCCATCGCCATCATCAAGCGAGCGGATGGAATCTCCGTCATGGCGCACCCGCTGTACTCCGGCGGGATCACCAACATCAAGGCCATGATCGAAGCCGGTATTCAGGGCGTGGAGATATTCTACCCGGGGCAGGAAAACCACCCGGAGTTTGGCAGAACCGCTCGCCGGAACGAACTGGTCATGACCGGCGGCAGCGACTTCCACGGCTTCAAATCGGACTATGAAGTGATGAAAACTTTCAGTGCACCCGATTCCTGCGTTCTCGAATTAAAGAAACTCAAAGGAGTGCAATAATGCCGGAAAATCGAATCCCGGGCATCCTTCCCGCGAAAAAAGTGTATCGATTCAACCAGTTCGTGCGCTGGCTCGTGCTGGTGTTTGCCGTTGCGGCGTCAGCCTACGCGGTATGGGTCGCATTCAATAAAATCGGTGCGGACACGAAGATATTCTTCAAGATCGTCCCCTTCATTATTGTTTTCCTCGCGGTCAACACAATCATCAAAAACCTCTTCAGCATCAACACGGTCCGCTTTACCGCCGGGGCCATCCAGTTCGGCTTTATCGGCAGGGCGAAGGTCGTGATCCCGTGGGAATCGATGAAGAAGATGGAGTTCGTGACCTCGCGCCAACGCCTCATCCGTATCACGTACGACAAGAACGGCAACGACGCGGTGTTCACCTTCACGACCGCTTTCCCGAAGATTCTCGAAATCCTCAACGGAATCCTGGGCATGAAACCGGACATCGAGATGGATGAATTCCTCGACAAGGTTCTGGTCGGTCCACCAACATACAATATAGACGAAAAAGAAGACAAATAAAGCGAGTGATATGCGAATCGCTTTCTTAGGTCCCGCCCACCCCATCCGGGGAGGAATCGCTCAATTCATCGCCATTCTGGCCCAGCGACTCCAGAAAAGGGGCCATGAAGTGAAGGTGTTCTCCTTTCACCGGCAATATCCCAAAATTCTATTCCCGGGCAAGGAGCAGGTCGACCACAGCAAGAAGCGGATCGAGCTGGACATCCAGGCCGTTGTAACGCCATACAATCCACTGACGTGGCCTTCCGCGCTACGGCAGATCAAGCGCTGGAAGCCGGATGTCCTCATCATGAAATACTGGATACCCTTCTTTGCTCCCATGTACGCGTGGATGGTTCGGAAGCTGAAGAAACACACCGGCATCCGCACCATCTTTGTGATCGACAACATCGAATTTCACGAGAAATGGATCGCAGGCGATACATTGACTCGCCTGGCCCTGGGCAAAGCTGACAACCTGATCACCATGTCGGACGCGGTGTATCGTTCCGTGGACAAGGTACTGCCGGGATTTCCCGCGCATAAGGTCGTTCCGCTCTTCCACCCCAATTACGACTACTATACGGAGCCCGTTACACGCGAGACGGCCAAGGCCCACTTCCATCTTGGGGAGGGACCGGTCATTCTGTTCTTCGGCTACATCAAGCGATACAAGGGTCTGGACATCCTCCTGGATGCCGTGCCGGAAATTCGCGAGCAAATCCCGGACATCCAGCTATTGATCGCCGGAGAGGTCTACGGCGACCCGGGCGAGTACGAGGAGAAAATCGCCTCGCTCGGTGACTGCGTGAATTTCCAGAATCGTTTCATCAACAACGAAGAGGTGCCTTATTTCTTCAACGCCAGCGACGTGGTGGTTCTCCCCTATCGTAGCGCTACGCAGAGCGGAATAACGCAACTCGCTTTCGCTTTCGACAAACCAGTCGTGGCGACGGATGTTGGAGGGCTTTCTGAAGTGATTCACGACGGGAAGAACGGATTCCTCGTCGAAGCGGAGAATACTTCCGCTGTCGCTGAGGGCGTTGTGAGGTTCTTCAAGGAAAACCGGGGAGAGGCGTTTGCGAACGAAATCCGCATGGAGAAGGCGAAATACGACTGGGAGCCTTTCGTGGATGAAGTGGAGAAACTGCTTTGAAACGATGCCTGCTTCTCACCTACTATTTCCCGCCTTGCGGGGGAGCCGGAGTCCAGCGCTGGGTACGCTTCCTGCGCTACCTGCCACAAAACGGCTGGCTGCCGACGGTTATAACTACAAAAGACGGAGACTACCCCGTAATCGATGACAGCCTTCTCACCACGATCCCGCCAGAGATCGAGATCATCCGCACGCACACACCGTCTTATGCGGGATTGTTCCGTAAACTCGCCGGCAAGAAGGCGCAGATTCCCTACGGGGATTTCAGCACAAGCAAGAAGGATTCACCCCTTAAGCGATTAGCCTTTTTCCTTCGACTCCACACCGTTGCGCCGGACATGCGCATCCTATGGAATCCATACCTTTACAGGGCCGCGCTGGAAGAGCTTCGAACGAAGAAGTACGATTGCATCCTCACCACCGCTCCACCCCACTCGACGCATCTGGTGGCGAAGAAGCTGAAAAAGAGATTCGGGATCCCCTGGCTGGCCGATTTCCGCGATCCGTGGACCAAGGTCTTCTACCTCCAGCAGCAAAAACAGAATCCCGTAATCCGGGCCATCAACAACCGTATGGAGAGAGGCGTTGTCGGAAACGCCGACGTGAATCTGATCATCACGAAGTATATCGCGGACGAGCTTCCCAATGGCAACAAGGTTGTGCTTTATAACGGATACGATCAGCAGGATTTCGAGAAGGCGGAATACCGGAAATCGGAGAAATTTCGTCTGAAATTCATCGGAAAGGTCACCCAGGGGCAGGACATCGCCGCAGCGATTTCGGCAATCGAGGAGCTGCGTAACGATGGCTTGGACAAGCTCGAGGCGGTCTTTATTGGAACGTGGAACAAGGGGCAGGAACCGTTCGGGCAAAGCTTCATCCGCTATCTCCCACAGCAGCCGCACGCTGAAGCCGTTCGGCAGATCGTGGATGCGGAAGCTCTGCTGCTGCTGATCAACCAGTATGAAGGTAGCAAAGGCATGCTCACCACGAAGCTGTTCGAGTACGTTGGAGCGAAAACGCCGATCGTAGCGCTTGGCGATACGCGAGGGGAAGCAAACGCGGTTCTGCGTGATTATGGCGCAGGAAAGATGTTCGAATACAACGACGCGAAGAATTTCAAGCAGGAAATCGGAAGATTGTATCGTGCCTGGGAAAGCGGCCGGGCAATCCGCAATCAGAAAGACGTGGCATCCCTATCTGCCAGGGAACAAACGAAAGAATTGGCGGACATCCTCAATCGGATGCTCCCTCTTCCTTGAAACGCTCGATAATCGTGTAGTACTCCGGCGCGGTTTTCTTCGAAACATTCCCCACCGGTATCTTTTCTATCTTGAGCTTCGTGTTCCAACCGAACACCGAGTATTCTATCTCGTCTCCATCGGAAACGATCGTGCTTGCCTTGGAAACTTTTCCGTTGAGCTTTACCAGATTGCTGTCGCAGGCTTTCTTCGCCATGCTGCGTGTCTTCATCAGGCACAATGTGTTAAGCAGTTGATCGATGCGCATATAAACCCCTGTTATTCTTTTGTGCCACCTTTATCAAATATTATCTGGCAGGCAATTTTTTTCCTTGCCAGATTTTCCTGTATCGTGATTTTGGCTTTCACATGAATTGTAAGGAGCTTGTAAATGGCTGGAATGAATGATCTCCGTAACGGAATGGTTATTAACTGGCGTGGCAAACTTTGGGAAGTTGTTGAATTTCTCCATGTGAAGCCAGGCAAAGGCGCCGCTTTCGTGCGCTCGAAAATCAAGGATGTCATGACGGGGCAGGTGATTGAAAACACCTGGCGCTCCAGCGACAAGTTTGACGAAGTTCGCATCGAAAAGGTGAATAAGCAATATCTCTATTTCGATGGAAGCTTCTATGTGTTTATGGACAACGACACCTACGAACAGATGTCTGTCCCGGAAGAAGTGATTGGCGACATTGCACCTTACATGATCGAGAACATCGAAGTGTGGATGCGCATCGATCCGAATGGCAAGATCATCGGTATCGAGCTTCCCATCACGATCGAGATGGAAATCACGGAATGTGAACCGAATGTGAAAGGTAACACGGCCTCGGGTGGCGGCAAGGGCGCGGTCACACAAACCGGCCTGAAAGTTACAGTTCCCTTCTTCATCGAAGTTGGCGACCATATAAAAATTGATACTCGTTCAGGCGAGTATCTGGAACGTGTATAAAAATAAAAAAATACTTGACAACCTACTCGATGTAGATCAAATTATCTATGTTGATGCGGAGGAAAAATGGCTAAAGGTAGATCTTTCTCAGCAAAATTGGCACATGAAATCTCAACCGAAGGTAAAGTGATTTGCCCGGTTTGCAACACTGAAGTGAAACAAGTGAAACTGATTCGGGCTAGAAAATCCAAAAGCGAAAGCTGGGCCCCACGGTATGAGTTCATTAAAATGTGCAAATGCAACGAAAATGATGTTATGAGCGGTAAAGTTTAGAGTTCTCACACCCTACATAAAATGCCCTCCTAGCGAATACCCTCTAATCGCCCGATTAGAGGGTATTTCCATTTTAGAAATCCTCTTCTCTTTGCAGTCTCTCTTACAAATTCTCCATACAGCACCAGAAAACCCGGCATCGCACAACCATACAGCGCGCAGACGGCGTGTGTGCATAGCACACGAGAATGCATCCCTACTCATCCCCAATAAATGAGCAGGGATGCATTCTCAGAAAGCCCCCAAAAAGCCCCGACAACATGCTTCATCCACCAGTTGTTACCGGTTTGATTCATGTTGTCGGGGCGTATGGGCTTCCACGCCGTCCGCGCGCGGCAAGCAGGTCGAAACCTATTTCACTTTCACAAGCTTGTCCATCGGAACGCGCATGATATCCTTCTGTTCGTTGGTCACGATCAATTCGTCACCGTCCCAGCAAATTCCCTCGCATTGCCTTGCCTTGATCGGCAAATACTCAACGCTTCCGGTAAGCCATTCACCCGGCGTGTCTGCCGTGAACACCCAGAGATTCAAATACGTGAGTACTGCCAGCTTCCTGCCGTCGGGCGTACAATCCGCACCGGTAACGTTCCCGATCTTGACGTCGAAGGTTTCAAGCTTGGTGAGAACGTTTTCTTCAAGCTGATTCTCGCTTTCCAGCCTGTACAGCGTCGTGTTTGTATCGGAGCGGTTCTTACTCAGCAGATAGATATGTCCACCAGCGTAGAATACGGCTTCGCAGTCGTAATTGCGCATTTTGGGCGGAAACTCCTCCTGGTCGGGATAACGGAACGGTATCTTCTTCGAGTACCGGCAGGCAATCGTGTTGTCCGGAACCGGCTCTTCGACAATGTACAACGCAAGATCCTTGCGCGTATTGCCGTTGTTGCCGCAAGCTCCGATAATCAGATTCCCCCTATCGTCGGCAGCGATATCCTCCCAATCGATATTCACCGCGTCGGGAATTGAGATGCC
The DNA here is from genome assembly GCA_963662655.2 of Cloacimonadales bacterium (SeqCode). GTDB lineage: Bacteria > Cloacimonadota > Cloacimonadia > Cloacimonadales > JAIOQZ01. The sequence continues at coordinate 2,086,876 of CAXXTU010000002.1, forward strand.
TTCAAACTCGGGGTACCATTCCGGCTTGAAGCAATCTCCCTTCAGATCGAACGGAAAGATGCGCGCCTTGTCACCGCTGTCATTCAGCGTCCAGAAAACACCGTCGTACTGCCGGCTCTTAACAATCGCGCTCGATTCATCGATCTCCGCATGCGAGAAAGCCGTGACAGGCTTAAGATACACCGTATCGACCACAGGTACTTCAATCGAAATCACATCCTGCGCCATGATGGCGCACACGAGCATCAAAAAAGTAATTAAAATTGCGTATTTCATACTCCCACTCCTCAATTGCATCATGCGGCAGCATCCCATTCCGAAATCTTCTTGTCAAGGAGAAGCATTCAACGTGAAATGGGTCTCAAGAGAACCCACAGGAGTGATTATGGACCACGTAGCACACTATAAAACGGATGCAGAACTTTTCGATTATTTCGATGAAGAATTCGTCTCTCCCGACGAACAACGACGACGTCAGGTAGTTTTCCACCTTTGTCGGCCAGGTCTCGGAGAGAAAATACTCGACGTTGGATCCGGCAGCGGCTGGTTCTCCATCGAGATGGCGCAACGAGGATTCGACATTACGGCCCTAGACCTCTCCGAGAAGAATCTCGAGCGTATTAAGCAAAGCGCTCCAGCCGTCAAGACAGCAGCGGCTGACGCTTACAAAACGCCCTTCGAGTCGGGCAGCTTCGACTGGGTCATCGCCAACGAGATTATAGAACACCTCGAGAATCCGGTAGAAGCCCTTAAAGAGTGGCGCAGGATCCTCAAACCCGGTGGAAAAGTCCTGTTGGCAACACCCTATCGCGAAAAAATCCTGTACGCGCTATGCATCCACTGCAATCGCAAAACGCCGCTCCATGCGCATCTTCATTCCTGGACGAAAGTATCGCTACGTGAAGCATTCGTCGAAGGCGGATTCAAACGCGGCTGCATGGTGCCCTTTTTCAACCAATACCTCTCTCATTTCAGGATCAACACACTCCTGCAAAAGATTCCATTCCTTTGCTGGTTCCTGCTGGATCGCGTCATGAACAAATGGACCGACAAACCCCGTTTCATCGCCGTCATTGCTCGGAAATCAATGGAGGAACCATGCCAACAGTAAAAGATATTGCCGCTATCGTTCACCGATTCGCCCCCCCGGCTCTCGCTTACGAGTGGGACAATCCGGGATTGCAAGTGGGCGACTGGTCGCAGGAAGTTACCAAAATCCTCGTAGCGCTCGATGTGACACCCAGCGCACTCGATTACGCGCTGGAGATCGGCGCAAATATGATCATTTCCCATCATCCGCTGATCTTCCGGAAAATCCGCAACATCACCGATCCCTTCCTTCTCGATCTCATCCGGAATAACATCGCCGTCCTCAGCGCGCACACCAACCTCGATGTCACCATCGATGGCGTGAATCATGAGCTCGCGAAAACGCTTGGCATTGGTAATCTGAAGTACATCAGCAACGAAAGCGGCGCCGGATATTTCCATATTGCTGTATACGTGCCGGAAGATAATCTGGAATTACTTGCAGAAGCCGTTTACAAAACCGGCGCGGGTCGCATCGGCGAGTACAGGGATTGCGGAACGCAGCACCCGGTTAAAGGAAGATTCGAGCCGCTTACCGGAGCAAATCCAACGATCGGCGAAATCGGGCGTAAAGAAACCGTGCGCGAGATGAAGTTCGAGTTCTTCGCCGACAGTACAAACCTGAACGCTGCGATCAGCGCCATGAAATCGGTACACCCCTACGAAGAACCGATTTTTGCAATATACCCACAGCATCAGAGCAGTCCGAACTACGGCCTCGGCCTGATAGGCACACTCGATTCACCAATGTCCCTCAGCGATTTCGCTCAGTACGTGAAAGGCTGCTTGCATGCGCCATTTGTCAGACTATGGGATGCTGGCAAGTCACATCAAACTCCCATATCAAAAGTCGCGCTCTGTGGCGGTTCAGGTTCCTCGCTCCTCGGGAAGGCATCTGGAAAAGCCGACGTTTTTATCTCCGGCGACTTCACTTACCACACTTTGCTCGATTCCAGAATGCCCATCATCGATGCCGGACACTTCTATACGGAGTTCCCCTCACTCCAAATTATAAAAAAAATTCTCACCCACTGCGAAGTGGACATCGAAATACTAGCTCTTGAAAACCACGAGGGATCAAGGCTCCTCTCTGTATAAGAAATGCGCTCATTAATGGGAGGGTGGGCGCATGGAATTGGAAATGGATTTGCCGACTTCGCAAATCCAGTTTCAAATCCATGCGGGACCGCTTCTCTCCAAGCGCATTTCGTCAATAATCGCACGACGTGGCATCTTCGCCCGATCGTGCCGCTCCAACGTGGATATAATGCACCTTTGATCTCCACTAACATGATTTCGAGGAACGAAATCACAACGCTCAGGTTTTCGTTTTAACTACGTCAAAGCCGAAAATAGGTGCATAACACCACGTCTCCGCGGCAGATCGAACGAATCTACTCACGTCTCATTCTGAAAAAAAAGGAGCGATCTCTACCAATCGCTCCCTAATACTTATCTGATTCTTCGAATCGACCGAAGGATTTACTCCATTCATCCGGCCTTTGCCACGGCATCATCCGATAGCAGGCGGTATTTCAGATCGTAGTCCGGGTGGTCCAGCACAACCTGTTTACCCAGGTTATTCTCCGTATTGATCAGTAGAGGACCCTTCATATTGGCGGTCATCTTGGCTGGATCCTTCGGAACGGTAACAATGACCAACTGCGCGACGCGAGTCGGATCACTGACTTTGATTTCTTCCAGGTCCGAGCGATACAGCCGTATCTGATAATCTGGCTTGAAAATCAGTGGATCGGTAACCACAAACGCCAGATCGGGAGAATCCATGCTCTGAAGCCATTTGAGAGGAGATTTTTTATTGGCGTCGATCAGGACAAAGTCCTTGTATCCGGAAAATCCAAGCAATCCACTCGGAAAAGTGATTTTCGTTTTCGGATCGATTTCGATCTCGCCGAATCGTTTCGTCATGATTTTCATGTTACTTCCCTCTTTCCTTAGATATAGTTTAGCAGACTGTCAGTAAGAATACTACCAAGCACCGATGTAGACGAAGATAACGCAGATTCGACCATCGAGAGTTCCGATATCACCTCGATGAGATCGGGCTGAGAGACATTCTCGATATTCGTAAGCAAGTTTTCTTCGGTTGCAACCATGTTGTTTCGTGCAACTTCCACACGGCTCATGCGCAGCCCCGTTTCGGCCAGGACATTCTCGAATGTGTCCTGCACCGCGCGGAGGTCTTCCAGCGCTTGAGATATGGCAGCGGTATCGTTGTTTTCCAATGCGATCTTAAGATTGTACATCGTGTCGATCATACCGGTATTTTCAGCAGCTTCCAGCCCTGTCACATTGGTCGTTACACGGGTATTCCGGCTCATATTGAAGTCGATCTTCCCGTCATCGCCATTATAACTGCCGGCGCGAACATAAACCTTGAATTCATCTCCCTCGGCAAAGGTCCCACTGGTAAAGCTTGCCTGAACGCCAAGATCCTCACCATTCACATCATCGTAGACCGCAATGTTCCCAGTCAAAGTCAACTCACTGCCCCAGGTCTCTCCCCCATCTTCGGAAATCTGATACTGTGCCGTACCGATATCCCCACCGGAAATGATCCGGACAAGATACTCCTTCTCCGAATTACCGGTGAAATCTCCCGAAGTGGTCATCTCACCTTCGTAGGTGTTGGCGGATGAAGCGTATCCCGGCAGAATCCTGCCGTAATCCTGGTACGCCTGTTCACCCGTATTGTATCCTGAAAAGAGGTAGCGATTATTCTGCTTTGTATTTAATGTCTGGAACATCTGTTCGAGGATATCGCCTATTTCTGTCGAGCCAACCTGATGGACTGTTGAATCAGCGGTCTCAGTAGCATTCAATTCAGCAACTTCCCTCGCTTGGGTAAGCAGGGTACTGAGGTCCTGCAAACACTGCTCCGTCGCCGTCAGGTATTGATCGGCGTCATCCATGTTTTCCTGATAGCGCAGCGTAGCCGAGAGGTCGATTTGAAACCGCGTGTACATGGACGTACCGGTGGGATCATCCGACGGACTAAGCAAACTCCGCTCCTTGCTGATTTCCTCTTGCAGTTCCCTGTATCTCTCCAGGTTCTTGCTGACCTGGCCATACAGGTTCTGAAATGCCATCTGGGTTGTAACTCGCACGTTATCCTCCCATCTTACCGCTCAGCAGCTCGTTCAGTTTGTCGAACGCTGTCTGATCGATAGCTGTCTTTGATGCCTTCTGGTTTTCTCTAAGGATCTTCTCGTAAACTTCTTTTCTATATACCGGCAGCGCTTTGGGCGCTCGTATTCCGATTCTTGCTGATGTTTTGTTCATTTCCGCGAGTACGATCTCTATGTCGTCGCCGACGATGATCGACTCACCGATTTTTCTGGTTAAAATTAACATCTTTCACCTTCCTTGGTGCCTTTGTATTGCCCGCAGGCGTTATAAACCTTCCCTGGTTGATCAGCCGACCAGGCCTATAATTGTTCCTATAAGCCCATCAGCCATTTCGACGACCTTGGCAGCAGCCTGATAAGACCTCTGGTAACTGATCAGGTTTACCGATTCCTCATCGATCGACACTCCTTTTACCGACTCGCGGTAATTGCCGATTTGCGTTGCCGTCATTTCAAGCATCTCACTCTGGTTAGCAGCGTTGGCGGAATCCCTACCAATTGCCGAGAGCATGGATCCATAATACTCTCCAAAAGATTGAGACCCCATCGTCGCGTCGCTCCGGAGCGATGATATCTGTAGGGCGATTCGATTATCGCCTTCCGCTCCGCCCATCGAGGCGGCTATTTTATTCGGTGATGCGGCGATCGCGTCGGATATTCTGAAGTCCGCGGCGCCGGTCACATCCGATGCAAAGAAATCAAGATTGGTTGAGGGAGGATCGCCAAGTCCATATCCCTGGCGATGGATCGCGTTGACCTGCTGGCTGAGGTTCACCGCGAGGTTGTCCAGCCTGTCGAGATAACCGGCAAGCTGCTCGTCCCGGAGCATCATGAGCCCCTTGAGCTCTCCCTTCTGAAGTCCGTTGATGCCTGTATTGGTGTCGTTCCAAACAAGCTCGCTCGTCTCGAGCCCATCGACCGTCTCGCTCTTGACACGAAGATGGCGCGAGGAGTCGTGGGTAACCAACTGATCCGAGCCGAAATACACGACCCTGCTTCCGTCATCGTGATTCTTGACTTTCACCTCGCCGTATTCCGAGAGGTCGTCCAGCAGCTTGTCCCACTTGTCCAGGAGGTCGTTGGGAGCACTTCCCGACTGCTCTGCCATAGTGATCTGCTTATTCAGGGCCGCGAGTTGCTCGCCGATGCTGTTCACCTCGGCGGCGATGGTTTCGATCTCGTCGTTGACCTCGGTGTACTTGTCGGTAATCGTCGCGTGAACACGTGCAAAAGATTCCGAAAGATTTTGCGCCGATTCGAGCAGGTCGAGGCGGAAGAGGTTGTCCATCGGATTGTCCGAGAGGGCCTCCCACTTATCCCAGAATTCGTTGAGATCGACGGATAGGCCATAGTCGGTGAGCTCGTTCAATTCCGCTTCCAGCTCCGAGAGTTTCTCGGAAGAGCGTCCCCAGTAATTGAGCTCCGTGTTTTCTTCGCGGTAGGAGTCGTCCAGATAGAGGTCACGCATACGTTCGATACGCACGGCTTCGACGCCGGTACCGTATGAAAAGTGACAATCGGAGATCGGATCGCTGTTCGTCTGCACGACTCGTTGCCGGCTGTAGCCTTCGGTGTTCACGTTCGCGATGTTGTGACCCGCCGTCTGCAAATGCTGTTCGGCATTTTCGAGCGCTTTACGTCCGATGGAAAGAATGTTGAACATAGCTTTACATCCTACTCGTCTGATGAGAAGTCGATCAGATCCTCTTGTTAAGAAGGATCGAGCTTCTCTTCTGGTTAATCATTCCCACGCGACTGTAAACGCGGTCGCGGTCGATGATATCCGCAATCATTTCCAGGTTGTCGCCCACCATCTCAAGTCCTGTGCGGATCAGTTCCTTGTTCTCCGCCGAAAGCTTGTCGATGGTTTTAAGCGTGTTGGCAAAGACCTTGAAAAACACTTGCGCCTTCTCCTGATCTTCCGGCTCGATGAATATCCGGTCGATGTTCTTCAGTGAGGTTTCGTCGATCTCCACGCCCACGGTGAGCATCAAGGCTTCCATGAGATCGTTTCGCTCGTTGGTGGTGTTGTGTGCTTTTCCGATCAGTAGCGCAGCTCGCTGACTGACTTCCTGAAATTGACGGATATCCCACTTCATCAGAGCGTATTTTTGCTCCGAGAGTACCAGTGCTACTTCCTGGTAGGCGGCAATCTCTTCCTCCCAGGCGTTGAAAAAATCTTTCTTCAGGGCATCCATCTTGACTCCTTATTTATTGCATCGATTTGTAATAATCCATGACTCTTCGCACGTAGTGCTGCGTTTCCTTGAATGGCGGAATGCCGTTGTATTTATCCACATTACCGGGGCCGGCGTTGTAAGCCGCCAGAGCCAGATCCACATCGTCGTAGCGATCGAGCATCATCTTGAGGTAGCGAACGCCGCCACGGATGTTCTGCTCGGGATCGAAGGAATCGGTTACACCCAATCCTTCCGCCGTCTTGTCCATCAACTGCATCAGCCCCTTTGCTCCCGCGTGGGATTCCGCATTCGGATTGCCGTAGCTTTCCTGTGCGATAACCGCTTTCACGAGGTTCTCGTCGACGCCGAACTGCTCGGCCATATCGACGATAATCGGGTTGAACTGCTCCAACCGCTGTGAAAGGGTTTTACCCAGCGGTGCGGGGGCTTCCTCTAACCGAGCTGATGATTCTTCGATCTGAGCCGCCTTCGACGATTTGCTTTCCAGGGCAGTCGTGTGAATGAAATCGTTCTCCGAGAGGTCGCGCAGACTCTGGACAGGAACATCCTGCCGGATGTCCAGTTGACCGAGTATCTGACGTGAGAGTCCCAGCTCTCCCTTCTCGGCGATGTTCATTGCAACTTCTTGCAGAAACATCTCCTGATACCAGTCACTTCCGGGACCAGTGCCCAACATGGAGTCGTCCTCCAGCGTTTCGGTCATCGCGCTGAGCATCTGCCGTACGAAGATCGCCTCGAACTCCTGCGCTGCCTTCTCCGCTTCTCCGCGGTCGTACTCTTTCAGCTTCTCACCGAGCTTCTTGAAATCATCGGTGTTCAGCTTTCGGAGCTGCATTGCCTGGGTTTGCTCGAGGTCTATCATTGTTATCTCCTACATAATCACGAGCTCGGCCTGTAACGCGCCGGCTGCTTTAAGAGACTGGAAAATCGATATGAGGTCGCGCGGAGTGACTTTAATGCTATTGAGCGCTCGAGCCAGTTCCTGAACCGTGCTCGATTCGAGAACCATAACCCGCGCCGGTTCGTTGATCGCCGCAACGGTGCTGTACTCGCTGCTTTCCTCGACCATTCCGAACCCGTAGCTCTCGCTCTCGGAATAGGTATTAATCTTGATCATGAGGTTCCCATGCGCCACAGCGACTTCAGAAAGCTCCACATTGCCTCCGGCAACGATGGTGCCGGTGCGTTCGTTGATCACGACACGGGCTTTCTGCTCGGGAACCACTTCGAGGTTTTCGATGGATGAAATGAAACTGATCAGCTTCTTCTGTACCAGAACCGAATCCGGCACGACAATCTGCACGGAGCTGGCGTCTTCCGGTGCCGCAAGTCGATATTCGAAATGCTCGTTGATTGCCGTCGCAACCCTTTGAGCAGTTGTGAAATCGGGATTGTGCAGATTAACGAGAAGCTCGCCATTGTAGATCATCTGGCTGTAAACTTCCTTTTCAACGACCGCTCCGTCGGGGATTCTGCCGACCAGCGCGAAGTTCTTGCGGAGCTTCGTTCCGCTCGCGCTCGAGTTGAATCCTCCGATCGATACCGCACCCTGCGCCATGGCGTAGAGCTCTTCATCGACGCTCAGCAGCGGCGTCATGAGTAGCGTTCCGCCTTCAAGGCTTTTCGCGTCTCCCACAGAGGAGACCGTGACGTCGAAATGACTGCCTTGCTTTGCGAACGCCGGTAGGGTCGCTGTTACGATCACGGCAGCAATGTTGTTGGGACGAATCTTGTTTTGCGCGATGGTCAGGCCAAAGCGTTCCATCATGTTCTTGATGGATTGAATCGTCATCTGACTGCTGCTGCCGTCGCCGGTCCCGTCCAAGCCAACCACCAGGCCGTAGCCGATGAGTTGCTTCGATTCCAAACCGCTGAAACCGGCGATGTCCTTCAACCGGACCTGCGCCTGCATGAGCGCTATGCTCAGAAGAAACGCAAGAAACACGGTCTTTTTCATTCTTCACCTCATAAATTGGTACTTTTCAGAGCACGCCGAGTGTGCTCCGATTCAGGCCGAATGCTTCGTTGCCGAGACGATGCGTCAGCCATTTTAAAAAACCCGAACCAGATGGGCTGTGAGAAAATATCCGTTGATATGTTGTCTCTCGTAATCAACAGATCACATTTTGATGTATGTCCACCGTCGCGGACGTCATCTTGTTACACATTCTATGCATCGTATCATTTTGCATGAGCTATGCCAAACGATTCCACAAGCTCGTTACTTATTGTATAGAAGTTGTTTACGCTAACATTGCAGAAGTATTTCACAATGGGAAATGAGTGGTTTTTTATTCCATAGTGGAAAGATTTTCCTGTACTATTTTACCGGGCATCAGCGAGGAAACGGCAACTTGCTTTCCGTCGTGGCATCTTCGCCCGATCGTGCCGCACCAACGTGGATATAATGCACCCTCGATCTCCACTAACATGATTTCGAGGAACGAAATCATAACGTTCAGGTTTTCGTTTTGACTACGTCAAAGCCGAAAATAGGTGCATAACACCACGTCTCCGTGGCAGATCGAACGAATCTGCTCACGACTCGCGGTGAAGCGGGATCATCAAGAATGATTCAAAGGTGGGAAATGTGTAAGAATCAGGGGTGCAAAGCTTTGTGGAGCAAGTGAGAAATTTTAACCCAGTCCAGTGGTTTTTCGATCACATTGTCGGTGATATCCTTGAGTTTGGGTAGTTCCTGATAGTAAGCGGTAATAATGAAAACGGGCAACTGGGGGTACATCTCGCGGAGTTCCTGAATCATCTGAACGCCGTCGGGTTCCGGCATGGCGTAATCGAGGAGGACGGCATCGATACGGGCGCCGTGCTCCTTCATGAATTGCATGGCCTTGCTGGAGTCCTGGAACGTGTCGATATCGTAGCCGTAGCTTTCGAGCATCATGCGGCCGATCTGCAGGATGGAATCTTCATCGTCAACGAGCACAAGACGCGCGCCGTCACTGTACACGGCTTCCGAGACACCGCTTTCCAATTCAGCCGGGAGTGTTTCGCTAATGGGCAATTTGACGATAATCGATGTTCCTTCCCCCATCTCCGAGCTGATTTCGATGGTACCGCCAAGCTCTTTCACGACGCTGTATACAATCGCCAAACCCAGACCGGAATGATGCTGGTGATCCTTCGTGGTGAAAAATGGCTCGAAAATCTTTCCCCTCACAGCCGGAGCGATACCGCTTCCGGTATCCGAAACAACCAGTTGCACGTCACGATAGACTTTTTCGTCCACATTCTGCTCGATCCGACTCAGCGAAACGCTGAGCGTTCCGCTCGATCCCATTGCCTGGGAGGCGTTATGCAAGAGATTAATGAGGATTTGCTGGATTTGAACCGGGTCTCCGAAAACGGCAGGAATCTCGTCGGCGATATCGGAGACGACTTTGATCTTGTGCGGCAAATTCTTCTTGAACTGCTTCAGTACCTGGCGCACCTGATTGGCGATCACGATCGGGCGCGGCTCCAGCTCAACCTGCCGCGAGAACATCATGATCTGGCGCACAAGCTCTTTTGCGCGATCGCCCGATTTCAGAATGGACTGGACGTGGTTCATCACTTCCGGCTTATCCTGCGCCTGCATTCGCGCCAACTCGGCAGAGCCGATGACCGACGAGAGAATGTTGTTGAAATCGTGTGCAATGCCGCTGGCGAGGGATTCCATCGCCTCGAGCTTCTGGACGTGGTAAAGCTTCTCGCGTGCTTTACGCATCTCCTTCTCGTACTCTTTCTGTTGCGTGATATCCTGCACGATGCAGAAGATATATATGTGCCCGAATAGGGTAACCGTTGTCAGATAGATATTTACGTTCCGCGTGCTTCCGTCCGCCAAACGATTCACGCTGAAGAAAGATTGAACCCCCTTGTGGTCGAGATTCCGGATGGCCGAAATCATCTCGTCTTCAGAGGAAAGATTGATCTCGGCGAAGCGCATCATCTTGAGCTGGCCGGGAGAATAACCGTAGAACTCCGCTGCGCCCATGCTGGCGTCTTCGATGCGACCGTTGTTCGGATTGATCATGAGGATGATGGCGTGATTGTTGTCCAAAAGCGAGTGGTAGAACCGATTGCTCTCTTCAAGCTTCTTGCGCTGCTCCATCGAGGTGAGATCGGCATCCAGGCAACGCTCGACAGCCGTCCCGAGCATCTTGAACAACGAGCGCATATTGCGAGCGAAGTCACGCGGTATTTCCACGATTTTGCTCAGCGAATGGCGGTACGAATCGCTATCGAAACCAAAGCGACGGGAGGTTCTCTCCACCTTCTTCGGATCAACTGGTTCGAAGGTGTATCCGCAAGCTACAAGCATCCCGAGAGAGCCGTTACTCGCCTGAATAGAATAGCACAACACGGGGTATCCGAAGGGGCACAGAGGCTCAGCAAGCTTTGCGTCACCCGTTTTGACGGACAGCTCTTCCGCCCATTCACGTAGAAATCCACCGCCAGCCGGATGACTGAAATGGAATTTCTCGCAAACCGTCTCGTCTCCCAGATTCAGAAACAGCTCACCTTTCGGTGAAACCAGCATCACGTGCGTTCCCGTTCCCGATTCAAAATCAGCAAACAATCTCAGAATTATTTCCACATTCACAGCTTCAGGCAAGAAGGCTTTCTTCATTTATCGTCATGCTCCATTCTTTATTTACATTAAGATACGCTTTTCTCGCTCGAAGTCAAGCATAACTTGCGATTCACTGATTTCGTTTCGCGTCCATCCGCTTCTGCAGAACCTTTTTGAAATCGATCTTCTCCTGAAGCTTATAGCCGCAATCCTCGTCGAGCCTCCCGCCATGCCGGAACATCCAGATGTTGGGAAACTCACGGCAGATGTCCGGGCGTTCCTCGTATCGAGTGCAACGCCCGTCATCGCCAACAAGTTTACAGGAAAAAATCAAAATACCTGCCTCATCCCTGCCGATAATCTCCATATTGCGGTAGAAAGGGCTCCTCTTCTGAAGCTTGCGGAAATATCGCCTGGACCGTACAACGCCATGCGTCTCGATCAGCATCAGGCTGCGGCAGCAATCTCCGCATTGCTTGCATTCGCCAATGACCTCGAGCTTCTCCGGCGAGAACCGATAGAGCCACTCACGCTTCAAGCGCAGCAACAGAAACCGGGCAAAATCGGTTACACGCATCGCTTATCGCAGGAGAACGATCTTCTTCACCAGCGAACGCTCGCTGCTCTCGATCCGCGCGAAATAGATACCGCTACCAACTCTCTTGCCCGACTGGTCGGTTCCGTTCCACTGAATCATGTATCTGCCACCGGCGTCTTTCTCCGGTTTCCACGACTGGATTTTCTGCCCCTTCACGTTGTAGAGGCTAACGGTGGGTACTTTCGAGGATGCGATGCTCATCGAGATTCCGCTTCCGCTTGCAAGGTTGGTCGGATTCGGGAATATGTGCGCCGCAAGGAATTTCTCCGGCGTGGGATCAGGCTCGTCGCCGATGCTCTGGATGTTTATCTCCAGGGTGTTGGTCGAATAGGATTCACCTTGTTCTGTAATTGCTGCAATATAGTATTCATTATTGCCCGACGGCACTTCTACGTATGTCCAAAAACCTGTAAAGTCAAGCATCTCTTCAACATCGCCGTTTCGGTAGAGCCAATATCCCGTGAAAGGATCCGCCGAATCAAGGAACGGTGGGTCCCACATGAATAGGTAAAGATTGTCATGCTGATGCCACGCAGTGAGATTCATGGGGCCTTCGTGATCCATGTCCCGGACGAAGCCCCAATAATTTCCTTCACAAAGCGGCATATAGCCTTCGCCGCCATTCAAGTAGCAGCCCTCGGCCTGGTAATCGTTTTCGAGACACCAGGATAAATACTCCTTCTCGTTCATGAGGCCGAAATCCTCTACGAATCGCCGCCGGTACAAAATTTCTTGGTTGTATTCGTAGTAATCGACAATTAACTCACCTGTTTCTCCATACGGTGTAACCAGGGCATTCAGGTAGTTGACCGTTAAATCGTCGCCCAAATCTGCAGAAACCCATGTATCTCCTGGTTCCAGATCATCGTTGCGAACCAACCAGCAAGTTTGTGCGATCCACAGGGTCTCGGGGAAGGTCGGTTCATAATCTACGAGACCGACAATCTGAACGCCTTCATCAGCATCGACCAGTAAATAGTCTTTCTCCCAGAAGATGAGGTGGGAGTATCGGTACGGATAGATTTCCATGCCGTCGTGCGTGAATGGGGCATAGATTGTTCGGGAGATTGGTAACTCCTCAACAAACTCCCTGATGTCGATACCGGTGGTGATGGTTTCCTCTTCGATATGAAGAACGTCCGGATCGCTAATACCGTCGTATATACTCTTCAACGGGTTGTCCTCGACGTCCTCTTCAACGTACACGAAGTAGTTGCCGGCAAAGGGAACCGGTAGGAAATAGGTGCTATCGGAGGTTGAATGCCCGGTCGCGACGATGTCTCGGGTTTCCTCTTCCACGAGATAAACGTTAACTTCCGGATTCACCAGGTTGCTGACCTTCCCGGTAATAAAGGCTCTGGCCAGACAATCCGTCGTATAGATCGGATCGTAATCCACGGAACCGGTGATGGTTTCTTCGATCTCCGCCGGAATGACGGTACCCCAGAAGCAGTTTTCCGCCTTGATTTCGTGCGATGAACCGGAATAGATACTGTGGGTGGTCCCCGATCCGTCGATATTATCGTAGATTATATTGCGGCCTGTGCCGAGTGTGGTATTACCCAAATCCCCGTTCGCGTTGTTTATAATGTAGAATCCCGTATAGTTTCCGGTGATGATGTTCTGGCTGAAGGTTGGATATGTCGTCGCGCCGTAGAGCATCACTCCCGCGCCGGAATTGGCGTTTCCAGGTACGAAATTGTTGCGGATTATGTTATTCTCGAAGTAACCGGAGGCATCGTAGAGATAGATGCCCGTCAGGTTTTCCTCGATCAGGTTCCCTCTGACGGTTGGGGAAATATCGCCGCTTGCGTAGATATCCCAGGCCGTTATCCCCTGCCAGACGTTGTTGTGGATGTGGTTGTCATAAATCTGCGGGTGGCAGATACCGCCATCGCTCTGGCAGGCCATCTGAATGGCTGCTCTGGGCGATTCGTCCAGCGCGCACTGCGTGATCTCGTTATTCGTGATGATCGGATTGTGTTCGTAGATCATGATGCCGTTTTGCTGGCAATTCTCGATCAGGTTTTCGTTGATGATCACCTCGGGCGGATTGGAGTTCCCCAGCCCGTAGACATGGATTCCCGTAACGTTGTTGTCGAAGTGGCAGTTGGTAATTTCCAGCTGCGTATTGAGGGTGTTGATTCCATTATCCGCGTGTTCGATATAGCAAAAGCTGAAGAAACTTCCCTGGCTGCTATTATCCAGCCGAATACCGCCCCAAACACTTTCGTCCGGTGAATAAAAGTGAATAAGACTGGTCGCGGTTCCCTCTGCCGTGATGGCTCCTTCGACGTTGATGCGATAATCGCCCATCGCTTCAACGTTCACACCGGGGTGGATCGTCAATGTGTTCCCGGCCGAAACCGTTATGTCGCCAACAACCTGGTAGGGATTGTTATCCATAGTCCATGTACCGCTCTGATTTCCTGAGACGTCGGTACCGCTCAATATGCTGACGCATAGGAACACTGAAATCAATATCAAAGCCTTTTTCATGTTACCTTCAATATGAGTATGTTGCATCTATGTCAGTTTCTATGTTATTCCTTTATTTTCTCTTCGAATAAGTACTCGATTTTCGAAAGGTTGTCTCGAATGAACGATTGCGCGATGAACTCGGCGAAGATATCGAGGATGATCAGCGCGTTGATGTGGGTGTCCTTCGCTCGTTGAGACTTTATACGTTTCATCAACGTTGTATTGACCTGATGGATCTGGTCGAGATCGGTTGTCAACTCCTGAAGGTCCCAATCGGGCTTCTGCCCCTTTTTCTTGCGGAAGAACTGGCGAACGAGGTACATGGAAATCCAGCGGTACATGGTCTCTTCCAGCGATGCGAACGGGAGATGGAATCGAACCATCGGGCGCAACGTCGAAAGTACCGGGCAGCCGCAGGTGACAGTGAATATACCCATTATCGAACTAACACCCTTTTGGAGATCGATCAGTTGCAGGTAGGTTCTTTCCTTCGCTTCCACCCGAACTTCCGCTTTCTCGAAGGATACCAGATTCTTGAAATAATCGATGATATCCACCAAGCTCGCCGCCACCGGGCAATAGAGATGTTCCTCTTTCGTAAGTGTGCAATTGGGACACTTGTGGAACTCGAGCTTTGTCCAATCCGGTAGGTCCACGTAAGGCTCTCTTACGAGCTCAAGCGTATCCGGCTTGAGGAAGATATCGATATTCTGCATTTCTCCGTTTTTAAATATGAACGTATATGTGAATTTAATTAGCTGCGGGGACATTGCTTGCATTTCATTACCTCAGTGTCATAGAACGCAATTAAATTATCAGTGTGTCAAGAAAGAATTGCAATGCGTCTTTGCATCGCTCCTGAACGTTCGTGTTCGGAACTGAACGGCACAAACCAGAATTATCACATTTAAACCGAACTTGACAGATGGCATGCGACTTGCATAAATGATATAGGATGATTTTTGCTGAGAAGAGATGTCGGCGACAATCATTTGACTCAATTTTTACCGGAGGTCGGATGTTTCGTAACTACCTGGTGATCGCTGTCAGGAACATTGTACGCTACAAGCTGCATTCGCTGATCAATATCATGGGATTGGCGATTAGCTTCGCCGTTTCGATCCTGATCGCGTTTTGGGTCATGCACGAGTACTCGTACGACAAATTCCACGAGCATATCGACAACATTTACCTCGTGCCGAGTTATGTTTACTATGGGCCTCAGAAGAATTTCAACACCGGCAGTCCCCCTGCTCTCGCCCATGCTATCGAAACGGAATATCCGGAGGTGATTCGGGCAGGACGTCTTTACAACAGCGATACGAACGTCCTGATCCAGGTCGGGCAGGATTCCTTCAAAGAGAAGCTGAACTTCCTTGATCCAGCACTCTTCGATATATTCACGTTTCCATTTGTCAGCGGAGATTTCAAGGCCGGCGAGATAGATCCCTATTCCCTGGTTGTTTCGGAGACCATCGCGAAGAAATTGTTCGGAGACGTGAATCCGGTCGGGAAAACGGTGGATATCGACGAGAGGTTCACGTTTACCATTACGGGCGTCTTCCAAGATATCCCCGGGAACTCAACCATCACATTCTCGATGGCCGCGCCCATTATCTTCCTCGAGAATTATTATGACAGAGAAGGATACACGCAAACGTGGTATAATTGCAGTTTCCGGTCATACGCCCTGCTGAAGGACAATTTCGATGTAGTGCCGTTTCTGGAGAAGCTTTCCGGGCGCTGCAAGGAATCGCGACCCGAGAGCGATATCGAGCCATTCCTCTATCCCTATAAAGACCTGTATCTCGTGTTGTACGGTTATTCACGATACACCATGATATTCATCAACATCTGCCTGTTCATTATCTTGATCGCGATGATCAATTTCGCCAACCTCTCGACGGCTTCCGCTTTGCGGAGATCGCGGGAGATCGGAATTCGCAAGATATACGGCAGCAGCAGAAAAAGGCTCATGTTTCAATTCATTGGAGAATCGATTCTACTGGCGTTTTTATCTCTCTTCATCAGCATTTTCCTGGTCGAGTTCACGCTACCGCTGTTTAACAACCTGACAAACGAGACCTTCTCTTTCAGGAATTTCTTCACTTTCAAACTGGGGTTGATCGGCTTCGGAATCACCCTCCTCACCGGGCTTCTGGCGGGAATCTATCCTGCTTTCTTGCTTTCGAGATTCAATCCGATTGATGTGCTGAAGAACCCGGATTTCCGTGTTGGAGGGAAATCGGTGCTGCGCATCATTCTGGTGATTACCCAGTTCATGCTCAGCTCCATTATGTTTATATCCCTCATGTTTGTCATGCAGCAAACCCGATACATGATACATAAAAACTTGGGCTTCGATAAGGAAAACCTCGTTGTGATCCCGGTCGAGGGCAATTTGATCGAGCACGCCGAGACCTGGAAGCACGATCTGGTGTCGCATCCGGACATCGCTTCAGGAACTCTCTCGTCTCACCTGCCTACCGGTATCTGGTACAACAGCTCCGGCTGGGATTGGGAGGGGCGTCCTGAAGACCTCGTTTTTCTCGTTACATTCCTTAACATCGATTACGATTACCTCAAGACGATGGACATCGACATGAAGTTGGGTAGCTTCTTCTCGCCTGAGAAAAACCCGCAAAATTCGTCGAATGTGGTTATAAACGAAGCTTTCGCAGAGAAAATTGGCGTGGAGAATCCGACGGGAATGACGCTTCACTATTCCGGCATCGACGTGACGGTGATCGGCGTTGTGAACAATTTTAATTACAAGACCCTCGAGTACGAGCTCGGGCCGCTATTGATGCAGTGCACCAACAATGAAGACTTGTTCGGTTCCATTAAATACAACTACCTCACTTTACGGGTGATAGATAGCGATATTCCCAAGACCATCGAGTACATCGAGAAAGTGACGCGGAAGTTCAATCCGAGCTACCCCTTCACCTACTTTTTCCTGGACGATCTCCTGCAGAGCCGATACAGAACAAGTCAGAGATTTATGCAGATGGTGGGAAGCTTCACGGTCTTGGCGCTCTTTATCTCCAGTCTGGGACTGTTCGGACTCGCTTCGTACATGACTCGGCAGCGCACAAGGGAGATCAGTATCAAAAAAGTTCTGGGGGCATCCATCACACGCATCAGTCTTACCATGATTTTCGATTTCTGCAAATGGGTTCTTCTGGCGAATATTCTTGCGTGGCCCATCGCATGGTATCTGGTCCGCAAATTCCTGGAGGCTTATCCGTACAGGATTGATATCGGGCTCCATCCCTTTATGCTTTCGACCCTTATCACCTTCTTCATTGCGGCACTCACCGTAAGTTGGCAAACCATCCGCGTCGCCTTTATGACGACAACAAAATCCTTGCAAAACGAATAGGACACTCGAGATCGGCACCCAACCAGCGCGGCGGGGCGGCGGGTGTGCTTCGCACACGATCCACTCCTCTTGCATGCGACCCCGCTTGCAAGAGGAGTGGATTAAAAGCCATTTCTCAGCGCTGCGACATGACTCGCCGACCGGATGCAATTCGGGATGGACTGGCATGTCGCAGAGCGAAAGGGCTTTTCCGCCGCCCCGCCGCGCGGACGTACGAGCAAATCCCGGATTGCAGCTTCTCTCAAAAAGAGAAGCGCGTCTTTCGACGCGCTTCGATATGATACGATTCTAATTACTTACTGACTTGGGAATGCGTTGATCAGGAACGTCAGATGGAAGGTCGAAAGTGCGGTTCCAACAATCGTGAAAACGATGATTAGGAACTTGGCCGCGTCCTGTGCCTTCAGGGTACCCAAAGTCAATGGTTCCTTCGAAAGGTATGCCGAAGCTGCGTAAAGCTCTTCACCGATCAGCGTGTAGTCGCAAGTCGTGATGAAGAACGGAATCTGCGTAACCGCGTCCGTACCGGCGATCTGCACACAACCCGCGGCGTTCCCGGTCTCGGTCATGATCAACGCTTCCGCGAAGAACATACCCATGTAGAAGTTGGTTGCAGTCCGCTCACGAAGCATGATACCGTTCACGCCGGCAACGTACGCAAACTGGCGTTCCGCAATGAAGAACACGTCGTTGCTGTTGTACGCATCGGGACGACCGGCCTCATAGCAAGCTTCCTTCACGATTTCCTGCGCGACAGGAAGAACGATGTAGTCGCACACAGGAACTAGAATTCTGCTGTCGTACTCGGCAGCTCTTCTTGCCACGTGACCGAGGATGGAAAGCCCCGCCAGAGTCGCAACGTCATCGATCGAAGAAAGCCCTGGGACAAACAGCATCGGCCTGCCCATTTCGGTAGCGCGGCCGATCGCGTTGTCGATCTCGGCAAGACCGGCAATAGGTCTCACGAAGAATTCTTTTCCGCGCCGTGCCATGAAAATGAACAACCACACAAAGAAACCGAAAAGCAGCGTTGCGATCAGCATCGGATTCTTGGTGGTGTCAAACCACTCCGATTTCGGGAAAAGGAAGGACTCACCATCGTGCGTGTAAGTCTCCGAAAGCGTGAAGCGTCCCTTGTCGTCGCTCTTGCAGAACTGATACTCGAAGCTTCTCTTCATCCTGTGACGGAACTCGGAGAGCATTCGCATACGAGCCTTGCCATTTTCGATCTGGTTCGCCTTGCTGATATTGGGATCCTCATTCTGCATCCATATCAACGAGCGATAGTACTCCTCGGCTTCTCCGTAATAAGCTTTCTGTTCCTCCGTTTCGGCAGTTGCAACCGAATCGGCATAAGCGTCCGCTTCTTTCGTCCACTCGGCCATCGACTTCTTTACTTCATCGCCGAAGATCGTCGTTTCGACCATCGTTTTCTTATCGCGATTGTAGTATACTGTCAAACTCGGTGAAACCAGCAAGATGTCCTTATCAGCATCGAAACGATTCACCAACTTGAAAATGGAATCTTCATAAGGAATGTTATCGTCGTGGAAACGCTGGTATGGACTCAGCTTTTTCGCGGTACGGTAAACCACGTCCGCAGCGGCTCGTTTGTACAGCTTGTAAACGTAGTTCTGAACGATTTCGCCATCAACGGTTAACGGCGCAATCTGGAAATCCTTGAAATCGATGTTGTAGCTTACATTCTGCGTAAGAACGTAATCCTCGGGAACAGCCGTCTTGCCAGTCTTCAGCTTCATTGACACCAGCAATCCCTTCTCGACCGTTTCATGGTCAGGAACCTTGATGCGAATGATGTTGTCCTGGTAAAACTCGTTCACGTGATCCAGTAGATTTCCTTCCGCGTCATACACGTCGAAGTAGATATTCTTGATGCGATAATTGTCGTTGATACTGATCTCGTAATTCAAGGTGACGACATCCTCGCTCGCATAGGAAGCGCTCGATATCTGCACCAATGGCTTTCCGAACACCAGTTCGTTGTACTCGCCCTTGTCATTCGCCTTGTCACGAATGGCAAACTCCGGAAGCGAGGGAAGCTTCTCGGAAGTTATCGTGTCGAGGGGTACAGGAGACGAGAAAGTCTCTCTTCCGTAGTAATCGATCAGCGAAATCACGAACATCCATGACTTCTGCGGATCGTACACGACATCGATGCCGTGATCCTCATCGACAATCCTGCCATCTCTAACATCGACCTGCGCCAGGTCCATGGAAGAATATGGGAACGCCGTCTGACGACGGAAGATCATTTGAGCCGGATTCTCCACGGTAAGCGTTGTATCGCCCTGAGCAGCCGCAAACTGGTTGAACTGAGCAACATTCTCCTGCTCAACCATGTAGATGCTGTGGTACTGGATGTCATCCTTGAATATCGGGAGTTCCCACTCGAACTGCAACCGGTTGGAATCGCTCACATACACGGCATTGAGTTTGTGTATCTTCTCAGGGTAGTTATCCTCTGGTGAACCGCTTTCAATCCCGCATGGAGGATAGTGCTTACCCGATTTGTCCACAACGCCGACGGCGTAGTAGTACGTGTTCCCGGCAAGCAAAGTCGCGTACAGCCCGTCGAACTGGTACAATCCCAGTCCCGCGGAAACGTCTTCGTCTTCCCCTACGATCTTCTGAGCGCGGTAGTAAAACTCATCGTTGATGATCACGCCCAAAATATAGAAATGCTCCAGCATCGGCCCATACACGTTGATATCGCGCGGTATCTGCCGGTAGAACGGTGGATCGAGCTGCGTATCCGCCTTCATTGAAGCAGGGGAATACACGGACACGAAATCGAGGAAACCGCGATCGTAGAAATACATCTTATCGCCGCTTACACCGGTCTTCGCGTTCACCTCGATGCTTCCCATCAGGAAAAGGCTGTCGGGAGTGATTCCACGGTAGATTCGGTACTCGATGATCCGTTGTTCCTTGGGAAGCGGAGTCCAGCTCAGCATCAAGCCGGAGCCGTCATCGTTGGGAACATCTTCAATTTGTAAGTTTTTGACTTGGTAATCAGCTATGTCTATAGCGCATATTTGCATTGCTACAACCAGTAGCAGCGCACATAGAAGTCTTTTCATATACAACCTCGTAACAACATCATTTCGGGCTCATAGCCCGAGAACCGGAAGCATATTCAATGAATAACGGAGTGCCCACAGCGGGACACTCCGCATGAAATATGACAGCGGTTGTATCCGCTATTTTATCAGACCGAGCCAGTCTCCCATCAGGAACTGGATACGACCGATCAGAAGCGAGATACGCGCCATAACGGTATAACCGAATGATGCGCCGAATCCGATCATCATGTACCAGACACCAATCTTGGAAACCTTGCCGTACCATCCGGTATGCGCCTTCGAGAAATAGAAGTACATGAGGATAGTTACCGTTCCGACGAAAATCAGAGCGGTGTTGATGTTGTCGATAGGCAGCATTGCGCTACGCATCTGAACCAGAACCTGCGCGTTCATCGAGAGAGGAACGAACATACCGGTGGAGCACATGAAGATAACCATCGGGTAGCGTGATAGCCAGCTCAGGTTTTTGCTGAAGCGCGTGAGATACAGGATACCGAGCAGAGTCGGAATCAGGATGATGTATTTATGCTGCAGGAATATCGGTGTGTAGACGTACGGCAGGTAAACCGAGTCGTAAATCAACGGAATCGCATATCCCATTGAGACACCGACGAACAGATGCTCCGCGAACCGGTAGAAGGGGTTGTCCTTGTACAGGAACGAGAAGATCGATAACGTCAAAAGAGCTGCTACTGTATTACTGACGAGTTCAAACATATCTTCCTCCCTTATTTCCCAAGCTTTTCGCGGCGTTTCTGCAGGAAGAACCCTATGTTACCGAGGATGATGAACAGGATGATCATCAAGTGGGCAACCGTCTGGGCATTCATGCCGATACGAGCCATTTTGAATTTGTAGAGGACGTTTTCGCCGGTGATCGTGATGCCCTCGTCGGCGTCTTTCACGATTTCCTTGCTGAAACGTCTCGAGTCGGGAATCAACATATCGTCGCCGGCCATAACGTAGCGATCGAATCGATTGATCTTCTTCTCGTCACCGGTCTGCTTTTTTTCTTTCATCGCCTTGGTGATGTAGAAACCTTCGTCGTTTCTTACCAGGTTGGTGCCATCGACCTTTACCAGGTTACCACCAAAGTCGCGAACGCGACGAGCATTCTCAGAGAGGACAACGTTTCCGTTTTCATCTTTGATATGGAAGCCGTCCTTACGTTCGTAGATGCTCATGCCGACTTCGTCGAAGGTCTTGTCTTCGATGCGGCCCATGAACTGAGGCTTTTTCACCTTTACCAGATTTCCGTCGTAATCGCGGATAAGGTTCTTGCCGGTAGCTTCGAGTTTGTGGTTGGCAAACACGTCAACCAGCTCTTCGTACTCGGCAGCGCCCTTGAGACCGCCGAGGATACCCACGAGCTGGCCTGTCTGAATGTAGGGATACTGGTCGGCAGCCATAACGGCGGTGATACCCGCGGCAACCTTCGCGCCGAAGCGTGCACGGGCGAATGTGTACCATGTACCGCCGGCAGAGGATGCCGAGAACTCGATGATGAAGTTCATCTCGTTGTAGTTGGTGATATCCTTCATGGCATCGAGGTTTTCAATGTTGCGACCCTCGGCGTCCGTTTCCACGGCCTTGGCGATGTTGTCGCCCATACCGAGAACGATCGGCATGTAAAGGGCGGCGGGTTTGTAGCCGAAGTTGATATAGTCTTCACCCGATTTGATGTTCGGGAATTCTTCTTTCACGGTGGTGATCGCGAAGTCCATCAGCGGAGAAGCGACCGGAGTGAAGCAGAGTGTGAAGACGCGAACTTTACGCAGGAAGCAGTGACGCAATACGGAGACTTCCATCGGGAAGAGCTCCGGCATGGTTCCGGCATCGTGCGAGAACACGAGAAGAACGGCCTTTTCCTGGAATTCCTTTTCACCTTCCTCGGTGATCCGGCCGGCGTAGGAATCGATAAGCTGATAGATGTTCTCCACCGGCTCCGTCGTGTAGGTACGCTGGTTGAACGGAATCAGGAACGGAATAATGATAGCGAGCGCGACCACGATATAGATGTATCGTCTATCGAGGTGTTGAAGTTTGTCGAATAAGTTCATGGTTCCCCTCCTTATCAATCACCGCCACCCAGATAGGTGCGTTCGATTCCAAGTATGATCTTCAGTGAGGTTGCCACCATGCCCAGACCAACGCCCAACGCGATACCGCGTTTCGCGGCAAGGTTCGGAACGTTGAGGATCCAGGTCGTCGTTTCGGGAATGCCGATTTTTAGTGCGGCGCCCAGCGGGATACGTCCCAGCATCACGATGATAGCCGCAACCAGCAGAACGGTTGCCTCGATAGAGCGTGCGCGGAATGCCTTGTACGCAGCCGACGCGATGTAGAACGCCAGCAGCGAGAACATCGTCGCGCCCAGCGGCATCTGGATATTCTCGAATATCCACATATAGGGCGTTCCATCCTGGCGGCCCCAAATGAAGCCGGCTGCCGCCGTGCCAATCAGGCCCACGAATACAAATACACTATACTGCCAGTTATGTGCTTTTCTCTGGATTTTTGTGCCGTGAATCATGAACAAGCTCATCACACCGAGGAGCACGAGAAACGGCGACATCGCCTTCGTCCATACCAGGTACCATTCGAAATAGAAGTCCTGGGATATCTTATGAGGAATGAAGACATGTGCCACAAAGGTGAAACCAAGTATGATCACGATCAGTAATGGAATGGTTCGTTTCATCTATCCTCCTCTATTTGTCCGGGAATGCTCTGATGAAGAAGGTCAGGTGGGACGACGAGAGCGCCGTACCGATGATGACCAGCGCCAGAATAATGAACTTGGCGTAGTCCTGAGCCTTCAGGGTTCCCAGCATCAGGGGCTCGCGGGCAAGGTAAGCCGCGGCCGCATACAATTCTTCACCGATAAGTGTGTAGTCACAAGTGGTAATAAAGAACGGGATCTGCGTAACCGCGTCCGTTCCGGAAATCTGAATCGCACCGGTGGTGCTACCGGTTTCGGTCATAATCAGCGATTCGGCGTAGAACATTCCAAGATAGAAGTTCGTTGCAGTTCTCTCGCGGATCATGATACCGTTAACGCCGGCAACGTAAGCGAACTGAGACGTCGTCAGGAAGAACACGCTACCTTTATCGTAGGTGTCCGGGCGGCCAGCCTCATAGTGCGCTTCTTTCACGATTTCCTGTGCAATCGGCATGACGATGTAGTCGCGGCATGGAACGATAAGCTTCGTATCGTATTCGGCCGCCTTCTTCGCCACCTTGCCCAGAATCGCCAGCGCTGCAAGCGTTGCAACGTCGTTGAGACCAGACATACTCGGTACGAACAGGATCGGACGACCCATCTCCGTAGCGCGTCCGATCGCATTATCGATTTCTTCGATACCGGCGATCGGGCGGAGATAGAAGTCGTGGCCCTTGCGTGCGCGACTGATCATGAAGAATACCATCCCACCGAAGATGATGGTTGCGATCAGCATGGCCCACTTGGAGGTGTCGAACCAGTTCGAGACAGGGAAGAACCTTTCGTTGCCTTTTGCGTCTTTGTAGACTTCCGACATACGGAATGCAGCCTGACCGTCCGACTTGATCATGCGGTACTTGAAGTTACGGGCTGCTTTCTCGCGGATCTTCGCGATAAAGTGATTTCTTTTCTTATCGTCTTTAATTTGGGCTGCTTTCGCAAGGATTTCGTTGTCAAGCTGTGCCGAGTAGTGATCGATATACATCTGAAAGTGATCTTTTTCGGCATCGGTGGCAGCGGAATCTCGCTTTGCAGTGTATTCGTCAACGATCTCCTGAGCATCTTTCTTGTCTTCCTCGAGCACGGATCCGTAGATCGGGATGCTGATGGAAGCCTCGTTCTCGTAGTCGTAGTTTACAGACAACGAGGTGCTCACCAGGACAATACCTTTGTCCGCGTCATATTCGGAGACGCCTTTGAAGATACTGCGCTCGTAATTAATGGTGTCGTCGAGCTGACGCATGAAGCCGGAGAGTTTCTTCGCTTCGCGGAAATTGGCCGAGTTTGCCGGCTGCTTTGTGATCATGTAGTAGTAATCATCCACGATCTCTGCGCCGTGCATCAACTTCCCTGGTTCCATCGAACGGGAGGTGTCGTTGAAGAAGAGTTCCTGCGTCAACACGTAGTCATCGCCAATCTCTTCGTCGTGGTTGGTTTTAAAGCGCATCGAGATCGTTACGCCATCCTTCAGATTGTAGCCGTTCGAGGCGGATACCTTGATCTTGTTATCCTGGTAGAACTCGTTGACGGTGTCAATCTGATTGCCGTCTTTATCAAAGACGTCGAAGTACATATTATAAATCTTGAAATGCTTGTTGGTCTGCGTTTCGTAGTTGACCAAGAGCTTCTTGATCGTGGAACGAATCAGTTCGCCGTCTTCGTCTTCTTCACGATCTTCGGAAATGATAACCGCTTTGGTAAGGTTCACGATGGGTTTACCCCAGAAAACGGTGTTGTAATCGCCTTTGTCGTTCTCCTTGTCTTCCACGGTAATGGCCGGAAGAGCTGGGAGGTCGGCATCGGATATCGTCTTTGTAACGATCGGATCCGAGAATGTCTCGAAACCGGGGTAGTTCTCGTCCGGATACTCGATAAGCGAGAATACGAACAGGTAGTCTCCCATCATTTCGGGATCGATCGGAACATTGATACGATTATCTTCATCCTGGATAGCCCACGCACCGTTTTCATCCTGAGTCATATCAACATAGCAGGTTTTCACGGATGTGTAGGGGTAGGCCGTCGGACGTGTAAAAATGCGCTGGGCAGGATTCTCCACCGGATTCTCGATCTCGGGGATCACTGCGCTTGTATCGATCTTGCTCGCCAGAAGGTTCTTTTCCTGCTGTTTCAACTGAGCGACATACTGCTGGAATACCGGCAGGTCGTCCTTGTGCATCATGTACACGTTGTGGGAACGGATATCGTCGTTGTTCAGCGGAAGCGACCACTCGAACTGCAAGCGGTGGATGTCGTTCACGTATACCGAGTAAAATTCCTTCGTTTTCTCCGGTGCGTTGTTTCGCGGCGTCCCGGCCTGCGGTTCGCAATACGGGAGGAACTTACCGGTTTGGTCCACTGCAAGGACCGTGTACAGGTACTCGTGATCGGGGATCAGTTTCTTGTACATGGTAAGCTGGCGAATTGCCAGCCCTGCGTAGGTCTCGATTTCAGGCCCTTCGTCTTCTTCTTCGCCCTCACCTTCTTCCAGATCGCCTTCAGCCTCTTCTTCAGCGGGAGCTTCGCGCTCGATCTTGGTGGTGTGGTAGTAGAATTCCTTCTTGGGGATAACGCCCAGTATTCGATAGTGCTTCAGCATGGGACCGGTTATCGAAAGGTCCTTGGGCAGTTCCTGGTAAAGCGGACTATCTGGCGCTTGCTGTTTTTCCTTTTTCAGCTTGCCGGACGCCCGGACATCCAGGAAATAATTGTAGCTTTTGTCGTAGAAATACATACGATCAGAAGCCACGCCTGTCTTGGGGTTGACAGGAATGCGTCCGATATAGAACAGCGAATCGCTGCTTATACCTCGATACACCCTGTACTCAATGATTCGCGCTTCTTTGGGAAGCGGCTCCCAACTGATCTGCAACCCCGTGCCGTCATCGTCGGCAACATCCTCCACCACAAGATTCTGAACTTTCATGTCTTGTGCTGCAAGTGGGATCCAGAGCAGTACCAGGAGTGTTGATAGAAACAAGCCGGATAAGAACCGTCGTACAATCATCACTCATTCTCCTTGTCTGTTATCTATGCTATGTGTTATAAAAAACATTCTAATTGCAGGACTTATCAAATGGTATACCTCCGTTACCCAGATACTTTTTTTTCAGTATATTAAGACTTCACTTTTTCAGGCAAACAGCAACCTTGTCAAATGATTTTCAAGATTTGCATCAATATGCAGTTAAAAATATGCCGAACTCCGAAGCCCCATTTCACTAATGCAATGCACGTGCCAATCTGAATCCACGCGCACATATATATATAAGAATGTAGAACGCGCCACACTCATCGCAGGAATGGCATCTCTTTGATTGACACTTTGGTGGGCCTTCGAACTCTTGACCGCAAATAAAAATATTCATGAAAAGGTGGTTTTACAAT
Source organism: Cloacimonadales bacterium (SeqCode) (assembly GCA_963662655.2). Classification (GTDB taxonomy): domain Bacteria; phylum Cloacimonadota; class Cloacimonadia; order Cloacimonadales; family JAIOQZ01. The sequence goes on from CAXXTU010000002.1 coordinate 2,113,565, forward strand.
GATCTACATAGACGGACGCTCTCTCACACTGGATCAGATTCGAAGCGTAGCGCGCGACCGCGAGCAGGTAGCGCTGACCGATGAAGCGAAGAAGCGCGTACAGCGCTGTCGCGATGAGGTCGATCGCATTATCCGCGACAAGAAAGTTGTTTACGGAATCAATACCGGCTTCGGCGCACTCAAGGATAAGCGGATTCCGGCCGACAAGCTGCGCCAGTTACAGCGCAATCTGATTATCAGCCACTCAACCGGCGTAGGCAAGTACCTCCCCGTCGATGTGGTTAGAGCCATGATGCTTCTCCGCGCCAATTCACTTTCCAGCGGATTTTCGGGCATCCGGCTCACCACGCTGCAAACGCTGATCGACATGCTGAACAAAGGCGTTCATCCGGCGGTTCCCGAACAGGGTTCTGTGGGCGCGAGCGGGGACCTCGCTCCACTGTCGCATATCGCGCTCGTGATGACGCGCGACGAGAGCGAAGACTGCGTGGAATGCAGTGGGCGTGTGATCATTGAGGAAAACCGGCATCGCGACGACTTCCGGGTCAAGACCGTCACCGGCTACGAAGCCATGCACAACGCGGGTATTGATCGCGTTGTCCTGGATGCGAAAGAGGGACTCGCCCTCAACAACGGAACCAACATGATGACCGCCGTTGCCGTTTTGGCCGTCTGCGATGCAAAGGTATTGCTCAATAACGCGGTGAAGATTTTCACTGCCTCGCTGGAGGCCCTGCGCGGCGTTTCGGACGCGTATCATCCGCGTATCCACGAGCTCCGCCGCCAGAAGGGACAGCAGCTTATCGCCCAGCAGGTGCGCGAAAACTATTCCGGCAGCAAATTGATCGATTCCAGACAGGGTGAAGTGCAAGACAGCTATTCTCTCCGGTGCTTCCCGCAGGTCGTGGGGCCCATCAAGGCGACGATCGATCTCGTGATGCCCATAATCGAACGGGAAGCGAACGCCGTAACCGACAATCCGCTCATCATTCCCGATGCGGAAGACGGCAAGACATTCCTCTCGGGCGGTAACTTCCACGGCGAACCCATCGCGCTCGCAAGCGATTACATGAAAATCGCCATGGCGGAACTGGGCAACATCTCCGAGAGACGCATCTTCAAGCTGACCTCGCAGTACATCAGCCACGGGCTCCCCAGCATGCTCACCAGCGACCCCGGTCTGCAAAGCGGCGTGATGATTCTCCAGTACACGGCGGCAGCGCTCGCGTCGGAGAACAAGGTGCTCGCCCATCCGGCTTGCGTGGATTCAATCCCCACCAGCGAAGACATGGAAGACCACGTATCCATGGGGCCGATCGCGGCACGACAGTTTCGGGAAATCCTCGAGAACGTGAAACGCATTATCGCGATCGAATACATCACGGCCTGCCAGGCTCTCGATATGCGTTTGCGCATCGACAAAGAGTTCCACGACCTGACGGCAGAGGAACTTTTCGGGAAAGAGACGCTCGTCATATACAAAAAACTGCGTGAGAAAGGCGTGGAGTTCTGGGAGACGGACAAAGTCGCTTACATCGATATCGAGAAAGCGATCGAGCTTCTGGAGGATGAGCTGTAGGCGTTACGTCTATTTTCCGTTTATCAACCGATTCGCATCTTCGGTCATGTTCGGGAAAAGGTCCATCGGCACTTTTTCCCGACCAAGGCTTTTGAATACCATATAGCGCGCGCAATCCTCGTTACTGCCGAGACAATAGCGCTTCTTCATCATGTCCGCGATGGACGGCATGTTTTGCATGTTATCGTTGAAAAAAGGACACTTGGGAAGGCACTCACAGTTTGGCATAGCGTATCTCCTCTCAAAGATTAGTATGCAAAAATATACAACAATCCTGCATGAAACGTCAAAGAATTTTTACATATTAACTATCTTTCACCCAAGAAGCTGTCGCACGATCGAGCCTATACACAGTTATCCTCCAAAAAAGAAGCCCCGCCAAAAGGCGGGGCTCAGGAGGTTACTTACAGCTACCTTTTCTCACACTACTACGTTTCTACATCTGTCAGGTTCAAATTCACAGATGATCATTGTGGCATTTTGCTTGCATATTCTTCGGAGGATTCAAGCATAACTAAGCCAAATGACACTACTTCAGGAGAATCATTTTATTCACATGCGTATAACCGTCCGATTTCATTTTGCAGAAGTAAACGCCACTCGATACCGATTTTCCCCGTTCATCCATACCGTTCCAGACGATCGAATGCGGACCGGCTTCAAGAACATCGCTTACAAGCGTTTTCACTTTCTGACCCTTCAGGTTATACACTTCCAATTCGACTTTAGACTTATTCGCAAGACTGAATTTGATATTCGTTTCGGGGTTGAAGGGATTGGGGTAGTTACCGTAGAGGCTTGTTACCGCAGACACGGCTTCGTCGTTCGCACCCATTCCGTGATAAGTGAACTGGTATGTATCGATCGGAGACTTACCGACTACATATACGGCCTCGATGCCAACCTCATACGTCTCACCGGGCGTCAAACCCAGCAGTTCATAATCGAACTCCGTATCGGGATACAAGTCCAAATCAACAACAGTAATAGCCTCTTCACTCACCGTAATCATCTCGTAACAGACGGTTTCAACCAGTATTTCATCGACGAAGATATTGTAATACATCGGGAAGTACTTGGGGGCCTGACTGAAGTCGTCGCTACCATTGGTCTGATACCACCAGGTTGCATTAAACTGCTGCATGACTTCCCAAGGTGTTTCTATGAGCGCATAGTTATCGAGGTGCTGGAACACACCATAATGATCGGTCGACGTATTATGGTAAACGGCGAAATCGCCAAATCCGTCCGGGCTTGTGTCCTTGTCCCACAGTGCGATATGTTCACTTCCATAACTCAACGTTGAAGCATCGGTGAGTTGATTGATATTCGTAGCCGGGGATGCCGCGTGTAATGTTGATCCGCAGCATACCGAGTTATACATCCATATCCTCTCGTGGTCGATGGGACCTTCGTGAATCCAGGAGGCCGCGCCCCACAGGAGCTGCACGGAATCTTCATCATCCCCGAACGATGCCGGTATAGGATCACCTTCATAGGGCCAGAGAAAACCCCACATAATCGGCGCTCCCATGTGCATAATGGTACCGCCGATGATATCGCCCTGCCCGGGATTGCGCCAGCTCATTGTCCCTTCCGTTTGGTTGAAACTAACATCGGCAGCCGATTCCAGTTCATGAAAGTACATCTCGTAGCGCGCTGCCGGCCGCATCATGGCTGAGACACTTCCGTCGCTGTAGTTAACGGATATCCCAACATAGTAGTTCTCTCCGTATTCCAAGTCCGTGAGCAACCACGTGAGATCGGTCGTATTCGCCAGAAATACACCATTCAGTGAGATGTCGTAGGAGATGGGTTGCGGCGCGTCTTCGCTGACAGTCTCAGGCGCTTCCCACACCATTTGCGAGGACAATCCGTCATAGTTGTTGGTAAACACGACTTCGTCCGGATTCGGGTAAAACGGATTGCTCAGATAGATGTCAATTGTGGTTATCTCCGATTCCCACTATTGTATACTGCTTGCACACCAATCGTGTGAACCATGTTTTGTGTGAAATCTGAATACGAGAATTTATGACCAGTGATGTAATATGCTTCTTCCATTTGGTCGTCCCAATACGCATTGACACTCAATACACTGTCGGCCGACTCAAACGTCCAGGTGGCGATCACATTACCGCACCCTCCGTCGGGATAGAAGTATGCTCGAACGGATTGAATCTCGGGCGCTTCATACTGCGCAAAAAGACCGACTACCAGGATTAAAAAGACCAGAGACAAGTAGATTCTTCTCATTTTTCACCTTCCTTTGCATTAGTAGATTCTAAGCTCATTTTGTACTCGTCGTATGTCATCGAGCTTTCCCAGTACATTTCGAAAATTAAACTGATGGTTTTAGCCAAATTACTATCGTCCATGAAAGTGAACGTACTATCATTATTTTTCCCGGGATTCTTTCCCAACGTGAATATAATCCTCTGATGATCAAAGATGACAAATTTCATGGGCAGATACTTAGCGACTCTGACATCCTCGCCACTTTGTAAACCGAAGCGTAACAGCTTGAGGAAATTCTCATTCTCATGATCGATTTCATACACTGTTCTGTGGCGAACCCCACGCTCGGTACTCTTGTTCTGGCTTTGACATGATACTTCTAAGTTTTCGACATCCATGAGGTATGGAGGTTTGCTGAATGCCAGAACTTCCGTGTTTGCCTCAGCTTCGTATTTCGATAGCGTATCAAGAATATGAGCCCTCGAATGCAGCACTTTGATCATCTCGTTCTTTGCATTACTTGATCGCGCCTCGAAGATAGGGGTCAATGTGCTTTCTAGTTTTTTGATAAAGTCAATCTTCAGACTCAATTCATCCATTGTAGCTTCGAATGCCAGCGACGGCTCTATAGCCCGATACTTCCTTACCGTATCACTGATCTCGATGCAGAAGCCTCGTGAAACGAGCTTCTTCAACATCCCATATACATACGATCGATTGATTCTCAATGCCTCCGCCAAAGTAGATGCGGAGAGGTCTTGCTCTAGAAGAAGATAATATGCAGTGGCTTCTGGCTCGGTCAAGCTCAGGTGCTCTTGCATTTTTGCGATTATTTTTTCTTTGTTCATTTTACTCATGGGCCAATAATCATTCATAAAATCTCCTTGTCAATATTTTTGTTTCATCAGGAGACAAAATTTTTTATCCACGATCAGTTATATCCTGCTCGTGACGGCACTACACATATTTAAAAAAATGATTGACTCTCATCGCTTAATGATCCATGATTGTGTAAATACAAGAAATAAAAATAGGATATTGTTAGATTCCCAATGGAGGCTCAAGATGGAAAAGGGATTTAGTGTGACATTTTTGCTGTTTGTTTTTTTGGCTTTACCTGTTACTGCCATGTATGCGGTCAATCATTCAGGTACGATCGGAACCGAAACGTGGGTCGCCCCATACTCCCACTTCATCTTAAGTAACGTTACCATTCCCGACGGCGAAACGCTGACGATCGAAGCAGGAGCGAGCGTGAGGTTTTCCGCAGGGACGAGCCTGATCGTCGAAGGTCGACTCATCGCCGATGGAACCTCACTGGACGAGATTGTGTTCACCGCCGACGCCACCACTCCGACGGTCGGATTCTGGGATCGCGTCGTCTTCAACGCTGCCGATGAAGGCTGTGTGATAGATCACTGCATTTTTCAGTATGGCGGAAACGGGAACGAGATGGTGCAAATCCACAACAGCCTCGATCACATCTCCATCACGAACTCGACATTCGCAAATGCGGATGGAGACGGATTGTTTCTGTGGGATTCAGGCACCTCCCCTTCCACCCCGCACATCGCGAACTGCAGTTTCTCCGGTAACGACAAATACGGCCTGAACTGCGGGGCGAGTTACTCCGCGCCCATCATCGCCAATTGCAGCTTCTCCAATAACGAACTCTATGGCATTTGTGCGTTCGCCGCGGGGTTATCGAGCATCACCGGAACGATTGCGATGTCCGGTAACGGCACGAATGCGATTCTCGCTCAGGGCGGCAACGTCTCGACGGGAACTTGGGCGGATTACTCTGTCCCGATACACTTGAGCGGATACACGACCGTCGTTGATGGCGACACGCTTACAATCAACGCCGGATCCGACATCCGCTTTTCCGGCAATCATTACTTGAAAGTCGATGGGGCATTAATCGCGAACGGTACGTCCGGCAATCACATCAAGTTCTCTTCTGCAAGCGCAGAGCCCAGTCCAGGCGCCTGGCAATATCTGCAATTATACAGGCCCGAGCCGGGTACGATTATCAACTATTGTGATTTCTCCTATGGCGGATCGACGGGACCCATGCTCTACCTCAACGAGGATAACACGGACGTGACGATTTCCAACTGCACCTTTTCACACAGCCATGATCGTGGCATCTATATTTATGATACGGGGTCACCCGCATCAAACCCGACCATTTCGAACTGCTCCGTACAGTATTGCGGAACGACAGGAATCGAAGCGAGTGGAAGCTTTGCTCTTCCCTGGATTTCCGATTGCTCCGTCTCATATTGCGGTTCATACCCAATTCGTGTCAACGCTACGGGGTTGAGCCGTCTGACGGGGAATATCTACGGCAATTCAAACGGAAATGACGGTATCCTAGTAGATGGAGGGAGCGTTACCACCGGAACCTGGAACAAAATGGGATTCCCGTATTACATGAACGGCAGCGTGACGGTTGTTAACGGAAACACGCTTACAATCGAAGCCGGAACGCAGCTTCTGTACGTTTCCGATTCCTATTTCAATGTGGAGGGAGCTCTTGTAGCCAACGGTACGGAATCACAGCGCATCGTGTTCTCGTCCGGGCATTCGAGTCCGAATCCCGGAGACTGGAAATACCTCGGTTTCAGCAATGCAGACGCGGGGACTTCCCTTTCCTGGTGCGAGATCAAGTACGCTGGATCGAGCAACGCCAACCTGTTCTTCAACAACGGGCCCAACGATTTCACTGTGTCGAATTGTTATATTTCAAACAGCCAAAGCAGCGGAGTTATGCTGAACGACTACTACGCGACTCCGTCGTGTCCGACCTTTTCCAATTGCACCATTACCGACAACGCAGGATTCGGGATCGATTGCGCTCAAGGTCTGTCGATTCCGTACATTCAGGATTGCACCATAACCAATAACGGTTTGTACTCGATCTACGCCTGGGCCTCCGGCGTCGCACGGATTACCGGCAATAATGTTTTAACGGGCAATAATCCCGACGGAATTTTCCTGAACGGAGGATCGACGGAGACAACGACCTGGTACAATTTCGGCGCACCGTACTATCTCAACAGCAATATAACGATCGAAAATGGAGACACCCTTACGGTCGAGCCCGGAACAGAATTCAAGTTCGTCAGCCAAAGCTATATCGAAGTGCAGGGAACCTTGATCGCGGACGGCACCCCCGAATCTCACATCGTGTTCACCTCCGCATCCGCATCCCCGAGTCCTGGCGACTGGAAATTCATCTATTTCAACAATGCAGAACCCAATTCCAGGTTGGATTATTGCGATATCTCTTACGGTGGCAACAGCCAGGGTAACCTGTATTTCCACAACGGTCCCAACGAGGTGACAGTATCCAACAGCACAATTTCGCATAGTCATTCGGCTGGCGTCAGGCTGAACGATCACTATACCACCGCCTCCTGCCCAACGTTTTCCAACTGTGATATCAGCGACAACGCGAGCTATGGCATCGATTGCAGTTCGAGCTCATCGTATCCGTACATCGAAAACTGCTCCTTCGACAACAACGGTTCCTACACGATGCGAGTCTACGCGAACGGTGTGAATCGAATCTCGGGAAGCATCACCTCTTCGGGCTGCAACCCCGATGGAATCATGGTCGATTCGGCATCCATTGGCACGATGACCTGGCCGAAATACGATTTCCCCTATTACATCGCGGGAAGCCTCCTGGTAGGTGACGGCTCGACACTCACGATACTTCCGGGAACGCAATTTCTCTTCCTCGGCAACTACGAATTGCGTGTCGACGGCGCCCTGATCGCCGATGGAACCCCGGAAGAACACATCGTCTTCACCTCCGCGCAAGCGAGTCCCGAACCGGGCAACTGGCGTTATCTCTATTTCTATCAGGCAGATGCGGGGACCGTTCTTGACTACTGCGATTTATCCTACGGAGGATCGAGCAACGGAGCATTATATATCCATAATGGACCCAATGAGTTCCCGATAACCAACTGCAGCATCGTCAACAGCGCTACAAACGGAATACGAATAAGCGATTACTATACTGCCTGGTCGAACCCGACAATCGACAATTGCCGGATATCGAACAACAGTCAGTACGGAATCGATTGCGGATCAGGGGGGTCCAATCCGATTATCTCGAATTGTACGGTAAGCGATAACGGCGGCGCACCGTTGAACATCTGGGCGTACAACATCAATCGTGTTGCCGGAAACTGTGTTTTCACGGGAAACGGTGATCAGCGAATTGAAGTTCTGGGCTCCAATTTCTGGGATGCCACGATCCGCAATCATGGGATACCTTACCGATTTACCGGTACAGGCAACCTGAGCAGCGAATACACGCTCAACATCGAACCCGGGACCGTTATTCAGTTCGACGACGGCGTGGGCCTCAACATCAACGGTACGCTCATCGCCGAAGGAAACGCAAGCGAGCAAATCACGTTCACGACCAGCCTGGCGACTCCTGCTCCGGGAGGATGGCGTGGTATCTACATGGATCACACCGGCGCAGGAACTTCTCTCGACTACTGCAACATTCTGTACGGCGGCGATTGCGGCGCGAACGTATACATTACAAACGCGGCGAACGTGCAGATCGACAACTCAAAAATCTCGTGGGGCTCACAGGACGGCGTTTACTGCTCCGACTACTATACGAATCCATCGAGCTTCATCCTGACGAACTCGACGATCAGCAACAACGCCCACTATGGCCTGGACCTCACGGGCGGAGCGTCCAACACTTCCATCTCTGATTGTACGATCCAGAACAACGCGCAACAACCAATCAAGCTCTACCCATATCAGGTTGTAGGCTTGGGCGGTACGTTGACCTTTGGAGGAAACGCGATCGAAAGAATCCTGGTGACTAACGGCAACACCAACTCGGGAACCTGGCACAACTACGGCATTCCGTACCAGATTTCAGGTGACGTCGATGTTCAGGATAATCAAGCGATTACCCTCGAACCGGGCACAGCGCTTCATTTCGACAACAACGTACGGCTTCGGGTTTTCGGTGGTTTGACGGCAAACGGCACCGAAAGCCAGCACATACAATTCGATTCAGCGCAGGAGAGCCCGTCTGCAGGTAACTGGAAGAATGTCTATCTGGAAGACTGCACATCCACGAGCAGCTTCCAATACTGCGATTTCACCCATGGCGGTTCTTCCGACGGCATGCTTTATCTGACTGGGGCCGGAACGATTGACATCCTGAACTGTACATTCAACCACAGCGCAACGAACGGAATCTACATCAACGACCAGTACCATTCCGGGTCATCCGCGACGATAGACAACTGCGATTTCCAGAATGCGGCTTCCTGCGGTATTCGCCTCACCAATACAGGCTCCCACAGCATATCGAACAGCACGCTGCACGGATGCCAGACAGGACTCTACATCAGCAGCGGATCGGCGCAAGTAACGGGTGGAAATGCAATCACCGGCAATACCGATTACGGCGTCCAGCTCGTGGGAAACGCATCGCTCCTGTTCGGCAGCGACACGGATCACTGGAATGACATCTACGGCAACGGTTTGTACGATTTTTGCAACGGAAATTACAACATTAACGCGTCTTACGTGTATTGGGGCACGACGGATCAATCGGCAATCGAAGACGCGATCTACGATTATAACGACAATGCTTCGATGGGCGTCGTCAATTACTGGCCGTTCCTCGACCAGTCTCACGAGACACAGTACAACCAGTCGCTCGACGCACCCGTTATATCCTCTGTAACCGTCGACGGCGGGAATGTGATCATTCAATGGAATTCGGTGGCCGGAGCAACCGGTTACCGGGTTTATTCGAGCGGGAATCCCGAGGTTGATTTCGATACATGGACACTTGTCCAGGACAATATCACGACATTATCCTGGAGTGGCGCGATTTCGCAGGGGAAGATGTTCTATCGGATTGTTGCATGTAGTAACTAAATCTTTTTTTCGGGCGCGGGTCTGTCGATGTGGAACCGCGCCCTATTCCACAAGCCATTCAGGATGAGCAATTTCGAATACAAAGGTGATAGCATGTGACAAAGCCAATCGTATGGAAGCTTCTCACGAACCGAGCCAGCACGTTTCATTTGGACGTATCGATCGACGACAGCAACCTCATGTCCCCTCGTGGTTACACCGCGAAGAGAGCGCAGTATCGTCTGCTTAAAACTACGAGCATCAAGAATGTGTCGAACCGTCCCATGCGATGCGTTCGCCTCCGCGTGAACGGCAAACCGCTCGATACGCTCTCCTCTCTGCTCCCTGACATTGGTCAAATGCCCAAGCGAAAAATCGCGCTGCAACTATTCCGATACTGGCAGAACAACATCATACACTTCCCGGTGGGGCTCAAGGCAGCGCAACACCCCTTCCTGCTCATCAATTACTGGGGCTACAACATCTGCGGTTTTGCGGCAGCCTTCCTCAGCACAATGATGCAAAACGCCGGCATTCGCGCCCAGAAATTACCGGTGCAGGGGCATGTGGTTCACCAGTACGAAATCAATGGCAGATGGATCATTCTCGATGCCGATCTGAATTGCGCGTACCGCATGCTGGACAATAACCGTCTTGCTGGCTACGAGGATATCCTGAAGGATCCGTATCTCGTTCATCGAACCAACTCATACGGCAGGTACCGGCCTTTCGATCTGGAACGAAATCGATTTTCAGCATCACTATACGATCGCACTTCCCCGCTTCCCGGAAAACCGCCAGCGTACGACAGCAACGTTTTCGAGCAGTTGGCTGCGTCCGTTTCCCTCTACCCGGGAGAATCGATCCGGTATCGCTACAACGAGACCGTCGAGAACCCCCTGCGAGAATCCTCCGCCCCGCACCCGAAGGAGCTTGGCGAGATTTCCCTGATGAAGGTTCAATACGAATTCATCCCGGCAGAAAGGCCAGTGAACGAGCGCGGCGAAAGAGTACTTTTCACAAGGTATCCGATACGAAGCATAAGGTTCTCGAAATCCGGTCGCGAGATCGAACTTCCGAATGACCGGATCGTAACGAACATCAGCATTCCCTCGAATGTTGAGGAGAATGTTCTTTGCAATTGCCAGTGCAGCCGGATCGCTGCCCCGCGAGTAAAACGCGGTTTGAATACGATACGACTGGACTGTCTCGATCGCGAGATCGAAGCGGAATTTTCGTTCGAAGTGGATGAGGAGGTTGCCGGGATGTCGCCGCCGGGACAACCGGCTTTGATCGTGAAAAGCGAATACGTGGATGAGCCGGTGCGTTTCCGCTGGAATCCGGAGAATGCCCAATCGATATGGATTCAGGTGCTGGGCGATGACGATCAACCGCTGCTGGACTACATTCGTAATGCCGAAGAGACGATTGAGTTCCATCCCATCGAGCAGACCTTCTTCAGCAACGGAGGAAAGTATCGCGTGAGGGCCAGGCAGCAAATCGACGACATCTATAGCGAATGGACGGATGACATCGAATTTTCCGTACGGAAGCCCGAGGTGCCAAAAAACATCTGGATTTACGCCGACGAAAAAGGGGGAATTACCGCCAACTGGGAAGGGGAAAGCGATTGCGAATTTCTCCTTTTCGGCAGCAATCGTATTGATTTTGTCCCGGATGTTTTCTCGAGTAACGAACCTGTGAAGGGTCTGGACGGAAAATTGGAGCTGAAGTCCGTGAAGAATCTGATCGCGAGAACGGAGGCCACAACCTGCCGGATTCCCGAGCCTTGCGCTTTCTACAGGATCATCGCGTTTCGCGGGGGCATGTACTCGAATCCATCGGTCATGGTGGATTTCTCACGCAATGTCGAATGGCTTCATCGATTCAAGCTCATCCCGGAAGTATTACAAACGTATCACCGGAAAATCGATGGAGAAAACCGGTACGACACCGTTCTCGAGAAGTTGTAAGCGTTGCACAAGCGTGACACGCATCAGTCATAGTTTCTTGCAAAAACTCATCTTGGAAATTCCTTGACATAATCTTCAGCCTCAGCGGTTTCGTTATCGGATTAGCGGATAAGCTTTGTACGGGGAGTCAGGTAACTGCCTCCCTGTTTATGTCTGCAAAAAGCATCCGCCATCAAGACGAAAGCAATGTACCGGAGGTTATACATGACACCCGTAATGGAACGTGTAAATGAACTGATCCTTGAGCACGACATCAAGGCTATTGACCTGAAATACTCTGATTTGATGGGAAACTGGTATCACATCACATTCCCGGCATACCACCTCAAAAGCGTAATGGAACATGGAATCTCGTTTGACGGGTCTTCAATCCCTGGCATGCGGGCGGTAGAGTCTGGCGACATGGTCTTGATTCCCGATCTCAGCACAGCCATTATCGATCCTTTCACCAAATATCCCACGCTCAGGATGTTATGTTACATCTGCGACGCGGACACGCGAATCGGTTTCATCAAGGACCCACGCAGCCTGGCAAAGCGCGCCCAGGAATATATGGCAGGTACCGGCATCGCCGATCAGTCTCTCTGGATTCCGGAATTCGAGTTCTACCTTTTCAACGAAGCTGAAATCACGAACGGGAAATACAATGCCGGATTCGCTTTCACTTCCGCCGAGAACAAGGAAGACCTTCCTTTCGGATATCGTGACAAGAACGGAACCGCCGTAGCAAACCGCAAGGGCTATCATATCGATGTCCCATTCGACAAATACGCCGATATCCGCCAGGAAATGGTGAACGCCATCGAGAACATCGGTTGCAGCGTTCGCTACCATCATCACGAAGTGGGGCTCTCCTCGCAGCAGGAAATCGAGACGACGCTCCTGCCTTTCGAGCAGATCACCGACCAGATGATGTACATCAAGGACATTATCCACAACACGGCTCTCAAGCACGATCTTTCCGCCACATTCATGCCGAAACCGCTGTACGATGAGCCGGGCAACGGTATGCACTTCCACATTCAGTTGCGCAAAAACGGTAAGAACGTCTTTTACAAGCAAGGTAACTACGCCGACCTCTCCAACGAAGCGCTCTGGTTCATTGGCGGCATCCTGCATCACGGCAGATCGCTTACTGCCTTCACGAATCCGAGTACGAACTCGTTCAAGCGCCTGCTCCCGGGTTTCGAAGCTCCGGTTAAACTGTTCTTCGGACTCGCGAACCGCAGCGCCGCGATTCGTATTCCCAAGTACGCCACCAGCGAGGAAGACAAGCGAATCGAGTTCCGTACCGGAGACGGCACTTGCAACTACTACTTCGCGATGAGCGCGCTCCTGATGGCCGGTTTGGACGGCATAAAGAACAAGATCATGCCCACAAAGGAAAACGGGTACGGTCCTTACGACGACAACGTGTTCAGTTGGAACGAAGAAGACAAGCAGAAGCTTGTGTCAATCCCGACCTCACTCGAAGAAGCGCTCGAAGCGCTGAAGGAAGACCACGATTACCTGCTCGAAGGCGGCGTATTCAACGAAGACCTGATTCAGAGCTGGATCACCGAGAAGATGAAGGAAGTCGTCGCGGTGCGCAACCGTCCGCATCCTTTCGAAATGAACCTGTACTACAGCCTGTAGTTTACGATATTCCCAAAATCCCCTATCGACGATCTCGATAGGGGATTTTTCTTTCTGGGAGCCCCGCTCAACCGCAGTCGGAAAGCACGCTCCCGCGGCGGGGCGGCGTTGGAAGCGAACGCTTCCAGACCCCGTTTCCACGAGTTTCCGGCCGGAAAACTCGTGGAAACGGGGTCGTGTGCCTTGCACACACGCCGCCCCGCCGCTGAGTCGGGTGGAATTAGCAGATTGCATTCTTCCTGGTGGGTGCAAATCGCGGGTACATATTATAAGGAACATTTTTTGCATGTACATGGGCTAATTCAAATTCATGGAGATTATTATGAAGAGACTTACCGGGGGGAGAAGTATCAGAGCATACTTCATATTCTCAATCCTACTGATTTTCAGTATGTTATCGGCCTACGAACTTGAACTTGGAAATCCTGAGAACGTACCATTGTTTTCTTGCAGTGAATCGAACGACGCTTTTACGGAATTCACTTTCACCCTTGATGGTATCGAGGTGACCGAGGAAGTCGTAAACGGAATGATTTTCCAGCACTTAGAACACAGTAAAGCAGCCTACACACTCGATGCGGGAATGCCTGAATTCCCAGTTTTCGGTACAATGATTGCAATTCCCGACCTCGGAAACGTGTCGTTCGAAATTGTAAACCAGATTTACCGTAGATTCAATGACTTTTATATATATCCGTCGCAAGGCGTGACCCTCGAAGGTAATCCCCACGAATTCCATTACAATGAAAGTTACTATGGCGGAAAAGGCACCTATGACCTTCAGCCGGTGCTGGTTGGAGAACCTGCCATCATGCGCGACTGGCGTACCGTTCCGGTCAACATTCAACCCGTGAAATGGGATGTCAAGACAGGAGAACTTCAAGTCATCACAAAATTGACGGTTCGTCTGAACTACTCCAGCGAACCGAGCATCAATGAACTCGATCGCAGCCAGAGAAAGCTCTCCAGAAGCTTCGAAGCGCTTTACGAAGGATCCATCCTCAACTACAGCCTGATTCGCGACGAAGACCCCGAGTATCAAACTCGTAGCATCCTCGTGATCCACCCAAACGTAACCGAAGTTACGGAGCAGGTAACCAGCTTCGCGAATTGGAAACGCCAGAAAGGATTTAAAATCACCACGGCTAGCACATCCCAAACCGGAACCAGCAACAGCTCGGTCAAAAGCTACATCCAGAGCATGTACGACGATGAAGAAGATCGTCCTGAATACGTTGTTATCGTTGGCGACGTCAGCGGTTCCATCGGCATTCCGACCTGGATTGAGAACTACAGCTACTACAACGGCGAGGGCGACCACCCCTACACGCTGCTCGATGGTAACGACTACCTCAGCGACGTGTTTATCGGCCGCATTTCCGTTTCCACAGTAACGGAATTGATGACCTTCCTCTCCAAGATGAATATCTACGAACGCAATGTCAACATCGCCGCGCCCGAGCGGTTCCATCGCAGTCTCCTTGTCGGCGATACGAGTCCTTCAGGCTTCTCATGCATTGTTACCAACAAATACGTGAAAGATCAAATCCTTTCGAAGGATCCGGAACACACGTTTACCGAGCTCTATGCCGCTGACCCAAGCCCGAATGATATGGATACCGCGATCAATGCTGGCGTCCTCTTCTTCAACTACCGCGGCTGGATCGGTATGAGCGGCTGGACCACAAGTAATATATCAGGGCTCTCGAATATTAGCAAAATCTGTAATGCAACGATCATCACCTGCGATACGGGTTCTTTCAGCGGCACTGCTCGAACAGAAGCCTTTATCCGCGCCGGATCGCCATCCGCACCCAAAGGCGCAGTTTCTGCTATAGGTATGGCTACATCCGGTACGCACACCCAGTTCAACAACATGCTCGACGGCGGTATCTACCACGGACTTCAATCCCTGGGCATGCGCACGATGGGTGAAGCGGTCAACAACGCAAAGGTCGAGTTCTATGTGGCGTACTACAATATTGCCCAGAACTACGTGAACATGTTCACACACTGGTTCAACCAGATGGGTGATCCCACGATGGATGTTTGGGTTAATATGCCGCTTGAAATGAATGTTTCATACGACGACAACCTGCCCTTCGGACAGGATTACATCGAAGTCAACGTTACCGACGACGATAGCTACCCTATCGAAAACGCCTGGGTAACGGCACGCAAAGGAAATGACGAAATATTCGCGTCAGGCTACACCGACAATATCGGTAACATCGTTCTACAATTCGATGGCGAAAACGCAGGCGATGTCGATCTCACCGTTACAAAACCCGACTACATTCCTCACCTCGGCGAGTTTACAATCAGCTCCACAGGCGGAATCGCATATTACTCCATGAACATTGACGATGACAACGGCGGAAACTCGAGCGGAAACGGAAATGGAAATGTAGAACCGGGCGAAACGATCGAATTGATCGTCAATCTGAAAAACTATGATTCAAGCAGCTATTCGAACGTCAGCGCAGAGCTGATCGCGAACGATCCATACGTGGAAATCACAACCGCTGACGGCGACTATGGAACGATGTCCGCCGGTGGAACGGCTGAAGTAAGCCAGGCTTACGTCTTCACCGTTAGCCCCGACGCTCCGGACAACCATCAGTTCCAGTTCCTTCTGGACATCGAAGACGGAAGCACGAACGACTGGACCGGACGCCTTTGGATCACAATTGCCGGTAACGATATCGATATCCAGTCGCTGAGCGTCATAGACGGCAATAACACCATGGACCCGGGTGACACGGTTCAGCTCCGCTTCACCATCGTCAACAACGGCCAGACCGATCTCGACGATGTTTGGGGCGAACTCCGCTCCCTCAACGGTCTTGTGGGCGTTAACGACTCCATCGGATACTTCGGTAGCATCAGTGCGGGACAAACAGCAACCTGCACCACAGATAACTACGAAGTCTACTCCATGGCACAGATACTTCCCGGCATGCAGATCCCGCTCGAACTGGTTCTCTACAACACGGATGGATACGAAGAGGAAGAAATCGCAAAACTTCCCATCGGTAATGTAACGGTTACCGACCCGCTTGGACCGGATGCTTACGGATACGTTTGCTACGACTCCAACGATTCCGATTACGCGGATGCCCCCGAGTACGACTGGATCGAGATCAATCCTTCCAACGGCGGTCAGGGAACGAGCGCCGGCGTTGGCGATTCCAGCATCGAAAGCGGAACCATCAATTTCTTCGATCTGCCGTTTACCTTCACCTTCTACGGAGAAGAATACGATAACATCGGTATCTGCTCGAACGGATATGTAACATTCGGATATCCCGAATCGGAAAACGTTTCCTTCCGTAACTGGCAGATCCCCGGCGCAATGGGACCAAGCCCCATGATCGCCGGACTCTGGGAAGACCTCACTTCGAACAGCGGAGGCGTCTACTACTGGTTCGATGAAGAATCGGCTCAACCCGCATTTATCATTGAATATGACAACTGCCAGCTCGCCTCGGGCGGAAACGTCACATTCGAAATCATTCTCTACAATCCCGAGCACAACGCCACACCGCAAGGTGACGGTCTGATCAAGATTCAATATCAGGAATTCGAAAATACGGATTCTTACAACGAAGCCAGCGGCCCTCAAGGCAACTATTGTACGATCGGTATCGAAGATCATACAGGAACCGTCGGGCTTCAATACACATACGAAAACGATTACCCTGCCGGAGCGATGCCACTTGCCGACAACACGGCAATCCTCTTCTCAGGCATTCCGATCATCTACCCGGATTCATTCCTCATGCTCGGTGACATCATCGTTCACGATGAAAACGGAAGCGGCATTATCGACGCCGGCGAATCCGTTGATCTCGGCGTATTCATGCAGAACGTCGGCCTGACGGAAACCAGCGGCGCTTTCGCAACGCTCAGCTGTTACGATCCCTACGTTACCGTTACGGCAGACACCTCCTCCTACCAGTCGATTGGAAGCGGACAATCCGCTACAAACACGCATTTCTTCTCGTTCTCGACCCTTCCGCAAACGCCGGACAACCACGTTATCACATTCGAAATGAACATCGAGAACAGCGATGGCGATTGGGATTACATGTTCACAGCAGTAGTGCGCAGATCTTCGGTACACGTGATCTCTTCCATGATCAACGACATCGACGAGAACAACAACGGCGTGATGGACCCGGGCGAGACGGCGAAGCTGATTATCAACCTGGGTAACGACTCCGATTCACCGGCTTATGACGTTAGTGCGGCTCTGAGTACGGACAGCGAGTACGTGACGATCGGGACTTCCGAAGTCGTGTACGGCGACATTATGCCAGGCCATAACATGCAGAAGGTATTCATGATCACGGTTAGCGAAGACGCGGTAACTCCGGGCTCGGCTGACTTCGATCTGGAAATCGAGCACATGTATACCGAGCCTTCGATCTACTCCTTCCCAATGGGTATCGGCGACTGGGGATTCCAGGAAAGCTTCGAGACGGACAACGGCGGATTCTATTCCTATGCCGGCTGGCAATACGGTATTCCTTCCGTCGGGGCGCATTCCGGCGACAAGTGCTGGGCGACTCACATCGCGGCGAACTATGGTAACAACGTTAGCTGGTACCTCAACACGCAGCGCTTCTTTATCGGAGACAACACCCAACTCACCTTCTGGCAGTATTTCGACACGGAAGCCGGATACGACGGCGGTAACGTGAAGATATCCAACTCCAACGGCATCGCTTGGGATTTAATCTACCCGGTTGGCGGTTACAACACGAACAACATTTATAACGGAACCTCTGGCGTGGGCGGCGAGCCGGGATTTACCGGCGAGTCCGGCGGCTGGCAGCAGGTTACCTTCGATCTCTCGGAATACACCGGCAATGAAATCATTCTGCGCTGGCACTTCGGCACGAACAGCTCCACCGTCGACTACGGTTGGGCCATCGACGACGTGGTGGTATCCGGAGGTCAGGAACGCTCCGGAATCATCAACGGAACGGTCTCGCTCAGCGATCCCTACGGTGACCTGGTACTTACGGAGATCACCGTTGGCGATTACACGACATTCCCGAACAACGAGGGTAATTACGAACTCTACGTCCCGGGCGGTCTGTACGATCTCACCGCCACCCTTCCAGGATTCGAAATCGGTCTTTACGAAGACGTGACCATCGAGGCCGGACAGGAGTTCGAGGACTACGATTTCGAACTCACCTATCTGTGCCCCCCAGCGGAATTGGACAAGAATCTCAACACATCCACCGGCGCTCTCGAGCTCTTCTGGGCCTACAACCCGCCGACAGTGGCTCGCGACAGCGGTCGCAAGCAGACTACGCTGGATCGTGACGAATTCATTCAGTTCAACATCTACAAGCAGACCGAGAGCGGATACTACGTGATGGTGGACAGCACCGAATCGCAGGAATGGAACGACACCGTCGACATGCATCGCATTTATCGCTACTACGTGACCGCGCTGTACGACACCGGCGAAAGCCTTCCGTCCAACATCCTCGGCGTCAACATCAACACGAACGCAACCGGCGAAGAGGGCGTTATCGAGTTCACCAACAACCTGGAGAACAACTACCCGAATCCGTTCAACCCGGAAACGACCTTCGCGTTCTCCATTGCGGAACCCGGCAAGGTTAGCCTGCGGGTGTACAACGTGAGAGGCCAGTTGGTAAAAACCCTGACAAACGACCGACTGGATGCCGGACGCCACACCATTACGTGGAACGGTACGGCCAACACGGGCAAGCCGGTTTCTTCCGGTATTTACTTCTACCGCCTCGAAACCGACAACTATACGAAAACACGCAAAGCGCTGCTCCTCAAGTAGCCGCTACGCAATATATCGCAACGCCGCCCCCAGAAATGGAGGCGGCGTTTTTTCTGCATTTATGTCACCCTGAGCTGTGTGTTTTACGAGGAAAAACACGAATCCTCATAGAATCGAAGGGGCCTTTCCATGATATGCAGATACCCAATGTCTCTATTTGATCTTCTTTCTTGACATTTCTTATGAATAGCAAGCACTTTTGCTTTGTATATTAATTGATGGAGGTAAATATGGCAACCAGCGAGGCGAAATGCCCTGTTTGTGGGCAAGAAGCAGAAATCCTGAACCCCGGTAATAATAATTATAGAAATGCAACAAAATATCACTGCGAGTTGTGTGGGTATTTCATGATTACTGATGATAATGGATTGCTTACGGAGATTGAGAACAACATAGGAAAAAATCATGAACTGATTTTTGCACTCAGAAAACACAGTTCAAAAGATAATATTGTCCAAATTAGTTCGAGTGAAGATTTTGATAGGCTAATTAGTGAAACTCAATTCCCTCAAACTTGGAAGGAAAAGGAGAAACTATTAGCGTTTTACGTATATGATCGCATGGGAAAGAAAAATGGGGATGTTTTTATAGATAAAGCAACTTGTGCAGTGATGGGGGTTTCTGATCAACTTGAGTTCCGAAAGTATAGACAAAACATAATTAACAGCCCTTTATTTAACAAGCAGAAAACCCTGTTAGCAAACGCGACTATTGGACTTACCCTTTCAACTTATGGAATTAATTATATTGAATCTATACTGTATCCTGAAGAACCTCAAGAGGAAAAAACAATGTCTATCACGCAAAAAAAACAATGGAAAAAAGCCTGCTTCCTTGTACATGGACGGGATGATGCTTTTAAAAATAAAGTAGCACGATATATAGAGAAAAACTATAATCTAGATGTTATTATTCTCCATGAACGACCTAATGCCGGACGCACTATTTTGGAGAAGTTTGAAGCACATTCCTCGGATGATGTCATCGACTTTGCGTTATGTCTCTACACGCCCGATGATATTGGATGCCTGGCTGGAGATGCTTCCGATCCTGCAAGCATGAGTAAAAGAGCGAGACAGAACGTAATCTTTGAAGCAGGTTATTTCTTCGGAAAGCTTGGACGGAAAAGAACAATAATATTGAAAGCGCCAACTGTAGAAAACCCCTCCGACATTCATGGCTTGGGCTACATCGGCACTGAAGGACAGTGGACCACTGATCTTGATAAAGAAATCTCCGCCATCTACGGCGACGATATCAAAGACATCAGGAAGTAGTGCCGCATTTACCCTTCGACTTCGCTCAGGGTGACATACAAAAATCCCCTCCTTGCTCTCACAAAGAGGGGCAAATAAAGATGAATTTATATCCCTACTCCCTCAGCAGATTCAGCAATTCCCTCACCGCCTGGGTAACGGGCAAATCCCCGCCCACAATCCGCTGCTCGATGTCGGGCAGAACGGCCTTGATATTGGGATCGTTGTAAAACTTGTTCAGAAGCGCTTCCTTGATCATGGCGTGCATCCAGTCCTTGGACTGCTGCCTTCTGCGCGCGTCGAAGATGCCGCTTTGGGTGGTTGTGTCGCGGAATTTGGCGATGAGTTCCCACATCTCGGTAATACCGGAACCGTCGAGCGCTGAGCATGTCACGGAAGGCGTTTGCCAGCCCTTGGTGGCGGGATTGATGTAGTGGAGAACTTGTTCGATCTCGGCACGTGCGCGATTGGCTCGTTGCAGGTTGTCACCGTCCGCTTTGTTGATGACGATCGCGTCCGCCAGTTCCATCACGCCTTTCTTGATCCCCTGAAGCTCGTCGCCGGCCCCCGCGATCTTCATCAGCAGGAAGAAATCGACCATGGAGCGCACGGTAATCTCGTTCTGCCCCACTCCGACCGTCTCGATGAGGATCACGTCGAATCCCGCCGCTTCGCAGACGAGGGTTGTTTCGCGCGTCTTGCGGGTGACGCCGCCCAGCTCTCCGCCGGATGGTGAAGGCCGTATAAAGCTGCTTCTCTCACGAGAGAGGAGTTCCATGCGGGTTTTATCGCCCAGGACGCTACCGCGCGAGATGCTGCTGGATGGATCGACCGCCAGAACGGCGACCTTGTGGCTCTGCTGGATCAGGTAGAGCCCAAACGCTTCGATGAAGGTACTCTTGCCGGCTCCCGGAACGCCAGTGATGCCGATGCGGATGGAGTTTCCGGAGGGCAGGCGACGCAGAAGTTCCTGCGCCTGATCGATGTGGCGGTTGCTCTCGATGAGGGTGATGGCGCGCGCGAGGGTGGTGCGGTCATCGGCCAGAACGCCTTCGACGTATTCGTCGATGGAGAGGTCGCGGCGCTTTCCTACGGGCTTGATGCGGCGGCTTCTGTGATGGGGGTTATCGACGCCCTTCATCACCGATGTGGTGAATTCGCTTCCGGCGTCTTCCGGCACCCATTCGGGTCGTTTCTTGTCTTGAGGCATGCGTATTCCTTAAAGGGAAAGGGCAGGCACGGTGACCTGCCCTACAATATTCTATTGAACTTCGATTGGGTTTAGCGAACATTCATGTGCCCCTTTGACTCTATGAGGATTCGCGTTTTTCTTCGCAAAACCCACAGCTCAGAGTGGCACAGATCGATGAAGTTCGTTGTTAGCCCAATCTCTTCTCGAGTTCTTCGAGCATCTTCTTCGCCGCGTCCGGAAGGACGGTTCCGGGTCCGAAGATAGCAGCCGCGCCGTGCTCGTAGAGGTAGTCGTAATCCTGTGCCGGGATAACGCCGCCGCAGACGATCATGATGTCGCCGCGCCCGAGTTTTTCCAGCTCTTCCACGAGCTGCGGAAGCAAAGTCTTGTGTCCACCGGCGAGCGAGCTCATGCCGATGACGTGGACGTCGTTCTCGACTGCCTGACGCGCGGTTTCTTCCGGGGTCTGGAAGAGTGGTCCGACGTCGACATCGAATCCCATATCGGCGTATGCGGTGGATACCACCTTCATGCCGCGGTCGTGTCCGTCCTGGCCCATCTTCGCCATGAGGATGCGCGGACGGCGGCCTTCGTTCTCGGCGAATTCGTCGGTCATCCTGCGGACTTCTTCCACCGCCGCTTCTTCCGCGAACTCGCTGCTATAGACGCCGGATACGATCTTGGTCACAGCTTTATGTCTCCCATATACTTTTTCCAGTGCGTCGGAAATCTCGCCCAGCGATGCGCGCAGTCTTGCTGCTTCGACGGAGAGCGCAAGCAGATTGCCTTCGCCGCTGTCGGCAGCGTTGGTCAGGGCTGCGAGTACCGCTTCAACCTTCTTGTTGTCGCGGTTCGCCTTGAGCTGTTCGAGGCGCTTGAGCTGCGCCTGACGCACGGAAGTGTTGTCAACTTCGAGAATCTCGATCGGTTCTTCCTTGTCGAGACGATACTTGTTTACGCCGACGATGGTCTCCCGCTTCGAATCGATATGCGCCTGGCGACGTGCAGCGGCTTCCTCGATGCGGAGTTTCGGGATACCTTCGTTGATGGCCTTTGTCATGCCGCCCAGCGATTCGACCTCTTTGAGGTGTTCCCATCCACGCTTGATCAGTTCGCCCGTGAGCGCTTCCACGTAGTAGGAGCCGCCCCAGGGATCGACCACGTCGCAGATACCCGTTTCATGCTGGAGGTAGAGCTGGGTGTTTCTCGCGATGCGAGCCGAGAAGTCGGTGGGCAGCGCGATGGCTTCGTCCAGCGAGTTGGTGTGCAGCGACTGGGTGTGACCGAGCGCTGCGGCCATTGCTTCTACGCAGGTGCGGACAACGTTGTTGAACGGGTCCTGCTCTGTAAGCGACCAGCCGGATGTCTGGCTGTGGGTTCTGAGCGCCATGGATTTGGGATCTTTCGGGTTGAACTGCTTGATCAGGTTTGCCCAGATCACGCGCGCCGCGCGCATCTTGGCGATCTCCATGAAGTAGTTCATGCCGATGCCCCAGAAGAACGACAGCCGTGGCGCGAACGCGTCCACGTCGATACCGGCCTTGAGACCGGTGCGCACGTATTCGAGACCGTCCGCGAGGGTGTATGCCATCTCCAGATCGGCAGTCGCGCCGGCTTCCTGCATGTGGTAGCCGCTGATGCTGATGCTGTTGAACTTGGGCATGTTTTCCGAGGTGAAGCGGAAGATGTCCGCGATGATGCGCATGGAAGGTTCCGGCGGGTAGATGTAGGTGTTGCGCACCATGTATTCTTTCAGGATATCGTTCTGGATGGTACCGGTGAGTTTGTCGAGCGATACGCCCTGCTCCTCGGCGGCGACGATGTAGAACGCCATCACCGGCAGAACTGCGCCGTTCATGGTCATGGAGACAGACATCTTGTCCAGCGGAATGCCGTCGAAGAGGATCTTCATGTCTAGAATCGAATCGACCGCCACGCCTGCCTTACCGACGTCGCCCACCACGCGGGGATGATCGGAATCGTAACCGCGATGGGTCGCAAGGTCGAACGCGATGGAAAGACCGCGCTGTCCCTGCGCCAGGTTACGTTTGTAGAAGGCATTGGATTCTTCCGCGGTGGAGAATCCGGCGTACTGCCGCACCGTCCACGGACGCATGGCGTACATGGTTGCATAAGGTCCCCTGAGGAACGGCGGAATCCCGGCGGTGAAGCCAAGATGGTTGTATTCTTTGAGGTCCTCAGCCGTGTAGAGCGGCTTGACCGGAATTTGTTCGTTGGTTTGCCAGAGCGCTTCGCCCGGCGTCTTGCCCGTGGCTTTCTTGAAGGCCGCTTCCCACTCGCGGAAGCTGCCCGATGGCTTCATTTCGAGGTTGTGTTTGTTAAAAACTGGTCTCATTGTACCACTCCTGTTCGCGTTGCGATCGTGCTAAGAATCTGCATGGCGTTCGCGCGGACGTGTATGAATTCATCGATACCGGATGCTTTATGTTGTTCGATCTGGTCTTTGGGATAACCGGCCAGAACCGTTACAATATCGGGGTTATTCTTCTTCAGACCTTCCATGATCGGCGGAACCAGCTCGGGGTAGGTGTCGTCGGTAGAGCAGATCACCACGACGGGAGCTCCGTTCTCGCCGGCGGCCTTCACCGCGTCTTCGACCGTCGCGAAACCCTTGTTGTCGATCACGTCGAATCCCGCCACCTGGAAGAATCCTCGGGAGAAATCGGCACGCGCCTTGTGCTGCTTGACGCCGCCCATGTTCATCAGGAATACGCGCTTGTCGCCCTCGTACTCCATGACGCGGGTACGCAGGTCTTCGAATCCCTTTGCGAGTCGATAGCTCTCGAGCGGTTCGACAGTCATCATGTCGCCGTTATCCGTAAGTTCCAGCGCTTCCTCGAGTGTCAGACCGTCCTTGAACGCTTTGGAAAGCGTAGCGATGTCCGTCGATCCGGGCTTGATTCCGGATTTCTTCGAGCGGCACCCCTGGCATTTCCAGTCGGGACTGTCCCAGGGGGCAGTCACCGGATTCTCGTCCGGGTTGGTATACATGTTGATGCCAACCAGCACGTCTTTGCGGATGTTGAGGTTTTTGTCGCGATCGCTGCGGATTCCGGCGATACGGTTTTGAAGTGTGCCGGTCTGAAGCGCGTTGATCACGCCGCCGTCCGCTTCCATTTCGCGGAATAGGTTCCAGGCCTCGCCGGTGAGGTAGTTGGTAAGCGTTTCGATCAGGTAGGAACCGCCGGCGGGGTCGATCACCTCGTCCAGGTGCGATTCTTCACTGAGAATAATCTGTGTGTTACGTGCGATGCGCCGCGCGAAACCGTTCGGGAAATCGTAGGTGGAATTGAACGGTTCCACGGTCACCGAATCCGCCATTCCAAGAACGCCCGAAAGCGCTTCGGTGGTGGTACGCAGCATGTTCACGTACGGATCGTAGATGGTCTTGTTCATGAACGCGGTGCCGACGTGGATGTGCAGGTTCGGAGCACATTCCAGCTTGCCGTAGGCGTCGCAGAGGTTCTTCCACAGGATGCGTGCCGCGCGCAGCTTGGCAATCTCCATGAAGAACTTTCCGCCCAGCGCGAAGGAGACTTCCATCTTGTTCAGGGCAGTATCGAGCGCGATTCCTGCCTTGGTGAGTCTGTCGATGTATTCCACGGCGCTGGAGAGAAAGAAAGCAAGCTCTTCCACCGCGCTTCCACCTGCCTCGTGGCAGACTTCCGTGTGGATGGTGATCGGGTTCATGCCTGGGTGGTTTTCGTAAATCCAGTCTGCGGTGTGGACTGCGTCTAAAATCGAGTCAAATGTAACCTTGCCGCAGGCTGCCAGTTCACCGATCGGGTCCATACCCAGCGAGCCGTTGAGCGGTTTTTTCATCGCGTCCAGCATGGCTGCGAGCGCTTTGCCGGATGCGTAGCTGTTGAACCGCAGCGGCACGTTCGCCAGATCGATTCCGTCGAACGCCTTTTCGAGGTCTCCGAGCGTCTGCAAGCAGAGGCATGTGCGGAACAGCTTTTCCTTGATATGATTCGGGGCTACCGGGTTGATGCTGACGGCGGTCATGCCGCGCGAGAGATCGCTCTTGAGCGCTTTGTTGTAATCTTCGATCGCGTGCTCTTCAATCTCCTGGGCAATCAGCCAGCGTTTTTTACGGAAGCCCTCGGATTTCAACCCGCGTACATAAGCCGGCGTTCCTGGCATCGAACCGATATGATCCAGACAGTCAGTATCTTGACGATCATAGATCGGTTCAAGCAAAAAGCCCTCCGGCGTCTTCGTTTTCAGCACCTTGTCGAAAGGCGCTCCCTTCAGCAGCTTGTCGGCCGCTTCTCGCCATGCTTCCCGCGTTGCTTCGGGAAACATCTCTTTCCATTCTTCTGGATGGTTTTGCTCCATGGTGTTTCTCCATCGAATCTTAATGTGAAGTTTCACTTCGGCGCAGTAATTATACGATTTACCGATTGATGAACCACCAAATGAAAAAAGGTCCATCGGGAAATCGTTCCCAGAGAACCATTTCCGCATCCTTCATCTCTCTGATTCATGAATCGTCAAAGCGGAAATGGTATCAACTGCAATTACTGCAAATTCACTTGGGTGACGTATTCGCCGAATTCAGCAACATGTCAATGAAAATCGAAGCCGGACATCCCTTTATCAGGACGAAGCCGGATGTATTAAAACGGACTTGATTCCGAAATGAACTTGACAAGCGGAAGCGTGAAACTAAATTATTAATATAGCTTATCAATTTGATTTATGATTCTTGTTGCGGCATTACATAACCTTGAGGAGGGTTATTATGAGAGGGTCGATATTAATACTGCTTGCTATCATGCTAGTACTTCCTGTCATCGCAACGGACAACGGCTACCTTTCAAGCACCGGTCACAAGATTGGCTTCCCGGAGCGAAACGGTTCCAATCTGGCATGGCAGATTCACACACCGCCAACGCCGCTTCTTGAGACTTTCGACGACCAGGCAATCAGTGCCAATAACGGCAACATGATCTTCCTTCACGAATCCAGTTATGGCGACAGCGATCTGAAGGTGCTTTCCGTCCAGGCTCGTGATGATTACGGCGCTGAACCGCGCGCTCACGAATTGTATTTCTATCATCCGGAGAATGACAATATTGGCAGTTACTATACCAGTGCGGAAAGTAACCAAACGAACGTCGTTTCAGCGATGGATTTCGAAACACACGATCTCATATTTGTTTGGGAGCAGTGGAACGATGAATCGGATATCTGCGAGATATGTATTTCCTGCGATGTTTGGCATCTGGTGAATTGCCCGGGATTGATTTCATCGTCCCATGTTGTCTTCAGTAACAACAGCAACGAGCAGGAGTTTCCATGCGGTCTCGACAACTCCTTCCGCAATCCGCAGGTTCACATCGGGAAAGCCCCAAGCTACGCGGAAGATGGAAAACGAAGGCTATATATCTTTCTCTCGAGGCCCTACATGGCCTCCCGTTTCCAGGATGTTAAAGGGCAGTTCAAGATTCTCTGGTGCGATTTCGATACGCAGGATATCGAAGACGGTTCGATGCTGGAACCGGACTGGAATATTGTCGAATTCGACGTTCCAACGCCTCCGCATCCAGCCACCAGCGATCCTGTCAGTACCTATCTCTCCTGCGACTGCCGTGATGACGGACTCTTCGGCATCTACTGCTGGATCGACGGATCGTACGAATCGATGCCTCTTGGGGAGGAAAACATCTTTGTGCTGATCAACGAGAACTACTGCGAAGGAGAATGGCAAACCTACTCCCGCTTCCTGGGATACGAAGTCGAATCGCCCCTGAACCACAACCGGATGCCCTGGCTTCAAGGCATAGACGAACTCTATATCGCGCCGGTTCACGCGGGGAATTTCAACGCGCTCTGGGACGACTTCGGACACTTCCACATACAGATGCCATTCTGTCTCCAAGGCGTGCAATTCCGGGTTCCGACACGCTGGCCGCTGATGTCTCAGGTCCGCAACGTTACCTACAACCACAATTCCCATCAAATCTTCTCAGTGGATGTCTATCCGGTCAGTGAAAATCCCATTGAAGGCGATCCCGTTCTGCCGTGGGACATCGATGAAGATGGCATTGTGGATGTCATGGATTATGAAACGGGAGAAGTTGTTCCCGCGTGCTGCTATCCATGGCCGCACTGGAATGAGGAGTATGCGGACACCCACAACGGCATCAGGCTCGTGTGCAATCAGGATGAAGGCTGGATGGCCTGCTTCTGGAGCGACGCCCTCAAATCATGGATGTACAACAATGGCTACGATCTCCCAGAAGAAGCAAACCGACCGGAGATATTTTTCACGACATCCGGCTACTGGGTCGTCGAGTGGCGACAGGCGCAGGTTTTAAGCGGAAATCCCGAGGACGATGACTTCGTCCCCGAGATGGAAGGGAAGATCCCCCGAGACCTCATCCTTGCAAACACAATTCCCGAATTCACCAACTGGAGCGACGGTCTGCTGAGTATCGCCTACTACAACGACAACGAATACGGTTTCGACGATGACTCGGGCGGAACCATCGAATACATGTCCATACAGGCTGATTGCGAGAGACCCATCGAAACGAGAAACGCTGACGTAACACCGCCACAAGCCTCAATCTCCTGCTTCCCAAATCCGTTCAATCCAGCTACGACCATTCGCTACAATCTTCCCGAAGATTCGCCCGTTAACATCAGCATCTTCAATGTGAAAGGGCAGATCGTGCGCAGGCTCGTCGACGAACACCAAACTGCCGGGAACCGCTCGATGGAATGGAACGGAAAAGACGATTATCAAAAAAACGTTTCCAGCGGTGTTTACATGATCCGTATGAGAACAAATGGAATCGAGAAAACGCAGAAGGTGATGCTTTTAAAGTAGCTGGAATATATGATCGTGAATTGCGAGGCGTGAGCAGATTCGTTCGATCTGCTTGCGCAGGCGTGGTGTTACACGTCTTTTTATTAGAGTTCGATAGTTTTCAAGACGTGTTATATCCACGCCGGAGCGCAGATCGTGCGAAGATGCCATGCCGGTAGACCAATGATAAAAAAACTACCTCTTCTTCAAGACGTCGCTATACATCTTCTCCACGCATTCCGGACACAGACCATGCGAAAACTCGATCCCGAAATTCTGCGTGAAATAGACCTCGAGATGCTTCCAATTCTTCTGCTCCGTCGCCTGCGCTTCAACGTTGCGAACCTTCCTGCAATGTGAGCAGATTGCCACGGTCGATTCCGTTTCGCCCAGCTTGTGCAGTTCGTCCGCCAGCGCAACGTTCAGCTTGTACTGCTCGATTGCCTTTTCGATGATAGGCAGCATCTCTTCGTATTCAATCGGTTTGGTTAGAAAACGGAAGATGGAACACTCGTTCACGGCGCGAATGGCCATATTGAGATCCGCCTGCCCGGTTATCAGTATCGGCACAGAAAGCGTATCGAACGCCATCTTCATCTTGATAAGCTCGATACCGTCGTGATCAGGCATGGAGTAGTCCGTAACAATCACAGACACTGGCGGGGATTTCTTCAGGGATTCCAACGCTTCTAATGCGCTTGCGGCAATATCCACCTGAAACTGGTGGCGATATTGCCTGCGGTATGATTTGAGAAGATTTACATCGTCATCGACAAAAAGTACTCTGTGCAGCATATTTATTGCCCTTCAGCCTCGAGCCATTCTTTGTATTTCTTTTCAAGACCGGCGGTTTTCAGAAACAGCATATCCGGTTGGGATTCCAGATTGGTTATGCTGCCACCTCTCTTTATATCGACAATGGTATTGGCCATGTGAACGGCGGCCAAAGGAGAAAACCCTGTGTGGTAGCCCATCATCGGTGTATGATGGAAAGCGATGGGCTCGATGATTTCATCGGGTAAACCCCAAATCCCCATCATGTAACCCGCAATCTCCTGATGACCGACCCGAAACCTTTTCAACTCCGCGTCCAGCAGATCGACATGATTCTTCTCAACGTCCTCAAGCGCTTCACGATATAGCTCTGGAAACTCGGTTGCCAGTATCAGCTTGCCGATATCATGGAGCATCCCCCCAACAAAAGCCTGGTCTTCAGTCTCTTTGCAGCATTCCGAGCCAACGGTGATCTTCTTGGCCAACTCAGCGACACACATCGAGTGCGACCACAGAGAACCATAATGGAATACCTGGGACTGGTTCTCGTATGACTTGAACAGGTGTATCGAAAGCGCAAGATTACGTACCGTGTTCAATCCCAACAAGCTTGCAGCCTGCATCGGGCTGGATACCGTGCGATACGTGCTGAAGAACGGCGAATTCACCAGATGAAGAATCTGCGCGCTCATCCCGAGATCCTTACTGATGATCTCACCAACACGCTTGATCGAGCTGTTCTCCCTGTCCAGTTCTTCGATTAGCTCCTTGTAAATCTGCGGAAGACTGGGAATCGTCCGCATCCCGGATACCAGGCTCGTCAGCGCTTCGTTTTTCATGAGCTTGCGGAGGTTCAATATCCGTGTGATGATCCCGATCAGATGATCTGTCTCGCATGGCTTGGTTAGGTACTGATGAGCAATTTTCACCGCCTCCATGGCAAGATCCTGCTCGGCATAGCCGGTCAGAATGATCCTGACCGTCTCGGGGTGCCTCTTCGATACCTCGCGGAGCAACTCCACCCCATTCATGTTCGGCATCTTGACATCCGATATAAGAATATCGAAATGCTGCTTACCCATCAGTTTCAACGCCTCCTCTCCCGAGGTGACAAATTGTAAATCCCAATCCTTACGCTTTGATCTCAAGCTCCTCCGCAGGCCATCAAGGACGTGCGGTTCGTCATCAACAAATAGCAATCGATTATTCATCGAACTTCCTTGGTTTCTATTCACTGGACTCAATCAACGGTAAACTGATTTCGAATTGAGTACCCACCATGTCTTCCGAAGTCACCTTGATCTGACCTCTATGCCTGCTGATAATCTGTTGCACAAGGGATAGACCCTGGCCGGTTCCTTCGCCGGGCTTCTTGGTCGTAAAAAACGGCTCGAAAATCCTGCCGATCAGACCTTGAGGAATTCCCGTTCCCGAGTCTCTTATATGTATGATTATCTCGCTGTTGTCGTGCTGGGTGCGAATCGATATCTCGCCCTTCTCACCGATCGATTCCTTTTTCTTCTGAATTGCTTGCGCTGCATTGACAAGCAGATTGAGAAACACCTGGCTGATTTCATCCCGCAATACGGATATCTCGGGTAACGTGGGGTCAAGATCGAGTCTGAGGTTCGCATAGTTCTTCCACTCGCCGTGCGTGATGGTGAGAGCGCTTTTTATCAGATCATTGACATTCACCCATTCCTTGTGATCGTAACCAGGATGAGAAAAACGCTTCATGGCATCCAGAATGTACCTGATTTGCCTCACTCCCTCCTGAGACTCCGTCAGGGCGGGTTGAATGTCCTCCATCAAATCCTCGAAATCGTGTTTGTTCAGGATGACATACAATTTCTCGCACAGATCCGACGAATCCCCCTTATTCACGAGACCCGATAACTCATTGTATACCTGTATCATCAACCTGGTTGATTCCATCACGAAACGGACGTTATCGCCGATGTATTGTATAGGTGAGCGAATCTCATGCATCACACCGGCCGCCAGTCTCCCGATCGTCAGGAATTTATGGCCTGCAACGAGCCGCTCGATCATTTCCTCCGATTTGTCTTCGTGATAGAAGGTGATCAGGGTAACACCCGAAGGCTCATCCTCTGCAACGGGAACGCATACAGCTCTATACTCTCGCTTCTGATCCCTCACATTTACACCAATCAGCGTTTCGGTTCTTTTTTGTTGATTGAAACAGGTCATCAAGGAATCACTGAGTTTCGCTGAATCTGTGATTTGTGGAATCCCGCCAATATTTTTGCCGATCAGGAACCCGATATCCTGGGCCTCGGAATTCGCGGCAATAATGGCTGCATGAATATCAACCACAATCGCAGGCAAGAGAACCAGATCAGCGATTTGTTTTGCAGATAACGCTACCTTCCACATTTCCCTGGTTTGCTCCATTCGCTGTCTCCTGAATCCAAGCCACGATTCAGTAAATAAGTACGTTCAGTTAACATGTCTCATGCGTTTACGTTATATCAAATAACAAATTAATGTTTTTTTCATTCGGGGCAAAAATTAAAAAAAGCGCTGAAAGGCCCCCAAGCCATCCAGCGCATAAAAAACAAGTCGATTGTTACGAAATCATCTCCAGCGCTTGATCGAGATCATCGATGATGTCTTCAACATCCTCGATCCCAACCGAGAAACGAACAAGTTCATCCGTAATGCCGGCTTTGAGTTTGTTCTCTTTCGAAACTTTGGAATGCGTCATCGAGGCAGGGTGCTGAATCAAGGACTCAACACCGCCGAGTGAAACGGCCAGTGCAGCGAGATGAACGTTGTCCATCATGGTCTTACCGGCTTGAAGACCGCCAACAAGCCCGAAGGATATCATCGCCCCGAACCCCTTCATCTGGCGCTTGGCCAGTTCATGCTGCGGATGGGACTCGAGTCCGGGATAACGAACCCATGCCACCTTCGGATGTGAATCGAGATAGCGAGCCACTTTCATGGCGTTATCCTGCGCCCGGTCCATGCGGATGGAGAGGGTTTTCAAACCGCGATAAGCGAGAAACGCCTGATGCGGATCCATGTTCGGCCCCAAATTGGCCATGGTCGCGTAAAGTTCCTTGTAATCCTTTTCCGTTTTCGCAACGACCAGTCCACCCACGATGTCCGCGTGTCCGTTGATGAACTTGGTGAGCGAGTGCAGCACCACGTCGGCTCCCAAATCGAGGGGGCGCTGAAGGTACGGACTGCAGAATGTGTTATCGACAACCAGCGGGAAACCGTTTTCGTGCGCAAGATCGGCGCATGCGGCGATATCGGATATAACGATGGTTGGATTCGCCGGCGTTTCGATGTACAAGAGCTTCGTATTTGGTTTGATTACCGCTTTGATCGCTTCGATATCCGATGTATCGACGAAATCCGCGTCAACGCCGAGACGTTTGTAATATTT
This sequence comes from Cloacimonadales bacterium (SeqCode), assembly GCA_963662655.2. Classification (GTDB taxonomy): domain Bacteria; phylum Cloacimonadota; class Cloacimonadia; order Cloacimonadales; family JAIOQZ01. The sequence goes on from CAXXTU010000002.1 coordinate 2,146,226, forward strand.
TTCGAGCACTCCGCGAGAGGGGCCATAAACCGCCCCGGAGCAAATAATGTGATCACCTTGAGCGAGGTAGTTCATGTAAACCGTATTCACTGCGCCCATACCGGAGGTTGTCGCGATACCGCCGAAACCGCCCTCGAGTTCTGCAACGGCGTCTTCCAGAGCCCTGATGGTGGGATTGCCAAGTCGGGTATAGATGTATCCGTCGCTCTCACCGGCAAAACAGGCAGCGCCGTGATCGGCGTTCTTGAACGCGAAGGTCGATGTTTGGTAAATCGGAACAGAAACACTCAGGAACTGATCGGAAATCTGTCCCGAGTGGATCAATTTTGTATTGAAACCAGCTTTTTTTGTATCCATTCTATCTCCTTTTTTCTGGTGCCAGATAAATTATCCATTTGATCCTGTCTAAGGATTTCCCTATTCGCCATCCTTCGCAGGCAGACGCTACGAAAGTATAAGAGGATTTTCCGCTTTCGGCACATTGAATATTCCAACTCACTATCGTTAATCATTGTAATACGATGCAGGCCTGTCACGCACAAAAGGACGTTAACCGGAAATATCGTGACTTTCCTCTTGACGGGTTGGAGCATTTCAAATAACTTATTTTTGAATTATTACTTGTCCAGGCGGTATGATGGATAACGATCTAAAAAATCAACTTACGACAGATGACCACGGAAGGAAAATCGAGGAAATCTTAAGCAATGCCTCATTAGAAATAACCAGAGGGCACCTCGATAAGGCCAGAGAGATTCTGAACGAGGCCGATTCTTTTGCAGAAACCGATGCCGAACGCGCTCGCTGCAAGAGCGCTCGAGCTCATTTCCTGATGTCTCTGGATCAGAACCGTGAAGCATTACCCATCTTACTGGAGCTGATCGAGAATCTCGAGAATGGACTTTCGGGAATCAGTGTCGCGCAGTTGTACAATCAGATCGGAATTTGCTATCGCGACATGGGAGATTTCGATAAATGCTTGAGCTACTATCGCAAAGCCTACGAAGCATTCTGCGAAAATGAAGACCTCCACGGGATGGCAGGAACCATCATCAACATCAGCAATGTCTACAGAAGCCACGGAAAGTACGATGTAGCGCTCGAGCACTACCGTCAAGCCGAGGAAATTATCGGAGACAGAGATGGTTTTGACGAACACAGAGCGCTTTTGTTGAAAGGCATGGGGGCGGTTTATAGAAAACGCAAAGATATTGATAAAGCAATGATCTGCTTGCAGGAAGCTATCGAGATATGCTATAAGCGAGAAGACACGCGAGGTGTTTGCAATGCCCTGAACTCCATGGCGCTTCTGCGCAAGGATCAAAATCGTTACGACGACGCCCTCGAACTGTACAACTCCAGTCTGGAACTTGCAAGAGCCAAGGGTTACGACGCACTGATCGCTACGTTGCTTTCAAACATCGGGCAGCTTTACATGCTCAAGGATCAATACGAGGAAGCGAAAGAACCGCTTGCTCAGGGATTGGAGATAGCCCAACGGATCCATGCGCGGCAAATCGTGATGCAGAACTATTTCATGCACGCCCGTCTGGCTGCAGGACTTGGGGATATTCAAAAGATTGTCGATTATTTCTTGCTGTACGACGAGGAAAAAGGCGCGCTTCTCAACGACAGAGCCGTCGAGCGCATGAGCAATCTCGAGATGAAGTTCGATCTTGAGCGAAAAGAGCACGAAGCCGAGGTTTATCGCCTACGCAACGAGGAGCTTGTTGAGAAGAACCGCCAGCTCAAGGAAGCGCAGGATGAAATACTTCAGCTCGAACGCCGGAACTCGATTTATGCGATGGCGGTTACGGCCAACCATGAGCTAAACCAACCGCTGATGGTTATTCAAGGCAACCTGGACATGCTCGAAACCTATATACAAGATGGTGGCGATAAAGCGAAGCAGCGCCTCGAAAAGATCCGCTCAGCGCTCTGCCGCATCAACGACCTTCTCAAGAAATTCCGCCAGCTTGAAGACGCCCACCTGGGGGAATACAGTTCAGATACCCCTATGGTAGTGTTCGATTCCGACTTCTGTGAATCGTAAACAGAACGCTACCTTTCAATAATTATTCGCATTCACTTGCCCTTCATGGAGAGTTTATACCTACCTTGCATTCCTTCGTATACTATTGTTGACGAGATAATTGTCTGGAACGGTGGATTGTCCTCCTGCTTTTTTCGCAATCCACCTTCATGGCGTTACATTTAGCATAGACCTCCTCCACTCTCCACCTGTCCTCACCAGAGGACAGGTATGTTTCAACGGCAGTCTCCAACCTGATCTGAACCTCCTCCCACGCGGGGTGGCGTTGTCTGACAGTAAAAGGATTCCCAGATAGAACTGGCGTTGAATACTTACGGAAATGTAGGGATTGGAGCTAAGGCGACGGTTCTCATTCCGTGCCTGTGGCTAAGCCATGATAGTGGGTATAAAACTCGATTTGCGTGGGCACAAAAATGGCGGAGATGTAGGGATTCGAACCCTAGACCCGGTTTCCCGAGCACACGATTTCCAATCGTGCTCCTTAAGCCAACTCGGACACATCTCCGCTTAGGTGCTTTTCAATATTGAAAAGGTGATGCAACAAAAAACAGACGGTTTTTTTTGTAAACGATTTTTTTATCAATGTCGAAAATGGCGCGTTCCGGTCATGATCATCGTGATGCCATACTCGTCGCAGGCATCGATAACTTCCTGGTCCCCGCGCGATCCTCCAGGCTGGATCACGGCCCGAATTCCCAGCTTGTGAATGCTGTCGATGCTGTCCCGGAACGGGAAAAATCCGTCGGATCCGCAAGCGCAGTCTTCCAGCGACAAACCGAACTTATCCGCTTTGTGGATGGCGATCTCGGTGGAATCGATGCGACTCGTCTGCCCGATCCCCAATCCGATCGATCGATCGTCCCGCGTGAAACACACCGCGTTGGATTTAAGCAGCGCCACGGTCTTCCAGGCAAAACGCAACGCCTTCATCTCGGTCTCGTCCGGCTTGCGCTTCGTGACAATCCGCCATCCCGATTCATCGTCCGGTGCGATGTCTTTCCCCTGAAGCAGAACACCGTTCATGCAACTGACCGCCTGGTTGGATTCGGCATAAAGTTTGCCGATGTCATAGCGGATCAAGCGCCGATCCTTCTTCTTCATCAATCGCTGAATAGCCTCGTCGGTGAACGCCGGAGCAAGGATGATCTCCGTGAACACCTCGTTGATCTTGAGCGCGGCATCCATGTCGATCACGTCGTTGGTGATGACAATCCCGCCAAACGGCGATAGCGTATCGGTCGCGAAAGCCTTCTCGTAGGCCTCCACCAGGTTCGAGCCCGAACCGATTCCGCATGGATTCGTGTGCTTGAAGATTCCCACCGTCTTCGAGTCTTCACCTTCAAGCGGGAACTTCCTGATCATGCGCAATGCTGCGTCGATATCCAGATAATTGTTATAGGAAAGCTGTTTGCCGTGCAGTTGCTCGATCGCGCTCAGGTCGGGATCTTCGTAATACGCCGCAAGCTGATGCGGATTCTCGCCGTAGCGAAGAATCTCCTTGAGATGCGCGGTTGTCTGAAGCGTCTCCGGTTGACAGATTTCGTTGACGCGATTGAAGTAAGCGCTGATCAGCGTATCGTAGCGTGCCGTATGCGCAAAAGCCTTGCCGGCGAGCCGCTGCCTGATCGAAATGATCTCATCCTCAGATGCCGAAAGCGCTTCCAGAGCGTTTGCGTAATCTTCCGGATCGACAACCACCGTGATGAACCGGTAGTTCTTCGCAGCCGCGCGAATCATGGTCGGGCCGCCGATGTCGATATTCTCGATCATTTCAGCATGACTAACGCCCGATCGCTTGAGGGTCTCTTCGAAAGGATAGAGGTTCACCACCACCATGTCAATCCAGTGGATTCCCAAGTTCTCGGCGGTTTTCACGTGTTCCTTGTTGTCTCGCAGACCGAGGATTCCGCCGTGAATCAACGGGTGAAGCGTTTTGACCCTTCCATCCATGATTTCCGGAAATCCCGTCACGTCCGAGACCTTTGTCACCGGAACGCCGGCGTCAAGAAGGAGTTTCGCGGTTCCGCCCGTGGAGAGAATCTCATAATCGCGTTGTATCAATTTCTGTGCGAAGGGAATGATACCTGTTTTGTCCGAAACACTAATCAGCGCTCGTTTTTTCATAACATCTCCGTTTTACGAATGACCTCGAATCCGGTCAATTTCTCCTGATCGATCGTCTTGTATATCCTGTGCAAGGCGTTGGCCACTTCAGGATCGAACTGCACCCCCGCATATTTCATGATCTCGCCAATCGCGGTTTCATCCGAAAGAGCCGCCCGATAGGGGCGATCCGAAGTAATGGCGTCGTAGGTGTCAGCCACGGCAACGATTCTGGCGAGGAACGAAATCTCGTCACCCTTGAGATGGTTGGGGTACCCGTTTCCATCGATGCGCTCGTGATGCTGCCCAACAATGTTGAAAACCTCATCCTCCAGATCGATCGGCCTGATAATCTTCACCCCGATATTGGGGTGTTCCTTCATCTCTTCATATTCGTCCGGCGCAAGTTTTCGAGGAGCGCGAAGAATACCGTGAGGAATCCCCAACTTCCCGATATCGTGAAGCACCGAGCCCAACCGAAGAACCTTCATGGTCTCTTTCTCCAGCCCCATCTCCTTGCCGATCATCATGCTGATGGCGGTTACACGCTCCGAATGACCGCGGGTGTACTTGTCGCTCGCTTCCAGACCGTTGATCATCGCCAGGATTGTCCCCAGGAGATTCTCTTCCAGCTTCTGGTTGGCAACAACAAGTTCCTTGGTCTTCTCGATAACCTTTTCTTCCAGCAGATCGTAGTAGCGCTCGATCTGAAGCTGGAGATCGCGCTTTTCCACAGCCTTGGTAACCGTGATGAGCAGCTCGTTCATGCTGAACGGCTTCTTCAGGTAGTCGTACGCCCCCAGGCGAAACGACTTCATCAGGTTGTTCAAATCAGCGTGACCGGTAATCATGATGACCGGAAGCTTCTTGTCGTAGCGCTTCACAAGCTGTAAAAAGGTAATGCCATCCATTTTCGGCATTTGAATATCGGTCACAACCGTGTCGATATCCAGCTTTTCGATGAGCTCGGGAAGAATTTGGGGATCGGAAACCGCGGTTACCTTGAAATCGTTATCCACAAGGGTCTCTTCCATGATCTCCAGGATAGTTTCTTCGTCGTCCACGAGAAGAATATGCTTCTGCTTCATGCTGATCTCGGATATCCCTTCGAGCGATGGATCGATGTGATTATTCATATCGTAAAGCCTTCACAGGATTTAAATTACTCGCATGAATCGCGGGGGCGATTCCGAAAATCAAGCCAACCCCGGCAGAAATAACTACCGCCAGGACAATCATGTGCGCGTCGACAACCACATCCATGTTTATGAATGAGCCCACTTTATCCAGAATCGAGAGCCCCAGGAGGATACCCAGAATGCCGCCAATCAATGTCGTGAGGACGGTCTGGACGAGGAACTGTATGAAAATATCGATTCTGCGCGCACCCGTCGCCATGCGGATGCCGATCTCTCTCGTGCGCTCCTGGATGGTTGCCAGCATAATATTGGTGATCACGATCCCACCAACGAACAGCGAGATGCTGCTGATCATGATGAAGATGATCTTGAAAACCATCGTGTCCTGGGAGTTCTGATCGATCTGGTCTTTGGCCGATTCGACCATGAAAACCGGATGCCCGTGGCGAAGATTCAGAAGAATGTTCTCGAGCTTCTCTTTCAGGGGTGTAACCCCGGAAACCGTCTTCGCTTTCACCGTGAAAGCCCGGATATAGACTTCGTTCGACACCTTGTGCATGACGGTGCTCAGCGGCACGAAACAACGCTGATTGAGGTACTCGAGCGCGTTCTCGTCACCCATCTGATTGCGTGATTTCATGTAGCGGTGTTTCATGACGCCGATAACCTGGAACTTGCGGTCCATCACGTATATGTATTTGCCGATCGGATTCTCGTTTCCGAACAGTTCTTTCTTCACAGTCGTTCCGATGACAATGACGTCGTTGTAGGCATCCAGATCGAAATTATTAATAAACCGCCCCTGCTGAACCGTCCACTCCTCGATCTTCTCGAAATCGGGGAATATCCCCTGTACAGGCGTCCAAAATTCGTTACCATTGTAATAGGATCGATAGTGGCGCCACTCGTTCGAGGTCGGATTGAAATACAGCGCTTCGGGTATCAGGGATTGGATCAGGCGCAGTTCCTTGTAATCGAAATACCAGCGTTCGCGGTTGGTGACATTGTATTCCCAGTTGCGATACACGGAAATCTTGGTGGCCCCGCCCCGTTCCTGAAGCCATTGCTCGGTCATGTTGTTCACGCCCTTGACCAGCGAGAGCACTACGATGATCGACATCGTTCCCAGCACGATCCCCATGACGGTCACGACGGTGCGCACCTTGCGGATCCAGAGGTCTGAAAGGCCTACAACCACACTTTCTCTAAGCGATATCGCCATTGGTAATCTTTCCGTCGATAATATGTATGATTCGGTTGGCTTTCCCCGCGACGCGCGGATCGTGCGTAACCATGATGATTGTATTTCCCTGATCGTGCAGCTCGGAGAATATCCCCAGGATATCGCTGCCCGAGTTTGTATCGAGGTTTCCCGTAGGCTCGTCCGCGAGGATGATCGCCGGGTTGTTGACAATCGCACGGGCTATCGCCACACGCTGACGCTGGCCACCCGAAAGCTCCGATGGCTTATGCCGGAGCCGATCGCCCAGTCCCACTTGTTCGAGAATCTCAATCGCGCGATTTTTCCGCTTGGCGGGAGAGACGCCGCTGTACATCTGCGGAAGCTCCACATTCTTCAAGATGTTCAGATGGGGCAGGAGGTTGAAGGTCTGGAAAACGAAGCCGATCCTCTGATTGCGAACGGCGGCAAGCTGTCTCTTCTTGAGCTTGCTTACCTCCTGCGCCTCCAGGATGTAGTTACCGCCAGTGGGGGTGTCCAGGCATCCTAAAATATGCATCAGGGTCGATTTGCCGGAACCGGAAGGCCCCATGATCGCGAGGAACTCTCCCTTGTAGATTTCTACATCGACGCCATCAAGGGCAGTGACCTTATGCTTGCCCATGTCGTAAACTTTTTGCAGATTCTCTGTTCGAATTACGATATCTTGCATTGCACAACCTGTTTCTGTTGATTTCGTGGCAAGAATTCATGATTCTTGCTATTTGGCAATCTTTTCTTTCCGGTTCCAGTCCATTTCGGGGAACCGCAATGTAAAATTCATGCTTGCGGGGATAATCTCCCGAAAATACTTCGCGCTCATCTCTTTCGGGATACGCTTGCCCATGATCGTTATACGCACCACTGCGTCAAGCGCTAGTTTTCCCAAATCGTGAACCAGTCTGCCCCGTATCGCCTGCTCCGATTCGTGATCCGCATTGTAGTTAAGCACGCACATTTTCCGCGTGGGAAGCTCTACGAATTCATGTTCCAGCTTACCATCCGAAAAACGAAAATCGAAGTACCCCTTTTCCTCAAAACGCTCGATGAACGACGTTCGTTCCAGTGATCCCGAATAAAAGACCGGCGACGGCAGCGCTTCTCCCCTGCTATTTCTCGTAAGTATCTGCCACTTGTGAATATGCCCCGCGAGAACCGCATCGAAGGCGGACGGGATGTCCTCGGGATTCAGCACGTCCTCCCGCCCGTAGAACGTGTAGTTCTCGATTCGCGAGCCATCCACCGCCTGGTGCATGCACAGGAGACGCAGATCGGCGTCATGTTCCTGCCAGCCGGATTGCGCGAGAAGTCGGGGAAACGTCTGGCGTATGTGGTCGCGGTCGTTGGGGAATCCGACGATCATCGCGTTGATGCCGCGGATGTTCAAAAGCTGCGTACCCGGAGCATCGAAGATGTGAATCCTGTCGTGCATCGCAAGAAGTGAGTGCGGAATGTTGGATCGCTCATGGTTTCCCGGCACGATGAATACGGGGATGCCTGCGTCGGCAACGCGGAAAAGACGCTGGAAAACAATCCACACGAGCTTTTCGGGTATTTTACTCCGGTAAAAAAGGTCGCCGCCGTGAATGAGGAAATCGATTTTCTCACCGATCGCCCGATCCAGAACCAGATCGAAGTTCCGGAAGAAATCCTCGCCTCTGCGACGCCTTTCGACGCGAGCCTTGAACGGGTAATCGAAACCCAGGTGGGAATCGGAGAAAAAGAAGAAGCGCAACGGTCTCATGTCTCCATTGCTCTCGAGAGATTCCACGCTGTCAATCGAATTTGCGCAGCCATTTCCATGCATCGTGAGGATTACAAGATATCATCCTTCGCGTCTTCCACGCTACCGAAAATTGTCTGGTTGATTACCCTGAAATAGCGCGCAAAGCTTCCACTCAGATTGTAATGCTCGATTTCCATCTCCGATTCGATCGCCATCTTGTATTCGTTCCACAGAATAGGGTCTTTCGAGCTCAGCGCGACGTCGTAATGAACAGGTTCTTCTGTCTTGAAATCGCCACCCCAACGTATATCGGGATCCTCGCGAACTTCGTTGAGGAATCCGGAAACAGCGTCGGGAAGATGTCGCATACGCGATTTCCTCAAATGCGGGAAGCGGAATCGTTCGTCTTTATATACGATGTCCGCGTCGAAGGCAAAACCGGCGTAGTGATTCGAGTATCTTGCCGGAGGAACGTGGAAGTCATTCACGTAGTTCCCGGGCTTGAAATAGGAGTTGAGCACCAAGAGCGTCACATCGTGCTTCTCGGCGATTCGATCCAGCTTGCGCATGTAGGTGAGAAATTCACGGTGGACAAGGATATCTTGCTCCTCATCGCCGACGATTCGCTCACCCAGGAAGGTCTTCAATTCGCGGACACTGTCGATTTTTGCCCGACGAGCGTGGTAGAAAGTCGCGTAATCGTTACTTACAAAGATGAAATAGCCGAAAGTCACGATCAAAACGATCGGGATTAAAACATACTTCAAGGTCTTTTTGATTTTGTTCATATTCAATTCCTGTTTTCATTGCTTATCAATATTCCGCCATACACGTGTCGTTCCAAAACGTTGTTCAGTTGTAAAAAACGGTAATTTTACTGGAGATGTCAATTCATTTATCTCCGATACCAGTCATCCCGTATTTCTTGAGACGACGATCCAGGGAATACCAGGTAATATTCAGAAGACGGGCCGCATGCGTTTTGTTGTTTCCCGAGATATCCAGCGCTCGAAGAATCGCCTTCTTTTCGAGAACTTCGAGATCGAGAATATTATCCACTGGGCTTGCGGTATCAGGATTATCGATAGCTTTATCGGGCTGATTCGATAAGGATAGGTGCTGCGGTGTGATCTGCTTCCCTTCGCACAAGATAATCGCACGCTCCAGAATGTTACGGAGCTCACGGACATTACCCGGATAGTAGTAATGCAGTAGCAGGTTCTTCGCTTCGAGCGAAATGGAAAGACATGATCTTCTCAGCTTGCCCGAGAAATATTCGAGATAGTACTCGATGAGCGCTTCGATATCCTCTCTCCGCTCCCGAAGCGGCTCCAGATGAACCTCGAAGCGATTCAGGCGGTAGAAGAGATCGAGCCGGAAGGAATCGTTCTCCACCAGCCTCGAGAGGTCCCGGTTGGTCATTGCGATGAAGCGAACATCGACGGGAATCCCTTTGCGAGCCCCGACCGGTATAACGGTACCCGTTTCCAGCACGCGCAGCAGTTTGACCTGCAAACTTAGGGGAATATCGGCGATTTCATCCAGCACGAGCGTTCCCTTGTCGGCGGTCTGTATCCAGCCTGTTTTATCAGAGTCGGCTCCCGTGAATGCCCCCTTCACATGTCCGAACAACTCGCTCTCGAACAGATGCTCGGGAATCGCGGAACAATTGATGGGATAGAAACGCTGTTCGTGGCGGTCGCTCAAGAGATGAATACTGCGGGCGACAAGCTCCTTTCCGGTACCGCTTTCCCCCGTAACGAGAACCGATGTCGCGGGAGAGGAGGCCACTTTTCCGATGAGCTGTTTCACATGCTTGATGTGCCCGCCCTCTCCAACGATGGGATGACCGTAGATTCGCTTCAACTGCCGGTGGAGATTGTCGTTGTCCTGCTGAATCCTGCCACAACGTTTTTGAAGGGCAATGTACCGGCCTGTCCTTTGGATTGCAGCCTCCAGATCGATCAACCGGAACGGCTTGTGGAAGAAGTCGAACGCGCCGGCCCGGAGCGCCGAGAGGATGGTTTCTTCGTTGCCGAACGCGGTTACCATAATCACCTGAACGTCCGGCCAGCGTTGGGATATCTCTTGCAGAAGTTCCAGACCGCAATCGGCACCCAGACGGATATCCAGTATCGCGATATCGACAGGATTTTCCTCCAGAAGCTCAATCGCCGTCTTTCTTGATTCGGCGGCATACACCAGGCATTCGCTCTGCTCCAGATAGTAAGTCAACTCCTGACGAATTCCATCTTCGTCATCGACCACCAGAATGCGCAAATCCTCCATCGTACTAGTCCTGTTATGCTTGTGTTTGAGGCAAAGCGATCTTCATGATCGTTCCTTCGCCGGGCGTGCTGTTTACCGTTATTTCGCCCTCAAATTCCTTGATGATGCCGTAACAAACCGGCAGTCCCAAGCCTGTTCCTTTTCCGTCCTTCTTCTTCGTGAAGAAGGGATCGAAAATCATGTCGATGTACTCCGGCTCAATCCCGCTACCGTTGTCCTCCACCTTCAGCACGATCGACTTCGCTTCCATCGCCGTGGAGATGGTTATCCTCTTCTTGTAATCGAGAACACCGGTATCACGCTCTTTCTCTTCCGTTGCATCGCGCGCGTTGGCGATCAGGTTGAGCAGCACCTGTTCCAGCTTCAAGGGATGCCCAATAACGGGCGGAAGCGGTTCGAGAAGGTCCAGCACGACGTCTAATCCATGTTTTCGGTATTGCTCGTTGAATAATAGCAGTGTGTTTTTTACCACGTGGTTCAGGTCGACTTTTTCGTAGGTGGTCAACTGTTGGTCTCTGCTAAACGTCTTGATATGGTCGATGATGAGCTTGATGCGCTCGGTTTCTTTAAGGAACTGACGCGTCTTGAGAACGGTAAATTCGTTGTTCAGCTTGCCCAATCGATCCGTGAAAAGCAGGTTATCGAGTCCCATCGTGATTCGGGTCAGCGGCTGGTTCACTTCGTGAGCGATACCGGCAGCAAGCTGTCCCAGCGATTCGAGCTTGGATTTCTGGATAATGATGCGCTGCTGCTCCTGACGCCTTTCCAATTCCTGCTGAACCCGCATCTCCAGCTCCTCGGTCTTGATTCTGTAAATTTCCGCATCCTTTCTCGCGAGATCGGTCTCCTGCCGCGCCAGCTTCGCGTCCTGCTCCTTCTGCTCGATTTCGTGATGGATGCGCATCACGGCGATCGCTCTTGTCTTCTCAGTATCGAATTGCTTTTTACTTAGCGTGCTCCACTCCTTCATGGTCTCAAAAGCATTCCGGTATTCTCCGCATGCCTCCCAGCATTCGGAGAAATCGAGCAAGATTTCCATCTGCCTTAACGTATTATCCTGCTCCTTCGCAAGAGCAAGCGCATCTTCAAAATACCTCTGTGCCTCCGTCAGGTTACCAGAACACATCAATGTTTCCCCAAGATATTGCAGAATGGCTGGACGTTCGTTCACTAGATTATACTCGTAACTCAAATGCAGAGATTTATTGAGAAGCTCAAGAGCTTTCCCGTAGTCCGCATAAAATTCCTTGTGAACCAGCGCCATGTTCTGATAGAGCGTCGGCATTCCGAAGCGCTCATCGATCGCCAGTTTCTTTTCGAGCGATTTCTCGAAGTAACGCATCGCTCTCTTGGGTCGTTTATTGTTCTTGTAGATCAGACCAATATTCAGAAATGAAATCGCCATTCTTTTTTCGTCGTTACATTTCCGCAAGAGTTTCCAAGCTTTTCTATGATACTGCAAGCTTTGATACGGTTCGCCCAGTGAAAGCATAACCAGCCCGACATTCACACAAGCACTGATTATCATCAGCGGATTCTCTAATTCCCGGCATAGTTGATATGCCTCAAGACCACGTTCCAGAGCATGATCCAGTTCGCCAAGATTGTAATAAAATCCGGAGAGATTGCTCAGGGTAGTGGCAATTTGATATTTCAGTCTTTTTGTCTGCTTGAATTCACTCGTTATATTCAGATATCTTATTGCGTACTCCATTGCCTTGATGAAATTACCCTGATATGATGATGTGACGGCTATGAGGTTTATTGTAGCGGCCCGTAAAGATTCGTTGTCAGTCTCGTTCAGCACTTCAAGGGCTTGGGCGGCAGTTTTTTCCGCAGCGATTATTTCACCCTTTGTGCCCTGGATCGATCCTTTGACGTACAAGCACAGCGCAATTCCGCGTTTATATTCTAATTTTTGGGAAAGCTCCATTCCATCCTCGACAAATCGAAACGCTCGTTCAAGCTCGCGAAGATGCATGCAACAGGTGGCGCTCAGTGTGTAGAAACTGATCAACGTGGTTTCTTCCTGATACTTGTCAGCTTCTTGAATAATTCCATCAAGAATTCCCAGAGCTGCGCTATATTCACCGTCGTCCCTCTTCTGGTTGGCTTTCTCCAAAATTGTTTTCAAGTGCTCACTTCGTTCCATTGATTTCCTCAATATGGGTGATATCTCAATCAGGAGATTCTTTCCGCGACTTGTCCAGAAAAATTTAACCGCCATAATCTCCATATCTTCATGTTCTCCCCGGCTGTACTGAATGTCCGACTCGAGAATGCGCACCAGCTCAGCGCGGCGGGGCGGCGGATGTGCTTCGCACACGGTATATTTCCCCATGTAAGCGTATTGTTTACATGGGGAAATATACCAAGAAGCCCTACGGAATATCCAGCACATGGTTGTTCCGATTTGATCCGACCTGTGCAAGCATGATGCTGGATTCGTAGGGCTTCTTCCGCCGCCCCGCCGCGCGGTCGGTAACTCGCATTTATTTTTTGGCACTGTTGCAAACTTAGTGGGTAAGTCGAAAAAAAGATTGAGAGGAATCACCCGATCTCGTACAATCTCCTAATCACCACAACAAGGAGATAGAGATGAATGATCCTCTCAGAAAACAAGTCTGTAAAACGTTGTTGGCTTTGCAAGGTTATTCTGCCGACCAGATAATCGAAGGTACGTATCAAACTTATCCATGCATTGAAGTCCATGTTCGAAAGGAAGATGAGCCACGTTGTCCTACATGCGGTATTGTGGGAACAGTTTATGATCATCGAGTCCGCAAAATTCTTCATGCATCCATATCCTGTCGTCCCGTAGTACTTGTGCTGACGCTTCGCCGGATCAACTGCGCTCAGTGTGGAGTGAAAACTGAACAACAGGATATTGCCGAGGGTCTCAATCGACACTCTAAAGACTTCGGCAATAAGGTTCTCCAGTTCACGCTTCGTTCAGACAATGCTTCTGTAGCACGGATATTCGGTGTGGATCGGAGTACGATTTATCGAATCGACAAAATTGAGTTATCCAAGTTGGAAAAGGGTTATAGAGGACGAGTTCCGAATGTCGATCAGATTGCAATTGACGAGATTGGTTATAAGCGAAGGCATAAGTATGCAACGGTTATCACAAACCATGAGGACGGGCGTGTGATCGACCTGACAATGGGCAAATCGAAAGAAAGTGCGAAGGAGTTGTTTCGAAAATACGAACGACGACTCCGCTGGATTGATACCGTAACAATGGATTTCAGTGGTTCATATATCGGCGCTGTTTCCGAGTGTTGGAGTGCCGATATGATCGTATTTGATCGTTTCCATTTCAGCCGCCTGGTCAACAGAAAAGTGGAAGAAGTACGACGAGAACTTCAGAGAGATTTTGAATCTGACAAGTTGCGTCAGAGCAAGAAACACGACCGGTGGTTGGTTTTGACCAGAAAACACAATCACAAAGAAAACCATCAAGCCCGACTCAAGAAACTGGAGACGCTAAATCATCCCCTTTACGAAGCCTATTTGCTCAAAGAAGATTTACTATCGATTTTCGAAGACGATATTACGCAAGAAGAAGCGAAGCCGATGATTGAAGAGTGGTGCAGAGTTATTCAGAAAACCGTCTTCGAGCCACTGAAGGCACTTGCAAGAACGATTATGAAGAGATTGCATATTGTGTTGAACTGGTTCAAGCATAGAATCACGAATGCCAAGGCAGAAGCGGTTAACAACGTCATTCGAACCATTATAAAGAGAGCGTATGGATACAAGGACTTCTCATACTTCAGATTGAAGGTTCTGCAATGTTGCGGATATCTGAATACCCATTCACCCACTTAATATGCAACAGTGCCTTAATTAATAGCATTTTATCGATGTCGTCAACAAAAAAACAATAATCCTGAATATATATCAGGTTTTCTACTGAGCAAGCCTGTACAGCCGTCCCTCTCCGGGAGGAATCTCGATGGAAGCATTTCCTTTGCTGTCTATGTTGATTTGCGCTTGGTCAAAAACTTCTTCCAAATGCCAGTGGCGGCTGTATGTATTATCGAAGGAAAGGGTGATGATCTGCGATGGAGCCGGCTCGAAGGCATCATCGACGTCCAGCCCTGTACCGCCGACGTTCAGCATCGTTCCTCCGCGAGAACAGTTACCGTCCCGGAGGAAATTCGTGCGACGATTGACCAGCATCAAGTAAAACTCATCCCCCTGGAAGATGCCTACTTCGACGTACCCTTCGTACTCCGCGGTCTTCTCGCTGGATTCCACCTCGACTTGCCGGATTACCGGAGTAATCGCGGTGATTTTCTCCGGATCGCGATCCGCCCCGAGCCACGTAAGACCTGCAAGCGCTTTTCCGTACACGGCTATACGCTCGTTCGATCTTGCGATTGCCTCGTACTGCGGGGTCATCTCGCCGTTCTCGTCAATGGGCGATCGATGGTAGAAATACTTCCACTTGCCGTCTCCGTTCTTCCTCCACGACGGCACAAACTTCCAGTCGAACATGCCGTCCGCGCCATAGCAGAGCGGAAGATAGCGCAGGCAGGCGACCATTTGCGAGGGCGGAAGGATTTGGCCTTTCCACTCGCCCTCCGAAAGGCTGTTCCCATACCAGAATCCCGTCGTCTGGTTGATCGTGAAGAATTTAGCGCTCCTGGCTAGCGTCGCTTGCTTGTGCCGGCGAAACAGATCGGTGAGAAAATCCAGCTTCTTCTGTACATGCGCTTTGTCTGACGGACTGTACTTGTTCCACCTCGTACCGGAAGAGATCGGGTAGATATCCAGGCAAAGGTAGCCGGTTCCGGACTGGTCGAGATAGTCTTCCCAGCTCTTGTAGCTGTTGCCCGAATCCAGATACATTCCCAGCCAGTTGGCAGTCATGACGGGGATATCGGTCGTGCGAGGCTTGTTGACGATGTCGTTGAGAATGCCGATGCTTTTGAATTGGGGTGCACAGGGTTCGTCCTTCGCGTAGATACCGTGCAGGTTGTCGAAGCGAGACAGGGATTCGAGGCGGTTGCTGATGAGCTCTGTGTAGCGGCCGCTCTCCAGGTCGCGATATACGTCGTCGAAGATATCCAGATAATCGATATTCAACACCCCGTCTCCGTGCCAGTAGAGCTCGAAATCGAGCGTCGAGACCTTGGTGGCCCTGTCGAAACTCTTGGTGCACAATCCGGGAATTGCGGACGTCGGGCAGTAAAAAGTGAAATCCTGATATCGCTCTTCAAGATCGCGTTTGTAAAGGGTAGTGGAGTACTTACCTGCCGATCGCAACGGAATGGAGATCGGCCTCTCCTTCAGATCGTTCTGTCGACACGAGAGTGAAAAGCTTACAACCGGCTTGTCTTCGGGAACATCTTTTACGGATGTCTTCCAGGAGAGACACACCCGAAAGAAAAGCGTGTCGGCGATGGCGTACTGGAAAATGTACCGGGCAGGTTCACCATTTATCCTGTACTGCACATCCTTCAGGGCGTATCCCACACGATCCTTACTATCGTCGCACACCCACGAATCATTGCCGAGGCTTCCCGTTTGCTGACCGAGGGAATACCAGCTTTCCTGTGGGGAGTTGGGTGTTGCGTCGGGACTGGATTCGGCTTCGAAGCGCTGGAAATTAGCTCGGGTAAACTCGTAGAAGCCGGGCGAATTACCGCCGCTTCGATCGATAAGCAGCACGTCCAGACCAAATCTAGCGGATCGTGCGAGAAGGGTATCGGCCTGATTCGCTTCATCGCCCAGGGTCTCGACCAGGTGAAAGGTATAGCCTGCCCGAGCGATCTCCTCGTAGTACTTAAGACCGTCACGCGCTTTCAGGTAGGAATAGGTACCGATTGGGTACGCGTCGCCCATGGCCGATGCGGCCATTGCGAGGAATACGAGAACGATACATAAAATCCATCTCATCATCGAACCAGAAGGAATTTCTGCGTTACCGTTTGCCTGCCTGTCTTGATCCGCGCAAAGTAAACGCCGCTGGCGGCATTCTTGCCGGAGGCGTCTTTCAGGTTCCATACGACGGCTCGCTGATCGGCAATACGGAAGCTCCGTACCTTCTGGCCTCTGATATTGAACAAATCGATTTCTGTATCCTTGCCCAAGGCGTTCGAGAACGCAATGGTCAGGAATTGGCTTCTCGTAACCGGGTTCGGGAATATGTTCAGCATGAGGGGCTCTTCCGTGTCGTTGTCCACGTCATTGTCGTTAACCGGGATCAGGTAGGCGAATTGATCGATGAACACGCCGATATCATCCATGTTGCCGTACTCGTTGAAGCCTTCCAGTTCCTCGGCGTAAAGGAACTCGAAACGCAGCCGGAACAGGCTTCCAGGCACGGGTGGCGCAAGCAACATTTCATTCGGATTGAAGCGGTATTCCGACCAGTCTCCTTCTATATAGACTTCCGGCGCGGGACGTCCGCCTTCGAGCGCTCCGCCGGAGCCGAGGAACAGAAGCGTATCCATCATGGCCTCGGTCTCGAACACGACGAACACCCCGTCGTCACCGTACATGGGCATCTTGTACTTGTACTGGAAGCTGATATCCGCGTCGGACATGAATGGTTGCCACGGTGTGGCGATCGAGTAGGTCCCGGGTGATTCCGGGCGGCATGAAAGGCTTTGCGATCCTTCGTACGAATAGGTGTCAACGATCTGCCAGGCGTCGTCGCCCTCCCAGGTATTTTCTCCTTCGAAATCCTCCGACATACTGATATCCCCGATAGGCACCTGAATGATCATCGCGCACGAGAATACTTCAGCTCTCTCGTATGTCTGGAATACGAACATGAACCGTCCGAGAAAATCGTCGGGAGCGCTTTCAGACACCGTCAATGGAATGCTGCATTCGATCGTCCCTCCAACCGGGAAGATGTCCATGAGCTCGAGAGGCATAACGGGGAAATTACCGTAACCGCCTAGAACGTTCGAGTAGATGGTCATGCCAGTCGTCGAAAGCGTTCCAGTGTTTTCGAGATTGAGGTGAATATTGTATAGATATTCGGATTCCCGCTCCACCTGTACGGAGGTAGTAACAAACGGTTTATTCGGATAGGCGTAGGTCGAGTGCGTGAAGAGCTCTTCGCCGTCCTGAAGGATTTGGATGTCGATTCTCATCGTCTGATTCCAATCCGGTTCATCTTGCGTACTGACCATGCTTCCGGCCACGTTGAAAGGCGTAGACTCTGAGTTCGCCGGCAATACCAGGCTTCCTTCCGGGTTGACGAATGTCAGGAGACTGTCCTGGGGTGACGAAACGTTGTACTGGATGGTTAGCGGCTCGGAGCCGGGATTTGCCAGATGGACTTCAAGGCCGAAATCTTGTCCGGGAGTCAAAAGGTTGTCGCCGCCGTCCCAAAGCAAGTTGCTGATGTAGGGTCGCATACCGGTTTCGGCCGAGAAGTTCTCGACAATCACCGGCTTGAATCTCGGTGCGACCACGCTCAGGGTGCCGGTTGCGGGTTCATCGAAAGCGATTGTCGCTCTACCGCTGGCGTCGGTTTGCGCGCGAAGTGTGGGATTCAGCGCCACCCATGCTCCCTCCACAGCGCCGTGATAGCTCCAGACATCGACGATGATCGAGTTTTGTGTGGTGACGACATTGTACTGTAGTTCGCAGGGATTTTCCGCGAAGAGCCGGAAGGCGGAATCGCCGATCATGTTGAGCTGATACGCGCACCACTTGTACACCGATGTCCCCGGATACATGGGGATGAAGGGTAGTTTTTGCATGACGTTCACTTCCGAAACCAGCTCGGTTTCTTCGAAAAGGATGCGGAAGAACTCTTTCTGGAAATACTCGGAGAAACCGAATCTGGGTGCCGATGGAGCCCCCCAGCCGTAGCGGGAATTTCCCACGTACGCGAGGAATCCTCCTGTGTCCGGCGTCACGAGCCTTTCACCGACCGAGTTGTAATCCATAGCCGCCGACCAGCAGCCGATCGAGTAGAAGAGGCCGGTGCTGTTCTCCATGTTGTTCACGTTTTCAACCCGGATACTACCCTCTTCGAGCGAAAGGACGGAGGTGGAGGCGTGCCCGGTATGCTGAAAGATATTCGGATTCTGACTGATCAAGTCCATTGCGTTGGCAAGGCTGTTCTCCTCGTCGTAAAGCAAGGATATGTCGTAGCTATCCGGGAAATAACGCTCGTAAATATATTGCTGAGCGAGCTCGCTGTCACTCCCGGGCCATAGCTGCATGGAAACGCCGCCGGCGAACTCATAGTCTTCGATCTCGCCTTTCTCGTGCGCAATCAAACGGTCAACGTACGACTCGACCTGCGCCTGCGTGGAGGCCGAAATGCGTGAAAGAAAAACATCCGGCAAGTAGTCGGGATTGTCGTCGTCTTCGCCGTAAATACCATTCGCGTTCGCGTCCCAATCGCCATCCAGCGCGGCGTAATACATATCTGCGGGGATGATGTTCTCGTCTTCGTATATGCCATACGCGCAGTCGAAGGCGAAGAAGTAGCGAACCGGTATGATGTCATTGTCTCCTGCGAGCGTGACGAAGGCGACTTGATATTCGTTCACCATCTCGATGATGTAATTACGAATCTTCTCCTGCGTGTCGCCGCCTTCCTCGTTGGCTTCGATCCACTGGACTGTTTGCGAGTAGGTGTCGTACCCGCATCGGTAACGCCATGCAAGGAGAGGTTCGTATGCGGGAAGAAGGTTATCGCCGGTTATCAGCAGGTAGGCGGATGCTGTGCGCTCGCGGACAGCTTCGTTCAGCAGCGTTGCAGCTACCCGGGCAGATGCCGGCGTATTCGCGATGGAGGGCTGAATCGTATCTTCGGTAAATTGGATTTCGAGGTTCATGGATTCGGGGACTTCAAGCGTCTGATTTTCGATATCGTATAGACACCTGTACACGGCAATCCATCCGATCGAACGGTTTCCGCTAATCCCGCTGCCGTAGCGATAGAGATAGCTCGCAGGATTCTTCTCGGGAGAGATCGATTCGATTCGCGATATATTGATATACTGACTGAGTGGCGCCGCTTGCTGCACGGGACTCAGGGGACTGGCTAGGTGTATGCTCTGAATACCGGTTGCCTGGATTTGAACATCGGAGATCGATTTGCCGTAGGGGAGTTCGAAAAAGTGGGTGACGACCGGAATGTCCGGCGCACCGGGTTCGGGTGTTTGAAAGGATGCCGATTCGGTTATCAACCGTGTGTTTCCGGCATCTCGTGTTTGTTCGAGATGGGGGAGATCAAGCGTGATCGTTTCCGAGAATATCATGCAAGACCAGATAAGCAGTATCAGGGCAACAATGTTTTTTTTCATACCTAGCTCTCCGTATTTATATATGTGGCATAACCTTTTCATTTAACATAACGATTCAGAATTTTCGTCAAGCAATAGATTCAATTCGTGCAAAGAATATTCCAACGGGATGAAAGCCTAACAATGAGAAAATACCCTCTGGTTTGAGCATGCAAGACTTGACAGCAATGTTCGGCAATCTACAATCATGCGCGGAGGTTACAATGCCCGATCATAAGCTTTTCGATGAGAAAACACGCTCGTTTTACCGAAGACTCGAGCTGAACAACGATAAAGAATGGTTCGAAGCGCATCGCAAGGAGTATAATCAAACAGTGTTGGATCCTGCGAGAGAGTTTGTGGTTCGAATGGGGCAGAAGCTTGCAGATTTGCGCCCGGATTTGGTCTACGCTCCCAAGATCGATCAGTCCATCTTCCGCATCTTCCGGGATATTCGTTTCAGCAAGGATAAGAGTCCGTATAAAACCTTTCTGGGAATTTTATGGTGGGAAGGTGCGAACAAGAAGATGGAGTGCCCGAGCTTCTATTTCCAGTTGGACTGCTCAAGGATTTTTCTCGGGTGCGGATTGTACCAGTTCAGCAAAAAGCAATTGGAGAAGTACCGTCAGGTACTGACGGACGATTCGAGCGGTAAGGAGCTGATTCAGGCGATCAATCAAAGCGATGCGAACGGTGAGTTCGAAATCGGCGGCAAATACTACAAGAATGTCCCCCGCGGCTTCGATAAGGACCACCTTTACGCCGATTACCTGAAACACAACGGGTTGTACTTTTCATATACCTCCGAGTTTCCCAAAGAATTCGGGACGGAAGCCTTTGTCGAGTGGTGTCTACGGCAGTACAAAGAGATGCTTCCGCTCCATAACTGGCTTGTAAAAGTGTTTGGAGAAGAAGATTGAACCATAAAATGCGTAGAGTCGATAGAGAAATTACACAGGTGGAAGATCTGGAAAGCATTCTCCGGGAGGGGGAGTTTTGCACTCTTTCGGTCATTGATTCCGGCGTTCCATACATCATACCGATGAATTACGGATTCGAGAGCGGCGTCATGTGGTTTCACAGCGCGCCGGCCGGGCGAAAGCTCGATGCTTTCAGAAAGAATCCCGGGGTTTGCTTCAATGTAACGATCAGTTACAAGATGATTCGCAACGCTGAATTCTCACAATATACAAGTTATTATAAAAGCGTTACCGGTTGGGGGAAAATCGAGATTGTGGATACCCCCGCCGAGAAAATCCAGGGATTGAACACGTTGAAAGAGCATGTCCATTTCGATGGGGAAGCCAATTATCCGAAGTCGTTATTGGAGCGCGTGGCAGTTTTCAAGCTGGTTATCGATGAGATGACCGGCAAGAAGAACGGCTATTGATTCTCGATGATGCGATAGACTTTTTCTCTTTCCGAGCGCAGGATACTTACGTGGTCGCCGCCCGGCACTTCGAAAAAACCAACACCGTCTGTCTTTGCGAGTTCTCTACTCATCGTCACGGGGATGGATTTGTCGTTGTCCCCGTGGAAAATGGTGATTGCAATCTCAGGATTCTGGCTGCGGATTTCCGCTATACGCTCGATGTTGTTCATGCCGTTTGGGATAAGCCAGCCTAGAAGCCCGAGTCTTCGAACGAGGAGTTTACGCAATTTTGTGAACGGCGCCATCAGAACGATTGCTCGAGGCGTTTTGTATTTTACGAACTGAAGCGCTGCGCCGGTACCGAAAGAATGCCCGACAAATATCATTTTACCGCTGAAGTAGGTGGATGGGGCGGCTAACTTCTTTGTGAGAGCCTGGAGTGCGTATTCGGGCGTTTCCCATGCGTATTGGGGACGAAGGTTACCCTGGCTTTTTCCTCTACCCGGGTAATCCATGAGGAGAAATCCAACATTATCCTGCGGGAAATTGACGGCAAAATCAAGCCAGTCGTAGGCGCGAGAGCGAATTCCCGGGAACACGAGAACCAGCTTTTCGGGTAAACCTTCGCCTGCGTAGTAATAGTACGAAGCTTGATATCCGGCACGGGTTTGGTAGGTGATCATATCGAGGTGGTTGCGATTTCGGATGCCTGCCGCTTCTTCGCGGTTATAGGACAACTGCGAGCCGCAGGCGGTTACAACGATCGTGATGATCGCGGATACGAAGGGGATTCTAGATTTTACCATGACTTGATATCGAAAGCGGATTCGAGTGTGTCAAGAAATCAATTGAGAGGGCGTGTGGTGCGGGAAGAAATGCATGAGCAATCTCACGTCTTCATGTATAATGTAATACGATGCCGACGCGTTGGAAAGAGAGATCGAACGAATCTACTCAATACTCCCGTTGGCTGCAATTCTCCAATGCAAAAAAACGCGGAGCTTTCGACTCCGCGTTTTTCATATTTACAAGGTCCGTTTATTTCATACCATGACTGATAGCAAGACCGAGGTTGAAGATCGGTAGATAGATAACCACGATAATCGAGCCTACAACAGCAGCCATAAGGATAATCAGAATGGGCTCAATCAGTGAGGTCAATCTGTCAATCACCGCGTCAACGAGTTTCTCATAGAACTCGGCAGCTTTCAGAAGCAGCCTGTCCATATCACCAGTTTCTTCACCGGTAGCTGTAAGCTGAATCAGCGTTGAAGGGAAGGAACCCGCTTTACGGAAAGCGTTTGCCACGCTGTATCCTTCTTTCACCATCACGCGAGACTTACGAACGGAATTCTCGACCACAGCGTTCTGGACCACGTTTTCAACGAGTTCCATCGTATCCATGATCGGGACACCTGCCGCCATAAGAATACTGAATGTACGGGCAAATTTACTCATGATCGATTCCTTGATCAGCTTACCCAGAACAGGTATTTTCAGCTTTACAGAATCGATGATGAAACGTCCACGGTCCGTAAGGTACACCAGGAAGAACGCCAGTATGAACAGGAACAACAGAATCAACGTCATGATGATGTTGTCCCTGATATAATTACTGATCGAGATTGCAACCAGTGTAGGACCGGGGAGGTCTGCTTTGAAACGCGAATAAACTTCCGCGAACATAGGGATAATATAATAAAAGAGGCCCCAAACCACGCCGACGAGGAAGAAGATGATGAAGATCGGATAAGTCAGTGCGCTGTACACCTTCCTGCGCGTATCTTCGATCTTCTCCAGATAGTCGGCCAGCTCGTCGAGAACCGTATGGAGCGTACCGGAAACCTCACCCGCTTTCATCAGTGCGACATAAAGCGGATTGAAGACACCCGGGTGCTGCTCTAACGCTTCCGAAAGGCTGAACCCTTTTTTGATATCATCAGTCAGTTTTCGAAGAACACGCTTGAATTTCTTGTTCTTCTCTTCTTTTTCCAGATCACTCAAGGCTTTTTCGATGGTCAAGCCGGCTGAAAACATAGTGGAAAGCTGTCGTGTGAAGAACACGAGTACCTTCAGCGAGACGCCTGTTTTCCATTTATAGAAAGTCAGCATGAGTTTATCGAAGAGCGAAAGCTTCCCTGAGAACGCGCCTTCCGACGCACTCTTCACAGAAATTATCGTTCCGCCTTCTTTACTCAGCTTTTCAATGGCTTCGTCCAGAGTAGCAGCTTTAACCCTGCCTTCCAGTCGGGCACCTTTCGCATCCTTGATGATGTACGAAAATGTTGCCATAATCAATCCTTTTGATCTTGATTTTAGTCATCGGAGAAGGTCAGCTTGATCACCTCACGAATCGAAGTCAAGCCACGTTTCATTTTTGAAAGAGCGCTTCCATGGAGCGACTGCATTCCGTTCGCCAGAGCCTGATTTCTGATAAGATCCTGATTGGATCCTTCGAAAATGAGCTGACGAATGTTCGGCTTCACTTCAAGCAGTTCAAAGATACCGGTACGGCCTGCGTAACCTGTGTTATCGCAATGAACGCAGCCTGAACCGTGTTTGAACTGGATATTCGCAGCATCTTCTTTCGAGATACCTGCTTCGATAAGCTCGTCTTCCGTAGGGGTGTAGTCCGTCTTGCAGTTCGGGCATATCTTGCGCACGAGACGCTGGGCCATAACGAGGTTCAGCGACGAACCCACGAGATACCCCGGCACACCGATATCGATGAGACGAGTGATGGTTGATGGCGCATCGTTCGCATGGAGGGTCGTGAACACGAGGTGACCGGTAAGCGAGAACTTGATCGCGATATCCGCTGTCTCCTCGTCACGAATCTCACCAATGAGAACGATGTCCGGGTCCTGGCGCAGAACCGAGCGAAGCGCTGAAGCGAAGGTCAGGCCGATCTTCTCGTTCGCTTCGATCTGTGTGATACCGTCGAGGCGGTACTCAACAGGATCTTCAACGGTAACGATGTTGTTTTCGATGTCCTGGATTTCCTTCAATGCAGCATGCAGCGTTGTCGATTTACCGCTACCGGTAGGACCGGATACGATGATGATACCGTACGGGCGATGAATCCATTTTCTGAATACCTGAAAGTGTTCTTCCTCGAAACCGAGCGTGGTCAGCTTGAAGCCGAACTCGCCCTTGTCCAGAAGACGCATAACAACTTTTTCGCCTGTGACGGTTGGAGTGATCGAAACACGAACATCAACGCTCTTGATGGAGGTTTTCAGAGAAATATGACCATCCTGAGGAAGGCGTCTTTCCGCGATGTCCAGCTTCGACATAACCTTGGTCAGCGAAATGAGCCCCGGGTGCATACCGATCGGAGGATTCATCACCTCGCGAAGCGCGCCGTCGATACGGAAGCGCACACGTGTATGCTTTGTGAGAGGCTCGATGTGAATATCGGTCGTGTCGGACTTGATCGCTTCCTGAATGATGAGATTCAGGAGCTTTACAACCGGAGCATCCTTGGCGCCTTCGTCGTTCTCGATGTTGATTTCATTCTCGTCATCATCGACGGCGGTGAAATCGAACGAGCCGACAGCATCTTCGACTTGCGATGTTGTTCGAATACTCTTGTAATAGCGTTCCAAAGTATCCGCCAACAGCGTGTCGGTGATCAGGATTGGCTTGATTGCTTTATGTAAGAGCTTTTTCAGACCGTCAATGATAATGATGTCTTCCGGGTCGGTCATCGCGACGACGACCCCGTCCGCATCATCACGTACTGCGAGTACGCGGTTTTCCATCGCGAATGGTTCGGGAATCATCTTTACCACTGCCTGGTCAAGCCCAAGAAGCTCCTGCTCGTTCGCAATTGGAATTTCCAGCTGCTTGTTCAGAGCGACAAGGAGGTCTTGCTCACCCAGGTGGCCAAGTTTGATAAGCGTTTCGCCAAGCTTCAAATTGAAATTGTTCTGCTTGATAAGCGCTTCTTTTACCTGATCCTCGGTTACGAATCCTTCCTTGACCAGAATGGCTCCAATTCGTTCGAATTGAGGATTATACGACATTTAATCTCCTTATAACTGAGTAAGAATAAGCGGAAGGGAGGCAAGCTCCCCTCCGTATGATTGAGCGGAACTAGTTATAGTTCAGCAGAGTAATCGTTGTCTGGTCTGTCACTTCCGTGCCCACGATGGTACCTGTGATATCGACAGGAACCTCGTTTGGCGGAGGAATAACAGCGGGACATTCAAGCTGGCTGAAGCGAATCTTGGCATAAGCGATACCGTCGACAGTCTGTACAACCCAAGGTTCTTCGCCCTCTACGTTGTACGGATCATCCGCTTCAACGAATTCGCCACGTACCGAGTAAAGCGTAACTTTCGCTCCGCTAATCGGGTTACCCTGATCGTCGGTAACGGAGATCAGAACATTACCCGTCAAATACTGCGGATTGTTTGTCGGTGTCCAGTCAAGATGACCGGGAACCGGCAGCATTTCAAGTTGCGGGCCGTTGAGCGGAAGATCCACGTAATCGACGTCAACGAGGTTTCCACAGTTGATTTGAATCGGCAGGACATCGAATGTATGACTACCGTCGTAGGTCAGCGTAGAAAACGCAACGCCCTGAAGGGAGTCGCCTTCTTCGTTCGGGTTTCCAACATACGCTTCAGCAACGACAGTTGCCCAGTCGATGGTGTTGTCAGGGATCGAGAACCATACGGCCGTACCGTAGTCCACTGGGTTGCCCCATTCGTCGGTAATAATTGCGTTGATACCGACAGTCCATGTACCTGCGCCGGTGTTTTCTCCGGTATTGTATTCACCGATACCGACCGATGCATGATAGGGAGGTCCGGCATGGATAACGATATTGGAACGTGTTACGCTCACTTCCTGTCCACTTTCGTTGGTTGTGTAGGCCTTGACCGTCACAACGCCTGCCGCGCTACCGCTATTGATGGAAACGATTGCCGAGCCATTGACCGAGGTCACCGTTACAACCTCTCCAACTGCCCAGGCTTCTTCGTTGATGTTACAGCCAAGCGGCGGGGTATAGACGAATGTAAAGGATATGTCTTTGCTATCGAGAACCGGATTGCCGCTCATGTCCCAAAGGTTGACAATGAGCTCACGAGAAACGACACCGCCTGTATTGATGATATCGATATCTACCTGGCCGTCGAAAGCGTATGTGAGTGAATGAACATCATCGGAGATAACGTTCACAACGCATGATCCGTTCGCGGAGTCAGCGACAGCCTTGATTTCAGCAAGGCCAGCGCTCAGACCCGACGAGAAGGACGCCTGTGCAATGCCTTCATCATTGGTGAAGTTCGGAGACGTGATCGATCCGATTGTGGTTTCGAACGTAACGGCTCTGCCTTCGGTAACGGCGTTGCCGTAACGGTCTTTCACCGCTGCGCGAACCCAGATTTCTTCACTGCTGTTCACCTGGATCGTATCTTGTTCCGTGGTCATCACCATGTAGCTGGGATTTCCCGGGAAGATCGGGAACGTGTAGATATCGCCAACTTCGCCGATGAAAGCGGTCAGGTTGTTCTCACCACTCTGATCGCCGGCGTTGAAGTAAGCGACGGCTGCGCCGTTAGACGTTGCCACCATAACTTGTGTTCCGTCTTCTGTTGCAGTGTCAGTTCCGCTCTGGAAGAAACCCTTTTCGGTTTCGAAGGTAATGATGGTACCGTCTTCAACTCTGTTGTTGTTTTCGTCCAACGCAATTGCGCGGATTGTACGAACCTGGTCGATATTCATGTCGGTGAAAGACATGTCGAAGGTAACGGACTGTACAACCGGAACTGGATCAACCTGGACTGTAACCTGAGCTGTCGTTGTTCCGACTTTCGCTTCGATGATTGCTGTACCAACTTCTTCGTTATCCCAGAAGAGAACGCTGGCTACACCTGAGCTATCGGTGCTTGCGCTGTACTCGAGGTTACCGATCGAGTTACCCTGGTTATCCGGAACAACGCGGAAACGCACTGTTTCACCCGGAACCGCGTAGTTTTCGTCATCTCTGATAACCGCACGGACGGTCGAGTATGTCAGATTGTTGTCTGCATAGATGACTTCCGGTGTCGCGGTGAGAGATACGATACGGTAGCTCGGTGGAGCCTCAATCGGCACAACGAGGGTTTTGGTCATTCCACCGATCGAGGCGGTGATGGTTGCATCGCCGAGGTCGCCGGCATCGTCGAATGTTGCAATCGCAACGCCATTGGCATTGCTTGTTGCTGACGAGGTGATCTCACCGAGATCGGTATTGAATGTAACGATTTCATCCGTAAGCAGGTTACCCTTGCTATCGCGAACCGTTGCCTTGATTTCGGTCGTGGTTCCGGTATCGTTATCGGAGTAGATCGATTCCTGGGTAGATACCAGTTTTGAGATGTAAACTGTTGGAGCTTCGTCGATGTACAGTGTGATTGTTTTCACAGAGTTTGCGATCTTTGCGGCGATGACGACAGGGCCGAGCATTCCAAGGTCGTGGAATTCGGATATCGCGGTACCGGAAGCATCCGTTGCAACTTCTTTTGTGATCTGGCCGATGTTACTTGTGAAGGTAACGACCTGGTCAGTGACGGGGACATTGTCTTTGTCTTTTACTGCAGCTGTAATCGTAGCATAAGTTTCCGTGTTGCCATCGGCGTAGATCGTGTCGATGTCGGTTCCAAGGTATGTCAGATAATAATCAGGAACTTTAACACTTCTGCTATCGCAGCCGGTGAAGAACAAGGCCACTCCTGCTACAGCCATCAGTAGAATAAACAGCAAGGATCTTTTCATCATTCCCCCTACTCTTCTTCTGAATCAGTTTTGGTTTTAATCAGCCTCTGCGTGAGTCTTTCGTCAACTTCATAGTCATCTTGTTCGTTCTGAAGATTAACAATGCGAGGCGTAATTTCGATGATGAGGTCAGTGGTTTTCAATTCCTGAACTTTGTGCTGGAACAGTTTTCCTATGAACGGAATGTCGCCAAGGAAAGGAAGCTTGTTGACTGTTGTGGAGAGAGTAGATGAGAGGAGACCGCCAACGATGATTTTGCTTCCATCCGGAACGGTAACGGTAGAGTTTACCTGACGGGTTTTCTTGCGAGGAAGACGACCGTCTACGAGTTCGATAATCGAGCTAACTTCAGGAGATATTGTCGTTGTGATCAGGCCGTCGCGGTTTACCTTAGGCAAGACCTCGAGCTTGATACCTACGCCTTCTTCTTCTGTCTGATATTCGCCTTCACGGTCAACCGAGACATACTTGAGGACTTCACCGATGAGGATGTCGGCCTTTTCGCCGTTGAGGGCGGTGACGCGCGTATCGGTGAGAAGCTTTGCCGCGTTGTTTTCAAGAAGGAAGTCGAGTGTGATATCGAAAGCTGTCAATTGACGGCTGAAGTGGAAATGGTCGTCCCAGTCGTCCATCTTCATGAAGTATTGCTGGTCAGGAAGAACTTCGAAGTCTGTCGCATCGCCATAAATGCTGGCGCCCGTCTCGTCACTGAAGTTGTACGGAAGGCCAACGCCACTCGAGTTGACAGGGTTCTCAGCCATGATCAGTGTGAAATGGTTGAGGTTCGACCAATCGATACCATACTGTTTTGTATCGGTGAGAGAGACTTCAATGATACGAGCACGGATTTCGATCTGCTTTTGTGGAACGTCCAGTTCAGCGATACGATTTGCAATTTCCGCGTAGGTTTCCGGGTTCGCACGAACCAGAAGCGCGTTCTGGCCTTCAACACCGGTAACTTCGCCCGGCATTACTTCCAGAGCCTTCGTCAGTTTGTCCACATCGATGTAATTTACGGGAATTACATAACTTCTTTCACCAACCTCCTCCTCGATCTGGTTTTTTTCGCCAACGAGGAAAGTGTTTTCTCCGATCAAGCGGTAGGAAAGTCCAACCGTTTTGACAACCAGCGCCAGAGCCTGCTCGATCGGCACATCGTTCAGGTGGATTGTGATCCTTCTATCTTCCTGATCATCTTTGCCGCCGAGAGCATCGAGCGAAAGGACGATGTTGCAGTCGCTCAAGCGTGCCATGGTTGAAAGCGTATGAGCGATCGAACCATCTTCCACGTTGAGAGAGATTTTTCTGTTCAGCAGGTCATCTTGCGTGATCGCAAAAGAGCTGACGATGCCAAACACCATCATTGCGACAAGCAAAACCCATTTTGCAGAATACTTTGACCTTTGCATAGATACTCCTTTAATTCTATATTTCTTCATTTTTTACCATTCCTGTTCAGTTGAAATAACATCTTTCTGTAAAGCTTTTGGTTTCTCAGGCATAGGAGCCAGTTCCAGCGAACCTTGCTTGCCGCCACGTTCGTAAAGGATTTTACCTTTGAGAATATCGACAATCTTGCGTCCTTCAAACATATCGCCTACGTGATAATCGTTACGAACGCCTTGATACTCGATCGTTGCAATCTTCTCACCGCTGACAAGGTATGTGCCGGTGAGACGGATTGTCCCTTCCACTTCTTTCTTCCACTGCTTCTCGATATCGACAATTGTTTTCACAATCAGATTCTGCTCCAGCGGATCCTTCACAACGGTGAAAACAAAATCTTTACGATCCTGAATGGATTGCTCGATGTCTTGAATTTCCTTTTTCAATTCAGGGCTGATACCCTTATTGCGATCGGGTTGTTCAGGATATTCAAGAGACTGGTTGTACAAGAAGTAGCCCCGTACACCAAAAGCAATCAGCATCAAAAAGATCAGGGCGATGGTGAAATCTTTAATGTATCTGCCTTCCATCACGCCTCCTTCCTGATTTTGAATGTTGTCAGATCAAGCGTAACGATGTAGCGTGTAACATCTTCTTCATCGCTGGCCTCTTCACCGAGTTCGGCTTTGA
This sequence comes from Cloacimonadales bacterium (SeqCode), assembly GCA_963662655.2. GTDB lineage: Bacteria > Cloacimonadota > Cloacimonadia > Cloacimonadales > JAIOQZ01. Next base: position 2,176,243 of record CAXXTU010000002.1, read on the forward strand.
GACGTTTCGCTTTTTCGTCGATACGTTTCGGCTTCACATCGATGAGTCCAACCTTGATGATCTGATCTGATTTTTCAAGCTTCGTGATATATTTTCCCAACTGGACGTAGGTACAATCCAGCGTTATTGTAAACTGGTGTTGCAGTACTTTTCCGGGAGAAAATACTTCCTTCGGAGTTAAAGATTCAATCGGTATAGCCAGGGAATCTGCAAAGGCAGCGAGCGTCTTCGCAAACTGATTGATCTCGTCGGAGTTGAATTCGATAATCTCGTCGTCGACCATGATGTTGCGGATTACCCGGGATACGCCACTGAGTTCTTTATTCAAAACTTCAGCGCTATTAAGCTGTTCCTGTTGCTTCTCGATACGTTTATCAAGCTTCTTGATCTCTTTTGCCTTTTCGCTGATCATCGTACTTGCATAATAGAAATAGAACACTGTCGAAGCGGCAATCAGGAATAACAGCACCAAGTATCTTTCTTTCATCTTCATTGCCGGCTCCTTTTCAGTGATTTCTTACCGGATTCCATCGAGTAACAGTCAATCTGGAATCTGATGATATCCGTGTCTTTTTCTTTGTCGCGCCGGTATTGTTCGTAGAAAATCTCGGGGAAGTCCGAGCTGATTTGATCATTCTGTTTCAAATCTTCAATAAACTGATCGATCAGGCTGTACTCTTTCACATCCTTATCGACCTGAGTGATGCCGTAGAGCGTCAGAACGCCGCGTTTGAACTGGAAGTGGGTGATGGCTATCTTGTCGCTGGTCTTCTCGGCCAGAGCGACGAGTTTCTTCGCCCAGAAAATACGGTTCAAACTAACGTCAGCGATGGTTTTCAGGTCGTCGGAAGAAAGGTAGTCGCCACTCGTCTGCGTCGCTTCGATTCGTTCCTTGATTTCGTTGAGGAACGTCTTGCGAGCGTCAATCTTTTCATCCATTTGTTGCTGGATGTAATAGATGAAGCCGTACATGACCAACGAGATCACGAAGAAGCTGATGACAGAGTTACGAAAAGTCTTCTTTTCCTGTTCCATTTTGAGCTTCAGCTCACCGAAGCGGTTCAAGTTGATTTTGAAATATAATTGCGTCATATTCCACTCCTATTCCGGCCGCATGGCCAATCCAAGCGCCAGCGCCAGTTGAGGGTCTTTTTTGTCTTGGAACTTCTCCGGCATCTCCAGGTTCGTGTATGGATTGTACACTTCTGTCTCGATGTTCAAGGCCTGCTGCAAATACTCGGGAAGTCCTTTCATTTTCGCGGAACCGCCAACGAGGTAGATCTTTCTAAAGTCGCTGTTACCAGCCTCTTTCACATAGAAACGAAGCGATCTGCGAACTTCGACTGCGATCTGTTCCTCTGTTGATTTTTCGGAGATATCGAGCATCTTGAGTGAAGTCTCTTCTTGTTCCTTCTCTTCTTCAAGACCGTTCTCGATTTTGTAATTTTCCGCTTCGCTGAAGGACATGTCCTTCTTGTTCATGATATCGCGGGTGAAGTTGTAGCCACCCCACGGGATATCGCGCGCGAAAAATTTGGCTTTGGGGCCATAAACCACCATGTTGGTTTTGTGTCCGCCAATGTTCAGGATGATGAACGTCCCGTCTTCCACATACGTGTTGAGCGCAAACGAGTTCGCCACCGCCAGGGATTCGATATCCACGATGCCGGGCTGGAGCTGGGCGTCCTGAAGGACATCCGTGTGCTCTTTGAGAAGCGATTTCGTTGCTGCCGCAAGCAGGATGTTCATATTGTTTGTCTGTTCTTCCACGCTGATCACCTGGAAATCGAGCAGCATTTCGCTACCGCTGATGGGCAGGTGCTTCTTCGCCTCGAAGAACAGTGCAGATTCAAGCTCTTCCTCCGGAAGAAAGATTGTTTTGATCTGCTTGATACTGGTATTGTCTCCTCCGATTGAAGACACAAGACGTTTCACACCCTTGGGTTTGATCTTCAGAGATTTAAGAATCTCGATCAGAACCGGGGCAAAACGTTCTTTGCGAAGATCGGACGGGACATACTCGACTCCGGAAGGAACCGTAGGGCGAATTTCATAGTTCAACAGCTTGTAACCTTCGTGCAGCTTACGAAGATGCACGAGCTTGATGCTGTGAGTACCGATATCCACACCAATGGATTCCCTGAACCTTGTTTTCTTCTGCTTAGCCATAGTACCTCTTTTCTATGTTAATTATCGAAATTTCTACACACGGTCAGAAGTTCGGAGGCGGTGGAATGAAATAATAGGCCACCTGCTCGAGCTGAGACTGACCACCTTCTAAATGTACCTCTGGATAATCCGGAGGAGGTGTTTCTACAAAGCGATGATCGTAGTAATAAGCCTTGTTATATCCGATACCCGATCCAGTAGCCCCGGGAGCGTTAACTCCCTGAACTGGCATGGGCCCGAACCTGAAGTTTTCCACATCCCACCAGCCGTTATCCTGGTCGGTGTTTCCGCTACGGTGAACAAAGCCTCTTCTCCGCTGCGCGACGGATCCCCACAGGAAGATGTAGCCTCTTTCGAGGTAGGGTGTCCATTGCGGCCAAAGCGGATTGTACCACGGGTAATCGGGAGCGGTTCCCGGATAGCCGTTAAAGCCCGTTGCGGTCTTGGCCGGCCAGGGCCAGTTATGACCTGCTGTCGGCGGATACTGGCAGAGGTGGAAATCGATGAACGAGTAGTCATCGGTATCCGGCGTGCTTCTGTGCGGGAACTGGTACTCGAAGGTGAAGATTCCGTCATCGACCATTTCGTCGCCGTCTCCCATCGCGCACAGTGCAGCATAGATTCTGATACCGCTGTAGGTGTCACCGAGGTTGCCGCAGTTCGGCATACGCCTGTCCCTAGCTTCAGGATGCACGTAGCCATAACTGATGTAAATACTGTTCTCGGAAACAAGGCCCAGGAAGTCGGATTGATTCACGGGTGTGCCATCCGTACCGTCGGGAGCATTTCCTCGGACTGTACCCGTATAATAAATATCGTCAAGTAAATAGATGTCACCGGAGCAACCCCAGGTTTGCGCGCCATGGAATCGGCCTTTTATCCACAAATCGGAATAGATCATAACCGAGCCTTCGTTTATGTTCCAGATGTGCGGACCCGACCACAGGGTATCCTGAAACGTTACGTTGCTTTCACCAATCGCATTGCCTACCGCTCCGTATGGCGGGTAGGAATCGTAGATCGTAAAGCTCGTTGCCGTTGGTTGCGAAGATACGTTGCCCGAGTAGTAGGTCACCTGCATATCGTTCACTTCGCAGTAAAGGATATCGGTATTGTTCCATTCCACCGGGAAGTTCTGCCCATTCCTGCGGATCAAGTCGGCAGTGGGTGAAAAGACTACAGGAGCTGCGTTCTCGTCCCATCCCCCCAAGAAAAGCTCGTCATACTGAGGTGGGGTGGGATAGAAAACAAATGATTGCGGAGTTGAAACAAAATCATGGAACAGGGGCCATCCGCCAACATTCTTGAAATGGATATCGCCGTTACTGTGCACCTTACCCCAAAGTTCGTCGTATCCGTAGAACCAGACTTCGGTGTCGAAGATCGACATGTCGATATCGGTGAAATACATATAGCCGGCGAGGGTTTTGGTTGAGTATGTTCTAACGGCGGCGCACTCGACCGGTGATTTGTCAAGATTGCTGTAATAGCTAACGCTCGTTGCCGGGCGACGGAAGGTTTTCGCCTTTGTCATGACTCTTCGAAAATTCTTGTGAAGGACATCGGTTGCATCGATCGATCTGGAAATCTCCGTCTTTATTGTATGGGTAGACCTCGTCATACCGCTACGTATCTCGACCTCCCGAATCGGAAGTGTGATATGGTTCGCAGCCGTACCCATATACATCGTGGATATCAATCCACGCATAAGCTCGGAACGAACCAGATGCAGTTGTTGCGACATATCTAGTTGGTAGTTCGCGAATATTGAATCGCGATGTGCTATTGAAGAGAACACCAGACCGGAAACTACAGCCACAACAGCGATTACTACGGATAGTAATATATTACCCTTTTCTTGTGTCAACATAGTATTCTCCATGTTAATGCGTTAATTTCCCATACGGATCAGAAGTTCTTCGGAGACTCGGTTATACAAAATTCGAGCTCCTGAAGCCTTGCCAAACCACCTTCTATAAACACCTCTGGATAATCCGGAGGTGGGTTTTCCATCATTCGGTAATCCGCATGATAATTTTTTCTGTAACCAACCCCACTGCCATATGAGTCAGGGGCGTTGACTCCCTCGATGGGGAGATTTCCATAGAAGTGATTCTCGATATCCCAGTGACCCGAATCCAATGGATCCGTTCCGCTACGATGCAAGAATCCCCGTCTGCGCTGGGCCACGCTGCCCCAAAGGTTGATGGTTCCTCTTTCGAGGTATGGTTCCCACTCAGGCCAGAGTGGATTGTACCAGGGGTAATCTGGGCGATTGCTCGCGAAACCGATACCCTCTTCCGTATCTGCCGGCCATGGCCAGTACAACGGGTTCTCCGGCGGATATTTGCACAGGTGGAGATCGATCATCGAATAGCCGTCCTGATCCGGGGTGCTGCGATGAGGATAATGGTATTCGAACGTGAACACGCCCGAGTTATACGGATCTGGATCGTCATGCCCAAAGGCGCAAAGCGCGCCGTAGATGAACATATCGCCCCCACAGTTCGGGTGCAAGCGTTCTCCGGTTGCTGGGTGTTTGTAGCCGTAGCTCACGTAGATACTGCCTTCCGAAACCAGTCCGAGATAATCGGTGTAGTTGAGCGGCGAGCCGTCAGAGCCGTCCGGCGCGCTACCGGCGGGTGTGTTCTGATACAGGAGATCATCCACGATACGAATATCCTCAGTACAACCCCAGCACATCGCGGTTCCCACAACGCCTTTGATCCATAACTCCGCTTCGACCAGCGTCGACTGGTTGTGCATGATCCAACTGTAAGCGCCCGACCATACCGTATCGCGAAGCGTCACTTGAGAAGTTTCGATCTGCTCGCCGATCTCGCCATAGGGCGGATAGGAATTGTACACTGGTAAGCATGTCGGATTCTCGTCGACGAGGATTTCACCGGTGTAAATGATTACTTCTGTACCGTGGATATCGGCAAAAACGATGTCTACATCATCAAAATCGATCGGCATAGACACGCCGTTATTGCGAATGCCAACAGCCGTTCTTGTAAACTCAATAGCCGGTGCATGTTCCATATAACCGGCCAGGAAAATTTCATTTATATTCGCGGGACTCCCGTTTACGAACTGGATTTGTCCGGCTGTGGTAACACAATCATGAAACGTCGGCCAGCCAGCAATGTTTTTGAGCCAGATATCTGTGTTGCTGTGAACGCGCCCCCATACTTCATCGTAACCGTAGTAGTAAACAGGATCGCCATTAACCGACTCATCGATGTCGGTGAAGAAGCCATAGCTGGCAAACGTTACGGACTGATAGCTCTTGAATGCGCAACTCTCGACGGGAGATTTCCTGCGATCGCTGTAATAATCGGTGTACGTTGCATCGCAACGATACGATTTGGCTTTTGTGAGAACCTTACGCAAATTGCGAGACAGAATGTAGCTTTTTTTCACTGTACGGAAAATACTCGTCTTGAGAGCAACAGTCCCCACAGATATACCGTTATTAATTTCGATCTTCCGGATAGGAAGCGTTTCTGAGTCTATGCTCTCGGACAGCCGCTGTGCGTTCATGAAACCACGTAGCATCTCAGACCTGACAAGGTGCAACTGCTGAACCGAATCGAGCTGATATAATGAGAAAGTCACATCGCGCTGGGCGATCATAGGGAAAACAAGTGCAGAAGCAGTAGCCAGAACAGTAATCAAAATAGAAATCATAATGTTACCATTTTCATTCTTCAACATTGTTCCCCCTTTTCGTTATTTTTTTCAGCTCAAATCAAATATTAGAAGTCCCGCGGAGGTCGCTTGATATTGATCGCGACGCTCTTGAACTGGCCACCCTTACCCCGGATACTGACTTCGGGGAAATCGGGCGGAGGACTCTCCATGAAACGGTAGTCGTAGTGATAGCTTTTGTCGTAGCCGACGCCATCGTGGGTAGCCCCCGGGACGTTCTGTCCCCAGGCGTTCGTTCCATAGATATAGTTTTCAATATCCCAGTATGTATTCGAGTCCATGACGTCCGAACCGCTTCGATGGACGAATCCACGACGTACCTGGGCAACGGAGCCAAACAGGTAGATGACGCCGCGTTCTTTCCAGGGCCTCGATTCAGGCCATATCGGATTGTACCAGGGATAGTCCGGCGCCATTGGATCCCCAGATACCGCAAAGATACCGTGCCCTGCAGGTGCAGGCCAGTAAGGCGGATTATCCGGCGGATACCAGCAAAGGTGCAAATCGGGATAAGTGAAAACTTCCGTACCATGCCAGAAGTTCGGCGTGGCGAAGTGCGGATACTGGTATTGGAACGAGAACACGCCATCCAGATGGGAGTCGCCCTCACCGTCCCCAAGCGCACACAGTGCGCCATAGATATAAATATCGTCACAATTGTAGTGGTGCCTTGTCGAGTCGGCAAGAACATCCCGCAATCCATATTGAATCAGGATGCTTTTCTCGGACACGATTCCGAGGTAGTCGGACGTGTTCAGCGGCTCGTCGCCGCTTCCGTCGGGGGCTTCACCCATTGTTGTTCCCGAGTACCAGATGTTGTCGACGAGGTAAATGTTCTCGGCGCAGCCCCAAGTTTGCGCGCCCATAATCGGGCCCTTGATCCAGAGCTCATCATAAGCGAAAACGGAGCTTCCGGACGGGATATTACCGGAGTTGCCCATCGTCCAGGTCGTATCGACAAACTCAATGAGGTTGTAACCGATTGAATCGCCGACTTCCCCATATGGCGGGTACATATTGTAAACAAAAAGTGTTTCAGGCTGGGGAGGATACGACTTCGTATCGATGTCCCCGAAAATTACGTTGTACGTTTGGCCGTTGAATTCGACATAGATAATTTCATGCGTAGTCGATGGTCCATCGCCAAACGGTTTCATACTGTTACGCCGCAGCTCGACAGCCGAAGGATTGAATTCTATCACCCCGGCGCCTTCCGTGTAGCCATCCAGGAACGCCTCATCGTAATCGATGGTTCCGCTCGGCGTGCAGAATTCCCCTGCCGTACTCACGTGATCGTGAAACGTTGGCCAACCGCCAATGTTTTTCATCCAGATGTCCGTATTGCTATGGACGCGGCCCCAAATCTCATCGTAGCCATAGAAATAGACAGGGTCGTCGTTCACGGATTCGTCCGTGTTGGTGAGATACATGTATCCGGCAAACGTCTCCTGCTGTAAAATTCTTTCACCGTATTTCTCGATGGGCGATTTGTTGACAGTGCCGTAATAATTGGTATTGGTGGGGGCTAATCTGAAGCCCTTGATTTTTGTACGTATCACGCGTCGGTTTGCTGTATTCATGCCACTTGAGGAGGTATATCTTCCAAGTTGCGTCTTCATGGCGTAGGTCGTTTTCGAAATGCCATGATTGATCTGCACCTTCTTGATCGGTAGCAGATAGACATCCGATGCTCCCTGGTACTCCAGGTTTGTTCTGACGCCCCTGGTCACTTCGGATCTAAGCCAGTGCAACTCTTGCGTTGCATCCAAACACATCAGGGTCGATGTGTGATCACGGGCAGCGACCAAAGACAAAGTTAAGCCTGAAATGACTGCCAGGATAGACACAAGGATCGATATTGCTAAGTCCCCTCTTTGATTCTTAAGCATTTTCATCCACATAGTGCCTCCAAATGACTGATGACTTCCAACAGCAGAGATATTCTGCTCAGTAATATTATTCAATCCGCTCATTATTATCTAACTTTTATTCTCGTCTCGAAGTGTACTTGCTTCACCAGATCGTCACCAATGTCCATTTCGGCGTCGAGGTGTACCCCGATGAGTCTCTCGCCACCGTTAATCCAGTCGCTATCGGTGAAATACAGGTTCGTTACCCTGATATCATCTGCGTGTTCTACCGGGAACACGGTAATTGGTGTCGAAGGATGATCGTTGCCATAACGATAGTTCGCTTTGACTGCACGATCGCCAGAATCATAGTAGAATTCGACGTAATCGCTATGGTGGAGCGTTTCCACGCCCTTGAACGAACATTTTATTTTACGGAAAACATTCATGGATGTTTCATCGTAAAAGAAAACTGTATCGGCCACCATGATTCCGAGGAATTCTTGCGAGTCGGATCCTTCGATAATCATACCGTGCTTGAATGTATGCATGGTATCAAACGCGTCGTTTTGAAGGTCAGCGTACATATTGAGCTGTTCAAACTTAGAGAAGAAAATCGCTATTCCGACACCCGCCATGAAGATCATGATCCCGGTGATGGTCAGTGCGACGATCAATTCGATCAACGTGAAGCCACGATCATTTGTGCATTTCAAGTTAAACATCCTTATGAATCAGTTTCGAGGAAATAGTCTTCTCGAAGAACGACCTTTTGGTTTTTCTTATTCGCTGGATTCTTCCAGCTGATCGTAACCTCGACGGCATGGAACTCCATGGAGGCGAACCCTGTGGAGGAATCGGTATCCATCCAGGTACGCATGCTGATCGTGCCGTTGAGGTGATGGCTGCCATCTTCGTCGATGGTGACGGTTTTAGGTACAAATACTCTCGGGTTTCCTGTCCTCTCGATGCGGAGCATCTGATGGTCGAGCTCACCGGAAGCAAGCAGGATCGCGACCCTGTTGTGGTAATTTTCCACCAGGGTCGCCTCTGCATATAAAATTCCAATGTACAGCCCGATGAAGGCGATCAGGATAATGATGCCTTCCAACAGAACCGATATCAGTGTAAAACCGCCATCCGATTGTAGAATGGGTTTACTCATTAAAAACCAACTCCGGTTACGAACATTTTGTCGTTATCTGCTGCACGCTCCGCTGCGGAACGGTCCAGCAACCCGTTCATGACCAGGTTGTAAAGGGACTGATCCAGGGACTGCATACCTTCTTTGGTACCAGACTGGATAACGGAAGGAATCTGATAGGTTTTTTCTTCACGAATCAGGTTTCTCACCGCCGCGTTTGCAATCATGATTTCAGTTGCAGGGACGCGTCCCTTTCCATCCTTCTTCGGCATCAGTCTCTGTGCGATGACAGCTTCCAGGGATTCTGAAAGCATCGATCGTACCTGAGCCTGCTGCTCCTTCGGATACATGTCGATAACACGGTCGATGGATTTGGTCGCACTGCTGGTGTGCAGTGTGGCCAGCACGAGGTGGCCGGTCTCAGCCGCTGTAAGAGCGAGAGAGACAGTCTCCAGGTCGCGCATCTCACCCACCAGGATCACATCCGGATCTTCACGAAGCGCCGAGCGAAGCGCTGCCACGAACGACCAGGTGTCCCTTCCCAGCTCGCGCTGGTTGATCAATGAGTTCTTACTCTTGTGTACGAACTCGATCGGGTCTTCGATCGTAATGATGTGGCAGTAGCGGTTCTCGTTGATCGTGTCGATCATCGATGCGAGGGTGGTGGATTTACCACTACCGGTTGGTCCTGTTACCAGGATCAGGCCCTTTTCCTTCATGGCAAGCTTGCGAAGGATATCGGGAATGAACAATTCCTCAAAGGATTTCACTTCGTTGGGGATCACGCGGAATGCAGCTGCAAGTCCGTTGATCTGGTGAAATGCGTTTACACGAAAGCGCACTTCGTTGTCGAGTTTCGTTGAGAAGTCCAGCTCCAGCTTTTCCTTGAAGATAGCCCTTTGGGATTCATTCATGACACCGAAAATCAGGTCTTCGACTTCTTTCTGCGACAGTTTTGGAAGGTTTAGGGGCTTCATGAGCCCGTGAACCCGCACCATCGGTACCGAATCCGTACTGATGTGGAGATCGGAAGCTCCGGCATCAGATGTGAATTCGAGCAGTTTTTGTATAGTCAAGAATTCCCCCTGTGGTTATTCTTCCTCGTCATCCGAGTATTCATCAACTCCCCAGCCAAAGAAGACAGCTTCGTCTGTGTCATAGGTAACTTGATGACCTTCGCCTGCCGGATGATCTGCTGTAGATGTGGCAACAAACTTCTTGGGTGGGTTGCCGACGACTTCAAAATCCCAGTTTTTTTCTGTTGATTCGCCAAGCTGGCAATCTTCCATTGCTTCCTCTACAGTGTAATCATCGGTGTTTCCGAATTTCTGTCTGTAGATGTTATAAGCGTTGCGGATTGAACGAATTGCAGATTGAGGTTCGGTTGCACGAGCCTGCTCCACGTAACGCATATAGATAGGTACCGCGATCGCCGCAAGGATTGCCACGATGATAACGACAACAAGGATCTCAATCAGTGTAAATCCTTTTTGGGTTTTCAGGAACTTTGACATTTTTCCTCCTTAGATTTGGTTTTTTTATGTCGTGTTTTGAATTGCAAATAATATTCCAACACGAATTCCATTCGATGTCATTTACTAATATGCACCGTGAAATTGTAAAGATAATTTGCAGAACCTTTACCGTGGGCCGCCCAATTTATTCCTTGACGGGAATACCAAAGATTTTTGTAACTTCCAAATCTAACGAGCGTTTGAATACAAAAACGAATAGATCACGTAAGAGGAGAAACTTATGAGGTGTTCTTTCAAAGCGATGTTTTTCATTCTCGGCGCCTGCTTCATCTTCGCGAATGTCGCGTTTCTGCAGGCTGAAGAACTCAAAGAAGACGAGGTACTTGCCGAGTACGACGGCGGCAAGATAACCAATTCGGACTTAGACCAGAAACTCGAGAAGATTCCCCCGATGCAAAGGAATCGTTATGAGACCATCGATGGCAAGAAGCAGGTTCTCGACGTCATTTGCACGGAACGCATGTTTTACATGGAAGGGCTTGAGCTCGGAAAAGAAAACGATCCGCAGGTTCTCGAACAGATCGACAGCAAGACAAGACCCATTGTCATCCGCTCATACCGCGAAAACGAGTTCAAGAAAGGCCTTGTGATTTCCGATGAAGAGAAGCGCGCGTACTACGATGAACATCGGGAAAAAGATTTCCGGGAACAACCGCGCTATGCTATCATGTACATACGCGTGGAAGACTGGGACACGGCTCAAAAAGCGCAAGAAATGTTCGAGGAAGGGAAAGACTTCGTCGACGTCATGAATATGTACTCGGACAACAAATACTCCCGTGAACGCGGTGGACGCATCGATCGAATCCGCAACAACGGATATATCCCGGGAATCGGTCGTGACGCCGTTCTGGACAGCCTTATCGCGAACGCTTCCATGAATGAATTGATCGGGCCGGACTCCACCGAGACCGGTATCCACTTCTTCAAGGTCGTCGATTTCCAGCCGGCTCGATACAAAGAGTTTGACGAGGTTGCCGACACGATCGAGCAACGCATTCGTCCGATCAAGGAAAGCGAACTGTACATGAGTGAGACGGAGAAGCTTTTCAAGGAATTCAACATTGTGATTGACAACGAGGCGATAGAGGCTGTAAACTTCAATGACGATTCACTCGCAACGGAGGTTCTCCAGCAAAACGTTGTGACCAGCAGCAATCCTGAATTCGTATTCACCGTTGCCGATCTCAAGGGAATGCAGAAAGAAATCAGCGCGGAGCAACGCGCGCAATTCAGCGACCCCAAGGCTCGTGTCAGCATCGTGAAGAAGAATCTCGAAGACCGCGTGTTCTATTTCGATGCGAAACGAAAGGGATACCTGGATTCCGAAGACGTGAAAGAGTCCCTGGAGCAAATCCGCTACGCCGCGATTCTTCGTGCCGCGTACAACGCACAGGTGATGGAGAAGGTGGTCGTTACCGACGAAGACATTGCCCGGCTGTACGAAGAAACCAAGGAAAATTACGCCGTCAAGCCGACTCGCAAGATACAGACTTTCCACTTTGAGACGGAGAAGCAAGCCAGTAAGGCCCTGAAAAAAGTGAGGAAGTATGCGAAGAAGGATCAGCAGGACAAGATCGCAGAGCTGATACAAGAGTCGTCTTTGTTTACACGGAATGATGGAATAATTGACAACATCAGAGACAACGGGCTGATTCCAAACGTCGGCAAGGATGCAAACTACTCCGCGCTCGTTTGGTCGACAGAACCCGGCGAGTTTTCCGAAGTGTTCGAAGGTGCGAACGGCGAATTCGTATTCTTCCATGTGCTGGAGGAAACTCCACTCACCTACAAGGATTTCGAGGAAGTGAAGTCCACGATATCCTCCAATGAATACCGCAAACAGGTTCGCGAGAAATTCGAAGCCTTCACAAAAGAGCTGGAAGAGAAATTCCATCTGGTCAAATATACGGACAAGCTGGACATGAGCCTTACCGCGAAGGAACTCTTCGATATGGCCGAGGACGCCCAGAAGCGTAAACGCTACAACGACGCCGTATCCTACTACGATCAGATCATCAAAGTATACAACAACGGCGCCGACGATTATAAGGCAACCTTCATGAAGGCGTTCCTTTACTCGGAAGAACTTAAAGACACGGACAAGGCAAAGGAACTTTTCCAGGCTGTCCTCGACAACTTCCCGCAGGGCGATCTGCATGAGTCGGCTGAATTCATGCTCCAGACTCTGAACGGCGAAGTGAACTTCCTTGAAGAGATCAAGGAATAACATATAGAATTTAAACAAACAAATAACGGGATTGAAAAGTTTCAATCCCGTTTTTCATTTTGCTTGACAACCCAATGCTAAACGGTTGAATTGATTACAAAAAAGGAGGTAGAAGATGTTTCTATCTGGATCCGAACTTAAAAAGGTGTTTCTTAAAGCAAAGAAAGAACGTTTTGGAATCATCGCCTCGAATGTCGTCTTTGACGGCGTAATTCGTGGCGTTATTCAGGGATATGAAGCCAAGAAATCTGACGGTCTCCTTCAAATGAGCAGCGGTGCGGTAAAATATGCTGCCGGTATGACAGGCGACATCCAGGTCGGCGCTCAAATGATCTCCAGCATGATCAAAATCATAGCAAATCAGTATAAACAGTCCGGAGTAGGTTTACATATCGATCACGCAACGCCCAACTATTTCGACTTCATCGTTTACTGTGTCGAGAACGGCCTGGTTACATCCGTCATGATCGACGCGTCCAAGGAAGAGCTCGCGGAGAACATCCGCATCACGAAGGAAGTGGTGAAAGTCGCGCATCAGCACGATGTCCTCGTTGAAGGCGAGATCGGCTACATCAAGGGCGAGGAAGACGAGATCGTCTCCGACACCGAGCTTTACACGAATCCGTCGGAAGCGCTCGAGTTCGTCACCAAGACAGGTGTGGACCTCTTCGCGGCGTCCGTGGGAACCAATCACGGCGTCACCAAGGGAGCGAAAATCGTCCTCAACCTCGACCTCATCAAGAAAATCGACGACCTCTTGATCTCCAAGGGCGTCGAGACCGGTATCGTCCTTCACGGCGCATCCGGGCTCACCGACCAGCAACAGATAACGGCAATCCGTAACGGCGTTGTGAAAATCAACAAAGACACGCAGTACCAGATGGACTTTGCCGAAGCAATCCAGGCATACTGGGAAAAGAATAAAGACAGTATCGTGAGGCCGACTGGCGTATCGGAAGACGACTATATGCCCGACAAGAAGCGCTTCGATCCGAGAAAGTGGATCGCTCAGGGCGAAAACCTTGTCCAGAAGAGCGTGGAATCGCTTGTAACCGTTTCGGGTAGCGCCGGACACAGCATTTTTCTCGATAAATAAAGGAGGATTTCAATGAAAAACGTAGCAATCAATGGATTCGGTAGAATAGGCCGCCTGGTTTTCCGTGGTATGATCGACGACGAGAATCTCAACATCGTTGCAATCAATGATATCACAGACATCCCAACCCTGGTTCACCTCCTCAAATACGATTCGATTCATAGAACATTCAAATACGATGTGGAGATGACCAAAGACGGAATCAAGGTTAACAACAAAGAGATCAAGATATTCGCGGAACGCGATCCGTCCAAGCTTCCCTGGGGTGAAATGAAGGTCGATTACGTTGTGGAATCGACAGGTATCTTCCGCAGCCAGGAAAAGGCCATGTTACACGTTCAGGCCGGCGCGAAGAAAGTCATCATCTCGGCCCCGTCAAAAGGCGCCGTGGATGCAACCATTGTTCTGGGTGTTAACGAAGGTGACCTCAAACCCGAGCACACCGTTATCTCCAACGCATCCTGCACCACCAACTGTCTGGCGCCGGTCGCAAAGGTTCTCAACGACAACTTCGGTATCGTGAAAGCCTTCATGACAACCGTGCACTCCTACACAAACGACCAGAAAGTGCTGGACCTTCCTCACTCAGACCTGCGTCGTGCACGCGCAGCCGCGATGAATATTATCCCGACCACCACCGGCGCTGCTTCGGCCACCGGCAAGGTGATCCCCGCCCTCAAGGGCAAGATCGACGGTATGGCGATCCGCGTTCCCACGCCGGACGGCTCGCTTGTCGACCTCAACATCATCGTCGAGAAACCAGCGACCAAGGAAGAAATCAACGCGGCCATCAAGAAAGCCGCCGAGAACGAGCTCAAGGGAATCCTCGAGTACACCGAAGACCCGATCGTCTCTTCGGACATCATCGGCAACTCCCACAGCTCCATCTTCGACGCGGGTGCAACCATGGTCATCGACAACATGGTCAAGGTGCTCTCCTGGTACGACAACGAATGGGGCTACTCCATGCGCGTTGTCGATCTGCTTCGCTACATGGACAAGATGTAATCAAACGACTTCATACAGCAAAAGGGACGACGCAATGTCGTCCCTTTTTCGTTAACGTGTGTATTGCCTGTTATTCTCCGATTCGTAGCATAAGAAATTCCTTATGGTGATTTGTGGCGTTTTCGGAGAATAAGGAATCATTGTATGATGGCGACTCATGGTCGCCTACCGCGATCAGGACAGCGATGGTTCCGAGGGACGGGGCTGGTAGTCGCGTATCTCGCCAAACGATGGCTTCTGGTGCCGTTTTCTCGTGTTGTCTTGCTGCAAGCTGGCTTCAACGACCTGCAAAGAATACCTAATAGATCGGTATCAGGATATCCGTTTTTTCAGGCTGCTGAAGGATAAACAGTTAAAAAGCTTCTTATCATTCTTCTACTCGTTTATAATCAGCAGGGATTGGAATCAGTTCGCGGCGTGAAGAAAATCCAAGTTCAGATAGGCGAATCCTGGTTGATAGCGAAGAATTATGGAATTTTTTAGGAGAAACACGCGTGTTCAAAGCGGAAATGCTTTGATTCTTTGAGTATAATGCTATGACATCATCTTCCGTCATTTTTGTTATGTATTTGATCTTGCTGTTCCTGCTTTTCCTGAATGTTATCTGGTAAATGACATCCGATTGTTCTGAAACGTATTGTTTCAGTGAATCGATAAACTCATGAAAGCATGGGCTATATATTGCTACAGCATCGAAATAGGCTTCTTCAGAGTAAAGATATTCATCATAAAAACATTCCGATTCTATAGCAAGTGGTTTAAGCTTATCAATAAGATTCTCTTCGCTGAAATTCTGTGCTTGATCGATAAAAGCGTTATCTCCCAGATATCCAATATTGAAAAGTTGCTTATAGTCATCAAGCCAGCCTTGTATCTTCTCATCATCGACGTATTTCAGTTCTACACGCATCTTAAACTGGGTCTGCATGATAATCGGATTATGCCATTTAACCGATGATCCATTTTCTATCTTTTTTGTATATGCGACGACTTGCTCCACATCCAAATTGCTGTGCATGTAAACGGTTCGGAATTTCTGCCCATTGCCAAGAATGGAATCAACTTCTGTAACATAGAAAGGAGACGAATGGACGATAATGTAATCGCCGATGTCAGTCTTGGATATATCTTGGGGTTTCCTGCTTAGGATAGAGAAGATCGTTGAATCGCTAATGCTCTTTTTCAGCAATATCCCATTACTTGCTTCACGTTCTTTGAATGTCTCTTGTGATTCCGTATGTTTCGAATGATTATATGTGGTAATCAGGCTGTCATTCATATTGAAGATGTAGTCATTCTGGAGTTCGTTACTTAAAGCGCCCAACAAAGCAAAGTTTGAGTTGGTTGTGTAATAACTCCTTTCGTGAATACTCCTATTGTCGGGGTCATAGATCATTTTAATGTTTGCATCGACAAGGAATTGGATCGTTTTCCCTTTTAGGGCGTGATTAGTTATTTCTGATAACGTGGAGGAGATTGTTTCCATGCATGGATATCGCAATGTATCTTGAGGAGTTGTGAACTCATTAGAGGGAGGTCCGCTACTCACAGGAATGTAATAGTATTCCGGTATTTTTCCAACGCTGGACATTGACCCTGTGATACAGCCGGTCAGCGAAAGAGCAAAGAAGGCTAATCCCAGCAAGAAACGAATAGTATAAACGTCGTTCCTGGATATGAATGTTTTTCTGTTATTCATAGCAATCTCCTTCTGGTGCATAGTTGATATTCCGCAGTTTACTTACACGTTGTAATATCTTATAATACTAAGGTTATTCTATTTGTCAAGCGAAAATGAATGCCTAGTTTATTCATAAAAAATCAAGGATCATCGCCATTTAAGTCCCCACCCCAACTGGGAAGACCATTCACATACCACCCATCGAAATAATCGCCAAAGCCGAAACTTTCTGTTGGCTGCCCAATGATCTCTTCCCCTCCAAAGTATATATATAAAATGTTCCTCCATCCGGATCGTCAGCATATCCATAGATGAAATCATCAAAACCGTCTGCATTGACAATCGTTACATAACAGTTCGATTTTATCCTCATCCTGAACAGACATATTGACTTTTTCTGCACCTCGTAACCTACCGGTAGTGCCTGTTTCTTTCAACCAATCGTAAACAAATTTCGGTATCAAGTGACTTCATCTCAAAGTTGCTTCTCTCTGGCACAGTCTGCATTTACTCATACTCATAACCCATTGGGACGTCTTTGATGATCTCCCCGACCCTCCATCACAGAGCGTCGGGGTAATCGATAACAACCTTCCTCGCCTAATCCCTTCTGAACTTCTCCACGCCGAGTTTGTAGATGTCGTTGCCGGAGGTATCGTTGGCGACGATGCAGGGGAAGTCTTCCACTTTGAGTTCGCGGATGGCTTCGGGGCCGAGGTCGTCGTAGGCGATGATTTTTGCTTCTTTGATCGACTTGGCGACCACCACCGCCGCGCCACCGATGGCAGCCAGATAAACGGCGTGGTTCTTCTTCATCGAATCCACAACCTTCTCGCCGCGCGGACCTTTACCGATCATGGCTTTCATGCCTGCGTCGAGCAGGGCGGGTGCGTAGGGATCCATGCGGTAACTGGTGGTCGGTCCGGCGGAACCGATGGGCTTTCCGGGCGGCGCGGGAGCCGGTCCCACGTAGTAGATGACCGAGCCCTGGGCGTCGAAGGGAAGCGGTTTATTTTCGTCGAGCAGCGCCACAAGCCGTTTGTGCGCGGCGTCCCGACCGGTGTAGATGATGCCTGACAGATAGACCTTGTCGCCCACTTCGAGCTTGTCGAGGTCTTCCGATTTCAAAGGAGTGTTCAGATAGACGGTCTTTGCCATGGTCTCTCCTTAAAGCTTGGTTGCTCTGACCCACAGGATGCGCGGCCCGGCGGGGACGGTCTTCGGTGGATCGTACATGTGACGGTAGGTATCGCCGTCGGGGCCCTTGGGAGCCGAGATCATGCGCTCGATGCGGAGTTTGTCCAGCAGATGCCTGTTGAGCTTCTTCACGGTGAGTGTGGTTGGCTCGGCAGCGCTCATCTCCTCCTCCAGTCCGAAGGATGCGACGAGCAGCGCGCCCGGCTTCATCACGCGCAGGATTTCCCGGCATGAGCTCTTGAGGTCGGAGCAGTGGTCCAGTGCGTTGATCACGAACATGACGTCGATGCTGCTTTCCGGCAGCGGGATATGCCGCTCGGTGTTGCATACATAGACCATGTCATGCTGCGATATTCCCAGTTTCGCGTACTGGTCGACGAGCACGTCGATACCGATGCGCTGCCGGGCTTCCTTCGCCCAGCAGAGGCTTCCACGCGGCCCGCAGCCGAAATCGGCCACGACCTTGTCGCGCAGGAATCCCGCATCGTTCTCGCCGGCCACCGCCAGCATCAATGGTTGATAGTGGTTGTTTGCGAAGGCGCCGCCTTCCTTCTCCCACTGCTCTTTCCAGTAGGTGAATTCCGCCCAGCGCTTGATCCGCGTCTTGAAGAACGGACGCAGAAAGGGCAGGGCGATCAGCTTGAGGTTGCGGAAGAGCCGCGTTCTGCGGAAGGCGCTGAAGCTCATATCACCGCGCTCTTGTGCCGTGCCGCGTGGCACTGTACGTTGACCGCCACCGGCATGGAGGCGATGTGGCACGGTTTGTGGAGGATGCTCACGCCCAGCGCGGTGGTCCTGCCACCGAAGCCCTGCGGACCGATCCCCAGTTTATTGACCTTCTCCAGAATCTCTTTCTCTACCTTCGCCCACTTCGAATCCGGATTCTCCTGATCCAGGGGACGCAGCAACGATTTCTTCGCGAGCAGCGCGCTCTGCTCGAAATTACCGCCAAGCCCGACGCCTACAACCACCGGCGGACAGGGATTGCCGCCCGACCGTCTGATGCGGTCCACCACGAATTCGATCACGCCTTCGATGCCGTCGGCGGCCTTCATCATCCTGACTTCGCTCATATTTTCGCTGCCGCCGCCCTTGGGCGCGACGGTGATCTTGAGGTTGTCACCCGGGACAATATCGGTGTAGATCAATGCCGGCGTGTTGTCGCCGGTATTTTTCCGATCGATGATTGGGTCATTAACCAGCGATTTGCGCAGATAGCCGTCCTTGTAGCCCTGCCGGACTCCCTCGTTGATGGCCTCGACGAAATCGCCGCCTTCAATATGAACCTCCTGTCCCAGTTCGATGAAAACGACCGCCACTCCGGTATCCTGGCAGGATGGCATCTTCTCTTCCGCCGCCAGCTTGTAGTTATCGAGCATAATGTCCAGCACCTCGCGCGCGGTGTCCGATTCCTCGGCTTCGCGCATCTCTTTGATGCGATTCAGGACATCCTCCCCGATGTAGTAGTTGGCGTCGATGCAAAGTTGCCGGACCACCGGAATGATCTCATTCACGTTGATGTTCCGCATAAGCATCTCCTTGTGGGGTTGTTATGGTTTCGTGAGTCTATTCTTTGCCGTCGTTCCGATCTCCGCCGGTGAATCGACCACCGATACACCCGCGGCCCGGAGCGCGTCCATTTTCTCCTTTGCTGTACCCTTGCTTCCGGCGATGATCGCGCCGGCGTGTCCCATGCGCTTGCCCTTGGGAGCGGTTTGCCCGGCGATGAAAGAGATCACCGGCTTGGTCACGTTATCCTTGATGTAGCTCGCCGCCTGGATTTCGAGGTCGCCGCCGATCTCGCCGATCATAACGATGGCGTCCGTCTCGGGATCGTTCTCGAACATCTTCAGGAGATCGATGAATCCGGTTCCGATGATGGGATCGCCGCCAATACCCACCGCGGTGGAAACGCCCAGTCCGGCTTGAACCACCTGATTGGCCGCTTCGTATGTGAGGGTCCCGGATTTACTGATAACGCCCACGCGTCCCTTTTTGAAGACAAATCCGGGCATGATGCCGATCTTGGCTTCGTTCGGTGTTATGATGCCGGGGCAGTTGGGCCCGACAAGCCGTACGCCACGCGCATTGCAGAGCTTTTTGGCGATCATCATGTCTTTTACGGGAATGCCTTCCGTGATGCAGACGATCACTTCGACGCCGGCTTCAGCGGCTTCCATGACCGCGTCCGCTGCGAATTTGGGCGGAACGAAGATGAGAGAGACATTCGCGCCGGTGGCTTCCACGGCGTCCCTGCATGTGTCGAAAACAGGCTTGCCGAGGTGCTCCTGGCCGCCCTTGCCCGGTGTCACGCCACCGACTACGTTGGTGCCGTACTCGATGCACTGCTCTGCGTGGAAGGTTCCCTCTTTACCGGTGAATCCCTGAACGATGACTTTCGAATCTTTGTTGACCAGTATCGACATGCTACGCTCCTTTCGCTGCCTGAACCGCTTTCTTTGCGCCGTCGGCAAGGTCGCTCGCGGTGATGATGTTTTCGATGGTCGATGCCTTAAGGATTTCAGCGGCTTCCTTCGCGTTGGTTCCGTCAAGCCTCACGATGATCGGAACTTTGACTTCCGTCACCTGCGTCGCTTCCAGAATGCCGTTCGCAATGCGGTCACAGCGCACGATTCCGCCAAAAATGTTCACGAAGATCGCCTTCACGTTGGGATCGCGCAGAATGATCTCGAAGCCCTTGGCGACCGTCTCCGCGCTGGCTCCGCCGCCAACGTCCAGGAAGTTCGCCGGTTCGCCGCCGGAGAGTTTTATTATATCCATCGTAGACATCGCCAGCCCCGCGCCGTTGACCATGCAACCGACGTTGCCGTCCAGCTTGACGTAGCTGAGGCCGTAGTTGCCGGCCTCGGTCTCGGTGGGCTCTTCCTCGTCCAGATCGCGCATCTCCTCGATAGCCGGATGGCGGTAGAGCGCGTTGTCGTCGAAATTCATCTTTGCGTCGAGCGCGATGAAGCGGTCGTCGCCGGTGAGCACCAGCGGATTGATCTCGATGAGGCTGGCGTCGTTCTCGATGTAAACCTTGTAAAGCGCTTGCACGAACTTCCCGAAGTCCTTCATCTGCGCGGAGGTAAGGTTCAATCCGAACGCCAGCTCACGCGCGTGGAACGACTGGAAGCCGGTCAGCGGATCGACTCCGACCTTGATGATCTTCTCGGGCGTCTCGGCAGCAACCTTTTCGATCTCCATTCCGCCTTCAGTCGAGGCAATGAAGACCGGCATTTCTCTTGCACGGTCCAGTACCACGCCGAGGTAGTATTCCTTCGCGATATCCGCGGCTGCCTCGATGTAGAGCTTCTTGACCAGCTTGCCCTGCGGTCCCGTCTGGTGCGTGACCAGCGTCATGCCCAGGATCGCATCCGCGTGCTGTTTCACTTCATCCAGCGTCTTGGCCAGCTTCACGCCGCCGCCTTTACCGCGACCACCCGCATGGATCTGCGCTTTGACCACCCATTTCTCACCGCCGATTTCCTTTGCGGCTTCCACCGCTTCATCGACCGTGAACGCTACCTTCCCCTTGCTCAGGGGAACGCCGTACTTCGCGAAAATCTCTTTCGCCTGATACTCGTGAATGTTCATAGTGTGTCCTTTCCAACATAGTGTATATGTGCATTAATAGTATTGTAGGCATTGATATGTATAATCTTAAATATTTCAGGATGATTCATCTTCAGTAAAACATCCCCCTTTCGCTTCCTTGGAAATTTATTGTTAAACGACAGAGTTTTAGCAGGTGTGTCAAGGTTTTTTGGAAGAATCTGGGCTAAAGGCGGAAATCGAACAATTTCAATGTCCGAAAGAACAAGCCGATATAAAAAAGAGCGAAGCCAGGTATCCGGCTTCGCTCCATAATTCAGTGCTCAGTTTATCTGAGACTCCGCCTCATCTCACCCTAACGAGCAGACTCCGATTCATTCGCATCGTTGTTCTGAGTGGATATCTGAGGCGGCGCGCCTACGCAGGTCAGCACCTTATAGAACATGCTCGCGTTGGAAAGCGTTACGTTGGCATGTGTGAAGGTGAGATCGGTCGTAAGGCCGAGGAAGATATAATCATCCGTGGCAGCGTCGGGAATAACGCTGTAGAGCACGATGTAACCGGTGGGCACAATCGAAACACCATCGGTATTTTCGGTAACAGGACTCCAGCTCAGATTGACGTCATTACCGCTCTTCTGGATATGAATATTCTGCGGCGCAAGGGGACCCACAGGGATACCGTAACCGGTAAGGGATACCTCGAATATTGCGCTGCTGTAATTGTTGGATTCGATTTGCAGAAGGTCTGTCAATGTACCTGAATTCATGGGCTGAAACGACAATGTTATCTCCTGCGATTCGAAAGGCAGGATGCTCAGCGGCGTTTCCGTCTCGATTCCGAAACCTAAACTCCCGTCGGCAAAGCTGAATTGCGTAATGACCAATACCGCGTCGCCATCGTTGTGGATCGTCAACGGCATGGTCGAGGCCGCCTGACCGAGATAATGGTTACCGAAATCGATTTCCGGCACCTCGTTGCGTATCACTGCACGATCGCCAACGACAATCAGATACGGGAAGCTCCCCATGCCCCAGTAATCGTTTGTCCCGTTCCCGGTCTCACCGATAAAATCCCAGCCAGCGTCCGTAAAGATCGATTGATCACGCATCTGCGCTGTTGTGAGCCCTGTTCCTGGATCGCCTTCTCCGCCAAAACTCCAGCCGCTGGTCTCGGTGTTCCAGAAGCATGATGTCCAGGAGTCGGAACTCGCGTAACCCGTCAATCCACCGGGGCTGTTCTGCCCGGTTACATAGCCACTTGAAAAACATCTGGTAACGCCGTCCGGGATCGAACTTGCGCTATACCCAATCAATCCCCCGGCGTAATTGGTGCCAGTTACATCTCCGGTCACGAAGCAATCGGAGACACATAAGCTCGATTCACTCACGTGATATCCGATCAATCCGCCCACATCCTCATAGCCGCTCACGTCGGCTGTTGAAAAGCACAGGTAAACCCGGTTATTGTTGTAGCCAACCACGCCACCAACATCTCTATGACCGGAAACGCTTCCTGCCGAATTGCAATACCGCACCTCGCTGTCAAATGACCTTCCGACAATCCCGCCTGTTGAATTCAGGCCATGCACGACTCCGTTGAATCGGCAATGATCGACGGTTCCGTTGTACAAGTAGCTTACCATGCCACCGACGGTAATATAGGAAGAATAGACTGTTCCCGAAGCAGAGCAATCGGTGATTATCGAAAAGCCACACTGGCTTGCCAAAGCGCTTGTATTGGCATTTCCTCGTACATATACATCAGGCAGATTTACGCGGCTTATCTCCGCGTAGTAGGTCATACCAAACAAGCCCTGGTAATACGATGTGGGACGATTGATATACAGATTGCTGATCGAATAGCCCTGCCCATCGAAATTGCCACTGAAACTCGTATCCGTATTGCCGATCGGCATCCATCCGGTGTTTTCGTTCCAGGTCGCGGTTTCGGAAGCGTCGATATCAGCGGTCTGAATGAACCATTTATTCCAGAGAACCGGTAAGCTCTGCAACCACTTCAGCTTGGAGAGGTTGTCGATCTGAAACGGATCAACTCCGGTTCCTGCTCCCAACACCGGCGCACCGTATGCCAGATATTGACATTCTCCCGTGATGACAATCTCGACGGGCTCCAGTGGAGCTACCCAGGAGACGACCAGCGTATCGCAGAAATCGACACCGTCGCTCGGATCAAAGTATATATTGAAGTTATATGATTCGCCAGTTGCGATCGCGATAGGAAAATCCTGCCCGGCGATGGTGAAACCCTGGCTGCCGCTTTGTAAAATCATGTTGTCCACAGAAAGGCCAGCCGGCCAGTTGTTGGTGATCGATACCATCAAAGTATCGACTTCACCAAATGCTACAGCGCCGAAATCCACGGAACTGGGATTGAAGGTATAGAAATCCGGAATGATCGGCCAGTTCAGGAAGGGATAGCCATCGTTGGTCGCGCTTTCCATCGCCCAGTGATTCACGAAATCCCAGCCGGCATTGACGAAGGTCGAATCCGCCTGCATTTGTTCCGTGGTCAACCCTGTACCGCCGCTACTCGCGGCCTGACCGCTGGTCTCGGTATTCCAGAAGCATCCGGTGGCAGTCCCGGAATTTGATCCCGTGAGGCCGCCCGTGCTCGATGAACCCGTAACATGACCGGTCGAATAGCAGTTGAGAATCGTTCCCTCCTGTCTTCCGACACATCCGCCAACAGCGCTATAGCCCCTGACGTTTCCCCGGGCATAGCTGTCACTGACCGTTCCCGAGTTTTGGCCAACAAGGCCACCAACATACCTTTCCCCATCGACGAAAGCATTGGAGAAGCAATCGGTCATTGAGTAATCGGACAAAAAGGATCCTGCCAGCCCACCGACAAAGGAATCACCCTGCACGACACCTTCAGTATGGCAGTTGCGAATAGTTGAATTGCAATAGCCTGTAAGAATCCCAATCCTATCCTCTCCGCTGATTATAGCGTCGACCAGATTCAGATCTGATATCTCGGCAAACATCGTAAAGCCGATGAAGCCCTGATTGTTACTTTCCGGACGATGGATATACAACCCGGTAATCGTGTGCCCCTGTCCGAGGTAGTGCCCATAGAAATAATACGTGGAGTTGCCGATCGGACTCCAGCCCTGGCCGTTGTTCCACGTCGAAGTAGCGCTGGCGTCGATGTCGGCTACCTGGATATACCAGCGTCCCCACTGATACTGGTTTTCGCTCATCCACTGGAGGTTGCCCAGTGAAGAGATTTGATAAGGATTGGATTCGGTTCCAACACCATATGGCGGAATCGCCGTTGCACTCGCGGCAACGATAATGGCAAGATACACAAGAGTTAATGTGACCCTCATTCTTACTCCATAATTTTTTTATTCAAATCGGTGCGAACAAGAATTAAAGTGTCAAATAAATCATGACGATTGTATTAATATTCTTTATGAACGCAATTCACATATTAACAAAACCCGTTCTGCAGGCTCGTCGAGGTCACATCATCGCTTGCCTTTCCACGCCTCATTAACGACCGGATTCTTCTCGAAGAATTTCCGACGAATCTCACGATCCACTCGATTGAGCGGACAGGCGAAGTTCATGCAGCGGTTGCAAAAATAGTTTCGCAACATGAGAATTGCAAAGATCAACGCCAGCGCGTATCCGACAACCCAGTAGTTACCGTGGGCGCGCAAACCCAGCACGACTGGAAAGAATACGATAACAAAGAATCCCAGGAAGAAGAAGAATTTCTCCGTCATACTCATCGGCCCCGGGCGATACTTCCACTTCTTCGGGGAACCATAGTTCGCCCAGCACTTGAGAGATTTAAGTCCCGGCTCCGCGTAGTGCGGACAGTGGGAGCACATCACCCGGATCTCCACGAAACCGAAGAAGATCACGCAGAGCCCAAGCCAGGAGATCAGGTTGATGGGATTGTTCAGCACAATCAGGACGATACCGAGCGTAAATGCCGGCAGCATCGCGAGAAGGAACCGGGCGAGTTGTTTTCCAGTGAAATGGCATACGACCTTTCCCGGCATATCGCAGCCGTCGCAGCTCGTTTCTTTGCAGGTTGAAAGCGGCTTCTTCGGATCTAGAAATTTTTCGGGCATGGCGTTCTCCTTGTTCCTGCGGTGGCAGGGCCCAGTCAATATTCTTAATCACAATGATGCCAGAGAATTCTGCATTGTGTCAACTGAAAAAGCGTCCCACCTTATTATCTTTTCATTTGACATCAACACTCGG
The DNA here is from genome assembly GCA_963662655.2 of Cloacimonadales bacterium (SeqCode). GTDB lineage: Bacteria > Cloacimonadota > Cloacimonadia > Cloacimonadales > JAIOQZ01. The sequence continues at coordinate 2,201,666 of CAXXTU010000002.1, forward strand.
CACCGTAATTTTTCTGTAATTCACAAATCAAGATGAACATTATACACGAAAGGATATCCCATGAAAACAAGATTTCTGTTAATCGCCGTACTTGCAGCGCTCCTTCTTGCAGGCTGTACTCCTCGTGAGAAATACGACAACCTCCAGCAACTCGCGGAGAAAGAGTTTGCCGTCCCCAACGGAACCATCGCCGATCAACTGGTGCTCACGAAATTCCCGAACGCCACGTTCAAGTACTTCAATACGGTGCTGGATTGCTCTATGGCCGTCAAGACCGGCAAGGCGGACGCCGTTGCCTACGATGAACCGCTGCTTCGCAACATTGCCGCGAACATCCCGGGACTCAAGGTTCTTCCGGACATGATCACGATCGACCACTACGGGTTTGCAGTGCGTCTGGGCGAAGACGTCCTCAAGCAGGGAATCGACGAGGTGCTGGACGAGATCAACGCCAACGGTTACTACGACGGCATGATGAAACGCTGGTTGCCGGAAGAAGGTAAACCCGCGCCCATGCCGGAGATCGCGCTGGAGGACAGCGACGACGTTCTCGTGTTTGGGACTTCAGCCACCACGGAGCCGTTCTCCTTTGTGACCGACGGGCAGAACATCGTGGGCATCGATATCGAGATTGCGAAGCTGGTGGCAAAGCACATGAACAAGAAGCTGGATATTGTGAACATGGATTTCAGCGCGCTCATTCCTGCGCTGGCAGCGGGTAAGGTCGATATGATCGGCGCGTGTATCACCATCTCCGAGGAGCGCAAGCAGAAGGTTCTTTTCTCCAAGCCGTACTACACCGGTGGCATCGCCGCGCTGGTGCAAGAGTAATCGATTTTCGCATCAAGCTTTGAACGCCGGCCCAAGTCGGCGTTTTATATTACCAAGAAAAATGCAGACTGCTGATAGCAAGGCTATCGCCTACCCGGCGAATAGGTATGGCGGGGTGGTATATTGATTATCGCATATCCTGTTATGAATTAGTTGAAGGAAGTCAGCTTGCCATTCTTGAAATATAAATATGTATTGCCATACACCCACTGATCGCCATAAGATGCACGGTTTATTTTCTTCGGTTCTCCCCACGACATTTTCGTCATTTCCTCAGTAAAACCTATTGCTACTAAATCTTGCAAGATTTTCTTCCACGATTCAACACCAAACTTGTTTATGTAAAATATCGAATCATCAATTGTGTATCCTCTTTGCCAATTGCTTTCTCCATTTAGAAACTCAATGGGAATTGCTATCTTTGTGCTATCACAAACCAATATTGCTGAACATTCAAAATCATCTTTTGTCACAGTGACATCAATACATTCCCAGACCGAAAGTTCAACATAGTCAACTGGCTTGCCTGAAACAATATCTTTAGTGTTATTCAACGCTTTTTTTCGAAGAACGTAGCATTCTCCTATCATGCAACTCCGCATTTTCTCATAGTACTCAACCGTAAGAAATGGGAAAGAATGCTTGTACTTATGGCTATATCGAAAGTATACAATTACTTTATCATTACCTGCATGGACTAATTTCAAAATTGATTCATCTGAATTGATAGGATATACCTCTTCAACAATGAAATATTGATCTACCAATGCTTCGTAGCGGGTATTAAATTGAGAATCACCCTTTCCTCTCATAAATACGGAATTATGCTTTCGATTCTTTGCGCCTTTATTATTCTTATAGAATCCATCATATCCATATTTCTGCAAACTCTCGCTTCTTCCAAGTACAAATAATTTCTTTCCTATATATTGTTGGACATCATTTCCTAGAAAATTTCTTGTACTATCATACGGAGCTACTTCCTCAATCGCAGGCTCAGCAACTTCGGTGAGTGTTATTTGAGAATATAAATGCACTGAAGACATGAAAAGAATCATTAGGAATATGCATCGATTTCCTATTGTCATAGCGATCTCCCGATAAGTCATTGAGATATAAAAACAAACATATACAAAATTATTTACTGACTCGTCGAGATGTCAACATAAATCCCCCTCCACATACCTGCAGAGGGGGAACAAAATCTATCCTGATTAACTACCCTACTTCTTCACGCTCTCGAAGGCGGTCTTGACCACGGAAGTTACCGAAGCGATGTCGGTGACGTTGGTGGGGATGATGAGCGTGTTGTTTTCCTTGGCGAGCTTGGCAAACGACTGGATCCAGTCCTGTGCAATACTGAGTTGCACGGCCTGCTGTCCGCCCGGCTCGTTGATGGCGGCAGCGATTTCGCGGATACTCATCGCGGTGGCTTTGGCGACGGCTTCGATGGCGAATGCCTCACCCGTTGCCTCGTTCTCGCGTTTCAAACGCTCGCCCTCGGACTGCTTGATGGCTTCCTGCTTGTTACCCTCGGCGCGATTGATCCTGGCCAGCTTGTCACCTTCCGAGAGGTAAATCTGCTCGCGCTTCTCGCGCTCGGCGCGCATCTGCTTCTCCATGGCGTCGATGATGGTCGGCGGCGGCGTGATGTTCTTGATCTCGTAGCGCGTAACCTTGATGCCCCACGGGTCGGACGCCTCGTCGATGGCCAGCACGATGGCGGCATTGATCACATCGCGTGATTCGAAAGTGACGTCGAGGTCCAGCTTACCGATCTCCGAACGCATGGTGGTCTGCGCGAGCTGGATAATGGCATAACGGTAGTCGTTGATACCGTAGGCCGATTTGATCGGGTCCACGATCTTCACGTACAGCACCCCGTCGATCTCGATGGATATATTGTCCTTGGTGATACAAACCTGAGGCGGAACATCGATGGCGGTTTCCTTCAGAGAGAATTTGTAGGACACCTTGTCGATGAACGGAGCAAGGATGTGGAAGCCGGCTTCCAGCGTTTGCGAGTATTTTCCCAGCCGCTCCACGATATACGCGTGCTGGTTCGGCACGATGCGGATGGTCTTGAAAAAGGTTATGATTACCAGCACACCGATGATGATTAATGCGTATGACATGATTCCTCCTACGATTCGATCTTCTCGACCTTGATGGTTATGTTCTGGCGACCGACGATCTTCACCGATTCGCCCTCGGGAATCACCTCGTCTGCCGTCGCGCTCCAGAGCGTTCCCTGATACTTGATCTTGCCTGTGCTCTTGTGCGGGTCAATCGTCTGCACGACCGGCACGACCTTCCCGACATCCAGATTGAACTCGTTCACCGAGTCGCCTTCCTTCTTCCCCATGAAAACCTTCTTCACATAACGGCGCAGCAAGAATAGCGACGCCAGCGACGCCACGATGAATACGGCCACCTGCCAGTTGAAACCGGTAGTCAGGCCGATACCGGTTGTTAACGCGGTTATCATGGCCCCAATGCCGAAAAACGCGATGACCAGTCCCGGAATGATGAACTCCAGCGCTACGAATAAAATGCCGATGATCAGCCATATCAATGCCGGTGATAATCCAAACATAGTCCCTCCACTGAGTGTTTTATCTTAGTAAGGAAGTTCTGCGGGAGTTCGTCAATCTTTTTTTATCTTTCGATGAATCGTAATCATTTGAAATCGCCAATTCCCGGAGGCAGATTCGTTCGATCCCCACGGAGGCGTGGTGTTTCACACCCAATTTTCCTCTTTGAAGTAATCAATTCCAGGTTTTGCGAAGCGATAACCTGGAATCCACCAATGAAATCATGTTCGTGGATAATTGGGTGTGGTATATCCACGATGAAGTGGGAGATCGGGCGAAGATGCCCCGGGGCTGAAAATGTGGTAAACGCTTCTCTCCCCTCTCTTGAAACCAAGAGAGGGGCCAGGGGTGAGTTTCATTCCATCCTGTAAATCCTAATTCTGACTATCCCTAATCCTCGAAATAAGGATTCAGCTTTTCCACTTCCTCGCGCTGTAGAATCTCGTAGACCTCTTCCGGGGTTCGCGCATGGATAATCAGCTCTTTGATGTGTGAGTGATGCCCGAAGATTTTCGCCACATTGGCAAGCACCTGCAAGTGGAGCTCATAGCGATCTTTCGGTGTAGCAATCAGGATAATGATATGCACCGGCTCGTCGTCGAGCGAATGGAAGTCGATACCCTTCTTGCAAATACCGATAACGCCCCGGATCGCGGGGCCGCCGTCGATAATCACATGCGGTATCGCGATATTTCCGCCGATACCGGTGGTGATTTCGTTCTCACGGGCAACCACGCCTTTCTTCAGCTCTTCCAGCGAGGCTTCCTTGATATTGTGCACCTTGTGCATGAACTCCGACATGCTGTCCAACGCTTCCCACTTGTCCTTCGCATCGATGTCCAGGCGGATGTACTCTTCCTGCAGGAAATCCAGCAACCGAAGCCGGTTTTTCTGTGATTCACCCGCCTTGCTGATCGTCATTCCGGTGAGGATCGGTCCGAGGATTTCATAGAATATCACTGCGCTCAACACAATCGCCGAGAACACGGAAGCGTACGGCGCGAAGATCGGCGTATCGGTAATGATAAGCATTAAACCGATCGCGACACCCGCCAGCGGAAACATCGAGAGCCCGATCCACTTGCGAACGGTAATCGTCGAATCGGCAAAATGCGAGCCCATCGTCGGCCCGATGAATTTCCCGATGAAGCGGGTCACGATGAGGATCAATCCGGCAAATCCGGCGATCTTCAGCGCGTGGAAATCAAGGTGCGTTCCCGCCAGAACGAAGAACGTGGCGAAGATGATTCCCTCCAGATCGTGGAACGCGGAGAAGAAGTCATCCCTGTATCGTGAATAGTTGGTGATAATCATGCCCAGAATCAAGCTGGTCAGCAGACCCGAGAAGTGCAGCGTCTGCGATATCCCCACGGAGAGAACCAGTGCGAAAAGCACCATCGCGGGAAAAGAGAAAATGACCTTCTTCCGCTTCTCGGTGAGAAAGATGAGGGCAAAACCAACCGTTCCGCCGGTTATAAACGATTCGGACAAGTACAGAAAAGGCCGCAACAACGTTTGCACGAGCGAAACGTCGCCGGGTTTCAAGCGACCAACCACATAGTAGTACAGCGTGTAGAACAACAGGATCACGACCACGTTGTTGAAAGCGACCACCGCCAGGATGGTTTTGGTGAACATCCCCTTGGCTTTCTTCTCTTTCACCACGTGCAGAACGGAGCCCGGCGCAGTGGCGCAGGCAATCGCACTGAGCAAAAGTGAAATCTCCATAGGCAGTCCGGCGAAATGATGCAATCCGAAATATACCAGAGGCGCTGTTACCAGAATATCCATGAAGGTGATCCAGGTGATCCGCTTCCCGGCATTGTGCAGCTTGCGGAAATCGAGGTGACTACCGATCGTCAAGCCGATCAGTCCCAAAACGAAATGTGTGATCGGCGAAAATGCCTCGTACGCTGATTCCGTGAAGATATTCAGCACATAAGGTCCTAAAAGTACACCGCCGATAATGCTGCCGGTCACTGTGGGAAGCCGGAACTTCTTCGCGAGGTTTCCCACAACGATTCCGGTGAGTATCAACACCGAGAGCACCAGCAACGCGTTTGCGTTAGCAATCAGTGAAGTATCATGCTGAATCCAGGCAAGAACATGATTCATTGTTACTGTCCGTTATTCTCTTCGATAAGATGCCCTTTCAAAGTCCACCCGACGGCATCGACGATTTTCACTTTCACAAAGGTTCCAATCTGCGATGGATCACCCCTGAATACAACGATTTTGAAATCTCGCGTCTTACCGGAAATCTCCTTGGTCGAGTGCTTGCTCACCTTCTCGACATAGACTTCCACTTCACGCCCGATCTGCTCGCGGTATTTCTTCAGCGTGATCTCGCCTTGTAGCTCGATCATCCGGTTCAGGCGTTCCAGCCGAACAGATTCGTCCACCTGATCCGGCATCTCCGCTGCAGGTGTCCCTTCGCGAGGGGAATACTTGAACATGAAAGCGAAATCGAATTCTACTTCACGCATCATGCGGAGCGTATCCTCGAATGCCTCCTCCGTTTCTCCCGGGAAACCGGTCATGATGTCCGTGGTTACGGCTATATCCGGGACTTGCGCTTTGAGCTTCTTGATCAGGTTTAGGTAGTGTTCCGAAGTATAACCCCGATTCATGCGATTTAGAACCTCATCGTTGCCGGCTTGCATGGGCAGGTGAATGTGCTTGCACACCTTCTCACAATTGGCAATCGCCTCGATGAGCTCATCGGAAAGGTCCTTCGGATGCGACGTAACGAAGCGCAGGCGCTCGATTTCCTCAACGTCGTTCAATCGCCAAAGCAGCATGGGGAAGTTGATATCCCGCCAGTTGTATGAATTGACGTTTTGACCCAGCAGGGTCACATCCTTGAATCCATCTTTACCAGCCTGGATCACCTCGTTGATGATCGCCTGCGTATTGCGGCTTCTTTCCCTGCCCCGAACGTGCGGTACGATGCAATAGGAACAGAAGTTGTCGCAACCGCGCATGATCGTAACAAAAGCGTTGTTATGACCACCGCGTACCGGAATCATGTTCTCGTAGTTCTCGGATTCGTGGAAGTCAGTGTTCACCCGCACGCCATAGTTTCCGAGCATGCGGATCATGATCGGCAGCATTCGATACTGGTCAACGCCGGCGACGAGATCGAGGCCGGGAATCATTTCCAGAAGCTTGTCTCCATGCCGCTGCGCCACGCATCCGATCATGATGAAGATCAGGTTGGGATTCTCCCTCTTGCGCGCAAGTTCACTGGTGAGGCGACCGATCACACGGTCTTCGGCGTGTTGCCGGACCGTACATGTATTGAAGATTATGATATCGGCGTGATGAATTGAACTGACAGGCCTGAAGCCTTCCCGTTTCAGGATGCCGCTAACGGTCTCCGAATCGGCCACATTCATCTGACAGCCATAAGTTTCGATAAAGTAATTCAAAGCGATTCCTTCTTCCGTATATTTCCATTATAGATAGAACGAGAAACAAGCCTGAAAAGGAATTTGTCAATCAAATCCAACGATTTCTTTTGACATCGAACAATACATGATAAAAATCGATAGATAATAATGATTCATGCAAGGAAACCAAATGGACACAAGAAGAAGACCTAATCAAGGCCTGAAGAAGCCCAAACGCTCCAACAGCAAGTATGCTTGGATATCCATATCCGCGATGGTCGTTTTTTTGGCGATCATGACGGTATTGTATATGAGATTGACCGCGAAGACGAAAGTAGAGCAGGAACCGCAGGATGCGAAAAAGTATTCGGTGCATACAGCGCCAGAAATTCAGTTCAGGAAAGACGGTACGCTACAGTTCAAGAATGACGAAGGTTTTGTAAAATCCGAGATCGAGATCGAAATTGTCTCAACCGAGATTTCTCGCATGAGAGGCTTGATGTTTCGTAAAGAGATGCAGGAGAATCGAGGGATGCTTTTCATCTTCCCATCCGAAGACGAGCGTTCATTCTGGATGAAGAACACCATTATTCCGCTCGACATCATCTTCACGGATAACGGGGGCAAAATCGTTTATATCGCACGCAATACCACACCCTTCAGCGAAGAGATGATCCCCTGCCCGGATCCGGCGATCTTCGTGGTTGAGGTCAACGCAGGATTTGCGGAGCGAAACGATATCAAAGCCGGAGACTTCATTTCCTGGGTGGAAGAATAAAAAAAAGCCCGGCATAACCGGGCTTGCAAATCAGTAAGAAAACCTTTATTCATCAAGAAATTCTTTGATCGATTCCACTTGCTCTTGCAGATCCTTAATTCCATTTCTTGCAACGGTCAATTCCAGACGAATCGTGTCCTGATAATTCAAGAAGCTTCCTGAACCTGCTACAGGAACAAACCAGCTATAGCGATATGTTTGCAGATAGGCAGGATAGGAAAATCCCTTTTGAAGAAGCGTTATCGGCTGAATTCCCTCAAAGCCTTCCGGTGGATTCAATCGCTCGTATTTTATCTTGATTTCATCGCCTTCTTTCACATCGATTGCAGTGCGATATACTTTATCGACTCGCGCTACAACATCGACATTGCAATATTCACCAGGCTCACAGTCTTCAGCCTTCACGGAAATGACGGTGATATCATACTTTTCTGGAGCAATATCCTGCGCTTCAAGAAATTGCATGGGCGGTATTTCTGCGGTTAACGCACCGATTGCTACGATCATCAACAACATGCAGGTCCAGATTCTCAGGCTCATAAATCCTCCTATAACAAACATTCATTAATAAAATACCCCCATCCGTTCTGTCGTCAAGCAAATAATTCAACTTTTCAGTATTTATCGGATTTACGACTCACTCGTGATGGATTTTCCGCCAGTCCGGAGCGCTTTGCACGTTCCGCGGCGGGACGGTGCATGCGCTAAGCTTCTGCGCTCGGAAGTCTCAATATAATGTGGTCTTCCACGTTGAAAAGAGAGACAGGGCATAGATGCCAAGCCGGTAAGCCACTTGCATTACAGCGAAGCATTCTGGGCCGCTCGACCCCCCAGACGGGTAGCACCCCGTTTTCAACGGGAATGAACCCGTCTGTGGGGTCAACCGACGCCAGACTGTCTCCGCTTCGCAGACAGTTTCAGCGTCTTATAATCAAGGATGCCGTGATTGAGAATGATGTCTTGCAGGAATGATGTCAGCTTCCTGTTTCCAAGAAGCTTCATCAGCTCATCGCTTTCAGCAAGATAAATTAGCTTTCTTTCAAGCTCCAATTGCGTTGCTTTACGCTTGCGATAGAGGTATCGTTTTTCTTCATCCAGCCAGGAAGCGTAACGCTTGAACGCGAGTTTCAGTCGCTGTACGTTGATGCCCCTCACTTTAAACAGTTCGATCATGTGTGATAGTAGAACGTAGACCGAATCGTACGCAGGCATCATGTCACGGTAAACTTGGTGGGGGATCATATTCGGGAAGCTGAATTGGGTTGACAGGCTGTTCATCCTGCCGTAAATAATGGATGCTTGGGATTTTACCATGTTACCGGAAGCCCTTTCTTCCTTGTATAGATTTCGGTAGGCTTCGACAAGATGAGGGTAGTGAGTCTTGACAACGCTCATGTAACAATCTTTCTGGACTCCGGGACGTAGCGTCAGGCCGGAGGACAGGACGAAATCGACGTCGAGCTCTTGCATTTTCGTGTAGAAATCAATCAGGTTATCTTCCGTGTCGCTGATGTGTGGGAGAAAGGGCATAGCGCTTATTCCTACAACGCAACCAGCTTCCTTGAATGTCTGGATCATTCTGACGCGGTCTTCGACGCTGGATGCGTTTGGCTCGAAGTGCTGCCGAATCCGATCGTCCAGCGTGGTCAACGAGACCATCAGAATGAACCTGCTCTGCTCGTTTACGCGCCTCCAGTTGTCGAGGTCGCGTATTGCAAGGGCAGATTTAGTCATTACGGCTACGGGGTGATTGTATTCCGCCAGCAATTTGGATGCCTTCGACATGAGGCGGCATTGTTCCTCGATCGGCTGATAGGGGTCCGTCACGCCACTGCTGAGGAAGAGAATCCCGCGCTCTTTCAGCTTTGGAAGCTCAATCTCAAGCCTCTCGACGAAGTTGGTACGGACGACGATGTCTCTCTCGAAGTCGCCCTCCACGTAATACTTCTCTGCTCTGCCGTCGCAATACATGCAGGCGTGCTGGCAGGCCCGGTAGGGCGCGCACGAATGCTTAATGAGAAAATATGTGTCGATGGTTCGACTACGCCGAAGAAGATTCTTTACTTCACAGTATCTCGGATTGATCATGCGACTCTATTCGATTCCCATGTACTCCAACGCATGATTGAAGGTGTCTGGATTGATTTGGTGGCCGCCGTCAAAGGTGTCTAGTCTGTGATCGATAGCATGTTTCTCGAGCGCTTCTGCCGCCTTATAGGCTGATTCGACCGATATGACATTGTCATGTTCACCGTGGCCGATGAATACACGCAGGTTTTTGGCATCGGGTAGATGCGACTCAACAATGTCCATGAACATCTCGCCACCAAAACTGATAAGTCCCGTAAACCGTTCGGGATGGGTGATTCCGGTCACGTAGGTCAGAATGCAACCTTGCGAGAATCCCATGAGGAATACTTGATTGATGGCGTATTTCGTCCTCACTTCATCGAGAACATTCAGAACATGGTCTATTGAAAGCTCGGTGGACCGCAAAAATGATTCATCGTTATCACTCAAACCCCACAGAGACCAGCTATAGCCTATTTTCTCACCAACCTTAAGCGGGTATGGGGCTTCCGGAACCACATAAATTACCTGCCTGTTTCTCAGAAGATTCCAGAGCTTCGCGAAGCCGGCAATATCACCACCATAACCGTGCAGTCCGATTATCAATGGATATTGCCTTTCTGCTGAATAGCCTTCAGGAAGAAAAACCTGATACTCCAGGAGACTGGATGCCTCAAGATAGGATTTCTGTCCCGTGAGTGGTTTCTTCTGATTATCCCAGGTTTGTAGAGAATCCATAATGGCTGCAAATTTCTCACTCTCTCGCACCTTCTCGAAATCCGGGTCGTTTTTGATATGCTGAATATTGCGGAATCCCGCCATATATGCTTTTTCAAGATAGATCGACGCGAGTTCTCCATTCCCCATCAGACCAAAGCAGCATGCCAGGTTGTAAAGAGAATTATCGTCTTCGATATTGTATTTCAATGCCGCAAGGTAACAAGCGGCGGATTTATCATATTGTCCGGCCTGGTAGGCTTGATGAGCTTCCAGCCTTAAGCTGTCGATGTTCACATTGAATATCTCCGCGTTGCCGATATCGAATGGATCGGGAAGCGGCTGTGCCGCAAGTGAACAGAACGCAACGATCATCATGACTAAAAGAATAGTGGTTACTCTCATGGGCTCTCCTTTTTCTTTGATCCTATCAAGCGGGGTGAAATGTCAATAAAAAAAAGGAAAGCAAACAGTATCTACAGCCGCAAAAGAAGAATCGACAGGATACGCTTATCGGGGTGCTCCGATCCCAGTTAAGCTTAAACGGTTTTTGTTTGAAATGCCAAAAATCATTTGCCTGTTTTTTCCTTGACAAACAACCAGAAAGTGCAAAATAAGCGTATATCTTAACAAAGGAGTCAAACCATGGCAGTGAAAGTTGACCTTGGAAAGTGCATTGGGTGCGGTGCTTGCATCGATACATGCCCCGTAAGCGCGCTTGAAATGGATGGCGATAAAGTTAAAGTCGACGAAGATACTTGCGTTGATTGTGGCGCATGCGTCGATGGATGTCCAGTAGAAGCTTTAGCTTTGTAATTTAAAACACTTTTCTTAAGGCAGGGCATTTGCTCTGCCTTTTTTTTGTGAAATCCCCGCCAATTCATACGATTTTCCGATTGAAGAATCCCCCATGAATCGTCAAAGCGGAAATGGTAATACAACGCTGGTTTACCGGTTTGGCATTTTCGCCCGATCGCGCGCTCCTTGCGTAGGCGGCAGGTTATCGGACGCGATTCCTTTCTTATTCGCCCATCATCTTCAGCAGCTCAGAGTATAGTGATTCCAGGCCTTTGCGTTTCGCATCATTGATCGAGTGTTGCGAGTATGCCTCGATCTCTTTGGGCGTCCATCGCCGTAAGATTTTCCCATTCTTCTCGCGTAATGTGAACTCGCCTTGCACCGTTACCCAGAATCCCGGGAACTCGCTACGTTTTAAGGGGTCTCCCTCGACCACTCCCCGCGGGAATTCAGTTTCACGAACATCGATGTCGAGGCAATGCGTCGCTTCATCCAGATTTGATGCCGGCAGGAATCCCTGACTGTAACAGCTGGTCTTGATCGCTTCGAGAACGTCCTTTTCGGGGGAGATGAACAGCCGGGCGGAGGCGAGTCTTTCGACCTCGAACAAACCTGATATGCCGGATATGTTCTTCTCAATAATTTCCTTGGCCAACGTGGGGAAGGGGCTGAAATCAATCTTCCAGCCAACCCGGTAAGAATTCTTCGTATCGGGCTCGAAGAGCGAAACATCACCGTTCAGGTCGGATGTTATCTTCTTTCCGTTAACAGTGAACCGTATTCCCTGCATCGGGATATTGCGCCCGTCCTCAGAACGATAGTAAATACGCAGCTTTCCGTCAAGCGGTTCCCCCTCGGGCAGTGCAATGGAACGAGGCTCCGTTATGGCAACGCGATGAAGGAACGCCGCCATCGTCTCAACCATTTTGGCCAGGGTAGAATCCGTGGGTGACGCAGGCAGGGGAATCGAGACCGCGGCGCTCAAAGCTTGGAGATACTCGTTCAGGGCAGTTGTGGGATTTACGATGCCTTTCCGACCTTGCCGGAAGTGGATTGATACATCCTTGATCATTGGTTGGGAAATCTGTTGCAAGGCCATCTCCACATCATTCCGGTTGACAGACAATACGGCATTGTCCCGATCGCCGGGATGATAGAACTTGTGGGGCAGCGAGTCGATAAAATGTTTGGGAAGAATGATATTCGGCTCGACCTGTATCGGGATCAACAGAGGATACAGGTTTTGCGAACAAAGCAATCGAATGTGCATGAGCATGAAACTGCGCGCATACTCGAATTGGATTGCCGGATTACGTTCGTGAATTGTTACCCGTATCGAATCGGGCGTTGAAAGGTTCTCATAGAGCTCCATCGCGATGACGTTCATGCACAAAGCGAGAATGAGCAAGATGAGAGTCAGTCTTCTCATGAGAGGTTAAGAGAGAATCTCTCCGTAAGGACGTCGGATATGTATTCGACTGGCTTCTCGATGATTCCTTCCAGGTGATCGCTGAAGAAGAAATTGCCTTGCTCATACTTGATCAGGATCACCTCGTTGAGGTTCTGGTACGATTCGTCGATGTTCCCCGAAACCTTGTGGATGCTGAGGGTGTCGCCCTCGCTCAGTCGAACGAACTCGGTATTCATCAGCGATTGCACGTATTCTCTCCGGTCGGGATCGTCCATGAGCTTCTTGTCGAGAACCTTCTGCATTCGGAAGAAATGGCTGTTCTGGAAATGCTTGAGCGAGAATAGCGCTTCTCCGGCGATGTTGAAGTATTCGACGTTTTCGAGCTTCTCCGAAGTCATTCGATCGTCGCTGCCGTTGACAAAGGTTCCGTTCGTGCTGTTCAAATCTTTGAGGATTCCGCTCGTGAAATCCATTTCGAGGTGGTTGCCGGAAATCCACTCGCTCAGGAGGATCACGTCGTTATCTTGATTTCTGCCGAATCGTAGCGTGTTCTGAGTGAAAATAACATAGTTGCGCAGACTGAATTTATCGAGGATCACCATACGCAGCTGAGTTGCCTCGGAGGCTTCCGTAATGGAGACGCTTCGCTTGAGCCGGGAAGCGGTTCTGCGGAATTCATCCAGTTCCGGAGTATGGAAATCGGTTGTGATGTTGACGGCGTGCTCGTATTGCTCGACGAGTCTTTGCAGATCGGTATTCCCCGATTCGCCTTCATCGAGTTGATCGAGGCGCGCTTGCAATTTACGGAGCTCCCGGAGTTTGTTGATGAGCTTCTTCTTCTGCTGCTGGAAGGTCTCGATGCGCTCGATATCCGCGATTTTCATCAGGAAATCGAGTATGTCATCGAACGCCTCGATGATGTGCTTGTCCGTCTGGGCCGCCTCGAGTTTGTCCTGCAAGCTTCGCTCGAAAAACGTATCCAGATCTTCGCGGATCTGCGAGCGCATCTCCGAGAGCTTGTCCTTGATATATTCGGAGATGGAATCGTCATCCACCTTTTCGCTTAGATGAAGGTAGAACGCGATCATCTCCTCGATTTTCCCGTCGTCGTCTTCCACGTTGATCATGCGGTTGAATATCTTGTAGTAGTCCATCAAGTCGCGTCGGTAGACATTCGAAAGCGCTTTCTCGAATCGTTCCGAGATGTCGCTCAGGGACGGCTTGAGGGTCTTCATCTCAATGTAGTCGGAATCGACGAGATGATGGAAGCTTCTGATCTTGTGGTAGAGGGATATCAGCTTGCGCGTGTCGTTAATTTCACGGGGCAGGGAGAGGTATTTGTACATCTGAATCAGCTCGGGGTAGTCCTCGTTGATGAATTTCATGAACGCGTCGTATCGCTCCTTCTGGTTGATGAAATCGCGATACCTCTTGGCGTAAACGTACTGTCGCAGTGGCTGGTAGATGGTCTCGAAATCTCCCACGATAGCGATAAGCTTATGCAGGGAAGGCTCTTTTTTCTTTTCTTCCTGCTCGTAGAGCTTGCGCGTGTTGAGGAATACTTCTTCCATCTTTGTCCGCAAGAAGCTGACAATGTGTTCGAGCAGCTTCGGATTTTTTCGCAGGGAGAACTCGTGCAATTGCAGGATTCCTTTCAGGCGCACTGCGATGGTAGGCGTGATGTCTTCCACGGGCGTGTTGAGCATGTTTTCGACAATGTCCTTTACCTCTTCCTGCTGCATGAACTGGTTCAGGATGTTGTAATAACCGGTTGCGAGGCGTTTGTTCATCTCCGCGAGCGCGGCGATGGCCTGCTGGATATCGGCAAGATGATTTGTTCTTCGGGATTCGTCGTGGATGGTCTCTTCCAGGAAATCCAGGATCGTATTGAAGTAGGAACTCTCGACTTTCTCTTTCAGGGAATAGACGCTTTCATCTTTCATCCGGCTGCTTTCCATCCGGAATTCGCACCGATAGATATTGAAGAGGGACGAGACGAGGTAATTCAAGCGCTCGAGGCCGTAGTAGGAGGTCGATGTGTTGTAGTGCCGATAGGCGGTGCTGAGCCAGTCGCGGTTCGTTGCCGCCGTACCGATGACCATGTTGATGACTTTCTTTGCATTGTTCCAGCGTTCAACGTGGCTTGCAACATCGTTCTTCGCTTTCTTTTTCAAATCGGAAATCCGGTAAATTTGATTTCGCATCGATCGCTCCACTTACAGAATTTACAGGAAAAACTGCCACGCGATAACGAGCAGGTTTTCGAGGAGAAAACCTGCGCTCAGCCATCCGGCATAATATCCTCGCGTAACACGGTTGGCAATGAACAGCGCGAGAAAGGACGCACCGAGATTGATCAGGAAAAACCAGACGGGCGGTTCATCGGTGTGAGACAGGAGGAAACTCGATTTCAGGTAGACTTCTCCCGTTTCGATTTTATCAATGGTTTCCTTCACGCTCAGCTCGTATCGTTTTTTGAACATTCTCGTGTTCTGACGAAGCATAACTTCGCTAATGATCAACCATTTTGCTGGAATGAATACGCCGATTTCGGGTGTTTTCCCGTTATCATATATCCGATTCTGCTGTTCCATGTTTTCTTTGAATAATTTATGCAGATTCAGGTGATCCACCAGCTTGAATTCTTGCGCAGCCGATATCCGGACTGCCAACCGGGCATCGAAGGCACGGCCTATATCGTTCTCGGCGGGAGAAAATCTCAATACTTCACCCATCGGGATTTTCTGGCGCATCTCTGAATAAGCGCGCTCCACCGCCTGATCTATCAGCTGTTCGACGACATCTACAGCGTGGATGTACGACACAATGAGTGCAAAAAAAACGATGATGTATTTCTTCATTACCGTAACCAGTTTTTGTTTGAATAATTGCCGGGTAACCCACATGCTGTCAAATACTTTCATGTTCGACACTATCCAATCCGCCTAAAAAACGATAAAAAAAATGGAAATAAATGGTTGTCAATAGATAGTCGTACGATTTATTTGGTATTATTGATTGCCAGCTGTTGCAGATGTTGTATTATATTATTGAAGCAATTAGGGATGATTCCACACACAGAAATCTGAATTTCGGAGTAAAAGCATGGAAAAAGTACGTGTTAAGAAGAAACGTCATAAGGGCAAACATCGTCATCATTCTCATTCTGACCACGTCAACGATGCGTTTCATATCAACAAGTCACGCTATCAAGCTGAGCGATTAATCGATTCCGCGGGAAAGCTGATCGCATTTTTCGTGGGAGTCGGATTTGTTTTCTTCGTGCTTTACATCATTTTACAATTTATCAAATAACTTCTACTTGATTCTTGCTACACGTTCACCCATATGGACGGATGTCTCGATTCTTATCTTTGATTTCTCGCTAATATCTGAGTCAATGGTGATCTTCCCAGGCTCGAACAGCAAAATAACGGTTGACCCGCCAAAGAAGAAATAACCCTTTTCTTCACCCTTTGCGACCGGATTTCCCGGGAGATATTCTTGCTTAATGCCACCTGTAAGCGTTGATCCCACTTCCATCATCAGGACATCGCCAAGCGTGTTATTGCGAATCGTGCAATACTCGCGCTTGTTTTCGCTAAACGCCTTTGCCTTTTTGAGAAGAGCCAGGGGTGAAACGGAGTAGTATTTTCCTGCGATTTTCGTCGCTTCAGACGGTACTCCGTCCACCGGGAAATGGAATCGATGGTAATCGGCGGGACTTAGCCGAAAGATCAGCATGGAGCCTTGCCTGTACTTCTCCGCGAGGGCGGGATTGCCCAGGAGTTCCTGCAGGTTATAATCGAAGCCTTTGATGGGGTATTTACGGTCCAGGCTTATATCGCTGAATCCGAGGACTTTGGAATCGGCCGGAGAAACGATGGCGCAGCTGCTGCTTGCGATGGGACGAAACGCTAAGTCGATTCTCCGGGTGAAGAACTCGTTGAATGTGGTGAATCCTTCGATCGGCTGCGGAAAGGGCGTCATGTCTATCTCGAGTTGCTTGATGAATCCGGGTATTTTCTTCGCGCTGGAAGGCTTGTCCATCATTTTCCCGTAACAGTCCGAGACAAATTTCCGCGAGACCATGCCTTCCAGAGTCAGCTTACCCAACGGGGCATTGTACAGCCAACGAATCCAGTATTTGCCAGGAACGATTTCCTCTTTCATGGCTCCGGTCTCCCGGTCGTAGTAGTTTACCGGATCGTTCGTGTAGAGTGTGAAAAAGGCTGAAACGACGGTCACACCAATTAACAACAGAAGGCTGAATACAAACATGCCGGTGAAATTGTATTTAAATCTCGATTTCTTCTTCAGTTTAACTCGGGAATGTCCCATTGCACTTTCTCCTCAATTCATTGCAAACTAATTTAGCAGCTTCGCAATTTCCGGCAAGCTTTTTGAAGGGAGTTTTTCGAGATTGGAGGTCGCGCGCCCAAGCCGCGCGGCGGGACGGCGTTGGAAGCCTTACGGCTTCCTGCCTCCCTGTCCTTTGCAAACATTTGGTTTGCAAAGGACAGGGAGGCGTTTGCTTAGCAAACACGCCGTCCCGCCGCGCTCGCTGGCGAGCGCGCAAAGAGCCCCGCGAGGATACCTCGCGGGGCTCGACAGACCGGTAACGGTTATTGGGTGGATTTGCGTAAGGAGCGGACAGCTTCTGTGCTGGCCGTGACGCGGTAATAACGATTTCCTGAAGGAAGCAGGCAATCCCATGATGTTGCGGCGGTGATTGCTTCCAGGGTCCATTGATCGCCTTGTGCAGTTGGATTCGAAATGGAATAGACTTTGTAGGATGTCGCCCCCGCGACGGAATCCCAGCTCAGGCTGACGTTCCCGCTTTGTATCGATATCCGCAGGTTTTTCGGTGCGCTCAGGATGCCGGTTGGTAACTGGAATTCGTGCGGATTCACCGGATCACCGATGATCTGATTGCTAACAATGCTCAGGGTGTCGTCCAGGTCGCAGAATTCACCCGTTTGCTCGTTCCAGGCCTTGAAAGTTACAGTATCGAAGTACTGGTTTGAGTACACCGTGAGGAAATATAGGTAATTTCCCTGTACCTGAATTGGAGAAGCGATTCCCCGGCATTCCTCTCCCACGAAAGCACCGATGACGATGTCCGGGTCGTTCAGAAGCACTTCATCTAGCCAAAGGTTTCCTGTGATGTTCGCCGAATACTCGTAATCGAGCGGGTCGAGTTCCCAGCCCGGGATATCCGGTATCGCCGCGATGGCGCGTTGCGATGTCGCCTGACTGGTCAGTCCGCGCGTCAGGTTGTAGTCAGGGTAGTGGAACGAACCGGAATTCTGCGTGTTAAGCATGTAACCTTCTCCGGGATTCATGAACAGCAGTGAACCGACCCAGCCGTAGCCTTCGATGAATTGAGCAAAGCCTTTCTGGCTCTTGATCAGATCGCCGGTCACCGGATTATCGATGTCGTCGAGCGCTTCGGTGACGCTTACGCTAACGTGCGGGATAAATCCAATCCAGTTCCATCCGCTTCCGTACGTGATACTCGCGGTATATGGGTCTTCCAACAAACCGGTAAGCAGAAGCTCATCGTCTGTCGTGAGCTTGATCTTCACCATCTCGGTTGTCGATATCTCAGCCAGAGATCCAACCCATCCGACCCCGTCCACGTACTGCGCGTATTCGGTCTGGTTCTTGATTAAATCGCCGGCAACCGGATTCAGGCTCGCGAGCAGCGAATCGACAGACATGGATGTCTGGTTATCCAGATTCGTGGAGAGCCAGGTCCAGCCCTGGTTGCAGGAGATTGAACGAACCAGATCCGGTTCTGCATGAACAACGGTTGGAGCAACCGGCGTCCCGTAAACCGCTCCTTCGAGGAACACAAAAGACTCCGCGATTCCATAATGCTCCTTGCATTCGGAGGCGTCCCACACACGGAAGATGATCTCCTCGCCGTACTCGATATCGCTCTGAACGGTGAGGAAGAAAGCATAGGTGTTCTCGAGGTACGGAACAAGCTCCGTCTGCGCGTAACCGTGGCAGACCAGATTCCCTTGCGCGTCTTCGATAAACGCGCCGATAACATCGTTGAGATCGTTCGAGACGACGCCTTCGATAGACATTTGCCCGGTGATCGACATCGAATAATCGTAGCCCCCGATCATCTGCATCGACCACGCGGGAGGGTCGGCCAGCACCCCGATCTCGATTACCAGCGGTTCCGATCCCAGTCCGGGGATATTGGCGTAAATCGTATCGCGATAGGTGCCGAAACCAAGTTGCTCGCTGATGGTGAAGGTCAAAACCTCCGAATCCAGCGGCAACAACGATCCGGACATGGGATTGACGGTAAGCCACACCGGGATGCTCTCGATGGCGAATGACGAAAGTTGTCCGCCACTGTTGATCAACTGGTTGGTCAGAAGCATCTCCTCTCCCAACGGCTTGATGATCTCCATCTTCGTTGTTTCCCAGTATACCGGGTTGGCGTTTACGAAGAATTCCCACTCCACCGGCGCTTCGAGCGCGTTGCCGTACAGGTCGTTAACATTCGAAACCGTCACCTCAAGCGTCTGGTTCTCAATGAAGTGGTTCGCGCTGAGGATCGTAACGACAATCTTGTTCTCGAAACAGCCTACGCCGTATACCACATCGCCGATTCCTCCGATAATATCGACCGATACATTCTCGATCGTGACGCTCAAAGGATCGATCAACTCGTCGAAAAAGATGGAAATCTCATCTCCCCTTTGCAGGATTCCGTCGGCAGGTTCAGGGAGCCCAAGAACCTCCGGACTGTGCTGGTCGATTACGCCGGGAACCGGGGCTGTGTAATACACTCCCAGCAAGCTGTCCACCGCCGCGGCACGAATCTCGTACGCATCGTCGCTGAGTTGGTCCACGTACCACGGATAGCGGATGTAATGCGGGGCGGATTCCAGCTCCTCGCGCAGGATTTCGAATCCCGGATTCCATATCGTCTCTTCCAGGCGTTTGTACTGGAGCTTGAGCGAATAGAACGAAGGTTTGTCCGTATCGTATTCGCTCAGCAGGACAAACAAGCTGTCTCCGGCGGCCTGATTGATGATCCAGTTCTCGTGAGGCGACTCAATCGCAACACGGCTGTACGGCGCTTCCCAGGAAACGTCGAACGAGCGCTCGAACTCGAAGAAGTGGTCGTCTGGGCCATCGTTGCCCCGGTCGCCTTCGCTGTAGAATAGGAGGGTGAGATCATTGTAAACATACTCGGTAGGCCCCTGGCCGACCGTCATGACCGCCTGGACAGCGCTGTTCCCAAGAACGTCGAACGCCATCGCATCCTCGACCGGCACACCGTTGATCCTGATTTCCGCGCCGTGGGGATTCGTCTCATTCATCACCGAGAGGTAGTATCGGCGATCCTCGCCCGTCTGGCTCGTGTTGCCCAATGTAAGGACGAATGCGGCCTCTTCTCCTTCAAGAAGGCCGGTCTCGGTATACCTGTTTGCCGACATGGTCACGCCCTCGCGCGGTTGCGTGTTGGGCTCCCACGGGCAGGATGAAGCGCCCGAAACCAGTTCGAACACCGGCGTACCATAGACCGGGTCCACCAGTACATCCACGGTGAAATAGTCAGCGAGCTCGTTCAGATCCGAGGTTTCGTCGTCGTCCGCGAGGGTGAATGACGTCGTTGTGGTCGTTGTTGTTTCGGAGCTGCTGGATTTGCCTATCGTTACAGCCGTACTGAACTGATAACCCACTTCGCCACCGATTCCGTCTACCGTTCCGCCAATTTCCAGGCCGAACTCGCCGCTTACCGTGCTGGTGAATTCTATCGTCGCTCCTTCCGTGGATTCGCACTCTTCTTCGTAGGTGTATCCCGCTCCCGCGTTGAACGAGAGGTTCTCGGGATGATTCGGATTCGGAAGGGCGTTCGCCTTGTTCGTCTCGTTCATATCGAGGAAGCTCTGCCACAAATCGGCGCTCTCCGCATCTCCGATGGTGATGAGGTTGGGGATAACCGTATTGCGTATCTGATTGTCCGTATATACGTAGACGGTCGCGAATCCGTTGGGGGAGACCATCACGCTGGTCTCGACATCCACGCTTTGGGTCGTATCATTGTAGCTGATTTCGTTCGTCACGCCCCATATCAGGTTGAGCGCACCGCCGACGAAGAGGTCGGATCCGTCACCGATAACCTGATCTTCTTCCGATGTTGCATATTCGGTCGAGGTGGTGAACGTGAGCGTCTGTTCCATGCTTTCGGTTTGCTCCGTTCCCACGGTGATGCCCATTCCTATGTCCGCCACGATGTCCACTTCGTGCTCCACGCTCATCACGGCGCAACCCGTTTCCCAGGTGAAATCCGGCCCGAGATGAATGTTCATGTAGGCGTTGTGCTCCTGACTGGTGCAGACAGCCGCTTCGAAGGAGATGGAGTGACTGCTGCTCTGCGAGAACACGCCCTGGCTGGCGTCTCCGGGAGGATCGTGAAGAACCAGGAACGGAATGTCCGGCGATGTTGAGGCGTAGGTAGATTCGAGCGGCTTCACGCCTTCGGTGAGAGCCCAGTCCGTTTGAATGACCGCGTTGTCGAGGTTGGGATCGTCCACGCGGAATTCGATGCTGTTCTGGTATTGCCGGTTGAATCCGCTGAGCGTGTTGGGCAAGTGCGGTGCGAAACGGTAAATAACGGATGTTTCACCAGCGAAGTCATGCACGGTTTCGCCCTGCGTTCCGATGTCGTCCTGTACGGTCAGCTCGCAATCCGTGAGCCATGTGACGTGATCGGTGAATGAGCCGAAATTGTAGTCTTCAAACGCGCCGATCTCGATCTCGTACCAGATGTTCTGCTGCAACACGTAGAACGGATATTCGGGATACTCCGCAAACGTGTGTGCTGACAGCGTATCCGGCCATGTGACGCTGATTTCCATGGGAGCTCGCCAAACGTAGGTGAGGGTGTCGGTCACTTCGTCGGGATTCAGAAGGTCCAGCGCGGCAGTCTTCATGTTCTGGAACTGGTTGTCGATGACCAGGCCGAACGGATCGGAGCCTCTGGGCTCGACGGTTACATTGTAGCTGAGCGGAGGTACGTTGGTGACCAGATGGGTGCCGTCGAGCCAGCTACCTGTGGTTATCGTGTCACGGTAGCACCCGCAAACCGAATTCAGGTAGATATCAAATTCTCCTAACGGCCAGCGGTCGCTTCCGCCTACGACTTCACATCGGAACTGCGTCCGCAGGATGTCCTCGAAATTGATATTGGTGCGCGGATAGGTGACAACGCCCAAATCCCAGGTGCGATTCATGGGATGTTCGTTGTAGCTTACCGAGAGTTGGGTATTCTGGCCATGTTCCACTTCCATCGTGTAGTACCCATCTTCGTCGGTGGTTACGACAGGGATGGTCGTCTCGCCGTTCAGGAGGATCGTGGCTCCATCCACCGCGCAATTCGTTCCCATGAAGATCGCCCTGCCGGTGATGGGGATCAGCGAGTTATCCGTGAAATCGATGCCGTTCTGCGCGATATTGCTCTCGCTCAGGGTCACGTTGCGCGATTCCGGCTGGAAAAGGTGGCCGGTCTTGCTGGGGGTAACGGCGAAGGTCGTTACTGCACCGTACGGTATCTGATTAATCTCGTACTCGCCCCACTCGTCCGAGATCGCGCCCAATTGGATATCCGGATCGGCAAGCGACCAGTCTGGATTGGCGATTGCGCCGTTGTGGGCGTTGCTGGTGCCGTCGTAGGCGACGCTTCCGGTTCCCTCGTTGAGCGGCCAGTAACCTTCAAGTCCCTGCGAATCCCAGGCGACGACGATATTCATGGCTGTCATGATATCGTCCTGCGTACGCGCCGTGCTCCAAACGCGGATGTCGTCGATGTATCCCGCGTATCCGGCGCCCGAGACGATGTTCCCGCTCAGCGGGGCGTTCATCAGGAAGGTGCTGTTGGAAGCAACTTCGATACCGTCGATGTAGAGGTATGTCGAGGTATTGGCATAGTCGCTGACCATCGCGATATGATGCCAGCCGTTGTCGGAGACGTCGACCGAATCGACAACCTCGGTTATCGTGTGGACTCCATCGGTATAGGATAGCGCGCCTCCGCCAATGCTGAACCCGTGGTTCCCCTGGGAGATGACGGGAGTGTTGGCAAGCGGCGTGCGCAGCCAGAGCTCGAAGGTGCAGTCGTAGGCGTTGTCGCACAGCGGATCCTCGATTTCGAATGAAGAATTTTCGTCGAGTTCCAAGCAGAATCCGTTCGATGGATTGATGGATACTTTGACGCCGGCAACCGGATTGTTGTTGCTGGTCGTAATCGTTCCGGTGATGACGCCGTTGGGTTTCAGATAGCCGGAATCGCAGTTGGAATCGCCTTCCTCGTTTCCGTAATATGACTGGACATAGTAGTTGTAGACCTGGCCGGGAACGGCGGTGTAATCCGAATAGGCGTGAGTCTGGCCTTCGAGGGTCACGATGCTGATATCGTTCCTGAAAACGCGGAAGCCGGTGGGGACCATATCGTAATCGGGATTGAAGTCCCATAAGAGTTGAACGTATCCCGGATACTCGTTGGCTCCGTCCGAGGCGGCCAGATGCCCGGGAGCGAGGTAACCCTGGTGTTCGTACGCGCCCATGTCGACGCGGTCGAATGACGACTCGTCATGCGCGTAGATGCGCGGATTGCCGAGAATATCGTTTGCCGGAAGGGCGAGTCCCGTTGTGTCCTCCGTCGCAACGTTGATACAGAACGACCATGCCTCGAGGTCGTAGGGATCGTCGCCGGATTCCTTGAAATCGGGATCGACGTCGATGTTACCGTCTCCGGCATAACCGCCTTCGATGTCCGACCACGTGATTTCCGTGAGGGTACCGTTCACAGGATAGACCGGATCGTTTCCGTTGCCCCAGACGACGCAGTTGGTGATAACGGGCTGGGGATTATGGGTGGAGAAGTTGAGCGCGCCGGAGCCAAGATTCGAGTTGCCGGCGATCGTGCAGTTTATCAGGCTCACCTCCGACTCGTTGCTGCAGATCGCCCCACCGTCGTCCGGGCAGTAGTTTTCGGCAATGAGGCATCCGGTCATGTGAAGGTTTGTGTTGTCCAGGTAGATCGCGCCGCCGTCGTCGTAGCTGCTACCATACAAAAGCTTGCAATTGACGAACGTCAAATCCTCGTAGTCTTCCGCATGGATAATGCCGCCGTCGTTGTGAGAAACATAGTTTCCGGTCAGAAAGTCGGGATAGCTTATGTAGCTTTGCTGTCGGGAGTATTCGATGGTACAGTATTCGAAGTGGGAAGATGAAGGGATATCGTCCATGACATCCCGGAAGATGAGGCCACACCACGTTTCGTATTCGGAAGTACGGGTGAATGTTATGGGCTCGTTGGCGGTTCCGTCCGCGATCAGGTTGCCATAAACGATGAATTCAGAATTGATTGACATGTCGATGGTTACGCCCGGATCGATCGTCACCGTAAAGCCGGGATAGATGTAGAATCTCCCTTGGAGCGTCTGATCTTCTTCGATTACGGTTCCATCAGGGATGTTGTTGTATCCGAATACCTCGTAAGCTCCGATGTCGATGCGGTCAAGGGCGTCGTCCAGGCTGCCGACAGCGACTTCGCTATCCATAAAGCGTCCGAAACCGTCGAGTCCTTCCAGCGCTACCCCACTCATGGAAGTATTGGGATCGCCAGCGTTGATACATGGTGAATTGGAACCCAGTTTCCACGGGAGGTCGCCCGTCTCGCGGAAATTCGGCTGTAAATCAAAGCAGTGAAGGTAGCTGCCGCCGACCTGCCCCTGATCCTGATACGAGAAGCCTGCCATTCCGCCTTCGATATCGCAGTAAGTGAAATTGATCGCGCTGTATTCCTGAAAGCTCATCTGATTGCCGTCGGAAGCGGTGTTTCCCCATATGATACAGTTCTTTATGTATCCGTAGACGCTGTAGTAGTACAAACCTCCACCGTGCTCCATAGCTGTGTTGCCGGCGATGGTACAGTTGAGGAGATTGACGTCGCAGAGTGTCCAGAGCGCGCCACCCTCCCTGGCGGTGTTATCGACAAACAGGCAGTTCGTGAACCAGTTTGCGGAGGTGGACCCGCTTTGCGAGACGGCGCCTCCCTTGTTTTGGCATTCGTTGTTCTTGAAGATGCAATTGATGAAGTCGGTATCGGAGTCGTAAAGGTTGACCGCTCCACCGTCGGCATCGGCGTAGTTGTTCTCGAACACACAGTTTTCTATTACCGGCGTGCCGTGTCCGATGTATATGGCTCCGCCTTTACCATTGGTTGCTGGCGCGCGGTTGTTCCTGAAAGCACAGTCCTTAACGAGGACTTTATCGACATTGTAGAAAAGGATTCCTCCTCCTTGTATATCGAGTCCACTTCCTCCGGTTTTCCCATTTTCGATAATGCAGTGAATGACTTTGCTGCTGTCATTTGTCGTTGGGGTATTGTAGAAACGTATCGCTCCCCATCCTGTCGAGGCATCAGCCGTGAAACGAATCGAATCCTGGTGAGAACCGATGGCAAGTAAGCGTCCGTCGATATCGAGCTTATATCGTCCCAGAAATCTGACGGTCACCCCCGGTTCGATCGTCAGCGTGGCACCGCTTTCAACTGTGATATCGGCGGCGATGTAGATCGTTTCGTCCGACCACACGGTGTCCGAAGCGATCGATCCGCCCTGTACCTCGTAAGCTGGGATGCCGCTTCCGACCCAATCGGTGTCGTCCATGTTCTGCAGGAATCCCGTATTGCCGTTAGCGATGTCGTTGAGCTCGGCGCTGGAACCTTCATTGAACTTCCAGCATGCGACAAGGCCGTCTTCGTCGCCCTGAAGGCTGCCATACATTTCCATGCCGATCTCGCTTGTGGAGAGTGCGCGACTGTAGATATGAAGCTCGTCGATGCAGCCCTCCATGTTGTTGGTAAGTCCCGATCGGTAGATTCCGCCTATCGTCGAGCGGTCGAAGTTTATCGCTTGCCTGGTGTAACTGAAGTCTGTAGGATCTTCCGTGCCGTCAATATAGAGGTGGGCGTCGCCGTTGTTGTCCGTGAAACAAACGTGATGCCATGTATCGTCGAACACCACGCCAGCGGATTGGGCTGTATTGATAACGGAGCCCGTCGCGGTGCGAATGTATATCCTGAATGTTCCATCGTGCCCCTGGCCGAAGCAGAAGAGCGGGTCGTTAACGCCCGTCGTGGATTCGGAGTAGATGCGATCATCGTAGACGGGGGGAGACTTCACCCATGCGCTGATGGTCAACTGGCTTCCGTTTCCGTAGATCGGCAATCCGCAGTTCTGTTCGACAACAACATAGTCGTCGATTCCGTCGAAATCCAGGGTGGTTCCGGCCAGGACGCCGGTAGCGGGGATCGTGGAGGCGTGACGCGTGTCTTCACCCATGCCAAACATGTCTCCGTCGCAGGATCCGGCACTATCGTAAACGTATAGCTGGAAGGTCTCGTCAAGATTCCAGAGCGCAAGGAGCCCGGACTCGGATCCAGTGAGTGATTGAAAACGATTGGCCTTGATCTCTTCCTGCGTTCGAACATCGTTCCACAGGCGCACTTCATCGATGAAGCCGTCCATGGTCTCGCTGTAGCCGCTGATCTCGTAATCGCCATTGAACGAATACAGCCCTCCGACAGGCGCAGTTCCTTCACCGATCAGGTTACCGTTCAAATAGAGCTTCAAGGTTGTGCCGTCGTAGGATGCGGCAACGTGCTGCCAGGAATCAACCGGCATAACCTGCGGGACTATGATGCTTTCGAGAAGACCGTCTGATTGCTTGATGATAAATTCCAGGCTGTTATTGTTTTGACAGCGGAGAATAACCGTTTGGGCCTTGAGCGCAACATATCGCTGGTTCGAGGTGACGTCGCCATTGTGTTTGACCCAGCATTCGAGAGTGAACTCGCTCATGCTCGATGGTATTCCGGAGCCGAGAACGAAGTCGTCAACGCCGTCGAATTCCAGACAGTTTCCCGGGAAATCCGCATAGA
The DNA here is from genome assembly GCA_963662655.2 of Cloacimonadales bacterium (SeqCode). GTDB lineage: Bacteria > Cloacimonadota > Cloacimonadia > Cloacimonadales > JAIOQZ01. The sequence goes on from CAXXTU010000002.1 coordinate 2,228,238, forward strand.
GCAGCGCTCCCGCAACGATGAAAAGGATAAGAAACAATACGTTTGTGCCTTTCATGGATTACTCCTTTGTATGTTATTGTACAATTTTATATTGGCCTTCTTTGATTGTCGTGAGCAGATGCCTCGTGGTGCAGTCGGTTACAAGTCGAACTTCAACGTTCGGGTAGGTGTTGATGATGAAATCGAGAAGCGCGATATCCGAGAGCGACTTGATCTCCAGAAGAACGAGATCGATTTTTTGACGATCCAGAATGGATGCAATCTGGTGGATCGTATCGGCAGAGAAAACGCTATTGTCAAGATCGGAAAGCAGGTTCCCGAATTTCTCGAACATCGGCTGTGTGCGATTGACAATGAGGATATTCATTATTCTATACTCCTGAAGGAGATATAGGCAATACGCAGGCCAATGCGAACCATTAGATGTTGATCTAATGTAAATATTTATAATAAAAAAAGATGGACAGATTTTTCCAGTCCCGGGCCAATCTGGAATGACCGTGCGATTTCGCTATGCCTGCGATATCGCATAGCATTTTCGCAGAGAACGAGTTTGGGGAGAATATGACGCACGCGCCGAAATTCATGAGAATGTGGCTGAAGGAACCTCTACTGAGCATCATACTGATTCTGTGCCTGGCTATTGGAATGTCCGCCTATATCCTGATCACGGTTTACCTTTCGTACCAGCTATCCTGGGACAGGCATCAGCCCAATGGGGAAAACACCTATACATTGCAGACCATCTATACCAAGAACGGCGAGTGCGGCGGTCCGATGGTTTCCCTGGAACTGGCGAGAACCCTACTGGCGCGGCTTCCGCAGATCAAGGATGTCTACACGGTGATGGCGACCAACTTTAATATGCTGTTCATCTACAACGATCAGCCCATCGATATGCGCTCGATATGCATTACATCGAAGAATGCGCTGCAATACCTCGGACTGGATATGCTGTATGGAGATGCCGCCACGTGCCTGGAGGACAAGAAAAGCCTGGTTATCTCCGAATCAATGGCCCAGAAGATTTTTGGTAATGAAGAGCCCATCGGACAGGTCATTGAGCAGATGTGGGAAGGGAAGAAGATATCTCGCTTTGTCGTGACGGGTGTTTTTGCCGATTTGCCCGAGAACCGGCATATTCAGACGCAGAGTTTCGTCTGGATCGACTCGTATGATATAACATTGAAAGAATCATCAACCATGTGCGATCCTGAAGAGTTCAACAAGTCGAGCAGTCGCGTATTCTTCATCCTCGAGGAAGGTACGGATCCGTCGATTCTGGAAAGGGAAGCGCATAAGATTTTCGATGAAGTGAAAGAGGCCACGCCAAACTACGATCCATCCATCGTACGAATCTTCAGAGCGGTGCCACTCAAAGAAATCCACTACCAGAATCTGTACTACGAGGAGTTGGAGACCTTCGACAGGAAGAAGCTCGTGAAATTCGGAATTCTCGCGCTGGCAATTCTCATGGTTCTGGTCAGCAATACGATCATCCTCTTTCTGGTGCGAATTCTCGGGCGCCGCGGCGAAATGGAGATCAGGAGAAGCGTCGGCGCTTCGGGTACGGATATCGTCAGACAATTTCTGGCAGAACATTCCATTCTTTATATGCTGGTGCTTGTCGTAACATTTGTAACTACCTGGCTAACGATGCCCTATATGAAATCCTGGATTCCAGGACTCCCGCATCAGATGTCCATCGATTCGTCATTCTGGCTGTATACGGTCCTCGGGCTGGCGGTTGGCGGTATTGTAACGGTGGTTTATCCAGCGCTTCTCGCCAGAATGATGACCGGGAAAAATTCCCGAACAAATCACTGGAAGCTGTTCATGACGATCCAGCTTGTCATTTCTCTTGTGTTGATGACGAGTTCCATGCTGCTATTCCGGCAGGTTGATCACATCACGAAGAAAGATAACGGTCTCGATGCAAGAAACGTCATGAGCTACCGGTTTGTGCTGTGCCAGGAAGAGTTTCAGAAACTCGCGCTAGAGCGCACCCGTGATCTACCTGGTGTTGAAAGTGCGGCAGTCACCAATCTGATGCCTACGATGAATACGCCATCGACACGCGTAGTTATTCGCGGAAACAAATCCACTGGAGATTATTCCCTTTGTAATATCGGGCTAACAACTCCTGGGCTGTTCGATGTGTTCAAGATACCCCTCGTGAAAGGACGAGTTTGGGATGACGCCGATTCACCTGGCGTGATCGTCAATGAGGAGTTTGTGAGACGCTATGGACATCACGGGATTGACCTGGGGGTTGAAGTCAAAATGGGCGAGGACAACCCAACCGTCGACCATTCCGCGGGTGAAATCATCGGAATTGTGAAGGATTGCTGGTGGACGGATGTGCGGAAGCCCGTCGATCCGATCGTTTACTGCAACGACAGGATTTATGAAGTGAATTTCCATTACCGCTTACGGCCCGGATACGAGAAAGAGACCATTGCTGAGATCAAGAAGGTATTCTACGAGTTGGAGAAGCAGTATCAATTCCGTGAGGTGGATTACGATACCCAGTGGACAATCGATCACGACTTCGATGCGGAAAGGGCGTTCCTGCAGATCGTTCTCGTCGCTTCTCTGATCGGCGTGTTCTTCACCTTTGTTGGCGTCTATGGATTGACGGCGTACACGTTGAAGCGCCAGATGCGCGGAATGGCGATTCGGAAAGTGTTGGGCGCTACTTCCTGGGATATGCTGAAACACCTTCTGAAAGATTACACCCTTATCCTCGGTATCGCGCTGGGAATCTCGATTCCGTTTTCTTACTATCTGCTTACCCGATGGCTTTACGGGTTCGCAAGCAGGGTGCAGCTGTGCATCGTCGATTTCGCATTTGGCTTGATCTGCACATTTCTGATCGTCTTCATCGCGGTTTTGATCAATTGGAGCAGGCTCAATCGATCGGATTTATTTGATATCTCGAGAACCGAGTAAATAATGAGTTATCTTCAATAATATCTAGTAATTACAGGAATTCTCTGCCTCGAATACCTAAATTAATCCTGGATTATTAATTTGCTTGACATGAAGTGTGATATATGCAAGCTTTAATCTTGATTAACCGCATGGAGGCAGCAATGAAGACGTTACTGGTATTTTTCTTACTCGTATTGGCTTTGCAATTGGCAGCAGAAATGGAATTCACCCAGCAGGGGACGATTCCTGTGTCGAACGGAACTTTTGCTTATGCGGAACTGAAAAACTATCACGGCGATGAGCGAATCCTCGTTTATTCGCAAACGACAACGAGTATCTACGTCAAAGTATGTGATCCGGAAGGCAACTTAATCGAATCGTTTACTTTGACAACGACGGACAATACCGATGAACGGAAGATGAGTTATTTTGAATACGATGACACTGGTTACATGGTTGTGAATTATACGATTAGGGGTCAACGATCATATAATGGAGATAATTGGACAAGATCAGAAAGGGCATACAGTGACATATACAATCTGGAAACGGGTTCTCTTGTTGATCATCAAAACGTTGCCAGTAAAACGAGTTCTTATTCTCAGTATGAAGATCCTTATGAACCATGGTACAATTATGATTCAACAATAACCTGGACGCTAAACCCACAGCAACCTGTCACTCAGTACTTCGGTTCCGGATATTGCAAACTGAATGTACCATTCAGGTTTAGAAGACATTCATATTACACAGCCTATGATCAGATCAATGAGGAGGATGAAGTTCTCTATCCATTATACGAAGAAGTATTTGATGTGACATCTGTTAATTACCAGTATTTTGAAGATACCGGGATGTACATATTGAGTGGGCAGGATGAGCAGCTACCTAAGATTTCTGCAGGATACAATAGGACTTTTTACGATTACAACGATGCATGGCCAATTCGGCAATGGGTTGTTTGGGGTTTTATCTATGATGATTCACTGATAATGTCAGAACTGTTAGCGGCTGAAGCAGATTTTTCCTTTTTCGGAGTCTATGAAACCAGTAGATATGTTTTACTGTCTGATTACTACCCTGAGAGTAGTCAGTCGTTTACATTGTTAACCATTACTGACTACGAAGACTTTGAATTCGGTGAACGAGATCTTTCAGGCAACATTATCTGGTCAAGCAGTGAGACGACTTTGGATATGTATGACGACCTTATAGCAAAACAATATCACTCCTGTTGCTTCATCAATTGTGAAGGGAATCCTTGTACTCTCTATTACAGGGATGAGGGCAGCTCTTGGGAAGCCAGGAACAGGCTTGACGGTAGTATTGTAGATCACGGGACTTTTAGCTTTCCCACGCCCGTAAATTTAGGGAGGTTGCTGGACGGAACGATCGTGCTATTATCGGAAGGCGACTCCGATGTGGTGGTGTATCACGCAAATACAGGAATCATTGAGATTGAGCTGAACATAGAGGCCGGTTCTGGATTTGTGAATCTGGATTGGAATGACATCGAGGGCGCCACAGGTTACAAGGTCTACTCGGCGGATACGCCCGACGGCGTGTTCACGTTTCTTGCCGATGCGAGCATGAGCCAGCATTACATCACGACTTTACCGGATACGCAGAAGTATTACAAAGTGACGGCGGTATTTGGGGAATAGGAGTCGGAATCATCTTGTTCAGAGCCGGTTCGGAGTAAATATTCATTGACACGGCATCGTGTCTGCTCACGCTCTTGGTGAGGAGATCCCATGGAACTAACAACCAGAAAATTTCTGCAAGAGCGCGCAGCCATGATCCTCACCGCAGCGCTGGTGGTGCCCATTTCCATATTTCTTGTAACCGGCTACTTACTGCTCAGTACCATTGCAAAACAGAAGGATGTAACTACCCTGAACAGCCTGGCGCAAAACGTGCGGTTTCTCGAAAGCAAGCGCACCAGCCAGTCGATCCAGATGCAGGCGGCCATCACCGATACGTTGTATGCTTTCTTCGACGAGAAGCCCGACAGCCGGATTATTTCCTTTCTGACGCGCGAGAATCCCGACCTGGATTCGTATGTTCTATTCACCGAAGATCATGTCGTTGGCTCAGGGATTCAACTCTCGAAGGAGCAGCGCGAGAAGCTGATCGAGATTTCCGCAGAGAAGAAGGAAGGCTCGGGCTATTACCTCGGAAGCGGGAAGCGGTACATCATGACTTATTCGGTTATCAACGCCGAATCCACGAATCCGACGATCCTTGTTCTGTACTGGAACTACACGCTTCCGGAGAACCTGTACATCAATACACTCAAGGATTTCCACACCATGCGCATCGACTGGGATCGCATCAAAACAGCTCCTCAGGACAAGTATGAAACCGAGCGCCGATTGATCGACAACATCAACGCAACTTCGGAAGGTATATTCATCGAGGAGTTGCCCGGGAATCTACTGTCGGCCCATTTCTTCCTGCACGATGTATTCGGTAAGCCGATTGCGATTGTAACCATGCAGACCGAGCGCTACTTTGTCTTGCAGATGAAGCGCCTCTTCTGGATCGGAGGGCTCTCGCTTTCGTTCCTCTCGATCGTGTCGGCATTGTTGCTTGCACGCAAGGCCGCGTCCTATCTGATGAATCCGGTGGAGAAGCTCAGCTATCAGATGAATCAAATCGCGAGCAATCCCGTGCATTCGGAAGAGATCAATCAGGGCGAGTTTTCGCAGTTGGATTTGCTCGTTTCGTCGTTCAACGGAATTCTTCGATCCTTCAAGGAATATTACGGTTCGGTGCAAAAATACGAGAGCATCGTCACGAACATCAAAGAGGGGATTTTCTGGAGCGACGACAAGGGGTACATGGTTATCTCCAACAAAGCCTTCGACGATATCTTCAAGAATCAGGGGCCGATCGGCAATCTCAGCGAGATATGGGGGGGGGGCAAGGATGATTTCAAGCAAAGGATAGCCGGATTCGAGGACGGGAACGAGATTGAAATCGATGGCCGGTACTATCTGCTTTTCGTTAACGAGTACAGGCAGAACGGGAAAGCGAATTACCTCGGTCTCATTTCCGAGATAACCCAGCAAAAGGAAGCCGAGATCGAGCGACAGCGCCTCGAGATGCAGCTTCAGACCACGAAGAAGCTTGCCGAGATCGGTCTGTTGATTGAAGGGATTTCTCACAACCTCAATTCCCCGCTTCACAACATGCTCGCCTATGTTCACTTCCTTCGGGGTGAGTTCGGCGACCACAAGGACCTCATCAAACTACAGGAAAACGGTCAACGAATGGCCGAGATCATCAAATCGCTGATGAACAGGATGTCCGAGGCGGTGGTTTTTTCCGCGAGGCCGATAGACATCAACGAGCTGGTCGGGCTGGAGTTGGCGTTCTTCGAGCATAACTTGTATTTCAAGAACAACGTTCGCAAGGTCATTCGTCTTCAGGAAAATCTTCCTGATGTGATGGCCGTTTACAGCGATATCAGTCAAGCACTGTCCAATCTGATTTCCAATGCGGTGGATGCCGTGAAGGGCACGCGGGACAAGACGATTACAATCGAGACCTTTCTGCGCGACGAGAATCTGGTTATCTCCGTGGAAGACACAGGTGTGGGGATTCCGGAAGAAAGGCTGGGAAGCATTTTCGAGCCGTTCCAGTCGTCAAAGGAAACCGCCAACGGGATTGGTCGGGGAATAGGCCTGGCGATTTCGAGGCAGTTGTTGGAAAGCTACGACGCCAAGGTCAATGTGGAAAGCGTTGTCAACCAGGGGAGCCGATTCGAAATCGTCTTCCCGAAGGAGCGCTTTGTCGACGAGTAGGTGACTCTGAGATTCAGCACCGACTCAGCGCCGGGGGGGCGGCGTCTGCGCGGAGCGCAGTGAAACCATGGGGCGTCAGAAGGATTACTTCTGACGCCCCATGGTTTTCGGGAGCCGAATGCTTCCGCATCGGTTCCCACGCCGCCCCCCCGGCGCGGGGTTAGCTCGCTCGACTTCATTCAATCGGATTCGTGGATCAGAAAGCCTCTTTCACGTTGAAGTACAAGCCGGTCCTCATCTCGCTTTGATCCGAATCGTCGTAACGATCGCTTGCATTGTTGTAAGAGATGTCCAGGCGAATATTCAGATTCTGCTTCGTGTCCCACGCATAGCGGAAACCAACGCCTCCTGCGACTTTCGGATCGCCCGATGAGAATTTGTCGAACCTGGAAGCGACGTCCCCCACACCGCCAAAAACGGCAGCACCAAAACGATAGAATAGAGGGAAACGATATTCGGCTTGCAGCATCAAGGCGTTGTGATCGCGGTAGCGTCCTTCGTAGAACCCACGCATGGTGTCGTGATCGCAGAGCTCGGCCAATTCTTGAAATGGGGCTGAGCCATCCGTGAAAAGGTATACGTACTGGAAGGCAAGCACATGCTTCTTGAAGAGCGTGTAGTAGGCGCGAGCGTCGAGAGAAGATTTCGAGAACGTGAAATCGCTGCCCCAGCCTTCGTGGTACTGCATCGATTGCGCTTGAATCAGGTAACCGGATGTCGGGAAGATGACTGCGTTGCGTACATCGTACGCAGCTTTCAAGCCGATGCCGTGAACCGTAAACGATTCACTGCCGGGCAGGAAGCCGCTGTCGAGAGCTCCTCCGTTCTCAACTCTGGTAATGTATGATCGGAGCACCCGGTAGTTCGGGCCAATCGAGAGGCTGCCTGAAATGTCGCGCATGACGCCCAGTTCAAACTCGAGACTGTTGTCCGTGTAGTCTTCCTCTTCCATGATGGTGGTGTCGTTTCCAATTCCGCAATATTGATTAGGGTATTTTCGCAGGTCTATTTCCAGAATGCCTTGATAGTCGGGGGAAAGGTAATGCTCGGCAGAGATGTTTATTCTGATTTGTTTCTCGGTTGTGTACAGCCCGACCGCGCTATACATGTTCATCGGATTGGCAAGTCCGGGCGTATCCATGTCATAAGCCTCCCGATAGCGCAAAACATACGCGCCAAGTCCCCAGCCGGTTTCAGGAGAGTGCATGATTACCGGCAGGATGGACAGGCCAGAGGTTTCTTCTTCATCCACGGAGAATAAAAAAGTTGCAACCAGAAACAGATAAACAATAAGACAGATTTTTTTCACGAGCTTTCTCCACTAAAAAGCTTCCATGAGTGCAACATAAATACCGTAATAGGTGTCGTCCTCACTGGAAATACCTGGAATTCTGCGAATGTTATTGATGGCGAAATCGATCCGGAGGTTGAGGTTCTGCGTTTTTTCGAGCCGATAGCGCAGTCCCATTCCTGCCGCCAGTTTCACTCTTTGCAGGTTTAGCTCTTCCAGATCATGGTACACGTCGCCGATCGCTCCGAATAGGTCTCCTCCGAAGGAACGGTAGATTGGGAAGCGATACTCGAGCTGAGCCGAAAGGTAGTTGCGATCGCGGAAACGCGTTTGATGGTACCCACGCAGCATCTCGATGCCGCCGAGTTTGTATAGCTGAAGAAACGGAACCTCGCCGAAGCTGTTCTTCGAAATGAGTTGCAGGGCGAGAATGTGTTTTCTTGCAAGTGTGATGAATTTGCGCATGTCCAGACTTGACTGCGCGAAATTGTAATCGCTGCCGAGCGATTTATGGTGCGACGTGAAATCCCATGAGACCAGTAAGCCCTTCGATGCGAAGTAAATGTTGTCGCGGGTGTCCCAGTCGGTAGAAATCCCCAGGCCGACAATCTTATAAGTGTCCGATCCTTCAATGTTCCCATTTCTCAGCATGCCGTCATCGTCTCGCTCCTTGATGTCGGATGAAAAGAAATGGATGCTGGGTCCAAGCGACCAATCGCTGAGTAGTTTTCGCATTATGGAGAGGTTTGCGCCGTATTGCAGGGACAGGAAGCTTTCTTCGTCTTCGGAACGGGTATCGTTTCCAATACCGTAAAATGATTCCGGGAAATGCTTACCCTGGATTAGAAATTTCATGCGGGTTTTATCGAAGATATCACCGTCGAACTGGGCCATGACAATCGCCTGCTCTTCTTGTGTACCGAAGCCCGTAAAGGTAAAATGGTCGGTTAATTGATGGTTCCGTTCACGGAAGTAAACAACGGAAGCTCCCAGCCCGGTCCCGGTTTCCGGTGCGTAGAAAGCGATCGGCACGAACACGAATTTGCGATCGTTTTTGCCAGAATCTTCCTTCGGCTTATTCGGTTCGAGATTCAGGATTTCACGTATTCTGCGCACGGATTCCCGGTGATCCCGTTCGTCTTCCTCCTTTTCATCCGCGAAAAGGGAGAAAGCCAAAACGAGGAGCAGAACCAGGAAAAACAGTTTATCGTAGATTTTCATCGGCTGAAGTTAAAAATGTCCCGTCATTGCATGTCAAGCGAAAAGGCATGGTTGCTTCACATCTTTCCGCGTCACGAATACGTGTCCTCCGGTTCGTCATCTTCATCGACTCCGAACATTTTCCGGAAGGAGCCGCCTAGATTCTTGAATGCTCCCCATGTCTTTTTTCCGCTCATGACGATCAGGTCCCGGTAGATGCGTTGCAAGACATCCGAGAGGATGTTACGGGTGGTGTCCGCAATTACATGAACGGCGGGGAACAGTTCGTTTTCCTTTTTGATGTAGAGCATGGTACAATATCGTTCCGTGATGATCGAGATTCGGGTGAGGAGCGCTGCGTTCACCATGCCGTCGGCTAGGGAGCTTAGCATGATGTTCGCTCCCGGGAGCTTTTTCATGCCGTCGGTGGCGTATTTGGAGAAGAGCTCGGTAATGAAGTATTCTACGCCTTCCGATCCTGCGATCATGGTGGAGAGCATGACCAGCCTGCCAATGGATAGCAAATCGCGATTGGTAACTCTGCCCCGGTAGAGCTTGAAGAGCTCTCGTACCATGTTTATACTGCCCGATAGCATGAGAAACGCGTCGATGAATCCATTTTGGGAAAGACTGGTGCTATAGAATAGCGCTGTTACGTACCTTTTCCGAATGCGCGCGCCTTCCTTCTTCAGTTCCTTTACAACGGTATTGTATCCCTTCTCGTCGGCCGTTATGGAGGAAAAATCGAATGATTGCTCGATAAGGTAATGGTTCCTTCTGAAGCATTGCATCCGTTTTTCGATCAATTCCGGGACCTTGCTCTTATCCTTGGCCGGAGGCTGATTCGGCTTCAACATGATGATCCGGGTTAAAGGTATTATCACGAAGTACACCGTTAGTCCGGCAAGCAAGACGAGGAAGCCGTACCCGGCATACGGGTGCAGGAGATAGAGCGATGTGTAGAGTTGCAGGAATTCTTTAATCACGAAGTAGATCAGGAATAGCGACAGGAAAAACAGGATTCGCTGGATCGTTTTCATCATTCACCTCGTTTATTGTGGGAAATGTGTCTTGGATACCCTGCCGTCCGCACCAAAACTGACATACGCTTTCTGCGAAAAATCCCACTTGTATATCCACAGGCCTTTATCCGGTACCTCAAAGCGAGAGTCGGGAGGGAATCCCAAGGTTCTGATTACTGCTTCTTTACTCATCCCGGGTAAAACGGAGCCACGAAGGATGTTCTGTCTCTCGGTGTCGGTGAGATTGCCGGTCAGCTCCTCAAAGGTGTTCGAGGTAAACATTCTATGCAGCAGGTCTTCCGTCTGAAGATGCTTGTCGCTGTCCCGATCGATAATTACAGTAAACAGCTTACCTCGTACCTCGAAGGAAACCTGCGGATTGCTGGATACGGACAGGTCGTCGATGACATCAAGTTTCGTGATCATGGTTCCAGCAGGCAGGAACCGGCCGGATATGAAATTGACCGATTCGATATGGGTCGGATCCGTGTACCATAGATTGTGAGCCAGATACCAGGTTTTGGTTCTGTCGAGTTCATGGCCCTGCGCAATCAGGACCATGGCACAAATCAGGATCATTTGAGCAATAACGAATTTCTTCATCTTGTCGTCCTTATCATTTCATGAATGCAATATTGACCTCCTCTTCAAGCAGGCAAGAAAAAAATAATACGAGTTACCGACCGCGCGGCGGGGCGGCGGAAGAAGCCCTACGAATCCAGCATCATGCTTGCACAGGTCGGATCAAATCGGAACAACCATGTGCTGGATATTCCGTAGGGCTTCTTGGTATATTTCCCCATGTAAACAATACGCTTACATGGGAAATCTACCGTGTGCGAAGCACACCCGCCGCCCCGCCGCGCTGAGCTGGTGCGCATTCTCGAGTCGGACATTCAGTACAGCCGGGGTGAACATGAAGATATAGAGATTGGGGCGGTTAAATTTTTCTGGACAAGTCGCGGAAAGAATCTCCTGATTGAGATATCATCCATATTGAGGAAATCAATGGAACGAAGTGAGCACTTGAAAACAATTTTGGAGAAAGCCAACCAGAAGAGGGACGACGGTGAATATAGCGCAGCGCTGGGAATTCTTGATGGAATTATTCAAGAAGCTGACAAGTATCAGGAAGAAACCACGTTGATCAGTTTCTACACACTGAGCGCCACCTGTTGCATGCATCTTCGCGAGTTTGAACGAGCGTTTCGATTTGCCCATTGTCAGGTCGATCACACGCCCGTCCTCATGGTTTGTGATAACCGTTGCATACTTATGCCTTCGCTTATAACCAATCTCGTCAATTGCAATCTGATCGACATTCGGAACTCGTCCTCTATAACCCTTTTCCAACTTGGATAACTCAATTTTGTCGATTCGATAAATCGTACTCCGATCCACACCGAATATCCGTGCTACAGAAGCATTGTCTGAACGAAGCGTGAACTGGAGAACCTTATTGCCGAAGTCTTTAGAGTGTCGATTGAGACCCTCGGCAATATCCTGTTGTTCAGTTTTCACTCCACACTGAGCGCAGTTGATCCGGCGAAGCGTCAGCACAAGTACTACGGGACGACAGGATATGGATGCATGAAGAATTTTGCGGACTCGATGATCATAAACTGTTCCCACAATACCGCATGCAGGACAACGTGGCTCATCTTCCTTTCGAACATGGACTTCAATGCATGGATAAGTTTGATACGTACCTTCGATTATCTGGTCGGCAGAATAACCTTGCAAAGCCAACAACGTTTTACAGACTTGTTTTCTGAGAGGATCATTCATCTCTATCTCCTTGTTGTGGTGATTAGGAGATTGTACGAGATCGGGTGATTCCTCTCTATCTTTTTTCCGACTTACCCACTAAGTTTGCAACAGTGCCTTAATTAACTATGCTATTGCTGAAATATAGAAGAGCAAAATGCGCTACTGGCTGCTTATAATAATTACTCTATCATCTTTCCTGTCCGCCCAGGATTCGCTCACGGTTATCGGAGAGATAGCATTACCGTCGGAATATGGCAATGCTATAAATTTTCCGAGTGGTTTCCTCAACTACAAGTCAGGCGGTGATTTAAATCAGAATGGATATAGTGATCTCATCTGTGCGTTCTACAATAGCGAGCTGGAAAACTACTGCCTTGGAGCCTATTGGGGTGGAACAACGCCATGGCTGTATCCGGATGAGATCGCCCCCAATCCCAATTCGTTTTTTACAACCCTTTTACCAAGTTGGCAGGGTGATTTGAATGGTGATAGTGCGAACGACCTGGTGATAACGTATTGGAATTATGTCGATATCTGCTACGTCGGATTCATTATGGGTGATGGAGAATTCACCACAGTACCCGATTCAACCTTTTCTTTCTGGTATTGGGGCGGATTTCTTGCCTGGAATGGAGGATATGACTTCAATGCAGATGGATATGACGATATCCTCTGCCTTGATTATACATCCGAATTCTGGAATGGTAATGTGGATATTCTATATGGCGGTGATCCCATGGACACGATTACCGATATTCACTTCGAGGGGGACTACGATGATTTCTTCATGCTCGGAGATGTAGCATCCGTTGGCGATGTAAATGGCGATGGTAGTCCAGACCTATTGCTTTCACATGTGAATTATGAAGATTTTGAGGAACCCGCATCGTTAAGTGTGTACTGTGGTGGTGAAGATTTCGATACATCACCCGAGACAACGATCCAAATGCCGGATAATTTCTTTGCCATGAATGCCCTCGGATTAATGGCTTCCAATGGCGATTTCAATGGAGACGGATACGATGACTTAATTGAACCGGGGATGGATGCTCTTTACATTCACTGGGGATCTGAGTACCTGTCAAATTTCATCACACCTGATACTTTGAATATTGAGCTTGAGCAGCCGAATTCGTTATATATTGAAGGGCATTATTGCAACATCAATAATGACGAATATGATGATATAGTAGTCAAAGCAATGTATGAAGGCAAGGTATATGTGTATTGTGGGGGAGAAAGTTTGCCGGAAAATTACTCATTTATGTTAAGTGGTACTGAAGTGACATATTATTCTCGTAGCATTGATCTTGGTGATTTCAACGGAGATGGATATAGCGATATCTTGTACGCTTTAGATGATACTGTTCCATACAGAGCTGCAATCGTTTCACTCGCTCCAGTCTCGATCGATGATGAGGAGATCGAGCAACCCGAGCTAATCACCTTGTCGAACTTCCCAAATCCGTTCAATCCATCCACAACGATTCGTTTCGATCTTCCCAAGGATAGCGACGTGACGCTCTCTATCTACAACATCAAGGGACAGAAAGTCAAATCCCTGGTGAATGAGAAGCTGGAAATGGGACGCTACAACATTCGTTGGGATGGCGACGACGCAACAGGGAAGCAGATGTCGTCAGGTGTATATCTGTATCGGCTGGAAGCCGGCGGTCATACGAAGGTCAAGAAGATGCTGCTACTGAAGTAGTAGACATTGAAGAAAATGCAAACGGGGATCGTGCGATCCCCGTTTCTTATATGGAAATTCGTTTATTCGATCACGCAGAGAATGGCGTCTTTCGATACCGTGTCTCCGGCTCCGAACGGGATTTCCTTGATAACGCCGTCAGCGGTTGCTTCGATGTTGTTGTACATCTTCATCGCCTCAAGAATCAGGATCGTATCCCCGACCGTCACCTTGTCGCCAACCTGCTTCTTGTACTCGATAACCATGCCGGGCATGGGGGCCGTCACAACATGCTGGCCTTCTGCAACTGCTACCTGAGGCTTGGGAGCTGCCGCTTTTGCAGCAGGCTTCGCAGCGGGAGCAGGAGTTTCCCGGCGCGCAACCGGCTTCACAGCCGGAGCCACCGCAGGCATTCCATCCGAACCGATCTCGACCTTGAAGTACTCGTCATCCACGAAGACGTCGAACGTACGGACGTTCTCCGGTTTCGGTGGCGCTTCTTTTGACGGTTTTTCGATCAGCTCGCCGCGCAGGGCCTTTTCCACCATCTTGCGTTCGGCCTCAACTTCTTCGATGGTCTTTGGCGCAACGTCTTTTGGCGGTTCTTCCTTACCGTATTTCCATTTGAGGAAACGCTTGCCGGTCACCGGATAGAGCGCGACGATCAACTCGTCGTCGATATCCTTCGCAAGGCCTTTGCAGTCTTCCTTCACGGCGGGAAGCTCCGGTTCGAGGACGTCTCCCGGGCGCACGCTGACAGGTTCCTGACCGCGTGGGTAATCCTTGAGCGCTCTCGCCTGAACATCCTTGTCGATCGGGCGTGGGGTCCTTCCGTACAGACCGTAGCAAAGGTCCTTCACCTGCTCGGTGATGCGGTTGTACTCGCCGTCTTCCTTGTCGAAGAGGACGTTGTTGACCGTCTGAATACCGACAATCTGGCTGGTAGGCGTTACCAGCGGAACCTGACCGAGGTCTTTACGCACCTTCGGAAGCGCTTCGAAAACGTCTTCGAGACGATCGAGCTGCTCCATCTGGCGAAGCTGATTAACCAGATTGGAGAGCATTCCGCCCGGTGTCTGGTGCAGGATCACGTTGATGTCGATGATGGACAGTTTGGTGTTGTCCAGGTAGTGCATGTATTTCGGAGCGATCTTCTCGAGCTTTTTGTCGATGTCGCTGAGGAGATTGATATCGAATCCCGTATCACGATTGGTTCCCAGAAGGCTCACAACCAGCGGTTCAACCGCGCAATGGGAGGTGCGGTACGCAAAAGGCGCCATCGCGGTATCCACGATATCCACACCCGCTTCGATCGCCTTGAAGATGGCGAGGTCACCCATACCGGAGGTAAAGTGCGTGTGCAGGTGAATCGGAATCGAGACGGTCTCCTTGAGGCCCTTGATGAGATTGTATGCGTCGTACGGCGCAATCAGTCCGGCCATATCCTTGATACAGATCGAATCCGCGCCCATTCCTGCAAGTTCTTTCGCTTTATCGAGATAGTACTGAAGATTGTAAACATCTCCGCCCATGCGCTGCTCGGTGAGCGAGTAGCAGATGGTTCCCTGGAAGTGCTTCTTGTTCTTCTGGATGATCTTGACAGCGGTCTCGAAGTTGCGGAAGTCATTCAACGCGTCGAATACGCGGAAGATGTCGATGCCATTATCGGCAGCGCGCTGTACGAAAGCCTCCACCACATCGTCGGCGTAGTTGCGGTATCCCACCAGGTTCTGGCCGCGAAGCAGCATGGAAAACGGGGTTTTCTTCATGTGCTTTTTAAGAAGACGGATTCTCTCCCACGGATCTTCGTTGAGGTAGCGGTGCATCGTATCGAATGTCGCGCCACCCCATATTTCGGTTGAGTAGAAACCAACTTCGTCCATCTCGGCGGCTACATCGAGCATATCCTCGGTTCTGCCGCGCGTGGCGAAGATCGATTGATGACCATCGCGGAAGGTCACGTCCTGTATTTTCACAGGATTCTTTGCGATCGGACGATCCTTACCGTATATCATGTCGGTAAGTTCCAGCGCTCCGTGCTTATCGTATTTCATTCCTGTTTCCTCCATATATCTATCTTTTAATCACTCTTCGTTGAAGAAGCTCACGATTCTGCATGATGGTTCGTCTGCCGTGCTGCGCCCATGGAAGCGGTACATTAACCGGAAGCGGTTCAACGCGAGCCTGCATTGCCTGCTCTTCCTCCAGCAGCATCATCACGCCGGCAATCGCCGCTCTAATTTTTTTATCTTTCTGCACATCTCCCCCTTACACCGGAATGTTACCGTGCTTCTTGGGAGGCAAGGCTTCACTCTTGGTGGTGAGGATTTCCAGCGCGTCGATGATCCGGATACGCGTTTCTGAAGGACGAATCACCGCGTCGATATAACCGCGCTCGGCTGCGTTGTACGGATTATTGAAAGCTTCTTCGTATTCGGCTATCAATTCCTGGCGGAGTTCCGCGGGGTTTTCGGCGTTCTTCATCCGGGCACGGTAGCCGGAAACGATATTCACCGCGCCCTGCGCGCCCATCACGGCGATTTCAGCCGAAGGCCACGCGAAGATCATGTCGCCACCCAGATGCTGGGAGCTCATGGCGATGTACGCGCCGCCGTAGTCCTTGCGGGTAACGATGGTGAGCTTGGGAACCGTTGCTTCCGAATAGCTCCAGAGAAGTTTTGCGCCGTGGCGGATAATGCCGTTCCATTCCTGCTCGCAGCCGGGAAGATAGCCCGGAACGTCCACAAACGTGATGATCGGCAGATTGAACGCGTCGCAGAAGCGAATGAAGCGCGAAATCTTGTCGGACGCGTTGATGTCGAGGCAGCCGGCGAGGATCATTGGCTGATTGCCGATGATACCAACTGCACGGCCGTTCACTCGGGCAAAACCGATGATGGCGTTTTGCGCGTAGAAGTGATGCGGTTCGAAAAATTCGCCGTTATCCACGATGGAGCGCACCACGTCTTTCATGTCGTAGGGTTGGCGAGCGCTATCGGGGATGATCGTATCCAGATCGGGGCAAAGCCTGCCGGGATCGTCTGTGGGCTCGAGGCGGGGCGCGTCTTCCATGTTGTTGTTGGGAAGGTAGCTGAGCAGCGTCTTGATCTGCTCGATCGCATCTTCGTCGCTCTCGCAGGCGAAATGCGCGTTACCGCTCTTGGTGTTGTGCGCCATCGCGCCGCCGAGGTCTTCGAACGTGGTATCCTCGCCGGTAACCGTCTTGATGACGCTGGGGCCGGTGATGAACATGTAGCTGGTGTTTTTCACCATGAAAACGAAGTCGGTCATTGCAGGCGAGTAGACTGCGCCACCCGCGCAAGGCCCCATGATGGCGGTGATTTGCGGGATCACGCCGGACGAACGCGCGTTGCGGAAGAAGATGTCGCCGTAGCCCTTGAGCGCGTCGATCCCCTCTTCCACGCGAGCTCCGCCCGAATCGTTGAAGCCGACGATCGGCACGCCTGATTTCATGGCCAGATCCTGGATCTTGGCGATCTTCGCAGCGTGCTTCTCTCCCAGAGAGCCGCCGCGGGACGTGAAGTCCTGCGAATAGGCGAAAACCGGGCGACCGTTCACCAGTCCGTGTCCGGTAATGACGCCGTCCGAAGGGATATCGTGTTGGGGCATATCAAAGTTGGTCGAGCGATGTTTAACGAACATGTCGATCTCGCGGAAAGTCCCCGGATCGAAAAACAGGTCGATGCGCTCCCGCGCCGTAAGCTTTCCGGCTTGGTGAAGCTTTTCGATACGAGCGGGTCCACCCATCTCTTTCGTCTTGCTGATCTTTTGTTCCAGCAGTTCGATTTTCTCTTTTACAGTACTCATTCAAACCTCTTGTTTCAGGCTCGTTAAAAGCGAGCTATCGTTTTTGTAAAATACTCGTTAGAAAAAAGATTTATCCCGTATAAAGGGCAAGCTTTTTTTCACTGATTTCCATTAGCAGCGTCCAGAATCCGCGCCAGGATTTCATCGTCCTGCCGAGCGCTATTCAGAAAATCGGTGGGGTCCATCCCATGCTCCACCGCGTAAATAAGCGCTTGCAGTCCCATCTCCAGCTTATCGATTCGGCGCACGAGAATCGCCTCTTCGCTCAGCCCTTCCTCAAACTCCATCCACAAATCGAACAGGTCGTCTTTGCGATTCAGCAAGCCCAGCACGTTTTCCACCGACTCCCGTTCCCGCGAGTGCTTCTCGCCTGCCGGAACGTCGTCATAAGGCGTGATGTCCCCCGCCTCAATCTCACCCAGTTCGTGAATGAGCGCCATACGAAGCACTTTCATCTCGTCGAGCTGTGGAAAGTACTCCCGTGCGATCACCCACGCCGTCATTGCCGTTGAAAAGCTATGGTCCGCCACCGACTCGCAGTCCCCGCGAGCGATCCCCTTGAGCAGCCACCCCGAGCGGGGGAGGATCTTTAGTTTGTTGATGGTGCGATGGAATGCCGCGATGGATTCGGGGTTATTATTTCTCATAATGATTCTCCATAATTGCAATCGAAAAGGCCATCCCAGAGTTATTCATGACGATCTCCAGAGGATAGTTTCTCAAGCATTTCCTCTAGATAAACCTCAATCTGCGCCATCCAGTCAAAAGCATCATGATAGAATCTTGAGTTCATTAATCCAGGCATTTCCCACTCCAACAAGTTTTGCCTATTCCGCTCCTCCCGCGTAACTGCAGGTTTTGCAAATCCATAACCCACCAGTAATCTAGCAGCATGAACATACGGAGCAAATGCAAAAGGTTTGTGAATACTATACGTTTCTCTGTCTTTCATTACCAAGTATAGAGCACTGAACATCCGATGCATTTGACGGTCAGTCAAACTCAAATATATCTGTGGCTTGCTAATAGGTATAAAAATTTTGTTAAACTCAGCAAGTTGATTGTTAGCAAGCTTTAGTTCCATTACATCAAGCATTTTGTTCAGGTAGTCGGGTCTTGATCTCAATTCAGTATACCCATTGAAATCCAAGAGGATAATGCAAGCTAACGTATCTGAAACCCAGGTAGTCCGTTGCTCGAAAGGATGCTCGCAGCAAAAGAGCATCAGTTGTTCGATCGTTAATTCAGGCAGAAGCTCTGGCGGAAGCTGGTAAGGGATATCTTCGAATCGAACATGTCCTCTAGCATCTTTCTGTAATACAACCTCTTCGAATACAAATTTCTCCGATATTTCGCTGAACGTCACCCTGACTTGATCTCTAGAATAAATTGTGTTTCCGTAACAATGCATGGAGATTATGAACAGCACTAGCGCTAGAATGAGATTTTTCATGTTGCTTATCCTCTAATCTTTCTGCATTTCAAACGGAAAATCCTCTCTGAGAAAAACTTCCGGCGGCAGATTGGTTCGATCTGTGTACAAGGCGTGGTGTTTCACAGCTTTTGTTCCTTTTGACATTAGTTTCAAAAGGTGTGGTATATCCACGTCTTTCACACAGATCGGGCGAAGATGCCCCGGAGCACCAACTGGCAGAAATGGACATCCTCTCTTCTCTCTCGCCTTAATCCTGATCATCCCATAAATCCCGAAAATCCTGCTTCAAGCAATCTCCAGGAACGCAGGCATCCTGCCTGCTCCCTCTTCCCAATCCTATTAATCCAATAAATCCTGATTCAAACATTTCCCTAATACTTGATCAACTTCTCCCGCTCCACGTAGAATGCCGCATACTGCTCACGCACCGGCTGATTTTCCTTTTTATCGAGCTGGGGATCGTCGCTGACGAGATCGAAGGCGTCCTTTCTGGCCAGCTTGAGCCACTCTTGATGCCTAATCAGGTTCGCATGCTTGAAATCCGGCATGCCCGACTGCCGGGTTCCGAAGAAATCTCCCGGACCGCGCAGATCAAGATCCTTCTCGGCGATGTCAAAACCGTCGTTCGTGCGGGACATGGTGGATATCCTCTCCCAGGCATCCTTAGAAACCGGCGGGTAATAGATAAGATAGCACGTCGACTGCTGAACCCCGCGCCCCACTCTCCCCCGCAACTGATGCAACTGGCTGAGCCCGAAACGCTCCGCGTGCTCGATCATCATGATCGTCGCGTTAGGGACATCGATTCCCACCTCGATCACAGTGGTCGAGACCAGAATGGAAAACTCCCGCTGCTTGAAGGCTTCCATGATCGCGTCCTTCTCCGAAGACTTCATCCTGCCGTGCAACAGCGCTGAATTGAACTCGGGAAAAATCTCCTGCGAGATGTCCCTGAAAAGCGTCTCCGAATCGAGCAGATAGCTCTTGTCGGATTCCTCCACCAACGGGCACACCAGATATGCCTGCCGACCTCGCTTCAACTGCTCGCGAATCTCTCGATACACATCGAGCTTTTTCTCGCCCGTCTTGTGAACCGTCCGGATCGGCTTTCTTCCCGGGGGCATCTCGTCGATCACACTCACGTCCAGATCGCCGAACGCCGTCATCGCCAGCGAGCGTGGTATCGGCGTTGCGGACATGTGCAGCAGATTCGGTTTCCGGCCTTTCTCGCTCAGGAGTGCTCGTTGCTGCACCCCGAAGCGATGCTGCTCGTCCACGCAGACAAAACCGACATCGTGAAACTTCACGCCCTTTTGGATCAACGCGTGGGTACCGAATACCAGATTGACCTCTCCGGAGGCGATCTTCTCGAGGGTGGCCTTCTTGCCTTTGTAATTCCCGCCCTTGATCATCGCGACGCCAATATCCGGCTGGTTTTCCAACAAACTCATCGTGTTGCGATAGTGCTGCTCTGCCAGAATCTCGGTCGGGGCCATGAGAACAGCCTGATAGCCGTTTTCCACCGCAAGGAGCATCGCGAACAGCGTAACGATGGTCTTTCCCGAACCTACGTCCCCCTGAAGAAGGCGATTCATCTGATGCTCGGATTCCATGTCCGCGACGATTTCGCGAATCACTCTCTTTTGCGCGCCGGTCAGCTCGAACGCGAGGCTGTTTTTCAACTTTGTCGTATAGGTCTTCCGAACCGGGAGTGAAACGCCGAGGGTTTCTATCTTTCGCGTTCCGTACACCCGTGCCAGAAGAAGCTGATGATAAAAAAACTCTTCGTAGATGAATCGCTTCCGAACCGACTCCACGTCGGTCTCGGGAACGGGGAAATGCATCTTCTCCATCGCCGATTTTCTATCGGGAAACTGGTAGTGTTCGATGATCCGTTGTGGTAATGTTTCGGCGATGTGATCGTGGTACTTGCTGAACGCGCTGACCACCAGCTTGCGCATCATGTTCAAGGTGATTTTCTCGGTGAGCGGGTAAACCGGTAGTATCTTCCGGTTTTTCCAGAAGTCGTCGGAAGTGTCCTCGTCCAGGAGAATCTCGATGTCGGGATGGATAATCTGCGGCAGGCCCTTGTAGCCGGCTACCAGGCCGGACACCCAGACCGACGCGCCCTCCTTCAACTGATCGGAAAGCCATTTCCCGTAACGGAACCAGGTACAGAGCAGCACCGCTTCGCCATCGGTAACCGACACATTGAGCTGGTTCTTTCCCCGGGCGGTGCGCCGCTCTTCAATAAACTGGATCGTTCCCACAATCGCGCATTGCTTGTCGATCTCGATATCGCGGATCTTTTGCATCGTGTGGCGATTGATATAACTGCGCGGAAAGCACTCCAGAAGATCACCCACGCTGTATATGTTCAACTTCGCAAGAAGACGGGCGCGATACTCTCCCACACCCGTAAGAAATTGTATTTCGGTTTTCCAGGGATTCATAAGCAACTCACAGGGAAAAACGCATGCCGGATCAGTAAACCTCCACACCCACGGTGGCACGATAATCATTCATCCAGGTATCGAATCTCTGCTGAAGAATTTCCTCACGGAAGCTCTTCAAATTCTGTTCCATACTGTCTTTGTCCGCCTTGTGGGTGTTCTCCACACGATAAACCAGATAACTGTCGTTTTGTAGCAGAATGGGGTAGCAATATTCACCCTCCTGCTTCTTGATCGCGTCGGCTAGGATATACTCGCTGTACTGGACGCCCGGAATCTCACCGTCGACGGTCAGATCCGAAGCGTGCTTCCACTCGCCCAGGAATACAAGCGACGTCTTGGGATCGTCATCCTGATCGAGGCCGTCGATCAGGTTGATCAGATACTCTTTGCGCGCGCTGCGCCGGGCTTCATCATCGTACATGGCCTGAATCTGCGAAATCGCGTCCTCATAGGCGATCTGCCTGCCGTACTTCTTGTATCGCATGAAGACAACGGAATAGCCGTCATGGCTCTTGATGATCGATGTGTATTTTTCGTTTCGATAAAGCTGCATGATACGGGTACCGATCTCCTTGATGCGACCGAACGGAGCGAAATCCCCATCGATTGATTGCCTCTCCGTTTCATGCACATAAACGCTATCGGCAAGCGTCAGGACATCGGCGTAGTAATTCGCGTTATCGAAGATGTACTTCGCCTTCGCGTAGGCCAGGCTGTCTGCCCGGCGCATTTCCAGCTTATGACGAATGCTTCCTTTGACCTCATTGAATTTAACAGCGCCGGCCGCTTTCTCGCTGATCTTCATGACCATCAGCCAACCGCCGTTCACAAATGCAGGTTCCGAAACCTCGCCGCGGAAAATCCGTTCGAGAATTGTGCGGTATTCAACAGGAAGCTCATCCATATACGTTGTGCCCGATGAGGGAATATCGATCGGAGAACCCATCAGTTCCTGGATCAGCTCCAGATTCTTTTCCCTGCTGGCATAGCGGTAAAGGTACTCAGAATAATCGCGGCGCTTTCCTTCCGGATCGCTGAGGAAAAACACCTGATATTCCACGCGGGGTGACATATAAAATTCCTTCGGATGATTCTGGAAATAGGTGTGGACTTCCTCCTCCGAAACCCTTACGGAATCGAGCTCGATCGGGTAGTACACCCCTGCAAGACTCAGGCTGTCCGGAGTTGTGAAAAAGGGTTGATTTCGCGTGTAAAAGAGACGGTAATCGGACGTGTCCGCCTGTACGGTCTCTTTGTGCAGTTTGGGTAGCTGAATCTTCACCTGTTCGTAAGAAGGAATATACTGGGGGAAAACCGAATCGACGCGGTAGATCACCAAGCGATCCTGGTAATTCACGATGCCCGACGCGGCATTCTGGTTACGCTTGACTGCGTATGCGATGTAGTCGTCCAGCGGCTCCACATTTTCCAGCCGGTCCAGGAACACGACGGTCCGTTCGAGTTTTATATTGTATTCCGCAGCCACGGAACGAAGCATCTGGTTATCGAAAAGGACCGGAATAATTTTCGACCGGATGTCTTCCATGCGCCGTTGAACCGATTCGTTTCGCAGTTGTTCCAGAATCTGTTCGCGCGCCTCACTGAAGGTAAGCCTGTTGCCGCGACGATTGAACTGCTGCTGGTGCGATTGATAGTATTGGCGGACGGCCGCTTCGGGTATGTTTATTTTATCCTCGAACTGCGCCTGATCCACGACAACGCGAGTTACGTACGCCGCCGGAACGATAAACTGGTCGATATTCTCTTCGTAATACTGCCGAAAATCGCCGGAGAACTGGATGTCCTTATGATCTTCAGCGTAGTCCAGCCAGACCTCTTTGCCCACTTCTGGAGTCAACCCGGAGTGTGGCTCTTTTTTATCGAGCACACGGAAAAAGAGGAAGCCGAATCCCACATCGTAGATTTCGGATATTTCCTTTTCCCTCATCTCGAAGGCATCGGAAAGAATCTCTGAGGCAGCCGGGAAATCACCAATCACACCGTCTTCGCGCAGGAAGTCGGTGATAACTGGCGAGATCGGCGCTGGATCGTTCATTCTGACCAAATCGCGAATCGATTCCAGGGAATCGCGCACGATCAGCCGCTGCTTTGCTTCCTGAAGTACCGCCACGAGGCTGTCCCGGATTTCATCCAGAGGATACACGCTTGCGAAGGGCATGTACGTCCTCATCAATTCGTCTTGAGAAATCTTGATCGCGTCCTTGAACCGTTCATTCTGGAGGACGAACAATTCCAGGCGCACTTCCGCGGGTGTACGGTACTTGCGGCTGTGATCCTGATAGTACTGCATCGCCTCTTCCGTATTGCAGGAAGGCGAAACATCCAGCAGCTCCCCGTCGATGGTTATATATCCGATATCGAATCGGAACCGGCTGGTGATATATTGATCCCGAACGATCGCGTCGGTGATTTCGAAACTTTCCTCGATGATCTTCCTGGTCTTGCCAAGCAGCAAATCCCGCTGAAGGTCCTGCATGATCTTGCGTATTTGCGGACGTTTGCTCAGTCGTTTGAATTTGAGGTAGCTGAACGCGCCGTTTTCCTGAAACTGCGAGTGATCTCCGTATTCGTTGATGAAGTAAGCCTCCACCTCGCTGCTATCGACGGTGATGCCGTATTCGTCCGCGAAGCTTACCATGAGGTATTCTTCGATCAGGTTGTTCAGCGCTTGCCGGCGCAACGCGTGATAGGTGCTCGGAGTATGCTGCAAATCGAAGAGGTAATCGATTTCGTTATCGAGCCTTTCTTGGGTGATGTAATACTCACCCACTCGTGCAACGACCTGAGCGTTGAGGGCGATTACTCCCAGCAAAAACAGTACAATCAGAATCTTGCGCATATTATTCCCACTCGATGGTTGCCGGTGGCTTCGAACTGATATCGTAAACCACGCGGTTGACTCCCTGGACTTCATTGATAATCCTGTTGGAGACACGCTTGAGGAAGCTATAGGGCAGCTCCGTCCAGTCCGCCGTCATGCCGTCGGAGCTTCCGACGGCTCGGAGCGCGCAGACGTTTTCATAGGTTCGCTCGTCGCCCATCACGCCGACCGACTGCACGGGGAGTAGCACCGCGAAAGCCTGCCAGGTGGTATGATAAAGATTTTGTTCCCACAACTCGCCGATAAAGATGGCATCGATCTTCTGTAGGATATCCACCTTTTCCTTGCTCACATCGCCGATGATGCGAATCGCGAGGCCCGGTCCCGGGAACGGATGGCGTTCCACGAGTTTTGCGGGTAAACCGAGTTTCCTGCCGACTTCCCGCACCTCGTCCTTGAACAGTTCTCGCAGTGGCTCGACCAGCTCCAGATTCATTTTTTCCGGCAATCCACCCACATTGTGATGCGATTTGATCGTCGCGGACGGACCCTTGAACGACACGCTTTCGATCAGGTCGGGATAGAGCGTACCCTGCGCGAGGAAATGGGCATCCGGGTATTTTGCCGCTTCACGCTCGAAAATCTCGATAAAGGTATTGCCGATGATCTTGCGTTTCTTCTCGGGATCCGATATGCTTTGGAGCCTTGAATAAAACGTCTCCGCGGCATCGATCACAATGAGTTCCATTCCGAAAGCGTCCTGGAATGCCTCCTCGACCTCCTTCGCTTCATCCTTCCGCAGAAGTCCTGTATCCACCAGGATGGGGATAAGGCGATTTCCGATTGCCTTGTGCAGGAGCGCGCCGACCACCGAGGAATCGACACCGCCGCTCAGGCCGAGGATAACCTGCCGATCGCCCACTTGCTCCCGAATCGCGGAAATGGTTGCCTCGATAAACGAGGCCGGTGTCCAATCCCGACTGAAGTCGGCGATTTCGCAGAAGTTTTCCAGCATTTTGAAGCCGTGGGGCGTGTTGGTTACTTCCGGGTGAAATTGCAGTGCGTACATAGGTTTATTATCATGCGCGATCGCGGCGAAGGGAGAATTCTCGCTCCAGGCAATGCGATGGAAGCCGTCCGGAATTTTCTCCACCGCGTCGCCGTGGCTCATCCACACATCTTCCTGTGACGAAAGGCCGTTGAACAGGGACTCGTGGTTTTCCACATGGATGCACGCGTAGCCGTATTCTTTTTTTTCCGACCGGATTACGCGACCGCCCAGCTTGTGGGTCATGAGCTGCATGCCGTAGCATATCCCCAGAATTGGAATGGGTAGATCGAGAATCCGCTCGTCGGGAATGGGTGCGTCTGCGCTATTCACGCTCGAAGGGCTCCCGGAGAGGATTATCGCTTTTGGATCCTTCGCAATGATTACATCGAACGATGTGTTGAAGGGTACAATTTCCGAATAGATGTTCATCTTGCGGATTGTTTTGGCGATCAACTGGGTGTATTGCGATCCGAAATCGAGTATTAAAGCCAACTCGTGTTTCATTATATCTCCAATCTATTTTATTATAAAAACTTTGCGTGGTTATTTCTTGTCCCGCTCGCGTGTGAAACGGATTCTCTGATCCTTGAAAATAAACTCGAGGTTGTAATTGCGCGGCGGAATCTTCTGGAAAAATACATAACCGTCTTTGGTTGCTCCGGGGTGGATTTCCCCGAAATGATACGACTCGCTCATGAGTTTCTGTCGTGCCTCAAGCTGATCCTGATACCACTCCTGCTCCTGGCGCATATTGACCGGCGTATTCGAGAAATTCCTGAGCGTTGGCGATTCATCTACAAGAAAGCGGATGATGTAATCGGACGAGACGGGATCGTACTGGTGACGGTTTTCATCTAACAGGATGATGTCATCCGAATCGACCGAAATTTTGTGCGATGTTTTGTTGCGCACCCTGATCTTGAAAGTGGTGTAATATTCTGTGAGATTGTCCGGCTTGTGCGTCCAGAACGATGGTTGGACAATCAACGAATACTCCGGCGTTTCCAGAATCGCGATGTCATCCTGAACACGTACGTTGTTCTCTTTCAACGGAACATATCCCACCGTACATCCCGAAAGCAGCGCAATCATCAATAATGTTGTAAAACCTGTTACTCTCATACTTTCCACCATGAAGAACGTTACCTGAAGTCCCCGCAATACGTCAAGACGAATATTATCTGAACCGGTATTCGGAATTCGCGGAAACAGATTCGTTCGCTTCCGCCCGGAGCCGTATTCTTACACGACGTAACGAAATTAGGTACTCTGGGATACGATGCGGGGGAAGTTCCAGGAAAGATATGGAAATTGTATTCGTGGGAGTCGTGTTGTTATACGGCGAAGGGCGGATCGGGCGAAGATGCTCCGCGCAATTCGAGACCGGCATGGTACCTACGCTCGATCCCAACTCCCAACATGGATATAACACGTCATAGGGACTATCGAACGCGAATAAATGACGTGTAACACCATGCTGGGAGTTGGGATCAAACGAATCTACTCACACCTCTGTGCACGTGTTGTTTATAAGAACTCGATGTGGGTTTCTTTCAGATATTTTTTTTCCAGGACTTCGCAAAAATGTTTAATCAGATTGCGCCGGATCTCCAATTCTTTGGGTAATGAAGGGTCCTGGTGTGCTTCATTGATGCGCGTTCCGACAATAAACTGAACGATGTCGCTTTCCAGGAAAAGCCTGGCCAGCGTTTTGATCGGGCTGTTTTTCACCTGCTCCAGGGGATGTTCCTTATCGAGGATACCCAAGCATTTACTCAGGGTAATCGTTCCCTCCGTAACCAGCTCAAATCCTTCCATGGTAGCCGTCGGAGGAATATCCGCCCCCCGTTTGACCTCATCCAGATTTACCGACAAGGGCAGATTCAATTCTCGGGAGATGATGGAGGAGGTTGTTCCGCCGCAAATGACTTTCCGTCCCTTGAAATCACGTGCAATCTGCGCGAGCGTTTTATCTTTCTCGATATCGTACGGCGGACCTGACATCACCAGTAGTTTGCGCGGTTCACGCAGGTAAAGCGCGGCGCAGGTGATGTCGTCTTTCGCCTTGTGGTTATCGTATTCAAGCGCTCTTCTGGCTGTCTGATAGCAAAGCTCTCCTGCGGAGATGGATCGATTATCATTGAGCTCGTGAACCAGGAAGCGCTCCACGCCTTGCTCCGACCATCCTAAAGGCATGTATGCGGATCCCATCCCCGATTGCGTAACGCCATCCGAGAAAAAGACTAGGCGGTCTTCCGGTTCCATCTTGAACACGGAATAGAACAGCCGTCCTTTGCGATCGTTACTCAGGATAATCTCGTTTTTCTTGACGGGCTGGCTCTTGCCATCCCGCAGAAGCACGATGGATGGATTGTCGTATTCAATCACCCGTACTTTGCCATCCGTTCCGGCATCGACGATCGTGAAGGTGGAGTAGCCGATCTTACGTTTTGAGCAAACCGGCAAGGTCTCCAGAATAATCTCGGCAGCCCGTCGGATGTCCATATCGGAAAGCACGAAACGGGAAGCCATCGTTGTGGTGAGAGTCGCCAGCACGCCGGCTTTCACGCCACTCCCCAATCCGTCTGCGAGAACCGAAACGAGGCGCCCCTTGTCCTTCAGGCTGGTGAAATGGTCACCGCTGACACCCTGGCCGTCCTTACGAAGCTGATAGTAATCAACCTCGAGATAAACTTCTCCCATCAATCCTGTCCTTTTCTGGAAAACGATTGAACAATCGAATTGAGCAGCACTTCGCTGTCGGCGGCATTCTCACCGAGCAGGAACGCGATCTGCTGTACGGTGGTCAGGTTTTTCTTCATCACCTCTCGCGCGTTCTGAATAATCTTCTCGCTCTGGATAACCGGTTCCGTGACGTCCTGCAAAACCCCTCCAACCGTGTGGTGCGGTTCCACCGTAAACACCGTGAGGCGGATCACCTTCTTGTTGTGTTCGATATCCATGACCATCGATTCGTTTCCGTCCTGCAGAACCTGTTTGAACACCTCGTGGAACGGAATCAGCCTTTCCAGATAGACACCAGCAAGCTCGGGATTGACCTCGTACACGATGCTCGCATCTCCACCGACGATATCCACGAAGCGTGGATTGCACTCGAGGATTTTAAGGTCACGATCGACAATCACCACGCCGCTGGGCATCGTTTTGAGGAGCGCGTTCGCCTTGTTCTGCGCCAGTTTACGTAAATGGGAAACACACATGGCCGGTTCGGCCCGATCCTCGAGCATGGCAACCGCGAAATCCTGACACGAGTTGTATCCGCAACCACCGCAATTCAGTTCGTCGACATGCCGCACCTTTCCGATGCGCAGCAACGCTTGAGCGATCTGATCGGAAGTAAACGGCTTCTTTGCTTGCGGCTCGGGATAAAACTGTTTCTCGATCTTGCGGATGCTGTTCCGCGCCTCTTCCTCGGTGGGGAGCGGAGTCGATTTGAGAATCTGCGAGCGCTTGACGACCGTCGCTCCGCGCTTGGAGACCTGCGGCCCGTTCACGCAACCACCTTCGCATGCGAGCGCTTCGATGAATACTGGCGCGTCGAGATGAATCTTCCCGATATCCTCGATCGATTCCATGATGTCCTTCACGCCGCTCACGCACAGGAATTGCACATCCGGGAATTGCCTGTTCTGGCGAATTCCGTCGATCATCCCGCCGTCGATCGGATACCAACCGCCTTCTTCCGCTTTCTCGGGCACGAAGGCGGCCGTATCGTTCGAGACTACGATTGACTCGCTGTTGAGCCATCTGCGAAGCTCTTTGAAGGTCAGGCTCACGTCGATCGTTTCGCCTGTCTCCGTCTTCTTGGCGATACATGGGCTGAAGAAGACCACCCCGATATCTTCCCCGAACGTATCTCGCAGAATTCTGCCATGCGCTTGAACCGGTGACATCAAGTCGGTGAGGTTGCCGATCTGATCCGGGTAATATCG
The DNA here is from genome assembly GCA_963662655.2 of Cloacimonadales bacterium (SeqCode). Classification (GTDB taxonomy): domain Bacteria; phylum Cloacimonadota; class Cloacimonadia; order Cloacimonadales; family JAIOQZ01. The sequence goes on from CAXXTU010000002.1 coordinate 2,257,519, forward strand.
CTCAACGAGCCGAACGACGGACGGACACGCAGTGGAGATGTATACTTTTTTCTCACCCTCGGAAAGAATCCTGGCGCAGGCAGCGGAAACCTCCTGCGCCCCCAATGCCGTCTCCGAAACTCCTGCAAATCCGAGCTGCTCGATGCACGCCAGAAGCTGACCTTCGGGGATATCGGCAAACTCGCTTCGGAATGATGGTGCAACTGAAGCGTAAACGGGTTTCCCCGATGCGATGAGCGCTCGAGCCTGATCGATATCGTCTCGAACCTTCTTCGCTCCCACGGGACACACCAGCGTACACTTTCCGCAGTACAAACAGTCTTCCGCGATAACTGCTGCGCTGCCATCGCGAACAAGAATCGCTTTGACCGGGCAGTTTCTGACACATTTATAGCAGTCCTGGCACTCGGTTTTCTCAGTATAGATCGGATTCTCAGCGTTCATAGGGTGATTCCTTGTTTCACAGATTTTCGTCCAAAAGCCGGACGATGTTTTCCGGTTGCACGTTATGATAGCTTACGCCATCGATGATCATGTTGGGGCCTTGTCCGCACGCGCCAAGGCACAAAGAGCCTTCCAAGCGGACAAATCCTTCCAGGCCGTGCGATTTGATATATTCCTCGATCTTCGACAGGTTTTCGCGGTTCGCCCTTGCGAAGCAGGAGCTTCCCATGCAGATTTTGATCACTTTCATGGTTACGCCCTTACCGAGTCCTGTATCATCGCGACCACGCGATCGAGCGTAGCGAAGTGCAGCACGTCGTCGCCAACCGCGACCGATGGTCCCTTGTCGCATCTTTCGGTACAGAACGTTGCCCCGAGATCGACCTTCTGCGCCCAGTCCTTCTCCTCGATCGTCTTGAGAAGATTTGCCAGAAGATCATGAGCGCCACGGAGATAGCAGCTTGTTCCAACGCATACGCGCACCTTGACGCGCTCCTGCGTCGAGGATCCGGTCAGAGAGATGCTCTCATCCGCAATGCGCTTGCGGCTGGTGTAGTGCGTGTGAAGCATTTTGTGCGCGACTTCGCTGTTGGGCTCGTCGAGCAGCGTGTCGTACAGTTCCTGAATAAACGGATTGCGGTGGGATTTCTTCAAGGGGCTGATCTTGTCTGTATTGGCGATAGCCTTCGCACGGGCCTGACGTTCTTCGGAGGAATGGACGATCGGTTGACCCGCTCCGCCGATGCACCCGCCCGGGCAGGCCATCACTTCCACGATGTCGTATTGCAGCTCGCCGCTGAGGACTTTTTCGGCAACGTACGCCGCGTTTTTCAGGCCATGAACCACAGCCAACCGCAGGGTTGTTGACCCAAGCGTGATTTCCGTCTCCCGAATCCCTTTTATATCACGGATTTCATCCAGATCGATCGAATCGGGTCTCTCTTCGCCCAGCACATCAGCGGCATACCGCACGACAGCCTCGCTCACACCGCCGGTTTTACCGAAAAGGACGCCGGCTCCCGTTGCCATACCCATGGGCATGTCCATCGATTCCGGTTCCAGGGAAGCGAAGTCGATACCGGCTTCCTTGATCATGTTGCCCAGCTCCTGGGTCGTAAGCGCGAAATCGACATCCTGGAATCCGTCGGTGCGGAATTCCGGACGCGCGCACTCGTATTTCTTCGCCGTACACGGCATGATCGATACCACGGTGAGTTTTCCTTGGGGTATTCCCATCCTCTGCGGCAGCATGTTACGCGCCAGCGAGCCGAACATTTGCTGAGGCGAGCGGCAAGACGAGAGGTAAGGAAGCAGGTCGGGATGCGACTGCTCGGCGAACTTCACCCAGGCCGGGCAGCAGGAGGTGAACACAGGGAGCTTCCCGGCAGCGCTCTTGCGCTTTAGTAGCTCGTTCGCTTCCTCGACAACAGTCAGATCGGCAGCGAACGAGGTGTCGAACACCAGATCGAATCCCAGCATGCGCATGGCAGCGACAATCTTACCGGTCGTGACTTCTCCCGAAGGCATGCCGAACATCTCGCCGATCGCCACCCGGACAGCCGGAGCGATCTGCGCGATCACCTTCTGATCGTTGTCTTGAATCGCTTCCCAGACTCCGCCTGTTTGCGAGCGGATAGTAATCGCGCCCACCGGGCAAACTGCCGCACACTGTCCGCAGTTCACGCAGCCGACATCGGCAAGGCTTTTGTTGAAGGCAGGAGACACCACCACGTCTTCGCCGCGGTTGGTAAAATCGATCGCCGCGATGCCCTGAATCTCGTCGCAGTAGCGAACGCAGTCACCGCAGAGAACGCATTTGTTGGGGTCGCGAACCAGAGCGATGGAGCCGAGGTCTTTCTCCTTGGGATTCTTGGTCTTGCGATAGCGCACGTTCTCTATGCCGAGCTTGGCGCTGAGAGAGCGCAGGCTGCAAGTTTCCGAACGCGCACAGGTCGGGCAGGCCTGGTCGTGGTTTGCCAGCAGCATTTCCACGATGTTCTTGCGCAGGCGTTGAATCTGCTTGGTGTGAGTGAACACCCGCATGCCTTCTCTTGGAGGTGTGGAGCAGGAGGTTACAATCCCCTTTCCTTCGATCTCCACCAGGCACAGACGGCACGCGCCGTAAACGCTGAGTTCGGAATGGTAACAAAATGTAGGGATATCGATGTGCGCCTTACGCGCGACGGCCAATATATTCTTCTCCCCTTCCAGAGGGATCGGGCGGTTGTTTATATAGATAATGGGTTTCATCGTTCGCTCCTTAGGAAATCGCCTTGAATTTACAGATTTCGATACAGGCTCCGCATTTGATACACTTTCCGGGATCGATCACGTGCGGTTGTTTGACGGTTCCGGAGATTGCGCCCACCGGGCAGCTTCTCTTGCAAAGCGTACAGCCCACGCAGATTTTCGGATCGATGGTGATTGGGACCAGCGCGGAACACTCCCGAGTAGGACAATACTTTCCGTTCACGTGCGCTTCGTATTCGTCGCGGAAGTAACGCAGGGTCGATAGCACCGGACTTGGCGCGGATTTCCCCAGGCCGCAGAGCGAGGTGATTTTCACCGTCTCGGCCGTGTCTTCCAGAAGCGGAATCGTGGTCTCGTCCGCACGACCTTCGGTGATGTCCTCCAGGAGTTCCAGCATCTGGCGGGTTCCTTCGCGGCACGGGACGCACTTTCCGCAGCTCTCGTGCTGGGTGAATTTCATGAAGAAGGAGGCGATACGCACCATGCAGGTGCTCTTGTTCATCACCACCAGGCCCCCCGAGCCCACCATCGCGCCGATGGAAGAAAGCGAATCGAAATCGAGCGGGACATCGAGGTGTTCTTCGGTGAGGCAGCCGCCGGAAGGTCCGCCGATCTGCACCGCCTTGAACGCGGTGTTATCGATGTTGCCGTTCTCGTCGATCACGCCACCGCCGATATCGAAAACGATCTCGCGGATGGTCGAACCGAACGGAACCTCGATGAGACCGGTGTTCACGACATGCCCCGTGAGAGCAAAAGCCTTGGTTCCGGGTGACTTCTCCGTTCCGATGGAGCGGAATTTTTCCACGCCGTAACGGAGAATCTGCGGTACCGTCGCCAGCGTTTCAACGTTGTTGATGACCGTGGGCTTTCCGAAGAGTCCCACTTCTGCCGACCGCGGCGGTTTGGTACGAGGCATTCCCCGTCCGCCCTGGATGGAGGCGATCATGGCCGAGCCTTCGCCGCAGACGAACGCTCCCGCGCCTTCCATTACCTGGATGTCGAACGAATGGCCGGATCCGAAGATGTTATCGCCCAGGATGCCATGCGATTCCGCGTCCTTGATGGCCTTGCGGATCCGTTTGCAGGCCAGCGGGTATTCCATGCGGACATAGACGTACCCGTGATTCGCAATGGAACCCCTCGCCGCGATCAGCATACCTTCGATCACGCTGTGGGGATTCCCTTCGAGGATACTGCGATCCATAAACGCCCCCGGGTCGCCTTCGTCCCCATTGCAAATAATGTATTTATCTTCGGAAGCTTGCTTTCTCGAGAGATCCCATTTAACGCCAGCGGAAAAGCCGCCACCGCCTTTGCCCCTTAAACCTGCTTCTTTGTATGTCGTGCAAATGTCTTCCGGAGCGAGTTCGAGCCATGCCTTGCGAGCGGCTTCGTAGCCTCCACCCGCGATGTATTCGTCGATGCTCTCGGGGTCGATGTGACCACATTCCTTGAGCACGTTGCGGGTCTGTCTCGAATAAAACGGTATATCCTGGGTAGTCTTGCAAGGCGAATGATCGGCAGGGTTCTTGTAAAGCAGGCGGTCAACGGCTTTTCCGTTTTGCAGAGTGGTATGTACGATTTCCTCAGCATCTTCTGGCTTAACATGCGTATAGAGAAATCCTTCCGGTTCCACGGTAACCAATGGACCAACCTGACAGAAGCCCTGACATCCGCTCTGAGAGAGAAGCACGTCGTGTTTCTCCTCACCCCTGAGCTCGATCGTCACATCGAGGCCTCTCTCGGAAGCGATACGTTTGAGAGCCGCGTGAACCTTCAACGATCCGTTCGCGATACATCCCGTACCTGCGCAAATAATCACCCTTCGCTCGCAACCGGTGCGAGCCGTCTTGTATTTCAAGGCGATTTCGTTCAAGTTACACATCGTGCCCCTCCTGCTTTTTCAATTCGTTCACAATCTCGATGGCCTTATCTGGCGTTACCTGCCCATACACGTCGTCATCGACGACCAGAACAGGTGCGAGTCCGCATGCGCCGAGGCACGATACGGTTTCGAGCGTGAAAAGCATGTCCGGCGTGGTTTTCTTCTTCTCGTTGAGGCTCAGATGCTCTCGAAGGGCTGTGATAATCTTGCCGGAACCTTTAACATGACAAGCGGTTCCGTCGCAAATCCGCAGAATGTGTTTACCCTTGGGTTCAAGTGAAAAGTGGCTGTAAAATGTTGCAACCCCATATATCTTGGCCGGCGAGACGCCCAAGGATGTCGCGACGAATACAAGCACCTCCTGGGGAAGATAGCGATACTCTTCCTGGACGGCCTGCAATATCGGGATGATCATCTTCGGGTCCCGCTGGTGCTGATCGAGTATCTCGATCACCTTACGGAAACTACGGTTTGCTTGCAGGGTATCTGTCATTGTTTCTCCATGGTTTATTCAGATTGTTTCATCAGTTTGACGGCCAGCCTCTGAGAGAGTACGGCCAGGCTGGCATATAAATCGACATTCTCGACGATGATGTTTTCGGGGACAACAAGCTGAACCGGAGCAAAGTTCCAGATCGCCATGATTCCCGATGCGAGCATCATATCCGCCACAGACTGAGCTGCTTCCGGCGGCACCGTTACAATCCCGATATGAACATGCAGACGCTGTGCGAGATTACTGAATTTTTCCATGGCAAAAACAGGGACATCATGAATCTTCGTATCTATTAGTATAGGGTTTGTATCGAATGCTGCAAGTATTTTCATCCCTTTGGTTTCGAAAATCTCGCGATAACCCATGATCGCGGAGCCGAGGTTTCCCGCTCCAACGATAAAGGCTTCCGAGGAGTCGTTCCAGTTCAGGAAATCACTGATCGCAAGAGCGAGCTCGTTCACCTTGTGGCCCACCTTTGGCACGCCTACTACACCTGTGGAAGCGAGATCTTTGCGAACCTGCGTCCTGTGCACTCCGGTGTGATTGGCCAGCGAGGTTGCCGAGATGTACTCCTGCTTATTCTTTTGCGCTTCCAGTATGATTTGCAGGTACTGGGACAGCCTTCTCAGGGTTAAAATCGATACCGGTTTCATGATGTCTCCTTTCATTTTCGATAGATTATTATCGATATGAATTTTGCCATTACAACGTCAATGTTTTTCATTCAGAAAAGTACGGGAAGGACGCCTGGCATCCTTCCCTGTACCCTATCTATTTCATCCTGTGCATACTGCTGGTGAAAATGCGACGAATCACCTCATCGTCCGCCTTGACGGGCGCAATGCCGAGAAGTCCGTCCAGAGACGGAGTCGTCTTCGTCAGGTGAACCAGCTTGTCGATGTCCGCATCGGTATAGCCTTCGTCGGAAAGCTTGCGATCGATTCCCAAGCTGAACAGCCAGTCTTCGATAGCCTTCGCGACCATGTCGGCTTCTTCAGGAACGCCCTTGAGACCCGGGACGACCGGTGAGTAGATGTCGGCGAGAACTTTGGGGCGAGCCGGGTAGATTTCCTTGATCACGGCAGGCAGGATCATCGCCAGGCCAAGCCCGTGCGCCAGATCGGGTTTCACCGCGCTGAGCGGATGCTCAAGAGCATGTGTGAAGTGGAGGAGTCCGTTGTCGAAAGCGATTCCGGCGATTGCCGAGGCATACGTGAGAAAATAACGTGCCGTGAGGTCCTTTGGATCCTTCAGCGCGCGTGGGAGGTACTCGGCCACGAGGCTGATGGTTTCCTTGGCCATCATCATGACGTAAGGGGTCGCAACGATGGTTGTCGCGGCTTCGGTCACGTGGTTGACCGCATCGATGCTCACGAATCGTGTCTGGTTTTCCGGAAGGCCGGTCATGAGGCCTGGATCATCGATTGCGTACAGAGGATAGATGCAATCGTATGCGATCGCCGGCTTGTATTCCTTGTCTGAGATGGTTACGACCGCGAAGCGATTGACTTCGGTTCCGGTTCCGTGCGTGGTGTTGACAGCGATGATCGGTACGGCCTTGGCAGGAGCAAACTCGAATTCATAGAGGGAACGTGCTGTTTGATTCGGGTATTCGAGGAGTATCGCGGTACTCTTTGCTGCATCGATGGGACTACCGCCACCAATACCGATCACCACTTGTGCCCCAAATTCTCTACCGATCGCGGTCGCTTCATCGACCTGCGCGTCGGTTGGATTCGGTGTTACACCGTTAAACAGTTTATAGTCTATATGATTTTCCTTGAGAGCTGCTTCGATAACATCCCAGGCGCCTGTTCTACGATAGGATGAGCCGCCGGTCATGACCAGCGCTTTGTTGATTCCAACACCCTTGAGTGTTGCTGCGATTTCCTTCATCTTGTTGATGGCTCCGACTCCGAAGAAGTCGGTTGTGCGTGTTCTGAGTTCGAACACTTGATTGATATCGGTTTCATTCTTCCACATCTTTCACTCCTTTGTATTCGTGATTTTTTTATCGATATATATTTATCGAGATTATAATCACGATATCCGCGTCAAGCAAATTTTTTCTTCAATTATTTTTTTGTGAGATGTAATCCAAGTAATTATAGACGGTTACGAACGATAAAAAAAACGTGATATCCAGCGATCCAGACATTTTTCACGAAATTCCTTTGCAGCGATAAAGAATTCAATGGAAAAAGCCCTCCTTCCTTATTGGCAGATAATCTCCTTAATAAACTTGACACTTCCAGCAAGCCGCAATCTCTATTGTGTCAATTCGTTGAAGGATGGAATCGATATGCGTACGATCTACCTTATGTCAATTGCCATGATCCTCATCCTCGTGGCTGGCTGCGAAGACGACAGCGACAGCACGACCGGGCCGGCCGGGCCTCCTTCGATCGATATCGTCATCCTTGTGGATGGCGCTGCCGTGGATACGCTTCGTATCACGGAGGAAAATGAGGGCGACACGATCCGCGTAATCCACGATAATGAGATACTGGGAGAGCTTGAGTTCTCGATACTCGAGGTATCAAATTTGGATAACAATCCTGAGCTGCAAACCGTTTTCAATCTCCTCGCACGGAAAAATGGCTGCTTCACTCAAGGTTTTGCCTTCAGGCAAAACACGATATTCGAAATCGACTTTGCGACATCGTTCGTCCCATACGATCCCAGTACAAACTGCGGTGTTGTGGTTAGGAGTGGCGGTTTAGCGGACGGCTTCATGGGCTTACTCAAAGATAAGGATATCGAAATCCTGACGCCCGATTACATGAATAAAGATACCATCTACGTTGACGCAGACGGAAAGTTCATTACTGACCTCGAAGCCGGCGAATATGTTGCCCGGATACTGAATCCCTATCCCCTGCTGATGGATACGTCCTTTCAATTGGAATCCGGATACAACGAGTTAAATCTTCCCGTGGGATGTATGATCTGGGCCAAACCCAACATCTACCTCTATCCCACCGAAACAACCACGCTCGACGTGAGCATCGAGTTCCCGCAGGGAGGAAATGTCACCGTCTCCGATCCGCATTACCCTGATGAGTGGAGAAATATCAAGGTTGAGCCGGACGGCACCATCGACGGCGAGTACGGTTACTTGTTCTACGAAGCCGAGACACCGGCCATCGCCCAGCAGTCCGCTGGCTGGATCGTGGCACGCGAAGACCTGGAGGACTTCTTCGACAACAACCTGCGTCGTACGGGCTTCAGCCAGGCGGAGATCGACGACTTTATCGAGTGGTGGATTCCCCGGCTGACAGATTCCGCTTACTACGCCCTCTACCCGCAGTACAAGGAGCAGATCGATCCGGTCGTCGAGCTGAGGATATCACCGCAACCGGACAACATCCTGCGCCTTACCTACTATGTGGCTCCGCTCGATTCGCCCGATCTCGTGCTGGTTGAGCCGGCGATTCCAGCGTTCGACCGAACAGGCTTTGTGGTGGCCGAATGGGGTTTGATCCTCACCGAAGGTTCGCAGAAGCAGAACGCGAAAGAGTAATTCCAGATTCAAATATCTCACGTTGTTTACACAAATTACAGACGGTTTCTTGCTCCGATTCCCTTTAATCGCCTTCTTTGGATTCGATGAAAAACCAATAGCATTCAAAGTAACAATGTAATAATTATTTTAAAATTGTTTTTCAGGCCAAACATTGTATTATTTATATTGAGAAAATATCGTATTATTATGGACATTTTACATGAAAGTAATCTAACTGTAACAAAATGGAGGTTCCATGAAAAGGTTTTTATTTTGTTTTGTAACCATTCTGATCGCACTACCCCTACTTTCTCAGTCGGGGGTCGCGCCTTCGGGACTCGGTACGGAGGCCAGCCCATATCTGATAGCCACGTGGCAGAATCTTTATTGGGTCAGCCAGAATTCGAGCGAATGGGGCAAGCATTTTCTCCAAACCGCGGACATCGATTTCTCGACAGCTACCCCGGCCATTACAACCTGGAACGGCAATCAGGGGTGGACTCCCATCGGTAACGCCACGACACAATTCACCGGCGTCTATGATGGCGATGGATTTAAAGTCATGAACCTCTATCTGAATTACCCTGGAAGCGGTGAACCTACTTCTGTTATTGAGGCACAGGCTCTGCCCGGGAACATCGGCCTGTTCGGTTATCTTAAATGCACTTCAACAACGGACGCGATAATCCGCAATCTTGGGATACTGAACGCTGATGTTACCGGGGGCAGAGGTACCGGAACTTTATTGGGGCGCTCATTGCTCCCAAGCGACGCATCCCATACGACAATCGTCGAGAACTGCTACGCGGCGGGAAATGTTACGGTACGCGGATTCGGCGCGACAGGCGGCCTGGTTGGTGCGAACAACTCACAGAAAAAGAACATCGTTCCCATCATTCGGTACTGCTATGCGGATGCTGACGTGGAGAGTCGCTTCCCGACCAATTCGATTCAGAATCCCGCAGATAACAACGAGTTGTTCAACATCAAGTATGGCGGACTTGTCGGCTGCAACGAGAACGGGCTCACCATGGACAGTTATTCCCGGGGGAACGTATACGGTGGCAAGAGAGTCGGCGGTGTGTCCGGCTGCTCCATCCGCGGCGCGGTAATCCGGTGTTATGCCACAGGCCAGGTTCGCACCGGTTTCCAGAGTCCTCCCTTCACCGCGGATGCCGATCCGTTTGTCGGCGGAATCGTTGGGCGCGTGGATGGAAAATTACCCGGCGGCTTGGGCGGCTTCTCTGGAAGCGGATCGATTCAGATGTGTTACTGGGATACGACAACTTCAGGAAACACAACCTCCGGGGGTGGATCGGGAGCTCAGGGCAGAACAACCGCCCAGATGCAGACACAGGCGAATTATACCGACTGGAATTTTAACGGCGTCTGGTTGATTTCCGCCAGCCAGTATCCCCGCCTCGGTTGGCAGGACGACGTGAATATAAACCCAACTTCCGACACTTACGAGGGCATGCTTTCCCCGACCGTCGATACGGGAACAGCCCTCCCCAACGCCCTTTACTCATCCACCAGCGTCGGTGGACAATCAGTATACACGGGCTTTATGCCTTCAGCTACAGAAACCGTCAATATCTCAATCTACGCGATTTACTCCGAGAATCCCCTGTTCGTTGAAGGCGACTTCCCCAATCCAGAGAACCTCGGCGCCTACTGGAAGTTCTACTGCTCGGACGACGCGGTTCTGAGAAACGCTCAATACTTTGACATCCAGATGCCGAACGAATACACGGATATCTGGTACCGATACAGTCGCGACGGAGCTGAAGTGCTTTCCTGGCGAAAAATCCCTGGCGGAGTATCGGTTTATCAGTCGGGAAGCTATATCTACAGAATCACGATCAGCGGTTTGAGTCTGCCCTCCGGAGCAAGAGCCGGAGAGTTGGGTGAAATCGAATTCGCGGGAGACATCGGAGGAGGGGAGACCCTTCCTGTAGAGCTCTCCTCGTTCACGGCCACACAAACCTCAGTCAATGCTGCCACGCTTGCATGGACAACCCAGAGCGAAAGCGATATGATCGGGTACTACGTACTTCGAAGTCAAACCGAAGACCTCGTCGACGCTACCAGAATTTCCGGATTGATCGCTGCCGGGAACAGTCCCGCCGAGAACTCCTACCACTACACGGACGAGGATGTTTCGTGTGACAACACCTACCGTTACTGGCTTCAAAGTGTCGCGATGGATGCAACTTCTGCGTTTTTTGGCCCGGTGACTTTGACGATTACCAACAACGAAGGCGAAGGAAACGAAGCTCCGGAAGTCTTTGCCATCGAACTGATGGGTTGCTACCCGAATCCGTTCAACCCTGCAACAACCATCAGCTATTCCCTCGCAAAAGACGGCCTCGCGAAATTCACCATTTTCGATCTGAAAGGACGTGAAGTCGACCGCTTCTCTCATGATGGCGCTAAAGGCTACAACAAGGTCACATGGAACGCGGAAAACATGGCTTCCGGTATTTACTTTGTACGTATGAACGCCCAAGGTACCGAACAAACAAGAAAAGTTATGCTTCTCAAATAGCTCATCACACACCCACAATAACAATCGCTGGCCGGGACTTCCTCCCGACCAGCGATTCCTTTCTGACGTGTACGTTAGAAGTAAAATACTACCTCGAGGCGCGAGCAGATTCGTTCGATCCGCTCCTGAACAGGGTGTTTCCCGGTGGAGTTACCAATATCAAAATGCCTACGAAACCGGGGTATATCCCTGATCAGGAGCGGATCGGGCGAAGATGCCACGCCGGTGAAACATCTACTGCAAACTATCGATCCCTATTACATTTTCCGCTTTGACAAATCAAAAACCGGGAAATAGAGGAGGCATAAATTGTTTTATATGTGTAAAGACCGGTATCCCGGAGGATACCAGTCTTACACGGCTGGGGAAATTAATCTTTTTTCGCGGTTACACGATAGAACATTCTGCTCAAAGGCAGTGGAGCCGACCACGAAGTCTCCGTTGTCTCTCCATTCGTGCAGAGCATAAAGGTTCCATCCAGTGTCTCCGATTGATATACACAATACGAAGTCGCACCATTCACGGCATTCCACGAGACGTAGACGTTGCCTTCGCCCACATTCAGCGTAAGATTGGTTGGCTTCGAAAGTTGTAAAGCATTCTCGCGCACCAGGATGAATTGCATTCCGTTGATCGCGTTAATCGGATTCTCGTAAGCTGCGGTTCCATTGACAGGATCGACACTTACTGCGCCAAGAGAAAGCTCATAGCTACTGAAATCTCCATCCGCTCGCTTCAACAATCGGATATTGGATGGATCGTATTCATCCAAATTATCGAAGCTACCCTGAATTCTGACCGTCATCGTCACATTATCCAGCGCATCTCCGTAATAATGAAGAATGCGGTTCGGATGAGCAAATTCAGCATCGAATTCGGTTCTCACAGCGCTGAAAACCTCATTTGTTGTGATGTAGAATCTCCCATTCACCGCCGACGGGAAATCGAATGTCACACCGACTTCCGGGCAGTCGAGAATCCCCGCTACACCCGGCGTCTGATACGAGTAGGTTATCTGGTCGCCCAAAATCAGTGGAGATTCCATCCACGTTGCCCCGACAACCGTTCCATTCATTCGATAGGTTAGATCATAGACCGTACCGCCTGAACCATGGTTCATCCGCCAGTAGTGCTTGAGATTCGCTGTCGTCGGATCCGGTTGATTGTGCATTCCCATGCGGATTTCATCCGCTGTCCGCACTCCGTTCCACAAACGCACCTCGTCGATGTAACCGGTGAACGGCAATTGATTGTAACTCCGGGAGGCCAGATAGAACGGTGTATCACTATGCGAAGTATAGGTAGTCATGGGATAGGGACCGTTATTGACCAGTGGTATCTCCTTCCCGTTCAAATACATCGATGCAAATCCAGCTTCGGGATTATACGAACATGCAAGATGGTTCCATACGCCGTCCTCGAATACATTCGCCGGTGTATCGAGGTATACGTGGTATGCCGGAATGAATCGTATGGCGTTTCCTGCAAGGTGGATCTCGTAGTTCTCGGTATGCTTCGCGCAAAGGAACTGAGCCGATGGTGAATACTCCGGTCTCATGAACCACATTTCGATCGTGTACGCACTCGTGACCATCCCGGATTCGATCGGGAACTCGACATGCTGATTCGCACCCGAGAAGCTCAATGCATACTCGCCGTTCTCCATGTAAAGTCCGGTGCCCGACCATTCGATCGTCTGCGTTGACTGCACGGGATCGTTGGACACGATCTGGAAGGATCCGCTCTGGTATTCTTCGGTTGTCGGGTAGTATTTGAACTGCAGGTCGAATCCTGTACCTGCTGCTTGGGTCGCAGAAAGCGTATTGTTATCTTCACCGTTGTAACCGGTAACGGTAACAGGTCCCTCAACGGTGACCGTCCAGGACAAATCTGCCGTTCCGTTGTTATCGATATGGAGCCATCCTTCTGAAGCCGTACCGATCAATGTCGTCCCGAAATCCAGCGTATTCGTATTAACGCTCATAACAGGATAAACCGGCTCTACCTGACGGGTAATGATGAACTGCTGCGCGTTGGGAAGAGCGCTCGCCAGCGGGAAGGTCGCGCTGTCTGCCGCTGGGTCGACACTGCTCGCACCCGAGAGATTGTCGAAGTTCGCCACGCCACGTGCGTCGCGTCCGTTGAGGTGGATGTTGTCGTGAAGAACCTCGTCGGCCGTTGTCATGTCGCCGAATGAACTGAAGGTGATGTCACCAGCCATATTCGTGCTGCCAAAAGTCTGTATAATGCGGGTGTTGTCGTTGAACACAGTATAGCAACCGGTGGGCGGATTCATCGGCGCACCGTACAGATATGTAACAACGATATCCTGCTGGTCGCAAGCCGAGAAATCGAAACGTACGCTGCAATCGAAGCAGTCGAGCGTTCCGCTTCCGGCCGGCGCAACGTAGCTCACGCTGAATCCATCGCCGATAGGGAATCCGGTATCGATGCGATCTCCGGCTTCAAAATTCTGGACCTTTGCATGACGCTTGTTTATATCTTCGATCAACCCACCGCCTTCCGTTTCGTTGCAACGCCAGTATGCAAGCATACCCGGACGGGGCAACGAGAGTGTGAAATGGCGATTCCGGCGAATTTCATCGGCTGTAAGGACGTTCGTCCAGAAGCGGATTTCGTCCATCGCGCCGTTAAACTGGTACATACCGTCGCATCTTATACCGAAGCGAGTGGTGCTGAGTGGTGTGGGAACCGGCGTGGAGATGGGATTGCCACCGCTTAAAGTGTAAGGCGTATCTACACCGTTAATGTACACCTTCGCATAGGTGTTTGTCGGGTCGTAAACGAACGCCAGATGCGTCCAGGTGTCGAATGTCACCGAGTTGTTAGGCGTATCAAGGTAGACGCCCGGAGCCGGGATGAACCGCAAATTGTTATAATTCGTATTCAGGTGAATCTCCAAGGTCTCCATTCCGGAACTGGTCAGGAATTGGATTTGCGGACCGCCGCTATACACGTTGAACCACATTTCCATGCTGATCGCAGAACCAGCCGGCAGATCGACGGGGCGGAAGGTTTTGGCATAGTCGTTATCGTCGTTGAACTGGATCGACTTCGATCCCGTTACCGGCATCCGGGCCGACGCCGATATAATGACATTCTTCGTAAGATTATCCGGATCGTTGGATGTAAAGTTGAGCGTCGCACTCGTATATGTGCAATCCTCCACAGGCTGGAACACCATATCGAAGTAGTTGGTCGCCCCGTTCTCGCTTAAAATGGAATTGTATGTCGAGTAAAGCACGCCATCCGCCCTTATATAGAACGGCTCGGTAACGGATATCGTATATTCCAGCGCCTGAGTACCGCTATTGAATACGGTGAAAGCCTGTGAAATCTCGTCCCCAACCAGGCACGAACCGAGCGAGATCGGATTTGCGCTCACGTTCAATTCCGGAGAAGGCATCGATAATTCGAAATTATCCACCGCCAACTCGATGTATGTGCCATTCGTGTTCGATAAGTATCCCAAAAAGCCAAAGTAAATCTCCGAATGACCTTCAGGATCGAAAGAATACTGAACATGAGCCCACTCATTGAATGTCTCACAACCATATTCCGTGATTGGGTACCATGACATTTCATCGTATGAATACTGAAGCTGAAACATTGCTATATCAGGCGTTTGGAGGTTACAACCCTGGAATAGATCGAAATCAATCGACAAAGGATTGCCATTGAGACCGGAGAGGTTAATCGACGAAGTTGTGGCCAAGGAATAATCAATACTGCTGGGTGCGCTATTGTAGATGTGAAGCTTGTAATCACTGTTACACCCGGGAGAATCCACCGTCCAATAAGAATCAGTAAAAGAAATCGTATCCCATCCACCCGGATACCAGCCGGTTTCAAAATTCTGCTGATAGAGAATCGTATCTGCCGACAGCGCTACGCTGCCAACGAGTAAAGCAAGAATTAGTACAAGATGTTTCATAGAACCTCCATTTCGTTTTCAATATTTTGTTTGTTTGTGTTTGGCTTGGTTGACAGATTTATCTCGCGATATCGTCGCTCTTCGTAATACTCGAGAAGCGTTATCAATGATTCTATATCCGGCACACAGGCCACAGGAGCATGCTGCGAGTTGTTATTCAGTCCGCCGTTGATTTTTCCGCAAACAATGTGAAGCGATGACGGTGAATCGTTTATAATCTCCTGAAAAAGCGGATAATCCCCGTCAAAACGGATAATCATTACGATGAAGCGGAAAGAGTATTTCTGCACCAGTTGCAGCGCTTCCTGAACCGAAACAGCGAGGAAGATCGATCCCATCACGTTCTTCTGCAATCGCTCCAGGAGTTCTGAAGGAATATCGTTCGAGCCAATTAATAATGTGTTCATAACCAATCCGTTTTTTTCAATTGGTAATAACACATCCTGTGCCATCCGCGTAATGTTCTGTTATTGTTAGGGTTACAAATCAGGTGAGCTTTAATGTGGATTTGCGGGGGTATTTTCAGGATTCTTACATGTCGTAATCGACATGCGGAAAATGCAGTTCGCCTTGCATCTTGCTTTATTTCAACATGTTAGGATGTTTCAGCAAAATTTCTCTATTTCGTCATATCTGACGATATCGTCAGGTTTCGCGCATAAAATGCTATATTTTACAACTCGGTTCACCCTGCCTGGTGTCGCGTTGGTATCCCCAGTTTGACGAGCCTACGCTCTACTGCCTTCGCCGTAATTCCCAGGAGCCTCGCAGCCGCAGCCTGGTTTCCGTGTGTGATTTCCAGAGCTTTTCGTATCGCCTGCTCTTCCAACTCTGCAAGGTTCATCGTCGTACTGCCTTGAACCGGCTTTGCCAGTGCGCTTCCATGCAGGCTGACATGCCCTTTCTGCAGCGTGGAGCTGTCGCAGAGGATAACCGCCTTCTCGGCCAGGTTCTTGAGCTCCCTGATGTTTCCCGGAAACGGGTACTTCATCAGCATTTCGATCACGTCCGGATCGACCCGGCGAATCGTCTTGTTCATGGCCCGGGAGAAGAAGCCGATATAGTGCTCGAACAAGATCGGGATATCGGTTACCCGCTCCCGAAGCGGCGGTATGTGTATGACAAAAGCTGCCAGGCGGTGATAGAGGTCCTCGCGGAATTTGCCGTCGTGTACGAGCTCCGTCAGATTCTGATTGGTCGCAGAGATGATGCGGACATTGACGGATATCTGGTTTCTCGCTCCGACGCGGATGACGTTCCTCTCCTCCAGGACCCGCAGTAATTTGATCTGTTGCTCGACAGGCATCGTCCCGATTTCATCGAGGAAGAGCGTTCCGCCGTTTGCAACCTCGAACCAGCCCGGCTTGGCTGTCAGCGCTCCGGTGAAAGCCCCCTTTTCATGTCCGAAGAGCTCGCTCTCGAACAGCGTTGCGGAGATCGCGGAGGAATTGACGCCGTGGAAGAAATTCTTCGATCGCTTGCTGGCATCGTGGATGGCCTTGGCGATCAGTTCTTTTCCCGTGCCGCTCTCGCCGATGATCAACACAGTTGTGTTATCCGTCAGAGCGACTTTCCCCACCATATCAAGCACCGCTTTGATCTCGTCGCTTTCACCGATGATCTTGCTCCCTGCGACTTCATGCAACCGATCCTGGATGAAGTTCAACGAACGCTCGCTTCTTCTGAGCTGGCTCAGCGTGTTCTCGATGCAGGTCTTTTGCTCTGCGATCTGCCGGTTTTTCTCCATCAGCTCTACATTCTTCAGCCGATAGATCTCCGCTTCCCGCTTTTGGGTTTCGAGGTCGTACTTTGTCTGGATTTCGTCGAGCTTTGCCAGTCGCTCCTCGTTGTATATGATGTCTTTGATCTCATGCAGTTTGATCAGATATCGATATGCGTTCTCGTAATCACCGATGCCGGAGTAGCTGTTTACATAAACGCCGAGTAAGCCAAGCTTCAAGTCTTTACGTTCGAGAGATGAGACATCGATTTGATTGCACATCTCCAGCGCTTCCGTGTATCGCTCTTCCAGATTCAACAGCCTCGCCAGCGAAATCATCGATGACACGACCGATTCATCGTCATCAATCTCTTTTCGAAGCTTCAGCGTCCTCTCGAAAAAATACCTGGCTGTTGTGTAATCCTTCAGTTCCTCGTGCACCAGCCCAAGAGCATGCAATGTGTTATGGATGAGATGCTGCTTCCCATGCTTCTCCTTGTACTTCAAGGATTCAGTGAAATAGGGAATCGATTCTTCCAACCGCCCCGAATCCTTCAGCAAAATCCCCATCATGTTCAGCGCTTTGGAGAGTTGGATTTCCTGCCCGGCCTTACGATATATCTGTACCGATTTGTCGACAACCTCAATCGCGTGATCGATGTTGTCCATGCGACTGTATATTTCTCCGATGTTCAGGTAACAACTCGCAATCCCCAATTGCTCGTTGTTCTTCTCGCGGAGTTTCAGCGCTTTGATGCAATACTTGAGGGCGTCGTCGAACTCGCAGATTCTTGCGTAGCAATTGCCGATGTTGTTGTATAAAACACCCAATGGATGGTCTCCAAGCGATTCTTCCCTGCCTTCTATCGCGTGTTTGAACCAGTGAATCGCCTGCTCGTATTTGTTGAGCATCCTGTAAGTATTTCCAAGAACGTTGCAAACGTAGAGCAGCTCAGGCAGCAGATTCTCCCGTTCGAGCAGGCCGATGGACCCCTCGAAGCAAGCAATCGCCTCCTTATGACGATCCTCTTCATGCAATACCGCTCCCAATACGATATCGACGTACTCTCTTGGGCACGCATTCTTCGCATGATGCTCTTCGAGCTTCGCCAACACCGCACGCGCTTCGTCGATCTTTTCGTGGGACGCAAGAGACGTTCCTTCAGCGATCAAATCCTGCGGGGATAGTTCATCTATTTTTTTCATCAGATCATGATCGGGCATTGTGGCCTCCAAATTCTGAACAAGAAATTCGAGTGGTTCAACGTCAAGATTTTTTAAATGCCATTCAGGTAAAAAATAGCTCGTTCGTGGAAAGTTCGTGAGCAGGTTCGTTCGATCTGTCTCGAAGGCGTGGTGTTACACGTCTATTCTTCTCGCTCGATAGACACTTGACGTGTTATATCCACGCTGGAGGGACAGATCGGGCGAAGATGCCACGAACGCTATCGAAGCTCCTCCATCATCTCCCTGCACTCGCAGCATTTCTCGTCATCGCTCGCTTCGAGAATCGGCAAGGCCTTGTTCAGGAATTCCCGGGCCTCCTCGTATCGCCGCATCAATTTCAATGTCTTGCCGATGTTGTACAAGACGATTCCCGTCCTGTGATTTTCCGGAGAAAGCTTCTGCTCGTTTATCTTCAGCGCTTGATGGTAATACTCCAGAGCGTCCTCATATTGGCCGGACTTCATGTATGAAGTACCGATGTTGTGAAGGGTAACGGCTACCTGCGGATGATCATCCCCGAAGCAATTCTTCTGAATCGCAAGAGCTTTGCTATAATACTCGAGCGCTTGCTCGAACGCCCCCAACTCCATGTAGGTTAATCCGATCATGTGACAGGTGACACCGGTGTGCGGGTGGATTTTCCCCAGGCTTTTTTCCCGGATGTCCAACGCCTTGGCGTAGAACTCGAGCGCTGTGTCCAGCTTTCCCATATTCCGGTAAACCGAACCGATACTGTAGTAGCTGTTTGCCGTGTCCCGATGCTCGCAACCCAACTTGTCCTCTTGAATCTTCAGACCCCTGTTCAGCATTTCCAGGGCTTTGTCGTAAAGCCCCATGTTCATGTAAACGGAACCGACATTCCCGTAGCTGATGGCAGTGTAAGGATGCTCCGGACCCCGCTTGGCAATATTGATATCCAGCGCTTTGTTGTAATACTCCAGGGCCTGCTGAAATTCGCCGCGATATTTATGAAACCATGCGATGTTATTGTAAGCGCTGCCAGTCTGTGGGTGGTTTGGACCCAACCTCGATTCAAATATCTTCAGCGCCGAGAGGTTGTAATCGAGGGCGCGTTCGTAATCACCCAGATTCTTGTACACCGATGCAAGATGATGATAGATGCTGGCCATTTTGGGGTGGTTATCGCTATAAAGCTTCATACGCCGATCCAGCGTTATCAGGAAGTACTTCAACGCCAGGTCGAACTTTGCCTGATCGAAATATGCAAGACCAATATTGTAATAGATAACATCCGTATTAATCAACGCCCGAGACTCGTTTTGCTCGTAAATCTCCAAAGCGCGGAAAAAGATTTTCAGCGCTTGTTCGTTGTCCCCTCTGGCCTTGTGAACCATCGCAATATTGATGTATGGCGCAGCCGAATCCGCTACCGCGAGGTCGTCGTTCTTCTCAAAGATTTCCTGCGCTCTTTTGAAATGGCCCAAAGCCATATCCCAATTCCCTTTACGCAAATGAACCGACCCGAGATTGTCCTGTATGCTCGCCTCTCGTTTCGGGTCCGCGATGGCCTCATTCCTTAGCAGATCCAATGCAATATTCAAGGTATCGAGCGCATTACCGTAATCCCCCATGAGGTAATAGACGGAGGCAAGCTCGTTGTTCATATCCGTGAGGAGAAACGACTCTGTTATCTCCTGGCTTTGGATTATCGAAAGGATGCGAAGATATACCTTCGCCGAATCCTCAAGCTCGTACTTCTCTTTGTGATTCTCCGCAGCTATGTGATAGTAGTGTATCGCCTTGTGATAGTAATTCCCAAATTCGTAATGCAGCCCTATTTCCTCGGAACGTTCGACGATTTGTCCACGAAACACCTCTTCCATTGCCTTTGCCGCGGCAAGATGCAGCGATACCTGTTCCTCGCCGAACATGCGCTGGTAAACGGTTTCTCGGATCAGGATATGACTGAATTCATACAGAGATTGCGTATATTCAATCCAGATCCGGTTGATCCTGCCAATTCGCAGATTGTCGTCGATATCTTCACCCAACATGAGACGCAACACATCCTTGTTGAACTCCATCCCCAGGACACTCGCATTCCGGATGCATCTGCGAACATCCTTGTCCATCCGGTCGATCCTGCTGCCGATAATATCACTGATACCGAACATGCTGATGTGCTCGACCTTACCATTGAGGTTTCCCTGATAATCCAGGCTTCCGCTCTCCTGAAGAAACGCAGTGAACTGCTCCGTGAATAACGGATTTCCCATTGCCCTGTCTTTGATAAACCGGATCGTCGCAGCAGGAACATGGTTGATCCGGAGAACAGATTCTATCAAATCGCCACAGGATTCATCCGAGATATTCAAAAGCTCCATTTCTAGCGAGTTCGATTCGTCGATCTCAATATCCAGCTTCTCGTCCTGGAGCATGTATCGATACGATACTACCAGCATGATCCTGGCTTTCACATTGTCGAGAAGGTATTTGATATACTCCAGCGTTCGGCTGTCCATCCACTGGCTGTCATCGAGATTGATAATCACGGGCTTGTTCATCGATATGGTTTTCAAGAACCACGAAAAAGCGCTCTTCAAAACCTCGTTACGCTCGGACGGAGCCGTGTGCTCCCAAATCGACTCGCCCCAATGAAATCCAAGAAGAGAGCCGATAACCGATTCGTTTCGATCTCGTTCCACTGGATCGCCCGGAAGCGCTGCCCACAAGCCCGAGAACATCGCCTTCGCAGCTTCTTGCGGCATCTCGGAATTGATGTAGAAATAATCCTTCAGAAGCTTCCTGAGGGGTTCCAGCGGTTTTTGTATCAGTGAATCGCAGTGTACGAAGAATTTGAAAAACCGGTCGGGAGAACACTCCCTGAACGCCTCCTCGATGAGCCGGCTTTTTCCAATTCCCGCTTCGCCCACAAGGTGCAACAGCTGCGTGGTCTCTTCCCGAATACACTTTTCCACCATTTCCTGAATCTGAGCGATTTCCTTTTCACGCCCGACAAACCTGCTCTTGAACCGCCACCCGACCTTCTCCGTCTGCCGATTCAGTTTGTAGTACTTGACCGGCACAGAGAATCCCTTTAGCGTGAGCGAGCCCAGGAAATCGAAATCATACAGGGTGTGCATCTCCTGCCAGATGTAGTTATCGCAGAGTATTTCCTCCGGTCGTGCCCGTGCAATCAATCTGGCGGCAAGGTTCATCGCGTAGCCCATCGCGGTGTATTCCCGTGCGGAAGCGCACCCGACATAACCCGCAAAGACATTTCCGCAACTGATACTCACAGAAACGCCGCGCAACCGTGTGAGAACTTCGAGCGCGAACTCGCACAAACGCTCCAGCGCCTTGCCTTCCATAAACGGAATACCGAACAGGATGATCGCTATCATCCCCTTATCCGTGGCATCCAGCTTGTTGATAAACCCGCCATAGAGATCGGCCAGCTCATGAAGAATTTCTATCGATAATTCCCGCTTCTCCGGCTCGATCGCCGTGAAATCCACAAAGCTGAAAGCCGCGTCGCGAATCTCGTTTCCCGGATTCTCCCCCCGGAATTTCGGGTGGATGAAAACCTCGGGAGTCTCTCTTCCGATCGACTTAACATTCGATTTGAGAGTCGTAGGAGAAACCGCGGGAACATAGCCGTTATCTGTCGGAGAAAAACGCTCCAGTCCCAGACGTTTCGCAGCCGATTCCGAGAACAGGAAATCCTGTTTGTTCAAGGCGAGCGCCATCAATTCCCGAATCGCACCTCCCATGAACAGGTATTCGTATTGCCAGGGATTTCTATAGATTCGCCAGTCGATATCTCCGTAAGTTACCGTAAGGCGCACTCGAATCTCGAACTCGTCGAACTCCGTCCGAAACAACCCGTTCAGCTCGTACCATCTCCAGATATCCAGCACAACGGGAAGAATGTCGCTTTGATCCGGGAAAAACGCAGTAAAGGCATCGCCGGCAAACTGCCCGACAAATCCGCCATGCTGGTCGATCGTTTCGATCGGGTACGACAGGCTGCGCTCCAGCAGGCGACTCAATTCTTCCGCCCCCTTTTTCCCATGATTGCGAAAGATGGACGATATCGATGTGAAATCAACGATATCGAGGAATAACGCATACCCGGAGAAACACCCCTCGAATTGCCGGTTATTATTCCGGTCAACAATGAATGACGGCACATATCGTATCATGATTGCTTCATTACTCCACTCAGAATATACGGATACATTCACGGATTCTCATGACAAATCGATCTCGAAGCTGCACACTTCATCCTGCTGCATGATCGATTTCAGTACGCGAATTTTCACGGGTCGCTGAAGGATTTCTTCCCATACTCCCTTATAGAAACCGGCGCCGCAGTAACAGTAGCTTACGGGGATATCGATCCCTTCCCTGACCGCGTCTCGAATGCGTGGGCAATGACAGTAAATCTCCCGGCGCCGCTGTGGATCCGATTCCGCCAGGTATTCCTTGAGGAAACCACTCTTGGGAATCTTCGTTGCGACGATGCGGTTGCCCTCAATCACTCCGGCCGCACCCCATCCGCGCGAAACGACATCCGCTATCATCTCTTCACCGAGCAGGAGATGATTGCGCAGCATCGACACAAATCGCTCTTGAAGCATCCGATGCGCCAGGGCGGTGTCGCCGCTTTCCCGATAAACCGTTCGTATCGGTGCGAGATCCTCAACCGGATACCGGCAGGCGCAATCGAGCATGATATCGCTGGTTCCGGCGCTTCCGAAATGGTCATGCAGCTTGCCGAGAAGGTCAACCGTCCACTCGATATCCGATTTCGTTTCATCCAGCGCATCGATGATATCATGCAGCGTTTCCTCGCTCGAACGTATCCTGATCGCCTGATACAACTTGTCTTTCCATTGAGAATTGAAATCGTTCTGACCTGTCATCGTTCCTCCCGAATTTGCCTGTATTTCTGCCGGAACAGGATGGTTGCCGAGTCATCCCAACATTGTGACGCCGAGTGAAAAACGCAAGATTTTATTATTGAGTCTCCAGAGAACAATCCGAGAAAATGTATGCGATTCAGGATTCTTCATGGAATCGGGATAAATTTAAACGATAATAATATCCTCAATTGTTAACAATTTCCTTGACGCGCAAACCATATTTCACGCAAATATTATTAATATGGAGGATTTATGCCGATTACCCTACTTGAAGTCGCTAAACTAAAGGCCTGTGATCGCCACTTTTATTGGGGCCTGCTCCCGGGAAAGCAATTCATACACATGGAAGAATCCGATGCCTTGATGAAACTGATCGAAGGCAAGGAAAGCAAGGATTTCGATTTCACCGTGCTCGACGAGCCAACCACCATTACCACCTGGCGGCTGACCGACAACCCTAATTACGTGATCCCGATCGATCGAATCCTGAACTTCGCAAAGATCCTCGTTCTGGATAACTTGAGCTGCTATTCGATATGGGATAAATACATCGATCATTCCCCTGCCGTATACAACGATAACTGGCTGCACAAGGGCCATCCAGAAGCATACATGCGCTACCTCTTCTCCGTAATTTACGAAAACTGGCATGAATCGAACTACCATCACATCGACGCGAAGCTGCAAGCGATCCTCGACGACATCTCTCTGAACTCCGAGCAGACCGTCCAGGCGGACGACTTCCGCAATTGGCTCGCGACTTCCACTCACTTCTATCCACGCGTCGTTGGCGATAAATACCAC
Source organism: Cloacimonadales bacterium (SeqCode) (assembly GCA_963662655.2). GTDB lineage: Bacteria > Cloacimonadota > Cloacimonadia > Cloacimonadales > JAIOQZ01. The sequence goes on from CAXXTU010000002.1 coordinate 2,281,245, forward strand.
GTTACACGCGATATCCTCTCCAAGCTGGAGGTCGGACAGAAAATCAACCTGATCCAGGAATCGTTCAACGACTACGACGACTATGCGATCGGCGTCTACCTGGAGAACGGCAAGCAACTGGGATACTTCAGGCGGCCCGTCGCGCGAGTACTCTACAACCGGGTCAACCGCGAGATGTTCTCGGCCCGTATTCACTTCATCGATCCAGACGCCGGAAACAACGACCGGCTCATCGTTGAGGTCAATTTCCTTTAGGGATGATATAATCCAACCTTCTGCAATTCAACAGCTTTTATTCTTCTGAAAGTCATCCCCTGGATTTTTGCGCCACAAAATTAGCAGTCCAACGCATGGTCTGCTAATTTTTCCTTGACGCTTTCAACTGACTCCGTTATCTTATTCTAAAAAGATCATCCAAACGGAGGCGCTATGAATTTGAACAAAATGACTCTCATGGTCCAGGAATCGCTCGAAAAAGCGCGCCAGATAGCGCTCGAGCACGGGAATCAGGAAATCGGAACCTTACATATATTATCCGCGATGTTGAACGCGGAGGAGAGCTTTATCCCGCCCTTGATGCGAAAAATCGGCATCGAACCGCAACAACTCACGGGAGAACTCACGGGCAAGATCGAGAACCTCCCCCGTGTGAGCGGTCTCAGCCAGGCCTACCTTTCCAGCGAGCTGCACAACGTTCTGGACGCAGCGGAGAAGGAAGCCGGAGGCATGCAGGATGAATTCATCAGTCTGGAGCACATCATACTGGCGATGCTCGAAAAGAAATGCGAAGCCGGCTCCATGCTGAAGCGCTACAGAGTCGACCGCAAGAAGGTGCTGGAAGCGCTCAAGGACATTCGCGGTTCGCAGCGCGTAACCGACCAAAATCCTGAAGCAAAGTATCAGGCGCTCAAACGCTACGCGCGCAATCTCACCGAGCTGGCGCGCACAGGTAAGCTCGATCCCGTGATCGGCCGCGACGAAGAGATCCGTCGCAGCATCCAGATTTTGTCCCGGCGTCGCAAGAACAATCCGATCCTCATCGGCGATCCGGGCGTTGGAAAAACCGCGATCGTAGAAGGGCTCGCCCGGCGCGTGATCGATCAGGACGTGCCGGAGAATCTCAAGGACAAGGACCTTGTCGAGCTCGACATGGCAGCGCTGCTCGCCGGGGCCAAGTTCCGCGGCGAATTCGAGGAACGCCTGAAAGCCGTTCTCAAGGAGGTGGAGGACTCCGACGGCAAGATCATTCTTTTTATCGACGAACTTCACACGGTGGTAGGAGCAGGGGCGGCCGAAGGCGCGGTGGATGCGTCCAACATGCTCAAGCCGGCGCTGGCTCGCGGATCGCTGCATTGCATCGGCGCGACGACCCTTGATGAATACCGCAAGTACATAGAAAAGGACGCGGCGCTGGAAAGACGATTCCAGCCGGTAATGGTCAGCGAACCCAACGAGGAGGAGACCATCTCGATCCTGCGTGGGATCAAGGAGAAGTACGAGGTTCACCACGGTGTGCAGATTACCGACAGTGCGCTGGTTGCGGCCGCGGTACTCTCGAACCGCTACATATCGGATCGCTTTCTGCCGGACAAGGCCATCGACCTCGTGGATGAAGCCTGTGCGCTTCTCCGCATGGAGATCGATTCGATGCCCGTTGAGCTTGACGAGATCGAGAGGCGCCTGCGGCAACTCGAGATCGAGAAGCTCTCCATGCAGAAGGAGAAGGATCCACTTTCCAAAGAACGCCTGCGCAAGAGCGACGAAGAAACCGCTCAACTGAAGGAGAAGCAGGCTTCGCTGAAGATGCGCTGGGAGTTCGAGAAAAACCTCCTCAAGCAGATCGGCGACATTTCCGAGGAGATCGACCGCATCAAGGCGGAAGCGGATATCGCCGAGCGAGGCGGCGACTACAATCGGGTTGCCGAGCTCCGCTATGGAATGCTCAACAGCAAGCAGAAGCAGTTGGACGATCTTCGAGCCAAACTCGCGGAAATCCCCAAAGACGAGCAGCTCCTCAAGGAGCAAATCGACGAAGAGATGATCGCGCAGGTGGTCTCCAAGTGGACGCACATACCCGTTTCCAAGCTCATGCAGAGTGAGATGCAGAAGCTAGTGAAGATGGAAGATTATCTCGCGCAACGAGTCATTGGCCAGCGGGAAGGAATACATGCCGTATCCAACGCTATTCGTCGCTCGCGCAGCGGACTGGCCGACACCGAAAGGCCCATCGGATCGTTCCTGTTTCTCGGTCCCACCGGTGTGGGCAAGACCGAACTCGCCAAGACCCTGGCCGAGTTCCTCTTCGATTCCGAGCGAGCCATGATCCGCGTCGATATGTCCGAGTACATGGAGCGACACTCGGTATCCCGACTCATCGGAGCCCCTCCGGGTTACGTGGGCTACGATCAGGGCGGCTACCTAACCGAAGCCGTTCGCAGAAGACCCTACTGCGTCATCCTCTTCGACGAGATCGAGAAGGCACACAACGATGTATTCAACGTCCTGCTGCAAATCCTGGACGATGGACGCCTCACCGATGGAAAAGGACGCACTGTCGACTTCAAGAACACGGTCATTATCATGACCTCCAACATGGGCTCCGACATCATCTTCAACGCCGGTAGCGACGACCTGGATGAGATTCGCCCGCAACTGATGAACATCCTGCGGCAATATCTCCGACCCGAGTTCATCAACCGCCTGGACGACATCATCCTCTTCCATCGACTCAGCCAGTCGCAGATTGAAGAGATCGTCCGCATTCAGCTCAAGCGTCTGCAAAAAAGGCTGAGCGAAAGGCAGATTGTGCTGGAAATCACCGATTCCGCCATGCACAAACTGGCGGAAGAGGGCTTCGATCCCCAATACGGAGCACGCCCACTCAAGAGAGTCATCCAGCGTGAGATAGAGAACAATCTCGCGAAGGAAATTCTCGAAGGGAACATCCTGCCCAATCACAGGATTGAGGTGGATTACATAGACCGGAAGTACGTGTTTAAATCGGAGTAAACCTGAAACCTCAGTTCGGGAGCAGATTCGTTCGATCTGCCGCGTAAACGTGGTGTTATGCACCTTATTTTTACGCTCGATAGTCCAAAGGTGCATTATATCCACGTTGGAGCGCAGATCGGGCGAAGGTGCCCCGAACGTCATTGCTTGATACACCGTATCCCTTTTTCTCGCTTGACAAGAAAGCTTTCTTAATATTTTCTCCCTGCGAAAGCTGGGAGAGTTCTATTCGAAAATCCATATACGATATATCGCAATCAAATCACCAATAGCCCTAACCCATTACCCAAAGGAGTTTACATGAAGACTGCATGCGCAAAAATCGGTAGTTTATCTGGTGGAAACGTTCTCGATGTAGCAACTGGAGGAGGCGAGTTCATTCGTGTCTTGATGAGGCTCTTGAATGGTTACTCTCAATTTACTGGCATCGACAGTTCGAGCCGAATTATTGAATTGAACGCTGAATCGTTCAAAGCATTGCCGGTAGCATTCGAGACCATGGATGCAGCCGAAATGCGCTTCGAGGATCATTCTTTTGACACAGTCGCCATCTCCAATTCCATACATCATTTATCCGATGTGGATAAGGTTTTCGATGAAATGTTGCGCGTTCTGAAGCCGGGAGGTAACTTAATCGTACGTGAAGTCATTTGCGATCCGGGGCAGACCCCTCCCCAGCAAAATCACATCGACCTCCATCACTGGTGGGCTAGAATCGATACCATTTGCGGAATCCCCCATCGCTTCACCCATAGCAAAGAAGAGCTCGATTCCATGATTGGTTCGCTGCCGCTTGTGGAGCTTGAGTCCTATTCCTATATCTTTCCGGTCCAAGACCCACTCCATCCACAGATGATCGAGAAAATGACCTCCATGATCGATCCCTATGTTGAAAGGATCAAGGATCATGAGTCGTACAGGGAGCTGAAAGAGGAAGGGGAAATGCTGAAATCCCGCCTCAAAGAATCTGGATATGCACCGGCGACGGCGATGTTCTATATCGGAAAGAAGTAGCGGGAATCGCCTTCCCCAGCACATGGATTTATCTGGTATTCTATAGCTTATAAGAAGAAGCTTGACAAAACTTTAACTTCCGAATTGTATTCAGTCAGGATAGCATCATCAGTGAATTTGAAACAAACCTTGCTGGAGGCGCCGATGAAAAAGTTTCTGCCTGTTCTTTTCCTTCTTCTTGCAATCAATCTGATGGCCGAGACCATCATGTTCTATAACTTCGACAATGATTTCCAGTATTTCTTCAACGAGTGGACGCAGAATCGCGTACAGGGGATGTCTGCCTGGACGATCGCACAGGGTGGTCACAACGACCATCCGTCAGATGCTCATTCCGGTAACCGCAACGCATTCCTGTACAAGGAATATGGTTTGGAAGGGACACAGATACAACAGTTGATCACGCCTCCGATGGACATCAGCAACTACACGTACGTCTATGCTTCCATGTGGTTCGCGAGTGAAGCCTGGTTCCTGGATTCCGACTGGCTGTATGTATATTATCGTGAGTCGGAAGAGGATGAGTGGCACAGCTTCTGGAGCCCCAATTCAGGTACCGATTATGTCTACTGCGAACAACTTGTGGGAACTTTGCCTAACGCGCATGCCTTCCAGCTCATGTTCGAGGGGTACGCCGACGGCGGTTTCGGGCTGTGCCTCGATGACATCCACATCTTTGGAACCCCCATCGGGCCCGGTGTGGCGATCGATCCCCTTCCCCATCGTAGCGAGACAGGAGTCGGGCAGGATACGAGCATTTCCTGGACGAACACCGGCACCACGACAGAGGTGGAAATCCTTTTCGATACGGTGAATCCACCCCAGACCGTGGTCTACTCGGGAACGGCGATCGACACGCTCACCAACGCGCAAATCGGTGGGCCGTTTGCCCTGGGAACGACATGCTACTGGCAGGTCAACGCCATCAACGACACGCTCCAAACCAACGGAATGCTGTGGTCGTTCTGTGTTGCAGAACCACCGCCAGGACACCTGGTTGCCAGTCCGGACACGGTTTCCTGTACCCTGGCTTCGGGAACCCAGCAGGAACGCTCCCTTTCCCTTTCCAATACCGGAGGCCAGGAGCTGGATTACTCCATCACTGTTATGGGTTCCGGCAGCCGAGCCCTCCTGCATGAGGATTTCGAGAGCGGCGTTTATCCACCGGACGGATGGCAGACCTACCGCCTCGGAGCAACGGACGATCGCGCCTGGATCGAATCAACCTACGATTCACACTCTCCCACGCACTCCATCGTGCATCCCGACGACGACTACAACAGCATGGCTCACGACTGGATCGTTACCCCTGCCGTTACGATATGCCCGAATAGCCACCTGCAGTTCTGGGAAAAAAACCAGTACGTCTATGGAAACTACTACACCTACCACGGCGTCTGGATATCCACCGGAAGCGGAGACCCGGCCGACAACGACTTTATCGAGCTGATTGAGTCGGGAACAGAGATCGACAACTGGACGCTCAGATCCATCGACCTCGCGGACTACATCGGACAAACCGTGTATATTGGATTCTACTATATAGGAGACTACGATTCGGTCTGGCGCATTGACGACGTCACCATCACCGGGGAAACCCCTCCGGCCTGGCTTACCGTTAGCGGCGAGCAGCAGTTAGAAGACAACCTGCTTCCCGGTTCGACGCAATCACTAGCGGTCGAGTTCGATGCATCCGGAATGAGCCCGGGAACCTACCGGGCATCGCTCCTTATCGTTCCGCAGAACGACCAGGGCCTGATCGTCAAGCCTGTTGTCATGGAAGTCATAGAATCCCTGCTACTCCCACCCGAAGAAGTTACCATCGCTAGAACGGGAAACCAGGTCGACATATCTTGGAATACTGTTGATGGCGCTACATCATACGCGATTTACGCCTGCGATCGGCCCGACGGTGATTTCACCGAGTTGGTCTGGAACGGTTCAGGCAATTCGTGGAGTGCTACAGAAACCGACAGCAGGAAATTCTACTACGTTCGAGCACGTATCGATTAGAACATTCGCGAGGCGGGAGCAGACTCGTTCGATCTTCCTTTTCGACGGGGTGTTTCGCGCCTTATTATCTCGTGTCCGGTAGTTTCGAAGGCGCGGTATATCCCCGGTGAAAAGGAAGATCGGGCGAATATGCCTCGCCGGATGAACATTGCTGGACACCTATTACATTAACCTGTTCAAACATTTATTTTGACAATCAGTGATTATTATTCATATCGTGACAAATACATTAAGAAAATGTATTTGTGAACTGGAGGATCTACATGAAAAAACATTGGCTGTATTTCTTAATTCTTTTACTGCTTTGTGGTTCCATGCAGGCAAAGCCTCAGGGATTCTTTACGATGGAGGAAATTGCCGACAAGATCAAGAGCGCCTTCAATACCGAAATCGTTAGCCACATTGGCGACATCATAGCTGACGATGAGCACTTCAACGTTTTTGGCCAGAAAATAATCGATCAAGTCAAGCAAACAGATCAATATAAGAATGCGCCGGAGGCGCAGCAGCAGCTGTTTCTCGAGAACATGAACCAGGGATTCGAAGAAGACCGAAAACAGCATACGGATAATTTGATTAACTCAATCATCTCCTTGGGGGAACGTTTCACGAAGCTCATTCTCGATTATCCTGAGATCGATTACTACTCGTTGGAAGTTTACTCGATTCAATACAGTACGAAGCAGGAGATGTATGGAATTACCATACACGAGAATACGATCGTTTCACTGTTCAACGAAGACTACATGATCGAGTGCAACCTGCCGGAAGTCCTTGAAATCGATGGCGGATTCATTCTCGAGAAAGCGCCCGAATTCTCGGTTTACAGGTACGGTTTTTCCGTCGACGAGATCGCTTCCGAGATAGCTCGGGCATTCTCTCTTGCCGATTACAGGGTTATCGATTCACTTTATGTATCGGACACGCAAATGCAGAAGCTTTATGATACCTACACGGCCAGCTATCGCAAGGGAGAACAGTACCTCGCCTACACGGATAGCCAGAAAGCCGAGTTCGATAAAATCCTCGAGGACGGACGCTCCGACCTGATTTATGAAGTATTCAAGAAAAAAGATCAGAGTGAAGAAGCCTTCAACACAGTCATTTTCGGGAATAACTACTTTGATTATACAACATTCCAGGTTGAAATGGCTGCCCCGGGATACGTCACTGTGGAAGAAGGCGTCAAATCGATGAACGAAGTCACAGTAACAATCAGCAACAATGAATATAACATACGCATCGTCCTCCACGAACTTCTTTCGTTCGGAACACAATGGAAAATCGTCGGCACGATAGATTTCACAGTAGAAGACAAGGAATAGTAGCAGTTAATCGAGAAGAATTAACAATCCGGTTCGCGGATGATTTTATATTGGCCGATACAGCCGCAATCGAGACTGTCACGAAGGAATGGATTTCGCGCTTACAAGGGTATCACCCGATCGATCGCCTGGAAATATCAATCGGAACCTTCTACGTCGAGAATCCTTACGTAAAAGTATCTGCCGCCGGCGATGAGATCGATAAAATCTGGCTTGAAATCAATTCTTACCAGTTCGATCTGAATCATTTTCTCGAAGAGATATTGCCCAGAACGCTGGCACACGAATTTCACCACATCATCCGCCTTCGCTATCATCAGGAGTTTCATCTGGCCGCGCTGGCAGTCAACGAAGGCTTGGCGGATCATTTCATGATGGAAGTAACCGGCTGCAAGAAACCCGGATACGTTCAGCCAATCGATCCCGATTTGCTGAAAAAACTCGAGCCATTCATTCAACGAGACCTGTTCAATAAGGATTTCAATCACCGCATCTGGCAAAAGGGGAGCAGGGAGCAGGGAGTTCCGCATACTTTCGCGTATCGATTCGGATTCATGCTGGTCGATCGATATTTTCTCCAAAACCCGGAGAAATCAGCCTTGAACAGCTTCGGTCTCGATTGCCGCGAGATAATTTCATTATTCGTTCTGTAACAACCTGAGCGAGCGTATTCGGGCATGGGGAATATCTCCCCGCATTTTCCTTTACATTTCTGCGCCGACATGCACCGTTGGTTCAGGAGGAACTGATGGAATCGATCAACGACCTCGGCCAGGATATCATTCATCTGGCGGGAAAAGGGCTTTCCCGTTCTCTCTTCTTAGCACAGTTGTCCGAACAGCTTTTCAATTTCACGGAATGCGATGAGATCGAAATCCGTATCGCGAAACCACGGTTAACCTATCGCTTTCTATATGATAAATCCGACCGTAAAACGAGCTTCAAACGGGTAAAATTCAGGAGAGCCGAGGGAATCGTCGTTCCGGTCCTCCAGCAGAAAACAGCCCTCGAATCCTTGTGCGAAAAGCTCTATGAGAAGCGGTACCACCCGCAACTCAAGTACCACTATCAACGCAGTTGCATCGTCGTGGAAGATACCATGAACTTCGCTCTGCCGGATCCGGACACGCTTTATAAAGAAACCGGCTGGGGCTCCCTGGCGCTGCTGGCGTTCTCATCCAGCGGCAACATCCTTGGTCTGATCATTCTGAAATCCTTGAATCGCAAGGGATTCCGCCTGGGAGACGTGGACATCTTCAAGAGCATCGCCGAGACCATCGGAATCGCCATCGTATTCCGCAACACGCAGTTTGCCTTGAACGAGCGCGTCAAGGAGCTGAGCTGCCTGCATGGCATCAGTCAGCTCGTGAACGATTACAGGCTCAGCAAAGAAGACAAGTTTCAGCGCATCGCGGAAATGATACCGCCTGCGTTCCAGTATCCCGAACTGACCTCCTGCAAGCTCCTCATCGATGGGAAGCTCTACGAGAGCGGCAACTCGAGCAGGCTTATACACACCATGGAGAGCATGCTGATTTATGAAGGGAAATCCTTTGGTAAGATCACCGTCATGCTCGGGAAGGGATCAAAATCGGAACTGGTCGAATTCCTCCCAGAGGAGCAAGCGTTGCTCGATTCGATCAGTCGCGCAATTTCCACGCTTGTTGCGCGAACGCGGTTCGAGCGTGAGCGCAAGGAGCTCGAGGAGCAGCTTCATCACGCCGACCGCCTGGCAACCATCGGCCAGTTGGCGGCCGGTGTTGCGCACGAGTTGAACGAGCCGCTTTCAAACATCCTCGGATTCGCTCAGTTAGCGCAGAAATCCCTCGATAAGCCCGAGATGCTCGAAGGAGACATCGGTAAGATTGTGAAAGCGGCGCTGCACTCTCGTGAGATCGTCAGGAAACTGCTCTTGTTCGCCCGTCAGATGCCGGCGCAGAAATCGGCGGTAAATCTCAACGACGTCGTGAGAGAAAACGTCTCGCTGCTAGACAACCGCTTAAAAAGCGGAGGCATCGAGCTTCGGCTCGAGCTTGAGGAAAATTTACCCGGGATCACCGCGGACCGCTCACAGATCAGCCAGGTCATCATAAACCTCACTGTCAACGCGGTGCAGGCAATGCCCTCCGGTGGAACGCTGACGGTCTCGACGCAATGCGACCGCTCGGCAATAACGCTACAGATTCAAGATACCGGCACCGGCATCGCCAAGGGGATCCGACAGAAGATTTTTATGCCGTTTTTCACCACAAAGGACATCGGCGAGGGAACGGGACTGGGATTATCCGTGGTTCATGGAATCATTACCGCCCACAAAGGTACAATCGAAGTGGAGTCGGAAAGCGGGAAAGGATCGATCTTCCGCGTCAAGCTGCCCTGTGAACACTCCGGGAAAGGAGAGCAATCATGAATCCGGAACGAATCCTGATCGTGGACGACAATCCAGATACCCGTGAAATGATCTATCGCTACTTATTCGGCACGTACGCCGAGGTCATGACGGCTTCTTGCATGGATGATGCGTTAAACCTTCTGGAGGAATACCCGTTCGATCTTGTGATCACCGATTACAAAATGCCCCACGGATCGGGGCTGGACATCGTAAAGCATATCCGACACAACTACAGGAATATAGGCCTGATGATGGTTACCGGATACGCCACGGTCGAAGGCGCAGTCCAGGCAATGAAATCCGGGGTTGAGGAATATCTCCCCAAGCCATTCACCGAAGAAGAACTCCTGCACGCAATCGAGAACCTCGCCGGGAAGATCAGAACGCGCCGGAACATGGATGCGGATGAGCCGCTTGAAGCGAAGTATGGCATTATCGGAAATTCCAAGGCGATTCGCAGTGTATACGGCATGATCGAGAAGGCCTCGCAGGCAGTAGCAACCGTGCTGATATCCGGCGAAAGCGGAACGGGAAAAGAGCTCGTCGCACGAGCCATTCACTACCGGAGTCACAAGAGCTCGGCTCCCTTCGTTCCGGTCAATTGTTCGGCGATACCCGAAGAACTCATGGAAAGCGAACTCTTCGGATACGTCAAGGGAGCTTTCACCGGTGCGGACACCTCTCGGGCCGGATTCTTCCAGACGGCTGAGGGCGGTTCTATATTCCTCGACGAGATCGGCGAGATCAGTCTGGCAACGCAGGTTAAGCTCCTCCGCGTGATACAGGAAAGGGAGATTTATCTGGTTGGCTCACGCAAGCCAGTTCCCGTTAACATACGCATCATCGCCGCAACCAACAAAGACCTCCGCAAGCTCACAGACAAAGGCAGCTTTCGCGAAGACCTGTATTATCGTCTGAACGTCCTCAATATCGAGCTTCCCCCTCTCCGTGAGCGCGACAACGATCTCGAACTTCTCATTCGCCACTTCTCCAGGAAATTCGCCCTCGACATGGGAGTCGATTCACCCGTTTTCGCCGATGACACGCTCCAGATTCTCAGAAATTACGCCTTTCCGGGGAATATCCGAGAATTGGAGAACCTGATTCAACGACTCGTGGTGATGTGCGGGGAAAACCGCATCGAACCCGCTGAACTCCCCAACTATATGAGATACGCACAGCCAAGAACCAGAAACCTCAAAAAAACACTCGCTCAAATGGAAAGCGATTACGTTAGGCAGGTTCTGGATTCCGTGGGAGGAAACAAGTCGGAGGCAGCCAGAATTCTCGATGTCGACCGCAAAACCCTGCGCTCGAAACTCAAAACCTGACCGAAATAGTCGATAACGCCCGGGAGACGGGAGCATCTTCACCCGATCCATGTACCGCGTGGTGTTTCACGGCGTAGCTTTTAATATATCTTCCGCTCGGAGCCGTGGTATATCCACGCGGTACATGGATCGGGCGAAGATGCCACGTCGTTCAGGAATGAATCGGCACCCTCCCGCAATGACAAGCTGAGGCAAATCACCTCACTGGGGAATATCTCCTCACTTTTTTTTACATCAAACCACCTCTCTAATCTCTCACCGTAATCATGCGTATCGCGTTATATATCAACATTTTATCATTAGCTTTTCTCCGCATTCCGCTCATTGGCACCCTTAATGCAAATTATATTGGGCGAGTTCACGAGAACTCACCCGGTAAATTTCGATCTACAAGAAATGGAAAAGATCGAGCCGGTATCAGTATAATCCAAGTGGAGGAAAAATGGAACTTAAGTCATTCAACCCATTCAAAATGGCACAGGATCAGTTCGATCACATCGCAGATCAATTGGACCTGAGTCAGGCGTCCAGAGACTTGTTGCGCAATCCAATGCGTGAGTATCACATGAGCATACCAGTGAAAATGGATGATGGAAGCGTAAAGGTATTCCGTGGATTCCGCGTACAGCACAACGACGCACGAGGTCCGGGAAAAGGCGGAATCAGATTTCATCCGCTGGAAACAATCGATACGGTTCGAGCGCTTTCCATGTGGATGACGTGGAAATGCGCCGTTGTAGATATTCCCCTCGGTGGAAGCAAGGGCGGCGTTATCTGCGATCCACACAATCTGAGCCTCAGGGAGCAGGAACAGATCTGCCGCGGTTGGGTTCGCCAAATCGCCCACGACGTTGGTCCCCTTCGCGACGTCCCCGCTCCGGATGTCATGACCAATGCACAACACATGCTGTGGATGCTCGACGAATACGAAGTGATCACCGGAAATCGCTACCCGGGATTCATCACTGGTAAACCGGTGGGTATGGGCGGATCTCTCGGAAGAACGGAAGCGACCGGCTACGGCGTCGTGTTCACCCTGCGTGAAGCGCTTCGCGAACTCGACATCAAGCCTTCAGACACCACAGCGGCCGTTCAGGGATTCGGAAACGTCTCTCAATACGCCATCGAGCTTTACAATCAACTCGGCGGAACGGTTCTTTGCGTATCCTGCTGGGACCAGGAAGAACAGAAGTCGTTTACCTACCTCAAAAAAAGCGGCGTCGTTCTCTCCGAACTGCGCGACATCACCGACCGCTTCGGCGGAATCGATCGTAACAAGGCAAGAGCGCTCGGTTATGAAATTCTCCCTGGCAGTGAATGGATGACACAGGATGTCGATATCCTCATGCCATGCGCGATGGAAAACCAGATTACTGGCGAGAACGTCAATTCCATCAGCCCCCAGGTTAAGATCATTGCCGAGGGAGCCAATGGCCCGACAACACCGGACGCGGACAAAGTTCTTCGCCAACGCGGCATCTTCCTGATCCCCGATTTCCTCGCCAACGCCGGTGGCGTTACTTGCAGCTACTTCGAACAGGTACAATGCAACATGAACTACTACTGGGAGAAGGATGAAGTCCTCAGCAAACTGGATGTCAAGATGACCTCCGCGTTCCTGGATGTCTCCTCCCTTGCCCGTAAGAAAAATCTCTATATGCGGGATGCCGCCTACATTATTTCGATAAGCAGAGTCGCCCAGGCGTGCAAAGAGCGCGGCTGGATCGAATAGATTTTCCTGAAAAACACCTCTGTAGCCGTCACGCGGAACCCAGACCGCGTGACGGCTCTCCAAAAAATGAGGAGAAGAGATGCACAGCACATGCAATGAACCCCTTTTCGACCGCTCCAGGCCGGTTTCGAAGCCATTCACATTCATCGGAGAAGGCAAAGCCGGAGGCAAAGCCCAAGGTCTCATCGACATCCAGCAAAGCCTCGAAGACGAAATTCCCGTTGATGGCCTGCATGGAATCACGGTTTCCATACCCCACATGACGGTTATTCGTACCGATGTCTTCGATCTGTTTATGCAGCAAAACCACCTGTACGATATCGCACTCTCCGGGAACGACGACGAATACATCGCGCACGAATTCCAGAAAGCGAGCCTGCCCTCCTTCATCGTGGGCGACCTTCGTGCACTGGTGACCAACTGCAATCTCCCGCTGGCCGTACGTTCTTCCAGCATGCTGGAGGACTCGTGCAAAGAACCTTTTGCCGGCGTTTACGCTACCAAAATGATCCCAAACAACCAGCAGGACGTCGAAAAAAGGTTTCGTAAACTCACCGAAGCCATCAAGCTCGTGTGGTCGTCGATGTTCTTCAAGGAATCCGCCGACTACTTCCTGGCCACGGGAAAGGACATCCGTGACGAGAAGATGGCGATCGTTATTCAAGAAGTGATCGGAAACAGATACAAAGATCGCTATTACCCGGTTGTATCCGGTGTTGGGCGCTCATTCAACTTCTATCCCACTGGCAACGCACGGCCTGAGGATGGTGTCGTCAACCTTGCACTGGGGCTTGGAAAAACCATCGTAGACAACGGGATATCCTGGACCTACTCCCCCTGCTATCCCGCCGCCCCTGCCCCATTCAACGGAATCAGGGCCCTCATGAACATGACCCAGACTCGTTTTTTCGCGGTCAACATGGGACACATCCCCGAGTTCAACCCAATCAAGGAATCCGAATTCCTTTCGACCGCATCCCTGAAAGACGCGGAGCAAGACGGTACGCTGACTCACCTCTGCTCCTCGTGGGACTATGAAAACGACCGGATTGTGACAGGACTCTACGGTAAATCGGCGCGTATCCTCAACTTCTCTCCCATCTTGCAGGCGCGCACCATCCACCTCAACGACGCCATCCTCAGGCTGTTGGATATCTGTGAAAAGAAATACGGTACCCACGTGGAAATTGAATTCGCAATGATGTACGATCGCGAAACTGGCCGGAAGCCTCACATCGGGTTTCTGCAAGTTCGTCCGATGAACGTATCTTCCACCTTTGTCGATCTCGATGAAATCAAATCGCCGGACAACCGTTTCCTGCTCGAGGAAGCCGAAAGCATGGGCAACGGAATCCGCGAGGATATCCAGGACATCGTGTTTGTAGACCCCGGCATGTTCTCGTCGTCGCAGACAAGAGAAATCGCCGGAGAGGTCGAGCAACTGAATCGAACGCTCCTAGACAGCAAACGTCCGTACCTGTTGATCGGGTTCGGCAGATGGGGATCGTCGGATTCCTGGCTGGGCATTCCCGTGACCTGGAGGCAGATATCCGGCGCTGCGACAATCGTGGAATCGACCCTTCCCGGGATGATACCGGAGCTGAGCCAGGGATCGCATTTCTTCCACAACATGATCGCCTTCAACGTCTTTTACTTTACAATTCGGGACGAGGGCGGATTAAAGATTGACTGGGAATGGCTCATGTCCCTTCCTGTAGAAAACCAAACCAGGCACGTTCGTCACGTACGGCTGGATGCACCTCTGAAGGTCGTTGCTGACGGACGCAAGAAAAAAGGGATGATCATACGATGACGGGATACGACGAAAATCTCAAGCAACTGCTGAATAGTCTGAACGAACGCGCAAAAGAGCTGAACTGCCTATACCGTGTCGATGAGACACTGCGCAACGAAAAGCAGTCCCTCGCCGAGACCATGAACAAGCTGGTAAAAATCATTCCCGACGGCTGGCAGCATTGCGATATCTGTCAGGTGAAGGTTTCGCTCAACGGGGATCGATTCCAGACAACGGATTTCCACGATTCACAGTGGTCACAAATCGCTCCTATACTGGTCAACCAGAAGAAGGTCGGCGAGATACAGATCAGCTACAGCCGGGATACCGGTCACGTAAACCCGTTCCTCAAAGAGGAAGAAAAACTGCTTCACACGATCGCCGATAAAATCAGCGATTACCTGCACCGCCAGGAATTGAAACAGACTATCGACGAATGGCGCATGGTTCGCGCCTCCATCGCTTCCAGCGAGCGCACCGACTGGAAAGTCATCATCGACTTACTCCTGCGAACCGACACCGAAGCATACCTCAGAATCGCACGCAAGATGATGAACTACCTCTACTGGATCGGCAGCGACGAAGCGATCTCTCAACTGGAAACGCTCGAATTGCAGGAGATGGAGAACCAGACAGAATTGCAGCTCTTCGCCAACAAGCCCATGAACCGCCAGGACAAGAAATTCATTCTGGAGCGGAACCACAAGGTTTTCGACATCGCCGAGAACTTCCTTTCCGGTGAAGAAATCCTCGATAATCTCCAGAAATGGATTCAAGAAGACCGTATCAGCTTCTTCGTGCTGGCACTGGAAGACCTGGCAACCTCGCTCAGCGATATTCAGAACGCGCTCGCTCGCTACTACTCGCTTGGACTGGACAAAATCGAGCTCACCCAGTACACGCGCAAGAACATCAACGTCCTCTTGATCCTGCGCTTCTTCACCGACCAGCTCGAATTCATCAACATCGCGAAGGATTTTATCCGGGTGGACGCCTTTCAGTCGCTCATCCAGCACATGATCTTCCCCAACAACAGCCATGGCAAGCTCGGTGGGAAGAGCGCCGGAATCTTTCTGGCGCACAGCATCCTCGAGAAGGAGATCGGCGATTCGCTACAAAACATCGATATCCGCTACCCGAAGACATGGTACATCACTTCCGACACCATGCACAGGTTCCTCTATTACAACAACCTCAAGGAGATCATCGAGCAGAAGTACAAGGACATCGAACAGGTACGGGAGGAATACGGAAACGTAATCCAGATGTTCAAGAACAGCCACTTCCCCCCCGAGATCGTGAAAGACCTTTCGAGAGCGCTCGACGATTTCGGCGACCATCCTATCATCGTCCGGAGTTCAAGCCTGCTCGAAGATCGAGTGGGAGCAGCCTTTTCTGGCAAATACAAAAGCCTCTTCCTCGCCAATCAGGGGAGCAAGCCGGAGCGCTTAAACGCACTAATGGACGCCATTTCAGAAGTGTATGCATCCACATTCGGGCCCGACCCCATCGTCTATCGCAAGGAGCGCGGCCTCCTCGACTTCCATGAAGAAATGGCCATCATCATCCAGGAGGTGGTGGGAGCGCGGATCGGGAAATACTTCCTTCCCGCCTTTGCCGGGGTTGCCTTCAGCAACAACGAATTCCGGTGGTCGCCCCGCATCAGTCGCGAGGACGGTCTGATCCGCATCGTTCCCGGCCTGGGAACCCGCGCTGTCGATCGCCTGAGCGACGACTTCCCCATCCTGATCGCCCCCGGGCGTCCCAATCTCCGCGTGAATGTATCCGACGACGAAATCCTCCGTTACGCCCCGCGCAAGATCGATCTGATCAACCTCGAGAAGAACACCTTCGAAACGGTCGAAGCAAGCGATTTGATCAGGCAATACGGTGAAGAATACCCCATGATCGAGCAAGTCGTTTCCATCAACCAGAAACCGAGTATTGTCACAAAAAACCGCTTCAGTATCGACTTCGAGAATGACGACGCTGTCGTGACTTTCCACGGGCTCACTGCCGGCACCCCCGAGAAAGGCAACTACGTGCTGCTGATCAAGGAAATCCTGCAAATCCTCAAAGAGAAGATGGGCGTGCCCGTGGACATCGAGTTCGCATGTGACGGAAAAGCGCTATACCTCCTGCAATGTCGTTCGCAGAGCGCCGATGAGACGCAGGTCGCAGCGAGCATTCCCAAGGATGTGCCGGAGAAGGACATTCTATTCACGGCGCGGAAGTATATTTCGAACGGCTATATCCCGGAGGTGACGCACATCGTGTACGTCGATCCCGACCGATACAGCAGTCTGAACTCTCTGGAAGAGCTCAAGACCATCGGCAAGGTGGTGGGAAGGCTCAACGCGATTCTTCCCAAGAGGAAATTCATACTCATGGGGCCCGGGAGATGGGGCAGTCGCGGAGACATCAAACTCGGCGTGAGCGTAACCTACGCGGATATCAACAACGCCTCGGTTCTGATCGAAATTGCCCGGAAGAAAGGCCAGTACACGCCCGATCTTTCCTTTGGAACCCACTTTTTCCAGGATCTGGTGGAATCGTCCATACGCTATCTACCGCTCTATCCGGACGATCCCGACATCCTTTTCAACGCGGGATTCCTGAACGGATCGGAGAACATTCTCTCAAAACTTCTGCCCGAGTTTGACTCGCTTTCGGAGACCATCAAGGTTATCGACGTTACTTCGTCCCGTCAGGGGAAGGTGCTCCAGATTCTCATGAATGCCGATCTCGATGAAGCTCTGGCAAGGTTCACCGATCCCGGCTCAATCGACGGACAAGCGACCGTGAGTGACGATAATCGCTCCGTGCAGCAGGAAAACCACTGGCTCTGGCGATATCGCATGGCGGAGAGGATCGCCCGGCTGCTTGATGCAGAACGCTTCGGAGTCAAGCACCTGTATATCTTCGGGAGCGTCAAGAATGCCAGTGCGGGTCCCGCGAGCGATATCGATCTGCTGATCCACGCGGAAGACGATCCTACCCGCATTCGAAGCCTGATTACCTGGCTGGAAGGGTGGTCGCTGAGCCTCGCGGAATTCAACTATCTTAAAACGGGATACCGGACGGATGGACTGCTGGACGTGCATATCATCACCGATAAGGATATCGAGAACCGCACCAGCTTTGCCGTGAAAATCGGCGCCGTCACGGACGCAGCAAGAATCCTCAAGATGAAAGGCCAATGAGCAATATACAAGCTCCCGACAATAAAACCGAACCGGAAAAACCTCAGCAGGAAAAATTCACCGGCGCAACGAACCCGTCTGCCCCTAAAGCGCCACAATTGAAGGGACTATGCATCAACTGCGATTTCAGGGAAACCTGCTGCCTACCGAAATCGGAAACGGGAGTCTGGTTCTGCGAAGAGTACAGGTAGGGCTACTCTCTCCTTAAATTAAACGTGAAACAACCCTATCTCCTACGATGTGGACATTAGACTCTGTTACAAACAATTCCGCCAAGAATGACATTTTTTCCAATCTTTTTTCCAGATAACAAATCATACACCCCACATCAACGATATGAACAATTCTTTGAAGCTCGACACTTTGTCATTATAACAACACACACCCAAAAAAGAACACATAATTTTTCCCTTGACAATCAAAACACCAGTTAAGCATCTTACTGCCCAACAAGGGAGAGACATTGAATAAGTTAATTCGGTTCTATATCAGAAGCATGTCTACCGCTCTATTGGTTATTATTGCGATTATGTTGTTTGTGAATCTCCATGTATTACCATTCTTCTCCAATACAATGTTTCGTGGTTTTCTAAAAAATGTCTTACCATCTATTATTATTTTATGGTCTGAGCTATTTGTTAGGAAAATACTATGGAGGATAAAAGGGATAGGTATCCCAAGACTAGACTTTAACGGTACCTGGAGTGGTAAGACATCTTACGAACAAGAAATGAGTAACAGGTATAAGGGCTTTTTAAGTGAGCACAAAATGGTAATCGAACAGGATTGCCTGAACATAAGAATACTTTCAACCGATTCCACTGCATATGTGAACTGGGGATCAAAAATGGCCGCTGTTCAAGAAGATGATACATTATTATATTATTATTGGGTTAATTATAATATCGATGAGCGCTTTCCTAATAGGAAGGTACATGGGATTGAAGAACTAAAGATTGCAAATAATATAAATAATTTGTCGAGACCGAGCAGATTAACAGGAACATTTAACCATTGTTTTGAAAACGACGAACCAACATACAAAGGAACTGTTGTGTTTACCAAGGAGTAATTATGAATGTCATTATCGGATCTGTAAATTCAGAAATAGGGAGCACAATTGCTTCCTCATTAGCGCAAGATCCCAAAAATTCAGTTATAACAACAGCCAGGAGTGATAGAAGATATTCCATTAGTAATACAATTGAAATCGATAATATTGACCTTACCATGCAGGCTCATTGTAACAAAGTTGCTGCTATAATCGACAATCAGTTTATTAGTTATTTCTCGTATATACATGCAGCCGGAGATTTCTGGAATCATAAACGATTGATTGATACAGAATATAACGAAATTGTAGACATGATGAATTCACATTGGTTATCATTCGTGCAAATATCAAAAGCGTTGATCCCATTGATGATGAAGAAGGGAGGGGGAAGGTTTATAACATTCAGCTGTAATTCAGTTGGCTATTGTTATCCTGATATGCTCCCCTTTACTAGCTCAAAAGCTGCTTTGGAATGTTCCGTGAAAATAATCAGCAATGAATATATGCGACACAATATATCAGCTCTCGCGATTTCTCTCCCAACAATCCTTACAGACAGAGTGAAACAAGAAAAACCGAATGGAGATCATGCCAATTATCTTACTATCGATGAGGTTTCATCGTTCGTAGTAAATGATGTATTGCCGGCCAATCCACATTGTACAGGCACAATCTTGAAAATTGTGAAATACAGCCCCACTTTTTACAATGATGGCTACTATGAAAGAAATCCTATAGCCTCCAAGCAGTAAAGTGCAAACAATCCAGTGGAAATGATCCTGATGGCGAAAGACAATTGTATATGCTCGAATCGGACTGATGCGGAGTTGACTTTGCTAAACCTATCTTTTTTAAATATCATCAAAGAAGAACAACCGATTATTGACATCCATACTATCCTTCTTGTATGACTTGAGGAGATCATTTCTTATGATTGCCAATTCGTGACCGCTTTTCAGTAAACTGCTTCTGAAACGCCGATCCGAATAAGCACTATCGTTCATGATTCGATAGTAATTTTTCTTTACCTTTCCAGAGGGTCTCAAATATGTGTTTGTGAATTCATCGAGTAAATCCTTTTCGATCGAGAAACTATACGTCAATCTGTTTGTTCCATCCGCAGCAATCAGGTAATAGTGATCCAGACACTTCAGCATTGGTTCTTCCGATGAACCATTGTTACCTCCATCAACTGTCCGGATAATGATGAAGAGACTATACCTCCCGTCTTTGCTTATGTTGCTTAATGGCTTACCTCCTTTGGGAGAATGTGCACGATTAAATCTTGATGTATATGTATGATCCTTAGTATACCTTTTATTGAGGAATTGATTGAGCTTCACCATATACAAGAACCAGTTATCGGTTGGAACCAGATCAAAAATTTCTTCAGAACCTGCATTAGCCCACGTTATTAATCCGCCGCCCTTTTTTATCTTCATACCCAATATTGCACCGAAGTGCTCAACTTCTTTCCTTTTCTCCATACACCTGTTCACCATCCCCAATTCACCTCTGTAGCGTTTCTTCTCGGAGTTGCTGGCTGCAGATTCTTCTTTTAGTCTATCTTCAATATCTTTGTACTTATTCTTATCCCATAACCTCATATAGAACCTCTTCTGGGCCCTTCCATTGTTTCCACATGGAATACTTGTTGAAAACTCGATCAAAGGAAGCAGATTGTATTCAGCCGCCTCAGGCAGGTCAGTCATATCCCACATCATCAGATCGCATAACGCAGTACTGAATGTCCCAGGGATATCGTTCCCATCACCCCAAATATTGATGTGGACACGTTCCGGTAAATCTGACATTGTCCGTGACGATGCAGTAACTGGCTTCGTGTGAATACTCCCTTTTGCCCTTGTTGGAATATTCTTGTGCTTGAGAAAAGCTGAAATAGTACATCCGGTTAAGACTGCGCTGTTATTGGGACATGGGTCGTGAAGTTCTGGACCCTTCGGCAAGTATTTTGATACGGGCCTCAACGCCTCTTGGAATTTACCCAGCGATCCGTCAGAGGTATTTATATAACATGCCTCGATTGCTTCGCCAATGTTCGAGGGCTGCTGCTCAGTCAAGAATGCTGTTCCAGTGAAAATGAAAGTTTGCTGGAAATGCCTTTCTTTGTATGAATAGCAGAAACTGAAGCTTGGGCGAAGTGATGGCAATTTCTCCGAAACGATGTATTCCTTGTGATTCAATGTAGCTAGCAACATCGCTAAGGATCCTGCTTTATCACTCAAGCAAAAAGTAATTTCAGCTTCGAGTTGATCTTTTTCTGAATCTTGATCGTTATCCATCATCCCCAAAATATCCATTTTCCTGACGATCCACTCTCTTCGGCTGTCTTCGATAGTAGTGAATAAGGCTCGAATCATGGAAGCATTTTGATTTGAAGCCACTGAATTTCTAGTGATATTTGCTTCGAGCGGTAAGGGTGTTGGAAATCCTCTAAGCTCCAATTCTGGTTGATTATACATTAAGTACTTCATAAGCTGTTCGTTTGCATAAACACGGTCCTGGTAATTGGCCGAAACAATCATGGATGGCAGCGGCTTACGCATGGATTCATGTCCGATATTGAAAACATTCATTGCCCGGTTGAGAAGTGATGAACACCCGTATGGATCTTTATCGAGAAAAACAATTAAATCTGGATAGCGATCCGTTTCATCGAGAAGCTTCACTAATTCAGCATAGTTTTCGAAGTTGTAAAGGTTGTTGTGATAGACTGGGATTCTTGCCAGATCATGTTCAAGATCAGAGTTATGTCTGCGAACAGGAAAAAACTCCCAATACAAGAATTTCTCGTAAGATTCTTGCTTTGAGGCATCAAATTGCTTAAACGAATTACTGAACAATTTACTCTTGCTGAATGGTTTGTATTCATCCAGTAGATCCTTATCGTTCGTAAAAATCGTACACGCGTGATTGAGGTATTCGATTGCTTGCCGAAACTCGATTCCGATTGTCTCCATCGATAGAATAATGGCGCGAAGAATGGAGTATACCACCTTCCCTTCTCCAATGAAGAGGAAATTCGGCATATTCGGATACACGTCTTGACTGTACAAATTGTTCTCGATTTTTGTGTTCTTGTACAGATACTGCATAAACCAAATGATAATTCTCTGCGATATGCTAATCCCTTCTATGCTTTCAGAGTTGATTAGGTATGTAGAGCTTTTATGAGTTAAAGCGGTAATCAGATCGTACAATGGCGAGTTGTATTGCGAAAAGATTTTCTTAGGAGGGTGGCGGAGTGAAGCGAGGGCCATTGCGATCTCATTGTTATGAATGGTACAATCGACAAGCTTCGCTTTCTGGAAGTTCGCGGTGTGACGAATCGTAGGATGGACAACATTCCCCGATATGGCGATGAATAGTCCCTGTTCAAAATCACGCCAGGGGCAGAAAAAACCAACTGAGTAGTCCGGCGATTTTTCGAATAGCATACGGAAATTCGATTCATCCTGGTCGATTATCAGCACTTTGGTCGACACAATGTAGAAATTGAAATTCTCATCGATGATAACTCGAAATGAGCGATCACTAAATTTCGTGGGATCCTTTAATTGCAGATAGCCCGAGAGCAATTTTCTGAAAAATCGGGAAAGACTGTTGATGATTTTCATGGGATCTTTGGGCTTCAAAAAAGAGGGAAGATTTTGTAAGATGAGTAGAAGAGTCTCATGGCTGTTTCGATAATCGGGCTCATAGCCTCTTTCATGCATATGAATATCCGGGAAAATGGTTCTGAGTATATTCCGCCCCAAGCTTCTCATGCCAATGATAATCAAGTGATCTTCCATTTTATTAAGCATCGAATCAAGGACAACCCTCGACGTAAATTTTCGGAGAACCTTTTGATGGTCTTGAAACACGTATATGCTTGTAAATACCGAAGCAATGAACGAGCTGAAGAACACGATAACGAAATCAGCGCTCGTTATCCAGTTATCGAATATTTCAGCCCAATTATCTTCATAAGCAACCATCGAATTGAAAATGACCGAAACCAGAACGCTTATCGCCATCCATATAAGAGAAATGGGAAAGATCACCCAGTAATATGAAGCAGCTTTGAAAAAGTTAGTCCAGTACAGTTGTGGGTAAATATGCCTTGAATTGATACCGAACAATTCATGAAAGACGCCTTTTTGGTCGTCCGATAAACCATCCCAGAGATGTAGCGAAATCAACTTTCGAAAAACAAACAACAGTATGAACATGATCGCCAGGAAGGAGTCCTGTTGAAGCATGACTGACCAATGATAGGCCGTACCAACGGGCTGCGATGTAAAAAAAACGACCTGATTGATCGTCAGCACTAAAATGCATGTCGACAAGCCCAGGATAAACTCGATAGAGTTCTTCCGAACATAGACTCTCAAGTAGAATAAAACAAAACATATTGCGCAAAAAATTACGAAAGAAATAATTCCCCAAATCAGTTCGAATACTTGCGCCATTTTCGTGATTCCGGTCCAACGGGTAAAAAACCACCAGTTTATAAACAGAAAAACAAACGTAAATATTTTTGTCCTGTATCGGTGCAGGTTATCTCTTTTCTTTCCGGGATCGACTTCTCTTGTGAAATGGTACAGCAACAGGATTGCCAATATCGTAAATCCTTGGGATAAAAATGCCCCCATCCCCATTTTTATTGTATTATCGACCTCTAAGCTCTTGAGAGTCATGGAGATAAATCCCCAAATCAGTTCGAATACTTGCGCCATTTTCGTGATTCCGGTCCAACGGATGAAGAACAACCAGTTTACAAGCAGAGAAGCAAACGTACAAATATGTAACCTGTGTCGGTTCAGGTTATCTCTTATCTTTCCGGGATCGACTTCTCTTGTGAAATGGTACAACAACAGGATTGCCAATATCGTAAATCCTAGGGATAAAAATGCCCCCATCCCCATTTTTACTGTATCATCGACCTCTAAGCTCAGGGGGATCATGGAAAACTTCACCAGGATTTCCGCATATGATTTCAACGGCATTAACAAAACCGTAATGATGATCGAACATATCGCCGATCCAACAAGGAACCTCGCAGCACCCAGGCTCCAATGGCCGAATATTGATCGAAAATTCCTTATCGACTCTGCAGATTTTTTATATCTGAGCAAATTCGGGATCAAGGTGACCAAAATGCCTAACAGCAGGTTTTGAAGGATCAAGTACCTTGCTTCTACAATCTCCGTAGGGATGAACTGGAGTGAGGCATAAGTAATATTAAGGGATATAAAAGAATTTAAAAAAAGGGAGTAGATTGCGAAAGCAGTCCGGTTTCTTTTTCTAACATTCCGAATTGCCATCATAGCTGCCGCGATACCGATCATAATCCAAACAGATAGAAAGGCTCTATGCCAGACAGAATACTGACGACCGGACATCTCGGTCAAACTTACATAGAGAGCGAGGGTATTGACGAACAACACGATCGACATCCAAATCAAGCGTTTCTTTTCTCTCTTTTTCGGAAAGCGACTATGTTTGAAGTAAACCAAACTAGATGCCAGGCAAAGCGTAACAATTACATTGTAGGGGACAGACGCCCCCAAGAGAGTAAAATCACTGTAGGAAGATGATCCCTCTAGAAATGCTAATTTCATCAAGACAGGGGATAACATCGATATGAGGCAGATTAGAACTGTAATTATCGCCAGTCCATTATACAAGTTGTTTGTTTTACGCACCTCGCGGAAAAGTACTGTTTTCCTTGCTCTGCTGATCCAATCGTGTTCTTTCTCTTTATAGAATGTTTCGAAATCATACTTATCTTTTACTGGCAGCATAGTTTCCCCTCATTTATTGCATTCGATAAAATTTTCAGTTTCTGATCCGTTTTTCGTAGCGATGTCAGATATCCCTTCGGGATACTTGAAGAGTCGCACAGAAAAGGAGGTAATTCACCCCAAAAGAGTTATACTGTGTCAGTTTAATCTGGTTTGCAGATAAACGGTATCGTATATTGATAAACCTCCTGTTCAGGCGATCGAAATCCATATTGAACACGTCCAGAAAAATATCACTGAGTTCAGTCGTGGATAGATTCGTGCTGAAATGGATACTATTCTTGCACAATCTCCGTTTGTCGTTCATGAGTTTATTCAAGTCAGACCAGGGGTGATTGTCGCTTGTTTCAATGTGCGAGTACTTTTCTATCAGAGCTTGTTGATAAGGTATTTTAGCCCATTCAGGATAACTTAGTTGCAGAGTATCCAATCCTGCATAGTAATGACCATGATCGCTGTAAAACTGGACTTTATCATTACTTTTCCTTGTTGTTTTAGATGAGGATATTCCATCCGGAAGACACATGAATCTTGGAATCAACCTCCATTTCATCTTATTTGGTTTTTTAGGAGATGATCGAAACCGAAAAAGCCCAATGATCCATGGTTTTTTGCGGAAAAGACCACAATTGATAGAGTGCAGCAGCACGGTTCGAATCGGAAGACGGAAACTTTTTCTTAGGTACATTAAAGCATTTAGTGGGTGGGGATGTTTTGTACTTGAAAGATACTCGCTGAACGTACCGGTCAATTTCCGATGTGGCATCAATAACCAGAAGGCATATAGATTGCAGATCAACTCGACGACATTATGGTCGAACAGCGTATTGTTTTCGGAGCAAGTGTGGCGGTAGAAATCAATATACCGCCTCAAGTACAAATGGCCGAGTTCGTGGGCAATGAAGCTTCGCTCCAAAGGTTCCAATTGGTCACCAAGCTCGAATGGGCGATTGCTTGAGAAATCCAGAATTTGTTGTTGATATCGATTCCTCCCCTGTATTGCAATCTCATATTCAATGAATTGATCTTGTCTTTTTTTCCCTAACTGCAGCAACACGGCTGGTGCACCATAAATGCTCATTGCATCAGGGTTGTATCTTATCCGATTGACATGAAAGCAGCGCATGGCCTGGATTATGGGATCACAAGTAGATTCAAACGGACAGATGTCCCTGATGTGATCGGTAATATGCTCAGAGAATACCGTCTGTAGTTCGTAATCAAAGTAAATGTTTCGCATGAAGTTTTTGTGGTCTATGTCTTATTCGCTTCATCGTACCGATTGAACAATTCTTCCAACTGGATTTTGCTTGTATTAGCAAGACACACAAAAGGATTTTGAGAGTTCCTATACGATGAGTTCTTTACTTTCTTTGCAGCCACTGCGCTTACAACATCAATCAGTTTCGTGAAATCCCTATCCGAATGAATCGTCTCAGCAAAAACCTCATGTAATCTTCGGAGTTCACTGGTTTCGGTTCTGACACTCATGTTGAATCTCTTTTTCAATTCTTGCATGCTGTTGTCGTTGACTGCTTTCAGTTGTCCCGGAATCCATACTCTTTGGATGATCTCACCCTTTTCTGGATGCAATACCCAAGAATCATTTGAAGAATTGATATAGAAATCTTGTTCAAGGTAATTATTAATCCCTATGCTAGTGAACAAGTTTTTGAGCGCATCGTCCTCCACGATACTGTCTGGAGTCTGACTGAAAAATTCGATCATGAGTGGATACTGCAGGCAGATTTCTGGGCTCGTGTCACATCTGCAAAGTAGGTAATACTTCCTGCACAGGGATTCGTCGTGGAAACTCGGATATGGCCCGTATAGGCAACCCCTGAAATCGCTTTGTATGGTAGTTTTCATTTCGTTTACTGGGTTCGGGGTCAGAAATCTCCTCCGGAAGGTCATGAAGAAAAGGTGTGTATCCTGGGGAGCTAGTTGCATAATACGGCGGTAGCTAAGCCTTCCGAGAATTTTTGGAAAAGCTGGACCTTGAACGATGATGAAATGACTGGATTTATTATCGGGTTTTTTAATCTTCTTCTCCTCTTTCTTGCTCGCCTCAGCTTCCCTTATGCGTTTCACGCACTTGAGGATTTCTCTAACAAGTGCATCCGCAAGCATCCTCTCGAAAGCGGCATCGATCAGTTTGACTTGTTGCAACCACTCCGTATTCTTGGGAGAGAGCGTCGATTGAGCTTCAGGATAGTACCCTCCAATACCAGAAATCCCCATCGTTTCCATAATACCCATTTCGGGGAATGGAACGAACTGCGTTTGTGGTTCCCAGTCGAGAATATCGTTGTCGATATCCTTGGAATCGTCCCCTTCCGAGCTTGTTGTGGACGAAATACTGATAGCCACTCGAGATGGTGTTATAAACCATGAATATCCAATCCAGTACAAGGTTGTCATCATCAAACCTCCTTTAGGTGAATGCCTTTGTCGAAACAGACTTTCTGGAACCGATCCTTGAGATATTCACGGCCAACCGTATTCGACATCGGGTCGATCAGAATGATCCTTAACTTATACGCGACAGGTATGTTTGTCCTGAAATCTACTTGATGTAGTGGGATTGAAGCTGGTGTTTTGACAGACCAGCTTGCCGGGTCGCCCTCGGGGACATAAAACATTTCGTTGACAATCGGTCTTTTCCCGACCTTGATCACTCTTTTCTCAGGGTAGCCGCATACATGAAATGGCCCGATAACATCTACGAGTAATCTTCCTGGATGCTCAGCCTCGATCTGTCTCCCAATCTCAAAAATTTCCCGTTTTTTCTCATTCAGCCACGATTCGGCTTCATGCACCTTCTTGATATGCGAAGGAGCTCTTAGTATGTATGGCCCACCGAAGCATAGCATCGTAAATATTCTATCAAGCCATTGACCCGAGTTGTAATACGATTCGGAGTAATGAGGCGGATTCGATGACTTTCTGTCATGATCATAGATTCCATCATGACTCCAGCTTGTTATAAACGATTTATCGATAACAAGGCAGCATAGATTGAGGATTTGCTCGTAGATAGATTTCTGTTTGCCCGAGCGGCTGTGCTGATCCGCTGCCCAAATTCCGATCTCGAGTAGAATTTTCACTTCGAGTTGTAAATCTTCAGATTTACTTCTTGAAACAAACGGAATGAGCCTTTTGTGGGCCCCTTTTATCACTGAATCCTTATCGCCGTTGTTCAGGTTTTCCCGGAATGCGCATGCCCATGGAAACTCCTGATCGATCATTCGATATGTCTCAGCTATGGCACAGGCAAGCTTGAGGGTGCCAAAATCCGTGAAATATCGATAAATACGGCTCGCGGTCGATGCTTTTTGATCCAGTGAAACTTGCCCATTTTCTTCTTCCGCCAATTTCCCTTTTTTCGCTTTGCAGTCCTTTTTAGCTTCCTTTTTTTCTTCATTATTGCAATATCTGTGCGAAAAATCCCGATACTCCATGTAGTAGGTTAGATCGTTCAGGAACTGATCAAGGTATGGAGATTCGAGCTTGCGCTCTTCATTTAATACATTCGTAACGGTCTGTTCAACGACACCTTTTCGGAATAACTCTGCGAATTTTTCGTGGTTATCATCTTTGCCATTGTCTGCACTCGATAAAGAAAAAAAGGATTCGACTGCTTCGTTCGAAAATCTTAGGATGAAATACGAGCACAGAATGTATTGCACAATTCTTTCCATCAGTCTCATTCTCGGGGAAAAGTATAACGTATTATAAAGGTAACTCCGCTCAGAGAGAAACCTGTAAGCAGCAACAGCCGATTTCCCGTGAAGGAAAATCTGTCCACCCTCAGTAGTAATCTCCTGGCCACTCAAGAAGTCCTTGAGCCACTGCATTGTATCACCCTGTCTGCCGGTTAATCCCATCCATTGCTGATCGCGAAAGATATAGTCGATCTTATCCGCATCGAACGGGCTGTTCATGATGCAATCGAGCCATGTGATCCCGCTTACGCCATCGAGCAATCTCTCGTACTCCATGAACTCCTCAAACGCTCTGTTACGGTTCTTCTCTTGTTCTTCAGCGCTACCGGAAACATCTTCTTTCATTGTTTCCTTGATCAGAGAGAGAAGCCTTATGCGCGTAAGTGTCTCATGGTGGTATGGCATATCGTTGAACGACCAGTGCAATTCACCGAAGACACGCTCGATTAAATGGGAAAAAGGAATATGCCCTATATCGTGCATTAAGGCGGTTATCACCAATCTTTTTCTCCAATCCTTGAATCTGTCTTTCAGTTCATCATCGTTTTTCAGTTCAGATATCGTTAGCATGCACTTCTGTAGATACTTCACCCATGTTTCCGCGACGCGCATGACTCCTAGCGAGTGATTCAGTCTTGTATGTGTTGTTTGCACTTTCTTAGGGTCTTCGGGATTGAGCCAGTAATCCTGAAGCGCAAGCTGATGAATCCTGTCTAGCATTGACTTCTGCTTGTTCTGCTGATCGGTAATCTTGTTGTACAGAACCAGAAGTTGCTCGCAGTCATCATCTACGAAACGTTTTATGCTGATATCTATGAAGTTCTGGTCGGATGTACCACTTCCAGGTCGTGAATTGCATTTCGTTACGATGAAACTTTTCTCAATTTCCGTATCCGTGGGCCACAGCCCGTCTCCCGGTAAGATTTTTTTATATTTCACCATAATTAATCCACTAAATCCTTGAGGCTTTCGGTTAGATCAAGAGAACCATCTGGTGTCAAGATTGTTACGAAACTCCCTTTCAATAATGAATTCCCCGTGTTTTCAACTGCCTTGATTTTGCTGAGCAAAGAAAGGGTTGGGGTATCCTTATTCTTCCGACCCCAATTGTACCACGGAATTTCGAGTTTCCAGGCCATGTTAGCCAGATAATCAAGAATTGTTGAATCAGAATTCCCGGAGAAGCCGATTGTGCAAACACAGGAAATCTGCGATCCCAATACCCTCCATATCTCACTCATAATTTCCCCGATCTCGATATCCTTAACAACATAACCGGGGAATGATATCGATATGGACCTGCGAGAACCACACTCGGGACAATGCTGAATTTTCTCGGCAACTTCCTTGAGTTTTTCAATCTCATCTTTCGGCAACGATTTATAATGTTTTAAATCAGGAAAAAGCCCATCGTTCAGGGGCCCAATCAATGAGTTATATACGATCTCGATGTATTTTTTGAAGATGCTGATCTCATTCTTATTCCCACTGGAACCGTTGGGATCATTTTTATAGAAAATCCTGGCTTCCTCATTCTGATTCCGGCCAGAATTCTTATCATCTTCGTTAATGCGATGTAAAAGAAAAAAATTATCCCAGGTGCCATCCTCTACTGAGTCCATAATGCCTTTTATCTTGATATTCAGAGGCTGATTTGATTCTCGCAGCGCTTCAAAGACGGATATCTCTTTGTTGTAATTCGAGCAAAGGGTGTTCGAGCATACTACATGGTAAACATCACCTCGAAGTGTAATGATCCAGGGGCGTCCTTTATCTTTACCCACCTTGCTGTTGTGAGGTATCTTGGAAATCGCCTCTTTGCCGCTTACGACAATGCAGGGAATTTCATCCTTTGTGTTTAATTCTCGTGTCAAGGCGAGTGGGATGGCACCATCGAAATTTGTCGTTAGCAGAATTATGTTCTGTCCAAGAAGCCTTTGTTTTTTTTCGCAAATGATTTCTCGGATCGACCTGTACATCTGGCATGCTATATCGGTAACGGATTTTGGGGGATCAATATTATCAGCCTGTTTTCTTCTTGCTTTTGATGGATATTTACCTTCCGGAGATGACACGGATTCCTTCCAATCATTTTCCTTCATTTGAGCAATCACATCCATCTTGAATATCCAATCATAAAGAAAACTATTGCAGAATAACTCCCAAAGTTTGCCTTGCTTTTTCAATTCACTGAAAAATTCTGCTTGGATAGGACGTGTTGGATACCGACCCTCTTTAACATGTTTCACGACAAGAAGGAATACTTCACTCTGGCGCATTTTTTTTGCAGCGTCCATGATTTTAATATTCCCTGCCCTCCCCAAAGCAATTTCGTTGATTACATAAATCGCGTGGTAGTATTCTTTGATAACTATTGGCGTTGCCCCAGATCCTAGAAGAAAAAGAGGAGCCTTGTTATTTTTCCAGCCTTGCCTAATTGATCTTCTGAGGCAATCAGGTCCGGAGTTGTTTTCAGTTTTTTTCTTCAATGGATCATCTGTCATTAACATTACCTTGCCATCATGATTATGACATTTTCCTTGCATAATAATTTGCTTCGAGTAAGCTATATGTAAGTATCATCCCATTCCAATAAATATTGACAACATCCTGTCAAGTTTATTTTGTTATGCATTATTGACTTATTCTTTACCGTTTCCTGCAATCAAGCTAGAGCTTAGTTATGCATAAAGCAAACGAAGTGCCGAAAGCCCTGAAATAAAATCTGGAGAATCAAATTGGATTTTGTGGCTGAAACTTCAGGTTTCATTGGCCATTTTACGATGTCGAGAAACACTGAAATCCCAATAAATGCTATGCCATTTTTGCACTTTCCGTAAAGCACTTCCATCAACCGCATAAATATTGGATAACGACATGAGCGAAATTGAGTAAAATTAAACTTCTTGACATAACAAATCTTTGCGTTCTTAATTCGATTATCAAAATCCCAGGAGGACGTATGAAACGCACCATGCTTTTCTCACTGCTCATTGGAATCTTATTCCCATGTCTTGCCTTTGCTTCCGGCAGTTCGCAGCAACCCGATGAAATCATGGACATCAACGATCGTTTCCGCAATGTACCAGCTGTTTCTTCAGCCACTGATCCAATGCCGATGCTCTACTATGCATCCTTTGGCGTAGCCGGAATTGACGAATGCGATATGGAAGAACCCCCATACGCAGTTACCGCCTCGATTATCAGGTTCAAGATTGAACACTCCGATATGGGTATGCGCCTTTTAGACGAGCAGACTCTTTACATGGATGGAAACTTCGTCGCTGCAAACGACAAAATTGATTATCTCAATTGTTACAATCAAGCCGACCTTGCTGGTATTCAAAACGACTTTACTACACATGCACGCGTCCGTTATGAAAGTGGCACAGGATTCATGGCAAGTCCTGTATATTGTGGTAACTTCATCCTGGTTCTGAATAAAAGTGGTCTCTTGATGGCAATTGATTCTGACTTCACGGGAGGTATAAACAATTACACAGAAGATGTCGTAATCAACAGTATCGACCTCAGGGCGATAGAGAGAGAAGAAATCAGCTTTATGTCACATGCTCTCGAGTATGGATCAACCCCTGTGGTTATTGGAAACTATATCTATGTCGCCGGTTTGCAATCGATATTCAAGATTCAGATATCGAATTTCCAGGTCGTTAATTTCCACAACTTTAACGAACTGGCAAGTGCAAGCCTTGAGGGCATCAGAACCTTTTTCACACCATTGGTCTGGGATTTAAACAGCAATAATGATATTTATCTAACAATATCGACATCCAGATTCCCGTCACTAATGCCTCCATCGAATATTGTGTATGTGCTGGATCAGAATCTCGAAATCGTGTACACAGAAAACGGCTCAGGTTTAGTTAATGGAAGCAATCCAACTGTAGATTATAGTGGTTACATATATTATCCTGCAACAACTTTTCTAAGATCATCTCGAGAAACCAGGTCAGTACTTTCGGATTTCGACTATGGGTTTATTAATACTCCACAGGGAATTCAGAACTTTCAAGGTTCGATTCTTTCCGATTTCTCAGGTAACCTGATTTATAGTGCAAGTACATTCGATGGGTCTCAATACAGTCTAAGCACCTATTCTATATCAAGAGATTATAACTACTTAAACTCTAACAATGACCCAATTTTCGAGACTGAAGTCGCCGAACTTGTGTTTGATCACTTCTTGAACACAGAGCCGTATTTAAACAATCATGGCTTTATCTGTGAAGATATTGATCATGACAGATCCTTGACGGTGTCCATTAGCTCACACCTTGGTAACGGAGTAGGCTGGCCTCCAGTTGAAGAAATCCCTTTTTGGTATAACGTTTACGATCACGAGACAAGCGATATTACTTTGGGATTTGTCGTATGTGAATATCAGACCTCCACCCATTCAAGTGGTTCTGAAATTATAAATGACACTGCGACCTATGGTGGCCTTGCACCATACAAGACCAACGAATATTATGTTAATGCCACTTTCGGCACTGAAACTGGTGGACTAATGGCTTGGCCACATTATATGGATGTATCTCAGTACGGCCTTTCTTACTCCACGAAACTTGAAATAACCCAGCCCGTCATTTCAAACACCAGCCACAGCAAATTTCAGCGGGATGTGACCAATAACTGCTCCTACACCTGGGCAGACAACTTCAAAGTTGCGATTGGCTTTATACCGCAGGACACTCAGATAGAGAAGGTTTTTGCCAACGGATATGCCAGAAATGCCACGCTTGATCCCGAGACAAATCTTCTTACAGCAACATTCGAGAAACTTCTCGCTCATCCCAATTACACTGTCGGATTCCGCTACACCGACAATAATGGCACACATTCAGCCTCTATTGGACATATTAATGTTCCGGAGATGCAACCGCTTGTCCTCAGCTTTGTACAGGACCTTGTTGTTGATGATGGCGATGTAGTCAACATCGATGAAAACAATTTGTGTTTCAACTCCATTACGATCAATTCAGGTGGAATTCTGAATATCAACGGCAGTGGCATATATTCCGAAACGATCAATATCAATAATGGGGCCGTATTGAATATCAATTCCGGGGCAAGTATTTCATCCTATGAGTGTTATTGCAAAAACGAACAAAACAACACCAATCCATCCGAGATCAATCTTGTATCAAATGGAAGGCTCATCACGACCTGGCTGTTGCTTGATGAATGGGATGATGTTTATACTCAAATAGAAGGCAGCAATCAGAACAACGTAATCGTTTCAGATCTTTATTTGGGAATTGGAAGTGTGATGGAAATCCTCGAATCAACTGGATCTGGCACAACGAACGCAACTGTTACCATATCGAGAGCAGTAGGCGATCATATCAGAGGGACTATTCTCACGTCTGCGGTTTTGACAATAACCAATCGACTCGACATAGCATATCCCATAAGCATCTCTGTTCTCAATAATGGAAAACTGGTAGCATCTTCAACCTCCACTCATTCTGGAGCAACAGCTGATATCAACATGTTTGGATCAGATAGTCCATTGGTTATTGCGGATGGAGGTGAGCTTGATCTACAGAACAAGGGACAACTTCTAATGGATGGTTCAACAGGATATGATCCCATTCTGGATATTTCTGGTACTCTGAGACTTAATAACTCGAGCGAGTTGCTATGCAGAGATGGGCAGATAATTCTTGAAGATGATACGTCCGTTTTCCTCTCAGGAAGATCATTGATCGAAGTGACAGATAATGGCGAATTGGATATCTACGACGATGTCACCATCACGGGCCATACACCGATTGACTTTGCGAATCATCTGCCTGGCGACAGAATCGTTATCAAGAATGGCGGAGCTTTGGGAGTCGATCCAAGCAATCCCTCAGGTTTCTGTCACAACTTGACCGTACAGAGCGATACGTCTGAGCGTTGGGAAGGTATCGAGTTTCACGCACCCGAATACCAAGAACAAGATTACCTGTATTTTGAAAATGCGAACATCTCCAGAGTACGTACCTTGAATATCAGTGAACGCGGCGAATCGGAAGTATACGTTAAATTCCTGAACTCTCAATTCGAAGATTGCGAGTACGGATTGAAGCTAACAAGGCTTACTTCTGTTATTCTCGATAATACGAGCTTCTCGGAATGTGAAACCGGGATTTTTTGCTATGCAGTAACGGATGTATCTCTTCTTAGCACAGACCCATCGGCCGACAAGGCAGTCTTCTCTAAGAATGAGTACGGGCTTATCATTCTAAGTGCAGATGAGGATGATCCCGAAACAATCTATGACTACACCTTCGCCGATAACAGTGAAATTGGTTTATGGATTGAGGATAGTCGTTTCAACATAGGTGGAACATTCACACAACCAGACATCTACACTGAGATCGGAGCTTGCTCATTTACTTCAAACGGAACAGCGTTGAATGCGTCTTTGGGTAGTGCCGATGAATCCGTTATTACCCACAGTAGTTTTACGGATAACAACGATGATGCCTTGTTCATAGCCGAAATGAATTTACGTATCAACCAGAATACCATCAGCGATAATGGAAGGCAGGGAATCTGGGGATATCGCGGTGGCTTCGCCGATGTAAGAGCAAATACTGTCTCAAACAACGGCGGTACAGAAATCCTTGGTAGCGGATCGGTTTTCATCAACATGCGACAAACAGAACATGAAGATCGAAACATTGTTACCGATACGGGATTCGATCCGATCATAATACCGTCGATCCCTGATTTCTGGGATCCCGATGAAATGGATGTATATGTTATCGCTCGCAGCGACTTGGGAAGAGAGGTGGACGTAACGGGAAATGAATTCACCCCTCATCCATCGATCCACCCCGAGCGATATTATCCCTCCGTAAGAGATTTCATCTTCGATGGTCGGGCTTTCAGCGCTCAAGAACTTTTTGACGCTGGACTCGCCGCTTATGGCTATAGCGTCTACACGACAGCCAAAAACAACTTCACAAACCTTGTAACGTCATATCCCGAATCAAACGAAGCGGTGGCGTCTCTGATCTATTTCCTCTACATCGCATCGAAGACAGACAAGGATTATAAAGCAATGCGCCAGGAACTGAACGCTCTGGTTTCCAAGGATTATCCTGATCTATACAAGGAAAAGGAGAGAGTCGTTACGGAATCCTTTATGTATGAGAAGAATTACATCGAAGCAATCGCAAGGCTGGAAGAGGTTATAATAGAGCCAGATACGAGAATCGACAGTGTTATGGCTTTGGCCGATCAGGGTTACTGCTACGTGCAGCTCGCTGAATCCGGCACAAGGGCATTACCCAATAAATGCACGGTGAAGACGAAAACAATCGAGGAATATCTCGAATATATGAAATCCCTTCGTATGTTCCTGAACGGCGACGCGGAGTCCTCACAGGCGCCTGCATACGTGTTTGCACTTGACGCGAACTATCCCAACCCCTTCAATCCTACCACGACGATCTCGTATTCGATCCCGAAGGACGACAAAGTCGTCTTGAAGGTGTACAATATCAAAGGACAGCTCGTAAAGACGCTGGTCAACGATCACCTCGAAGCTGGAAAGCACAAAGTCGTCTGGAATGGCGACAATCAGATCGGCAAGAACGCATCGTCAGGCATCTATCTGTACCGTCTCGAGTCCGGTGGGAAGTCGAAAGCGCAGAAAATGCTTTTACTCAAATAAAATAACGTGTCATGCCGAGTAGCTCGTTTGTCACCTAGATGCTGTGAGTTTTGCGAGGCGATAACTCGAATCTCTCATAGAGTCGAAGGACAGCATGAGTTTGTCGAAGCATAGGCTGCAAATGTTCTCTCTCCTCCCCCTCTTCATTTCGAAGAGGGGGCTGGGGAGAGGGATATTCGGCAATTTTCGTCTTTCGCTTAGCTGAAACGTAATGACTGAACGAAAGTCTTACACGGAGCGAAATCATGTTAGTGGAATATGTAGGCACCCCATGAAAAGGATCCTGCTGCTCATCCTGCTCCCCGTGATATCGGTTCACCCCCACATGCGTGGGGAATACTATCCACTGGCTGGAAACCGGAGACGGAAACCCGGTTCACCCCCACATGCGTGGGGAATACTACGATGGAACGAACCGCGAGCAATTCGAGAACGGTTCACCCCCACATGCGTGGGGAATACACGATTGAACATATCCTCAGAAAAAAACACGCCGGTTCACCCCCACATGCGTGGGGAATACGGATTGGGCGACCCGCGC
This sequence comes from Cloacimonadales bacterium (SeqCode), assembly GCA_963662655.2. Lineage (GTDB taxonomy): Bacteria > Cloacimonadota > Cloacimonadia > Cloacimonadales > JAIOQZ01. The sequence goes on from CAXXTU010000002.1 coordinate 2,317,879, forward strand.
AACCTGCCGCATTTCGGTTCACCCCCACATGCGTGGGGAATACGACATGGTCAACGCTGATCCTGCGAATACGTTCGGTTCACCCCCACATGCGTGGGGAATACTCATCGAATGGCTTTTGGGTTGTTTCGCTTGTCGGTTCACCCCCACATGCGTGGGGAATACGGTTACTGGAAGCAGACCGTCACCGATTGCCTCGGTTCACCCCCACATGCGTGGGGAATACGACTCCGCGTAGGTTTGTATAACGTAGGTCGACGGTTCACCCCCACATGCGTGGGGAATACATCCAACTTTTCACCCGCTTCAGGCGCGAAAACGGTTCACCCCCACATGCGTGGGGAATACTGATTTGAGAAATCGTAGAAATAGCGGGATCCCGGTTCACCCCCACATGCGTGGGGAATACACAATCGTACCATTCAGGTACCCAAGCTTGTCCGGTTCACCCCCACATGCGTGGGGAATACTTGACAACACCACGGTAATCGAAACGTACGGTCGGTTCACCCCCACATGCGTGGGGAATACTAAAAGTCGTCTGCCCTGCGTCTGTCGAAGCGCGGTTCACCCCCACATGCGTGGGGAATACTAGAAGTTTTGCACGTAACAGAACGCATCGACCGGTTCACCCCCACATGCGTGGGGAATACGTCAGTGCGAGCGCGAACGATCCTCAGCAGGTCGGTTCACCCCCACATGCGTGGGGAATACTCTTGATTTAATCGGGCTTCGAGGGCCTCGTCAGTAGCTTAAGTCCTTCCCAGTCTGTGACGATTCTGCTGTTGGCTCCCCAGAAGTCAACACAAAAACCCTGTTCGTTGTTGGTCGACCACAGCATCATGCAAGCGCCGCCTTTGGAGTCGGCGCAAACCTTCTTCCAGAGGCGATCGCGCACCATCGCGGATACGTTGCCGACGAACACGCCTGCCTTCACTTCGAGCAGCCAGCGCGTCAGCTCACCCCTGAGCGAGACCGGAACCTTTTCGAGAATCATGACGTTCACTCTTCCTCCTTGTCTCCACCTTCTCCATAGGAAACGCCGCCGGCGCATTCGCCGGTCACGGGGTCCCACAAACCACCCGGCTTCGCGGGATCGGCATCGAAGTCGTCCTCGGCATCCTCGGGCGGTTTAGCCCCTAAGATGTCGTGGATATCCTTCACGATCCGCTTGAGCAGCCCCTGTTGATGGAACATGTCTCTACAGCGGATACGCACCTCGCGGCTGAGGTTTCTATCCACCTCCGCGACGGTCTGGAAGGCGACCGGGATCGTCAGTTCCGTCTTGTAGAGGTCCGCGACATCATAGACGAACGAGAGCTGCTTGCCGGTATGCACGAACCCGATTGCTGGGGAATATCCCGCCGCCACGATCGCCGCATGGGATATTCCGTAGAGGCATGAATTCGCCACCGACAACGCCTTGTTGATCGGATCGGCGTTCTTCCAGTCGCGCCGGTCATAGTTCCGACCCTTCCACGGGACGCCGGTATCGCGCGAGGCACGGAAGTAAGCGTCACGAACTCGAACGCCTTCCATGCCCCTGATTTGCTCCAGTGTCAGCGACGGATCAGGCTTCTCCGGGAAGCGGAATTCGTACATCCTGCGCACGATGTAGAGGCGGGACTTCTCGTTCGCCCAGAGCTTCACCTGCCTGAGAAGATGAGAAGCCTTCCGGGTCGCGCCGCTGCCCGATGCGTAGAACCTTACGCCCTGTTCGCCGCTCCAGACGACCAGGCAACCGCAATCTGCGAGCGTCGTGATCGCCGCGTGCGTAATGCTCGTGCCCGGTCCGAGCAACAATACGGAGAGATTGTCGCAGGGAATCGGGGTCAACCCGCGAAGATCGTGGACGGCGATTGCCTTGTCTTCCCGATCGATGATTCCGTGCTCGATGTAGAGCCAGCTCCACTTGTCACGGACCTTGGGGACTTGGTGATAATCCTTTGTCAGCATGGATCACCTCCTACCTCCTGACAACCGACAACAGCCCGAACCCGAAAGATTTTGCGGACCCGATCCCGTTGCGGATGGTTTCCATGAATTGTTCCGGATCGGTCACTTCGAGGATGCCTTCCATCAGCGCTGCGTTGAAGGTAAGACGTTTCTTGTCGAGGTTCCAGCTACCGCTCCTGGTTGAAAAGCCGTCCGGCTTGTAACCGACGACCCGGAAGAGGCGTACAAGATCGAATTTCTCGATAACGAACCCACCATTGCCGGAACGTCTGCCGAGCCAGTCTTTATACTCGTCGTGGAGCCGCACAGCGCGTTCATCCTCGGTCTCGTCAATCGGCCCGGCGAGGGACACGATCGAAACCCGTTTGCCGATCGTCCTTTTGCGCCCCTGCCTGTCGTATTTCTCTGTATGCTCGCGAGCGAAGTCACCCGTCGATATTTTCTTCGTGGGGTTCGCCAGCAGCCGGTAGCGCAGGATATCTCCTTCATGGAAGACAGGATCGTAGGGCTTGTATGCCGGCAGAGACGCGAGGAAATCGGGCGCGTTGTAGAAGGCTTCTTGCCAGTTCGGTTCTGCCTCCGATTGCACCAGGATCATCGCGCGTGAGCCGTCTGAGCTGATGTTGTTGTCGATGCGGAAGAGGAACATGGCTTTTTGATCATCCTTCTTACCGAACGCCATCGAAAGTCGCTGGTGGACGTGGTAGATGTTGTTGAGCCACATCCTTCCCGGGCGCGGTCGATCGGGATTACCGCCCGTGTCGATCAGTAGTTGGGACAGGTACATCGTCGCCCTCCTTTTCTTCGAATCTGCGTTTACGGGTCTTCTTGCTGCGGAATTTCACGATCTCGGCGCGCTTTTCGCGGATACGTTCGCGCCACGCCGGGTCTTCGGGATCGATGCGGTCGATGCCCATGTTGGCGCCGTACTCGAGCATGGTGATGGCGTCGTGGCAAAGTCGGCACAGCGATTTCAGATCATCGAGCGATTCGTTGCCACCCGCGCGCCGATAGGTGATGTGCTGCACGGTCGAAGAAGGTGAACCGCAGAAGGTGCAGCGTCCGTCGTCATGCGCCAGTCGCTTCGCACGTTTCTTGCGGAACTCGGTGTTCTGATAGTCGGCGTGGATGCGTTGTGTAGAATAAGCACCCTCCACGCCCAGTATCACATTACTGCGCTTCACATCGCCGTTTTTACCGACCGTTAACGATGATCGAATGGCGAAACGCGGTCTGTGGGACGGCGGATCGAAGGTGAAGGGGACATCGTACCAGACTTCGGCTTCTTCGGGGGCTTCGGGCTGGTTTTCGGTTGGACGCCAGTCGAGGAGAACCGTGACTTCGCAAGGTAGATGCTTATCATTGTCTTCGTGTCTTTGCGGCCAGGGAATCGATGCGAGGGCTTCTTCGAGCGAAGCGAATGTACCAGCGCGGTGTTCGTTAACCGGACGTGACATGGGGCAGTTCTTCCGGCCGAGGAAGAGCGCCCAGACGGGATTTTCGAGCGCGGATGACAAGGTCGCGATCAGATCTTCGTCACCCCGGAGCGCTACCAGGAAGCTCGCGTCGCAGAGGTATTCCCTGCGGGTGAGCATGGGGCCGTTTTTCTCTTTGCCTTCTGCCGTCGCCATCTTCATACCGGCGCCCACGGTATGCCAGTCCCACCAGCGGATGCCCGGGCGATCGATGCGCACGCCCATTTCGAGGTTCGAGAGCTTTTCGAGCCAGCCGTCTTGCGCTTCCAGGCGGGATAGCCCCATCGCGGCGCAGAGCATGCCGATCACGCCGGACTTGGTAGGCGCTTCCTTCGTGCGCCGGATCACGAACTTCGATTCATGGCTTCCCCACGCCTGCATCGGTCCTTCCAGACGCAGGAACAGGGTGTTGTCACGCATCATGCTTCTCCACGATCGCTTTTTGCACCGCCTCCCAGTCGAAACCCATCTCTTTCACGATTGCCGTGACAAACTGGTCGAAATTGCTCAGGCTTTCTTTCGCAAGACCATGGAAATCATACCGTCCGCCCGGTGAGAACCAGTATCGCTCGCCCTGCGCGCTGAAGCCCTCGTCGAGCTCGGAGACGTACTGCGCCAGTTGTGCGACGCTTTCTTCCACCAGGTCGCGCTGTCCGGGCCTGACCGGCTTCACGAAGGCGTTGGCGTAGCTGATCGGCGTCTTGTTATCCTTCTTGATCTCGACAAGGATTCCGTCCGGCGGGTTGTGCGCGGCGTAGCTGTTCTGTTTGCCACTCGGCGTGGTCAGCGCCATGGCACGGATGAACGCGCCGACGGTGTGCGCCGCCAGATCGACCTGTCCGCCAAGGTTAGCAACGAGCTGCTCCCAATCGATGGAGAAGTATTTATAGAAGCAGGAGGAGGAATAGAGCGCTTCATCGACATGAGCTGCTCCGGATTTTGCCACAGATGCATCATCCACTGCGGTGAAGTAGTCGATTTCAGGGTGTGCGACGTGAGTTGATATCGCGTGTGCGGCTTGCAGGGCTGCTTCGATTCCAGTATTCGTTGCTCTCAGCATACTTTGCTTCTTTGCTTCAAGCATTCTGCCATGTAATGCAATATCTGGCTCCTCTGCTATAGTGATGATAGTTGCAATTTTGTTAGCTTTCTCATCATCAGGTATCTTAGAAGTCACCACATCAACTAGCTTCGGAATAGCTTTTTTGGAGACAAACACAAGTACTTTGGTGTGTTCTTTACCGGTTTCCTTGTCTTTCTCCATGTCCAAACCAGTCATCTTTAGAAGAGCCTTAGCTTTTTTCAGGACTTCTTCTTGCATCTTGTGATCTTTAGTAGTAGCTTCCGCGATCCTGTCTGCAAGCCACCTTGTTCTTTCCCCACCCATAAGCTTCTCAAACTGTTTACTCATCCTGATACTTCTCTTCAGGCACTGGCTTGAGATACGACTTCTGAGGTAGCCGCCGAACATGGTGGTCTTGGGTGCGCCGAGGTCGTCGCGGTTGAGGTTACTGGGCGCGTGATTCTGGATGGCATGAATCTCGATTAACATGGGTTCCTCCTGTTATTGCTGATTGATGTATTGTTCGATCCATTTTTGTCGGGTAGTCTGTCTCTCCCAGATGGAGAGGTCGTCGGTGACTTGTGCCCAGTTGAGGGACATCCCGAGCTTCGCGACCTCTCGCAAAGCCCATCTGAGGTGCGGCTCGATGGTGTCGAGCGATTGGATGAGCATTTCATCGACTCGTTTATCGAAGCGGACTCCTTTGTCGGGATCACTCGGTCGTCGTTTGCTCAGTAGTATCATAAGGGGCTTTCCCTTCTCATGAGACAATGGTGCGACGGCATAGAGCTTGCAGATAAGCCATGCAACACTACGACGTGGTGCGGATTGGTTTTTCTGCCGTAATGGCCACCAGATGCCGGTAAAGATGTCGAATCCTTGCAGGCTTTCGTCGAGTCCTTGATCGGCATGGGTGCGCAAGAGGCTGAGCTCGCCCGATTTCAGCTTCGAAAGGCCGATAATGAATCGATAGGTGCTGATACTTGCCATCTTACTTGTCCTCCTTCGGGAGCCTGGGACGTAGCCGCTTGATCTCCCTGCGCTTCTTGGCATCCCTGATTGTCACATCCGGAGCGAGCGATTCCGCTGCTGCTTTCATGAACGGTGCATATTCGTTTGCAGCATCATCCCATGTGTAATCGCCATTGCCCGAAAGCAAATCGGTCATGTGATTCGCGACCTGTTCCTCGACGTGAGGACGGGATAGCCGGGAGATGAAGGCGGTACGGGTGGGGGCTTTCTTCTTAGCATTCTTTTGCTCTTCTTTATCCTTGCGTTTTTTCTCGTAGTCTTTATCATTGTATTTCCAAAGGACATCATGAATTCTTTCCGATAGATATGTTATCGCATTTCCCCATAAATCACGACGAGCTTCATCTAATGACATTGCTGGGATTGTTACCATTTGTTCCCATGTATCAACCCCCTTGCTATTCTGGCTATCGATAGAAAAGACAACAAAATGTATCTTATTTCCCCTTGAAAAAGGTATCCAATCACGGTGTTTCAAAATAGTGAGGAGGGTTTTGTCGATCGATATTTTCGGAGTTTTTATTGGGTCACTTACACGAAGGATTTTCGTTTCGTATTTGGTTTCCTTCTTTTTCGGTATCACTTTCGTCGCCCATAATACATGAGGATCCTGCCATTCCAACCCCTTTGACCATCCCGCTTCTTGCATGTATATCGTCCTGATGAATAGAAAGTGATTTTCCCCGCAAACCGAACATGGTTCTCCTCCGCTTTCCGTCTCGTTAAGAAAGACTTGCACAGGAATGGAGGTTAATCCCTGTAATAAGGACACTGGGTTAGACGGTTGCAAAAAAGGCTGTTCAGTTGTCCATGAGGGCAATCCAGGATTATCCCCGGGATTCCAATTCAACCGGATCGTATGAAGAAGCGTTCCTGAATCAAAGAACCAGTAAACTGGAGGAACACCGTTGATACCGTGACTCAGTTTCGTGAAACCACTCATCGAGAATACGGGGGGTCTCAACAACGCCATTGCAGCGCACGAGGGACAGACTCCGTTTTCACTGTCTATAACATGACGGAAATGCCAGGAGTTATGTCCGCTTGGCAACTCATGAAACAGATTCGTGACAGGTTTCTTTTTCTGTGGTTTTATTTTTTGCAGGTTTGGAGCCAATTCTATATCCTGATAAAACCTCTTCCCGTCTCCCAGCAAGTTGAAGCAATCATGTTGCCCTCTAAGGAAGGTGATCCACTCCATCGGTATCCCATTACCGTTTGCAGGAAATGGCTTCCCTGTCCGGTCCGCGCACCAGTAGCACACAGCCAGCAGAAAGCGGAAGACTGCGAACCGGTCCATGGGGTTGCTGGGGGCGATCTGTCGTATCGCTGCTGCCTTATCGAGCGTTTCGATGATGCCAAGTCTTTCATTGTCTCCGTGAAGCGTCAGGACAGGCAACCATTTCTCATCGAGAAGATTGTAGCGTTGATCGTTTGCGCACATTGGTGTCTCCTTGCTAGTGGATTGAGGATCATATAATTCTAAAGCAATGTTATAGCGATATCAGGCATGGAAAATGCCGCAACAATGACACACATACATTTAAGATGATGCGATGATTCTTTTTTGCCATATCAATAAACTATATCGCTTAATGTCAAACGATTTGTGCCTATAGCTAAAAGCGGCAGAGGATTCTCCTGCCTTGAAACTTGCTCAATCCTCATATGAATCACCTCCCCAAACGGCGGTATGAAACGCTCTTGTTCCGTGACGCCCCACAGTGTCGGATATTCGCAGGATTCGGGCATTGAGATGGCGGGATGGTTCATGGGTTCCTCCTAATGAGGTTTGGGGGATGGGTAGGACGAGGCATACATGATGAGCTGCTTTTCCCGTTCGGCGATCCGCGAGCGCTCAGACAATACAATTGAATACCGACAAAACTGATATTTCAGATTGTAAAGATTGGTGTTGAGATAGCCTCTAATGAATCAGATTCATTAAGATAATTTACTTGACATGTACATGAGTATTCATTCTTCATTAAAAAAACTTCTGGAGCCATCTATGAAACTTTTTTTACTTACGACACTTTTCGTTTTCACTCTCAGTTTTATTTTTGCCGATGGCGTACAGCCGTCGGGGGCAGGTACAGAGTCAAGTCCATATCAAATCGCGAGTCTCGATAACCTGTTGTGGCTCAGCACGAATTCATCGTATTGGGGCGATTACTTTATGCAGACGGCAGACATCGATGCATCCGACACACAGAACTGGAATTCAGGCGCGGGATTTTCGCCGGTCGGTACTGAAGGCGATCCATTCTCAGGTGATTTCAACGGCCAGGGTAATGTGATTTCCAATTTGACGATTAATCGACCTTCTTTGGGAGGATGTGGATTATTTGGCTATACCGATGGAGCATAACTTCACGATATTCATTTGGAGAATGTACAGATTTCGAGTGAATCTAATGCGGGTACTATTGCTGGATTCAATCTAAACACAAGTCTCTATCGATGTTCTGCAACCGGAACATTGACAGTCGATCATCAGTCTGTAAATTCCAATAGCTACGCAGGTGGTCTGATAGGCAGACATACAAGCTTCGATGGAGTGACCGCGAATATCATTGAATGCTACACTGATGTCGAAATAACAGCGAATGGCGACCGCGTTGGAGGTATCACGGGGCTTGTTCTTTCAGGTTATCAGAGTACAGTCGGTGGAGATATTTTAATCTCCAACTGCTACAGTCAAGGAAGCATTTCTGCGAACAACCATGTTGCAGGATTGGTGGGCAGAATCCCAGACTGGGCTACCACGCCTGGTACGGTTGAAATCGTCAATTGCTACAGCACAACTTCAGTAACGGGAAACAATACACTTGGCGGATTGATTGCCGAACGTGGAATCGGAACTGTGACCACGTCTTTCTGGGATACCGAAACATCGGGTCAATCCTCCAGCGCTGGCGGTACAGGACTTTCCACAGCAGAAATGAAGGACTTCTTCACCTACTACGATGCCGAATGGGACTTCATGAATGAATCACCGAACGGTACGAACGATCGATGGGGAATGAACAGCGCTGATAATGGCGGTTACCCCTTCCTCTCTATCCAGGGTTACGAGAACGACTGGCCCAAACTGCCCGACGGTAACGGAAGTGAAGCGAACCCCTGGGAGATATCGACAATCCAGCACCTGTTGTGGTTGTCCATGCATGATGATGCCTGGGGAGGCAGCGATTACATCATCCAGACGGCAGATATAGACGCATCAGACACCCAGAACTGGTTCGATGGCGCGGGATTCTTGCCTGTCGGAAACGCTGACCAGAAGTTCATGGGTGAATACGATGGAGCAGGTTATTCAATATCAAACCTTTACATCAATCGTCCCGCAACGGACAATGTAGCGTTGTTCGGCTTTACCGACCAAGCCAATCTATCCGACGTTCACCTGGTCAATGCAAATATCGTGGGGCAGGCTAAGGTGGGAGCCCTTGTTGGTCATGCTCACACCACGAATGTCCATAGCTGCTCGGCTACGGGCAATGTTACAGCCAATCACCAGACGGTAAACAACAATAGCTATGCAGGTGGATTAATCGGATCGTATGTATCGAATGAGAGTTCTTCCGCCAGCATTACATCCTCATATACAGACGTTAATGTAGATGTTATGGGAGATGTCGCAGGCGGTCTGATTGGGCTGATCTCGTCTGGATTTCAGGCAACACCCGGGGGTGACGTTCTCATCTCCAATTGCTACACGCGTGGCTCCGTAATCGGGCAAGCCAGGATTGGCGGGATGATCGGTAGAATCCCCGACTGGGCATACGTGCCCGGTACGGTTGAAATCGTCAATTGTTACAGCTCGACGATCGTGTCGGGAAATTCTTTAGTTGGCGGTTTGATTGGCGATCGTGGAACCGGAACCTTAACCTCGTCTTTCTGGGATACGGACGTCTCAGGACAATCCTCCAGCGCTGGCGGCACGGGGATGATAACAGCCGACATGAAGCACGCGCAATACTTCTACGAAGCAGGCTGGGATTTCGCCGGTGAAACGCAAAACGGTTCGGATGATATCTGGGGTCTCAATAACAATAAAAACAACGGCTATCCCTTCCTGATGTGGCAGGGATTTGCAAATACCGATTACTGCGTATTTGCCGGTTCCGGTACCGAGGCCGATCCCTATCAGGTATCGAGTCTCAACCACCTGAGAGAATTGAGTAGTCTTGCGTCGATATGGGATGATCACTTCATTCAGACCGCTGATATCGACGCGACCGGTACACAAAGTGATCCTTTTGTCCCAATTGGGAACGGTACGAATAAATTCGAAGGATCATACGATGGCAACGGCTTCCAGATCACGAATCTGAATATTGATCGAAATGCTGATTATAATGGACTCTTCGGATACGCGTTGAACTCGACTATCACAAACATACATCTGGTTGATGTCGAGATAGATGGAAACAATTACACGGGTACACTAATTGGATATGGCAATAACGTTCATGTGACGAAATGCTCCGCAACAGGCAATCTTCATGGTGATAATTATGTTGGTGGTTTGATAGGATTTACCAGATACACTGGCAGCAATGGATCGTATGTAAGTGAATGCTGGACCAATGTTAGAGTTTTCTCATACACTCAATATGCTGGAGGACTCATTGGTTTCATAGTGAATGGCGATTCCCAGGTATCAACCACGTTTACGATCGAAAACTGTTATGCTCGCGGATGGGTACAATCAACGAATTATACCGGTGGACTCATCGGATATATATTGGTTGAATCATATCAAACCGCATCAGTAAAGAATTGCTTCAGCGCTGGACGTGTAGTGTGCTCGTTTAGTAACTATGGAGGTTTGATAGGTTATAAAACACCCACCTGTGATGTTTTAAACTGTTTCTGGGATATGACGAATTCATACACGAATTCAAGTAATGGCGGAACGGGTAAGACAGCATCTGAGATGTTTGATCTCGCTACCTATACCGACCTGTCAACCGATGGATTGACCACTGCCTGGGACTTCGTTTGCAACCCCAATGACGATACCGGAAACGATGATATATGGGTGATGAATCCCCCCATCTATCCGGTGTTTAGCTGGCAGGAGGTGCCACCCGTGGTGGCAACGATCGAAGCGACCAATATCACGACCAACAGCGCCGAAGCAGGCGGTATGGTCGGGTATGCCCGGGTCGATGCACCGGTCGCACGGACGGCGAGTGCGAGCAAAGAAGTGCCCCAAACGCGGAACCAGCAGAAATCGTTCAAACAGGTTACCACCAAGGATCGCGCCGACGTAACGGCAAGAGGCGTGTGCTGGAGTACCTCGGCCAATCCCACGCTGGAAGACTTCTACACCGTCGATGGAAGCGGACTGGGGTCATTCACCTCGACGCTGACCGGATTGAGTGAGGGTACGATATACTACTATCGGGCCTATGCAACCAGCGTCAACGGCACCGGTTACGGAGAAGAATACAGCTTCGTCACCCTCTTCTCACCCGCCGACAACGAATTTCCCGCCAACGGCGCGACAGGCTTACCGCGACAGGTAACCGTCAGCTGGCGTTTCAGTGGAAGCGCCGAGCTAACAGGATTCAAGGTGTACAAAGGTGAGACACAGGTTGGCGACCCCGTTCCCGTGTGGAATTTTGGAGAGAATACTCAGTACAACATGGCGATGCCGCTTGCCGATTGGGGCGAAACGGTCACCTGGAAGATCGTGCCTTACAACGATAACGGCGACTGCACGGCTCCGGTTGTTTGGAGCTACACGACGATGGACGAACCGGCGGAACCGGATCAGGTTCCCACCGAAATCGTCTATGCCAGTTTAGAGGGTGTGTCCGTTACCAATCCCTCTCCTATCTTTTTCCCGTCGATTATCCTGGAGGAATTTGGTTTCCAGCCGACGTTGACCTATGGCTTCGGAACCGCGCCTTCCAATGCGACGATCGGTGGCATCGTCCGTGATTTACCGACTCATCTGCTCCCGCACAGCGAGTTCTGCACGGTGGCTTTCACCGCCGATATCCCTTCCGGCATCCAGACGCTGATCGAGCTGTTCTACAGCTACACCTTGCATTCCAACGAGCTTGCCTGGTGGAATGGCTCGAGCTGGCAGGATATCACGATCTCCAGCGGAGCTGATTTCTCAACCCCTGGAACCGTGGTCTTCACATGGACATCGACCGGACGCGGTACCGACGAATTTGTGGTCAACAATGGCGATGGAACGACCCTGCCGGTCGAGATGTCTTCGTTCACCGCTACCGTTACCTCGCAGAATTATTCGAAGATCAACTGGACGACCCAATCCGAGAGCGATATGGCAGGGTACAATCTCTATCGCACGGATGAAAATAGCCTCGAAGATGCTCTGAAGATCAATCTGGATATTATCCCTGCCGCAAATGCAACCGAAGCGACCAGCTACGAGTTTCTCGACCAGGATGTTACGAAGGATGCGCAGTACTTCTACTGGCTTGAGAGCGTGGAACTTGGCGGAGGTTCATCCATGCATGGTCCGGTCACGGTGACAATCACCGAGGATGGCGGTTCCGGCGATACGCCCGAAATTACGTTTTCAACCAAGTTTACCGGTACGTACCCGAATCCGTTCAACCCGGTGACGACGATCAGCTATACGCTGGAAGCGAATCGCACCGTCCGGTTTTCCATGTTCGATCTGAAGGGCAGGAAAGTTGGTTCGTTATCGCAGCATGGCGAAAAGGGTCGCAACACCCTGACCTGGAACGCAAAGGACCTACCCAGCGGAATCTACTTCATCCGGATGAACGCCGGCGATGTCGAGCAAGTTCGCAAGGTCATGATTCTGAAATAGCTTAATGACTTGATTTATATAACGGGAGAGCCATCGACGGCCCTCCCGTTTTCTATCTCTATATCTGGCTACGACTTCTGTCTCGCCGTTTTCCCTTTCCTCTTACCGTTCACAGCCTCCAGGGCGATGATGATCACGCTTTGGGTGTGTCCTCACGGGTGACGATATGCAGACTGGCGGATATCCTTGATGTGCGCCGTGATATACGCCAGCACGTTGCCGTTTTCGCCCTTGAAAGCAGCCCTCATGCTACCTGAAATCTTCGCGTTGATAATCATCGTCTTCGGGGTGATCTCTGTGGTCTTTTACGTCTCCATCGGGCGGTCGCTTCGCGATCGGCAAGGGCCGTTCCCCATGGGAACGCATAAGTCTCCTTTGTGTCTCTAAGTATGTCTCTACGATAAAGATCGCGAACAGAAAATCAAGTGCTTTGGGTGTTATATGTGCTGTTTTATCAGTGGGTTATGTTGGTCGATCGCACTCATTAATACGATCTTTCTCGTCGAAAACACAGTATTCAGAAAGTTATTGTGAGATTATTGTGAAGTCCTAAGAAAATCTGAAGTCTTGCTTGACACGATCTGAAAGATTATTAAAATCATGAATAATTGGGATGAATATTTAGGGAGTTAGCCATGAGATACCTCACAATTGCCATCTTACTCACCACTTGCGTACTGCTATCCGCCGAAAACCACCTCGACATCGTATGGGAGCAACAAGGCGAACAGCCAAGTGATAGCTATGGTTTCTATGTCATTTCACTCGATTTCAACGGCGACGGAATCGACGATCTGGCAACAAGTGCGTATAGGCATCAATATATCGACGGCTATCCCATGCTTCGCGGGAAACTGTACCTTTATTTCGGGTCTAATGAAGGATTACCTGATTCAGCAAGCATGGAAGTAGCTATCACGGTTGATACAACGTATTCTTGGTATGCGTCATGGTTTGATATATGCAATCTAGGGGATATGAATGGTGATGGGTGTGATGATATCGGATATACGCAATGGGAGAGAACTTACGAAGATGACTATATCTATACGAGTTATTGCAAGATTCTTCTTGGCAGCACTGTCAATGACACGATTCCCGATTACGCTTTTCTCGTGGACGACCGCATGAGCTTAATCAACCCATTGGGTGATATCAACGGCGATGGTTACGACGATGCTGGGATAACGGAGGATAACGGTCCTGTCTCCTACTATATCGTCTATGGCGGATCGTTTGAAATGGTACCGTTCGTTGAGGATCTCGATACGGACGGTCACTATGGATTCCGTGGATTAGGTGATGTAAACGGCGATGGATATGACGATTTCAACTATTACTACCGATATGACTGGAATGGTGAATCTTATCCATACCACAACTGCTTTTTCTTTGGTGGAGCTGTGCAAGATACGGTTCCCAATTACCATATTGTTCATCACTCAGCAAACAATACATTCATTGAACTCGCTCCTGCTGGAGACTGGAATAATGATGGATATGATGATTTTGTATTCACGGGCTATGATATTCCAGAAGATGGTAGCATATCTCCTGGTTGCCGATTATGGCGTGGCGGAGAAGAAATCAATTGGGATAACTATGGGTATATCGAATACTACTCTTTCTTTTATCCAGCTTTTGGTGACCTGAACAATGACGGTAAAGGAGATTTAGTTAAGCCTTATCACATACCTACCTCAAATTCAGGAGGAATCCTTTATTTCTACTTGGGGGACCAGAATGGGACGATGGATTATCATCGAGGTAATACTCAAGCTGGCTATGGTATGGCTTATGCACATGCTGTTGGTGACTTCGATAACGACGGTTTCGATGATATTGCAGTAGGTGCGTATGGAAATGACAGCAACTATAATACAAACTGGGGATATGTTTACGTTTATGGCGGACATGATAACCTGGTAGAGCAAGATCAGGACGCAACGGATGACGAAACCGTACCTCCGGCGGATATCACGTTCAATGCCTACCCGAATCCGTTCAATCCAGAAATATCGTTTGAGATAAAGAGCAATCAGGATTATAAAAATTTGAGGATAGAGATATTCAATACCAAGGGTCAAAAAGTGGAAATGATTCCTATAAAAACAACGCGAGAGACCATCACTTGGAATGCCGGTGCGCATGCTAGTGGCGTCTATTTCTGCAAACTCAATGCCGGAAGGAAAATATTACAGACAAGGAAGGTGACTTTGATTAAGTAATTGAAGCATCTCCCTGTACCCGGAGCTTTGCCTTGTGTACATGGTTGAAATACTTTCGTTCGTCTTTGATTCTGGTTTATCATATTACTGACAAAATTGTGCAAAAACTGGCAAGCTACAAATGCCTGGGACGTATATGGGACGAAGCGGGCAATTTCGGCAGTTTCTGCCCCCCCTGGGACGGCTTATGGATCGACATCATGCGTGAATATCGCGTCGTTGTAGTCGACCCAGAAATCCCCGCTCGCAAAGCCGGCATCATACCCGGGGCAGCCTTGATTCCGGGCACCTCGTCGATCATCTTCTTGATTTTCTCTCGGGAGTCCTGATAATCATGAAACTCCTGTGCAAGCTCTTCCTTTCGGGGCTCATATGCCTGAAGCCAAAGCACCGACAGTTCAAAACTCTGGGTATTCTTCATTTTCTCTATCTTATCGGCTTGTTCCTTGTCGCCGGTTTGCTCGTAGAGTTCAACAAGTTTCTCAATTGTTATGATCGTGATTGATTTTACTGCTCGCACAAGCAAGGATTCAGCCTCGGAAAACCTGCCCTGATCAACATACAGGTTTGCCAGATTCATCAATGTGGCTGCTGTAGCAGGATGTTCTGGACCTTCGATCCTTTCATGAATCGCTAGCACTTTCTGGAAGTAGGACTCTGCTTTATCGTACTGCCCCTTTTGAATATACACAACTCCCAGTCCAGTTATAGGACCTGTAACCGTATGATCAGGTCCCATGAGATTTTCATATATTTTCAGGGCTTGCTTAGAAAGTGGTTCTGCTTTCTCTGGTGTTTCCCGACTAATATATAGTCCCGCTAAATAGTGATGAGATGCAGCTCTATGCAGATGATTCATGCCCAGAACTCTCTTTCTCATATCAATCGATTTTTTGAAGTCTGCGATTCCTTGATCGAATTTGTACTAAGCGCTGTTCCAATGACCTGGCTGATAGTAATATTCCGCTGCCTTGATTTCTTCACCACTCACATCATAATGTCGGGCAATTTCCTCTGCGTGTTCGCCGAGTTGCTCTTTGTCATCCTGATAAACGGCGGTATGTGACGGATCATGTGGAATTCTCCCTTATTGTGATATATCCTTTACGGCAGATTTTGCAAGATATGTCAACCTATTCGATTGAGCTATGCCTTCTTGTGGATGTGAAGTATACAGATCAAATCCCCTGAATTGAATGAAAGAGGATTCATCAAGTATTTTTACATCAAGGAGAGAACCGATATAGTGCAGAATGTATTGGAAATCACGCGAATGAATTGTGTTCATAAGTTTTTTACTTGACCTTTAGATGGACTTTTCGCGTATTTATGAAAAACTTCTGGAGCACAGTATGAAATCTATCCTTTTAGCGACCCTTTTCGTTTTTACTTTCAGTTGTGTTTTTGCCGATGGCGTACAGCCCTCGGGGGTTGGTACAGAGTCAAATCCATATCTGATTCAAACGCTCGACAATCTATTATGGCTTTGTACGAACTCTGCCGAGTGGGACAAGGTCTATCGTCTCTGGAACAATATCGATGCGATCGGTTGTGCGAATTGGAGTCAGAGCGGTTTTATCCCAATCGGTAACGATGAAACACCTTTCACGGGGCAATTTCTCGGAAATCACCATACAATTAGTAATCTGTACATGAGGCGTCCTGATCAGGAGGGCTGCGGGATGTTCGGAAAGACGGAGTACGCGTTGATACAAAAGCTTTTCCTGGAGAACATTGATATTCAAGGACAGGCGGTTGTTGGTGGATTGATCGGCGCAGCGTACCAGACAGAGGTCAGCAACTGCTATGTGTCGGGTATAATCGAAGCAACTCACCAGAGTGCAAACATGAACAGCTACGTCGGGGGTTTGATCGGTCGCACGACATCGTTTGTAAATGCGGCAACGCTTCTGTTTTGCGGTGCACATGTCGATATTACGGCAGATGGTGACTGCGTCGGCGGTCTGACCGGAATGATGTTGGCTGGCTTCGGAGGGAATCCCGGGGGGAATAATCTTATTGCTAATTGTTTTGCCCGTGGTAGCGTAAGCGCACGGGAGAAAGTTGGCGGTCTGGTCGGGTACATGAGGGGAACCAATGGGTTCAACAGCATTCAGAAATGCTACGCTGCATCTCAGGTATCCGGCACCAGCACAACCGGCGGTCTGGTTGCACAACGTGATCTCGGTAATGTGACCAATAGTATATGGGACATTGACACATCCGGACAAACATCCAGCGACGGCGGAACAGGAAAGAGTTTCTATGAGATGCAAAACTACCTCACATACGAGGATATCGGATTTGAGTGGTATGTGGAGGATGACTATTGGGCAATGCATCCGGCCGTCAATGGCGGATACCCCTATCTTGCGACGTTGTATCCGCACAATGTCAGTTATCATCACGATCCAGCCTGTCGTCCTCCCGGATCCGGTACTTCGGAGGATCCTTATCAGATAAGGCATGCCAACCATTTATACAGAATGAGCGTCGATCCTGCCATGTGGGATTCCCATGTCCAAATTTATAATGATATCGACTTCTCAATCTCCGCGGAGTATCATGACGGTAAAGGTTATCTGCCAATCGGCATCAGCAGCGATCGCTTCACTGGTTATGTCCATGGTGACAACAAGACGATATCGGGCCTCACGATCAATCGACCCGACGAGTCTGTGATCGGCTTATTCGCCTACACCAATGGTTCGACCATCGAAAACTTAAAACTCGCCGATGTCGATATCACCTCACATGGAAACGTGGGTGCTATTTCCGGGGAGGGATACAACGCCACGTTGATCAACTGCTCGGCATCGGGCAGCATAACCAGCACGGTGACCTCGGGCTATTCCTATGCCGGTGGACTGGTCGGCGTAAACAACGGCACATCTTCACACTCCTCCGAGATCGTAGATTGCTTTGCCGATATCGATATCAATGCGACGGAAGCTTACGTTGGCGGTCTGATCGGCGCGAACAAATCGGGAACGAACTACCTCGATGGTGGAAACATGCACATCTACCGTAGCGCTTCAAACGGAGCGATGAGTGGAAGTAGCTACGTCGGCGGCATAATCGGCAAAATTGAAGTGTTGCTCCACGGCGATGTTGCAATCGATAATTGCTATGCCACGGGAGAAATCGTTGGCAGCAACAGCTCCGCAGGACTTGTCGGAGAAATCGAGACCGATGCATCCAGCACTGTCACGATCGAAAAATGTTACGCAGCCGGAAATGTTGATTGCGGCGGCAGCTCCGGTGGACTGATCGGATACAATGATGGTGGAGATATATCCAATTCGTACTGGGATACTGAAGCGACCGGTCAGAGCTCCAGCGCCGGCGGAACCGGACTCAATACGGCGGCAATGCAGAGTTTCTTCACGTTCTACGATGCCGGATGGGACTTCATGAACGAGCCTGATAACGGAACAGATGAGATATGGGGCATGAATAGCGCCGATAACGGCGGTTACCCATTCCTTACCTTCCAGGGATACACAAACAACTGGCCCAAACAACCCGATGGCAATGGCAGCGAAGCGAATCCCTGGCAGATCGCATCACATACCAATCTGCTTTGGATGAGTCTCAACCCGAACACTTTTGACGATTACTACATACAGATGGCCGATATCGACGCGACCGATACCCAGAACTGGTTCGATGGCGAGGGATTCCTGCCAATCGCTAACAACAGCCAGCGATTCACCGGAACCTACAATGGCGACGGTTATCAAATATCGAATCTGTACATAGATCGACCGGATCAACGGTATATTGGCCTTTTCGGGTTCACGGCAGCGGCAACGATCGATGATGTGCATCTCACCAATGTTTCGATTCACGGGCAATCAGCCGTCGGTGCATTGATCGGAGGCAAACGCAACGGCGATGTCGGCTCATGCTCTGCGACCGGCACACTGACCGTCGAACAGGATACTGGCGGTAATTCCTACGCAGGTGGTTTGATCGGACGGAACGAAGCGTTCGAATCGATCTCGTCGAACATCATCGAATGCTTCGCCGATGTCGATGTTACTGCGACAGGAGATTTTGTCGGAGGCCTGACCGGAAACAATCGCGCGGGATATCCCGGTTACGAAGGCGGAACGATCCTGATCGAGAACTGCTATGCACAAGGAGATGTGTCTGGAGACGAAAAGACCGGTGGTCTTATCGGTAACCAGGATGGAACCGACAGCGGGACCATCGAGGTGAATCATTGCTATTCATCCGGCGCAGTCACAGGAACCGGCGGTCTGATTGGAACCTGTACGCATGGCACCATAAACTCTTCATTCTGGGACACCGAGACCTCGGGACAAAGCTCCAGCGCTGGCGGGACAGGACTCACCACAGCAGAGATGCAGAATTTCTTCACCTATATGGATTCCGGTTGGGACTTCATGGGTGAGTCTTTGAACGGAACAGAGAATTACTGGGGATTGAATAGCGAAGAGAATGGCGGCTATCCATTCCTCGCATGGCAGGGATACAATAACGCACCCTTCGAGCAGCCCAATGGAGACGGCTCTGCATCGACGCCATGGGAAATCGCTACCTTTTCCAATCTCATGTGGATATCGACCAATAGCGCCGTATGGGACGATCATTTCATTCAGACGGACGATATCGTTGCATACTCGACAAGGGATACGCTTGGTATCTCTCCCATCGGATCAAATTCCAACCCTTTCAGCGGCAATTACGATGGAGGCGGTCACACGATTACAGGTGTCGTAATCAACAAGCCAAATCGTGAATACGTCGGGCTTTTCGCCTATGCGCAAAACGCCCATCTGGAAGATATCCATCTTGTCGATGCGGACGTTACCGGATTGAGGAATGTCGGAGGACTTGTCGGTATGTGTAAAAACACCGATATTCATAACTGCTCGACAACGGGAAGCGTAACGGTACCGCAAAACTTCGCCGGAGGATTGATCGGAGAGATCTATGCCACTGAGAACCATGAATGCAACATCACATCCTGTTTCGCGGATATGGAAACCAGTGCAGCCAATAACTACGCTGGTGGGCTTGCGGCAATACTAACTTCCGGTATCCTTTTCAGTGAAGGTGGAGACATCCTGATATCCAATTGCTACACCATTGGTTCCGTTACTGCACCGGAATATACTGGAGGATTGATCGGATGTATGCCCGAGTCGTCGGTGGATTGTGGTTATGTGCAAGTCTCCAATTCTTTCAGTGCGACGGAGGTAAACGGTAGCTCGCATCGTGGTGGATTGGTTGGGTATCGAAGTTACGGTTATATCGTTTCATCATTCTGGGACACCGAAGTCTCCGGCATGTCCTCCAGCGATGGCGGAACCGGCCTCACCACGGCAGAGATGAGGGAAATCTCCACATACTTGGACGCCGGCTGGGACTTCATGGATGAAGAGGATAACGGAACGGACGATATCTGGGGTATCAATCCCGCTGAGAACAGCGGCTATCCCTTTCTCTCGTGGCAAGGATACGAGAATACCCCAGAGGCATATTTCACCGGCTCCGGAACCACCGAAGATCCTTATCTTATCAGCAATTTACTACAACTAAACCACATATCGAACGATGACACCTTTTGGGACAAACATTTCGTGCAGGTGGCGGACATCGATGCAGCCGACACGCAAAACTGGTATGATGGCGCGGGATTCATACCGATCGGAAACAATTCCCATCGCTTTACCGGTAGCTATGACGGTGGCGGATACACCATTGACGGACTGACGATCAATTGCAGCAGCAGGGAATATGCAGGCCTTTTCGGATATACTGAATTCGCTGAGATCACAGATGTCCATCTTGAAAATGTCAGCATATTCGCAAAAAAATACGTAGGTGCATTGATTGGAAGGAATCGTTGCAGCAACGTAACGCAATGCTCCGCTACAATAACCGTAGCGGCAAATAGCCGTACATATTCATATATAGGCGGACTGATAGGTGTTTGTGGAATTGGTTACCATGATCCTGGAATGCAAGTGACAGAATGCTGGACAAATGTTTCAATCTGCACTTTAGGCGGTTATTGTGGGGGATTGATTGGTGAGTTATTAAATGAAAATCTAGATGACAATTGTGTAAATATATCTAACTGCTACACGCAAGGCTCTGTCTCTGCCAATCGATTTGCGGCAGGATTAATCGGTAACGTTATTACAGCCATACACGAATCCTTCATGTTGGAGGATTGCTATTCATCATGCTATGTTGATCAAAACCCATATAACGATGATTTCGGTGGACTAATCATGTCTTGGACGTCATGTATCGTCAATAACAGCTTCTGGGATATTGAAGCGTCGGGAATATCAACCAGCGCCGGTGGAACCGGCCTCACCACGGCAGAGATGCAGAATCCCCAAACCTACCTTGACGCAGGATGGGACTTTATGGACGAATCCTTTAACGGTACGAACGATGTATGGGGGATCAATCCGGAGGAAAATGACGGCTATCCCTTCCTCGCGTGGCAGGGATACGAACATGTTAACGAATGGACTCCTGACGGTTTCGGTACCGAATCTGATCCCTATCAGATAGCCAATCTTACCAATCTTGCCTGGCTATCCGATCACAGCGATGAATGGGACAAACACTTCGTGCAGGTGGCAGACATCGATGCAACTGAAACGCAAAACTGGTACGACGGCGCGGGATTCCTGCCAATCGGGAACGGTACCTATCAATTTACCGGCTGTTATGACGGTGCCGGATACGCCATCGAGGGACTTACCATCAACCGCAGCAATAAAACATACGCTGGTCTTTTCGGATATACGAGATTTGCTGATATCTCGAATATCCATCTTGAAAATGCCAATATATTCGCTAAAAAGTACATCGGCGCGATTATTGGCAAGGCTCGAAGCTGCAACGTAACACAATGCTCCGCTACCGGAACGGTTGATGGAAACGAAGCCACTCAAACTCATATTGGTGGATTGATTGGATATTGTTATCGTGAAGATGGTGATCCCGGAATCCAGATTATAGAATGCTGTACAAACATTTCCGCCAGTGCTTCAGGCAGGTTCTGCGGTGGGTTAATCGGACTAATATCCATCTATGTCAATGACGATATTGGCGTAACGATATCAAACTGCAGCGCTCAAGGTTCGGTTTCAGCCTTCATGCTGTATGCCGGACTTGTAGGGAGCGCTTATTCTTCCATGGGAGGATTGATGCTGGTGGAAAATTGCTATTCCTCATGCTATATTGAACAAAACAATCAAGAAGCGTGGGGAGGTCTAATAGCAGATTGTAATTACTGTGTTGTCAATAATTGCTTCTGGGATATTGAGGCGTCAGGAGTTGACCACAGCGTTGGCGGTATCGGTCTCACCACCGCAGAAATGCATAATCCCCAAACCTACCTTGACGCCGGATGGGATTTCATGGATGAGACCCAGAACGGCACGAACGATATCTGGGGTATCAATCCAGATGAGAATGGCGGCTATCCCTTCCTCGCATGGCAGGGATACGAGAATATTCCACCGTCACCGGATGCACCGCAGGATATCGTCCTGACGACCGATTCAACCAGCGTGACGATCACCTGGAGCCCCGTAACCGGCGCGACAAGCTACAGGGTTTTCTCCTGCGCCACACCGGACGGTGAATTTGTCGAAGATACGTCCGGCACATTCGAGAATGAATCCTGGATTGCACCGATGCCACGCGGAGGACGTTATTTCTACGTGAAAGCTGTTCGTGAATCTTCACGTCGAAATGAAGCGCTTCAGCGACAAGGTTTAAGAGCAAATTAGCAATAAAACCATACCGTTTTGGCCCGAGTCGAAGGATTCGGGCCTGAATGGCTTAGGTTGCCCTTGCAGTTTCGTTGTCGTTGGTAATCTCACGTAATTTTGTCTGGTTTCATTCTTCGCCTGACTGCTCTTCCTGGTGACACTTCTACTTGCCGGTTTATTCACTGCTGTGACTTAGAAGAAAGCGTTCGGAACGGTCATATCAATGTTGACAACCCCATCCCCGGCCCTTCCCCTTCGCGCGAAGAGGAAGGGAGCAGAGAGGCTGCGTCTGCTGTCTGAATCAGCAACTGTGTGCCCGTCAAGTTTGAAATAGGGAAAATTCCTGCTTCCGTTTTCCGTGGATAAATGCTTAAATTTGTCTGAAGTGAACACAATCCACATTACGATTAGAAAACCAGTCACTTTGTGGTTTTTCAGGAGATGTGGATTGTGGACAAATTTCTCGTAGTAGTTGATATCCCACCAGTCCCAGCACCACTCAAACACATTCCCGCTCTGGTCATATGTCCCAATACCGTTTGCCTGCTTCTCGCCTACGGGATGAGTATGATCGCTGGAGTTCGAGCTATACCACGCCACGTCATCGATGTTGTTGCTCCCGGCATACGTGTAGTCCGGCGTGTTGGTAGCACCGCGAGCACTGTATTCCCATTCGGCTTCGGTGGGTTGGGCGATGTGAATGAGGATAGCATGACCGCGATCGGTTGCAGACTTTGGCGGGGTGGCGAAACGATTCACTGGGACAGGTATGGACATTTCGAATATTACTCTTCTTTTCACCCTTCTTATGGTGACTTGAATGCAGACGGGAAAGGAGATATTGTAAAACCGTATCATATTCCGATGCAGGGAGCTGGAGGAATCCTTTACATGTACCTTGGCAATTAAAATGGAACGTGGGATTACAATCAAGGCAATTCAGCAGAGGGATATGGGATTGCCTATTCCCATGCCGTTGGCGATTTCGATCATGACGGTTTCGACGATATTGCAGTAGGTACGTATGGAAATGGCAGCAACTATAATACAAACTGGGGATATATTTACGTTTATGGCGGACATGTGGATATCGAAGAGGTGGATACCGATGATACGAGCGACGAGTCAGTTCCACCTTCAGATATTACTTTCAATACTTACCCGAATCCGTTCAATCCGGAGATATCGTTCGAGTTAATGAGCGACAAAACTACAGAGATTTGAGGATAGAGATTTTCAATGTAAAGGGGTAAAAAATCGAAACTATTCCCATTAGGACAACGCGAGAGACCATCAGTTGGGATGCTGGTGCGCAAGCAAGTGGCGTCTATTTATGTGAACTCAATGCCGGAAGTTAAAAACTACAGACAAGGAAGGTGACGATGATTAAGTAGTTGAAGCATCTCCCTGTACCCGGAGCTTTGCCTTGTGTACATGGTTGAGATTCTTTCGTTCGTCTTTGATTCTGGTTTATCATATTACTGACAAAATAGTGCAAAAACTGGCAAGCTACTTGTCATTCTTCGCGGATTTTTGTCAGTTGCAATCAGATATAAAAGAAAGGCTCCGAATCACTTCGGAGCCTTTTATAGCGGGGTTTTACGCCCACTCTATACTGGAGCTAAAAGGGGGATTCGAACCCCCGACCTGCTGATTACGAATCAGCTGCTCTACCAACTGAGCTATTTCAGCTTCTTATTTGTATCCTTCAACAAGGACCGGAAGTCCTGCTGACGTGAAATCAAAAACTGTTCGATTGAGTTTCTTGTCAAGTTCTTCGATTGAAGCTTCGCCATCCGAGCAAATTATTTCGTAAAAACCGGGGGCTACAACCTCGATGTAGGTAGGCATATTTTCTTGCAGCGTAGATGGATACCAGAACCCGACGCCATCCAGCATGATCTCGTCGTTGGAGACACTAATCGTCTCGAGCATGTCGTTCAATTTCAGATTATACTTCATCTCGACCGTCACGGGATTGTTGCCGCTTGGAACGTCGCTGAAATCGAGCGAGTACAGCCTCGCGTACTTGCCGATCCGCAGCCAGTCGTCCTGGGAAAGGTTCTCGCCGAAATCTTCGCGATAGATTTTTAGGACTTCCTGGGCCTCAACTTTTTCACCGTTGATCTGAACACTTTCAAGATACATATATTGATTCAGCAGGAACCGGCTCGTCGGGGAGTCGATAAATGCGCTGCGATCCACTTTCAGCGTTGCCTGAAAGAAAAGCAGATTACCCGTGGGCTGTACGGTAGCGGTGAAAGCTCGTTCCAGCACCGGCATAAGGAATGAAACCTTCTTCTCGGTCTTATTTCCTGCACAGGATAACAGAATCATGGCAACCAGAATCATTGAGAAAATCTTCTTTATCACTTTCTTACTCCTTAATCTCAAACGTATAGATTTTTCCGCTCCAGTTTTCCGTCAACTTATTTATCAGTAATGACAGTGTTTACCATGACATTCTGCCGGCGTATCGACATTTTCTTGGTCGAAAAAAAGAACATGCGAAAAATGTCTTGACGATGTTCATTCCCGCCAGAAATTGCACGAATTTCCTGATTGATTTTCGTGGACAAATTGATCATGATAAAGATAGTGAATCATATAAACTCACAATGGGAGGAAGGATGGCAGAACCCATCAAAGAGGTGTTTTATATCGTCCATCTCGAGGACGATCAGAAAGACAGGAACGAATTCAAACGCGTTTTCCCCTGGATCGAAACTCGCTTAAACAAATTCTTTTTCGACCACTTCAGCTTCAAGAATATCATACCGGGACGCCCCGATTTCACACCCATGCTGGAATTCAAGCTGGTGCAATTCAAATCGATACGGGACTTTCTCGACGGAATATATCCGGAAAACCAGTTGACCGAGACCAGCTCGAAAATCCTCTTCTTCGTTATGGACTATGTTATCCAGCGCGAAGACCTGGTCATGGAAAACCTACCCATCGCGAAGGTCGCAGGGATGAATTTCGCCGACTGGCTGGACAGCATCTTCCCGCATATACCGGTCATTTTACTCGCTAACGAGGATGAATCGGAAGACGTCCCCGAGCGCTGGGGCGTGATTCCCCAGGACATCTTCTCCAACATGACGGAGCTGAGCAAGGAATTCAACCTCTACTTCAACGAGTGGTGGGGCGCTTCTTTCTGGAGAGAGCTGAGACATTACGCGTTCGAGGAAGGCTCTAAATCATGGCACACTCCCGGCCATAACGGAGGGAACGCTTTCCTCCGCTCGCAATTCCAGAAAGCATTCTATTACACGTTCGATCACGCGATCTTCGAGACCGATCTGAGCGTCTCCGTCGATCGCCTGGGCGACCTCTCCGAACCGGATTACCGATCCCGCGACTACGATCAGCCCGGACTCAAGCCGCTGCAGCGCTCGCAGATCAGGGCCGCGAACATCTTCGGCGCGGAAAACACCTTTTACATGACCAACGGCACCTCCTCCTCCAACAAGGCCATGCTCATGACTTTGCTGCACCCGGGAGAAGTGGTTCTGCTGGATCGAAACTGTCATAAATCCGTTCACCAGGCGGTGGTGATGTCCGGCGCGCTGCCTCTGTACCTCGAACCGGAGTACAACGAAGCGCTCGGCGTATGGACGCCCGTCGATTTGCCGACGCTTCAGTCCTTCATCACGCGGGACTACCCCGAATCGCTGAAGCCGCGCATGCTCATCCTCACCACATGCACCTACGAAGGCGTGCTGTACCCGATCCACAGAATCGCAAAGCTCTGCGAGGAATACGGAATCGTTTTTTACGCGGATGAGGCCTGGGCACCGTACCTTCGTTTTCACCCCTATTACACCGCGAAAGACACCTATCGAGAGGCCGACGGAACCGAGAACCAGTTCATTACTCGCTATAACGGCTGCGACGCCGGCGCGCACTTCACCGTCCAATCGACACACAAAGCGCTTGCCGCGTTCAGCCAGGCTTCCATGATCCATATCTCCAGTTCCTTCCGCGCATTGCTGGAAAGGGACCAGAGCCCGCAATGGGACTGGCTCCGCGAGCGAAACTCGTTCCGTGGTAAAGGCTCCTACGAGAAGTTCTGCCACGACCTTGTGGAGAACCTCCGCTACTGGCATTCCACTTCGCCGAACTACCCGATGCTCGCCACGCTGGATATGGCCGGGCTCCAGATGCGCCTGGAGGGCCTCAGTCTGCTGGAGAAACGTCATCGTTGGATCCAGAAATTCAAGCAGGATCTCGCTCAGATTTCTCCGGACAGCGTTGTGAACCTCATCGACATCATCGGCGACGAAAATGTCGATCGCTACCCCGGATACATGAAAGACCCGCTCAAACTCATCATCGGCGTTCAGGACGAAGAATGCGGGGATGAGCTGAAAAAAATCCTGGAGCGCGAGCACATCCAGTGGGAGAAAAGCTCCCGAGGCTGCATCGAGTTCCTCATCACGATCGGCACCTACAACGACCACCTTCAGAAGCTCTTCGAGATCATCAATAAAAACCGCGATCTCCTCGGCTATCCCGACATCCCCCTGAACTACGACGGCGAGAGCGTGGAATTCAATCGAGAGATCGCCCGAAGCCGAACCCTGATATTACCGATGGACGCCGCTTCCTGCGATGGAGAGCTTGTAGCGCTGGGTGAATCGACCGGAAGAATCGGCGCTCAGATGCTGGTTCCCTACCCTCCGGGCATACCGGTAATCCTTCCCGGTTTGCAGATTACGCAGAGCGTGGTAGATTATGTCCGAAGCCTGATATCTCAGGGACTCGGAGGAAGTATCCACGGGCTTTTCACCGACCGCGGGAAGCATTTCGTCAAGGTTATGAGGAAGAAAGAGGTTGACGTCTCGTGGGCGCGGATTGAAACGTACAGGAACTACATTAAAGAACAAGGATTATAATGATGAAGAAGTATGGCTTTGACGGCATTCGCCTTCAGAAGAGAAAGCAACTACTCGAGATGGATTACAATCCATATCCATATAATTTTGGCGACTTTACCTCGGTTGAAGAGATTCGCAGGTACGGGGATTCGAACACTCTGACCGAAGAAGCGGATTCGAAGGAATTTACAGCGGTCGGGAGACTCTGGTCCAAGCGCAAGATGGGCAAGAGCGTATTCATCGACCTGAAGGATCAGACGGCGAAGATCCAGGGGCTTGTTTCACGTGAAAGCATAGACCCCGAGTACTGGAAGCTGATTTCCACGCTCGATCTGGGCGACATCATTGCGATTACCGGCTCGCTCTTCATGACGAAAACCGGCGAAATGACGATGCGCCTGAGCAAGCTTGAAATCCTGTCCAAGACGGTCGTTCCCATCCCCATGGGGAAAGAGACCGACGACAAGGTGTTCAACCGCGTCGCGGACCCGGAGGCCAAGTATCGCGAGCGTTACATCGACTGGATGCTCGATCCAGAAGACCGCAACCGCATCTTCCTGCGCGCGAAGATCATCTCCGCTGTGCGGGAGGTTATGGAGTCGTGGGGATTCATCGAAGTGACCACGCCGACCATCGAATTCGTGTATGGTGGCGCGGAGGCGCGTCCATTCGAGACCTCCATCTGGGCGTTGGGAAACAGTCCCGCTTACATGAGAATCTCGCCCGAGCTATATTTGAAGCGCTTCATCGTGGCTGGTTTCGACAAGGTTTACACCATCTGCCAGAACTTCCGCAACGAGGGAATCGACAACACCCATAATCCCGAGTTCACCATGATCGAGTGGTACGAGACGTTTACCGACTACGAAGATCAGATGCGGAATTTCGAGAACCTGGTATCCGGTGTATGCCAAAAAGTCCACGGCACGACGAAAATCACCTATCAGGATCGGGAGATCGAGTTCAAGCCACCTTGGCGCAGAATAACGGTTTTGGAAGCCCTGAAGGAAATTGCCGGTATCGATGCGGATGCCATGAACCTCGAGGAGCTCGTCGCGGTGATGAAGAAGCACGAGATGAAGATCGAGAAGAACCTGAGCTGGGGCGTCGCGGTGATGAAGTTGTTTGAAGAACTCTGCGAGGACAAGCTGGTTCAGCCAACGTTCATCATGAACCACCCGTGGGAGATTTCTCCCCTCACCAAGATCAAGCGTGGCGACGAGCGTTTTGTGGAACGTTTCGAGCCGTACGTTTGCGGAATGGAGCTGGGTAACGCGTACTCGGAGATGACGGACCCGGTTCTGCAGCTCGAGCGTCTTCAGGCGCAGCGCGAGCCACAGGAAGGCCAGGACTACTCCGATCATCCGGTCGACGCCGATTTCGTGAAGGCCATCGGCTGCGGAATGCCGCCTACGGGTGGCGTTGGCGTAGGTATCGATCGTCTGGTCATGCTCCTTACGGACAGCCAGAACATCCGCGACATCATCCCCTTCCCCATGTACAAACCGAAGAAGTAGTCAATTCGGGGATACTCCCCGACAATATAATG
Source organism: Cloacimonadales bacterium (SeqCode) (assembly GCA_963662655.2). Classification (GTDB taxonomy): domain Bacteria; phylum Cloacimonadota; class Cloacimonadia; order Cloacimonadales; family JAIOQZ01. The sequence continues at coordinate 2,346,666 of CAXXTU010000002.1, forward strand.
TGGAAACGCCTCCGGTGGTTAGCTCCCGCTGGAGGCGTTTTTGCATGTGCCTATGGGTTTGCAGAAATCTTTTTTAGGTTTTTATGCAAATCTGGTAGGTAAGCATCTGACGAAGCGTTATAACCTGAGCTTCCTTTCTCTGTCATCCTTGATCTGTGATTTTATTCACAAAATCGAATCCCTCAACAGAGTCGAGGGGGCAATGTCTATGCTTCGACTCCGCTCAGTTACGATATCAACATACAAGCACTTCGCGTTTCCGGCAAGATTTCGTTTTCGTTGCACGAAAGCCGACTCCAGCACAAGTGCTTTCGGCAAGATTTCGTTTTCGTTGCACGAAAGCCGAAATTATCCGCTAACATAATTTCATTACATGAAATTACAACGCTCAGGATTTCGTTTTCGTTGCACGAAAGCCGAAATTACTATTTCATCAAAATCGCCTTGATGGCTCCGGCGTATTCCCCACTCTCCATCGTGATCATGTAAACGCCCGACGGCGCGTGGTTCCCGCAGTTATCGCAACCATCCCAGACAAACGTATTGCGCCCTTTGCGGCCAATACCGCTGAACTGCTGAACAAGCTGTCCCTTCACATCATTGATATCGATCGTGAATTCAGCTTCCCTCTCGAGATAGAAAGCCAGCGTTGTTTCAGGATTGAATGGATTCGGATCGTTCGGCAGCAGCATTGTAAGGTGCTCGCTGCTATCTGAAGCTTCCTCTCTCTCTGGGTAATCGGTCTGTTCGTTCATAGCATAATATACCTCTGTGTTCATCGACGGATTACCGCTTCTCTGGGCAAACAGGTTCCCCACCGTCAGCAAGCAAAAAATCGAAAGAATCAAAATGATTTTCGTCATCTCATACCTCCCTCAAGATATCTCATGGCGCTATCGAAGAGCGCTCCTTCACCGGTAACTTCCACCTTATACTTCTATGCTATCCGCGCAATCCGATTCTGTCAATTTTCGTCTCTTTCGCAGGCAGAAACAAAGATGATTATTATTTGGGATTCCTGTGAAAAATCGAGAAATTTCATTATGCGTTTAATCTGACTTGACGAGTTTCGGAGGGAAACGGGCGTGTGGCGACAACCATATCAAACCCAACGAATTACTATCCAGGAAAGGGATTCTCTTGACGGATTCGAGCAGAAGTTTACTTATATGCACGTCAACCAAAGGGGATTTCGATGCAAACCAAGCAAAATACCGAAGAAGTTAAAAAACTTGTCGCATTGGTTCGTGAAAAAATGCATTCTTCACCCGAAGAGGCTCTGGAATATCTTGCCGAATGCGATCAGATCATCGAATCGATGCCGGATAATGCAGCCAAAGGAATGCTGATCGCCCTCGTCTACCAGTATTACCTGCATCTCGATCATCTTGGTGAAGCCGAGAGGGGTTACAACATGGGGTTGGAGCTTTCCGAGAAAATGGGCGAGCTTCGCGATGTGGCGATCCTGAACAGCAATCTGGGACTGATTTACAGCAGAAAAGGCAACCTGAATCGATCGCTGGACCACTTCATGAATGCCCTCGATTACTTTGAACAGCATGACGACAAGATGATGCAAGCTCAACTATACAACAACATTGGCGTCCTGTACAGCAACAAGCTCGAGTTCGACCGAGCGCTAGACTTCATGATGAAGGCCATGAACATCCGGGAGGAAATTGACGATCAGGTGAATCTGTGCGACACGGCGATCAATATCGGTAACCTTTACACTCGCATCGGGAAACCGGAAATGGCGATCGAATACTTCCGGTACGCGCTCGATTATTGTCCCGAGGACGACGTCAACCGCGTTTGCAGTATTTACAGCAATCTTTGCCAGACGAACATGATGGTGGCAAAATCACAAGAGGCCCTCGATTACGGGCTGAAAGCGCTCGATTTATACGATCGTATAGGCGATGCGAAGCCACAGGCATCGCTCATGAACAACCTTGGGAACCTTTACTACAATCTCAGGGATTTCATTCACGCGAAGGAGTTCTACCAGAGAGCTATCGATCAGTACAGCCAGAAAAACGAGCCGTGGGGGACTGCCAATGCCTTGACCAGCATGGCAAACAGCGAGATTCGTCTTTTGCAATACGACCTTGCACTGACCCATCTGCTGCAAGCACGCACGATCGCAGAGGAAATCGACGCCATCGATATCCTTTACCTGAATCACCAGAACTCGTTCCTTCTCTATATGAGCCTTGCCGACAGCGAGAAAGAGAACCACCTTAAACGTTCGGGGTATTTGAAAAAGGCCCTGGACGAACAAAGCGCTTTGCTCGCGCTACGCGAGCGCATCTCTTCCGAAGAGAAAACGCGTGCACTTGCAGAGATGGAGCTCAAATACGACTCGGAAAAGAAATCCAAGGAAGCCGAAATCTATCGCCTGAAAAACGTTGAACTGGCCGAAGCGTACGAGAAACTCAAATCGGCTCAGGACGAGATTATACAGCTCGAAAGAAGCAATTCCGTTTCCGCTATGGCCGTTACCGCGAATCACCAAATCAACCAACCCCTTACCGTTTTACAGGGAAATCTTGACCTCCTCGAAATCCAGCTTGCCGGAAACCATGACGCGATGAAGTTTTTGGAACGGGCGCGGCAGGCGGCTCAGAAGATTCGGGACATCGTTGTCAGCTACAAAGATATCGAGAGTTATCGTTTCGAGAAGTACAGTGAGAAAACACAGATGGTCGTTATTGACAAAAAGAAGGATCCTGCCGATTGTGAATAGTTACATCTCTTTTCCGGATCCCGCATTCTTTCTGAAATCTTGTACCGCCGTGGATCAGATTGGTTCGATCCGAACGAAGGTGTATTCATTCACGGCTGGAGTGTCCCGGAAGCCGTGGTGTTATACACCGGAGTGAGAGCGGAGCGTGATCGGGCCAATGTGACCGCGGATGTCGGTTGTAGGGTAATGGCTTTCCAGCGTGGAATCTTCATCCGATCTGCCGCTCCAACGTGGATATACCACACCTTTTTGACTATCGAACAATAAAGATAAGGTGTGGAACACCACGTATTCGCGTCGGATCGAACGAATCTTCTCACGCTTCGAGGTACAGATGCGAAGTTTCCCCCATAGATTAGGATGCAGCAAAGCCCCCTTTCCAGGGGGCTTTGCAATACAGTGCATTCAATTATCTATTTTATTAGAACCATTTTTCGGGTCATAACACGATCACCGCTCTTCAGTTGATAGAAATAGATACCGCTCGAAACGCTCTTTCCCGCATCATCTGCACCGTTCCACACCGCGTGGTGCCGACCGGAATCCAGCGGTTGATTTACCAGCGTCTTCACGAGCTGACCCCGAACGTTGTACACGGCAAGGGTGGTTTGAGCATGCTCGGGGATGTCGAACCGAATGTTCGTCTCCGGATTGAACGGGTTGGGGTAGTTTTGCAGGTCCATCGCTTCGATTTCAGGCGAGTCTCCAGCGCTGAGCATGAATTCCACGTCGACCGCCATGTACTTTATCATCCCACCTTCGTTGGTCCCCTGCCCCTGAATGTACGAGCCAAAGCTATTGTCGTCAAAGAAGAAAAGATGGATTCGCCCAACACCGTTTCCGCGGTATTCGATATGATCCGCAGGATACACATAGACCGGCGTCATTCCTTCCAGTTCGGGTGTCTCGTTTGCGTTGAGGCGGATCGGCTCCATCCATTCACGCCCATCCACACTGATGGAAATCATGATCTCAGGCACGGTAGCCCAGTCTGCGTAATCCTCGTCACCGGCTTCATTGAAGTAACGGCATTTCAACCCGTCCTGCCATACAGCAGCGTAATAGTTGTACTCTAGATTTGCGCTGAACTTGTAGCTGTTCTCGTGGAACGCCTCATCCCAACCATGCCACCAGATGGGCCACCCGTAATTCGCAGCAACGGTACCGTCATCAAAGTATTCATCTACCTCCCCATCCTGATCCTCATCCCAGGGGATGTATGGATACTCGTTTGCAGGCGGAACGCTTTGCGGATAGAGGTCCTTGAATTCCCACTCCTCAATTGCTGGATCGAAAACGATGTCTTTCACATAGCTGTAATAGCCCCAGAGGAAATGCTCGTCATCCGGACTCATGTACCCCAGAACCATGTTGCCGATAAAGTGAAGCCGCCCGTCCGCGTCGAACATCGCCTGCGGGTGACTGCTGTTAACCAGATCGAAGTAGATGTCTGAGCCCTCGTACTCAAAATAAGGGGATCCATCCTCGTTCTCCGGATTATCAAGGTAGTAAGCAGATTCATGTTCGTAGATATGCCAGACGCCCTCACCGTAATTGTCGTTGTATATCACGAGCATCTCCGAGCCCGATTCCGGCAGATCGTCGGCATTCAGATAGCCGATCATGCCGATCTTTCCATCTTCGGTAACCGCAATCCCTTTCTGATAACGTCCCCAGGTCGGCCCAGCGTTGTAACTGTCCAGCATCTCGATGGTGGTGTATGTCCATTCTGCGTTCATGATGTCACCGGTTTCGATGTCCGCCGTGGTGTAATCGGTGTATGCGATCAACACGTTCTCGGATGGATTATCCGTATGAGAAGTATTGTTGGTTGCAAACACAAATACCCTTCGCTTACCGTCCTCGGCGTATGTAGGGGACTTCATGATGAACACGTAAGGCCAGCCGAAGAGATCGTCCTCAAATGGCGTAATAACCCCGGCAATCTCCGAATTATCTACAATGTTGAACGGCGAGGAAATCAGCCCGGGTGAGCTGAGCAGATGCCACACATCATATCCTCCGGTAATCGTCATCTCGGGCAATCCGAAATTCACATGATAAGCGATAAGCGGATCGCCGGTCACAGGATCGAGGTCCAGCGAGCCATAACCCTCGGACACATCTTCCTGAGAAAGGTAGTTCACACTGTTGAGCGTACCGTCATGGTTAATGTAAGCCAGATACTGCCGGCGGGTAGAGCTTGCTGTTTCACGGCTGTGGAAGGTTACGTATAGTCCGCCCGTAGCATCGTTCTGCTGAAAGTGTATGGGATTCGCAATGTAGCTTCCCGGCATGTAATCGTAGTATGAAGTCTGTATATCGACGGGGGGAATGCTTACATCGTGATTGGGCGCATTTCTGCTGCTGGAAGAGGCTTTCGGGTGAATCCGGCACTCGGCCTCAGTCGGTTTGTCTGGGATCATCTCCCCTGCAAAAGCAAGGGCTACGCTAAAAAGAAGCAAAATGATCAGCAAGTTTCTCATCGTAACCTCCAGTTTGTTCATTCATGTCAGTATTGTATGAAGAATCTTCACTTTGTCAAGAAAGGATTCGTTGCGGATGAAAAAAGAAAACCCGAATCCGAGGATCCGGGTTTTCAATTATGTCAGAGCTATACGATTACTTCAGAAGGATCATCTTCTTGGTGCTTGTATAGCGTCCGGCTTTCATTTTGTAGAAGTAAACACCGCTACCAACGTTCTTGCCATTCGAGTCGTTACCGGTCCACTGAACCTGATGACTTCCGGCTTCCATCTTCTCGTTCACAAGAGTGCGAACCAGCTGACCCTTGAGGTTGTATACCTCGATGGTCACGTCTGACTGCTGCTTGAGTGAGAAGTGGATGGTTGTTACAGGGTTGAATGGGTTCGGGTAGTTACCTTCCAGAGCTGTGAAAGCTGGAACGTTGCCAGGATCGTTGTTGGTGATGTTCACGATGTTTGAAGGACCTGATTCGTTTCCGTCTGTATAAACAGCGGTTACGTAGTAGCTGTGGCCACCGGCAGGCACGTTCACATCGTTATAAACAGTGATGTTTACGTTATTCTGCGTTGCATGATACTGATCGTCGCGATAGATGTTGTACGAGCCAACGGTAGGACGATCACGATGAACTGGAGCTACGTAAACAGAGCCGTCGTTCTTGCGGCTTCCGACGATATTCTCTGAAGGTTCGCCGAATCCGAAAACAGCTTCGCCACGTGCATTGTTTACATAGACGTCGTCCATTCTCATCCAGTACACATCGGTAACTTCGTTATGTACGAATGCAATGCGGCAATTCTGACCAGCGTAATCGCTGAGGTCAACGGTTACCTCATGCCAGACAGTGCTTGATAACGTTTCTTCGTGAAGGGTCACGTCGAAGTCGTTAACGCCAGCACCGGTGGTTGAAAGGAGAACTTCGTAGTGCTCTGCCGGCCAGTCGCCATCGACAGCCGCTACCCAGAAGCTGAGCTCGTATCCACCCTGAATTGCGATAGGAGGAGTGATGAGCCAGTTGTCCGGAGTAAGAGCGCCAATGTCGTTGATGAACGATGCTGAGCCAATCATGTACTCGCCCGAATGAGCTTCGCCCCAGTTTGTTCCGTCGAGGATTTCCCAATTGTAGGCGTCGCCATCGTTGTTGATGAGAGACCAACCTTCAGGAATTGCTGCATCTTCGAAATCTTCGCTGATGCTGTCGACAGCTTCCTGGTTGGTTCCAGGAGCATCCCACTGAAGAAGGACGTTGAAACCGTTAACGGTTGCTTCGAGCATTTCAGGTGGATCGTATTCGAGCTCTTCGATCTCAACTTCGTCCGAGTTGGAAGGAGCTGATTCGTTTGCTGCGTTGTTATATACAGCGGTTGCATAGTAGGTGTAAGTGCCCGGTTCCAGCGCTTCATCGAGATAATCAAGCTGGAATGCGTCTTCTACGAATGCAATTTGTTCGCCGTTACGATAGATTTTGTAACCTTCGAGATCGCGGTTGCGATTGAGAGGTTCGGGGGTAATGATGTTGGTGTGTTCCTGTTCGAATGCAGGAAAAACATCAACGTTTCTTGGTGAGCTTGCCAATGGGACAAGGTCGTCACAACCGCGTCCACCGGTGGCGAAGCCAACGATGTTCCAGTTGTAGTTGAGGTTCGGGTACTCGGTAACCAGACTGAACCAGCCACCGAGATTGAGCAGGTCACTCTTATAGGCGACTGCTGGGCCGGCGTCGCAGCCAGCCGGGTGGTCGCCACCGGTATTGGCGCGGAAACCGATCCAGAGTTCTTCAGAAGCGTCGATCATGACAGGAGTGTTCAAAGTGAAGTAGTTCCATTGATCGATCGTAACATCAACTTCCTGGTCCACAATCATGCTACCTGCGTTAACATTGGTTCCGTTAACGCTACCGCCGGTCCAAACACGGACGTAGTAGTCGCAGTCTTCATAGCGAGGGAAGAAACCGACCTGATTGAGGCTCAGTCCATCGAAAGCATCGAGGTCACTTGTGTCGAAACGAATCGCGACGTCAAAGTCGGTTGCAGAGTTGGTTCCGATACCGTCATAGTTTTCGCCGTCATCGTAGCGAAGTTCGGTGAAAGGCGAGTTCCAGCTAAGCTGTACGTTCACGTCGTTCACGACGGTTGCTTCGAAGTTTGTCGGCGCGGGGAATTCACTCGCAGCGGCAAGCTCGAAATCAACGGTTTCAGTCTGATCTGCGGTAATGACAACATCTTCTTCGACGTATGTCATGTATCCGGCAGCAGAACAAGAAACATCGTATGTTCCTTCGTCTACTTCAAATGAATACTCACCGGAAGCGTTGGTTGTTCCGGAAGCGGTTCCGGCAACGATAACAGCGCCTTCGATCGGTGCGTTTGTATCTGCGTCGGTTACCGTACCTTCAAGCGTTCCGGCCACTAAGGCTTCGATAACGACTTCAACATTGTTCGAACCTTCTGATTCGCCTTCGTCCCAAAGAGCGCTCACATAATAAGAGTAAGTGCCGTCTTCGAGATCTTCGTCGAGGTAAGTAAGGGTTTCAGCGTCATCGACGGTTGCCACGTTTTCACCATCGCGATAGACTGCGTAACCGGTAAGTTCGCGGTCTCTCGGGGTGCTAACTTGACGGAATTCACGTTCGATAGCGACTTCGGTATTGACAGCCGGGCGTTCCGGTGATGTCAGAGGAATAAGTTCGCCACCTGCACGTTCGGCGGTAGCCATACCAACGATGTTCCAGTTATAGTCGAGGTTGGCATATTCCGTAACCATGCTGAACCAGCCGCCGAGGTTGAGAAGGTCGCCCTTGTAAGCAACGGCGGGACCTTCGTCACAGCCAGCCGGATGGTCGCCCTGAGTATTGGCTCTGTAGCCAATCCAGAGTTCTTCATCGGCATCGATCGTAAGGGCAGTTTCAAGTGTGACATAGTTCCATTCTTCGATGGTAAATGTGTCAACAGCCTGATCAACAACCATAGTACCTGAGTTGATGGTTGTTCCGTTAACGCTTCCGCCGGTCCATACACGGATCGAGTATTCACAATCCGCATAGCGAGGGAAGAAGCCGACCTGATAGAGTGCATACCCGTCATAGGATGCAAGGTCACTGGTTTCGAAACGAATCGCAACGTCAAAGTCGTTTGCCGAGTTGGTTCCGATACCATCATAGTTAACGCCGTCGTCATAACGAAGTTCCACACTGTTAGGATCTTGCGGCGCGCCCCAAGTAAGGCTAACGTTTGTTTGATCAACAACGTCCGCTTCCAAGTTCATTGGTGGCCACGGTTGAGCGAATGCTATTACAGCAACAAGCATCAAAGCTGCCACAAATAACAATTTCTTGGACATAGATTTCCTCCTTGTTTTTTCGATAAGGTATAAAAAACCCTATGATTTTCCAGTTTGCAATATTCATTACTGAGTAAGAGTTTCTTGTCAATGTTTTTTTCGATGCCTCCGTTTCCGCTTATAAGTCGCATCTCGACATTTCAGACATATCTGGAACCACAAATCACTTTTTATACCCAGCACAAAGAGCGTAGGAGTATATAATGCAAAATATATTCCCAATATAATTTCGGGCCACAAATCGAATTCGACATCCCGGAAATGTTTGACAACAGCTTGCCCGGGCGTTTCTTGAACCATAAGAATTTATTGAGAGATTACCATGAAGTATGAAGACTATACCGCCGAGGAGTTTTTTGATCGAATTCGTTCATTTTCCGCTGAAGATCGGGAGCTGATCGAGGAAGCATACCGGTTTGCCGATACGGCGCACAAAGGGCAGAAGCGCGACTCCGGGGAGCCGTACATCACGCATCCCGTCAACGTCGCCTGGATTCTTGCGAACATGAAGACCGACGCCGAATCCGTCGCAGCCGGCTTGTTGCATGATGTGCTGGAAGATACGGACAGAACCGCCGTCGATATCGAGGAGCGTTTCGGGGCGTCGATCGCGCGCCTCGTCAACGGGGTCACCAACCTCCAGCATTACACCTACTCAGCCGGGCAATCGCACATGAAAAAGCAGGCGGAGAATTTCAGGAAGTTCCTGCTGTCCGTCGTGGACGATTTTCGCGTCCTGATCATCAAAATGGCCGACCGCCTGCACAACATGCGCACGCTCGATTACCTCTCCCGATCGCGAATCAATCGCATTGCCAGCGAGACGCTCGACATATACGCACCCCTGGCCAATCGCTTCGGGCTGGCGAAGATGCGCTGGGAGCTCGAAGACCTGAGCTTCAAGCACCTGATGCCGGACACATACAAGCAAATCGCCATGCTCGTGAACGAGAAGAAAGAGGCTCGCGAGCGCTACATCGACATGGTTCTCGATCCCGTGAGAACGTTGCTGGAGAATGCCGGTATCCAGGCCGTGACAACCGGAAGAAGCAAGCACCTCTACAGCATCTACCGCAAGTCGATCCACCGCGATACGCCGTTTGAGGATATCTACGACCTCGCGGCGATCCGCATCATCGTCGGTTCGATCGAGCAGTGCTACGAAGTCCTCGGGATACTCCACCGGAATTTCGAGCCGATCGAGCATCGTTTCAGGGATTACATTGCACGCCCCAAGGTGAACCAATATCAATCCCTCCACACGGGGGTAATCGGCCCCTTGGGGAGGATGGTCGAAGTCCAGATTCGCACGCACGAGATGCACATGATCGCCGAGGAAGGACTGGCCGCTCACTGGAAGTACAAGGAGTCGCAGGGAAGTTCCTTCACGAACGGCGCAAACTTCGACGAGCAGCTTGGCTGGATTCGATCGATTCTTACGCAGCAAGCCTCGGCCCCCGCCTCCGAGTTCCTCGAGTTCGTCAAGATGAATCTCTATCCCGAGATCATCATCGCAATTACGCCGGAGGGTGATTACATCAAGCTTCCCAAGGGCTCCACGCCGGTCGATTTCGCCTTTGCCGTTCACACACAACTGGGCTTCAAGACCATCGGCGCGAGAATCAATGGGAAGTTTGTGCCGCTTCGCACCGAGCTGAAAACCGGGGATCGCGTCGAGGTGATCACAGGTTCGTCCCCCAATCCGGGCAAGGACTGGCTTGAGTTCATGAAATCCTCCCGAGCCCGGCAGAAAGTCCGCTCCTGGCTACGACGCCGGGAGCTCGAGGACGCCATCCAACTCGGTAAGGAGATCTTTGAGAAGCGCTCGCGAAAAGCCCATCTGAAGTTCCCGGATGCGGAGGAGTTTCACGCCATCCTGAAGCTCATGAAAATCACCGACGAGAATCAGTTGTATGCGAGACTGGGAAAAGGCACGCTTCTTTTCACCGATTTCGAAGAGGCGGTGAGAAGTCACCGCGACGAACCCCCGGCAGATGAGACGGACATGGAGATCGAGGCTCGGGAAATCCATGAATTTCAAGGCGTGCGGATCGGGCAGATCGACAGCCTCCTCATACACTATGCCAAGTGCTGCAATCCGGTTCCGGGTGATCAGATACTGGGATATACCACGCGCGGCAGGGGCATAACGGTTCATCGGGTGGATTGCCCCAACAAGGGCTTCCGTAAATTGATCGAGGATGAAAAGGAGCGCATCATCCCCTTGCAGTGGGATAGCCCCGCGTCAAACACCAGGCAGGGATTCTCTGTTCAGATCATGGTGTTTGCCAAAAGCAACCGCAACATGCTCAAGGAGATCGTGAACACCTTTTCGCGGCTCCACATCGAGCTGACGCAAGCACGCATGGATAAAGACGTTGACGGTGCAAAAGGCTGGTTTACATTTCGCATCCAGCACCGAAACGAACTTGAGCAGGTATTCCGCGCCCTCAGGAAATTGCCCAAGATTCTCCATATCGAACGCGTAACCGGAAAAAACGAATGACACAGAAACAGCTAACGGCGAATATCAAACTGTATCCCTGGTACCGGCTTTTCTCCAGCCTGATGATCATCGGACCCATCCTGGTTCCATTCATGATCTTCAAGGGATTGAACTATTCGCAGATCATGCTCCTGCAATCGATCTCGGCGATTTCCGTGTTCGTTTTCGAGGTTCCCACGGGATCGATCGCCGACAAAATCTCCCGGAAATTCTCGCTGGTCATCAGCAGCGTCTTTTGCAGCCTGGGATTGTTTCTGTACATCGTCTCGCACTCGTTCTGGGTGTTCGCTCTTGCGGAAATCCTGTTCGGGCTGGGAATGACTTTCAGCAGCGGAGCCGATTCGGCCCTGCTCTACGAGAGCCTGATTCGACTGGATCGGAAAAAGGAGTACCAGCACCACGAAGGTCATGCGCAGTTCATGATATTCATCGGACAGGGAATCGGTTCCGTTATCAGCGGATTCATCTACAAGTTCAACCCGTTTTCACCCTTCTGGATCAGCGTGGGTTTCATCGTCTTCTCAGGTTTGACGGCCATCGGATTCCACGAGACCGACCGCACGAAGAGCGAACACAACTACCTGATTCACGTCGTGAAAAGCATCGGCATAGCGGTAAAGACGCCCCGCATCCTTTGGACGGTACTCTTCGCCGCGCTCATGGGCTTCACCTTCAGAAGTTCGTTCTGGCTCTATCAGCCCTATTTCAAGCATGTCGAGATCGACGTGATGTGGTTCGGGGTAATCTTTTTCTTCTTCAACGTGGTGGCCGCGTTAACATCCAAGGTGCTGGTCAAACGGTATTACAACGCTCGCCCGAGGAAAGTTCTTATCGGGCTGGGCCTGTTGATCGGCGCATCGTTCATCCTGCCGGCAATCTTCGTCTCGCCATTCGCATTGATCGCGCTCGCGTCCCAGCAGATTGTGCGAGGCCTCTATCAGCCCACTCTGCGATTCTACATCAATCATCAGATCAAAGACCAGTACCGCGCAACCTTTATTTCGCTGGTCAGTCTTGCCGCCAGCCTTAGCTTTGCACTGCTGTCCCCGCTTGTGGGAATCAGCCTGGATCAGTGGGGAACGATCCAGACATACTGGTGCATGGGAATCGTCTCGCTGGCGGGAATCAGCTTCCTGATGCTTCTACGTCGCTTCCAAAAAGCGAAAAAGGCCAGGGCGGCTACCTCATAAAGCCACGTCGGTTGATGTAAATACCCCTGTTTTTATATTGACTGAATCGTGCTGTTGCCATCACATTTGCATTAATGAATTGATACCCGGAGATCGAATATGCCAGATAGAGAATCCTCAAAAACTGAGATAACGCAACAGGAAGCGCTCAAAAAGCTTGTTTCGCTCAGCAATGAAGCCAAAGAAACGAAAGATATCCACGAACGAGTACGATTACTTGAAGAGGCATACTCGATCATGGGTATCGCGGAGATATCGAGAAAAGAAAAGGATCAGCTAATCCAGGGTCTCGTTCGCGCCAATGAGAGGCTCGAGCTCATGGATCGCAATCAGGAAATTCTTGAATCCGAATTGGCTGACTCGCTTAGTAAAAAGGAGTACAACTCGGCGGCATTGCACTGTATCGATCTATCGAAATGCTATTACTGGCAGAAGGATCTTTCGAAGGCCTCCGAGATCATGAAACAGGGTGTGCGATATGCCGATCTGGCGGAAAACTCCAGTGCGAAAGGAGCTCTCCTGGTGAATCTTGGGCTTGTTAATGCCACGATTCACGCCTACGACCAGGCCCTGGAACATCTGATCGAAGCCGAACGTACGATCGCCGATCTGGACAATAAAACCTTGTTGATAACCATCCATCTGAACCTGATCAACACCTACAACAACCTCGGGCAATTCGAGGACGCCCTCGAAATCGCAGACAAGACCATTAGAATGTGTGAAAATGAGGAACATGAAATCAGCCTGGCCGGTGGATATATCAACCGTGGGACAGTCAATGCAAATTTGCATCGATACAACGACTCGATATCGGACTTCCTTCGAGGCGTCGAGATTCTCGAGAAAAACGAGGCCATGCCGAACTGGCTCCACGATGCTTATGTGAATCTCTCCAACATGTATCTCATTACAGGAGATGTCGAACGCGCCGAGTCCTGGCTGAATAAAACGCTAGAGTTCTCGCAGAAGGTATCCGATGAGAATCAACACGCCGCGGCCCTGACGATCATGGGGAAACTTCATATTAAAAAGAAATCGTATAACGAGGCCCTGAAGTATCTGAAAGAAGCAGAAAGACTGGCCAAAGACAATCACCTGAACGAAGTCAGGATCATTGCTTACGAACAACTCGTAAACGTCTATGGATTGCTCCGCAGATACAAGAAGAAATCGGAATACCTCCAGAAAATCATCGATATCGAGCGACACTCCTTCCCGAAGAACCTGAACGAGCAAATCGCCAACATGAAGGTCCGTTGGGAGACCGAGAGAAAGGAACAGGAATCGCATCTTCTCCGCAAGAAGAATCAAGAACTCGAAGAGATGAACGACGAATTGAAGGAGATGTACGATAAGCTTTCCAGCGCACAAGATGAAATTATCAATCTGGAAAGGAAGAACTCCATATATGCCATGGCGGTTACCGCGAATCACGAGATCAATCAGCCGCTGATGATCATCAAGGGTAACATTGAAATGCTTGTCATGAAATTCGGCAACGAGAGTATCAATCCCTACCTGAAAAGAATCGACGAAGCAACGGTACGAATCGATCGGATCCTCACCCGGTATAAAGACAATCGCGAGTACAAGATGCAGGCCTACTCCGACGAAATCGATATGGTCGTGTTTGAGGAAGAAGAGTAGGGTACGAATCCAAAATCTACTTTCGTATCCCAAGCCATAAGAAGAAAATCGGCTTCAGGATATCCCACCAATCCACAAAAGGCTTGATTTTACTGTAAGAGAGTCCCTTTTGATTGATGATGCTCTTCTTGGATTTAGGATAAATCTTTGAAACCGGTACTTCTCTATACCGATATCTTCTACCTTTTGTGATTTTGAAGAAGAGGTAAATCTCGAGTCCATATCGCTCCAGCCACTCCTGGTCTAGATTTATGTCCGGATCGTCGAGAATGGAAAGCCTGAACGCCCTGAAGCCCTCCATGGAATCGGTGATCTTTCTGGAGGTGATGCAACTCAGGAAGAACGCGATACATTTCACCATGACCAGACGAAACACAGGCGTATGATCGCGCCTGCTACCCGGCAAGTATCTTGAACCTTGCACATAGTCCGCGTCATCGTCCAGAAGCGGCCGCACAAGCCTCTGCACCTCGGCAATGGTGTTCTTATTGTTGCCCGGCAGCATGGCGATATTTTTATATCCGTGATCCCTTGCATAATAGCATGCATCGCGGATCGAAATACCGACCCCCATATTCTTCTCATGCCTGATCAGTTGGAAATCGTAACCTTTTACCAGTTCGAGGGAGTTATCCGTCGTCCCGTCGTCAACAACCAGAATATCGTATGGATAACCGTCAGGCTTGCTGTCCAGAGTAGCTTTCAGTCTTGTATCGTTATTGTATGACACGATCAGCGTAATACAATCTTTATTGCTCATGGCGTTTTTTTCTCCATGGTCTGCGCTTGAAAATGACCGACGACAAAACAAAGTTCACGATCGTCGTCACGGGGAGTATGAAAAAGATCAGCACCCAGTTTTCAAACGGCAGTAACTTGCGAAGTAAATGCAGTCCACCGGTACCGCAAGCAAGCGTGATGATGTATGTACCGTAGAACTGGAGGAGGCTTGCGAAATTCTTCTGCTTGGAAAAGGTATAATTTGCGTTCAACAAGTAGGACAGGAATATCGTACTGATATAAATCAGAACATACGTGATCATCAAAGGTGTTCCGATAAGCTTTAAGAAGATATAGCTCAATATCAGCGAGATGATCGTTACGCCACCGCCTACCAGTAAGAACCGGTAGAATTCGCCGGCTTTTCTTCCCAGCCTTTCTTCGAGAAATGTCGAGATCACTTTCATTTGTTTATCCGATATCCACCTAAGCGGTTTTCATCGCGCCAGTTTCAGGATCGATTTGAACAAGGGCTTGATTGCTCAGGAGGCTGAGCTGAGCTGCCTCGATCATACGAATGATGCGTAAAGCATGCTGCGCGTTCGTTCGTGGAACAGCTCCGGTCTCGATGCAATCGAGGAAATGGTTGCATTCAGCGGAAAGCGGCTCGGAGGAAGCAAGCTTTGGAACAAGAATATCTCCCGTGCGGTAAGCAAGCTGGAACTCTCCAAAGGTAGTTGATTCTTCAATCACATCGACTCCCATGTCGTAAAGCCTAACTTTGTCGGATGATCGTGTATCGTCGTACACCACCATCTGCTTCTTCCCTACGATGTAAGACTGTCGAAGTTTGACAGGCGAAATCCAGGATAGATGAATGTTTACAAGGACATTGTTAGGATATTGGAGATTTATAAACGCGACATCGCAAACTTGGTCAAACGTAGACGCCTTACCCATGACTTGTATCGAAAGCGGCATCTCTTCCAACCAGTATTCCAGGATCGAGAAGTCATGCGGAGCCAAATCCCAGATCACGTTATAATCGTGCTTCACTTTCCCCAGGTTGATCCGCGTAAGCTGTATGAAATTGATTTCGCCCAGCGCACCATCCTGGATGTATTCCTTCACCTTGATCACTGGAGGGCTGTACAAGAAAGTGTGGCCAACCATCATAACACGATTACGTTCTCCGGCCAGTCGAATTAGTTCTTCCATCTGTTCGCTGGAAGCGGTGAGAGGTTTTTCTACAAGGATATGCTTGTCGTGCAGCAGCGCTTCCTTTGCAATTTCGTAATGAGTGCAGATCGGTGTAACGATATTGACGGCGTCAATTTCCGGATCGTTCAGAAGATCGTGATAATCTTCCGTCATCTGCGTATAGCGATATGATTCCTTCGCCAATGCAAGCCTATCCGGATTGATATCGCAGATGTATTTCAATTCGGCACGTTTATTCGAGTCCCAATTACGAGCCAGGTTGGGCCCCCAATAACCGAAACCTACTAAACCGACAATGAAACTACCCATAACCTACTCCTTTCGGTCGTAAGCTCAGACCGTTTTCTTCTTTTCTCTCAGTAATGCTATTCTCTCATCGATCTGTTGGACCAACTCATCCATGCGCGTAAAACTCTCTTCCGGATAGCCCTTGCGGAAATGCTTTGGCCACGGATACTGTACATCGTATTTTAAAGAGCGAATTTGATCGATTCGCGCGATGGTTTTAGCCGGATTTCCACCCACGCACATGACATCGGGAACCGAGCTCCGGACAACGCTGCCGCCTGTAACGACCGCTCCCATGCCCACATGAACGCCCGGGAAAAGAAGCGTGTTCGTCAGGATTACAGCCATGTGACCGATCGTGATTCCCTCAAAACAATCGGAAGGCGGAAAGGGATCGTTCGTGAATTGCACGCGAGGAAAGAACCATACCAGATCCCCGATTTTTGAACCTTTGCCGATGTGAACTTCGCTGTGGATTTTCGTGTAGGATCCTATCTCGGTATCGCCTTCGATATCGGAGTTGGTTCCGATCTGAAGATAAGGCCCCGCCACCGTGTTTTCTCTCACAAGAACCGAGTGTCCGGTTATCAGCCTGCGCCCGAACGTTGAACCTTCATAGAGCACACTGTGGCTGCGGATATGCGAATCCGGTCCGATAACCAGAGGCTTGCCCTCCGCGAGCCGGGTGGGATAGCCAATAATGCTGAAATCTTCGATAATGGTGTTGTCGCCGATCTCCACGTTGGGATGAACCACGACCCCGTATCCGAAAGTTACGTTGGAACCGATTTTCGCTTCAGGTGATATACTCGCTTGCATCATTTCCTCCGTTAGAGCGTACCGTTATCGACGAAATAAACCGAGCCCGACACCGACGAAGCAGCGTCGGTAAGTAGATAGACGATGGTTTCCGCAACACTTACGGGATTTGTGGCTTTCTTCATCGAGGTTCTCTTGTAAATCCGGTCCTTCTGGTCCTTTGTCAGGGTGCTGCTGATCTGTGTTTCCATGAATCCCGGAGCAACGCAGTTCGAGCGGATGCCTTTCGCACCCCACTCCCTCGCAACCGTTCTCGAAAAGGATTCGAGCGCTCCCTTCGTGGCGGCGTACATGCTGAGTCCCTTATAGCCTGTATGGGCAGCGACGGAAGAGATGTGAACCAGGCTACCCGATATATCGTGAAGAAGCATATCGCGGATGACATACTTCGTCAGCATCACTGGAGCGTGAAAGTTGATACGGAACATCTTCTCGAGCGGATCTACCGCTGCGTTTGTCACGATGTCGTCGTATGCGAAAGCCGCGTTGTTCACCAATCCGGCAATCGGGCCATGCTCCTTCAACGTCTTGAGGTAAAATTCGCTGATTTTATCGACTTGCTCGAGATCGAAATCGAAGTGCAGGTACCTCTCAGGATACGCTTCGACTCTTTTCTCCGCTTCGCTGGTGTTTCGATAATCGACACCCAGAATCCCGAATTCGGTTTTCTCCAACAGAATCCGAACGATTTCGGATCCCAGCCCACCGGTATCACCGGTTACCAGTATTTTATTCATCTTCGTTTCCTTTTTCCTGTATGAGAGCTTTCCAATCGATCCACGAACCTGATTACTCTCGGAACCTTGTATGGCTGTAGCTCGCTTCGCAAAAATGTAAGTATATCTTTCTCGAGATCGTTTGTGATGCTCTTCGGAGAGGGCTGAACAAACGCCTCCAGGATATTGCCGAGTACCGAATTCGATCGCGCCCTGACAACGCAATCCACCACGCCCGGCACCTCGCGAACAAGGTCTTCGACCTCGAGGGGATTTACTTTGTAGCCTCCCACGTTGACGAAATCCTGCTTCCGGCTTACAAACCTGAAGCTTCCGTCCGGGTTTTGCTCGACCATATCCCCGGTCCGGTACCAGCCGTCCGCGAAATCGACGTTCGAGAAATCGCCCAGCAGTGAGTGATGAATCCATAATTCGCCTTCCGGTGAGACACGGACCAGGTCTTTCACGCGCTCGCCGGGCTTGAACACGTCGTTTCTGGCAGAAAACAGTGAACCTGCTTCCGTGGAGGCGTAGACATTCCGGATCGCTGCGTTCGGGAAGGCTTCTTCCAGCAAAGGGACAAGCGCTGCATCGTACTTCTCGCCGCCGCAGGTAACTTGCCGGACGCTTTCAACCGGCGTCTCAATATCCAGCAACAACCGACGATAAAAAGCAGGTGTCGCGGAGATATGCGTAATCCCCTGCGTCTTCATGAGTTCTCTCGATTGAGCGCTGGTGGCATGGAAGAGGTCGATAATCGGATTCTGATTGCCGATAGCCTGAAGCATAACCTGCAAACCTGCGAAATGCGCCGCATGATAGGCTAGGGCCCACACATCTTCCTTGTGATCGGAACTTCGCCGCACAGCCCGGGCAAGCGTTTTCCAGGAATGCCCGACTTTTTTCGGACGCCCCGTTGTCCCCGATGTATAGATGTAGACTCTTGCATCAGGGCTGTTTTCGAGCTTGTTCCATGCGTGATCGAAATTCTCGAATTCGATATCACCGGATTCGATATCTCTGGCCAGATCATCCGGTTGCAATCCAAGTGAAGCCACTTCGGACTCCTGCATGCCGTGATCGAGCAGAACCGAGCTGTTTCCCCGCACGAAATGAGCGAGGAGCGAGGAAATCAATTCACGTCCGTTGGGCTGACGTAAAACATAGGGGAGTTTCCCGGGTCTGGAGAGAAAATCCATCAATTCTTCGTAGCTTTTTTTCTCTCCGTCCGGAGTCATCCAAAATAGGCTCATGGCAACAATCCGAGGATGTCTCCCACCGTTCTTACGATTCCGTTAGCAAAGATATCCACGCCAAAATGATCTTCAATTCGTACCGTGAGCTCGGCGAGATCGAGAGAATCGAAATTCAAATCTTCTCTCAGAGTTTGCTCCGGAGATATTTCTGAAATCGACGGCATATCCTTTTTTTCCAAAACCTTATTGACTATTTCGAGTAACGCTTTCTTCTTCATACATCTCACTTCGTTTATTATTGCTTTCAGCTTATGAACACAATTGAGTAATCGTATCGTGTCAAGGGGAAAATGCTTCTTTTCTCAAACCTTAAATAACCTACGCAGCTTCTTTCGCAGCAGAGGAAACAACGATTTCAACATGCTTGCCCAGTATCACGCAGTTTCCTCGAATACGCCGTATTGAACTTATGCTTGTGCGTTTCCTATATTTATCGTTTACAATTATTGATTTTTATTGTTGATGGTAAAATATTATATCAAATTTCGTTCAGATATTAAAAAATGCCCGGCATCCAATTGGCTTCCGGGCATTAATAATAACGATGTCTGTAACTATTTCAGAAGGACCATCTTCTTGACAATCCGCTCAGTTCCTGTATTCATCAAGGCAAAATAGATACCGCCGGCGACTTGTGCATTCCAGGTCAGTGTATAAGTTCCGGCATCTTTGTGACCGCTGAAGAGAGTTTGAATTTTTTGTCCGCGAATGTTATAGATGTCGATTTTCACGAATCCATCGCTGGCCATGCTATAGCTTATATTTGTGGATGGATTGAACGGGTTCGGATACACATCGATGCTGCTTGCGACCTGCGGGACGTCTTCGCCATCAACCGCATCTCCGAATCCATATACGTATTTACCGCTGTTGACCCAATCATTGTTTACCCACATCTGGGAAACAACATAACCCAGAGAGCCATCGACCATGTAGTACGTTGCCTTGTGGTCGTTGATCCACTCGGTGCCAGTCCAATCCATGTCAAGGTTACTTTCGATGTTGTTACCGTCCCATTCGAAAGTGCTGTAATAATCATTGATCCAGGCAGATCCATCCCAGACTTTTCCCAGTTCTTCCAAGAGCAAGATGCCGGAGAACGTGAATGTCTCCTGCTCTTCATTCACATACTGGTCACCGTCCCAGTACCTGTACGTGTAGAGACTTGGGGTGGATCCATTGTATTCCCAGGTCTCCCATTTGTCGTTTTCCCACTGATCACCATTCCAGGATGTTTGCATAGCGGATGTGATATCCTCACTAGTCCATGTGTATTCCATCTGGTAATCTTCCTGCCAGTTGGTAACCGCGTTGACCTCGCCCAGGATATGGATAAGGTAATGCTCATCGTAGGTATACGTTTCGCGGGTCGTATCCATCATCTGACCGGACAGGTTCGCACTGACAAGAAGTTGTGTGGGGATACCTGCATTTAACGTGTACGTGTAAACCATAAGAAATTCTGTTTCCTGATAAATCAGAGACTGCGTGAAGACAGTCGGGTATTCCCCATCGTAATCGATGGTCAACTCGCTGTATAGATGCCAGTCGTTAGCTTCTGCATCCCATGTGTACTGGTTCATCGACGTGTACTGCATCTCGTGAGCCTGGTGGAACATCATCAGCGTATAGGGATACGGAGTAACGAACATGTGAGAGTAGTCGGTGCGGTCTGAAAAGGTCATTACCATCGACCGAGCCGACTGCTCGAACTGCGCTGAGACATCCTGCGTAGGCATTGCTGCCAGCAGTTGAATTGCGCAGAAAGCAAGAAAGAAAAGCAATCGTTTCATAGATTCTCCTTACGTTTTGAGATGCTTTATCGTGCAGTAAGAGATCGAGAAATGTCAAGATAATTGTATGGCCATTCACTCCTATTTTTGCAGTGGTATTAGCTTTGGAATAAAGTATGCCTCCCCTTACCTCTTCAGGCATTTATGAGAACATTCGAAAACTTGCTCACGGCTCAGTTGGAGCAGCTTCCATCACAGCAGGCGATACACCTCCTTCTCGATTTTCAGAATCAATGCCAATATCTCATGCTGCTTCCGGCGATCCTCCGGAGACCAAGATTCAAACGCGCTTTGCTGAAAAGGATTCGGCATGTAAAGGAACGACTCTTTCAGCAAGCTTGCTTCTCGTTCGTAGAACTCGGCCATCTGGCGGATTTCATCCCCGGAACGCTGGAATCGATCGATATTGGAGAGCAGGTATTCGGCGGCAGTGCCCCTGGCTTCTTTCAGGCTTTGTGTGATCCACCAGTTTCCGAGCACCATATTTTCTTTCTGCGGCACTTTCGATACTTCGCCAAAGTCCGGGGCGATCAGGGCTTTCATCCAGTTTTCGACAGCATTCAGGCCCGAGAAGTATGGGCCGTAGCTTTTATCCACGTAGAGCTCCCTGGCCAGCTTCAGAGATTCTTCGTAGCGATCTTCGAGAGGAAGCTCACGGTACCCATCTATCACACAAATCACCCAGGGGAACTTCTCTGCGAGGTCATAGCCCCGAGTGGAATCGTAGTAGCTACGCACGAAAAGCTCGCTTCCCTCTTTCTGGTACCCCGTGATCAAACCCCACTCGGGAATGTCGATCAAATCGATCGCGATAACGGGATATCCGCCATTAATACCGTCTTGAATGAGCTCCAGCATCTCTTCTTTGGTGCGATATTCCACTTGCCCGTCGTCGCAACCCTCTTCCGGGGCATTCTTCATCTCATCGAGCCAGTAAAACTTGTACCGGTATCCGAGGATGTCGAGAATCCTCTCGCCACAGTTGAAACCCGTTGTGGCGTCGGGCGAGGATGGGCACCATCCATCGTAGAATTGCGTACGGAATCCATATCCCGAAAGCCCGACAATATCGGTATACGATATGCCTCTGCCGAATTTTTCATCCAGGCGGAACACTGTGCCCAGGAAGGAGTTTTCCATCCCCGTTTCCCAGCGCAGCGATTTGATTCCGTCGATTACCACGGCATCGTCGTCGATGGCATGCTCCGGTTTCCATTCCTTCAGGTAGACTCCGAGCTGCCCCCTGGGAACCTCAATCGACACCTGCTTGCCATCCCGCAACAGGACAACGTTAACCATGTCGGACGCAACCCTCTCCTTGATCTCGTTTATCTCCTGAACGGAATGTACTGGGATCCCGTTGTAAGATACGATCTCATCGCCTGTCAGCGCTCCCGCATCTTGAAGAGCGGAGTTTTCGGCAAATCCTGTTATTTCCACCTCGTTACCCTCCTTGATCTGATTCTGGCATGCTGCCAGCGTGAACAAAAGACAACAAACAAGCAAAATCCTGATAAGCATCATTACCTCCCGGTTTCATTGAACACTGTTGTTTCCTGACACCGATAACCCATAGTTAATCAATAATATGCGAAGCATTCTGGCAAGAATTTTCTCTTCTGGATTCCCAATATCCGGTTCCGATGTAAATCAGTTAATTCCCGGCACTCAGCTGTCATGCTGATCTGTGGTTTTCGGATTTTGTCTGATCAATCGAGTAGAAGCCGAGACACCGCCCGACCCTTCGACTCCGCTCAGGGTGACATGGAGAAAGAGCTCAGAGTGACATGGAGAAAGAACTCAAGGTGACATGGAGAAAGAACTCAGGGTGTTATGGAGAAAGAACTCAGGGTGTCATAGAGAATGAGCTCAGGGGAACATAGCGTGTTATGTTAATCTGAAATAGTTACTCTTTGATTCCCCATCCACCAAGTTGCAACAGGACCGGATATTGTCCTTTCATGAACAACGCAATTGGCTCTATTCGTTTCCTGAACGGCATTCACGGCATGATTATTGGAATCTCATTTTTTGCAAAAAATGATCAAATCCGTAAGGGAAACGGTATGAAAAGTGCATTCATTGTAAATGTTCCATTAAAGCAATGATTCATTAAAATCATTCGAACATGTTCTTTGACTTTACTACACACTCGTGGCAGGAGGTACGTAATGCGCATGAATTCGCGTATTGGTATCCTGTTTGTTATGGGGTTCTTGATGGGATCGATGCCTGCGATTTGCACCGCTGCGGATATCCTGATCTGGGATGATGATTTGGATAATACTCTTCCCATACCCGGAACGCCATACCATTATGGATACGAAGATGGAATTGAAGAAGCGCTGACGAATCTTGGATATGATTATGATACGGTCAGCGTATTACCTACCGATCTGTCTGATTACAATGTGATCTTCATCACATTAGGAGTATGGTGTACAGGATGCGGAAGCACACCACCCAGTGCGGTCGGCACTGCAGATCAGGCCAGATTGGTCGAGTTTTTGGACGATGGCAACGCCATCTACATTGAAGGAGTCGATGTTGGCTCCGATCACGTCGGAACGGAATTTTTCAATCACTTTGGAACAGAGTTTGTACACGATTATGACGGATTCATCTACACGGTGGATGGCGTCAGTCCCGGACTCATGAACAACCTTTACTATGAAATCAACACCAGCGACGCAGCCCATCAACGCGTGGACGTTTTCGCTGCCGATGGTGGAATCGCTTATCAGGTCGCATCGACCGGCCATGTTAGCGGTGTTTACTACGATAGTCCGGAAGGCTACCGTACAATCTGCTCCGCGTCGATGTTTATATCATTGATCGAGACCGAAGGCAACACCTGGGATGAATTGATGGCTCGATATATGTCGTTCTTGCTGTACGGCAATATCCCCATCCTGGAGGTCAGTGACGAAAGCATCGATTACGAATATGTAAGCGTGGGATTTCCCGAAACAATCTTCTTTACCGTAACAAATGAAGGCGCGGACATGCTCGAGATCGGTAGTATTGTTACGTCGGACGGCGTTTTCACGGTAAGTGATGACGGCCCGATCAGCCTGGACATGCGTGAATCGATTACCATAGAGGTAACCTGCACGGCCACGCACCAGGAAGAGTACAATGAAACCCTCACCATCAACAGCAACGACCCCGATGGTCCTCTTGTCATCGACCTGCATGCCGAGTGCATCCAACCGCCGGGTCTCGTTATCACGCCCGACCACCTGAGCACGATCCTGCAACCCTGGGGTACCGATTCGAGCCAGGGCCTGACCCTGTTCAACAACGGTAGCGGCGATCTGGATTTCTCCATCCAGTTGATCGACCTGGACAATCTGGGCGGCGATCGCGATCAGGGCGGTCCCGATGGATTTGGCTACCGCTGGATCGACAGCAACGATCCTGAAGGGCCTGAATACGTCTGGAATGATATTTCCGAGACCGGAACGCGCATCACCGGCTGGAACGCCTGCGATAACGGATCTCCGTACGATGATGGCTACAAGGGACTCTCGATGGGATTCGATTTCCCGTTCTACGGCGAGACGTACAACTGGTTTTACCTCTCGACCAACGGATTTCTGAGCTTCAACTACGCCATGATTCACACCCTGGGGGCGGGAAACTTCTCTCTACCCTGCGAGTTCTATCTGGCAAATCTCATCGCTCCTTTCTGGGACGATATGGAAATCAGCGATGCCGACGTTTACATCCAGTATAATGAGAACGAAACCGTCATTCAGTATGATAACGCCACCTTCAACTACTTCCAGGATCACATCAACATGCAGATGGTTCTGCGCCGTGGCGGCGGTATCGTGTTCTACTACGAAGAGCTCGACGGAAGCTCGAACAGCGCGACCATCGGAGTCGATAACCAGCCCGGTACGATTGGCCTGGAAGTATCCTACAATCAGGACTACATCCAGTCCGGCATGGCGATCGCCATCTCTTCCGGTCCCTGCTGGCTCGATCTCGACTCGATGGGCGGAACGCTTTCACCCAGTGAGACGATGGACATCGGAGCGGTTATCTCCGCAACCGACCTGCCTGAAGGGACGTACAACGCTGCAATCAGGTTCACGAGCAACGATGCGGAAAACCCGGTCATCGACATCCCCGTGACGATGCTGATCACCAGTCACGACCTGGTAACGGTCGATATCAATGTGTCCCTCAACAGCGAGGAATCTCCCGAAGGCGCGGCTGTCGTTCTCTCAAACCAGAGTGGCGACCCGAACTTCGTTTTCACAGCGGACATCCCCGAGAGCGGAACCGTTCAATTCACCAATGTGGCCGATGGAACCTACGACCTTCAGGTAACGCTGAGTGGATACGAAGAATATTTGCAAACAGGGATCGCAATCGAAGAAGATGCGCAGCTCGACGTAGAACTGATCGAGGCGCTGGGCGCTCCGGTCAACCTCACCGTCTGGCAGGTTGACAGCGGCGTTCGGATGACATGGGACGCTCCGGGCAACCGAAGCCTGGAGAGCTTCAACGTCTATCTGGATGGTGACCTGCGAAGCAATACGGTCCACACACAGTACCTCTGGGCCGATGTTCCTGCTGGTGTTCACACGCTTGGTGTGACCTGCGTCTATACAACGGGCGAATCGGATCCGGTTGAAGTCGATTACGAATGGCTGTCTTCGGCCAGCACGGAAATTACTCCGGCGAACGATACCTTCAGCGGAATCTACCCGAATCCCTTCAATCCTTCGACCACGCTGAAGTTCGGAATTGCAAACGACGAGCATGTCGTTCTCGATATATACAACCTGCGTGGGCAATTGGTGCGTACCCTGGATCAGGGAAAGATGAAAGCCGGATGGCACGAAGTAACCTGGAACGGCATGGATGGCGAAAATCATTCGGTCGGTTCGGGAATCTATCTCTTCCGGTTGAAAGCCGGAAGCTACTCGGCGATCAGGAAAGCGATGCTATTGAAATGATCCTCCTCGTGCTCATGTCAGAAAGCGCGTAGTATAATGAAAGCCCGAGATATACAAGACATCTCGGGCTTTCTTACTATCCAGAGGTTATTATAGGTTTTTCTTTTGTCTGCGTGTCGTCAGGTAGTAGAATGACGGGATCACGATCAACGTAAGGAAGGTCGACACGATCAAACCGCCGATACTGACCACACCCATCGCCTGGCGGAATTCCTTACCGGCAGAACCGATACCCATCGCCATGGGAAGCATACCGAGCATGATCGCGAGGGACGACATAAGGATCGGTTTGAGCTTGGTGGGGCAAGCCTCGATCAACGCGTCATGCGGATTCTTGCCTTCCTTGCGGAGCTGGTTGGTATATTCCAGAAGCAAGATCGCATTGTTCACCACGATACCCACCAGCATAACGATCGCCATCATGGAGAACATGTTCATGGTGAGTCCGGTCATGTAGAGCGCGCCGAAGACGCCGATCAACGCCAGCGGCAGGGTGCTGAGGATGAGCAATGGCTGCACGAAGCTTTCCAGGATCGCTGCCAGAAGCATGTAGGTAAGCAGGATCGCGAGGAGGAACGCCCTTCCGATATCCATGATCATGTCGTTCATCATCTCGACGTCGCCGCCCCAGTTGATGGTGTATCCGGAGGGGAGATCGATTTCGGCGATTCCTTGGTTGATGACGCTCACGACATCGCCCAGCGCAACGCCATTCGCGTTGGAGCCGGTAAGCTTGACTGTCTTGTACTTGTCCCTGTGGATCACCTTGTTGACACCAACCGAGAAATCGACATCGGCCAACTGCGAGATGCGATAGGTTCCCGTGGGGGTAACGACCGGGATATTCTTTACCTTTTCGGGAGAATCCACCGATTCGTCGGTCATGCAGATGCGAAGATCGTAGCTTTCACTGTTTTCTTTATACTCCGTCGCCACGATTCCTTCCACTGAAGCGCGGAGCGCCATGGCGATGTCGTAAACGGAGGCACCCGCGTCCATGAGCTTGCGCCTGTTAGGGACGATCGTAATTTCCGGCTTGCCCGAGCGCAGGCTGCTATCGAAGTTGACGAGTCCGGGAACGCTCTTCATCTTTTCGATGATCTGGTCGTTCAGGTGGGAAAGCTCCTCGATCTCCTGTCCCTTCAAGTAGAACTCGATGGGAGGACCTCCCTGGTCTCCGGCTGAGGATACAGCCTGCAACTTGATGCGGGTGTTGGGGATCGTTGAAAGGTCCTTGATGAGGATGTCGTTGACCTGCGCGGTCGTCAGGGTTCTCAGCTCCGCATCGATCAGTTTGATGTTCGCGTAGGCGAGGTTCGTGCCAACGTCCGTGTCGGAGACTTTACCGATTGTTGTCAGGACGTGCTTCACCTCGGGGTGCGCGGTTATCGTCTTCTCGATCTGCTCCAGAACATCCGCTGTCTGAGACAGGTTGTAACCCTGCGGAAGCTCGGCTTCCAGCTTGATGTTACCTTCGTCCATGAGCGGCATGAACTCGAAACCGATCTTACCGGCCAGCATGAAGCTTCCCACCAGGAGCGCGACGGTTCCAAGCATGAGGAACGCAGTGTAACGTTTCTTGCGGAACAGAACGGTTAGAAGTCTTCCATACCAGTGATCGATCGCGTCAAATTGCTTCTCGATCCAGGCGCCGAGCCTGCCCTTCTTCATTTGTACCGGCAGGAACCGGGAAGAGAGCATCGGGGTCATGGTAAAAGATATCAGCAGCGAAAAGATGGTTGCAAACGTAACCGTTAGTGCGAATTCGGTGAAGAACTGCCCCACGATCGAGCTCATCGATGCGATGGGCAGGAACACCACGACGTTGGTCATGGTAGAGGCGATAACAGCCACCGCTACTTCGGATGTACCGATCGCGGCCGACTCCATGCGCTTTTCGCCCAGGCGTTTGTGCCGGAAGATGTTTTCCAGCACCACCACGGAGTTTGTCACCAGCACACCCACCGAGACGGATAACCCCATCAGCGTCATGATGTTGATGGTGAAATCGAACGCCTGCATAAGCATGAAGGTGGAGATGATCGACGTGGGCATGGCGAGCGCTACGATGAGAGTCGAACGCCAGTCGTGCAGGAAAATGAGCAGCACGATACCGGTGAAAATGATACCGAGAATGATGTTGCTGAGCGTGTCTTCAACAGAACTCCTTATGAAGTTCGAGCTGTCGTCCACAAGGTTCAGTTCCAGCCCTTCTGGAAGCGCTTCTTCAATTTCCGGAAGCGCTTTGATCACTTCGTCGGCCACTTCCACCACGTTACCGTCCGAGCTCTTGAGGATACTGAGGCGGACGACATTGGGGTCTCTAACTTTCTCGATGTTATTGAAGTAAACGCTGCGCTCTCTTATCTCGGCGCCCGTATCCACAACACTGGCGATCTGTTTGAGCTTTTTAATACCCTTGCTCGTCGCCACTTCCATATTGTTCAGTTGATCGACTGATTCAAACTCACCCTCCAGGCGTATCGAATACTCCTGATCTTTTTGCAGGAAATGTCCGCCGGGCATATCGAGATTCTGTGCAGCCAGTATCTGTGCCATCTGCGAGAGAGAAATATTGTTCTCCATGACAACGCGATCGTTGAACTCTACTCGGACTTCGCGTTCCTGACCGCCACTGATGTTCACACTGGCAACGCCCTCGATCTGCGAAAAGCGATCTTTGAGCTGCTTATCGGCTATTTCATATAACTCTATGGGCGTCTTGTCTCCACCCAGAACCAGTTCGACGATTGGGAATGCACCCATATCGAACTTGCTGATGACGGGCTTCTCCGCGTCATCCGGGAAATCGTTCAGGATCGCGTCGATCTTGTCCTTCACTTCCTGGTTCGCGATATCGACATCCTTACCCATTTCGAAACGAACGATCACGTACCCCACGCTTTCCATAGAGTAGGATTCGATGTAATCGATCTTGCTCACCGTGGAAACGGCGTCTTCAACCGGTTTGATGATCTGTGATTCAACTTCCAGCGGACTTGCGCCAGCGTAGATGAGCTGAACCGTAACAACGGGGATATCCACGTCCGGCATCATGTTCAATGAAAGATCTATGTAGGCCAGGCCGCCAAACACGAGGAACACGAGGATCAGCATCGTGACGAGAACCGGCCGTTTGATTGAAAGGTCTGATAAAAACATGGCGACCCCTTAGTTAAGAACGTTCACTTTCTGGTTGTCCTGCAGCAGGTGCAGACTTTCGGTTATCAGATGATCGCCGGGCTCGAGTCCCGAGACGATCTCTACATCGAGATTGTTGCCTTTTCCAACGGTCACGCGCGTTTTGTGCGCCTTGCCGCCGTTTTCGACATACACGTAATTTCCTTGCGCATCGCTGAGAACGTTTTTCCGCGAAACAACGATCGTCTGAGGTTTTGAGTAGGTCTCGATCAAGACTTCCGCGGTAACGCCGGTGTACTTGGCCTTGGAAGGATTATCGAACTCCATATCGACGGAAAACGCCTGGGTCGATGAATCCATCGCCAGCGATACGCGCGTAATCTTACCGTTCAGGGTCAGGTCTTCCCATACGGCCTGCACATTCATACCAGGCTGAAGCTGACGCATTTCGCTATCAGTGACCCATACTCTCGCTTTCATCTTGTTCACGTTGGATATGGTGAAAAGGAGGTCTCCGGGGTCTACGTTGTCCGAGACCTTGATGTTGATCGCAGTGACGATACCGCTTATCGGAGCCTGTGCCATGAGCATTTTGCTCAGCGATTCCATCTGCGCGGAGTAGACCTTGTATTGGGTCTCGGCGTTATCCAGATCCTGCTGGGAAATCCCGCCAACCTCGAAAAGACGTTTCATGCGCTCGAACGTTGATTTCGCGTTCTCGAACATCGCTTTGACTTCGATGTACTGCGCTGCCGGGGTGTCTTCCGGGAAAGTAACCAGCACCTGATCTTTCGTCACGTAATCGCCGATCTTGACTTTCACAGCCTCGACCTTTGCGGCAAAACTCGCGAATTCCGAAGTCTCTTCGATACCGTTCAGGGTCGCGTTATAGGTAAGTTGTTTCGAGAATGCTTTGTTCTCCAGCGTCTCAACTTTCACGGGCAAGCCGTTTTCGTTGTACAATTGTTCCATGTTTTTGGCCTGCGCTGCATCGTCTTTCGATGAACAGCCGGCAAGCAGCATCGCCACAGCGATGATCGCGATAAAAATAGTCCTGTACATATTTATCTCCTGCAAACTCATTTTATAGGTCTCTGCCAACTGCCTTCTTGAAGGCTTCCCATGACATAATTACATCGTAAACGGCGTTCAGATAGGAAAGTCGCGTTGAGCGAAGCTGTAACTGCGCGTCAAACACCTCCAACTGCGTACCCACCTGGTTCTGATATCTCGATTCGGCGATCTGCTCTCCGCGCTCGGCCAGTTCGACATTCTTGCGCTGGCTTCCCAGTTTTTCCAGGTCGCGATCCAGCTCGTAATATGTATTGCGTATCTGCAATTCGATTTTCGAGGTGAGGTCTTCATGCTCGATCATCGATTTACGGTAGTTGTGGCGAGCTTTCTTGATCTTCGCCGTGTTGGAGAATCCCGTGAAGAGCGGCATACTGAATCCGATGCCGACCGACCACGAGTCGCCGTAATCGTCCGATTCGATCTTGTAATCCTCGCCGGAACCGAAATACTGATACTCCGCGCTGATACCGATGTTGGGCAGGAAATTGCCTTTCTCGGTTGTCAGAAGGGTCTTCTGAATCTCGACACCGATATTCGAGAGGTCCATTTCAATGCGGTTTTTCAGACCTTCGTCGATGGAAGTCTGAAGGTCGTTGCGGTTCACCTCCGGCTCGGCAATTTCATCATCCAGGGTGACGTCTTCCTTCATATCGAGCTCGGATTTCAGCGATTCCATAGCAAGCTTGTACCGATTCTCCGCTTCCACCACATCCGGCTCGAGGCGGGAGACTTCCAGGTCTGCGCGAAGCTTGTCGTATTCGGAAACCAGGCCGTTTTCGTACATGTTGTTCACCTGATCGCGGTGCATCTGCGCCAGTTCCAGCGCTTGTCGCTGGATTTCCAGGAGGTCCCGGGCGAGCACGGCTCCGTAATACGCTTGGGTGATATTGTAAATCAGGTCCTGCTTCGCGAGCGCATACTGCTTGTCCTGAATGGTCATCGCCTTGTTGGCGACCTTCAGTCCGTTGATGAGCTTTCCGCCCATGAAAACAACCTGCTCCACCTTCACGCCGGCGTAGATCGAGGCGGTTTTCTCCGTCTCATCCGGGCGCATGCCACCCACGACATTGTCGAGGTAACTCGCGATCGTCTCGTCGTTTTCGATAAGCATCTCGTCGTTGTTCGGCACAGCATGGCTGCTGAGCGAGTCGGTTCCGTTTATCGAACTGCTGGCTGTCTGCCCCGCCTTCGTGGCCGATTCCGGGTAGTTCATCTGTTCGAGCTGATATCCACCGGAAAGAGTCACCTGCGGGAAGAACGATCCCAACACATTGTTGTATTCCTGATCAACCGCCGCCTTGCTTTCCCATTGTTGCTTCAGCGTGCGATTGTTTTTAAGTGCGATGTCAAGCGCTTCATCCAGTGTCAATGCCTGCACAAGCAGAGGTAACAGCAGTAGAAGTGCGCAAAGTAAACGCTTCATTTACACCCCCTCACGAGTATTCCATTCAGTATCAAGTCTGCCATGCATGTCATATCCTCCACGAAAGTAACATACATCGCTTTTGTTATCGTATAATGTAGATTATCGTCTCCGAGAAGGAACCATCTCTGGATGATGTCGCAAACCTTTTCGATATCAACATCTTTACGAATCTCTCCTGTGTCGAGTCCCTTTTGGAAGATTCCCATGATAATCGTTCGAGTCTCCTCGATATTCTTTTCCTTGAATTCCCGAACACGAGTCATGAATAAATTCGGCTCCTCGCTGAGAAGCCGCATATAGAGCTGACCCTTCTTGTTGATATACTCGAACGGCTTCACCATGATGGCCAGGATACGCTCCTTGGTGTTGATAGCCCTGTCCAGCTCCTTCCTGACCTGCTTGTTGATCCATTCCGATTGCTCTTTCACGATCTCGAGAAGGATGTCTTCTTTGGAATTGAAGTAGTAGTAGAACGTACCCTTACCCAATCCTGCCTCTTTGGTAATATCGGAAATCGAGGTCTTTTGATAGCCGAAGTATTCGAAGAGCTTTTCCGCAGCCTGGATGAGCGCGTCTTTTTTCTCTTGAATCGCGTCGTTCATGTTCGCTCCTTATCCAATCATTTACTTTTCATATATCCATACATTATTCAATAATTCTTTTCGACCAAAATATTATTACGGTCGAAACGTCAAGAAAAATTTTCATGCCGTATACTGCATGGGATGTATCTTGTTGTTTATGAGCAGAATAGGATGATATAAAATCTTATATAAGGGCTGATTTTATGGGAAAAATAATGTTTGATTCCCGGAATATGTCGACCATTTCTCCGATTCTGAGTTCAAAAAGGAAAGGGGATCGTGTGAACGATCCCCCAAAATTTGAATATGCCGGCGGCTCAATGTGTAGTATAATCCAAGCGCATTATTTGCATGAAAACAGATGAAGCACAGTGTTTGAATCAGCAAATCAAAAGAATCAGATTATGTTACCTGCCTCCTTACGTAACAAACCAGGCGAGCCTCACTCAGCGGTTTCAAATTCCTCGATTACTCTTCCTTCAATGAAGAGCTTTTTAGGACGTGCCGGCATTCCGGTTTTCTTGATCTTGTCGCTATCGCCCTCTTCGACATGGCGCCAGATTTCCCACTGTTCCCCATCGCCATCGATGCAGAAAGTAACGCCTTTCCGCGTAAAGTCATCGATGATGAATTGAATGGAATCGAGCGGCTCTGCTTTCGTTACCGGGATGCAGAAATTCTTTTTGTCATAACAAAACCTCGAATTCTTTTTCATATCACCTCCAGTTCATTCGTTAAATCGGAAAACCTGATAGCTACATACATCATCGACCCAGATCAGCCTGTCGGAGGTCGAGTTGATCGTTATAATAATTCTCGCAAATCGAGCGTAATTGTTGTAAACAGCCGAGCTGAACTCGACCTTCTGCCACTGATTGTCGATCGTGACATCGTGAATGTCCTGCTCCAGCTTCTTTCCATTTTCGTCAAAAACGATGAAGAAACACTCGATTCTATCGTCCGTGTCTCTGCTGGCACGCATTTGAAGCTTGTTGTAGTATGCGGTGAAGGGTTCGATTGGGAACGATTCGGAAATCAGGCTGACGGTATTCTTCTCTCCCTTGATTTTAATGCAGCGGGAGCCCTCAGCAGCGCCGGTGTCCATCCAGTTGACTTCGGAGAGGCTCTGGTCACTACGCATAACCATCCAGTCGGCCGGTAAGGAATTGGGGTTATAAACGCCATAGACTCCGTTTTCGAAGCCGCCGTTGATCACGACGTTCTCTTTGCCTTCTGCGTCGGCTTCCGTAAAATTGAGCGTCGAGCCAAAGAAACATCCCGCCAGTAGCGAAACGGCACATAGTAGAACGATCAGGTTCTTCTTCATCTACTCCCTCTTTTAAACCGTAAATACTCTTTCACCTGAAAACTTCAGAAAAAGCCCTATTCCCACTGAATTCACCAGCAGGCTGGACCCCCCGTAACTGATAAACGGTAATGGGATCCCCGTCGTGGGAAACAATCCCATATTCATACCTATATTGATAAAAATCTGGAAAAACAAATACGCCATGATGCCATAGCACGCGATCCGGTACTGCTTTCGCTTGATTCTTCCGGCCAGCGCCGCCATCCTGACCAGCAGCCAGACAAACAGCAGGATCAGGATCATCGATCCGGCAAAGCCAAACTCCTCGCCAAGGACGGAGAACACGAAGTCCGTGTGTTTCTCGGGAAGGAATTCGAGGCTCTTCTGGGTGCCCATCAGAAATCCCTTTCCGGTTATTCCGCCAGAGCCGATGGCGATCTTCGCCTGGATGATCTGATATCCGGCTCCGAGGGGATCGCGCGATGGATCGAGGAACGTGAGAATCCGGGCTTGCTGATAGGCTTTGAGCCCGTTCCAGATCAATGGCATGATCATGTAAATGAAAACGTTCAACGCAATCACGATTCCCGTGTAAGGGATCGAGAACCTCTGCCGGTATAACACGAATAGAAGAATGAGAAGGAACACGATAAACAAGACGACGTTGATTCGGGTTATCAGCGTTATAACCGGGCTCACCATCAAAAGGAGATAAACCGGCGGAATACCGGCTGTATACAATACGATGAGCAGCGAGAACCAAAAAACCAGCGATGTTCCCAGATCTGGTTCGAGAAGCACGAGTATGGCTGGAATTCCAAAACCGGTCAATGATCTGAGAAACGTCTTCCATTCACTCATCCAGGGCTTGGCCAGGTGACGGGCCACAAAGAGCACCGTCGCCAGCTTGGCGATCTCGGAAGCCTGTATCTTGAAAAAACCAAATGAAATCCACCGATGAGAACCTGCTGTTGCAGGGAGGAACAAAACCACCGCAAGCATCAGGAGCGAAACGGCGTAAACCGGATCGATCAGCAAATCGATAATCTGGCTGGGGACTCTCAGAATGACGAAAACCGCCAGTATGGAAACCGCAATCCAGATGATCTGACGAATATAGAAATTCTGCACATGAACTTCATCCCCAATGCGTGTGGAAGCGGCAGAATAAATCATAAAAACGCCGACGATCATCAAGATCAGCCAGATAGCCAGAAGCTGATAGTCCAATTTCATGCTTTCTTCATTATCTCCTTCCTGAAAAAAAGTTGTCAAGTGTAAGTTCTGATATTTTCACCTTCAAACTTTATTCTCCGCACTTTCAACCAGGCAATCATGCCTTGTTTCCATAGGTTATCTCTAACAAATCACTCCGATCTGTTATGATACTTTTCGTGGTAATATTCAATGATCTTCCCCGCGATGGGCGCGGCGACACTCCCCCCGTGCCCCGCATTTTCCAGAAACACCACAATTGCGATTTCCGGTTCGTCCCACTCGGCCCAGCCTGCGAACCATGCGTGGGTCATTTTCCCCAGATGATTCTCCGCGGATCCGGTTTTCCCATATACTTTCGCCACGGGATGGCTCGCGGTCTTACCCGTTCCCGTGGGGTGATTCACCACCTTGTACAACGCCGAACGGATAATCGACTTGGTGTCCTCGGACATCGGCAGGGACTTCTCAGCCGGCTTCACCCTGTAGCGTTCCGCGTCTTCGCCGATGAAGCGCTTCAGCAGGTGCGGTTGCCTCCATATACCGTCATTGGCAAGGGCTGCGTAGTAACAGCACGTCTGAAGCGGCGAACACAGGATTTCCCCCTGCCCGATGCTCAGATTCACCTTCATACCCTTTATGCTGACGTATTTTCCGTAATTGCTGACGTACCACTCTTCCGAAGGGAAAAACCCATCCCGCTCCTGCCCGATATCGATACCCGTGCGCGATACCAGATGATTATCGATGGTGTATTGCCGGAGATCGTCAAGGTCGAGGCGATCGGACAGGTCATAGAAATAGACGTCGCAGGACTGCGCAATCGCATCGACGACGTTCAGCCGGCCGTGCCCCCATTCGTTCCAGCAGCGAAAATAGCGCCTTCCCACCCAGTAGCCTCCATCGCAGAAAGCGAGCTTCTCGTCCGGTTGCACCACTTCCCGGTCCAGCGCAAGAGACGCCACCAGCGGTTTGTAAACCGAGCCCGGGGGGTACGTTCCGTGAATGATGCGATCCATCAGCGGTCGGCCCGGGTCGTTGATCAGGGCGTTCCATTCGTCCGCGCTGATCCTCTTCATGAAGATGTTGGGATCGTACTCGGGGTAGCTGATGTATGACAGGACGTCGCCATTGCGGACATCCATCACGACGACCGCGGCCCGGGAATCCTGCGGAAGCGCGTCGTTGATCGCTTTTTGCAGCTCCGTATCGATCGTCAGGATCATCTGCAAGCCGGGGAGAGGGTCCCGCTCGAGGTTATGCGTGAGGAAATTCAGGTTCCTTCCCCTGGCATCGACCTGGAGCACGCGGTATCCCGGGTAACCGCGCAGCACGGGCTCGTATTGCTTCTCGATACCGTTCTTCCCGATGTAATCATCCATGTAGTAGTCTTGATCTTTCAGGTTCTGATACTCTTTATCGCCAATCTTCCCCATGTAACCGGAGAAATGGTTGTCGAGCATGTATTTTCTCGAGTTCTCCGTCCTGAAGAGGAGAGAGGGGTAGTAGTTCAGAAACTCGGATGCGCAGATGAAATCGTCGTACTCGATGTTCTTCACCAGCGGGATTTCGTGATAGGTGCGGAAGCGGTTGTTATAAATGATATCGAGCACATTTGCACGCGAGATATCGAAGCGGCTGGAGACGAAATCCGCCAGCAGCTCCTTGTTCTTGATCTTGCCCGGAATGAACATCAGATTGATGGATGGCTCGTTCAGAACCAGGGGGCGGTAATCGCGATCGAAGATTTCACCCCGTGTCGGAGGCGTTCGTATCAGGCGGACATAGTTGTTTTCCGCGATCTGCGCGAACACTTCGCCCTGAAAAATCTGGTACCGGGCAAGGTTGAGCAGCAGAACGAAGAACGCCAGCAGGATGCTCAGCTGGAAGACGCGAGTCGTAACCTTGTCACTCTTCGTCTCGGACATAGAAACCCAGCCGGCTGAAAAATGCAAGAACCGAAACAATCACGAACGATATGACGGAGTTGTAAATCAGGCTCAACGGAAACTTGAGCACGAGGAAACCAAAATCATGATACGCCACCAACTGATACAGCGAGAACAGAACGAAGAAGACCAGGTTCATCAGAAGCACACCCAGCGCTACATAGGCCGGCTTCTCCTTGTTCAGGAGCGGATGGTAAACATTGACGAGTGCGGCGATGAGCACCAGCGCCATGCTTCCAAGGCCCAAATGATAGGGATAGGTCAGATCGAAGGCGAGCCCGAACAGAAACGCGATAACAACGGAAGCGTTGAGCGATATGCGCGTGGACATGAAGATAATGTAGCCCAGGAGGAGGTTCGGAACGACTCCCGCGATGGACAGGGAATCTCCCATCAGCATTTGCGCATACAGAAACACGATTCCGAGAAAGTAGTATCCCACCGCTTTCATCATTGCCCCCGGCTCTCGTCCTCGATCAGGTCGTCGAAGTCGCTATCGCGTTTGTACAGCAGGACAATCACCTGCTCCATGCTGGAGATATTCACGAAGGTCGACAATTCGGCTTTCTGATAACCCTCGCCGGGGATTTTCACGACCTTGCTGACGAAGCCCACGGGAAACCCGCGCGGGAAAATTCGGGAAAGATTCGACGTGATGATCGTATCGCCTACCGCGATAGCCGCGTCGGATGGAATCATCGACATGAACACCTTGCCCGATGCGCTCGACTCGAGAAGGCCCTGCACACGCGTCTTGCGATCCAGAACGCCAAGCTTGAACTCGGGGTGCTGCACGGGAAGAATCACGCTGTGGTTCGCGGCGGTCAGGATGATCTTTCCCACAACGCCGTTGCTGCATATCACCGGGTTATTGACTTCGATACCGGACAGATACCCCTGATCGATAATGATATTCCGGTTGCCGAACTCGCCGTGGAAGCCGACCAGGTTTGCCACCACGTAATTGATATCCGTTGCGGCATCCGGGATTTCCTGAAGCGTGAGGAGCTGCTCTTCAAGCGATCGGAGGCGAAGCTGTAGTTGCGCATTGTGTTGAAAAAGGGACAAATTCTGCTTCTTGAGCATGGATATGCCATCTAATATTTTAATGGATTGGATGAAAGGATAATAGACTGTTTTTCCGATGGAATCCGCTCTGTGAATCCTCGCCTGGCGATCTCCAAGAAAGAGTGCGATCGAAACCACCAGCAAGACAACCGTGAGAGCGTATTTTCTGATCAATTTGTCACCTTGCCCGGCGAAGGTCAGTCATCGATTTTCTTGATGAGAACCTCGCGGAATTTTTCGAGATTGTCCAGAATGTTACCGCTGCCCTTTACGACGCATGTAAGCGCTTCGGGGAACACGTGAACCGGAAGATTCACCGTATCGCTGATGCGTTTGTCGAGACCCTTCAGCCTCGCTCCGCCGCCGGTCAGGACGATGCCGCGCTCGGCGATGTCCGCAGCTAGTTCCGGAGCGGTTTTCTCGAAGAGACGCTTGACGGCGTCGATCATCGAATCGACCGTCTCGGCGATCGCGTCGCGGATTTCTTCCGATGTAACCTCCACGGTGATGGGGTATCCCGTGATGATGTCCCGACCGCGGACTTCCATCTTCAATTCGTCCTCGAGCGGTACAGCCGAACCGATTTCCATCTTGATGCGCTCAGCTGTTTGGATACCGACGAAAATGTTGTTCTTCTTGCGAAGGTAATTTACGATGTCCATGTCCATCTTGTCGCCACCAAGACGAATCGAGCTGTGCACGACGATATGGGAAAGCGAGATCACGGCGATTTCCGTGGTTCCACCGCCGATATCCATCACCAGATTACCGAACGGGCGATGGATGGGGAGGTCAGCGCCGATCGCTGCCGCGATGGGTTCCGATACCAGATGAACCTCACGGGCTCCGGCATGGAGGGCGCTATCGCGCACGGCACGTTTTTCCACTTCTGTAATACCGGAAGGCACGCAGACAATCACGCGCGGTTTGATCAGGAGGCGCTTGCGCTGCGCGCGGAGAATCAAATCCCGAAGCATGATCTCCGTGATATGGAAATCGGCAATCACGCCATCTTTGAGCGGCTTGATCACCTTGACTTCATCGGGATTTTTTCCCAGCATTTCTTTCGCTTTCGCGCCAACTTCGAGCACCTTTTTCGTGTCGGTGGAAAGGGCGACAACGGATGGTTCGTTGATGACGATACCAGCGCCTTTACGGTACACAAGTGTATTCGCCGTACCGAGATCGATCGCTATATCATTGGACAGAAGCCCAAAAAACTGATTCCAGAACATGTTACCTCCAGGAGATTACAACCTTGCAGGTTCGCTTTATATCAAAAACGAAATAGAATTAAAACCGTCAAGGAAAAACATATACTGAAACGCCCGTGTTTGGAATGAACCTTGTGATCAAACCGGCCTGATCAGGATATCTCCCGCGCATCTACCAATTCAGCGAGAGCCCCGCATGCTAACGTTTGAAAAAACTCTTTACCTTTGGAGACGGCAATTGATAATCTGGTATGGATGCTAAATCGTTAGCGAAGGATCGAATATGAACGCGAAAATTATCAATATACTCCTGACGATCGCCATCGTATTGACAATTACTAACTGCGGCGGCTCCGATGGAAACAAAGAAGGTGAGGACATGACCAAACTGCATCAACTTAAGACACCGATATTCTGGGCGGAAGGGCACCCGGGCGAACTGAATCGTGAAAATTGGAAGGTGGAAATTACCGGGCTTTGCGAGACTCCGACCACTTTCACATGGAACGAACTGACCGGGCTCCCCAAGACGATCGCCGACGCGCGTTTGACCAGCGTGACCAAATGGTCGGTGCGGGGCGATTGGGGCGGCGTGAAGCTTTCCGACCTTTTCGAGCTCGTGAAGCCGAAGGACAACGTGAGATACGTTCGTTTCTGGTCGGTAGGCCTCGATTACGACACCAGCATTCCGCTTGACATCGCCATGAAGGAGCGCACGCTGCTGGCGTGGGAGTTCGACGGCGAGTACCTCGACGAAGACTACGGCGGACCCATGCGCATTTTCTGCCCCTACCTGTGGGGCTACAAATCGGCAAAAAGCGTCGTGAAGATCGAGCTGATGGACCACTACGAGCCAGGCTTCTGGGAGCTGCGAGGTTATACGGATTCCGGGGAAATTGTCCCGAGCAAGGTGCGCGACATCAATGAAGGCGGCAAGGTGAAAACCATCCCCGGTGGGGAAGTTAAGGGGTTTCTCGAAGACCGATAATCGGTAATTTCTCTGAGAAACAGGCTGTAAAGTTTTTTTGGAATTTTTCTCGAAATTTTTCGTCGAAATTGATATTTGGGGTCACCTCCGCGTAGATTTTCTTGACATTATGAAAAACTTAAGGCAAAATGAATTTAATAATCATCTTCTCAAAAGGAGGCAATATGAGAACGATAGCGAAAATCGCCGCAATCATCATGATCGTTAGCTTGCTCGCTGCATGCGGTGGTGGCGGCCCAAAAGAAGCGAAGAGTGTGCAGAAAGTATATTTTCCTGAGTGGTGGCGCGTCCAGGACAGCCCCGAACATGTCAACACGTTCGGAACAGCCATAAAGGTTTCACAAACAATGTCTTATGACGCAGCATACTCGAACGCGATGAACGAAGCTGCCCAGTATGTGGAAGCCAAAGTCAAAGGCATGGTGAAGAACTTCGAACAGGAATCCGGCGTTGAGAATCCAGAACTTCTGGCGCTCTCGAGCAAGGTCGTGAAAGTCGTTTCCGAAGCAAAATTCTCTAACGCACTCGTGACAAAACAAGAAACCATCAGTCTCGAGAACGGTCGTTTCCAAACCTATGTTCGCGTAGCGATTCCGCAGAAGACGATCAACAAGAAC
Organism: Cloacimonadales bacterium (SeqCode); assembly: GCA_963662655.2. GTDB lineage: Bacteria > Cloacimonadota > Cloacimonadia > Cloacimonadales > JAIOQZ01. The sequence goes on from CAXXTU010000002.1 coordinate 2,386,958, forward strand.
CTGGTTGATAATATCCGCAACGAAGAAGCGCTGTACAACGAATTCAAAGCCTCTCAGGCTTTCAAGGAATTGGACGCAGAACTCGGGAATTAATCAAGACCGATTTTTTAGAGAAAGCCTGTGAATGGAAGTTTGCAGGCTTTTTTCTGCATCAAATCCCGAAGAGTACCCATCCATTCGGCATCCTTTCAGCTTCAAGTAGTTTCGCATTAACAATCCAGATTGCCCTCCTGAAAAGATTGACATCTTCCTCGAAATATGCGGTAAAGGTACTATCACGATGGGGGAACTACGCATGATCCGTCACATACCGCCGTTCATTCTCCAGAACCACGAACAGAATGCCTATTCTGGCAGCTTCAAGGGCTTCGCGCTGCTTTTCGACATCGCCGATTTCACGAAAATCGGGACATCGCTTCAGAAACAGGGCAAGAAGGGCGCCGAAGAGCTTAGCCGCTTTCTGGAAGAGGTTTTTCAGGCGCCGATTTCAGCGTGCGAGCGAAACGGCGGCTTCGTCAGCGTGTTTGCCGGCGACGCGGTGTGCGTGCTGTTTCCGGGTGGGAAACCGCAGAACGTGCTGCGTGCGGTGGTCGATATCCGCGATCATTTCAGGGATCACAACCGCTTCGAGACCGCATTCGGCAGCTTCGACGTGAAGGTTCGCCTGACGATCGTCACTGGCGAAATCCGCTGGAAAATATTCATCAACGACACCCAGAACGAGTACGTCTTCTTCGGGGAAACCATCCGCGAGATGGCGGAACTTTCGGGCATGAAGGTCGACGTGATATTCTCCGACGATGCAGGAAAAGCTCTCGGCGAGGAGCATCTGGAAAGGCTCACGACCGGCTACCGACTGATGGATAATCCCGTCGAAATCAATTGCAAACCTCGACCGCTCAGCTACGAGTATTCGCCCAAAACCATCGAAAGCTTTGTCCGCGCCTCCATCCGCAACGAGAGCCCCACGAGCGAGATACGCTCCGCCGCGTACTGCTTCGCCAATCTGGAAGGTGTTCCGGCTGACCGGCGCGAGAACGCCATCGCCGCCATCGCACGTTTCGCCAATACCTACGGTGGCTTCGTCAACAAGCTTGACGCCACGGACAAGGGCCTGATCGCCATCCTTTTGTTCGGTCTGCCCAAAACGGAGGGAAAGACCCTCGAGCGGATATGCAGCTTCTCGCTGGAGGTAACTGCGCAAGTCTCGGGAATCGCGCTGGGAATCAGCTGCGGATCGGTTTTCGCCGGGTACACCGGCAACGGCGACACGAAGGAATATACCGCGCTCGGACACCCTATCAACCTTGCCGCAAGGCTCATGAGCAAGGCAAAGGCGGGAGAAGTCCTGACCGACCACTATTTGCAGAAAGAATTGCGCAAGACCTTTGACTTTGAGTCCATAGGCGAGATCAATCTGAAGGGCATCTCGTTTCCGATCCAACATTTTCGGCTACTCGCAAGAACCACGCAGAAGCATACGCAGTATGCATCGGAGTTCGTCGGGCGGGAAACGGAGTCAGCACAGATCAAGGTTCTGATCGATCGAAATCACAAAGAAAAATCCAACCTCGCTTGTTACGTCGTGGGCGACGCCGGCGTTGGTAAATCGCGCCTGATCGGCGAGATCATGCACGCATTCGAGAACGACGATTTCCACGTCTTCCACCTGCACTGCGACGCCATTCTGCAGAAATCGTTGGAGGTGATCAGGCAGCTGCTTCGGCGCTACTTCCATTTCGATCCGACCATCGGAAAATCCCGCGGGATCGAGTCTTTCAGGTCACAATGGGCATCCTTGGCCGATGACGACGCCGAGCTTGAGCGTATCGAGTCGATCGTTGCTTCGATGTTGGGCTACGAGTGGGAAGACTCGGTTTGGAGCGTGCTTCCAAGCAACGAAAAGCCCGTCCAGCTCAAGAACGCTTTTTCTCGCTTCATGCAGAAAATCGCCGGTCAAAAACCCGTCCTGATCCACCTCGACGACCCGCAGTGGATCGACGACAGCAGCAAGGAATATCTTCAGCACGTCGGCGAGAAGCGGATAGCGCCCATCGTCCTTCTTTGCGCCTGCCGCTACACGGAGGACGGCAAGATACCCGACCTGGATATCCCCAACCACGCATCCGAAACAATAGCGCTCTCCTCGCTCGACATCGCAGGCAGCCGCAACCTGATCGCGTCGATCCTCGGTCTGAACACAGTCCCCGAAGCGACGGTGGAAGCGATCGACCGCAAGGCATCGGGTAATCCCTTCTTCATCGAACAACTCGTCGCCTGGCTTCAGGAAAACGACCGCTTCGACGCATCGGGCGGCCTCACGCAGGCAATCGACATGAGCGTGACGTTTAGCATCTCGGACGTGATCGGCAGTCGCGTCGATCGTCTCGCCGAGGCGGTTAGAGAATGCGTTTATCACGCGTCGGTTCTAGGCATGGAGTTCGATGTGCAGGTGCTCTCGAAGATGCTGAATCGAGAGGCACAACCTGCACTCGACGACGGGATGCGAAACCGCATCTGGAATATCCTGAACGAAATCCGCTACATCTTCAGCCACATCCTCATCCGCGATATCGTATATCAGCGCATGATGAGCGAGCGGCTTCGTGAGCTGCACAAGATCGCCGCCGAAGCGATGGGAACCGTCTACAAGGACAACGAGGATGCACTGAACGAATATGCGGAGGAAATCGCTGGGCATTATCTTGCGTGTGGCAACGAGATCAAAGCGGCGGATTTCTATCACAGATCGGGAACCTGGCATGGTGACAACTACCGGTTGAAACTTGGGGAGGCGATTCTTACAAAGGCAGCGGAAATCAGGGAAAGGATATTGGGAGAAGATCACCCAGCAACGGCAGATTCAAAAAGCAATCTTGCTGTTTTATGCGAGAAACAGGGGAAATTTACGAAAGCGGAATCGCTTCATTTGCGTTCTCTGGCGATTCGTGAGAAAGTTCTGGGACTGGAGCACCCGGACACGGCTTCTGCATACAACAATCTGGCAGCGCAATTTGAGAAACAAGGCAGATTTTTGGAGGGAACTTCGATGCATTTGAAAGCGCTGGCGATACGAGAGAGCAAACTTGGTCCAGAGCACCCCCTAACCGCTGACTCGCTGAACAATCTGGCCATTATTTACACTGATCAGGGCATATTTGATAAGGCGGAACCCCTGCATCTACGATCGTTGGCAATACGAGAGAAGGTGCTTGGCGCTGGACACCCGGCAACGGCTTCGTCGTACAACAACCTTGCAATCCTGTATCTAAATCAAGGCAGATACGAGGAAGCCGAATCCCTATATAAAAAAGCGCTCTCAATGCGCAAGGATATTTCCGCCTCAGGTCACCCCGATATTGCCGATACACTGAACAATCTGGCTGTTTTATACTACAATCAGAATAAGCTCGAAGAAGCTGAACCTCTTTATCTGCAAGGAATGGAAATTAGAATGGCCATTCTGGGTCAGGAACATCCACTTGTAGCCGATTCACTGAATAACCTGGCAAGTTTGTACAACGATCAGGGCAATTATAAAGATGCTGAAGCGCTTCACCTGCAAGCGCTATCGATACGAGAAAAAGTACTTGGGCCAGAGCACCCCGATACGGCATCATCGATTAACAATCTGGCACTGCTTAATGAGAATCTGGGTAACTTTGGCGAAGCCGAGCGCTTGCATATAAAAGCCCGGACGATAAAAGAAAAGGTTCTGGGGCCAGAGCACCCGGACACTGCTTTCTCTCTTTTCAATCTGGCATTGCTCTACAAAGACCAGAGGAGATATGAAGAAGCGGAACCTCTGTTATTACGGGCTATGACAATTTTGATTAAAACTCTTGGCGCAAGGCATCCCGACACGATTGCTACAATCGAGGTCATTGTCTCCCTCTACGAGCAAACCGGCAACGAAGGAAAAGTATCCCACTACCGCGCCATGCTGGTGCAGCGAAATGATGGGCAGAACGACACGTAAAAAATAACGCGCATCGAGGAGTGCTTCGCGTTGGGCCAAGCCGCCGGAAATTATTCACTCCGACTTGTGCTCGACAAACATGAAACCATCGAGCAGACAATTCAAATTGTTGAAAACCAGGATAACGTTTGCTGGTGAAGGGGCAAGAGCTTTCCCGATCGAACCGGATTCAGATGGTGCAAGTCGAAGCTGGTTGTTTTTTTCAAGCGGCAATCGCTGCATCAGTACCGATCCTCGCGGCCCCGATAACAGATTCCATTCATACGTTTGTGTAGCACACCCGAAGGAAGGCCTTATCTGGCGGTTCAAAAATGATTTGAATGAGCACGAGAAATGCGATTCTTTCAGAAGCTCTGAAGCGTACAGAGAGTTGGATGCCAGAACCAGTAAATGATTGTGAAGGGCCGACAATTAGAAAAGGATCCGGTCAGGCATCCTATCTGGGGGAGAGTGGAATAATGATTACCACACCTGAGTTGGCGTGTATCAATGACTGACCGGATATGGGTATTCGAACTTGTCGAAAAAAAAGAAGGAGCAGTTCGGAACCGGGGTGAAGAGTTTCTACTGCCCCTTTTATAGGTCTTGCCCAGACCAAAATGTATAATTGACATTAATACAAAAACTACGATTAAGAACGAACACCAATATGTATAACAATACCTGTGCCAATTGCACCAATGCAATCTAAAGCACTGACCAGCATACCGTTGCAATTTTCTCTCAAAATCACGAGAACCCTCTAGTGAAGCATTCCCTGCATGAACTGCCTAAATTTCTACACTCCGCTCAAATCCGTGCATAAGCATTCGCGAAAAGCTCGCGGAACTTCATTGACTTTTTCGCTCCCCTTTTTAAATATGCACAAATTGGTTCTGGCAGGAGTGAATATGAATATAGAGAATCCCATGATCTGGTGCGTCGGAGACCTCCACGGTAATCTCGACAGATACGAAGCCCTGTTTGCAGAAATTGAGAACGACCCGCCGGACGTCCTGTGCTTTGCCGGCGACCTTCTGCCCGGATGGCACAGTCCCTGGAACGGCGACGACTTCATCATCGACTACATTGGCAAGCGCCTCGAAGACCTGAGAAGCAAATTCCCCGATCGCTTCCCGCTGATTTTCGCAATTTTGGGAAACGATGATCCTCGCATCAACGAGAGCAGCATGCAGGAGCTGGAGAAGCGCGGCATCTGGAAATACATCCACTTCACACACGATAAACAACGCTCTTTCGATCTATTCGGCTACAGCTATGTGCCGCCAACACCTTTCCGGCTCAAGGATTGGGAACGCTACGATGTTTCCCGCTTTGTCGATCCGGGCTGCGTATCTCCGGAGGAGGGATCGAGAACCGTTGAGGTCAATCCCATCGACGTCCGCTACGGAACCATACGCGACGATCTTGCTAAGCTGACGAAGGATTTTGAACCGGATCGAGCCGTAATGCTTTTCCACAGCCCGCCCTACAAAACCAGGCTCGACCGAGCCGCGCTGGACGGCATGATGATCGACTACGCTCCGCTGGACATCCATGTCGGCAGTATCGCGATCAAGGAGTTCATCATCAAAAGCCAGCCCCGCATCACATTCCACGGGCACGTCCACGAATCCTCCCGGCTCACGGGACACTGGCGAGAGAAGATCGGAACTACATGGAGCTTCAACGTTTCCACCGACACAAATGAATTGGCAATTGTCCGCGTGCCGTTTCTGCACCCTGAAGACGCTGAAAGAAAGTTGATTAGCATCAAGAAAATGAACGATAATCACGTGGGCAATTTTTAACCCGATTTCAAAAAAAACTGAGATTGCAAATCTAAACAAAAAAATTTTATTGTCCGTAAACCGTCACCCCAAAAGGGAATTTTGTAATTCCGAACCTCCCGCGGAAAGAGCAAAAATATTTCTGTCTTGACAGGAATCCTAACTCTTTCCATCTTAAGAATTAAGATTTCGAGTTATCCAATTCAGGAAATCTGCGTGCATATTCTTAAGTGACTGTAAAATATTAAGATAGTGTTTATTTATTCTCATGGGGGATTCATGATTCAAAAAATTAGAAAACGTAATGCTCAGGTTGTACCTTTCGATTCCGAAAAGATCACAAACGCCATTATGAAAGCCGGGGAAGCATCCGGTGAATTTGATATAGACATCGCGAAAAAACTCACGCTTCGCGTGATGAACCTCACCCTGCAAGTCATTCACAACGACATCCCCACCGTCGAGCAGGTTCAGGACATCGTCGAAGACGTCCTGCTGGCCTCGCCGTACAAGCAAACGGCCAAGGCTTACATCATCTACCGCGATCAACACGCCAAGATTCGCGAGATCGTTTCCCGCTCCAACGTCAATCTGATCGACCAGTATCTCGAAAAGCTGGACTGGCAGGTTCGCGAGAACAGCAACATGGCATACTCGCTCCAGGGATTGAATAACTACATCGCTTCCGATATCAGCAAGATGTACTGGCTCAACAAGGTCTACCCGCCGGAAATCAAGCGCTCGCACAACGAAGGCGATATACATATTCACGACCTTGGACAGATATCCGTGTACTGTGTTGGCTGGGACCTTATGGACCTGCTTACGACCGGCTTCAAAGGCGCTACGGGTAAGGTCGAGAGTCGGCCCGCAAGGCATTTCAGAAGCGTGTTGGGGCAGATCGTCAACTTCTTCTACACCCTTCAAGGTGAAGCGGCCGGCGCGCAGGCGTTCTCGAGCTTCGACACTCTGCTCGCGCCATTCATTCGCTACGACGACCTGACCTACGCGGAAGTCAAGCAGGCGATGCAGGAGTTCATTTTCAACATCAATGTTCCCACGCGCGTTGGATTCCAAACGCCGTTTACCAACATTACCATGGATCTGACGCCCCCCAAGATGTACCGCGATCAGCCCGTCATCATCGGCGGAGTGCCGCAGGAAGAAACCTACGGCGAGTTCCAGATCGAGATGGACATGATCAACAAAACCTTCCTCGAAGTGATGAGCGAAGGAGACGCGAAGGGCCGCGTGTTCACGTTCCCCATCCCAACATACAATATTACCAAGGACTTCGACTGGGATAGCGAGATCGTGCATTCCCTCTGGGAAGCGACGGCGAAGTATGGAATCCCCTACTTTTCGAATTTTATCAATTCGGACATGAATCCCGAGGACGCCCGTTCCATGTGCTGCCGTCTGCGCCTGGACACCCGCAAGCTCGAGGCCCGTGGCGGTGGATTGTTCGGCGCGAACCCACTCACCGGCTCGATCGGCGTGGTTACCATGAACATGCCGCGCATCGCTTACATTGCCAAGGACGAAAGCGAGTTTTTCGATATCCTCACGAGAAGGATGGATATTGCCAAGCAAAGCCTGGAGATCAAGCGCAAGGTGCTGGAGAAATTCACGCAGAACGGCTTGTATCCCTACACCAAATTCTACTTGGCGAAGGTCTATGAGCGCTTTGGCCAGTTCTGGAAAAACCATTTCTCCACGATCGGGCTCGTAGGAATGAACGAAGCCTGCCTGAATCTGAAGGGGATCGATATTGGAACCGACGAGGGAGTGGAATTTACCACGCGCGTCATGGATTATATGCGCGATCGCCTGATTGAGTATCAGGAGGAAACAGGTAACAACTACAATCTGGAAGCGACCCCTGCGGAGGGAACCAGCTATCGGCTGGCACGCATCGACAAGAAGAAGTTCGAGAACATCATCGTCGCCAACGAATCCGCCGTTATCAACGGGGCCGAGCCATTCTACACCAATTCGACCCAGTTGCCGGTCAACTACTCCGACGACGTCTTTGAAGCGCTCGACAAGCAGGACGATATCCAGACCCGCTACACCGGCGGAACCGTGCTGCACATCTTCGGCGGAGAGAGGCTTCACAACTACAAAACCGTCCGCAACCTTGTCGAGAAAATCTGCAACAACTACCGTCTCCCCTATTTCACGTTCACCCCAACATTCAGCGTTTGCTCGCAGCACGGCTACATCGCCGGCGAGCATTCCACCTGCCCGCAGTGCAACCGCGAGTGCGAAGTCTATTCCCGAGTTACCGGTTACCTGCGTCCCGTTTCGCAATGGAACGACGGCAAGAAAGCCGAGTATCAGCTCCGCAAGACTTTCCACATCAAGGAAAAACAGGCATGATCGGGGGATTCCAAAGCTTTTCCATGCTCGATTACCAGGACAAGCTTTGTGCCATCGTCTTCACGCGCGGATGCAACTTCCGCTGCCCGTATTGCCATAATCCCGAGCTCGTCAACGGATGCCAACTGGTTACACCCTACAAGAACGAGGAAGTCCTCGCTCTCCTGGAGAAAAGGAAAGGCAAACTCGACGCGGTCGTTATCACCGGCGGGGAACCGACCCTGCATCCCGAACTCCCCGGATTCATAAAGCAAATCAAAGCGATGGGATTCTTTGTTAAACTGGATACCAACGGAACCAATCCCGGGATGATCTACAAGCTTCTCGAACACGGGCTGATCGATTACATCGCCATGGACATCAAAGCGCCTTTCGACAAATACGAGCTTCTCACCGGCGCGAAGGTGGATATCGAAAAAATCAAGACCAGCGTTGATCTCATCCGTAACGCGAACGTCGATTACGAGTTCCGTACAACCGTCGTGGATTTCCTGCTCGATTCCGATGATGTGAAAAAGATCATCACCTCGCTGCAAGGCGTGAAGCGATACATCATTCAAAATTTCAACCCGTCTCAGACCCTCGACGACACCATCATGAAGCCTTTCGACGCGACATCCGTCAACCTGCTGCGCGAGTTCGGCGCGCAGCGCTTCGAAGAATTCATGATCCGTTGATTCAGGAAAATATCAATGAAAAACAAATATCGGTTAGACATATCACTTCCGGTCGATCGGCTCTTCTTCGATCTGATCACGGCATTTGACAGCGCCCAGCTCGACAAAGAGATGTTCCAGAGAGCGCTCGAAGCAGAAGCAAAACTCCAGCCCCTCGATATCTGGATCGAGGAGAATCTCAAGAACATGCTGCTCGGCAATCGTTTCGGAGTCATTGAACCAACCCTGCCGCCATCTTTCCGCTTGGCGCCCAACGATACGGCTACCAGACAGGATTCGTATCCCGTGTTCCCCGAGTACGCCACTCGCTGGCTCACCAATCCCGACAGCCTCCACGCCTCCATCGTGCAAGCGCTCGCAGACCACACCGAGGATATCGAACAAGCCTAATAGTAACTCGATCGCGCTTCGTGAGTAGATTCGTTCAATCTGACGCGAAGACGTGGTGTTATACAGCGGAAAGCGTGTGCAATATCCAGAACCTCATATAAAACATCCGAGATACGCTTGCAGCTGTATTATATCCACGGCGTAGCGGCACGATCGAGCGAAGATGCCACGAAGAAACATCTCTGGACAATCGCATTCCTCGCTTTGTAACACACTCAATGGATTCTCGTTAATCAAATTGAAATGTATGGAAGAAATGATAAATCTCCACGCAACATACTTCAGGAGGAAAAATGTATTCACAGAAGGAAAAGAATGGTTCCATGATCTGGGTGCGGGAAGACCTGTTCAATCGTCAAAAAGAGTTCTGCATGTGCTGGGATTGCTCGAAATTTGCGCCGGAACGCGATGACAAGGGATGCCCGATTATCAGGCAAGTCCTGGCGCTTGCCGCAGAAAAGAAAATCGTATTGCCGGTTTGGGAATGCGCTGAATTTATCGAGAAGTAAACAATCAATGCGTTTTGAGCTGCTGGGGATTACTGTTTCTCCGGCAGCTCCCGATCAATATACATATCGATATCGACGATCATCTCCAGAATTGCATGCTCGATGGCTGTCGTCAATTGCTGCTGCGATGTCTCGTCTCCTTCCACCGCGACCTTGAGATTGACCACGACCGGCTTCTGGAATTTCTTCGTGTGGTTCTGCACGGAGATTTCCGCGATGATCCCCAGTTGATATAGAAAATCGCGCGTCGCCTTGTTCAGGTTTTCCACCTTGCTCTTGAATGTCTTGATCTCGATGATAATCGTGCCGTCAGGAGGCGTGTTATCTCCGGTGAACTTGTAGTTCGCCCACTGCGTTAGCGTTGAATCGAGAGCTGTGAAAAAGGCGTATTCGTAGTAATGTCCACTGGGAGCTTGAATCGCAACAAGGTTGGCTTCCTTGTAGGGTTTCAGCGACACATCGTACTTCACATCGACTGTATTGAAAGTATCCAGAGCCTCCTGAGGCAATCCCGATTTGATCGACAATTGATATACCGTTGGCGGTATGAAAATCGCGCATCCGGCAATGATAATAGCGATCAATACAACTGGAAGAATCCATCTCATGTTTTAAGCAACCTCTTCAATATCGAATGTACCTTTTTCGGTTCGCATTTTTCGATAATAATATGATTGCATTGGTTGAATCTGGCAAAATCTTTCATTGCAGCGACCAGCTCCTCGATATATCGATCATCGATGGAAGCCGGATCCTCATGATGGACATTTCTCACGATCAACGTCTTTTCCCTGCGCTCCGCCTTGGAATCCATTCGCCCCGTAAACACTCCGTTCCAGAGAATCGGCGTCGTGAAGTAGCCGTATATCCGCTTCGCGGCAGGGACGTAGCACTCGAGCTTGTAATCAAAACCGAACAATTGAAGAATGCGATCCCGCAGGATAATGCTGTTGTCGAACGGGGAAAGAATCTTGCAAGCCGAAGGCGGTTCATTGATCAGGCTTTCGTTCTCGAGATCGGTCTTCCTCAAGAACCACAAGGGCTTCTCCAGCGATTCAACCGAAACCGGAATGATTTCGCCATCCTCGAGCATAAGCTTGATGGCTTTTCGAATGATCGACTTGGACGTGATGGGCAGATGGTCGAACACATCCTTTTCAGTGCAGATTCCGTGCGCTCGCAGCGCCGTTCGGACAAGGAAGATGCCCAACTCGTTGTCCGACGGAACCGTAGTATCGACGCTCGATGGTAGAACGCGTTCGGTTAGGTCGTATACCCGTTGAAAGCCTTCGCGACTGGAGATCATCAATTCGCCGCCCCAAAAAAGGAGTTCCAGCGCTCTTTTCGCCGGTTTCCAGTCGCCCCAACCGCCCTCACGGGTGTTTCGCTCGTCTTCGAAATCCCTGGAAGCCAGCGCGCCTTCAGAGCGGATGCGGGTCCGTACTTCATCCATGATCTTATCATGCGTATCCAGACCGAGCCACTCACGGGCGCTTTTTCTGAATTTACGCTTCATAAGGGGAATGTAGAAGCGGTAATCCCTCATGGGGAGAATGCTTGCTGCGTGTCCCCAGTACTCGAACACGGCACGATCGGTCTTCTGGAGCTCGTCCAGATCGCCGTGCAGATACCGGTTGTCTCTTGCCCACATCGTGTGATGATGAGCTCTTTCGATGACGGAAATCGTATCGATCTGCACGTAACCGAGATGCTCGATCAACGATTGCGTACGGCGCTTGCCTTCACCTTCCAGATAGGGGAACTGTCGGTTCAGGGCAAGATTCCGCGCAGCGTGAATATCAACTGTCGTCTTGGGTGTGAGCGTCAATTTCACCGGCCTTGGTCAATGCTATTTTTGTAAGGATGGGACCAACGATTTCGAAGAAGATACACGTTGCCGTAACCGTTGTGATAACGATTGCACCGATGTGCTCGCCCCGCGTCATCTCCCCGGCGGCAGTCTGTATGGTTTTTCCGATGCCTGCAAACTCGTGTTTGACGATCAGCGACAGACCAATCGCGACACCGGCCTGAGAAAGTATTCCCATACCCGTGTATTTGCGTATTTTGCTCTCTACCTTACCCAGATAACCGCCGAGAACCGAGCCGCCCATCAATCCGACCGTGCGCGAAAGGATATAGATAACACCCAGTAATCCGAGGGCCGGCAGATTGGAAAGGTGCAGATTGGCTCCCGCAAGGGTGAAGAAGAGCAGAAACAGAAGCGGCATAATGAATGGAAGCCTGTCGTGAATCCTCTGAACAAGCGAATGCGGCTGCGTGTTTACCACCAGCATACCGAAAACCATATTGGTGAGGATGATGGACAGGTGCAGCATATCGCACAATCCGGAAGAGAGAAAAACAAAACCGAAAAGCATCATGAGCACGTCGCTCGCGTTGTTCAGCCTGCGAGACATCAACGAGAATATCCAGCCTGACGCAATACCGACAGCGATGCTGAGAGATATCTCGATAATCGGACTCATGAGAAGCTGAAGCAAGCCGACCTCCGCGCCACCGCCTTCCTTGATCAGTATCATCTCGGCGAACGAAGCGGCGAATCCAAAAATGATGATTCCGAGACCGTCGTCGAATCCAACCACGGCATAGAGTGTTTTGGTCAGGCTTCCCCGAGCCTTGTATTCCTGGATAATGGCCACGGTGCCGGCTGGAGCGCTGGCCGGAGCAATCGCGCCGAAAATCAAAGCAAGCGGTAGATCGCCTGTGAAGAGATAAAGCGCTCCAAACACTACGATGAACGCCCCGAAGGACTCCATCAGGATAATCCAGATGATACCCATTCCGAGCTTTTTCAGGCTGGAAATCTTCAGTTCCAGTCCGATACTCACCGCCACAAAGCTCAGGGCAATTTCCGTTATAAAACTGAGTTTGGTTTGAAGATGCTCCGTGAGTATTTCGAGGATGGAGGGTCCGAGCAGCACCCCCAGAATCATATACCCGATGATCGAAGGTAGCCGCAGGAAACGCATGTTTCTTCCTACGTGGAAGGCGAAAATGATGATCGCTCCGAGAATTACGAATATCGAAAGTTCAAAAGGTATCATTTAATTTCCTTTACAGTCATAAAAATAAGATCCGGCTTGATGAACGCGTCGTCAAGCCGGATATCATTTATTCATCGTCGTTATGTTTCGCGTAAGGATCGTACGTGATTTCCCCTGCTTTCTGCAGTGCGATTTTCGCCAGAATGGGGCCAATGATTCCGAAGATGACGCTGGTAGCCGTAATCGTGGTAATCACCGATTCCCCGATCAACGCTCCGTGGTGGATCATCTCGCCGTCGAGTCCCTTCACCATAGCGCCCAATTCGCCAAACTCGTTCTTGATCACGAGTGAAAGGCCGATCGCCACACCCGCCTGGGCAAGAATTCCGAGTCCGGTATACTTCTTGATCTTGCTCTCGACCTTACCTATGACTCCGCCCATGTAGGCACCACCGATCAAACCGGCGCTTCTTGCCAGCAGATAAACGATTCCCAGAATTCCGAGAGCTGGGAGCTGGCTTACCTGGAGATTCGCACCGCCAAGCGTGAAGAAAAGCAGGAAAAGCAGCGGCATGATCAGCGGCAAACGATCGAAGATTTTGCTGACCAGCGCACGAGGCTGCGTATTGACGATAACTGAACCGACAACCATGTTGGTAAGAATCACGGAGAGATGCAGCCATTCGCACAGCCCTGCCGACATGAACACGAAACCGAACAGGAGAAGCAGAACATCCCCGGCGTTCTTCATGCGTCGGGCAAGGATCGAGAAGAGCCAGCCCAGCGCTCCGCCGACGACGAAGCTGAGGATAACTTCTTTCAGCGGCTCCACCAGGAGGAGAACCATGTCCAGATCGCCGCCACCCGCTTCTTTCATCAGCAGCGTACGGCATATCGAAGCCGTGAAACCGAAGATGATGATTCCTACACCGTCGTCGAGTCCCACAACCGCGTAAAGCGCTTTTGTCAGGCTTCCGCGAGCTTTGTACTCTTCAATAACCGCCACCGTTCCGGCAGGCGCGCTCGCAGGGGCGATTGAAGCGAAGATCAGCGAGAGAACCAGATCGCCCGTTAGCAGATAGAGTGCGCCGAATACGATCACGAAGGCGCCCACGCACTCGAGAAGGATGATCCAGATGATCCCCGCACCCAATTTCTTCAGGCTGGAGAAGTTGAGCTCGAGTCCGATGCTGATCGCCACGAAGCTCAACGCAATGTTGGTGATGAACTCCAGCTTGTCCTGAAGCGCGAACGGCAACAGGTTGAAAAGGGATGGTCCCAACAATACGCCGAGGATCATGTAGCCGATCAGAGCCGGCATCTTGAACCATTTCATGTTCCTGCCGATATAGAAACCGACAACGATCACGAATCCAAGCGTCAATAAGACGGGTATATGAAATGTTTCCGGTAACATCGCTTCACCTACAGGTTCAGCCAACCATTGCAGTACACGAGATTCTGAACGGTTAGCATGATTCCGCTATCCTGCGGCTGCGATTCGATGATCATGTTGATCTTGCGAATCAGGTCGTTGGACAGCGCTTTTTCGATTGTGGCTACGATTATACGGTGGAAGCCCCGCCGCTCTTCCGTCCAGAAGCTTGCAAACAACGGAAGCGCATGCAGATACGCCTGAGCGTCGCTTGCCTCGAAGATCGACATACAGCAGTTGGGGGTTTCTGCCAGGAGTTCAAGCAGATCGACGAACGCGTCTTCGTTCTGAACATGCAATTGAATAAGGTTGTATTCCTGGGATTTCTCGCTTCCTTTCGGCTTGGGGATGTGCTTCAGAAACAGCTTTATCAGCTCCGCGCCCGATGTTGATTTCACAAGCTCGTTGACCGCTTTCTTCTTGCGGAAAACGCTGGAAAGCGCGCTGAGAATCCGGATGTGTTCGTTACGTTTACTCGCAGGCGCGATAATATAAGCGATCAGGTTGACTTTCTCGTCGTCAATCGCTTTGAAATCGACACCACCTGCCACCGTGACGAAACCGATCACAAATTGATCGATGTCTTCGAACATGCAATGCGGAATTGCGATTCCATTGCCGAAGCCGGTAGAGCCCTGGTCTTCGCGAGCAGACAGTCTGGTAAATACTTCTTCCGCCGAGTGCCCGGCAAGAATGGGGTTCTTGATCGCAAGACTGGCGATTTCTTTGAGAGCTTCCGTTTTTGTGGATGGTTTTACGTTGATTCCGATGCAATCGGGTAAGATTTTGTTGAATTGCTCCATATTTCACCTCGTTCTTTTAAGGTATCAATACGAGAAAATTCACTCGTGTTTTTTTGTCAATTTAAGCTTTCTGCGCATTGTTCCAAAAATAATACAGGGCCTTTAGGTATCCGCTAACCCCACTTCTCACATACTCGTAGGTATTCCAAACGGCGAGGCGATTCTACGAGTGATCTGCGCGCTGCCGCGGCGGGACGGCGCGTGCGCTCCGCGCACTGACAGGTTTTGAAATGTGTCATGGGGACATTTCAAAATCCTGCCGGAAGCCTCTTCCCAAGCCACGAACCATGCAATCGCAGCCGGATGGAATTCGGCGAGATGTATGCGTTTGTGGCAAGAGGCTTCCAGCGCCGTCCCGCCGCTGAGTCGGTGCACAAACTGAGAGGGTGTAGGATTTTTGCTATAAGAGAAAAGTGGTGATTATATACCTAATTTGTTGCGGACAACCTGGCAGGTTTCAGCAAATCGCTTCGCTTCCTCCTGTCCGCGTGGAAACTTTGGGTAAATCCCTTCTGTTTTCAGAAAGCGCATGAACTCGCGAAGAACCTTACCTTCGTTCTCCGAGTAGTTTTGCTCCGGAGCGAGCTTCGCGTGAACGCCATCCGCGCCTGTCTCTGTCCAGTAGCGCCTCTTCATGTAGAGAGGCCTAAGCTTCAATGCGTAGAGAAGAAGGTTCGCGCCGGCAGTTGCCGACATTCCGTCGTACTTCTTCTTCTTGAACTCCATGTACTGCGAATACTCGATCGGATCGCTAACGCCTTCGTGCAGCAACCAGCCTGTCTCCGGGAAAAAGTGGTTGAAGTAGCCTCCAAACGTCAGACGGACGCCGTAGTCAGTGTCCTCCCAGGAGTATTGCCCGTAGTCGGTGCACCAGTACCCGAATTTCCGGAAAATCTCACCGCGTATCATCACGGCTCCACCGTATATCTCGGACTGGTTAGCCGGCGTGCTGACCTTCGTTCCGGAATCGAGAACGGTATCGAAAGTCTGCCTGTTCTCATGCTGGAAAAAATCGTAGGAAAGCGCTCCGAAATTGCTCCCCTGTGCGGCACCTACAATGCTCACCATGCGATCGAGCCAATCGGTATGATGGACGACGATATCGTTGTCCATACGCAGGTAATAAGGAGTATCTTCCATATCCCATCCTGCGTTCGCAGCCGCTGCCAGACCGTAGTTCCTGTCCAGCAGAAGAAGGTTATCGATGCTTCCTTGCTCACGCTGCTCCAGCAACCATCGGCGCGTACCGTCCTCGCTGTTGTTATCGATGATCGTGAGGATGCAGGGGTAATTCGTTTTGCTCCGAATGCTCTTCAGCGTCTCTTTCGTTCGTGCAAGCCGGTTGAAGGTGACAATAACGATATGAACCGCGTCGAGAGTCGCCCGACTCATGCCGTTTCCAGCTCCCGGATCTTCATGAGATATTTGCGAGCCGCCTGCAAGAAAGGCTCTTGCAGCTCCGGGGCGTCAAACTGATTGGCCACGCGCATGAAAGCGCTCACATAGTGGTTGTACAAGTTAAGCTCGGAATCGGAGTAATCGGGGCTGTGTACACTGGGCGAATGATTCTCGATCACGTACTCCATCAGGTGCAGCGTAGTTCTCAAGCGGGGAATCATGTTCTTGCAGATTTGCGCCTCATGGCTGCGCTTGAAGTAGTCCTGCAACTGATCCACCATCCGGAAGCGCACGTTCAGCGCGTTCCGAACCACCCACGCGGTGTCGCCGAAATTCTCGAGCTCTCCATCGAAGTAACCGTGTGCCTCGAAAACTGCCTTCCGCACCAGGGCTCCTGTGTGTGGAATTCCGCCAATGGTGGTCTCCAGGAAAAGCTTTAGCAGGTTCTTCCGCTCGCTCAGACTGTAGTCGAGATAACGCCAGATCCGATTGGTTGGGGTCCCGTCTTCCTCAACGACAAGGAGTTTCTCCGGGTAGTAATAATCAAAATTGGGATTCGTCTCGATCGCTTCCATGCCACGTTCGAGGAATTTCGGTGATATGTAGTCATCGGAATCGATGTACATGATAAATTCGCCGCGGGATTCTTCCAACCCCCTGTTCTTCGTGTCCCAGCAACGCGTATGAGGTTTGGCAATCAATCGGATTCTTTCATCGTCAAACGAAGAAACGATCTCCGTGGTTCGATCCGTGGAGCCGTCATCGACCACCACGAGCTCCCAATCGGTGAAACGCTGATTGACCACCGATTCAACTGCCCGTGCGATGTACTGCTCACGGTTGTAAACGGCAATAATCACACTTACTTTGGGCCTGTGTTTCATCTCTCCTGATTGCTTACCATTTGCCAGTATTCTTTCCATAGGTTCAAAAGCTCCTCTCGATTTGTTCCCAGCTTGCCGGCCACACCAAAGAGCGATACGGCTCCTTGCTGCACCAGACACCCGTCGCTTCTCGTAAGGCGCATGTTATCCCCGCTATCGAACCAGAAGGGATAAAGCCTGCAATAATAAGGT
This sequence comes from Cloacimonadales bacterium (SeqCode), assembly GCA_963662655.2. Lineage (GTDB taxonomy): Bacteria > Cloacimonadota > Cloacimonadia > Cloacimonadales > JAIOQZ01. Next base: position 2,404,384 of record CAXXTU010000002.1, read on the forward strand.
CGTGCGCTCTCACTCAGAAGGCAACCGCTTTCCGTGAGAAAAACGCATGCGCCATTGTTGATCAGAAGACGAGTGCGTGTGCCGTTTCTCAAAATCTCTGCCTGGGGAGGAAACCAGGTGAAGAGATATTGAACGAAATCGTGCCTCGGGACATCTTCGACCGTAAATTGGCCTGCATCCATGCCGGTGTCAAGAGAGATTCTCTCGACCTCCCCAGGAAGCAGTCCGAACATAAAGGTCTCATAGCCGGGCTCGATCCGGCAGCAGCCACCGCCATTCCCATGGCAGACAGCACATATCGAGGGGTTTGTTTCTTTCATATGGTTTGAGGAAAAAGGCTGTAGGACGCTACAGCCTTTTCAATCTCTGTTCGCTCGTTGTCAGAATCTTGTGTGATGAGAATCCAGCTCATGCATCCGCCTGCTCGCGCATCTTCTTCCCTGAATCCGGCGGAGATGAGATTTATAAAATGGGCGGAGCGTCCCCCGCCCATCTGGTTCGGTTAGCCTAGCACTCCCAATGCCGTTGCGAGTCGAACCCGCGTCGACATTGCCACAGCAGATTTGCCAAAATTAATCTACGTGTGTAGATATCGTTCGCTCTTGAGGTACTGTCTTTGTCACTGTTGACTGTTGATTACGAGAGACTGTTTTTCAAGTCAGTTGCCGGTAACTTAGTTACCAGAGTTTTTGCGAAAAAACTCCAGCTGTGGTTTGTGCAATAACCGACAACCAGAAACAGTTAACCGTGTTTTGACACACCTCTCAAACGTTTGGGAGTAAACTCCCCTTTTGAGTGCTTACGCAGCTCTTTGCGAGTGACATGCGGATAATGCGGTCTATGCGGCAACGCAATGAGTTTTTCTCGGCAAATACCCATCGCAGTTGCGATATTCTTTATTATCCGATAAGGCTGAGAGCCATTTGCGGCAATGAATTAGCCTGTGCCAACATACTTACCGCAGACTGGGTCAGGATCTGATTTCTTACGAATTCCGTCATCTCAGTCGCCACGTCGACGTCAGAGATACGGGATTCAGCAGCCTGGACATTTTCTGCCTGGATCGACAGGTTGGAAATGGTGTTCTCCAAACGGTTCTGAACTGCACCGAGTGCAGCACGAGCGTTTTCTTTACGCAACATCGCGGTGTTGATGGTCTCCAGCGCCATCTGTGCAGCGTGCTGTGTACTCACAGCAACGTCAGCCGCACCGATTCCAAGTGCACTGGTTCTCATATCACCGATTCTGATGAAGTAGTAGTCTTCCGCACGTGAGTTTTCAGGACCAAAGTGGATCTTCGCGCCACCGGTAATATTACCGTTGGCATCAAAAGTACCATTAACTTCCTGCCAGCCGCTACTGTTGGTATACATACTTTCAGTTGCGGTCCAGGTATTGTTGGACGTCCAGGATCCACCTGATCCGGCGATTGAGACGTTACCATTCAACAGCTTGACGCCGTTGAAATCGGTTGCGTTGGCGATACGGTCGATTTCCGCAGCCATGGCAGCAAACTCGGAATGGATGATCAAACGTTGTTCGTTTGTATACGTACCGGTTGCAGCCTGTTCCGCCAGTTCCTTCATACGGATCAGTTTTTCGTCGATAACAGCCATCGCGCCTTCGGCGGTCTGGATCATCGAGATACCATCTTGCGCATTACGCACACCCTGATTAAGGGATGCGATTTCCGCGCGCATTCCTTCACGAATCGCAAGTCCTGCTGCGTCGTCCGCAGCTGAATTGATACGCAATCCGGTGGAAAGCCTTTCCACGGAAGTTGCAAGATTACCATAAGCCGATGTAAGGTTCCTGGCAGTACTCATCGCCATCATGTTGTGGTTGATTACGAGTGACATCTTTTCCTCCTTGATTGGTTGTAGGGCATCCATGCTGCTCATAAGACATTTGTCTTATATAGCAGTGGTTTGGCAATCTGCTATATTACCTAGGGTTAACCAAACCAATCAAAAGAAAGGAGACTATAACATCGCTCGTTATCCAATCAGACTGAGAGCCATTTGCGGCAAAGAGTTAGCTTGAGCCAACATACTGACCGCAGACTGTGTCAGTATCTGATTCCTGACGAATTGCGTCATTTCAGTTGCCACGTCGACATCCGAAATGCGTGATTCGGCAGCTTGAACGTTCTCTGCCTGGATAGAAAGGTTCGAGATCGTGTTTTCCAAGCGGTTCTGTACTGCACCAAGCGCCGCACGAGCGTTTTCCTTACGCAACATTGCGGTATTGATCGTTTCCAGAGCCATCTGTGCAGCGTGCTGGGTACTCACGGCCACATCTGCCGCGCCAACGCCGAGGGCGCTGGTGCGCATGTCGCCGATGCGAATGAAGTAGTAGTCTTCGGAGCGGTTGTTACCCGCGCCAAAGTGGATCTTCGCGCCACCGGTAATGTTACCGTTTGCGTCGAAGGTACCATTTACTTCTTCCCATCCACTGCTATTGGCCAACATTCCTTCGCTTGCTGTCCAGGTGTTGTTTGCGTTCCATGAACCACTAGATCCTGCGATTGAAACGTTACCGTTAAGAAGTTTAACTCCGTTGAAATCGGTAGCATTGGCAATACGGTCAATTTCCGCAGCCATTGCCGCAAACTCGGAATGGATAATCAAACGTTGTTCGTTTGTGTATGTTCCGGTTGCTGCCTGTTCTGCTAATTCCTTCATGCGGATCAGCTTCTCGTCGATAACCGCCATCGCTCCTTCTGCGGTCTGGATCATCGAAATACCATCCTGAGCGTTTCTGATTCCTTGATTCAACGTTGCAATTTCTGCACGCATACCTTCACGGATCGCAAGACCCGCGGCATCGTCTGCAGCAGAGTTGATACGAAGACCAGTGGAAAGACGCTCAACAGATGTACTCAGATTTCCATATGCTGAAGTCAGATTTCTGGCCGTGTTCATCGCCATCATGTTATGGTTGATTACGAGTGACATCATTCCTCCTTGATTGGTTCTAACGGGCATCCATGCGATATAAGACAACCGTCCTATATTGCGCTACGTTAGCTTATCTGCTTGTGTGTGTTTCGGCTAAACCAAACCAATCTATGAGGCAAAATCAGTCTCCTAATTAACCAATCAGACTTAGCGCCATCTGCGGCAGCGAGTTGGCCTGTGCCAACATGCTGACTGCAGACTGAGTCAGAATCTGATTTCGGACGAATTCCGTCATCTCGGTCGCTACGTCAACGTCCGATATACGGGATTCGGAGGCTTGCAAGTTTTCCGCCTGGGTTTGCAGGTTGGTAATGGTATTTTCCAGACGGTTCTGTATTGCACCCAGCGCAGCACGCGCGTTCTCCTTGCGGATAAGCGCAGTATTGAGCTGTTCCAGTGCAAGCTGAGCAGAATGCTGGGTACTCACAGCGGCGTCCGCTGAACCTACGCCAAGGGCGCTGGTGCGGATATCGCCGATGCGGATGAAGTAGTAGTCTTCGGCGCGGCTGTTGCCTGTACCGAAATGGATTTTGATACCACCGACAACGTCGCCGTTGGCGTTGGCCCGTCCATCTACTTCCTGCCATCCACTGCTGTTTGTATACATACCTTCATCTGAAACCCAAGTGTTGCTTGTGCCCCACGCACCGTTCGTTCCACCAACGGATACGTTTCCATTTAGAAGTTTTACACCGTTGAAATCGGTTGCATTGGCGATACGGTCGATTTCCGCCGCCATTGCTGCAAACTCGGAATGGATAATCAAACGTTGTTCGTTTGTATATGTACCGGTTGCAGCCTGTTCTGCAAGTTCCTTCATACGGATCAACTTTTCGTCGATAACGGCCATGGCTCCTTCGGCTGTTTGAATCAGAGAAATGCCATCCTGGGCATTACGAACACCCTGATTCAAAGCAGCTATGTCGGATCTCATACTTTCACGGATGGCAAGACCGGCCGCGTCATCCGCGGCGGAATTGATCCGAAGGCCGGTCGAAAGTCGTTCGACCGAAGTAGCGAGATCCCCATATGCAGCCGTAAGGTTACGTGCCGTGTTCATCGACATGAGGTTATGGTTAATTACGAGTGACATTATTTCCTCCTTGAAGATGCATTTTTCATCCTTGTGGCTACGATTAACCTTGGCCTGCTGTTGGAGCTGCTGTTGTGCCAGCTAACAAGTTTCTCATCACATTATGTTCTTGTGAAAGATCCTGGAATTCTCGAGCGAATTCGTTAAACGCTTTTGTTAAAGGTCGTGGGAGTTGCTTGCGACGTTATCGATCAATCTCTATTTTACTTACTAATAAAACGGACCGATCAGGTTAACCCATCAGCTGCAGTGCCATCTGCGGAAGCGAGTTGGCCTGTGCGAGCATTGCGGTTGCAGCCTGTGTCAGTACCTGGTTTTTGACGAATTCGGACATTTCTGCCGCGATATCTACATCGGAGATATCGGATTCAGCAGCTTGCAGGTTTTCCGCCTGAGACGTCAGAGCGGTGATGGTGTTTTCAAGTCTCTGCATCATCGATCCAAGATGCGCGCGATGGTGCTCTTTCATGAGGATCGCCGAGTCAATCTGTTCCAGCGCTTGCTGTGCGAGGTGCTGGGTGGAGATTGATATCTTGGAGGCTGCTGAAGCAGTGGGGTCACCGATTTCCTGGAACAGGCCGTTGGTCGACATGTCACCGATGTTGATGAAGTAGTAGTCTTCCAGACGGTTGTTGGTGAGTCCGAAGTGGATCTTGACACCGACATTGTTGGCATACTCGCCTTCAGCATCGTAGTTGTTGGCTGTCAAACTCGACGCACCTGATTGCAACCACCCACCCACGGTAATGTTGTTGTGGGCGTTGGTTGACAGATCACCGTTGAGGAGCTTGCGACCAGCGAATTCGGTTGCCGTAGCGATACGATCGATTTCCGCCGCCATTGCTGCAAATTCGGAATGCATAATCTGACGCTGCTCGTGGGTGTAGGTACCCGTTGCAGCCTGTTCTGCGAGCTCTTTCATGCGGATGAGCTTCTCGTCGATAACCGCCATTGCTCCTTCGGCGGTTTCGAGCATGTTGATTGCCATTCCTGCATTCTCAATACCCTGATGCATCACACTGATATCTGCCCGCATTTTTTCACGTACCGCAAGGCCCGCAGCGTCGTCCTTAGCGGAATTGATTCTCAAACCAGTGGAAAGACGTTCGATGGAGGTTCCCATCTTGCTGTAATTGCTGTTCAGTGCGTTTGCAGAACGTACTGCAAACATATTGGTGTTAATTGAAAGTCCCATTTTCATCCTCCTTGATGTTCATTAGGCATCCTTGCCTTGGGTCTTTTTTTTTAAGGTAAAATTGATTGCTGCGTTAGGGGTAGGGTGATAAATTTGCGGTTGATACGAGAGGCGACTTCTCAGCCGTTACTTCGTCGTATCAATGTAATGTGAATCGGGCTTGATTGATGCATATTTGGAAATGGCACGCATACCCGCGTTCCTTTTACCGAGCTCTACTCTTGCTTCTTCTTTCCGATTTTGCAGCTCCACGCTATTTTCGTTTTCCTTGTCAATGATCCGCCTGATTTTCAGGTTAATATCGGAAAGAATCGCGATTGCTTTAATCTTTTTTTGTGACTCGGAAGGAAGGCTGCGTAGGGTGTCGTAGTCTATCGCCGCGTGTATCTTGCTTATGTGGCTCAGAAGCTTCTTTTTTTGCGCCATCAAATTATTGAGACGATCGAGGTCCTCGATGTGGATCGCCTCGGATTCCCGCTCGGTTCTCTCGTAATATTTGCCATAGGCTATTTCGAGATTTCGCAGATGCCCGATGCTGAATTCGATGATGTCCTCGTCTTTTACGGTTTCCACCGGATGCCGGGTGTAATCGAGATTGGAAATCTGCTGCTCGATCTCGGCGATCCTGTTTTTCACCGTGTCAAGGTCCGGCCCGTGCACTTCGCTTTCGTTCTCGCTATCGGGTTCCGTTCCGGTGATGATCGATTCCGCGTAGAAAGATTGCTCGATGTTCTGCTTCTCGATGAGCAACCGCCCAAGCTCGATGGTGTAGAAGATGAGGTCGGGGTTACCTGCTTTCTCCTGATGGAGGATTTCCTGATGTTCCTCTTCCCGCGACTTCTGTTGTTGCTCGCCGGAGTGCTGTTCCTTCTGCTGTTGCTGAGAACCTGTCCGCTCGGCAATACGTATACCGTGGACTTCTCGAACTCCCGGAACACCGTTTTCATCGGAATACATCATTCTATCTCCCACAAAATTATCGTTCGCGATAATAATATCTTAAGAAATACCTACTGATTTTCATGGTTAATTGTGTATTTATTCTTTGTTTTCTGGCAAGATAAAAATCAGACACCCAGACACTTTCATAAAACTTTGTATATCAAGTAATTAACATCACCTGAACAATAATTACATTTTTTACCATACCTTGCCTAATTAACTACATTATCGGGAATTAGCCGAATATTTTTTCTCGAAATCATTTATTTGCTTGACAGATATCTTTTCATATCTGATTAGATATCCTGAGGGATGGTAAAGAGTCTGCGATCCCTGCGAACATGCGAGGCGCTATGAAAAACTGTCTATTACTGATTATGTGCTGCTTCATTTTACTCTCGGCTTGCGCGGTTAACCAGGAAGTTCAAGTACTGCGCGAAAACGATGAGAAGCAGACGAACAAGATCGAAAAAAACGAGAAGGATATTGCATCGCTCTTCGTCCGGATGGACGAGGCGGACACCGGTTCACCTGCCAACCCGGAACTGAAACAGTATTATCAGGACAATCAGCAGCTCCTCCAGCAGATCAGACAGCTTAACATCAAGGTTGAGAACCTCCAAAACGATGTCCGTCGCCTTACCGAGCAAGCGGTTCGGATGCAACGTATCGAAAGCGAAATCGAATCCATGAAGAATGCTCCGGCTCAAGCCCCGGTAACGGCAACAACTCCCGCTCCGGTAGCGGCTACATCGAGCATGGAAGAATATCATTACCAGAAAGCGAGAGAAGCCTACGTCGCAAACGACGTCAACAAGGCGGCCGAACAATTCAGAGAGTTTATCCGCAAGTATCCCGACCATCAACTCGCGGCAAATTCGCAGTACTGGCTGGGAGAATGCTACTACGCCATGGACAACTACACAGCGGCTCGCAACGAATTCCTGAAAGTCGTCGATTTCTATCCGAAATCCCCGAAGGTTCCGGACTCGCTTGTCAAGATCGCCCTCACCTACAAGCAGCAGGGACAAATCGAGCAGGCGAAGACCGAGCTCAAGCGCTTGCAGAAGCTTTTCCCGAAATACGAGCGAATGGACCTGGTTCGTTCCCTGCTGAAGGAGATGTAAGCATGAAATTCTCCTTTTCCGCCGAATTACAGAAAATTCCTGACTATATACAAGGCGTTGACCGGGTATCCGAGGTGCGCACCATTATCGCTTCCAACGAGAATTACCGCCAGGAAGCCAGGCGCAAGCTGGAGGAATTCCTTCTGAAGATGATCGAGGTCGAGGCGTCGGATATCGACCTCGGCGGCGAAGGCGCACAAAACAAAGTGTGGTACAGAATCTTCGGCGACAAACGCAGGCACCCCGATTACGATTACATCGCCAGAGACGATTCCACCGCGCTGATATGCAGCATCATGACCGAGCGCCAGATGGACGGCATCATGATCAGCCACAACTCCGACTTCTCATACAGGATTTTCGTCGGAGACATGCAGTACCGTTATCGCGCGGACGCCTACATCGATATGGGGCACCTGGCCATCAACTTCCGTCTGATCAATCCCACGCCGTTCGACATCTCGAACATCGGTTTCCCGGGCGTCATCGTGAACAAGTTCGATCTCCAATTCGAGAAGAAGGGCCTCATCCTCGTCACCGGAATCACCGGCTCGGGAAAGAGCACCACGCTGGACGCGATCATCAACATGAACAACATGAAGAATGAAGCGCATGTGGTGATCATCGGCTCGCCCATCGAGTATTTCCACAAATCGGCCAAGTGCATCGTGCGCCACCGCGAGGTGGGACGCGACACGATATCCTTCAAGGACGGAACCATCGAAGCCCTGCGCCAGGATCCCGACATCATCGTCATCGGCGAGATGCGCGATCCCGACACCATCATGACGGCGCTGGAGGTTACCGATAGCGGTCACAAGGTTTTCTCAACCCTTCATACCGGTTCCGCCGTGGAAAGCGTCCACCGTATCGTGGCGGAGTGTCCCACGGACGAACAGAACCGCGTCCGTATGCGTCTTGGAGATGTGCTGAGCGTTGTCGTTTCGCAGAAACTCGTTCCCTCCGTCGATGGCAAACGCGTTCTCGCCAAGGAAATCCTGAATGTAACGCCATGGGTCTCCGCGGCGATCATGAACAACAACATATCGGAAATCTACCAGATGATCAACGAGGGAAAAGAATACGGAATGATCACGCTGGAGCAAGACCTGATGCGTCTGTATGTAACCAAGAAAATAACCAAGGAGACGGCAATCTCCCACGCAAACCAGAAAAAAAGAATTGTCGAATTGATGAACTATTACAGGAAATAACTGAATGGCAACAACCAACAAGATTTTTGGCGTCTATCTCGATGGCGATGAGCTGAAGGTAGCGCTTCTCTCCTGCGAAAAGGAGATCATAACGATCGAAACCCTTTTCAAGGAGAAGCTTGTTGCCCAGGATGATAAAAAATCCGATCGTGATTTCTACGGAGCGGACTTCGCGGAAACATTCAGCGACGGCACGCACGAGCCGCCGCCCGACAGCTTCGATTTTACTCCGATGGCGAAGGGCGAAGACCTCGAGTTCGAGGAAGTCGGGGAGTTCTTTGATGAATCCGCCGACGAAAGCCATGTAGCTCTTTCGAGAGTCGCACACGCCGTTCAGTTCACCTCGGCCCCCCTCGCACTGAATCTCGATGTCTCCAACATCAGCTACAAGAAGATCGTGATTTCGGCCAAGACCTCCGACAAGAAGATCCTCGACAAGATAAAACGCGCATTCTACACGCCGGACGCGGTCACTATGTCCGCTTACTCATGGTTCCAGTCCGGAGAGGATGAAATCGTCGGTATCCGTCACGAAGGATCGATGGACCTTCTGGAAAACCTGGTAACGATCAACCAGAATGAATTCGAGAACCGCTTCCAGTTCAAAGGCATCCATCCCAACGAAGTCGCGTTGATCAACTCGGTGCGCTACAATTACGAGATATTCGGCCTGGACATGACCGCGATTTTCTACATCGGCAACGACTTTTGTCGTATCACGCTGATGCAGGGGGAAGATTTCTACCTCGAGCTCCCGATTATCAATGAAGGCTACAAGAAAGAGAACATCCTCAACACGATCTACTCCCGCTTCCTTCTGGAGAAGGCGCACCACGATATCCCGGCGCTGAACCGCATTTTCCTCGCCGGTAACAATATCACTCAGGAGAAGATCGACTTCATCAAGGAGAAGGAGCCGGATGCGATCGTCGAAACGCTGCTGCCGGTAAACATCCTTCCAAATCCCAACAGCCCGGACGAGTACTCCGACAAGGAGCTGACGGAATATATTATTCCCATCTCGCTCGCCGCGATGCATCTCCAGCCGAAATCGCCGAAGTTCCTGAAGTCCAATTTCCTACCCAGGCAGTTGAAACATCAAAACCTGTTCTCGCTGGGGCTCACCGGTATTTTCATGATCGCCGTGATCCTGGCGACTACATTCTTCTCGATCAGCAGCATCGTCGGCTGGAAAGACAAGAACAAGATGCTCATGGTGGAGAACTCCACCGTTAAATCGCGCATCGAGTCGAACAACATCCTCATCGACTCCCTGAACGTGATCAGAAAGCGCATTGAAAACTACGAAAACAACATTTCGTGGGTCAAAAAATATATTGGAGAAGATAATCAATGGCATTATATTCTTGAAGAGGTTTCCAGTAATTTTCTCGACCATAGTTTAAGCTGGAGCACAAACATTCATAAAGAAGAAGACCGCTTCAAGCTTGAAGGTTCTACAACCAAAAGAACCAATATCGTGGGATTCTCCCAGATGTTTCCTTTCGGCTCGATCGAGAAGGTCGAGGAACGCCAGGTGGAAAGCTACACGGTTTGGGATTACCAGATCCTGTTCAATATGCCGGATCCTTTGACGACGAAGATTTCCGACTCACAAAAACCGGACAGCTATATAAAGAGGTATAAAGAGAAGGCCGAGGAAGTAGCCAAGCCAAAGAAGCAAGAGAAAAAAGCGGAGAAGCCCCGTGAAGAGGAAAAGAAGCAGGAAATGCCTCAACCTCAACCGAAGCCTGATCCTGAAGCCGAAAAACCCAAAGAAGTGAAAGCGACTCCCAAAGCCGCCCCCAAGCAGGAGGAGAAGAAAACGGCTCCGAAAGAAACGCCTGTTGGAAAAGCGCTATACGATGAAGCGGTGAAACTTCATTTCGGCGGCAAGCATGCCGAAGCCGCGGTGAAATTCAAGGAATACATTGACAAGTATCGCGACAACCTTACCGTCAATGCAACCTATTTCCTTGGAGAATGTAACTATAAACTCGGGAAGCGGGAAGACGCCGAACGATTGTTCGTTAGCGTGCTGGATACCGGCAAGGCGAAAGTACCCGAAACGCTTCTGATGCTGGGCATCCTGAACCGGGAAGACGGCAAGCTCAACATCGCTCACGAATACTGGAACGATCTCGTGCAGAGATATCCCAATAGTACGTACGCGGACATTGCACGCAAGAAGATTGCGAAATATAAACGGTAACCGGACGATATTATGTTAATGAAACTTCTGATTTTTGCCGTAGTTGTAGTCGTTGTGTTTCTCTTTCTGATGATGCGTTCATCGAAGAAGAAAGGCGACGGAGGAGGAGCATCCTCACAGCCGGACGAATACATCATCGCATCATATCGTAGCGGCACGAACTACAAATTCCGTAATTTCATCATTCTCATCGTTATTTTACTCGCCGTGCTGGGCTGGTGGTTCTTCACCAACAAGAATCTCAAGAAGAACAACAAGGCCCTCACCGAAGAGAAAACAAAGCTCGAATCCGAACTGCAAGAGACGCATGGCGAGATCATGAAGAAACCGGAACTGGAAGCGCAACTCGACCGCATCCGCGAAGAGGTTTCTCTCAATAACAAGGTGATGCTCAAGGAAGATACTTCCACCAAGACGCTGGAGTACCTCTTCTACCTTGCGGATAAATACGGCGACTACATGCACTTCGATTTCGGACTCTCGGAATCGGGTGCGGACAAAGACGATCCTACGATCCGCTATAACAAGTATGTCCTCACAGGAAAGGCTTTCACCAACCAGATTTTCAGTTTTATCGATCAATTGGAGCGGCAACCCCCGTTCTATGCTGTCGATGGGATCGCGCTGGAAGCCCTGCCGCCGGATCAGAAGGGGAAAGTGGATTTCTCCGTGGAACTCACAGCGTATTTCACAGATAATGGAACGCCTCTCAACCGTATCGAGCTCTTCACCGGCAAATCGCGCCAGCTCGCCTACAATCCATTCTATCCACGCATTCACTCGCCTGTCATCTCCGATGACGAAGAATTCATGCAACTCTTTGATCTGGATAACGGTACCGTTGTCGCGCTCAGCCCCGAACGCGTGTTCCTGCGCAATAACTCCTCGGGAATTATCCAGATATTCAATATTGGCGACCGCGTTCGCTATGGCTATCTCGAGAGCATCGACTGGGCAAACCAGCAGGCCGTTTTCCGGCTGAACCGTTACGGCGTTGCCGAGAGCATACGATTAGGGCTTAATCCATAATGAAAAGGAATAAAGGATATATCATGAAATCCATGATTCAAGCATTGATTGTGTTGAGTCTGCTGATGGTCATCATACCGGTCACAGCGCAAACAACGGGACAAACCGACGGCAAGGACCTCGTCAGCATGAGTTCCGATACCTCTTTCCAGCAAGCGCTCGGTATCCTGCAGGTTTACCTGATGCGAGAAGAAGGACGCATCTTCGTCGATCTCTCCAACACCAAGGGCGAGATCGGCATGAAGATCGACAAGCTTCACTGGAAAGCGGCCATGATCAGCATTTTCACCGCCAAGGGATTGCTCTGGGAAGAAACATACAACGCCGTTTTGATCAGGAAACCCGATGATTCGAAAGCCGGAGCACGTAAATCCGGTTCCGGCGCTACCGTTTCCGCGGCGCCCGTTGATGTGTCCAGGGACGAAGTGCTCATCGAAGTCACCTTCTTCGAAGCGGATCGCAACGCGCTCAGCGAAGTCGGTATCGATTGGACATCCCTTTCCGACGGCAAGGTCAACTTCTCCGCCAATCTGAACTCCTCGGATCAGGTTACGGAAGACATCCTTTCCATCGCCGTCAACGAAACATGGAAAATCGGCTCTGGAACCATCGATCTGGTAACCCTTTTCGAGGTATTCGAAGCCAACGACGAAGGCAGCGTGATATCACGCCAGCAGATAACGGTTACTTCCGGTGAAGAAGGCCAGGTGCTCGACGGCATGGAATTCTCCATCAAGTCGATTGACGAATCCGGTAATACGACGGACAACTTCTACAAAGCCGGTACAATTGTAACCGTAACGCCAAACGTGCGAACGGAAGTTTCCGGCAACAAATTCATCGAGCTCGAAGTCAGCACGGAACGTAGCTCTGCCGAACCAGGCGCAGTCAGCACCATCGTCACGAAATCGAGCGCTAACACGAAGAAGATCCTTTACAACGGTGAAGAGGCCGTTATCGGCGGACTCACCAGCAAGGAGACTGCCGAAGTCCGCAAGGGTATCCCTTTCCTGAAGGACCTGCCGTGGTGGGTTCTCGGTATTCGCTACCTCACTGGCTACAACAGCCACCAGACCAAGACGAAGGAACTCCTGATCATCCTCAAGGCCACGATTATCCCCAACCTACAGGAACGCCAGGAAGCCAAGCCGGAGCTGAACGAAGACATCAACCGCATCAGAAAGGAAATTCCCAAGCTGGAAAAACAGCTTGAATAGATCGCTAAGATTATCAGAAAAGCCGGATCGAGTGTCCGGCTTTTTTTTTTCTCTTGTCGACCAGTGCTTTAATGAATCTGCAATGTCCCCTTCGGACAGAATGTTATGAAAATGTAAGTGAATATCCGTTTATAATGCGGCTTTCCCCATCATTACTTTTCTTAGAATTTGCTTTGTGGACTTAGGAGTTATACACAAAAGTAATTTGTGAGAAGTTTCTCATAATCAATTGCCCCAGTACAAGTTACGGATTCGGAAAATATTTCCGGCAAAGTTATCCACAGGTTATCCACACAGCGAATTCACGTATTTTCAGGCAGTTGGAAAATTATCGGCCCTTCACACTATCCACACACTCTCGTGGATAAATCACGTGTTCTTCACATAAGTTTTTACAATCCGGGGAACGTCCTCGAAAGAAACGAAATCCACTAATCATCCGCGTGAAACTTCTCGAGGAACTGAAGCCAGCCACTTGAGCTAAAGTGAAGGTTCTCGTAGTCCGTCTTGAGATTATCGAGAATGACGGGATTGTCGGGGAACCATATCGTGCCGGTGGCCACGACGCTGTCCGGACAATTGTATTGATCGCTATGATAGAACAAATCGTCGATGTTCAGAAGGACCTCGTCGACATCCTGAATGAGGCCCGGAACGGTTGCCTGCTTTCTCAGTTCCGTGAAGAACTGCCTGATATCGATATCTTGCATCACCGAGCCGTACTCGTCGCAGCTCTCTCGTGCAAACATGAATGGCGCAGTGTTCGCGGAATCTATCCAGGTTTTGACAAACTGATTGATCCTGTATTTCAGTGTGTAGTAGTCTTCGTTGTAAGCTGCCGAGCACATGATTTTAAGATTGCTTCCTTCCTGGCTACCGCCCGGACGATACGAATCGACGTACTGGTCGACGATTGCCGAAGCGATGTCGCGGGAACTCGAATTGGAATTCCAGATTTCCAGGACTTCCTTGAATGGAAAGCCATCCCACGGGATTTCTTCTTCAGATCCGATGATGTAATCCGCTTTTCCGGCTGTCTCCCCGATCACCTCGACACCCTGCATCAGGCAGGCATCGAAAATGAGGATGTCCATCTTGTTCAACAGAGCTACCATCGCTCGTTCCAAGTCCCCGTTCCGGACGCCGATCTCGTTGTTGCTCTCATCATCGAAACAGATATCGCGCTGGGCCCCGTCACGGTACCAGGAATCTCCGTGCGACCAGATGATCAGCGCGTAGTTCCTTGCAGGATAGCTTCGGATTGTAGAATTCACGAATCCACTCAGCTCGCCCCAATCTCCGCTATCGATCTCGCCGAGGGTGCTGATCACATCCGATTTGATTTCCGGTGATTCATCATGTAGAATCCGGTATTTTTTTGCCCGTGAGTCTTCACTGTAAATACTCCAGTCCACGAGCGCGATGACTCGAACATCTTCCGTGAAAACGGCAGATTCCATCTCGTTGATATCGACAACTGCCTGCTCGGAGAGGTTGTTGTCCGCCGCCATGTATACCATGACAGTCCAATCGGAGACGCGCCTGTTGTCGTCATCGCATGCCGCGAGAAGAAGCAATACACACAGTAATATCAAAATCTGTTTCACAGTTCCTCCATGAATTTCACATTCAAGAATCCGCAAGCATGTGTCAAGAATTCATGTTAACGAACCTGTCAAATGAGCCGTACTCGCAAGATTAATTTGTTTTTTCCTTGTCAGGAGAAGCATTATCGATGGTAATGTCAATAATGATACGCACCAGGATGGAAACAGATTATATGAATAAAGAATTGCGTGACTCGGCGTTAGAGGCTGTGAGAGATCATCTTCTGACAGCTCGGAACTATAAAGGCAACAAGCAGTTCGACGATGCAATCCATGCATTCTCGCAAGCCTGGGAAATTGCTAAGAATAATCGGCTGTTCGATGAAATGCAAGAGATGATTCCCTCTTTCGCTTCGGCGTATTACGAATCGAATCGCTTCGAGGATGCAATCGAATTTCACTACGAAGTTCTCCAGTTTGCTATCGAACAAGAAGACGTAAGCCTGCAAGCAAGGATGTACACCGGACTCGGAGCCCTTCACTGGCAATTGCGAGAGTTCGAGAAATCGTACGAAGTCCTTCTCAAAGGGAAAGAGGCATGCGAGGCCACAAACGATGACGAGATGCTGCTCAACGTCCTTTCCAACCTCGCGCTGGTTCAGGCTTCTATCAACAACTACGAGCAGAGTCTCGCATACTACCGGCAAGCGTTTGCGCTGGCTGAAAAACTGGACGATCCCGATATCATCATGACCGCCTGCCTCAACTTGCAGGGCTTGTACTACAACATGGGAGATTACAAGCGATCGAGAGACTTTGGCGAAAAGGGATTGAAAATTGCCCGAAAAGAGAAGAATGAGACTGCGATTTCCGGATTCGTCAACAACATGGGAAACATACACACGAAGCTCGGAGAGCACGAAGATGCACTTATGTGCTACCAGGAAGCTCTTGCACTCCTGGATGAGCGATATTCCAAGAAAAACTGGCTTGCGAACTCCTATCTGAACGTCGGACTTGCTCTGGTCAATCTCAAACGGCACGATGAGGGCGAGCCATACCTCCTCAAGGCGATCCAGATCAGCAAGCTGGAACCAAAGCTTTGCCAGGAATCTCTGGCGCGTGCCGAAGGGAACCTGACAGATATCTTCATCCACCGCAATCAATACGATGAGGCGGAGAAAATTCTCGAGAAACTCATTCCGAATCTGGACAACCTCGATCTGGGTAAGAACCGCCTGCACTTCATGCGCTCGTACGCCGAAATACTTTTGAAACAGAAGAAGTACGACAAAGCCTTCGAGATATACAACCTCGCTCTGGATAAGACCATCGAGCAGTATGACGAGAAGCTGGCAGAGGAATTGGCCAAAACACAGATTCTGTTCGATCACGACATCAAGGTTCGAGAGGCGAATCTGCTACGCCAGAAGAACATGGAGCTCGAGAAGAAAAACAACGAGCTGGAAGAAGCCCTCGAATCACTGAATAAAGCGCACGAAACGATCCGTGAGCTCGAGCGCAGGAACACGATTTACGCCATGTCCGTCACAACCAACCACGAACTCAGCCAACCCCTCATGATCATCCGGGGAAACCTGGATATGCTGATCAACAGCGACGCATTGGATCCAAAGAAGCAACACCATTACATCAAAAGGATTTCGGAAGGAATCGAGCGAATCGAAAAAATCCTCTTGAAATACAGAACCGCCGAGCGCAGCACGATGGATCACTACAGCGAGAACACACCCATGGTGAAGTTCGAGGAGCCGTAGATTTATTCTTGAGTCATAATCATTTTATTGACACAATAAAGAGATAAACGTTTTTTATCAAAGAAAGAGGTGCATGTGATTTCAATACGTGATCTGACGAAACGTTTTGGCGATATCACCGCTCTCGACGAGGTGACCCTCGAGATCGGGACCGGTGAAACATTCGGATTGCTGGGACCCAATGGAGCTGGAAAAACGACGCTCATCAATATACTGTGCGCTTATCTGTCGCAGGATTCCGGCGAGATATCGATCAACGGCCTGGGCCTTCCCGGCAGCGAAAGCAAGATCAAGCAGCTCCTGGGAATCGTTCCGCAGGAAGTCTCCCTGTACGAAGACCTCTCCGCGTACGAAAACCTGATCTTCTGGGGGAAGTTATACGGGCTTTCCAGGAATCCGCTTAAGGATCGCGCGGAGCAACTCCTGAAGGCAATGGGGCTTTGGGATCGCCGCAAAGACGCCGTCAAACGCTACTCGGGCGGAATGAAGCGAAGGATCAACATCGCTGCGGGAATCATCCACGACCCTCCGATCATATTCTTCGACGAACCAACGGTGGGGGTCGATCCGCAGTCTCGCAATTTCATCTTCGAGATCATCGAAGAGATGCACAGGCAAGGCAAGACCATTATATACACCTCACATTACATGGAAGAAGTCGAGCGTCTCTGCACGCGCGTGGGCATCATCGACCACGGGAATCTGATCGCGCTCGGAACGCGCCAGGAGCTTTATAAAGAGCTTGGCGAAGACGACCACATCAAGATAAGGCTCAGGAATCCGATTTCTGCCGGCGATCTTGAAAACTCGCTGGGAATCAGCGTTTCAACCACTGGCGAGACGAACCTCCTGCTGCATGGAAAGAACCTGATCGGAAAGCTTTCGCTGATATTGAACACGCTTGAGCAGATGAACGCCGAGCTGGATGAAGTCAACATTGTTCAGCCCAATCTGGAGCAGGTTTTCCTGACTCTTACGGGAAGGGAGTTACGCGAATGAGACTGTGGGCGCTGATTCAAAAAGACATCCGCATTTTCCTGAAGCATCCCGGAGCGCTGCTCCTCACGTTCATCGTTCCGATGGTTATCACGCTTATTTTCGGCATGGTGTTCGGAGGCTTCGGCAGCAGTTCTTCCGGCATTAAAGGCATTCTGGTCGTTGGCGTTGACGAAGACCAGAGCGAGTACTCGAAGAAGCTGATGAAGTCGATTGGTGACCTGGAGGAAATCAGGCTGCAAACCGAGTACACCAAGAATGACTCCACTTTCTTTTACACAACCGATCTGATGAACGAGCATATCAAGAAAGGGAAGCGGCATATAGGTATACGGATCGCAAAGGGATTCCAGGACAGCATTAAAACTGGACTCAGGCCGCACGTCGTCATTCACTACGATCCAAAGTTTCCCATCGAGCAGGGAATCGTCAACGGGCTGTTGCAGAGAACCGTTTTCATGCAAATGCCCGACCTGATGCAGGAGCAGCTCTTCAAGCAAGCCGACGAATATCTGGGAGTCGAGCGCGGACAGGGATTTCGCACTGATCTGCTGAGCACCTTGCAAGATTACTTCGGAACGGAAGTGAGATCGCTTGAAATTCCCACGACCAGCTCGTTCACCGAATCCGATTCTGCCGAGGCGGAAGGGGAAAGGTTCGGAATGGGAGATATCGCCCCCATACGGATCCGATCGCACCAGCTTCTGGGCGTGGATGTGGAAAACCCGATGTTTGCTCAATCTGTAGCCGGAGTGGCGGTCATGTTCCTGCTGTTCTCCGTTAGCGGGGCTGCGTCCTCGCTTCTGGCGGAGAAAAGCGACGGAACGATCAAGCGTCTGATGATCTCTCCCGCTCAAAGCAGTGAGATTCTCTGGAGCAAGGCCATCTTCATCATGCTGATCGGTATATTCCAATTGGTCGTTATGTTCCTCTTCGGATGGATCGTGTTCAAGCTGGATATCTTCAAGGATGTACCGGCCCTGCTGGTCATGATTTTCTCTACCGCGATCTCCTGCTCAACGCTTGGAATGCTGCTTGCCGCAGCGTGCAAGAGTCAGAAGCAGGTCGACGAGCTTTCAACGCTCCTGATTCTGGGAATGAGCGCTCTGGGCGGATCGATGTTCCCGAGCTTCATCATCCCTTCCTACCTGCAAGTCATTGGAAGATTCACACTCAACCACTGGGCGATGGCAGGTTTTACCAATATCTTCTGGCGCGATATGACGCTGGTCGACATCCTCCCGCAAGCTGGCGTTTTAATAGGAGCGTCCGTTGTCTTCCTCGCGATCGCACACTGGCTCTTCAAGAAGAAGCTGTTCACAGACTGATAGCCTAAATGCTGAGGCGTGAGTAGATTGGTTTGATCGCTACTCCCAGCATGGTGTTACACGTCATTTTTTCGCGTTCGATAGTCCAGATGACGTGTTATATCCATGTTGGGAGTAGCGATCGAGCGAAGGTACCACGCCGGTCTGAAGCCGTTAGACAATAGAAAAACGGCAGCCCTGCGACTGCCGTTTATAACACCTGCTTGAAGTATCATTTCATCAGAACCATTTTCCGGACAATCTGTTCCCCCCCGGTATTCATAACTGCGAAATAGACACCGCTCGAGACCTTTGCTTCCCAAGTTATAGTGTGAGCGCCCATTTCTTTATGACCGTTAAATAGAGTCTCTACTTTCTGTCCGCGAATGTTGTAGATATCCAGTGTTACATGGCTATCGGATGCAAGCGTGAATGCGATATTCGTGGTTGGATTGAAGGGATTGGGATAAACGGAAACACGCGTCTCTACAACGGGGACATCCCCGTCGTCAACAGCCGCGCCATAACCGTAGGTCAGCTTGATCGCAGGTTCCCAGCTCCTGCCATCGACCCATTCGTCCGAATAGACTTCGACAATGTTGTTGTGTTCATCGTAGTTATAGGTCGATTGATATGCGTCGTACCACGCAGTTCCATCCCAGTTTTTCTCGAGAGTTCCGGTTGGCACGCCGCCATCCCAGGTGTAGTATGTCAGCTCCTCATTGTTCCACGCACCTTCATGATAAATCTGGTACAGGCATTCGGTCATGTATCCGCCGGAGTATGTATAATCTTCCTGCTGAAAGTCGATCCACTGAGTGGTTCCCCATTCCCACTCTTCTTCAAGCCAATACGTCGGATTGGAACCATCGTACTGGACGGTCTCACGTGTCGTATTCTCCCAAACATCATCGATTATGCTTTCATACACGATCTGCGTGAGGTTGTCGCCCGACCAGGAGATGGTAGCGCGCTCCTCTTCCATCCAATCGGTAATGACATTGACTTCCATCAGCATGGAGACGATGTGGCCGTCTTCCCAAGTATAGAACTCGCGTGTGTTATCCATGGTCTGCTCCATCATGGTGATGGTGCTGGACATTCCAACGAGCATTTGATCCTGATGCTCGTAAGTGTATTCCATCGTTATCGTTTGCTCTTGCACGGTCATGGTCATCGTATAAACAAGTGGAACACCGCGGGAGTATGTTACCGTTGCCGAAGACACCTGCTGATATTCGCTGTTAACCGGATTCCAGCGATACTCCACCGTGTTGGTGTACTGAAGCTCTTTGGCGACGTTGTACATACCAATCGTGTAAGGAAGATATTGGAAAAAGAGCATGTTGAAATCAGTCCGCTCCAAAACGGTTTGCTGCAAATTGCGCGCTGCTTGCTCGGCACAATCGTTGGCCTCTTGAATTGAGATTGCGTGTAACGAAAGCAATGCAAAAAGAAAGATGAGAATCGTAATT
The DNA here is from genome assembly GCA_963662655.2 of Cloacimonadales bacterium (SeqCode). GTDB lineage: Bacteria > Cloacimonadota > Cloacimonadia > Cloacimonadales > JAIOQZ01. The sequence goes on from CAXXTU010000002.1 coordinate 2,424,476, forward strand.
TTTTTCATGGTTTTCTCCTTGTTCTTATGTATGCTGATTAATTTTAACAGCTCATGAGCATGACAGTCAAGAAAAAAAATCTCAAACCCATTTAAATGAAATGATTTACAATTTTTGCGCCTTTTTGGGGGAAATCCCTATTTCATCAAAACCAGTTTTTTGGTCACCCGCTCGGTTCCCGAATTCAACACAACAAAGTAGACCCCGCTCGATGTCTTCGCATCCCAAGTCATGCTGTGGATTCCCGCTTTCATATACCCATCGTAGAGCTTCTCCACCTTCTGTCCGCGGATATTGTAAACATCCAGCGTGACACGGCTGTCTGACGCGAGGGAAAAGCTGATGTTCGTGCTGGGATTGAATGGATTGGGATACACGGAAACATCTGTTTTCACCGCAGACACATCCTCGCCGTCAACTGCTTCGCCATAATGGTAGACATACTTCCCGGAATTCACCCATTCGCGACCTTCTATCCATACTTGCGAGATCACATAGCTCAGCTCATTATCCACGGCATAGTACGTGACGTACATATCTTCGATCCAGACTGTTCCATCCCACTCATATTCCATGTGGTTGGAGGGCAAACCGTCAGCCCACTGGTATTCGACCCTGTAATCGTTCACCCACTGAGAATTGTCCCACATCTGACCAAGTTCCTCTGTCAGCGTATCGCCGGAATACGTGTACGCTTCCTGTTCGTCATTGCCCCAGCTCGCGCCATCCCAATACTGCCTGGTGTAATGCATGGGGTCGGAACCAGAATATTCCCAGACCTCCAGACAGTCATTATCCCACTGCTCATCTGTATTCCAAGACTGCTCGAGCACCTGCGTCACATTGTCGCCAACCCAGGTCACATCCTGCTGGTAGTCATTCTCCCACTGGACAATGAGATTACCCTCCGCCAACAAATGAATCCAATGTTCGCCATCATAGGAGTACGTTTCCCGCAACATGTCCATCATCTGACCCGTCATATCGTGGCTTATCACCAGACCGGTCACTTTGTCACCCGTCGTCGTAAAGGTATACATCATGGTGAATTCCATACCCTGGATACTCATCGACTGGGTGAATACGGTTGGATAATCGCCATCGTAGTCGATGTTCAATTCACTGATCAAGCTCCAGTCCGCGAGGTCCGTGTCCCATGCGTACTGCAACATCTGGGTGTAATGCATCTCACGGGCTTGATGGTAGAGCATCAATGTGTATGGATAAACGTTGATAAACAAGTGGGTGTAATCGTTTCGAAACGACATTCCATCGACAAGCGCCTTCTGCGATTGTCGATAACATGCCTTCATCTCTTGCTGCGATAACGCGCCCAGAAGCACTGTGCAAAGCAGTAAAACAAGCACAAATCCTCTCTTCATACGATCTCCTTATGTTTGTATGCAGCGATAATGTAATCAATTCCGCGCGAAAGCGTCTTTTTTTATTGCATCCCATTCAGTTTTTTGCTGAGCATACTGCTACTTTTGAGATTGTATTGTTCTTCCATAGGATTGTTGTTTGCGTTTGTAGTACATCACCGGAAACGGGAAACTATTTTTTGCACGTCAGTTCCCATTTTCGTGTTCTGATTCTTCTCATTAGTCAAAAATAATGACAGCCACATATCTTACTATCATACGATTAGTTATAAACTGTTTGATATGCCAATGTTCTCTTACGAAAACAGAAAAAACTTGCCAAAGGAAACTAACGATACTAAAATAGTTTCCGTATTCTTGATAACGTGATTTGCTTCAACAAAAAAATGGATTAGGATTATGGTGAAAGACAGAATTATCCAGAGAGCCAAAGAGCTATTTCTCAAGTTTAATTACTCCCGCGTAACCGTGGACGAAATCTCGAACGACTTGGGAATCAGTAAGAAGACCCTGTATAAATATTTTCCGAGCAAAGAGAAGCTGTTGTTTCAGGTTCTTAACATGATGTTCAAGACCATCGAGAAGGAGGTTATGGATATTGTCGATAACAAGGACAAGGAATACCTCGACCGACTGATCGACATCATGGCTTTCATGGGCGAGAAGACGACCCTCTTTCAATCACCGCTGGTGAAAGAGATACAGAAAAGGTTCCCCGACCTGTGGGCCGAAATCAATCGATTCCGAAAAGACAAAATACGCATATATATGGGAAAAATCCTTCAGGAGGGTATATGGAAAGGTGTTTTTCGCGAGGACACCAACATTGACCTCCTCATTCACATCTACTACAATCTTGCTTTAACGTCGATCAACCCGGAATTCCTGGCGGAACACGCCGTAACGGCCAACCAGGTATTTGATGAGATCATAACCATCCTTTTCGAAGGTGTTCTCACGGATGAGGGGAGAGAGCACGTGAAGGAGATTCGAAAGGGAATAACAAGCAGATTCAATATTGATAAGGAGATATAATCATGAGATTCAGCGTTTCGGCAATCATAATATTAGCAATGTTATTGACAGCATTCGGCTGTAGCGACAGCAGCAGCGGAAGCAGTGGAGGATCGAGCGGCAACACCGACCTGGTTGGGATGTGGAACATCACGTCCTATTCCGATGAAGACGGAGTGGGAGACTACTCCGGATGGATCGAGTTCGTGGACGATGGAACCTTCGAAACCGAGCTCCTGGACGCGGACAATTACTACACGTACGTGATCAGCGGAACATGGAGCGCTTCGAGCACAAACCTTACCACCGTCATCGAAGAAAGTAACGATCTCTGGATGCCTGAAGGAACCTACACCTGGAACTACACCATCAATAACAACACGCTCGCAATGGATATAACCGTTGACGGCGATCATATCGAGATGACCTTCATCGAAGACACCTCCAACGAAACCGGCTCGCTGACCGGCATCGTTTCGGAAGCTGCGCGCGATGGAATCGAGGGTGTGCTTGTGAGTGTCGTGAATTCCGGCAAAACAGCCACCACCGCCTCCGACGGGAGCTACACCGTTTCGGGAATCCCCATCGGCGCATACGACGTCACGTTCTCGAAATCCGGATGGGTTACCGTGACGGAACCGGGGATCCAGATCGTGAAAGACCAGTCCACAAATCTTGATGTGCAAATGCAGCAAGGAAGCAGTGGCGTGGGTAGTATGGAAGGTTACGTGATGGACGCCTCAAATCTCGTTGCCCTTGCAGGGGCAACCATTGAGCTGGATGGAACGTCTCTTTCAACAACCTCCGATGCGAACGGTTACTACCTGCTGAGCAATATCCCAGCAGGCGATTATCTTGCAGTATGCAGCAAAACCGGCTATAATACATCAGATACATACGTTTCTATCACTGACGGCGAGGAAACTACAACCGATTTTACCATGATTGAAGAAGGAAACGAACCGTATGCAATCCTTTCAGGCAATATAACTTGCGCTGGACACGGCACGCCGATCAACAATGTCGTGATAACTGTCGGGGAAGTCGGCGGCGGTATTACCGATGAAAACGGCGATTACGAAGCGATGGTTCTTGGCGAGGGGACGTACGATGTAACATTCTACAAGCTCGGGTTCGAGCCCTACACCGAAACCGGCGTAACATTTACCATCGGTGAAACGGTTGATCTGGACGTCCAACTGACCATGTACGAAGAAACCACGACGAACAATTTCCAGGTATTCGTATCCAAAGACGACCTCACCCCCATCCAGGGCGCGACCGTTACCCTCGAAGGCACATCGTACACCGGCACCACCAACCTTCTTGGGCTCTGCACGTTCAATGATGTCCCCGTGGGCCCCTATCAGATTTCCGTCACCAAAACTGGATATCAATCGATCACCGGACGCTACGTCTATGTATATTCCTATCAAAGCACACCTGCAGCCGTTAACATTACACTGGAACCAAGTAGATAGATTTTCCGATTGAGCCGGTTGCGCTTGCTTCCGGCTCACTTCGAACTTTAGGAGAAGAACCATGATATCCACGCATACGATCATGACCCTTTTGTGCCTATTTTTAGCCCTGAATGCGATTCAGGGAATTGAAATCGATGGCCGCCTCAGGATGGAAATCCAGACGAAAGAGCAATTCAATCACAATGAGATCAGCCAGTTACCATCATTTATAAGTTCATCCAGAGATTCTGAAACCCAGGTGATCTATCTTCACTTCATCGAGAAACCCTCGTCACAGCTTCGCAGTCAAATCGAGAGCGCCGGCGTGGAAATCCTGCCCCATCCCTGGATACCCCCGACATTAAACCATCCCACCGGATTCCTGACGGCACGCATGTCCGCCAGAACGGATGTGCTGAATCGAATCGCGGAAATCCCCCAGATCCGGCGCATCAATTCGGCGGAGCGCATCTACAAATTCCAGAACGATCGTGCAGCCATCCATACCGGTTCGGCCGAAGTGTGGGAATCTCCTTGGAATACCACGGGTGAAGGCGTCAAAATCGCTGTCATCGATTCAGGTTTCCAGCTCGACAACGCCGATTTCAACGATCCGCTGATCGCCATCGACTACAGCGACTACCCCGACACGAATTTCACCGTCGATAACAGCACCACCGGAACCGGGCACGGAACGCACGTGGCCGGAACCATCGTAGGCCAGGGAACCAACAGCGGTGGCGTATGGAAGGGAATGGCTCCCGGAGCGGACTGGATCGCGCTGAAGATCGGCGCGGAAAACACGGGCGCGATCCACGAAGAAGCATTGATTTATGCCATCTATGCCGCCGGATTCTACCACGATGCGGATTTCATCAACATGAGCCTCAGTGGCTGGGGAGAATACAACGACGGCAGCAGCGAGATCGATCAAGTCGTCGATCTGGTATGGGAAGAGACCGATTGCATCTCCGTATGCGCCATCGGCAACGAAGGCTACAAGAGATACCATTATTCCGGCTATCTGGCCGCTGGGCTGGAATCGGATTTCATCGCCGTCGACTACGCGGATTCCTCCGACATGCGGGACTTCATCTACAACTACAACCTCGTGTGGTACGATGGCGAGGATATCGAGGTTCAAAAGGAAATGACGTTCGAGTTCTTCAACCACAACTACGATCCGCTCAACTTCCAGCAGATATGGGAGATGACGCAATCGCCCCGAGGAACCCAGTCCCGATTCGCAACGGCAACGGTACTCACCAACAACGAATTTTACATCAAGGTGCACAACAACTCCGATGTCGGGCTTACGTACCACCTCTATTGCCTGTCGTCAAACGGTGAATTCGCAGTGGACGATCCGTATTACACAGTGGGAAGCCCGGCGACTGCGGATCATGCTGTCGCTGTGGGGTCCTGGGTAACGCGCCGGGAATACATGAACTGGGAAGGTCTGATCGTAGGCAGCACCATCAATGTCGAGAACGAACTCGCGCCATACTCGAATCGCGGCCCACGCGTCGACGGAGCGCTCAAGCCCGATTTCTGTGCTCCGGGGAGTCAGCTCATTTCCGTTCGCGACGACGATGCCTGGGGCGGTCCACCATTCGGCCTCTACACGATCTTCGTCATCAGCAACTCCTATGCTACAGACCCCGGCGGATACGGCCAGCCCTGCGACTACATGGCGCTGGAAGGAACTTCCATGGCTACGCCGGCAGCTTGCGGTGCGATAGCGCTTCTCAAATCCTATGCTCCGGAACTGGGCAAGGAGGAGCTTCTCGATATCTTGTATAATTCAGCTCGCGACGACGAATACACAAGCGCCGTGCCCAACGACGATTGGGGCTACGGAAAAATCGATGTAGAAGCGGCGGTGGAATCGATCGCTTCCGCAGATGATTCCGCAGTCGCGCCTGCTAACATAAAACTGCTCCCGAACTACCCGAATCCCTTCAACCCGACGACAACGATCGAGTTCAGCATCCCGCAAGACGGCCACGCAGTACTGAAGATATACAACATTCGCGGACAGCACGTGAAAACGCTTCAGAACGCCATGCTCGAAGCCGGTGAATACAGCATGGTCTGGAATGGAACGAATGAGCGGAACGTCCCCGTTTCCAGCGGGATATACTTCAGTCGCCTCGAAGCAGGCGACTCGGTTCGCGTGCAAAAAATGGTACTGATGAAATAAGTGGAGGACAAATGAAACACACGATCAAATCAATGACAGTCTGCCTGCTGTTCGTTTTGTGCGCATTTCCACTTCTCGCACAAACCAACTATCTAATCGACAACACGGGTTCAGGAGATTTTCTCTCCTTCACTGAAGCCATCAACTTTCTGAACGGTCTCGATTTCATTCCTGCGGGTGGTCTTCGATTCCAGGTCACTTCAGGTCAGGATTTTTACGAGAATCCGCCCATGATATTCAATATCGAAGGCACCTACGATAGCCCCGTGATCTTCTCCGCGACATCTGTCGGCGGTGGGAACCACCCAACGATATACATCAATGAAACCTTTGGTGTCGCATTACAGATCGCCAACAGCAGCTACATCGAGATCAACGGGATTAAAATCGCCGATCCGATTCCGACTGACGAATTCAATTATCAAACCGGCATCTACATCCAGGACGAATCCGGAGAGGTGAGCACCAGCAACATTACCGTACGGAATTGCTTTATTTCAAATGCCGCCTTTGCCGGTATCTTCAACCGGGTACGAACCAGCGGAATCCTGATTCAGGACAACTACGTCGAAATGACGGCCGACTACTATTATGCCCATGCAGGGTTGCAGGTGTGCGGTATCCGGCAAAGCGCATCGACAGCCTACAACGCAGTCATCGAGAGGAACACCATCTATCTGCCGCAGCCGAGTACGATATCGAATGCGCCTTCGGCCATCTACGTAGCATGCGGCTCCGTCGCCAACAACATGATCTACGCGTGGAACGAGAACGACATGAAGCGCGGAATCGAGGTCGGCGTGAATAACTCGACGTCCAGCGTCTATGTATACCACAACACGATCGTGTTGGCCGGTGGAAACGCGACGGCCGGAAGCTACTGCCTCTACGCCTATATGGCGGCAGGATCGCATCTCACCGCTCGCAATAATATCTTCATCAACGATTGTCTGGATATGTCAGGAGCGTACAATCAGGCTGTCCGGATCAACGACCTGGACGCAACCTATGACCTGGATGAAAACATTTACTACTGCCGGAACGCATTGAGCGGCTTCTACGGCCAGTGGGGTCCCGACGAATACAACGATAAAATATACTCCTTCGCCACATGGCAATCCACAACCGGACAGGACGCGAATTCCTATTGTATGGATATTCCACTCGTCGATGAAGAAGCCGGGGATCTTCACCTGACCCACGCCGCAGCTCTCATTCCCGAATTGCAAAGCGATTACTATAATTGCTCCGGCGACATGGATATCAACATTCGCTTTGTCTATTACAAGGGCTGCGATGAATACTTTGACGTGCCATACGGTGGCGACCTTTACATCACTGAGGTATCGGACAATCGGTCGGGTGCGAACAGCGGTTCATCCTATCTCGAGTTGGCCAACATCCGGCCATTCTCTCTCGATCTGGGCAATCTCCAGATTCTTCGAGGCGTGGACAACGGCGGCGTCTTCGAGTATGACGGATACACGTTTTCCTTTCCTGCCAATTTCTCCATTCCGCCCAACAGCTTCTGCATCGTCTCCGGCGGTTCGGATCAGAGCACCTTCGAAAGCGATTGGGGAGCGACCGTCGAATGGTTCGTTCAGGGCAGCTCCGATCTGCAACTGACCTCCGGTAAACGCTACCGGATTCAGACACCTGCCAGCCGTGCAACGCTCGATACCTCACCGGTTGTAAACGAAGGCCATCGAATCGTGCAGCAAGATGCCGACTACTGGCTTCCGCAGGACTCCGCCGACAACGCAACGCCGGGCTACATCGACAACGACCAGACATTGCCGGTGACACTATCGTCGTTCACCGCAAGCCTGACACAGAGTGGGCTGGTCTCCATCGCCTGGACCACGGAATCGGAAGTGGATCACCTCGGATACAACCTGTACCGGAATTCGGAAAACAATCTGGACGTAGCCTACCGGTTGAACGTCGAGATCATCACGGAAGGTCAATCGGACGGAGCGGCTACAAATTACAGCTATTTCGATGACGACATGGATGGCGAAACCGAGTTCTGGTATTGGCTGGAAAGCGTTTCACTGGACGGAAATATCGAGATGTTCGGCCCCATTTTCCTCCAGATAATCCAGCAGGAAGAACCGGAGGGCGAAGACGCAAGCACGCCCGTTACCAGCATTGTGGTTATCTACCCGAATCCTTTCAATCCATCAACAACCGTCAGTTATTTCCTCGCGGATGAGACGAATGTCGAATTTGCGATCTACAACGTGCTCGGACAGCGTATATTCCGGGTCGATCAGGGAATACAGACCAAAGGATTGCATCGGGTAACCTGGGATGGCGTTGACGCCAGAGGCAGGGCGGTCGCAAGCGGAACGTATTTCGTTCGAATCAATACCGGAAGTTCCGTGGAAATACGGAAATGCCTTTTAATTAAATAAAGGATGGTGAAACATGCTATGGGACAGAAAAAAAATCAGTATTCTTCTCCTGATGTGCCTTACGATTGCCTTCATGCACGCCCGAAACTACACAGGAAGGCTTTACGTCGAAGTGAAGATGAAGGAGCTCTATCGCAACGGAAGCTTGGAGAGAAAACACGAAATAAACCGAAATGCTCCCTCAATGGAGTCACAACTTGTGTATCTCTACTTCGAGAAGAAACCGAATGACACTTTTTTATCCGGCTTGAAGAAAGCGGATGTCGAGGTTTTCGAGAACTCCTGGCGTCCTCCGAACGCGAGACATCCCTGGGGATATTACACAGCCAGAATCCCTGCGGCGCTCTCGATGCTGAAACAACTGGATGCATTCCCGCAAATCAGGGAAATCCGTACCGCCGAGGGGCAAAACCAGCTCTATAACGACAGAGGTCGGCTTGAGACAGGCGCCGAGATTCTTCAGGGAGATTCCTGGGGACTGGACGGCGAAAGTGTGCGCATCGGTATCATCGATTCCGGATTCGAAGTCGCGAGTCTCGATCTCAATCAGCCGGAAGCGGGGATTGATTACAGCGCATATCCCGATAGCGATTACACGATATCCAACGCAAACACGGGAACCGGGCACGGAACGCACGTCGCCGGTTCGATCCTCGGCCTGGGCGTGAACTCGAACAGCGTATGGCGGGGAATGGCTCCCGGGGCGGAATGGTGCGCTTACAAAGTCATGACGGACTACACGCATCTGATCACGGACGCGGCGCTCAATCAGTCATACTGGACGGCATGGTACCGGCACAACTGTGACATGCTCAACGTAAGCATCGGAGGATGGGACAATTATCACGACGGCTCAGGAGCTCTGGAGCAGGTTATCGATCAGATTTCCGAGGACGGGTGTGTTGTTTTCCAGTCGGCTGGAAACGAAGGCAACGACGACCGTCACGCGATGGGCACGCTCGCGGGAGGCAGTTCGGAGTTTGTCGCGATAAACATACCGGATACCACGTCCAATCGTGGAACCTATCTGATCAACCTTGTTTGGTATGATAGTCCCGACACCACGATTCAGCGCCCTATGACGCTGAGTTTTTACAATGAGGAGATGGAACCCATCAACCAGATATGGCAGGACATCGACGACATGACGCAATCTCCCCGTGGAACGCAATCCCGTTGGGGATCCGTTATTCGTAACGGAGACAATCCATTTTTCGTGAAGGTAGAGAACCAATCGGGCGTCACCATGGATTACCACCTCTTCAGCATGAGCAGCGGAGCGAAATTCGTGGAACCGGACACCTCCTGCACCATCTCGTCGCCGGCTGTTGCAGACCTCGTTGTATCGGTTGGCTCATGGACCACGCGCAATCGTTGGCATACATGGAATCACCTCGTTGCCTGGACGGACGAAGTCATTGGTGAATGCTCGCCATTCTCATCTCGTGGGCCTCGCGTTGACGGAACCCAAAAGCCTGAACTGAGCGCTCCGGGAAGCTACATTATCTCCATCCGGGACGACGATGCATGGGGTTGGCCTTTCGGGCTCTGGACAACTGCCGTGATCAGTAACGCATACGCGGAAGGAGACTCGACGGGAGGTCTACCGGCAGATTACATCATCCTGCACGGCACCTCCATGTCATCACCCATCACATGTGGGGCAGCTGCGCTCATCAAGCAATACGAACCCGAAATATCCCGCGACGAGCTGGTCGTGCTTCTCCAAAACCACGCACGGCTGGATGAATTCACCGGAGATTTACCCAACGAGAAATCGGTTTCGGGAAAGTCGATGTGGAAGCTGCTCTATTAGCGCTCGTCGGAGACCAAACGCCGGCTCAAGTCCAAAACATTACCCTCGAAATCTCCGATGGGAATATCGTCTTGAACTGGGACGCCGTTCAACAATCGATCAACGGTGCCCCCATTTCAACCGATGGCTACAGGATTTTCGCGTCCACGATCCCTTACGCCCCCACTTGGAACGAACTCGGAGAAACATCGCAAACGACCTTCTCCGTTCCTGTTAACTCTGGCTACAGGTTCTTTATAATCACCTGCTTAAATAACCCATAAATGCCTCGGTTTTTAACCATTACTCATGGTTCAACCTCAGAAAAAGGTCGCGAATTTCTTTCGCGACCTTTTTCACACTCGCTCGCAGAGGTGTGAGCAGATTCGTTCCATCCGCCTCCCAACGGGGTGTTTCACAGCTATTTTCGGCTTTGACGCAGTTAAAACGAAAACCTGAACGTTGTGATTTCGTTCCTCGAAATCATGTTAGTGGGAAAATAGGCTGTGGTATATCCCCGTTGGGAGGCGGATCGGGCGAAGATGCCACACCGGTATGCCATCGACTGAAAACCTGAATCTTCTCGAGGAAGCTACCTACCCAAAATGATTTCCTTGCCGCGTGCGATCAAAGTTTTATTGTTGGTACAGAATTTTCTACAGGGGATTTGCAGCATGGAAATGCAGGAATTGAAAAAATGGTATGGCAAGGTAAAATTCGGAGAGGATAACTTCTATCGTCTCATGCAAAACCGCGTGCGGGAAATCCTGCTCGTCGCGACATTCTACGACGCCTTTATCTTCGAGCAGGACGGCAGACTATCGGAGCAGATATACAACGAATATCGCCAACTCCAGCTCAGCACCGCCCCACGCATCACAAGCGTTCCCACTGGTAAACAAGCGCTCGAAATGCTGAATATACGCCAGTTTGACCTTGTGATCATCATGATGAGAACCGGAGACGTAGGCCCCTTCGAGCTCTCCCGGGAAGCAAAGATGCTCTATCCCGAACTCCCCGTCCTCCTGCTGCTTAACGTCCAGTCAGATATCGAAATTATCCAGCGTTACCCCGAACGCTTGCAATACATCGACGATGTTTTCCTGTGGAATGGTGATACATCCATCTTCCTCGCCATGATCAAATCAGTGGAAGACAAGCTCAACATCGAGCACGACACCAAGCAGGGATTGATCCGCGTTATCCTTCTGGTGGAAGACTCTATCCTCTACTATTCCAGATTCCTGCCACTCCTCTACAAGCTGATCCTCCGCCAGACCGGCAGGCTTATTGAAGACGAACTGAGCGACATCGATAAACGCCTTCGTATGCGTGCCCGACCAAAGGTAATCCTGTCGCACACCTACGAAGACGCCGAGAAGATGGTGGAGAAATACCACGACAACCTGGTCGCAGTTATCTCGGATGTCCGTTACCCACGCAATGGCATATTGGACGGCAACTCGGGCTTCGATCTGATCCGCCTGGTGAAAAACGACCCCTTCGATATTCCGGTTATCATGCAGTCCTCAGAACCGGAAAATGAAGTTATCGCCAAACAACTCGGGGCCGATTTCCTCTCCAAAAACTCCCCGACATTGCTCGACGATTTGCAGCACATCACCATCCGCGACCTCGGATACGGCGATTTCATCTTCCGCAACCAGCATGGTCACGAGATCGGCCGCGCATCCAATATCGTCGAATTCGAAAAACGCTTGCAGGAAGTACCCGACGAGACGCTTGTATATCATGGTATGAGAAACCATTTCAGCGCCTGGCTCATCGCCCACGGGGACATCGACCTCGCAAGGCAGATACAGCCGATAAAAGTCGGCGATTTCTCTGACAGACAGCGCATGAGAGATTATCTGCGGGATATCTTCCACGTCGCGCGGACATACCGCGACCGGGGTAAAATCGTTCCCTTCGCACCCTACAAGATTGATGACAAAGACCAGATCCTCCGTCTCGCCGATGGATCGCTGGGAGGAAAAGGACGTGGACTCGCCTTCATGAACGCGATCCTTGCGGTTACCGACATCTCGTCCAAGTATGAGAACCTCGATATCCGCCTACCCCTGACAATGATTATCGGCACCTCCGAGTTCGACCGGCTTGTCGAACAGGCTGAAATCGAAGATTCCATGCACGAGGAAGAAATCCGGTGCTCCATCATCAATAGCGAGCTCTCCCCGGAGCTTATGGATAACCTTCGCTCGATCGTCGAAAACATAGACGAACCGCTGGCCGTACGATCCTCCGGCTTGCTCGAGGATTCCCAGGCAATACCCGTGGCGGGAATCTATAAAACCTGCATGATCCCTAATTCACATCCCGACAGGGATATCCGTCTCAAGCAACTTGTCTCCGCGATCAAGCAGGTCTTTTCATCCGTTTTCACTGCAACGACGCATAAATATTTACACAGCCTGCATTACCGCTTCGAAGAAGAGAAAATGGCAATCATCATCCAGAAGGTTGCGGGGCAAAACCACGGCAGCTACTTCTATCCAGCCCTGACAGGCTTTATACAATCGTGGAACAGGACGCTCTGCACGACCCAAAGGAACGCCGACGGAATCGTTGCTTGCGTTGCGGGACTGAGCAGCGATGACGATCGAACCGCTCCCCATTTCTTCTTCGTTCCGGAGAAAACCGACAGGCAAATCGACTGTCGCGAATTCCCCTGCAACCGTTTCCAGGCAATCGACCGTTCTCCCAATAACCTCTCGGCGGAATCCTCCGAAATCAGGATGATGGAACTCGACTGCGATCTGTACGCCTACAAACAACGCCTTAACTGCATCGAGAAAGACGGAAAGCCGTATTTGAACGCCCAATCCTTCATCGAGCAGAACAACATCGCCAACGCGCTTTCGGACATCCTTAAGCTCGGGAAAAAGGCCCTCGGAATGCACACGGAAATCGAGTTCGCGGTTGACATCCCCAACGATCCGAATCGGAAAAACGTCCTATACATCTTGCAGATTCGCCCGATGCCGATTTTCAATGAAGAATCACCCATCGATGTGGAGACTCTACAGGAAAGCGACATCATTATCTCAACGCCCAACAGCGTTGGGAACGGCATTTACACACCCGTGCGGGATATCGTGTATTTACCGGAAGATCAGATCGACAATGTAAGGGAGGAGGATCTCAAGGAGCTGAATCAAGCGCTTGACGAAGACTATATCCTGATCATTCCATCCAGCTGGAGCAGCCGTTTTGATAGGAAACTTCCGCTCCTTCAATGGGTTGACATCGATCGAGTCCGCCTGATTGTCGAGATCGCCCCGCGCCCCATCGAAGCGCCGAGAAACAGGCACTTCATCCACAACCTTATCGCCATGAACGCAGGTTTCGCGACCGTCTCCTCCGATCAATCGAACACCGTGTTCAAGGAAAATCTCATTCGGGTATCGCCCATGGTTCGCAGATTCGGCGCGTTCGAGTTGCATCGTTTCATCGATCCCCTGGCAATTATCCTCGACGGCAGACACGGCTCCCTCACCGTGTGCAAGTTCCATCCGGAGAGCGTTGGAGCGTCGAAAAGTTGATCGCCCAGGCAGGTCGCCGGAAATGATCTTGACATCCATATCCCTGATCAGCAAATGAAAAGCAACGATAAATCAGAGCGATGCAGGGAGTTTCATGCAGGCAAATACGAGCGCTAAAGACACAGCCATTACCTTTTCCACGGGATTGATTCATGAGTGATCGCATCTCCAGAACCAGGGTTCTGGCAGTGGGTAATTTCTCGCGTCTATTCATCAAGACCGCTATCGCGTTGATACTGGTTCGCATCCTGACCAAAGAGGCTTACGGGAGCTATCGTCACCTGTTCCTGATCTATCAAACAATATCCTCCATCCTGTTCCTCGGACTGCCCCAAAGCCTGCTCTACTTCATTCCGCGGCTGATCCACAAAGACGACACCGATCTCCGGAAGGTTCTCACACAGACGTTGACCATCCTGCTGGGGCTTGGCGTCCTGTTCGCGCTCGGAACAATAATCCTGAGGAATCAGATTGCCTCGTTCCTGAACAACCCCCAGCTGCCACCGCTGCTGGTGTTGTTTTTTATATATCCCGTGTTCATGTTCATATCTCAGTTCTATCAATCAGCGCTATTGGGATTCGAACGTTCCGGTAAAGCGGCATTCTTCGGCGTGCTCAGCGTCGCTCTCGATGCGGTTTTCATCCTGGGAACAGCGTTCTACACCCGGGATTTGATGTGGATCGTTGGCGGAATCGTCATCTCCGCCGTCATCCAGTGGATTTACGCACAGGTCGGTCTGCGTAAAATCTTCAAGCCCGATTTCCATTTCGACGGCACGCTCTTGAAAGAGCAGCTCGACTACGCTATCCCGGTCGGATTCGCCAATATCATCGGGCTCCTCTCCACGCAAATCGACAAGGTGGTGATCTCCAATTATTTCACGCCTGATATCTTCGCTGTTTTCTCGGTGGGCGCCACGGAAATCCCCTTGATATCCGTGCTGATTGTAACGGTTAACAACATTCTGCTCCCTGCGCTTACGCGTATGGACCCGGAAAAGGATCGAGACAAGATTGAGGAAATATACAGCGGCGCTGCCCGTAAAAACGCCCTGATCATCTTCCCCATCGTAATATTCTTTTTCATCTTCGCCAGGGATTTCCTGGTGATGCTCTACTCGGAGAAGTATGCATCAGCTCTGCCGTTTTTCAGGATTTATCTGCTTATTTTATTCCTGCGTGTCACAACCCTCAGCGTGCTCCTGAAATCGTACGGCCTGACACGAGTTCTCCTGTGGTTCAGTATATTGACCCTTGCCCTGAACATCCTACTGAACATCGTTTTCATCAATCTATTCGGGATCACCGGGCCGGCCTGGGCTACCGTGCTGATCGTATACATGATTTTCTCGTTCTACCTTTGGGTCATTTATCGTAAGCTCGGATTCAACCTCCCGCGTTTATTTTCTCTTAGAAACTTGTTTCGCACACTGATTCTCTCCGTTTGCATCGGCATCCCTTTCTGGTTCCTCATTCCGTGGGAACTCAATCCCTGGATAAAATTCCCCGGGCTCTTCATCGTGTATGCTGGGCTGTTTTATCTATTCGGCAGAATATTCGGCATTGTTCGCGACTACGACCGGGACATCATTCTGGATGCCATCCGTAAGTTCGGAGTGCGAAAATGAGAAACGTCCTGGTGATCGCATACTACTTCCCTCCCATCGGAGGAGGAGGCGTCCAGCGCACGTCCAAACATGTTAAATATCTGAGAGACAACGGATACAATCCCATCGTCCTGACCGTGAACCCTCGCTGTGTACGTAAAATCAAAGACCCGAAGCTGCTCGACGATATCCCGGAAGGAACAACCGTTTATCGTACGGCCACCCTGGATGCAGACTGGCTTTTCAAGCTGTTGTACGGTCTCAGGCTGAAAAAACTGGTTCGGTGGATGGTACAGAACGTCTTCGTGCCGGATATCCAGATTCTCTGGATTCCCTTCGCGCTTCGCAAGCTGAAAACGATCTTCAAGCGGCACAACATCGACCTCATCTACGTGACGGGAACACCCTTTTCATCATTCTTCATCGGCATAAAGGCCAAGAAGAGATATCATCTTCCGCTGTTTGTCGATTTCCGCGATGAATGGACATACCACGGTGAATACCTCGATCATCTACCCGCGCCATCCGTTCAGAGAAGAGAGATGCGCATGGAGGAGGAGGTTTTGCGGAACGCCGACATGATGGCGGTTGTCGTTCAAGAAGTGAAAAACAACTTTGTCGAGCGCTACCCGTTTCTCCAGGATATACCTATCGGGTTGATACCCAACGGATACGACGAAGAAGACTTTGCGAACCAGAAGCCGGGTAACGCAAAGAAAGAATACTTCCACCTTGTCTTTTCTGGCACTTTGTACGGAAAACGCAGGAATGCGGGAATCCTCCTGCAGGCCATCCGAGAATTGATCGCAGAAGGTGAGATCGCAAAAGAAAGGATTCGCATGGATATCTATGGCAAGAATACCGCAGCCAATTTTTTGAAACGCGGCGATGAAGCGTTTGCGAAAGTGCATGGATACCTATCACACCGAGAAGTGATACAACGCACCCTCGAAGCGGACATTCTCGTTTTACTGGTGAATCCCGGGCCTAATTGTTTGCCTGACTACCCGGGCAAAATCTCCGAGTACCTCCGCACCGGAAGACCGATCCTTGCCATCGTTCCCGCCGGAGGCTCGGCAGCCGATGTGATCGAAAAAACGAGAACCGGTTTCGTGGCGAATTCCGCGAATCTCGAAGAAGTTAAAAAGACTCTGCTGGACTGCTATCGCAAGTGGGAGAGCGGAACGCTGGAGATCGATCCGGATTGGGACAAGATCAAGCGCTACGAGAGGCGGGAAATGACGCGCAGGCTGGCGGGGATGTTCAACAGGTTTTTCGCAGAGGGTCGGTAAATTCTATCGAAGAAGCTCTACGGAATGATAGAGAAGCACTTCTTCTTACCCTCCGGAGAATGAATCTACATTAATACACTCGAAAAACTTGCGCACAAGTACCCCCTGAAATACTGTGGTTTCGCTATGGGGGAAGGGATGAAACAGGAATATGGTGCGTTCAACAATGAAAATCGCAGACATCGATCGAATTCCGGAGATTACCGGGTCCTATATTATCAAATCAGGTGACCAGGCACTTTACATCGATTTTTCAGCTAACATTCGCAAGAGTATCGCCTACCTTTTAAACCACGATCAGACTGGTCTGGAGGAGCTTAGAAACAGCCAGAACACGCTGGAATGGCAAGCGGCAAAGTCGCTGTTTGAAGCGATGTTGCAAGCCAAAACGGCGATTCTCGACGAACATCCGACACTCAACCAGCAAGTCAGGCTGTACGCCGATTACGTCTATCTCGGCATCGATCTGAGAAAAGCGCCGGTTTTCAAACTGGAGGCATTCACGACCGGCAATCTGTTCTACCTTGGTCCTTTCCGTAATCGCTTTGAGCTTATGGACACGCTCTACACGATGAGCGAGCTGGAAAAAACACCGGTCTGCGATGAAGCGGATCAACCCTGCTCCAGGCTCAAGAGGAAGAAATGTATCGCGTGGTGTTTGCATGACGAAAACCTCACGGAGATGCTCTTGCAGCGATTTCTCACCCCGAACGATGACTGGCTGAAAGAGCTGCGCCAGAAGGCGGAGCGGTTGATGGACGATCTTGACTTCTCCGAAGCGGACGTCCTGAACAAACAGACCCGTCTGCTCGAGACCTACTACGACAACCTTTCCTTCCTGCTCTGCACAAAGCAAATCGAAGGAGAATTCACCCAGGGCAGCAGCGCTTGCACGGTTCAACACGGCTTGCTGCAACGGGCAAAGGTCGATGGAATCGAACAAATCTTTCGGGCAAGCCAGCCTATTCAATACAGGGATAACGAGTTGCTGGCTGTCGACAAAACGGAATACGACGAACGACGTTCAATTTATTTGAGGTTTTTGCAAAAAGAACCTGACAGGATTGCGCAGTGGATTGAACGTGGTATCCAAACAATGAAATCTATGATTCAGGAGGATAAATCGTGACGAAAATTAGTGATTTATCAATTGTCAAAGCGCATCGAAAAGGCAAAGTACGCGATATTTACGACCTGGGAAGCGAACTCTTGATTGTAACCTCGGATCGTCTTTCCGCTTTCGATGTCGTGCTCCCGCAGCCCATTCCGGACAAGGGCAAAATCCTTACACAGATATCCATCTTCTTTTTTGAAAAGACCAAAGATATTGTCGATAATCATCTGATCGCGCACCGCGTGGAGGATTATCCCGTCGAGCTGCACCCGTTCCGCGAGGAGCTCGAATTCCGCAGCATGCTGGTGAAGAAAACTCGAGTGGTGCCTTACGAATGTATCGTCCGCGGTTATCTCTCCGGTTCAGCCTGGAAGGAATATCAGAATTCCGGCTCCGTAGGCGGAAGAAAGCTTCCCGAAGGCATGCAGAACAGCCAGGCGTTCCCGAGCCCGATCTTCACGCCATCCACGAAGGCGGAAGAAGGACACGACGAGAACATCTCCTTCGAGACCATGAAATCCCGTATGGACGATTGGCTTGCCGATCGCCTGCAGCGCGTTAGCCTGGACCTCTTCAAATTCGCCCATGAGTTCCTGAAAGAGAAAGGAATCCTCTTTGCCGATACCAAATTCGAGTTCGGAACCCAGGCAGGCAAGGTGATCCTGATCGATGAGGTGTTCACTCCCGATTCATCCCGATTCTGGAACCTGGACGAGTACGAGGTTGGCAGAAACCAGTCGAGCTACGACAAGCAATTCGTGCGTGACTACCTGGAGACGAGCGGTTGGGACAAGAATCCACCGGCTCCGAATCTTCCGACGGAAATCATTCAACGTACAGCCGATAAATACACCGAAGCCTTCAGAAGAATAACCGGAGCGAAAGTACTCCCATGGCAGTAACCATACTGATTGTCGACGACGAGGCGAACGTAACCGATTTTCTCGAGATGGAGCTCAAGGACCTCGGATACGAAGTTATCAAGGAAAACTCGGGGTACGAAGCGCTGAGCCACGTCATGCAGGGGGAAGTCAATCTGGTCCTCTCCGATATCGCCATGCCCGATATGGACGGCTACCAGCTCTTCGAACGAATCCGCGAATACGACGAGAAGCTTCCTGTCGTGCTCATGACGGGATTCGGCTACGACCCCAATCACGTGGTCGTGAAATGCCGCCGGGAAGGCGTGCAGGATATCGTTTTCAAACCGTTCGATATCGATCAATTGAATCATGTACTCCAAAGGAATCTCGAATCTGCCAAAGAGGATTAGTCTCCTAACCGTCTTCCTGCTGCTGATAAGCGCTTCACTTCTGGCGCAGACCGAAATACGCCAGCTCGATCGCATTACGCTCATCGCGGCCCAACAGGACATGCAGGCGGGAGAGTACCTCGCAAAAAAGGTTTCGGCGCACATCGATCGCTTTCAGATCAAGATGGGGCTGTTCCCCCGATTCTCCTATCGCATCCACATCGCACGAGACGATAGCCAGTACCGCGAGTTCACGGGGAGTGCGGGTGGAATCATCGAGTTCAGCAACGCATTTTATTCACATAAGGATCAAACGGCTTACGTACGCAACCCAGCCGATCTGCACGACCTCGATCACGTCGTAACCGTGTTGTTCCACGAATACATCCACGCGTTCGTGTTCCGCTACTGGAAGGACGCCCCGCTATGGTTCCACGAAGGAATGGCCGTTTATTATACGGAAGGTCTCCCCTATTCGCGCTTTCTTTCTTTCATACAATTGTACATCTTCGGAGAAGTCCCCAGGCTGAACGACATGAGCGATCACTATCCCAAAAATCCGGTGGAGTGGGAAGCCTTCTACATGAAATCGGCCTACGCGATCGATTTCATGCTCAAGAAATATCCCCGGCAGTATTTCACACTCTGGGATTACGCACTTCCGCACCGCGATTTCAATCGGGCGATGCGAGCAGCGTTCATGGCCTCGCCGGAGAACATCGGCGCGCAGTTCGACGAATACCTGCGCAAGAAAATGCGGATGGAGATGCTTATCGGATTCTCCATGCTGATATGGATGTTCATGCCGTTCCTTGTTTTCATCGCCTGGATCAGAAAGAAATTCATCAATCGCAGAATCAGGAGAAACTGGGAACTCCTTGAAAATACGGACGAAACAATCGAGACGCCGGAGCGTTGAGAAATTGCTTGCCTTATCAAAGGGATTTTTAAAAATGCAGTCAATAGATAATATTGATGGAGGATGATATGTACAAACGTATTGCTGTCGTACTCATGCTTGTCGTTCTGGCGGCTTCAATGTACGCACAAAACATCAAAGTAGGCGTGCTGGGATTTGAAAACACGGATTCCAAAAGCAAGAGCATGGTCAAATACCTTATAGGTGGCGATCTGGAAGATATCTTCGAATCGGAAGCCGACCTCGAATTGCTCGATCTCAAAGACACCGAAAAACTTGTTAAGAAAGAAGGTTATACGGACCTTGCGGTACTCGGAACCACGGAAGTTGCTGGACTGGGTGAAAAACTCGGGGCCGATCTGCTCTTCTGGGGAACGGTATCCAACCTCTCCCGCACCGATTACCGCGTGCAGATCAAACTGATGTCCATGAAGACACAGGACATGGAATTCCTGACAATCGAAGTCACCACCAACAAGAAAGACCGTCAGGCTCTTCTGAAA
The DNA here is from genome assembly GCA_963662655.2 of Cloacimonadales bacterium (SeqCode). Taxonomy (GTDB): domain Bacteria; phylum Cloacimonadota; class Cloacimonadia; order Cloacimonadales; family JAIOQZ01. The sequence goes on from CAXXTU010000002.1 coordinate 2,445,000, forward strand.
GAAAAGCTTTTCCCGCTCATTCGCAACATGGCCGGCGAAGAACTCAACAAGCTGTGGGATATCCCTTATCAGCAATTCCTTTCCAAGAATTTCGAAGCTGCGGAAGAAGGATTCCTGAGGTATATCGAAGTCGATCCGGATCGTGCGGACGCTTACTACTACCTTACCATGATGAACTACGAGCGTAAGAATATGGAGCAGGCCGAGCAGTACGCGCTCACCGGCAAAGAGAAATTCCCCGAAGACATCCGTTTCTACGATTTCCTCGACGCCATCTACAAACAGGCCGGAAGATTCGACGACTCGATCACAATCCTCAATCAGCTTGTGGAAATGAAAAACGAAGACAGCATTTGGTTGCGCATCGGTAACCGTTACGCTGACATGGAATACTTCGATGAAGCGATCGAAGCGCTCAATACGGCGATCGAAATGAATCCGGAGAACAACAAGGCGCACTACCGCCTCGCCATGATCCTCTTCGACGAAGAGAACTACGAAGGCGCGCTTCCGCACATGCAAATCCTCGTAGACGCTTTCCCCGAGGACGAAGAAGTCACCCGTAAACTGGCGATCTGTTACAACAAGACTGGACGCCTGGACGACGCGATTTCTCAGTATCAGCAGGTTATTCAGGACGAACCGGAGAACATCAAGGCATACCTGAACCTTGCCGGCGCTTACCGCGAAGCTGCTGTCAACGCGCAGGACAAAGGTGAAAACGCGAAATCGAAGGAATACAACACCCAGGCGCTGAACACGCTGAACACGCTGCAACAGAAAGATCCCGAGAACTATGTCGTATACCTCCGCAAGGCCGATGTGAATATCGCTCTCGACGATTTTGCCAGCGCTGAAAAAAGCGCGAACAAAGCGCTCGAACTCAACCCGAATCAGTACGAAGCCTATATGATTCTTTTCCAGGTCGTTCAGAAAAAGGCGTACGCCAAGTACAACGTGCTGGTGGAAAAAGAGAATTTCATAAGCGAGCAGGAACGCCAGGGCAAGCTCTTCGGTGACGCCATGGACGAGAAAATCGCCGAGAAGAACGTCGTGAAGAAAGCCACGAACGACCTCTTCCGCCAAGCAATGTCGTATCTCGACGACGCGCAGAAAAACACAGACAAGGCTTCCGTTCTCAACGACATCAAGACGAAGAAGAGCAATCTTATACCGCTCATCGACGGAACCACACAGAAGAACTAAGCATCTTACCAGAATAAACGACGGCTCCCCGATACGAGGAGCCGTTTTTTTTCAGAGATATTTTACGTGTGGAGAATACTAACGATCCGCAAACACGATTTCGCAAAGCGAAATCACAACGCTCATGAATTCGTTTTCACTTCGTGAAAGCCGAATTTACTTTAGCATCACCATTTTTTTGACCGAGACGTAACGTCCGCCCTTTATACGATAGAGATAAACACCTGAAGCAACATGATTCCCGTTGAAATCTTCACCACTCCAGGTAACGGCATGATTCCCGCCCGGCATCTTCTCGTCGATCAGCGTACGTACGAGCTGCCCCTTGAGGTTGAATACTTCAAGTGTGACATCGCATGCAACCGGCAGCGAGAAGCTGATCCGCGTTGTAGGGTTGAAGGGATTGGGATACGCCTCGAGAGAGAATTCCGAGCATGGGACATCGTCTTCTCCCGCGTCCATTCCGATCTCGACGGTCTCAGCGTTTGACGGGTTCGATTCTCCATTATCGTACACGGCAATAACTGCGTATGTATATTCACCGGCCTCCAGGTTTTCGTCCATATATTCCGGGTCCACCAGCCACAAGGGGTTAATGACGGTCCCATTCCGAAGCAGATTGTAACCCAGGAACATCCGATTCCTCGATTGCCCTGATTTCAGCACATGCTGCCGTCCCGTTGCCAGGTCCGATATATTCACGCTGGTCAGCCACTCGCTATCAATTTGCTCCCAGGTACCCGATCCGCCCCACCAGCTATGACTGTTGTCGACGCACTCCCCCGAAGTGCTGGACGGACAGAACGTCACCTCATCAACTGTGCGGATGGTAATATAGAAATCATCGTTAACCGTAAGAGGAGTTTCCATGATGTGTATCGTACTCACCGGAGAACGCAGCGCCGTTTGCGGTGACGACTCATACAATACGGTCTCGAAATCCGCATCGTATATCTTCACGATGAACTGGTCATTATTGCCCCATGGGTTTGACACGTGATCGTAGAACATGTGTTGCATTTGCAAAATGGTTGCGGGATAGGAGAAGTCAAAGGTATCATCGCTGAAGAGAATCGCACGTTCGGGACCGGCAAACTGAATCAGGGACACTTCATCGGCGTAAGAATACCATACACCTTCATCGTTCACCGGCGGCGTCCATGTCAGATGGACGTTATTGCCATCCACCACCTCCGCGACGAGATTCGTTGCGGGAGCGAGCTCGTTCGGTTCCACCGGATACAAATCGAAAATGGCGACTTGCTCATAGGTGTAGTCATGGCTTCCAGGTGCGAGATTCGAGAAGTAGTAATAACCGTTACACGCTCCTCCCCAGCCCCAATTCACATGGAAATGATCAGTATCCTCATAACCGTCGATGACGAAAGCGTGACCGCCTCCATCTTCTTCGGTTCCGAGATAATACACTGGCCGACCCTGATCCAGTTCACCGCGCACCATTTCATCCCAAACGTCATCCTCGAAGCTGTGACGTGGCATCAATTGCGCCTGGGGATTGTATGAGAAATGTGTTGCAAAAGCATAGTACACACTCTCGGAATTCGAGCCTGAAGCGCTGGTGCCGTAATCCATATCCATGGCCACACCGGCGTGGAAACATATCTCGGCGACTTCTTCGTTGTACTCCGTCAGGGAATCGGGCATTTCCGACCACACATAGGTAGCCTCGGAGAAATCGGCTGAGATCGTACCGTAGTTACCGTGCTCGTAACTGTGAGAGCCCACGCCATTTACCGGATGTTCCCAGTATCGCATCAATTGCGCTGCCGCTGTAGCGCAGCATCCCACGAGAACATGACCGCCCGTTCCGGCCTCATCTTCGGGACAATGCGCATTGTAAGGCCAGTGTTGACGCCAGATGGATGTAATCATGGGCTCGACGTTACGATCGATTCGGCCACCTGGTTCGATACCTGCGAGCAGGTCGTCCCATATGGGTCGCATGGTCGCATTGGATGTTTTCTGCGTAGCGATCATCCTCATTTGCCGCTGAATCGAAGCAAGCCAATCCTCCACCGCCGGATTTTCGGACGGACGGAAATCTCCGGTCTCGCTCCACGCGATCACCGGATACGCAGCGTTGTCACCGGATACAAGTACGAATCCTCCTCCGGAAAATTGGCACAGCCACACGCCTTGCTCAAGATGTTGAGTTGTTGTAAGCTGTCGGCCCATATCGTTTGTCTTGAGTTGAAACCAGTTTGTGGCTGCCTGAGCCACGACGGCCTCGTCGACGGGGAGAGAAAGAAGAATGATTGTTAACGCCAGAAACAAGATGGTGAAAATGACTCGCATACTACCTCCTAAAAGTCATCGCGGAACAAGAAGGTTATATGTGACATATCGGTTACACGTGTAACCTATTTGAGAAATGATGTCAATGTTTATCTTTTCTCAAAGGGTAGTTTTGTCCCGTCCTAAAATAGTTGACCAGCTTTTTCGTGTTTGATTTCATTTCGATTGCTTCCTACGCTGCGTTCAATATCTCGTTCGGTGTGCGGTAGCCCTGCGTGATGATGAGCCGTTCTTCGTTGTAGATCCGAACTGCTTCCTCTACGTACTTCAGCGCGTCGTCGAAGTCCCTGAATCTCCGTTCCAGCCCCAACTCGTGCTTCAGAATCCCGTTGATGCGCTCCGCCTTGGCGTTGTCGTAGCACTTGCCCGGACCGGTCATGCTGGTGCGATAGCAGTAGCGTCGCAGCGCGTTCTGGAAGCAGGCGCTGGTGAATTGCGTACCATGATCGGAGTGGTGGATGCAGCCTTTGATATCCACGGCTCCGGCATTGCGCAACGACCTCATCGCCCGTTTCAGAGAGAGCGCGGGACCATGCGTGCGCAGGTCGGGCTGCAGCGAATATCCCAGGATCGCGTCCGAGTACTGATCCGAGGTCAGCGAAAGGTAGGCGAATCCGCGTTGCAAGCGGATGTAGGTGATGTCGCTCGCGATGATCTGGCCGACGCGGCGAGCGATGATGTCCTTCACCAGGTTCGGGTGTCGACTGCGGCTGCCCAGGCTCGTGCGGAGGTATGAGCGGTACGCCGTCGACAGCAGCCCGTAGTCGCGCAGGATGCCGAACAGCCGGTCGCGACCAACCTCGAGCCCGCGCGCCTTCAGCATGTATTGCAGCTTCCGCGCCCCGACGCGTGGCTGTTTCACGCGAATCTCGCGCACGGCGGATACGATCTCCTCCACCTCCGCCTGGAGCCGATGGAGCCGCTTCCTGTGCTGGTAGTAGCTCTGCTTGCTGCGACCGAACAAGCCGCAAATCACCTGCATGTTCGCGGCTACTTCTCTTTCTTTCGCGACAGCTCGACATTCGGTGACAACAGCGAACCAGTCTTTTTTTTTGCGCTGTTGCCGTACTTGCGCTCGGTCACGTTCACGATCGCCTGCAACGCGCAGTTCTCCAGCACTTTCTCGCTCAACGCAGCCTGCAAATCCTGCACCTTCTTCTCCAGCTCCGCGATTGTCTTGTCCTTGTAATCTTCTTTCGCCATGCGACCTCGCTTTTGAGCTCCCTTGCGTCGCGCCGGCTTCACGGCGTCCTCTTTGATCCAGCGATACAGCGTGCGAACGGATATGTCGTACTGCTCCGCGAGCTCCGCCACGCAGTAGTCGCTCGTCAGCACGTGATGCAGAACACGCGCCTTCACCTCGCAACGCTTCGCCCGTCGTTTCACATTTTCTCCCATACCTGAGCCTCCTTCGACCCAACGGTCAACCTATTTCAGGACGGGACACCACACTCGAGGTCAGCCTGTGTCATTTTGTTGCCATTCTGGTCGTAAATAACGACCCCGGACTGGCTGGCGAAGTTGCTGGATTCGACATTGTATCTGAAATCTGCAGCATATATACAAGGGTCATCAAAATAGTACTGTTCATCTATAAAATCGTATGGATCTTCTTTTGGCTCTTCAAACATGAGCCAGTAGCCATTGGTATTGACAGGCACGATTTCTGATATGTACGGGTTGATCGGGCAGCGATTCAACAGATTGTTATTGGCATCGTACCATTCCCAGTATTGCAGATATTCCGATTTCCGCAGGGTAACGCCAAGGTCTGAGGTTGGTGTCAGTGTAAATTCTCGTTCTTTTTTCATTTTCTCGATCGTCACCTCACCAAGTGCATGCTTCGTTGCCGGTGCACGGTGTACCACCACAGGCTCATCGCCGAGGTCTATCTCTTCAATAAGTTCAAAACGTTGTTCTCCATATACGGTGAATTGGGTTATTCCTTCTCCATGTAGTGTGGGATATGCGAAGATAGCCGAAACGAATAGTAACAGAGCGATGGTGGTGGTTGTGCGCATGATGATCTCCTTACGATCAGATGGGACGGCAATCTGGTTAAAATGTCAATAACTATTTGTTTGTTAATTTAATGTTGGCTTCGTGTCTGAATCAATGATTTCGAGAACGATGGCGATGAAGTAGAGCGAGCCCACGCCCACGCGATTAGTGAATTAAATAAGTGGACAATTTCAAGCGTTATGGTTACTTTTGAGTGCCATAGCATTTTTATGGCAAAAAATACTTGAAAGGATTGATTATGCTGAATGTCTCAATTGCACCAGACGGTACAAAATATCCACTTCCCAAAGAGGAAGAAAATGTAAAAGAGCGTCAGGAAATCCTGCGCATTACCGAAGAACAACGTAAAAAGGGAAGAAAAATCGTCACCGTACAGGGCATGGGCTTCGTGGGCTGTGTGATGGCGAGTGTTATTGCCGACGCAACAAACGATAACGGTGAAACGATCTACTTCGTGCATGGGCATCAGCGTCCATCGCGTCGTTCGTTTTGGAAAGTCCCGGTTATCAACACGGGCGAAGCGCCTGTCAGTTCTTCCGATCCGGAGATTCCCGAAATATTCAAGCGCTGCGTCGTGGAGAAGGACAGCCTCCGCGCGACCTGGGAGAACACGGCATACGAAGTGGCCGATGTTGTCGTTGTCGATATCCAGTTGGACGCGACCAAACCCGCGTTCGGCGAAGCGGAGAAGGGCTATTGCGATGTCTCTCACTTCCGTGAAGGTATGCGTACGCTCGGACAGCACATCAAGCCGGATTGCCTGGTGCTTGTCGAAACAACCGTTCCTCCGGGAACATCGGAACGAATCGTGAAGCCGATTCTGGAAGAAGAATTCACCAAGCGAGGCATCGATATCGAGAAGAACCCCCCGCTGGTGGCGCATTCCTACGAGCGCGTTATGCCCGGTGCAAGATACGTTGAATCGATTCGCGACTACTGGCGCGTTTTCTCCGGCGTTAACCAGAAGAGTAAAGACCTGGCTCGCGAGTTCCTTACCGATGTTCTCAACACCAAAGAATTTCCGCTCACAGAGCTCGATAATACAAACGCCTCCGAGATGGCGAAGGTCATGGAAAACTCCTACCGCGCCGCGAACATCGCGTTGACCCTGGAGTGGGCTCGTTTCGCGGAGAAAATCGGCGTGGACATCTTCAAGGTTCGAGACGCCATCCGCAAGAGAGAGACGCACAACAACCTCCTGCGCCCAAGTCTTGGCGTCGGTGGATATTGCCTTACGAAGGACCCCGTTCTTGCCAACTGGGCGATGCGCGATGTCTTCGAGATCGACGACACGCTCGCGGTTGCGATCAATGCGGTGAATATCAACGATACCATGCCGCGCCACACCATCGCGATCATCAAGGAAGAGTATCCCGAGCTGAAGGACGTGAAGATCGCCGTTCTGGGCGTTTCCTATCTGGAGGACGTGGGCGATACGCGCCACTCGCCGTCCGAGACGCTCGTGAAAGAGCTCAAGGGCGAATGGGCGATCGTGAACGTTCATGACGTCTATGTGGAGACCTGGCCAGAGATGGATATGGAATGCATCGAGAAAGACATGGCAGTCACCCTCAAAGACGCGGATGTTGTCGTGATGGCCGTGGGACACTCCGACTACAAGAATCTGAAGCCGGAAGAACTCCTCGCCATGTGCGGAACCAAGCCGCTCGTCATCGATTGCTCCAACTTCCTTGCAGATGACAAGATCAAAGCCTATAAAGACCTGGGGTGCAAAGTGAAGGGTGTCGGCAAGGGCCACATCAAGCATCTTTGATCAGTAACAACCTAAAGAATATATTGCCGCCGGCGGAAACTGCCGGCGGTTTTTTATTAACAGCCCTAAAATCTAATTGACAAATACGGGATATATTTAATTCTGTTAAAAATCCTTACCCAAGAGGTTCAATCGTATGCAGCAGATTTCCGTTTCTATTGTTAATAAAGAAGAAATTGAGAACAGAGATTATCTTCTTCAAGCCCACAATTCTTTTCGTGAGGAAATTCTTCAGCGTGAAACAAATTGCATGACAGAGCTTGGGATACTCGTTACGATCTTCACAGGTTATGCTGTTTCACTACACAAGTACACAAATGGTAGCCTGCCTGATCCGCTATTTCTTTTAATTTCTATATGTTCCATTTTAGGTGCATTAATGGGGGTAACGATATGTGTGCTTCATGGCTATCACTTTCGTTTTGCCCTGTTTCAACTCCATAAAATAGAGAATAAATTGTGTTTAGAAAAAGTTCAATTGAACAGATGGCTTAAATATAATGATTACAAAGATGCATATATAAAAAGACGAAGGGGAAACCACTAAACAAACGAGAAGAAAAAGCATATAGTATTGAACCTCCAAATATTATAAACCTATTCAAGCATGTATTTATGATTATTATTGTGATGATTTCTGCTCTTACAATCATTTTCATTTATTTTAAAATATCTTCATTGGTTTTTTCTATTTCCAGGGCTCTTGAAATCATGTGTTACTTGAGTACACTATTAGCTGTTACACCGACGGTAATTACGATAAATCATTCACTCCCAAATTTTATTGCAACGCACTGGAAAAGGGAGTTTGAAGACCTCCTTTACAAGGAGTTTTCCGAATTATAATCAAAGCAATATTTCCCAAAACCCAGCATGAAGACCAGGTCGCCGTAAATGGTGTGCTCGAGGACCGTGTGCAAAAACGCCGCCTACTTCGCATAGTTATTAAAGCATGTATCCGCTGAGAATAATAAGAAAGGCTTATCTTCTTTGCTGCGGAACAAGCATCAACCTGGAAGTATCATAACCCAAAACACTAGCTCGATCCACAAGCATCTGGTAGATGGAGTCGTCCATTGTTGGGGTACGCGATAAAACCCAAAGATAATCGTCAGTACTGCTACCTACCAACGCATATTGATAGTTCTGGGCGTCCAATTCTAAAATCAAGTAATCGCTCCAGAACCACAAAAAGAATGTTACCTGCAATCTTCCGGGCTTGGATTCATCAGGAACTCTCGCTACACCGTTGGCTACCTTCCTTTTTCCATCCAGCGTTTTTTTAAAACCAGCATTCAGCACATCAATTCGGCCGTCAGAACGTAGTGAGTATTCGGCCGTTACTCCAACAAGCTCCCGCTCGAAGCGGTTGTCGATACGTGCAATTTCATACCATTTACCGATATAGCGATCGATATCAACTTCTTGGACAGTAGGGCGTTTGATTAAACTATCGGTTGTTGCACATCCAAGAAATAACAACGAGATACCCAAAATGCTAAGTGCTATCCTCATATTCTCCTCCAGTATTCTATACGATAACGGAAGTAGCACAAAAGCCCACTTGAAACTTCATGGCATCGGTTTCAATTGCATTTCCGAATAAGTGATCGACTTTCTTTGTTCTTCTTACCTCATGAGAAACGCTACCTACTTGGATAGTTGAAAACACGAAACTGCATCGCCATCTAGACGATGATCTGGAAACGCGCCAGTTCCTCATCCTCGAAGACGATTGCTTCGTAGTCGGGATTGAATGGCTTGAGGACGACCTGCCCTTGATAGGATCGTACTGCACCTTCTTGAGGGTGATACCGTCCGAGGTGCGAACCGCGCAGACGCAACGGTCGAGGTTATCCCAGTCTGAACGTTGGTGAATGACCACGATGTCGCCGTGATTGATGCGCGGCTTCATGCTGTCGCCATTCACGCGCAGCGCGCAGTAGGAGTCGTGGCGGTCATGCAAAAAGGCTTTAGGGATTTGGATGTAGTCCCAGTCGAGCGCGGCGTGGTTCTCCATCGGTTCGCCTGCTGCGATTTCACCCATGAGCCGCAGAGTGATTTTGTGCGTCTCGAAGGGCGAGAGCTGAGCCTTCACGCCGTTCCCGCCTATCTCCTCGAGCTTCTCCTTACGGCCATTCGTCACCAGACTGCAATCTTCGGCGTGAAGAAACATGTCACCCTTGCCGGTGATGAGCCAGTTGAGGTTGACGTTGTACTCTTCGCTTATTCGAGCCAGCGCGGTCGACGCCGGCTTGCTCGGCGTCGCAAACGGTATCGCAAAGCTCGACAAGTCCGGCAAGCTGACAACAGCACAGATTCCGCAGCTCGAACCGGGCAACATCACGGGCGTCCTCGAGGCGAGCCAGATCCCCGACCTCGACGCCGGCAAGATCGCTACCGGCGCCCTCGCCACCGACCGTATCCCGACACTGGCTCAAAGCAAGATCACAGGCCTCACCACGGCCCTCGCGGCCAAGGTCGAGACCCGCACCAAGATCAACGGTCACGCCCTTGAAGGCGATATCAAGCTCGAGACCACCGACATCATCGCGGAGGTCACAGAGCTACCCGAAGAGGGTGTCATCGGCGAAGTCGTCGCATACGGTGGAAAGCTGTACGTCTGGAGCGGTGACAAGTAGAATCGAAGAAGTTAATCCAGCCTGCTCGACCCGGGGCAGGCTTTTTCTCTGCTCAAAAACCCCCATATAGTGCCATTGGTTTGGCAGAATTTGCCAAACCCGTTATAAAATCTCACCCCCCTTGGCAGAAGTTACTATCGCTCGGGAAGACGGGACAAGAGACGACGACTTAATCAGATAGACGAGATTTAGCGATAGTAACTTTTTGGCAAGGATGGTTACTATCGACCCTTTTGGTATCACTGTCCCGTCCTAAAATAGTTGACCAGCTTTTTCGTGTTTGATTTCATTTCGATTGCTTCCTACGCTGCGTTCAATATCTCGTTCGGTGTGCGGTAGCCCTGCGTGATGATGAGCCGTTCTTCGTTGTAGATCCGAACTGCTTCCTCTACGTACTTCAGCGCGTCGTCGAAGTCCCTGAATCTCCGTTCCAGCCCCAACTCGTGCTTCAGAATCCCGTTGATGCGCTCCGCCTTGGCGTTGTCGTAGCACTTGCCCGGACCGGTCATGCTGGTGCGATAGCAGTAGCGTCGCAGCGCGTTCTGGAAGCAGGCGCTGGTGAATTGCGTACCATGATCGGAGTGGTGGATGCAGCCTTTGATATCCACGGCTCCGGCATTGCGCAACGACCTCATCGCCCGTTTCAGAGAGAGCGCGGGACCATGCGTGCGCAGGTCGGGCTGCAGCGAATATCCCAGGATCGCGTCCGAGTACTGATCCGAGGTCAGCGAAAGGTAGGCGAATCCGCGTTGCAACCGGATGTAGGTGATGTCGCTCGCGATGATCTGGCCGACGCGGCGAGCGATGATGTCCTTCACCAGGTTCGGGTGTCGACTGCGGCTGCCCAGGCTCGTGCGGAGGTATGAGCGGTACGCCGTCGACAGCAGCCCGTAGTCGCGCAGGATGCCGAACAGCCGGTCGCGACCAACCTCGAGCCCGCGCGCCTTCAGCATGTATTGCAGCTTCCGCGCCCCGACGCGTGGCTGTTTCACGCGAATCTCGCGCACGGCGGATACGATCTCCTCCACCTCCGCCTGGAGCCGATGGAGCCGCTTCCTGTGCTGGTAGTAGCTCTGCTTGCTGCGACCGAACAAGCCGCAAATCACCTGCATGTTCGCGGCTACTTCTCTTTCTTTCGCGACAGCTCGACATTCGGTGACAACAGCGAACCAGTCTTTTTTTTTGCGCTGTTGCCGTACTTGCGCTCGGTCACGTTCACGATCGCCTGCAACGCGCAGTTCTCCAGCACTTTCTCGCTCAACGCAGCCTGCAAATCCTGCACCTTCTTCTCCAGCTCCGCGATTGTCTTGTCCTTGTAATCTTCTTTCGCCATGCGACCTCGCTTTTGAGCTCCCTTGCGTCGCGCCGGCTTCACGGCGTCCTCTTTGATCCAGCGATACAGCGTGCGAACGGATATGTCGTACTGCTCCGCGAGCTCCGCCACGCAGTAGTCGCTCGTCAGCACGTGATGCAGAACACGCGCCTTCACCTCGCAACGCTTCGCCCGTCGTTTCACATTTTCTCCCATACCTGAGCCTCCTTCGACCCAACGGTCAACCTATTTCAGGACGGGACACAACCACACAGGGAAATTTGAAGCTCTCCCCTAAAAAAAATCTTGCCATTTTTGACCAATTGGTTAAATTTGACCGTGTAGTTAAACATCGCGGTTAATCGAATCGCATTTCATTAGGAGTTGAAGATGAAGAAAGACATCGAATCGGTCATTTTGAAATCGGCCTCAACCGTTTTTCTGAAAGAAGGTTACGATGGTGCGCGTATGAGCGTCATCGCAGAGAAAGCGGGTATTAACAAAGCTCTTCTGCATTACTACTTCCGCAGCAAGGATCGCCTGTATCAAACCGTCTTCGAGCCGGTGATGCACGATTTCCTTTCGGGTATATTCCGCGAGATATCTGTCGTAACCGATTTTCGCAGCTACCTGGAGAATTTCATTGAAGTTTACCTGACGGCCATCTCCAAGCGCCCGTACGTTGTCCGTTTCATGATATGGGAACTCGGTCACGGAGCCGGTAATGTGAACGACATAATCACCAAGGCGCTTCACAAGTGGCAGTTGAAGGAAATCCCCATCATTCTGGCAACCCGCCAGGCAATCGAGAATGGAGAGATCAGGCCCGTTGATCCGGTTCAGCTCTTCATCAGCGTGATCGCGCTGTGCATCTTCCCTTTCGCTGCCCGTCCGATCCTGGAACACAAGGTCGAAGGATTAAAAGTGCTTTCAAAGGAATTCATCGACGAGCGCAAGAAGGCGGTCTTCGATCTTGTCTGGAACGGCTTAGCAAAGACGAGGGAGGACGAATGAGGAAATACATTACAACAATCGTGTTGCTCGCGGTTACACTGCTCGCGGCCGGTACGATCGATCTCGAACAGGCCTGGGAAATCGGCCTGCAGAATAATCCGATGCTCCAGCAGCGCGAGATCGTGAGTAAAATCGCCGAGGCCGAGCAGCAGATCAAGTTCGGGGCGTTCTTGCCCAAGCTTACGGTGAACGGTTTGTACTACTACGTAAGCGAGCAGGCCGAAATCTCGTTCGCCAACCTTCCTTTCGGTGTCACGATGGACCCCGTCAAGGTCGGCAGGAAGGACAACTGGGATTTCTCCGCCAAGCTGACACAGCCTGTTTTCACCGGCTTCCGCATCTGGAAAGACCTTGAACGCGCCGAAGCCGACCACCGCATCGCCGCGCAGGCAAGAACGGCTGCCGAAAACGCGATCCGCCTGCAAATCGCGGCCTTCTTTTACCAGTGCGAGGCCATCCGGCATCAGATATCCATCATCGACGACGGCATTCGGCGCGCGAATCTCCAGAAAAACAGGGTACTCGATTTGCTGGAAGCTGGGCAGGTCACGACGCTGGACACGCTCGCGATGTCCAATCGCGTGCTGGAACTCGTAACTATGCGTAAGTCCGCCGAGCACGAGTACCGCATTGCCAAGGCCCGTCTGGCAGAGGTAATGGCGATGAACGAGCCGTTCACGCTCGATTTTGACGATAAAGCCCCAATCAGCGAGACGGCTGCGCTGGAGACCTACCAGGTTCAAGCGCTCGAAAGACGGGTGGAACTGAGCATGAACCGCGACCAGATCCTGAAACAAAAACTCACGACGCGTATCGCCGAATCGGTTTTCTATCCACAGATATACGCTCAAGCCGAGTACCACTACGGGATTCCGGGCGTGCAGATGATCGACGCAGAGTGGGACGACTACTATCGCCTCGGCGTGCAAATGCAGTGGCAGGTGTGGGACTGGATGGAATCGGCCAAAAAGCGCAAGCAGTCGATTCACCTCACCGAGAAGCTCGAGTTGGAAGAAGATACCATCGCCAACCAGATTATGCGGGAAGTGACACAGACCTGGGAGCAATTGAAATCGCTGGAAGAGCAAATGGGGCTCCAGCAGCAACTCGCCGCCCAGATGGAGCTGGAAGTCCGGCACGCAGAGAACCTCTTTCAAGAAGGTAACGCCACCATGATCGATGTCCGTGACGCGGAGGAGCGTTTGACGGAAGCACAGCTCAGATTGGACGCGCTCATGTCGCAACTGAAAATCTACCAGGTCCAGATGGACTACTATACAGGAATCATTGGAGGAATCAAATGAAGACCATAAAATTCGTTGTCGCGGCGTTCGTGCTGCTCTCTCTCCTTGCCTGCTCCGACCGTAACGAATTTCACCGTTACGTGGGGATCGCCGAAGGAACCGTCCACAATGTCTCCTCGCTCTATGGCGGAAAGATCGTGAAGATCGCCGTTGAGGAAGGCGATGAAGTCAAGGTCGGTCAGGCGGTTACGATCATCGACACCCTGGACATGCATTTCAAACGCAACGAGCTGGATGCCGGTTATCGGCAACTTGCCATCCAGAAGGAAATCTACCTGAACATGAGGGCGCAGGCCGAGAAGGATATGGAATACGTCGATACTATCACGGAGCGCACAAAAAGCCTTTTGGACAAGCAGAGCGTTACGCAGCAGAAGTACGATGATGTCGTGAACATGCGCAACAAGGCCCAAACGCAGCTCGAGAACGCCACCCAGCAATTGCGCCTGATATCCGCGAAACGAATGGAGCTCGACGCGGCAAAGAGCACGCTGGAAAAGAGAATCTCCGACAGCTTCCTGATGGCTCCCGCGAACGGCATCGTCACCTCCGTCCTCTTCGAGGAAGAAGAAACCCTTCCTCCGGTTGCCCCCGTTGTCGAGATCACGGAACTGGACGAAATTGAAACCACCATCTACATCCCAGCGGAGGAGCTCCCGCAGACGCATGTGGGGCAAAACTTGAGGGTTTATGCCGACGGAATCGGCGATCCCATGACGGGAACGGTCAAACGCATCGGGCAGAAAGCCGAGTTTACGCCGAGTCAGGTTCTTACGAAAGAAACCCGCAGCGCGCTCGTTTACGCGGTCGATATCCGCATCGAGAACCCCGACCACCGCATCAAGCACGGAATGCCTCTGGAAATCGAGCGGATGGATTGATGGAACCGATCGTTGTTCGTAATGCCGGGAAACGCTATGGCGATACGACGGCTTACCACGATATCAATCTCCGGATTCGAAGCGGCGAGATGTTCGGAATCGTGGGGCCGGACGGCGCGGGAAAGACCAGCCTGATTCGCTCCATCTGCACGGTGATCCCCATCGACGAAGGCGAGATAACGGTTGAAGGTTTCAATACGCGAACCCAGTATCGCGAGATACGCTCGAGAATCGGGTATATGCCCCAAAAATTCTCGCTGTATCAGGATCTCACCGTGCTGCAGAACCTTCAGTTTTACGCCGACCTCTTCGGCATCTCGAGGAATCAGCGCGAGAAGAGGATCGCGGAGCTTTTCGGGTTCTCGCGACTCGATCCGTTCAAGAATCATCTGGCGGGTAATCTCTCCGGCGGAATGAAGCAGAAGCTGGCGCTATCATGCAACCTCCTGCATCGTCCGGGCGTCCTGGTGCTGGACGAACCCACGTTCGGCGTCGATCCCGTTTCGCGAGAGGAGCTCTGGAAGATTCTCGCAGAGATCAAGAAGGAAGGTACCACGATATTTGTCTCGACCGCGTACATGGATGAAGCGGAATTCTTCGATCGCCTCGCCTTCATGCACAAGGGAAGCGTCGTCGCAAGCGGGACGCCCGAAGAGATCAAAGAGTCCTTCCACTATCCTCTGTACCAGATTCGAGGCGAGAATCTCCGGCAAATGAAGAAGGAGTTCGATGGCGATCCTTCGGTAATCGCGATCCAGCTCTTCGGCGACGCGTTGCACGTGGCCTTCGAAAGCGAACCGGACGAGAAACTCTGCGACCAACTGAAAAAGCACGGAACCTGTGAAATATCCAGAATCAAGCCATCCATCGAAGACGTGTTTCTCCATGTTACAGGATTTCCCGAATGAAGAGCCATCAAATAAAAAATAGTCTACCGGGAAATCCTTCCCAGAGAACCATTTCTGTATTATATATCTCGGTGATTCATGAATCATCAAAGCGGAAATGGTATTACAGGAGACGACCATGAATGATGTTTCCGTAAGAGCCCACAGCATCACCAGGCGCTTCGGCAGTTTCACCGCAGTCGATCAGGTATCGCTTGAAGTCGGCAAGGGTGAGGTCTTCGGATTTCTTGGAGCCAACGGAGCCGGCAAGACCACCATGATCAGGATGCTGTGCGGACTTCTTGCTCCCAGCGAAGGCGAAGCCACCGTCGCAGGATACGATATCCGGACGCAAAGCGAGATGGTGAAGCGCAACATCGGCTACATGAGCCAGAAATTCTCACTCTACAGCGACCTCACGGTGCGTGAAAACATGCGCTTCTACGGGGGAATCTACAACGTCAAGCCCTCGCTACTCATCGAGCGAATGGAGCTGTGGATGGATCGACTGGGGCTCGCCCCATACCGTAGGAAGGTCACGAAGGCCATTCCCGTGGGAATCAAGCAGCGCCTGGCCCTGGGATGCTCTTTGCTGCACGATCCGCCCATCATATTCCTCGACGAACCCACTTCCGGCGTCGACCCGCGCGCGAGGAGGGAGTTCTGGGATGTCATCTACGATCTCGTGGCGGAGAAGAAAACCGTGTTCGTCACCACCCATTACATGGACGAGGCGGAGTATTGCAACCGCATCTCCGTGATGCAGCAGGGAAAAATCATCGCGATGGACAGTCCGCAACGCCTGAAAGACCAATACCGGATGGAGCACATCCAGGACATTTTCATCCACTTACTCAAGAGTCGGGAGAAGTAACATGAGAGGCAGCATTTCACGCATACTGGCACTTTCGAAAAAAGAGTGGCTGCACATTCTGCATGATCCCCGCAGCCTCGCCATCATCATCCTCATGCCGATCCTTCAACTCACCATGTTCGGTTACGCGCTGGATATGGAAATCAAGAGCATTCGAATGAGCGTGTTCGATTTCAGCAACAGCGAAGAATCGTGGGACCTCCTGAAAGGCTTCCAGGGAAGCGACCTCTTCAAGATTCACCACGAGAAAGGCTCCCCCGACGAGGCCGTCGATCTCTTCAAGGCAAGGAGCGCGGATGTCGTCATGGTCATCGAAAAGGACTTCGGGAAGAAGGTCGGGCGCAACCAAAGGGCAACCATCCAGCTCATTATCGACGCGTCCGATCCAAACGCAGCGAAGCTCATGCGCGATTATTGCCGCAGGGTGATCCAGGATTTCAATGGGAAGCGCGGTATCGAGCAGCCGGTCGAGTTCAGCCTCCAGCCCCGGTTCAATCCCTCGATGGAGAGCTCGTACTTCTACGTCCCCGGGCTGATCGCGATGATCCTGATCATGATTTCAGCCCTCCTGACGAGCATAACCGTCACCCGGGAGATCGAGACGGGAACGATGGAGCAATTACTCATCTCGCCAGTCCGTCCCATCGAGATCATCCTTGGGAAGCTTACGCCCTACATCGTACTGGCAATCGTTATCGGAACCATGATTCTCGGCATCGGCATCATCCTGTTCAACGTGGCGTTCATCGGGAGTCCGCTTCTGCTGCTTGCTCTCTCGCTCCTCTACATTCTCGTGGCGCTGAGCCTCGGGCTTCTGATATCCACCATCGCGCCCTCCCAGCAAACGGCCATGATGGGCTCGATTCTTAGCACTTTGATGCCCACCATCCTGCTTTCCGGCTTTATCTTCCCCATCGCTTCGATGCCGCTGTTGTTGCAGTATGTATCCCGGATCATCCCGGCGCGCTACTTCCTGATTATCATTCGCGGCATCATGCTCAAGGGCAACACGATTGAGTATCTGTTAGAGCCGGTTCTCGTGCTTGCCGGGTTCTCCGTTCTACTGCTCGCGGCAGCTTGGAGGAATTTCAGGAAAATCGCCGAAAACAAATCGAGGAATTGATTATGCAACCGATCTTGCAGCTTATTAGAAAAGAGTTCAAACAGGTTTTCAGAACGCGGGAAATGATCGCGATCCTGTTTTTCATTCCGATCATTCAGACGCTCGTTCTCGGTTTCGCGATCACGAACGAAGTCAAGGATGTGAAACTTCTGATCGCGGATATGGATCAATCGCCCACCAGCCGCGCCATCATCAAGGAAATGCTTCACACGGACAGTTTCAAGCCGATCGGCGAGGCGAAAAGTTACGAGGAGATCGACCGGGCCATCGAGAGTTGGAAGGCGCAGCTCGGGATTCTCATTCCGCCTGACTTCGAAGCCGATCTCATGGCCGGAAAGAAGCCGCGCGTCGCTGTCGTTGTCGATGGAATCGACGGAAACACCGCTGGCGTGGCCGGTGGATACCTGCGCGATATTCTCTCGGACTGGGGCGTGGATTACGCAACCCGGATGGTCATGCGGCAGGGAATCGAAGGAATGAAAAGAGCCAAATCGCCGGTTGGATTCGAGACGGGCATGTGGTTCAACGAAAACCTGGAGGCATCTCAGTTCATGGTTCCGGGCATCGTTGTCATCATGATATCACTGGTCTCGATGATGATGAGCGCGATGGGGCTAGTCCGAGAAAAGGAGATCGGTACGCTCGAGCAGCTCATGGTAACGCCCATCAAGAAGTGGCAACTACTGATCGGGAAGCTTCTGCCGTTCCTGCTGCTGACCTTCGTCGAGCTCTTTCTATCGCTTTTCATCGCGCAGATGATCTTCGACATACACGTTCAGGGGAGCTATTTTCTTCTGGCCGGACTCGCGCTGCTCTACCTTTTCACCACGCTTGGACTGGGCGTTCTGATATCCTCCATGACATCCTCGCAGCAGCAGGCGATGTTCTTCTCCTGGTTTTTCCTGGTGTTCATGATCCTCTTGAGCGGGTTGTTCATTCCCATCAAGAACATGCCGTGGGCGATCAAGCAGATTACCTGGCTCAATCCGATGAAATACTTCATCGTGATCATGCGGGAAATCACCGCGAAAGGTTCTTCGCTGCCCTTCCTCTTGAGCGAGGTAGTTCCCATGACGCTTTACGGAATCATCATTTTCTCCCTGAGCATCGTCAGCTTCAGGAAGCGGGTGGGGTAAGAGTCGCACGTTCGACTTGACATGAATACGATATCTCGAAGAGAATTGATGCGGAGGTTGAAATGCCCAACGAAACCGAAAATCTGAAAGAACGCTATCGCTCGAAAGAGATGTGGAACAACTACGATAAAAGCGGACAAATCCAGCAGAAGGTTAAGCTGATTCTGGACTACATCCCGGAAGAGGTGGTAAGCATCCTCGATATCGGTTGCGGTAACGGAATCATCACGAACGAACTGGGCGGCAAGTTCCAGGTCTGCGGCGTCGATATCTCCGAAGAGGCTCTCAAGCAGGTGAAGGGCGAGACGATCGTTGCGTCGGCCGATTCGATACCCGTTGAAAACAACACGTGGGACATGGTTTTTTCCAGCGAGATGCTCGAGCATCTTCCCGACGATGTTCTCGATAAGACAATGGACGAAATCAAGCGAATCGCGCGCAAGTATGTTTTTATAACCGTCCCGAACAAGGAATACCTCCCTTCGAGATGGATACGGTGTCCCAAGTGCGGTAATGAGTTTCACATCTACGGCCACCTGCATTCGTTCGGTTCGGAAGACATCGGCAAGAGACTTGGAAGCAATTTCAAGCTGATTCGAAGCGGTATTCATGGACCGCTCAGCAGAGATTTCAACCCATTGCTTTTATCGATCAAGCATCGCGTCGCCCGGCGCTGGAAAGAACCCGAAGGATTCATCATGTGTCCGTCATGCAAGAATACCGAATACCCCAATCTGAAAGGTAATCTCTTGTCGAAGCTGATGAATTTCGCGAATCGCATCGCAAGCAAACCCAAGCCTTACTGGCTTTTCCTGCTCTATGAAAAAAAGGGCTAAGCGCCGAAGCGCTCAACCCTTTCAAAACGTCTTCGATCTTTATTGAAGCAACAACGCTTTCTGGATGTCTTGCACTGCGCAGGCCTTGAAGCGGAAGAGGTAAACTCCGCTTGCGGTTGATTTTCCCGTCGAATCCGTTCCATCCCATTCAACTTGATGACTGCCTGATGGCATCCGCTTATTCAGCAATGTTCGTATCAACTGGCCCTTCGTGTTAAATACCTGCAATGTGGCTTGCTCGGGCTCTGCCAGATAAAATGAAACCGTTGTTCGCGGGTTGAACGGATTGGGATAGCAGCCCACAATGCCCGTAACCTCCGGCATCATGCCGGTCTGGCTCCCGGAAGGATGTAGCGCTATCGCAACGGTCGCGACATCTTCCTCCACCGATTCCTCATTCCAGCGAAGTTCATCCAGAACCACGGATGTGTAACCATCGTTTGCGGTAATGCAATCGAATTGCAGCAGCAAGTCAAATTGCTCGATATCGATTGGTTCAATCGAGTATCCGGCCACATGTATTGTGCCATTCGCAACGCTCATGCACATCGCCACGTCGATGTTATCATTGTTGAAATCTATGCCTTGCAGGCTGAGTTTCGTTTCATCGAAAGTATAGGTCCATGAAAAGCCGAGAATGTTCTCAAGATTGCTGAAATGGAACGGCACGAATACGTCGGCGTTGCCGTACTGGTTTATATTGTCACCGTAGACATCCCCGCTGCCGTAATAATCTCCCGGGGAAGCGGGTGGGCAAGGCAACTCGTCGAGGTATCCCATCAGGTAACGCATGATCAACGCAGCATCCAGCGCGGAGCATGTTCCATCGAGCGTAACATCGCTTACATATTTTTGTACCGCACTCAGATCACATTCACCGACAAGGTATTGAAGCAGCATCGTTACATCGGTTCCTTGCACATGCTCGTTCATATCGACGTCACCATATCCGGCGGTGGTGCCGATCATGATACTTCCGTTTTGTACTCGTACCGGAACGGCTCCTCCATTGATCATGCAGCTCGAAGCATTCAGCGGAATGCTTCCAATGTCAATCCCTTCATCGATCTCGATACTCATCGTCGCGATAAGCCCCTGACCGGCAAAAGGTGCTTCACCGTCACAATAGATTGAAACGGACTGGGATAAATTGCCCCAGTTACATTGCCATCCGCCATTGGCCAGGATGCTTCCGTCAAACGACACATCGACAACATTGGCGAAATCAGCGAATCCGTTAATCTGAAGAGAGAGGCTGCGTGCGCCGGCAGAGCCGGGAAAGCGCCCCGTTATCGGTATCTCGACCGTTTCTCCCGGAGTCGCGAATGCGGAGCCAATTTCGATCATTACGGAATCAGGAGAAAACTCTCCTTCAAGAGTGTAAACGGTAGCATACGTTTGATTCCCGCCGTTCGTCACGAGAACATCGTCGCATCCATCGCCGTTGATATCGCCTAAATCCTGTCCCATACCCTCGTGGGCGCAATGATACGCGACATCGACCGAGCAGGCGACGCCGTCGGGAACAAACTGGTTTCCCAGATAGAAGTCCACGGTATCTTCATAATAGCGGCGGAGCCCTAAATCGTCATATTTATCGTTGTTGATGTTGCAGAAGAAGAAGTAGGAGTATGGCAGCGATGAATCTGTGTTCACGATGGAAAATGTCGAGTATTCCATCGCCAGGCTTTCATTTCCCCAGTATACGTATACCGTATTGAGCATGGTATAGACGATGTCGTCGCACCCATCCCCATTCAAATCTCCATTTGCAGCCAGGCATGACTCGTAGTTGTTCATACCCTCCGGATGAAAGGTCATTTCCGGTTCGTTGTCAAAATCTTCTCCACCGAGATAAATATTGAAGTAAATGGGAGAATTCGCTTCACCGTGCTGGAAAGCAGCGATCAAATCCACAATTCCGTCCCCGTTCAAGTCGGCGATCGCGTCATATCGACCAAGGCGGGGATAATCCCCATTCCCTTCGAAGTGAACATCCACGGTTGTATCCAACGGGTCTCCGCCGTAAATGATATCCACTCTTCCCATATAATCAGAGCTGGTATCGTAATCACAGCAGATGATATCGTCATAGCCATCGTTGTTGAAGTCCATTCCTCCGTTCCAGGCACGGTATCCCCCCGGGTAGTTGAAGCTGAAAGTCGTGGTGGGCTCCACAGAGAACTGGTCGCCTTGCAGTGTGACTCTTGTATAAACCGAGTTGCCGCTCCAGCAAGTCACGAGCAGATCGTTTCTGTCGTCTCCATTCAAATCCCCGTACCAGCTTGGCTGAACGTATGACAATCCGTACGCCCCAAGCGGGTACACCTCATTGGGGATTCCCGTGAAGTTGGGGTCGCCCCAATAGGCGGCGATGCAATTCTGGTAGTCGTCATACCGGACGACGCTACGAAGGTAATCGTACAGTCCGTCTCCGCTTATATCGGCGCCACGATCAGGGCGGAAATGTGAATTGTAGAAGCTGAACTGTCCTCCGTAATACCCGTCTTCAGGATATACCAATTGAGCCAGAGGCAACAACGTGACTTGAGCGTTTAGTGCGGAACAAACTCCGATAATCAGAATAAGGACAACAAATCGGGTACCCATAATTCCTCCTACATTAGGTAGGAACATTGGGATATATTTAATTGTTGTCAATGATTATTTATTCTTTCCCTATACCGATGTTACTTCTTTCCTACCGGGAGCTATTCACCAATTCATCCCAAGTTGCCATCGCACGGCGCAGATGTGGGATTACAATTGATCCGCCTACGACAAGTGCAATTGAGACAGCCTCATTGTATTCCTCGCTGGAAATACCTGCCTTGTGGCATTGAATCGTGTGGTATTTGATGCAATCATCGCAACGAAGAACCATCGAAGCGACCAGGCCCAGAAGCTCCTTTGTCTTCGCAGGAATCGCTCCATCGCGGTAAACTTGAGAATCCAGGCTGAAAAACCTCTTCAGCTCCTGGCCGCCGTACCGAAGAGTAATCTCGTTCAGACGCTCCCGCTCTTTCTTGAAATCGTCAACGTTGCTCATTTTATTCCTCCGGAGTATTTTCAGATGGTAAATATGGTTCGATGTGCACAACCACATCCGCGATGTTGGGACCTTCCTCTATCAATCGATGCTTCACGGTCGTGGCGATTTCATGACCTTCGTACACGCTCATGTCCGCATCGACTTCAATGTGCAGATCCACATGCAGAAACTGGCCGATCATTCGCGAGCGTATGGCGTGCGCGGTTATCACGCCATCGACGCCAAGCGCGATATTTACGATCACGTCTTTATCCTTTTTACCAGCTCCAGCATCGGTTAGCTCTTTCAATGCCGGATATGTTATGTCCCAGGACACTTTCAAGATAAACGCGGATACGAGAATCGCTCCGACATGGTCGAAAACGGCGAGCCTCGGATCTATCACCGCCGCGACAACGGCAATTAAAGCAGGTACAGAGCTTATCGCGTCTGATCGGTGGTGCCATGCGTTGGCGATGAGCGCTGGGGATTTGTGCTGCCGCCCCGTTCTTACTGTTACACGATACAATATCTCTTTACTGATAATCGAAACTCCCGCACCAATGATTGCGATCCATCCCGGAACATGCTCCTCGGCCGACTGGATATTCATGATCGCCTCGCGTGCAAGGCCAACAGCGACTATCGCTAGAACAAACCCGATGAATGCCGTGATAAGCGTCTCGATTCTGCGATGGCCATAGGGATGATCTTCGTCAGGGGGAGCCGTCCAGTATTTAACTCCTAGCAGTACCGCCAGATCGGTCGTCGTATCCGACAAGCTGTGAACCGCATCGGCGATCACGGCCTGGCTGTGCCCAAAATAACCCGTCACAAACTTGAGTGCGGAAAGAAGCACGTTCACGACAAGTCCTATCCAGGTTATGCGCTGCGTTACCCGAATACCATTGCTCCGTGGCATCTCATTTCCCTTTGCTTCCATTTACTACTCCCTGAATTACCAAACCGAAATTATCATGTTGCTCAATCATTGTCTATGGGAAAATTCACCAACCGAAGCTCGAAGCGTGAGAAGATTCTTTCCATCTGCCGCCCCAACGTGGTGTTCCACACCTTTTTTCATTGTTCGATAGTCCTAAGGTGTGGTATATCCACGTTGGGGCGGCAGATCGGAGGAAGATTCCACGCTGGAAAGCCATTACCCTACAACCGGCATCCGCGGTCACATTGGCCCGATCACGCTCCGCTCTCACTCCGGTGTATAACACCACGGCTTCCGAGACACTCCAGCCGTGAATGAATACACCCTCGTTCGGATCGAACCAATCTGCTCCACGGAGGTGTCATATTGCAGTAAATACACCAAGAGCTCCCGAAGGAGCTCTTGGTGTATTGTATATTCTTCAGTTTACTTTATCAGCACCATTTTTTGCGTCTGTGTGAAGTTTCCGGCCTGCAAGCGATAGAAATATATTCCACTGCCAACGGCTTTCCCTGAGTTATCGTCGCCATTCCATTGAACGGAGTGATTCCCGCTGTCGAGTTTTTCACGGACAAGCGTTTTCACGAGTTGACCTTTCAAATTGAACACGTCAAGCTTCACCTGTACGGTTTGAGCAATCGAGAAGCTGATTCGAGTGGTTGGATTGAAAGGATTGGGGTAATTACCCCTCAGTGAATTCGTGATCTCCGGAATCTCGTCTGCTGCTCCCCATTCAATATCAACAGAATTGGAAGGCCCTGATTCATGGCCTCCTTCATATACTGCAGTTACATAATACACATGAAGTCCATTCGGTATATCCGCGTCTTCATAGTAAGTTTCATCTGCATCGGTACTTCCAATGACAACATAATCGCGATACATGTTATAGCCTGTGAGTTCAGGTCTATCCCTGTGTAGCGGCGCACTGGGAATGGCAGCCGAGATATGAGGAACACCGTCGTTTTTCCTCGATTCCCTCATACTCTGAACCGCGTCACCGTTGATATTGCGTACCGGCGAGCAGATAAAAACATCATCGAGCTTCAACCAGTACATATCCGTCACTTCATTATGAACAAAGGCTATATGCACTGTTTCACCAGCATAATCCCCCAAATCGAGATAAACCTGATACCAGTCGTTGTCCGTGATGGTTTCTTCGTAAAGAAGATCGGTAAAATTCAAGGGATTCACCCCGCTTGTCGAGAGCCATACCTCGAAATGCTCACCAACCCATTCTTCATCCTGCGGAGATACATAAAATGCCATAAAAGCATTCTGATATAGATTTACGGCAGGCGTAATGAGCCAGTTATCAGGCGTAAGCGGGCCAACTTCATTGATAAAGGATGCGGAAGCCATACAGAAGTCACCTGAGTTCGGTGTGAATCCATAAGGTGCAATTTCCCAGTAGTAAGAATCACCATCAACATCTAACCAATACCAGTCTTCAATAAATTGCGTGTCCTCAAATCCTTCCTCGATAAATTCATATACAGGATCATCCACACCTGGAGCGCTCCATTGGAATAAAATGTCATCCCCGTTAACTGCAAAAAAGAGGTTTTCCGGAGCCGGGTAATCGCCTTCAATCTCCGCGATAACCGAGTTGGAAGGATTGGACTCCTCCGTACTATTGTAAACCGCTGTCACCCAGTAGGTATAAACACCTTCTTCCAGATTCTCGTCCGTCCAGGTAAGTGTGTTGATATCGGTAATCTCGTGAACCATGTTGCCATCACGATACACCTTGTAGCCCGTCAGGTCCCTTTCGTTTCGCGCAGAACCTTGCGCAAGCTCTATCCGTTCGCTCTCGCGACCCGAAGTGGCGTAACCGACGATGTTCCAGTTGTAATCGAGGTTTGGATACTCGGTACTGAGCGATGCCCAGCTACCCATCTTGATCAGATCACCCTTCCAGGCAACCGCCGGGCCCTGGGAGCATCCAGCCGGATGATCGCCCTGAGTATCGGCTTCGTAACCAATCCAGAGCTCCTCGCTGGCGTCGATCTGAACCGGATAATCCAGAACCGCCGTATTCCAGGTGTTGACCAGAAGGTTATCCACGTACTGCTCGGTAAGAAGCTCACCCTCATTGGCGGAGGAACCGCTGACACTACCGCCGGCCCACACTTTCACGGTGTATTCGCAATCCTCGTAACGAGGGTAAAAGGATACTTCCGTAAGGGTCAGGCCATTATATCCGGCCAGGTCGTCGGTATCGAATCGGATCGCTACGTCGAACGTCGTTGCCGAGTTCGACCCGATCCCGTTGTAGTTAACGCCGTCATCCCAGCGTAACTCGGCCGGCTCACCCGTGGGAGCCAGCCAGTTCAAGCGAATATCCTCATCGTTCTCGATCGTCGCGGTGAGGTTCGTTGGCGGATCACCGTCTCCAGGGCCCTCGGCCGGAACGATGTTTACCAGCGCTTGCTGATTGGATGTGAAGTTGTAGTATCCGGGATTCAGATTATTCAAGTAGAAATAGCCGTTGTAGCTTCCGCTCCAACCCCAGTTGAAATGGAAATGAGCCGTACCCTCGTATCCATCGAGAACAAAGGCGTGCCCGTATTCGCCGTAACCGGCATAGAATAGCGGTTTACCGACTTCAAGCTGGTTGATGATCAACGTGTTCCATACGGAATCGGTGTAATCTTCCTTGTACAAGAGCTGTATGGTGTTTTGATATCCGAAGTAGGTGGCGAACGCGTACTGCGTATCAACGGAGTTCGAGCCTGATCCATCTGGGCCGTAATCCATGTTTGAAGACACGCCGCAGTGGTAAAGCAGTTCCGCGATGTCACCATCGTAGGAATAGATCGAATTCGGCATGCTGCCCCAATTGTATGTGGTTTCGCCGAAGTTGGCAGAAATCGTCCCGTAGTCGGGGTGAACATAGGAGTGCGCTCCCGTTCCCTGGGCGGGATGCTCCCAGAAGTTCATGATCTGCCCCATCGCTGTGGCGCCACAACCTGCGTAAGCGTGTCCCCCGGGGCCGTTCGAATCGTTCGGGCAATCGCCATTGAATGGGTAATCCTGATCCCAGTTACTTGTTATCAGGGGACTGACATCGCGCGTAAAGCCAAACGACGCAAAATCTCTTGCCAGTATCAGATTCCAGATGGGACGGGTGAGTGTATTGCCCAAGTCACTGCTGCGGACAACCTCGATCTGATTCACGAAATTGTCGTGCATCCATCGCACGGCAGGATGATCGTCCGCCGCAGGGGCTGCTGTTTCCATTGAATATCCGAGAATCGGATAGGTGGCGTCGTCCGCCGAGACAATGACAAATCCATCCGGCTCGTAGTTGAACACGTAAAAAGCGGGATGTTCTTCGCCAGGAACGGAGAATGTCTCTCCGATAACAGGTTCCGTTTCACCGCTGCGGTTCGAGAACCAAATCGTGGAAATACGTTGCGCGTCTTCCTGCGATACGAACTCGCAGAACAAGCTTGAAAAAGCGATGAGCAAAAAAACAATCGGGACCATCTTTCTCATAGTAATGTACTCCTTAGTCACAACAAGCAAGCTGTTTTTCTATTAAATTATGTATATTATGTTATGATAGCCATTCAGCAACTTTTCGTCAATGAAAAACAAGTGGAGGGTCATACGTGCAATTGCGAAAATGGGGTGCCCCTCTCGGGGGTGAGAGGGGCATGGCGATACATATACCAGGGTATATTTCAGGTACAGTTTTAAAATCTGCGAATGATCGTCTTCAATTCTCCGATCAGGTGGATGTCCCGAACATTCTCGGGATTGACCATGATCGTTTCCATCTCCTGATTGATCGGAATCAGGAGTATCATGCCGGTATCCGGATTCATCTGCAAACGCTTGAGCGTTATTTCACCCTCCAGGCGCACAGCGACGATTTTTCGGTTTGCGCGATCCCAATCGCTCGTCTTGCGAATGAACACAACATCCTCGTGCGCTACGGTCGGATGCATACTTTGCCCGTTAACTCGGAACACGTAGTAATCTTTCGGAGCGTTGTTTATCAGACTGGACGAGACAAACAGGCTTCCGAGCGGCTCGCTGTTCATGGCTTCAACAGGGTCACCCGCAGCGATTTCCGCCTCGATGAAGACCTCGATCAGATCGAGATTCTCCCGCGTATCAGGCTTGGGGAAGTCCGTCACCCTCGAAGCGACCTCCTGGTGAGACTCTCCGGTTGCAAGCCAATCGAAATCGACCTCGAAGTACTCGGCAAGCTGCCGGAGAATATTGATGCCGGGCTGGTGCATGCCACGCTCGTAGCGGGAAAGATTCGATTTCGATATCCCCGTGTCGCGTGCAATTGTGGATATGGTTTTCCCGGATTCCTTTCTCATTTTGCGCAACCGAATGCCTATTGCTACCGTTTCGGTATTCATAGAAGCTCCTTTGTGAGATCATTCGAACCGAGAGTTGCATATATGGAATTGCGCGTCAAGCAAAAAGTTGCATTTGTGGAACTTTTTATTCCTTGATACCCAACTTGGGTGAATATTCAGGAAAAAGAAAAGGTCTGGAACAATCCAGACCTTCGATCGTTGCTCATAAAAACATCACTTCAGCAGCAGCATCTTCCTCGTGCAGGAATTACCCGAAGATTCCATCCGGCTGAGATACACCCCGCTTCCGACGGGGCTTCCCTGATCGTCGCGTCCATTCCAGACAACCGAATGCTCTCCCGCGTCCTGCCAACCTTTCTGAAGCGCACGAACCTGCTGACCTCGTACGTTGTAGATCGTGATCTCCACCTCGCCGGGGTACGCCAGGGAATAAGAGATCGTCGTCTCGGGGTTGAAGGGATTGGGGTGGTTGGTGAAGTTGCTCGTCTCGACAACCGGAATCTCCTCTTCACTTGTTGCAACAGCTTCCGTGCAATCGAACACACTGAAATAATCATGACCTCTAACATAAGCTATCTCGTCAACAACATCAATTTCATAAGTAGTGGGCATATCAAGAGCAGCGCCTACTTCTTCCGGATGCATAGGATCGCTAATGTCGAAAATTCTAATTCCCAAATATTCCGAAAGAAAGACATACGTTCCCTTCATATCAATACTGTATGGTAATTCGATCAATTCGATTCTTCCTGCTTCGGTTGGAGAAGCCGGATCGCTCACATCCAGAATAACTACGTGATTATCATAAGTGTAACAAGTATAGTCTCCCTCTACAGCAAATGAAGGATCGAACCAGATCGTTAATCCGGTATTCGACAACTCTTCAATCTGGCTGAGATCACTAACACTCAGAATTATCAAATCATTATCGCTACGTATATAGATTTTTTGATTCTCCAGTTCGATATCATCCGCAAGATACTCAGCGTTACAGGAACCGGCCAGAACCGGCTGATCGGGATTGCTGAAATCAACAACCTGAAAGCCTGCGACTGTCGGTATATAGGCAAAACCGTCTTCTACGCAGAACTCATTAAAACTCCCCGGGCATTGCCATGTACCTCTTTCAACCGGCATTTCCAGAATGCTCATATCGAAGATCCGTATCGCATTGGTACTATCCGCCAGATAAACGTAGCTTCCCTCCGTTTCGAAGGATTTCGTATTTTCCGGTATAACCCATTCACATACTGGAGGCAGGTTGTAAGGCTCGGCAATATTGAGAATGCTGGTATTCAACTGTAGGTCTCTGAAAATAGCATATTCGCCGAGTAATCCATATTCTTGTATTGAATTCAGTGAAAACAATTGCCCCTGCTCAACGATCTGCAATGGATCGCTGACATCCAGGGTTATAATTCCCCTATAGACATCCAAACAAAAGAGGTTGTTTCCCAAACTGCAAATGCTGCCATAACGTGATTCATGCTCGAAAAAAAAACTAGCTCCAATTGCTCGAGGTTGCTTATATCAATAACACATAGACCTTCCCACGTTAACACATACGCATAATCACCGCATGTTGTGAGTTCATAACACCAGTATGATAGATCGAGACAACTCACTTCATCGGGCTGCAAAGGATCGTTTAAATCACGTACATGCAATCTATTTCTAGCAAAACAGATACCGTAATCCCCCACGATTTCCATCCGCTCACCATACCCAAGCGTATCGATAATTGCCCTGACTTCCGGTAAAAGTGGATCGCTCACGTCGACGACAGGTATGTTTCCCCAGGCAGGCATGGCATAGACATAATTCTCGTATTGCACCAAACTTGTCGTAGGGTAATCAAGCTGACATTCACCCAAAAAAAAAGGTGAAACTGGGTTACTTATATCGATAATCCGGAAATTACTCCATGTGTTGACGTAGGCGTAATTGCCATTCACCAAAACTTGTTTAGCGCTCTCAACTGTCTGGCAATAACTTATAATCTCCGGATGATAGGGATCGCTAATGTCCACAACACAAAGGCCTCTGTCATAGGCAGGAAGATACGCGTGATCTCCACTAATTGTGAATTGAGTACCTGTAGTTTCCAAAAAAACACAACCGCACATCTCAAGATTCTCCGGATCACTTACATCAATAATACAAAATTCTTCTCCGCTATTCAGCACATAGAGGTAATTCCCCAAGGCCTCCATATGGTAGATATTATTCAGTCCGCTAAGCATTGTCTGCCCTTTGAGTTCGACATTCCAGCATTCCTGCGCGAGAAGCGCTCCGACGATCGTCAATAGTAGAATTGTTATCGTAAGCCGCATCTTGTGCTTCATTTGCCTCTCCTTTTCCGTCTTTTCAAAGAAATGCCCATTTTTGCTTCATACCACGAGAAAACTCACACCCTCAAAGTGGTATTCTATTCTACACGTTGTCAATCTTTTAATTATGCATATCCCATCTATAATTAAATTTGTGTACATCAAACGAATCCACGTTTCCGCCGGACGTTGCTTGTAAGTCTCAAATCATATTCCTGAATTTTATCGAGAAAAATGACTCTCCTGCAAAAACTTGTTGCCTGATTACAGAGACATAAAATAGTTGTATGGATGAAAATGGGAGATAAACACCACGTTATCGTAACACTACGTGGCGTATGGAAAGTATGAAGATTCGATGGATTCTGATTCTATTACTCATAACCGTTTGCAGCGGATTGTTTTCCGAGGACTTCACTCCGGGGAAATCACCGGTGAAAGCCGCGTTGTTCTCGCTGGTTCTGCCGGGCGCAGGGCAGTTTTACAACGAAAGCTACTACAAGGCCGGCACGATTTTCCTGGTGGAGGGCATCCTCATCGGAAAGGCGATCCACGACCACTACGAGACGGAAAAAGCCTACGATAAAGCCATGAACAGCTACGGAGACGAATACGAGAAATGGGCGGACCGTTACTACACCTATTACGATCGCAGGCAAAACGATTACTGGTGGCTGGGGATCACGATCCTGCTCTCCTCCATCGACGCATTTGTGGACGCCCACCTGTACAACTACGAAACGCTCCGCGACGACATTCATTTACGCTTTGAAAAAGATAAAATACTAATCTCATGGGAATTTTGACATACTAATTGGGAGGATTTGATGGTATTTAAGTATGGACTTGTTGCCGCTTACGGAATCATGATTATCGTGATCGGCATCCTGGGTCTGAAAAAGACCAAGAGTTTCAACGATTACTTTCTCGGCGGAGGCAAGGTCGGCGCGATCATGACCGCTTTCACCTATGGAACCGCCTACTTTTCAGCCGTTCTGTTCATCGGATTTGCCGGCAAGATCGGTTGGGGATTCGGTTACTCCGGCCTTTGGATTGCCGTAACCAACGCGATTATCGGCGTGGTTGGCGTGTGGTGGTTCGTTGGCCCGCGTATTAAAAGACTTTCCATCCAGATGAACGTTACCACGATGGCCGAGTTTCTCGAGAAACGCTACGATAGCAAGATCATAAAATTCATGGCCGCCATCTCGATTTTTATTTTCTTCGTCCCCTATTCAGCCGCCGTCTTTATGGGGCTGTCCTATCTGTTCGAAACGACATTCCACATTCAATACACCTACGCGCTGCTGGCGATGGGCGGTTTTACCGCACTCTATCTCGTTATGGGCGGCTACAAATCCATGACCATGATCGACGTGATCTTCGGTATGATCATGTCCGTCGGCGTTGTCATTCTCCTGGCCTTCACCATCAATCGTGGCGGTGGAATTGGAAACATTACGCAAAGCTTGGCGGCGATCAATCCCAAGCTGGTCAAGCCGGTGGGACCTCCCGGAATCTGGCCGCTGCTCAGCCTGGTGATGCTCACCAGCGTCGCGCCGTTCGCTATGCCGCAGCTTATTCAGAAATTCTACGCGATCAAGGACGAGAAAACCATCAAGAAAGGTCTTGTCGCGTCCACCGTTTTCGCACTGCTGATCGGCGGCGTAGCCTATTTCACCGGCGCAACCACCCGCATCTTCCTGAATCCGGAAGTCGCTCCCGGGGCTTTCATCGACGGGAAACCGGCATTCGATCGCCTGATGCCGGAGCTTCTGATGAACATTATCCCCGAGTCTCTGTCCGTTGTGATCCTTCTTCTGATTCTTTCCGCATCGATGTCCACCCTTGCGGCGCTCGTGTTGATTTCGAGTTCGTCGATCGCGAAAGACATCTATGCCGGATTCATCAATCCGAATGTACGGGATCGGACACTCACGACCCTAATGCGTATAGGAAGCGCTTTCTTTGTACTTCTTTCCGTGATTCTTGCCTACTTCCAACCCGCATCCATCGTAAGCATCCTGGGAATCTCCTGGGGAGCGATTGGAGCGGTGTTCTTAGGGCCATTCATCTGGGGATTATTTTCCCGTAAGGTGAACGATATTGGCGCAATTTCTGCATCCGTTCTCGGTCTTGGCACGTGTCTTGTATTATACGTGATGAAGGGCCCATCATTCTCGCCACAGGCGGGGTCGATCGGAATGATCGTATCGTTGGTGGTTTGCCCGTTGTTCAGCTATCTGAAGCCCAAGAGGTTGGTGAGACCAGCCCATGAAATATGGGAGAAACACCACCGGGATTGATCGCTGGATTTTTTACAGGATTATGCACATTGAGGAGAGAGAGATGCGAAAATTATCATTTGTAACGATGGTCTTATTGCTAGGCGCGCTGCTTCACGGCGCGATGCTC
Source organism: Cloacimonadales bacterium (SeqCode) (assembly GCA_963662655.2). GTDB lineage: Bacteria > Cloacimonadota > Cloacimonadia > Cloacimonadales > JAIOQZ01. The sequence continues at coordinate 2,477,392 of CAXXTU010000002.1, forward strand.
AAGAACATCCCGATGACAATCACCCAGCCGGACGGCACAACGTTCGAGTGTCTGGCGAGCGGTGATGAATATTTCAACTACCTGCACGACGAAAACGGCTACACGATCATCCAGAGTCAGGACGACGGCTTTTATTATTATGCCGCCATGCAAAACAATGCCCCTGTAGCGTCTGCGTACCGTGTAAACGAAGTCAATCCAGCTTCGGCCGGGCTTGAGCCCGGTACGTTGATATCGAAAGAAGAATATCTGGAACGACGCTCACAAAAAGAGAGCTCCATGCGTGACGGCGACCGCATGAATTCGATCGGAATCGTACAGAATCTCGTTGTTTACATTCGCTTTGCGGATCAATCCGAGTTCGATAATCCACGTACGTATTTCGACGCAAAATTCAACGGCGACGACAATTCACTGGGAGATTACTACGATGAGGTCTCGTACGGTCAGATGGAAGTGCTGAGCACCCATTACCCCGTCTGCGAGACAACAACGAATCTTTCCTATCAGGATTCACATCCTCGCCGATACTACAGCCCGTACAATCAGGTCACGAATCCGGAAGGTTACCAGAACAGTGGCCAGTACAGCGATCGCGAGCACCAGCTCCTGGTCAATGCAATCAACTATATCGCCGACGAAGTTCCCGAAGACCTGGTCATCGATAATGACAACGACGGCAAGGTCGACAATGTCTGCTTCATCATCCGCGGCGGAAACGATAGCTGGGCGGACCTCCTGTGGGCGCATCGCTGGATGCTTTTTTCCTACACGGTATACGTTCACGGGAAACGCGTTTACGACTACACGTTCCAGCCTGAGACTCAGAACGAAGTCAGTACGCTCTGCCACGAAATGTTCCACTCGGTCGGCGCACCCGACCTCTACCACTACAACGGCGGTTCTTTCGAATCCTGCGGTGTGTGGGACATCATGGATGGCGGTTCGGCACACATGGGCGCGTACATGAAGTATATGTACAGCGACTGGATTTCCGAGATCCCTGAAATCTCCGCCCACGGCACGTATTACCTGAATTCATTGCTCGATGGCGTCAACAACTGCTTTAAAATCCCGTCGCCCAACTGCTCCACGGAATATTTTGTTCTGGAATATCGCCGGAAAGTTCCGGGGACATACGAGAACATGCTCCCATCGTCCGGGCTTGTCGTGTACCGTATCAATTCGCTTTACGAGGGACAGGGGAACGCCTCCGGTCCTCCCGACGAGGTTTACATCTACCGGCCGGGTGGAACGACGAGCGCGAATGGCAACCTCAATCAAGCGCCATTCTCGGAAGAAAACGGTCGCAGAAGCATCAGCGATGAAACAAATCCAAGCTGCTTCCTCAGCAACGGGGATCCTGGCGGATTATTCATCCATCAGGCAGGTTCCTGCGATGATCAGATTTCGTTCATCCTTTACCCTGAACTGGGATACCTTTCAGGCGTTGTTTCCGCGAACAACGGCGACCCCGACCTGACACAGGTACAGATCGTCATCGACGATTTCATCATGTCTCCGGGAGCCAGCGGAGGCTTTTCGGTGCCCTACTACGAGGGCACCTACGAAGTCACGGCCCTTCTCGACGGCTACGCTCCGGCAACAGCCACCGCCGTGATCCCACCGAACGGTTTCGTGGATATCGAGCTCAATCTCGATTTCCTCGCACCGCCTTTCAATCTCGATCGTACGCTCGACGGAAACGACGTGCACATGACGTGGTCGTTCGATAATGAAGACGACGAGAATTTCACACACTACGCAATCTACATCAAGGCGACCTCGCAGAACTTCGCTCAGTTCGCGACTACAACCGATTGCGTCTACGATGTGACCCTCTCACCCGTGCTGGACTACGCTTTCCAGGTAAGGGCGATCTACGACAACGGCACAAGCGCTCCCTCGAACACGATATACATCAGCTACGTGGATAACGATGATCCGACCGCGCCTCCGGTCGAGACGGCGCTCAACGGAAACCATCCCAACCCGTTCAACCCCACCACGGAGATCAGTTTCTCGCTCAAGGATCAGCAGCAGGTAAAACTGGAGGTGTTCAACCTCAAGGGACAGCTTGTGAAAACCCTGGTGAACGATAAAATGCAAAGCGGCAACCACACCGTAACCTGGACCGGCGACGACAATCATGGCAAGAAGGTTGGAAGCGGTGTTTACTTCTACCGTATCAAAGCGGGACGCTACGTCTCAACCAAAAAGATGATTATGTTGAAATAGAGCTTTCTCTTACTGTGAAGCCGTTTCCAAGATGGAAACGGCTTTTTTTACACGCAATCAGTGTGCTGAGGAATAAGAGATTTCCCTCTTCTTAATCACTACGAAAGTCTTTATAATATCCAGTACTCGATATGTGTTATATCCACATCGGAGCATGCGATCGGACGAAGGTGCCACGAGATGGAAAACAATCGCACTACAGGAATTTGCCGTAGTTGTTCAACACCTCGTGATACGTTGCGTGATTCTCATTCAAAATGATCTCGATTGAAGGATGTGCGATATTCTCCACACCCTGAAGGTAGTTTCGTAAAATCGTTTCGATCTGCCTGAACTTGATCCTTCCGCCCAGGAAAAGCTCAATCGCCGCTTCATTTGCTGCGTTTAGCACCGTTGGAAGAATGCCTCCCTTCCGCGCGACCTCCAGTGCCAGATAGAAAACTGGATAGCGATCTTTCTCCACCGGCTCGAATGTAAGCGTACCGATGTCCGACAGAGAGGTTTTTACCAGGTTCGACTGAAATCGCTCGGGGTAGCTTAGCGCGTAGAGAATCGGGAGCTTCATCGAAGGCGTACTCATCTGCGAGAGGATCGAACCATCGATGAACTCCACCATCGAGTGTACGATCGATTGCGGGTGGATCACCGCCTGAATGTCGTCATAACCAATCCCGAAGAGCCAGTGCGCTTCCATGACCTCGAGTGCTTTGTTCATCATGGTTGCCGAATCGATGGTGACCTTGGCCCCCATATCCCAGGTTGGGTGATTCAACGCATCCCGGGGGGTTATTGTCTCGAAATCATCCAGCGGAAGCGTGCGGAACGGTCCGCCAGACGCTGTGAGAATAAGCTTGCCGATCTCCCGCTTGGGACTTTGTCCGATCACCTGAAACAACGCGCTGTGCTCGCTATCCACCGGTATGATCTTCGAGCCCGATTCACGGCAGATATCCGTGATCAGATGCCCGGCCATCACCAGAGATTCCTTGTTGGCCAGCGCGACATCCTTGCCCCTTTTCACTGCCTCGTTGGTGTAGATCATCCCGGCCGAGCCGGCCACCGCGTTGAGTACGATATCGTAATCGGCATGACGAAGCAAGTCCAGAAGCGCTTCGGAACCGCTGGCCATGTTTTCGGGGATATCCGCTACCGAGCGATCGGTGATCACGGGATGAAGGATATTGAATTCGATCGAGAGATCGATCAGGTTTTTGAGATTGCTGTGCGTGGATGCAACGGTGATTTCGAAATGGTCGCAGTGATGCCGGATGACATCGATCGCGGAAGCGCCGATGGACCCGGACACGCCGAGAATTGCTATTTTCTTCTTCATGAATCCTCGTTGGTTTTAGAACTGGAGTCCCAGCGATACGCGGTGCGAATCCTCCAGCTCCGTATTTTGCTCGAACGCATAATGCAGCTCGAGCGGAAGCAGGGAGAGGGTCAGGCCGGCGGTCACATTCTCCACGTCGTATCCCAGGAACAGCGAAAGCACCTCGTGCGCCTGTATCGCCAGCCCGGCATGGTAGTCCAGGCTCATGAAACCGAGAGACGTCGTAGCGCTTTCATCGCGGTTCTCGAAATACGATTCGATACCGAATATTATGCTCACCGGCGTATGAATCCACGGAAAATTGAAGTGGAAGTTCGATTCCAGATCCAACCCGGGATTTACAGTCTCATGTGTTCCATTTTCCCAGAATATCTGCGTACTGAAGAAGTCGCGCAGCCTTGCACCGAGCGTTACATTTTCGCCGAAATCGTGATACGAGGTGAGGTCGGCGCCAAAGCCGTACCCGGTTTCCTTTGCCAGCACGCGGTAAGCGAACTTCGGCGTAACACCGATCGGTATTCCGCTCACGTCCGTGGCGAATCCCGCGTAGATGATATAATCCGCGTTGTTCACGCTATCGTACTCGTATGGTTGATTGTTCGCAGAAAGCGAGTCGTCGGGGTTGTCTTTTCTCGTGAGTGGAATATCGTCGATACCGATGCGCGAAATCACGATCGCGAAGGGTTTCTTCGATCCAATCACACCGGAGATGGTATCATACTGGAATTCTCCCAGTTCTTCCGCGTGCATTAGCTCGAAGCGTGTATTTTGCTTCTTCGAAAGCAGCGATGCGTTCCAATACGCCAATGCGGACGAGTTCGCATCCGTCAGTCCCGTTCCGCCCATGGCGTAATTTCTCACGCCGGCTCCCATACGGAAAATCTCACCGGCATACTTTTCGGCAGATAGCGTGGCCACACTCGCGATTACCACAAACAGCAGCAGAATTCGAATCCAGTTACTTTGCCCTATCATCCCATACCTCTATGATTGATGTGTTTGCAGGTAAAACGATTACAATCACATTACGTTTCATTTCCTGTCTTTATTCATTGGAGAGGTCTCCACGAAATTCCCCAGAATGCGTTTCAACGCCCCGCTTTCGAACGATATCGTAAGCTTGGCGTTCTCCCCGGACCCGTCGACGCTGAGAACCGTTCCCTTGCCGAACGTGTTGTGCAGTACCTTCTGTCCGATCTTGTAAAGCTTCTGCGATTCGAGAATCACGTTCGTTTTCTTCGGCGCATTCCCCCTGCCGGGAGAGGCCTTTGTCGGGCTCGCGGTCACCTCGTAGAAATCCGACCCGGCAAGCCTCAGGTATTTATTGTCCAGTTCCTTCAGGAATCGGCTCGGCAACACCGGCTCGATCGTGTTGTATTCACGGCGCCACCGGCTGTAACTCAGTTCCAGATGACGCTTCGCCCGGGTAATGGCAACATAAAGCAAACGCCGTTCCTCTTCAAGCAATTTTTCTTCTTCCAGGTTCAGGCGATGCGGGATAAGTCCATCCCCCATTCCGCAGATAAACACATGGTCGAACTCGAGTCCCTTGGCGTTGTGCATGGTCATGAGCTGTACAACGCCCCGCTCGTCGTCCGCATGATCCAGATCCGTCTGTAGCGTGACGTTTTGCAGGTAATCGAGCAGAAGAGGAGGATTTTCGTTCTCGTCCAGATACTCTTCGGTGTACTCTCTGGAAGCGGCCATGATCTCTTTCAGGTTGTCGGCCCTCGTGGCGTCCTGGATGTCTCCCGTCGATTCATAGAGCGGAATCAGCTTGAGATCGCCGATGACCCGCTCGATGATCATCGCCGCGGAGTCCGTTTCCGCTGCGATTCTCCATCCCTCGATCATCTTCGCGAAATCGGATATCTGCTTCTTCGCCGAGGCTCCAAGCAGAGGATTGTAACCGACTTCCTGCACCGAGCGATAGAGCGTCACGCCATGCTTGATCGAGTAATCCAGCAATTTCCCGACACTCGTATTACCAATTTTCCGCGGCGGAAAATTGATGATACGAGCGAGACTCTCGCTGTCGTCGGGATTGACCAGCACGCGAAGATATGCCAGGATATCCTTGATCTCCTTCCGCTGGAAGAAGTTCACGCCACCCACAACGGTGTAGGAGATATTCCGCTTGGCAAATTCCTGCTCGATAACGCGCGACTGCGCGTTCGTGCGGAACAGCACAGCGATATCAGCAAGCGCGGTTTTGTTACGGATTTCTTCCACTCGATCCGCGATGAATTTCGCTTCCTTCCGCTCATCCTCGAAGATGGACATCGCCGGCTTCTCGCCCTCGCCCACATCCGTCCAGAGGTCCTTCTGATGCCTTCCCTGATTGTTCTTGATCAGGCTGTTCGCCAGGTCGAGAATGTTCTGGGTCGAGCGATAATTCTGCTCGAGGCGTATCGTTTTGACCTTCCCGTAATCGTCCTCGAAGCGCAGGATATTGCGCACGTCGGCTCCGCGCCATCCGTAAATGGCCTGATCGTCGTCCCCGACCACGCAGAGGTTCCCGTGGTCCTTCGCGAGCAGATTGACGATCTTGAACTGCGCGTAGTTCGTGTCCTGGTACTCGTCGATCATGATGTATCGGAACTGCGACGCGTATTTCCTGCGGATGTCCTCGTGCTCGTCGAGCAAGTAGGCCATGCGTAGGAGGAGGTCGTCGAAATCGAGCGCGTTGTTCTTCACGAGGTCTTCCGTGTAAGCCTTGTAAATCTTGTGAAAGGTCTTCGTGTATGCGTTCTCGTCCTGGAATTCAAAGAATTCTTCCGGACGGATCAGGTTGTTCTTGTTCCGGCTGATCAGATTATGCACCTTGCCGGGCGGAAATGCCTTGCTATCGATGTCCAGACGCTTGACAATCCGTTTGATCAACGTCTTCTGGTCGTCGGCGTCGTAGATGACAAAATTTGATTTGAAAGGCAACCGGTCGCTCTCGTAGCGGAGGATCCTCGCACAGATGCTGTGGAAGGTTCCCACCCAGAGATTGCGCGTCTGCAAATGAAAGGTTTCTTCCAGGCGATCGCGCAATTCGCGCGCGGCCTTGTTGGTGAAGGTAACAATCAGGATGTTGTATGGGTTGACTCGCTTCTCGCGGATCAGCCAGGCGGCGCGATAGATCACGGAACGGGTTTTACCGCTCCCTGCGCCTGCAAGAACCAGGACAGGGCCTTCCGTTGCCTGTACCACTTCCTGCTGACGTTCGTTCAATCCCCGCAACAGCGGATTACTCAACGCCCCTACCTACCGGAGTCGAAAGCGGCCCGATCAAACCCTCTTCACTCCTACCGGCTATCCGGTACCAGTAGTAGTTTCCTGCGTAAACATCGTTATCGCGATACGAGCAGGTCGTATCCGACGTATTGGGGATTCCCTGCGGAACGATACTCACGTAGGAACCATCGTAATCAAGAGCCCGGTAGACCATGTACGCATCGGCATCTTCCGTGCTTTGCCACTCGACCTTGACCCACTTCGTAACGGATCCGCTTCCCGAAGATGTTATCGAGACGTTCGAGATTTTTGTTGGCACATCGATACTCGAATTGTTATCCGGATCGAGCGGATTACTTCTCTCCAGCTCGCAGGACACGACGGAGAAAGCGACGATAACGAGTATGAACAGTAAATTCTTCATGGTTAGAACCTCACCGAAATGCCTGTTGGTGTTATAATAACGTTTTGCCGATTGTACTCCCTGATGATATCGCTCCAGAGGTTGCTGTTGTATTCATCGGTAACGTTGATCGTGTCGTACAGGGTATAGATCCAAACAAGGATACCCAACCCGAGAAAGGCTTGCGAATAGCGGTAGGGTTCGAGCGCGTCGTTGTAGGATTGATTCATTTCATCGACCTGGTCGGCGTTTTTATACTTGTCATAGTTTTCCATCGCCTGGTCATAGAAATAGAGCGCGCTTCCGAATAGCACGACCTCCAGCCCGAGAAAAATCTGCCCCTTGGTGTAGCTCTTCGCCGAGAAATGCCCCCAACCGGGAACAATCGCCGATTTTGCCAGGTTTCCGGCGGTGGTCAGGCGGTTCATGCGATAGAGCTGCAAAAGCCGTTGGCGCTCCTGAAGGTCCATCTTGGCATGGTTTCGCTCCTCGAAATCTTCCCAACCGTATTTCTGTGGATCGGTAAACTTCTCCAGGTCGAAATCCTGTGCAGAAAGACTCGACAGGACACAAAATAATATGAGTACGTAACGTTTGATAAACTTATCCATTATTGCAATAATTCCTCACTCACTTTGTTCAGAGGCAAAACCGTCTGATCTTTCAAATTAACAAGCCACACCAGGAAATAACTCTTTTCCGGCGTCGAGATATCGTATCGAACCTCGTACTTCGCTTCGCCCACGGATAGAACGTATCGCCAACCGGAGGTACTTACAAGGTCCTGGTATTGCAATACGAGTTCCTGTTCCAGCTGGCTCACCCGGCGGATGATAAGCCCGTTGCGGTAGTTATTGATAACGCGTCGGGCAAAAGCGACGGGATCCTTCTCGATCTCGATCATGTTGGACATCAGGAACATCTTGTCCTTATATGCGCTCAAGGCATCCAGACGATACGCACTGCGGTAGAGCTGCAGAGCCGTTGCCCAGTTCTCTTTCTTCTCTTCTTCCTGCGCTTCGAGGCTCAGCCGGTTCGCTTCATGAATGTTCTGTTTCAGAATATTCGCTTCGGAGATTGCCATCGCTGCCGGCTCATAATTGCTGATAATATTGAAACACCGGCTGTAGATTCCGATTGCGTTATCGATCTGCCTGTCGCTCACCAGCTCATCGCCCTGCTGCATGAACTTGGAGCAGATATCGACAAGGCGTGCGTTCACCAATTCTTCTTTGGTCGGATCGAACTCGATGACGAACCTGTAGGTCTCTTCGGCCTGCACGTATTCGCCTTCTACTACGAGCTGTTCCGCCAGTTTCCAGTACAACTCGCTCAGTTCGAGGTAGATGCGATCCTTGAACGAAGACGGGTATTGCTCCAGATAGAACAAGCGTTCCAGCGCATGGCGGTATCCGTCGGAAAACTGTAGTTCGATCGCGTTATCGATGTATCGCTCCATAAACCGGTCGATATATTTTTGCGACATCGCGATATACTCGTTGCCCGTATATCGCTCGTTGAGAAGCACATAGTTTTCCCAAGCCGCTTCGTCGTTGTTGTAGATATCCATGTAAATCTGAATCCGGCTATGAAGAATCTCCGGGATCAACTCGGATTCAGGTAGATTCACAACGATCATTTCATAGTACTGGAGGGTGATATCGTAGTCGTTTCGCTGGTAGGCGGCATCAGCGAGGTTGAAATAGCAGTTGTCCATGATCTCGTCGGCCTTGTCCGAATTCGCCAGGAAGAAGAAACGGATCGCCAGCTTCCACTTGTCGGAGTCAAAGGCTTTAAGGCCCAATTGATAATAGCATTCCGAACGTTCCAGCTCCGCCTCGGTCGCTTTCGCGCCGTTCTTGGAGATTTTGATATAATGATCGTAGCTCTCGATGGCAGCCGCGTATTTTCCACGCGCCTGAAGACTCTGCGCTACCGAATAATTCGATGTACATCCGGCCAGAGCCAGCGCAATAACGATTGATACAAACAGGAAACTATAAAATGATTTCTTTATTTTCATCCGCAATCTCGAAGACTTGATTTTCACGCGTTTTCAATAGCTGTTTCAGATCCTTTGACAACCCGTGGGTTAGTATGATTCTGTCGATTTCGTCTTCTCGAAGCGCATAGACTTCTTCAGCTTTCGGATGCAACGCATCGACGATGAGTATATCGGTTTCTATCAGTCGAATCCCCAGGGAATTCAGCTTCAAGATATCCGAGGTGTAGATCACCTTTTTATCGCGGTCTTCCTCTTCTTCTTCCAGAACGAACGAGAAGCTCTTCATTTCGTTCGTCAAATGCTTTTCCCGGATAACGGAGGCGTAGCTTTGCAAGTGGTCCGATTCGATCGGCGTGATAAAGGGCAGTTCCTGGTTCAGCTCTTCCATGGGCTTCAGGAATATACTGAAATGGAATTTATCGGGAATGGTATAGAACATGTGCATGGTTTCCAGAAAGTCCTTAACGCGTTCCGGCAGAAACACGGTGAGGTTCTTCACTCGCTGCTGGAGGTACATCATCTGGATCATCATGAAGAACCCCGAAACATGATCCGGGTGGTAATGCGAAATGATCACGTAATCGATGACGTCCGCGTCGAGTTCATACTTCATGAGCTGCTGAGAGATTCCTTCTCCGCAATCGATCAATATGTTCTTTCCGTGCGTGTAGAACCATAAGGCAGAGTGGTGCTTTCCGGGCGTCGGGATGCCGGAAGCAGAACCGAGTATCCTTATTTTCATGCTTTTACCTCATTTTGTTTTAGCTGGTTGGCTGGTATCGTGACGGGTATCTGATCGAGCTTCTTTCCGAAAAACAGGAAAAAAGCCGCGAACAAAACGGTCGATACGGCAAGCAAAATGATCGAGTCCATCCGGTAGATTAATATGGAAAACACAGCGATGATCGCATTGATCAGATAGATGATGAGCGCCGTCACACGCGCGGAGCCCATGGCGTTGTCGATGCGGTGCGTCGAGTGGTCCTTGCCGCCCTGGGTGATGCGACGACCGTCTCTCTTGCGCGTGATGCTGACCAGCGAGATATCGAAGATGGCGTAACTGAGCATCAGAACGGGGAGCAGGTAGTACATCTCGCTGCTCCGATGTATCACGGCGAGTCGGCCGCTGAGAATCCCCATGGTCGAGAGGAAATAGCCGATAAACATGCTTCCTGCATCGCCGAGGAAAATTTTTGCGGGTCGGAAATTGTGGGGAAGAAAGCCGAATATCGCACCGGCGAATGTGAGTGACATCAGGCCGATGAAATGAGCCTGCGGGGCCAGGGCGCTGGTTTTGATGGATACGCTGAGCGCATAAAATCCAATCGCCAGGATCCCGGACATCCCCGAGATGATCCCGTCCATGTTGTCCAGGAAGTTCAGCGCGTTCATCAGCCCGATCATCCACAACAGCATGATGGGAACGCTGAGCCACGGCGAGATGAAGAGATTCAGAAAGTTGCCGTAATGCATCTGCTGCGTAACGATGAACACAACGCACGCGAGGAGCTGCCCCAGCATCTTCACGCGAGGAGACATCGTGTAACGGTCGTCGATCAACCCTACGAGGGTGATAATCAATGCGCCACCGAGGTAGCCGATAACCGGCAGGTCGAACGAGCGATGAGGTGACAGCGCGATATGATAAATCGCAAACAGAATGAAGCCGGTGAATACGGCCACACCCCCCATGAGAGGCGTAGCTTTTTTATGGACTTTCCGCGCTTCGGGGTTGTCCATGAAATTAATGACTTTCGCCAGACGAATGATGAACGGCGTCAGAGCAAAAACAAAAAGAAACGGCAGCGTCAACGCGCCAACATATTCATAAATGACTTTCATAGTATATATTTACAAATCCTTGGTTTCGATTTTCCCGATCACTCCACAAACTTCCTTATTAAGATGTAAAACGATTTTGTCAATTCATTTTACGTCATTTCGCGCGTCAGAGCGTCATGCCGGTCAGCAACCTGAGCAAGAAGTTGAGCGGAGGCATGATGATATATCCGACAATCGGAATGTTGAACACATAAGAGATCAGGATGATTCCCATGAAGATGATCATCCCCTTCTTTTCCTGAGCCGTGTATTTGAAATAGGCGTTGTCCGAAAGAAATCCGCCGAGAATCTTCGAGCCGTCCAGCGGTGGTATCGGAATCAGATTGAACAACCCGAGCGCCAGATTGAAGAAGATTGTCAGGAAAAGGATTCTTCCGATGAACACACTCACCGAATGCCCCATCATGAGCGAATCGCCGAAAACACTCACGTATCCCTTGAAGATCAACGAGAAGATGATCGCCATGATGAAGTTCGAGGCTGGACCCGCCGCCGCGGAAAGAGCGGTATCCCGCTTGAAGTTCTGAAAGTTGTACGGATTGATCGGAACCGGTTTCGCCCAGCCGATTTTCATGATGAACAACGCGATCAAGCCCAGGATATCCAGGTGCGAAAGCGGATTCAACGTCAGACGACCGGCACGTTTCGCCGTATCGTCCCCGAGCCAGTACGCCACAAGCCCGTGACTGAACTCATGCACGCTGAGACTGATAATCAGAATCGGCGCGAGTACCAGTATTTCCGAAAAGCCCATTATTTCTCCCCGGGAACCAGCTTCAGGAAGCGCCTTTTGCCTACCTTAAGAATCTGCTCTTTTTCAACGCTCAGGTTCAGGTCGCCGTCTTCGATCTTCTCATCGTCGAGCTTCACCGCGCCCTGCTTGAGCATGCGCCGCGCCTCTCCGTTCGTTTGGCAGAGACCCGTGTCGGTGAGAAGTTTGATAATCCAGACCGGCTCGTCTATCACGAGTTCTTCGATATCGGCCGGAATATTTCCCTGGCTGAAAACGCTGTTGAATTCATTCTCCGCTTCCCAGGCCGCTTTTTCCCCATCATAAAGGGTAACGATTTCCCGGGCCAGACGTTGCTTTATGAATTTTGGATTTTCGCCCGACTTGAGTTCCGATTCGATCACCTTGATCTCTTGCGGAGTTAGTCGTGTAGCATACTGGAAGTAGTTGAGGATGATGTTGTCGGGGATCGACATCACCTTGCCGTATTTTTCTCCCGGAGGATCGAAAACCGCGATATAGTTGCCCAGACTTTTGCCCATCTTGTTGACGCCGTCCGTTCCAAGGAGGATCGGGAACATGATGGCAACCTGCTCCGGCTTACCGAAATAGCGGAGCATGTCGCGTCCGCAGAGAAGGTTAAACTTCTGTTCGGTTGCGCCCAGTTCGATGTCGGCATCGATCGCTACAGAATCGTACGCCTGAAGGACGGGGTACATCAATTCGTGCATCGCGAGCGGAAGTCCGTTCTCGTAGCGCTTGCGGAAGGTGTCGTGGGCAAGGAACTGCGCCAGGGTGAATTTCCCGAGCAGGCTGATAACATTCGCCAGCGTCAGGTCGTCGAACCATTCCGATTGCCAGCGGATCTCCGTTTTGTCTTTGTCCAGAACCGTGTAGAGCTGATCCATGTAGGTTTCCGCATTGCGTTTGGTATCTTCTGCGGTCAAAGGCGGACGTGATTCGTCGCGCCCGGTTGGATCCCCGATGCGAGCCGTGAAGTCACCGATGATGATTACGCCGGTGTGGCCCATGTCCTGGAAATCGCGCAGCTTGCGCACGGGAACCATGTGACCGATATGCACATCCTTGCCGGTGGGATCGATGCCCAGCTTTACGCGAAGAGGGCGGCCTTCTTTCTCGGCGAGAATCAGCTTTTGCTTCAGTTCAGCCTCGGGGACGATCTCCTCCGCCCCGTTTTTTATCATTTCAATTTGTTCTTGTATCGTCATGCAAACCTCTCCGATTTTAATCGCTTCCAAAACATCTGGTTGCGCTCGTTTTGTCAATGAATACCGTGGAAACGTCATGAAATGCACATGATAGAGGTTATTGGAATGATGTGGAGCTGATCGGGCTGGTTATCGGCGATGATTTATTGGATGCCGATTTGTGGGGGATTACCCGACTTACTGCTGAGAATCCAGAATAATTGTGAGGATGTTCTTGCCGTTATCGTGCTTGTAGCTCATCTCGCGTGAGAACTGCTTCACGAGGTGGATGCCCAATCCCCCTACAGAGCGCTCCTCGATCGAGGCTTCGGTATCCGGTTCTTGTGCGGAGAGCGGATCAAACGGTGCAGCGTCGTCTTCCAGCCGAACAACGATATACTCATCGCCAAGCGTGACGTCCACCCCAATCTCGTGATTGTTTGCATCGCGATAACCGTAGTTGATGATGTTGGTTATCATCTCATCGAAGATCAGGTTGATGTTGAATGCAACGCGGGGGTTGACATGGTTCTCCAGCACAAAGCCCTCGAAGGCATCCGCAAGCGGCGCAAGCTCTTCCAATCGATTGCCCAAGCGCCAGGTGAATTTCTTTTCCATCGCATCCTCGGTTAAACTCGGTTCGTTCACAGGTTGCCCAACTTGCCTGAGGATGTCAATGAAAAGGTGTTCTGTATCATAGATATAATTAAGGCTTATTCTCCTTCTTGTACTTTTTTCTTCATCATTTCGATCGAATTCCGGTCGAGTGTCGTATTGACATAGTCTTCAGCCTTGATACCCTGAATCTCCCATATTTTCTGGCGCATCAGCTGGGAGGTTCTGGATTCCTTTATAAAAACTTCACCAACAGAGTTAGTATAAGAATCCGACGACTCAGGAACAAACAAATCCTTGTCCCATTTTTTATCCGTGCGATCAGTTCGACCCGTTCTTTCTCCATGGTTTAATCTCGGGACGTACGATAATGATGAGTGCGACGGCTCGTTCTCCAGACGGTCACAGTAGAAAGCATACATATCCTGCCCTTGATGAGGATTTCCATCGAGTGGCCACTTCTCTCGCCACGCATACACAATGTTATCTGCTAAAACATTCATTTGTTGTGATACTTCCGCACTTGCCGGGCCTGTAAATACCGCCCTTATCGCCCACTTATTCCTCAGATAATCGATAAGTGCCGGCAAGAAAAAACGATCCTGAGCAAAAAACGGAAATCTTTCTGAAATCTGCTGAAGATCCCAGAAGACGATCCTCTGAATATGTTTCCCTGTTCTTACGCCATTAATTAATCGATTATCTAACAGGAAAATGAACTCCTCGGGAGAGATGCAGCCTGGACGAAGCAGCAGAGAATGAACCTTTCCATAGCAGTTTTTTTGATTGTTACACTTCTCCATCTCACTTTTATCCTTGTAACATACCCAACCACACAAGCTTGCCCGTTCCTTGTATAGTTCCGGTTTCATGTCCTGAAGACAGATCAGTAATCCATGTTCGCCTTTGATTGATCCGTCTCTTAGAAAATCAAGCGAGGCTTGAAGCTTGAATGTATGGTGCGCTCCTAAAACTGCTGTTGTACTCCCGCGATGCGGCTCTCCGCCTAATATTTTTTTCAAGAAAGAATAACTTTCCGGGTTCTTCCTCAATTGATTTGTCAGTAAATGATCAATACCCCTTGGATCGTTATAGTTTCTGCAATAGAAACAGTGTGGGTTATGAAAACTCCAGAAAAGTCCACAGTTGTTCTTATCATTTTTTTGATCATTATTCGGCTCATCTTCTTGTTCATCTGTAAATAGAGTCAAATCAGTATAGTCCTGCAAAATACTCTCTTCGGAGTATTCAATATAGTCATCCAACTTGTCCAGCCTGTGAGTCCGATAATGTAATGAAGGGAACACCTGAATGCCAGATTCACGAATCTTGTACTGATGCCATCCAAGAACACTCTGTTGAAAACGCGACTTCTCAATGCAAATACGATTTAAGTAGTAATTCTGCTGTTTTTTATGTTCTTTACCTTCTATCTGGATAACCATATCGGCCAGATAATCCAAGTTTTCGTGATGGTTCGTCTCATCTTCATAGATAATGATGGATATCCAGGCTCGTCTCCTTAAATAACGTACGATAAGCTGTGCATCGATATTGCGTCGAATATCAGCCGGGAAAGTATTCAAACCGTCAATTAGAATGGCTCGTTTTCGGAGAGGCACTTGCTTTGAAGCCTGGTTCTTATTCTCTGGTTCCTGCTCTTTTGTTTGAACTTGAGCTTGAGTTCCATCCTCTGGGCCATCTCCAAGCCAATACATCATATCTGAAAGCCATGTGTCATAAGAGCAACTTTCTGACTGGGAATTTTCCGTCTCAAGCGTTTCGATTTCTTTCAGCATGCTTCGAATATCGGTATCGAATCTCTTTTCTATATACTCTTCGATCTTTCGATCAATGAAATCTTTTATATTTTTTGCTTCTGAATCATCCTGTTTACATAGCATCTCACAAATGTAATCAATAATCTTGAAAGCCCAAGGATCAATGGACCTAATATCTGTCATGAGATGATTCTTAACTTTCTCTGCTATTTTGGGGTATTCTCTCTTAGTATTATTTTGCATATCATCAAACATGCAATCAAGGAAACTACAAAAAACATCCCTTCTTGAGACAATAATCTCACTAAGCTCGTTCTTTATCTCAAAAATCCTACTTGGTTTCCTCTTCCTCCTGCTATTCATACTCCTGCTGAAATATCCAACAATCTTTCGCTTTTGACTCGTAAAAGAGCTTTCCACCTTTTCAACTTTCCAATGATTAATATAGAAATCTACAATATCCGCACGTTTTGATGAGTCATATTCATATATAAACACTCCCAGCCAATAACATACAAACGTGAAGTACCACTCTCGTAAATCATCACGACGATGTAGCCTTTTCATCAAATCAATAAACTCTTCTCTCTTTTGCTCGCAAGTGTAAACCCTTAGTTCCTTTGACTCGTTAAGAATATCGACAGTGTTCTGGATTTGATTTAAGAACGATGTGTCAGGATTGTATTTCTTTTGACATCTGAGAGGTTTATCACTTTCATGCAGGGCATCACTCTTGTTGCATTCAAGAATCCCCATCAGCATTTGCGTGGCGAACGTAGTCTTTCCCGTTCCAGGCTTACCTTTTATCAGAATAACCAGAGAGTCTGTATCATACTTACTTTCTTTTACCACAGCTTCCGAATTATTGCCACCTTGAGGTTCTTGATTATCCCTGTTATCCCTAGTGTATTCCCGCTTCAAGAAGAACGGCAACAACAAACCTCCGCGTAGAAGCTCATCGAATCCCATGATATTGGTCGGGATATATGGGCTTCTCTTCAATCGGCTAATCCTACTGATCCCCCGATAGTAGTTTCTCATTCTCCTGTAAATATCTTCAGCGTCAATAGTAGTATTCCCAACTTTATTTGCCATTTTTGCCTCCCCCGTCAAGTATCTCTGCCAAGTTTTCTAGCAATTCTTTAATATCTTTGAAAGTATTCTCCGTGATGAGATTAATGCCCACACTGCGGAAGTGCTGGCCTAAAATTTCCTTGCAAGCAGTCTTGTTATCCTCTGTAACAGGCTTGCGATCATATACCATTATATAATCTTCAGATAGATGCTTTCGATTGTATTGAACGATATCATTTTCCAAAGCCATAATTTGATAAATATCAGGATTGTCACAGTACTCCTTGTTGGTTGAGAGGAGCCGGAGCATGTTGATATCAGTAAGTGAGGCCCCCAAAAAGATGCAGATACTTTGCTGCAAATGATAAAGCTGCGTTGAGACCTGCCAGGTATGGTGTTCCCGGATAAATCGATGATATTCTTCCAGGCTGAAAACAATATCCTGATCCAGCGATGAGAGCATCGGCGACACCCAGGGAAGATAGCCGTGAACATGATAGATCGGAAGTTCACCATACGCAAGGGACTCCCTCTCTTCTCGATAGATCGTACGGTACCTTCTTCCGCTTCTCCTGCTACCCCGTTTTTTACAGTAACCGCGGAGGCACTGTTCGAGAAGATCGTCCCAATTGTACGTGATAACGGCTCCAACTCGATTACTCTGGCATAGCTCGGATAAAGGCTTAACGTAGCATTCACCATCATCGAGCATCGAAGGTGTATAGCTTGAATATAGTCCATCATGCACAAGCGCGCTATAACGGCTCTTCAGGGCTGTACTGATTATGTTTGCCTTATCATATACCGTTAGTCGATCATCCATCCATGCAACAATCTCATCAAGATTGCCAAACGAACAGCCCTTACTGCCCAAGTAGGTTACAAGCGCTTTCTTGAGAAGCTTACCAAGCATCTCGCTCCAGCGCGGTAAACCGCTCGGATTAATCCCGGCGCCAAGAAAGAGGGTGATCGGTTTTTTTATAGTCCGAATCCGAGTTAAAAAATCTTCTGAATTGATTTCTCTACCTGAAAATCCCTTATCGCAATACTCGTCAAAATCCTTTGTTACTCTCATTGTGTTCCTGAAGTGAATAAATTTGCAAAGCAGAGTTAATATTCGAGAATTCGGAAAATTTATGTCAAGATTATAATTTACGGATCAATTATTTTCCACTTTTCAACAAAAAAAAAGCGCTCCGTCGGAGCGCCTTCTCAATAATTCCACAATGAATTAATCGATCAACCTTTGAAGTTCTTGAACCACTTCTCGACTAGCTTGTCCTCGTAGCCGACCGGGTGTTTGTGCTTGAACTCGTTCGAGTGCTGGTCGTAGGTGTAATCTTTTGCCCACTCGTCAATGTTCTCGACAATCTCCTTGATTGCGTCGGCGATGAAATAGACTTCCTTGTTGGTCATGGTTGGGTGTATGGAGAAGCGGATCCAGCCCGGCTTGAGGGAGAGGTCGCCCTGATTGATCAGGTCGGTGACTTTTTTGGATATCGATTTTTTGATATAGAACAAGTAGTGGCCGTATGTTCCGGCGCAAGCGCAACCGCCGCGCATTTGTATCCCGTATCGATCGTTGAGAATCTTCACCATCAGGTTGTAGTGAATGTTGTCCAGGTAGAAGGATATCACGCCCACACGCTGTTGATACTGCTGCTCCAGAATATGCACATGCTCAATTTGGGGGAATTCTTCAAAGACAATATCCAGCAATTCTTCTTCGCGCTGGAGGATATTGTCGATGCCCATTTCCTCTTTGAGCTTGATACACATCGCGGTTCGCATGGTTTGCAGGAACGGCGGAGTACCTCCGTCTTCACGTACCTCGATATCGTCGTAATACCGCTTCTCGTTCCAGGCATTGGTCCAGGTAACGGTCCCGCCGCCCGGGCGATCGGGCGCTTTCAAGTTGTAAAGCTTCGAATCGAACACCACCACCCCCGGTGAGCTTGGACCACCCAGGAATTTGTGCGGCGAGAAGAAGATCGCGTCAAGCTTCTCCATCGGATCCTCCGGATGCATGTCGATCTTCACATACGGCGCTGAGCATGCGAAATCCGCAAAACACAATCCGCCGATTTCGTGCATCATTCTCGCAATCCGGTATATTGGCGGTTGAATGCCGGTAACATTGGAACAGGCTGTTACTGAGGCGATCTTCCGCTTCCGGTCTTTGTATTGCTCGATGAGCTTTTCCAGGTACTTCAGATCAACCAGCCCGTCGGCTCTCGCTCGTACGACCTCGACATCGGCGATCGTTTCCAGCCAGGATGTGTGGTTCGAGTGATGCTCCATGTGTGTAATGAACACAACCGGTCGCTCGCTTTCCTCGATCTTGAAGCAATCGCAATGTTGCTCCGGGATCTTCAAACCCAGAATGCGCTGCAGCTTGACCACGGCCGCAGTCATGCCCGATCCCTCCAGCATAATCACATCGTCCGGCCCGGCGTTGACATGCTGCTTGATGATCTTCTGCGCCTGATGGTAGGCCTTTGTCATGGCCGTACCGGTCACGGTGGTTTCCGTATGCGTGTTGCCGATAAAGGGACCGATTTCGTTCGTCAACCGATCTTCAATAACGCGGTAGAAACGAGCGCTGGCGGTCCAATCGGAGTAAATAACGGTCTTTCTTCCATATGGTGTCTCAAATTCCTGATCTCTGCCTATAACCTGATTTCGATAAGGCTCGAAATATTTCTCGAGATCGCTTTCGTACTTTCTGCTCATAGTAATCCTCTATTATCTTATTGTATATAAATCGTTTTAATATTCACAAACTCGCGGATGCCGAAGAGGGCCAATTCCCGTCCATATCCGCTTTCACCGACTCCGCCGAACGGCAGACGGGGATCCGAGCGGACAAAGCTGTTCACGAAGCAGCACCCCGCGTTCAACTTTCTCCAAGCGATATCCTCAGCATGGGTCACATCCTCCGAGAATACGGCAGCCCCAAGACCGAACGAGGTATCGTTGGCAATGCGAATCGCGTCCTCCTCGTCCTCTGCGCGGATGATGACCGCCACGGGGCCGAAAAGCTCTTCCGAATAAGCCGGCATTCCCTCAGCGACGTCCGTAAGAAGCGTGGGGGCGTACCAGGCTCCCACCCGTTTATGTAATACACCGCCCATCAGGCACTTCGCACCGGAGACGATGCTTCTCAACACCTGATCGTGCAGTTCGTCGCGCAGGTCCGTACGAGCCATCGGTCCGATCGCCGTGTTCTCGTCCATGGGATCGCCGAAGTGGATATTGCCCATCAGGTCGACAACCTTTTCGGTGAAATCGTCGGCGACTTCCTTAACCACGATAAATCGCTTGGCAGCGATACAACTCTGCCCGGTATTGATCATGCGACTTTTGACGCATTGCTCGGCGGCGAGCTCGATATTGGCATCTTTCAGAATGATGTACGGATCGCTTCCGCCCAGTTCCAGTACCGTTTTCTTGATCGCGCTTCCGGCGATCGCCGCGACGGATTTTCCCGCCTCGGTACTGCCGGTCAAGGTCACTGCGCGCACGAGAGAGTGACGTATGGTCGATTCGACTGCATGGCTCCCCACCGGGATGGTGCGAAAGAGGTGTTCGGGGAAACCCGCTTCCCGGAATATTTCTTCGATCGCCAGCGCGCAGCCCGTCACATTGGAGGCGTGCTTGAGAATCGCGGCGTTCCCGGCCATCAACGAAGGTGCGGCAAAACGAAAAACCTGCCAGAAGGGAAAATTCCAGGGCATCACCGCCAGAATTACGCCCAGCGGCTCGAAGGCGATGAAACTCTTGCTGGCCTCTGTACGAATCTGCTCGGCTGCAAGAAAGGATGCTGCGTTCTCCGCATAGTAGTCGCAAACCCATGCGCATTTTTCAATTTCCGATTCGCTTTCGCGGATCGGCTTTCCCATCTCTTGCGTCATGATCAGGGCCAGTTGACGGGTCCTGCGGCGCATAATCGACGAGGCTTTCATCAGGTGATACGCGCGGATTCCCATGGATACTTCACGCCAGGCGAGATGCGCTTCGTTCGCGAGCCGGATCGTTTGATCGATCTTTTCCGCTGTGAATTCCTCATAGACGGCTAATTCTTGATTGTCTGCCGGGTTTATCGAGCGTAATGCCATCTTTCCTCCATTTTCTACATCATGCGCATGGTTCCCTTGAAGAAACCTACGTCGAGCAGCATGATCATCGCTCCCTGCTTCTTGTTCAGATCGCCGGTTATCTCTTCGATTCCGCTTACGATTTCATCGCTGCGACTCTCTGGAATCAGGGTAAGAATCGTCTTGCTGTGGTTTTTGTTTTCCCGCATGAATCCGATGAAATCCGCGAAAATGGGTATATTGGAGATGTATTCCCCCATCCCGAACGATTCGATGACGGTCGCACCTTCGATGCCCGTCTCGATGAAAAACTCGAGAATATCGTACAGCAAGTCGTCAAAGTACAGGATGATCACCAGCGCTTTCATTTTCTCGCTTTCGGACGCCTTGCCGGAGATAACGCGCGTATTGCGCAGGAATGTTTCGACAAGGACCGTCTTGGACGCCGAATGCAAAAGCTCCTGCTTCGCGTTGGTCTTGCTAAGCGTTCGAGAAATCAGCGCCAGGATTTTCAGGTGATCGTCGACCCGAGACTCCGGTCCGAGAAGCAAGATCAGGACTCTGACTTTCTTTTTGTCCATCGAATCGAATTCGATGCCCTTGGGCGCAACTGCGATACAGATCAGGAATTCTTCCAATCCTTCGACGCGAGCGTGCGGAATGGCAATTTCATTCCCGAAACCTGTCGTGCCCTGCTTCTCACGGGCTTCTATCTTCGCGTGGATTTCCGACCAATCTGCGGATTTCAGCGCCTTGCTTTTGCAGGCGAGTTGCGCGAGCTTCCTGAGAGCCTCATCTTTCGTCCTTGCGGTGAAATTGGTGCTGCAAGCGCGTTCGTCGAACATGGGATAGAGATTCATCGTGCCCCCATTTCATTTCCGTGGATGATTGCGTACTTTGAGAGCAAAGGTCCTGTAAGCTCGTTCACGAATACGGAGAACAGGACGATATTGACCATATTATCGATGACTTTCACGTATTGTGGTTCCAGGTTTGCCAGAAGCGGCGATGCTTGAACGAGAAGCACGAGTCCAATGGCCACACCCGCTTGCGGAAGCATGCATAGACCGAGGTATTTACGGATTGAAGCGGATGTTCTGCCCATGGCGCATCCTGCGTAGACGCCGCCGTACTTACCCACAGCTCTTGCGAGGATATAAACGCCTCCCAGCATCAGGATTTCGCCCTGGAAGATGATATGCGGCTGGAGCTCCGTACCCGCGATAACAAAGAAAAGCGCGTAGATCGGTGGGGTGAGCGGCTCCAGAATCCGGAAGATTCGATGGTTACGGGCGGACATGTTGATGATTAGCGCTCCCGCCGCCATATTGGTGATCAGCGGAGAGAGATGAAACACGATCGCCGCTGCGGTCGAAAGAAAGAATATACCCAGGGTGATGATCATAATTTCATGGGTGTTGTTCTTGCGGAAAGTCAGACGATGAATCAGATACCCGCTAACTGCTCCTATGGCAACGGACAGCAGCACTTCCAATACAGCGAACGACATCACGCTCAAGCCGCTGGCCGATTCTGACGGCGCGCCAAGCATCCCTGAAACAACCGCGAAGATGATACCGAAGAGAATCACACAACCGGCATCGTCGAGTGCGACAACACCATACAGGTAGTCGATGAAAATACCATGCGCCCGAAGCGATTGAACGATCGCGACCGTCGCCGCCGGGGCTGTCGCGGAGGCAATCGCACCCAGAAGCATCGCGAAAGGGGTATCCAGTCCGGCCAGTATCAATCCCGCACTCACCAGGCCGAATGTCGCAAGAATCTGCACCACGGTGATGATCACCACGGCCTTTCCCATGCGCTTGAGCTTTACCCAGTAAAACTCACCTCCAATGGTGAGGGCGATAAGCCCCAGAGCGATTTCGGTGACGATTTTCAGCGACTGGTTCATGTGATGAGGAATTACGCCCAGAACCGAATCTCCCAGAATCAGACCACCGATAATGAAGCCGGTGATCTCGGGCAGTTTCAGCTTGGCGGCTGCTTTGCCGAAGAAATATCCCAGGAGCAACAGAATTCCGACAGAGAACAACGCATGATGCGTCAGAATGTCCTTGATCTGATGATAGCCTGAAAGGAAATATTCCATTTGCAGCACCTTTCCCGCGAGATTTTTTATGCCTGAAATCCAATGTTGAATAATGAAGGTTATATTTGATACTGTCAATAGAATTTTTATACAAACGGGCAAACGGACGGCACTTTTTTGAGAGAATGAAACACGCTCGATACAGAAGTCCCGTCGCGAGCATGCTTGTAACGGAATTTGCGAAAGCAAGGGCAAATTCCCTTCCAAGCAGCACCGCGACAGCCCGCCCACCCGTTATACGAGCTTGTTTCATTGTGGGGAGTCGCGCAGATCGAAAAATGTTGCCAGAAAACCGGCAACCGGGAAGATTGCCGAAAAGAAGTTTGGAGGCAGAATGCAGAAGATAGATATGCTTGTGAGGGGCGGGACCGTGGTAACGGTCAATCCTGAAATGGACATTTTCGAAAAGGGCGCAATGGCGATTCACAAGGGCAAGATACTGGAAGTCGGAACGGAGGAAAACCTTGCGGGTAAATACGAGGCTTCTTCCACCCATGACGCCCGTGGCGGCTACATCATTCCCGGACTCGTAAACGCGCACACGCATATCTCCATGAGCTATTTCAGGGGCGTCGCGGATGACCTTGCGCTGCACGAATGGCTCCAGAATTTCATCTGGCCGCTCGAGGGAAAATTCCTGGCCGACGAGTTCATCTATCACGCGTCCCTGCATGGCATCGCGGAAATGGTTCGCAACGGAGTCACCTCCTTCTGCGACATGTACTTCATGGAGGGGGCCACGGCGAGGGCAGTTACCCGAGCCGGGGTGCGTGGCGTGCTGGGCGAAGGCGTTGTGGAGTTCCCCGTGGTGAATTACACCAAAGCCGAGCAGATGATCGACTATGCGGTCGAGCAGCATCTCGCCTACAGGGACAACGATCTGGTGGAATTCATCTCCGCTCCACACGCGATCTACACTTGCAACAAGGATCACCTGATCATGGCCGCCGAAAAAGCGCGCGCAAACGGCATGCGACTCCTGATTCACCTCGCAGAGACCGAGAAAGAGCGCAGCGACGCAATCGAGCAGTTCGGGAACTCGCCCGTGCGCTATCTGAACGACATCGGTTTTCTCGGAAAAGACGTAATTGCGGCGCACTGCGTATGGGTCGATGAGGAAGAGCAGGAAATCCTCGCGCGCACCAGGACGGGCGTAGCTATTTGCACGGAGAGCAATTTGAAGCTCGCATCCGGTTTCGCTCCCATCAAAGGTTACAAACAGCACGGCGTTCGACTCGCGTTTGGAACGGATGGCGTTGCCAGCAACAATAACCTGAGCATCATCGAGGAGATGGGGACAACCGCGAAGCTTCACAAGGCTCTGAACAGCGATCCCACATTCCTGCCAGCGGAGGAAGCCCTCCGCATGGCCACCGTGGGAGGTGCGGATGTACTCGGACTGAGCGATCGAACCGGCTCTCTCGAAGTTGGGAAATCGGCCGATTTCATCGTGCTTCACTGCGATACGGTTGAAACCGAGCCCATCTACAACATTTATTCCCACCTCTGCTATACACTGAACAGCAGCAACATCGACGACGTATTTGTCGCAGGCAAGTCCCTGATGCTCGGCAGGAAGCTGCAAACCCTGGATGAAGCGGAACTGCTCGCTCGCGCCAGGGAATACCGCAGCAAGATCCGCGCAACCGTGTAGGATAACCATGGCACGCTACGCGATCAAGCTCTCTTACGACGGTACCCATTTCGTCGGCTGGCAGATACAGGTTTTCGGACGCACGGTGCAGGGAGTCTTGGAAGATGCGCTTGCGAAATTAGCGAAGAAGCCGGTGGGGGTCATGGGATCCGGACGTACCGATTCGGGCGTGCATGCCCTGGAACAGGTTGCGCACTTCGATCTGGAGGTCAACATGACGCCGCAGCAGATTCATCTCGCGTTGCGAACCTTCCTTCCCCACGATGTCGGCATTCTGGACATCGTCCCCGTCCCCGAAGACTTCCATGCGCGATACGACGCCTGTCAGCGCGATTACCAGTATCACATCGCAAAGGAACGCACGCCGTTCAATCGACTGTACCGCTCAACATTCGCACGAAAGAAAATACTGCCCGATCGAATCGAAGCATGCCGCCCCCATTTGCTCGGCAGGCACGATTTTGCTGCATTCTGTAAGCCCAACCCGGATATCCCCAACACCGTCTGCGATCTCAAACGATTGGACTTCGAGCCCGAGGAAGGCGGGTGGGTGTTTTATCTCTCGGCTGACCGGTTTCTTCATAACATGGTCCGTAGAATTGTGGGCTGCATTATTATAACCACCCATAGAGGGCTGGACCCCGAAATCATAACCAAATTGCTCGAAAGTGGAAAATCAGACCAGCTTCTTACCCCGACAGCACCCCCGCAGGGACTCTACCTCTCCAAAGTACACTATCCTGAAAACCTGATCTGAGCTCGCGAACGCATTTACCAGAATTTTACTCTTGCTTCACCTTGCCGTAGATAGGGTAAATGCTTAGCTCTTTACCCTTCCATGACCGTACAATATCCCTGTCCCTGAATGTGACCAGCAAGTTCATCTCTTCGCTGACAGACCTTTTAAATGTAAACATCTTACGGTACTCCTTATCCAGAACATCGAATGTACACAAGTTGTATTTGCTTTCTTCAATATAAATCTTGCTCTTCAGCACATGGACGTAAGTTTCCTTTTCGCCCATGATTCGGTAAACATCGTATCCTTGAAGAAAATCGACCATTTCGTAATTGTGGGCATCTATCTTGAATATCCCTTTATCCATCTCGATGTAGAAGAAATCATCGGTAACTCCCAGCATCATATAATCGTCGGTTTCAGAATTGTAAACCAGTGTATTTTCCATTATCAAAGACACCAACATAAATTGTTCATCCAGCATGTGATCTATCATGGAATACATTTTAAAGCCGTTTTCCTTGTCGTATGTCCAAAATGACTTCTTTGAGATCATGTAATGTTGGTCCCCGATCGCTATTTCATCCAGAAACACAGCGTTAGCGCTGCAACGAGTCCTATTGGTAACCTTACCATCAGCGGGATCAATCTCGAGAACGTATGGGTTGCCAGTGTTTTCAATGTACATCTTTCCCCTCGAAAAAGACCGGTCAGATATGTAACGCGCTCCTCCATAGGATATTAAATACAACATCCCATTATCCAGATAAAGCGATGATTGATATGCGAAGTCTTCATGAGGAAATTTCCAGTCCAATTTACCGGTAGCAAAATCATATCCCGTCATTTCGCGATTCAGGGAGAATATCACCTTTCCATCGTAAATCACGACATTCGAGTACAATTTCGTTAGAAACCTCAGTCCCTCTGTTAACCGCATACCCGTAAGATGCATGAGTACCTGAGCCCCAAACTCCTCTCTATGGCCGACAGCCATGTCCGTATCATAAGAAATGGACCAGATGCTCGATGCTGTAAAATTGATCGCGATCAGCTGTTTCTCCCCCTGAAAAACATAACCGTCTTCCGACTCATACCGGTTAAACTCCTTCTCGACGAACTTGATCTCTGTCATGTCCGACGTGAGAGGATGCTCCTCGCCAGTCTTGACATCCCAAAGGAAATATTCAACGTTCTTGTCGGCCCATCTTTTCAGCAATACAAAATTATCCTTGGGGCCGTCAAAAGGAAGCTCGATCAGTTCTCCCGAAACAGCAAACAGCGAATCGCCATTGGCCATGTCAACGGCAACAGTGAAGCCATCGGCTCTCGAGGACATTTTCGTCGAGCTGATCAAAACGTCTTTGTCTTCTCCCGCCAATCGATACGTGAACTTATTGGTAGATACCATACTTTCCCAGATGGTCTCTTCTTTTATAAAGTCATACAGAAAAATCGGGTAGAAGCCCTTCTCGGTATCGGCAGACTGAATCAATACATAATCGGTGCCCGGAACAAACTCAACGATATCGGCTGAGGAAACATCAAACATAAGTGTTTTACCCGTTGGAGAATATACACTTCCGGATTCCGCGTCCAACGTACTGCTTTCTTTCGTGATCTCTATATCAATTGGCTTTCCCGGCTGCTTGAAAGTTAATGTGACCGGCACACAGCCAACAATGAACAAAACAGCGCTCAAAAGGCACATTTTAACCATAATCCGTTTCATGCACAACTCCTTGTGTAAATCCGATGAATGTAAGAAATGATGTTGAAAAAGGGCTGGCGAGACAGATTACGTCAAGTTAAAAATCCAATTCCAGCGGGGCTGAGAAAGGAATTATTCGTGTGTCAGCTCGTTCTTTTTCGTTTGGAGAGAAGGATTGTCGATCGAAGGTCCTCCGCGTCGACGGCTTCCAGCCATTTCATCATGAACGACTTGTTTTGCAGCATCTGGGCGATCGCCATCAACGCGCGCAAGTGCAGATCGCGCTTGTCCATGGTTCCCATGAGAACGAACACGGCGTTGACCGGCTCCGATTCCTCGTCCCACCGAATCCCGTCACGATTGCGCACAAGCACGATCTCGAAATGGTCGGAGCCCTCAAGAATGATGTGAGGAACCGCGACACCCGGTATGATATTCGTGTTGGACATCACTTCACGGTCGCAGAACATGCCGTAAACCTGCTCCGATTCGAGCCTCAGATGCGGGGACAATTCGGATGCGATGGTCTTGAAGAATTTCTCACGGTCCATCGGGGATTTCTGATCGATAATATGCGCATCTCGCACAAGGATATCGAATTCATCTTCCACGATGCTTTCACGTTCCTTGAGGATACCCAGCAGCTCGTTTTCCAGCTTCTCGAAATTGGTCTCGCTGATGATGATGCGGTTGAGAATGTTCATCGCCAGGCGCACCAGGGCCGAGTGCCGCTTCTCGAAACGGTGGTAGAAGATTCGATACCAGGCATAAGCAAACGCGATGAAACCGATCGTGATCAGCAGCGGAACGGATCCCATCTGCGCGATGAGGATCGAATAGGCGATGATCGCGAAGATCTGCAGCCAGGGGAATAAGGGAGCCTTGAAGGTTGGTTTGTAATTCCGGATTCCGGCATAGCGCACAACGATGAGCGAGAAATTCACCATGATGAACATCAGAATCATGAAAGTGGAAGCCACCTTCGCCAGCATCTCCACTTCGAGGAAGACTACGACGATGATCATGAACGCCGATGTCGTCAGAATGGAAACCCAGGGGGTTCCAAATTTTGGGCTTACATGTCCGAATACTTTCGGGAGGATGTAATCGCGGCTCATGGCCATGGGAACTCGCGACGCGGAAAGGATCCCCGCGTTTGCCGTGGTGATGAAAGCAGCCATTGCCGCGAACGACATCACGATCAACCCGGGCGTCCCGGCAATTACTTTCGCAGCTGTCGAAATCGGCGTGAGAGTTCCGGATAATTCTTTGTGCGGAAGTACTCCGATGGTCACAGCAACAACCAGAACGTAGAGTATGGAAACGATCCCATAAGCCCAAAGCATCGCCTTGGGAATGAGCCGCCCAGCCTCTTTGCTTTCTTCGGCGACGCTGTCGATCTTGGTCAGGCCGGCATAGGAGATGAAAACAAGCCCGGTCGCTTCCAGAATCGGTCGATACTTGCTAACGATGAAGGGACGGAAGAATTCGGGCCTTGCATTGGGATATCCGACAATGACATACGCAGCAAGCGCTCCAAGCAGAAAAATGACGAAGGCTACCTGGAACTTCCCCGAAGTTTTCACACTCACCAGATTCAGAATCGTGAAAAACAAGCAGAATCCCACCGCGACCAGCTTCATGTTGTCGAATGTGGGAAACACAAGGACTGCAAACGCGCCAATTCCAATAAGGGCAAACGAGCTTTTCAAGGCAATCGAAAACCAGTTGGCAAACCCTGCGAGAACCCCGGCTGGCGTGCCGAGAATTCGATCCACATAGAAATAATCGCCCCCGCTGCGTGTCATGGCTGTGGCGAGCTCCGCCTTCGAGAGCACACTCGGCAGCATGAGGATCGCTGCAAAAACATAGGACATGATGCTGGCTGGTCCTGCCTCGCTATATGCAATGGAAGGCAAGACGAACAAGCCGGACGAAATCATTGCGCCAGCGGCAAGACTGAATAAAGCGAAAAAACCGAGATTCTTCGTTAAAGGCATCGTTTCTCCTGTCCTTTCCTTGTTCAACGAGAACAGAGCCAGCTTATTACACTACTTATTGGTACGTTTCCAAATAGGCCGATTTCACATATTCCAGAAGTTCTTTGGCGAAATCGGAAACCACGACGATCTTGTCCAGCCCGACCTTTGCCATATTCATGTATTGCAGACGCAAGACATCCCCACCATAGAGTTCGGGGATCACGCCGGCAAAGAAGAAGCCGAGCATCTCCAGCGACGCGCACACCTTCGCTGCCGCAGGGCTTTTCAGGGGCAGATCGATATTGACGACCTCCATCTTCTGCTGCGCCATCTCGTGCAGGTGGTGCCTTACAGCGGGAATCAGGTCTTCCCCATACTCCTGTATAACAATGTAACCTATTTTCGCCTGGAGGATAATCTTGGTTGTCAATTTCGAGAATTCCGGAAGGTTAATTTCTATCTTCCCGAATGAAGTGGAAACACGCTCC
This sequence comes from Cloacimonadales bacterium (SeqCode), assembly GCA_963662655.2. Classification (GTDB taxonomy): domain Bacteria; phylum Cloacimonadota; class Cloacimonadia; order Cloacimonadales; family JAIOQZ01. Next base: position 2,506,627 of record CAXXTU010000002.1, read on the forward strand.
AGCCCATTCCGCTCGTAGATTTTATCGATCATGCTCTTGTGATGCAATGGCGGATAGATATACTGTTTCGGGCTCTCGTGCAGCTTAAGGTAGAACAGAACCGCAGATTGTCTCTCCTTCGCCTCTTCGGACTGGATCTTCCTGAAGTGCATGGTCGGCGGCATAAGTCCAAGAACAATGCCTGTTTCGTTAGCGCCGAGCGTCAGATTGCCCTTCTGCGTAAACGGATGCACCGCGACCGCTTCGCTGTAGATGCCGTACATGCCTGATTCACGCGCGTGATCGATCAGGAAGTTCTTCAGGTGCTTGAACAAACCGCGCCCACGATAGCGGGGATCGACAACCGCCATTCCCGATTCGCCCACTTTTGCGTCGGCGGTTGGCAGGCTCAAGCCGAGATGCCCGACCAATTCGCCGTCCTTGCCGATAACGACCACGGAACGTAGCAACCCGCGATCGAGCAAATCCTGCGTCTTCTCGGGATAGTAGATGAATCCCATGGCGTACGAATAGCCGTAGGAGCGATAGATGCACCTCGCCAACGCATCGGTATCACCGGGTTCGATGAGTCGTATAACCGTCTTTGTCTCCGGCGGAACCATGGGAAGCTCCTTCGGCTCTTCCTCGATGTAGTCCTCGGCGCTCGTATGCGGAAGCTGTTTCACGAACTCGATCCGCTTGCCGTCGATACCCATGCTGAGGAAACGGACCTCCTCCACCAGTCCCTTCATGAGCTTGACGCCCAATCCGCCTTCCGAATGATCGAGCTTGCTGAAATCGTACGGCAAACCCTTATCGGCCACAGAGACTTGAATCGTGGCGGGGCCCTTCTCGATGATCACGTCGTAATAGCCTTTTTCATCGGGATCGAAGGCGTGCTGGATTACGTTGACCAGCGCTTCCTCCACCGCTATTTCCAGCTTCACCGCCTGCGATTCCTCCAGTCCGTAGCGAACGACCGTCTGATGAACAAACGCAAGTACGTCCCGGAGAGATTCCATCTCCGCGAGGTTTCTTATGGTTGCGATCATATCTCTGGACATATAGATTTTTCTCCTTTTTCCCTCTTCCAATTGCCTGTTCAAGCCATTCATCCATTCCCTGTATCTTTCCCACCATGATGGAAGTTTGAATCCGCATTGCGGGCATTCCCCAATAAACCGGTTGGTATAGGCGCCGCATTCGGGACATTTCCATATCCTGTTTTGCCCGTCGAGCCAGACCTCAAGTCCGAACGCCTTAATAATGCCCAAGCTGCCTATCGCGCTTGGCAGGTGCGGAAATCTGGCATTTTCGAAATGGATAAAATCCTTGCAGGGGAACTCGTCGCAATCAACGCAAAACTCGATCCCTCTTTTTCTGGCACATTCCTTTAGTTTACACGGAGATCGACGTGCGTCCCAGTGATCGCTTTTGCATCCATAGCAAGTCCTGCGCTGCTTCTTCCCATCTATACCCAGCGGAAAATACTCGCCTGTCTCCAGGCAGTTTTCGCAGGACGCGCAGAAGTTTCCGCAATAGGAGTCGAAACGAACTTCTCCCAGATAGCTAGCCATTCTTGTTGATGATACGGACGTCTCTTTGCGGGAATGGAATTCCGATTCCGTTGGCATCGAAAGCCTTTTTCACTTTCTCCTGCGTCTCGAAGAACACATCCCAGTAGTCTGCGCCCTTTACGTGGGGGCGTATCGCCAGATTTACCGAGCTTTCGCCAAGTTCCGCAACCGCGACAGTGTAAGGCGGGTCTTTCAGCACGCGCGTATCCGCGTCGAGGATGTCCCTCACCACTTGTTTGGCTTTATCGATATCCGCGCTGTAGGCAATTCCGATCGTCAGATCGACACGCCGTATCGGGGAAGTGCTGAAATTGACGATCGTATCGCCGGTTATCTTCGCGTTGGGGATGATAATCTTCTTCTTGTCCGGCGTGGAAAGCGTTGTCACGAAAATCTGTATCTCTTCCACAACACCGATTGATCCGCCCATCTGCACAACGTCACCGACTTCGAATGGACGAAAGATAACTAACATCACGCCCGATGCGAAATTGGACAAAGAACCCTGCAATGCCAGGCCGACAGCCAAACCGGCAGCACCGAGAATCGCGACGAACGACGTCGTCTGGATCTCGAGCTTGTTGATTGCCGCGACGATGGTGAAGACCATTATGCCGATGAAGGTCAGGTTTCCCACAAAAACCGCCAGTGTCTTGCCGCCTTTTGATTTCGATACAACCTTCTTGACGCTCCAGGTAAGGATTCCGGCCAGAATCCTGCCTACGACTAATATGATGACAGCAGCAAGAACCTTCCATCCATACTGCTCCACGAGTTTGAAAAACGTTGCCTGGATATTCTCTAAGCTCATGCGACGCTCCTTGTTTTTTCTTATTATGTAGCAAATCGGATTCTAGTCGTCAATGAAAAAAGGCTGCCCTGCGTAAGAAAGTTCCTATTCAATTTTATTCCTCTCCTTTCAATTTCCTTGTTTGATATCGATATTCTGCATTCAGTACACCCATTTATAAACTCGCTTCTCGCTCCAGTTTCACGATCCGGGCAAAAATTGCTTTACTATTTATGCTCGCATGACGACTTTAACCGTATATTACAATTTCCGCTTTGATAGGCCATAAGCTGGAAACTAGAAGAAGCGGAAATTGTTCTCAGAGAGGATTTTCCGTTTGAAAGGCCGGGCGTATTTGTGGCATTTCAAACGAAAACCGTATAATAAAATGAGGTAGATATGCGCATTTACGTTATCGGATCGGGGAACTGGGGTACCACCCTCGCGACGCTCTTCTGCGAGAAGAACGACGTTCACTTGTGGACGATCGATCAGCAGGAAGCGGATCAGATCAATTCTTCTCATGAGAACAGGGCCTTTTTGCCCGGGAAGAAGCTACCGGCTTCCATCATCGTGGAGTGCAAATACAGCCATCCGATCGAGCCGGAAGACCTGGTGATCCTCGCGATCCCGTCCCGCAGAATCGAATCGGTGGCCATCGAGCTGAAGAAAACCAGAGTCGCCAACATCCTGAATGTTTCCAAGGGACTCAAGCACGACACGCTCATGACGGTCCAGGAGATCGTCAAGCAACACCTGCCGGATGTGAAATTCGCAACCCTGAGCGGACCGACCATATCGCGGGAAATCGCGAACGGGCTCCCCGCGAAAGCCGTGCTTGCATCCAGCGACCTCCAACTGCTTATGACCTTGCAGAAAGCGCTACAGAACAAGCTGCTGGTCTTCGAGTTCAGCCGCGACATTACTGGAATCGAACTCTGCGGATCTCTCAAGGGGCTGATCGCCATCGCTGTGGGTATCGCCGATGGACTGGGCCTCGAGACGAACATTCACGGCCTGATCATGACATACGGCTTGCAAGAGTTTGCAACCGTACTGGAGTTTCTGGGGGTTTCCACCAAAACCGTTTACGGCATCGCTGGCGCTGGCGACCTGATCACGACCTGCCTTTCGGAGAACAGCCGCAATCGCCGGTTCGGGAATTTTCTCGGTCAGGGGCTTTCCCGCAACGACGCCCTGGAAAAAGTCGGGATGGTTGTGGAAGGGGTTTCCATGGCAAAGACGATCCAACAGCTATCGCGGTTCAATCTCAGCATTCCGTTGTTCGATTCCATCGCCAGAATCATTTTCGAGCCGGTGAACGACGTTCGCGAGGCGTTGCTCAAGCCGCTGCTATATCGTTGAATGCCGCCGGTTTTCATTGTTGTAATGTATTGCAAACATAAAGAAGTGCCCTAAAAAATCATTGCCAAAAAAAACATGAATACGTATTATCGGCAATAATCATTACCGGATTCGGTTCAAGAAATAAAGAGAATTGTGGAGGTTTCCATGCCAAACGAAGTTAAACCGGAGATGCAAATCAACTTCGAAAGTCTTCTGAAACAGGGATTTGCCGTTATCGACGTACGATACCGCGAATACGAAATTTCCTCTGAAGTTTATAAATACGTTATCGCGCACGTCGAGAAGGATCGCGAATCGTTCTACGCGGAGATGCTCAAGCACTACCTGAACAAAGACGTCAAGGACAAGAACGTCCTGGACCTCTGGGTGAAGATTCTCAAGCACAAACTCAGAATGAGCGAGCTCCTCAATCGCGACATATCCATCAAAGTGGCCGCACTGGATTATTTCGAAACCGAAGGCCATAATTGATGAGCCGTGCGCTGCTTCTGATCAAACCGAACGCTACGAAGAAGCACGTTAGCGGTGCAATTCTCAAAATGATCGAAGAAGCCGGGTTCGAGATTGTCGCTATGAAAATGCTTCGGATGGATCGCGCATTCGCCGAAACATTTTACGATGTGCACAGGGGAAAATCGTTCTTTGAGAGATTGATCGACTTCATGATATCCGGTAAAACAATCGCCGTCGCGCTGCAAAAGGATAACGCGGTAACCTCTCTACGTGAATTCATCGGCGCGACGAATCCCGATGAAGCAGCGGAAGGTACCATTCGCAGGCTCTACGGCGATACCGTTACTTTCAATGCGGTCCACGCTTCCGACAGCGATGATAACGCCCGGAAGGAACTGGCTTTCGTTTTCCCCGAACTAGACACCGACCCATCGTAATTTTTTGAGCAAGAAATGATATATCTTGTCCTGAGCATCATCTGCTCAGTCATGATTGCCAATTTTCTCAAATTCATCTCTCATCGCAAAAACATCTCATTTCTTACAATGTTCATGGGCAATTACTTCATTGCCTCGATCATGAGCTTTTCCATTAACGAAACTCCGATCATGCAGACGGATCGCTTCGATATCTTCATGGGCGGCATTGCCGGCGTCATGCTGATCAGCTGTTTCCTGATCTACAGAAAGAGCATCGTCGTATCCGGGCTGGCCGTCAGCGTCAGCGCCATGCGCGCCTCGCTCATGATTCCCGTTCTCATATCCCTGGCGCTGTTCGGTGAAAAACTCTTCTTCTGGAACTACGCGGGGATTATTCTCGTTATCGTAGCGTTCATCATCCTGGGCAAGGGCGAGCCGGTTCACGGCTTCCTTTGGATCATCGCACTCTTTGCTTCGTCCGGTATCATGGATTCATTTTTCAAGCTGTACAAGGTATACGGAGCGCATTCGGACGGGCTGTTTCTCTTCATCGGTTTCGTCAGCTCCTTCTTCGTTACCCTGTTGATATTGGTCTTTCAAAAGAAAACCGCCAACATCCAATCCTTTTTATGGGGTATTCTTCTGGGGATTCCCAACCAGCTTACCGTCTTTTTCTTCATGAAGTCGCTGAACACAATGCCTGCGACAATCGCTTACCCGATGAGGGCCTCGAGCATCGTATTGCTTTGCGTTGCATCCGACATCCTGTTCTGGAAGCTGAGGATCAATCGCAAGCAGTTGATTGGTTACGGGATTATCGCAATGGGAATCGTGTTGCTGAATATTTCGTGACCGGTCTCTCGGATGGTTTTCTTCGCGAAAGGAGATTTTCGAAGAGAATTCCGCTAACATGATTTCGTTAAACGAAATCACAACGCTCATGTTTACGTTTTGACTAGGTTGAAGCCGAAAATAAAAAAGGCAGATCTGAGGAATGCCGGTTCCTCGTAGGGCGATCTGCCTTAAAAGTTGGATTCGTTTGCGTAGGAGATACACAAGCACGAATCCTTAGAACAACACGTCAGGAAAGCACTATCAAACCAATTATATAACAATAGCTGTGCCAAACCGCGCCACACGACTTAATGCATTATTTTTCATGCATTTACGCATTTAATCCGATTGATTTTATTTTCACATTCAAGAATGGGATTATCGCTTTCGAAAATGGCTTGAATGACTTGTTCTCTTGATGCGGGTTACTAATATTATCGGCAAATAATCCGATTCTCCAATTCAAGGTCTATCAAAGCGGATATTGCATAACAAGGATTTCATCTTGTGAAGGCGATGCCCTGAAAAAGAAAAACCCCGCTCATCGAGCAGGGTTTATAAATTGGCATCCCCAGGGGGGATCGAACCCCCGTTGCCGGACTGAGAATCCGGAGTCCTAGGCCACTAGACGATGGGGACCTATATATTACAAAGATCAAAGTGGCGACCCCTAGGGGAATCGAACCCCTGTTGCAAGAATGAAAATCTTGAGTCCTAGGCCACTAGACGAAGGGGTCATGTCTTCTCAGACAAAACCTGAAATCACTTATAAGCTGAAAAAAATTGGCGACCCCTAGGGGAATCGAACCCCTGTTGCAAGAATGAAAATCTTGAGTCCTAGGCCACTAGACGAAGGGGTCGTCTAAAAAATGGTGAGCCTGGATGGGATCGAACCATCGACTCTCTGCTTAAAAGGCAGATACTCTACCTCTGAGTTACAGGCCCACACCTAAGTACGTTGCGCCAAACTAAAAATGAGTGTTTGAGTGTCAATGAAAAATTCAGGTATTTTCCAAACTTTTCTTCGAGCTACTTCCATGCCTTCTGATAAGCCAAAAGAAAACCCATGCCCGATTCCGCGTCCGGAGTCCGGCATGGGATACGGTTAGAGTATCAGTAGGGAATCTATAATAGCGCTTTCAGTGCGTTCTCATAGTCCGGTTCTTGAGCGATCTCAGGAACCAGCTCGGTATATTTGACAACTCCGTTTTCATCAAGGATCACGACAGCGCGCGCCAGAAGTCCTTCCATCGGACCGTCGACGATGTTCAGGCCATAATCGGCTGCGAAATCATCGTTGCGCATCATGCTCAATGTAACGACATCCTTCAAGCCCTCTGCACCGCAAAAACGAGCCATTGCGAACGGCAGGTCTTTCGAGATACACAGGACGACTGTATTTTCGAGGTTGCTTGCTTCTGCATTGAATGTACGGACCGACATCGCGCACACCGCGGTATCGATGCTCGGGAATATATTCATGACGATCTTCTTTCCGGCGAAATCAGCCAGACTCGCGTTATGCAAATCCTGTTTCACCAACCGAAAATCTTTCGCTTTGCTTCCGATCGCAGGTAAATCTCCACTCGTGTGGAAGGGATTTCCTTGTAGGGTTATCTGTGCCATTTTATTTTCTCCAATCAAATTTTTATTTCATTACATAGTTTAAGCAATGCCTGGAGAATAGCAAATCCCTTCTATCGCGATAAGTGTTTTTTTTGCATCGATACCGGCAGAGAACCCACCGATCCCTCCATCTTTCCGCAGAATTCGATGACACGGCACGACAATCAGCAGTGGATTTCTACCTACCGCACCTCCGACAGCCCGTGCGGCCCCCGGCTTCCCGATCTCCTTCGCAATCTCCCCGTAGCTTTTCCACTCTCCGAAGGGGACCGTAAGCAGTTTCTCCCATACTCTTTGATCGAAAGCGCTTCCGCGCAACTCGATCGGGAAATCGAACTGCCGTCTCTCTCCGGCGAAGTAGGCCGTCAACTGCCTTTCCGCTTCGGCAAGCAGCGGTGATGTGCCTGAATCTTTCCCGTGCTTCGGCTGATCCACGCGCTCGATACGAATGATGGTCTCATCTTCCTGCGTGATTTGCAAGCCGCCGAACGGCGCTTTCAACCACAAGCTCTTCTGAACCAATATCACACTCCGTAGTAGATCGATTGGTTGGTTTTCACCGCGTTCAAAAGCTTCAGCACGGCTGCCACGGCCCCGGCGATCTCATCGCCTTCGTATTCGGCGATGGGGAGTCCCGCTGTCAGCATACCCTTGAACACTTTTGTGCCGTTCATGATGGCGATGGGCATCCCGCCAGCGAATCCACCCTGATATACCTTGGAATCCTTCACAACAGCAATCGCCTGCCCCGCCTTGTAACTTCCGGCGTAAATCTTGTTGTCATCTATGTTCAACACGGCAGCGCCGCTCTTATATCCGCCCATATACACCTTCCCGTCCTCAACGATCGCGATCGGCCCACGAGCGTGGTTTTCACCGTCAAATATCACCTGTTTCATGCTCGACCTCCTCATCTGCATCAACTTAGTATTTTTATACCATATTGCAAAATTCGATCCGTAAATTCCGACAGACACTCCGTCTTAAAGAAAAATCATTCTGCGCAATCAGGGTACGTGTTCCCTCAATTATCTGTTGACGTGTTTTATTGCCTGTAAGAATCTCACCCCGAGGTTATTATGGTAAAACGGTTTAAAAATAGAAAAGCGAGTTTCCAGTACTACTTCGTGGAAGAAGTCGAAGCAGGGATTTCCCTTTCCGGAACGGAGATCAAGTCCCTTCGCGATGGGAAAATGAATTTCAAGGACTCCTACGCGAGAATCGACGGGAATGAAGTGTGGCTGGTCAACTTGCATATCAGTCCCTACGAAAAGGGGACGTATTTCAACCACGATCCCGAGCGCAAGCGCAAGCTGCTTCTGCACAAACGCGAGATCAAGCGCCTCCTTTCCAAGATCGAAGAGAAGGGTATGACGTTGGTACCGAAGGAAGTTTACATTAACGACCGGGGGCTTGCCAAGGTTCTTCTCGCCCTTGCCAAGGGTAAGCACACCTACGATAAGAGCGACACGGTGAAAGAGAGAGATGAGGCCCGTGACATGGCGCGGACCATGAAGAATTGGAAATGATCCACAAAGCAATATATCTTAATAAATAACTTAAGACGAAGGGTGTTTCCAGCCTGAACTGCCCTAAAAATACACGGGAACCCCATTTATTAATTGACAGATTTTTTTGTATCCTGTTTACTTAAAAAAAAACGTACGATGGGTTCAATGTGGAAGTTTACGACATCACCGTTTCAGGAAGAGTTCAGGGAGTCGGGTACCGATTCTATTGCCAGAAAACGGCTCAACTGCTGGATATAAAAGGCAGTGTCCGCAATGCCGGTGACGGATCGGTGGTCATCCACGCTTCCGGAAGTGAGTCCAATCTGCACGAGTTCATCTCGTTGCTTCGCCAGGGCCCGATGTTCGCAAATGTATCCGATATCAACATTCAAACTTCGTCAAAACCTGTTGTAGAACATGGCTTTCAAATCAAATACTAAGATTCTGCTTGCCCTGGTTTTCCTGCTCGTCGCCGAAAGCTGGTACGGTATTCGCAGCAGCGCCGTGTACGTCACGCCATCGAAGGAATACCACATCGTTCAGCATGGCGATACGCTTTTCAATATCAGCAAGAAGCATGGAATCCCGCTTTCGAAGCTGAAGCTTTACAACAATCTCACATCGGATAAAATCTTTGTGGGACAGAAAATCTATCTCACGCCTCATTACGATCAGAAGACCGAGTTCGTCACGCAGAGAGATATTCCTGAGAATCGCTTCCACGTTGTGAAAAAAGGGGAGACCGTTTACCGGATATCGAAGATGTACGACGTTGAAATCCTCGATATTCTCGATTACAATGATCTCGAAACCTTCGATATCAAAGTGGGACAAAAGATATGGCTCGAGCCCGGGCATGTGCGCGGCGGGACCGCTAAGCAGCCGGTCGTAGCGGAAAAACCCGAGGCACAACCACAGAAACAGCCAACGGGGCGCGAGCAAGAAAAAGCCGATGGCTATCATATTGTGAAGAAAGGGGAAACGCTGTTTCGCATCTCGAGGATGTACGGAATGAAGGTCGATGAGCTGAAAGAGCTCAACGCGCTGACAACCGACACGATCGAAGTGGGTCAGAAGCTTATAGTGAAAGGCGCCCGGCGCGAAGTATCGCCTCCGCCGACCGTCCCTGCGAGCGTGAAGAAGCCGTCGGGGATCATTTCCCCGCTGAAGGGCCAGATCACGTCCGAGTTCGGCATCCGCAATGGAAGGCCCCACAAGGGACTCGACATCGCAGCGCCCATTGGCGAACCGATTTCGGCGGTGCTGGAGGGTAAGGTAGCGTTCTCGGGACGCCAACGCGGCTATGGAAATGTCATCATTCTGGAGCACAAGGATTACGTTATGACGGTCTACGCCCATAACGACGCGAACCTCGTCCGGTTGGGCGACACCGTGAAGAAGGGGCAACCCATCGCAACCGTAGGCAATACGGGCAAATCGACAGGACCGCACCTGCATTTCGAGTACCGCGTGCAGGGAAAGGCCATCGATCCACTGACCGTCCTGCCGACCATCGAGGAAAGATGAAAGAATACGCGCGTGACATCGAACGTCTTTATTCCATCGGCGAAGTCTCGAAGATCGTGGGAATCCACGACCAGACGATTCGCATGTACGAGCGCAAGGGACTGATTTCTCCCGAGCGCACCGCGAAGAACATTCGTGTCTTCAGCACAGAAGATATTGACCGAATTACTCTGATAATAACATTGACACAAGAGCTTGGAATGAACTTTTCGGGAGTGAAGGTCGTTTTCGAACTGGCCAAAATGCTCGAGATGAGCATGGAAGACCTCCTGGATTTCGTCAGCGACCATACAAGGGAATTTATAACCTGAGGAATCAATGGCTGAGAATGTTTTTGAAGATAAAGCATTACAGAAATATCTGAACGATATCGCGAATATCGAGACGCTTCCGCGTGAAGTGGAACACGAACTGGCCATCCGTGCTCGTGACGGAGATCAGGAAGCGATCAACCAGCTCATTCAGGCGAATCTTAAATTCGTGGTGAAAATCGCTTCGCACTACCAGAATCGAGGACTGAGCCTTGCCGAGCTGATCAGCGAAGGCAACATGGGGCTGATCAAGGCGATCGAGAAGTTCGATCCCGAGAAGAACATCAAGCTCATATCCTACGCGGTCTGGTGGATCAAACAACGTATCCTATTCGCCCTGGCGGAGAAGACATCCCTCATCCGCATGCCCCTGGGTAAAACCAACATCGCGAACAAGATCAAGGCGGCTCGCGAGCGTATCTTCAACCGCACGGGGCACGCCGCGACAATCGAAGATATCGAAGACGAAACCAACCTGGTCAGCAAGGAAATCAACAATGTCGAATCCCACAACATCGACACGCTTTCGCTGGACGATTACAGTTACACCAGTCACAACGATACCGTCCAATTGCGCGACTTCCTAGAAGACCCGGATATGCTCGACCCGAAAACGATCTATTACCGGGATAAAATGCAGGATAAAATCGATGAATCCATCGGCAAACTCCCCTCCCGCGACGCATACATCTTGAAATCCTACTTCGGGCTCGACGGCGACGCCGGCAAGAACTTCGCGCAGATCGCGGAGGAACTCGGTCTAAGCCGCGAAAGAGTCCGCCAGATTCAGAAACAAGCGCTGAAACAGATTCTAAAAGAAACTTACGCCGAGCACGAAACGGATATCGACATGCTTCTGAGCACTAACTTGTAAGATACAGGAGTCATTCACATGATTAAAAATTTCGATCAACTGCTGGAAACCTTGAAGCAAAACGAAAACAAGACCGTAGTGATCGCTGCGGCACAATCACCCGCATCTCTCGAAGCTGCCATCCTGGCAAAGAGAGAGAACCTCGCCGATTCCATCATGACCGGTGATGCCGAATTCATCAAGAACCACATCAGAGAGACTGCACCGGACCTTGTCGACGCTTTCGAAATCATAGATTGCGGTAGCGACATCCCTCTCGCCTGCGCCAAGGCCGTCGAACTGGTCAGGGAAGGACGGGGCGATCTGATCCTCAAGGGAAAAGGTTCAACGGCAACCATTCTCAAGGCCGTTCTGGACAAGGAGAAAGGCCTGCGCTCGGCCAAGGTCATCAGCGACGTCCTCGCCGTTGAGACACCGGAACGAGTCGTGCTCCTGACAGACGGTGGTATCAACCTCTACCCCACCGTGGACGAGAAGGTCGCGATCGTGGAGAACGCCGTGAAGGTCGGGCACTCGCTCGGTAACCCGAAGCCGAAGGTCGCGCTTCTGGCAGCCGTCGAAGTGGTGAATCCCAAGATGCCGTGTACCCTGGACGCAGCGCTCATCGCCAAGATGAACCAGCGTGGACAGATCAAGAACTGTATCGTGGACGGCCCGTTCGCGCTTGACAACGCGATCAACCTGGAAGCGGCTCGCATGAAAGGTATCGAATCGGAAGTGGCCGGCGACGCAGACATCCTGGTTGTTCCCAACATCGAAGCGGGTAACTTCATGGGTAAGGCCTTCACCTACTACTGCAACTACCGTGTAGCACACGTGGTTGTCGGAACGAAAGCGCCCATTCTCATTCCCTCCCGTGCGGACAACGCGGAAACCAAGATGCTCTCCATGGCGCTGGGCATCCTCTGCGCGTAACACGAAATTTTATCGTACATACGGGATGGCCTGATTAAGCTGTCCCGTATTGTTTTTTGAAGGTAGCACATGAACATCCGAATCATCAGCCCGGGAAAGACCAAGCAACGATTCATCGAAGACGGAATCGACGAATACATGAAGCGGCTGCGTCCCTTCGCCCGAATCGATTGGATTTCCACGCCCGATCAACCGCTGCGCAAGACAAACACGATCGATATCGTGAAGCAGACCGAGGCAGAGCACATCCTGAAGCGCGTAGAGCCCGGCTTCACCATTGCCCTGGACGAGCATGGAAGGGAGATGACAAGCCCCGATCTCGCCGAGTTCTTCCAGCGCTACGAGAAGATACAATTCATCATCGGCGGCGTATACGGAATGGCGGATTCGGTTCGAGATAAAGCGGACATGGTTCTGAGCTGTTCACGCTTCACGCTGACCCATCAGATGATCCGCCTCCTTCTGATCGAGCAGGTTTATCGTGCCTTCACCATCAACCACAACAAGAAGTATCATTATTAGTTGACGATTTCCGAGAGTTCTTCGATCATTTCTCATTGACAGAATGCCGTTCAGCGCTAAAATTTCGTTAGAATCGCTATGTCATTGGAGGTTATCAATGCTGACAGACGAGCAACTCATTGAAGAAGCCAAAAGAGCGTCGGAAAACGCCTACGCACCCTATTCAGGATTCAAGATCGGAGCCGCGCTACTTTCCAAAAGCGGAAATGTGTATCTGGGATGCAATGTGGAAAACGCGTCCTATTCCCTCACGATCTGCGCCGAGCGAAATGCCGTTTTCAAAGCCGTGGCTTGGGGTGAACGCGAGTTCGAGAAGATCGCGATCTACGCGAATTCCGATGAATTCTTCCCGCCTTGCGGGGCGTGCAGGCAGGTCTTGTCCGAGTTCTCCTCCGACATGCGTATCATTATGGCAAACCACGATCGTGTGGAAACGTCAAGCCTCGATGTGCTGCTGCCGATGCAATTCAAACTATAATATTTGACAGCGTGAAATATTTTTCTATCTTGTCCTCAAAGGCAAAAATGTTACGGAGGAAACATGGATTTCAATTTCAAGAAGATCGAAACAAACGCCGCTGAAACCGATAACAAAAAGACCGGTGAATGCGTTAAATACGACGTCGCGATTATCGGCGGAGGGCCAGCCGGACTTGGCGCTGCTATTTACGCCGCTCGCGGTGGACTCAAGACGGTTGTCTTCGAGCACGGCCTGTTCGGCGGGCAAATCGTTCTCACGACAGAGGTGGAGAACTACCCGGGGTTCGTGGAATCGCTCACGGGATTCGAGATTGTGGACAAAATGAAAGCCCAGGCCGAGAAGTTCAAGACCCACTTCCGGGAGGAATCTGTAATCGCCATCGGGCTCGAAGGTATCTGCAAAATCATCGAAACCGACCAGGGATTCTATCGCGCCAAATCGATCATCATCGCCACCGGCGCATCACCGCGAAAGCTCTCCGTGCCAGGAGAAGAACGCCTCACCGGGCGCGGGGTATCGTACTGCGCTACCTGCGATGGAGCCCTCTATCGCGATAAAGTTGTCGCCGTTATCGGCGGTGGAGACTCCGCTGTCGAGGAAGGCCTGTTCCTGACCAAGTTCGCCAAAAAAGTATATCTGATCCACAGACGCGACAAGCTCAGAGCTGTTTACACCATTCAGCAACGCGCGTTCAAGAATCCCAAGATGGAGATCATCTGGGATACCGTCGTACAAGGCGTGGAAGGCGAGGATAGGGTCGAAAACCTCATCCTCTACAATCGCAAGAAAGACCAGGTTTCCAACCTGCAAGTCGACGGTGTCTTCGTTTACGTGGGAATCATCCCGAACAACAAGCTTTTCGAATCCCGCGTGGAACTCGACGAAGCCGGATTCATCCTTACCGATGACAGCCAGCACACCAACATCCCGGGGATCTACGCCGCCGGTGATATCTGCCACAAGGTGCTCAGGCAAGTCGTAACGGCAGTTTCTGACGGCGCGACCGCGGCTTTCTCCGCGGAGAAATGGATTCAGGAGCATCTGGAAGAGTTTTAACCGCGAATCGAGAACAGATTCGTCTCGCAAGCCGCGCAGGCGTGGTGTTACACGCCTTACATTTACGTTCGATAGCGATAAAGGCGTGTTATATCCACGGCGGAGCGGATTGCGAGGCGAAGATGACTCGATGGTAGACAAATGCCCTGAGATCAGTTCTTAAAGCTCTGTTCTATATCGAGTGGTTGGCTAATCATAAGGACCCATCTCATTTTAACGTATTATTCTATTCACCCTGAGTGCACCGATTTATCGGTGGGTCTCGAAGGGTCGTCCTTTCGTTTTCGCTATTTCAGAAGAAGCATCTTCTTCGTCTCATTCGCGGATCCAGCTTTCATCTGGTATAAATATACCCCGCTTGATACTGGCTTCCCATAATCGTCGTCCCCATCCCATTGCACGGAATGCTCACCCTTTTCCATCCTGCCATCGATCAGCGCGCGAACAAGCTGACCCTTTAGATTGTATACGTTGAGAGTCACCGGTAGATTCTCACGGAGAGAGAACCGGACTGTGGTGGTCGGATTGAACGGGTTCGGCGTATTGCCGAGAAGCGCAGTTTCGTAAGGCGCAACACCCGGATCTTCTGTGCCAACCGACAACACCTCGATTGTGACCGGTTCGGATACACCCGATGTATATACGTTGACGGCTGAAAAATGATGCGTGCCCGGAGGAACATAGCCGACCTCATATTCGTGGCCTTCTACCATATCAGCGATCATTTCGTCTTCCCAGTACAGCCGAACGCCCTGGAAATACCGCTCCGTTTTCGCTTCTTTTTTATCCTTACCATTCCTGGTTGGCATCGAACCCCAGAACAGCGTGACATCATTGTTGTAGGATGTCGCATAGAAGTCGTGTACTGGATACAAAACCTCTTCCAGAAGAACGTCAATTACCATATTGGAGGAAAATTCGAAGTTCTCGAGAACGTAATCATGATGAAGCATGAGAGATACTTCGAGCGTATAAGTTCCATGCGCAATAGCCGGAAATACAAGGACACCATCCTCTGGAACGGTCCCCGAAAAACTCTCTTCTCCGATTAGATGATACTCGGCGATTTCGACGCTAAAACCTGAATTGTCCGAAACATTGACGGTAAGAGTTCCCCACGGTGCGCTTGCGTTCGTGCCTCCCGACCGGCAAGTAATTTCTCCAATCATGTTGCTGAACAACATTTCCGGGCTGTTGTTGCCATCAATATCGCAAATGGGACAAGCCTGTATCACAGGCATATCGACATCCATATTCCAGATCACGGAACCATCGATTCCGGAAAGCGCGAATGCCTGGTCATCTGTTCCACAAAGAATATCGAAGTGCCTGTCTCCATTTAACTCAGAAATCGGTGAGCAGTCGTTGAACCATGCGTTAACCGGGCTGGTGGCCCCGCCCTCTCCAGTCGCCGTATTCATCGTAAGCCATGCATCCTGGCCGCCCGAGGTCAGAACAAGATACTCCATACCGCCATAAAATGCTCGTTTGTATCTCTCCGTGTAAGCATTCGTGGGCGCTTCCCATACAACTTCCAGATCGTTGTTCAGACAAGTATGTTCACGAGTGGTTTTCGTATATACCAAATCCTTTATCCCATCGCCACTCACGTCGTTTACATCGATGATATCATTATAGGATGATACCGTTCGTTCGAGTGATGACAGAACCCAACCGCTCGCTCCGGACAGCAAGTAGAGTTTGTTATAGTATGATTCACTTTCCGCGCAGTAAACGTCCGGAATCCCATCGCCATTCTGGTCGTCAATTGCACAAACCAGATCCTGATCGCGAGAAAATTCGCGTATCCATTCAACATCGCCTGTCGCCCCATTGAGCAAAATCGTTGCACTGTAAAAATACCCAATTCCCGCAACAATGTCGCAAATCCCGTCGCCGGTATAATCCAGCCTCCCATCGATCTGATAAATACGTGCTCCACCGATATCGATTGTATCGAATTGCCAGATCACTTCCCCATCGAGACTGTTCAAGGCACAGATGGAACCATTGGAGCCGGCCGATCCGATTACGACATCTTGCAAACCATCGCCATTGAGGTCGTCCGCGACAACCACACCGCGATCAGAAAACGCAAAGCTATGATTCATACATCCAATGAACTCCCAGATGATATCTGCCTCACCGGCGCTGTTCCCATTCAGACAATAGAGTATGCCGTATCGATCGCAGGCGATCACCTCTTCGATTTCATCACCGTTGATGTCGATAAACTTCTTTAAGGCCGTAATTTCTCTTGTCGATCTGGGGAAGCTCCAATGCCAGTATTCCGTCCCAATCACTGGCGATACATTCTCGACACTTGCATCGACAGGGATATGCATGATTCCATCGTCAGGATCGTTACTCTCGATCGTCACTTCTGCGCTGAAACCTCCCGTTTGACCGGTCTGGAACCAGATACGTGCAAAGATTGAATCTCTGGCAGGTATTGAAACCGGGAAATCAAGTTCGTTCTCGTAAATCAACTCATTGTCGCTCGTGATGTCGTTAACGACAAGGTTTTCCAGGCCCCAGTTTTTAATGCAAATATACCGACCGGTCAAACCTCCATGCCGCACGGAACCGTAATGAAGCTGCTCCGGTTGTAAAACGATATGAGATTGTGAATCTACAACGTAAGCCGCCATCGTGACAATCGCAGAGAGTTGATTTGGATCATTGGACAAGATTTCCAGTGTGTCCGTAAATTCCCCTACCCGTAGCGGGTCGAACGTAATCTCAAGATCGTGGGAGGACCCTGATTCGATCACGATCGGAAGATCCACGGAAATGGAAAAGGCGTCATCGCTTATCGTGATTTCGTTAATCGATAAATCGCAAGTACCGTTGTTTGATATTGAAAGCATCGTCGTTTGCTGCGTACCGATGAAGACTTCACCGAAATGATACTCTTCCCATCCGAGCTCAATCTCTGGCGTACCATCACCGTTCGGATCCACTTTAAACAGTCGATCCTGATTTCCTGGACCGTTCGCACAATACCAGAAGAATTCCCCATCAAATACGATTCCCGTGGGATCGTCGATTTGGTAAAAGTAGTGCTCGACAACGCTACCGTCAGCCGGATCGATCTTGTAAATCTCGTTCGACCACTTATCCACCATCCATAGATATTCACCTTCCATACATAATGACCATGGCTGGTAATACGGCGCATTGAATCCTTCGAGGATGTTTCCCTCACCGTCAATCTTGTAGATAAATCCGTCTGGATCATCGTAAGCCGCAACCCAGAAATCTCCATCATCCCAGGCTATTCCCGACATATAATGAACAGGCAATGTGATTTGTTCCAGAATGTTGCCCTGCATATCGAGCCTACAGGCTCTAGCGGGAGTGCTGATTCCGCCTGTATGGCCAATCGCCCAGAGATTAGCGCCATCCCATGTCATGTCGTAGGTATCGCCCATCGATCCATTGAAGAGCAACGAATAGCTTCCATCCGCAGGATCCAATCGATAGACGCAATCTTCGTCCGCGCCGAACGTCCCGAAGTAAAGGTATTCTCCATCCCAGGCCAAACCCGAGGTGTTTTCAGAGATGACAAATGTCTCGACGATTGTCCATTCGGCAAACAGAATTCCAAAAGCAAGAAGCAATGTTACCAGGATTTGTCTTTTCATAATAGCCCCCTATTAAGACAAGCAAAGATTACTTCAAGCGTTGTAAACCTGTCAAGATTTTAGCATAAATTAGTCTGAAAAAGGTGATGATTGTGAATATATCAGCAAAACATTCCCAGGCTATTCAAAAAAATCCCCACAAGTTCTTCACTCGTGGGGATTTCTTATCAATATTATGACTTCCTAAAACGAAGTCGTGTCCACAAAATTGAAATCGTCGATCAACATTGTTGGGACCTTGCGGTAACCGATCTGCAACGTGCTCTCTCCCAGGGCAAGGATGCGTTGCGTCACTTCATTCACCACCTCGTTGAAACGCAGATTGACAATCGGATGCTTGATTTCGCCATCTTCGAACCACAGCACGCCGTCGCGCGTCATTCCTGTCAGCTCCCCTCTCTTCGCATCGACAAACCGGATGTACCAAAGGTGGTTGATAATGATTCCCTTTCCGACCTTCTTCATCATCTCGGCCTCCGTGGCATCCCCGCCTTCAATCAACGTATTAAAGGTAAAGCAAGGATCGACGCCTTTCTTCGAGGCGTAGTATCTCGAAGAAGGTAAATTCTCGAGAACGCCGTTTCGTACCCAGTAGATTTCTTTCGCTGGAGCACCCTCCTGATTATATAGATACGCAAGCAACTCGGGGTCCGTAAAGGTCGAGCGCATGGTGAAGTCTTTGCCAAAGAACTGCTTCCCGATCTGGCCAGAGAACGGCGAGGTTCCTTCATCCGCCCGTCGCAAATCCATCATGTAATTGAGGAAGTGGAAATATCCGCTCGCCGCGGGTGAACGCAGTATCACCGGGTACCTTCCCGCCTCGATCGGCCTCGGCTTGGCCAGAGCGGAGAACTGACCGTTCAATCGCTCGATCTCCCGCTCAACGCTGAATTGAGCGAAATCCTTCGTCCCGCTTGCCACTTTTGTCTCGACATCGTCGCGCTTCATGGTCATGGAATGCTCGAAGATGCTGGAGCGATTCTCTCCGAGAAATCCGTTCTTCGTCACCATCATGCTGTCGTGCAGATAGCGCGATGTCATACCGGACACCTTCGCCTCTTTGGATACCGCATTTTCCACGCAACGTTCCACGACGGACACCATATCGTCCGTTGTGAGTTCGGCGGTTGAATCCGCATGATTCTCGAAATCCGCGAGCTTAATCGCTTCCTGACTGGGGACATGCTCCGGATCGGGCTGATTGAGCTTTGCCATTTGCTGCGCCGTCTCGATCAGATATGCCAGATGTTCATCGTCCGGCTGATTGACGACAGCGGTTCCCATTTTATTACCGTAGGCAACATCAAGCATCAACGTATAGAATGTGCCCCCCATGTGCTGGGTAATCATGTTCTGCGCAAAACGGGTTTCGTGGGCGTTCTTCTGCTCGAAGGAGAAGATATAGTCGTCCGCTTTGCAATGCTTCTTGATGTATTCAACCACTTTTTCTTTCAGCTTGTCGCTGCTCATTGCGAACCTCCTACGCGAATCTTTCTGAACCGTGCAAGCGACGCCCCGTGGGTCATGCGTCCCGATTGACTGGGCTGCCCTTTTCCACAATTGATGATTCCGAAAGTCTGGAAGAAGCGCTCGTCGCAAATCGCGTCGCAGCTGTTCCAGAACTCGGGATTGTTGGAGCGATAAATCACCTTTTTCAGCATGCGGTCTTTCTTTCCGTTCTTGATTTCCCAGAACATGTCACCGCCGAACTGGAAGTTGACGCGGTGCTGGTCGATTGAGAAGGAGCCCTGCCCCTCGATGTAAACGCCGTCGTCGGTATCGGAAATGAGTTGTTGCGGGGTCAGTTCCTTCTTGCCCGGCTGAAGATACAGGTTCGGTATGCGGTTGATCGGGAAATCGTGGTAGTAGGTTGCCCGGCAGCATCCGCGACTCATCGTCTCGCCGATGTGCATCGCCGTATCGCGCGTGGTGCCGTATTCGTTCAAGATGCCGTCCTTGACGATATGCCATTTCTGATTGGGCACGCCGTCGTCATCGTAACCGGCGGTGGCGAGTCCCGCTTCCAGCGTGTTATCGCCAAAGAAATTCACGATCTCGGAGCCGTATCGGTAGTTCTTGAGTTTTTCAGGCGTCGCGAAGGATATGCCGGCAAAATCCGCCTCCCAGCCGAGAACGCGGTCGAGCTCCGTAGGGTGCCCAACGGATTCGTGCATGGTAAGGGAAAGATGCATGGGATCGAGGAGCAAGTCGCGTCGTTTCTCTTCATGCAGAACGTCAGCATAGCACTTCTGGATCGCTTGCTCGGCTACGCGGGGAGCGTTACCCTGGAAATCCATCTGCTCCAGCATCTCCCAGCCCATGTTTCGTCCGCCAACACAGTACATCCTCGACTGGCTGTCGTTGTTGGCTACTGCCGTGGCGACGAGCATCGGAGCCACGACCGTCGTATGGATATCCAAATCGGACCCCAGCGTCGAAACAAACTGCTTGTGGTTGGTTTCCACACGACTAATGAACATCGCGATACGAATCGGCTTGTAGTTCATGACAGCGCGGTTCGTTTCGAGCATCATATCGACCTTTTCCTTGAGGGATATCTGGAACGGATCCTTCTCGACCTTCGTTTTGAACTGGTCGATATATCCCCGTTCAGCCGCGAGCTCGATGCCGTTTCCCACTCTCACGCGAGCGGATGCTTCCGCGATCCGGACCGCCTGTTCCGCGGTCGCGGCCACAGCATCGGCCGTAAAAATATTGTTATGCGCAAAGCCCCACGCTCCGTTTTTCAGTACGCGAATTCCATATCCGTACGTGATTCGGTTCTGTGTGTTTTTCAGGCTCAGGTTCCGCAGAAAAATCACCTCGGATTGTGAGTGCTGGATTCGGATATCAGCATACGTCGCGCCGAGTGATGTTGCTTTTTCCATTGCGATTGCTGCTAAGTTCACATATTCCTCCTATCGTCAGGATTTCCACCAATTGCCCATAAAGCCCTTATACAATCCGACCATGATTTTGACAATCGAAAAATTGAAAAAGCTGAGTTTAGGAAAAAAAATGTGTACTCTTATTCTCTCATTACTCCAGAGCAAGACCGAACACAGCGCCGCTATTTCAACAGTAGCATCTTCCGGGCGCAGGATTTACCCGAGTTCCGCACTCGATACAGATATACCCCGGACGCGCATGGTCTGCCATAATCATCCCTTCCGTCCCACTCCACCGAGTGGTTCCCTGTCGGCTGGAAATCGCGCAAGAGCGTCCTCACCTTCTGGCCGGTGACGTTGTACACTTCTATCTCCGTATATCCCGCCTGATCCAGCGAATACGATATCACCGTCCGCGGGTTGAAGGGATTCGGGTAGTTCGGGTTCACGGATAACCGGTTTCCTACCGGATCAACTGCATCCTCCGCGCTGCCCAGGCCGTTTATTTGCGCCAGGACAAGCGAATTCCCGTCGTTGAGCAAGATATTGTTGTCATTCAGATAGAAACCGCGGGAGTCCTGCCACCTGTAGAGCACGTTGAACCGATAGTCGGTTATATAATTGTTGAAATAGCAATCCGAGTAGAGATATTTCGATTCGCCATTAAAGGAGCATATATAACCATTCAATAATTGATAACCCGGAAGGTCAAACGTATCCAAAAGATATGGATGATCCGGGTCCTCAATATTCATAGGCGTCACGCCAACTTCCGATGGCGCGATAATCGAATCTGTCAGATATAATTCATGCTCTCCCGGCACAAACATGAGTTCTGTAACGGAATAATCATCCTCAATACGGTAGTAATGGTAACCCAAGTGGTAATAGTAATTTTCTACGAATATAATATGTCTTGGATCCGTGAACATGCAAATGCTGCAATAGTAATCAGGCCAGAATTCATTAAGAAAAACCAATTGCTCTCCCTCGATGCGATAGAAACTATAATAAGTCTCTTGATTTTCTATCTTTGCAAAGCAAGCAATATCTTCAAGAATATCTAGCCTGAGGTAATTATTCGGCATATCAAGATTGGTTACCGATTCCAACCCGTTATCCCCAAGCTTGACAACCTCGACATACGAATTCTGCTCAAACAACAATACATCCTGATTGTAACGCAAGGTGTTGTCGAATATCCATCCATTTGTTTCAAAGGGAAGAAAACATCTCTCCTGCAAGTCGTATATTGTGTACCTGATGTCAGCCATGTCATCGACTGAAATACTCATTAAAAGAAAACGGTTCAGCAGCACTTGCCACACCCAGTACCTGTTTGAATCTGAAAGTAACTGAATATTGTGGAAATCGTGATCTACTTTATACACCCTGTTCGTTGTAAAAATGAGATAGCCACCCTCAAAGCTCTTAAGATTCGCATCAGAGCCAAGGATATTTGGCTGAATGTCTTCTCTCTGAGTTAACTCGCCATTCTCCCAATGGAACCGAATAACTGAGAGCTCGGCAATCTCGGAAGCTCCGCAATATACAATTTCTTCTCCATCCAGAACGCTGCATCTATTTGCGACATAATACAGCGGAAATGTATCTTCACGGGTAAGCGTCCCATCCTCTTCGAACGAAAAGACTTCCAGAAAAAGATACTCGCCATGATGCGCCGTCAGAAATAAATGGTCGTCAAAGTATTCGGCCGTTGTTACCGCGTCGATGTTCTGCCAGTCATCCGTTGCCGGCTGCAACTCCATCGTCGATAAATCCTCACACATCTTTATCACGTCCTCATACTCGATGAAGTAGTACCTCCCCGCTCTTTCGAACGCCTTGATGGCAAAACCATTCTCGGAAAATTCCCAAGCTCCGATCAATCGCGGTTCCAGCAGGTTCGTAACGGAGTAGAGTTCCCAGCTCGAGTGATAATTTCCGTCATCCGGAAAAACCTGATGACACTGAAACATCACGCTATCCATAACGTCCATCCCCATGTACAGGTAGGCGATCGTGGGTTCTGTCTCATCCAGAATTGTATCGATGTGTTCGAGATTGCCGTCGTGATAGGTATATACATCAATCCCCTTATGCAATCGTGGGAAGTACAGGGTATCGCCATGCGCAATTGGGATATCTGCACAAAAAGCGACCTGTGTCTCACGATCCAGAACCTCAACGCCGTCATCTTCGATTCGTAAAACCTGAATCGTTCGACCCAAGTTCGTTATGTAAACATCCTCATCAACCGAGATTGAACGATAGGGGAAAATCCCTTCAAACTCGATGATATCGTTGAATTGAATATCGACTGCCTGAAGCAGCGTAAATGATAGCAGAAGAAAAACGTAAATGCGTTTCATCGATACCTCATTATTAGTGGATAGGGCTGATTTCAACCCTATCCACTTGATTATGTGATTTTACAATCCAGGCTCTTCGTTTTGAGGGGGCGGAGATGGAAAACCGAGATCACACGTTCCAATAATGTAAGGAGTCGCGCTCTGCGGACTAAACATTCTACTGCAAGAATCGTTCATCAATGGCAAGTCTTTCCGGCGGCAATTACATATTACCTCTATGTAACCATTTCCAGGACCTCTCAAATTCCTTGCAACGTATTTTCCTCCGACATTATTCCCAAAATTCTCATCAAAAGCAATACTTCCTTGATCGACGGTAAATCCATCGATCTTTATTATTACTTCTCCCTCAGCCGCACCGTCTTGAGCATGGTATATATTCACATAGTAATCCGCGCCCAACAGCAAACCGGCAGAAACGAGCAGGATGATTATAATCAGTATGTTTTTCATTGTAACTCCTTTTCTGTTTTGGCTGTAATGCTATTCTTGGCGTCTTGTTCGGAAAACCGGCATAAGCGATCGAGAAACGGAGTTAAATGAATTTATTTTGCCCCAAGTAGAATATATCACTTAGATGTGCGACATGACATATCGCGCATATTATTATATTACAACATCTTATGGTTTCCGGGGGGGGGCATGACTCCTCCTATTTGATTCAATATTTAATCATGAATAATTGTCTGTCAAGTTTTAATAATTATCAAGGATGATTTTATCGATAACTCTATGTTGCAACCCTGTGCATAGCGTTTTCTTAAACATGTTTCAGTGAAGGATGGCAAAAAGAAAACCGCTCTCTCGCAATGAAAGAGCGGTTCTATCGTTTATTGGTATGTTATCAGTTCTTCGCTTTCACCATGAAGTACTTCATTTCCTCGGATGCGGCCGTTGACCACACGGTAATGTTCGTCTGTCCCACTTGCGTGTAAGGGCCTTCCGGCGAGGCCGCGGCATAGATCACGTATTGCGTCGCGTAGGTGGTGGTCGACCATGTTAGGTACACCGTCCCGGCGTCGATTTGAATACTCAGGTCGTCGATCGGCAGCGGCTGGTATTTCACACGCAGGTTGATCTGCACTTCCACGATCGCTTCGTCCGGATCGTTGGTCTGAATCTCGAGCATCGTCTGGTAATCGCCTGAGGTCATTCCCGCCGTGTTCGCGGTCACGGAAATGATCTGGTAACTATCCACGGCCACGGTTCCCGACGTTGGATCGAATCCGATCCAGTCGGTTCGCTGCATCTCCCGGCTGCTCGAAAGCGCGCCGGTCAATTCCGTCCGCGTTGCCAGGCTGGCAACGATCCCTTCGGAAATGGAGTAGTTCAGGCCTGCTTCACCCACATTCGAGATCGCGAATGTTTTCGTCTGCGTGTCGTCGGGATCAACATTGAAGCTGAGAAGTACTGGCGTCACCTCGATATCCGGGAACGGCAGATAGACGCCCGTTCCGGTAACAGCCAACTGGTTGCTTGGATAGTTCGTGTCGTTGGAAGTGATGACGATGCTTCCGTTGTACGTTTCTTCCGCCACAGGCGTCAGCGTCAGGTCGAATGTTTGCGATGAGTATCCCGGAATCAGGTAACTGAGGGCGTTCCTTCCGTTCGATACCGATGCGACTTCCTTGCGAGCTGAACCGGTTCTGGTCGTTGAAATCTCGCTCACTGTGTAACCGTCGATGGTCGTGATCGTACCCGACATCTCCGCGAAGCCGTTGTTCTCGATGGTGAACTGCAATGTCTCACTCGTCTGAAGCGGAACATCGCCAAAAGTCAGCGACGACGGTGTCAGATTGAACGCGGGGTACGTTTCGATGGTGAGGTTAACCGGGATTACAATCGTTGGCTCATCGGGATCGTTCGAGCTGATCACGATCTCCGCGCTGTGCGTTTCCCCATCAACCATGTCGGCCGTGTCAATCGAGAAACCGATTTCCGCTGGACCGCTGTTGCCGGAGAGACTTCCGCTTGTTCCGGACGTCAGGCTGATCCAGTTAACCGCATCGCGTAACTCGACGGCAAAGAAGGTATCCGGTTCCGTCTGCGCGATACCACAAAGCGCCATCTTGCCTTCGGTCAATTCCGATGTCAGACAAGCGCCTCCTGCTTGCTGTTCGATGATAGAGTCGACAAGAACAGGAACGACGATCGATTCGCCCGTGAGCGCTTCCGTGGCAATATCGTATTGATAGAACGTTGTTAACTGATACTCGTCGGGCCCGGAGATATCGAAAAACCACAGCGTGTGATCGCTTGGATCGTATGCCGAACCGTAGATATTCGAAATCGATGTGGGGATCGCCAGTTCATCCAGGATATTCCCGCTGGCATCGAACACGATGATTTCACCGTAGGTGTTATTCCAGTTACAGGTGATAAATCCCATGGAAGGGACATAGGAGAGCGCCCGGATACATCCGAGACCGAAGTTGCTGCTGAAAAGCATGGTCTGAGCGCCCGTTGCGGGATCGATGCGATAGAAACCGTTATCGTCGCCCGCATAGAGGTAGGTGCCGTCGTGCGCCATGTCCCGCAGACCCCACTGGCTGGTTGTGATCTGATCGTACGTATTCAGCAGGTTTCCGTTCGAATCGAAGCGGTACAGGTAATTACTGTCGTCCGAGGAACTCGTTAGCCCACCGGCCGTTGTCCAAATCTGTCCCTGGAACACTTCGCAACCGAGGTGTAGCACAGAGCCGGTCGGCGCGTTTACGTCATACTGAAGCAGCAGATCGCCGGTCGCGCGGATTCCGTTGAATGTAGTGTTGCTCGTCGAAAGGATCGGTACATCGGATTGCCCGTTGGACGTTCCTCCACTACGCATTCCATGGTATCCCGCATCGACCAGATTGCGGCTCATTTGCGTAACGCTCGCGCTCCAGTTCAGTGTGCCGGCATCCAGATTCATCAGTTGGATGGTTCCCTGGTCCGTTTGATCCGGTTCAAGCGTATAGTTGAACGACAACGGCGTTGCGTCGATGTCTGGAACAACCTCATCGATCACAAGCGTTACGGGGATCGTCTCGCTCGCGTGATCGGGATCGTTCGATGTGAGAACAATGTATGCGCTATAGGAGCCGGTCGTTAGGTTATCGCTATCGAAACCGACGCTGATCACATCGTCGGAACCTCCGCTCGCGATCGTACTATTTACACTTTCGCCGCCATCGAGCGTCAGCCATGTAGAGCTTACCGGGCCGCCTTCTCCATAGATTTCCACGTTATCCACGGCCCAGTACCACTCGTAGTTCGCATTGTAGTAATGGAATCTGACCTTTAGCTCGCTGTTGATATAGCTCGTAAGATCGATTGTCTTGTGATCGGGGGTACTCCAGGAACCGACAGCCGCTCCGGACATGCTCAGCAGGTTATCCCAGGACGAGCCGTTCCACACATCGACATCGGCGATTTCTGTCTGGTAGTAATAGAAATATTGATCG
The DNA here is from genome assembly GCA_963662655.2 of Cloacimonadales bacterium (SeqCode). Lineage (GTDB taxonomy): Bacteria > Cloacimonadota > Cloacimonadia > Cloacimonadales > JAIOQZ01. The sequence goes on from CAXXTU010000002.1 coordinate 2,533,220, forward strand.
AACTCCAGGGTCAGGCTCGTGTAGTCCGTCACATCCAGAGTCGGCGTGATCAGAGATTCATCCATATCCACCTGGCCTGCACCATCGCTGTCGAGGAACGCGAACGGCGTTCCGTCAAGGGTATTCGTGTCATAGGCAGAAACGACTTCCCATGTGTCTGTTGTTCCGCCACCGTCTTCGATTGTCCAGTCGCCCGGCATTCCGCTGTCGAAACTCTCGTCGATCAGATCGGTACGGCTGCGGGACGGGTAATCAACGGTCGCTTCGTACGTAAGAGCAAGGGCTCCGTTGTTGCCGATGGTCAGATTCTGGCTTGTTTGGGTATCAGGCTCCTGGGCTGCGTTAAAGGAAGCGGGATTCCAGGTTATGGCTGCCGTTGGAGGCGTAACACCCTCGCCCGTAACCGCGATGATCTCATCGGCGCCGGCGTTATTCGCGATCACAACATTGCCGTTGTATGATTGGTCGTAGAGCGGCTCGAAAGTGAGATTGTAGGTTGCGGTATTTCCAGCATCGATCGAGAATGTCAGAGAATTTCTGGTCTTAACGCCTTCACGTACCGATGCACGACTGCGCGTTGCCAGGGTAACCGTGTATCCACTCGGCGTAACGATTGAACCGGTCAGGATTGCCAGGCCGGTGTTCTGAATCGTAAACTGCTTCGTATCGGTTTGGCCGATCTCGAGGGTCCCAAACGCCAGAGAAGCCGGATTCACAATGATCTCCGGTTCCGGTTCGGACGTTACATGCAATGTCACCGGCACGACGATCGTTCCTTCGTCGGTATCGTTGCTTGTAATTGTGATGTTCTTGCTGTAGTCGCCGATCGCAAGGTTTTGCGCGTCGAAACCAACGGTAATCGGAACAGCCGGATCAAGCGCTTCGATTGTGCCGCTTGCACTCTCTCCTCCATCCAGCGTAAGCCATACGGGGTTCTCGTCCAGATTGAGCTGTACGTTATCGATCGCCCAGTAATAGCCTTGATTGTTGTTATCGTAGTAGTAGAACATGATCTGCAAAACATTGCCTGCGTATTCGCTAAGGTCGTACACTGGATGAGCAAAGCTGTTGAAGTCCGTTCCCTGATCGGATGAGAAATTAGCAACGCCATGCCATTCGCTTCCATCGTGAACATAAATCTGAGCGAGTTCATTGGTTCTGACCTTGAACAGATGATCGAGTTCGAGCGTTATAGAGCTGTATCCAGCCGTGTTAATCATAGAAGATTGAATCATGTCGTAGAATTGGACTCCTTCAGGATAAGCTCCACTGTTAACAAGCATGAACGGGGTTCCGTCGAAAGACGCTCCTTCGTAATCGGTAACATTTTCCCATGTTAACCCTGTTACTCCATAATCGAGAATATTCCATCCTGTCGGTAAACCGGAATCGAAATCAAACAAGTCGATATCGCGGCTTGCGACTTCAGTCACCACAGCACTCCAGGTGAGGTCCATTCCACCAATGTTGTCTATGGTAAGCGTCTCATTGGCTGTGTTACCCGCAACGATACTCTTCTCGAATGAAAGCGGCGACACCACGATTTCCTGCTCTTGCGGCGCATCCGAAACAACCAGCGATACCGGGATGTCAACAGAGCCGTTGTTGGGATCGTTACTTGCGACATTGATCGTGGCATTGTAAGTCCCGTAGCTCAAACCGGTCGAATTGAATCCGATCTGAACAGCCTCGTCCGCCCCACTGGCAGCGATGCTTCCTGAAGCGCTTGTTCCGCCATTGAGCGTAAGCCACAACGGACCGGAAAAATCTCCGGTGATACTTACATTGTCGATTGCCCAGAACAAATCGTAAACGGCATAGTAGTGAAACCGTATTTGAAGCGCGCTATTAGCGTATTCCGTCAAATCGATCGTTTGATGATCGGGCAGCGCCCACGAACCCCAGTCAATCAAGCCCGAAGTCCACACATTCTGCCAGGTGGCGCCGTCCCACACTTCCACATCGCCCTGTTCCGTGCCATAGCCGTCAATATAGTTGAAGAACTGGTCGAACTCGAGCATGATATTTGTGTAACCGGAACAATCGATGGAGGGAGAAGTCAGGATTTCATCAGTCGTCTGTCCCGATCCTGCTGCATCGCTGTTTGAGAATGCGAACATGGTTCCATCAAGGCTGGAACTCGAAGAGCCATAAGCATCTTCTCCATACCATGTATCCGTTGTAGTTCCACCGTCCGTAATCGTCCATGTCCCCGGGATACCTGAATTGAAGTCTTCGCTGAACAGGTCGTCGCGGCTGCGGTCGCTCGAAGCATAGGTCACCTGATAGGTAAGCGTCTCGTCGCCGTCGTTTCCAAGGGTCAGCGTCTGGCTTGCCGTCTCGTCGACGTCAAGCGTCTCGGTGAACGAGCCCGGCGTGTAGGTTATAGTTGCCGGGTTGATACCCGTACCAAATAAACTGATACTTACTTCAGAATTCTCGGGATCGTTGCTTGAAATTGTAACCTCATCGTTGTACGTTGCGACAGCCGTCGGTTCGAAGAAGAGATGAAGCGTCATGGATGCGCCGGTGGGAATCGCGAATCCGAGAACGTTTCGAGACTGTTCCCGGCTCGCTTCAACGTCCCGTAACGATGAAGACACCCGATATCCTTCAGGTGCGAACACCGTACCGGAAAGCGTTTCGCCACCGGTATTGGAAATCTGGAAGCTGGCTGATGATGAGCCTCCGACAACGACCTGACCGAAGTCGATCTGTGTCGGCGTGAAGTGGATAGAGGGATCGCCCGTCAGAGGTTCAGGGAAATAAACGAAGTCAACTCGGGCGCAATCGGAACCATCGCTCTCAGAACCGTCTTTGTCGTACGTCCAGCGGAAGGTATGCGTACCGGGTTCACTTACGTAGTAAGCATGATAGGTCCACGGTTCTTCACCGCACCATTGTTCTTCCTGATCGTCATCGACATAGAAGTGAAGATAGTCGTAGCTCGCTTCCGACGATACCATCGAGTAGAACGATATGGTACTGCCGCCTGCGCAGTTAAGTGTAATAGCCATCGATGTCTCTTCATTGTGGCTGATCACGCCCGACTTAGCGCAGAATCCGCCCTCGTAGGCATTGCTCGAATCAATTGTCCACTCGGCATCGCCTTCGAAGAACCAGTCGTTCGCTGTAAAATCTCCGGTCTCGAAGTTTTCGTCAGCCTCAGCGCCTGTCGTGAAGCTCCAAATTGTGCCTGTTGCGTCGCCGTTGGCGTTGTGAGAATCGACCCTCCAGTAGTAGGTTGACAGGTAATTCAGCCCGGAAACCGATATATAGGGGGTGGAGGTCGTCTGACCGTTCACCAGGTTCCAGGGAGCTCCGTTGTTCGTTCCTATGAAAACCGTGTAGGAAGATGCGCCGCCGCCGTTGTTCCATTTGAGCATCGCAGGAATTCCTATCGTTGTCGAGCCGCTCGTCGGCGTTGGGTTGGTCGCTGCGTTAGGCGGATCGGTTCCGGCAGGCACGGCGTTGACCGCTGCAAGTGCGTTGACTCTTCCCGATCCGAAGCTGTTGCTCTTGGACGACGAAAGCTGTACCGCGTTTTGCTCGATAATCTGATCGATCTCTGCGGGAGTGAGGTTTGGATTCTTGCTCAGCATCAGTGCAACAACACCCGAATTACACGGAGTGGCCATTGAAGTACCGTTCCAGCCGTCCAGGTAGCCGGTATTGTTGGAATAATCCAAAGATTTGATATTGTATCCCGGGGCCGAGATGTCCGGCCGGATGATACCCATCCCGGGATTGTATGCGTAATCGCCGTAACCGCTTACATCTTCCCAGGTACAAGGCCCGAGGCTGGAAAAATAGGCGAGATTATCGCTGCTGTCGGTAGCGCCAACGCAGATGACGGACGAAAGCCCACCGGTCAGCGTTTGATCGGGATGCAGCCACGGAGGAGGGCAATCGCCGGGGGTTCTTACATTGTCGGGGATGGGGTAAGAGCCTTGCTCGTCGCCTTCGTTACCGGCAGCCACACAAGCAACCATGCCGGCTGCGAGAACATTGTTGAAGCTGTCGCGCCAGCTCGGACGGTCCACACCCCATGAGTGCTGCCATCCAAGGGACATACTGATCATGTTCGCGCCTTGATTCACTGCGAACTGGATCGCGTTCCATACCGCCGATTCCGTTCCGCTTCCTCCGCTGTCGAGCACCTTGAGCGCCATGATCGTCGCTTCCGGTGCGATACCCGTTTGCGATCCAGCGGTTCCGTCTCCGGCCACGGTTCCCGCACAATGTGTTCCGTGGTCGGCATCGTCCATCGGATCGTTGTCGCCATTGATGAAGTCGTATCCGTGATTGGGGTACGAGGCGTTCGTCCACATGTGATCCTGGAGATCGTGGTGGTTGTAGTTGACGCCGGTATCGATGACCGCGACCGTCACACCTTCACCATGATAGCCCAACGCCCAGACGTCCGTCGCACCAACATGCGAGACGTTCCAGGTGATTTCACGCGAACCGGGTTGACCTTCGACCCGCACGCTGCTCTCTTTCTCGCGTGCGTCGAGCATGTTGCGCTTCTCGTCCAGATCGATGGATTCGATCTCTTTTCGCAAGGCGATCTGGCTGATCACGTCCGCCGTTGTGTGGCAGCTAACCACGTTGGTTATCCAAAGCGGACGAAGGTTCTGCACATCGCCGCGGGAAGCCGCCAACTGATCGAGCAGACCTTCCTGACGATCTTCGGCAAAAGCCTTCAGCTCGGAAACGACGTATTCGCGTTTCTGCACGCGATCCATTCCGCGAGTCGCCAGAAGCAGATCGTTCGAGTTGTATTGTTCGCTCAATCGAATATTGATTGGGATAAGTTCTTTATCGGAGGCGGATTTCATAGCCTCCATAAGCGGGTCTGTTATTGTCGCTGCCGAGAGGGACAGGACAAACAAAGCGAAAACAAGTGAACACAAGCGCTTTACGTACATTTGAATCTCCTTGGTGTCATATTTATAATTGATTTGATTGATAAAAACGGGAGAGCTCTTTTCTGACTTCTTCTGGAAGTGAGTGCCATCGGACTCTGCGAACCGCTCCTTCGAGGGCATACAGCTTGGTCAGGCAGGCATCGGGGTCTATCGCTCTGATTTGTATAAACGCACGACGACTGCCCAGGCGATCCAGATCCTCGCGGCTCTCGATACCTGCTCGTATCAAGATTTCTTCCAGTTTTCTGCCAATGTTAGGCAAGCTTTGCAGTTTCCCCATCAATTTCCCCATTGAGTATAATTTCTTATCTTGCCATCGTACATGGAATTGTCAATAAAAAGATTATCTGCGCATACCAATAATGATTAGCCATTCAGTATCGCATTCCCTTGATACTGTCGTATAATCATTTCGTTCATCGAGAGTTTGGCTTCCTACTCCCACCTCGGTTTTCCGTCCACGCGCTTCCAGGCCGGCGACAGCCGTACGAGCGAGCGGATGAGGAAGGAGGAATCGTCCCGAAGATCGCGAAGTATCATACGGGTTTGTGCCGTGTTGATCACTCGCAATCCTTTTGCTGCGATTACCCGGAGTTTTTCCGAGTCGTTCGCGGAGTATTCCTGGAGGATATCGATACTGCGTTCGCACTTCAATCCGCCGATGGACGCCAGAACGCGCGGAACGTACTTTTTCTGTTCCAGTAGCACGTACAGCGAATCCACCCAAAGTGTATCCTCCGATTCACTGATCAGGGCGATCGTGTTCTTGGCGATAAGGCTGTCCGGACTGTGCAATCCGCGCGAGAAATACGGCTTGAGCGCATCCGAATCTTCCACGAACTTCGAGATTGCCCGATAGACAAGACCGCTTTTGGAGTTCATGCGGTTGTTGAATATATATTCCGCGGCTTCTTCTTCACGCTGTAGAAGGTATTCTCCAGCCACTTCCACTCGCATCGCGCTGCTCCCCACGCCCCACTCGGACGCGGCAGCGAAGATTACCGAGATATCCGCGAGCGAATCGACCAGCGCGGCCTGTTCCTCGGCTTCTTCTTCCAGCGGAGTGGGCGGTTCAACCAGGGCGATGTCCCTGCCCAAGCCCCAGGTGCCTTTCACCCAGGTCGTGTCGTCCCTGGCATACTCGACGCTGTAGCGATCCTTTCCTCCGGTGTCGAGAAAAATACCGATCCCTCCGCAACCTCTCGATGAATTGGCGAAACCATAATTGCTGTCGAAATCACGCGCGTATTCGTCATCACCCCACACATCGAGGAATACGCCAACCGAGTTGGTGAGGCCCAGGCCGTTTCCACCCTCGACGCCGTAGTAGTCGTTGCCGCCGCGGTCGATCATGAAGCCGACACCGTAATCGTGTCCCGCTCCCTGGCCGGGGCCGTGCTTGGAGTAGTAATGGTCCTCACCCGCGCCGTCGAAAAGAAATCCCCCGGCGAGGTGAATCCCGCTCCCCTGCGGGTAGTACACGGCATCGTAATAATCGTTGCCGTCGTTATCGATAATCATGCCCAAAGCGTACCAGTAGGCTACCGCCTGCGCATAAACGCCACCCTGATAGACGTCGTTTCCGTGGTTGTCGTGAATGATGCCGATTCCACCCGCGATATCGGGACGCATCCCAAAGCCGAAGCCTTGCGACAGGCTCCGGAAATCGAACGGGGCGAGTGGTGCGTGGTAGTATTTACCGCCGGCGTAATACATGTCTGCGCCATCCCGATCAATGAGCATTCCCGCTGCCAGAGGTCCGGCGAATCCCTCACCGTACTGCGTAGCGCTGTACCGGTCGTCACCGGCATCTTCTATCTGGAGACAAATACCGTAACTCGCGGCTCCCAACGAATGCAAGCCGCACTCGTAGAGGTCGTTTCCGTTTTCATCCTCATAGATGCCGTAACCGAAGGACGCGCTCATCGTCATATCGGATCCGCGGTATGTGTCATCACCCCCTGCGTCCAGGAAGCGGCTCAGACCCATAACGGCGCTGAAAAGGCCGCCAACGTTCCGGTTCTCGTAGTAATCGTTACCCGCCAGATCGATAATCCAGCAGAAAGGCTGCTTCGGGTCAGCATACAAGTCTGCACGATAAGTATCGTCGCCACCCGGATCGATAATCAGGGCGTAACGCCCTTCATAGAAATCATTTGCAGCACTTCCAATCTTCATCAGACCCCAAGGCGTCTTTTTTTCCCGGGGACGGAAATCGTCCCGCTTCACAATATCGCATAAAATGGAAAAATCCTTCTCGAAAGCGATCGCCGCTCTGCTCAATGATGCGAAATCGACTTTTTCGATCAACGCAATCAGACTGTCGGAATCGATTGGCGCATTCTCTTCCAGTCCACGCAGATCAAATGCTTTCCGGTAGTCGAGTGAATCGCTGCTCTCCTCCCAAAGGCTCAGCGCGATTGCCTCGAGCTGCTTACGTTCCGCTTTGTTGAGCGCGCTCCACACCTGCTGGTACTCGCGAGAGATCGTATCCCAGCTATGAATGGTGTAATCGATGGGATCGTCCGTTTTATAGTCGGAGGAGAAATCGCTGAGGCTGCAATCGCAATCGTAGATAATCTGTGAGAATCTCAACAGCAAATCGACTGGAGTGGCACTCTTAACCAGCGTATCGATTTCCGCTACGAACTCGGGGAACATGAATGGTTTGTTCAGGATGTCGACGACCAAAGGAATCTTGAATCGGGTATCCGAATCCCAATCTTTAAGGAAATCGGTCGAAAGACTGTCCAGATCGTTGTCGATCAACATCTCGCGCATCATTGTGCGCTCGGATGGTGTTATAATTACCGCTCCAAGAACAGAAATAAAGAGTACTACTGCGATCATCGAGAGGGTTTTCATACGTATCCATTTCCTTTATGTGAGTATGGTTTGTGATTATACAAGCATACGATTTTCGCGTCAATGAAATTTTACTCGCCGATATCCCTTCATGCGATCGGCAAGCCTGGAACGTGCACTATTCCCGCGGCCGGGGGCGGCGTAGGAAGCCCCGTTCCGGGACTTCCTGACTCCCTCTCCCTTTGGTTTCACGCCTTGAAACCAAAGGGAGAGGGAGTCGTGCGCGGAGCGCACACGCCGCCCCCGGCCGCTGAGTCGTGGGAGCAATCCGGGAATGAGTTTTCTCCCAAAAAGAAAAGCCGGACAGAACCCTGTCCGGCTGAAGAGATTATGATTAATCTATTATTCGGCTGTGACTCGATAGAAGTATTTATTCGCGCCTGGAGCCGAATCGATGTAGCTGTTGTTTGTTGTCGTATCGTAAGGAGAGAATCCGGAATCGGGCAATGTTGAACGATAAACGTTGTACTGCGATGCGCCCGTAACGGCTCCCCAGTTGATATGCATATCGCCGTCAATTTCCTCGATCACGATGTTGAGAGGCGTATCAAGCTGACCGCCGGAAACCTGCAGGGTGATCGGAACGGTTACGTTGCCTTCATAGTCCGCGTTATGCACGATGACCAGCTCAGCGGTCTTCGTAGTTCCAGCCATGAGATCGGCGGAATCGAATCCGAGAGAGAGGTCAAGGTAATCGCGAGCGGAACCGGAAATCGTTCCACTTGAATTCGAGTTGATCGTCACCCAAGTCTCTGTCGCTTCAATCTCCAAAGCGAAGATATAATCATTCGGAGTTCCCTGAACCATGCCAACGAGTACAAGCTTCCCATAGATGAGATCGGATGAGAACGAGCAGCCACCGGCCATCTGGTCGACACAATCGCCCACCAGCGGAGCCGTATAGGTGAGGCCCGTCAAAGCCTGAGTAACATGGTCGTATTGATAGAACGTGGTCTCGGGAGTTCCCGATTGCTCGTAGAACCACAGTTTACCATTCACATCATCGTAAGCCATACCGTATGTAGAACTAATTCCGGGAGAAGGGATCACTTCAAGAACCGTCCCATCCGCGTTGAAGCGAACGATGTCGCTTGCGAAACTCTTGGTGTAGAATCCATATCCCGGGACGTAAGCCAGAGCACGAATGCAGGTTACATTTCCGAATTCTGCCGCTGTGAATGTGAACAGGACAGTCTGGGCTCCGGTAGCGGGATCAATGCGCACAAACGAAGTCTCGTTACCCGTGTAAAGGTACGTACCATCGTATGCGAGATCGCGATATCCCCAACCTGTCGAGGTTGCATCCTGTTCATAAGAGGCAATAAGGTTTCCTTGTCGATCAAGCTTGTAGACGTAATTCGGGTCGCTGTCGCTACCAGCACCAGTCGCCCAGAAATATCCGTTGACATACTCAACGCCGAGTAATTGGGTCTCGGAAGTTGGTGTTTGTGCATCAAGATCGAACACGACATCCCCAAGCTCTCTGGAAATCGTTGGGTTGGCTGAAACCGTCGGAGACGAATCGTTACGCGTGTTCGTGTTCATTCGCATACTCGATGACCATGCGTTTTGATTGAACTCACGGACAGGCTGCATGAAATTGAGGTAGGCATGATACTCGAGATCGCCTGGCCCGTCGTTCGTTATCCGTATCGATTGAGACGAGGTCTGATCCACTGCCAGCGTCTCGTTCACATAAGTAGGATTTGTTTCGATTTCGGCCCATTTGAGGTAGAAATTCTGTACCGTTGTTTGATCTTCCGTAACGGTCACGATTGTTCCTTCACTGAAATACGCAGAACCATCGGGAGCATAACACGCAACACCGTAATCGCCGACATAGATATCGTTGAATTCGTAGTATCCTTGCGCATTCGTGAGAGTTTCCTGTGTTCCGATACTCATCGTCGCGTTTTCAAGCGGTGTTGTTGATCCGTAAGCATAAACGTTACCTTGAATGTTTCCGGTAGCGGCCTCGGGCGCATCGGCATAGATACGAGTAATCAATTCATAAGCTGCAGTACCTGTATCGTAATATGCCCAGTTCCCCGCTTCACCAACAACCGTGTGAATTGTCGCACCCGTTCCACGGTTTGTTGAAAGGCTTGAAGGGTGCCCGCTTGCATCCGCAGGGACAATCGCTACAATAAAATCATCATTTACCACCAATGGAGTTCTAAGCTCATGAATCGTTTCGGTCGGGTATCTCTCTGCTTCAATTCCGAGTGTCTGATATAGAATGGTTGTTCCATCTGAGTCATAGATCCTGAAGTAAAATGTATCATCTGGCCATGGATAGCTGGAATGTTCGTAGAAATAGTGTCCAATCGAAGAGATTGTGACAGGATAGGCCAGTCCGAAATCTGTTGTCATTTGAAAGATTGTACCACGTTCAGGTGTTGGCCAGTTAAGGTTGGTCATTTCGGAAACGACAGCATACGAATACCATTGTGGATCTCGATCCATTTCTTGCGATGGTCGCTGGTCAAGGTCAATATCTGATATTGGCGCTTCCGTAACGGCACTCACAAAAGAGACCAGAACAAAACATAACATGAAAAAAGCAAATGACCTTTTCATTATTACCTCCTTTGATCATTGAACAAATTTCTGAAACACAAATCATTTGCTGTCAAGAAAATCGCAGTAAAAAAACATCCGCCCAAAAAAGAAGCATCCTGTACAGCCCCTCACCGTACAGGATGCTTGATTATTCAGAATGGTTTAGAATCGGTTCTTGTGCTTTCCCGAACCTTGTTGAGCACCGGAATTCATGTGCTCTTCGCATTGTCCCTGAGGGTGCGACATTCCGCGTCCCATTCTCATTTCACCCCTCTCACCACGTGGTCCACGATGAGAGATCATTTTGAGGTATTGCGCCTTCTGCTCTTCATTCAGCTTGCTGTGAATCTGCTTCTGCATGTCCAGCCTGCCTTCCTGTAAATCAGCTTTTTTATTGCTGATTTGGCGTGACAACTTCTTTGCCTGATTGAAATCGCCGTCGTTGAGGGCTCCTTCAAGGTCCATCTCGAGCTTCTGGATATCCGCGTGGATATCGATCGTGCTTCTGCGGTGTGCAACCTGGATATCTTCGATTTCTTCCTGCTGGGAATCCGTCAGATTCAAGCCTGCCATAAATCCACCGTGATGTGGTCCAAAAACAGGTTCTGCTTGCTCGCCAGGATTCTCGTCATCTGCTGTAAGAAGAACAGCGAACATCATCATTGTTATTGCTATTGCGAGTGTGATATACCGATACATGATTCTCCTCCTTCAATCGGTCAATCTTTGTGGTCTATCTTTTGGTCTGTCGTGTCTTGGATGGTCGTCTTTCATTTTGTCGAACATCATCAGACGTTGTTCCGGGGTCAGTTTCTCACGTGCAGCGATGAGCGTATTTCCAATAGTACGCTCCAGTTCCATGAGCATCCCCATTGAATACGACAACTTCTCCTGTAATTCATCGTTCGTCGTATTCGGATCCCTCAAGGCTTTCATGAAATCTTCCTTCGCTCTGCTGAAGCGGGAACGGCACATGTGAATCTCTTTACGATTTTCTTTGATCAATTCCAGAAATTCTGGATGCGGCTTCCTGGGAAAATCCGGTGGAAATGGCGGTTTCGCTATGTATCTGTGATATATGAAGGTTCCCAGAAACGCCAGGTTGAACGCGATCGATATGATCAGGAGTATTCCGGTTAAGCGCTTGCTCATTTTCCGCCCCCCATATCAAAGCTGTAGAGCGTTTCCGTGCCCAATGTTATATCCGTGTATTGCGTCGCGCTACGGGAGGCCATGTCTCCGCTCATCACTACGCCCAGGAAGAACGCAGCCGCGGCCGTCAATGCGATCGATAGACGTGCAAACCAGCCAAGGCTCCGGGCGATCTTCCCTTGGGGTATCGCCAGTATCCGCGCGATTGCTACCTGAGGTACCGGTTCCTCTTCGTACTGTGACAGAAAATCGTTAACCGAGGACAACTCCGCCAGTTCATGACGGCATTGTTCGCACTGATCCAGATGACGCCGAACCGTATCCATGTCTTTCAGTTCGCCATCCAGGTAGGCGTTCAGTTTGCTTCTGATTTCTTCACATTTCATCTTTCACTCCCCGGTCGATCTATCCTACCGACCGTCACATATTCAGACATCGCCCCTGGCGAAATCCTGCGATAAATATTGTTTCAGTTTGCGCTTAGCTCTTATCAGCAAGGAATCTACCGCCGAAACCGTCGAATGCATGATCTCGGCAATTTCCTGATAACTTTTATTATCATAGTACTGCAAGTTAAGAGCCGACGCTTCACGTTCATTCAGTTTTCCTATAGCCTGTCTCACCTTTGCATTCTTCTCTTCCCGCATCCGCTTCTCTGGATCGAATACAAGATCGCTCGACTCCAGAAGCTCAGGCATTTCCAATTCCGTATTCCGGCTTCTCTTCTTGATCAGATTGATCGCCTTGTTATGTGCTGTGCGATAGAGGTACGATTCATAATATTCCTCATCCACTTTCGGCATTTTCTCGTAAAACGCGGAGAAAACCTCTTGCAAAAGGTCTTCCGCATCTTCGCGACTGCGAACCATCCGAAGCAGATAATTGAACAGCTTTTGGCTGCATGCTGAGACTACCGTCTCGAATCGATCTCTATTCATGAACACTCCGCAAACAAATACATCCCATAATCGTAAAACCTGCAATTATTTTCTTCCGATAAGTGAAATAAAACGCGAAGCTTTCTCTTTTGATTGCGTCGTCTGTCATGCACATACTTTTCGAGGTGGATAAATTCAAGCTCTATCAAACGGCTCAGCGGCGCGGCGGCGTGTGTGCTCCGCACACAGCACGTCATGGAGGTTTTTTTACTGAAAAACTCCATGACGTGCCGGGAAAGCCCAAAAAGTTGTTTTGGCTTTCCCACGCCGCCGCGGCGCGGGAACCGCGCCCCTCTCTCCCACCTACTGGCACACAAAACCGGAAATGATTGACATTCACAGAAACATCCTGCAAAGTGTGAAATCACGTTTGGAGGCTAGATGAAGACAGATAGGAAGAAGCATCCATCATTGTTCGACGACTTCAAGGATCACATGAACAAGGCATTCGGAGCGATCCACAACTGCGATCTCGACACCGGCGAGACCGAGCTGGAAAAAATGCAGGCAATCGTCGAGAAGTCCAGCCATCCGGATGATCATGGCTTGCTGTGCATTGCGAAATTCAAGCTGGAAGACGGCAAACGTAGATTCGACAAAGCGATCGAGTGGCTCGAGAAAGCCCGTGAGTTTTTCAATCAATCAGGCAGCATCAATCGGCTGATGATCGTATACTTCGAAGCTGCCAGCGCTTATTTCCGACAAGGAGAATACAAGCTCGCCATCGAGAATTTCAATCTCGCAATCGATTGCGCGGACAAGACAAATGACATCGAAAACAAGGCGAACATCATGAATAATCTCGGCGAGTGCTACATCTTCATGAATCAGAACTTGCTGGCGCTCGACTACACGATGAAAGCCCTGGCGATTCGCGAAGAATTGAAGCAGAAGCAGAAGATTGGTCTTTCACTCACAAACGTGACCCGAATCTACAACAACCTGGCTGAATACGATAAAAGTCTCGAATACGGACTGAAAGCGCTGGAAATTTTGAAGAACTCTCCGGGACTTGCCGTCTATGCGAACGCCCTGAATACCGTAGGCATAACATATTATTGTCTGGAAAACTACGATCAAGCACTCGAGTACCTGTACCAGTCTCTTGAGCTCAAAGAGAAACAGAGGAATCCCATAAGGATTTCCAATACCCTAAACAGCATCGCCAATGTATATATGAAACAAGGACAACTCGAAGAAGCAAAGAAGCTTCATACGGAAGCGCTCAAGATCAGACAGGCAAACAACGCACTTGAATTGATAAGTCGATCCAAGCTGCGCTTAGCCGATATTGCATATAGAATGGGAGATACGAACCAAGCGGAAAAGCTGTGCCTTGAAGCGGCCTCCCACCTGAAAGAAAACAACCAGCTTCTCCTGGAATTATACGACCTCCTTGCCTCCATTTACCAAGCCACTGAGGCCTACCCAAAGGCCTGCCATTATCACAACGAGTACCGGAAACTATTCAAGACGGTGGCCGAACAAACCAACGATCATCGTCTTGCCGAGATGCGGACCAGATTTAAGCTGGAGCAAAAAGATCGCGAGACGGAACTCCTCATTGAAAAGAACCATGAGCTGGAAGAGAAAAACAAAATGATCCTGAGCCAGAAGGAGCGACTCGACGAAACGCTTGACGAACTCAGGAGAAGCGAGCGAAATCTCGATTTCCTCACCGAGGAGATCAAAAGCAGCTTCGAGACGCGCATCATCGGCAGAAGCGAGGCGATGCAGAATATCCTGCGCCTGATGTCGAAGGTTGCCCAGGCGGATGACACGTCCGTCTTGATCATGGGAGAAAGCGGTACCGGGAAAGAACTCGTGGCCCGTGGAATCCACGAGATGAGCCGGCGGAAAAGTAAGTATTTCCATGCGATCAACTCCTCGGCCATCTCGTCGAGCTTGTTCGAGAGCGAATTCTTCGGCTACGAAAAAGGCGCGTTTACCGGCGCGCTGGATCGAAAGGCTGGCTGGTTCGAAGTTACCGACGGAGGAACCTTGTTCCTCGACGAGATCGGCAACATGCCCCTGGATCACCAGATTAAACTACTGCGCGTCCTGGAAGAAAGAAACATCATTCGAGTCGGAGCCAGACATGAAATCCCGGTGAACGTCCGCGTGATCTCGGCCACAAACCTGAACCTTCTCGATCTCGTCGACAACAAGACATTCCGGGAAGACCTCTATCACCGCCTAGCTGCGTTCGTCATCAATATTCCGCCGCTCCGTGAGCGAAGCGAGGATATCCAACCGCTCGTCGAACACTTCGTGAACCTCTACACCACGCGAATGAACAAACCCATACGCCGCATCGACCCCGGTATCTACAACGCACTTTCATGCTACGCTTTCCCGGGGAATATCCGGGAACTGCGCAACATGGTGGAGCGTGCGCTGATCATCTGCGACAGCTCGACGCTGCAATTCAAACACTTCAGCATCCCGGCGAACGGAAAGCAAAAATCCCCGGATATCCCCGACGATATCATCCCGATCGATACGCTGGAAAGAACCATGCTCCTGCGAGCCCTTCGCAGAACAGGCAACAACCAGACCCAGGCAGCGAAATTGCTCGGGCTTTCCCAGAAAGCCGTCGAACGCCGCATCAACAAATTCGATTTACGCAAGGAGCTTGAACCCAGTCAATAGACGAAAACGTCTCCGCTAGACGATATCGTCTATGATGGCCAAATCACCCGAAAAACGGATCACGCAGCGTTTTTGTTCTTTTTTTTATCAGATCACACGGGCACACTAGACGATTCCGTCTATACATTTGAATGAAAAATTTTACAATCAAAGTCAGCAACAGCATAACCTATTGTATTATATAAATTAAGCACTTTGGCATCCATTATGCAATCCTGCTATAGAAAAAGGAAGCGTGATGAATATTTTACTCGTCAATCAAGAACATCTTCAAGCTGAAGATTTGCAAAGAATTCAGAGGAGCCTTGATACAAGCTTGTTTTTTGCAGTAACTTATAATGACGCGTTGCGGATATTCAAAAGGAATCACATGGATTATGTAATCCTGGATTACTCACGGGATCGAAAAGAACCATTCGTTCACTTCATGCAGGAGAACCCAACAAAAACGCGAGTCATCCTCACCGGCGACAACCCGGACATGGACACGGGGAATCTTTGCCACCGGTTCGAAGGTCATCCCAATGTCGATGAACTGATCAACGTACTTAAATCGTATCCTGACTTCTCGATATAAGAAGCATTATAATCTATAAAAAAGGAGCAGTTGCTATGAAAATCATGATCGCTTTACTTATGTTGGTATTCACAACTATGCTTGCAGCCCAAGCAGTAACATTGCCTTACGAGCAAAACTTCGATGCTTCGTCGAACCTGCCGGAAGACTGGACGATCTACATCAGCGACGGAACAAGCGCTTACGTTGCGCCCTATCCGGCATACTATCATTCCGAGCCATACTGTCTTTACTTCTGGAACAGTGATGTACCATTGGACAACAGCCACATCATCGCAGCGGGACCGTATATCAGCTCGTCGGATTTCAACAACCGCGCCATATCGTTCTGGGCCCTGGGATATTCGGAATACGATATGCCCAGCGTGCGAGTCGGCTTCCTTGAGACTGACGGCGACCCAACCTCATTCACAGAGTTCAACTCGTATACGTTGTCGGAACACATGTCATTTTACACGGTCAATCTCGACTGGGTTCGCACCGATTACCAGATCGCCTTCCAGTTCGTGCCTAACGATGGAACGCAGGGTATGTCGCTCGACGATGTTTACATCGGAGATAGCGGCGGGGACGTCGGAACAGAACTACCTTACTTCCAGAATTTCGACGACTCGGAAGACTGGCCGGAAGACTGGCAACCTTATGTCTCCGATGAATCGAACGAATATATCAACCTTTATGGCTATTATTCTCATTCCGATCCATGGTGCGTCTATTACTGGAAAGCAAACGAACCTCAGTCCGGCGATTACATGTTTGTCGGCGGCCCCATTTTGGATACCGATCAACTTGATGGGAATCTTATCTCTTTCTGGGCATCGTGCTATACAAACTCAACCTATCCATCGATCAGTGTCGGGCATTTCGACAGTCCGGGGAACCCTGAGAGCTTCTATGAAATGGAATCATTCGAACTGACTGAAGACATGCAGAAATTCGATATAGAATTCTATCCTGTTCGTTCGATCTTCCAGCTAGCATTCCGATTCAATGCAACAGACGCGGAGCAGGGGCTGGCGCTGGACGATGTCTATATCGGCGAGCCTGGCGGTGATATCCAGGTTGTCGAGCTTCCGTACATGGAAGACTTTGATGAAGCCTATTACGACGAATTGCCCGATCCATGGTTCGCCATCGTGAATTCAACGAGCGAATACACCGACGTGAATATCGGAGAATCTTACGGGGTCAATGAATCGAATTGCATGTACCTGTACAATAGCTCCGATGCTTCCGAGAACCTTGAACTGATTGCGGTTGGACCCGCTGTATCCGATACGCTTCTCAACAACAACACCATAATCAGCTTTCAGTCAATGGCATATACGGATGATACCCCGGCTCAGCTCTCGGTGGGATGCTTGGCGGATCCATCGAATGCCGAGTCGTTCCAGTGCTTCGACACAATCACGCTTACAAGCGACTTCACCGAGTACACGGTCGATATGAATATCGTGATACGTGGAGGAGTCTATGTGGCATTCAAGCATGAGGGAACAGGCATTTACCAGGAAGTCTACGTCGATGATGTGATGATCTACGCGGGGGAGTCGGAGCCGGAAACCGGCGATCTTCCCTTCCAGGAATCTTTCAGCATCTTCGGATTCCCGCCAGCGGGATGGTCGCGGGAGACCGTTTCTTACGGCAGCGGAAACGGATATAATCCCGAGTGGTCGGCCGTAATCCAGAACACCTATCCGAACTGCGTTCCCTACGAAGGCGACGCCATGGGCATTTACAACGGTTCTGCCAAGGCTGGCGGACAACAGCGATTGATCACGCCCGGACTGGATGTGAGCTCCTATAACGCGCTCCGTCTCGAGTTCTGGGTCTTGCACAGCGCCGACTACAGCATGCCGCCTTTTGACCTGGAGGGAATTCAGATTCAGATGACGACGGATGGCTCAATCTGGGAGAATACCGGCAGCTTCATCAAGCGGAGCGATCCGATGGCGCCAGCGCCCTACTGGAAAAAGCACGTCATCGATCTCTCGGAACTGGCTGGGAATTCTTATATGAAGATCGCGATGCTCGCCACTTCGATGTTTAGCGGCTATAGCACTCTCGTGGACGATTTCCGGATTCTCGAATCCACACCGCAGAGCGATCAAATTTATATCTCCGAAATCTCGGACAACCAAATGGGTCAGGCGGACAACACCGGATTCATCGAGCTTTACAACAACGCTTCGTACGATATAGACCTGAGCGGTTTGAAGATTCGCACCGGGTATGCCGACGCTTACGGCCAGAATTTTGCCCCGGACGAGCCGGAAGTATCTTATACAATACCCGACGGTACGGTTATCAGTGGCGGAGGTATCGTCGTAATCGGCTGCGGAGCCTCCGAGGGCGATTTCATCAACGCGTGGGGAATCGCCTCGGTGGAGAATTACCTGCCGGGAAGCGCTTCGTTCCCCATCACCAATTACTGCGCTTACGAACTCTATATTCCCGATACGAGAGCGGAAGCGCTCGATGCCTCCCCGGTTATCGGCAACGGAGAGGACATGGTGCAGACCTCGAACAACAACTGGGCAACCGGATCCCCTTCAACTGCAACCCCCAATTCTCTCGATTCGGGCCAAACGCTGCCGGTTGAATTCACTTCGTTTTATGCTTCCATCGTGGACAATCATTCCGTGCTACTCACGTGGCAGACGGCTTCCGAATCAGACATCATGGGATATCAGGTTCTGCGAAACACCTCGGACGACGAGGCTGGCGCACTCTACCTGACCCAAAGCATGATCCCGGGGCTCAATAATCCGAACGGAAACGAATATTATTACGAGGATGCCGAGATAACCGACGCGGACAAGCTATTCTACTGGATTCTCAGCGTTGAAATGAATGGCGCCTCGAAAATGCATGGGCCGGTTTCGGTAAATATTGGTTCCTCCGAAGAAGAACCCGATGTACCGGAGGTTGTCCTCGTTTCTCGACTCAACGGTAATTTCCCCAATCCGTTCAATCCCACAACAACCATTTGCTTCGACCTCGCAGGCGAAGTCGGCGAGAAAATACCCGTCACGCTCGATATATACAACCTTCGCGGCCAGAAGGTCAAGACACTGATCGACGGACCCTATCCCTGTGGAAAGGGCACAAAAGTCCTTTGGGATGGGCTTGACGACCGTGGGAAATCCGTTTCCAGCGGCGTTTATTTCTATCGTTTGGCAACTCCGACAAACACGTTCAACGCCAAGGCGTTATTGCTGAAATAGACGTTCCATTGCATCTGACATGGAAGGGGCGACCAATAGCGTTGCCCCTTTTTCGTTGATTCTTGCGCATTTTTTATTGTATTGACTCGAAACTCATGTAAATTATACTATAGCATACTCTAACACAAGGATGATCTAAGATGAAACTTATCGCTTTGCTAAAGGTAGTGAATATCATATTAATTTTTTCTTTCATTGTAACAATGGCAACCATCTTATTGTATCGTTTTATTCCTTCGCCGCTACAAGGATCTGAAATCCTTTTTCATCTTCACTCGATCAGCGGACTCGTCTTTGGCACATCTGCAATCGTTCATATCGTGTTGAACTGGAAATGGTTCAAATCCAGCTATCTTAAACCCAAAATCAAAAAGGAGAGACCATGAGAAACCATGCCATATTACTGATCCTTTCGATTTTCCTTTTCAGCGCCGCGCTCCAGGCACATCCGGCGTCCGAAGTCAAAGCGAACTACGACAAAGAAACCATGATACTGACCGTTCAGTACGAACACTCGGTATCGGATTCCTCCAAGCACTTCATCGATGACATCGATATCACCCTCGATAAAAAAGAACTCGTAGTGCAGAAACTATCAAGCCAGGATTCTGCCGAAGGCGGCGAAGCGATCTATAAAATCCGCGACCTGAAACCGGGCGACGTTATTCTGATAACCACAAGCTGTAATCGATTCGGGAAGAAATCACTGAAATACACCGTTGAATAACGAAGAGCAGAGTTGCGAATATGCTGACACGAAAAATCCTCTTCCTGATCATTCCAATTTTCTTATTGTTCGCGGTCCTGGATTTTCTCGTAATCGATCTCATGGTCTCCAAAAAACTGGAACGACTCGAGACACAAGAAGCGATCGAAGACAACCAGCGTGTTCAAGACGCGATTGAAAGAGAGTTGTACCACCTTCTGTCGCTGTGCGTGGACTGGTCTTCATGGGACGATACATACCAGTTCATGGTCGACAGAAATGCGCGTTATATCGATGCGAACCTCCTGATCGACACGTTCATGGACAACCATTTCAACATCATGCTCTTTATAAAGCCAGATGGAACTGTATTCTGGAGAAGACTCTACAACCCTTCGGAGAAAGTAGAGATATCCATACCTGAATTCGAATTCGACCAATTCCCCGCGAATCACCCCATCATGTCGATCGACGACAATGATCGCGGATCGGGGCTGTTTCATACGGACACCGGGCTCATCCTGGTCGTCCACGCCCCCATTCTCACCAGCGGAAGCGAAGGCCCTCTCCGGGGAACGCTGGTCCTCGGCAGGTATTTCGATCCGGAGTACCAGGAGATCATGGAGGCACAGACTCGGAGAAAGTTCGATGTAATAAAAGGGTCTTTCAACGAAATAACAAAGCGTAAGAGAAAAGATTTATGCTTTGTAGGGGACAATTACCTTTTCGACAAATCGGACCACAATGTTTTATCTGTTTATAACCAACTCACGACCATCGATGGTGTGAATTATCTCATCGAGTCACTCACGCCGCGAGATATCATTCAGGAAGGTAGAATCACCATCGTGATCTTATGGGTTTCTTTGATGGCCGTTGGATTGCTCATCACCGTCGCCATGGTGTTCACTATAGAGTTTCTTGTAATCCAACCAATAAGACAGCTCAAAGAGTATGTTCTCGATGTCGGTCAGAACGACATACAGGGAACTCCGCTTTATCCGAAGCGACATGACGAGATCGGCTTTCTCGCGCAAGAGTTCGATAAAAACTACAAGCAGCTATTCGAAACCCGATCGAGATTGCTGGAAAGCTCCTACAAATCAGGGCTCTCCGAGATGGCATCGAACTTCCTGCACAACCTTCGGAATTCCCTGACACCCTTGATGGGGGAAATCCAGGGAATCCGCATGGCATGCCGGAAAATCGATTTCAACAAGTATTCTAAAGCCCACAGGGAACTGAAGCTGGACAAAATGGACCCGGAAAGGCGCGAGCGAATCATGGAATACCTGACCCTGCTCGACAGCCATAACCTCGACTACCATGAAGAAATCCTTCAGCTCTTCAACTCCATGGACAACTATCGCAAGAATATCGAAGAGCTGATGGACACGCAATCCATCTGGACAAGCGCGAAGCCGGTCGTTGAAACGGTACGGCTTTCGGATATGGCAAAAGACATACACGACTTCCTGTCTCCTAAAATCCGCAGCCGGATCAATCTCGCATTCCAGTTCAACCTCGAGGCAAATCAGATTGTTCGATCCTACCGCGTCAGCGTTCTGATGATCATTTCTCGATTGCTCGAGTATATTGCCCAGTCTTGCGTAAAGGATGAGAAAATCAACATACAAATGTTAGTCGATCGCGCAGAGGTTAAAAACAAACAGGTGCTTCAATTGAAAATCAGCATCCCGCCGGAATTGATCCCCGACGCGGAGTTCGCAAGCGTATTTGCATTTGACAAAAATCAAAACAAGAATCAAATGCGAAGCGAGCTGCTTTGGTGCTCCAATACCGCCGCAGCCATCGGAGCGAAGTTATCCATTTCCAGAATGAGTGACAATAACTCCTATTTTCATATTCAAGTACCTCTAATGTAATGGAAGGCTTTTAATGAAACAGACGTATCGAATTCTCATTGCCGACGACGAAATGCACGTCCTTGCCACGTTCAGCAAGGTACTGAAGCAGAGAATAAAAAATGCCGACAAGATCAATGAGCTGAAAGAACTGGAAAAGAGTCTCTTTGATCATGAAGAAGACCCACTGCTGAAATTCGATTATGATCTGACCCTGTGCGAGCAAGGCAACCAGGCTGTCGACGCTGTGAAAAAAGCGATCGAGGAGGACGATCCATTCTCGATCGTATTCCTGGATGTCCGCATGCCACCCGGAATCGACGGCATCGAAGCTGCCGAACAAATCCGGGCGATCGATCAGGATATCGAAATCGTTATCGTCACGGCTTTTGCTGACACGAACGTTGACGATGTATGCAGGAGAATCCCACCACTCGACAAACTTCTCTTCATCCTCAAGCCTTTCCATCCGATCGAAGTTGTGCAATTCACGGCAGCGCTGGTTACCAAATGGGAAAACGAGCGCAACCTGAGAATCCTCCACGGGCAAATGGAAGAAGAGCTGAAATTCCGCGAAGACAACATCATGATCCTGTACGAGAAGCTTCAGAATGACATTCAACGCCGCAAGCGATACGAGAAACAACTCGAGCGACACGCGATTGTCTTCGAGACCATGGATGAGGCAGTCCTGATCTCCGACACCGAAGGTAAACTGATTGACGCGAACGAGTCGTTCGAAAAAATATATGGATACACCAAGCAGGATTTCCTTGGGAAGCGGCTGGACATCATGCATCCGGACGGCACCAGCATCGTCGACACGATTTTGAGAAACCTGAAGAATGAAGGTTCCTGGGTCGGGGAGCTTCCGATCGTCCGCAAGAACGGTCGCAAAGGCTGGGTAAGAGTCAACGTAAAAGAATATTACGATGAGCATCAAAAACTCATCGGGTACCTCAGCGTGAATCGGGACATCACGGAAAACAAGCGTGCCTTCGATATTATGAAGCAGCAGAAGAACCTGATGGAAGATGTCTTCACCCGCATCCACGAGGGTATTGGATTCGTGAACGAGAAGGAGGACTTCATTTTCGTGAATCCGTCCTTTGCCCGAATCTTCGAGACGTCGGTCGAGAGCCTGATCGGAAACAACCTCTCAGAATACCTAGAAGATATCGATCAATCGATGATCGACGAACAAACGAGCCAGCGCAAGCGAAACCTGATAAGCACCTACGAACTCAACATCAAGACGAAAAAGGGCAATAAAAGAACAATTCAGGTAAGCGCATACCCGCGTAAGGACGTCAACGGAGCTTATCTTGGAGCGTTCGGCGTTATACAAGATATCACGGAACAAAAGCGCTTGAAGGAACAATTTCTGCAATCGCAGAAGATGGAAGCGATGGGCAGGCTCGCTGGCGGTATCGCGCACGATTTCAACAACCTCCTCACCATTATCAGAGGAAGCAGCGAACTGCTCCGCACTCGCATTCCGGAAGACCTCGAACACGACTTCCTCGAAGAGATCGTAAAGGCCTCCGACCAGGCCAAGCTCCTCGTCGATCAGCTGCTTTTGTTCAGCCGCAAACAGACGACTCAGACAGAGATTATACAGGTCAATAACATCATCGAGGAGACACACTCGCTGCTGAAACGAATACTGGGCGTGAACATCGCCTTCGAAGTGCATCTCGATCCGGAAATAGGTCTGGTCGAGGTCGATTCGGGGCAGATCAAGCAGATCATGATGAACCTGGCGGTCAATTCGCGCGATGCAATGCCGACAGGTGGCAAAATTACACTGACGACCCGCAATATCGAAATCGATGAGAAGTTGCAGGGCACGATCCAGGGATCGCGGCCCGGGAGTTTTGTCAGCGTCAGCTTCAAGGATACGGGCAAGGGAATTCCGGAGGACGTCATTCCACAGATTTTCGAGCCGTTCTTCACCACGAAGGAGGCGGGACATGGTACCGGCCTGGGGCTCTCGACAATCTTCGGTATCATACAGAAACACAACGGATGGATCAATGTTGAAAGCAAGGTGAATCAGGGAACCTGTTTCACGTTTTACATCCCCCGCATCGATAGCGATTTCGTGCACCAGGAACAGGAAAACCAGCTCATCGTCGAATTGAAGGGAAAAGGAGAAACAGTCCTCGTCGTGCAGGAGAATCACTCCGTGCGCGAATTCACCTCCAAAGCGCTGCAAGAAAACGGTTACAGAACCTATACCGAAAGCAACGCACTGGGAGCGAGAAACTGCTTCAACAAGAACAAAGCGGAGATCGATATTGTCGTATCGGACGTGAATCTCTCCGATTCGACCGGCATGTTCATCATCAATGAGATGATATCTCAGAAGCCAACCCTCAAGGCCGTGCTCACAAGCGGATTCGTGGGCGAGGACGAGAAGCTCGACCTCATTGAAAGCCTGCAAGTTCCACTCCTGCTGAAGCCGTACACCATTAAGGAAATGCTGGTCGCGCTCAAGCAGAGCCAGAAGTCCGACATCGACCTCGAAGACTATTGCGAGCTTTATGAGATATGCAACTTCATCAATCCGAAGAACCCTGAGCAACACCAGATTATCGACGGCTGGAAACGGATGTTCTGCAAAAACCTGGTGAAATCGGAACGCTGTAAGCGGAAGAAGTATTTCTTCGAAACCGGCAAGCAACCCGAGCCCAACATGACGCCCACGGGGAATTATCTGGAAGAGTGAGGAGGCGCGATCCCGCCAACCTCATGTCCGCCCATAAGATAAATATCTTGACGTGTTTTCGATGCTGGAAATCATGACACGCAATAAGGAAAAAAGAAGCGTCTGCTTCTACCTTGCGGTTCGCTAGCACCCGCTGAAAAAGCGGGGAGATACTTGTAAGGTCTGATACTAACGAGATATATCGTCATAAATATATCCGAAGCAGGCGCATTGTGTGCGCCTGCTTCTTTTTTTAACCCAAACCTGGAGGTGTCCAATAATACGAATTAGAAAAGGCAAGGCCAAAACCAAGGCCGTGATCCCAAAAGAGCGGGTCAATCGTCAGATTACCGCCCGAGAAGTACGTTTGATCGACAAAGACGGAGAACAGGTAGGCGTCGTGGATACCCGCGAGGCAATACGCCGTGCGGAAGAAGCCGGACTGGACCTGGTGGAAGTTTCTCCCAAGGCTGTGCCGCCCGTTTGTCGTATTCTCGAATTCAGCAAGTACTATTACCAGAAAGAACGTCGTGCCCGTGAGGCGAAGAAGAAACAACACACCGTTCAGATCAAAGAGATCAAGTTCGGGCCAAACACCGAAGAACACGACTATAATTTCAAGAAGAAAAACACGGTCAAATTCCTCAAGGGACATGACAAAGTCAAGCTGACCGTTCGTTTCCGCGGCAGACAGCTCGCCCACAAAGAACTGGGCTACGATCTGCTGAACAAACTCAAAGAAGAATTGAAGGAAATTGTCGACGTTGATCGTGATATCAACAGCGAAGGACGTACCATTTTTATGATCGTCTCGCCGAAAAAAGAGATCGACTCCCTCGTGGAAGCCTGGGAAGAAGAACACATCGAAGATTAATCATCGACAAGGATTTCGATAGATATACTTGAAGAGGAGGATGAAATGCCTAAGCTGAAAACAAGAAAAGGCGCATCGGAACGCTTTAAACTTACCGCATCCGGTAAGCTGAAAAGAAATCACGCAAACCATGGTCACATCCTGACCAAGAAGACTCGGAAGCTGAAACGCAACCTGACCCAAACCGCGATTGTTGCCAAGGCGGATGTACCGAGAATAAAAAAGATGATGGGCGTATAGGAGGATACCATGCCGCGTTCAGTAAACAATGTAGCAGCGAAAAGAAGAAAGAAAAAAATACTGAAAGCCGCCAAAGGCTATTTCGGTGGACGTAGTAAACTGTATCGTACCGCTCGCCAGGCCGTGGAAAAAGGCTGGCAATACGCTTATCGCGATCGCAAAGCCAAAAAGAGAGACTTCCGTCGCCTGTGGATCATCCGCATCAACGCAGCCGCTCGCCTCAACGGTCTTTCCTACAGCAGATTCATCAACGGACTGCACAACGCCGAGATCAACATCGATCGTAAAGCGCTGGCACACCTCGCGGTGCACGAGCCGGACGCATTTGCAAAGCTTTGCGAAGTTGTGAAAGCCCAACCACAGCCTGCAGAATAACCGAGAAATTCGATAGACAAGAGTCTCAACAAGCCAAACACACAGGATTGGACCTTGAAAGATAAACTTGATGCGATTCTGCGCTTGGCGCAGGACGAGATCAAGGCTGTGCAGTCGCAGCACGATCTCAATATGCTCAAATCGAAATATCTGGGAAAGAAAAGTGAGCTTTCCGAGCTTCTGAAACAGCTTGGCACCCTTCCCAAGGAAGAAAGGCCGGCTTTCGGCCAGGTGATCAATCAGGCCAAGAAGCATGTAGAAACACTGCTGAAAGAGCAGGCGGAAGCGCTTCAGGATTTCCTTTATCAGAAATCCATCGAAGAAGCGAAAATCGATATAACCATGCCGGGGCGTCATCGTGGAAGAGGATCTCTGCATCCCATCACCATGGCGACCCGTCTGATCGAAGACGTTAGCATGTCGCTCGGTTTCGAAGTGGCCGAGGGATACGACATCGAAGACGAATACCACAACTTCGACGCCCTCAACACGCCGCAGGATCACCCCGCGAGAAACCTTTCGGATACATTCTACATCGAGGACGACGTTCTGCTCAGAACCCAGACCTCGACCGTGCAGATCCGGGTTATGCAAAGCCATAAACCGCCGATCCGTATCATCTCACCCGGGCGCACTTACCGCAACGACAACGACGCGTCACACTCGCCGGCGTTCAGCCAGGTGGAGATGCTCGTGGTCGATAAAGGCGTTACATTCGTCGATCTTCGCGACATGCTCAACATGTTCGTTCAGAGGATTTTCAGCGACAAGATCAGCTCCCGCTTCCGTCCCCACTTCTTCCCCTTCACCGAACCCAGCGCCGAGATGGACATCGTCTGCGTGGCCTGCGAAGGCAAGGGATGCCCGCTCTGCAAAGGCACGGGCTGGCTGGAAATGGGCGGAGCCGGAATGGTCGATCCCAACGTCTTGAAAGAATGCGATATCGATCCCGAAATCTATTCGGGGTACGCCTTCGGACTGGGCATCGAGCGCATCGCCATGCTCAAGTACAAGATTCCGGATATGAGAATGCTGTTTGAGAACGACCTCCGTTTCCTCAGGCAGTTCCGTTAATTGTTTTATTCATTCAAACAAACTCTCCAGCGGATGGAAAACCTATGAAAATCAGTTACAACTGGTTGAAGCAATATATCGATCTGGAGCTGAGTCCCGAAGAGCTTCAGGAGAAGATGACCTTCGCGGGTATCGAAGTGGAGGACGTCCAGTATCTCGGAGATGAGCTCAAGGACGTTGTCGTCGCGAAAATCGTAACCAGGGAAAAGCATCCCGATGCCGACAAGCTGTCCCTCTGCACCGTTGATGACGGAACCACCGTTCATCAGGTTATCTGCGGCGCGCCCAACACACGCGCCGGGCAAATCGTGGCGTTTGCTCCCATCGGAACGCAGATCGGTGAAATCACGCTCAAGAAGGCGAAAATCCGCGGCGTAGAATCGTTCGGAATGATATGCTCCGAACGCGAGATGGGACTTTCGGACAATCACGACGGCATCCTGGAACTTCCGCAGGACGCTCCCGTCGGGGCGAGTCTGCCGGAATACCTCAATCTGCGCGATATCGTCTACGATGTCGAGATTACGCCCAATCGCTCAGACCTTCTGGGCATGATCGGCGTCGCCCGAGATCTGGCCGCCGTTCTCGACCTTCCCATGCGGCTGCCGGAGATGCCGCTCAGTGCGTCGAAGGTTTTCCACAACGATTACATACCCAAGTACGATCTGCGCACCGTAACGCGCGAAGAGCTCCTGACGATCCCCGAGATCGGGCCCAAACGCGCCGACTACATCATCGAGTATCGTGAGAAACACGGATTCGACACCCTGAAAAGCCTTCTCAAGGCGGATAAGATCGGCGATCACATCCTCGAGCGACTGATGCTCGAATTCAAGCCGTTCGGTTCGGTTCAGGAAGTGTGGCAAAGCATCAACGAGGTGCTTTCTCTGGAGAACAAAGCTCCGAAGAAGTGCCCGAGATACACCGCCCGTTTCATTAAAGGCGTCACGGTCAAGGATTCACCCGAGTGGCTCAAGAAGCATCTGATCTCTGTCGGGCTCCGTCCCATCAACAACATCGTAGACGTTACCAACTACGTCATGATGGAATTCGGCCATCCGCTCCACGCTTTTGATTACAAACAGATTGAAGGACACAAAATAATCGTCCGCACCGCTAAAGTCGGTGAACCCTTCCAGGCACTGGACGAAGAGAAGCACGTGCTGACTTCGGACGATCTGGTCATTTGCGATGGAAAGAAACCTATCGCGCTGGCGGGTGTGATCGGCGGGATGAACTCCCAGATCGACGACACCACCACGGATATCGTCATCGAAGCGGCGAACTTCCTCTACTCGTCCGTCCGCAAGACGTCGAACCGCCTCAAGATCAACACCGATTCTTCCTACCGCTTCGAGCGAGACATCTCCGACGAAAACGCGATTCTCGCCAGCGACCGCGCTGTCCAGCTCATCCTGCAAACAGCTGGCGGAACGTTGTACGACGGCGTGCTCGATTCCTATCCGAATCCGATAAAACCGATTGTCGTGAGTCTGCGGCCAGAACGCACGCGTCAATTCCTGGATGTCGAAATTCCCGACAACAAGATGATCGATATCCTCGAATCGCTCAACATTTTATTAGTTGGAGAAGAAGGTGAAACCCTCTTCTTCCGCGTCCCGCATTATCGCAAAGATATTACTCGTGAAGCCGACCTGATCGAAGAAATCATCCGCATCTGGGGTTACAACAACGTTGGAACCCGCACGCATCTTCAGCATATTCAGAACCGCGACATGTTCTACATGCGTCGCAACATCCAGGATTATCTGGTTGATCGCGGATTCTTCGAGGTGATCAACTGGCCTTTCGCCGATCCCGAAGACCTCGACAAACTCCAGATTGCCGCGGATGACAAACGACGCGAAAACACCGTGATCATGAACCCGATCGGCGTCCGTTTCTCGCTGATGCAATCGACCATGCTGCCGAGTTTGCTACGCAACGCCCAGCACAACCTCAACCACGGTCAGCACGACTTCAAGCTGTTCGAGATGAACAAGCTGTTCTTCCGCAAGAACGAGAAGCTCGCTCGCGAAGAAACCTGGGTTACAGGCGTCATGACCGGCTCGCGCGAACCGATGTACTGGAACGGCAAGCAGGAAACGCTCGATTTCTTCGACATCAAAGGCGAAATGGAGGAACTCTTCATCGCGGCCGGACTCGACGTCCCCGCCGTTCAGGAATCGGATCAACCCTACCACATGAAGGGGCAAGCCGCTTCCTTGATGATCGATAAGGAAGCCGTTGGATCCTTTGGACGCCTCGATCCGAAAATCGCCCGGATTTACGACATCGAAGCCGAGATATACGTTTTCGAAATCTGTATCGATTCGCTCCTGAAGCACTGGAATGAACACCGCATTCAGTTCTGCGACGTCTCCCGTTTCCCGGGTGTCCAGAGGGACCTCTCCATCCTCGTTCGGCGCGATTTTTCCGTCGAGGAGATCAGCCGCGAAATCCTTCAGGCGAACCCGGAAATCATCCGCAATGTAAGCCTGTTCGATGTGTTTACGGGAAAGCAGGTTAAGGATGGTTATCGAAGCCTCACCTTTAAGCTGTATCTGCAATCTTCCACAAAAACCTTGACGGACAATGCGATAAACAAAATATTCTCAAGGATTGTCTCCAGACTGGAGCAGAAATTCAATATTGAGATGAGGTAAACAATGACGCAGCCGATCAATCAGCTTGAAGGAAAAATTCAGACATTAATCAATAAATATCAGGAACTCAAAGAGATAAACACCAGAGCCATGGACCATAACCATGAGCTCGAAACAACACTGGCTGATCGCAATCAGGTGATTCAGGGCCTGGAAAACCAGCTCCGCGAACTCACCCAGATTTGCACGAGTCGCGAAGAGAAGATCACCCGCCTCCAGGAAGAAAACGATGCCATGAGCGAGAAGATCGAGCAGTTTGAAGCAACCACGAAAGACGCGACGGGAAGACTGGACAGCATCCTCAGCCAAATCGAAGAATTATAGTGTATGAAAACAATCGAGGTTGAGCTATTCGGAAGAAAGCTGCGAATTCGGGGAGACGACCCGGCGAAGATACACAAGTACGCCGACTACCTGAATGCGGAGCTGAACGAGCTCAAATCCAAGATTGAATTCACCGACCATACGAATTTAATCTTGTTCGGCGCTCTGATCATCACCGAGAAGTATTTTCTGGAACGTGACATGAACAACGCCCTGGCGGATGAGATGAATCGCCTGAACGATATGATCAAGGCTTTTGTAACCGAATAGCCTCAGATTACGTTTTTTTGCCTGCGGTATTCGTGATGGGGTCTTGCAAATGAACCTAAGAACGTAGAGGGAATCGAGCCTCGTGCGGCGCGCAAGCCGGACATGATCCGGATTCGTCAAGTGCGTAAGGTAGATACCCACCTTGTGTGGGGGTTCTGCGAGCAATATTTCACACGGTATCGCGGGTTTGCATTTTCCAGGCAATGTAAATCCTTTTGTCGATTATCGAGACATGCCTGAGCCGTTTTGGGAAATTTCTCCACATTGTCGACCTTTCGGGATACTGCGGGATTCCGGGCTGGCCTTGTGTAAATAAATCAAAGTGAGGTAATTGTAATGACTCTAATAAATCTCGGCGCTTTTGCCGTCGGCCTTGTTCTCGCAATTTTCGCTGTTATTCTCATCTACATCATCAAACGCAATAAAATCCGCCACGAACTGATCGATTCACGCACTGAAGCAGACAAGATGATCGTCGAAGCGAGAAAAGAGGCCGAGACCATCAAGAAAACGACCATCCTTGAAGCCAAGGACGAATGGTACAAAATCAAGAAGAAGGAAGAGGAAGCCATCGACGAGCGCCAGCGCGAGCTGCGCGGAATGGAAAAACGCTACAACGAAAGGCTTTCGAACCTCGATAAACGTCTTGACGCTCTCGATAAAAAAGAGCACAATCTTGAAAAACTCGACCGCAACATCAAAGAGCAGGAAGAAAAACTGCAAGCCCGTTCCAAAGAAGTAGAACGAACGATCGAAAAGCAGGAAGAAAAGCTGATGGAGATCGCTCAGCTCACGAAAGAACAGGCTATCGAACGGTTGGAAAGCGGTTTGATCGCCAAGGCTCGCAATCATGCAGCCGCCCAGGTAAAGCAGATTCTCGAAGAAGCGCAGCTCAAGGCTTCACGCGAAGCCGCCGGATTCATCGCCACCGCGATTCAGCGTATCGCCGTCGATTACGTATCCGAATCGACCGTGGCCGTCGTCTCGCTTCCCGGCGACGAGATGAAGGGACGCATCATCGGTCGCGAAGGCCGTAACATCCGCGCGTTCGAGAAAGCTTCGGGCGTCGATGTGATCATCGACGATACGCCGGAAGCCGTCGTGCTCTCCTGCTTCGATCCGGTTCGCCGCGAAGTGTCCCGCATCGCGCTCGAGAAGCTGATTCTCGACGGCAGAATCCATCCCGGCCGCATCGAGGAAGTCCTCGAGCGCACCCGCAAGGAGATGGACGAGAACATCATCAAGATCGGTGAGCAGGCCTGCATCGAGGTCAACGTCCACAATATTTCACCCAATATCATCAAGCTGCTCGGTCGTATGCAATACCGCACCAGCTACGGGCAAAACGTGCTTCAGCACAGCATCGAAGCTGCGTGGGTCGCCGGAATGCTGGCTGCGGAACTTGGTCTCGATCAGGAACTCGCGCGCCGCGCCGGATTCCTGCACGACATCGGCAAGGCCGTCGACCACGAAGTGGAAGGCTCACATGCCTCCATCGGTGCAACCATCGCCCGTAAGAACGGCGAGAGCAAGCTGATCATCAACGCGATCGAAGCGCACCACGAAGAAGTGGAGCCCACCAGCATCTACGCAGCGCTCGTACAGGCTGCGGACGCCATCTCTGGCGCACGCCCGGGAGCGAGGCGCGAAATGCTCGAATCCTACATGCAGCGGCTCGACAAGCTGGAAGAAATCGCCGGCACGGTCGAGGGCGTGAACAAGTCGTTCGCCATCCAGGCCGGACGCGAGCTTCGCATCATTGTCGACCCGGTTTCTATCGACGACGGCAAGACGCTCTATATCGCCGCCGATATCGCGGAGAAGATCGAGAAAGAAATGCAGTATCCCGGCCAGATAAAGGTCGTTGTGATACGCGAAACACGCCAGACAGCAATAGCGAAGTAATATGAGATTTCTCTTCTTCGGTGACGTTTTCGGGAAGCCCGGCAGGCGAATCGTTCAGGAAAACCTGCAGAAGCTCAAAGACGAATTCAGAATCGATATTTCAATCATGAACTGCGAAAACCTCGCTTCGGGCAGAGGCGTTACGCGCAAAACCGCCGTCCCTCTCTTCGAAGCGGGTATCGACGCTTTCACAAGCGGTAATCATCTATGGGACCGCAAGGAGTCGATGGAGTACCTGCATTCCGAGTCACGCATTGTCAAACCGATCAATTTTCCATGTGACGCAACTGGCAACCCCCATTATATTATCGATAAGGGGGGAATCCGTATCTGCGTCGTAACGGTGGTAGGGCACGCTTTCATGACTGGCGCAGATTTGCCCATTCAGTCGCTGGAAGAAGCGTTACCCACACTACAGAAAGAGTCTGACATAATTGTCGTCGATTTCCACGCGGAATCCACGGCGGAGAAAAGGGCCATGGGCTTCTACTTCGACGGCCAGATACAAGCTTTGCTGGGTACGCACACGCATATCCAAACCGCCGATGAGGAAATCCTGCCCCGCGGAACAGCTTACATCACGGACGTGGGCATGACGGGACCGCACGATTCGGTTATCGGCGTTAAAAGGAAAATCATCCTCGAGAAAATGCGCACAGGTATGCCGATCCAGTACGAGGTTGCCGATTCAGGTTTGCAGATCAACGCGGTCTGCTTCGAGATTGACGACAGTACCATGAAAGCGGTTTCCATCGAGCGAATCAGGAGGAGTGTTCACTAATGCAGGTTCTTAAAGGTCTCCCTGTCGCGAAAAAACTCTTCGCGGAAGCCAGGGCCAGAATAGAGGCGAAGAATCTGGCGCCAAAGCTCACGGTTATCATTCTCGGTAACGACCCCGCAGCGATGTTCTATGTGCAGAATATCGAGAAGAAGGGCGCGAGCATCGGCGTTGATGTCACCATCATGCGTGAGGACGATTCGATTTCGCAAGATCAACTCCTTTCGATTATCCACGGGCTCAACGAAGATCCGAACGTTCACGGCATCATGGTGCAGAAACCGCTTCCGAAGCAGATCGACGACATGACTGTGTCTATCGCCATCGCACCGGAAAAGGATGTGGACGCGTTCCACCCGATGAATCTCGGAAACCTCCTTCTGGACCGCGAAGGCTTTATCCCGTGCACACCGGCTGCTGTGATGGATATGATCCGGCACTACGAGATTCCCGTTTCAGGGAAGCATGTTGTCGTGCTCGGACGTAGCGACATCGTTGGTAAACCCATGGCGCTTCTGCTCCTGCGAAAACGCGATTTCGCCAACGCGACCGTTACCGTCTGCCACAGCCGGACACAGAATTTAGCTGAAATCACTCGTTCCGCCGACGTCCTTATCGCCGCAATCGGCGTGGCGAGGTTCGTCAAAGCGGACATGATAAAAGAGGGCGCTGTTGTAATCGATGTCGGAGTGAATGAAATCTCCGACGGCCAGGGCGGCACAATGTACACCGGCGATGTCGATTACGACGATCTATGTGAGAAGACCACCATGATAACCCCTGTTCCAAAAGGAGTTGGGACGGTAACGACCGCACGCTTGATTTCCAATGTCGTGGAGGCTGCTTTTCGCAATCGGGAATAGGTTTTGGGATTGATTCTGCGGATAAAGAGAAATGTTTTTTTGAAAAAATACGTGTTATTTTGGATTTTTTGTTGACGGATTCCTGTCGACAAATGAAGTTAGACGAACATTATAAGGGGATTGGAGGAAATATGCGTGGTATAACCAGCAAACTGTTTGTTCTGGCACTGATCACGATTACAGGTCTGTTTATACTAACCTCATGCGAGCACTCAAAGGGCTCTCTAAGAAGTAATCAGCCACCGTCAATACAGATCACTTCGTATAATGGAGCGGTGGATTCATCGAATGTTTATTCAGATACGCTGCTTTATCAACAGACCATATACTGGGAAGGTGTCGATACAGACGGTATCATTGCAGGATATGCTTTCCGTATTCTGGATAACGACGGCAATGCTGTGGGAACCTACAACTACGAAACCCTCGACGGCGAAGGTTGGGTTTACCACTACAAAGAAGGCGCTAACGAAAGCGATCCGAACCACCCGCTCGGTGATCCGGAAGTCAGCACAATTTGGACGTCTCGTCCTTCTGCTACGATTCGCTTCCCCGCCAGCATTTCTCAGCAGATTATCCGGGATTCTCTTCCTGACGGCAGCTACATTGAGACCATCATCAATGAATCTGCAACCGGTATTCCTTACCTGTTCGAAGTGAAAGCGCTCGACAACCGAGACGCCCAGAGCAGTATTGTTGGGAAATACTTCTTCACTTACTCGGTCAAGCCGGAAACTTACATCTCCACCACCAAGGGCGAGCTCTCCTACATCGACGAAGATACGGAACAGATCGTTTACAAAGATGTCGGTCTTGGCGTTCGCTTCTCATTCTCGATGGTAGACGAAGATCCTTACATCGCAAATGACCCGAAGGAATTCAAGTACGTCCTCTACAAAGTGGACACAGACGGTAATTTCGTACAAGACGACAATTACAAGTGGACGGAGCTTCCAGATACAACGGACTTGGACGAATGGTATATCGCGTACGATTCAGGTAACATCTCTCGCCAGATTCTCACGGCAGACCCATTCAATACGCCGCCGCTCGTGGACTTCAACGACGACAATTACCTCACGCGTATCGCCTGTATCGGTATCGACGAAGCAGGGCTTCCTTCCTACATGGCATATAAGGATTTCAGAGTGAAAGAGGGATTCTACCCGGGAACTCTGGTCTACAATTACGATATTTTCGCGCTCGGCGACAACCACTTTGTCGATTACCGCGACTTCAGTCTCGGAATCGTAATCCCGAGCCGTACCACGCTTACCGGTATCGAATACTCGACACCACTGTTTATCGACCAGCACAGCAGGCTTGTCGCCCTTCATAGCGATGACCTCCAGATTCACATGTACTGGGGATTCAACGGTGAATTCAGCAACAACAGCCCTCGCGAGAAGAAAGAAGACGTTGTTCTCGACGAACAAACCGGTGTCAACTACCTCAGCGAAATCAGATTCTTCGATTTCCGCTTGAATGGCGAACCGTACAGGCTTCCTGCGTTTGGTGATCCAAGCCAGTACGTCGTCACCGATAATGACGGTACGCAGTGGAGCCGCTTCTATATCTCGAGCGAATATGCAAAGAGGGTTACGCTGGTTAACCTCGAACCAACCGATCCTTTCGATATCAACAGCTACCACAAGTTTGAAGTTCGCGCCGTTGACCTTCAGAACGAACCGGATCCAACACCTGCCGAATTCTCATTCAAACTTGATGCACCTCTTTCTTACGAAGAAAAACAAGGTATCTTGATCATCGACGACGAAATCGATCACGCATTCAGCCCTCAAGATACTGTTTATGCTTTCTATAACGATTATATTGCCGGCTACACTCCAAACGAAGTACTCGATTACAAGTATCTCGAAGAAAGCGTTTGGGATTCCCAGCTCCACTTCAGTAAGGACGTTCTCTCGCCAACCGATCTCCAGAAGTACAAACTGGTCATCTGGCACGTCGAGAATCCGCCCAAAAACATCAAGAACAACTTCGCGAAAGAGTACGATGTTCTGAATCTTTACCTTCGTAGCGGTGGTAACATCATCCTTGTCGGTGGTGCGAACCTCTCGAATGTTTACGATGCGATCGTCTCCGAAGCTTATCCCATCTTCGAGGATTACTTCGGCCTTTCCGCTAGCGTGAACGATGTTTCTGCGGGTATTCGCTTCCTTCCTGGTCCTCTTACGCAGGAACCATATTTCATCGGCGCTGAACCCACAAATTCAGATTGGCCGCAAGTCATGGTTAATCTTGAAGGAAACTGGAGCGCTATCGGTCCGATCATCTCGGCTCGTGGCGGTATCGGCTCAGTATCGTACTTCAACAACGGCAATTTCATTTCCGGCGTCGAAGTCCTATACAAAACCATTATCAAGGATCCAAGCGCAGAGGTTTACCCTCCATCCGCGGAACAATACGCAGCCTACAACGAGCGTCCAAACGTACTCCGCTTCAAACGCGAAGTTGCCGGACAGGTTGGCGTGCAGCAAACATGTTACCTTGTCGGTTTCCCGCTGATCTATATGGATCAGGCTGCAACGCAAGAAATGATGGGTAAAATGATTGAAGACGTCATGACCCAAAACGACTAATCATATCACGCAGATAGATTTGGAAACGCCGGAGATCATCCGGCGTTTTCTTTTACATCGCAATACGCTTCCAGGAAAGCAGCAATCCATCCACTTTTTATTGACACGTTTTGACCTTCGCGTTCATTCTAATCGCAGAGGAGGTTCCTATGTGCGGACGCTTCGCCATCTATTCAAGCTTGCAGGACTTGTTCAAATACATCCGGTACATCAATGATCCCGACGAGTACGACATCCGTTACAATGCCTCCCCAACGAATATTCTGCCGGTTTTTCGCAGGAACGACGAAGGCGTTGTCCTGGGTAATCTGCGCTGGGGACTGATTCCATTCTGGTCGAAGGACGATACGATCGGGGGGAAGCTGATCAACGCTCGCAGTGAATCCGCCGGCGATAAACCAAGCTTCCGCAACGCGTATCGTTCGCGGCACTGTCTGATTCCCGCAAACGGCTTCTTCGAGTGGAGAAAGAACGATAAGCAGCCGATGTACATTTTCCTGAAGGATCATCCGATCTTCTGCTTTGCGGGGCTCTGGGAGAACTGGAAAGCGCCCTCCGGCGAATACGTCAGGACATTCACCATCCTCACGACGCAGCCGAACGAAATCATGGGCGACATCCACGACAGGATGCCTGTGATTCTACCGCCAGGAAAGGAACTCGAGTGGTTTGACTGCGAAGGCGACATCGAAGCGTCGAACGCATTCATGAAGCCCCTTGATTCGGGGCTGATGACGTATTATCCCGTTTCAAAGCTTGTGAATTCGCCTCGCAACAACACAGAGGCTGTAACAACGCCTCTCGGCGCGTAGGCTATTCGATATTCTTCAGGTACGTATAGAGCTCGCTTCTCGTGATCCCCAGAAAGCGTGCGGTTTTCGACTTGTTACCTTCGTTCTTGTCGAGAGCTTCCTCGACGATCGAATTGATGAACTCCTGTAAATTGAAATCCTTGTTGGAGGCGATCAGGCTTTCGACACTGGTTCCTCCGCCGTTCTGAGGAACCGTTCGGTTGAGGATATGCTCGATATGAATCGGATCGATCCTCTCGTCCTGATACAGCAACGATATCCGCTCGAGGACGTGCTTGAGTTCACGCACATTCCCGGGCCAGCGATATCGCTCCAGCAGCTTTGCCGCTTCCTTCGACACACTCGTGAACGTGGTGCGCTTGTCTACTTGCATCCTCTTGAGAAAATAGCTTGTAAATGGCACGATTTCATCCACCCTCTCTCGCAGCGGCGGAATGCGTATCAGACCTACGGATAGGCGGTGAAAAAGATCTTCGCGGAGTTTACCCTGCTGTAAACAGTGCTCGACGTCACAGTTCGTTGCGCAGATAATCCGGGCGTTCGTATGGATTTTCTTTGTTCCGCCCACGCGGAAGAACTCACGCTCTTGCAGCAGACGGAGAAGTTTTGCCTGATACTCGTGCTTGAGCTCTCCGATCTCGTCCAGAAAGAGCGTTCCGTTCTCGGCAAGCTCGATTTTACCGGATTTCCCTTCACGAGAGCTGCCGGTGAAGCTGCCGGCCTCGTATCCGAACAACTCGCTCTCGAACAGCTCGGGAGGGATCGCCGCACAATTGATCGCGATAAAGGGGGTCGTTTTCTCGCTACGATGAATTTCACGGGCTACGACCTCTTTTCCCGTACCCGTTTCACCTGCCAGAAGGATTGGGATGTCCGGTTTCTCGTGAAGCTTACGAGTAAAATCATAGATATCCCTCATTTTGTCGCAGAACACCACGAAATCGTCCCCGGTCGTCGAGTAAACCTTCAGGATACTCTTCATGCGGCGGTTGTTGCTTCGCAGATTGAGGTACTCCTCGATGCGATCGAGCAGAACCTTGAGCTCCATCATATCCACGGGCTTCATCAGGTAGTCGTAAGCGCCTTCTTTCATCGCTTCAACCGCATTGCGGACAGTACCGTGACCGGTTATCATCACCACGATGGCACCCGGATTGGTCTTCCTGACGATGCGCAGCAACTCCATTCCGTCCATCACCGGCATCATGATATCGGAGAGGATCATGTCGTAGTGGTTCGTCTTCATCAGCTCGAGCGCTTTCTCCGCGTTTTCGCAGAGCTTCACCTTGTGGCCGACCCTTTCGAGAAATTCACCGATCGACGCCCGGATGGCAGCTTCGTCATCAACAAACAGAATCCGCATCGGTTCCCCCTTTGTTTCATATTCTCATCGACAAGTTTGCTGGCAAGTTTTTTCACTCGATCCGCGACGTATTCCCGTAAGCAGAGAGAGCGCTTTACCTTTCCACGATGAATATTATATATTGTTGACAGAATAAGGCGGAATTGCAGCATTATGTATCTCGACGGAGGTCCCTTATGGAACATCAATTTCTCTCGGAATGCGCGATGAATCTTCTCGATTCGATTTTCGACGGCGTTTATATCGTCGATCCGGATCGAAAGATCATCTTCTGGAACAAAGGTGCGGAGCAAATCACCGGCTACAAGCGTGAAGAGGTGATGGGATTCTCCTGCAAGGACGATATATTGAACCACATCGACGGCGACGGAAACCTGCTTTGCACCGGGAGATGCCCCATTGTAAAGGTGTTCGAGACCGGAGAAGCCCAGACGGCGAAAGTGTATCCTCTTCACCGGGACGGCAAACGCTTCCCGGTGAAAACGCATATCTCCGCAATCCGCAACGAGCAAGGCGAGATCGTCGCCTCCATCGAAGTCTTTCGCGATATATCCGCTGAAGAGGATTACCGTATTCTTCAAGAGAAATTCCAGCGCCTTATCCAACGCTACGTTTCGGCTGCAACCTACGAAGAAGTGCGCCACCTCGCTTCAAGCAATTCCCTCACCACGACGAAAGTCCGCGAACTGACCATCATGTATCTCGACGTCGTCGGATTCACGACCTTCACGGAGCAGAACACCTCGGAGGAGGCCGTACAGATGCTGAACGACCTGTTCGGCGTGTGCGACGTGATTACGCGAGAATCGCTGGGGGATATCGATAAGTTCGTGGGTGACGCGCTCATGGCTACGTTCATCGATGCCAACGACGCTGTCACTGCTGCCGACAGGATACTCAACCTGGCGCTCCCGGAGTTGAATCTTCAGCGCAAGAAGCAGGGGAAAGAGGCGATTCACATCCGCATCGGTATCAACAGCGGAAGCGTTCTACAGGGGGATATCGGGACAAAAGAGCGCAGCGACCTCACCGTCATCGGAGACGTCGTGAACACCGCGTCGCGCATTGAAAAAGCGGCAGATACGGATTGTTTGTTCATCTCCGAATCTACCGCTTCAAGACTCAATATGGATATCTATCGCCAGTTCGAACCAGCGGGAGTCATTCAGCTCCGGGGTAAGGAGCGTTTCATCCAGCTTTTCCGAATGGGATAGCCTGAAACTTATATAGCTTTCTCGAGAGAGCTGAGGTCCATTTTCTCCACAAACGCTTTGAGAACGTCGCCCGATTCGATCTGGGAGCCGTTTATGATGATGCTTTTGGCTTCGCCGACTTTGATCGTCAGGGTTCCCGACTGACCTTCCTGATCGAACTCAAGCGTTCCAGTATAACCCTGGATTCTCACGGAAGAACTTCCGGACATCGCACCGCCGAACATCTGTCCCATATTGGCGAAACTTGCCGCCTGGCCGATCACTCCACCAACGGTGATGCTCAAATCGACGCTCGCTCCACTCTCGCTTGAATAGGATGCTTCGGCAGCCAGAGAATTTGTCGAGCCCATGAACGCGCCGGCGGTACCGAGTCCCGTGGAGCTCTTGCTTTCCTGCGTGAACCCGGCCGGAGCGTCGGGAATGAATGCCAGAAGCTTCTGCGCCAGGATTTCGTTGATTTTGGAAAGCGCGTAATTGATCTCATCGACAGCCTTGGAATAGTCTTCCTTCGCCGTAAGGTTCTTCGCCGTATCGAGGCTGCTCAGGGCCTCTTCCTTTGGTCCAGCAACCAGAAGAACGCTGATTGCAACAATCGCGAAAACAAAAAACATTTTCTTCATGATTTTCCTCCAGATTATAAAATTGAATGAGACAAATCCTGCTTGATTTTCTGTCAAGAAGAATGCGCACCGCGATCTAGCAATCGCGTCATCTCTTCTTCCATACGGATGAAAATCGCTTCCCAGGACTTGCTTCGAATAAATTGATCCGTTTTCCGCCAATCGATCGGCACGTCGTTCTTCTGCGCCTGAATTTGCTTCCGTAACGCCTCTTTCAGGTCGGCCTCGAACGTTGCCAGGCACCCCTGCTCCGGGCAATCGATGGTTGCCATTTTCGGCATGGGCACATACGCGACCAGCGAAGCATCGATCCTGCTCAACCACTCCCTCACCCCCGGGAGATCGGTGCAAACGCAGCGCATTCCGCACGCAATCGCCTCGATGAGAACCAGCGGCATTCCCTCGTAAAACGAAGGCAGGATGAAGAGATCGCCCGATCTGAAAAACTCCGCGAGCCTCTCCTGTGGAACCGCGCCAATGAGCTCGATAGGAGCGTCCGACCGCCCAACGGCGTCGGTGATCTCATCCGCCTCCACACCGCTTCCCGAGCCGATCAACAACAGCTCCAGGGATTCGTCCGCAACAGATTCGAATACATGAATCAGTTGCATCACGCCCTTGGCAGCGCTGAGCTTCCCGGCATAGATCAATCGCAGAACATCCCGCCGGGGTTTCTCCTGTCGGAAGAAGAGCTCGGAACGATATCCGTTGCCGATATCGAGGACATTCGATAAACCGTACCTCTTTTCAATCTGCTCCTTCTGAAAGCGATTGGGAGCGAGAACAAGGTCAACACCCCGCAGGCCTCCGACGACCTCGTCCCTGAACCGACTGGCCAGTGTAAGTTGACGCAGGCCGGTTCCATGCGCATAGGCAATCACCGGTATATTCCCGCTGAGTTTCAGCGCGATGGTCGATAGAATCCATAGATGGTGGGTCAAAATGACATCGGGCTTGAATTGCTCAATCACGTCGCGGATTACCCGCTCGAATTCAGCTTTCCAGGACGCGACCATCGCCGGCGTCATCTCGCTGTAACGCGTGGAGGGATAGGGCATGACATCGCTCATCCCCACCACGTGAAACGGCAACGCTTCGGTCTCAAACAACACAGGGTAGAGCAACGTTCCCGCGGGAAAGCCGAAATCGGCTTCACGATCCGATACGGGGATTCCGGCAACCACCGCCTGTTCGTGGCCTCTCTTCGCTCCGATATTCAGAGTGGAAAGCAGGTTGATTCCGCTACCGGTTCGGCCTGGTCGCTGCGCGAGAAGGTGCAGGATTCTCATTTTCTGAAATATCCGCTCCCCACCACGTAATCGATATCGCCGACGCGCTTGTAATAGGCTTTGCTGCGCTCGATCTCCTCTGAATCCGGCTTGGCAATCGCTACGTCGATCCAGCCTTCTCCCTTTTCTTGCGCGCCACGGATCATCTGCTCAACGACAGGATTTCCGTCGGCATCAACGTTCTTCAAGAGATTCTTTCCCTTGAGATT
Organism: Cloacimonadales bacterium (SeqCode); assembly: GCA_963662655.2. Classification (GTDB taxonomy): domain Bacteria; phylum Cloacimonadota; class Cloacimonadia; order Cloacimonadales; family JAIOQZ01. Next base: position 2,574,884 of record CAXXTU010000002.1, read on the forward strand.
GGCGTCTCCGCCATGAGCCACGCATACTCCATCAAAGTCATACACATACACGTAGTGATTTTTTTCGTGAAACTTCCCACCCGGGGATGTGATTTCATCAAATGCTTCCCGGAGCGTCTCGATCGATTCGCTCATCGAGAGAAGGAAGTCAACGGCGTTTTCTGTAATTTCCTTGGAGGATACTTCTTCCGAAGTCAGGTCGAGCCGGGCTTCTTTCGCTTCTTTTTTCATTCCACAGCCAGCCATGATAAGAGCTGCCAACAACATTGCGATCCATGTCCATTTCATAAGGTACTTCCTTTATTCGTTTGTATTTGTCATCCATTCCACAGCCGACTGCGCATGTATTGGCAGGGTGTCGAACACGGGTAAATTCGTATTGATATGATCCATAAGCATATAGAGCTCGGTGCATCCCAGCACAATTGCGTCGGCACCCAAGTTCTCGAGATCGGTAATACAACGCTGGAAGAAGCCAACCGCTTTGGGTGTCACATTGCCTAGCGAGAGCTCCTCGTAAATTGCGTTACTCAGCTCGACGCCAAACGCATTGGCCGGCGCAAGCGACTTCATGCCGTACCTCTCTTTCAATCTCTCGTGATAGAAATACTCGTACATCGTGAAGGTAGTCCCGAGAATTCCCGGCCGATGTACATCCTGTTCCTTCATCACCTCACCCAGGGCGTCGGCAATGTGCAGGATGGGGATATCGAGCTTTTCTTGTATGTCGTAGTAATATCGGTGCAGGGTGTTGGCACAGAGCAGGAGTCCTTCCGCTCCGGCCTGTTGAAGCTTCTGCGCGGTTTCGATCAGATAATCTCTGCTCTTGTCGACGAGCTGAAGTTCGCGCAGTTCCGTGAAATCGACGGAGACCAGCAGCATTCTGGCTGAATGCGTACCGCCCAGCCTCTTCTGTACCCCCTGATTGATCGTCCGATAATATTCGATGGTCGAGTGCCACGTCGTGCCGCCGATTAACCCGAGCGTTTTCATATTCACTCCTGTTTCTGTATCTTCGAGACCAGGCCGATTGCTTCATCCCAGTAAGCAAACGCCATGCGGTCCGTATTGTGCGCGTATCCGTAGTTACCCTGGCGATCGATCATGATGATCCCCGCATCGCCATCAGTGCGCGATCGAAGGATTACAAGCGCTTTCTCGCAGGCCTGCATGGCATCGATTTGGAGCGTGAAATCGCAAGCTGTCTTCGCGAGCATGACCTTCATGATCGATTCTCCCCACCCCGTTGCAGAACAACCGGCTGTCAGATTGTCGCACCACGTTCCTGCGCCTGGAAGCGGAGAATCGCCCACGCGCCCCGGAAGCTTGCGCGGGGAACCGCCGGTGGATGTCGCAACAGCGAGATTTCCGTTCGCATCGAGCGCTACAGCACCTACCGTCCCCTTGGGCGCAGGGCGGAATACATCCCGCGACCTGAAGTCGGGATCGTCCTTGATTTTCTCCCAGAATTCCAGTTCCCGAAAGGTCAGGAGTTCCTTCGGATCGAGTTCGGTAAATCCCATCGCCCTTGCGAAGTCCTGTGCGCCACCTCCCACCAGAAATGCGTGTTCCGTTTTCTCCATTACCATACGGGCCAGAGATATCGGATGCAGTAGGTTCTGTACGGCCGCCACCGAGCCGATATCGAGGTTGAAGCCGTTCATGATCATCGCGTCGAGCTCGATCTCTCCTCGTGCGTTCAGGAATGCGCCTCGCCCCGAATCATACGTGGGATCCTCTTCCAGAATGTTCACCGCTTTTTCCACTGCGTCCAAAGCGGAGACGCCCCTTTTCAGAAGCGGATAGACTTCTTTTATTGCTTTCTCCACACCTGCCAGGTGCGGATCGACCATTTTATTGGGGATGCTCCAAGCTCCCCCGTGAACGATTAACTTCGGTTTCATGTATTTCTGTTCTGCCTTTCTTCCATTTTTCTCACAAGCTGATCGATTTTCTTCTGCTCACAGTCTTCACCAAGAAATCCAGGAATGCCAAATACACCAATGGCATGCCCCACGAGTCCGATCCCCCAGCCAATCAGCGGATAGTAAAACCACCAGTGTCCCGGACTCGAGTATCGATTCAACAGGAATAATCCTGCATTTACCGCGATATAAACAATCAAGTGAATATAGAAATCTTTGATCTCTCCGACTCGCTGACGAGCTTTTTCGACGAGTTTTTCTCGCTCCATTTTCACCTCCGTTTTTTGCATTTGAAAGTATATACTTACGAGATGTCAATGTATTTGTGGAGACAGTCGTCATACGGCGCTCAACGCCACATCACGACAAAATGAATGGCGATAGCTTAGAAATTCGCGTAGAAGAAGGGATTGGACTCGACAGCAATGATGGTGAACAATGCTTTTGCTGCAAGCGCAGTGAAAAGCAGGGTGAAAACAAATGTCACCCGAAGATACAACCAGAGATACGGTTTATTCTTTATACGTTCTAGTATACGCTTCATAGAGCAATTCTCCTAATTCCTTGTTACCGTTTACGTTGAGATGGCCTCTACCTTTGATTCTGTTATCTGGCCTTAGAACGGACTCAGATGTAAAGATATTTATCTTGTTTTCAATGCAATATTCTTCTAATAAATCATTCTCGTCTTTGTTGTTGTTGAATGAAACAATTAGGAAATCATCTCCATATCTCTCATGAAATTTCAGCAAGGTTTCTGGTAATCCTTTTGGAAGCTCTAAAATAATCTTTCTTTCCGACTCTTCCGCTTTTTCAACGCGATCTTGATTATCCAAATTGGTATTCGAAGTCAACCTGACAAGTAAACTGACTAAACTGGAAATCCTGCAAGCTTTTTTAGCTGGTATTTTGTATTTTGAACCAACTATCTTATTGCCAAAATTACTTGGTATCTCAAAATTCAAAGGAAAATCGTGACGTTGGAGCACTCTTTATGCAGTCCCTCAGTAATCAATATCACTCTATCCGGTTTGTAGAATCTCTCAAAAAAAAGTGATCGATATAGAGCAATATATGGATCAACGCCTGATGCACCTAGATTGAGTACAGAATATTGACTCTTCTGGGCATTAAGCAAGCCCTGGAAAACTCCAACGGCCGTCTTATCCCGTTCAACCTGTTGAGCATCAATAAAAGACGATCCAAGAGCGAAAATAGTTTCTTGTGAATTCTCAATATCTACATCTGAGCTGTGTAATCCGATATTATTGTTTCGATATTTCCTATTGCCCCCCTCAACACTCCAATACTCAAAATAGGGTCCAAAAACACGTATTCCCTTAGCAACATTATCAAAAGGCATGAAAACGTATTTCTCTCCTCCTCTAGAAATTGGGAAACCAATAACAAATCTTACTATCAGTTCAACCATCACGAGGGCAGTAACAATTCCCAGAATGACAATCAGCCCCTTTTTCATCTGAACCACATCCAGCCGATGGTAACGAAGGTGAAGGTTATCGCACCCATCAGAACCTGATAGCCCATCGTCTTCGGTGTCTTGATTTTACGCTTGCGTTTGTAATAAATCCAGAGCTGGTAGACCGCGATGCCTGCCCCGTGCCAGATGCCCCAGTACATGAAATGCCAGGCCGCCCCATGCCAGATGCCGCACGCAGCCATTGTGATAATGGGAACGCACACCAGCGACCAGATCACCTTACGGCTAACCCGGCTCAGCGGGAAGAAAAGGTAATCGCGAATCCATTCCGAAAGCGAGATGTGCCAGGTCGCCCAGAAACGGCTCATGTTGGTTCGGAAATAGGGATTGTTGAAGTTCTCCATGATTTTCAGGCCCAGGATTCTCGATGAGCCGATCGCGATATCCGAGTACCCGGCAAAGTCGGTGTAAATCTGGATGGAATAGCCCAGTAGCGCGAGCGCTCTCATCCAGAAGGAAGCGCTGTCCCACCAGGGCTGTATGAAATAGCCGATCCAGTCGGCAATAACAAGCTTCTTGAAGAGGCCGAACACGATTCTCTGGAAGCCAATCCACACATTCTGCCAGCTCTGGTGATTTTCCTCAAGCTGGGGCTGGTAACGGGAAAAACGTTCGATGGGGCCGGCCACAAAGATTGTGAACAAGGAGCTGTAGCTCAGAAATTCCAGGAAGCTTCCGCGTTTGGCGATCTTCCAGTTGAGGTCGCTGAGGTAGCTGATATGCTTGAAGGTGAGGTATGATATTCCAAGGGGGAGCAGCAGGTTTTCGATACGGAAATCGGGAAGGCTGGAGACAAACTGAGCCAGGTGACTCAGGGTTCCCGATAGAAGTCCGAGGTACTTGAACGCAATGAGCGCTCCGAGGATCCCGATGATTCCGATTCGGAGGAATATCGCCTTCTTGTATCGATCCAGCAGCCAGGCGAACAGATAGGTCCATACGGTTATACAAAGCGTCACCACGGCGGCCGAGCGATCGAGATAAGCCACAAAGGCGAGGCTGGAAAGGCTCAGAAAGCCTACACGTATCTTACTCCAGGGAAGAATCCGATAAACGATCGCCACCAGAACAAGATACGCGAAAAAGGGAAGGCTGATAATCATATTGGTTGATTAATATCTTTCGATGATCTCGATCATCTGGCGTACCGTGTCGAACGATTCCGCGGTTATTACCGGAGCGGGAATGCGTTTGCCAAACTCGGTCTCGATAAATTGCTGCAAGGAAACAAGGGAGAACGAATCGATCAGGCCGGACGAGATCAATTTCGTATCCACGTCGATGACTACATCGTCTTCTTCCACAAACTCGTCGATTATGAATTCTATTAGCTTTTCTTGCATGGTTGTCTCCTAGTATTTTTTGTTCCAAAAAGCCCGTCTGAGACCGAATTGTAAAGAAAATTCTCGACTTCAGGCTTTCTTCTGGCGGTTCGGATAAGTCTTGCTAAATGCTTTCTCGAGTAGTTCGCCAAGCTTTTTATTGCCTTCAACGTTCAAATGCCCTGCGCCATTGAAGCAGTTCTTCGGCTGCAAAACACTTTCATCCGAATAAAAGTGGATTCCGTTCTCTTCGCAGAAATCTTCCAGCATTTTATTTTCTCGCGCATCGTTATCAAACGAGACCAGAAGGAAGTCGTCGCCGAAATCGTGTTGAAATTGCAAGAGTGTGCTTTTCAACTCATCCGTAAATTCGCTATTAACATCAATGTCGGTTGCCGGGACCTCTTCGATCTCCGTATCTTGTTCATCCTTCATATTTTTAAGGAGATTAAAGAAAATTGTCGCGGCACTAGACACTTCGGTTGCCTTCTCAACAATAAATCGGATTTTTGAGAAGTGGTGAGGTTCCCCAAAACGTGGAGGCAACGAAAAATCAAGGGGTGTCTTATAGCGGGAAAGCCATCCAGCTCTCATATTCTCGATAGCTAAAACTACTTTATCTGGAGAGCGATACAATTTTGTGAAGAGCTTCACTCTGAGATAAGCAAGATAAGGATCGTGGCCCGATGCTCCGAGATTCAATACGGAAAAATGCTTATCCAAATTATTCAATTTTCTATCGAATATAGCTGCGGCTGTTTCCTCGCATCGAACCTGATATGCTTCGATATATGATGAACCTGCGAGGAATATCAGATTAGAATCTTCAGAAAGGTCGGAGTCGGGGCCATGCACACCAATATTGTTACGTCTGAATCGCCTGTAGCCTGCTTCGACATTGACATACACAGAGTTTGGTTTATATAGATACACCTTACTGGCGCCTGAAAGGCCTGGATAGAAAACAACGGCCTTTCGCGGTCCCAATGTCGGATAACCAGCGACATATCGAATGAGTAGTTCAACCACCACAAAGGCAGTAACGATTCCCAGAATGACAATCAGCCCCTTTTTCATCTGAACCACATCCAGCCGATGGTAACGAAGGTGAAGGTTATCGCACCCATCAGTACCTGATAGCCCATCGTCTTCGGCGTCTTGATCTTACGCTTGCGTTTGTAATAAATCCAGAGCTGGTAGACCGCGATGCCTGCCCCGTGCCAGATGCCCCAGTACATGAAATGCCAGGCCGCCCCATGCCAGATGCCGCACGCAGCCATTGTGATAATGGGAACGCACACCAGCGACCAGATCACCTTACGGCTAACCCGGCTCAGCGGGAAGAAAAGGTAATCGCGAATCCATTCCGAAAGCGAGATGTGCCAGGTCGCCCAGAAACGGCTCATGTTGGTTCGGAAATAGGGATTGTTGAAGTTCTCCATGATTTTCAGGCCCAGGATTCTCGATGAGCCGATCGCGATATCCGAGTACCCGGCAAAGTCGGTGTAAATCTGGATGGAATAGCCCAGTAGCGCGAGCGCTCTCATCCAGAAGGAAGCGCTGTCCCACCAGGGCTGTATGAAATAGCCGATCCAGTCGGCAATAACAAGCTTCTTGAAGAGGCCGAACACGATTCTCTGGAAGCCAATCCACACATTCTGCCAGCTCTGGTGATTTTCCTCAAGCTGGGGCTGGTAACGGGAAAAACGTTCAATGGGGCCGGCCACAAAGATTGTGAACAAGGAGCTGTAGCTCAGAAATTCCAGGAAGCTTCCGCGTTGGGCGATCTTCCAGTTGAGGTCGCTGAGGTAGCTGATATGCTTGAAGGTGAGGTATGATATTCCAAGGGGGAGCAGCAGGTTTTCGATACGGAAATCGGGAAGGCTGGAGACAAACTGAGCCAGGTGACTCAGGGTTCCCGATAGAAGTCCGAGGTACTTGAACGCAATGAGCGCTCCGAGGATCCCGATGATTCCGATTCGGAGGAATATCGCCTTCTTGTATCGATCCAGCAGCCAGGCGAACAGATAGGTCCATACGGTTATACAAAGCGTCACCACGGCGGCCGAGCGATCGAGATAAGCCACAAAGGCGAGGCTGGAAAGGCTCAGAAAGCCTACACGTATCTTACTCCAGGGAAGAATCCGATAAACGATCGCCACCAGAACAAGATACGCGAAAAAGGGAAGGCTGATAATCATATTGGTTGATTAATATCTTTCGATGATCTCGATCATCTGGCGTACCGTGTCGAACGATTCCGCGGTTATTACCGGAGCGGGAATGCGTTTGCCAAACTCGGTCTCGATAAATTGCTGCAAGGAAACAAGGGAGAACGAATCGATCAGGCCGGACGAGATCAATTTCGTATCCACGTCGATGACTACATCGTCTTCTTCCACAAACTCGTCGATTATGAATTCTATTAGCTTTTCTTGCATGGTTGTCTCCTAGTATTTTTTGTTCCAAAAAGCCCGTCTGAGACCGAATTGTAAAGAAAATTCTCGACTTCAGGCTTTCTTCTGGCGGTTCGGATAAGTCTTGCTAAATGCTTTCTCGAGTAGTTCGCCAAGCTTTTTATTGCCTTCAACGTTCAAATGCCCTGCGCCATTGAAGCAGTTCTTCGGCTGCAAAACACTTTCATCCGAATAAAAGTGGATTCCGTTCTCTTCGCAGAAATCTTCCAGCATTTTATTTTCTCGCGCATCGTTATCAAACGAGACCAGAAGGAAGTCGTCGCCGAAGCTCTTATGAAACTGAAGAATCGATTCCTTCATCGCTTCGGGGAATCCGGGGATTCGGGCAATTTCTTTTGGAGCGTTACTTTCACTTTTTCTTCGCAGAATCGTATGGAGCGCGCGAGTCATAAGGTTTGCCAAATGAGATTTTTGTCTGACAGCTTCTTCAATCTTCACAATCAATCCCGGAGTTGCTGGTTCACCGAAGTTTTGTGGAATCGTGAAATCAAGAGGAGTCTTATACGGAACCAGCCACTCGTTGAACAGGCTTTCCACCGGCAGTATTACCTTGTCGGGTTGATAAATTCTCGCCAGGAACATCGTTCGGTACCAGGCAAGATATGGATCATGCTTTGCTGCTGCCGCATTGATAACCCGGTATTTTCCCGGATCACTATCTTCCAGAAGCTTGTGGAAAACCGCCGTGGCAATTTCATCCTGCGGTATATGGTAAGCTTCAATGAACGATGATCCTGCGACCATGATCGTTTGCTTGTCAGCATCCAGATCCACATCGTTTCCCGGAAGTCCCAGGTTGTTGCGACGATAGACATGGTTTCCGCCTTCCACCGCCCAGAATTTCGAATATGGTTCATACAGGATCAAAAGACGATTTTTACTGATTGAAGGAATGAATCTTCGACGCTCGCGTCGCGATATCACTGGATAACCGATAACAGAACATGCGACTAGTTCCCCCAAAACAAGGGCCGTCACCAGCGCAGCGGTAACAATCATTACATTCTTCATCTTCATATCGTAATTATTCCATATTAGCTTCGTGTGGGATATTCATGCCCTGGCATTCAATAAACGCGAACCCTTTTATCATGTAAAGCTTTTTCGGCTTTTCCCCCGACCCCGCTATCAATCGATGGCAACCTCCATCCCGCGCGCGGGGCGGCGTAGTAAGTCTTTTCAAGACTTACTGACACGTTTTCCTTGCCGTGAGCGCTCACGGCAAAGAAAGCGTGCCGTTTGCCCTGCAAACACGCCGCCCCGGGCGCTGAGTCGGGCAAACCAATTCGAGGCTGTCAAGTGTTTCGCAGGATAATCTTATGGAAGCGGCGCGTCAGGAACACGATCATGATGGTCGCGGCGATCATGAGCGACGACAGTGCGTTGATCGTGGTAATGGTTCCTCTGCGAATGCCGCCTTCCACGTATATGGGCAGCGTCGTGAAACCTCGCCCCGTGGTGAAGAAGGTGATGATGAAATCGTCGATGGAGAGGGTGAATGCCAATAGCGCGGCGGCGATAATCCCCGGCATCATCATCGGCAGCTTGATCTTGAAGAACGTCTGCCACGGGTTCGCACCTAAATCCATGGACGCTTCCAGCAGGGAACTGTCAAATCCGTCCAGCCGCGACCGGATAACGATCACCGCATACGACAGACAGAACGTTACGTGAGCGATCAGGACAGTGAACAGTCCCGTTTTCACGCGCAGGAAGCTGTAGAACATAGCCATGGAAACACCCATGAGAATGTCAGGCATGATAAGCGGAATGAACACCAGCACCGTTAGCAGTTTCCTGCCCTTGAACCGGAGATTCTCAAGGGCCAGCGCGCCAAGCGTACCGAGCACGGTGGAAATAATCGTGGAAAGGAACGCAATCAGCATCGTGTTGCGGAACGCAATCCGTATATTCTCGTTTTGCACGAGATCGATGTAATACTTGAACGTGAAGCCCTTCCAGCCTGCAACGATCTTCGAATCATTGAAACTGTATATGATCATGATCAGTATCGGGATGTATAGAAAAATCACCGCGAACGTGAATATCGTCAGGTTCATGCCCTTGTAAAACTTCTTGCTGTTTTTCATTGGCGGCTCCTCTCCCGCTTGTATCTGCGAGTCAAAAAGAATAGAATCACACTCACCAAAACCAGAAGAACGAGCGATAGCGCGGATGCGACCGGCCAGTTACGTGGTATGTTCTTGATTTTGTACGTGATGATCTGTCCAATGAACAGGGAGTTCTGATGCCCCACCAAGTGAGGGATGATGTAGGTTCCCAGCGCGGGAATGAATACGAGGATGATGCCGGAGAATATCCCCTCTTTCGAAAGGGGAAGCGTAACCTTGAAGAAGGAAAGAACCTCGTTCGCACCCAAATCCTTCGCCGCATCGAGAAGGGTGAAATCCATCTTCTCGATTGCGCTGTAGAGCGGAAAAATCATATAAGGCAAATAGACGTATACCGTTACGAGGATGACCGCGAAATCCGTACGAAGCAGCCTCAAAGGCTGGTCGATCATGTTCAGGAACAACAATAGCTCGTTGAGTACCCCGTTCGTGGAGAGGAACACCCTCCAGGAGAAGATGCGAATGATGAAGTTTGTCCAGAACGGAATGATGATGAGCAGCAGAAACGTGTTTTTAAATCTCGCGGAGCTCCTGGCGATGTAATACGCCACCGGATACCCGAGCAACAGGCACAGGAGCGTTGTCCAGAACGCCAGCCGGAACGCCAGCATGAACGGTCTCAAATACGTTGGACTGAACACCTGCCGGAACGCCTCCAGCGAGAATTGAAATTTCACATCGTAAATCGTTGTCGTCAGGAAGCTGTACAGAACGATGATAAAATACGGCACCAGGAAAAAGATGACCAGCCATGAAATGACCGGCGCCGAAAGAATCCAGCTATGCGTATTCTTTTTCTTGTGAATTCGGACTTCCGTAGGTGTTCCAGCCATTAGTCTCGCCTGTTCTCCGGATTGCTCTGGTCGAGGATATTGAGATCCTCCTTGCGGTAGTCCCCTTCCACCTCTTCGATGATGTGCGTATCGGTGTCATGCCAGTAAAGGTAAACTTCCTCATCCCAGTCGAGGGCTTTATCGTCGAAATAAACGCGTTTATGCTGATTGAACACCCGGAACCTGAGATCGTCCACACGCACGATGTACTGCGTGTGCGTTCCGAGGTAAAGGATGTCCTCGATAATCCCCGAAAGAACATTGAAGTCGTCCTGATCCTCCGGTTTTGTCCGGGAAATGGCGATCTTCTCCGGTCTGAGCGACACCGTTATATTCTGCCCAATCTCGGGGACGCGCTGGAAGGTGCTGTCGAACTCGAACCCCTCTCCCGTTTCGGTTTCATATCGCAGATCGACGTAATTATCCTCGATGCCCAGAACCTTCGCGGGGATCATGTTGGTATCGCCAATGAAGTAGGCGGAAAAAATCGAATTGGGACGTTCATAGATATCGTCTGGAGGGCCTTCCTGGATAATCTGCCCTCTATTCATCACCGCGATCCGGTCGGAGATACTCATCGCCTCGTCCTGATTGTGGGTAACGTAGATGAATGTAATACCCACCGCGTCGTGGATGTTCATGAGTTCGATGAGCATGTGCTGACGCAGCTTGAGGTCCAGCGCGGCAAGCGGTTCATCGAGAAGAAGCACCTCGGGGCGGTTGACCAGCGCTCTTGCGATGGCGATTCGTTGTTTCTGGCCCCCACTGAGCTGACGGGGATATTTTGCGTGCTGGTCTTCCATCTTGACCAGCTTCAGCATTTCCATAACGCGGTCCTCGATTTCGTTCTTCCGGATTTTCTGAATGCGGAGTCCGAACGCGGTATTGTCGAAAACGGTCATGTGTGGGAATAGCGAGTAGTTCTGGAAGATCGTGTTGACCTTACGCTTGTATGCAGGGACTTCCGTGACGTCCTGTCCCGAAATGAAGATACGTCCCTGGGAAGGCACTTCGAATCCGGCTATCATTCGCAGAAGCGTGGTTTTTCCACAGCCGCTGGGGCCGAGAAAGGAGTAAAGCTCTCCCTGCTCGATTTTCATGTTTACGTTGTCAACAGCCATCAATTGCTCAAACGCCTTGCTGAGATTCTCCAAACGTATCGCTTCCAATACTTTTCTCCTATTCACATCATTGAAAACACGTGCGCAAAAGAAATGAACCGTCCATTTTTACGCAATTCTTTTTTCAAACGATTTACCACGACAGAGGATGCTTAAAACTGCAAAACCCCTCGACGGTTCTGCACGCCGAAGGGTTTTGCATGAAAATGGTACTCGGGGTCGTTAACGTATGTCTTCACCGCGATCTACGTAATCAATTGTGTTGATGGGTACAATCTGGTTCGTCTGGTCAATCTTGAAGACGTGCCAGACCGTCCCTTTCTTATTGGCCGGAACCTCAAAAGAGCCCATCAGCTTGTTATCGCCATACACCTGAACGCGTGCTCCGCTCGCTGAGAGTCGCCGGTTCCGGGAGGAATGACGATTGGAATAATCGTGAACAGCATAGTAGTAATCGCCCTTTGCCGGCTTGTAGATCGTGATGGTCTCCGGGCCATAGCTCGAGGTATCGTCGCGATCCAGGAAATCCTTCCCTCCGATCAGCATCTTGTGCCGGTACCAGATATGGAAATCTCCGCCGTCGGGATTCGGGCCCGAGAGATGGGCATCCAGATCACGGGGACGAGATCCCCACGTCAGAACGATGCGGATGTTTTTGATTTCAGGGGTCATCGCGCATACAACTTCTCTCGGATTCTCGTCGAAACCCATGTTGACGTTGAAGCTGCACGGTATGAAGCCATGTTTCTGAAACTGGAGCGTGTAATCTCCCGTTTCAACATCGGCCATGTAGATGCCTGCTTCAACTTCCTTCAATTCGATGAGCTGATTGTCTGCGGATGTCGCTGCAACCTTCACATCCGGCAGGGGTTCTCCGGTAACGGCATGAACCGCCTGCGCGAGAATGATCCGGTTCTTCGGAAAATATCGCAGCTCGGTATCAACCTCGCCTTCCGACACATCTAGTGTGAAGACCTTGCATACCATGCCGTACGAATCGGGGACTTCTATCGTCTTCACCGGAAAACCGTCTTTGTAAACCACGACTTTCGGATTGGCCCGTGCGATGAGCTCCATATCGGCGTTGATGTCCTGATCGCCGAACTTATCGCGTATCCAGAACGTGAAGAATCCATACTCGGACTCGATTACAAATTTCTGGCTGGCGTCCATGTCGCTTTCCTCGCCGATAGACTTGATCTTGCCATCGAGCGCTGATTCCTTTGCAACGCCCTGCACAAATCCGTTTTCTTCGCCAATGGTTCCGCTCAAAACTCCGTTGAGGTCGCCTTCAAACTCGTCCCAGAGGAGCTCAACCTTCCAGGTTGCGCCATACAGCGCGAATACAAGAAGCATAACTGTTAGCAAGGCAATGTATTTCTTCATAAGGCCCCCATTTATAAAATAATCATCTGCAATTCGCTTCAATGTCAAGCTTTTTTAAGGTTTTACAGCCACATCAATTTCCGCAACAAGCAATCCATCCGTTAACAGAGGTTTCTGTGCAACCACCTTCCCATCCTTGTCAACTGCCCACGCTCCGCCGCAGTACCGGCTTCCGCCTTGATCTACATCAGACAGCAGGTTAACAGCAAGAACAGGTGAGTTTAAGCGCTGCCATCGTTCAAGATAGAACGGTAACTCCTCAACATCCCATTGATCCTGCAAGCCTTCATGATCCTTTATTGCCCTGGCAAATGGATAGAGAAATAGACCCGGCTTTACAGCATTGACCCGTTCGATCAGGCCGTCATCGAAAAGGTCTCCGCATATCAGAATGCCAATACGACCAAACGATGTGTCCACAAACACTTCTTCATTTCCGCACCGGTAGACATTTGCAGGAAATACGGGATTATACCAGCCAGAACTTTGCCTGCGATAATGCAGAACATCGTTTCCGCCTTTATCGACGAGAAGATAGCTATCGTAAATAGACGATTCATCCCGCTCGATAAAGCCGAAGCCGACATAGATATCATGCACCTTCGCCAAGCTGCGAATCGCGACGATCTCATCATCTTCAATACTGTGCGCTTTCACGTAATCTTGCTCGGGAATCCCATTGATATCGAGTCCGGTGAGGCAAGTCTCCGGAAAGAGAACCATATCGCATTCCCTGCCAGCAGCAATCGAAACACATCGCTCGATGCTTCGAAGCGTTGCACCGATTTCCTCTTCAAGCTTGAACACACACAGCGCTGTTTTCATCCTACTCCTCACTCATGATCGAAATGCAGCTAGCTCAACGATAATCAGTCTCGAATTCGCCCTTCCGACTCCGCGGCGGCGGCGTGTTTGCTTCGCAAACGACTCCCTTCCGATGCTGTTTTGGGTTTAACAGCATCGGAAGGGAGTCAGGAAGCCTTAGGCTTCCAACGCCGCCGCCGCGGGAGCGAGCTCGTCCCACCTCGAACAGCGGGATCACTGGAGCAACAGGCATCTATTTACGAAGCAGGTCTTTGATGTAATCGAGAAATCGATCCGAATTTCTCGTGAATGACCCCAGGATATCCCTCTGATTCTCGATCTGATCCTGCGCGCATTGAAGTCCCAGCCGATAAAAAGCGTCCGCCTTCATGAAGTCCCAGCCGATAAAAAGCGTCCGCCTTCATGAAGTCCCAGCCTTCCAGGCTCTCATCGTAGGCGGATATGAGGATGTCGGGCTGCGTATAGTTCAGGGAGCGCAGCGAAAGAAACGCCTGCATGTATTCCGTGGAGCGAATGCCCTGATAAAACGACGTCGCCCTTTCCAGGTCTTCGTCGATTGCCACGATGCTTTCAGGATCGTATAGCGCAGTTTGATTTTCGATGGGAGGCAGGACGTTGACGGCAATCACCTCGTACTTTTTATCGAATAGGCGTGCAAATTCAACCGGAAGCGGATACTGGATGCCGCCATCGACAAACCGGTAATCGCCGTACTCGTAAGGCTTGAAGATGAAGGGTAGCGAACTCGACGCAATCATCGCGTCAGCGAGGTCGCCTTGATCGAAGAGAATCGATTTCCTGCTTACGAGATCGAAAGCAACGGTGCGAAAAGGAATATGCAGGTACTGTATCTTGATATCGTGGGTTAGCTCGGAGAGGTAATCATGCAGCTTTGTGCGCCGTACAAGCCCACCCCGCACAACATCCATTTTCAGATAGGTAAGCATTTCGAGTGGATTGATGTCCTGAGCGAATTGCAAAATCTCGGTCGATTTGTAACCGCAGGCGTACAGGCCGCCGATGATCGAGCCCATGCTCGTGCCGATGATACCCCTGATGTCGTACGCCTTCTCGACCGCTTCCAGAACTCCGATATGGGCAAAGCCCCGCGCCGCGCCGCCACCTAAAACCACTATTGCGGATTTTTTTGTTGCCATCCGAACCTCAATATTCCATATTACGATTAATTAGATATCTTACGGATTTACCGTATAGCGTAACTCAACATGCTTTGTCAAGGCGGAACAATGAAGAAGGTGATTCGGTTACTCATTATTACGCTTCTACTGGCTGTCGCGATCTGGCTCTCTATCACCCAATATACCATACATGCCCAAAGTATCACAACCAGAATCATTCTATATGTCTATAACACCGTCATCGCTTTGACAATCATCACCATCCTATACACGCTGGTGAGAGAAAACCGAGATCCGAGAAGCAGCCTGGCGTGGATTCAAGTGTTGCTTTTTCTGCCCATCATCGGGGTTGTGCTTTATCTTGTATTTGGCGTGAATTTCCGTAAACGGAGACTTTTTGCCCGTAAAATGAAAGACGATGAGGATGAGATCAATCGATCCATAGCGCCGGTAACCGGAGAAATCGGGCTTCTCGAATCTCAAAACCATCTCCTCGAACAGAACAAGCTTTCCCGTCTGCTCTACTACCATAGCAATGTTACGATCGCCGTACGGAACACCGTATCCGTAATCGATAGCGGCAAGGAAGCCATCGACAGGATGCTGGAGGAGATGGAAAGAGCAAAGCACCATATTCATATCGAGATGTTTTCGATTATATGGGATACGACCGGTAAGCGAGTGCTCGATCTGCTCGAGCGGAAAGTGAAAGAAGGCGTCACCGTTCGTGTGATCTTCGATGCGGTCGGTAGCTGGACGCTTTGGAGTTGGCGAATTCGCAAATTGAAAAAAGCGGGGATCAAAATCGTTCCGTTCTTCCCGGTTCGTTTCCGCCTTTTCGCGCATCGGGTGAATTACCGCAATCATCGCAAGCTTGTGATCGTCGATGGGAAAACAGCCTTTATCGGGGGCGCGAATATCGGGAACAAATACTACGACCTGAACCGATACTTCGGTCACTGGCGCGACACAGTCATGCGGATTCAAGGGGACACGACCTACACGCTTCAGAAAATGTTCCTGCTCGACTGGTTTTTCGCCAGCAACGAGCGTTTTGCTTTAGGCGACTACTTTCCGGCGCATGAAATTGATAATCACCTGGAGATGCAAAACGTAGCGTCCGGTCCGGATACTGCGTGGGAGAACATTCTGCAAGCCTATTTCATGCTGATAACCGGAGCTGAACGTTATTTGTGGATCACAACTCCGTACCTGATCCTCGATGAAAGCCTTCTCACCGCACTCTGCACGGCCTCGCTAAGCGGTGTCGATGTACGTATCGTCGTTCCCGGAAAGCCCGAGCATTGGGTGCTCTGGTTCGGCAATCGCTCGTACTTCGACGAGCTCATGCGTGCCGGAATCAAGATTTACCTCTACAATAACGGCTACACGCACGCCAAGGTTATTATTACCGACGACAAGATCGCGTCCGTGGGAACGGCAAATCTCGATCTCCGGAGTTTGCGCCTGAATTTCGAGGTCAATTCGATCGTCTATGACGAAGCATTCACACGCAAAATAAGGCGTCAGTTCGAGAACGATTTCAAGCATTCCGATTTTGTCGATCCGGAAACGTTCCAGCAAAGAAATGTGCTGCACAAAGTGGCGGAATCGGTTTCGAGGTTATTCTCTCCCCTGCTTTGACGTCTTCATATGGGATTCACCACACCTATGAATTTCTTTCATATTTTTATTGTAAAAAATGTTGGATTCCCGTATACTGGTTGTTTCAATAGAATCAAATAGAGCGAGATCGTTTTCAGGAGGATTCATGCAGACATATATGACTAAGATCGAAGAAATTATGCAGAAGAACGGACTTGACCGGATCGTAATCGATACGTTCGGGGAATATTACAAGCAGGTAATGGATGGAGCAACGGGAAAGCTGACCCGGAACGAGATCGTCGCTCCGGGCGACGGAAATGTAGAACGTTACGAAGCGCTCACCGATCAGAATCAGGATTACCTAGACCAACTCGTTTTCGTAAAGCTCAATGGTGGTCTCGGTACCAGCATGGGACTGACAAAGGCTAAATCGCTACTTCCCGTAAAGGATGGCTTGACCTTTCTCGATATCATCGCAAAGCAAGTCATTCACTTGCGCGAATCGACAGGGAAATCGATACCGCTCCTTTTCATGAACAGCTTCAACACGAGGCAGGACACACTTGAATACCTTTCGAAGTTCGCAGCTTTACCGCTGAACGGCCTCCCGCTCGACTTCGTTCAGAACAAGTTCCCGAAGCTCGTGAAGGAAACGCTCGAGCCGCTACAGAGTCATAACGACAGCCAGAACTGGAATCCTCCCGGACATGGCGACATCTACATGGCAATGGCGATCTCGGGAATCCTGGACATGCTTCTGGAAAAGGGGTATCGCTACATGTTCGTATCCAACTCCGACAACCTCGGGGCCGTCGTCGATGAGAAAATCCTGACATGGTTCGCGGATAACGACATCCCCTTCGCGATGGAGGTCTGTCAACGGCTGGATGTGGATAAAAAAGGGGGGCATCTCGCCCAGGATCGAAACGGTCAGCTTCTCCTGAGAGAAAGCGCGCAATGTCCCGAAGACGAAGTTGACGAATTCCAGAACACCAGTCTGTACCGATGGTTCAACACCAACAATCTGTGGATCAATCTCGAAGCGCTGAAAGCCAGGTTGAACGAGAACAACAATGTCTTGCTCCTGCCGCTCATTCTCAACCCGAAGGACGTGGACGGTACTCCGGTGTATCAGATCGAGACCGCCATGGGCGCGGCAATCGGCGTCTTCGAAGGAAGCAAGGCCATCGCCGTTCCCCGAAGCCGTTTTGCCCCGGTGAAGAAGACGAATGATTTGATAACGATATGGTCGGATGCATACCAGTTGGATGAAGCCTTTTGTATCCGTCTTGCCGAGGGGGTCGAGAAGGTCCCGTCCGTCCAGCTCGACGATCGCTATTACAAAATGATCGGCGATCTGCTGAAGTATTTCAAAGACGGAATTCCGTCCCTGAAAGAATGCGACCGGCTTCAGATCGAAGGCGAGATATTCTTCGGACCGGGTGTCGTAATAAAAGGGTCCGCACGGCTTAAAGCGGAAGTCCCTACCCGTTTGGAAAACATCACGATCGACTAAATTCTGTCGCTCTACTGGCAGCCAAACCTGAGTCGTAAGCCCGACTCAGCGCGGGGCGGCGTGTTTGCCCCGCAAACGACTCCCCCGAGGTGTTGGAGAATCCAACGCCTCGGGGGAGTCCGGAAGCCTTAGGCTTCCGACGCCGCCCCGCGCGGGAGCGCGCGCATCCCAGCATCGATCAGCGGAATCCCAATAAAAAACGCCGGAAATCATTCCGGCGTTCAAGATTTATTGCAGCATCAGCACTTCTTTTTTTTCCACTCGAACCAGGAGTAAACCACCGGCACGAACACCAGGGTAATGATGGTGGAACTGAGAAGACCGCCAATTACTGCGCGAGCCATAGGCGCTTGCGCCTCACCGCCTTCGCCAAGACCAATCGCAAGGGGCGTCAGACCGAGGATGGTGGTGAAAGCCGTCATGAGAATCGGACGCAGCCTTCTTCTTCCGGCCTCCTCGATCGCCTCGCAGGTTTCCATATCCTCTTTGCGCCGCAGCATATTGGTCGTATCCACCAGCAGAATGGCGTTGTTCACCACAATTCCCGCCAGCATGATACAGCCAATGTACGATTGGATGTTGAACGTCGTGCCCGTGATAATGAGCATAAAAACGACACCCACAATGGCGAGCGGAACGGAGAACATGACCACGAAGGGATCCCTGAGCGATTCGTATTGGCAAGCCATCACCATGTAAACCAGGATCAGAGCCAGCGCGAAGCTGAGCACCAGCTCGTGGAAAGCCTCCTGCTGTTCCTCGTAATCACCGGTAAGCACGATGCTGAAATCTCTCGGAACCGGAATCATCTTGAGCTTATCCTGGATGTCCCCGATGATGGAACCCATGTCCCTTCCGCTGATGTTCGCGGAAACGGTAATAATGCGTTCCTGGTCGTGGCGCTCGATGGATACGGGCCCCCGGCGCGATTCGATACGAACCACGTTGCGGAGAATCACGGGCTCTCCTTCCGAATTCGTCAGCGTCAGATCGAGAAGATCGCGAATCTCGAGCTTGTCGGCGTCCTTCACCTGCACACGAATCGCGTATTCGTCGCCGCCCTCACGGTAATTGCCGGCGGTTGATCCCGAAAGCACCGTTTGCAGCGTCTGCGCTACCTGCCGAACAGTGAGGCGCATGTCGGCAGCCTTTCGGCGGTCGACCACGATGAGCTCTTCCGGCGTTCCCGTGTCGCGACTGAGGTCCGTATCCGTGATGCCGTCGATCTGCCCGATCGCTTTTTGCACCTGCTCCGCCAGCGTGTTGGCGATATCGATGTCGTGTCCGCGTATCTCGATCTGGATGCTCTCGGAACTGCTCGCCATGCGGCGGAAGATGAATAGCCCCGAACTCGCGCGTACACGCACCGTCATCCCAGGTATATTGGTCACCAGCTTACGTAACGACTGAGCGATATCTTCGCTCGATCGCGTTCGTTCCGATTGGCCCACTAGACTGATCCGGATGTCTCCCGTGTTGGATACATTCCCGCGCCAGTGTGAACCGCCCACGCTCACGACAATGCTCTCAAGCTCAGGGACATTCCTGTTGATAATATCCTCCACGACCTGTATCTTCTCGTTCACCAGCTCCATCTTCGTTCCGACTTCCATCTCGACGCTGATGCGGATTTCGCCTTCATCGCTCGATGGCATGAGCTCCGTTCCAACTGCGGGTATCAACGCAAGACTGCCGACCAGAAGAAGAATCGCGGCAATGGTCGTGCGGACACGATGATGCAACGTATAATGCAGCAGTCGCTTGTAATGGTTCTCCAGCCACGTGAAGAAGTTGCCCGATACATGAAAACCTTTCCGAAGCAACGGCGACATCTCTTTCTCCGATCGGGACGGATTGAGAAATTTCCCCGCCAGCATCGGAATCAGCGTCAGCGCCGTGAGCATCGAGCAGAACAGCGAAAAGCTAACCACGTACGAGAGCTGCTTGAACATCACCCCGGACATCCCCTGCATGAAGATCAGCGGCAGAAAGACGGCCAGCGTTGTGAGCGTCGAAGCGATGATCGCCGAGGTAACTTCCTCGCTTCCCTGAATCGCGGCTTCCTTCTTGCCCATCCCCTTCTCGCGAAGCCGGTAAATGTTTTCCAACACCACAATGGAGTTGTCCACCAGCATACCGATTCCGAGCGCGAGGCCGCCCAGCGTCATCAGGTTCAAGGTGAAATTTCCGAAGTAGATCAAGCCGAAGGTCGCGATAACCGATACCGGTATCGCCGTGCCAATGATGAACGTACTGCGCACGTTGCGCAGGAAGAAGAGGAGCACCAGAATCGCCAGCAAGCTTCCCATCAACGCGGAAACAGCCACGTTGTTGATGGACCGCTTGATGAACTGCGACGAATCCATAATCGGTACCAGCTGAATCTGAGGGATTTCCTGCGACAACTTCTCGAGCTCCTTCAAAACGCCGTTGGCCACCGAAACCGTGTTGGCTCCGGATTGCTTGTTCACGGAAAGCCTGATTCCCGGCTTGCCGTTGATGCGAACGACCCGCGTGACCTTCTCCCACGAATCCTCCACATCGGAGATATCGTTGAGCGTGATCGTCTTGCCGGCGCGCTCCATGATGACCGTGTAACGCAGGTCGTCCAGACTCTGGAATTCTCCCGGCGTACGGATTGTCACTTCGTAGTTGCCGCTCTTCATCGTTCCGGCGGGAAGATTGATATTGCCGGCCCTGATGCGATCCAGCACCTGATCCAGCGTGATCCTCAGTGCCTTGATTTTCTCGGGATTGATGTAGACGTGAATCTCGCGATCGAGTCCGCCCCATATATCCAGCGCTGCAACGCCCGGCACTCGCTCGATGCGATGCTTGATCTGCTCGTCGATGATCCGGCGCATCTGGATGGGGTCCAGATCGCCGGAAGCGCCCAAAATCATCACCGGCATCGCAGCGAGATCGAACTTCCGCAGGCTGGGACGACTCGCGTCGTCGGGAAGCCGGGTAATCACTCGGTCGAGGCGATCGCGAATGTCGTTGGAAGCCGCGTCGAGATCGGTTCCCCAGTTGAAGGTGATTCGCACGTTGCTCGATCCTTCCGAGGAAACGGATGTGAGGTCTTCAACGCCGGGAACAGCAATCACGGCCTCTTCGATCAGTCTTGTTACCAGTTCCTCCATTTCCTGGGGACTGGCGTCTTCATACGTTGTGGAGACACTCAACGTTGGGTAGGTGATATCAGGCATCAGGTCCACGGATAGCTTGGATAACGAGACGCCTCCGAGAATGATTACGATCAGCACCACCATGATGGTGAAGATGGGGCGCTGAACCGCCTGCCTCGAGAGCTTCATTTCTTCATCTCCCCGCCATTCTGCGATTCCTCGCCCGGAATACGTATCGCTCCGCCATCCTCCAGGAGATGGTGGCCGAGTACCACGATTTCACCCTTGATGGCTGGACTAACGATCTCGATGCGATCTTCCTGGCGAATGCCGGTTTCCACCTTCGTAAATTTGGCCGTCATCGTGTTGCGATCGATGATGAAGACACCTTGCTGCTCGTTTCTTCGCGCCAAGGCGGAAACGGGAATGACCGTTACGTTTTCGTGGGTGGTAAATTCGATCCTCACACGCGCAAACATACCCGGTTTGAGCTCACGATCATCGTTGGGAATATCGATTTCCACCTTCGCCTGGCGTGACGATTCTTGCAGCATGGGGGCAATGCGGGAAATCTTGCCAGTGAATTCTCTTCCCGGGTAAGCGTCGGTGGTCACGACGGCTTCCTGACCGGTGCGAATCTTGGGATAGTCGCGCTCGATCACATCGATCTCCGCCGTCATGGAGCTGTTGTCCAGGATGCTGACAATCGAGCTGTTGACGGTTAGCATCGCTCCCTCGTCGACATAGCGTTCGCCCACTACCCGGGTCGTGGATTTATCCGGCCAGGTGACGGTTATCTTTGTATAGGCAAGACGTACTTCCGCCGTTTTCAAGGCAGCCTTGGTGCTCTCAACCTGCGAAAGCGCCACCTGATGGCTTGCATAGGCCGCGTCGTACTCCGCCTGCGCCTGATCCATGTCGGATTCGGAGACGAAATCCTTCTCGCGCAATGTCTGCATGCGCTCGAGATCCCGTGTCGCAAGCGTCAAAGCGCTCTGGGTCTGCACTTTCTGAGCCTGCGAGACAGCCAGACTCGCCTGCGCCTGCACCACGCTCTGCACGTATTCGGCATCGTCCAGCTCGGCAATCACCTGTCCCGAGTGAACCACATCGCCGATATCGACCGTCAGTCGCTCGAGCCGACCCGAAACTTTCGGGGCCACGGTAAAAATGTTTTTGGGTGATAGCGTTCCGCTAAAGAGCCCGATGTCGCGAATACTCGATACGGAAATGGGAGCGATTTCGACAGCTACGGGAGGCTTCCCGCTTCTTCCGCCGGCGGCGTCTCCGCTTTGACACCCCGCTACGCCCAAAAAAACAACCAACAATGTCACAAATGGTGTAATGGTAAGCAATCCTTTGGTACTCATTGATTCTCCTGTATTCTTTTTTCTTTAATTGCCTTGATTCCGGCGAGGCTGAACTGATATATATGCTTTTCAAGAAGTTCCGCAGTGATAGAATAACCGAGTTCAATCCCTTTGGAATGTTTTTTTTTACGGTGCCTCTGCCCGAGCATAGGACTGAAGCACTGTGCCATGATGCTGTGCCGGCAAAGGTCCACGTTTTCCGTTGTGGCGCAATCACCAAGTATCTCGCGAATGATCTCTTTCAATCCTTCCTGAAACGGCTCTATCTTGCTGTTCATTGCCTCTCTCAGGAAGCCTGTTGGATTTACCATCTCCTTGTGGACGATATCGAAGCTGTAACCGTCGGGGTCCATAATTCTCCTCAGAAGCGAGGATATTCTACCGAATAGACGCTCTTCCGCAGACGCGTCCTCCGGGATACCGCCCGAAAGCGGGTGGTTCTGCAATGAAAGATCATATGCGTATTTCCAGCTTTCCACATAGAGGTTTTGCTTGCTCTCGAAGTAGTAGTTCACCGCCGCCGGGTTGGTTTGAGCTTTTTTGCATATATCAATGGTTGTGGCTTCATAGTACCCGTTTTTCGCAAAGAGTTCACAAGCAGCTTCAAGCAACGCCTTTCTCGTTTTCTGTCCGTCGCATCTGGGTTTTCTCATTAAACCTCCGCATATCTCTAACGATCATTTGATTTATTGGTTACTTGTCAAATCAATTCTTGGATCATGCCGTCTTTTTATCATGTCCCGAAAATGTTCTATTTTCTACTCTTTCTTCACATTACTGACTTTGCTTCCCTGGAGCCTTAACGAATATAAAAGTTTGCGTAATCCATCCATTTACAGCATGTTAGGTCATCGCAGATAAAAAAATGCAGGAAAAGCTGGACAATTCAACCGTTCCTGAGTGTTTTGTTCGCATTCATGGCATTAGCATGATGGAAATTGCACAGTAACAGGAGTATAAAGCATGAGTATTGAAAATCCTGAAGAAATCAAAAACCAGGAAGGACAGGAAGAGGTAGCCGAAGAAGCCGCTCAGATCGAGCAGGTTACTGAAGCCGCTGATGAAAATCAACCAACTGAAGAGGCAGACGAAGAAGATTTCGGCAAAATGCTGGAAGAATCCATGCCCGTTAACTATGAAATTCAGGAAGGTGACGAAGTTTCGGGAACGATCGTAAACATCACCGACCTCTACATCTTTGTCACATTGGGTGACAAGCTTGACGCAATCGCCGAGAAGACAGATTACCTCAACGAAGCTGGTGAACTCTCCTTCAAGATCGGCGACGCTCTCAGTGGTTACATCGTAAAGAAAAGTGATACGGAAACCATTATCGCGAAGAGCCTTTCCAAGTCACACGCCTCGAAGACCGTCCTTCTGGACGCGCACGAGCGCAAGATCCCCGTGACCGGAAAAGTTATCAGCATCATCAAGGGTGGCTTCACTGTCAACCTCCTCGGCGCAAGAGCGTTCTGCCCGGTTTCGCAGATTGATCTCGGCCCGGTTTCCGACACATCAAAATACATCAATCAGGAATACGAATTCGAAATTACGGAATACAGCGAAAGCGGACGTAACATCATCGTATCCCGCCGTGTTCTTCTTCAGAAAAAACGCGAAGTTTTAAGAAAAGAAACGCTTGATAATCTTGAAATAGGTAACATCCTCAAGGGTAAAGTTACACGCCTCACCAACTTCGGCGCATTCGTCGATATCGGCGGAATCGAAGGATTGCTTCACATTTCCGAAATCGCATGGAAACACGTTGAATCTCCTTCCGATCTTCTCAATATCGGTGACGAAATCGACGTGAAAGTCATCCGCCTCAAAGGCAATAAGATTTCTCTCAGCATGAAGCAGCTCGATCGCAACCCTGCTGAAATCGCAATGGAAGAGCTCAAGGAAGACGAGATTGTATCCTGCCGCATCGTGAAGAACGAGACTTTCGGGGCATTCGCAGAGATCAGACCTGGTGTGCAAGGCCTCATTCCGATTTCTGAAATGCGGCGCGGAAGACGTATCGGCCATCCATCCGAAGTTGTTCAGGAAGGGGACCTCGTTCAGGTCAAGATCCTTCGTATCGATCGCGAGAAACGCAAAATATCGCTTTCTCTCAAAGCGCTCGAAGAGGACCCATGGGACAGCATCGACCAGTACCTCACCGTTGGTAAAACCGTGCAAGGAACCATCGACGGCGTTTCCGATTTCGGTACGTTCGTTAAGGTTCGCGAAGGACTTACCGGCCTGCTTCCGAAATCACGCATGAGACTGGCTGAAATGGCTCATACAAACCAGAATATCGGCGAAACCATCGATGTTCTCGTTCGCCAGATCGATTATGACAAACGTCGTATCTCTTTCGATCCTACCGATATCCCCGGTGAAGTTCTGGAACGCGAAGGCGACCGCAACTGGCGTGCTTATGCCCGTCAAAAATGGGACCCGACCGAAGGTAATCCTTTCCAGGATCTGTAAACCGACAATTATATCTCTTATGCAGCCCTTGTCCTGACGGATGAGGGCTTTTTTCGTGATGCACCTTCGCCCGTTCTCCCCTTGCCACGTGGTGTTTCACAGCGTAGCTTCTACATCCATTTCCTTACGGAGCTGTGGTATATCCACGTGGCAAGGGGAGAACGGGCGAAGGTGCGCACGAATGCCGACGTGGATATACATTCTCTCCCTCCTGTATGAGAAAAACGAAATAAGCTCGATTTTTACAAAGGACCCCGCGATGCATTGAAATGCGATTTGCGAAATTCGGACTTCAGTCGATACGAAGTAATGTAATGGCAAATCGCCTTCCAATGCATCGCATGCCCACCCACCCGTATTGCGAGCTCATTTCGTGGAAAAGAAAACACCCCGGAAAATCCGGGGTGTTTTTGCAATGTATGACTTCGCAGTCTACTCGGCAGATTTTGCCAGAATCTTCGCGAAATTATCTCTCAGAGGCACCGCCCTGTTAATGACAACCTTATCGTCAGTCGTATCGGGATCAACGTAGAAGTATCCCTGGCGCAGGAATTGGAAGTGCATACCTGGCTTAGCATCCTTGAGTGACGGCTCGCATTTGGCAATCACGACGCTGAGTGAGTCCGGATTAATGATCTCATGGAAGTCACTGAACTCTGCGGGATTCGGAACGGTGAACAGGTGGTCGTAAAGCCTTATTTCAATATCGGCTGCGTGCATCGCGGAAACCCAATGCGAGGTTCCCTTCACCTTTCTTCCGTCTTCCGACCATCCACCTTTTGTTGCGGGATCGTAGGTGCAGTGAATTTCGGTGATATTACCGTCATCATCTGCCTCGTACCCGGTACATGTCACATAATAGGCGTGTTTGAGGCGAATCTCTTTCCCGGGAGCCAGCCTGAAGAACTTCTTGGGCGGATCAATCATGAAATCTTCCCGCTCGATGTATATCTCACGACTGAATGGCACCTTGCGTGATCCGGCTTTCTCGTCCTCGGGATTGTTCTCAGCGTCGAGCCATTCTTCCTGATCCTCGGGGTAGTTCGTGATGATCACTTTTACCGGATCCAACACTGCCATAACACGCGCGGCCCTTTTGTTGAGGTCCTCGCGGAGGCAGAAGTACAGCAAACTAATGTCGGCGGTACTGTTGCTCTTGGCGATACCGATGCGATCGCTGAAATCGCGGATCGATTCAGGCGTGAAACCCCTGCGACGCAATCCCGCTATGGTGGGCATGCGGGGATCGTCCCAGCCGTTCACGATCTTTTCCGTAACCAGCGCGAGAAGCTTGCGCTTGCTCATGATGGTGTAATTGATGTTCAGGCGGGCAAACTCGATCTGTTGCGGATGACTCGGCACCGGAAGCTGATCGAGAAACCAGTCGTACAACGGACGATGGTCTTCGAACTCGAGCGTGCAAAGCGAGTGGGTAATCTTCTCCAGAGAGTCCGACATACAATGCGTGTAGTCGTACATCGGGTAGATACACCATTTGTCACCCGTGCGGTGGTGGTGCGCCCTGCGAATGCGGTATACAACAGGATCGCGCATGTTCAGGTTCGGAGACGCCATATCGATCTTCGCTCGCAGGGTGAGCGTTCCGTCCTCGTATTTTCCGTCTTTCATCTCCTGGAAGAGTCTCAGGCTCTCCTCGATGGGACGGTTGCGGAACGGGCTCTCTTTGCCGGGCTCGGTAAGGGTTCCGCGAAGCTCGCGGATTTGATCGGGCGTAAGCTCATCCACGAACGCCTTTCCGTCTTTGATGAGCTGAACGGCATATTCGTAGAGCGCGTCGAAGTAGTCCGAAGCGAAATACAGCCTGTCCTCCCAATCGAATCCAAGCCAGCGGATGTCTTCAATGATCGAATCGACGTATTCCACATCCTCTTTGGTGGGATTGGTATCGTCGAAACGGAGGTTGCAGGTTCCCTTGTAGTCCCGCGCGATACCGAAATTGAGGCAGATCGATTTCGCGTGACCGATGTGAATGTAACCGTTGGGCTCCGGCGGGAAACGGGTCGCAACGCGATCACCGTTCTTGCCGGTCTCCAAGTCGGTATCTATGATGTTCCGAATGAAATTCGATTTCGATTCATCAGTTGTTTCCATATTGTTGGAGTCTTCGTTCATGGTACCTCACCAGGGAAATTTTTCATCGATTCTGACCGATTTCACGTCCATATCGTGCGCCAAAAACAGCGGACCGTTCTTCGGCCTGAGTTCGTCCAGAATCATGCGTTTAAATCGGAAAGAGCGCGTCCTGTCAACCTCGTATGCCGAAGTTACGGACGGACGCAGATGCTCTTTATGCGGGAAGATATCGCCGCCGTAGTAAGCGAGTTCCCCTTCGCTCTCGATTCGCACGACCTGAAATCCGTTGGAGTGTCCTCCGGCCAGAATCAGGCGAATCTCAGGCGTAAGGTTCACATCGCCGTTGACGAGCTGATATTTACCGCTTGTCTCCAGCAGCCCAAGCTGATGATCGAACTGGTAGGCTGATTCATTGAGTTCGTCAGGGTGTTTCGCCGTGCTCCATTCGATCTCCTGGATGTAGTGAATGGCATTGGGGAAGGTCAGCTCGTCACCGTTGCCAAAATCACTTACTACGCCTCCTGCATGATCGAAATGCAGATGAGTCAATATCACACCATCGATATCCTCTCGCCTGTAGCCGACTCTCGCGAGGTTATCGATCAATGTGAATTCGGATGGCCGATATATCTTTTTCTCTTTTTCGCTGATGCGGTTCCCAAGTCCGGTATCGATCAGGAAAACCCTGCTGCCGGTATCAATAATCAGCAAGCTGAAATCCATCTGAATGCGGTGCTTCTCATCGATCGGGACCGTTCTCTCCCAGATCGCGCGCGGGAAAATTCCCATCGCAGCGCCGCCGTCCGACCAGAAATTACCTGCTGTTATCTTCTTGAGTTTTAGGCTTCCGAGTTCTTCGTGGCCTGCGTCTCCTCGGTTTTCCATCTTGATTTTCTTCATTTCTCCTGTTTTCCTTTGGAGATGAATCAGTTACGGCCTTCTCGCCGCTATCCGGCATTACAACGACCCTCTTCTTCTCGCCCTGGCCTATCGTCATCGTACGTAAGTCGTTATCTTTCTCGATCAACCGATGTACCACTTTTCTGTCAGCGGCACGCATCGGATCGAAGGTGAAGCTCTTCTTGCGTTGTTTCACCTTGTCGGCCACGTCGCGGATTTTTCCGATCAACTGTTTCTCGTGATTCCCTCGGTAGCCTTCGCAATCCACCACAACCTGCACATCGTTGATGCCCTGGTTGAGAAGCATGCGATTCACCAGATGCTGGATGCTGTTCAGGAGACGTCCATCCTTGCCGATGACGAATCCCTTCTCCTTCACACCGACAAGATCGATATAGATCGTGTCGTTCTTCTTCTCGGAAGTCACTTGCTGATATTCCACGTCCATGTGCTTCAGGAGACCCTCGATGAAGATACGGACATCGCCATTGCCTTGTTGCAAGTTGAAATTGATCACGACAGGTTTCGCGCCGAAAAGGTTGAAAAAGCCGTTCGATCCCTTGTCTACAATGTCGTATGTGAATTGATTGCGTTTTAAGTTGAATTCCTTCATGAAGCCGGTTACGACTTCGAATTCCGATTTACCTTCTCGTTTGATTATTTTCATTGTAAAAAACCTCGGTTAAAATTACATATCCGTTGATGGAAGCTACTTACTGCGCTTCCGCATGATGTACATCTGAATGATCGAAAAGATATTGAAGATCATCCAGTACAGAACGAGTCCAGACGATAAACCGCTGAATATCCAAACCATCATCACCGGCATCATATATAACATCATCTTTTGTGTTTGCGCCGCCGCTTTCTGCTGATCGTCCATGTTGTCAGAAACCGGTGGAGGAGTCATCATCTTCTGCTGAACGAACATGAAAACGCCCATCAGTACGGGAAGAATGTAGTACGGATCCGGCGCGGAAAGGTCCTTCAGCCAGAACATGAAATGGGCCTGGCGAAGCTCGACCGAATAACGCAACGCTGGATAGAGCGCGAAGAAGATCGGCATCTGAAGAAGCAGCGGCAAGCACCCGCCCAGGGGGCTCACACCGTGCTCCTTGTAGAGCTTCTGCATCTCTGCGTTCATCTGCTTGGGATCGCCTTTGTACTTCTGCTTGAGCTCCTGCATCATGGGCTGAACCTTCTGCATCTTCTGTCCGGATTCCAGACTCTTGTGGGTCAGCGGGTAAACCACGACCTTGATGATGAAGGCGAAGATAATGATATCGACACCGTAGTTCGGAATCATCTTGTAGAGCTGCCCAAGCAGCCACAGGAAGAACTTGCTGAGGAACTGGAGCCACTTCGATCCGATTTCGGCGAAATTCTCCAGACCGCTGCCGAATTCGTCTTCGAGCATCTTCGCGTTCAGCGGCCCTATGAAGATCGAGTAGTGGTGGTTGATCTCCCAGGTGTGGCTTGCATTGTCTACGTGCAAGGACATCGCGGGGCTATCGTCGACATCGTTGCCATGAAGCTGATTGACCTTCACGAGGCTGCTCGGGATCACGGCGATACCGAAATACTTGGTCCGGACGCCGGCCCAATCGACCATGCCGTTGAGTGTTTGCGGCTCTTTTTGCAGCTTGGAGAGCGTTAGCTTCTCCAGGTCGTTGTCGATCTGCGCGACGATCTTATAGTCGGTTTTCTTGTGCTTTACGTACTCTTCCGTATCGCGGAGGCCGGATTCGAGCGCGATGCTGTAATCCTCGATATCCCTGCCCGTATTGACGATGAAATCCATTTCGAGACGGTAGTCCTTCGTCAGGACGAATCGCTTCTCGACCAGTCTCTTGCCGTTGTCGTCCGCAAGATAGAAAACGATGCCCGGTTTCCCTTCTTCGTTCAGCTTCTCATACTGGAAAAACATGTCGGAGACATCCACGTCTCCCACGCCGGTTTCGACGGGAAAACCCTCGAATTCCAGAACGCGGCGATCTTCTGGAATGAGTTGAACCGGCTTTGTCTTGTCGATCGATGAAAATTCCTTCAAGACGACCTTTGTGATGCTTGCGCCCATGGTTGAAAACGTGAGGGCCAGCTTGTCATCTTCAAGCGTAATCAGCTCTTCTTCGATGGAGGCGTCCACCGAAAGGCTTGCCGGGGCGTTGCCTTTTAATGAAAGGGAGTCCGGCTTACTTAGCGTTGCGTCTTGAGATGTTGATACGGATTGCTCGGTGACAAGTTGTTGCTCGGGTAGCTCGGATGTTTTTTTGGGCGCCCAGATGAATTGGCTGAAAAACCAATATACGATGAAAATCAGTACGATAGCGATTACTGTTCGCTTATCCAAAGTTCCTCCTGATCATGGCAGAGGGTCGTGCCCTCCTGGATGAAACGGATGACACTTGAGTATCCGTTTTATAGACAGGAGCAATGCCTTCGGAAACGGGTATTTCTGAAATGCTTGCATAGCATAGACGCTGCAGGTTGGCGTAAAACGGCACGACGGAGGAAGATACGGAGAGATCAGCTTGCGATACGCGGTGATCGCCAATAGAGCGAACCGATTGAACAATCGCATAATGCTATTCTCTGCCTGCGGGAACGGATTCAAGACGAGAAAAAAAACTCTTCAGGACGGACGAGAATTCATCCCAGTCCAGTTCGGCTGCGCCAATGCGCGCGATGATGAGAACTTTCAAAGGCATTTCCCAGTATTGCCTGTGTTCCCGTAAAAAAGCCCTGATCCTCCGTTTGACTTTGTTGCGCTTTACTGCCTTCCCGACCCTTTTACCTGCAACGATCCCGACATAGAGGTGCGGCGCGGTCCCGTTGTAAACAAGAAAAGTGAACCGTTTTCCGGGTAACCGCCGATGGTCGGAGTAAACCTCATTAAAATCATTCCGTTTCCGAATCACTCCATACATTCAAAGTCATTAGACAGTAAGTCTTTTGCGGCCTTTAAGCCTGCGCGCGGCGAGAACTTTACGTCCGCCCTTGGTTGCCATACGGGCACGAAAACCATGAACACGTTTTCTTCTCGTGTTATGTGGCTGATACGTTCTTTTCATTCTAAAATCTCCTTCAAAATTCGCTTCCGGTTCACTTTATACACATATCTCTGTGTCGAGTTTGAAAAAAATTACAGCCGCTTTTGTGTCAAGCATTTAATCGCGAAATCCATTGTTTGTGTCTTGATGATTCACCTGTGCATTCTCATCGTAAGTTGCGCTTGCATCGTAAGAACTGTTTTATTCTTGACACATAATGAATTATCTTCATGAATATTTTTCGGTTACCCAACCTATTCCAAGGGAGGTTCTATGCGCTTGATATTTTGCTTTCTTTTCATCGTTTCAATTGTAGCTATGTCGGCGGAAATCCTGATCGACGAGGATTTCTCAGAAGGAACGCTTCCAGACGGTTGGCAGACTGTCGGCGCTAATGCCGGAGCAAATTGGTCGTTTCCCACTACGAATATAGCCGGCGGAGCAAATGGTGAAGCTTTTGCGAGTCAGGATCCGGACTTCAGCGCGGATTTGATCATGAAAAGCAATTTTGTTCCCAATGTCGATACACCGGCTTTCACGTTGAGCTTCCGGCAATTCTACGATGCGTATGGGAGTGATCTTTGGACTGCCGAAGTCAGCGTCGTCCTGATGAGCGAATCGGCGCAGATGTACACGGTCTGGAGCAATGAAGATGACCTGATAAGCGATTATGGCCCGATGCTGAATTCATGCAGCTTCGCTCATCCCTTCCCGGAAGCCGATTCACTGATGGTACGCTTCATCGTGGGGAGAGCTACCCACAGCATTGCCATGTTTCATGGGTGTGCTGTCGACGATGTATTGCTGGAAACATCAACCGATGTTTCCGGAACCATCACATCCAGCATGAGCCCGTGGTCAATCGATACGAACCTTACCATACCCGAAGGCATGACACTGACCATCGAGCCGGGGGTTGAAATCCGGTTTGCTCCCAGCGTGAACCTGACCGTAAACGGGCACTTGCAAATCAATGGAACCGAAGCGGAGCCCGTAACGTTCACAGCCGTAGAAACCCTGCTTGCCAGCATGCTGGATGTAACGGGAACGGCAACGATCAACAGTCTGGTAGTAACCGATGTTCAGAGCAATGCGCAAGGCAGTGTTTTCAACGTGGAAAGCTCAAGTTCGTTCGTCTTGACAGGGTGCCGGTTCGATCGATGCGAGAGCCAGGGATCGGGTGGCGTGATGTACCTGGATAACTGCGATGTAACGATATCGGGCTGTCAGTTTTCCAATTGTAATGCTGCTGAGCATGGAGGCGGGATATGCGCGATCTCCAGCACATTATCGATCGTTGATACTGATTTCAGCACGTGCACTGCCGAGAATGGATCAGGTGGCGTCCTTATTGTTTTTGACTGCACGATCGAGATGTCGCGGGTCGAGGCAGTCGGGAATGAATCCACATCAGCAGGCGCTACTTTGTATGCTACGTACTCATCGGGCACCCTGGATCGTGTGCTGATTGCTGAAAGCGGTTATGGAAACGACTACTCGGTTGTTCAGATCAGCACTGGCAGTTCATTTGTCATTAAGCGATGTACATTTACAGAATGCCGTGAAAACGGATACGGAATACTCGGGTTTTATGAAAGCAGTAACGCCGTTGTCAATAGCTGCATTTTCTGGAACAACTTTGGAGATAACATCGACTTACATTCACCGGACAGCAGTGTGGAAGTGAAATATTGCGATATCGAAGGTGGTCAAAGCAGCGTGCAGCAAGGCGGAACCCTCACATGGGGAGAAGGCAACATCAATGCGGACCCCCTGTTCCTTTCTCCTGAAGCCGGTGATTACAACCTTGGCAGGCTTTCTCCCGCGTTGAACATGGGCGATCCATCATTATCGCTCGATCCGGATGGTTCGTATGTCGAGATGGGATGCTACCATGCATCGTATCTATGTCCCCTAATCGACTCGGTAGCAGATGTTCCCGGAGACCAGGGGCGACAGGTCTATGTGCACTGGATTCGGAGCTCCTGCGGCGTTACCTACAACCCAGACTACAGCTACTCGGTGTGGCGCAAGGATACGATGCCCGGCAGGAATGCAATGATCATTCATTCTCCCTCCGGGTTGCCGAAAGTGATCGAACAGCCGATCGTCCTGATGCGCGATACGGAAGTATGGGTGTTCATCGCGCAAGTTCCATGCATGGGATTTGACACGTATACTATCGTCGCTCCGACATTAATGGATTCTTCCTCCTCGGGCCTGAACGAATCCACATTCATGGCCTATTGCCATACCGATACCGATATTCATCCCAGCGAACCCTCGAGCGGCTACTCCACCGACAATATCGCCCCTGATTCGCCGCGCGGGATTTCCATTACTACGGCTGGAACCGCTGTGCAGATACAGTGGGACGAAGTCACGACGGGGTCTTTCGAAGGCAATGCGTATCAAGAGTTGAACGGCGTGTGGTACAATATCTTTGCGGGGAATAATCCTGATTTCACCTGCGATCAGGAGCACTATCTTGCTACGACGCGGCATCCGTGGCTACTGCAATCAAGTGGCAGTGAGCCGATGAAGTACTACAAGGTTGTGGCCAGTGATCAGGAGTAGGATTAACAGTCACTGAATAAACTCTTTGGCAAAGCAAAGAAACGTGGCAACGTGTCCTCGTTTCCTGTCCAACCACATTCAACTGTTGGATCGCGGTGAAGACGCAGTGAGATTATCGTCAGGGAGACAAAATTACTGGACAAGCGCTACTTTTTATCCAAAAAAGGCGAGACATCAGATGATTGGAGATTCGACATGAAAAAAACGTTATTCTTTCTCTTCCTCGCAATGGTATTTTCCGGCATATTGAATGCCGACTATTTTATCGATTTTGAAGCAGAGAGCAAGGGGGCATACGGCGCGGCACCGATCTCTTTGAACGGTCTCGACTGGAACATGAACGAAACGCTTATTGGAAATCTGGCTGCCGACAAAAAGAACGGAAATAAATCTGCACGATTCCGCTTTCCGGCTTCCATGACGATGCTGGAAGACAAATCGGACGGCATCGGAACGATCTCGCTCTACTACGCGAAGTATGGGACAGATTCCCCGGCCCCGACATACCGGGTTGAATACAGCACCGACGGAGGCTCCAACTGGACGCAGGCAGGTAACGACTTCGACTCGAACCTGCAAGCATCCCTAACGTACTGGAGCGCAGACATCAATGCCTCCGGGGCCGTGCGAGTACGCATTGTGTGCGTTTCCGGCGAAGATGGTAAACGCGGAAATATCGACGACATCCTCATGACGGATTACTCCGGCGGAAGCCCCGTTATCCCTGACGCGCCAGTCGCTACTGTCGCAACCGGCATCACCGGAAGCGGTTTTCGGGCAAACTGGCAGACCTCGAGCGGCGCGAACGGCTACAACTTGTATATTACGCAGGGTGGAAGCGCGATTGCGAACTTCGATCCGATGATCATAGCCAACGGAGCGGCAACCTACTACGATGTAACCGCTCTGACATCCGAAACGGACTACGCATATTACCTGACAGCATATAGCGATGCGGGAACAAGCACGAACTCGAACATAATCGAGGTGACAACGCAAGATCCCTACGATGGTTACTACGACACGGCGGAGGGCCTTTCCGGCTCATATCTCAAAGATGAGCTTCACAGCATCATCGACGGACACACTTTCATCAACTACGATGGCGTGAAACTAGCCCTTCAGGTGCTGGACGAAGACCCCGAGAACAGCTCGAACGTTATCGGATTGTACTCCGGGTGGTCGATCGCGAAAACCAACTTCAACACCTCCAACGGATGGAACCGCGAGCATGTCTGGGCGAAATCTCACGGAAACTTCGACATCGACGAATCTCCGGGAACCGATCTTCATCACCTGCGTCCCGAAGATTCCACCGTCAACACGGTGAAGTACAACCGCGATTTTGATGAAGGCGGAAGCCAGTACATCGACGGCGATGGCGCGACGGACTGTTATTATACCACGGACACCTGGGAACCGCGCGACGAGGTGAAGGGCGACGTTGCTCGCATGATGTTCTACATGGATGTGCGTTACGAAGGCGACTCGGGTGAGGTCGATCTTGAACTGGTTGACGCAGTCGATACGGACGATCCGGATACGGGCGATTACCTGGGAGAGCACGGAAGGCTTACGACCCTGCTTCGCTGGCATTTCGAGGATCCGGTATCTGCTGAAGAACAGGCTCGAAACCAGCTCATCTACACCAACTACCAGCACAACCGTAATCCGTTCATCGATCATCCCGAATATGTCTCGGAGATATGGGGAACACCCTTACTGCTAAAGGATACATCCGAAATGTCTTTCGATGATGTCGTCGTTGGCGAAACTTCCGGGGAATCTACTTTCGATATCATGGGAGTAGAACTCTATGGCGATGTAACGATAACAGCTCCCGAGGGTTTCGAAATTGCAACGTCAAGCGGCGGCAGCTTTTCCAGCCAGATCGTGCTCAGCCCAACCTCACGCGAGGTGTATGAAACCATTTACGTGCGTTTCTCGCCATCGGAAGAGATGTGGTATTCTGGTACGATAACTTGCGTCTCCTATCAAGCGGATCAGGAAGATATTGCCGTTTCTGGAAACGGCATCGTAGTTCAGGAAAACGAACTCTCGGCGATCATCAACGAGTGGTCGCAAGGCGACGGCGGATCCAAGGAATGGGTGGAAATCGTCGTGGTCCAGGACAACCTGGATATGCGCGGCTGGCAGCTTGCGGACGACTCCAATCCATACTGCACCTTTATCGAAGGCGCTGATTCGCCCTGGGCATCCGTCCCCGAAGGAACGGTAATCGTTATATACAACGGCGGTGACCGCGATACGAACCTCCCCGTCGATGATATCATCGTAGTCGGTGACGGTAATCACCAGGTCGTTACCGCCCATAACGAGGCAAGCCTTTTCACCGACAGCAGTTGGGGCGGCTTCTCCAATTCGACCTCCTCCGATAATCCGATCCTGACTAACGGCTCCTCTCGTGCGGTCGTGCACGACTGGGATCAGGGGAACGACAGCGCGTTCACGTCAATCAGGCCCGGATCGAGCACCGGCATTTTTTATACGGGAAACTCTGCGGAAGGCGCTACTTCGGCTTCCAACTGGACTTCCGCTCCTGCGACAAGCGAGGACATCACACCTTCAAATGGTAACGGGGGTTCGAACTCGGAGTGGCTTGATGAAACGCTTCCTGTTGTGTTCTCTTCCTTCACAGCCGTGGTTTCGGCCAAGAACGAAGTAACGCTGAAGTGGATCACGCAGTCTGAAGAAGACATGCTGGGCTACAACCTGCTCCGCGCCGAAGCCAGTAGTTACGAGAGCGCCGTTTCCATCAACACGGGCATCATTCCGGCGGAAAATCAGGTGATCGAGAATCGTTACCTTTACACGGACGTCGAGGTTCAGCACGAGCGCACCTATTTCTACTGGCTGGAAGCTGTCTCGGCAGGTGGACATTGCGATTTCTACGGACCTGTGGAAGTCACGGTAACCGAAGATGATCCGAATCAAATCCCCGATATCCAGATGATGACCGAGTTGGGTGCGAATTTCCCCAATCCGTTCAATCCCTCCACGGCGATCGCGTTCTCGCTGGAGAAATCATCGAAAGTGACGATCGACATCTACAACCTGAAGGGACAGCATATCAAGACACTGCTCCATCAGCAGATGAACGAAGGATCTCACATCGTGCAATGGAATGGAAAGGACGAGAACGGTAAGCCTGCCGGAAGCGGTATCTACTTCTACAAAATGAAAGCGGGAGATTATACTTCCACCCGCAAAATGCTTCTGATGAAATGATTTCAGCTTTCACGTAGTGAAAACAAATTATATCGGAAGCGCTTTTGCTGGCGTTACGACTATGTGCAGCAAAACGTAAGCTTAGCGTTACGATTTCATGCAAGAAGTCATCAGACTGTTGACAAAGCCTGGGGGGGGCCCGGGCTTTGTTTTTTACTCTTGGAATATAGGGCTCTGTTGTTATGTTATTTGAAATGGTCATGAAAGGATTTTCAAGTGCGTTGAAGTGTACCCGTTATCTCCTGTCTGCATTATTCTTGACATCAAAAATACATTCCAAAAATGAGCATCGAACAACGTAAATTTTCTCAATATATGATGAGTATTTCCATTTCCGCTTTGATAACGCATAAATAGGGAAATAGATGAGGCGGAAATTGTTTGTCAGTGAGGATTTTCCGATTGAGTATCCAATGAATTCATGGCTCATCAATTGAAAAATCGATAACATTGTAGGAGAACAATGAATCCAACTCTGTTTTCAGTTCCTGAGGCCAGAACAGACCTGCACAAAAGCATCCGGGATGCGATCGGGCGCAATTTCCGGCCTCTTGCATTCTATTCCGATGCCGACAGGAGCCTGATCTGCCTGATGGGCAACGACGACACCCACCAGCTCGATCTGTTGCGGTTCGTAGCGCCTGAAGGCGGTTCCTATCCCAGCCTGACCGGGCTTTCGAGCGAATTTCACATGTACGAACGAGAGCTTTGGGAAGAGACCGGGCTGGTGCCGCAATCGCATCCCTGGCTGAAACCGGTTCGCTATCCGCACAACCGTCCCGAACTGGTTCTTAAAGATCATCCGTTCCTTGCCGCAGCATCCGAATCGATGCACGAAGTGGCAGTCGGCCCCGTGCATGCAGGAGTGATCGAACCCGGTCAATTCCGCTTCCTCTGCGAGGGCGAGGACGTCCATCATCTGGAGATTCAGCTCGGCTATCAGCATCGCGGGATACGCAAGCTCCTCGAGACCGGCGACATCCGCGGAAAGATACATCTGGCGGAAGCCATCGCAGGCGATACCGCGATCGGTCATGGGATTGCCTATTGTCGGGCGATTGAAGCGCTTTGCGGTGCGGATGTTCCGGATGCGGTTCATCGCGTTCGAGCCATCGCGCTGGAGATGGAACGCGCAGCCATGCACCTCGCCGATCTCTCCGCTTTGGCGGGAGACATCGCTTACCTCACCGGATTGAACTACTTCGCAGCCGTACGCACCAAGGTGATCAACCTTTCCCTGCACGTCTGCGGTAGTCGCTTCGGCAAACGCTGGCTCTGCCCCGGGGGTGTTAACTACGGCATCAGCAGTGAGAAAAATCGCTACATGATCACCACGCTTTCAACGATCCGCGAGGACATCCGGATCATGGGAACGGCGATGTTCAACGATTCCGGCGTGCTCTCGCGATTCGATGGTACCGGGCATGTGGATGCCGCGTCGATCCGCGATCTGCATTTCGTAGGCATGGCAGCGCGTAGCGGCGGCGTACTTCGCGATGGACGCAAGGCGTATCCGTTCGCGCCGTACGAGCTATTCCCTGATTCCATCGTGCTTCCGCAGGGCGACGTCTTCGCACGGGCCTTCCTGCGCTATAAAGAGAGCCTGCAATCCATCGATTTCTGCCTGAAACTGCTCTCCGATCTGCCCGAAACACCAGCCTGTACACCGAAGCTTCCCGAGCCGGAACGCGATGTTATCGCAGCATCGATCGTCGAGGGATGGCGCGGCGAGATCGTGCATTTGATACGCACCGATGAGAACGGTGCGACCCTGTCGTACCGGATATACGATCCCTCCTTCCACAATTGGATGGCGCTTGCGCTTGCCGTGAGGAACAACGGAATATCGGATTTCCCCGTTTGCAATAAAAGCTTTAACCTCTCATACTGCGGAAACGACCTGTGATGCGGGAGGAGAACAGATGACACATAAACCGATTACGGGATTGACGATGATCGACCTGCTCAAGGCGCGAATCCGCCACGGCGATCAGGCGATCCCCGATCCGCTTAAAACGAAGACGGACCCGGCGTTTCCGGGATTGCCGTCCTTCCGTAAACAAGACGATGAAAGCTGGGACCGGGCACGTAAAAGCTGCCCAACGGGTGCGATCGGCGAGAACACGCTCGATCTGGGGCGCTGTGTATTCTGCGGCGTCTGTCAGCGTAACTTCCCGGAGACTTTTGTTTTCTCCAACTCATTCAAGATGGGAGCCTCCCGGCGTGAAACGCTGATCCTGGACGGCACCCTGACCCCGGACGCCTACGTCGCGTCCTCCATCGCGACCACACCCGATATCCGTCGACTGTTCGGTCGATCGTTCAAGCTACGCTCCGTTTCCGCGGGTGGTTGCGCTGCCTGCGAGCTCGAGTTGAACGCCTCCACCAACGTGAACTTTGATATCAATCGATACGGGATCGACATCGTGGCATCCCCCCGTCACGCCGACGCGGTGGTGGTCACTGGACCGATCACGCAGAACATGGCGTACGCGCTGGAAGAGACCTGGAAGGCGGTTCCCGCACCGAAGATTCTCATTCTGGCGGGTGCTTGCGCCATCAGCGGTGGGCTTTTCGCCGACGCGCCGGCGCTGCAACGCGGATTTCTGGACAAGGTCGAGGCAATCCTGTATCTTCCAGGGTGCCCGGTTCATCCGCTGACCATCGTGCACGGCATCACAGCGCTGATCGGGAGGAAGAAATGACCCCGCAAACAACGTTCCTGATCGGCATCGCCCTTATGATGCTATCGCTTCCCGTTTCCATGCTCGGCTGGCGTAAAATCTTCACGTTACTCACCATGCTCGGTGCCGGATTTCTCGGCACGATCGCCATTCTCTGGCATCCTGCGGGAAATACGGTGCTCTCGCTCGTCTCTTTCCAACTGGGTGTTTTCACTGTCGAATTGGGACTGACCTGGCTCTCGTCCATCTTCCTGATCCTTCTCTCCGTCGGCTGCATACTCGGGGTCGCGCACGGTTACGCGTATCTGAAAGATCATGACCAGCGCGGCTTGCGTTCCCACGGCTTCTTTCTGGGATTGCTCGTCTTGAGCCTGCACCTGACCGTTTTCGCGCGCGACGCGCTGATGCTCTTCTTCGCCTGGGAGCTGATGGGCTTCTCATCCTTCTTCGCGATTCTGGTCGAGCGCGACGAGCCGACCTGGAAGGCAGCGAAATACTACCTGATCTTCATGCAAGCCGGCGCGGCAGTACTTCTGACAGGTATCGCCCTTGCATACTCGAACACCGGAAGCCTCCGTTTTGACGATTGGTCCGGTCTTCCCGTCATGACCGCGTTCGTGCTCATGATCGGATTTGCCTTCAAGGCTGGATTCTTCCCATTCCATTCGTGGCTGCCGGTCGCGCATCCGATGGCGCCTGGCCATGTCTCGGGCATGATGTCCGGTTTGCTGACCAAGACCGGTATCTATGGTATTCTATTGATTCTGGTGTGCTTCGAGCCGCCGATAGCGGGGCTCTACGTCTTCGGCGCCGTCGCGTTGATCACCGCTCTCACGGGTGTCTTTCACGCGCTGGCGGAGACCGATATCAAGCGCATCCTGGCGTGGTCGAGCATCGAGAATATCGGCATCATCGGGCTGGGGATCGTTTTCGCCTGGCTCGGCAAAAAGCTCGAAGTCCCCGCAATCACAATGTTCGGTATCCTGGGCGCGCTGCTGCACAGCATCAACCACTCTCTGTTCAAGCCGATGCTGTTCTACCTCTCCGGTAACGTCCAGCACCAGGCGCACGAGCGCGACATAAACCGGCTGGGAGGGTTGCAGAAGCGAATGCCCGTCACCGGCTACCTCTTTTTCGCGGGATCCATGGCGATAGCGGGTCTGCCGCTCATGAACGGTTTCGTTTCCGAGTTCCTCGTGTTCCTGACCATTCTCAAGGGATTCCGGGTATTCAGTGTGGGATTCAATATCGCGGCCATCGTCGGTCTTGCCGGTCTCGCCTACGTCGCATCGATCGCGCTGTTTGCATTCGCGAGAATGTACGGACTGGCCTTCCTGGGCGAGCCGCGCACGGAAAAGGCGGCACATGCAAAGGAAACGAAGCGCGGATTGTGGACCGTGCCGTCCATCCTGGCGGGACTCTGCCTTGTCGGTGGCATAACAGGCGACTATATGCTGTCCTGGCTTCACGGCTTTCTTCCCGATTCCATGCTGGCGCCCGACGCCGAGTTCATCTCGCTCCTGGAACGCTTCCAGCCCTTCCGGCTGGTTCTGGTGATCACACTCGGGCTGTTCCTCGCGCTGTTCCTCTGGCGTCGCAGAAAGGTTCGATTCGCGAGAAATGCGACCTGGGGCTGCGGCTACGAGAAGCCGTCCGCGAAGATGCAGTACACCGGCGCTTCGTTCGTCCATCCGGTGGAGCCGATCATGAACATGTTCACCGGAAAGCATCGCGAACTCGATTTCGACAGCAGCCATTTCCCGACCCGGCTATCGTTCGTTCGCGAAGCCAAAGACCGGGTGCAGAAACGCCTGATCGCGCCGATCGTCCAGTCGGTGCATCGCTTCCTGGACCTCTTCGCCGGCGTGCAGAGCGGCAAAACGCAGGTTTACATCACCTACGGACTGGTCTTTCTGGTGGCGGCGCTTATCTGGGTAATCGTGGGGGAATCATGATCGTGAACATCCTTTTCATTCTGTTGATGCCCTTTCTATTCGTGGGTATCGTGAACAAGACCAAGGCGGTCTGGGCGGGGCGTCGCGGTGCGCCGGTATGGCAGCCGTACGCCGATTTCTTTCGCCTGATCCGCAAGCACGAAGTAATCAGCCACACCACGAGTTTCATTTTCGATATTTCGGGTGCGTTGTCCCTCGCAGCGATCATCGCCGCAGCGCTGCTGATCCCGTTCGGACAATACAAGGCCCTGATCAGCTTCCAGGGCGACTTCGTCCTCTTTCTCTATCTTATGGGACTCGCCAAGTTCGTGGCGGTGCTGGCAGCACTGGACACAGGTTCGGCGTTCGAGGGAATGGGCGCGAGCCGCGAGATGTCGTTCACCACATTCCTGGAACCCGCATTCTTTCTGGTCATCGCGTCGCTGATATACGTTTCCGGCGCGGGAACGCTGAGCGAACTGATCTCCATGCACACGGTCAGGCTTTCCAGCCAGTGGTCGCTGATGATCTCCGCGCTCACGGTGATCGCGCTGTTCATTATGCTGCTGGTGGAAGGCTCGCGGGTACCTTTCGACGATCCCACAACGCATCTGGAACTCACCATGGTACACGAGGTGATGGTGCTGGATCATTCCGGACCGAACTTCGGCTTCGTGCAGTATGCCAATGCACTGAAGATGACGCTTTTCGCCTCGCTGATCGCCTACTTCCTCATTCCCTGGGGACTGGGTGTCGCAGCGGTGACTGCGCTTTACGTAGGCATCATGGTGTTGCAGGCGATATTCCTGGGATTGGTGGAATCGATCCTGCCGCGCGTGCGCATGACGCGCAATCCCGAGCTGGTATTCATTCCGCTCTCGGTAGCGCTGCTGGCTCTTACCGCGCTGATCGTGCTCGGACTCGGAGGTGCATGATGACAGACGTTCTGGTAATCCTTTTCGGCGTTAGCCTGCTGGCTGCGTCTACTACCAACATGCTCGGTAAGCTCATCCGCATCCTGGCGGTGCAGGGCGTGATCCTTTTCCTCTTGACCATGAGCAATATCACGGAATTCAACTGGGTGCAACTGGCATTCGTGGCGCTGGAGACACTGGTTTTCAAGGCGGTTCTGATCCCGTACCTGCTGTCGGACATGATTCGCCGCAACAATATCGTGCGGGAGGTGGAGCCGAAGGTTTCCAACTTCTTCTCGCTTTTCACGATGACACTGATCTTCGCTTTCGGTTTCCTGATGGGACTGTGGTCGGGCAAGAATTCGCCCAATGTCCACCCGCTGCTCTTCGGTATCGCCTTCTCGTCGATCCTGAAGGGGCTCTTCATCATCATCACCAATAAAAAACTGATCACCCACCTGATGGGCTATCTGATTCTCGAAAACGGCATTTTCCTGCTCTCGCTGGCCGCCTCGCGCGAGATGCCCTATATCGTCAGCCTGGGTGTTTCGCTGGACATCCTGCTCTCCATTCTGGTAGCGGGACTCTTTATCAATAAAATCAAATCCACTTTCGACGAAGAAGACATCGACACCCTGTCGGATCTGAAGGACTGACCATGCCCATCATCCTGATCATACCCGTTCTGTTCACCATCATCGCATGGTGGATGCGAAAGCCGATGCTGAACAACACCCTGATGATCCTGCACGCGCTGATTCATATCGCGATGGTTCCGGTTTTATATTTCATGCCGGATTTTCCCTGGCCTATCCGTTATTTCACGATCGATGCGCTTGGAATCTTCTTCTATCTGATCCTCTCCGTGCTCTATCTTGCGACAGCCCTGTACGGAGTCGGATTCCTGAAACATCCGGGACGGTCGCACCATACCTTGACGGCTACCAGTACCATGATGTTCGTATTCTCCATGGACGGCGCGTTTTTCGCCGACAACCTGGGTTTGCTCTGGGTTTTCATCGAGACTACCACCCTGGCTTCGGCGCTGCTGATCAACTACGATCAGACACGTCACTCGCTGGAAGCGTCGTGGAAATACATCTTCATCTGCTCGATCGGTATCGCTCTCGCTTTCGTGGGTATCCTGCTTCTTTTCGTCGCCATGCCGCCGGAGTCGTCCCTGACATTCGCGTGGCTGGTGGAGCACGCTGGCGAGCTTTCGCCCTTCTGGCTCAAGATATCCTTCGTATTCCTGCTCATCGGATTTGGCACCAAGCTGGGACTCGCGCCTGTTCACGCCTGGCTTCCCGACGCTCATTCTGAAGCGCCGGCTCCGGTTTCGGCGCTGCTCTCGGGTGCGCTGTTGAACACCGCACTGGTTCCGATCCTGCGCACGATGCCCGTGATGCAGGCGGCTGAGCTTCTGCCGATGGCGCGTAACCTTTTACTCCTCATGGGACTGCTCTCGGTATTCATCGCGGCGGTATTCATCGTGCGTATCCACAACTACAAGCGTATCCTGGCGTATTCCTCGATCGAAAACATGGGTATTGTCGCCATCGCGCTCGGGGTGGGCGGAATGGCGCTCAACGCGATGTTTATCCACCTGCTGGGCCATTCGATGATCAAGGGCGCATTCTTCCTGATCACCGGCAATGTGCTCAGGCTGTACGGTTCGAAGGATTATCGAGAGGTCAAAGGTCTACTGGAGCGTGATAGCAGAACCGGGTGGCTGTGGCTTGCCG
Source organism: Cloacimonadales bacterium (SeqCode) (assembly GCA_963662655.2). GTDB lineage: Bacteria > Cloacimonadota > Cloacimonadia > Cloacimonadales > JAIOQZ01. Next base: position 2,618,789 of record CAXXTU010000002.1, read on the forward strand.
CGTTTCTGCTTCTTTCAGCACTACCGCCGTCGCCGCTGTTCTTCAGCGAATTCCAGCTCGCGCTGGGGATGGTCGGATCCGGGCTTGTCTGGCAACTGGCTTTGCTGCTTGTACTGCTGACCGTCGTGGTCTACGGCATGGCTCGCGTAAGCATGAGCATGACCATGGGGCGCGACAATGCGGAAAGGAAGATAACGCTTCCGGTTTACCAGTGGATCATACCCGCGCTATTGCTCACGGCAGGGATCGCCGCGCTGTTCATGCCCGGCTTCCTGCGCAACCTGATCGAGCAATCGGTAAAGATGATTGGCGGATAAGGTTCGTTTGTTACCCCGTGGGCGAGAGTGAACCCGTTTTTCGGTAGTTATCGTGAAGGGGCTGCCTCCGGCGGAAGGCCTTTGGCGATTCTGTTTGCCGTTCTCGGCATCTTCGCCCGATCGCACCTCCAACGTGGATATAACACGATTCCGTTGGGAGAAAAGGAACAACTCCATCGTGTAACACCACGTCTCCGTTGGCGATCAAGCGAATCTACTCTCGAACTACCTCCGGCGCTAAAGACGCCCCGGCAAGTCGAAGCAACCGGGTCATCACCAAAGCATACGGAAAGAAAAAGCTGAAGATGCGCAGGCATCTTCAGCTTCAAGAAAAATTGCGATTAACCTATTTCAGCAGAAGCATCTTTCTCTCGAACGTCTTCTGCTTTGTCTCCATCCGGTAGAGATAAACTCCGCTCGAGCATTTCTTGCCGCTATCGTCTTCGCCATACCATACGACGGTGTAATCACCGGCGATTTTCTCTTCATCCACAAGCGTCCGAACCAACTGGCCCCTTAGATTGTAGACCTTGATCCCCACATGCGAATCGTCCCCGATCGTAAACATAATCGACGTACTGGGATTGAACGGATTGGGGTAATTCTGCCCGATCATCGTTGAAATGAGCGGTGGCGTTTCCTCTTCTTCCGGTTCTCCACCGTTGATAGTCACGGATGTTGGACCGAACAACGAAGACGAGCCGTTCATCTCGATTGCTTCCAGCCAGTAATTGTATGTGGCTTCTTCCTCGATCTCTGGATCTTTGAAGTAGTAGGTGTGCTCGTTCGAGCCGTTGATCGCCGCGATGAGATTGGCGTTGATCATCATCGCGTCGCCGAGGACACACGTCTCGCTCTTGAGGATGCGGTAACCGAGCAGGTCTTGCTCCGACTGCGTGGTCCATGTGATCAATACCGATTCCCCGGCTGTGAACACGGCGCTGAAACCGGACATTTCGACCGGCAGTGTAGAGCCTTCGCCTTTGTTCATGACGAAATGTTCACCACCGTCGCGCAGCGGAGTATCGAACGTCCACGTGAAGGTAGCGGTCTGACCGACGCCATCCCATACAACATCCGTGACGGTCTCCCAAGTGCCGCCGTTGTTCCATACCAGCTCGTCGGGCGTGAAAGGCAGGCCGTCGAAGTGCAGCACAATCTCGACCGGCTGATCCGTACCCGAGAGTGTCACCTGATACGTCAGACTGGCGTTGATGGGTAAGGTAACATCGCCGTTGCCGATGAGAACCTCGATATCCACCGTGATCGTCGTCCCCGGAACGCTGGGATCGATGTCCACGTCAGGATCGACAACCACAGCTCCGTTTCCGTCGTAGTCATACGGTTCGAGCGGGATGACCGGTATGGGCAGCGGATCGTTGTCGGGTGGGGTTCCGCTTGCCCCTCCATTGCCGGGATCGCCGGTAACGGTTATCGTGAACGGTTGCGTATTGTAGCCGCCATAGCCGTCTGTCACGCTCAGTTCCACCTGATTCGCCCCGAGATATTCGTACCCTGGAGTACCGATCAACTGCGCGGTGCCGTTGCCGTAATCGGTGAACGACAGCCAGGCCGGACGCGTCGGAGCCGCAATAACAATGCCTCCGATGTTGTTGCCATCGTCTGTAGTCGTGATGTTATAGACATACTCCAACTCGGCGTTGACAGAAGTAGAAGGAGTAGAAGTGAACGTAGGCGTCGTGTTGCCCGGCTCAAAGATGTATGCAGCGCCCGAAGTCACACCAAGATCGTCGCAATAGGGGACACCGATCAGAATACTCGTTCCGTCAATGCTGATCGCTCGACCGAAGTTGTCATTCGGGAGTCCATCGTCGGCGGTTAGTTTCTGCATTTGATTCCAGGTTGATCCCGACCGCTGGAAGATATATACCGAGCCTTCGTCATCGGTGATCGGATCGGCCTGATGAGCCGTGATAGCCGCGATATCGCCGGAGAGTGACACGGCGTATCCGAAGTAATCGCTCGCCATCCCGTCACCCGCATACAGCTTCTGTTGCAGGCTCCATCCGCTGTCCCAGTGATACAAGTAAGCCGCCCCCTCGTCGCTGGTGGCGACATCGGAATGATAACACCCGATCAGGCAGTAATCTCCGGATAGGGAGACCGATCGACCATAGTAATCCTGGTCTGTCGCATCGTAAGCCGTAAGCTTCTGATTTTGCGGCCAGTTTGTACCGCTTCGGTGGTAAATATAGGCCGAACCGGAGCTGGACCCTGCGTCGTCGTTACCATCAGCGCCCACGACAAGCCGGTCGCCGCTGATCGAGACCGAGTGACCGAACATGTCGGATAAATCTCCGTCGCTTGCAGTTACCTTTGCCTGTTGCGTCCATGTTCCTCCGCTTCGATAGAAGATGTACGCCGAGCCGGATCCGCTTCCCATGTCGTCGTCGCCGTACGCACCGATGGCGATATAATCACCGGAGATCGACACAGAGTAACCGAAATAGTCGTTCGCCTCCGGGTCGCCGGCCGTCAGTTTCTGTTGCTGCGTCCAGACGCTCCCGCTCCTGTGGAAAACATAGGCAGCGCCTTCGTCATCCGAGGGGTAGTTCACTCCATACGCGCCAATGACGACATCGTCCCCGTAAATTGCTACGGACTCTCCGAAATAATCGTTTATGGCTGCATCCGATGCGGTCAGCTTCTGCTGAATGGACCAGGTACCACCCGATTTATAGTAGATATACACCGCGCCCTCATCGCCAGAAGGGAAATGGGATCGCGGGGAACCCACGACAGCGTAGTTGCCGCAAATTGCGACGCTCTTGCCGAAATTGTCGCTGCCGGCGCCATCGTAGGCAATGAGCTTGTCGATTTGCTCCCAACTTGCGAAAAGATTTAACGAAGCGATAAAGATAAAAAGAAGTGTCAGCCAGAGCTTTTTCATTTCAGAACCTCCCATCTTTGTTGAGTGAGTTATCCAGGCAATTGCAAAACTGAATACGATTCTGAATATATTACTATCTTACTGCAAGAATAAAGTTTGTGTTTGCTGAGTGGAGTTGGTTGATTATCGTATAGGAGTGTTATTATCACGTATTTCCATTAATAAAAATCGTATTCCTGCCCTTTCTTTCTGCAAACCGCGAATAAGTCTATTCAACCTTCCCAAGCGGCATGACGTAAAGCGGCTCTTCTTCCCGAGTCATTCCCGTCAGGATTTGCAGCTTGAGATCGTCGAAGGCTCCGATCGCGACAGTGCCCATCCCCATCGATTGCACTTGCAGATACACGTTTTCCGCCGAATGTCCCAGGTCCATCGGCACGTAACGTGAACGGCCACGCCGACCGTACACCGAGGTGGTGCGCTCAAACACGGCAGACCAGATAATCGAGGCCGGCGCATCCGTTACCCAGTTCTGATCGTAGCAGGCTTCACCCAATTCATTGTGAAAATCACCCTCTTTATGCGGGTACAGCTTGTGCCCATTCGGTTCATAGATGTAAATGCCCGGATCGAGTCCCTGCACGTTCCAGGCCGCCAGATAAATCTCCAGCGGGTACAAACCACCGGCGGATGGGGCGGTTTTCAATCCGCCGCGAAGCTTTTCGGGAGCCACTTCTTTCGTGACGCCATAAGCAGCCCAGAGCAGTTGAGAAACTTCGTTCATGGTTAACGACTCGCCAGTAAATTTCCGTATCGACCTGCGCTTCATTAGCGCTTCTTCGATTGAGATATCGCTTGTAAACGAAGGCTTCGGCAGCGAGATTGGATTCTGCAACTCGTGAGATTGCGGGAGTTCGTTAATCAATTTCTCACGGCTGTCGTTGATCTTCGCCATGATCCTTTTCCACTCCGGGTCGTTACGAAGCGATTCCAGGTCGGAGTCCTCGTTTGGCCAGTCGATGTCCAGCCACCCGAGCTCGACGCATCGGTTCAGATGCTTGAATGCCTTCTCTCTGTCGCCGGAGAGCGCATAACAGCAAGCGGCACCATACGCGATGTCCGCTGGGGCATCGTCCCTCAAGACGCACGAGGCATAGATATCAGCGGCCTCCCTGTAGTGGCCTTCTTCATAGAGCTGATCGGCCTTTTCCAGGAGGGTTTCGGTATCGGATGACACGAGTAGACCTGCCGTAGCTAAAAAAAAGAGTGTGATGATGTATATCATGAATACCTCCAGCCTGTTGTTTCAATGTAATCAAACTTCCGGTGAAATGACTAATCTATGTTGAGCATGATGATTGTGTCAAGCTATTCAGCAGAAGCTGCAAAGGCCTCGAATAGAGGAAAAGAGTTTGACCTGCATCGAGATCATCTGTTTGATGGCGAAGAGTTCTCTAACATCAATTATACGATTCAATATGGAAACAAGGAGAGAATGTGACAGGAGACCGATTGGAGAACGACGGTATCGAGATCGTGCGCATGTACGATGATGAGCGAATGATGAAGCAGTACTATCTCTGGCAGCTTGACGAGGAGTACAAAGACCGTTTCTGCTACACGCCGGTTAGCAATGGGAAATACGAGTTCACGGAAGAAGGATGGGAAGCTTTTCGGAAGTCGATGATGAAATCGCTGAAGACCCATCGCGTGATTTATATGCTGTACAATCGCAAGAACGACATCTATTTGGGCTGGGCGTGCCTCGCCGATTACAATCCACGTAATAAGTGCGCGGAGATCAGCTACTTCCTTCCCGTCGGAAACAGAGGAAAGGGCTATGGGAGCATGCTTGTAGAGCGTCTGTTGAGAATTGCCTTCTCCGGGGACTTCTTCTGGAAGTTGCATAAAATCTTTGCGGAGACGGGATCGTACAACACGGCCTCTATTCGCTTGCTGGAGAAGAATGGATTTCAACTGGACGGGCGTATCAGAGACCATTACTGGCTCGACGGAGAGATGTACGACCAACTGGTCTTCACGTTGCTTGAATCGGAATTTCACGCGAAATGATGAATCGCTCACATTCGGTCGGGAGTAAGAAATGAACATCGATTACCATGCCCACGAACAGCAATATCGCAAACTGAGGCTGAAGAGCGATCGAACCGGCTGGGGAAGCGCCCGGGAGAAGCGGGAGCAGATCGAACTCTTCAGCGAAATCCTCCACGATATCAACTTACCCCAAAACGCCCAAGTCCTCGAACTGGGTTGCGGAGCGGCAGAGCTGGCAATACACTACGCTCGTTCGGGGTATCGCATAAGCGGTATCGACATTTCGCAGACGGCCATCGAATGGGGACGCCAGAATGCGGCCCGTGCAGGGGTAAGCATCGATTTGCATTGCGGCGACGTCCGCACCCTGCCTTTCACCGACAACTCCATCGATCTAGCGCTCGATGCGTGTCTCCTGCATTGCATCATAGGAGAGGACCGGACCAAAACGCTCCAAGAGGTGCACCGGGTTCTCAAATCGGGTGGATTTCTTGCCGGCATCACCATGTGCGGCCCAATACAAGACGTTCTCCGTCAGCAGTTCGATGTCGTTGACGACTGCCTTTGCATGAATGGCCAGGCGATGCGCTACATCGGAGACAGCGATGCAATTCTGGCAGAACTTGAGGCGGCTGGCTTCAGCCTCATCCATCACAATCTGCTCGAAGTGGAAGCCAACGGGACGTTGGTATATCTGGTTAGGAAAAAGGGATAAGGAATATTACATGAATCACTACGAAAAGGAAATAATCGTTACCCCCGACGATATTGACGAGCAAAACCACGTCAACAACGTTCGCTATCTGCAATGGATACAGGATGTGTCGAAGGAGCATTGGTGCGGCGTTCTCAGTAAGGAACTCTCACGCGAATATGCCTGGGTTGTAAAAAGCCACCACATCGACTACAAGCGCCCCGCCTTTCTCAGCGAAAAGCTCAAAGCCATCACCTGGATCGAGAAGTTCGAAGGGTTCCTCAGCTATCGCGCGGTCGAGATACGTAGCGCCGAGACAGGCAAACTGCACGTGAAATCGATGACCCAGTGGTGCCTTTACGATTTCGAGACGCAGAAACCGATGCGCATCCCCCAGGAGATGATCGACCTTCTCGATAGAATGAATTGAACACAGCTTCGATAACGTTCGCGGCATCTTCGCCCGATCTGTCGCTCCATCGTGGATATAACACGTCAAGTGACTATCGAGCGAGATGATTAGACGTGTAACACCACGCCTTCGCGACAGATCGAACGAATCTGCTCACGAACTTTCCACGAACGGATTTCCATATTCAACTTTTATTTAATAATTCTTGACTTTGAACTACCCGAGTACTGTTCTCTGGTTATGGAGGACGCAATGCAACAGAAATTCATCTTGTTAGCGCTCATTCAGATCATTGTGATTTCTCTATGGAGCGAGTGCTCGAAAATCGGTGAGTACGAATTTGATGCTGAACCTTGGGCGATAACGGTACACAACGATATTGCCTACGTTGCGTGCAGCACAAATGGATTGCTGATACTCGACGTCTCCGATCCGACCAGCCCCGAGCTTCTTTGCAACTATTCAACTGGCATCGTAGATCAATATTGCTTCGACGTGCTGGTTGAGGGAAACTATGCCTTCATCGCGGGTAGAGCGATCGACCTGATTGTGCTCGCCATCTCCGATCCGGCCAATCCGGTAGAGGTTGCGCAATTGGATACCCCTGGAGACGCCTACGACATGGTGTTGGAGAATGGGATTCTATACTTGCCATCGTATGGTTATGGCATGCAGATTCTGGATGTTTCGGATCCGACTTCACCGCAGCTCCTCAGTATGTACCATTCTCAATCCGATACGCCATGCCGGATATCCCTATCGGATCAATACCTCTACTTGGTTTCTTCATGGCTTGAAGCGGAGGTCATTGACGTTTCCGATGTGACTTCGCCGGAATTCGTCGGGGTATTCGGGTGGGGCGATCCGGCACCATTCGCCGACATTGCAGCCAGTGGCGGGATTGTTTGCGCGACGGGCTACTTCTACGGGGTCAGGATTTTTGATGCGTCGGATCCCGCAGATGTGGAGGAGGTGGGATTCTACGATGTGGCTTCGGAGTGTAACAACCTTTACCTCGAGGATGGCCTATTGATCCTTGCAACGCAATTCAACGGATTGATTTTCGCGGATGTCTCGGATCCGACCAATCCACAAACAATCAACATGATCGATATGCGAGGGGCTGCCGAGGACGTGTTCATTGGCGACGGCAAGGCATACGTTGTCGCCAATGGATTCGGCTTGCAGGTGTTCGGTGTAGAGGATTACGAGAATCATGATATCGTTGGGAAAATCAACACACGTTACAACGCTACGGATGTAATCGTCACGGGCGATGTTGCTTATATTGCCCTGGACGATTACGGGATATGCTCGGTCGATGTGTCCGATCCGGTGAACCCAAGTGTTCTCGAACTGGAGCATTACACGCGTTGCACCGACCTGATCGAAAAGGATGGGATTATCTATATCACTACGATCGGCTCCGTGCGATTGATCGATGGTGTCGATCCGCACGACTTGCATGCCTTCAGTATATGCTATACGCCAGGTCACGCGTTGGACATGGATTTTTCGGGCAACTACATCTTCGTGGCCGATGGCGAGGAGGGGTTGCAGGTCGTTGACGTCGGAGACATTGAGGAACCAGCGATCATCGGTTCGTGCGATACGCCGGATTCGGCAAGGTGTATAGAGGTGTCGAACGGATACGCTTATATTGCGGATCATTCTTCCGGCTTGCAGATCGTGGATGTTGGTGATCCCGAAAATCCCCTGTTGATCGGCTCTTGCGATACGCCCGGGACCGCGCAATCGCTCGCTGTGTGGGCGAATGCCGCATATGTTGCGGACGGAAACGGCGGTTTGCAGATCATCGATGTGTCGGATCCTGAAAATCCGGCGCTGCGCTCCACGATATCGAACCACGAGACGAGTGATATCGCTTGTTGCTACAACAAAGGCGACAGGCTGTACGTTTCCGATATCAACTGGAATGAAATCCTGATATTCAATATCGCTAGTCCACTGCATCCCGTCCTGATAGATTCTTATGCCTGGGAATACAGGGTGAACGACTTTTACGTGAGTGGTTCGTGCCTCTATACCGCAAACGGCAGCTATCACGGAATGGCAATCCTCGATCTGGAAGCCATACCCAACGACGATCCGCAGACGGTAGCTCCTATCGAGAACAACCTTGCCAACCACCCCAACCCATTCAATCCCACTACGACCATCTCGTTCTCGATCGCGGAGGATGCCGCGGTGAGGCTGGAGATTTTCAACATCCGGGGGCAGCTCGTGAAAACGATGGTGGAAGAGCGTCTCGAAGCCGGAATCCATGAGGCTGTGTGGAATGGTAAAGACACGCAGAACTTGAGTGTCGCATCGGGCATTTACTTCTGCCGCCTGAAATCGGGCTCGAAGGATGTGACGAAGAAAATGGTACTGCTGAAATAGGAGGCATCATGGTACGCTCTATTCACGTGTGGATTATTGTCCTTATCTCGCTATTGTTTCTACCTATTCTTCTTGCTGCCGAAACCCAATACGAAATAACGCTGGTTGATTCCGTTATCATCCCATATTCTTATGAATATGTACAGGTTACACAGGATTCATTGCTTCGGTTCTGGGATTTGGAGATTGAAACCGAATCCATCACCGTAAACACATTTACGCTCGATCGGCAAGGAAACCTCACAACTCCGGCACAAGTTCTATCCACGCCGAATGAACACGGGTATGAAACTCCATTGTCGTTTTATTCTCAGTTCTACGAGAGTGAAGACCGTATCTGTGTTGGATGCAATAATGACAGCTTTCTAACGCTTCATGTTTTTGAGAATGACGCATATCAATACGAAAGAGAGTATCAGCTTGAGTTTCAAATCGATGAATTCCAAAGAAGAGCCCATACCTTATTGTGGGACACAAATACGTTTCTTATTGCCCTGGATCAAGCTGTAATACGCTGCAACCTCGACGAAAATGTGGCTGATACCCTTATAACATTTGAAGATGACTGGCCAATTGATATACCTACACACCTGTATCCCTTAGGTGACCAGTACTTGATCATCTCTCGAAATTGGGATGAATGGTATTTATTGAATACATACTTCGATTTGATTCAAGAGATTGACACATATGATCAATTTGAGTTCGAAGGTAACACCTTTGAAACTGCCTATCCCGCAATTGAAATATCTGGTGGATACGTCGTAAGTTATATAAATTTAGCCTTTACTGATTTGATGGCATATTTTTGGGTTGAGAACAATGCTCTGCATATTGGATATGGTGTTGGGACTGAAATGGATTCTTATCCTCATTTTGCCAATCCCGTCTCACTCAATGATTCGATTTTCTTTTTCACGGATTTAGGTGGACCGTTTGTGGTTATTGGCGAATATACCGATAACGACATCGGATATTACGGCGGGGGTATTGCTATCTCATACGGTTGCACGGTGGCGAAAATGGATTCCTACTTGGCGATTCTGCGTCAGATGGACGATCTGCATCGTGTCCGAATCTATGACGATACTTTCCCCGAGTACCATGAAGAAGAGTTCTCCGTACCGGCGCCGTCAGATCCGGAATATCACCCAAGCAGGTGGTATAATTATATGATGCAGCCTTATGTGTTCTTTGAGAGGAGATATCGTTCAACAGTAGGAGAAACTTCAAGGATTTACATCTATCATATCGACACCTATGAACCAACTTCGGGCCAGACAATACCGAAACCGGAATTAACACTTTCCTGTTATCCCAACCCGTTCAATCCCACTACGACCATCACGTTTTCGATCGCGGAGGATGCCGCGGTGAGGTTGGAGATTTTCAACATCCGGGGGCAGCTCGTAAATACGCTGGTGGACGAGCCCATGCACAGAGGTGAGCACAGCGTTCTCTGGCAAGGCGATGACGATGCCGGAAAGCCTGTTTCCAGCGGTGTTTACCTGTACAGGGTGGCATCAGGAGATTTGACCAGGACACAGAAGATGATATTGATGAAATAGCTCAATACCTGTTTCTCAATGAATCTGAAGATGCATGCTCGTCCTCAGCTTTTTCCTTTTTTTGGGCCTCACCGATAACCCGCGAGTTGCTCACCAACCCAGCACGGCGGGACGGCGCGTGCGCTGCGCGCACTTACAGGTTTTATATCGCTGACTATTCAGTAAGCGATACAAAATCCTGAGGAAGCCCTTGAATAAAACACAGCAACGTGCGATGGAAGCCGGATGAAATTCGGCTGACGTGGATGTTGGTGTGTTGAAAGGGCTTCCGCGCCGTCCCGCCGTGCGGTCGGTTCGCAAAAAAAAAGGCACTGTTGCATATTAAGTGGGTGAATGGGTATTCAGATATCCGCAACATTGCAGAACCTTCAATCTGAAGTATGAGAAGTCCTTGTATCCATACGCTCTCTTTATAATGGTTCGAATGACGTTGTTAACCGCTTCTGCCTTGGCATTCGTGATTCTATGCTTGAACCAGCTCAACACAATATGCAATCTCTTCATAATCGTTCTTGCAAGTGCCTTCAGTGGCTCGAAGACGGTTTTCTGAATAACTCTGCACCACTCTTCAATCATCGGCTTCGCTTCTTCTTGCGTAATATCGTCTTCGAAAATCGATAGTAAATCTTCTTTGAGCAAATAGGCTTCGTAAAGGGGATGATTTAGCGTCTCCAGTTTCTTGAGTCGGGCTTGATGGTTTTCTTTGTGATTGTGTTTTCTGGTCAAAACCAACCACCGGTCGTGTTTCTTGCTCTGACGCAACTTGTCAGATTCAAAATCTCTCTGAAGTTCTCGTCGTACTTCTTCCACTTTTCTGTTGACCAGGCGGCTGAAATGGAAACGATCAAATACGATCATATCGGCACTCCAACACTCGGAAACAGCGCCGATATATGAACCACTGAAATCCATTGTTACGGTATCAATCCAGCGGAGTCGTCGTTCGTATTTTCGAAACAACTCCTTCGCACTTTCTTTCGATTTGCCCATTGTCAGGTCGATCACACGCCCGTCCTCATGGTTTGTGATAACCGTTGCATACTTATGCCTTCGCTTATAACCAATCTCGTCAATTGCAATCTGATCGACATTCGGAACTCGTCCTCTATAACCCTTTTCCAACTTGGATAACTCAATTTTGTCGATTCGATAAATCGTACTCCGATCCACACCGAATATCCGTGCTACAGAAGCATTGTCTGAACGAAGCGTGAACTGGAGAACCTTATTGCCGAAGTCTTTAGAGTGTCGATTGAGACCCTCGGCAATATCCTGTTGTTCAGTTTTCACTCCACACTGAGCGCAGTTGATCCGGCGAAGCGTCAGCACAAGTACTACGGGACGACAGGATATGGATGCATGAAGAATTTTGCGGACTCGATGATCATAAACTGTTCCCACAATACCGCATGTAGGACAACGTGGCTCATCTTCCTTTCGAACATGGACTTCAATGCATGGATAAGTTTGATACGTACCTTCGATTATCTGGTCGGCAGAATAACCTTGCAAAGCCAACAACGTTTTACAGACTTGTTTTCTGAGAGGATCATTCATCTCTATCTCCTTGTTGTGGTGATTAGGAGATTGTACGAGATCGGGTGATTCCTCTCTATCTTTTTTCCGACTTACCCACTAAGTTTGCAACAGTGCCTAATTTTATGCATGATTGTATCCTGTCTGGCATTTTTGCGAATTAATGGGAATGTTGGAATGAATGTCAATAAGAATTAATCGCGCCTAATGAGAATGTATTGCTCTACCCCTCCAGCTTCTCGTAGTATTTTTCCACCTTGATGTCGTGGTCGGTTTGGAGTTGCTCGAACCAGTGTTCCCACTTATCTTTGAGGATTTGTTTGCGGATGGGTTCCTTCACCTGTGAGAAGGTGAGTTGCGCGCCCGGGACACGCTCGAGGATTTTGTAGATAACGTAACGATCGTCCTGCGGCACCGGCGGAACGATATCGCCTTCGGAGAACGGAGCGATCGTATCGTAGGTCTCTTTGAGGAATTCGCGGTTCATGGGAGGCGAGATGCCCTTCGTGTATCCCTTGTTATCTTCGAGAGAATAGGTCGCGACGGCCTGCGAGAAATTGAGTCCCGCCTGAAGCTTGCGGAAGACGTCTTTGGCGGTATCGCTATCGGCAAGGATGATCTTCTGAAGCTTGAAGATATCCGAGCGGCGGTACTTCTGCGGGTTCTCCTCGTACTTCGCCAGGATTTCCCGGTCCGAAATCCGCATCTCACGGTCTTCGATGTAGGCGATCAGCTTACCGCCCCGCGCGATGTCGAGCTCGGCCTGACGCTTGTTCCACTCCAGGTTGAATCGCAGGGTGTTGTCGATGTGGATATCACGCGCGTACTGTACCTTCAAATCCTCCATCGCGATCTGCATGGCGGTGTCGATCAGCCAGTTGGGGGCAGCGTCGCGGATGTCGGCAATGCTGAAGTGATCCTTGAGTATCAGGATGAACTCCTCGAAGCGGATGTTCGATTCCTCGGTCACATAGCTGATGATAACCGTGGAACGAACCTCGGGATCCTGGAATTCGTCCTCCGTGATCGTATAGACCCGCGAAAGGAATTCGCGATTGACGACAATGCGCGATTCGAGGTCGCTTTGCAGGTTCTGAAGCATCTGCCCGTATTTTCTCCGGCGTACCTGATCGAATATGTGCGGCCAGACCTGCTCGAAATCGGGATTAGTGCCCCGGTAAAGGATTTCGTAGGCCATACCGCTGTCGAGGATATCCGTGTGCTGACCTGTCGCTGCAAGATTTTCTGCCGCTTCAAGGTACTGGGGACTTCCGAAGCTGTACAATTTCTGCGGATAGTATCCCCAGAATCCGCTGTCGGCATGGGTGCTGGGATCGCTGAATTCCATCAGGACTTCCGAAAAGGGTTTTCCGGCGTCCAGTTGAGCTTTCGCGGATTCGATCGTTTCCCGTGCATCGGAAGCGATTCGCGGAACGACGATGTGATACAATGATATATATGGGTGCTGCGAAAAGAACGCCTTCTCCTCCGCCGTGTTCATGCCACCGCTTGTATCGGCGGCGTAGCGGGTGAATTCCTTGTTGAGGATTTCGCGGAAGGTATAGTCCTTCTCTTTCTGCACTTGCTCCTGGATCTCCTCGGCAAAAATGCCGGTCTTTTTTGCGTAAGCCTCAACGGCTTTTTGCACGATCAGGTTGTCCAGCAGCTTGACTTTCTCGTTGAAGGTGAACTCTTCCTGGCCGTCCTGCGTGGCATAGGCGAGGAAGTCGATGTAGGTGATGTTTTCGTTTCCGACTTGAGCGACAACGCGATTGCGATCGGAAGGCGTACGGTATTTGAAGAAGAACAGCAGAAACAGAATGACAAATCCTGTGAAAATCATGATTCGCTTATTGTATTTCTGCACGATAGCCTCTAGAGTTCTTCCGTAATCCAGCTGAATGTCGTGTTCTTGCCTTCGCGCCAAATCTTCAGTCGGATTTCCTCGCCGATCGCAAGATCGGACACCGCCAGCGCTACGTCGTCGAAATCCTTGATCTGGTAGTCGTTGATCTCCTGGATCACGTCGTTGAGCTTCAGGCCGGCGCGTTCCGCGGGACCGCCCTGCTCCACGCCAACGACGATGACGCCGTTGAGGTCTTCCAGTTTGAATTTGGAGGCGATCATGGGATTGATGTCCTGCACCGCGAAGCCGAAGTGACGATCGCGGATTTTTCCGTAGCGGACAAGCTCCTTGGCGATCTTCTTCACGCGGTCGATCGGAATGGCGAAACCGATGCCGACGCTTTCGCCGGACTCGGAGAAGATGAACGTGTTCAAGCCGATTACCTCGCCATTGATATTGACCAACGGGCCACCGCTATTACCCGGGTTGATCGCCGCGTCGGTCTGGATCATGCGCTTGTAAATTTTTCCGTCGCCAATCTCCGCGAAATTGCGTTCCACCGCCGAGATCACACCCACGGATACGCTGGGACGCGAATCCTTGATCAGGTAAGCATACGGATTTCCGACCGCGATAGACCACTCCCCGATGATCAGGTCTTCAGAGTCTCCCAGCTTCGCCACGGAAAGGTCGTTCCCGGAGATTTTCACAACAGCCACATCGTGAATGTTGTCGATTCCGATCAGCTCGGCGTCCATGTCGCGCCCATCGTTCAGGATGACGGTTATCTTGGTAGCGCCTTCCACCACGTGAGCATTGGTGATGATGTACCCGCGTTCATCGATAATCACGCCAGTACCGATGCTCTGAACATCCTGACGGTACGGGATATCGAAGAATCCGAAGAAGGGATTCTGGAAGGGATTGGTGTAACGCCGGACAATCCTCGTCTTGAGGACGTTGACGCTCACCACGGCTACTTCCACCTCTTTTACCGCGCGCGTGATGGGATTCTCGCGGGAGAAATCCATCTCGACAGGGTTGGCCTGGTAGACCACCTCGGAAGGCTGGAGTGTTTGAGAGGTGAAATGCTTGTACAGCAGGTAGTTCGCTGTAATAACGAGCAGCACGAAAATCCAGTAGTGTGCGTATCGCTTCATTGCTTCTCCGGTTGCTGGTTTCAGGCGGTTACGTATGCCGCCAGGAGTTTGAATGTGTTTTCCACCGCGTCACGGTGCGTTCGCTCGTATCCGTGCGAGGCGAATACCCCGGGTCCGATGAGCCCGTGCAGGATATCGCGTCCCGAGCCGAGCGTTACATCGACATCGGAGCCGTAGTGCGGGTAGATGTCAATCGCGTAATTGAGCTTTTCTCTGTCCGCCAGCTCGATCAGCTTGTTCGTGACCGAGTAATCATAGGGACTCATGGAGTCCTTGGCGCAGATGGATACCGTGTATTCGTCGGTCTCGAGGTCATCCCCCACCGCACCCATATCGACGCTGATCATTTCTACGGCGTCGTCCGGGATTCCCGCCGCGCCGCCGTGGCCGACTTCTTCGTAGTTGGTGAATACGAGGTAAACCTTGCGGGTCAATTGAATCTCCTCATCGCGAATCCATTTCGCCAGGCCGATGAAGATGCCGGCGCTTGCCTTGTCGTCCAGATGGCGCGATTTGATAAATCCGCTTTCCGTAACGACGGTACGGGAATCGAATGAAACGAAATCTCCCGCCCGAATACCGAGCTTCTGAACGTCCTCTTTCGACTTCACCTTTTCGTCGATAACGATCTCCACGTTTTCGTCGGTTCGCTTGGCCGTTCTCGCGTCGCTGTTCACGTGAGCCGACGGATTGTTGAGCTGGAAGGTGCCCGAATAGGTCTTGCCTTTGCGGGTGTGGATGATGCAGTTTTCCGTTTCGATGTAATTGAAGGGATATCCGCCCACCTGCGTTACCCTCAGTTTACCGGTTCCCTTGATACTGCGCACCATTGCGCCCAGTGTATCGATGTGCGCTGCCAGGACGAGTGGGTTGCCTTCTCCGCCCAGCTCCACGATGACCGATCCCTTGCGACTCTGGATCGTTTTGAACCCGAGCTTCGCGAATTCATCCAGAAGGTATTGCTGAGCTTGTACCGTGAACCCGGAAGGGCTCGGAATTCGGCAAAGGCTCGTAATCTGTTCAACTGAGTAATCGATGTATTTCTCCATGAACTTCTCCATATATATTAATGTATTATCGATGGGATTTCCTCGCAGGACGAGGCGGATTATTCCTATAATCTCTATACCGTTTAATTACATAAAAAGCAACAGAAAAGTCAAGCGTCAAGTTTTTCAAGCGAATTGTGAGTATAAAAGGAGAACGCCACCCCGAAATTGGAGTGGCGTTCATGAAACGGTTTGGGTTTATATGATCCGAGTATCATATTCGCACTGAAAGCAAGTTAACCAAACAGGCTTTCAGGCATACCAGCTCATATGACACTACTTGAGAAGGATCATCTTTTTCGTTGAGGTGTAGCGACCGGCTTTCATCTTGTAGAAGTAGATGCCGGAGCTAACCTGCTTGTCGAGATTGTCCTCTCCTCCCCAGATAATTGAATGGTTGCCTTTGTCAAGCTTTTCATTCACAAGGGTTTTAACTTTCTGACCTTTGATGTTGAAAACATCGATACGAACATCGGAAGTCTCAGCAAGCGAGAAGGCAATATTCGTTTCCGGGTTGAAAGGATTGGGGAAGTTCCCCGCGAGCTCGGTTACGAGTTCGGGAACATCTCCTCCAGTTCCGCTTCCAACGCCGGTTGCATCGATTGTTATCGAGGTTTCGGGCATGAAGGGATCGTTGGTAGTGATCACGATCTCGCCGCTGTAATCATCGATATTTTCCGGAGCAAAGATGAGCGTGAAGGTGTGGTAACTCTGCTCGGAAATCGAGAAAGAATAATCTTCGCGCACGGTTCTTTCTTTCTTGTTGGTGCTGTTGCGAGTCGACTGCGTTCCGGCAATGAGGAAACCGTCGTAGGTTTCGATATTTCCGTTCAGGGTTTCGCTACCGTAGTTGTAAACCGTGAAATTGACGGATGCGGATTCATTCACAAGGACTTCGCCGAATTCGATCTCCTGGTGGGAGAGTGCGATCATCGGCGCAGGATCGGCAGCGGGTGATGGGAACTGAATCATGTCGATCCACGCTCTATCGTAACCGTTGCTGAGGGATCCGTCTTTGCTGTATGTCCACGAGAAGCTGTGACTTCCTGCCGTAACGGGATATGAAACCATTTCCCAGTTCACCTGGCCCGACCATCTTCCGGCTTGCGAGCCGTCAATCTTGAAGGTGAGGTAGTCGCCGTCAGCTTCACTGGAGACCTTGCGGAAGAATGAAATTACGCCATCGGTGGCAACTTCGACAAAGATCAACGCAGTTGAATACTGGTTGTGCGAGATCGTTCCGGATGTAAGGCAGTAATCGCCTTCGTAAGCTTCTTCCTGATCCAGGGTCCAGTTCGAGTTTCCGGTGAAAGACCAGCCGAAATCCTCGATACCGTTTTCGAAGTCTTCGCTGTTCATCGACACGCTGGCGGCAAGGGTCGTTTGAAGAAGGTAGCTGCCGGATGTATAACCAAAGCCGAAAGTGATGGCCGAGTCTTCATCGACATTTGCGGAAAGCGTGACGATAAACGTTGCTTCGTCATCTTCCTCAGGATCGAGCTCATTGATTTCGACCGTGTTTTCGGAAATTGTAATCCATGGGTTGTTGCAAATCAGGACTGCGCTGCCTTCAAGGGCATTCGCGTGTCCGGTGTTGGTGATCGGAACAATGAGCGCTACCGTCTCGCCCGGATCGAGGCTACCGTTGTTGTTACCCGATACGTCGAAGATGTCCATATTGCCCAGCTCGAATGCTGGGGCGTTGACGACAACAGACTTCTGCGATTCGAATTGCTGATCGTTTCCGTTTGCCGTGCAGGATATCAGGATGTCGAACGTGAGTTCGTGCTGATCCGGGATGTCGCCGGCAATCCGAATTCCGAATGCGTCTTCGAGGACGACTTCCGAGTTGTTCGCGATCTGAGCGATCTCGGCAGAATCGTCGGTGATGGTTACATAAGGATCGTCCATGGTGATTGTGGCAACAACGTTGTCGGCCGCTTCGCTTCCGACGTTGTTGAGCGGAAGGTCGATCGTGATTTCTTCGCCGAATTCGGGAACGCTGTTGTTCCCGTCGTTGTATTCCAGGTTGCCGGCAACGATGTATGCGCCTTCGTTGGGAAGGAGCGCGACCGTTTCTTCGATCGTGATTTTATTGTAGCCGGTCACCGTGAGAAGAAGGTCGCACGGCTGTTGAGGAACGTTCCAGAGTTCCAGCGTGACATTGCCGCTGGCGTTTGTGTAGCCGCGGCCGATGGCCTGGCCATCGTATGAGAGACAAACCATCGCGTTCTCGATATCGGTCTGTACTTCGTAAGTCTCGACGCCGATGAGGAGTTCGCTCGGGTAGGTTATCGTGAATTCTTCCGGCGTGTCCGTTCTTACCTGGAGTGTCGCATCGCCGAAGATGTGCCAGGTCATGAACATATCCACGCCGTCGCCACTGGTGTAGTTGTCCATCATCGAGCAGGAACCGTTGTACCAGAGGCCGCCGACGGTGTTTTTCTCTTCACCGGTGAGAAGGTTAACGTATTCGTCTTGCGATTCCATCGGTGGCGCCCAGTCCTGATTGACCGTAGAAGCGTACATCGCTACAGCGCCGGTCGGGGCGTTCGTGGAGCCGTTGGTGGCACGGAGCCAGGCTTCCGCGAAGCATGTCGTGCTGGTGAAGTTACCGTTCACGCAGGCTACCGAAGAGATAAACGGAAGCATGTAGTCGTTCGTAAGTGCGTTGACATGGCTGTTCGAGAATCCGGTGGAAACCCATGATGTGTTTGAGCCGTGGCCGCAGTACATGACTTCGCCGCGCCCTGCATTCAGGCCGCTGGAAACCATGGAGGAGGTTCCGCCGTTGTTGTCGTAAATCTCGTCAATTTCCGAATAGGTGTATGCCATCAGTTGGGTGCGAAGTCCGCCGATGTGAGCGTAGTCCGATTGTCCTTCATCACCCTGGCCGGCTCCCTGGCTGGATGCGATACCCATCCCTTTGTGAAGCCAGTCGCCATCGACAATGTCCCGTTCGTAATAAATGGTGCGTTCCACCTGCGTTTCAACTTGTGCGACCGTTTCTGCAGAGAAACGTCCCACGAAGATATCCGGGTAGTTGTCGTTACCTTCGAGAAGGCTGTAGGTTGGGTCCGATCCGCCGATTGTCCATGGGTCCACCTCGTACATATAGGTGGGGATTTGGGCTGCGTCGCCAACGAGCTGTACGAACGTCAGACCTTCGTCTACATAAACAGCCTGTACGTAATACATGACATCGTCTTCATCCGAGCCGACTTCGCTCATAGGAACGAGGTCGACGTCGAATCCCTTCTGGATTTTCCAATCGACATAAGGCTGAATGGCTTCCATGAAGTTGTCGTCGCAAATCACGAGCAGCCTGCCCTGTTCATCGACCGCATCGTAACGCGGAGACGCATAGTTGATGAACTGGCCTTCGTAGATCGGCTTGAAATATGGGCTGACCGACGCATTGTGACGTACTTTGACGTTGCGCGTATCTGCGCCGACACGGTTGATTTCGATCGTCATGCTGTGGTATACGCGTAATGTTTGGGTAACCGGATTGTAGGCAAAAGGATATGCGTTAACCACGATTCCGCGAACATCGCGCATGATGTAGGGCTCGCCGAGTGTTACGAGCGAACCGGGATAAAATTCGTCCTGCTGATAGACATTTGAAAATTCGTAAGGAACTGTACTTGGATCGACTGAACGCGAGATGGACCCACGAGACGGGATCACGGGCATCCGATAGTCCGTGTAATCGCTGGAGATCACTTGAGCTTCCATGAGTGCGTCGTCACCGATCGAGATACTTCTGGTGATCTTCGGAAGTTCCGGATCTCCGGCCGTGTATGTCCTGCTTTCTTTTTCAAGACCGAGCCGGTACATGGTTTGTCCGTCGATTTCAACAGCCTGGCGCTCGAAAGAACCGAAGTTGTATTCGATGACCACTTGCTGCTCGCTAGAAGATACGACATCTACACCAAACGAACGGCTGTTCATCTTGATGCTTTCTGCCGAAACACCGAGTGCAAGAAAGAGCACCAGAATTAGAATCGTACCTTTTTTCATATTTCCTCCAAAGTTTGGAGTGCTCACCCGTTTCGGGTGAGCACGACATATCTTACTTATAATAACTCTTACACATAAATTTATCTGTGTTATATCCGGCATTCACGGTTTTCATACAACGTAGAATCCATTATACCGGATAACACTATTTTATCAACAACATTTTTTTGACGGACACGTAGCGCCCGGTTTTCATCTTGTAGAAGTAAACACCGCTACCAACCTGATGATTGTTCTGGTCTTTGCCTTCCCAAACGATGCTGTGGTTTCCCGCATCCATCTTCTGAGAAACAAGCGTTTTCACCTTCTGGCCGAGGATGTTGAACACGTCGATGCGGACATCGCTCTTCTCGGCGAGCGAGAAGGAAATCGTGGTCTCGGGGTTGAACGGGTTCGGATAGTTGCCCTTGAGTTCCGTTGTGAATACAGGGACATCGTTTCCGTTTTCGCCCATGATGTATCCGCTTGCTGCAACGTTGATAACGCTGTTCTCCGCGTAGGGATCGTTGCTCGTGATGGTGATTTCGCCACTGAAGTCGCCTTCATCGAGCGGAGCGAAAACGAGGGTGAACATCCAGGCGTCGCCCGGTTCGATCGAGTAGGTGTACATCTCACGGGTTTGCTTGGAGCTCTTGGACGAACGTGTTTCGCGAGCGGAATCGAGAAGCAGGGTGAATCCATCGATGGTGTTCACCGCACCGTCCATGGTCTCGTTACCGTAGTTGAAGATGGTGACGTCAACCAGAACGCTGTCGCCCACCATCACATCGCCGAAATCGAGATCGGTTTCGTTGACCATGAAGATCGGCGTAGGATCGGAAGGAACAGACGGGAACTGGATCAGGTCGATCCACGCGCAGTCGCTGCCGTGGCTCTCGGAATTGTCTTTTTTATAAACCCATTTGAAGGTGTGGACACCTTCTGTAACCTCGTAAGAAGCCTGCGCCCAGTTGATGGAGCCGGCCCATTCCTGCGTCATCGTGTTGTCGATGTAAAATTGCAGGTAATCGTAATCTTCTTCGCTGGAAACGCGGTAAAAGAACGACATCTCGCCATCGGATGCGATATCGACGGATATTTCCGCTACTGATGTTTGATTGTGGGAGATCGTACCGGAGCGGAGGCAGTAATCGCCTTCGAAAACGTCGTTTTCCGTGAGGTTCCAGCTTGCGTTTCCGCTCATGTCCCAACCAAAGAGATCGAGTCCGTTCTCGAAATCTTCGTACATTTCGGAAACGGTTACGCCGTAGGTGATCTGGAAGGAGTACTCTCCGGCGAAAATGCCGAAACCGAGATTGATGTCGATGCCTTCGGGAACATCTTCCGCGAGTGTCACAATGAACGTGGCGTCTTCGGATTCATCGATGTCGAGAGAACCGATGTCATCGGAGTTTCCGTCAATGGTGATGTACGGGTTGTTACAGATCAGCATCGCGGTAACGTCGGGCGAATCCACGTGGCCGGTGTTCGTTACCGGGAAGGAAATGGCTGTTGTCTCACCCGGGTCTAGCTGGCCGTTGTTGTTTCCGTTCACGTCGAAAACGCTCATCTCGCCGATTTCGAAATCGGGGGCGTTCACGGTAATCTCGTTATGCATTTCCCAGGTGGCTTCTTCGCCGTTCACGGTCGCCGAGATATGAATGTCGATTGAAAGCTCATGCTGGTCCGGGACGTTTCCGGCGATTTCCATCGAGAATGCGTCGGTAAGCGTGACTGACTCATTGGAAGAGAGTAATTGCAGCGTTACTTCGTTATCGGTGAACGATGCGTACCCGTCGGTGCAAATGACCGTAATGGTGATATCCTGTGCCGGATCGTTACCGACGTTTGTGAGAGGCAGGCTGAGAAGCGCTGCTTCCGCAAATTCCGGGATGTTGTTCTCGCCGTCCGAATAGATGAAATCGTCGGCAATCAGATATGCGCCGTCGCTCGGGACAACCTGAACGGTCGTGATGACCGGCTGACGGTTCTGTGCCGTGATCACAAGCTGGGCATCGCCAGGCTCGGTGAACGGAACGATATCCATGGTGAGGTTGCCGCTGTCGTCGACGAGGCCAACGCCGTAAACTTCGCCATCCATCGTGAGGCTGACGTATGAATATGGATCGGCGGTTACTTCGAACTGGGTCAGGCCGATGAGGATTTGCTCCCCGTACTCGACGGTGTTCTCAATCGGAACGCCCATGTAAGGCGTAATGGATGGTTCGCCCATCAGCTCGTAGATTTCCCAGTAGTAATTCTGATCGCCGCCGCCTTCGACCACCGCGAGGTTGCCGCACATGACCATTGATCCGGCGGTCACGAACCAGTCTTCTTCGCCTTCGCCGTTGTCGTGGAAAAGGCCGTCGTACGTACCGCGACCGGTGCCTTCGTATGTAGGGTTGGTAACGATACTACCCGCGCCAACGCCCCACCAGTAGTCTTCGTCCCAGTAGGTACTGTTGGTACCGCCGATATAACCGATGGCTCCCTTGTTCGCCGCGCGAAGCCATGCTTCGGCGAAACACTGAGTCTCCTGAAATTCATTCGTGGAGCAGCAGTTGCCAACCACCATGGGGTATTCCCCGTTGTTGTTGAGACTGTTAATATCGGATATCGTGAACTGCGGGTCTGCCCACGAAGAAGGGCTGCCGTGTGCCGTGTAGTTGACGAATCCCACACCGTTGCTGACATCGCTGATAATGTTCGAGGAATTGCTTCCTGAATTCGGGTAGAGGTAGGTGTGAGATTCGATGTCGTGATCTTCGTTGAAATAGTTTGTGGTTCCGTAGTTGATCTGACCGTTCGCCCATGTGGACCCGTGGTATGAATCCATTCCGGCGATCATGACGACTTCGCCGAGGTAGCTGGGATCGGGCATTTCGTACTTCTCGTACATGAGGGTCTTGTCGATCTGCGGTTGCAGTTCGCTTGTATTGTTCGCGGAGAAACGACCGTAATACATCTCCGGGAAGAAGTCGTTCCCGTCGAGTTTGACGTAGTTCAAGTCGGTAATATGGTTTCCCTGGCTTCCGTTGTAAGCAGGAATCTGAGCAACGTCGCCGACAAAGAGAACGAAGGATGGCGCCGGATCTGTGTCGGTGGCTTCGTCGTAAAGGTCCTGAAGATAGTTGTGGATCGTGGTCGTGGTGCTTCCGATTTCATCCGTGTTGGCTTCGATTACGATGAATCCCATTTCCCGCTTCCACTCGATGAAAGGCTGAAGCTGCTCTTCGAACATATCGTCGTAGATAACCACGTATTTGACCGGGTACTGAGTGAGTTCGTCGCGTGTTTTGAGGGGCTGATAATTGAAAATGGATTGGCGGTAAACCGGCTCGAAGAAGTGCGAATAGGTGCGCTCGCGCTGGTGGCGGGTTTCCGAATAATCAGCTCCGATGAAATCGACTTCAACTTCCACGCTGGAATAAACGCGAAGCGTGTTCGACGCGGGATTATATTCAACAGGGCGAACCGTAAGAAGGAACAGGCGCATACCTCGCATGATTCCGAGTTCTTCCACGTTTGCCATCTCAGAATTCAGCCAGCCGGAAGATGCGTAGACGTCACGATCGATGACGAATTCCGCGTCCTGCGGGTTCTGGCTCTTGGAGAGCGACGGCTGTGCGGGAACGATTTGTCCTGTCAGGTTCAATGAGGCTAAGGATATTTCCTGATATTCACCTGCGTTGACGTTAACGTTGACATCTGCTCCGTAGGGAACAGCAATGATTTCACGGTTCAGAGGGAGACGAGGTTGTCCAGGTTCAGTAACGAACTCGAAATCTTCGGCGCTGACGGCGGTGAAATCGCCTTCACGCGTTTCGACAGAGTTCAGCTCAAGTCCAGATATGTGAAAACGGGCTTCGAAACCGCTTGTAGAATTTCTCGTGAGTTGAACAGGTTGTGATCCGTTATTCGAATCGATGGGTTGATAGGTTGCGAATAATGACATTGCTATTGCGCTCATCAGAATGAACGTTAGAATGCGTTTCATAGTTACTAACTCCTTGCTCGATTTATATTATATATACCATATTAATCAGAGAATACGATGCAAGTTTGAATCCAAATCCGAATCATTTTTCTTTCCTGAAGCCGCTCGATCCCGGTTCGTCCGCTCTTTCGCTCGTGCACCTGCCGAAATGGCAGAGGGTTCGACGGCGCTGATATCATGGGGACGGTTCACAAAATGTTTGACAAGAAAATCCCTCGATTCCATGTTTCGGTAGGATATTTTGTGACAGGAGGTACTTATGGATCATAAGAAAATGCTCGATAACCTTCGAAAAGAAGTAAATGTCGCACTTTCCAAGGTGTTTGACGAAGTCGGAAAAGCAACGAAAGTCTCCGGTCACCGTCTGGCGATCAACTCGCTCAAGAGCGATATCCGCGAACAGAAAGAGAAGCTCGGAACGATGGTCTGTGAAAACGAGGAGCTTTCGCAATTGCCTGAACTTAGAGACGTTGTGGCCAGGATTGTCGCGCTGCAGGAAGAGATCGAAAAACGCGAAGAGAAAATTCGGAAGATGAAAGAAAGGGAAAATGCCGCAGAGGATGATATCGAAGACGAGCCGGAAGAACCCGCAGAGCCCGAAAGTCCTGAAGAAGAGCGTTAAGCTCCTGGTTTTGGCTGTCATCGTCATGCTGATGGCATGCAACGCGTTCTCTCCGCGGGACTCCGAAGAGCCTGAATCCGGGGTTGAATGGAATTCATTCCCGATTCAGCCGCAGCAGGTCTTGGAGAACCTCGTTTACGCCTACGAATTCAGCCAGAACAGCATCAAATACGGTGAAATTTTCACGGACGAATTCCGTTTTTTCTTTGACACGCAAGATGTAAGCGATTATGGTGTTCCTCAGGAGTGGGATGCGCAAACGGAAAGCGATATGCTCCTGCTGCTCTATAATCACTTGCTCTCGAATACGGATATGACGCTGGAACTCGAAGAGGTGGAAGACGAGCCGGACGACATTCAGAGCGAGTTTGCGGAGTTTTACCGAAAATATACCTTGAGCGTTCAGCACGACCTGAATCATTTGCCGCAAACCTTTTCGGGCGTGTGTTTTCTGGAGATCGTGAAAGGCACGGATGGTTTTTGGAGAATATCACAATGGCAGGACAACAGAAAAGACCAGGAATCGGTTACCTGGGGGAGGTTGAAATATGAAGTTTCACCGTAATGCCCTATGGGGTGTAACCCTTGTTCTGTCTATTCTGTTTACAGCCGGGTGCGATAGTCCGTTCAATCCGGACATGCGTAAACCAATGGAGACAGTGACGAATCCGATTGCCGTCTCTCCCGAGATTGCGCTCCAGAATCTTCAAAACGCCTACAACACGCAGAATATCGATCTGTACAAGCAATGCTTGTCGGAATCGTTCACTTTCGTGCTCGTTTCATCGGAGTCCACCGAGATCGGCATCGACATGGACGGCGACGGCTTGAAAGACGACTGGTGGGGATACGACGAAGAGGTGGAATACCACGAGAATCTCTTTGTTTACGGTTCCAGCGATGGAAGAACGCCCCCGCCTTACAATATCTCGCTTACGTTGCAGGTACCACCGGATTCGATCTGGAGCTATTCTCAGATTGATGACGAAACGTACAATCTGATTATTCCTTGTTACTTCGATCTCCGCCTCAGCTATGAGTCGTCCGAGATCGTTTCGAATGGTTATGCACGGTTTTTCCTGACGGAGGACGAGGGGGTCTGGAAGATCACTCGCTGGCAGGACGAATCGAATATATAAGAAAGACAGAACACTTGACCTATGGGATTATATCGAATTTTAGCTATTGATTTCGGTAATTCGAAAATCGGATTCGCACTTACGGACCCGATGCGGATTATCTCCAGGCCTTATTACACGCTCCGGTACGATACGGAAGACATCGCGCTGGACTGGATACGAGAGACAATCCAGAGAGAACGTGTCGGACGCATCGTGATGGGGCTGCCCATCGACATGGAAGGCAAGGAAACGCATCAATCGTCGCTGACCCGGCAATTCGCGGAGAGGCTGAAATCCAGCGTGGAGGTCCCCGTCGATTTCCAGGACGAGCGTTTCACCAGTGAAGAGGCCAACGAAGAAATCAAAAAGATGGGCAAGGACCCGATAAACGGACGGAAAATCATTGATCAAGTCGCGGCGTCCATTATCCTGAAGAATTATCTGGAATCCTATCGATGAAACGGGTGCTTCCCATAGCGATTTTGCTCGTGATCGCGGTGTTTATCGCGCTTGACGTGAAAATGCTGCTCGAGCCGGTTTATGTACGGGACACAATCATCGACGTCTCCCAGGGCGAAACGGCAAAATCCATCTCCAAAAAACTATTCGATAGCGGAATTATACGAAGCAGGTTCTTCTTCGAGATGTTCGCGCGATACAAGGGCATCGACCGCAAGCTGAGTCGCGGGAAGTACCTCTTCAGCGGGAAGATCACCATCGGCGAAGCCCTGAAAAGACTGCATGCGGCAAAGGTTATCCTGCGAAAAGTGACCATCCCCGAGGGTATGACCGCCCGTCGAACCGCCCACGTTCTCGCGGACAACGGTTTTGGTGACTACCAGCGTTTCATGTACCTGATGCAGGACTCGACGTTCATCAAACAAGTTACAGGCTTCTCCCTCCCTTCGCTGGAAGGATTTCTTTACCCCGAAACCTACCATTTCCCTGAGGGCGTCAAAGAGGAATTCATTCTCCGGCACATCGTCGATCAATTCTGGAAAATGACGGCAAACACCTTCGAGAACACGAGAGAACTCCACGATTTCTATGATACCATGATCCTTGCTTCCATCGTGGAGCGCGAAGCGCGCAAGGAAGACGAAAAGCCTTTCATCGCCGACGTCTACCTCAACCGTATCGAGAAGGGGATGTTGCTCCAGGCGGATCCGACCATCGCATACGCACTGGAAAACGCCGGCATTCGACGGTCGCGGATTCTTTACAAGGACCTCCGCTTCGATTCACCCTATAACACTTACCGGAATCAGGGACTGCCCCCCACGCCCGTATGCAATCCCACGATCAGCGCGATCGAGGCGGTTCTGGCTCCGCAGGATACGAACTATTTATTCTTCTTCGCCGACGGCACCGGAGGACACATCTTCTCGGAAACCTACCGGCAGCATTCGTCACGTTTGCGCAAACTGAGGAACGACAATGGGCGATAGGATTCTTCTCGATCTGGCCATTATCATCTTCTGCTCCAAGATCATGGAAGCGCTTTCGCGCAGGCTCAAGCAGCCGCCGGTCATCGGCATGCTTCTGCTTGGCGTGATTCTGGGGCCGAGTTTCTTCAACCTCGTGGAATCGGATGTCATCATCCAGTGGCTTGCCAAGCTGGGCGTGCTCTTCCTGCTGTTCGAGGCCGGTCTCGAGACCAATCTCAAGCAGATTCGCCAGGACTCGAAGCAGGCGCTGCTACCCGCCTTGGGCGGAATCACCGTACCGATGCTCCTTGGATTCGGGCTCTCGATGCTTTTCAACAAGGGCGTAATGCACAGCCTGACCATCGGCGTGATCTTCACGGCCACAAGCGTGAGCGTGAGTGTGATGACCCTGATCGATCTCGGCAAGCTGAAGGGTATCGAGGGGCGTTGCATCGTGAACGCGGCGATCATCGACGACGTGGTGGGCATTCTTCTGGTCACGTTCCTATTCGGGATGAGCCTGGGGCACAGCGGCGGTTTGCACATGCCTGGCGTCGCGTTCCTGCACTCGATCGGGAAGATTGTCGGATTCTTCGCGGTGATTTTCCTATTCGGCTTCTTCGTTCTCAAGCCGTTCTTCCTCAACATCAAGAAGTTTTATCTGGAGACGGCGGTTCTCTCGCTGACCATCTCGCTGATCTTCGTCTATGCCTGGCTGGCGGAACAGGCGGAAATCGCCGCGATTACCGGCGCATATTTCGCCGGACTTTTCGTGGGACAGACGAAGTATAAACACTCGATTCAGGAGGATATCTCCACCGTTGGGAAATCGTTCTTCGTGGATGTGTTCTTCGTGAATATCGGCTTGGGAATTCACCTTTTCAAGCTCAGGACCGATCCGATTTTCCTGCTTCTCTTTGTGTTCCTGGCGATGGCGGGGAAATTCGTGGGCAGCTCCATCGGGGCAAGATTCAGCAGTTTCGACTGGCTGCGTTCCATGCGTATCGGTTTCGGG
The DNA here is from genome assembly GCA_963662655.2 of Cloacimonadales bacterium (SeqCode). GTDB lineage: Bacteria > Cloacimonadota > Cloacimonadia > Cloacimonadales > JAIOQZ01. The sequence goes on from CAXXTU010000002.1 coordinate 2,646,864, forward strand.
ATGATCCCTCGTGGCGAGGTAGCACTGATCATCGCAAATATGGCGGTGGAAAAGCAATTGATTTCCACCGGGGAGCTCTCTTCGACGATCATGCTGGTTATCATCAGCGCGTTTGTGACACCGATACTGCTGAAATACAGCTATTCGAGGCTTCAACGCAAATCTTTCAACGGAGGCGGCAATGTGGAATGATTGCATCAACGAAAATCTGATCATCGTCAATCCGAAGGTCAAAGACAAGAACGACCTCTTCGAGAAGATGGTAAATCACGTTTATAATCAGGATATCATCCGGGATCACAAATCATTTCTCAAGGCGATCCACAGCAGGGAGGAAGCTGCCAACACCGAATTGATTCCGGAGGTGGCCCTGCCGCATGCGCGGGACGAAAGCTGCGAAAAGGTATTCCTCAGCATCATCGTTCTCAAGGACGGGATCGACTACGGAAATCCGGAGATGGGACCGGCGAAGATCATCTTCTTCTTCGGCGCGCCGCCGGAAGAGAACAGGATTTACCTGCAACTGCTGGCGAAATCGTCGAGACTTCTGAAGAGCGATAAATTCAAGAACGAGCTTCTGCAGGCAAAAACCCCTGCCGACATCCTCGCGGTGATCAGTCGCCACGAAGAGCAGGAAAAGCGGCAGGAAGACGCCGCTAAATATGCACTGACCATCGTTCTGCACAACCCAGATTTCCTGGATGGTTTGCTCTCGACGCTCGTTGAACTTGGTATAACAAATGCATCCATTATTGACAGTATTTCCATGGCTCGCAAACTTGCCTACGAGATGCCCGTTTTTGCGGGACTCAGTTATATGTCGCCGGGAAAGGACCAAAAATCTACGGTCGTTCAGTGCCTGGTGAGCGAGCAAAACGTAGCCCGCAGGCTATACGGATTGCTCCGGGAATTCAAAATTGATATGGACAAACCCGGGACAGGCTACCTGTATCTGAACAGGCTGGACGCCTTTTTCGGAAATCCTGAAGAATTGGTGGAATAGTGAAGATTTTTATTATGCGGCATGGAGATTCGACCCATCTGGTGGGCGATTTCCAACAGAAGACAACCTGGAAAGAGTTTCGAAAACAACTTCCCTCATGGGACAGTGCGCAGCTCACTGAGCTTGGCATCAGGCAGGTGAGGGAGGCTGAGAAAAAATGGCGCGGGAAATTCAGGAAGATTTTCCACAGTCCGTTGCCCCGCGCAAAGGACACTGCGTCCTTGATGAATCCCGAGGGGAAGATACCTTCGGAGGCATGGCCGGAGCTCCGTGAAATCGATGCGGCCTCGCTACGTCTTCCGGGATGGATTCAGATATCGCTGTATAATTGGTTTGTCTACACGTTCTTCAATTCGATCTTCAATTTCGGGATTTTCAAGATCATGCACAACGCTGCTTGCATCATGAAGAGGGCGGCCGGATACAACGAACCGGTCGTGCTTGTTTCTCACAAGGCAAGGATACTGGCATTGCTCCTGTGGGTGAGAATTCACTGGAAATGGCGCGTGGTGAGTATCGATACGGATCCCGCCGGCGTAACCGTAGTGGAATACAAATCGAAGAAATAGCCTTCTAGCGGCCTTCTACGTGGAGGATTCGCGTTGATCTCTTGAGCGTTCTGAGAACGATGTAGACTACTGCCGCTGCGATCAGTGCGATGATCCACCCCTTCGAGAGTACAAGCTTGTGAACGTGGATCAGATTGTACAACACTTCGACAATACAGAACGAGACTACCATACCGAGAAGCCCCGAGTATTCCCTTTTCAGTACGTTTCGCATCGAGAAGGTGAGCTTGGAGGTCTTCCAGTTTTTGCATCGCGGGTAAAATGCAGGGGTGAAGCGAGACCACTCCGCGTATGCCTTGCCGAATTTCTCGGACAGGAATTCCTCTTCCGCCAGCATGATACGCTCGTAATAGAGGGCGTAGGTCACGCAGAAGAAAATGATGAACCACACGTGTTGCGTATAGAGGATAACGCCGAACCACATGAGGAAATTGCCCAGATAGAGCGGGTGACGGATCTGCGAGTAAATCCCGGTCGTGTTGAGTTCGTCCGCGATCTGTTTATGCGTGTTTCTGCCGGAGGTTCTTCTGGGAACCTGGCCGATGGTGATTATGCGAATCCCAAAGCCCACTACTGCAACGAAAAGACAGAAACCGTTGTAGATATGGTGATAGAGAGGGTATGGGGTCAAGGGTCTGGTGGGAAGTAGTGACAGAACGATGAAGATGAGCAGAATGAGCGGCAGGTAGCTCCTGTGACGGAAGAGCCACTGTCCTTGCGCGTGAAGTTCCTTGGATAGCATTATTTCCCCTTGTTGTTCGAATAATGAACAAACATATCATTTGATTCTTTTTTTAGGGAGGGTCTTGTTTGGGCAAGATTTTTTTTGAAGATCAATGAGAAATAATATTTATACAAAATAATATTATAGTGTATGATATTATCATGCAACAAGAAACGTTTGCAAGCAAAAGCGGATTTAAGCCTTGAAGTGAATTTAACTCAGATATTGATTTGCAATTAATCTTCATTATTATCCGTTCAGGATGCGGTTTATTGCTCGCGAAATTAACTGTGAAAATGAATGAGATTTACGAAGTATGCGCTAAATGAAACTTAGTCAATGAGCTACGCACGATATAGACTGGATTGGCGGAGTGATAAATGTCTCGTTTTGTAAGTATATTGTTAGCAGCGGATTATATCTTTGTGGCAACAGAAAAAAAAATTGACAGCATGGTTGCGAATTCTAAATTAATGAAGCTATGGGAATAGTGTGTGTATCTCAATGCATTTGAGTGCGTTGCTGTTGATGTTGAATGTAGAAGCTAAAAATAACAGTGAATCATAATAAGAAAATCAAATGATCTAATCAAGGAGAAAGGAATGAAACAAAAGGGATTCGTTCTCGTATTTATCTTGCTCTGCAGCGTCGTTGGCATGTTTGCGGACTATACTGTTGATTTCGAAGCAGAATCGAAGCCTAGCTACTTAATTGGCACCGTCGCTCTCAATGGAATCGATTGGAGTCTCAATAATTGCTTGATCGGCACTCTTGCGAGCGACAAGAAGAATGGTACTAAGTCTGCTCGTGTCAAGACCGGCGGGGATATGACGATGCTGGCAAACAAGACAGGTGGACTTGGGACAATTACATTGCAATATGCAAAATATGGTACAGATACAGTAGCACCAACCCTTCGCGTTGAGTACAGCACTAATGACGGTACAGACTGGACACAAGCTGGGACCGACTTCGATGCGAATGCACAAGCATCCCTTGCGGAATGGTCGGCAGAAGTAAATGTTGCCGGAGACGTGCGAATTCGCATTCTGGCTGTATCTGGAACAAGCAACAAGCGCGCGAATATCGACGACATCGTCATGACGGATTTTGCTTCTTCTACTGAAACGATCACAACTATGGATGTTGGGTTTCCTCCGTTCATCCCGGGTTCAACAGGAGACGTAACATTCTTTGGTGCAGGAACATTTCCTGCTGGTGCGATTTTCACGGCGCAGTTATCCGATGAAAATGGCGATTTTAGCAACCCTACAGATATTGGTACCTATACGCTCACCGCTGAGACGACCAATCCTTTGCAAACTTTTGATATCACGATTCCCGAAACGGCAGTTGGCGGAACCGCCTATGAAGTTCGCGTGGTCTGCGACAATCCTGCTGTAATCGGTAGCCCATACGGTCCATTCACCATCAACGGTGTAAGCATCTCTCCGGCAGATGATCAACATTTGATTGTCGGTCAGATGATTACTCCCATTACCGGGACAATTGTTGGGGGGCCTTTGGACTACGGCTGGTATGCGTCGGAAGTTAGCGGTGGACCATACATGGAAACAGGCATCGATGGTTATGTACTCTCGGGAACCCCTGGAACAGCGGGAACCATTTATGTTGTGTTCGGAGCTACCTTTATAGGTGGTTTATTATATAGCAATGAAGTGATGATTGAAGTGACGGAAGGACCTTCCGTGCCTTACCTCGAAGATTTCACGATCTTCCCGCCGGCCGGATGGACAAACAATGGCAACTGGTATTCAAGCAATACAAGCTATGCAGGTAGTGTCGCGCCGGAAGCTCGCATTGTTTATACGAGTTACGCAGTGGGAGATGAATTGGTATCCTGTCCGATCAACACGACCGGTTATTCGACTCTCGATGTTAGCTGGTGCCAGCAAGTTTACAGTTATAGCGGAGGCGTGGGGAGCTACCAACTCGACGTTCTCACCTCAACCGATGGATTGGAATGGAGCAACACCATTTGGTCATACACCTATATTAACGACTTGAACAATGATAACATGAACCCTGTCGTGACGATTGGAGCAGGCGATGGTGTTGGAAGTTCAACACTCTATTTAAAGTTCCGGTTTACATCCATGGATGACAACAGACTTTCTGCGTGGAATATCGACGATTTTGTCGTGATGGAAACCCTCGCACAGGATGACACCCAGGCCGTCACAACCGGCGATCCGATGATCGATTTCGATTCACCGAGTACCGGTCTCGCTATCCAGTTCTCCGGTGTGACTGTAGAAGGCAATGTAACGGTTCGTTTCTACAATCATGGGCCGATCAGCACGGATACCATCTCCGATGAAAACGTTGCCGATTACCGCTGGTATATCGATCAGGACAACGCCTTCGATTTCTCCGGTGGAGAAGCATGGTTGGTGTTCTATCTCGATCATATTCCGAACCACGGAATTTCCGATCCGAACAATGTGAATGTATGGCATCGTGAAAGTGAATCCGAACCCTTCTCCATGATCGATCCTGCCAATGTAACCTACGATTCCGATCTGAACGCCATTATCGTTATCGTATCGGAATTCAGTGAATTTGTGTTCACAAGCAATGAAGAAACCCTGCCGGTCGAGCTCTCCGGTTTCCATGGAACTTACGCAGCAGCAGGCTTCGTTACCCTCCAGTGGAACACGCAGTCAGAAAGCGGAATGCTTGGCTATCGCGTACTTCGTAGCGAAACAGGCGATCTCGGCGATGCAATACAGATGAACACAAACCTGATTCAGGCAAACAACCTCTCAGAAGAGCAAGTCTACCAGTATCAGGATAACGATATCGAAATCGTTGACGAAAAATCTTACAGCTATTGGCTGGAAGCAATCGAATTGAATGGCACATCCAAGATGTTCGGTCCTATCAACGTGACCATCAACGAAGAAGAGGAAGAAGAAGCACCTGTTTATACAACAGCTCTGGATCAGAATTCTCCGAACCCATTCAATCCTTCGACGACAATCAACTTCTCGATCGCTGAAGAAGGCATGGTATCTGTGAAGATTTACAATGCTCGCGGTCAGCTTGTGAAGACGCTGGTCAACGAAGTCCTGCCGGAAGGCAACTATCCTCTTACATGGCATGGTAATGACAATAACGGAAATCCATGCGGTAGCGGTGTTTACTTCTACAAGATGGAAACCGATAACAATAAGTTCATCAAGAAGATGCTGATGCTGAAATAGTTTCAGCGCTATCTGATAACGATATTAGGCGGGAGAGTGAAAGCTCTCCCGTTTTTTTTGCAAATTGCTTACCGACGAGGCATCTTCGCCCGATGTCCCTTTTTATCGGGGATATACCGCGCCTTGGAAACTACCGGACACGCGATGAAAAGGCGCGAAACACCCCGTCGAAAAGGGACATCGAACGAATCTGCTCTCGCCTCGCGGAAAGTGCGAAATGGCTGAACAGGTATTGATTTAGGGCGACCAGAGATTTTCCTTTACACTTCGATCGGCATTTCTAATATATTCTTCAAAGTTCAATATAAACAATCAGGAGGAAGAATATGAGCCAACAGGGCTATTATCGCGAACCGCATGTGAGTAAGAATATTGTAGTTTTTGTAAGCGAAGACGATATTTGGCGTATTCCTTTACGTGGAGGCGTCGCGCGCCGCATGACAACGAACCAGTCAACCGTATTCCATCCGATGATTTCTCCCAACGGACGCTTTATTGCGTACACAACGATGGAAGAGGGGCATCCCGAACTCTACATCATGAACTCGAAGGGCGAGGATCTGAAGCGCTTAACGTATCTCGGCGGATTCTGTCAGCCGGTGTGCTGGACTCCTGATTCGAAGGAGATCGTATTCAGCTCCAATTACAACCAGGCGCACGATTCGAGCATCTACAAGGTGGGCATCGGAGGCGGAGAGCCGGTAAAAATGCCGTTTGGCAACGCGAACGAGATCAGTTTCGGTGAGAAAGGCGTGGTGATAGGTCGCCACACGAGAGATACGGCACGCTGGAAAAGGTATCGCGGGGGAACAGCCGGCGAATTCTGGATTGACCGGAAGGGCAACGGAACGTTCGAACCGTTCCTCAAGGATATTTCGAACAAGGCGAATCCGATGTGGATCGGAGATAGGATATACTTCCTCTCTGACCATGAAGGCGTCGCGAATATCTACTCGGTGAATGTCAGGGGTCAGGATATTAAGCGCCATTCGGATCAGCGCGAGTTTTACGCTCGTAACGCGACAACGGACGGCAAGAATATTGTTTACCAGGCCGGTGGCGATATCTATTTACTCGATGTTGCCGCAAACGAGGAAACGAAAGTCAAGATCGAGTTCCATAGCAGCCGCCAGCAAGTTCAGCGCAAGTTCGTGAACGCGAGCCGATACCTTCAGGGCTACGGCCTAAGCAAGGACGGTACGCAGACGGTCGTGGCCGTGCGTGGCAAACTGCATTCACTTGCCAACTGGAGTGGCCCGGTTCGCCCGTGGGGCGAGAGAAGCGCTGCTCGTTACCGCATTCCTGCCTGGATGCACGACGGCAAGCGTTTTGTTGCCGTGTGCGACGCGCTTGACGGCGAGGACCGGCTGGTGGTTGTCGACACGGAGAAGGGAAAAGAGAAGCTCTTCGAGAATATTAATCTCGGCAGGATTCACCAGATTTTGCCGGCCGTGAAGGGCGATCTCGTAGCGGTCACGAACCATCGCAACGAATTGATCATCATGAACATCGCGGAAGAGACCATGCAGGTGGCGGATTCTTCGGAGCATTTCCGTATCGGGAATGTTGACTGGAGTCCGGACGCCCGGTGGATTGCGTATGACCTTTCCGATACTGCACAATCAGCCAAGATTCGTGTTCTGAATACCGAAACTATGGAAGTCCACGACGTAACGCGACCCTTGAAGCGCGATTTCGAAGCCTGCTTCTCGCCCGACGGCAAATATCTGTACTTCATCGGCGAGAGAATCTTCAATCCGATCTACGATTCGGTTCAGTTCGAGCTGAGCTTCATCAAATCCACTAAGATCTACTGCGTTCCATTGAAGAAGGAATATCCCTCGCCATTCGAGCCGAAAATATGTTCTCCGGGAATACCGGATATGAAGAACGGCAAGAACGGTAAGAATGGCAAGAATGAGAAAGGTATCGAAGTGGAGATCGAGTTCGAGAATATCTTCGAGCGGGTGATCGAGTGCCCGATGGATCCGGGCGAATACTGGAACCTGAGTGTCGTCGAAAACAAGATTCTGTTTATGGAAACCCCGCGGGACGGCTTGCCAGAGCGATCAAGCTGGCGCGATGCAGCCAAGCCGAAGAATATCCTGAAGGTGTACGATCTCGAGAAATTGCAGGAAGACATCATCATCAGTGGAATCGATAGCTACAAGCTTTCCCTCGACGGGAAGGGAATGATTATCAGAAAGCAGGGTGAACTCACGGTTCTCAAAGCCGGAGACAAGCCCAATACGAAGGCGAAGAAAAAGTTCTCGCCCGAAGGCGGGCAGATCGATATGAGCCGCATACGTACGCTGATCTCACCGCTCGAGGAGTGGCGACAGATGTATCGCGAAGCCTGGTTGCTCCAGCGTGAGCATTTCTGGACGGAGAACATGAGCGGCGTCGATTGGAACCGTATCTACCAGCGCTACTTGCCGCTGCTGGATCGTGTAGGGTCACGCTACGAGTTTTCGGATGTCTTATGGGAGATGCAGGGTGAGCTTGGAACCTCGCATTGCTACGAGTTCGGCGGAGACTACCGTAGCGTTCCCGTGTATCGCCTTGGTAAACTCGGCTGCGATTACAAGCTGGCACCGTCGGGAAGATACTATATTATCGAAAACATTATTCACTCCGGCTCGGACACGGAGAACGAGGTCTCACCTCTGGTTCGTTCCGGCGTCAATATCGAAGAGGGCGATCAACTTCTGGCTGTGAACGGCACGAAGGTCGATCGCAACAAGTCTCCTCGCGAATGTCTCCTCAATATGGGCGGGCAGGACGTGATCCTGACTGTGAGGAAACCCGGCCAGCGCAAGTCGCGCGATGTGACGGTGAAAGCGCTGCCGTTCAGGGGTTTGCTTCTGTATCGCGCGTGGGTGGAAGACAACCGCAAGTACGTTCACGAGCAGAGCGGCGGTAAGATCGGGTACATCCACGTTCCCGACATGGGCGTGGAAGGATTCTCCGAGTTCCATCGTCTCTTCCTGACGGAATGCAGGTTTGACGCCATGATTGTGGATGTTCGCTACAACGGAGGCGGTCATGTCTCCCCGCTACTGCTGGAGAAGCTCAAACGAGTTCCGAATGCGTATGTGGCGACAAGGTGGTCCAAGCATCCGGAGCCGTACCCGGATTGTGCGATCGCGGGTCCGAAATGCGCGTTGACCAACGAGTTTGCCGGCTCGGACGGCGATATTTTTAGCCATTCCTTCAAGATGATGGGAATCGGCAAGCTTCTGGGCAAACGAACCTGGGGCGGCGTTGTCGGAATCAACGGACAGTACTCGCTGGTGGACGGGGCTGTAACAACACAGCCGGAATATTCGTTCTGGTTCAGGGATGTCGGTTGGGGCGTCGAGAACTACGGTACCGATCCCGATATCGAGATCGATATCAAACCGCAGGATTACGCGGCAGGGAAGGATCCGCAACTCGATGGAGCGATCAAGCACCTGATGGATGAAATGAAGAAGAACCCGGTGTTCAGGCCCAAGCTTGATAAACGGCCCAACCTGGCGTTACCTGAAATTCCACCCAAGAAATAACGGAGGACTCACGATGTATAAACTTGTACTTCTCAGGCACGGAGAGAGTGTCTGGAACAAAGAAAACCGCTTCACCGGCTGGACGGATGTCGACCTTTCCGAGAAAGGCGTCACCGAAGCGCACGCAGCCGGGACTCTTCTCAAGGAAGACGGGTTCACCTTCGACGTGGCATACACTTCCGTCCTGAAGAGAGCGATTCGCACGCTTTGGATTACACTGGACGAGATGGACTTGATGTGGATTCCCGTCTATCGCAACTGGCGTTTGAACGAGCGTCACTACGGTGACCTGCAAGGCTACAACAAAGCGGAAATGGCAGCTAAGGTAGGTGACGATCAGGTCCTCGTGTGGCGTCGCAGCTATGATATTCCGCCACCGGACCTGAGTCCGGACGATGACCGCTACCCCGGCAAGGACAGGCGTTACGACGATTTGACCGATGAAGAGCTCCCCAAGACGGAGAGCCTCAAGCTAACGGTCGACCGCATGCTGCCATACTGGCATGAAGAGATATCGCATGCGATCAGAAAGGGCAAACGAGTGTTGATCGCGGCCCATGGCAACAGTCTGCGCGCGCTGGTCAAATACCTGGATAACATCCCGGATGATGAGATTGTGAAGCTCAACATTCCTACCGGCGTTCCGTTGGTGTATGAGCTCGATGACGATCTCAAACCGATCCGCCATTACTACTTGGGAGACGCCGAGGCGATCAAGAAAGCAGCCGAAGCTGTGGCCAATCAGGGGAAAGCCAAGTAGTTAATAAGGCTCTGTTGCAAATCTGGTGGGTTATTGTATCTCAGCCCTTCCTTAGTGTCATCCTGAGCGGAGTCGAAGGATGGGTTCAGCATTGAATGGTCCTTCGACTCCGCTCAGGATGACAGAGACAGTGGTAAGCCTTCGCCCCTTTGAGGGGCACGTATTTTTTGGGTAAAACACACAAGGGTGACAGAGAAAGGAAGCTCAGGATAAAACCCTTCAATAGATGCTTACCCACTCGATTTGCAACAGAGCCTAAAATTACGGCAACAGCCTTGGTCAATACGATTCATAAAAGCCTCGAAAGCAATCCAAACTGCCGTTATGTATTCTTTCTCGGGGCAGGGTGCTCTGTCAGCTCCGGAATTCCGACAGCGGGTCAACTTGTGGAGAAATGGCTACAGGAACTCAGGGATATCCATGTAGAAGAATTTCCTGAGTTTCTGAAAGAAAGCATTCCAGACTTCGACGAAAAGAATCCTGCAAAAAGTTTTGGGGCTGTTCTGGATATTGTCTCGACGTTGTATAGTAATCGCCAGGCTGTTATTGAAAAAGAAACCGAGGGAAAGGACCCTCTGTTTGGTTATTCCATCTTTGCCAAGCTTCTGACGCACGAGAAGTTCGGCAGGAGAATGAATCTGGTGCTGACAACCAACTTCGACGATTTGATTGCAGACTCCATCTACCTTTATACGAAGAAGAAACCGTTCGTTATCTACCATGAGAAGGAAGCGGACCAGCTCGATTTCAACGATTCGAGAATACGCATTCTCAAGCTGCACGGCGACGCGCTACGTGATCCCAAGGCGACCGATCAGCAAATCCAGAATCTGGATCAAGCGTACCTGGAGAAATTGCCCTCACTCCTTGCCAACTGCGCCATCGTTTTTATGGGTTACGGCGGAAACGATCCCAGCATCGTCGAGCTGCTTGAGAAAATCGAGCATAAAAAAGGCGATGCTCCCCACTATTATTGGGTAACAAGCAAGAAGCCAGACGATAAGACCGTCCTGGGGAAATGGCTTGGCGAGCATAACACAAGTTATTGGGTAAACCATCGGGGATTTGATTTGCTGATGCTGCAAATTAGCCAGAAATTCGGGCTGGAATTACCGAAACGGAAGCGATTTGACGATCTGTTTAAAGAATTGAATTCACGACTCGACAAACTTCAAAAAGAAATCGATCAAATAAAAAATCCGAAAGCAAAAACCGAAAGTGAGAAAGCTCTGAACGACATACTCGATACCTACGACGACCCATGGAAATATGCCATGAAGGCCGAGCAAGTGAAGAACGAGAATCCAGACCTCGCGGAGCAATACTATGAAAAGGCTATCGAATTGGCCCCTGATAACGCATCAATTCTAGGCAATTACGCGCTATTCCTAAAAAAAATTCGCAAGGACTATGACAAGGCGGAGGAATACTACAAGAAAGCGCTGGAGATTGATCCAAAGCATGCAAACAACCTTGCAAATTACGCACTATTCATTGATGAAATTCGCAAGGACTATGATGAAGCGGAGGAATACTACAAGAAAGCGCTGGAGATTGATCCAAAGCATGCAAACAACCTCGGAAATTACGGGAATTTCATGAAAAATATTCGCAAGGACTATGATAAAGCAGAGAAATTCTTCAGAAAGCGCTCGAACTTGATTCAGGACACACAACCAAGCTCGGCACGCATGCATAGTCCACAACCGATATCCGCAAGAATCAGAAAGCGCTCGAACTTGATTCAGGACACACAACCAAGCTCGGCACACATGCATAGTCCACAACCGATATCCGCAAGACGAAGTAAATATCGTAGTAAAAGATTCCCCTACAAATACCCATCCCGGGGCAACAGGTAGTTCTGCACGTAGTCGGTAACGGCTTCTTCGAGGGTGTGGCACCGGATATCGCAGCCGGCGGCTGAGAACTTGTTCATCTCCGCCTGGGTGAAATACTGGTATTTCCCCTTGAAACGCTCGGGCATATCGAAATACTCGATGTCCGGCCTCTTCTTCATGGCGGAGAACACCGCGTTCGCGAGGTCGTTCCAGCTACGGGCAATCCCTGTACCCACATTGAAGATACCGTTCACGTCGGGGTGATTCATCAACCACCACGTGTACTCCACCGCGTCTTTCACGTAGATGAAATCGCGCTGCTGTCCGCCATCGGCATACTCCTTCCTGTCGGACTTGAACAACCGGATTTTGCCCGTGTCGCGAATCTGCTCGAACGCCTTGTGGACCATGGAGCGCATGTCGCCCTTGTGGTATTCGTTGGGCCCGAATACGTTGAAGAACTTCAATCCTGCCATGTTATCGATCGCCCCCGAGCGGACTGCCCAGAGGTCGAAGACATGCTTGGAGTAGCCGTACATGTTGCGCGGTTTCAGGAGTTGGATGTTATCTTCGCTATCGCTGTAGCCTTGCTCGCCTTCGCCATAAGTGGCGGCGCTGCTGGCGTAGATGAAGCGTACATTGTTTTCGATGGCCCACTCCGCCAGAACGCGCGTGTAACGGTAGTTGTTCTCCATCAGGTAGTCCGCGTCTGATTCGGTGGTGGATGAGCAGGCACCCATGTGGATGATCGCTTCGATTGCGCCATCGTACGCCCCGGCCTGAATCTGCTCGATGAAATCCAGCTTGTGGATGTAGTCCATATAGCTCAGATTCACCAGGTTCTTCCACTTGTTCGATTCACCCAGGTTATCCACGATAATTATCTGTGCAATGCCTTCCGCGTTCAGTCGGGAAACAAACGCGCTCCCGATCAATCCGGCCCCACCCGTTACGATGATCATCACATCACTCCTTGTATCGTTTGAATATCGAGTTTAGAATAGTTTTTAAAATGGATTTTGGCAACCTTTTTCATCTCGCCCTTCCCGAATTTCGCCACGAACGCTTTCGCCGCGACATCCACGGGTGCGCCGCCTCCTTTGGGAAATTCCATGCCGAATCGCTCCGACATCCTGTCCATCTCCATCAGGAATCGATGACGCGCCAAAATCGAAGCCGCCGCCACCGCCGGATCTGCTTCCGCGCGCTCCACATTCACCAGCGGAATGTCACGCAGATCGCGCAGGCTGCTCTTCAGCACGTACTCGGCAGCAAATTTGTCCACGACCACGCCCTGGGTCGGGAAACGCTGATAGCTGTTCACCAGAACACGGGCGTGCATCCAGGCGAGAAGCTGGTTCAGCTTCTTGCCCTGCGACCGGAAGTTTTCGTACAGGTCATTGTATTTCTCGGGAAGAAGCGCCATGATCTCGATCCGGTGCCGGAACCTGTGGTGCAGCTTCTCTGCGATCACGTGGATGTTCTTGTCGGATATCTTCTTCGAGTCGTCCAACGGATACCCGCGGAGATTCCCGAGCGTCTCCTGATCCACGTTGAACGCGCACACGACCAGGGGACCGAAGAAATCACCCTTGCCCGATTCGTCCGAGCCAATCCAGCTCGTCCAGTCGTGCAGCATGGATTCGCAATGCTCGTGCAGGATGTGGTCGATTCCATCGCGGAGCGGGTTATCCTTCCTCCCGCCATACACGACCGATAGTCCCTTCTTCTTCGACCAATATACATTCAATGGAATCGATTGCTCCCCCCTGCTCAACGTCAATTGCACGCCGTACGGGATTTCCTTCTCGTCGTCAAGAACAATACCCGAGTGCTCAAACTTGGGAAGCTTCTCTTCCAGCCAGTCCAAAATCGCCTTTTCCAATACTTCCACCTCTTTCGTTATCAGGGCACTTTTCACCATCAGCGTTTTCCGTCAACTTTCTTGCATTGACAAATCAACAGCAACACGTAACTTCCACCACGGATGCAGATTCGTTCGATCTCCTTTTTCAACATGGTGTTTCACAGCTTTATCGCCTTTGAATATACCATTATAAAGCTGTGGTATATCCACGTTGAAAAAGGAGATCGGGCGAAGGTGCACCGTGCGATAAGACTTGTACAACAACAAGTCGAGCAGTAAACATCGTGGAGTCGTCATGAAGAGAATAGGAGCACACGTCAGCGCGGCCGGAGGTGTATTCAACGCACCGCTCAATGCAAGCAAGATCGGCGCGAAAGCCTTTGCGCTTTTCACCAAGAATCAGAAACAGTGGAAAACTAAGCCGCTCACAGACATTGATATTGAGCAATTCAAGCAGAATTGCGAACAACACGGATACTTAACGGAGCACATTCTCCCGCACGATTCCTATCTGATAAATCTGGGCAATCCCGATCCCGAGAAGCGAGCAAAATCTGTTGACGCATTCATCGATGAACTCCTTCGCTGCGAAGCGCTCGGACTCAAACTCCTGAACTTCCACCCGGGAAGCCACCTGGGCATTCTTTCGGAAGACGACTGCCTCAAAACCATCGCCGATAGCGTCAACGAAGCGTTATCGCATACAATATCGGCCGTTGCTGTGATCGAAAATACCTCCGGGCAAGGAAACAACGTCGGATATCGCTTTGAACATCTGGCACGCATTATCGAATTGGTAGATCGAAAAGATCGTATCGGCGTCTGCATCGATACCTGTCATGCCTTCACCGCCGGCTATGATTTTCGCACACGGGATTTATACGAAAAAACGTTTCACGAACTTGACTCGATCATTGGCATTCGTTATCTGAAAGGCATGCATCTTAACGACACGAAGAAAGCGCAGGGAAGCCGCGTCGATCGCCACGCTTCCATCGGTGAAGGTGAACTGGGAATCGAATCCTTCCGCTACATCGTCAACGACCCTCGACTCGACGAAATCCCCCTGATTCTCGAGACTCCGGATGAAACCATCTGGGACAAGGAAATCGAGCTTCTTTATTCCCTGATATTGAAATGATACCAATCGCTGAGAATATACTATACTCGCTCATCAATCCTTGAAGTACTTGGCCTTTGCATCAAGGTCGTCCTGCAATAGGTGCGTCATCTCGACAATAATCCAGATTCTGAGAAGCAGCATGATTCTGGAAACATTTTTCTTGAAGAGATTGTATCTGATTTCTTTCACAAACTGAGGTATCAGTGGCCTGATGATTTCGCGAAAGCTCCTTTTCTTGCTTTTGGTATCCACGTTTTTGATACTTGAAATCCATCTCTTCGCATCGCTGATCATTTTGGGAGACAGCATCGGGTGATGCCGAACTCTCTCCAAGCTCTGGCTGATGCAATTCAAAGTATCTGGATTGGAAAGCATGTTCTTGAAGGATGTAATCGCATTGTATTTGGCATAGGGGATATCAGGAGACAACTCGGCAAGAACTGATTTATACAGCTTTCTATCGGTTCTGTATTGATCGGCCAAAGTTCGTATAAACCTTATGATCCGATTGTCTAAATAAGGTTTCTCCACTTCGACATAAGTATATTTAATATCGGACAACGCCGACAGTGCGCCAGGAATCCTATGCTCCTGATACAAGCGATCCCGTAATGTAGGAGCTGATTCATTTGCTTCTGACCGGGTTATCTCAGACAGATCGATCGGTTCGCAATTCCATCTCTCCATTGCTGGATCTATCGTTCTTGTAGATATTCCCGCCAGTTTTATTGCCATTTTCTTACTACGAGCCACCGGACTTCCGAAGGGTTGTTCTCCTCGCAAGATACCGACATATTTTCTTTTGAACAAAGTGCTCCAGATAAACATGCCGTCCCAATAACCATGAATTGCATCGCATCGCCCTTCGGAACAAACCAAAAAGCGATCCATTTTCGTTTTGCAGGAAAGCTCATCAACGCTAGAACTTAGATACTCATGCTGTACATCATAGTGCTCGGCAAGTTTCTGAGCTACCCAATTGTCGCTCAATTCCCTTTCACGATTTGCCTCTACACCCCATGTGAGTGTATGGATTCTGCTCTTGTCAACGAGACCGTTGAGAATACATAAAATCCCTCTGCTATCATATCCACCCGATAGAGGAATGAGATAAGTGCCCTTATCCGAAACAAAGTCCTTCACAGATTGAACCAACAAACCTCGAAGCTCGTTTTTCAATTCCTTCTCTTTCTTCCGAACCGCCTTGAACTCTGTCTTTTCCTTGCTTCGAGAAATCTTCCATGTCTGAATATCCAGAGTGAGAGTTTCGCCAATATCGAGCGATTTGAGCCTTGTGTCCCAAGCATTCGACGGCCCCTGATAACCAACCATCAGCATCCAGGAAATCGCCTGCTGATTCAATTCAAAGCCGGGAATGCAATAGAGGAGAGCTCTTTGGGATGTTGACGCCAGGAAAACATCGTCGTCATGATACCACCAAATGGTTCGGGAGGCAGTCAGATCTGCTACGAGCTCCACTTTCTCCTCATTCGAACGTATGATACCATAGTTTCCTGTCTCGACGGTCGTGCCTACCTCAAACCAATCCTTGTCTATCGTTCTTCCCATACACACTGAAAGCTCGTGGGATTTTATCGCCGGGTGTGGGTTGAAGATGTACAACTCCTTATGATCTTGATTTCTATAGATCGATGGCTCCGGAGTCAGATTATCAGGGCAAAGCATTTGATCAAGATCGCCTTGAACACGCTGTATTATTTGACTTGCACCGTTTCTTCTATATGAGAACAGGACTTTGGACATATATTCTCCCAAAATTGATATTTAAATAATCCATTTGAATTTTGCCAAACATAAATAAGCCGGAAATCTTTCTGTCAAGTTTTTTCAGGTCACTTCCTGCCCGGTTCCAGTATATTGAAACAGACCTCTCGATTCTTCGAATGACCCTCAACCCGTCTTCCCGATGGTTCCACGTGAAACCTGCTGATGTTACAGTCCTCGCGCCGAATCGAGCGTTGGAAGCCATCATCTTCCCATAATTCGAGCTCCGTTTCTTCTGCAACCAAACCGAGCACGACATATCTCCCCGACACCGAGTCGGTCGAGTTCCCGGGTTCCGTCAGGATAAGTAGTCTGTTTTCCGGAATGAAGAGCAGCATCTCGTTCAGGTCGGCTTTCACATAGTGGTGACCGGCCGGAAGGATTTCTGTCTGATAATCATCCCACCGTTTCATTCGCAGCATCAGCCACCTTTCCTCAGGGAGATACACATATCTTCCCCTCGCGTTGGGCTGATGGACGGGCGCAGCCATCAGGGAATCTCCAATAAAATACTGATCCTCGAATTCGCTGAGCGCAGGCTGTTCGTACTGGTAAGCCAGCGGCCTTATCAAGGGTATCCCTTTATTCGCGGCCTTGAGGAACTCCGAATAGATATACGGCATGAGCGCATACCGGATGCGAATCGCCTCTCTCACGGCACTCAGGATGGTCTCGCCAAACTGCCAGGGCTCCTGATCACGGGTTCCGGCAGCGCTGTGGTTACGAAAAAACGGCGTCAGCGCCCCTAACTGCGTCCAGCGAACAAGAAGTTCCGGGCTCACATGGTCGTTGAAACCGCCCACATCGGCACCGCAGAACAAAAACCCGCAAAGATTCAGATTCTGGATCATTCTCATCTGCAAGATCAAATGCTCCCAACGACTGCTGTTGTCGCCGGTCCATAGACCGCTGATCCGGTGCATTCCGCTGTAGCTCGATCGAGAGAAAATGAACCTCCGCTGCTTATCATCCTCGAAAGCCTGACTGGTCGCCATGGTCATACCGTATCCATAGAGGTTGTGAACGTCCCAGTGATTCACCAATTCCCCGGCATCCGTATGCTGGCTCATGGTCTTGAAATTCTCCCGATAATTCTGGATATCCTCGCAAGCCCAACGCAAATTGAAGATATCCCAAGGCTGAAGACCGTCCTTGTCCTCCAGTTTCACCACTGCGTCCTCGATCCGCTTCAGGCTGTGATCGGTGAAGAACATCGCCGGTTCATTCATGTCGTTCCAGACCCCCGCGAAACCTCTTTCCGTAAGCCTTTTAACATGGCTGCTCCACCAGGTGCGCGTCTTTGAGCTAAGGAAATTCGGCAGATGCGTCCAGCCCGGCCAAACGGCCAGTCGATAGGGATGCCCATCATCATCGGTACAGAAATGTTTGTCCGCGATTCCCTCCCGATACACGGAATAATCGGGATCGATCTTCACGCCCGGGTCGATGATCGAAACGAGACGAACACCCTTTTCGAGCAAGTCTCCCGCCAGCTTCTTCACGTTCGGGAAACGCTTTTCATCGATCGTGAACACGCGGTAACCGTCCATATAGTCGATGTCGACGTGGATCGTATCGAGCGGAATCCCGTGCTCCTCGAATTTATCCACAATCGCACGCACGGAGGCATCGTTGGGATAGCTCCATCGGCTTTGATGATACCCGAACGCCCACCTCGGAGGAACATAGGAAGAACCGGTCAGCCTCAGGTATTCCCGCGAGCTTTCTCTCAAGGAATCCGCCTGCCATAGATAGATATCCGCAGAGCCCGAAGGAATGGTTATCCTGATTCGATCATGCTGCGTGAATCCGATGTCGAAATCCATTTCCGACGGGTAATCGATGAACAGACCGATGCACGGCTCCCCACTTATGAACAGCACCGGATGCGAGCTGTAAAGCGCATCCTTGTCCGGATTGTGGTGAGGCTCATCGACACACCATGCGCGATACCGGCGTCCGCGTTTATTCAGCGCGCCAAGCTGCTCGCCCAGCCCAAGGACGATTTGCTCGTTTCGCAGGGCCAGCTCCAGCCGGATTTGATTGTCTGTCTCTTCGATCTCAATTATATTGTTTTGCGTGAACGCTTCGGTAGAATTCCATTGATCGATAACCACTGCCGGAGTACGAAACGGCGTTCCGAACCTCAGCCGGAAAATTTTCTCATTGCGATGGGTATTCATGTTACCTCCATGTTAACAATATCCACCCATTTCCTATGTGTCCAGCGCTTTTGTGTATAATTGTGCTAACACGAAATTAACACACTGCTAACGCATGATTTATGAGGTTTTTTCGTTTGACAAGGAACCCCATCTGTTAATTTCATCCCACTAAAGAAAGGATGGAGGAGATTTGTGGAAAACACGATTTATATTCTCGATGACGAAGAAGATATTTTGTCTCTTGTCTCTCTCAATTTAAAGAAGTCAGGATTTCATCCTGTCGCGTTCGACAATGCGCGAGATTTTCACAAAGCGCTGCAAAGCAATATTCCGGCGCTGGTCATCCTCGACCTCATGCTGCCGAACACGGACGGTATGGAAATCTGCAAATCTCTCCGCAAGGATGAACGCCTGGCAGGTCTTCCCATCATTATGCTCACCGCGCGGGAAGACGAGATGGACCGTGTTCTAGGCCTCGAACTGGGAGCTGACGACTACGTGACCAAGCCGTTCTCCCCTCGGGAACTGATCGCCCGTATCAAGGCGGTTTTACGTCGCACCAAACCCGTCAGTAAAACCACCCGGAAGCTTTCGGCAGGAATCCTCACCATGGATTTCAACACCTACGAGGTATGGGTCAAAGATGAGAAAATCACCCTGACCTCCACCGAATTCCGGCTGCTCAAGCTGCTGGTCGAGAGAAAAGGCTGGGTCTTCAGTCGCGAACAGATCCTCGACTACCTGTGGGGCAAGGAAAAGATCGTTATCGATCGCACCGTCGACGTCCATATCAAGAATCTTCGCGAAAAGCTTCTGGAAGCCGGAGATTACATCAAGAACGTTCGCGGCGTCGGCTATAAAATAGAACTCTGATTATGAACCGGCACAGCATATTCAAAATCATCGTCCGCAACGCGATACCTGTCGTGATCGTATTACTGGCAATGATCATCTGCTGCATGACCGTGCTGAATCATCAGTACAAGAAGAACGTCTTCAGAAATCTCAATTCCATCGCTACCATCCTGAAGGACGACCTCAAGCAGATCAACACGATTTCACCCGATCCCAGCAAGGTGATCGATCTCGAGAAATACCGCGTGGGATCCTTCCGGATTTCGATCATCGACCACCACGGTGGCGTCGTCGCAGATACACACCCGGAAGAGAACGATCTCTCCTATCTCTACAAACGGCCGGAGATCGTGAAAGGTCTCCACGGGGAACCCGACGTCCGGGTGCGCGTCAATTCGGGAAAGCGAGTATTTTACTATGTATCGCCCCTGAGCTTCGAAGATACCAACATGGACAAGCTCAAGACCGTTCTTTACTTGCGGTTTACGGATTTGGAGCCGTCTTTTACGCGCTATCTGCCCGTCCTGCTCGGTATCGCATTGCTTCTCCTGCTGATGACGTTCTTTTTCCAGTACCACATCACCCACAGGGAATATGCGCTCTACGATCTGATCGTTAGTAAAATCCAATCGGTTTTGAAAGGTAAGGATTTTCCCGGTAACATCCCGCACAACATGGGGCATTACCAGAGCCTTATGGACGAAGTCAACGAGCTGAGCCGTCGTTACACACAGGATTCCACCGAGTTCACTCAGCTCAAGCGGATTCAGGACACCTTTTTCAATTCGATCGATGCCAATATCTGCATCGTGGAATCGTCGGGGAACATCCTCTTCAAAAGCGCAAGCTTCAATCAGATGTTTTCCTCCGTTGATATTTCCGGCAAGAAACTACAGGAGATTGCCCGCAGCGACGAGCTTGCAGAGATTCTCGATACCGTTTTCTCAACCAGGAAAAACCTCAAGCGCGAGATCATCTGGAACCGGGAATTTTACAATGTAAGCGCATCGTACATCAGTGAAGAAAACTACGTTGCGCTCTTCCTGTACAATATCACGGACATCAAGCAAACCGAGATCATGCAGCGGGAGTTCATCCAGAACGTCTCGCACGAGCTCAAGACGCCTCTCACGTCGATCAAGGGATTCCTGGAAACCCTTCAGGAAGACATCAAAGACGAGGAGAGCCTCCAGTATCTATCCATCATCGATCGCAACACCAACCGGCTGATCCGGATCATCCAAGACCTCTTCATCCTCACCAGGAACGAAAATGGACACGACAAACGTTTCGAGCCGATCAACATCTCGAAGATGATACGCCAGCTCGGGGCCAACCTGAACGGCGAGATCGCGGAG
Source organism: Cloacimonadales bacterium (SeqCode) (assembly GCA_963662655.2). Taxonomy (GTDB): domain Bacteria; phylum Cloacimonadota; class Cloacimonadia; order Cloacimonadales; family JAIOQZ01. The sequence continues at coordinate 2,667,689 of CAXXTU010000002.1, forward strand.
AAGGGTCTGGAATTGCTTCTGGATATCGATGAAGAGAATCTCACAGTTGTCGGAGACCACTTCAAGCTCGAGCAGGTATTCATCAACCTGATACGCAATGCGATGCAACATACGGAGCAAGGGATGATTCATCTGAGCTGCTTCCTCGAGAAAGACATGGTACAGATCATCGTTCAGGACACGGGTATCGGCATCCCGCAGAAGCATATCCCCTTCCTGTTCGATCGTTTTTACGTCGTGGATAAATCACGCTCCAAGAAGTACGGAGGTACGGGACTGGGGCTCAGTATCGCCAAACAAATCGTTTCGCAACACGAAGGCACGATTCAAATCGAAAGCACCGTCGGCAAGGGGACTCGCGTTGCCGTAGAGATTCCCACAGCCAATTCTTCCAACAAATGAAACACTATTTTATCGGGAAACACAATTGTATGATCGATCAAACCGCCATGAAGATGGTGAAAGCCATCGCGGCTCAGTATGCGAAATACGGAGCGTCGTTTGACGATCTCGTACAGGAAGGACTGATCGGGTACATGGAAGCGCTCAAACGGTTCGACCCCACCAAGGGAGCCGAACTAACCACCTACGCGCCCTACTGGATCAAGAAGATGATCCTTCAGTTCCTGGACAACGAGATCAAATTCAGGTCGCGCACCGTTGAACTCAACGAGGGAGTTCTCGGTGACGACATCATGACCGAGCCGGAGCAAGAGACAAAAATAAACCTGCCGGAAGATATGCCTTTCATCGAGCAAAACATCATCCGACAGGTGTACGAGGAAAATCGTTCTCTATCCGAAATCTCCGATCTGCTGGGAATCCGTCGCGAGAGAATCCGTCAGATCAAGCAAAAAGCGATGCGAAGACTGCGGCTCACGCTCAAGGCGGAGGGCTTTTAGAAAGCCCCGTGCCGAACGATCTTGCCGTCGACCATGTAGATGGTGTCTTCCGCGATATTCGTCGCCAGGTCTCCGATGCGTTCGAAGTATCTGAAGATGTTGATATAGCGTAGCAGCACGCCGATGTACGACGGATTCTTCGTCATTTCGTTCTTCAGGTAGGTGATCATGTTGCGAACCATATCGTCGAGTACGTCATCCATCTTGCAGACATCCACCGCCAGCTTGACGTCCTGATTGAACATTGCGTCGAGGCTTAGCCGCACCATCTCGAGCGCCTTGGTCGAGATTTCTTCGAAGTTGAAATGCGGGTTCAGCTCGGGCTTCGAGTACTCGCTCATGTAGATGGCGTTTTTCGAGAGGTTTACGGCCATATCGCCCATGCGTTCGAGATCGTTGTTGATCTTCAGCATGCCGACGATGAACCTGAGATCGTTGGCGACGGGCTGATACAGCGCGAACATCTTGAGGCAGTCCTCTTCGATCTCCACTTCTCGACTATCGATATCGTTGTCTTTATGAATGATTTGCTGCGCGAGATCGGAATCGCGATTCTCGACGGCCTGCGTGGCTTCTTTCAGCATCGATTCCACCGACATCGCCAGCGACATGATGTTTTTCTTGAGATCCTCGATCTCTCTCCAAAGGTGTATCATCATCACTCCTTTTATCCAAAACGACCCGTGATATAGTCTTCTGTTTTCTGCATTCTCGGTCTTCTGAAAAGCAGCGAGGTCTCGGAAAACTCGATCAAGTCGCCTTCGTAGAAGAAGGCTGTGTAATCGGAGACACGAGCAGCCTGCTGCATGTTGTGGGTCACGATAATAATCGTGTAATTCTTTACCAGCTCGTCAATCAAATCTTCGATTTTCAATGTCGCCTGTGGATCGAGAGCCGAAGTCGGCTCGTCCATGAGCAGGATTTCCGGGTTCGCCGCCAGCGCTCGCGCGATGCAGAGTCGCTGCTGCTGACCGCCGGAAAGCCCGAGCGCGTTCTTGTCCAGGCGATCCTTGACTTCGTCCCAAATCGCCGCTTTACGCAGGCAGGTTTCCACGATCTCATCCAGCTTTTTCTTGCTTCTCACACCCTGGAGACGCTGGCTGAAGATGATGTTTTCGTAGATCGATTTCGGGAACGGATTCGGTTTCTGAAATACCATTCCGATCCTCTTACGGAGCGTAACAACATCGATTCTCGGATCGTGGACATCCTGGCCCTCGAAGACGAGTTTCCCCTTGTTGTGACAAACGGGAATCAGGTCGTTCATGCGATTCAAGGCACGCAAGTAAGTACTCTTCCCACAGCCGCTGGGTCCGATAATCGCCGTGACCTTTTTCTGCGGCACGTGCATGGACACCTTCTTCACGGCTTCGTGGTTTCCGTAGAAGATCGAGAAATCTTCCGAGTATATATGAGCCTCCTCGCGTGGGATCAGCGTACCTTCAATCGCGGGGTATTTATCTTCGTTGGTCTCGTTCATGTTTTCGGCTTGTAACATTTTAACCTCTTAGTTTCTTGGATATTCTAGCACGCAGAATAATCGCGAACAGATTCAATGTGAGAACCAGCAATATCAGTGTCAGAACCATTCCGAACTGCACGTGGCGTATCTCTTCCACCGCTTCGTGCTCGGTGGCAAGGTTGTAGATATTCCAGGAAAGCGCCGGGGTTCCGTTGTTGAAGACTTCAAATATCTTGAGGGGCTTGCCCACGCTGACCGCTGCAGTGAAGATGATCGGAGCGGTTTCGCCGGCTGCGCGTCCCATGCTGATTACGATCCCGGTGAGGATTCCCGGTAGCGACGCGGGAAGGATTACCTTCAGGACGGATGCCCACTTGGTTGCGCCCAGGCTCAGGGCTGCTTCCTTGTAGGTGTGCGGTACCGCGCGTATGGCCTCTTCAGAAGCCCTGATGATGGTGGGAAGGATCAATATGGCCAGCGTCATCGAACCTGCAAGGACGCTCTTGTTACTCGAGACGTGCATGGTGTTGATGAAAAACGCAAGGCCGAACAGACCGAACACAATGCTGGGAACGCCTGCGAGCGTGCTGATACAAGTCCTGAGCAGGCTGACGAATTTCCCCTCTTTCGCGAATTCAGCCAGGAAGATCGCCACGATGACTCCCAGAGGAACCGCGAAGAGCATCGCGCCGATTGTCAGGTAGAAGGTTCCCAGCACCTCGGGCCAGATTCCGCCAAAGAAATGAGAGTCGTATGATTCGTCGAAGAGGAAACGCCAGTAGAACGTGAAGCGGGGTCGCAGGATATCCTTGATATGTGCCTGGAACCAGGGAAAGAACTCTTCCATGGACGTCCCTTTGAAATCCTCGACGCGGGATATCTGGCGGAGGCGTCCTTCCTCGTTGCCGCTTTCGCCATAGTACCATTCTTGCCGGTTCAGAACCAGATCGACCAGCATTCTGGTGCGACCGTCCCATCTCGTCCTGCCGTAGTTATCGCTCGGCAGTACGGAGTGCGGCTCCGTTCCAGGCTGCGGCCCGAGAAGCTTGTATAGTGTCTCTTCGATCTCGTCCAGATCCTGGTTGAAGCGTCTGCGGTCCGAGTAGGAGAACTCGGTGAGTTCGTTCTCGCGGAAGTAGGCGATTTTCTCGTAAACAGGTTTTCTCAGCTCCTGGCTGAGCGCGATTTCCGCGTTGATTTTCTTAGAGCTTCCCCTTCCGAAAGTATCGTATTGAAATCTTCTGAATTCTACAGTTCCCTGGAAGAAGAATGCTCCCAAACCTTTATAAAAAATGGGTACCAGAAGAACCAGGAGGGAAAGCGCCATAAAAATGATGGAAACGAATCCGAAACCCGTGAAGGAGCGATCCAGTACTTTTCTCGTTCTAAGCTGTGCCATCTCAACATCCTTTCAGTTTCTTGCGAGCCCGAACAACGATCCACTCGCTCACCAGGTTGCTGACAAACGAGAAAACAAGCAGACACAAGCCCATTGCAAACAACACGTGGAATCTCGCGGAACCTGTTGACTGATCCGCCTCCCCCATATCGCCGGCGATGGTAGCGGTGAGTGTGCGGATCGGCTCGAATAGATTGAACCAGGGCTCAGGAACATGAGCCGCGTTGCCTGAGGCCATCCACACCACCATTGTTTCGCCCAGCGCGCGCATGGTTCCGAGGATCACTGCCGCGATGATGCCGCTGCTTGCTGCAGGGATTACAACCTTCAGCAGGGTTTCCGCTCTTGTAGCTCCGAGTGCGTAACTGCCTTCCCGGAGATCGCGGCCAACCGCCTGGAGCGCGTCTTCCGAAACGCTGACTACCGTTGGCAATGCCATGATTCCGAGGATGATGGATACGTTTAACGCGTTCGTACCGCTGGAAATCTGGATGCCACGTGCTTGTGAACCGGCATAGTAAAGAATGCCGAGACTAATGAGTACGAAAAGCCCGAGAATGATAAAATAGGACGCTTTTTTCAAATTGTATTTTGACTGCACCAGATCCGCCAGCAAGAAAACTAAAATCGTGAGAAGAGGGAAGCCGGCGATCCAGATTGCAACCGTGAGGAAAATCCCGCCGTGGTTTTGCAGAAGCGGAGCGAAAATCACCAGCGCGAAGAAGCCGTAGACTACCGAGGGGATCGCGGCCAGGATTTCGATAACCGGCTTGACCATCTGGCGGATTTTGAACGGCATCACGTCGCTGAGGGATACCGCGGCGACCACTCCCAGCGGCACACACACCACAACCGCGCCCACCGTCACGATCGCCGATCCGAAGAAGATGGCGAACGCGCCAAAGCGAGCGGGATCGTGCGTGGGATACCAGGCCGTGCTGGTAAAAAACTCTTTTATGCCCTGAAGTTGGAAGAACGGTATCGCGTCTTTGGCGATGACATAGATGATGAAGAAGAGCGTTATCATCGTCACCGACGCCACAAGGAACAGAAATCCATGAGCAAGGGAAGAGGCCAGCCTTCTGAAAAGACTGGCTCTCTCGCTCATTAAAAGTGATTTCTTCGTACCGTTCTGATTTGAAACGGTTGTATTTTCCATGTTTCCTTCAAATAAAGCTTCTGAAGTTTACTTATAGGACGTGACCGGAATGTATCCGATCGATTCGATCATGTTCTGCCCTTCTTTGGTCAGATAGATGTTTATGAACTTATATACCCAAGATCCCATTTTGGGGTAGCCGTTGGTGAACATGAAAAGCGGACGAGCGATTGGGTAGTCGCCGAGGGAGATGGTTTTCGGGTTTGCTTCAACGTCGTTGACGGTAAGAGCTTTTACCGAACGATCGACAAAACCGAGGCCGACGTAAGCAATCGCGCCCTTGGTGCTCTGTACGCGCTGGCGTGCCTGTCCGTTGCTTCCAACGTATTCTGCGCCATCGACGATTTTTTCTTTCTTCATTACGAGACCTTCGAAAGTTTCGTACGTACCGCTATTGGTATCGCGGCTGATCACGACGATTTTTTCATTTGCGCCGCCAAGCTCTTTCCAGTTGGTGATCTTGCCCATATAAACGTCTTTGATCTGGTCGACCGTGAGGTTCTTCACAGGGTTGCTGGGATGAACGATCATGGCGATTCCGTCAAATGCCACAACGTGAGCCACAGGTGTTACGCCTTTTTCCACGCAGCTGTTGAATTCTTTCTCTTTCATGAAGCGAGACATGTTCGCGATATCGCAGGTGCTATTCATAAGGCTCTTTGCGCCGTTTCCGCTACCCGATTCGCTTACTTCAACGTTAACTTCCGGATACATCTTCATGTAATATTCCGCAAACGCTTTCGCGATGGGACCCACCGTGGTTGATCCGTCAAGCTTGATGCTTTCTTCCGCTGTAAGAGATACCATTGCCAGCACTATCAAGATGGCAATCATCCATAATTTCGTATTCATTCCTTTTACCTCCAAACGTCCAGTTTTTTTTGAGGAACTTTACTCAATAATACGTGGCGAAGGTAAATTCAGTATAAGCCGCGAGTTAACACTATCCTAACAATCCGCTTTCTCCTTTCCCGGAGAGCCCTGTCCCCTGCTGCTGCGCTTCATCCCGAACATCGGATTCGGCTCACCTGCCCCGCGGCGCGGACGGCGTGTGCGCTTCGCGCACGGCTGGGCCCCCCAGCCAGGAAGTCCCGCTGGAGCCTTGCGAAATGGATTGAAGCCTCGGACCACCCATCGAACTGCCAGCAACAAAAAATCTCGAAGGGACTTCCAACGCCGTCCGCGCCGCGGGGCAGGCGAGCGCTCGAATCCGTGCATGGTTCTCGAATCACTTGACAAATGTGCCGGCCCACAGTCTGTTATTCTATGTTCAGGGAGAAAGATTATGCTCAAGACGCTATGCATGGAAGAAATGCCGGGCCTTTTTCATATAGAAATCGAGAAACGAGGCTGGAGCAAGTGGTTTACGCGAATCGAAGAAACCCGTCTTGCCGAAGGAGAGAATCCGGGCTGGCAGGCGATCATCATTCGCACGAAGACTCGGTTCGATCGCGCAATGTTCCGGAGATTCCCGGATATCAAGCTCCTGATTCGAGCCGGAACCGGCTTTGACAACATCGAACTCTGCGCAGCGGGAAACGTTGTCGTATGCAATGCCCCCGAGGCAAACGCGAATGCTGCCGCCGAGCACACGCTCTCCTTCATGCTTTCCCTGATCAAACACCTTCCGCAGGCCAGGCAAAACGTTATCGAAGGCAAATGGCGCACGGGCCTGCCCTTCAACCCGGAGATTCCGGAACTCAAGGTCTTACTCGTCGGTGTAGGCAGAGTGGGCGGACGGGTCGCGAAAAGCCTCCGGGCGCTCGGCGCTGAAGTCAGAGGTGTCGATCCATACCTGACGCCATCGGATCGCACTGAAAGGGGTATCGAATTCACAGACTACTACTCCGGCTTGCAGTGGTGCAATGTGCTCAGCTTCCATTGTCCGCTAACAGAAGAAACACGCCACTATTTCTCGGAGACGCAGCTCGATTCTCTCGAACTCCCAATCTGGCTGATCAACACATCTCGCGGAGCGGTCGTGGATATCAAGGCTGTTGAGGATGGTCTTGATTCGGGCAAGATTCTTGGAGCAGCCCTGGACGTGTTCGAGCAGGAGCCCTGGATTCCAAACGCTCTGGCAAGCAATCCTCGCGTGATCCTCTCCCCTCATTCGGGGGCGAGAACGAAAGCAGCGCGCGAACGACTTTCTCTGGAAACGCTCAACGTATGGGAACAGTACGCCTTCAAAGGCAAAATCATGAACTCTGTTTCAATGAAGTTTTAATGCAAGCGACCCATTCATAAACAAGGCGTAATCATATTATTATAAAAAAATAAAATAAGCTTGACACATTCGCTCGCATATACGCTCTAATTGCTTCATGAATGACATCAGGCAGCTAGAGTCACGATTGAAAACTACCGACACAGAAGAGAAACTCGACCTATTGAATCGTCTATGCAGGGGTTATTGGACAAGAGACGCAAGCAAAGCCATAGAATATGGCAAGTTAGGTCTGGCTCTCGCTTTGCAGCTGAACAAGACTGATCTCGCCTGCGATTTCCAAAATGATATCGGCATCGCCTACTGGTACATCGAAGACTACGAATCCGCCCTCGATAACTGCTACAACGCTCTCATAACACGCCAAAAATTCGGCAGACCAGATAAAATCGCCTCCTCGCTCAACAATACCGGGCTCATCTACTACAAGCTCAGGGACTATCGTAAAGCGATCGATATGTACAAGGAAGCGCTGAAGCACGCCGACCCGGAAAAGGACTTCAATCTCGTTTCTACGCTCTACAATAATCTGGGACTCATCTACATCGAGTTAGCGGGGATTTCCGGAGGAACGTCCGAAAAACTGGACGACGACGACGTTTTCGAAGGGTTTCATCCCTCCTGGCTCGATAACCCGGAGAACCTATCCCTGTTCAATCCGAACAAAACAGACGAATATCTTCAGGAAGCCTTCAAGTATTACAATAAAATCCTCGATCACATCGATGAGCGGGAAGACATGCAGCACATGCGAACCCATGTGCTCGGCAATATAGGCTTGTACTATCTTCGTATTGGCGATACAAAGCAAGCGCTCGAATACCATTGGAAAGCCCTTGAGCTTGTCGGGGAAGAAAACGAAAGCCACTTCCTCCCGGGGTTCTATTATAACATCGCGCGAATCTATTGGGGAAAAGGAGATACCCACCTCGCAATGGAATACTGCGACAATGCGATCACTCACGCCAAGAAAAACGATCTGCACCGGCTTCTTTGCAAGACTTTCAAGCTGAAATCGGATATTTTCCGTAAAACCGGCGATACCGAGAAAGCCCTGCAAATGATCGACCAATACATCGCGGCGCACCAGGAATATAGCAAAATCAACCGGCAGCGGGAAATCACAAACCTGAGAATGAAATACGATATTCTGGAGAAGGAGCAGGAACAGGAAAAAATCCGCCGGAAAAACGAGGAGCTGGAGCAGCAGGTACAACAAAGAACGGAGCAGCTTATCGAGATGGAACGGTTCTACGAAGTAGGTAAATTCTCGGCGAGTATTGTCCATAACCTGAGCGGTCCGCTGACAAATCTCATGGGTGTTGTTTCCATGATCGAGATCAAATACAATATGCTCTTCAGACGCGATGCTACCATGAACCGCTATATCAAGATGCTCAACGATTGCGCCGACAACCTCAAATCGATGATTCAATCCATCACCACGCATGTGCGGACTTCGGAATTCATGGACGATCAGGAACTCGACCTGAATGCAATCCTGACCGACGAAATCCAATTCAAGAATATCGAGACCGTTTCGACAGAAAAAATCGACATCCAGACCTGGCTGGACGACGATCTACCGAGAATCCTCGGACAGGAAGTTCACTTCAGGCAGATTTTTTCGAACCTCATCACCAACGCCTGTGACGCGATGAAAACCACGGAGAAGAAACTCCTCCATATCAGCAGCCGGAAGATCGACGATCAAAATATCCGACTGATTTTCGAGGATACGGGCACGGGAATCAGTCCCGAACACCTGGAAAAAATCTTCAAGCACGATTTCACGACCAAGGAACCCGGAAAAGGTACCGGCCTGGGCCTGGCAATCACGCGGCAGATGGTGGAATCCTACCGTGGAACGATCACTGTGAGCACGGAATTGGGCAAAGGCACTGTATTTCAAATAGATATTCCACTGGGATCAGGCTTAACCATTGAATAGAGCTTTGTTAAATCCCCTTAATTATGGCCTCTTTTCATGATGTGGATGTTCTCCGAAACACGCTTATAACACCACTTTCTTCTCGTTCCCACAATTTCATCCCACCTCGTAAAACAGCTTTTTTATTGATATTGGTTGACACGTAAAAAGCGAACCCCAAACTGTGCAATTAAATTACCCGGAATGGAGGATATAAATGGCAAAGAAAGTAACCATTTTTGGAGCGGGTCTTGTTGTTAAACCAATGGTTGATTATCTCGCTAAACATGGTTTTGAAATCGCAATAGCCAGCAGAACTCTTTCCAAAGCGGAAAAACTTGCTGCACCACACGAAAAGGCAACTGCAATTCAGTTTGTAGCAAACGACATGGACAAGATGGGGGAACTGATCAAGGAAAGTGACCTGGTCGTCAGCCTTCTTCCTGCAACGCTCCACGTGGAAGTTGCGAAGAAGTGTATCCAGATGAAGACCAACATGGTGACAACCTCTTATATCAGCCCGCAAATGCGCGAACTCAACGCGGCTGCGAAAGAAGCAGGCATCATGATCCTGAACGAAATCGGCGTGGACCCTGGTATCGACCACATGTCTGCCATGAAGATTTTCCACGAAGTGGAAGACAAGGGCGGCAAGATCGTATCCTTCATGTCCTACTGCGGCGGGCTTCCCGCACACGAAGCCAACACCAATCCCTGGGGATACAAATTCTCATGGGCTCCCAAGGGTGTTCTCAAGGCAGCAGGCAACAACGCTCAATATATGAAAGACGGTAAAATCGTTAAAGTTCCGGGCAAGGAACTCTTCAGCCACTACTGGTTCCTGGATGTGGAAGGCGCAGGGACATTCGAGGCGTATGTCAACCGCGATTCCCTTCCTTACATCGATCTCTACAACCTGAAAAACGTGCGCACCATGTACCGCGGTACCCTGCGCAACGTCAGCCACTGCGACACATGGTACATCCTCTCGCAGATGGGATTCTTCAACGACGACGATTACTATAACGATCTCGGTGGAACCGTTCAGGAGTTCGTTCTCGAAAAAATCCTCGGCGCACCGAAAGACGCATGCCTCAAGGAAGAGATCGTCAAGCGCTACGGTATCATGGAAACCAGCGTCATCCTGAAGAAATTCGAGTGGCTGGGAATCATCGGCGATACCCCGATGCCGATCAAAGAAGGCTCGGCCGTTGACGTGCTCACTGCACTGATGCTCGACAAGATGTCCTACGATAAGGGCGAGCGCGACCTTCTGGTTCTCCACCACGAATTCGTCGCAGCATACGGCGATAAGGAACAGCGCATCACCTCGACCATGATCGACACCGGTATCGAAAACGGCGACAGCTCCATGTCACGTACGGTTTCACTGCCGGCCGCCATCGCGGTTCGCTACATCCTGGAAGGGAAGTTCCATATCCCCGGCGTTCACATGCCCGTAATGCCGGAAGTATACCTCCCCGTCCTGGAAGAGCTTGGCAACCTGGATATCAAGGTGATCGAACGCTTTTATGATTGATCGCATCATCGATAAATAATTTCTACAAACGTGCATCGTATGGTTTACCCCATGCGATGCACATTGTCCATGGGGTGAAATTCGTAACCATACGGCTCTCCGCCCGAGCGTCGTAGAAATAAACTGGAGTCTGTACATGAAGAAACTTGGAATACTCAGAGAAACGAAAAACCAGTGGGAAGCACGAGTTCCCCTCAATCCCGAGGCGGTGAAAACGCTGGTGGATGACGGATATCAGGTAACCGTGCAACCTTCCGACTTGAGAATTTACAAAAACAATCAATACGCTTCCGTTGGCGCAACCATCTCCGACGACCTTTCCGACTGCGATCTCATCATCGGCGTCAAAGAAATCAAAATCCCGGACATGGTGCCGGGCAAGCCGCACATGTTCTTCTCGCATACCATCAAGGGGCAGGACTACAACATGCCCATGCTGCGCGAATTCATGGACAACAAATGCTCGATCCTGGATTACGAACGCATCGTCGACGAGGATAACCGCCGCCTGGTGTTCTTCGGCAAATTCGCCGGTAACGCCGGAATGATCGATACGCTTTGGGCAACCGGAAAACGCCTGGAAGAGCATCTCGGCCTGGCAACCCCGCTTTCGAAAGTCAAGCGCGCATTCGAGTACGAACGCGTCAACGACGCCGTCGATCACCTGCGGGAGCTCTCTGAAGAGATCAAGAAGAACGGGCTGCCGAAAGAGCTCGGGCCATTCGTCATCTTCCTGCTCGGCTATGGCCATGTTGCCACCGGCTGCAAGGAAATCCTGGCCGGACTGCCCATCGAAGAGATCGATCCCAACGACCTCGGCAAGCTCGACAAGGATTACAAGAACGACAGAATCTATCTGGCTGTTTTCAAAGAGCATCACCTTGTGGAGAGAAAGGACGATCGGACCTTCGACCTGATGGACTACTTCAAGCACGGGCCGGAATACCAGTCAAGAATGAAGCGCTATCTGCCATATTGCTCCATCTACGTGAACGCGATCTACTGGGCGCCGGGGTATCCGGTGTTCCTCACTAAAAAAGACATCGCGGACATCCAGAACGGCGACAGGAAGATGCTTTCCGTGGGCGACATCACCTGCGATATCGAGGGCTCGGTTGAAGCGACCGTCAAAGCGACCTATCCCGACAACCCCGTCTATACTTACGACGGCCTGAAAGACGAAATCATTGACGGTTACATGGGCGAAGGCGTAACCATCTGCGCCGTCGACAACCTCCCGTGCGAGTTTTCCATGGAGGCCTCCGACGGATTCACCAAAGCGCTGCTCCCATTCATGAAGGCCATGCTGGACAACGACTGGAGCAAATCCATCGAGGAATCCGACCTTCCTTACCCAATCAAGAAATCCATTATTATACATCAAGGTAAACTGGAACCGGAATACGCGTATATTCAAGAGTTCCTGAATTAAGGAGTTCCGTATGCCAACCCAATGCATGATCGGAAATTTCGGTGACGATGTTCGCTCCGACTGCCGCGTTACGCTGGAGATCAGAGAAAGCGGCGGAAGAGAAATCGTCATCGCGAGCAAAGTCAAAGCTCTCTTTGGTAAATCGATCCGGAAGCTCAGCGAGGATATCCTGGACTTCTACAAGATCGAAAGCGCATATCTCAAGATCGAAGACACCGGAGCGCTCGATTATGTAATCGCGGCCCGCATCGAAGCGGCCATCCGAATGATTACCGGATCGAAAGAAGAATACCTTCTTCCCGCGCTGCCTCAGAACACCAACTTCACCCGCAAGGATCAGTTCCGCCGCGCACGTCTCTACCTGCCCGGCAACACGCCCAAGCTGGCGATCAACGCGGGAATCCATCAGCCGGACGGAATCATACTCGACCTGGAAGACTCCGTGGCTCCACCCAAGAAATACGAAGCCCGTTTCGTGGTGAGAAATTCCCTGCGCAACGTCGATTTCTACGGCGGTGAACGCATGGTGCGCATCAATCAGCTTCCTCTGGGCCTGGAAGACCTCGAGATGGTGGTACCGCACGGCGTGAACCTCATCCTCCTTCCCAAGTGTGAGGAAGCGAAACAGGTTCAGGATGTGGTGAAAAAAATCCACGAGCTTCTCCCCAACGACAAGGCGAAAGCGGAATCCATCTGGATCATGCCCATCATCGAATCGACGAAGGGCGTGCTGAACGCTTATCAAATCGCCTCATCGTCTCCACAGGTGTCTTCGCTGGCCATCGGCCTGGAAGACTACACCGCCGACCTCGGCACGCAACGCACCGAAGAGGGGAAAGAGACCTATTTCGCGCGCTGCATGCTCGTCAACGCAGCACGTGCTGCCGGAATCCAGGCGATTGACTCGGTGTACTCCGACGTTGCCAACATGGACGGCCTCCACGAGTTCGCGACCTTCGGCAAATCGCTGGGGTTCGAGGGAATGGGATGTATCCACCCGCGCCAGATTGCGGTGATCAACCAATCCTACGCGCCGGAAGAGAAGGAAATCGAGAAGGCAAAGAAGATCGTGAAAGCATTCATCGAAGCGGAAGAGAAGGGACTCGGCGTTGTCTCGCTGGGCTCCAAGATGATCGATCCGCCGGTGGTCAAGCGCGCGCAGAACACAATAACGCTGGCAATCAAATCGGGCCTCCTTGCAGAGGATTGGAGGGAGCATGAGTAAAGAAGTCAAAAACGCAGTCGGAAGAATGATTCCGGAAGAGATAAACGGCAAGTCGGTGATCCCGTTCATGGGCGTGGGCAAGTATCGCCCCACCGGACGCAAGGCCGCGCCTCCCATCGCGACATGCATCGATTACCCGGATAGCGGCGACAAACGCGTCAAAGATATCAAGGAAGCGCTGGTCAAATCGGGCATCAAGGACGGCATGACCATCTCGACGCATCACCATTTCCGCAACGGCGACCTGGTTGCGAACCTTGTCTTCCACGCGGCGCACGAACTGGGCGTGAAGGACCTCGTATGGTTCCCGTCCGCCTCATTCCCCTGCCACAGTGAGCTGCTTCCCTACCTGGAAGACGGCACCATTCACCACATCGAAGGCAGCATGAACGGCCCGCTCGGCAAGTTCGCGTCGCAGGGTAAAATGCGCGGAGCCGGCGTTCTTCGCTCGCACGGCGGACGCTATCAGGCGGTTCAGGACGGCGAAGTCCACATCGACATCGCCTTCATCGCGGCCCCAACGGCAGACGCCTTCGGTAACGCAAACGCGGTAACCGGTGCTTCAGCGTGCGGTCTTTTGGGATTCGCGCTGGCTGATTCGCAATACGCGGATCGCGTCGTGGTTTGCACCGATAACCTCGTTCCCTTCCCCTGCACACCGTGGCAGATCCAGGGCAACTACGTCGATTTCGTGGTCGAGATGGATCGTGTGGGAATCCCTGAGAAAATCGTCTCGGGAACCACGCAGATCACCAAAAGCCCCGATCGTCTCTTCATCGCCGAGTTGACCGCGAAATTCTGCGAAGCGGCCGGACTGATCAAGGAAGGATTCAGCTTCCAGGCCGGCGCAGGCGGAACCGCGCTCTCCATAGGGATTTATTTCTCGGAAATCCTGAAGAAGAAAGGAATGAAAGGCGGGTTTGCCCGTGGCGGCAGCAATAAATACCTCGTGAACATGCTCGAAGAAGGCTTGATCACGCACATTCTGGACGGTCAGACCTTCGACCTCGAGGGCGTCCGCTCCATGCGCGAGAATCCGACGCACGTCTGGACAAGTCCGTTCACGAGCTACAACTACCACGGCAAGGGCAACTTCGCCAGCATGGTGGACATCGTGATCCTGGGCGCTACCGAGGTTGACGTGAACTTCAACGCCAACGTAGTGACTCACTCCGACGGCTACCTCCTGCACGGTATCGGCGGCTGGCAGAACTGCCTCTTCAGCAAGAACGTGATCCTGCCCATCCCGCTGTTCCGCGACCGCATCCCCGTCATTCGCGACGAGGTGACCACCATCTGCGGACCGGGCGAATTGATCGACATCATCGTCACCGAACGCGGTATCGCCATCAACCCGCGCCGTACCGATCTCATCGAAGCGACCAAAGACTCCGGCCTTCCCATCAAGACCATCCAGGAATTGAAGGAAGAAGCGGAAGCGATCTGCGGCAAGGCAGAGCCTCCAACCCTCGGGCAGAAGGTCATCGCGGCCATCAAGTGGGTGGACGGAACCGTCATCGACGTAGTTAGAGAAGTGATAGAATAACCAAGTTCGCTGATACATGGCACATCGTTGTGCGAAGTGAGCTTTCTTGGGTTTACATGATGTCATCCTGATTATCCATAATGTCGTCCTGATTTTCCATAATGTCATCCTGAGCGGAGTCGAAGGATGACATGAAGGAAAGGTTCAGAATGACATGGAGGAAAGGCTCAGGGTGACAAAGCAAATGACAATGAAAATGAACCATAACAGAAAGATACAGTAACTCGGAGGAAAACATGGCTAATATGACAATCGTACTGATGCCCGGCGACGGCATCGGCAAAATCGTTCTTCCCGAAGCGATTCGCGTACTTGAAGCGGCTGATTTCCGCGCGCAGTATGTTCACGCCGATATCGGTTGGGAATTCTGGTGCAAGGAAGGCAATCCCCTTCCTCAGCGCACCATCGACCTGCTCAAAGAGCACAAGATCAGCCTCTTCGGAGCCATCACGTCGAAACCCAAATCGGATGCGGCGAAGGAACTCGCACCCGAGCTTCAGGACAAAGGTTACGTATACTACAGCCCCATCGTCGGTCTGCGCCAGCACTTCGACCTGGACATCTGTCTGCGTCCGTGCAAGACCTTCAAGGGCAACCCGCTCAACTTCATCCGCAAGGGTGCGAACGACACCATCGAAGAGCCGGAAGTCGATGTGGCGATCTTCCGCCAGAACACCGAAGGTCTCTACGGCGGCGTAGAGTGGACCAATCCGTCGGATCAGGTCTACGACGCGCTGATGACACACCCGAAATTCAGCAAGAACTTCGGCTGGTGCCCGCGTGAAGAGCTCGCGGTCTCGACTCGTATCTTCACCCGCAAGTATTCCGAAAGGATCATCCGCCGGGCTTTCGAGCACGCCGACAAGTTCGGTTACAAGTCGGTCACTCTCTGCGAGAAGCCGAATGTAATACGTGAAACATCCGGTATGATGCTCGCGCTGGCGAAGGACATCCAGAAGGAATATCCGCATATCGCGCTCTGGAACACCAACATCGACGCGCAGATGATGTGGCTGACCAAGAATCCGGAAGACTACGGCGTAATCGTTGCCGGCAACATGTTCGGCGACATCGTCTCCGACGGTTTCGCAGGGCTGGTCGGCGGTCTCGGCTTCGCGTGCAGCGCGAACATCGGTCAGGAAGTGGCGGTTTTCGAGCCGACCCACGGTTCCGCTCCGAAGTACGCCGAATACAAGACCCCGATCGTCAATCCGATGGCGATGATCCTCTCCGCCTGCATGATGCTCGACCACATCGGCGAGACAGAGAAGGCGACCCGCATCCGCAAAGCGATCGCGGATGTCGTGGAAGAGGGCAAGGTTCGCACGTACGACATGCTCAAGATGAAGGGTTCGCCCGACGTCGTCGAGAACGGCGCCGCATCGACCATGCAGGTCACCGACGCCATCATCGCGAAACTCAAATAGTTCTTTGACAACAGCATTTCATGGGGGGGCTCGAAAGAGTCCCTCTGTGTATATGAGGGTAAATAAAAGGAGCAAACACAATGGAACAATATTTCAGAAGAATATTCGACAGAGTGCTGTCGAAAATCGAAAGCGAAGACATCCGCGAGAAGACCGTTGAGTGCTTCGTGATCGCGGCAAAGGAAGGCGGCTGGCAAAAACCGGAAGACATCGAGAAGATTCCGTTCACCCTGCTGACAGAGACGAAAGGCATCAACTTCATCGAACATACCATGGCCGTAACGGAAGGCGCTGTTGGGCTCGCAGAGGCAATTAAAGCGAACTACCGCAAGATGCCCTACACCCTCAACATGGACTTCCTGCTGGCAGGCGGTCTGTTGCATGACGTCGGTAAGCTCAAGGAAATCGAGTACGCCGACGGCGTCTATCGCAAGAGCTACAACGGCAAGTGCACCCGTCATCCGATTTCAGGCGCGATCCTCGCCGACCGCGTAGGTCTTCCGCAGGAGATCGTCAATATCGTCGCCAACCACGCAAAGGAAGGGGACGGACGTCCGCAGCGCATCGAGACCGTCCTGATCCACCAGGCCGATTTCGCCACCTTCGATCCGATGGTCATGATGACCAAGGGACTGTTGATCGGGGAATAACCCGTATCCATCCATTCAAATGGTGTCATCCTGAGCGTAGTCGAAGGACCATTTGAATGCAAACACACAAGCGCTGATCCTTCGACTCCGCTCAGGATGACAGCGCATGGGGTGAACACAAGGAGAAACCATGACAATAATAGAAAAAATCCTCGCGAGCCACGCCGGTAAGAGCGTGGTAAAGCCGAACGATATCGTGGATATCGTGATCGACGTGCGTGCCGCGCGCGACTTCGGCGGCGCCAACGTTGTGAAGAACCTGGAAAGCGCCGGCCTAACCGTCGACGATCCGGCCAAGACCTTCTTCACATTCGACTGCAATCCGACCGGTTCCGACCAGAAATATGCCGCCAATCAGCAGTATTGCAGGCTCTACGCACGCGATAACGGCATCAAGGTCTATGACATCGACGCCGGCATCGGTACCCACCTCGTGATCGAAAAAGGACTCGCCTACCCGGGCTCGACCGTTGTTTCCACCGACTCCCACGCCAACATCCTGGGCGCAGTCGGCGCTTTCGGCCAGGGCATGGGCGATCGCGACATCGCGGCTGCCTGGGCACACGGCAAGGTGTGGTTCAAGGTTCCCGCTTCGATCAAGCTCAACTTCACAGGCGAACGCCCCGATAATATCGACGCCAAGGACATCGTGCTCAACCTCCTGGCTCATTTCGGCGCTAACACGCTGCTGGGCTACTCCGTGGAACTTTACGGCGACGCCATCGACGAAATGACGCTCGACGAGCGCATCACCATCAGCTCCATGGCCACCGAGATGGGCGCGATCATCGTGCTCTTCCCGCCGAGCCAGGCAATTATCGACTACTTCAAGGAACGCACCGAAACGCCGTTCGAGCCCGTCTTTGCAGACGCGGACGCGAAGTACGACAATGAGCTAACCCTAGACATCTCAAAATTCGTTCCCATGACCTCCCGCCCGGGCCATCCGGAGGACGCGGTGAAAGTCGCGGAGGCGAAACAGGAGAAGATCGACTCCGCATTCATCGGAAGCTGCACCAACGGACGTATGGAAGACCTGCGCATCGCCGCCAACATCCTCAAAGGACGTAAAGTGGCTCCGGGCGTGGTTCTCAAGATCGTCCCGGCAACCAACGACGTGTGGAACCAGTGCATGGAAGAGGGCATCCTGAAGATATTCAAGGACGCTGGCGCGCTGGTCGGAAACGCCGGTTGCGCGGGTTGTGCCGCGGGTCAGATCGGTCAGAACGGACCGGGCGAAGTGACCATCAGCACCGGCAACCGCAATTTCGCCGGCAAGCAGGGCAAGGGAAAGGTCTACCTGGCGTCTCCCGCCGTGGTAGCCGCCTCCGCAGTAGCCGGTTACATCACCACTCCGGACGCGATCCCGGATCAACCGGCCCTTTTCACAGCACGTGAGAAAGTGGAATCTGAAGTCGTTGCGCATGCGACAACTGAGGCGAAGCCGTCCGTGATCGAAGGGAAGGTATGGTTGATCATGAAGGACAACATCGACACCGACATGATCTACCACAATCGCTATCTGACCATCACCGACATCGCGCAGATGGGACAGTACACCTTCGATAACCTGGAAGGTTGGGAAGACTTCGCAAAGAAAGCCGAATGCGGCGACATCGTGATCACCGCGAAGAATTTTGGGGCGGGAAGCTCCCGTCAGCAAGCCGTGGATTGCTTCAAATCGTTGGGCGTGCAGGCCGTTTTGGCGAATTCGTTCGGAGCGATCTACGAACGCAACGCCATCAATGCCGCATTCCCGGTTCTGACATACGATTCGATCGAAGAACTCGGACTGAAAGACCGCGATCGGATCAAGGTCGATTTCGCGACGGGCGTCATGACCAACCTCGAAAACAGCAAGTCGATCCAGATCACGCCGTTCTACGATGTTCAGATGGAAATCTATCAGCGGGGCGGGCTTCTATAGCCCTCACAAGGAGTCAATATGGCAACATTCATCGAGAAAATACTCGGCGCGAAGAAAGGCGCAATCGTCTTTAAAAAGCCGGATATCGTGCTTTCCCACGATAACACGGCCAGTATCGAGAAAACCTTCCGCAAGATGGGCGGCGAACACGTCGCGGATCCCGATCAACTCCTGATCGTGCTCGACCACAACGCGCCACCAACCAACAGCAAGCTCGCCAACGACTACCAGCGCATCCGCGACTTCGTGGGCGAAGAGGGTATCGGACGCTTCCATGACGTCGGCGACGGCATCTGTCACCAGATCATGAGCTACTATGCACGCCCGGGCAACATCGTCGTGGGTAGCGATAGTCACACCTCTACGGCTGGCGCTTTCAACGCGCTCGCGGCCGGTATCGACCGCACCGAGACCGCCGGTATCTGGAAACAGGGCGAGACCTGGTTCCGCGTGCCCGAATCGATCAAGATCACGCTGCACAATCAGCTTCCCGAGAACGTCACCGCCAAGGATCTGGCGCTGTGGATCATCGGCATGTACGGCTCCAGCGGCGCAGACTACATGTCCATCGAGTACCACGGCGACGGCGTGAAAACGCTCTCCATCTCCGAGCGCATGACCCTTTCCAACCTCGCCTCCGAGATGGGTGCCAAGAACGCCGTGTTCCCGGCGGACGAAGTGCTCGAAGCGTTCCTCGGCGAGAAAGTCGAAGGTGTCTGGGCGGACGATCAGGCCGATTATTTCCGCGAGGTGGAAATCGACCTGGCGAAGGTCTTCCCGGTTCTGGCATGCCCACACCACGTGGACAACGTGAAGGGTATCGCGGAAGTGGCGGGTACACCGATCCAACAAGCGCTGGTCGGAACCTGCACCAACGGACGCCTCGACGATCTCCAAACCGCGGCAGCCGTGCTCAAGGGCAAAAAGATTCCGGCAAGCGTTCAACTGCTGGTCATTCCTGCGTCCAAGGCGATCTACCTGGCAGCGATGAAAGACGGAACCATCGAGACGCTCATCGACGCAGGCGCTAACATCCTCTCACCCTCGTGCGGTCCCTGCCTGGGCACCGGCCAGGGTATTCCCGCTGACGGCATCAACGTGATCTCCACCGCGAACCGCAACTTCCTCGGCCGCATGGGCAACAAAGCCGCCAGTATCTACCTTGGCTCGCCCGTGACCGTGGCAGTCTCCGCGCTGAACGGCAAGATCACCGATCCGCGTGCTGTCTCAGGCGACGAACAGTACGCCTACAAGCAGCAGCAGAGCGCCACCACCGTTGTTTCCGATGACGACAACCGCCGCATCGACAGCGCCTGGAACTACACCGATGTCGATAACCTCAACACCGACCAGATGTTCGCCGGAAACCTCACCTACAACATCAACAGCTCCGAGCCGGACAAGGTCGCGCAGCACCTCTTCAAGGGCTTCGACGACAACTTCGCCGAGCGTGTGCAGCAGGGCGACATCATCCTTGCGGGTGAGAACTTCGGTTGCGGCTCGTCGCGCGAGCATCCGTCCGTCGGACTCGCCTACGCGGGTGTAAAGGCGGTCATCGTGAAATCAGTGGCGCGTATCTTCTTCCGCTCGGCGATCAATCAGGGTCTGCCGATCATCGTGCTGCCCGAGGCTGTGGATGCATACAAGCCCGGCGACAAAGTCGATATCGACTTCGAGAAAGGATCCATAACCATCGCAGATAAAGAGTTCGGCTTCGCGCCGCTGCCCGATAAATTGATGTCCATCATCAACATGAAGGGCCTCGTGAACTGGATCAAGAATAATTAGTTGGTTGTTCTCTGATAGATTATCCCTCCGGTGATATCACTGGAGGGATTTTTTATTCCTTCGTCGCTATTCGTTCGAGATTTACAAGTTGGTTAAAAAAGTAATCCCAATTATAATGTCTATTTCCCGTCATTCGTAAGCTTCTATGTTTATCGACAATAGACTCAAGATCGTCTCGAGTGCCTATTCCCAACATTATCTTTATTTTATCAAAGTATTTCTTTGATGTCGCACGTTCAAAAAGCTCAAGAACCTCAACTCTTCCCTTAAGAGCATACAGTGAATGCGGATCCCAGATATTTGAAGTAATATTTGTAAGCAAATCCACAACACATCGGCAATATAGAATGAAATCCGCAATAATGAAGGAGTTGAAATCGACAGGTAAAGCTCTGCACCTTTTTTGTAGAAATTGTGTATATGGAGGGAATTTATTATTCTCTTTTATTTTTTCATTGTAATCCATAGGAGGCAGAATCCTGCAATAGAATGTGAAGGTTTTCAATGCTGAGTTCCGGTATTGAACCGGTGCCTGAATATAGAACTGCTCAGACAACATCGCCCCGACTGTTGCATATTCGTGGTATCGTATCATTACAGCTATCGTGTATACAAACATCTCATAAGCTATGATGTCGAAGTTTGTTGCCACATGACTTCCTGGATATAAATGGCTATTTCCATTGGACATGTATCGGGTAATGTCTTCAAAAAAGCTATGGATAGCATCGATAAAAACGCTTGATTGATTATACATGGCAATGCAGTTTACTAGCTCAATGTATTCATTCCTGTTTGGAATCATCATCTCAAGCGAATGCAAAACTTTATCTACTAGGTCGGAATCCTTATCCTTAATTCGATATCTCTCAAGATTACTTACAAACAGATCGCAATATTCCCTAAATACACCCAATACGTTGGAGTTTCCTTTTTTAATAGCATCAAGACATCGTCTATACAACGCAGTAGTTCCAAGATCAATTCTGTCTTCGTCAAGGATGTATGCTGGCGGTGTTCCTAGCTCAGGTTCTTTGTATTGTGGTTTTCCATATATCCATCGTAACAATTCCTCGAACTTCTCGGAATACTCTGCATCAACGAAATCGATATAGATTCTTGATGTATAAAATGCAGGTACATATGGCTTTCCATTTTCATCATTCTCTGTGATTATCGCCGCAAACTTATTTTCGTCTTCTTGTTCATAGATTTTGCTTGTGATGATCTGTGATTCTATTCCGACTCCACCCTCTCGATTATCCGCCCTCTCTTGGTAAGCTTTATCGCATATCATTATTACTTTGGATATAGTTGGATCCGTTACCATGCTTTCCATGAATTTTGTTGATTCATCGCCAATCCTAAGTCTCCATTTATCTAAAATGGCTTCAACTCCTGACTCTCTCAATTCAGTTGCAATCTTAAGTACAAATTCCATGTGCTCAGAACTCGACCAGCTATATGAGATAAATACTTTCGGAGTTTCTTTGATAGTCATGTATTTCTCCTATTTTTACATCACAGATGCTAAATTATTGAATCGTATATCTTGGCGTCAATATATTACCTTGAACTCCTTAAATTATCATATTTGAAAGTATAAACTTCTCGTATCGATTCATTCTCATTCATGTCATTGCCCCTCAGGAACTCTTCATTTTCATAGTAGATATTTATCTTGACCATTGCAATAGCGGTGTGTAACTTCTGCAAATCACATCAAAGGAGTACACTATGCCACTAACCAAGCGTCTCAGTGCGGAAATGTTCGGAACTTTCTGGCTTGTCCTCGGCGGTTGCGGAAGCGCAGTGCTTGCCGCAGCGTTCCCCAATGTCGGAATCGGGCTTTTGGGCGTGTCGCTCGCATTCGGTCTCACGGTGCTGACCATGGCTTTCGCCATCGGGCATATTTCGGGGTGCCATCTTAATCCGGCGGTATCGATCGGACTGTGGGCCGGTGGTCGTTTTCCGGGTAAAGAAGTGCTTCCTTACATCATCGCGCAGGTCATTGGCGGCGCGATCGGTGGCGGTATTCTCTATCTGATCGCCTCGGGCGCAGCCGGCTTCAGTCTGGACGGCGGATTCGCCTCGAACGGCTTCGGAGAGCATTCACCGGGCGGATATACGATGTTTTCAGCCCTTGTCTGTGAAGTCGTGATGACCATGATGTTCCTGCTGATTATCATGGGCGCAACTGACAAACGCGCTCCGGCAGGTTTCGCTCCCATCGCGATCGGTCTCGGACTCACCCTTATCCATCTCATCAGCATCCCCGTGACCAACACCTCCGTCAATCCCGCCCGCAGCATGGGCGTGGCCATCTACGCCGGCGGCTGGGCGATCCAGCAACTGTGGTTCTTCTGGCTGTTCCCCATTGTTGGCGGAGCGCTGGGAGGATTCCTGTATCGCTTGATCGGAAAAGAGAAATAGAGAGATTTGAACCAGGCCCCTCTCTTGGATCCAAGAGAGGTTTTTTTTCCGAAGAGGTAGAACATGAAAATCAGAAACGCGCAATTGTCTGATATCGATCGAGTTCATCAGATTGAGAAGGAATCTTTCATCGAGAGCGTCCAGGACTCCATCGAGGTGATTGAGAAACGGTTTCGCATATATCCTGAGGGGATGTTTGTCGTCGAGCGAGACCATCTTGTTGCAGGATGCATCATAACCGCATGTATCAACGATCTGGAACTGGTAACAAGCAACGACCTGAAAAACATGGCGTTGCATGACGCCAACGGAAAGCTCCTTGTCGTATTATCGGTCATGGTGTCCAAATGCTGCCATGGTAAGGGTTATGGAACCGCCATGATGAAGCACGTGATCAAATACGCCAGATTCCACAAGAAAAGCGCTGTCGTCTTGATGTGCAGGGAGCACCTGATACCATATTACCGGAAGCTCAACTTCAAGCTGCTGAAGAAATCCTCCTCGGATAAGGGTGGAGTTGTTTGGTTCGAGATGATCCAAAAACTGAACCACGAAGTTGTCGATGCATCCAGGAAATCACACGTAGGAATACCTCACAGGAGGTAATGTCAGGCCAAGATTTTTTTAGGCACTGTTGCATATTAAGTGGGTGAATGGGTATTCAGATATCCGCAACATTGCAGAACCTTCAATCTGAAGTATGAGAAGTCCTTGTATCCATACGCTCTCTTTATAATGGTTCGAATGACGTTGTTAACCGCTTCTGCCTTGGCATTCGTGATTCTATGCTTGAACCAGTTCAACACAATATGCAATCTCTTCATAATCGTTCTTGCAAGTGCCTTCAGTGGCTCGAAGACGGTTTTCTGAATAACTCTGCACCACTCTTCAATCATCGGCTTCGCTTCTTCTTGCGTAATATCGTCTTCGAAAATCGATAGTAAATCTTCTTTGAGCAAATAGGCTTCGTAAAGGGGATGATTTAGCGTCTCCAGTTTCTTGAGTCGGGCTTGATGGTTTTCTTTGTGATTGTGTTTTCTGGTCAAAACCAACCACCGGTCGTGTTTCTTGCTCTGACGCAACTTGTCAGATTCAAAATCTCTCTGAAGTTCTCGTCGTACTTCTTCCACTTTCCTGTTGACCAGGCGGCTGAAATGGAAACGATCAAATACGATCATATCGGCACTCCAACACTCGGAAACAGCGCCGATATATGAACCACTGAAATCCATTGTTACGGTATCAATCCAGCGGAGTCGTCGTTCGTATTTTCGAAACAACTCCTTCGCACTTTCTTTCGATTTGCCCATTGTCAGGTCGATCACACGCCCGTCCTCATGGTTTGTGATAACCGTTGCATACTTATGCCTTCGCTTATAACCAATCTCGTCAATTGCAATCTGATCGACATTCGGAACTCGTCCTCTATAACCCTTTTCCAACTTGGATAACTCAATTTTGTCGATTCGATAAATCGTACTCCGATCCACACCGAATATCCGTGCTACAGAAGCATTGTCTGAACGAAGCGTGAACTGGAGAACCTTATTGCCGAAGTCTTTAGAGTGTCGATTGAGACCCTCGGCAATATCCTGTTGTTCAGTTTTCACTCCACACTGAGCGCAGTTGATCCGGCGAAGCGTCAGCACAAGTACTACGGGACGACAGGATATGGATGCATGAAGAATTTTGCGGACTCGATGATCATAAACTGTTCCCACAATACCGCATGTAGGACAACGTGGCTCATCTTCCTTTCGAACATGGACTTCAATGCATGGATAAGTTTGATACGTACCTTCGATTATCTGGTCGGCAGAATAACCTTGCAAAGCCAACAACGTTTTACAGACTTGTTTTCTGAGAGGATCATTCATCTCTATCTCCTTGTTGTGGTGATTAGGAGATTGTACGAGATCGGGTGATTCCTCTCAATCTTTTTTTCGACTTACCCACTAAGTTTGCAACAGTGCCTTTTTTTATACTGGCTCACCGGGAACAATGTTTAGCGTCTCAATATTGAAGTCACAACATCAACAAGATATTTCATTCACTCGTTCAAGACAAATATGCCTTTTGAACCAGTTATTGTCGGGAGTTTCGCTTGACACCGCAAACGTGAAATTAATTCTGGAGACTCTTGGCAAACGACACATGTAGTGCAATGCGCGTAAATCTGATTACGGTACCAAGTCAAAGCTGGTAAGCTATATTCCAACAAAACGACAGACAGGAGTACCGTATGCCTCAGACAAAACTGCAGACATTCTTTTTCATGGTTATCACCGTTTTGATATCCGTAATCGCGTTCACAATCTACAACACCGCCATATACGCTGAAGAAATCACCAATCGTATATTCATCAATGCGGCTCGGGAAATACCGGTCGAATTCGTATTCGCGCTGGGCATTCAAGCGTTGATCGCTTATAAGCTGGCAAGGAAGATGGCTTTTCGGTTCGTAGACCCGGAGAAGGATAAGCCGATAATCATTATACTAGCCATAACCACGATGACCGTTTGCCTGATGTGTCCGTCCATGAGCCTGGTCGCTACGATTTTGTACGATGGTTTTTCGCCTGAGTTTCTACTGCTTTGGCTGAAGAAGGTCACAATCAATTTCCCGTTCGCCTTCTTCACACAGATTTTCTTCATTGGTCCGTTTGTGAGATACTTGTTCAGAAATGTTTTTCGTACTTAAAAAAGGATGGAGGAATCAGCGTAATCAGCTACTCCCCTCTCAATATCTCCCGCACCCGTGTTTCGCTCATTCCGGGTCGAAGCTGCGAGAAGCGTTGGAGCTCATCCGCCGAAAGAACAACCGCCTCGACGCGGTAGAACATGGAACTCTCCGTCAGACCGACATTTTCATGCGTGTAGTTCGTTGCGGCTGTAAAGCCAAGGACGTAATAATCTCCGCCCTGGTTATTGGATTCGCTGTAGTAGACGATGTAGTAATCCGGGGATGCGGAGTTTCCAATGAGGTCTTCTGTAACCGCGTCCCAGGTGATGTGCGCATCGCCTTCCACCACGGCGATCTCAATATTTTCCGGGGGCATGGGTTCCGCGCTGAAGGCCCTAAACAGATAGGGGTAGCCAGCGTTTTGGATCAGCAGGCTGTCCGCGTGCCATATTGTAGTAAAATCCCAATCAACGTATGTATTTGCAGCGTATGGAAATGTCATTTCATCTATTGTGCGTCCCTCGCCTGCACAGGAGGTGGATTGATTGGATGTCTCGATGTTCCAGTAGCAACGTGTACATTCCCCTTCGCTGCTTCCAGCAAATCCTCCTCCGACGAATGCTACGGACACCGGGCCATACGAGTAGGAATCGGAGATGCTCGCGTTTTCAACCAGGCCAACAAATCCGCCAACGATTGACCGACCCGTTACCGAGCAAGCACTGTAGCAGTTTGATATCGCGGAATCTTGATAATTTCTGCCGATGAATCCTGCGGTATAATTCTGCCCGGTTACGCTTCCGCGGCACCAGCATTCTTCGATGCAGGATTCCTCTCCCTGGCTACCGACAAGACCTCCTACGAAACTCACGACTGCCGAGCCTGTCACCTCGCAATTGCCCGAACAACACCGGATTTCGGAATTCCCCTCGCTTAGGCCGATTAATCCCCCCGCAAGGTGGCGGCTGGCCGTAACCTCTCCCGAAGCGTGGCAATTCGTGATAAACGAGCGCTCGGTAATGACGCCAGCGAGCGCACCCACCATCTCTCTGCCCGTTATATCCAAGGATGTCAGCCTGACATTTGAAATCACGGCATCGGAAATCGCTCCGAACAGCCCGATTCGAATTGTTTCGGGGCGATTGATGTAAAGACTGTCAATCGTGAAGTTTTGTCCATCATAAGAGCCCGTAAATCGCGTACTATTTCCGATGGGATACCAGCCATATCCATCAAACCAATTGATCGTATCGGATGCGTCAATGTCATTTGTTTGCTTATAGTGGTAAACCCAATGGTCGGGGTTCTCGGATATCCAGTAAAGATTTTCCAGTGACGCAATTTCGTATGGACTTTCTTCGGAACCATTGCCGTTAATTGGAGCAGTAGCGGTTTGTGAGATCAATGTTGATGTCAGGATCAGTAAAATGATCGCAATCATACCTTTCATCGGATCCTCCAGAATGTTGACGTTCATTTTTTTACTGCACCGAACAACATTTTATCGAAGGCTTATACATGGTGTCAAGAACAAAGCGCACGAAGAGATGTGATTTAACTTGTAAATTTATAAGCTCTTTTTATTAGATAAAATCTATTTCCCCTCAGTAACGGGCGTCGGATTCATCACCGGTTCGAAGATACCCTTTTCGTCGAGCCGCTCCGAGAACTTGCGGATCGCGAGAAAGCTGAAAGGAATCGTGAACAGCAAGCCGAGTCCGGCGGGGATCAGGGCCACGACGTTGAAGAACGCCAGAACGACCACGAGGAAGAACTGCTGCCAGCGGGTCTCCTGCCCTGCCTTGTAGGAGATGATCAACGCCTTGCAGGGTATCTTGCCTTCCTTCGCGATGAGGTAGAACACAGGGACGATAATCGCCAGCCAGTAGAGAACCAGCACCAGCCGCACCGGGTGTAGAATCGGATCGGTCGCGTAGTAGAAGAGTGGATTCCCCGTGCAGATCACGTTAATCAGGAAATAGAAGAGGATGGTGAAAAGAGTAACCGCAAACATTTTAGGATAGTATATCAGATGTTGCACGTACATCTTGATGGAGTAGATCGATTCGCCGAATGTGAGAGGAATCAACGCGAAAGGCACCGCAATGAGCATCGCCAGATTGTTGATCCAGTAGTTGTTCCGCGTGAAGAACGCCGCCAGCGCAACCGGAAGCATGATCGCCAGCACGTAGAATATCGCGAATGGATAGTTCTTGCCCTTGATTCCCTTGTACTCCTGCCAGGTCTCGCTCAAAATCAGCTTCGCGGAGAGATTGTCCTTGAGAAAATCGGTCTGCCAGCCGCAGGTCGGGCAGAAAATGGCGTTGTCTTTCAGTGACGATGAACACTTTTTGCATTTCATATTTTTTCTCCATCGATGCACGATTTCCCGGGCTCCGGCCGAAAATCGCTACATCCAATCATTCAACGAACAATAATCCATTCGGTTACACGCAAGTAGTCATTCAACTCGTACGATAAAATTGTCAATGAGAAAGTTGACGCGAAACCTCAGGTCAGGATAATTCGCATGTGGATAAATCCGCCATGGAGGAATAGGAAATGTATAAATTGAACGTAACTTCGCATTTCAGCGGAGCACATATGTTAAACGGTTACGACGGCGCATGCAAACGCCTGCACGGTCATAACTGGAAGATTCGCGTGGGGATCGAATGCGACCGCACGGACGAGATAGGACTCGCGATCGATTTCAAGATCATCAAAACACACCTGAACAGGCTTCTGGACGAGCTCGACCACACCATGCTCAACGACCACCCCGCGTTCAAGGATTGCAACCCCACGTCGGAAAACCTGGCCCGATTCTTCCATCACCGCCTGAGAGAAGAGATCGACGGGGAGCATTGCCGCGTCGCGGACATCGAAGTATGGGAGTCCGACAGCAGCTCCGTCGTGTATTGGGAATAGGCTGAACATGGGCATCCGAATCGTTGAAAGCGAATTCATCAAGAGCGCGGTCTACCCCAAGGACTACCCGTCATCCGAGTTTGCCGACGTTGCCTTCGTGGGTAAATCGAATGTCGGGAAGTCTTCCCTGCTGAACAGTATCCTCAATCGCAAATCGATTGCCAAGACAAGCGGGAAACCCGGTAAAACGCGCCTGGTAAACTTCTTCCTGATTCGCTTCAAGGTGAAAGAAAACGAGGAGCTGGAAGGCTTCGTCAACTTTGTCGATCTCCCCGGATACGGCTACGCCAAGGTGAGCAAAGACGAACGGGAATCGTGGAAAAAGATGATGAGCAACTACTTCCGCGAGCGCGTTCAGCTCCGGGGCGTAATCTTGCTTGTGGATATCCGTCACAAGGCCGACGAGAAAGACCTCGTCATGGCAAGCATGCTTCGAGAATTTCAGATCCCGTATATCATCGCTGCCACGAAAAGCGACAAAGTCCCTTCGACCAAGGCTCGCGGATATCTTGACGCTTTGGCAGAGACATTCGACATTGGGAAAAAGGATATTGTAGCCGTATCTTCTCTAAAGAAAACCGGAATGGATAAGGTTATCTCCTGGATCGAATCGCTGATTATTTAATGCCACAATGTCATCTGGACAAAAATTTTCAGTTTTTCATTATTATGCCGATATTGAAATGATTGAATAGAACGGAGTTATGCGAGTATGTTGAACAATTTCAAATGGATGATGGCAAAGAACGATCCTGATAAACTGGAACAATTGTACGTGGGCTCGAAATCTCTTCGGGAACAGATCATCGAGCGGCTATTCGAGCTTGAAGACTATAAGCGGCTCATCCAGCTTGCTCAGAAAGATCCCACCCAGCGTAACCACATTCTACAAAAAATCATGGATTTGACCCAGCTTGACTTGAATGATGTCGAGTATATCATGACGTTTGCGAATATCGGATTTGTTCAGAAGACCATCATTCCCTACATGGTCAGGAATTTCAAAGAGAAAGATCTGATCCGGCTGGCCAAGAAACCGAAGATCGACCGCATCATCAGAAGAAACCTGCTCAAGCGCCTCGGCATCGATCCCGACAACCCCAACGCGCCGCGAAAAGTGAAGGAAGACTACCTCAAGCTCCGCATGCTCCTCGAGGAAGCCGACCTGGATGAGATCGTCGAGAACAGCCGTGAAGAGATATCTCTGGAGCAGCAATCGTCCGAGATGGATCGCCTGAAGCATTACCTGAGCATCCGCAAGAACATCTCCGCAGAAGAAGATTACAAGCTGATCAAGCAGGAAATGCTCTTCTGGGTGAGCCAGGAACGATTCAACCTTTCGTTCATCCTCTCGTTGATCAACCTGTCCCGGCTGAGCGCGCACGACAAACTGAAGCTGATCCGGGAAATCAACAGCGACGAGCTTCTATATCCCGAAAATTTTCAGCTCATCACCGATTCCTACGATATCCCTTTCGAGACCTTCCAGACGTTCTTCTCGGAAACGACCGTCAACGAGTGGGTAAAGACCTTCCTGCAAACGCACTTTGTTATCGACCTGATCTATCTCTACCAGTATTATGAGGAATTCCACTGGCTCGAGAAGTATTTGAAGACCATTGGAATCATCCAGAAAACGAGCCTGAGCGGTATCAATGAATCGTACTATCTCACCTCGAAATACGGTTACAGACTCAACGAGATTATCCCGCAGGAGGACATCCGGCAGCAACTGATCGAGAGCTGCCTGCCGATCCAGAAAGAGATCATGGACAACCTGCACGTCGATTCGTTCCCCATATCGAACTTGCTCAAGCCTCTTCTGATGGTGGGCGGTGAGGAGAACTTCTCGTTCTTCGCTGCGCTGATGAACCGCAGGGTCGTTAACGATCCGGCACAAACCATTCTCGATATCGAGCAGAATTATCTGGAGCTCAAGCGTCGCATCAACACGCAAAAAGAGATGGAAGAGCTGGTTCTGAACGAGAAGGCGGAAAAGGAGGGGCTGATCTCGGACGACAAGTATCATGTTATCTCGAATATGTACTTCGAGAAGCTCACGTCCAGCATGGAATTACATCCCAACGTGCGCGACGCGATCCTGAACAACCTTCCGGACCTGAAAAAATACAGCGCCATCGCCACGATGAACGGAAAGGTTCGTCTGTGTAAGTTTATCAGCATGCTGAACCTTGACCAGTACGAGGAGATGTTGCTGGAATACGTGAAAGACGACGACTACAACGTGGCTGTCAACGCGGCTATCGCGCTCAAGAGCCTGGAAAACGAATCCGTCGGCAAGCTTCTCCAGGAGTTTTCGAAGTCATCCAATTACATGGTGCGCAAGCAGATCGCATCGTCGCTCAAAATTATTTCCGAGAACATCGACGAGGACTTGATTCTCAAGCTAGCACAGGATGAGAACCTGGAAGTATGCCAGGAAGCGATCCAGACGATAACGCTTTTACCGATCGATACGGCGGTGGACTACCTCTCCAGAATCATACCCGCAGCGTATTACAAGAACCGTCCCTACATTGCCAGAGCGCTGAGCCAGTTGCACACGGTGAAGGTGCTGCCGCTTCTCGCAGAGCTGATTCGCGAGGGCGATGCCGAGGAATACTTTGCCGTGATCAAGGCGCTCCCAAGCATCTTCAATCCGCTATCGATCCAGTTCCTGAAAACGCTCAACACGCAGCGTCGACCGATTCTGGAGGTCGAATCCGCGAAATCGCTCATTCTGATGGGCGATCCCTCCGGCTGGCAAACGCTGGAGTTCTTCTCCGATTTCAGCCAGAACAACGTTCGCAACTACGCGAGGCTTTGCTTCCTCGAGCTTTGTTCCGGCGAGAACCTTTCGCTCCTGAGAGAATTGAGCTTCGATTCGACGTCTCTCATCGCGGTGATGGCAGCCGGTAAATTGATACAGTATAACGAGGATGAAGGCTGGGAAACCGTCGAGAGGATCCTTAATACGAACCAGATCGATACGACGTTCATGCTTGTGCAATTGATGATTCACCTTCCCTTTGACAAGGTCTCGCGTTATTTGGGCGATATCTACAAACGGGACGACTACGGAAGCAAAACGCTTGCGGCGCTGATTTTCGCCCAAAACGGCAGAACGAATTACCTGCAGAAGATCGAGAACGAGATATTAAATCTCGACCAATACGCGCATCGCAGGATCATCGATGCGTTGAAGGTGTTCCCGAATGATTTGAGTCTTTCGATCGTAAGGAAGATCGCCCTGCTCCAGGATATCGATCTGCTGGACGATTTGTTGGGGCTTCTCTCGAGCTACAGCATTGAACGTGCGATGCAATTGATCAATCTGCTGTGGCGCAAAGCCGACTGGGTTTCCAAGGTGCCTGTCGCGAGAGTACTGGGAAAGCTTCGCCACGCGAAAATCATCGAATTCATCCACAAGCATCGAGGCAACACCACCCCCGAAGTGAAATCCGAGTTCGCGTACGCGCTCATCATGCAGGGCGACGAATCAGGATGGATCATGTTCGACGAATTGCTGGAAGAGACCAACACTCGCACGGCTAAATCACCCATCAACGCCATCGCCCGTGTGAAAAGCACGAAGGCCTTGAGGTTGCTCGAGAAGCAGTTGTCCAACCCGAACGAAGCGCTTCAGTCCGAAATCATCAAGGCGATCGGAACCATGCAGCTTCGGGAAAGCATTCCGATATTGCACAAGTTTGTCATGAGCACATCGTCGAAGATCAAAATCGGGCTTGCAAAAGCGCTTGGGGACATATACGGGGATCAATCGACCAAGATGTTACAGGTTCTTTCCAAGGATGGCGACGAATATGTGCGGGTTGCGGCCGATATAGCCCTGCAAAAGGTGAACAAGGGCATCGAGCTCGATCCGGTGGATACCTACGAGCTGTTCAACTCGATCTTCAAAAAAACGGACTGGCGTTTCTCGGATTCCTGGTTCGATAAATTGCTGCATCAGTTCGTGGATCCGTACAGCCACCACGAGCCGATTCCGTTGCGCGATTTTGCCGAGAAGATCATCATGAACGAAGACGAACTTGAAGAGAAACGGAACGAACTCGATCAGAAGCTTTCGGAGAAACTTATCAGAAGTACGGATGTCGAGAGGATTATGGAGGCGAAGCAGGATACGCAGTTGAAGAAGAATCGGTTGATCTCTCGAGAGCAACTGGTTTTATCCATTCTGAAGCTGGATCCGGACGACATGAACCTGAAAGACTGGAATATCTTGAGTCAAGCGCTGCAATCCAATGATGAGGACATCATTCGGGCGATTGTGTTTTCGTCGGTGAAATCGACGGACCCGAAATGGTTCAGCATTCTTCAGGACGTCATGGATCGCATCGATTACAGCAGCCTGGTCGACCTGATGATTTACTCGGTGTTCCAGAAACGCTGTGCGAAGAGCCTGCCTATTCTCATCAGACTCTTCAAGCATGAGAGAGCCCGGTATTATACGCTGTTCTTCGTGAATCATTATATTCTGAACCCGGGTGATCTCGAGCTATCTGACCTGAAGGAGTGCAAAGAAGCGCTTGCAACGCTTACGGATATCCCCAAGGAAATGCATAATTCCATCAAAGGACTCTTAAACTATCTTATTGAAAAGAAAATGTAAACTACAAGGGACTTGCAATGAAACCGACGATACTGATTCTCATTCTGTTCTCCATTCTGTCATTTTCGGGAATGGAGCTGGCTATTTCCGATTCCGGGCAAGGATATTATGTGTCGGGCACACCGTCCGAGACGTGGTTCATTACCGGGGCAGGCAATCAGATTACGATTTACGGATCCGATTTTCAGGAGATCCAAACGTTCTCCACCGGCGCTCATAATCCCTATTACATCTATGCAGCCGGACGGGATTTCGACGATGACAACAACATCGAGGTACTTTACTCCGTTTATAATACAACAACCTACACGATGTCGATCTACCTGCGCGATACCGTCACCGGCGATATCCAGCTCAGCCATGTGGGGAATCAGAGCACGAGTTACTACGGGTACTCCTATTACGCGTACAACGAGCGCTTCCTTCTGGTCAATCGCATGATCGATAACGAGTACGATCACTGCTACGTATATCGATCCGGGATTCAAGTGGATCTGGATGAGGGAGATACTCCTGTTCGGAACGCGTTCGACATCTATCCCAATCCATTTATTCCAACGACTTCTCAGAGTGATTTATCGGTAGCCTTTTCACTGGCCCAACCTCAAACCGTAAGCATCGAGATATTCAACATCCGGGGACAGCGAGTCAAAGAGATCGCTTCCAGGATACGCCTGGCAGAGGGTGACCATCAATTGCGCTGGGATGGAAGGGATTCATCGGGAAAACCCGTCGCGACGGGAACATATATCTTCTACGTTCATCAAGGCAATGAGAAGTTGGTAAAGAAGAATTTGTTAATACGGTAGAGCCATTTGTATACCGGTGTGGCATCTTCGTCCATTCATCCGCAACGCCGTGGATATAACACGATCCTGACACTATCGAACAATCATAATGGATCGTGTAACACCACGTCTTCACGGAGAATGGCGCGAATCTGCTCCCACCTCGCATATTCTGTTATTCATCAATGACATTCACCGGGATCATCATTTTCATGCCGCTATTACGATAGTATTTTATAGCACCCGGATGGATTGGAGCTGAAAGCGCATGGAACATTTCTTCTCTTTTCAGGGTCATCAACGCGGGATGAATCGCACAGAAGGCATCGAAGTTATCGAAGATACACGCCGTGAGTTGTTCGACTGTTTTTACCGGCACATCCGCTCTTGTCACGAGGGTAGCCCGAACGCCGATGCTCTCGATATCTTCTGTATTGAGCAATCCGGGATAAAGAATAGCCGGAATGGTGGCTCGTGAGTAGTAGGGGAAATCCATCAGCAATTTTTCGGCATCGTAGCCAATAATAGGAATAAAGCGCAAGCTGTTTTCGAGGGTCATTTTTTTCATAAGGTCGTTGGGGTGACCGATCGTATAGAAGAAGGCATCCAGATTGCCTTTCGCCATTTCCTCGGAGGCTTGCATCGGACTGAGGTAGGATGGCGCGATGTCATCCAGCTCGAATCCGATAATCCCCAGGACATCCACAGCGTTCTGGTGCTGGCCTGATCCAGGCTCGCCAAGACTGATCCGCTTGTCCGAGAGATCGTAGACGGTCTGGATACCACTTGCTTCCGAGGCGATGAGGGTAATGGTTTCGGGATAGAGCGAGCAGATCGATCGCAGGTGTGACTGCCGTCCGTCGTTCCACCAGTCCTCGAGACCGTAGAACGCCTGGTACTGGCGATCGGACTGGACGATTCCAAAGGTGAATTCCCCGGCGACAATCCGGTTCACATTCTCCACAGAACCTTCACTCGAAACCGGTTCCAGCATCAAAGTTGTCTTCGCATCCAGAGCCAGCTTTTCCAGGCCTTTTCCTACCTGATAATAGACGCCGGTCTCGCATCCTGTACCAATTTTGTTCGGTTTGACATCCGCATTACATGCAATCAGTAGAAGAAGAGATAAAAGTATGAAAAAGAATAAGCTGTTTCTCATTATTTCTCCTTTGGAGCGTTCGTGATTTCCCGAAGTAATACTTTAGAATCTTCCTTTATTTTTTCAGGTACGTTTTCTTGCTTCAGTAGATGCGTTATAACTTCCGCGGCACGGGAAGGCCATCCGTTTTCCCGGAAGAACAAGGCATTCATGAGCTGAATATCCGGGAAAGGATAATCGTTTCCAACCTGCTCGACGATGCTCAAAGCAAGCTCGCGTTGTCCGGTTTCGATCAGGAACCCGGCGTAGTCATAGCCGAGCGAGAAATCGTAATCGGCGTAGCTGATCCCGCTCTCGAACCAGCTTTGCGCCTTGACGAGACAATCCTCCATGCTGCGGGTATCCCCTTCATCCTGTGCCGCTCTCCAGTATGCCAGCGCAATCGTCCGGCATGTGAGGCTGCGAGGCTCAACGTGATTCTGCGTGTATTCATCCCGCTCCGCAACATTTCGGGTCTCAACCCGCATCGGGTCATAGTCCAACTCTCCATCAGAGAGAAACACGTGGTGGCGGGTGGCGGAGAAATCCAGGAGCTTTCCCGTCGCGAAGAAAACCGCATCGAGGAACATGGTGGAAAGCGTACTGCAATCTAGCGAGCTCTGCCAGAGGTCTCTAGAAAGCAAGTCGGCCCGTCTTGCAGAGGAATAACGATCTTCGAGCGCAGAGCAAAACCTGAAAAAGAACGATCGTAGCGGCTGAGGTTCGTTACCGTCATACAGCCTGGCCAGCTTCGTGATTTCGGTTTGATATTGAGACTTTATCGAATCCGGCGAGGCGTTTACATAGCGCTCTTGCAATCCCTGACATTCAAGTTCGATCATCTGTTCGCCCAAGAGCGTCACCGAATGACATACGCTTCCGCAGGCAAGCAGTAGTAGCAGGAGAATCGTGCGGAGAATCATCGCTTAGCGAAGAATCAGAACCTTCTTCGTCTGGCTTTGGCTCGGTGTTTCGAGACGCAGGAAATACACGCCGCTGGAGATCACCTTGCCAGTCTCGTCCAGGCCATCCCAGTAAAGGCTGTGGACGCCGGCGTCGTAATTCCCTTGAGAGATTCTGGTCACAAGCTGTCCGCGGACGTTGTAGATCGCGGCTTCAATCTTCTCCGGCTTGGGAAGCGAGAAACTCACGGAAAGGCCGTCGGCAGCCTGCACGGGATTGGGGAACACCGTAAGCTGAATGGACGGTTGTTGGATCGTCTCGGTTTCTATGCTTACCTCTTCACCCAGATCGCTCAGCATCCGGTCGAAAAGCGATTCGACCATTTCCTTCTGCATGTAATAGAGCGGAAATCCGAAGAAGAACACCGTTCCGGAAGGCTGGTACTTCAACGCGCAAGGCAGACCTTCGTAATCGCTGCCTGCTTCGCTGTGGAAAGTATAAATGCCATCCTCTGCACCTTCGAACACACATACGTACGGCAGCATTCCGTTCCAGACGGAAAGAATTTTGTCCTGATCGAGCGTTTGATTGGGGTAGTTGTCCGAGAGCGCTTGCGAGAACTCGGCGCTCGACGAGAACGATGCCTCCGTGATGTTCAGGAAAGTTGAGCGGAAGGACTCCGAGAGCTCTGTGGCCGTTTTCCATCCGGAGACGATCAGATTACCGCCTGCCAGCAGGTAACTCGTGAGAATATCTTCGTAATCGGATATTTTCTGTTGGGTGATATCGTCGTCATGCCAGATGATGGTGGAATAGTTACGTAGTTCGAGAATTTGTGGATCACCATCCGTATCGAGATCGTGCGAGGTGAAGAAATTATTGATCACGTCCGTGTAGAAATCATCGACCTGTGCATCGTCAGGATTGCCGGGTGTCCCGGAACCGTTGCGTGTCTCGTCGATCACCAGAACGCCCTGATCCATCGGGAAATCGATTGGCGTTGCTTCCAGTGTTTGGGATGGAAGCGATTCGAAGCCGTCTTTTACAGCCGTGACATAGTAGTAGTAGGTCTGGCCGTTACTTACATTCTCGTCGTTATAGATCGTACCTGTAGCAGGATCGTCGTTGAGGAGCGTAAATCCCTGATCCTCTTCTTCGGAACGATAAACGTTGTAGCCTTCCACCTCGGCAGCTTCCCAGAAGGGCTGCCAGTAAACGATCACCTCTCCATCCGTCGCGGAGGCGTTGAGCAGCGTCATCACCTGCTCCGTGTTCGAGCGGGAAATCACCCAGTGATGGGGATCGAATTCGGCGGTGAAATCGCCGATACCCGTCAGATCGCTGACCTGCATCGCGGGGGCGTCGGGAGAACCGGTCACAAGAAGCGAATCGTGGTGTTCTTCCCAGTTGACGTGGATGGGAACCTGAATATGGAAATCGGTACTGGTGTTGGAAACGGTTTGAACCATGGACATCATTTGCGGACTGTTTGAACCGATCCCCGCGAAGAAAAGCGCGTATTCGGTTGCCGGAAGACCGGGCGAGTATATCCACTGATCGAAGAATTGCCCCAGATCCAGCCCGGACTCCTGCTCCATGATCGCCCGAAGTTCCTCGGTTACGGCCCAACCGTTGCGGTAGGTCTGGAAATAGGTCTGCACCGCGTCGAAGAAATCATCGTCGCCCATGATGAGCCGGAGCATGTGCAGAACGGATGCCGCTTTCTCGTAAACCGGCGGAGAGAATGTCTCGTTGTATGGCGGAGCGTAAATGGTCCGCGATCCATTCGAATTAGCCCAGTTGATATAGTAGCCGTGGATCGCTGAATCGACGTAGTTTGTCATTTCGTCGAATCCCTGCCAGTGCTCCATATATATCGCTTCCGAAAGGACAGCGAAGCCTTCGGAAAGCCACACGTGATCGAAGGTAAGCGGTGTGACGCAGTTACCGAACCACTGGTGGGAAAGCTCGTGGGCAATGGTGATCTCGCCGCCGTGATTTCCGTCGATGAAGCTGCTTCCCATGGTGGTCATGGTCTGGTGCTCCATCGCGCCGAATGTTTGCATGGGAACGATGGCATTTCCGTATTTCTCGAACGGGTATTCTCCGTACACACTTTCGTAAACTTCGATCATATAGGGGAGGTTGGAGAAATCCTCAAGGGCCTCGTCATACATGGTATTTACGGCAAAATTTTGAATTGGTAAATCGCCATAATTATCATCGATCTGAATGTAATAACCCGCAGTTATGCATGCAAGATGCCCAGCCATGGGCGAGGATCCCTCCCAATGGGTTGTATGAGTCCCGTCACCGTTGTTATCGATCCCGGTTCTGATGCCATTGCAAGCAATCACCCAATCATCGTGTTCCGTGATATGGAAATCGTATATCGCTTTCTCCCAGGGGTGATCGTAGGCCGGCATCCACCAACGTACTCCGCTGGGGTCGGACAGTGTGAAGAAATAGTATTGGCTGAAGATCATTCCGATATGAAAAACGTCGTCGCTCAACTGCGGATAACCGAAATAGCTAATCTGCACGGTAAACTCATCACCGTTGGAGATATCCGATAGCGCGATGTCGATCTCGCCGTCTTCGTGCGTGAACGTCGTACTCTCGCCGTTGACCAGTATCTCATCGACCGTCAGCGCTTCCAGCTCAAAGGTGATTTCTTCAAGGTCCTCTTCCGCGAGGATAGTGGCAATCACGATGCCATCGATGTATTCCTCCATTTGATCGATGTCGATGGAAACATCGTATGAAAGTACATCGAATCCATGAAGTGAATCGGCACGGGAATGAGCTTCTTCCAGAACTCGCCGGTACTCGCTCAGGTCCTGCGCCGGCCGGGCATATAATAATACAGTGCACAACAGCACTGAAAACAGTATCAAACTTCTGCGCAGCATTCGCTACCTCCAACAATCACAATGTGTTATCAACACAGCACTTCTGCATATGTCAAAGATTAGCGGACCGTAAAGGATTGGCAAGTTTTTCTTTATGAGCAAAATACCGGAAAATGTGTGGACAAAGTATGTGCAACATGACAGGGATGAAACCGTTGAAAGAGTGAATCCTGGAGGAAGTATGCAATTTGAATTACCGTACGGGGATTCGACTTTCCCCATGGAAATCGACGACCGGAACATACTCGACGTACTGGAAAACGCCGAACTGCCGTCTATCGACCATCCCGAAGAAGCCGTTCTCAAAGCGCTGGAGCAGCCGACGGCCTCCATGTCGCTACGCGATCTTCTAACGGTAAAGCCCATTCAACGGCTGGCGATCGTCGTGACCGACCACACGCGCGGATGCCCGTACCCCACCATCCTTCCCCCGCTGATCGAATACATCATCGAAAGCGGAGTATCGCCGCAGTCGATCGAGTTTCTCGTCGCGACCGGCACCCATCCGGCCATGACAATCGATCAGATGCGCAGGCAGTACGGCACTTCCGTTGTCGAAAGCTTTCCCTTTCACTGCAACGACTGCCGCAGCAAGGATATGGTCTACATGGGCGACCTGATCCATGGCAACCCATTCTACCTCAACAACCTCGCGGTGGATGCGGATTTCCTGATCACCACCGGCGTGATCAACACCCACTATCTGGCAGGGTTCTCCGGTGGACGAAAGAGCATCCTGCCTGGGCTTTCCTCCTACGAAACCATCCGCAGGAACCACAGCCAGGCGCTGGATCGAAGGGTCGATCTCGCCCGGCTGGACGATAATCCCATCCATCTGGAAATGAGCCAGGCAGCTTCAATGGCAAACGTCGATTTCAGCCTTAACTTCATCCTCGACGACCACAAGCAGATCGTTAAAATCGTCTCGGGGGATATCCACGAATCGTTCCTCGCGGGAGCGGAGTTCCTGAAGGAGCATTACAGTGTCCCCTGCAACGGCCTTGCGGAAGTGATCATCACCACGCCCGGAGGTCATCCCAAGGACCGCACGCTGTATCACACGCAGAAGTGCATGAACAACGTCTTTCCGCTCCTCGAGAAGGGCGGAACCGCGATCGTATTCAGTCCATGCAGCGACGGGGTAGGTTCGGACGAGATGGTCCGGTTCATGACCTCCGTCGAGAAACCCGAAGAGCTTCTTTCCATCGCACCGGAGGAGATCACCGTCGGCGGTCACCGCGCGGTTGCAACCGCGAAGCTCATGGAGAAGGGGGACATCGTTCTGGTTTCGAAGATGCCGGGCGAGGAGGTGGAATCGCTGCATTTCAAAACTGCTCCGGACTGGAAAACGGCCTACCGCTTCATCAAAGGTAAGCATGGCGACGACGTTAAAATACGAGTAATCCCCAACGGAAACCAGTTTTACGGTGTTCTGCGCGAGGAAACATGATTCGCAACATCCTACTTTCCCTGGAATTCGTCGCACTGTTCATCCTTCTGCCCGTGCTCTCGTGGATGAATCTCTTCAAATTCCCGAAATTCTTCCTTTTGTTTGCAGCGCTGATCTACTGCATCTTCATGCTGCTCCGCTCCAGGAGCTTCGATCGCAAAAAGCTCTGGAACTGGAAGGGAATCCGCCCGATTCTGCTGAGAGTGGTCATGGTGTGCGTGTTTCTCACGGCCTATACCGCGATCTTCGAGCGGGAGTCGCTGTTCTGGTTTCCAAGGCACAATCCGCTGTTTCTCCTGATCATCCTGGTCCTCTACCCCATCCTCTCCGCCTACCCGCAGGAGTTGATCTACCGCTCCTTCTTCTTCGACCGCTACAAGGATATCTTCGGCAGATTCGTGGATGTCTTCAGCATCCTGTCATTCACCCTCTTGCATATCATCTACGACAACTGGGTGGCTCTGGCGTTTTCCTTCGCCGGAGGAATCCTCTTCACGAAAACCTACCGGAAAACGGGTTCCCTCGCTCTCACGGCCCTCGAGCACGCTATCTATGGGGGCCTGGTATTCACGCTGGGCCTTGGGAAGTTTTTCTACGAGCGCTGGGGGTAAGTTCGAGAGCAGATTCGTTTGATCACCAACGAAAACGTGGTGTTACACGATGAAGTTGTTCCTTTTTCTCTCCAACGGAATCGTGTTATATCCACGTTGGAGGTGCGATCGGGCGAAGATGCCGAGAACGGTAAACGTACGATTGACCGTGACAATGACATATTCAACAAGAGCAGCTCCGCGAAGGTTCACGTAAGCTGCTCTCAGATGATAAACAATTCGTTTCTTAAAGGATCAATCCATTTTCCCAGGCGTTGCGGAGGTCTACGGGATCGCAGGCAATCAGGTTATTGATGCTGAATCCCGATGCGGTTACTTGGCCGATCTTACGCACTATGGTGCTGTGCTTTTCACAGATGGCCTGAATGGCCTGAACTTCTTCCGGCTTGCAGGAGACGACGATTCTGCTGTGCGCTTCGCCGAAGAGCTCGAAGTCGGCGCGGAATTGAAGCGGAAACTCGATGCTCGCGCCGAGGGTCATGTTGGCTGGCTGGAAGCACGATTCGGCAATCGCCACGGCCAAACCGCCGTCGGAGCAGTCGTGCGCGGATTGGGCGAGTTTCCTGTCGGCGATTTCAAGGAAGACGTCGTAAAGCGCGCTTTCCTTGTCCAGATCGACCTTGGGGGCGTTGCCGGAAATGGTGCCATGAATCTCCTTGAGGTACTCGGATCCACCGATTTCGCTGCAGGGCTCGCCGAGGAGGAGAATGGCGTCGCCTTCATTCTTGAACCACGAAGTGACCTTCTTGCTGTTGTCTTCGATCAGACCCAACATACCGATGGTCGGCGTGGGGTAAACGGCCGCGCGCGGGTTCTCGTTGTAGAAGGATACGTTGCCGCCGGTGACGGGCGTATCGAATTTACGGCAGGCGTCTCCCATACCGCGGATGGCCTCGGTGAAGGTCCAGTAAACCTCCGGCTTGTAGGGATTGCCGAAGTTGAGGCAATTGGTGATGGCCAGCGGTTTCGCGCCGGAGCAAACCACGTTGCGCGCCGATTCGGCCACGGCTCCCTTGGCTCCCTCATACGGATCGAGGTAGACGTGGCGTCCGTTGCAATCGGTGCAGACGGCGATGGCTTTTTTCGTTCCCTGGATGCGAACGACAGCCGCGTCGCTTCCAGGCTCAACCATTGTGTTGACCTGCACCATGTGATCGTATTGCTGGAACACCGCCTTCTTGGAGGCGATGTTGGGTGTCCCCAGCAGCTTCTTGAGGACGGCGGTGTAATCGTTCGGCTCGGGAACGGATTGCGTGTCGAACGCGCGCATTTCCCGAAGGTAGGCCGGTTCTTTGATCTCGCGCTTGTAGACGGGCGCTTCCCCGCCGAGTACCAGCATCTGAGCGGGTAACTCGGCTTTCAGCACGCCGTTTTCAAGGATGCGCAGCTTGCCGTCGTCACGGACTTCGCCGATTTTCTCCGCGTGGAGGTCCCATTTGACGAAAATCGCTTCCACCTTCTCGTAGTTCTCGGGCTTCACCACTAGCAGCATGCGTTCCTGCGATTCGGAAAGCATGATTTCGTAAGGTGTCATACCGGTTTCGCGTTGGGGAACCTTGCTTACGTCGAGCTCGATGCCCATGTTTTCCTTGGCTGCCATCTCGCTGCTGGAGCAGGTGAGTCCGGCGGCGCCCATGTCCTGGATACCCACGACAAGCCCGTTTTCGATCACCTCCAGCGTTGCTTCGAGGAGCAGCTTCTCCATGAAGGGATCGCCCACTTGGACGGCAGTGCGCTTCTCCTCCGATTCCTCGGTGAGTTCCACCGATGCGAAGGTCGCGCCGTGGATGCCGTCACGCCCGGTTTTGGAACCGACGTAGATGACCCAGTTGCCCACGCCTTTCGCGGCGGCCTTGGCGATGTTCCCATGCTCGAGGAGCCCTACGGCCATCGCGTTGACCAGCGGATTACCCTCGTAGCTCTTCTCGAAATAGACTTCCCCACCAACGGTCGGAACGCCGAAGCAGTTACCGTAATCCGCGATGCCGGAGACCACGCCGTTGATCAGGTGTTTGACCTGCGGCGACTCGGGGTCTCCGAAGCGGAGGGAATTTAGCGCTGCGATGGGGCGTGCGCCCATGGTGAAGATGTCACGCAGGATTCCGCCGACGCCTGTGGCGGCTCCGTGATAAGGCTCAACCGCGGAAGGATGGTTGTGGCTCTCGATCTTGAAGGAGATGGCCAGGCCGTCACCAATATCGACTACACCC
This sequence comes from Cloacimonadales bacterium (SeqCode), assembly GCA_963662655.2. Taxonomy (GTDB): domain Bacteria; phylum Cloacimonadota; class Cloacimonadia; order Cloacimonadales; family JAIOQZ01. The sequence goes on from CAXXTU010000002.1 coordinate 2,710,995, forward strand.
GCGTTTTCTTCGCCGGTTTTTGTCAGGAGCGATTTCCCTTCGCGCGGGAGGGTCTTGAGCTGGAGAATGGAATTCTTGTAGCTGGCGTGCTCCGACCACATCACGGAGATGATGCCGAGTTCGGTAAAGGTGGGTTCCCTGCCGAGCGTCTCAAGAACGTGGTTGTATTCTTCCTCCGTGAGACCGTGTTCGGCGATGAGTTCCTTGGTTATCTTGGGTTCTTGCATGGTGTCCTCGTTTATTGTGTATTTTTATAATATTCTATCAATGTCTGGATATGGGTTTCGATACGCATATAGGCGTACCGGTAATCGGAGAGGCTTCCGCCGTAGGGATCCTCGATATCGCTACCGTTTCCCCCGAACTCGGAGAGGAGCTTCACCTTGTTCTCCACGTATGGAATGATGGACAGCAGCCTGTCCTTGTGCTCCTGCGTCATGGTCACCAGCAGCCACGATTTACGGATGATCTCGTGGTTAATCTGGGTGGAAAGGTGCATGGAGGCGTCGATTCCCGCGTCCGCGAGCAGCGTCTGCGAATGCTTCGAGATCGAATTCCCGCTCGTGAGGAAGCCGGCCGATTCGCTGCGAAGTTCGAGACGCTCTTTTTCGATACGATCCTTGAGAAGGTATTCCGCTATTGGGCTACGACAGATGTTTCCCGTGCAGATAAAGGTGACGAGCGGCTTCTCCAGCGATTGCACCAGTTCCGCTTGGGGAATGTTTCCGGCGCGGAGGACGGTGAAATCATCCTGCAACCTGACGATCGTTGAGGGGATGGGCTCCCACTTCCGCTTCTCCTCGATGTAATATGGGATATCCACTCCAAAGCGTCGGTAGATCGTGTCAAGGTGGTTCAGCGGTTCTTCGCCGGCGGTGTTGATGCTGGTGGAAACCATCGGCGCGTCCAACTTACGTAAAAAATCCCGCAGGTTGATGGCGGCTGGAATTCGCAGGGCCAGCGTCCCGTCGGTGGTCAGGTGACGGTATTCGTCACCCGAATAGGGGACGACGAAGGTCAGGTTCCCTGGAGAGTATTGATCGAGCAACCGGATGTGCTTTGCCGACAGGGATATCCCCATTCGGTCCAGCCAGTCGAGTCCGGGAATGAGCATGATGTATCCTTTCTCGGGGATGCGCTGTTTTATGCGGTTGATCTTCTGGATTGCCCTCTGATCCCGGGCGTCGCACCCGATGCCGAACATGAATCCTGTGTGATGCAGAAACACGGGGTTCCCGGACGTTACCTCCGCGCGAATCGATTCGTAGTTTGCTATATCTTTTGTATTGATGACTTTCATGATTTTTCCAGGTAATCCATGGGGTCGACGGGGATACGTCGTTTCCGCAGCTCGAAATGCAATTGAGGCTGCGAGACGCTTCCCGCGCTTCCCGAAAGCGCGATGACGTCGTTGCGCTTCACGCGGTCTCCTTTGGTTACAAGCAGCTTGCTGTTGTGGCTGTATATCGTCAGAAATCCGTTCTGATGATCGATGATGATCGTTTTCCCCGCGTTCATGTAGAGTTCCGCGAAAACGACCACCCCGTCTTCAGCCGCAGAGATATCGCTCCCTTCCGCGAGCGCGATATCGATCCCGTTGCTGTGGAACTGGCTGTTGTTGGATTTGTAATTGCCGAACGGGCGAATCACCTTTCCTCTGCCTGGCCAGGCGATATTTCCCGTTTCGAATCGATAGGTGTAATCGTCATCTTCCGTTGCGTATTCGAGCTTGGTAATCAAATCCTCCAGCTCTTCCGCCTCTTTGCTGATGCGGGACAGCAGCGCTTCCGATTCGCTCTTCTTGATGTCGTACATCTTTACTTTCTCGTTCAGCTCGTCTATTTTCCCATGAAGCTGCTTGCTCTCCTGCTCGCTCTTCTTGCGCTTGGAGCTTGTCGTATTAACCTCTTTCTCGAGCTTGCCCTTGTCCGACGAGAGTTTGCGGACATCGCTCTCGGCATGACGGATCGTGCTGACCGTCTCGTTGATCATCTGCGAAATCATGAAGCGATCGCCGTATTTATCGATTCCCGGAGAATACTCCAGGAAAAACAATCGCAGGAACTCCTCGCGGCACAAGCTCTTCAACTGGTTTTCGCGATACTCGGCGTTCTTGAGGCGTGAGCTGGTTTTCTCCAGCTCGCTGGTCTTGTTTTGCAGGGTCGTAATCAGGCTTTTCAGCGTTTTCTGCGTGCCTTTCACGCGGTCGGAGTAGCTGTCCAGATCCTTCAGGGCGTTCTTCTTCAGCTTCTCCTGCTTATCGATGGTTTGACGCTCCTTCTCTATCTGCTCCTGGAGCTTCTCGAGACGCTCTTTCTTCGTCTTCAGATCCTGCCCGAACATGAGCGAGAACATCAGAAACAATACCATGAAAGCTGTTATGACTCTCAAACCTTATGATCTCCCCGAACTTCCATTCACTCTGGATGCACTCCCTGACGATAAATTGCGAACCCTATCCCCTGTCAAGCGAATGATTTGATTATCATGAATAGCAATTGCGTAAAGTGAGACCCGTCAAGAAATGCGCTCGTCAAAAAGGGTGGGTGGGCTCGGGGACGATTGGAAGGCGATTTGCCCGTGCTCTCCCGCAAATCGCATTTCAATCGTACACGGGGACATTATAAAAAACGAGCGCATTTCGCTCGCATATAATGCAACAGCGGCTCCCGTTACCAGGAGCCACTGTTTGTATGGTTATCTTTGGGAATTATCTGCGTCTTGAAGCAGGCGCTACGGTATCTGCGGTGATCTTGTAGAAGTACATCGTCTCCGATGCTGCGCCTTCATCGACGAAGTTCGAATCCGTGTTGCTTCCGATGAGCGTCAGGTTCTCGGGATCGGTTCCGCGGTAGATGTGATACTGCGCCGCATTGGTTACATCCGCCCAATCGAGTTCGATGTTGCTACCGTTGACAACGATTACGACATCGGTCGGAGCTTCAACCACTCCACCAACAACCGAGTTCTCGGCTCCGGGTGTACCGCCGTTTACAAGGCTGGCAGACCAGTTCGCCGCGAGGCTGTTATCCAAGGTCGGGCCGTTGAGCTCGAGTGACGGGCCGTCGCCGTCGCAAGCGGTTGGCCAGTCGCCGCCGTCGTCGTACTCTACAGAGTCGATAACCTGTCCGCTGGCGGTACGCAATTCGATCGTTTCGCCACCATTGCTAAGCTGCTGACCATCGTTCCACTGGAACACCTGATAGCCATTGCCTTCGTAGGTTGCAGCGGTAAACGCGACGATAATATATTCGCCGGCCGCGATGGATGAGGATTCCGGGAACGTGAAGGATACACCGTCCGTGACTTCGATTCCAGTCATGTCCACAGTCTCGGTACCGGCGTTGTATATCTCGAAAAACTCATACGGATCGTCGGTTCCTTCTGGATTGTACATGATCTCGTTGATGACCAGCGCTGGTGGTAGAACATCGTTGTCGATGATAACGAGCTCGAACTGGCTTGGGCTGCCGATCGCAGCGTTGTTACCACCCGAGATGTTCTGAATCTCGAAGTACAGCGTTTCGGCGTCTTCCACGTCCGTATCGTCTGTGATGGTGATGGTGACCATCTGGTCGCTATCGTCGTTTGCCGGGAAGGTCACGCTCTGCGTGGTGTAGTTATCGATATCGGTCGCGTCGCCGGTGATCAGAACCACATCGAGGGTCGTGGCTACGGTTTCGCTCGGGCTGGTGATTGAAAGAACCAGGTCGAATGTGCCCTGATCTTCATTGTATTCACCGGTTCCAGGATTGAAGCGCACAACGGTATCGGTGTTGTAAACCGAGTTCTGAGCGCCAGGTGTACCATAATCGGCAGCGCTTGGCGACCAGTTGCTACCCATGCTGTTGTCGAGACTCGGCGCGATCAGTTCGAGGCTAGGACCGTTTCCGTCCGGAAGAGAAGGCCAATCGCCCGTGTCGCTGTATGTGACTTCGTCAAGGACGGCTGCGTCTGCGCCGAGCAGGGTTATGGCTTCCCCGCCGTTGCTCAGTCCACCGGACGTCCATTCGGCATCGGCTGCGAATCCATAGAACGCTTCGAAGGCCGTCGCGTTGACAGCAACGACGAAGTAATCGCCGGCCGCGACCACGTCACCGTTCTGGAAGGTGTAGGTCACGCCTGCGCCAAAGGAGAAGCCTTCGAGGTCGATCTGGTTATCGCCGGCGTTGTAAATCTCGATGAATTCGAGGGTGTCTGTGCCAGCCTCAGGCGGGTTGTAGTTGATCTCGTTGATCACGAGTTCGATAAGTTCGGGCTCGGAATAAGTGAAGTTGAAACTGGCTCCGTCGGTGCCGTTTCCACTGAGGTCTTCGACGTTGTTCACTACGATTGTGTAGTTGCCGTAGACGAGACCGGATACCGTCAGCGTCACGATGGAGTTGTCCACGTCGTCGCGAACCACTGCGGATACCGTCACGATGCGGCTGGAAATGTAATAGTTCTCGATTTCTTCTGCGGAAGATTCTTCCACGTCTTCGTTGAAATCGACTTGAATCGTGTTTTCGTCAACTACAACGACGTCGTCGATGGTTGGCTCTTCTGTGTCGGAATGCATGAAAATATCGTTTTCGTCGCGAGGTTCGATCTTGTACTGGCTATATGAGTAGTTACCGATACCGGTGATATCGTAAGTGTTGCCGGCAACGCGAACGAAACCGAAAAGCATCTGGTCGTCCACTTCCAGCACGCCGCTTCCGTCGTCAACCTGCCACTGGCCGTTGCCCGAGTCATCCGAAACGCAAACCGCATCCATGACCTGAACCAGGACGCCTTCGTATCCTTCGGTGAGTCCGTCGGTTGTGATGACAGTAGCGCTCGGCAGGGTGTTGCCGCTCGAATCGATGTTGAATGACGTAATCGTCGCGAGCTCAGTGAGGCCGCTATATTCTGCTACGGTAGCCGTCAGAGTTACGGCGTCCCCGATAGCAGGCGAATTGGAAGAATCGTAAACCCAAACACCGTTCCATGCGCCATCGCCGTCCTGAATGTAATATCCATTGTATGCGATACCGGTGACAATACCGTATGTGGTGACGATTTGTCCGAGAAGCGGAGAAGCTTCGGCTTCACCCTGGATATCATGAATGGTATACGATGAAGCCACCGTGTAGCTGTATTCCGGGCTGAGCGTGTTTTCGCTTTCGTTGTCGATCGCTTCGATTCTGTAATAGACCGTCGTGCCGCCGACCTGTGCGGGGATGTCTGTATCGGTTGCATAGGTGTATCCGCTTTCGAGGCTCATGTTGATATCGGTGGTGAGTGAGCCGGAAGTCGTTCCCCACCAACATTTCACGGTGGAAACCGAGCGTGAGTCGTCGGATACGTCCGCACGTACGGTTACAGCGTCGCTCGTTCCGGGAGCCGCGGGGTCGGTCGCGATGTTGGAAATCTGCGGCGGAAGGTTGCCGCCCTGGAAGAATCCTTCGATGCTGATATCGTCGATTTCCCAGCGGTGCGCGTATGTAGTGGTCGAGACATATTTAAAAGCGATATAGACGGTTCCGCTGTAGGAGGAGAGGTCGAGTGTACCTGAATCGGTCCATGCCCAACCACCGGGGCACCATGTGACCTGCGAGCTGAGATCATCCCATGTGAAACCGGAAGGATCGCTGGTTCCGTCGTAGGTGTTGGAAACCATGAGGTAGATGTCGTCGCCGGAGTAGCCTTCGGAAGAAGCGGAGATGAAATCGAGGGTTTCGCCGGTGTAGTTGTCGAAGTTGAGAGCCGGCGAGATGAGCCAGTCTTCATTGGGAACGTATCCGCCGGAGTAGCCGTTAATGTATGCGTAATACGCGCCGTTATAATAGGCTGCATACCAGGTTTGGTCGCCGAGGACACTGTACTGCGTCCAGTTTCCGAGGGTCTGGCTGTCGAAATTTTCAAACTCGATCACGTCGGCCTGTGCGTCCGTTGTTGCGGATGCCGTCGGGCGAGGATGGCCCAAATCGTAGGTCGTATTGTAATCGATGTTCGAACCTTCGTTCGTGTAGGGATAGATTGCGTAGTAGTAGGTAGTGCCTGCTGCAAGGCCGGTCCAGTTGTAGCCGTTGCGTCCGTGCATGACATAAACCTGACCTTCGCCGTCGGTCATGTCGGTGTCTTCAGCGCTTTGAACGCCGTCAACGGGATTAGTGATTGCGCCAAGGCTTGTGGTGCTGCATTTCACGAGGAAGCCGTCGGCTGGAACGGTACCGTCGTTGTTGTCCCATGACAGGTTGACGGTTTCTGAACCGTCGGCCGTCGCGGTGAAGTTAGACGGGTGATTCGTTGGCTCCGGGTCCGGAGCGCTTCCGGAAGTACCGGTCACGGTCACGTTATCGAAGCGATAGTATTCTGTACCAGCGCCATTGTCTGCTTCAACATAAACAACCAGGCTGGAACCGGAGAGTCCGGTTACCTCAAAGGTTGTCGGTGGGGTCTGGATGTTACCGAATTCAGTAATGGTTCCACCGTCAATCTGGTAAGATGCCTTGATGAAATCGTCACCTTCAAAGCCACCCGAAGAAGAGATGTCGATGGTGATCCCAATATCGGAATATCCGGAGATGTCTATAGTCTCTGTGAGCCAGATTGCTCCGCCTATCGGCTCGGTTATCTGACCGTCGATATCACGGCCTTCAAATACGCCGCCTTGCACGCGCCACCAGTCGGAGGTTGCACAGAGGCCGATATTTTCGCCGACATCGTCACAGTTGTCGATATCGACGCTCCATTTTGTCACGCCTTCAAGATCCACGACCGGAGGTTCGGTCCAGGAAACGCCTGTAGCACCCTTTCCGTCGATCGCCGGATCGTCGAAATTTTCGAGCCAGATAGTTTCTGCGCTCATCATGCTGAATATGAGTAGTAGCGATAGAAATGCGAATAATCTTCTCATCGGTTTACTCCTTTTTTGCAGGGCATCACCCCTATATTTTAAGATTTGGTACAAGATTACCCTTTGGTCGATTCTTTTGTCAAATACTTTGTAGACCCTGGGCGTGGTTAATCAATTGCTAAACAGATAATTAATATCACTTGCTGCCGGAACTTATTGAAATGTGAAGCTGATAGGGAAACACGCGAAAATCCTGCTAACACAAAATTTATGTTCGCAGGAAGGTTAAATGTTCGGAAGTGAGTCTGGCTCAGGAATTCTGTGGGGATTATTCCGATTTATTCGATTTTTCAGTTCCTTCCTGTGATGAGCTTCATAATGTTCACGCGCAGCATCAAGTCGTAGGAATTGATAATCCATATTCCGGTTTCGTTCTCGGCCCAGTTCCATTGAAGCTCAACGTAGTCGCGGTAGTCCAGCTTTACTCCGAATCCGTACGTAGGCCAATTGGAATCGTCTTCATCCTCGCCCAGCGCTTCCATGTTGCCGAGTCGATAGTACAGACAATCAAGAACGCATAATTCGATACCCTCGGAGTAGTAATCTTGATCATTATTGCTAAAACCGTAATCCATGTAATCCGCGGTGATGGCTACACTTACAAGCTCATTGAAGAGGCCGCGACCAATCGAATCCAGCATCCATTCCGGGCAGTAGGTTCCCTTGGCGGCAAAGGAATACTTCAGACCATACATCAGTTGCTCTTCAACTGTGAAATCGAACATAGCGTGCTCGTATTCGATCGTTTCTTTTCCGATGTTGTACCAGTTCAATCCAGCGGCGATTTCGAGCGAGAAGTCCTGAATATTGACCGGTTTAACCAGAGCAAGCAGGCCGAGGTTTACGGTCGATTGCTCCTGGGATTTGGCGTATTCGCCCCAGTCGTACATGAAGCGTTGCCATGTCATTCCGAAGGATATCTCCGGCACGAAGCGATTTCGTCGGGAGCTGTTTCCGATAAATGCCTCGAACAGGTTGACACCGATTCCATAGTGTTCGGATCGCTCATATTCATCCTCATGGATGAAATCATTGCTATAATCAAAGGAGTGCCCGAATCTTCCATAATCGTTCAACGTCGGCAACAAAATGCCGATACCTCGCCATCCCAAGGATATGCAGGCGGCTCTGCGGTGATAGAAATCCTTCTGATCATGAACGTTGTTTCCATAAGCCATGCCACGAGCGTACCCGAGCTTGGCGGGATTATCCCAATACTCGAGGGGATTCTGGCTCCAGACGTGTGCGCCTCCCGCGATATAGCTTCCCCGTCCCATCGTCGACGCGGAGACAGTTATAAGATTGGGTCTATCGTAGTAATGCTCGACTCCGGAGCATGGGATCGCGAATGCGCCGATAAGCAGTATTGTAATGAGTAGAAAAATTGTTCTGTGATTCATCTTCTCTCCTTCTTAGAAAGCTTCTTGCATAATTTTCCACAGGTTCACGTTCAGCATCATGTCCCAGGTATTGTCGTTGTATGTGCTCAGTCATTACCAATTTTCGAGAATGAATGCATGAATCCTCCTGATGAATGGATACGTTAACGATAATTCAAGAAGTGAAAAAATGTGCGAGAGGTGTCAATTATAAAAAACGGAAACCTAACATCTTCCGCACTCGCGGAAAAGGGATTATTAGGTCACTCAATATTGAGGGAAATTCATGCAGATGGCAGGTATTCTGCGGAGAAAAATAGCGTTAAGGCGACTCGATATTAAAAAAAAATTGACAGGAATCGAAAAAAGAAGCTTATTCAGTAATAATGCCGATTCCGCTCTGAGAAAGTATCTTGCTTTCTCGCAAGCGAGCTGGAATTGCATTCGACGCCCGTATGGTGTGGTTTCCTGGCGAAACAGCCGGTTGATCAGAAGTTTCACAGATGTCGTGCTGCTCTTGATGTGCTCCCGCACGAAGAAGCAGAAATAGTCAATCACGAGTCATGAGGTAAATTTTGAAAATCGATCATCTCGAAACGAAATCACAGCTCAAATCGACCACTCTCCTTTCAAACACAATACAATTGCACTCTTGGAGGCTCTATGCATAACCAGCGCAAGATGGTTAAGGTGTACATCATGGGCGAATCCCACATGGTACCGGACGGATCGACGATCCTTACGGCGATCGAATACGCGGGATTCCAGTTGAAACGTGGCGTCGGATGTCGCGAAGGATATTGCGGGGCTTGCGGTACGATCTACCGCGAAGCCGGAGATTACAAACTCAAGGGCGGCCTGGCGTGTCAGACTGTTGTAACGGACGGAATGGCGATTGCCCAGATTCCGTTTGTCCCGGCGGAGAAGCCCATCTATGACATCGCGGAACTAACGCCAGACGAGGACACGTTCCAGAAATTGTTCCCCACCGTCTTCCGGTGTGTCGCCTGCAACACCTGCACCAAGGCGTGTCCGCAGGAAATTCAGGTGATGGACTACATTCAAGCACTGATTCGAGGCAATATCGCCCGAGCCGCGGACCTCTCGTTCGACTGCATCCGGTGCGGACTCTGCGCGCTGCGCTGCCCGGCGGAAATCGTCCAGTACAACGCCGCGATCCTTGCCCAGAGGCTATACGCCCGATACCTTTCTCCCAAGCACCCGCAACTGGAAATCCGCATCGATGAGATTGCGCAAGGAAAGTACGACCCCGAGTTTGAAGAGATGATGTCCGACACGAGAGAAAATCTGGCGAAGAAATACTACAGTCGCGAAATAAAACTCGGTTAGACCTTAACACGCTTAGATATTAGCAGGAGCAAAAGAATGTACCCTGAATATATGATGGAATCCATTAAAAAGGTGGAGAAGACACGCCCCAAACGCCTGGAGCTGGCGAAAAAGTATGGGAAGCAGGTCTATCCGCCCATGAGCGAATCAGATAGAGAAGAGATTCTCAGCAAGTTTCATCCCGATTATAAAGAAGAATCCCGCCGTGTAATCCGCATGGGGCCGAATAAAGGCGAGAAGGTGACCACCGAGATCGCCGACCTTCTCGAGTCCTACGCGCGCATCGATCCCGATATCATCGATCTCGAGAATATCACCGAGGAGACGGACGTGCTGGTCATCGGCGCCGGCTCCGCGGGACTTGCCGCCGCGCTCGAAGCGGAAGCCGCCGGCGCGAACGTGACCATCGTCACCAAGTTGCGTCTGGGCGATTCCAATTCCATGATGGCGCAGGGAGGCATCCAGGCAGCGGATCAGGTGGACGACACTCCGACGCTGCACTACCTCGACGTGATGGGTGGCGGTCATTTCGACAACAAACCGGAGCTGGTGGAAGCGCTGGTCAAGGATGCCCCGCCGTCGATCAAATGGCTGGAAGACCTAGGCGTGATGTTCGACAAGAACGAGGACGGCACCATGCTGGTCAAGCCCGGCGGCGGAACCTGCCGTAGCCGCATGCACTCCGCACGCGACTACACCGGCGCTGCGATCTGCAAGGTGCTGCGAGATGAAGTCTACAACCGCCCCGAGCGGATCAAATACATCGAATACACCGCCGTGATCGAATTGATCATGGACGACAAGGGCCAGGCTGCCGGCGCAGTGATGTTCCACCTCGAGAACAAACAATTCACCACCATCCGCGCGAAGTCGATCATCATCGCCACAGGCGGGTTCGGTCGCCTGCACATACGTGGATTCGAGACAACCAACCACTACGGCGCTACCGCAGACGGACTGGTGCTCGGTTATCGAGCCGGCGCGAAGCTGTTGTTCATGGATTCCGTACAGTATCACCCGACCGGCGCGGTTTACCCCGAGCAGATTCTCGGATTCCTCTGCACCGAAAAGATACGCTCGTTGGGCGCGCAGCCAGTCAACAACGAGGGCGAACTATTCGTCTATCCGCTCGAACCGCGCGACATCGAGGCTTCCGCCTTCATCCGCGAGTGCCTCGAGCGCGACCTCGGCGTCAAGACGCCTTCGGGGCTCTACGGCATCTGGCTCGATTCACCGCTGATCGAGGAGCTCAGCGGACCGGGTACCATCGAACGCAATCTTCCCGCCATGCTGCGACAGTACAAGCGCTTCGACATCGACATCACCAAATACCCCATGCTGGTCTACCCCACGCTGCACTACCAGAACGGAGGTCTGGAGATCAACGATAAATCGGAGACCACGATCCCCGGATTGTACGTAGCCGGAGAAGCCAGCGGCGGCGTTCACGGGCGCAACAGGCTGATGGGCAATTCCCAGCTCGACATCATCGTATTTGGTCGCCGCGCAGGAATTAACGCCGCGAAACGCGCCAGAACGGATGTGATGCACGGAGCGCTGACGCTCGATCACGTTCACAGTTACAACAAAGAAGCCGAAGATTTGGGTATTGACAGAAAAACCGTGTCCCCGATGGTTTTGCCTGACTATATCCCCGATCATGTCAAAGCGAAACAGCTTACCGCACATTACGAGGGAACCATACTTTGATAGCAAAAAGGAGCTATAGATGAAGAAGTTGAATATCAGCCTCGATAATCTCAACGATGTTTTTCCCGACGACTTTTCACAGGAACAGATCGCGAAGGGCAAAACCCTTTTATTGAAGAAACTGGCGGAATTGATGCACCACCATTACGGCGGAAAGATGCAGACCGTTCCCAAAGCCGGTGTTTTCGGCTTCAACTGGTTCAACGTATGGTACACGCCGGGGGTATCGAAGGTCTCGACAACCATCCGCGACGACAACGAAACCTCCTTCGATCTCTCCAACCGCGGCAACCTCGTGGCGGTGGTGAGCGATTCCACCCGCGTTCTGGGTGACGGCGACTGCACCCCTCCAGGCGGACTGGGCGTGATGGAAGGAAAAGCGTTCCTGATGAAATACCTCGGAGGCGTGGACGCGACAGCGCTCTGCATCGACAGCCGCAACGAGAAAGGCGAGAAGGTGCCGGAAACGATCATCGAGTTCGTCAGGCGCTGCCAGCACAGCTTCGGCGCGGTGAATCTCGAGGACATCTCGCAGCCCAACTGCTACAAGGTGCTCGACGTCCTGCGCGAGGAGTGCGACATCCCCGTGTGGCACGACGACGCGCAGGGAACCGCCTGCGTGACGCTCGCCGGGCTCATCAACGCCGTCAAGCTGGCCGGAAAGAAGATGGAGGACGTGAGAATCGTGTTCATGGGCGCGGGAGCTTCCAATACGACGATCGCGCGCATTATCATCGCAGCCGGCGGCAACCCGAAAAACATGATCATGTTCGATTCGAAGGGGTCCCTCAACAAGGATCGCGAGGATATCAAGGCCGATCATCGTTTCTATCGCAAATGGGAGCTGTGCGAGAGCACCAACCCGAAGAAGATCAACGATTTCGGCGAAGCGATGAAGGGGGCGGATGTCCTCATTACATTATCAAAGCCCGGTCCGGACAGGATCAAAAAAGAATGGATCCATTCCATGGCGCCGAAGTCAATCATCTTCGCCTGCGCGAACCCCGTACCGGAGATATACCCCTACGCCGCGAAGGAAGCCGGCGCGTTCATCGTGGCGACCGGTCGCGGAGACTTCGCCAACCAGGTCAACAACTCGCTTGGATTCCCGGGAATCCTCAAGGGCGCACTCATGGTTCGCAGCCGGAAAGTCACCGACGAGATGGCGATCGCCGCAGCAAACTCCCTGGCGAACTATGCCGAGAAGAAGGGCATTCATCCCGAATATATCATCCCGACGATGGACGAAGCGGACGTATTCCCGCACGAGGCGGCAGATGTGGCGATGCAGGCGATCAAGGACGGTGTCGCGCGGATCACCATGACCCGTGAGGAGGCTTTTGCCCAGGCGGAAAAGGATATCCGCTATGCCCGTGACCTGACGGATAATATGATGAAGAACGGATTCATCGGCAAAGCGCCGCAAGAACTTCTCGATCAGGCGCTTGCTCATGCGATAAATGAGTTAAATTAGTGGATAATTTTAAGCGGTATGGTTACTCTTGTCCCGTCCTGAAATAGGTTGACCGTTGTGTCAAAGGAGGCTCAGGTATGGGACAATCGGGCGGAATGGATAACTGCCGTCACTGGAAGGAAAGACTGCCGTCACTTGCAACTTGGAAGAATGACTGCATGAATGTGTTTGATGGTGCGAGAGATAAGGGCATTTCCTGTCACTTCTACTTGTGGAATTAAGGAAATCATGCTGTCACTGTAAGTTGACACCCTTCTTTCCATCTTGCAAAAACGATTCTCTCTTTTGATATGTGATTGAATTGACGTTGCTTGCGCGTATTTTCAGAGCGTTTTTGCACTTTTTCCATTTACGGGTTTCTGCGGGAGGGTTCTTCCACTTCGGGTTCATCTTTGCAGGAGTTTTACGGCTCTCATCGCTGGCGCAACTCGCTCTATCTGTTTAGCTTAGAAACCGCTTGCGCGTACTGGCTCAATCGTGTTCGCCCCAAGCGTCGCGTTTTTGCGTTTTTACGCTTTTTCGCTTTTGCACTTCAGGCGTTTTTGCGGCCCGTGTGCAAAAACGAGCGCTAAAACGTGAAAATACGAGTGGAAAAACGATCTGCAAAAACGACGCCTGAGAAAACGAGGTGAAAAAACGCGCGAAAACGCTACCTACTTCGCATAGTTGAAAACGCGAAACTGCATGGCCATCTCGCCGATGATCTGGAAACGCGTCAGTTCTTCATCCTCGAGGACGAGGGTTTCGTAGTCTGAATTGAAAGGCTTCAGCAGCACCTGCCGCTTCACCGGATTGTACTGCACCTTCTTGAGGGTGATGCCGTCCGAGGTGCGAACCGCGCAGACGCGTCGATCGAGGTTGTCCCAGTCGGTGCGTTGGTGAATGACCACGATGTCCCCGTGGTTGATGCGCGGCTTCATGCTGTCGCCATTGACTCGTAATGCGCAGTAGGAGTCGTGGCGGTCACGCAGAAAGGCCTTCGGGATTTCGATGTAGTCCCAGTCCGTGGTAACGTTGTTCTCCATCGGTTCGCCTGCGGCAATCTCTCCCATCAGCGGCAAGGTGATGTTGCGCGTCTCGAAGGGCGAGAGTGGAGCCTTTGCGCCATTGCCGCTCATCTCCTCGAGCTTCTCCGTGCGACCGTTGGTCACCAGACTGCCGTCCTCGACGTGGAGAAACATATCGCCCTTGCCGGTGATGAGCCAGTTGAGGTTGACGTTGTACTCTTCGCTTATTCGAGCCAACGCTGTCGACGACGGCTTGCTCGGTTTCTTGTCGTTGATCCAGTCGGACACATTGCCCTGTGTGACGTGGATTCTCTTCGCAAACTCTGAACGCTTTATTCCAAGCGCATTTACCAGCAATTCCAAGCGTTTTCGCATCTCCATTTCATACTCCCGCACAGCTAAATTCTGCGATTTCAGGAACCTGCCACGTGGAGTCGATTGAGCCATCAATTGACACCATTTTGTCTTTCAAGTGACGGCAGTTTTTCCTTGACGAATTCGCATTTACATAGCTTCTTAGCTTCGAGAATGAGAATCTTGCAACAACGCGAAGTTGTCAATGATAATTTGGGAGGTAGCCATGAAACTAAACTACACAGGCCCAGAGATAAAGGCCGCTCTTGCGCTCAAAGAGCTGTCCACCATTGGCGTTGCGAGGGATATGGATGTCTCGCGCAGGGCGCTGGATTATTTCATCAAAGGACAAATGAGTATGCGGCGAGGCGAGGAATTCCTTGCGAAATTGCAACCGGAACTCGACGAAATTCACAAGATTAGCAAGAAGCGGTTCAGAAATGCGAACCGAGACTGACTTTCCCCGCAACGAGTTAACGATCGAGGGGATTCAAGATCGCTTCGGTGTGAGTACTGCTTCGGCTTATCGGCTGACCAAGAAGAAGGGCTGGGAGTACGTGTCGCAGGTTCTGGAGGGCGGCGGACGCCGCAAGGTGTTTTTGGTGCCGGAGCAGGACATCCCCGGCAGGAAGAAGCCCAAGAAGGCGAAGAAAGTCGCTGCTGTGAAGGTGGCGAAGACCGAGCCTGCGCCAGCTCCCGCGATCTGCGAGCAAGCCGACGATCTGCCCGACCTGACGCCGGTGGCGAGGATTCCCGAACACGAGCTCCATAGGGCGCAACTGAAGGCCGAACTCTGCGAGAAGGTGTTGCAGCTCATCTCGGAGAACGGGGTGCAGAAAACCGCGATTGCCGACGTACTCGCCGCCTACAACACCGGACTGCTCATCCCCGACCTCTACAAGCTGGAGGGTGAACGCAACGAGCGGACGCTCCGCAACTGGCTGAAGAACTACGAGGAGAGCGGACGCGATTTCAAGTGCCTGGTTCGGATGGCGCGGGTGTCGAACAAGAAGAAGGCGACCGAACAGGAGCAGAACTTCCTTTTGCACATGCTGCTGGATACGAACCGGGTGAAGATCGGCACGGCGATCCGCAAGCTGAAGCAGCTCTCGCGGGTCGGGGTGGTCGAGTCGCCAACCAGTAGCCGCGCGTTGCGACGCTGGTGCGAGACGTGGCGGCAACAGCATATCCAGCAGTGGAGCCTGCTCCGCAAAGGCGGCAAGCACGCCAAGGACAACATGCTGCCGACACTGCTACGAGAAGAAACGCTTCGCGTCGGTGACGTGTGGGTGGCGGACGGTCACAAGTTAGCGTTCGATATCATCGATCCCAAAACGGGCAGACCGAAGCGGATGATGCTGATCCTGTTCTTCGACTGGGGCAGTCGCTATCCGGTGGGCGCGTCCATCGCCAACACCGAGGACTCGGAGCATATCCTGCTCGCGCTCCGCAACGGCATCCTGCACTGGGGTGGCAGACCGCGCTTCGTCTATCTGGACAACGGCAAGGCGTTCAAGGCGAAGCTGTTTCACGACAACTGGGAGAAGCACGACCTCGAGAACGAGCTGTGCGGCGTGTTTCCGCGACTCGACATCGGCGTGGAGTTCGCCAGAGCCTACAACGCCAGAGCCAAGGTGGTGGAGCGGTTCTTCAAGACGTTTCAGGAGGACTTCGAGCGGTTCATGGAAACGTTTCGCGGCGGCTCCATCGCGGACCGACCGGCGTATCTGAATCGCAACGAGGAATGGGTGCGCAAGCTCAAGAAGCGCGAAGCCCTCGACATCGATCAAGCGAAAGCGCTCATCGGCTTCTACTTCCAGGAGCTGTACGGTCGCACGCCGCACGGTGGACTGAATGGCAAGAAGCCGTTCGAGCTGTTCAAGGCCAATCCCGCGCCGGAAGACCGCCGCATCGACGCCAGCGAGCTGAACTTCCTGATGCTCAAGGCTGACAGCCGCAAGGTCGGCAACAACGGCATCCGGCTCAACAACGCCCTTTACTGGCACGACGAGATGGTCAGGCACGTCGGCAAGCGGCTCCGCATCCGTTACGACATCATGGACATGCGCTCGATCCTTCTGTTCGACGAGACCGACCGCTTCATCTGTCAGGCGGCGTTGCGGAAACTGACCCATCCATTCGTCCAGATCGCAGGCGACGAAGCACTCGCCGAGAAGGACTTGAAGCGGCAACTCGCCCACCAGCGCAAGCTCGAAAGCGACGTCAAGACCAAGTCGGCCATTCTGCGCAAGCAAGTCGACGAGGCTGTGTCGTCCCTGCCGCTGCCGCAACTGCCTGCCGCTTCGGGAAGCTTCAACAACCAGCCGCTGCTCGAGCAGGGCGAAACGCCCAGTCCACACGAGGAAGCCATCGAAGTCACTTATCAAGCCGACGCTTCCACCGTCGAGCCTGCGGAGAAGGACGACCCGCTCAAGAAGCTCGATTCGCTATTTGAAAACTTAGGATTATAGGAGGATACAATGAAGGAACTATCGCTGGTTCGCACCCAGAACGTTCGCGAGGCCGAGAAGATGATCAGCTATCTACTCAACCGCCCCAAGACCGAGATGGTCGGACTTGGATTGATCTACGGTCAGCCCGGGTTGGGCAAGAGCCGTTTCGCAAGGCAGACAGCCATCCGCGACGACTACATCTACATGCGGCTGGAGTCGACCATGACCGCGAAATCGTTTTCCATCCGGCTGCTCGAGCTGGTGCAGTACCACTTCGGCATGACCAAGACCAGACCGCGCGGCACTACGAACGACATCTTCAACACGGTGATCAACATCCTGCGTATACACGACAACACGGTCATCGTCATCGATGAAATCGACTACGCCTTCAAGATGCGCAAGCTGCTCGGAGCCATCCGCGACATCGTGGACGAGACGCTCTCGGTGGTGATCCTCGTCGGCATGGCGGACGCGCGCGACCGACTTCTGCTGGCCGATTCGCACTACTTCGACCGCTGCAACTTCTTCTGCGAGTTCAAGGAACTGGGCAGGGACGACATCCAGCAGATCTGCGACGAAGTGGCTTCGGTCAAGCTCAGCGGCGACATCGTGAAGTACCTGCACGGCAAGACCAAGGGCAACATCCGCAAGCTGGTCAAGTCGCTCTACTCCATCGAGGGCATCGCGCGCGAGCTGGACGTGGACGAGTTCGGTCTCGAGCACCTGCAGCAAGCCAAGATCGCGTAGGAGGCGGCAGTGGATTGTGGAAAGACACGCGCCATACGCAACTTCATCGAGTACTCCACCCGTCCGTTCACGGCGGAGACGGTCAGTCAGGAAACGGGGCTGGAGCTCAGCTACGTGAAGAAGATTCTGCAGTTTCTCAGGGACACGCAGGTCGTGCAGGTCATATCGAAGGAAGGCAAGTGGAATATCTACGTCAAGGACACCACCCCCGATGACGAGAAGCCGCTGAACCGCTACGGCTACCAGAAGGACTTCATGAAGCGCATCATGATCGAGCTGATCAACAACCATCACACCAGCCAGCGGGAGCTTGGCGAAAGCGTCGGCCTCTCGCGCGACAAGCTGGTGTACTACTTCGCCGCGATGGTCTCGGCGGGGGTGATAGGGATTCGGGACGGACAGTACGTGGTGACCGATTCGGGGAATATCGGAGCGGTCGGCATGGACGTGGACTCGAAGATTGTCCGGAAACTGAGAAAACGAGCCAGTCAGACGCCCGGTGTGGCGGTGACGGCGTAAGGAGCATACATGGCAAGAGCGCAGAAAATGCTGACGGATGAGCACGGCAACGAATACCCCGCCAAGATCATCGATCCCGCGATCGTGAGAAGGGACGCGGTGGTCAATCGGGTGATGAAGAGGGCGATCAGCCTGCACGACAAGCTGACCCGTGACAAGGAGAGGATGGCGGCCGACATCGAGAAGTACCTCGATCAGACAGCCGAACGCTACGGCGAGTCTTGGAAGGGCAACGCCGAACTCGTCAGCTTCGACGGCCGCTTCAAGGTGGAGGTGCGGTACCGCGAGCGTATCGAGTTCTCCGAGAAACTGCAGATCGCCAAGCAGAAGATCGACGACTGCCTGAAGCGATGGTCGCAGGACAGCGACATCAACCTGCAGGCGGTTATCAAGGAAGCGTTTCAGGTCGATAAGAAGGGGCAGATCGCCAAACACCGCATCCTCGGTCTCAGACGTTACAACATCAAGGACGAGCAGTGGAAGCAGGCGATGGAGCTCATCGACGAAGCGATCAAGGTCACCTCCACCCGCCAGTACATCGCCTTCTACCAGCGCGAGAACGCCTCGGACAGCTTCAAGCTGGTCACTCTCAACTTCAGCGCGATATAGGCGCGAACCGTCCCCGAAGAGTCGCCCGTGAACAGCGGGTTTTCTCTTTGGCCAGATTCATTGGCAAACGTGGGCAGGCGTCTTTGACGGTGGAGGCAAGATGATACAGGATACCTGCGGAGAACAGATTATGGAACGAGTTTTCGACGACAAGAAATGCTACACGCCCACCCGGGTGGCGGAGATCCTCGCGGTCGATATCAGTACGGTCTACCGGCTGATCCGCGACTTCGACGACCCGCTGCCAGCGTTCCGCCTCAAGGCCAACGGCCAGTTGCGCGTACACGGTGGCAAGGCGAACGACTATTTCGACCGGCACAAGGTCGACCCGCTGTGGGAATGAGAAATGAGGAATTAGGAATGATGAATGGCGGGATTGTCAGGATTGCTGCTTACTCAGCGAATTGCGAACGGTCAGCTGAATCGAGGACAGCAACTTGATGATCTCGCCACATTCTTGCATGAGAGGTTCGAGTTGAGAACGTTGGATAATCTCGCTGTCAGCAAGCAGATTCAACCAGTATCGACATTCCATCGATTCCTTGTAGGCAATGCTGACCTTCGTGAGGAAATCGGGGCGTGTCTGCGCCGCTTGCCCCTCTGCAAGGTTGGCTCCGATGGATGTACCGCATCGCAGAATCTGATCGGCAAAGATAAATTCATGCATCTCGCGCAGCTTCTTGCTGAGGCGAACGATCCGCAAAGCGAAAGCGTAGGATTTATCAACGACAACATTCTCTTTCATGCCAGAACGTTGAAACAGCACAAGAAACTGTCAACGCGAATCTTCCATTCCTCATTCATAATTCATCATCCATCATTGCCCGGAGGGCTTCATGAACAGCAAAGAATACCGGCGTAAGCGAGAGTCGGCAAAGCGGCTCTACCTCAAGGGCGAGACCGACGTCGCCGCTCTGGCGCGGATGTTCGAGGTGGCCGACAAGACCGTGCGCAACTGGATACGCAAGGGCAAGTGGGACGACGAATACGACGAGGTGCATCATATCGAGGAAGAGATCGATATCGCGGTCAAACGAGCTCTCATCCGCGCCCTCAGGGAATACGCAGAGGTTCCGCAGGATACCGCGCTGCAGTCGCTGGTGTCGCTGTTGCGCCAGTACAACAAGAACGCCGAACCAACCCGCGATTTCATCGAGCACATGAAGCGGTTCCTGGACTGGCTGGTGGATTTCTATCACGCCCGTAACGACGAGGCGACCGCCAAGGCGATCCAGCGGGAAATCCTCGGTGAGGACGGCATCGTCGAGTACTTAAGGAAGCGCGCCGGACATGGCTAAATTCACGCAGAAAGACCAGACATACTTTACCCGCATAGCTGAGAAGACCGCCGGTGTCAAACCGTTCGCAGAAGACACGCCGCAGAAGAAACAGCAGCGTATCGCAAGGGCGAGCGGCGAGGGCTGGCGGTCTTTCTCGTTCTTCTGCACATCGTACTTTCCCCACATCTTCAAGCTGCCATTTTGTGATGCCCATAGGGAGATGTTCGAGGTGGTCGAAGCCGAAAGCGGCGTCACCGCCATCACGGGGTTTCGCGGACTGGGCAAGACCGTGCTCATGGGCGTCGTCTATCCGATCTGGCGGGTGATCAAGGGCGAGAGGTACGTGATCCACACAGCGGCGGACGTCGATCTGGCGGAGGAGAGAACGGCCTTCACCTACAACGAACTGACCAACAACAAGCGGCTTCTCGGCGACTTCGACGATCTGCGACCCATCGACACCACCGAGGACGACTTCTATCTGCGCAATCGCGGTCGCATTCGCGCGCGAGGTGTGAAACAATCGTTTCGCGGCTCCATCAATCCCCGCACCTCCACGCGCCCCGGTCTCATCGTTTGCGACGACATCGATAAGGAGGAGAACGTCGGCAACCAGACCATCGGCCGCAGGCGCATGGACAAGATCGTGCAGGAGATCGGCGGCGCACTCGACCCGTCCGGCTCCGGCAAGGTGATCTGGCTCGGTAATCTCGTCCACCCCAACTACGCCATCTGCCAGTTCATGGAGGCCATCGTCGAGGAGATCAAAGCCGACAACAACAGCTTCAATCCGGACGACGTGCGGCATCTGTTCGCAGAGGGAAGGCGACTCCTGCGCTTCTCTCTGGAAACCGATGGCGGCCAGTCGGTATGGGAGCGTCAATACCCCACCGGCGAGCTGCCCCTTCTACGTCGCAAGTTCGGTCACACAGGCTATCAGCGCGAGTTTCTCGGCGTACCGATGATCGAGGGCAATATGTTCAAGCACCACTGGTTCAAGCGGTACGCGCGGCTCCCCAAGCGCATGAAGCGGGTCTGGATGTACGCCGATCCTGCGTGGGGCGAGAAGGGCTGCTACAAGGCGATCATCTCCATCGGTTACGACGGCCTGAAATTCTACGTGATTCACTGCTGGGTACGCCAGACCGAGAACTCGCGCTTCTTCGCCTTCTACTACAACGCATGTGCTGAGTTGTCTCGCCGCTACGGAGTCCGATTCCGCGCTGCGATGGAGACCAACTACGGCCAGCACCGCATCCTCGCAGACTTCGACCGCTGGTGCCGCGAGAACGGGCGCAATCCTATCTCGCACCGCATCCGCCGCATCAACAATGACCGCAACAAGGCCCTGCGCATCGAGCGCGTCGACACGGTCATCGAGACCGGCAAGGTCGTCTTTCCCGACGGGCAGGACACGCCAACTCTTATCAGCCAGTTTCTCACCTACCCGCAAGGATACGTGGACGGTCCGGACGCCCTTGCAGGCTGCCTCGAACGCTTCCCCGAATATGACACCGGCCGCAACAGAACCAGAGTTCGGAGCTTCCGGTTTTGACCTACTTCGACCGCGTGATGCTCGAATATTATCGCGTGCTCAACAATGCCTGGCAGCGCGAGGTGCGCGAGTCGGCGACGCAGGCCATCAGGGCGTTGTCCGACATCCCTCGTCACGAGCGGCTCAATCGCACCCACATCGACGACGTTCTCGCCGTCATCGACTCCAACCTCGGCGAGGATTTTTCGTCCGCTGTACGCACCGAAACGAAGGCGTACATCCAGCGGTGCATGCTCCTTGGCCTCAGCGACGCGCAGAAGCAGGTTCCGCACAACACGCGCATCGGCTTGTACGGCGTACGGGAGAAGCGGCTCGAGACTGTCATCACCCGCCAGAACCTCTTCTGGATCGGCGAACGCTATGGCACAGACATCTCGCAGAAGTTTCGTTCCACCCTCACCGAGGCTGTCGCCTCCGGCTACACGAAGAAGATGCTGCAGGAGAAGTTATCCGGGCAGTTCAAGGACTTGGGCCAAAAATCGCAGCACTACTGGCAGGGGCTGGCGGAGCACACTGCGCTACGGATTCGGGAGTTCGGGAGGTTGGAAGGATATCGCAAGGCTGGTGCGAAGTACTACCGGTTGGTGGTTGTTCTCGATGATCGCACGTCGGATATCTGCCGCGCCCTCGCTGCGCAGAACAAGGTCTATCCGCTCTCCGACGCTCTTGAGGTGATGGAAGACCTGCTGGCTATCGATCCGAAGCAGCACAGCCTCGAATCGGTGCGAGAACGCACGAAGGAGCTTGCTCCGTGGGTCAGTGACGACATGATAGAGCGAAACGCATCCGGCAGACCAACCGGCGTCTCAGGAAGCCACACGCCCTTCCCACCGTTTCACTGGAAGTGCAGGACGGGGACAGAGGTGGTGATTTAGGGATTTGAAGGAGTCGATGGGACCAACGAGGAAAACTGGCAGCGAAGCCAGTTTTCGGTGTTTGTGGGGCTTATTCTGATTCGGGATCGGTGAAGTCTGCGGCGTTTTCAGGTGCGTTCATGAAATCGGCTACATCCTGCCGGGTGGCGTCCCAGTTGAGGATGCGTCCTGTCTCGATGTCGATTTCGTGGTTGATGTAGTCGCCCCAGTGCTTTCCCGGCATGAACTCCGGCACCGGGCCGTCGTAGTTCTTCATCGCTTCGCCGTTTTCGCCCTTGAAAGCAGCCCTCATGTTACCTGAAATCTTCGCGTTGATGATCATCGTTTTCAGGGTGGTCTCTGTGGTCTTTTTCGTCTTCATCGTAGTCTCCTTTGTGTCTCTAATTATGTCTCTATGATAAAGATGACGCACAGGAAGTCAAGTGCTTCAGGATATAGAGACGCCGGTAAGTAAGCTACCGGCGTTTTTAAAAGTGTCTTGATTGCAATTCAATGGTTGAAGCAACACACAGAAACTGCAATACTCTATTGGTTACTCTACTTGCCAGACATCAACTTGATTGACATCGAATCCATCACTACTATCCTTGCTAACAATCAGAAAGTAGGCGTCACCTGTTGGCAAATATGTAGCAGGAATAATGGTGCTCCCTCCGCCTCCTTCAATTGTTAACGATCTATCGGAATTCCATGTTATTGTGACCTCCATTTCACTCCCATAAGAGTAAGAGCCAATCACTTCCATTGAAAGATTGCTTTCTGACCAAGCACTAACTTCTCCATTGTACAGTTTTATCCCTCCTCCAAGAGAAGTACCATAATATACCCAGTTATTTGTCAAACCAATATACGCTTGGTCTGTATTTCCTCCGCCGGAAGCCAAAAAAGGTGTTAATATGATTGTAAACGAAAATCCCGGTTGGAATTGCTGAAGCATACGTATTTGTCCCCAGCTGACATCATTGTAACGCATATGAGCATTACTATTCGATATTGGCGGTACCCAATTGCCACCATTACTGTTGCCACTCCATTGGTTTCCTTGCCATAATGTTGAATTCCAGCTATCAAAAGTTTCTTGGATCGTTGGCTCTTCTCCGATGTCTTGCTTTTCTGCTACAACCTCGTAGAAGCCAACCGAATCCGCTCCGGAAATCGGTAGTGTAACCGTCAGAAATTCCGTAGTAGTCTCAAGCGAAGCTCCTGACATTTCAGGGTTTTGTGCTGAATACACAGAGTATTCATCAACAGCCGTTGCATTGTTGAAGATGTCCTCGGTAACCTCATCCCATGAAAGGACGACTTGATTTCCCGTGAGATCGATCAACAAGTTCTCTGGTGCTTTGGGCGGTATATTGACCGCAAGTGTGTTCGTTGCAGAAGTAGTTGTGTTTTGTGCACCATCAAGAACCTCGATGTAGTAATTGATAACTGGGTGTTGCTGCTCGGGAAGTGTCGCCATGAACAGGTCGCTTCCCAGAGAAGTCATGTTCACGCCGATATCCCGTGTGGTTCGTGTCGTTTCCCAGTTGTAGTAAAGGATTGCATTTAGGACACCGTTTTGATCAGTAATCTCAGCCGTGATTTCAATTTCATCGGTGTAGTATATAGTGCTGGGGGTAACTTGCGTGATTTCGATTTGTGTGTCGTCATGTGGATAGAATGTCTCGGCATTGTTGCTATACGCTTCATTATCATACATATCCTCAGCCTTGATATCGACGTAGTACGTCGTTTCGGATAGAGTCGCAGTATCGATCTGCGCCGAGTAGATAGTGTCATCTGCCGTGACATCCCCGTTAAGTCCATCATCATGCATATTGAGTGTGAATTGAGCTATTCCATCCGGTTGCTGCACGATGCAGAATACGGAATCAGGGTTCACGCCAGAACTGTTATCTGTGACTGTCGCTGTCGCCAGAATCGTTGTGCCGATCATTGGATTGTCATCCGAGACTGATACGTTCGAGATTTGTGGAGGTACCGTCTCCCCCTGCACATCAATTATATATGTATATGTTTCTGCATTCAAGCAGTCATCTTTCGTCAGGATTTGAAGCGTGCAGTCTTCAGTAATGGTGCTGACATCGATTGCGAAAGAGTTGCCTGTGATGGTCAGGTCAGTCCATGGATCTGAATCAAATCGATATCTCAGTAGCTCGATTTCATTCTCATCGTAAGCTGTTCCTGACAATGCTGTAATCGATTCATTCAAATTTATCGTACCGTTATTCGATGGGAGATAGACCGTAGGAGCTTCTGAATCCCACGGGGAGAAGATTTCGATTCTCGGATTACTATCCGTGATGAGCACAGCAAACAGTTTACCATTAGGGGACCAATTCAGTTGGTACATATCTGCATTTGATTCATATTGTTTCATCTGAATCATTGTTTGATTCTCGACATCCCACAAGCATACTTTTTTGTTATTTACACCTATTGATAGTAGATATCGACTACTACCCGGTTGCCAGTCCAGTTTGCTCTCGAACCAAGCTCCACTACTCAAGGTAGTTCCTGTATATGTTGAACCGTTGTAGATTTTAATTACCTCATCTCGATAATCGCTAATTGCTAAGATGCTGCTATCATCAGAAATGGCGACACCTTTAGTGTCATCATAATATCCTGGATTGGCATCGATGTTGTATTGAAATGAACCATTGTGATTCCAGACTGAGACCAATCCATCATGGGGTGAATCTTCTACATATGAGACTACAATGAGATTGTTGGAAAAGTCTGCCTCATATGGATCCCATGATGTATCTCTTAACTGTTGATAGCTAAGAGAAGCCCCATTATGCGTGTAAAGCCTTGTGCCATCATTACTGCCTTCAGCATATATAAACTTCTCATTAGATATCCATTCCATGTTTCCTCTACGTTCATGAAGCCATATATCGTTATTCGTTACTAGTTGACTCTGCGAAGCAACGTCGAAAATGTAGAAATCGAATGTTGTGGTAAAAGATATCTTACTGCCGTCTGGAGACAATCTGAGTAACTGTATTACAGAATTATCCCCATTATAGTTGAAGAAATTCATAAATATGTCATCTTCTTCATGGATTAGGTCGCGCTCCTTGCACTTGTATTGCTCACTGCTATAGAAGATGGATTTAGAGTCTGCCCCCCAGTCAAAGGTGTTGTATTCATAAGTTTGGGACATGTCTATTGACTGAACAGGAATCATTTCAGGGACAGAAACTGTTACAGGGAAGCTGAATGAATGGCTACCGCCTTCGAAAAGGATATCAACTATCGCTGTTGTATTCTCTGTGAATGTGAGTCTTGCATAACCAGCGAGAAAGCCTGTGCTGATTGTAACAAAGTCCTTGGAATGTTGGTTGTTATCGAACAAGCCTTGCTCACATGTAAGTGTTAAAGGCATACCTGAATCTACAGGAGACCCTTGATCATACACACGAATACTAAGATCATAAATCGAGTATGTGGCATTATCTCCTGAATAGTAAACAGCTGCAGTTTGGAAGGTGTAATCATGATCTGGTGCAACAATGTCGACTTCGGATATGTCATACACATCGTCGTTATCAGCATCTACACAGACTATATCAACGGTTCCCTCCATCTGGGGATAGTATCCGACTGATGCAACACCTTCAGCATTGGTACAAACAGGATTATTATCCTGGAAGTATCCCATGTTTGGCGACTGCCAGAAATTGACTGGGTGATTCGCTACAGCTGGTGTGATCGTTGCGTAGATGGTTGTGAGTTCGCCTACTTCAAACGGAGTCTCTTCGAATGATAACGCAATGCCTTCTGCAGGCTGTGGACTGACGGTGAATGTAAGGGGGCCGTATGCTGGATATGGATTCTGGCAATCGTTGGCAATGAACTGGTAGGAATGTTGACCAAGTCCTATTTCTGAGCCTTCCATGTTATAAGTGAAACATTGACCGTCATAGGACATTTCATGAAGATCACCATCGATTGAAACTTGAACGATGGAAAACTCGTTCGGGTCATAGTGTTGAACGCTGAAAGTGAATTGATCATTCTCATATCCGTTTTCGGGATTAACAACACCATCAAACATGTAATTGTCTGGCAGTGTATTAGTTATCGTGAAATGACCAGCATTCTCATCTGGGGCAGTGATAGAATACGCCGTTGCATGTTCACCCGTTGTTTGACCAGAGACCTCGACGATGTAGTCATTGGATGATGGCAAAGTTTCGATGATATTCAGTCCATATAAGCCACTACTCAATGTGGCACAATATGCACCCGGTTCAACAGCCGAAAATGTACCCGTTCCTGCTGTTACAGCATTTGATCCATTTGAATAGGCCATTGTTAAGTTCACATCAGTTTGCTCAATAATGCTGAAATCGAAGCCGAAGTTTATCCAGTCAGAATCTTCAAACTCAATCTCATATGTGTCAGACCCATTACTATCCAAGAAAGACCAAGTTCCTGCTGCCACTATATTCGACGAAACTGGGTTCATGTTGTTATAATCGTCGATATTCTCATTCATTATTGTCAGAACTTCGCTACACATCGCTGCATGATAGGGAACCATTATTGTAAGATAGACGGTCGGGCTCATTAAAGCTATGCCTTGATATGCCAGTAAGTCCGTGCTTACATTGTCCATTATCGCATACATAGCTTCTTCGATAATCATTTCTGCTACACCTGAACTTAGGAATGTTTCAACAGCAATCGCTACAGGCCCAGATAAGAATACTGACGCTACATGTAAACCTCCTGTAACTGCGCCAGCGGCAAAGCCTACAGCCAAATGAATGCCAAACTCAGGAGTAGTCATAAGGCTCCAGTCCCAGTCATGTTGGTATAAGTACATGACGCCAGAAGAAGCTGCGCCAACAACTCCATGTAGTGTCATCCAAGTAGCTAAAGAAATTGTAACAGGCTCCCGACTTTCAAGTGAAGCCGCATCAATATTCATTGCATACGCATAGACATTCATGGCTTCAGTAGCTCCAATCAATTCTTTGGGAAATCTTGATAATGGAACTTCCGTTACCAGATGTGTATTGAGATGATCTTCTTCAAGGCATGCCTTAGTGTAGAGTGTGTGTACGAAATTATTGAATAGCACACAATCTTCGTATGTCATCTCATCGAGAATACTTGCGAACTCGCTTTGCTCGATTCCTAAGTGATCCAGAAATTCGTTGTAAAATTCACTGTCAGCGGTAGCTATATACTCAAGCAAGTTATCATTGATTATAGCTTCATGGCAATTCACCAGTTGGAAGTGGGTAACATTCAGTTGGTGCACTGGCGAGTGATGTGATGCTGAACAAGAAAAGCACGAAAACGATAACAGAGACTTTGATCATGATTCCTCCAAAGTTTTTTAGTATTATTCGTCTATCAATATGCAAACCCCATGCCATCCGGCTTGATGGCGACAATCTCACTATGATTCAATGAGATACATTTTTGCCATTTATTCATCATGTTGCAGTTCCGCCACAATATGTGGTGAAATGGCAACATATTGATTTCTATCACTCAACTTGATGATTTCCCCGCAGCACCTCATCCACATTCACAGCCACAGCGAAATCCACGTCCAGTTTGTCGAAATGCGCCTGTCCGCACTGGATTTTCTGGTTCTCGGACGCTCTTCGCTTGTCCGGATCATGGGTGCTCTTGGTTTCGCGGACGAGATAGAGCTTGTTGTCATGCTCGGTCACCACTGCCCAGTCGGGATTGTAGCTGCCGATGGGCGTCGGTACCTTGAACCAGTGGGGCAGCTTGCAGAAGAACTTCACGTTCTCGTTCTGGTCGAGCTTCTGTGCAATCTCGCGCTCGACTTCCGAATCGACGACAATGCTGTCGTATGGCGTGCGGTTGTCCTTGCTCTGCACCTCGTAAAGCCGCTTCAGGTACTCGGTCAGCTCGATCTGCTTGCCTTCGTCGTCCAGCTCGAACTGCTCCATAAGGAAGTAGGTGTCCGGTATCTTCTCGTACTGGATGCCATCGATAATCATCTCGTTCAAGGCGCGTTTGATCTGCCTCGAGACAGCCGTCATGAAGCTCTGCGGATTCTTGCGGAACTGCCCGATTTTGCCGGAGCGAGCCAGTATATCCAGGAGCGTCTGTCGCGTGAGTTCCGTCTCGCGCTGAAGGAACGCAAGGATATCCGGCAAGCCGCCCTGAATCTTCACCTCTTCCGAGTAGGTATCCACCGTCTTTCCATCGATACCGCTCTTCTTCATATCCACCTCTGTCCGGTCGATGTACAGCATCAGCGGTTCGATATCCGGCATCTGCTGAATGTAGGCAGACGCCCGGTCGATGAGGTCTTGCGTGCTGAACTGCACCCTGTATCGCGTCTTCTGGCTGATGCGCTGCCATAGCTCTTTGAAATCCTCGTTGAGCATCACCCGCTTGTTGAAGCGCACCGTTCGTTTCGTGGAAGCTTTCTGAATGCGATTGCGCAATGTGAAGCCCTTCAGAACTTCCTTCACCTGCGCTTCCAAAGGCTTGAAGCAATCCGGCAGGGCGAGTGGTCGCTCCGGATCGAACACATCGGTTATGCTGGCGACATTGTCCTCGCGAAGCAGATAACCCTCGCGGATCAACGCCTGCCACAGCTCCTTCGACTGCTCCTGCCCAATCCTGGCTCCAGCCACATCAACAACGTTGGCGAACGCGATCGGCGACACCTTGCCAAACTGGATACCGCACTCACGCTCGTAATCGGTCTGAAGCCCCCTGGCGTATTGCTCGAACGACTCGGAAGCGATGACGGTGAGGCGGTTCACGTTGCGGTCATGCACCCGCTCGCCGTTCTGGTTAACCGGCAGGCGAAGTCCGCGCCCAAGCGTCTGACGTCGCTGGCGTTCCGTGTTCATATCGCGCAGGGAGCATATCTGGAACACGTTCGGGTTGTCCCAGCCCTCTTTCAATGCAGAATGACTGAAGATGAAGCGTAAGGGCTCGGTGTTGGAAAGCAACTTCTCCTTGTCCTGCATGATGAGATGATAGGTATCCTCGTCGGCCTGCGTCGAGCCGCTGGTGTCTTTCTCGATAACGCGACCCTTCTTCTTATCCACCGAGAAATAGCCGTTGTGCACCTCGTCGGCCGGGAAGGGAATCAAGCCCATGTATTCCTGCTTGTTCGCAAACTCGTTATAGACTTCCTCGAACCACCGGGCGACCATACCCTTCTCCACAGAACCATCCTCGTTGTACAGGCGATAGCTCTTCACCTGATGCACGAAGAACAGGGTTAAAACCTTGATGCCCTGCCCCTTGAGCCGTTTCTCCTTCTCGAAATGATGCTGCACGGCAAGGCGCACCTGCTCCTTCAGCATCGCTTCGGCCAGACCGCCAAGCTCCTTGCCGGGTTCCAGCCGCACACCGTTGGCGAACTCCACATGCTCGTCGCCCGGTTGCAAGCTGATGCGAGTAACTCTGTAGCCCTCGTAGCCCGGATAGTTCGTCTTGTCGGCAAGGTCGGCGCGGTGCTTGAGGGTCACTGGTTTCTTCTTCACCTCGGCGTTCCTGCCGTAGCTCATTACCTTCACCTTCGCCTGTGGGGTCTTGCCATTCTTGGGATAGCCGATCGACTCCAAACTCAAGTACACATCGGTGACGCTGTCCTCGGTGCGGATGGAATCCACCTCGATCTGCTTCACGAGTCCCATATCGTAGGCTTGAATCGGATCGAGGCGATAGACAAGATTGTAGGGGTTGATATGCGTGGCGGAATATCGCAGGGCGAGAAGCGGGTTCAGCTCTTTGATGGCGTCCTTCGAGACCTCCGCCGTGTCCACGCTCTGCGGCTCGTCGATGATGACGATGGGCCGCGTGCGCTGGATGTACTCGATCGGCTTGCCGCCGTTCATGTTGTCGCGTTCCTGATGGATGACGTTGATATCCTTCTTGCGGAACGCCTGAATGTTGATGATCATGATCTGGATGGCGGAAGAGACGGCGAACGAATTGACCTCGCCAAGCTTGTCGGAGCTATACACGAAGCTGTTGAAGCTCACGTTGTTGTAGAGACCCTTGAAGTGATCGGTCATCAGGCGGATGGACGAGGTGACGCCCTCGCGGATGGCAACCGACGGCACCACGATGATGAACTTGCTATAGCCGTAACGCTTGTGCAGCTCGAAGATGGTGCGCAGATAGACGTAGGTCTTGCCGGTGCCGGTCTCCATCTCCACGCTGAAGTTGGGGAAGCTGTAGCTGTCGTCCGGGGCGATGATTTGCGTCGATTTCTCGATCTGGTTGCGCTGCTGCACGGTGTGCAGGTTCTTCAGCATCGCCTCGTCGTTGGGCAGCAGAGCGTTGGCATACACGCCTTCGTCCAGCTTGCTGGCGCCGTATTGCAGGCCCTGACTCAGCTCGAAGTCGGACTGGCGCGGGGGCAGACCCGTGAACAGGTCGCACACGGCGTTGATGGCGTCTTGCTGGAATTGCAGGTTGGCGTCGAACTTCAGTTTCACAGCCGCCCCCTACACCGTGCGGAAGATGATCGGTTCGGCGTCGGCGCGGTCTTCGTTGAGCGCTTTGAAGGTCTGCGCGGCGTTGGCCTTGAGCTGGTCGTTGCCGTGGAAGGCGCTATCGAGGCAGATGAACTGCATAGGCTGCCGCGCCACCACTTCGTCCACAAGCTCCTGCGTGATCTCGTTTTCCAGGCACAGCATCAGCGCGCCATCGGCGATGGAATACACCCGCTTCCCGGCCAGTTGGAGTGTCTCCATCGGCTCGGTGAGGGTGTAGCCTGCCTTCAGCAGTATCTCAAAGAGGATGTCCTCCTCGGTGGCGTTCTCGTCGAGGTGGAACACGTGCTGGTGCAGGTAGTCGAGAATCTCCTCCTCGGTGGCGTCCACGCTGAGGTCTTGCCACACGCGGAAGTTGGAGCGCGCCAGCTTAAACACGCGAAAGCCGAGGTCTTGCGGCGATTTTTCCTCTTCCAGTCCGGGCAGCGTGGGTTCCTTCTCGGCCTGCTCCGCCCTGATCTTTTGAATGACGCGTCGGATGCGTTCCTTGCCGATCTCGGCGATGGTTCTTGGGACACCAAGCCTGTCGCAGAACTTGATTGCTGTCTTGTTTTTCTTTTTCCTTTCCTCTGTATCATCCAGTGATTCAGGATATTGAACCATAACATATTGTCGCTGTCCGTCATCTTCGAGATTCAACGAGAATACTGCATGCGCAAAGGTACAGGTTCCTGCAAAGAAATCAACCACAATTGAGTCATCATTACTTCCTAAAGACAGAAGCCTTTGTAAGTAATCTGAGCCTTTCGGAAAATCGAAAAGTTTCTCACCCCCAAAGAGATCTTTCAATTCAGAAGTTCCGCTTCGAAACTTCATCAAATTCTTTGGAGTATTGAATCCAGATTGGCGAAAGAAAACACCATAATCATTACCTTTTTTTTCTATGATGACTTCCGCTTTTCTCTCTATGAATCCCTCAAAACCCCATCTCCATCTATGAAGTTTGTTGTTTCGACTTCCTGGGCGTATGGCAATGTATCCTTTATCAATCAGATCTTGACGTGTTGAATAGACTTGTTCCTCAAGATTCAAGTGGATTTTTGTTTTATCGTAATCAT
Organism: Cloacimonadales bacterium (SeqCode); assembly: GCA_963662655.2. Lineage (GTDB taxonomy): Bacteria > Cloacimonadota > Cloacimonadia > Cloacimonadales > JAIOQZ01. Next base: position 2,742,776 of record CAXXTU010000002.1, read on the forward strand.
TCACAGGAAAGAAATCACCTGTTGTCGGATTATAATAGATACTATAACCCATATCAGGTCGTGTTTCAAGCGGCGTAGGTGCATCGTTCAGATTTCGTAAGGAGTCATCGACCTTATCAACATGGTTGATTACCATTTGACTTGCTGAAAGGGCATACACTAAACAGTACTCAGTATTTGTTTGAATTTGAATACCTTCACCAGATTGATTTGCTCCAGTGATTAGAACTATCTGAGCCAGAAAATTCCCCTCCCCAAACACCTCATTGCAAAGCTTCTTGAGGTTATCCACCTCGTTGTCGTCAATACTGATGAAGATGACGCCGTCCTCGCGCAGGAGGTTGCGCGCCAGGTAGAGGCGTGGGTACATCATGTTGAGCCAGTTGGTGTGGTAGCGGCCCTCGGTGGCGGCGTTGGTGGTGAGCTTGCGGCCCTCTTCGTCGGTCTGTCCGGTGAGTTCGAGGTAGTTTGCCAGGTTGTCGTGGTAGTTGTCCTTGTACACGAAGTCCTTGCCGGTGTTGTAGGGCGGATCGATGTAGATCATCTTCACCTTGCCGAAGTAGCTCTTCTGCAACAGGCGCAGCACTTCGAGGTTGTCGCCCTCGAGGAACAGGTTCTGCGTGGCGTCGAAATCGACGCTTTCGTCGCGGCAGGGTTTGAGGGTGGCGGTGGTGCGCTGCTGCAGAATGCGCATGGCGTCGCGTTTGCCGGGCCAGTTCATGCCGTAGCGTTCGCGGCGGTTCTCGAACACCTCGGAGAACTCGCCCAGCGCGGCTTTCAGCTTCTCCCAGTCAATGCCTTCCACGGGGTTGCCGCGCTCGTCGAGGCTCTCGGTAAACACCTCGGGGAGCAGTTGTTTCAGTTGCGTTCGTTTATCTTCAGCCACCGGTTCGGTGCGCAGGTCGATTTTTTTCATGATTCCTCCAAAGAAGTGCGTATATCTCACAAACAAGTTTCCTATTCAACTTGCAAGTAAGCGAAACATGAAAAAAAGCACAAGGAAAAAATCGCCGGCGGCTTGAAACATCCGTGGTAAGCGTGGGCAAGCCGCTTTGCCATGCTTACATCCCCTTCCTACTCTCGCCCCATGAAACAGATTGATTTGATCGACTGGGACCGCATCCGGTACTTCCGCAAGAGCGAGTTCGTCTGCCCGTGCTGCGGCAGGGTTGAACTCGACGCCACCTTCGTGTTGAAGCTGGACTTGGCGCGCGAAATCGCTGACGTGCCGTTTGTGATTACGAGCGGCTATCGCTGCCCTGCGCATAACGCAGAGGTAGGCGGGGTGAAGCAGTCCACACACATGGCTGGACTGGCCGCAGACATCGCGTGTCCCGACAGCGTGACGAGGCTCAATATCCTGCGCGGCCTGATTGTGGCGGGTTTCCGTCGCATCGGCATCGGCAAGAACTTCATCCACTGCGACGTGGACACGACCAAGCCCAACAACGTCTGGCTTTACGGGGATCGGTGATGGCTGTGCTGCCCGTTGCGACCGACAAGGCTGTCGCGATTCTGAACCTGACCAGCGACCGACGCATTACCGCGACGTTCGAGGAGCACGCACCCGCCGTGATGCTGCTGTTGAAGCGCGTTTCGGACGTGGATGTGTGGGCCGACCTTCTCGCTGGCGAGGTCGACGACGACACCGCTGATAGCTACACCTTCGCGTACTGCTACCTGCTGCTGGCCGAGACGGTCGAACTGCTCAACCTGAAGACACTCGGCGAAGGCATCATCAAGACAACCGGCATCGATACGCAGCAGACCGAACTGCTGACCGGCTCCGAGGTGCAGGCGTTCCGCAAACACCTGACCATCAAGGCACTGGAAACCATAGAAGAATTTCTCAACGCAGACGGCTACTCACGGCTCCGCGAGCTGGCTCTCGGCGCCTCCCGACATCGAGTTTCCCGCACCAAGGCAAGCGTGATATGACCCCTTCCGACAACCCCGCCATCTACCGGGCCATCTTCGCGGCCATCGAGAGCCGTCTGCATCTCATTGGGAGCGTGATCGATGGGGAGGCGCGACGTCTGATATTGGAGCGTGACATCAAGGCCGAGGGCGACTTTCTTGCCAACACCGGCTATGAAGTCGAAGTGGGAAGCGCGTCCATCGACCTGATCGTCGGTTCCAACGTGCCGCACGAGCCGTTCGTGCTGGGCGGCAAGGTTCCCTCGTGGACACCGCTCGAGCCGCTCAAGGCGTGGGTGGAGCGTAAGAACCTGTCGTGGGTCGACAAGAAGAGCGGCAAGCAGCTCAGCGTCGAGCAAATGGCGTACATGATCCGCGCCAAGATCAAGCGTGAGGGCATCCCGGCGCGCAACGTATTCGCGGAAGTGATCAAGAACCGCGAGTCGTGGATCTTCCAGCAACTCGACAGCATCGAGGTGGCTCCATGAGCTACACCGAGACCCGCGAGCTGATCTGTAAGGCGTTGGAAGACAGCGGCATCGAGGTGGAGAACATCCGCTTCCACAAAGACGACATCCCGTCCGCATTCCCCGCCGCGATGGTGGTCTTGCAAGGAGAGAAAGGCGTCAACGGCACCAGCAAGCGGTACACGAGCATCGAGCACGACATCGGCGTGTTTCTCATCGTCGACGTGAATGACTCCGACGACCCGGACAGCACGGTTCTCGCGCTCTCGGAGCGGTTCCGCGAGCAGTATCGCAAGCACATCGGGCGCGACATCCCGCAGGTCGAGTACTACGCCGCCAGAGCTGATTCGGGCCGTCGCGTCCGCATCGCGAAAGTACTTACGGTGACGCCATGAGAGTGCGCAAGATCGGCGGGTTCAACGTCGGCTACAGCGACACCGACGAGCTGCTCCAGAAGCGATACGGCGGTGTTTCAGCCGACTTAAACAATTGTAAGTGGACTGGCTCTCGTCGACTCACGAAGGCGCAGGAGCAGAAGAAAATCGTTTCGTCGCCGTTCTCGATGAGTAACCTGCTGCGGTTGTTGGAGAAAGACGAGTATCACGCCGGGTGCGTCGCGGCCAAGATGAATGCGACAGTAATGCAGGTGGAAGTCTCGAACTCAAGCCTGAAGAAATGGCTCCTCGAGGCGCAGTATCCGGGCAGCGAGGACGTGTCGTCCGTGCTGGCGGAGTTCCTCAAGTACTACCTGTCGTGCGGCAACGGCTTCCTCTTGAAGATGCGCAACACGAGAGGCCAGTGGGTCGGTCTGGAGCGACTCCTGCCCACCGAAACGCAGATCGTCGAGAACTACGACGAGTTCGGGTTCTTCCGTCCCGACTTCATCCAAGTCCGCAACGGCAAAAAGACCTTTTTCCCCGGAAACGACGTGATCCACTTCAAGCAGACGACCCACAAGTCCAACGCATGGGGCGTGGCTTGCCTGCCGGTCGCCGTGAATATCGAAATCCTCTCCGAGGTCAAAGTCTTCGACTACAACAACTTCAAGAACGGCCTGCTCGTTGATTACTTCATGATCGTCGAGGGCGGCAGCCTGCGCGACGACGTGGTCGAGGACGCCGATGGCAACGAGGTATTGAAGGACGCTTTCACCGTCATCGAGGAGACGTTGCAAGCCGCCAAGGGAAACAACAAGTCGCACACGACCGTCCTCATCGAGACCGAGAACAAGGACGCTCGTATCCGACTCGAACCGCTTCGCCAGCATGATCGCGACGGCGGGTTCATCACCCTCAAGAAAGACCTGCGCGAGGGGATTTTCGCCTACCATCGAGTCCCCGCGAGGATCGTTTCGCAGCTCATCCCGGGGCAACTCGGCGGCGACAACCGCTCCGACATGCTGATGTTCCACCACTTCGTGATCAAGCCGCTCCAGCACCGGCTCGGGCAGGTGTTGAGCAGCGCGTTCAACGCCGAGTTCGGCTGGAAGCTGACCCCCGCCGATTTCGACTTCGGCGACCTGACATCGATTTTCGAGAGCGAGGACGAGAAACTTTTCAATTCCAATAGATTAGGAGGCTAAATGCAAGAACGCAAAACCGTGCGCAAAGGCGAGTTGCGCAACGTCGAGGTGGAGCTCGTTTCGCTCCTGTTCGACGACATGAATCCCGCCAATCAGAAAGGCTTTGTGGTGAAAGCCGCGAGCGGAAAAGCGTACAAGGTGCGCGGCTCGTCGGTGAAGTTCAAGAGCGAGACGAAGGGGCGTCAGGGGCGGCTGTTCGTGACCCTGATGGAGCCGGACGTGAAGGACGCGCAGGGCGATTTCTACACCGCCGAGGAGATTCAAAAAGCCTGCGACCACTTCAGCAAGCACGGCATGGTGGGCCGTAACGACATCAACCACAACAACCACCCGATCGACGACTTCTCGGTCGCGGAAAACTACATCCTCAAGACCGAGGATCGCACGCACTTCCCCGACACGCGCATCGGAGCATGGGTGCAGGTCTTAAAGTGTGACGACCTCGAATCCGCGCTATGGAAGAAGGTTGAGAAGGGCGACTTCAACGGCGTCTCGATCTATGGACGGGCCGACGACTACAACGACACCGGCGAGACCTTGAAGGCCATCCGCGACGAGATTGCGGGGCTGCGCGACCTGAAGAAGTCGCTCAAGGACGCCAACCGTGAAGCGGAACTGGAGTCCGCCATCGACGAGCTGGAGAGCAAGGTCTCGCGCCTCGAAAGCGGCATCGACGACGGTGGACTGCGCGAGGCCGTGAAGTCCATCGAGAAGAGCCTCGACAGCCTTTCCTCGACCATGAGTCGCGCGATTTCGAAGAGCATTCAGGGCGAACCCGACGCCGACGGCGGTGACCGCGAGGTGATCGTCAACGGCGAGAAGGTGTTGGTCAAAGCCGCGCACCGCGAGATCTACAAGGGCATCGCGGACGTCGATTCGGGCAAGGCGATGAGCATCCTCACGCCCAACAATACGAGCCTGTTCATCGACGAGGTCATCGGCTCCAAGCCCGGCGACACGCTGACCGATATCTCCGTTATCCCGCTCCTGAAGGACGAGAAGATCGACGTCGGCCTCATCGAAGACCTGATCTTCCACAACAGCCTCGACGGTACGCTGAGTGCGCAGGACGTCGCTACCGCCGACCTTTCCTGTCCTACGGGCATCCTCATGGCCGAGTTCACGCTCGGGCGCGACGTCGTGGAGTTCTACAAGGACAAGTACGGCGAGGACGCGTTCGGGGCCTACGTCGAACAGCACATCGCACGCAAGACCGAGAAGGCGATGCGTCTGTTACTGTTCCGGGGCGACCGCACGTCCGCAACCGCCAAGCTGAAGGCTCTCAACGGTCTCGTGAAGCTTGCCACCGACGGAACCGACGTCACCGCCATCAGTCCCACCACCTACGACGAGTGGACCGAACGGTTCGAGCAGGTGCTGCTGGGCTTCACCGACGAGATGCTCGAGGAACAGGAGAGCTTCCGTATCTATGTGAGCCACAAGGATCTGATTCGCATCCGCACGGAGCTTGGCCAGCGCGAGACCAACAAGGGCGACAAGCTGCTCCTGGAGGGCGGCAAGGTCAGCTTCAGCGGCATCCCGGTCAAGGCACGGCTCCTGCCCGACAACTACATCGTCTGCGGTCTGACGAAGTTCATCATCATCGGCTATCGCACAGACGCCGAACTCAAGGTCGAGCACCACGGCGCGGACTGGAAGTACCACTGGTACATCCGCATCCGGCCCGGCATCACCTACGTTCCGGGCTTCGTGAAATTCTACCAACTCACTGACTAACCAAAGGAGGACAATATGTGGAAATGGATATTGAAGCAAGCGATCAAGGCCCTCGCAGAGCCGATTGTGGACGCAGTCATCAGCGCGCTGGAGGCCCTGGCCAAGCGTAGCGAAAACACCATCGACGACGCCTTCGTGGCGAAGTTCCGCGAGTTCAAGGAAGCCATTGTCGGCTTCATCCTCGCGCACTGCGGCGACATCGTCAAACGCGCGTAGGGAGCGTACATGCCCGTAGAAAAACCAACCCTACCCACCGGCATGAGCTCCGGCGACCTCGCGAATCTGCTCAACCAGATCGGCGGCGTGGACGTGTACAACGTCCACGTCGGGGTCGGCGAGCTGACGGAGAGCGAAATCGCCGCGATGTTCGCGAGTCAGGCGTCGATGGAGACGGAGCTGAGCACGAACTTCGAGGAGCTCGGCGAGCTGGCCGAGAAGCCGTTCAAGGTCGAGTCGAAGACGGAGAAGCTCAAGACGCGCCACTACCAGATCGAGGGCAAGCGCACCAACGTGGTCACCGTGACCATCGTGGGCATCAACGAGGACAAGAAGAACTGGCTCGAGGAGCAGAGCGCGGGGATGGCGCAGATCACGCTCGTGGCCGTGTCCAAGGACAAGACGCAGGCCGTGCTGATCAACGGCTGCCGCTGGACGGTGGACTGGAGCGGCGAAGCGGACGGCCTCTATACCCAAGAGGTGACGACCGAGTTCACCGGCAAGACGAGCGGTAAGGTCAGTTTCTTCAACAAGATTCCGGCCACGGTCGAATAGGAGAAATCATGGAATGCAGATGCGATCCTGAAATTCGTAAGAAGATTTCGGACGTGCACAAGGAGGTGTACGGCAACGGCGATTCAAGCCGGTCGATGGTCACCCGAATTGCGCGTCTGGAGACGAATATCAAGCTGCTCACGAGCCTGACCGTCAGCCAGTTCTTTCTGCTGATTGGCGTCGCCGTGAAGACCTTTCTGGGGGCGTGATGGACATCTCATACGCGACCTTCCGCAAGGTACTCTCGACGCTGCTTCGCAACGATCAACTCCGCGATGGGCTGACCGACCTGCTCGCCGGTAACGAGGTCGAGCTAAGCGAAGTCGACTTCCTGGACTTGCTCGAAGAATCCCACGTCGACATCGACATCCTGCGTATCCTCACCGGACGCGAGCCCGAGGACATCGGCCCCGAGCTGGCGGCGGAGGCGTTTACGGCTTTTTTCTCGGCTGTCAGAGGCAGTTGGCACGCGTTGACGCCCTTGCTCGACGCTTTGGGCTACACGGCGCGGGTCGAAGCGGGGACAGCTACAGGCGAGTGCGCAAGCACGAGTCCTTAGAGCATGGACTCAACACTTCGTGTTTCGCCACCGAACGGCTCGAGATGGCCCTGCGCGGGGTGGGGTTCACGCAGGCTGACTTCATCGAGCTGAGCTTGCCCGAACTCTACCTCCGCTACTGCCTCGCCATCGAAACCACAAGGAAATCAAATGGATAGTCTGATTACATGGATCGGCGGCAAGAAGCTGCTGCGAAAGAAAATCGCCGCATTGGTGCCGGACGACATCACCGGTTACGTAGAGCCGTTCGGCGGCGCGGGTTGGGTGCTCTTTCACCGTGACCGCTGGGCTCGTCTCGAGGTGTACAACGACCTCGATGCGCGGCTGACGAACCTCTTCCTGCAGGTGAAGTTCCACCCCGACGCGCTCGTGAAGGAGCTCGAGCTGATGCCAGCCTCACGCGCCCTGTTCGACGAGCTGGTCGAGCAGCCCGGACTCACGGAGCTGCAACGCGCCGCGCGATTCCTCTACATCATCACCCGCTCGTTCGGCGGCAAGGGCGAACACTTCGGACGCGCCTCGACATCAGGTCCGAGCAGTATGCAGCGCAAGTTAGCTCGCGTCCACGACCTCAGCACGCGGCTCGACAAGGTGACCATCGAACACCTGCCCTACGAGGAGCTGATCGCCTTCTACGACCGGCCCGGCGTGTTCTTCTACTGCGACCCGCCATACGTGCATGGCACGACATACGCCAACGCCAGACACTTCGACCACGAGAAGCTCCGCGACGTATTGAAGGGCGTGAAAGGCCGCTGGCTACTCTCCTACGACGACTGCCCTGAGGTGCGCGAGCTGTACGCTGGTCACACCATCATCCCGGTCTCTCGCGTGAAGGGGATCAACCGGATGAAGGGCGAGAGCATGTTCAAGGAGGTTATCATCGCAAACTACGAGGTGTCAGATGAATAGCGTCATCGGCTGGGTGGGCGGCAAGCGACTCTTGCGCAAGGCGATTGTTCCGCTCATCCCGAAGCACGACACACATGGTGAGTGCGAAGCACGAATCCACTACGTCGGGAAAACTCGCAGCTTGAACCTGCTGGATAGCTGGTCAGGACTCACGCCTATCGGCGTTCGCCATAACTGCGAACCCTTTGCTGGTGCAGCATGGATCCTGTTCGCTAAGTCGCGCGACCACAAGGAATGGCAGGCGACGAAGGGCCAGAAGTACCGCGAAATCCTCAACGACATCAACGGCGAGTTGGTGAATTTCTGGCGGCATGTGAAGCACCATCCGGCCGCGCTGAAAGCGGAACTCGACCGGCTTCTCGCCTCGCGGGAGCTGTTCCACGAGTTCCTCGATAGCGAGTCGCGCACCGACCTCGAACGCGCGGTGCGCTTCTACTACGTGCTGGCGTGTTCCTACGGCAGTCTCAGCAGCACGTTCGCCGTGCGCGGTCACCTGACCATGCTGCCGATCCGTCGCGTGGGCAAGCTGGAAGCTGCCAGTGAGAGGCTACGAGACGTGATCATCGAGCGACTCGACTACGAGGCCGTCATCCGCAAGTACGACCGACCAGCGACGTTCTTCTACATCGACCCGCCCTACTACGAGCGTGAGATGCTCTACGAGCGCGACAAGGTGGCTGCCTTTGACCAGCACGAGGAGCTGGCCAAGCTGCTACGCGAGGTGCAGGGCAAATGGCTGCTCAGCTACAATGACCACCCCGTTATCCGCGAGCTGTACAAGAACTTCACCATCGATGTGGTGAACACGAGATACTCGGTGTCTGGAACGAACAGAGCGAGTTCAGAGATACTGATCAGGAACTTCTAATGCGAACTCAAGAAGTACTTACATCATGGAAAATGATGCAACTACCTGTAACACAAAACCCAATACAAGAAATATGACCCCTAAAACTGTCCAGTATTTAGATTTGTCAGCATTTCTGATGTGCTCAGGTAAATTTTGACCAATCACGCCTTTTGTATTCGGGTTATTGATAACATCTGCAATCTGACCTAGTGATTTGTCGATAATCCAAAAGGCACTCATGATTGCTTTAACGAGGGATGAGATGCTAAATGCAAGGACAATTGAGCCTACCAGACTACTTGAAATACCGATTACATTGAGTAGCATAATTCCTCCTTATTAGGTTGATCCATAATGATATACACCGCTATTGGCTGTCAAGATAATGAATTCAATTAAGTTCCGCATCATCATTGAGAAGGGCGACGCGAAGGCGGCTGTCACCGAAGTCGAAGCGCAAGTCGACGACCTGAAGCAGAAGGCGGAGGAGCCGAAGTCGCTGAAGCTCGACGCGCAAGCCGCGCTGGGCGTCATCCGCGACGTGATGCTGAACCTGTCCTCGCTGAAGTCGGTCATCGATGGGGTGGTGGGTAAGGCGAACGACCTGCTCAACGCATCGCTCAAACAGCGGCAGGCGATCACCCTCACCAACATCGCGTTCGGCGAGCAATCCGAGTCGATGCAGGAGTTTGCGTCGCGCATGCAGTCCGTTACTAACCACGGCGACGAGGAGCTGCTCCCGCTCATGGCCAAGATGCGCCAGACGTTCAAGATGACGACCGAGGAAGTGCAGGCCATCACGCCCTACATCCTCGACTTCGCGGACGCTAACGCATCCACCGACGTCGAGGCGAAACAAAATAAACGATTATAGAAATGAAATATTAAACTTGACATGGATCATTTGGTTTGATATGGATTTAATAATTAATCATGACAACATATGGAGGAATCATGAGGCATTTTCTTCTCGCTATCGTGTTAATGGCTTGCAGCCTGCTTACAGCCGAAACCTGGATATACGAAAAGACTGTCGTCAAGCTTCCCATGGGGGAAGAAGACGGGCAATTGAGTGTAAGGTATATGGACAACATGCACGAAGGCCCTACGAGCTTTACAATCGATGAAGATGAAAATATCTATGTTAAAACAAGGAGAAAAAACATCATCAAGAAATTCGATAAAAACGGAAACTTTATCTGTGCGTCAAAATACGAAAAGGGTGCCGGTGATGTCGTTCGATTCATTGGCTACCATGACGGTTACATTTACACGATGAGTGGAGACTTGCGCGTTGTGTGTCTGCGCAGATACACTCGTGATCTCGATTTACATGACTTTCATCTGATACAAGCACAACCCAATACATTCTATGGCAGAAGTTTCATAGAGAGTAATTCGGGAGATTTTGGATTACTTAGAGGCAGTAATCCCAAAGCAATTAGCGCAAGCAAATTGGTTCTACAGAATAACGTATACCATTTTCACAAAATGGAGTTATTCGATTCTTCCTACAAGCCAGTTGAACTACAATCTGTATGGTCATCAGAAATCGGCCATCGCTTCATGGATTATGACACTTCAGGAAATTTATACTTTGAGAGATACATTCCTCACGAAGCAAACGATATGGGCATCATTGATTCAAAGGGCTATTTCATTTCTACGAATGTGATATTCGAATCGAACAAGGAACATCATATTGCATTCATGGACAGCATCTATCCGATTGTGCTGAAAAATGGTATCGTATATAATCTACTTGTCACGGAAGAAAGAATCGAACTCATCCGGTGGTATAAGACAGGAGAAGAAAAATGAAAGCATTATGGTCTATGGCTTTACTGCTTGCTGTGATTAGTATTTCTGCTGTAAACTTGGAACTTGCTGAACAATATCGTGATTTTGAGTGGACGGTTTTCCGGGCAAACATTGATAGCCATCATGAACCCATTGGACGTGAACTCTATGGCTATACCGATGCCCATCCTTGTGACTGGGTGGACAGTATCGGGGCAATAATAACCGGAATGCCCTATCATTATGGAGGAAAAGACACATTTGCACAATGGAACCGGGATTACGGACATAATAGTTTTGGGCCCGGAGCCCATAGCGCTCATCACTCGGATTCAACCACCTGTTCAACATCCTGGGCAGCAGGCATTGACTGTTCAGGATTGGTTGGAAGATGTTGGGGAATTTCCGAGGCTTTAATGCCCAATTGCGGATGCGGGTATTTAACTTCCATCTCAACTGAAATAACTAATCAGCAAATACAACCTGGTGATGCTTTTATCAGGACAGCATATGAAAGACACGCACGTTTGTGTTACGCGAGAATAGAAGAAGGTCTTAATTATCAGTGGGTTGAAGTTATTGAGGCAGCTTCAGGTGATTATAATAAGGTGGTTCTACTTCAATATACTATCGAAGACATGATAGATCATGACTTCAGATGCTACTCCCACTCTAATCCCACCAACATCGCATCAGGCTCTGTATCCGGTACGTGGACGCTCGAAGACGGCCCATACTTGATCGGTGGCGATATCCAGGTCGATATGACATCGACACTGAGCATCGAGGCCGGCGTCAACGTCATCTTCACCGGGCACTACAAGTTCACCGTATATGGTCAATTGCTCGCGCTGGGCACCGAGGATATGAACATCTTTTTCACCGCGGAAAACACGACCGCCGGCTGGGGCGGACTGCGGTTCATCAACAACAACACCAATGAATTCGAACAATCCCGGCTGGCACACTGCAAAATAGAATATGGAAACGCTCAGGGAGACTGGCCCGACAATGTGGGCGGGGGAATTTTATGCCAGTATTCCAATACGATCATCGACACCTGCGTTGTCGCGAACAACCGTGCGGTCGCGGGTGGCGGCATCTACCTGAATCATTCCAACCCCGAGATCTATTACACGCTGATATCGGAGAATCACGCTCAGGAATTCGGTGGCGGAATCGCAGCCTACGACAACTGCATGTTCTTCCTCATGAACAACACGATTGTCGATAATGTTGTGGATGTGTCAGGCAATGTAGGTGGTGGTATCTTCTGCGATATGTCCTGCTGGGCTTACATTGTAAATACGATCGTATGGGGCAATACGTCCTATCAGGTGTATCTGTTTTACGATAGAGATTATACGATCAATTATTGTAACATAGAGGATGCCGTATTTCTGGGTGATGGAAATTTCTCGAGCGATCCACTGTTCAACGGATCGGACCCCACTCGCTACGAGCTAACGAGCAATTCGCCCTGTATCGACACCGGGCATCCCAATTATAGCGATTCGGACGGTACAAGAAGAGATGTCGGCGCTTTTCCGTATTTCCAGGTACCGGAGCCACCGGACGTAACGATCAGCATACAGAACAATCAGGTGAGTCTCGCCTGCGGAAGCGCGTCTCGCAATAGTTATGTTGTCTATTCGTCGGACGATCCGGAAGGGACTTTTGCAGAGGACGAGACAGGATCGTTCAACGGAAATATATGGACTGCGTCACTTGCAGGAAGCAAACGATTCTATTACGTCACAACTGTGACCGGCAGTCGAAATAATGTCGAGAATATGGAAACGATTCCGCTTAGAGAGCTTACTGAAAGGCACAAACGACTTATGTTAAAACACTGATTCGCAGCCCTTTCAATTTCCTTTTCGACCTGCAAATCCTGCGTCTCGACTGGCTGCGCATGGTGCGCAAATTCCGCCAGTGGAACGGGCAACTCGCCTGCAACTGCGGCTTCCGCTACGCTCCTATGTTCAGCGGCGATTACGTCCCCGAGTTCCGCCTGCTCTTCTACTGCGAGCACGTCATCGAGGGCAACATCCAGTGCAAGGTGTACGCGCGCAAGTTCCGCTTCTACAACGCGATCTGCCGGATCGAGGACGGCGACGCCGAGATCGACGAGAAGTCCGAAATCTACAGCACGACGCAGTATTCCGAGATGCTCGCTTGGCGCGACGAACTGTGCGCGGAGTACGTTCCGTTCGAACCGTGGGCTTCGGCGCGGACATTCCACCACAACGGCAACACCTATAGTATAGGAATAGAGGACGCTGATCTGGACGCGACCACCGCGCCGGAATACAAGTGCGTCGCCTACACGGGCAACGCGATTCCGGCGAACCTATATCCGAAGGGCTTCTACGAGAGCGAGAACGAGCCGCTGGAGAAGCTCAAGGCCCTGAAAGCCGCGCTGCTCTTGCACAACCTGACCATCGTCTCGCTGCCCGGCGGCACGCTGCGGCTGGTGAACAAGGACGACGCCAGCAATACAGTTACCACCATCGACTCCGCCGACATCATCGAGTTCAAGCGGAAGCGGCTCAATCGTTCGCGGCCCGACACCTCCGTCCTGGACTGTCTCGTGGGAAACACGACCAACCTGAAAGCCCTCATCGCCGACTACTACGAGACGCTGTTTTGTCAGACGTGGAGCCTCGAAGCGACCGTCGACAACCTCGCCAAATACGACCTTGCGCTGTTCGACAAGCTCTTGATCGAGGGCGTGCAGTACCGCATCACCGAGTTGCAGCGCGACCCGAAGGCGGACGAATACAAGCTGAAGGCGTGGGAGGTCTGATGCTGTGCTACGACGGCTTTCGCATCATCTCCATCGCGGGTGGCGCGTACTCCGGGTTCGTGGTCGAGAGCGGCGTGATCGACTACCAACCGCAACGCAAGTTTCGCGTTGAGAAGCAGTGCGTCTTCGACCCGACGATCCTCATCCGCCGCGAGCCGTACAACGAGGACAGCATCGAGTGCGAGGCGTATCTTCCAGCGAATCAGTACGATGAGCTGTACACCATCCTGAGTGACGCTGACCAGCTCTACATCGAGTTCGACGCAGGCTCCGGCACGCTACAGTTCCCGGTCATCATCGATAAACTGCCCAAGCTCGTGGACGACGCCCGGTCGCACAGAAGCCGCATAAAATTCACGCTCACCAGCATCTACAAACAGCTTTCGCCCATCGACTTCGACAGCGTGTTCGGCTACGGCAACGGCTGGGGCGATTGCTGGGGATTTTAGGAGGACGCATGCCCGAAACCACCAATTTCAACCTCTACAAGCCCCTCGCCGGTGAGTCCGGATGGGCCGCTGCGCTCAACGGCAACTTCGATACCATCGACGCGCTGCTCTACTCCCATCAGACCAGCATCGACGGTCACACCGGTACAGGCTCGAACAAGCACAACGCAGAGCAGATCCGCACCTCGGATGGCTCGGACGTGCAGTCCGCACTGGTGGCGAAAGCGAGCCTGCACCACTCGCATCAGGCCGAGGAAATCATCCTGCCCGATAGCCAAGATTTGGGGCATCACATCGCGAGTATCAACGACGATATACAAAGTCTTGAAACAACGAAGGCTGCATTGCGGCACACACATCAATCGGATGACATTCACTTTCCTGATGGCCGCGAGCTTGGGCAGCATATCGACAGCATCGACGACGACATAGATGCACTCCAGACCGGCAAGGCGGACGTCGAGCATGAGCACGTTGAGTATGCCCTACAAACCGCCCTGGATACGGTTGAGAACACGCTCGATCTGTTGTTGCCCGACCTCGGTTCCGTCTCGCTGGGCGTGGACGTCGTCAACCGCAGCGGCGGCATCCGTATCCTGTTCAACACGACGCCTGCGGTGCACTTTTCGCAGGCTGAAATCCTCATCGAGAAAGACGGCGTGGAGGTGCATCACGAGACGGTTCTGAGCACGTCCGTGTTCATCACGGGGAGCGAGCTGAGCGGCGTCGAGAACGGGGACGTACTCAACATCTCGGTAACCCTCTACAGCGGCCTCAGCTCGAAAATCAAGAAAGTCGACCACACCTACGCAACCACAACTTCACCGCTCGAGGAGCGCATCGAGACCATCGAAACGCAACTCACCCTCGGCAACATCATCGACGCTTTCGCACAGGACGAGGACGCACTGCAAGCCCTCGCCAACGTGCTACATTCCTCGAACACGCTGGCGCAGAAGGTCTCGGAGCTGATGCAGACGTGAGCACGATTCGCCAGAACAGCGTGTGGGATCTGCTGAACCGCAAGACGAAGCCGACGGTCTCGACCGACCGCGATATCGCCTTCGTCAAGACCATCTATTCCACCGTTGACGAGAAGGAAGATCTCGGCATCCACGACGAGAATCTCGTGCTGAGCGGCACGGATTTCCCGCCGGACGCGAAGCTAGGGCAGGTATTCATCAAGAACGGTAAACCATATATCTACAAGGAGAACGAATGACGCAAACCGAACTCTACCAGACTACGAAACTGGAGCTAACTCACGAGTACGAGCGGCTCCAGAGACTCATCCATGAATCGCGCGAGAAGCTGCTCAAGACCGAAGGTGCGCTGCTGCTGCTCGGTCGGCTCGAACGTGAAGCGAAGGGGGCGTAATGGCAGGCACATGGCAGGAAATCCTCGACTCCGGGCAACTCGGCGTCGCCAACGGCATCGCGCAGCTCGACAAGTCCGGCAAGCTGATCACCGAGCAGATCCCGCAGATCGAGCCGGGTAACATCACGGGCGTCCTCGAAGCGAGCCAGATCCCCGACCTCGACGCTTCCAAGATCACCACCGGCGTCTTCGTCGTGGATCGCGTACCCGACCTTGACGCCGCCAAGATCGCGACCGGCGCTCTCGCCACCGACCGCATCCCGACCCTCGCACAGAGCAAGATCACAGGCCTAACTACAGCTCTCGCGGCCAAGGTCGAGACCCGCACCAAGATCAACGGCCACGCGCTGGAAGGAGATATCAAGCTCGAGACCACAGACATCATCGAGGAGGTCACTGAGCTTCCAGAAGAGGGCGTCATCGGTGAGGTCGTGGCATACGGCGGGAAGCTGTACGTGTGGAGTGGTGATAAGTAGGATTATCGAGCATCGCAGGCCTGGGTCGAGAGATTCAGGCCTTTCTATTTGCCTTGATTTCAGGACAATAGCTTCATTTGTGCCAGCATGTTTTCCTTAAGGAAAAACTGCCGTCACTTGCAGTTTGACTGTAACTTGCCGATTGAAGAGAAGATAGCTGGTATTCGCATGAATGACATTCTGCTTTCTAAACCACTGCAACAACTGGAAAACGGCTCGAAACGATGGAAAAATTGCCGTCACTGGAAGGAAAGACTGCCGTCACTTGCAACTTGGGAAAGTGACTACATGAATGTGTTTGATGGTGCGGGAGATAAGGGCATTTCCTGTCACTTCGACTTGTTGCACGATGGAAAACATGCTGTCACAAAGTGGAAAATGAAGGTGTCACTTTACATAAGGAAAACATGCTGTCACAAAGTGGAAAATGAAGGTGTCACTTTACAAGTGGAAAATGAAGGTGTCACTTTACAACTTTACATTTACACAGTCATTTTACAGCATTGCAGATAAACGATCTATAAGATAAAAGTGGTGGGTGATACTGGATTCGAACCAGTGACCTCATCGATGTGAACGATGCGCGCTAACCAGCTGTGCCAATCACCCACTAAAATAAAAAAGCAGGTTTGTAAAAAAAGTGGTGGGTGATACTAGATTCGAACTAGTGACCCCTTCGATGTCAACGAAGTACTCTAACCAACTGAGCTAATCACCCACGTACGTTTGAACGTGAAATAAACAATCCTCGAGAATGGGATTTTGTGTCAAGAATTTTTCGGCAAATCCTCACACATGCTATCATAGATGGGGGTCTCCCCCATTGAGATAACTCAATCCATCAATAGTTTAGCGGAAGCGCGACCTTGTTGCCTGTCTTGGCCGACATATAGATCGCATGGATAATTTCCAGCGACTTTCGTCCATCTCTACCGTCGGTATGCGGCTTGGTATTCCCCAGGAGGGTGTCGATCACATTCTTGTAATACGGGATATGCCCAAATCCGTATACGTTCGGCGGTTGGTAATTCGTCTCCGTTACGATACGATCGTCGTCGTCATAGGACTCGAATTCCCACTTTTCGATCTTGTTGACCGCCATTCCGCCGATTTTGACGGAACCTTTTTCACCGAGGATCGTGATAGAGCCTTCGAAGTTCTTGGGGTAGGTGAGCATGGTTACGTTGATGTTACCAATGACACCGTTGCGGAACTTCAAGATGGCGCAGCCGGTATCCTCCGTCTCGATCTTCCTCGCCATCGTCGCGGTCTCAGCCAGCACATGATCGACTTCGCCGATCAGCCAGTGAAGCGCGTCCACATAGTGACTTGCCTGATTCATGAACGCGCCGCCGTCAAACTCCCAGGTTCCGCGCCAGCTTGCCAGATCGTAATACTCTTGAGGCCTTTGCCAGAACACGTTCGATTGAGCAAGGTAGATTCTCCCGAAGCGCTCCTTGTCGATAGCCCTCTTCAGGAGTTGCATAGTCGTATTGAGACGGTTTTGTTTAACCACGAAAAGCATGACTCGATTCTGGTCGCACGCCTTCACCAAGTCATCCGCTTCGCTCAGCCGTATTGCCATGGGTTTTTCCGTTATCACATGAATTCCACGATTCGCGGCCTCTATGCCAATTTCAGGATGAATCCCGCTTGGCGTACAGATGATAACCGCATCCGGTTTCTCTTTATCGAGCATCTCGAGGTAATTGGTGTAATAGCTATTTACTCCATACTTCTCAGAAGCCTCTCTCGCTCTTTCTTCAACATTGTCCGCACAAGAAACGATGGTTGCATTATCCAGCTGTTTCATCGATTCAAAATGGTTTCTGGAGATTCTCCCACATCCAATCAGCGCAAATCGTATCCGTTCCATCGTCATTCCTCCAAAGTGAGTTACTCAACCCATTCCAGCAAGGAATAAAGGTACTGGCCATACTGGTTGTTTTTCATTTCCTCAGCTCTAATTTTTAGCTGTTCTCGCGTTATAAATTTCTGCCTGAATGCGATCTCTTCAAGACACCCGATCTTGAGATATTGCCGCTCTTCATAAGCCCTGATAAACACCGATGCATCGGCTAAAGACTCGTGCGTTCCGGTGTCCAGCCATGCATATCCCCTACCGAGAATCTCGACGCTGAGCTTTTCCTGCCTCAGGTATTCTTTGTTCACATCCGTGATTTCCAGCTCGTTACGATTGGAAGGTTTTATATTTTTCGCAACTTCAATTACGCTGTTCGGGTAGTAGTACAAGCCAACAACCGCGTAATTCGATTTAGGTTTTTCCGGCTTCTCCTCAATCCCCAAAACCTTCTTGTCCTTGTCGAAATGAACCACGCCATAACGTTGCGGTTTGCTAACCCAGTAACCGAAAACTACGGACATTTTCTCATTTTCAACCGTCGTAACGGCATTATGAAGGAAGTCGACAAGCTTGTTCCCATAGAAGATGTTGTCGCCAAGAATCAAGCAGACATCATCGTCGCCAATGAAATCCTCACCGATGAGAAACGCCTGGGCGATGCCCTCCGGTTTGGGTTGCTCCTTGTAATTGAGATTGATGCCGAAATCGCTTCCATCTCCCAGAAGCCTTTGAAACATCGGTAGATCATCCGGGGTTGAAATAATGAGAATCTCCCTGATCCCGGACAGCATCAAGACGGATAAGGGGTAATATATCATCGGCTTATCGTGAACAGGGAGCAATTGCTTGCTCACTGCTTTCGTTGCCGGATAAAGCCTGGTTCCACTTCCACCTGCGAGGACTATTCCCTTCATAACCACCTCCATAGGGTTGATAACTTCTCCCACTCATAGATTAACAGGTTAAAACTTGTGTCCAGATTTTTCTTGGGAATTCGTCCACGAACCTGATTATTACACTTTTAGCCAGAGCAATTTTCGTTCTCAATCGCTTGTTTTTTCCCTTGACAGTCAAGCATTGAAATCAATTCTGCGTTGAGGAAATCTGAAAAGGACAGGTATGTACGCAAGTAGCAGATACATTAAACTGAATTCGAAACTGGATTATGCCCTGGTATACTGGGTTGCATTATTCCCACTCGTAAATATGATTATATATTACGCTACGGGGAAGTTGTTTCCCATTTTCTTCATTCCTTTTCTTTTCATACTTGTTATACTTGCAATCATTCAATCCGCCTTGTCAAACAAAGTCATCCACATGCCTCCATATCTCATTCTATTCGGACTATTTGCTTTATATCGCACACTCTGGTTATTTAATTTCTATATTATTGGAACCTACCAATCAAATTGGGACTTCATCTTTATATTGATTCGAGATCGCTTCTTGAAGTCTTTCCTTTTGCTCTTGCTAATGGAAAACATCTTTCTTAGCGATCATGAGCTAAAAAAAGTTATTTATCTTATAATCATTATTATTGGATGTGGATTATTCTATTCAACACTGCAGATTGTCTATGGATATTCTTTTCTTAATCCATTTGCAGCATATAAAAACCTAGATGTTGCTGATTTCTCAATTAGATCTCAATCAATTTTTGTCTGGGCAAATGCTCAAGAACTCGGAATGAGCGTTCCGATGCTTTTGGCATTAATCCTTCCATTTCTTGAGAAGCGAAAGTTTCTTCGATTGTTCACAATCATCAGTTCGGGTATTATAATATTCCTTAACATGAGCCGTTACATGCAGTTAACCTTTACCGTCGTTTTATTAACATACCCACTAACATACAAAAAACACAGGGCAAGAGAAACCATATACAATACCTTCATTATCCTTATCTTGCTTACGAGCCTTATTGCAGTCACATCTGTTACAGTGCTTTCAAAAGACAGTCTTATAAATAGGCTTACTTCCGATTCATATCGCTCAAGATTGCTAGCAGTTGAGCTTTTTAAGAAATTTATAGGTGAAAATCTGATTTTTGGAACTGGCGGAGTTAATACTTATGACCTGGTTAGAGAATTGGATGGAAGAAGTTCTCATATTCATGTTGGCTGGCTTTCCATTTTTTATTATTATGGACTTCTTGGCGGCTTGTTATACATTTCATCGTTTATTCTCTTAATTCGAGATACTTACAAATTAGGCAAAAAGAATTCCTATTGGGGGGCAACCATTGCCCTTTTAACATTTGCCATTGCTAATATGACAGGTACTAGCTTATATCTTGATTTTATCGGTTTTTCAATTCTAGTATTGATTAAAAATTTCATTATTCAACACCCTCAACCAGAAACTCCAACTTACATCAACAAGGAATACGCATGAGAGTGCTTGTGTTGTATGATGGTTTGACAAGAGAAGCCCAAAAGGCATTTGGTGCAAAAGGTAAGATAAACACTTGGATCGATGGAATGGAGACTGCTTTTCATAAATTGACCAGCGACAATGTCAGTTTCGGTTTTGCATCTATTCACGGTATCCCTGGTAAAACAGTAACAAGTGGGCGATTCTCATATATAGGTTCGCTTGACAAGGCTGATATCAAAAAAGGCCTTTACCGAAGAAAATATGAAAAAGCACTTCAATTGTATCAGGAGAGTTATCGCAAAGTAGTTAAAGAATTCAATCCCGACGTGATCCATGTTTCCGGCTCGGAACATCCCTATGTTTTTGTGTGTTCTGAATTTCCAGAGATAACAATCATCTCTATTCAGGGGATTCGCGCCGTAACCCAGTATTATTCCGACAGATATTCCGAAGAATTGGCAAAACAAGAAAGCCTTAATAGCTCTCCAATAAAAACGATTATAAAAAAAGCATTGTATGGAGAAAATATTCACTGGCTTTCAGAGTATGAAACGAATCACATCAAGAACGCGAAGTACATTAACACGCAGAACGAATACTCCACAATGTATTTCTCCATGCTCAATCCTGACGCTACATACTTACAGTTCGAGAAAATCATCCGCAAAGAATTCTATAATTCTGAGTGGAATCCTGTTAATGTTTCTCTCAATCGTGTTTTCACAATTATTTCAAATCAAGTGTCTTACAAAGGTTATGACACGCTTGTGAACACAATTATACAGCTTCATAAAACAGGTAATAGAGAGATTACGTTCAATATTGGCGGTGTCAGAAGCGATTCCCCCATTGGCAAAATAATACTGAAGCGACTTAGATCAAATGGGATTCCAATCGCCTCTATTAATTTCCTGGGATATCTTAATACCGAGCAAGTGGTTATGCACTTGCAAAACACTTCGGTTTTTGCTCTCTTCTCACACATTGAGAACACACCAAACACATTGAAAGAAGCCCAGATGATGGGAGTGCCATGTGTTGCGCCTTATGTTGGTGGAGTTTCTTCACTTCTACAGGACAGAAAAGAAGGTTTGATTTTTCAAGATACGAATTTCTATTCTGCCGCTTCTATGATTCTCTGGCTTTTACGTCATCCCAGGCAGGCGATTGAATATGGTAGAAATGCACGAAAAAGACGCCTTGAAGATAATAATCCCGAAAAAATAACCGAACAAATTATAAGAGCCTATCACACAATATATGAAAGCAATAGAAACAAAAAGCAATAAAAATATCTTACATTTTATTCCAAAAAACGCGTGGCTGAAAGTTAAAAAAAGACTTAGAGACAACTTCAAGAATACTTTATTAAGCTATTCTGCAGTTATTATTCAAATTGCTATAGGCATTTTCACAGCTCCCATCTTCGCGCAAAACCTATCGCCGACAGATTATTCCATCGTTAGTTATTATAACTCGCTTGTGCTTTTCCTTTACCCAGTTTTACATCTTTCATTTGGAAACTATTATAGCGTGATGTTTCACAAGAAAAGCGAAGAAGAAAGAAAACGTCTCTTGTTCAATCTTGTCGTTTTCCTCTCTGTATTTGACATTGTCTTACTTGTTATCAGCTATTACATTTTTGTTCTATATTTCAATGTAGCCCATGTCAGCTTCGACCTGACGCCTTACATTTTTATTGTACTTGCTCAAATTTACTTCTTTGTCTGGTTTGTCTTTCAGCAGACCCATTATCGAATGAAACGCGAATTTTTGAAGTACTTTTTAATTACTACTTTGAAAAACGTCTCATCCATAGGATCTGCCTTGGTTCTCGTAGCATTATATAAGATGGGAGCTACGGGACGCCTGTTGGGAGGAACAATTGGTACTTTTCTTGCCGGCGTTGTTTCAATCAGCCTTTTACGAAGTAAAATGCAGCCTACATTTGACTTTCAGATTATTAAAGACGCTCTGAAATTCTGTGGGCCACTAATTTTGAGTGGGCTGGTCATTATTCCCTTCAGAGCTTTGGACGGAATTCTACTTGAGAAAAAGCACGACGTAGATTCGTTCAGCTTATACAGTATTGGCAAGAACCATGCGAACTATATATACGTTTTTGGAACATCCATATATCAGGCTTTTGAAACAGAGCTCTTCCTGAACATACATAATAAAGCAAGAAAGCAAATGTACATAAACATGTTCATCATGTCGGTGCTATTACTTGCGCCAACAGCCTTATATATTATCTTTGCAAAACCTATAGCAAACTATCTCACCAGCGGACGCTACGTCGATGCGTATTATTACGGCAGAATTCACGCGATCGGATTCTTCTTTGTGAATGTGAGCGTGTTCATTCGCACCGTTGTAATGGGGAAACAAAAGAGTTCAATGTACTTCTTCATCAACCTGACCGGAGCCCTTGCAAGCATTGTGCTCTACAATATAATGATTACTTTTTTCGGTTTCACCGGCGCAGCTATTACGCGTTCCCTCGTACCGATCACAATGATCATGTTTGTTGTAATATATTATATGATCAAATGGAAGAAGGCTAAATCGAAATCCAAACGTCCAGTTTAACGTTCGGAATGAGTTTCTTTGATTGCACCGGGTGTTCCCCCCGGCGCAGTTTTGTATCCGCTTCAGTACTCGAAAATCATCAACAATCGGGCCACCGGGATATGGGATAAATAGTTCCATTATCCTTTCACCAGGCTACAGAATGGAAGCGTTCTCCATCCCTGCACAGAGCACTAGAAATTTGCAAAAAGTAATTGACACCAGATTTTTCCAGAATCCAATTTCATTCATTGCATTTCAAACAATGTGTCACGCAGTCGATTACACGCTCTATAAACATGTTTTAAACCTTATCCAAACATTTTTTTTCCGCTTTCCTAACAAGTACGATTGTTGCCTGTAATGTATTCAGTTAACCGGCATACCCATCGTAAACCATTTTTCCGAATCGATGATTTAATTGCATGCAGAGCAGTTTCTTAATACCAATTACAAAACTGTAGAAAACAGGAAGAATCCCGTGATAACCGCCTTGACAAATAATTTTGAGAATGGATTTTTGATAGGTTGGATGTGTCGGAAACGGATATTCAGTTTTAGAAAGAACCGACTTTTGATCAGTTTGCCATGCGAGTGTTTCGCATGATAGCAAGCGTCATGAAATTAGTAATCAACTGGTTGTGAATGGAAAAACGGAAATCGTTATACTGGGATTGCACGCTCTGGCAATCATGTTTTCTTCCTTTTCACCCGGGCATTGTACTTCAAGGTTATGTGGATAAATTTCGAACCCAAATTTGTATGCTCGTTTTTATCTTACTGCCAAATAGATACTTGAAGTGCAATAACATTGAAACATCGGATGTGGATAAGTTCGTGGATAACTCCGATTAACACGATTATCAGCGTCATTTGAGGAGCTTTATGGAAAGAGACCAGGATATATGGGAAAATGTTTTAAACACGCTCGAAGATCATATCAACCCGAAGAGTTTTAAAACCTGGTTCAGCGATACCAAGCTGATCGATATCGACAATAACATCATGCTGGTGCAAGTACCCACAAAATTCACCGCAGATTTCCTGAACCAGAATTATACAGTTCTATTATCCGAGATATCGTACAACCTGTACAAGAAAGAATACAAGGTACGATTCACCAATTATCCGTTGAACAAGCAGAGAAACGGCAGTTTCAAGCTCAACGGTAATCAGAAACAACCTGAAAACAGCAAACTCAATCTCAAGTATACCTTCGACCAGTTCGTCGTCGGTAAAAGCAACAATTTCGCTCATTCGGCCTCTCTCGCAGTTGCCGAGTCACCCGGTACCGCGTACAACCCGTTGTTCATCTATGGAGAATCCGGAATGGGGAAAACCCACCTCATGCAAGCGATCGGTAATTTCGTGAACGAGGAAAGCGGTTCGAAATACGTTTATTATACCACGACAGAGGAATTCACCAACGAGATGATCGACGCGATTCAGACAAAGAAGATGACCGAGTTCCGCAACAAGTTCCGCAACGTGGACGTCCTGCTCGTTGACGACATCCATTTCCTCGCGGGCAAAGAGAGTACGCAGGAAACCTTCTTTCACACCTTCAACGCGCTCTACGAGAGCAAGAAGCAGATCGTCATCACCAGCGATCGTCCCCTCAAGGACATCCACGATCTGGAGAAGCGACTCGTGACCCGCTTCGAATGGGGCCTGATGGCCGATCTGAAGAGTCCCGATTTCGAGACGCGCGTCGCTATCCTCAGAAAGAAAGCGGAAAACGAGGATATCAACCTCCGCGACGATGTAATCGGCTTCATCGCCGAGTTCGTTTCCAGCAACGTTCGCGCGCTGGAAGGCTCCCTCATTCGCATCCTGGCATACGCTTCCTACAATAACCTCAATACGGAAGACATCGATCCGGAACTCGCCAAGGAGATTCTTTCCGACCTCATATCCGAGAAGGTTCGCGATATCAATCTGGACACCATCATGCAAAAGGTGTGCGACATGTACAACGTCACACCCGCACAGCTCATCGATAAAACCAGAAAGAAGCACATCGCCTTCCCGAGACAGGTCGCGATGTACCTCTCCAACCTCCTGATTCCACAATCATCATTGAAGGAAATTGCCGCTTATTACAAGCGTAAAGACCACACAACCGTGCTTCACGCGAAGAAGATGATCGAGAACCAGTTCCGTTCCGACAATAAATTCAGAATCCAGATAGAGCTCCTCATCAAGGAAATCAAGAACACCTGATCGAGGCTCGCCTCTCCCCTATTCGATTATCGATTGGAAGGTTACATAACAATGACACGCAGGGGCTTTTCAGCGAAAAAATCATTGTCCACTTATCCACATGAAAGCGTGTTGATCGCTGTGGATAACCCCTGAAATTTCTTTGACAAAATCATCCTGTGTGGATAAGTGGTAAGTTATTCTTCAGCAGTCCACGGGTTATCCACAAAACTGCCGAAGATGTAACTGGTAACAAGAGAGTGTTTTTGGCGTTATGCCTGCAGGGTTATGCCCATATCCACAGCCCTTGTTATTATTATTATCTCTAAAATCATATATATAATAGAATTTATAATAAGGAATACGTATGAAGTATTACACCATACTGCTGATCGCAGTTGTTCTCCTGAGTGTCGCTTGTACAGATGAAGATAACAGAACAGGTGTCGATGGGAACATCCTGAATTCCGAAGAGGTGATCGTTCCCGGTTCCAGTATTACAAACGTTTGGAACTACCGGGATACCGTGCAGACTTATGACGGATCCACGGTTTTCACGGTTGGTAATTTCCAGAATACAACCCTGATGTCGCTTCTTCGATGGAGCAGCTTTCCGTCGGACGCTACCGCGCTCAGCGCAACCATGTATCTGGTTCCGAGCGACGACCATCTTCCTGACAGCATTACCGTGCAGGTTGGTGTGATCGACGAAAACTGGGAAGAGGATTCCGTGACCTGGACGAACGTCGATGACGAAGGCGAGTGGGAGAATACAGAGCACGTTTACGAACCCATCACCAGTTTCACTTACCGGGAAGAGGTAGATACGCTCACTGTGGAGATTCCGCTGGATCTGATTCAGAGCTGGCTGGACAATGTTGGTGAAGACGAAACCAACAACTTCGGTATCATTCTGTTCTCCGATACACCGGATCAGGTGATCGAAATCTTCACGCTGGAGACCAGTTATGCCCCACTCCTCGAGATCGAATATCTCTCGGATGGCGATACCCTGACCTATTCCAAGGACGCCGTGGACGATGCGACGATCTACCATAATCCGGATGAAGATGCGACGCTCGGTCTGGTTTCGGATGGCTTTGTGATCTCCAATATCTATCCCTACAGAAGCGTTGTCGAGCTCGAATTCGATCTGGAATCGTTCAACGCGCTGCTGACGCAACAGGGGTATGCGGAAATGAACGAGTACGATTACCGTCATTCCACCATTAACCGTGCCGAGCTGGTGTTCCAGATCGATACCGCCAATTCGTACTTCATGGACGATACCTTCTCCGCTAGAGCCTACATGATGCTTACGGACGAGCCTTCCGTGCCATTGATCTACACGGACGACTATCTGTTCTATTCAGGAACGGACGTGAGCTATTACGATAGCGATAGCCAGACCATCCGCGTGGACGTGTCGCCGATCTTGCAGGCCATTATGGCCGGTGAAGCGGACAACTACGGATTTGTCATCCGATCCATCGAGGAAGATCGCGATCTGGGACGGATTTTCATGACTTCGAATCCAACACTCGACATCCTTTTCACCAGACCCTTTGTAGAGGAATTCTGATATGAAAAACATTCTTGTCATCGCACTGGTGGCGATCGCGTTCCTTGTGGCGTGCGACGAAAAAGAAACCAAGCCGGAGGGAAACATCATTGCCCAGGTGAACGATGCGTATCTCATGCTCGAGGACCTTCAGTCCCAATACTCGCTCGACGAGTGGAGCTCGATGACCACTGACGAGAAACGCGAATTGGTAAACCAGTGGAAACGCCTTACCCTGCTGAGCCAGGCTGCCGAGTCCATGGGCCTCGATCAAAAGCCGGCCCTGCGCACGAAGATCGACAACGCCCGCATGAAGGTGCTGGCGAATGCAGTTCTCGCGCTTAAGATAAGGAACATTGATATTCCTGAAGAAGAGGCGTTTGAGTATTACAAGCAAAATTACCTCTCTGAGGAGACGGAGCTGAAGATACAGCGTATATTCGTGTCCACGCGAGAAAAGCTTCAGGAAGCACAAAATGCGATTCGTGGAGGCATGAAATTCACCGAGGCGGCACAAACCTATTCGGAAGAGGCAATCGGAAAGAGTGGGGGATGGGCCGGATTCAAGAGCAAGAAGGATCTGGGTGATCGGATATGGAGCGAGCTGATCAAACGAAATCCATGGGAATACGCGGTGGTTCAGGTCGATGACGGATATCTGATGATCCTGCATTACCGCAGCCGGAAAGTACCGACCCAGGCGGCTGATTTCGACGACGTGAAGTCGGAAATCGAGGAAAAGCTGCGCGTCGATAAGCTCAAGGGTGAAACGGATGACTTGATCCGCCAGCTCGAAAAAGAAGCGAATATTGAAATCAATGTGTAAGAGGAAGCCATACATGAAGAAAATCGTATTGGTCGCTGTCTTGATTACAATGGCGATAAGCATGATCACTGCGGAAGTGTTGGATCGTATCGTAGCGAAGATAGGGCGGGAAGTTATTTTAGAAAGCGAGCTTCATACGCAGATCATGCAAATGCAGAGCATGCAGATGATGCCACCGGATATGACTGAAATGGATGTTCTGGATCAGATGATCGAATCGAGATTGATTATCCAGAAAGCGAAAGAAGAAGATTATCAGGTGGATGATCAGAAAATAAAATTGCAGGCCGAAAAAGAGATTAAGCAGATCGAGAAGCAGTTTCCATCGCGCGAAGCCATGGAACGTGAGATGCAAAAAGCCGGCCTGACATATTACGACCTTAAAAAGGTCTATCAGGATCGAATCCGCGAAGAGCAGCTCAAACAGCAGATTTTCCAGAACGAAATCAAGAGCAAGGTAACCGTTACCGAAGCTGAAGTAGAAGAGTACTACGAAGAGAATAAAGATGAAATCCCGCTGCGTCCGGAAAAAGACCAGATCGGCATGATCATGCGGACGATGGATGCAAGCGAGGAGACTCGTGAGACAGCGCTTCGCGAGATCAGCGAAATCCTTGATGAACTGCGCGAAGGCGCTGACTTCGCAACGCTCGCGAAGAATCGCAGCGATTGCCCCAGCAAGAAGAATGGGGGAGACCTCGGTTTCTTTGGTCCCGGGCAGATGGTACACGAGTTCGAAAAGGCAGCCTATGCGCTTCAGCCAGGGCAGATCAGCGATGTTGTGAAGACGCAGTTCGGCTATCACATCATCAAGGTTGAAGAGCGGGACGGAGAAAACATCAGGGCGCGCCATATCCTCAAGCAGGTGGTAGCTTCGGACGAAGACGTTCAAGCTGAAATCATGTTGATGGAAAACGTTCTGGAACGCCTAAGAGCCGGCGAGGATTTCTACGAATTGGCCAAGACCTATTCGGAAGACGATTCGACAGCGGTTCGCGGCGGCGTGATGGGCGAGTATACACCGGAGGAATATCCGGAGATGTTCAAGGAGCAATTGAACGCTCTCGATTATGGCGAATATACCGATGTGATCAGGCAGGATGAGCTCCTGTACATTTTCGGCAAGCTCCAGAAGATTCCGGAACGCCCATACGAATATACAGAGGTTCAGGAGCGGCTTCGCGGCTATGTGGAGAATCAGAAGCAAATCGAGATTTACGAGGATCTCATACGTCAGCTCAAGAAAGACAAGTATGTCGAAGTCTACTTGAGCGAGTAGAGTGATCAATCAAATTCGTTTTCGAAAGCTTGAAATAAAATTTTTGTGGAGGTACTGAAGATGAGAAGGATATCCGTTTTCTTCAGTACCTTTTTCTATACCGGCTTCTTCCCACTCGCGCCCGGTACGTTTGCAAGCATTCTTTCGGCAGCGATTTTCCTGATACTATCCTCGAGATTCATCGGGGCAGGGCAGGCTATCATGTGGTGTATCGCGATTGGAACCACCCTGGCGAGCGTGATTTTCAGCGATTTCGCGGAACGCGAACTCGGTCACGACGACGGCCGTATCGTGATTGACGAGGTTTGCGGTTACTTCATCGCCATCCTCATGCTTCCTCAGACAATTCTCACTGGCATCCTCGCACTTGTTCTATTCAGGATTTTCGATATTCTGAAACCGTTTCCGATCAATCAACTGCAAAAACTATCCGGTGGACTCGGCATTACGGCGGATGACATGATGGCCGGAGTTGTGAGCAATATCATTCTTCAGCTCCTCTATCACTTCGTATTGAAATAGTCCGAACCGATTGGATTACACAGTAGCGCCTGCGGGTTTATCTGTAACGAATGTAGAATTTTCAAAATGAGTGTGAAGGCGACACGCAATCCAAGGTAAAGTATGTTGGCTTCACGAGGTGAATCTCCGAGTATGCGAATTTTCTAAATGCTGTGTGATGGAGAGAGGATTGCAACATTGTGGAGAATGCAGCGAGATTCCGTGAGAAAAATTCTGGAAGAACAAGAATCCCAGGTGTTCCGAAGAGGAGCATCGAAAAATCGTGCAGGAAAGAGTTGCGCTACTCAGCAATATAAAAATACACTAATAAAAACCAATTTAGGCAGAACTCACGAGATAAACACTCAATGAATGTAAAAATTATATTGGTATAAAACAAAACGATAATAAATTAGAAAACAGTAATTATAGAAAAGACAACTGTTGCCACCGTCTCAGGACAAAAAATAATCGCGATAGAAGAGCGTTCTATCGCGATATGTAAAATGATACTGCTCGCGCCGAGATCGCGCGAAATCTACAGGTATTTGGACGTACCCCGTTTCTCCAGTAGCTGCTGGATTTCCTTAACCTTCTCCGCGGAATCCTTTTTCGAGATGAGAATCGTGTCGTCGGTTTCAACAATCACGAGATTCTCCAGGTCGATGGTAGCTATAAGTCTTTTGGATCGAACATAGCAATTTTTCGTATTCAGCGAGATGACTTCCCCGGACTCCACATTTCCATCGTCGTCTTTTTTCAGGAGATCGTAGAGCGCTCTCCAGCTTCCGACATCGCTCCACCCGTAGGAAACGGGAATAACGATTCGTTTGTGGGCTTGCTCCATGATACCGATATCCACCGGGATCTTCGGCATGGTTTCGTAAATGTCTGAGATACCGCTTTGGCTTTTGGACCAGCGGCTTTGAATCTGAATAAGAAGCTCCTCGAGGCGGGGGAGGAGTCGCTGGAAATGTTCGCGGATGGTATCGATACGCCAGGCGAACATGCCGCTGTTCCAAAGGTAGTTGCCTGATTCCAGGAATTCGACGGCGGTGTCGTGATCCGGTTTTTCTTTGAATTGTTTCACGTGAAACATATTCTCACGCCACGTTTCACCCTTCTCGATGTATCCATATCCTGTGGCTGGATACTCCGGTTCGATGCCGAACGTCACCAGGTTTTCTTGTTTCGCCGCAACCTCGGCAAGCTTGAGGCTGTTAAGGAAAGCTTCTTCGTCGCGAATAAAGTGATCCGCCGGAAGCACGGTCATCACTTCGTCTGATGGATATTTACCCGCAAGATACAGCGCGCTCAGGCCGATGCATGGTGCGGTGTTTCTTCCGAATGGCTCGATGATGATGTTCTCGACGGGCATCTCTGGAAGGTGTGTCGAGACGAGCTCTTTCTGATCGTCGGATGTGACGACGTAGATGTCTTTCCAGTCGATGAGGGGAAGGAGTCTCTCTGCCGTGAGCCGGATCATCGATTTGTCGCTAAAGATGTTCAAGTACTGTTTGGGATTGCTTTTTCTGCTGAGCGGCCAGAAGCGGGAACCGATTCCACCGGCCATAATGAGAGCGATCATGAAATGTACCTCCTACAGTCTCTGATCGATAAGGGATGCTCCGATTGGTATTTTCCATTCGAAAACGGAGGGATCGATCGGCTGATCGAATAATGTGGTCTCGAATGTGTAGCGAACCGTGTTACCTTCAAGATCAGTATAATATATAAAAGTGATTAGCGTATTGCGCAAGTCGATCTCGACGCGGATCGATTTGTATTCCATTCCGTCAGAAGGCTCGATGCTGATCATGGCGTAATTTTCGGTATTGGAAAGGATCGTTGTCGTGGCGTTGTCACCAGCGTAGTAGGACAAGATTTGATCAGGTCTTATACCGGCGTCGCTCGTTTGCGGATAGGAAACGATCGCTTGAAGGGATGTTGAATCGTAAACGAGCATGGAGTCCGCTGTTACAAGAAGGAATTGCCCCTGCGGTTCATCGTATTGTATCGCGAAATTGGATTGATCGAAATACATTGTTCCACGTGAAACCTTTTCGACATCCAGCTCGGGCCAAGCATTCTCCTGGGTGAATTCCGCTTTGAATGTATGAACGCCATCGTATCTTGCGGTGACGCGATCAATGAGCTGTTGCGCGGTTTGGGCATGAAGCGCGGAAAACGCGATGAATATTATCAGAAGATAGCTACATAATGTTTTCAATTTCGTCCTCCGTCGCAAGAACCTCACGAGATTTGCTTCCCACATGCGGACCAATAACACCTGCCTGCTCCAAGAGGTCTATAAGACGTCCAGCGCGCGCATAGCCTATCTTGAAGTGACGTTGAAGCATGGAAACAGAAGCGGTTCCCGCTGAGATAACCGCACGCGCGGCATCGGGGAAAAGCTCGTCATCGTAGTCGAACGACCCGATATCCGCTGAGTGCTCTTCGATCATCTCGATCTGGTAATCGGGCTTAGGCATGCGCTTGAGGTAATCCACCAGGTTCTCGATCTCTCCGTCGGACATGAATGCTCCGTGGATACGCTCGCAGATCGCTTTTCCCGGTGGCAGGAAGAGCATGTCGCCGCGCCCGAGAAGGCGTTCCGCGCCGTTCATATCGATGATAACGCGTGAATCGACCTTGGACGATACCTTGAAAGCGATACGGGCCGGGAAGTTCGCCTTGATGATACCGGTAATGACCTTTGTGGAAGGTCTCTGCGTCGCGAGGATGAGATGGATTCCTATTGCTCGAGCCATCTGCGCGAGGCGCGCGATCGGTTGCTCGATGTCGCGTCCGGCGGTCATGATGAGGTCGGCGAACTCGTCCACGATGATGAGGATGTAGGGAAGTTCCCGGTCCTCCAGCTCATCGCCTGAGGCTTGCATGTTCTTGATTTTATCGTTATATCCGCCAATGTCACGCACTTTGTATTTCTGCAAGAGTTCATAACGTCTTTCCATCTCGGAGACGCCCCAGTTGAGCGCGATCAGCGCATCGTCGGGATCGGTAACGACGTTCTGGATGAGATGTGGGATACCTTCGTATCCGGAAAGCTCGATGCGCTTTGGATCGATCATGACCATGCGCACCTGATCAGGGGTGAGATGCAGAAGTATGCTGTTGATCATGGTGTTAACGCAAACGCTCTTACCGGCGCCGGTCGCACCGGCGATGAGAAGATGCGGCATTTTCGTCATATCGGTTATAACCGGATTTCCAGAGATGTCCTTACCAAGTCCGAGCGGAAGGATGTAATTACCTTTCTTCATCTCGTCAGAGAGAAGAACGTCTTTGAGGTATATCGTGTCACGTTTAACATTGGGAATCTCGATTCCGATCAGGCCCCTTCCCGGGATCGGCGCTTGAATGCGGATACTCTTCGCCTTGATGGCAAGCGCGAGGTCGTCGGTAAGGGATAGGAATCGGCTTACCTTGACGCCCGGAGCCGGCTTGAGCTCGTACTGGGTGATGATCGGTCCGATATTTACGTTGATCACCTGCGCTTCAATGCCGAACTCTGCGAGCTTGTCCTTGAGTATCTGGCTGGTATTGCGAATCTCTTCTTCGGTCTCCTCGCGATCCCGGCGGGTGGTTCGTTCGGGGTTTTCGAGGAATTTATCGATGTCCGGAACGATGTAATGATCGAATTCCGGCTCAATTTCTTCTGTAACTTTTTTCACTTTGCGTTTCACAGGCTTCACATCACCACTGGGAAGCTCTTCAGGTTCTTCTTCGGGGATGTAGGCGTGATCGAATATCTGAAGCTCTTCTTCATCCCGGAAAGCCGGTGCGGGAAGCCTTGGTTCATCATCAACCTTCTGCTTCTTCTCTTCCTTGATCTTCACCGGTTTCTCGGGTTTCATCCTGGGTTTCTTTTCACGTGAAACATTGCGTTTAAACAAACTGAAGAATCCCTTCACAACGACGATGAATCCGCGTCCAATCGTGATAACAACCAGCTTGAAGAAGTCGATGCCCGTTACGATAAGCAGCGAAAAGAACGCGCCAAAAAGTGATATAACCAGCACGCCGGTATCCTTGAATACGCGTCGCAGAATCCGGAAGATGAATGCGGGTAGCGAAGAGGCGTTACTGGAATAGTATTCAGGGTAGCGAAGGATAATCAGGTTGATGAACGAGAAGAGAATGAAGAGTCCGATAATACGAAGATTTACAAAATTGCGGTTCTCACGCAGGAAAATGTAGTTGATACAAACGATGAAAACGCATGAAAAAAGAGCGATGGTTACCCACTTTCCAAGCGAGAACACGAACACGTATCCGACAAGCACGCCGAAAACTCCGATGCGATTGCTTACCTGCGGCAAACGCAGATGAACGATGTTCGAAAAGGTGACGCCGCTATCCTTGATGATACTCACGTCGTTCATCAAAACCTGCTGATCGCAGGCTGAAGCAAGAAGGATAAGCGCGCTGAGGATCATCAGAACGGCCGCGATTACAATGCCCCATACCTTGGGTGTGAAGCTCATGTCTTGCTGTCGGCTCGCTTTGGGCATTTCTGCTCCTTGTGCTATACGTTGAATCGAATCATGAGGATATCGCCGTCCTTGACGATGTAATCTTTACCTTCGAGGCGGAAACGTCCGTTCTCCTTGATCGCCTTCTCGGAACCGAGCTCGATCAGGTCGTCGTACGTGAAACACTCCGCGCGAATGAATCCGCGTTCCAGGTCGGAATGGATTTTGCCGGCGGCTTCTTGCGCGCGAGTCCCGTGTGTGATTGTCCAGGCGTGGACTTCTGGCGATCCCGCAGTGAAAAAGCTGATGTAGCCAAGAAGATCGTACGAGTATTTCGTCAGGCGGTTACAGGCGGATTCGTCGATTCCAAGGTCCTGCATGAATATTTCTGCGTCTTCCTCGGGAAGGTTGGCAAGCTCCATCTCGAACTTGGCGCAAACTTCCACCGTCATTGCGGATGGAGAAAGCTTGTCGATCACTGCCTGGGATTTACCAAAGCGCTCCTCGTCGGAATTGAGGATGATCAGGAGCGGTTTGCGACTCAGGAACTGGAAGCCGCGAATCAATTTAGCTTCATCGGGCTCGAGCTCGACGTTGCGCAGGGGTATGTCTTCCTCGAGCTTCTCTTTCAAGGTCAGAAGCAGCTTGTGTTCGAGAATCTGCGTTGCCGATTTGATTCCACGCTTGAAGCCGAGTTCGAGCTTCTCGATACGGTTCTCGATCGTGATGAGATCGGAGATGACCAGTTCCGCCTGAATGGCTTCGAAATCGCTAACCGGCTTGGGTTCGTCCTGCGCCTCGTCCACGCCCGGATCCTGGAAATTGCGTAGGACCAGCGCCAGAGCGTCCGCCGTCTTGATTTCGGCCATGGTGTTGGCGGAGAAGGTTCCCTGTTGGGCGGCGCCTTCGCTCATGCCGGCGAAGTCCATGTATTCGATCTGCGCGTAAACAGTCTTCTTCGGTTTGTACATCTCGGTAAGCTTGTCGATGCGTGGATCGATGACATTCACGATGCCAAGATGCGGTTCCGATTTCATGGAAGCGTAAGGGGTTACCTCGATTTGTGCACCGGTAAGCGCGTTGAAGAGGGATGTCTTTCCGGAGTTCGTCAGTCCGATGAGTCCTATTTTCATTTCTTCTTCCTTTCTGTTGATCGTGCAGTGAAACGAAGGGAACGGAGTTCGTTCGTTTCGAGGAATCTCCACATGCCTGTCGGGAGCTTGCCCAGTTTCACGCTTCCCACCTGAAGCCGTTTGAGGGATACCACTTCTGAGCCGACCAGCTCGACCATCCGTCGAATCTGGCGGTTTCGTCCCTCGAAAATCGTCATTTTAAGCACGGTGTTGTCCGTTTTACCAGCTCGCACGAATACCTTGGCCGGCATCGTCATGGTTCCGTCGAGTTCAACGCCCTTGCGCAATCTCATGATCTGCTTGTCGTCCAGCGTCCCTTTGACGATCACCTTGTACGTCTTGGGTATCTTGTGAGTGGGGTGCTGGATCATCTGCGAGAACTCGCCGTCGTTGGACAGCAGTAGCAAACCTTCGGAATCGTAATCGAGCCTTCCGATGGGGAAGATGCGTCCCTTGAAATCGGGAAGCAGATCGAATACGGTACGGCGATTGAAGGGGTCGTCCGCAGTGACCAGATAATGCTTCGGCTTGTTCAGGACAATGTAGAG
Source organism: Cloacimonadales bacterium (SeqCode) (assembly GCA_963662655.2). Lineage (GTDB taxonomy): Bacteria > Cloacimonadota > Cloacimonadia > Cloacimonadales > JAIOQZ01. The sequence goes on from CAXXTU010000002.1 coordinate 2,777,839, forward strand.
TCGTTCGTCGTCTATAACGGCTTTCTTGCCACTCACGGTTACGGTGTCGTTGGCCGGATCGATATCCGTTGAAAGCTCCATGCAGAGCTGTCCATTGACCTTTACGAGGCCCTCGGTTATCAGCTCTTCCGTCTTTCTGCGCGATCCGAATCCGCATTGCGAGAGGAATTTATTAATTCTCATATTCTACCACGATTGAAATGTGTTCTCCAGGATTGTGTCGTAGAGGTCCTTGAAGACTTCCTTCTGAGCCTCTTCCTCGCTCTCCGGCTCGGTGGAAGCAGTGTCGTTGCTGGGCTGCGCGAGGTACGTCTCGCTCAGGAGCAGGGACTCTTTCTCCCAGAGGACTTCGTTCTTCACAAAGTCGGTAAGTTTCACGTTGAAAAGGATTTTTACGACGTATTCCTTAATGTTGTTATTGGTATCGTAAGTATAGATTACGTTTTCGTAATCAAGAATGGTTCCTTCGAGCTGGCAGTTGGGGGAAATTTCCACAACTTGCAATTCCCCGTCGCCCTGGAAGGAATCCGTGAGCTCCTCGAGCAAATCCTGCTCAAGGGAATACTCGACGGTTTTATTTTCAAACGATTCGATCCTTATCGTCTTGAGATAGGGGTAAGCCGTTTGATAAACCGAATAGGTACACGCAGTTAATACGACTGCTACGATTAGGGTTATCCATGTATTTCTCATGCAGTCCGTATAATTGTTAAGGTGCCGGTGTCAAGAAATTACTGTTCTGCTTGACAGATTTTGCTTGCTTGCTTCATATTTGATACATGATAATGCACGTGGTGCGATATACAGGAGGATTGCATGTCGAAAAAGCTGATCACGATAAGTGACGCGGCAAAGTTTTTGAAAATTGGTGAAGATGTTGTGCTTGAAATGGCTAAGGCGGGAACGTTTAGCCTGACGAAATCGGGTAAGACAAGCAAGGTCGATAAGCACGAAATTGAAGAGTGGCTTGCCAACCTTACCGAAAGTGAAGAAGAACATCTTGCTCTGACACGTACGGTATGCCGTTTCATCGATTACTTCAATTCGGAGTACGTTTTTCTGGATTTCGAGGCGGAAAACAAGTACGAGGCGATTGCCGAGATGTCGAAATTCGCTCGCGAGCTCAAGATTGTCCGCGATCACCGCTGGCTCTACGAGGTCGTCGTTGCCAGGGAAGAACTGGTCTCGACCGCTATGGGAAAAGGCGTTGCCTTCCTTCATCCTCGCCATATGCATCCAACCAAGATCAAGAAACCTTGTATTCTCGTTGGACGCCCGAAAGAGGGTGTTGAATTCGACGCTCCCGACAACAAACCGGTAGAAATTTGTTTTATGCTGCTCCTTCACAACGATAAGCAGCACCTTTTCAGCTTGTCATACCTTTCACGGTTCATGATGCAGGATGAAAGCATCCAGAAACTCATCGAAGCCAAGACACAAGAGGAGATCGCCGAAGTACTTACGATGAACGCTATCAAGTAGTCGATGCACCGCGATCGATTAACCATCACAATCGTTACAGACAATGATTTGACAACACCGCTATATCAAAAATCCAAATAATGAAAGCGCTTCACAAAAACAACAGTTCGATGATGGAGGAGAAATGCCGCAGGTAAGGGTGATCTTGGGAAGTAAATCCGATAAGGAACAGGGTGATAAAATCAAGGAATATCTGGAAAAATTCGGGATCGAATACGATTTCCACTATTCGTCCGCGCACCGTAAGCCGGACGAAACCGCGATGCTTGCCAAAAGCGCGGAGAAGGACGGCGTAAAGGTCATTATCGCCGCCGCGGGGATGGCCGCGCACCTTCCGGGCGTGGTTGCGTCGCATACGATTTTGCCGGTTATAGGCGTTCCGCTGAAAGGCGCGACGCTCGGCGGTGAAGACGCGCTCCTTTCCGTGGTGCAGATGCCCACCGGCGTTCCGGTGGCGACCGTAGCGATCAACGGCGGGAAGAACGCGGCGATTCTCGCCCTGCAGATTCTCGCCCTCGGCGACAGCGCCATGCGCGAGAAGCTGGTCGCGCTCAAGAAGGAGCTTGCGAAGGGGTAAGCGCCGTCGCTAAAAAGTTTTGGGGCAGTCGAAAGCGGTTGCCCTTTTTTAATTTCTTTGACACAATCCGATTCCTTGTTAAAAGTTTGTATATGAAGAAATAACGAGGGCCTCCATGAAATACTTATACATAGCCATTTTACTAACAGCCTGCGCACTGCTATTTACTGAAAACCACCTCGACATCGTTTGGGAGCAACAGGGCGAGCAAGCCAGTGACGATTACGGCTACTATGTTATTGCGCTCGACTTCAATGGTGACGGCATCGATGATCTGGCAGTGAGTGCCAGACGCTATTATCTCAACGAAAATCACACGAATCAGAAAGGGAAATTATATATATATTTCGGTTCAGACGAAGGCCTTTCCGATGTACCAGACATGACTATCAGTACTCCTTATGACTCGACATATTCATCTCAATCTTCATGGGTATTAATATCAAACCTTGGTGATATGAATGGTGATGGTTGTGATGAAATTGGTTACCGTTATCGGCGAACTATTTACGATGGAGACTATCATTATTATGGCTATATCAATATCCTTTTAGGAAGTACAGAACAAGACTCGATTCCTGATTACATTTATGATGTATACTACTTTGATACCGAAATCAATCCCTTGGGCGATATAAACGGCGACGGTTACGACGATGCAGGGATTACCGAGGATCGTGTCGATACCCTTTCCTATTCCATCGTCTATGGTGGTAGCTTTGAGAGGGTACCGTTCGTGGATTCTCTCTACACTCGGAACGGAAAGGGATTTCGCGGTCTGGGAGACGTGAATGGCGACGGCTATGATGATTTCAGCTACTACTATGAACTCGACTGGGACCAGTACTACAGGCACTATAATCAGTTCTTCTTCGGTGGCCCCACACTCAGCACAACCCCGGACCACATATTGGAATTCCTCGCCATTCCCAATTTATGGTATGAGCTTTGGCCTGCCGGCGACTGGAACGGCGACGGCTACGACGATTTCGTGCTCTCAGGCTACGATGTGGACGAAGAATCCATGACCGCACTCGGCTGTCCCTTATGGCGCGGCGGCGAAACCATTCACTGGGACTGGTATGGGTATATCGAATATTATTCATTTCTGGAGCCTTCGTACGGTGATTTAAATAACGATGGGAAGGGGGATATTGTAAATCCTTACCACGTTCCAAGCTCAGGGGGGATTATCTATTTTTATCTCGGGTGTCAGAACGGTACCTGGGACTATAATAGCGGAAACGGTGAAGATGGATTTGGGGAAGCTTGCTCATATGCTGTGGGAGACTTTGACAACGACGGATTCGACGATATCGCTGTGGGTGCACATGGCGATGGTTCGTTGGAGCCATTTCCTTATAACATAGGCGATATTTTCGTGTATGGTGGCCACGCCGGGCTTGTGGAACAGGATAACGCGACGGAAGATGAGGAAACGGTGCCGGAAACAAGTATAACTTTCAATGCCTACCCAAATCCGTTCAATCCGGAAGTGTCGTTTGAGATCAAGACGGATAACGAATATCATGATTTGACGATAGAAATCTATAATATACGAGGGCAAAAGGTGGAGACGATTGCGGTCGATCATGCCGGTGAAACCGTGACTTGGACACCAAAAGACAAAGCGAGCGGGGTTTACACCTGTAAGCTGTGCGTGGAAAATACAATGCGATCGATAAAAAAAGTAACTTTGTTAAAATAATAGAATGTTTTATACTTTAACCCTTTTTCAAGCAAACTCATGTATTATTTGGAGGGCCTCCATGAAATACTTATACATAGCCATTTTACTAACAGCCTGCGCACTGCTATTTACTGAAAACCACCTTGACATCGTATGGGAGCAACAAGGCGAACAGCCAAGCGATGATTATGGTTTCTATGTCATTTCACTCGATTTCAACGGTGACGGTATTAACGATTTAGCGGTGAGCGCTAAACGTTATCATGTTGATCCAGAAAATACAACATATAGTGGAAAGCTATATGTTTATTTCGGATCTGAAACTGGGCTTTCGACCATGCCTGATTTAACCGCATCCACTCCAGTGGATACAACATTCCTTAATATCTGGAGATTTGAACAAATTAACAATCTTGGCGACATGAATGGCGACGGATGTGATGATATCGGATTCAAATATCTTGAAAGAAGCGTAGATGATCCCTATAATCCTTATAGGTGTATGAAGATATTGCTCGGTAATACTGAGCAAGACACAATCCCTGATTTTGAATTCGAGGTTAACGACTCAGTTTGTGAAATCAACCCATTGGGCGATATCAACGGTGATGGTTACGACGATGCAGGGATTACCGAAGATAATGGTCCTGTCTCCTACTATATCGTCTATGGCGGCAGCTTCGAGAAAGTATCCTTCGTAGATAGTGTTTACACACGCAATGGACGCGGCTTTCGAGGCTTGGGAGACGTAAACGGTGACGGATACGATGACTTCAGTTATTATTATGAACTCGACTGGGATGGTACCTACTATCGTCATTACAACTGCTTCTTCTATGGCGCTCCTACTCTTAGTACATCTCCAGACCATGTTCTTGAATTTCTCGCCATTCCGAATCTTTGGTACGAACTTTGGCCTGCCGGTGACTGGGATGGTGATGGCTATGATGATTTCGTAATCTCAGGTTATGATGTGGACGAAGAATCCATGACCGCGATCGGTTGTCCCTTATGGCGAGGCGGCGAGACCATTCACTGGGATTGGTACGGTTATATCGAGTATTATTCTGCCTTAATGCCGTCATTTGGTGACCTCAACAACGACGGTAAAGGAGACATCGTAAACCCTTATCATATCTCAGGTGCAGGAGGGATCATTTATTTCTACTTGGGCGATCAAAATGGAACCATGGATTATCATCGAGGTACTACTGAACAAGGTTTTGGTGAGATTGACTCTTATGCAGTAGGAGACTTCGACAACGACGGTTATGATGATATTGCCGTTGGTGCGTATGGAAATGGCAGCAACTATAACACGAATTGGGGCTATGTTTACGTTTATGGCGGACATGATAACCTGGTAGAGCAAGATCAGGACGCAACGGATGACGAAACCGTACCGCCTACGGACATCACCTTCAATGCATACCCCAATCCATTTAACCCGGAAATATCGTTCGAGATAAAAATGAACCATGAGCTTCATGACGTAAAGATTGAAATTTATAATATACGAGGGCAAAGACTCGTTACGATACCTGTCAGCATAACACACGATACCATAACTTGGGATGCCGAAAATTATGCCAGTGGCGTCTATTTCTGCAAACTCAATGCCGGAAGGAAAATATTACAGACAAGGAAGGTGACATTGATGAAGTGAGCCTCTCAACAGAGTTGAAGCATGTATCGAAGGATGGCAGGGAAGTAGGATCGCTATTCCTCTTCCACCGTTTCACGTGAAACCTGAGTGGTGTCGGGAATCTCCGGCTGCGAAATGGGCTCCGGTTTCCTCACGCTGAACATTCCCGGTTGCTCGCGGCGGAAATCCCTGATCCAGCGAAGCGTCTGGTAGTAGTGGTTGGAAGCGTGCCACAGCATGTAGCCGTCCGCACCGGCCTCATGTATCGCCGCAATCTGCGACCTGACATACTCCGGCTCGTAATGAACCTTCCATCCGTTTGCCTGGATGTACGGCACCACGCGACAATCGGGATCGCTATTCTGCATCGCTTTCACGGTTCCCTGGAAAACAATCTGGAACGGCTCGTTCTCCACGTTCTTGCGGAAGTTGAATCCCGAGAAGAAGTGCGAGGAATAGAGCATGGGGTGTATCTTGTGCAGGTGCTTCGTCATGCGGGAAAGTTTCTGGCCGGTATTGGCGATATCCACCTTGCCCTGCCACGCGACGATGGCGAACACGTCCGCCGTCAGTTTGACTCCATGTCTGTCGCAAACCTTCCGGCAGTTGGCCACCACCTCTTCGATGATGTCCTCTTTCTGCCTCATCACGGCGGTTGAATCGCGCTCCATGCGCTCCATATCTTCGATCTGGAACGCGAACAGGGCGGAGTCAGCGCCACCCTGTGTGGGGAAGCGGATGTAGTCCATCTGAATCTCATCCACTCCGCTGGAAGCAACCGCATCGATCAGGTTGTAAAGGCTCCGCTGCACGTATGGATTGGATGAATCGAGCCAGGACGGGCCGTTGCGGTCGTTCTCCGTCCAGGGAATCCCGGGCTCGAGCTGCGGACGGAGTGTGCTGTCCCTTCTTGCCAGATGCTGATCGTGGAACATCACAACGCGAGCCGTCGCGAACATCCCATACGAGTGGATTTTCTCCACCACGGCGGGGATATGGATGTCCTTAACATACTTGTGCGGAAGGTAAAAACGGTCATCGGGCAGCGGAACGAATACCTTCCCCTCCATGTTCTTCACATCGAAAACCACCGAATTGATTCCCGCGCTGTCTGCGGCGGCAAGGATGGTGTCGAAGCGGGAACTGAAAACGGTGTACGCGTTAAGGTAGATGCCTTCCACAAACTCGGGGTCGCTCCAGGTCCGGTGTTTCTTCGCAGGAAGCGAAGAGGCGGTTACGTCGGGAACGTCGATAATCTCTGGTTTCGCGATTCCCGGAATCGAATCGGCGATCGCTGTGGTGGACGTATCGGGTTGTGCGTGTTGAGCCTGATCGGCTCTCTCGACGTTGTTCCGGCACGCTGCCAGCGCGAAAAGCGCGAGAAGCAAGATAATGAGTCTATTCAAATTGAAGCCTGTAGAGGTCGTAATATACGCCTTGTTGCGCGATGAGCTGATCATGGGTTCCCTGTTCGACGATTTTACCCTTGTGGAGCACGATGATGCGGTCCACGTGTTTGATGGTGGAAAGCCGGTGCGCGATGATGATGGAGGTGCGTCCCTTCATCACCACCTTGATCGCTTCCTGAATCATCGTCTCCGTCTCGGTATCGATGTTGGAGGTCGCCTCGTCCAGAATGAATATCGCCGGATCGTACGCCAGCACCCTCGCGAACGCGATCAACTGGCGTTGCCCCACGGAGAAGGTCGAACCGCGCTCGGTGACTTCCTCGTCGTACTGGTCAGGCAGACTTTCGATGAAGGAATCGACGTTCACGTATTTTGCCACCTGTTGCAGGGTGCTTTCGTCTATGGTCGTGTCGTTTAAAACAATGTTATCGCGGATGTTACCGGAGAAGAGGAATACGTCCTGCTGCACGATTCCGATGTTCTTTCGGATATCCTGGAGCCGGTAGTCCTTGAGGTTCTTGCCGTCGAGCAGGATATCTCCCTTCTGGAAATGGTACATGTCCGTGAGGAGATTCACGATGGATGTCTTTCCCGAGCCGGTGTGTCCCACCAGCGCGACGCTTTCTCCCGGCGCGATGGAGAGGTCGATTCCCTTCAGGGCGTATTCGTCGTTGTTCAGATAGCTGAGCCACACATCCCTGAACTCGATGCTGCCGGAGACCACGACCGATTCGTCGTGGTCTTCACGATAATCCTTGGTGGGCTCGTCCATGAGCGTGAAGACTCTCTCGGCGCCGGACATCGCCGCCTGCAATACGTTGAACTTCTCGCTGATGTGGTGAATCGGGTCGAAGAAGCGATCCATGTATTGAAGGAAAGCGATCAACAGCCCGATGGTTATCGCGTGTTTCAGTATCAAACCACCGCCATACCAGAGGAGCACGGCCACCACCACAAACCGCATGGTGAAGATCAGTGGGCGGAAAATGGCGAATATCTTCGTCTGGCGAAATCCGGACGTGAAGTGCTGCCTGTTGATATCGGCGAAGTGGTTAACCTTGCCGGCGTACTGGTTGAAGAGCTGAATGATGCGGAATCCCGAAATGTCCTCGGAAAGGGTGGCGTTCAGCGCGGCCAGCTTCTTTCTCACATCGCGGTAAACCACGCGCACTTTGTCCTTGAACAGTTTCAGGTGAAGCACCACAAACGGTAGGATGCACAGCGTGACCAGCGCGAACTTGAAATCGAGAATCAGCATAGCGATGACGATTCCGACGACCATGATGAAGTTCTGAACCAGGTCGATGACACCGGCGCTGAGCATTTCATCCAGCGCGCGGATATCGTTCGTGACGCGCGTTACGAGCCTGCCCACTGGATTGTGATCGAAGTAGGTGAGCGGCAATTTCTGCAGGTGTCTGAAGGAGTCCTGTCGCAAGTCGTACATCGCGTTCTGCGCCGCGAAATTCACGAAATACACCTGAAGGTATTGGAAAATGAACCTGAGAATCACCAGCGCCAGGTAGATAACCCCGATGATGATCAGTTGGTGCATCGCATCCGAGCGCACGGTAACGATTTCGTCCTTCGTGAGCATCGTTTTCCCGGGCGTAACCGAGAAAACTTCCTGTTTCACCGCGAATTGCGTGTCGGAAATCTGTCGATAGAGCGAGGGGTCGTTCAGGTTGTTCAGGATGGTGCGAGTCTCGTCGCTTACATCGCAAAGCACGTATTTTCCTTCGAGATAGCTTCCGTTTCCCTTGAGCTCTTCGAGGTCCTGTTTGAAGATACGATTGAGCTTCTTTATCGGCAGGATCACCGTCCAGGTATCGTTAAATTCGTAAGTCGTCAGCTTCAGCTTGCCGTATTCGGCGACGAACTTCAGGAATTCCTCCTGATCGTTGAATGTGACCACATTGAGGTCGGAAACGATGTATCGATCGACGGCGATCATGGAGAGGATGGGCATATAGAGCTGGATCGCGGTAAGGAAAAGCAGGAACAGCATCGAGATGATGACATGCCCCGTATATGGTTTCAGATAGCGGATCAACCTTGCAAAGAGCTTGCTATCGTAAATTTTCCCACCGATGTCGTCTGTATAGATGTTTCCTTTCATCTCTCCGCCTGAATTCAATCATTGTAAGACTCTATAATTAACGCCTCTGAACCAATTACCCTAAGCCGAAACGCGGGTACAGCGTCAAGCGTTTTCATGCAGAGACTTGCGATGGCTCTTCTTTGTTTTGGAAAAATCATTCACTGTATGGAAGGCTGATAGACGCACGATCAAATGGTGCGCGATTTTCTGCTTGACGTTCAACCCGCATGATATTGTCTGATAGTAGAATATAATTCATAAGACTGTGGAGGTGTTCAAATGGCAGATGTCATTGATTATAAGATTTACGGAGACGATATGCAGCTCGTGGAAATCGAGCTGGATCCTGGCGAGGGGGTCCGTGCGGAAGTTGGCGCGATGACTTACATGGAAGACGGGATCCGGATGGATACCGGAACCGGCGGTGGATTGTTCAAGGGTTTCAAGCGCATGTTGACGGGCGAGAGCTTCTTCATCACGACGTTCCTGAACGAGGATCGCGTGAAACGCCACGCGGCATTCGGCGCGCCGTTCCCGGGAAAAATCATTCCCCTGGACCTGAATCGCTTCAACCGGATGTTCATTTGCCAGAAAAATTCATTCCTCTGCGCCGCCAAAGGAATCGACATCGATATTACCTTTACCAAACGCTTCGGAGCCGGACTTTTCGGTGGAGAAGGCTTTATTTTGCAGCGCCTATCGGGCGATGGACTGGCTTTTATTCACGCGGGTGGAACCATCGTGGAACGGCGCTTGCAACCCGGAGAGAAGCTGCGGATCGATACCGGCTGCCTGGTCGGCATGGAAGAGAGCGTCCATTACGATATCGAATTCGTCGGCGGAGTCAAGAACGTGCTGTTTGGCGGTGAAGGGCTCTTCCTGGCGACGCTCAAGGGACCGGGCGTGGTTTACATGCAAAGCCTGCCGTTCTCTCGTCTCGCCGATCGGATCATTTCCACGGCGCGTTTCAGGAATCAGGGAGAACAAAAGGGCCTGGGCGGTTTGCTGGGCGACCTGATCAGCGGTGATTGATTTGAATAAAGGAGATATTAATGAATCGTGAATTTACCCCGTTAACCGACAACGATGTTAGCAGATTGCAGGAGCAGGCTCGAACTGCCCGAACAGCGATACTTACCATGACAACCCTTGCCGCGTCGGGACACCCTGGCGGATCGATGTCGTCCATCGATTTCCTGCTGGGATTGTACAACCGCGCGAATGTCGATCCTAAGAATCCCCGCATGAAAGATCGCGATCGCATCGTCGTCAGCAACGGACACATCTCGCCAGCGGTTTACTCGACGCTGGCGCTGAACGGATTTTTCGATCTCGACGCCGCCGTAACCGAATTCAGGCTCGCCGGAAGCATGTTCGAAGGCCATGTCGAACCGATCGTTCCCGGCATCGAGTGGGGAACGGGCAATCTTGGCCAGGGACTCTCAGCCGGTGTTGGATTCGCCCTTGTGTCGAGGCTCAATGGAATCGACAACCATGTGTTTGTCCTCATGGGCGACGGCGAACAACAGAAGGGGCAGATCGCGGAAGCGAGACGTTTCGCGGTGAAATACGGCTTGACCAACATCACGGCTTTCATCGATTACAATCAGCTACAGATCGGTGGCGACATCAAGCACGTCATGCCGCAGAATATTCGCGACGGCTATATCTCCGACGGTTGGGATGTTATCGAGATCGACGGGCACGATTTCAGGGAGATCGATCATGCGCTGGAAGACGCGATGAATCACGATGCTCCGGTCGTCATCATCGCCAACACAATCATGGGTAAAGGCGTTTCCTTCATGGAAAACCTGGCAAAGTACCATGGTTCGCCCATCAACGCCGAGCAATACGCGCAAGCCTGCCGGGAGCTTGGAGTGGAAGACCGTTTGGAATATTACGCGGGACGTCGCAAGGAATGCAAACCGACCCACGGAACGATTTCACACACCGAAGTTACACTGAATGAAGGAACGCCTCGCGTTTACGATAAAAAGACCGACAACCGTAGCGCGTGGGGCAACGCCCTTGCCGATATAGCGAAAGCCAATGGCGATAACAACGCGCCGATGGCCGTGTTCGATTGCGACTTGCAGGGAAGCGTCAAGACGGGCGACTTCGAGAATGCCGCTCCCGGGCGTTTCTTCCAGGGCGGAATTATGGAGCACAACACCGCGACCATCGCCGGCGCTGCTTCCACCTGCGGAATTCAGGCGTATTTCTCCGATTTCGGCGTGTTCGGTGTGGACGAGACCTACAATCAGCATCGCCTCAACGACATCAACGAGACCAACCTCAAGCTGGTTACCACACATGTGGGGCTCGATGTGGGCGAAGACGGCAAGACGCACCAGTGTGTCGATTACCTCGGCGTAATGCGCAACCTCTACCACTTTCCCGTCATCGTTCCGGCCGATCCCAATCAAACGGATCGCGTGATACGCTACATTTCCTCTCGCTACGGCAATTTCCTGGTGCCGATGGGCCGTAGCAAGCTGGAGCCTGTCCGCGATCGGGATGGAAACGTGTTATTCGGTGAAGACTACAAGTTCGAGTACGGTAAAGCGGATAAGCTTCGCGACGGATCCCGGGCTGCGATTATGGTGATGGGCACGCCGGCTGACAATGCCGTGAAGGCCGCGGATATGCTTCACGAGGGCGGAACGGATGTCCAGGTATGGAATATCTCCTGTCCCTGCGACATGGACGAGGAAGCGCTGAAAGAGGCTGCCGGAACGGGTATGCTCTTCACGGTTGAGGATCACAACGTGCACACGGGGCTGGGCGCGTGCGTGGCCATGAAGCTTGTCGATATGGGCTTGCGTTGCCGGTTGATTCGTATTGGCGTGGAAGACTATTGCATCTCCGGCTCCGCTGAGGACGTGTATCGTTATGCCGGCCTGGATGCGCAGACTATTGCGGATAAGATTAAGGATAACCTATAAAATAACATGGTAAGGGGTGCTGCATGAAAAGACAATGGTTGATTCTTGTTCTCCTTGGGTTGTTGATTACCAGCTTGGTTCTCGGTGGATGCGAGAAGAAGAAAGAGAGTAAGCTGGATCAATTGAAGAAGAGCGGCGAAAAGCTTCTCGACGATGCCAAAGAAGCTGGAAAAGAGCTTGTGGACGATGCGAAGGAAGCTGGCGACGATATCGTAGAGGAAGGTAAGAAGGCTCTGGATGAAGCCGAAAAGACCGGTAAGAAAGCTTTTGAAAACGCCAAAGACCAAACCGGCAAGATCGTTGATAAAGCAAAGGATCTTGTCGATAAAGATTGATCGTTCCATACAGGGGTGAATTGATGAACGATAAACTTTTCGAGAGGATTCGAGATTGCCGGACGCTTCTGATCCGGGTGGTACGGCTACGGAGCGTGATACGGGGTCAATTGTTCCATAGCTCGGGCAAAATCCATAACGGTTACAGCTCCGGAAAGCGGAATTCGACGCCTCAGACATTCCAGAGGAATCTGACGATACTGCGCCGGTGTCTGTATCGGGAAAAGCAACTGATGGCGGTTGTCGAAAGGAGCTTTCCCGGTGCAATGAGCGATTTGGCGCAATGTGTTTGTGAAGCGGATATGGAGAATATCCCCGTAAAGGAGAAACAGGCGAACCGTAGGCTTCTGAGGGCATTCAGGCTCTTGTGGAACAGCACGGATTTCATCTACAAGCGGATGCTCTTGCAGGAAGAATTCGTGGAGAAAGAGGATTTCGATTCATTCTACAGGTTTCTCAGGTACTTGAATAAACGCTCGCGGCTCGATTCGAAGATTATGGAGCTTGTCGTGTACCGGAGCGGTTGGGAAGTTTTCAAGGAGAAAACAGGTTACCTCAAGAGAAAGAATATCATCAATATGGGATGGGCAAGCTTGCTGTGGATCATTATCAGCTTCACCGTTGGGGATAATCTTCCGTTTACTTTACCGATGAAAATTCTGTGTCAGATCATGATGTTTCTCGTGATTTTTGTTGTGAGTTCCCATACGTATGTTCATATCATATCGAGGGAAAAGTACGATTACTATAATCGGAAGCGATTTGAAAAATTGCTCTATTAGCGAGGAAAGAGTATGAAGCAGTTATTGATGATCCTGTTGGTGATCCTGTTGCTTGCCGGATGCCAGGGCCGTGAGAAGCTGAAAGAAGAAATCAAAGAGGAACTGGCCGATGAGCTGAAGGCCGAGCTGGTTGAAACGGTTATTCAAGAGCTTGATAAAACCGGCCGCTTGCTGAATCCCGATGAGTTGATTTCCGAAGAATCATTCAAGAAGTCGAGAGAGAAAAAAGAGGATTGGGAAATCGATTACAAGACGTTTACCCATAAAAAGTTTGAGAACCTCAATTACGCTCTACCCAGCGATCCCGGTCATTATGTGACGATATCGCTCTCATTCACGTATCAGCGTAAGTATCGGAGAGTTTTTGCGGAGATATTGTCGAACAAAGAGAAGATATTTGTCGGGATCGAGAAGATTCTATCGAGTATGACATACGATGATTTCTCGGATGCGCAAATCCGCGATGAGCAGTTTCCTGCCCGGATAAGAGATATGGTGAATGAAACGATGAGAAAGGGTGAGATTGACAAAGTCGAGATAACATCGCTCATACTGAAATAGGTTACATCCGTTTGCCTGACGGCATGGCATCTTCGCCCGATCTCCCTTTACAGCGTGAAAGACCACATCATCGGGACTATCGAACGTAAAGATATGATGTGGAAGACCACGCAGTAAAGGGAGATCGAACGAATCTGCTCATGCCTTTATCATTATCTATCGGACCGTCATTGATCTTCAATTGACCGGAGGCAATGTAAAAAATGCTTTACTCTGGAAAAATGGGGGTTATATTGTGACGCGGAGGTACCGAGGATGAAAAGCAGGATTGCCTTATTCTTAATGATTGTTTTCATGTCGGTTATGTTATTCTCTGAGCCTGTGGATTCACTGGCGGCTTTGGGTAAATCGACGCCGGTGGTTGCACTTGTGGACAGCAGTGCGTTTGTCACAAGCAAAGATACGCTTTTCTGGCTGTACGGACCGGTGGGGTCGTTCACTTCAGCGGATCGTGTGAAGCAACTGGACAAGATGCTGAACAAGGAAATCCGCTGGAAGAAAAAGCCATTCATCAATTTGCAGACGATCGAGAAAGGCGACCGGCTTTATGTTGCGGACAGTACAAAGCTGCTGATTACGGTCACAAACACCGATGCCATATACAGCAGGATGGATCGCCATGAGCTGGCGGACACGCTGATCAACATCCTGACCAGGAAGAACGAGGAATACCTGGGGCATTCGCGGATATACAGGATTGTAAAGGATATCCTGATTATCGTAGGTTTGTCGTTGCTCCTTGTTGTTTCGTTCTGGTGGATCATCAAGATGCTGCGGTTCGTTTTCCGCAAGATCAGGCTATTCCTGCAGCGTGAAAGCAACCGGTTCATCCGCAGTATTCGCTTGAAGAACATCGAGATACTCTCGGCAGAGCGCATGCGTCTTCTGATGCTCTACACCTTGAAGCTGATCAGTATTGTCGTTTACTTTGTGGTCAGTTATACATTTTTGACGACTTTCATCGCCCTTTTCCCGGGCACAAAGCCGATTACAGACAAGCTTTACTCCTTCATCCTGACTCCCCTGAAGATGATCTGGGTGTCCTTCATCACGTTCATTCCCAACCTTTTCTTCATCCTGGTCATTCTGGCCGTGTTCCACTATTTGATGCGTCTCCTCAAGGTCCTTTCGAAGGAGATCGAGGCGGGAAACCTTAAGATACCCGGATTTTATCCGGACTGGGCAAGACAGACGTACCTTATTGTCCGCTTTCTCGGACTCGCGTTTGTCATCGTAGTGATCTTCCCGTATCTTCCCGGGTCCAATTCACCGGCGTTCAAAGGGGTCTCCATTTTCCTGGGTATCTTGTTCTCACTAGGATCGTCGACGGCGATTACCAATATGGTCGCGGGGCTTGTGATAACGTACATGCGGCCCTTTTCCGTGGGAGACTGGGTGAAGATCGGCTCCACGATGGGCATTGTCACGGAGAAGAATGTTCTCACCACAAGGCTGCGTACCCCGAAGAACGAAGAGATTTCCATCCCCAATTCGACGATCCTCACCAACCAGGTTCAGAACTACTCGTCTCTCAATTCAGAGATGGGATTGATCCTCTATACGACGATCACGATCGGATACGATGTCCCCTGGCGCAAGGTTCATCAACTGATGATCGATGCGGCGAAGAAGACCGAGGGCGTCTCGAAGAAGAAGGAGCCGTTCGTTTTACAGAAGAGTCTGGACGATTTCTATATCAGCTACGAGCTCAACGCGTACGTCACCTCCCCGGGGAAGATGGCGGTTACCTACTCGAAGCTGCATCAGAATATTCAGGATTGCTTCAACGCCGAGGGCGTGGAGATCATGTCGCCGCACTATCGAGCCAATCGAAGTGGCGAGGCATCAACGGTGGTTCCGCCGGAAGCCGCGCAAGTGAAGATTCTGCCCGACAAAGTGGGCGAATAGCCGTTGTCGCGTCATCTTGCCCCGATCATGCCTTCATCGTGGATATAACACGCCTTTGGGCGTGTAACACCACGTCTCCGGCAATGATCGAACCAACCTGTTCACGACACCGCTATTCCGTACGCAGCGAGCTTGCGGGGTCTTGCATGGCGGCGTTCACGACCTTGATACCGAGCGTTGTGATCGCCACGACAAATACGGCCAGGATCGGCAGAGCGAAATCGTACCACTGCATCCTGATGTGGAACTGGAAGATATCGAGAAACTTCTGCGAGAAGAACCACGCCAGGGCGATCGCCGGTAGGATGGATATCCCGATCAGCGCCAGGAATTCTTTCATCAAAAGGTAGGAAGTCTGCATCACGGATGCGCCCAGAACTTTCCGGATTCCGATTTCTCTTGTACGTTGACGAACGATGAATGCACTCAAACCGAACAATCCCATGCAGGAAATAAATGCGGCAAACACCGCGAACCAGATGACAATATTGCGTGATCTCTCGAATCCGCGATACTCGTCCCGGATCATGGTATCGAGGAAATTGTAGGAGAAGGGAACGCCGGGTGCGACCTCCAGTGAAACGTTCCGGATGTGCTCGAGGGAGCCGGCGATATCGTCCGGCGCGATTTTCACCAGATAATAGCTCCGAAACCACTGAAGCTGGCAGATCAGCATGGGGAGGATGTCCTCCGTGACCGGCCGGTTATGGTAATCCTTGATAACCCCGACAATCGTTCCTTCGCTTTCCCACATCGTGAATTTCTTTCCGATGGGATCATCCATGCCCATGAGCGATACGGCCTTTTCGTTGACGATGTACTCGATGTCTGGAGAATACTTGGGTTTTTCGGAGAAGTTCCTGCCGGCAACAAGCTGCAGATTCATCACATCGAGATAATGATCGTCGGTCAGCAGGAAGTAGAAGATTGTCACATCGTCGCTGGGCTTCCCTTCCCAATCGACGGTATTGATATTCCACACGATGTTGGGAGGAGACGATATTTCCGTCATGTCGATAATGTTGGGATGCTCGACGAGTTTTTGCCTGAGCACGTCGATCTTGCTGTCGTATTCGTCGTGATAATCCAGGCATACGATAAGGTCCTGATTGAACCCGAGGTCCTTGGTGTGGATGTATTTGAACTGCCTAATGATGACGAACGAACAGATCAGCAGCGTTATCGTTGCGAAGAACTGGAAAACGAGAAGCGCTTTGCGAAACAGTTGATTGGGTTTCGAATTGGATCCGCCCTTCAGCACTGTGATGGAATCGATGGTCGAAAGGTAGATTGCCGGATAGAGGCCGGCGATCAACCCCGCGAAAAGTACGATGACCGGAACACTGAGGATCAGCACGGGATTGGTGTAGCGCATCGCGATACCGGAGCCGGCAAGCCGATTGAACAGTGGATAGGCAACCTCGACGAGCAAGAGCGAAATCAAGATGGCGATCACCACCATGATCATCGCCTCCAGAACGAATTGCTGGATGATCTGTCCCCGAACGGCCCCAACTACCTTTCGGATACCGACTTCGCGCGAGCGGGTCAGCGCACGGGCCATGGCTAGATTGAGATAGTTGATGCAGGCGATCACCAGGATCGAAAGCCCGACGATGCTGAAGATGATGACGTAAATCAGGCTGGCAGGCCGATCGAGGGTATCGTAAAGGTGGATGCGAGAGAACGACTGGATCCCGACATCGTTGACATCGGCGTCTCTCGGGCTCAAATCACGTAGGGAGCTTTTGATTTTCGCTCTGAAATCCTCGATGTTCACCCCGGGCTCCAGCAGAATCATGCCTTCCAGTTCATAGCTCCAGCTATTGAGAACCCGCTCCCCGAGAATGCTCAGCGGGAATATGTAATCGAACTGGATGCTCGATTCACCGGGCGGGTCCTCCACGATACCGGTAACGCGATAGAGCTCTTCGTTATTGATCTGTAGCATCTTCCCGATCGGATCATCACCGGCAAACAGCTTTGTGGCTGTCGATTGCGTGATCATCACCGACAGAGGATCCTGCAGCGCTTCCTTGGGATCGCCTACCAGAAGGGGGAAGTCGAACAGGTTGAAAAATCCCGGATCGGTAAGGATGACGCGGTTTTCGTTGAATACAAGATCGCCGTACGTAACGACTGTGTTTTCAGAACTTTGTAGGCGGGTTCCGTCGACGATTTCCGGAAAGGTTTTCATCATCTCGGGAACGAGGCGGTAGGGGATGATATTGCTTGCCTGGCGCTCACCGTTCTCGGTTCCCTCCAGGTGCACCTGATAAAGTCGGGGAAGACTCTTGTGAAATCGATCGAAGCGCAGCTCGCGCTGTACCCATAACATCAGCAGGAGGCTAACGGATATCCCGATTGAGAGTCCGGCCAGGTTCAGAAGGGAAAAACCGGGGTGGCGAAGCAGGTTACGAATCGCAGTTTTCAGATAGTTCTTCCACACATTCAACTCCTGTAATTTATGTTTTTCATATCCAAATAAGCGTACTTGTTTCCCGTACCTCTTCGCCGGTAAACCTCTCAAAGAGCTACCGGGAGGCGTACATCGAACCTGTACTGCACCTGCAAGATCGATGCCATTCTGTTGATATCTAGAAATGAATGTGCGTGTAGAGCACCTCTTTCGGGAACCATGATTCCAGAATCTGCATGGCTTCTTTACCCGCTTTCTGGATCATGCCGCGGTAGAGAATCTCCCCGGGGTCCATCGCCCCGTAGACCAGGCTGGAGAGTCCGCGTATGTCCATCTCGACATCCGCAAACACCCGCGTGGGTTTCGCGTGGAGCTTTTCACCGTCCGATACAACTTCCCAAGTACCGTTGTTCCATTCGCAGAGGGGATCAGTGACCTCAATTTTAAGGCTGCCTTCGCGCGTAGCAGGGAGATCGTTCAACGCCCCCGCGACATCCATCACGCGTACCATCCAGGGATTAAATCCCGCTTTCGGCGTTATCAGCATGCCGGAATCGACGAACCATTCGTAGATGTTGAAGCCTTGCGGTAACTGAATCCAAAGCTCGCCCACCTGCTCGAAGTGCCGCGAGAAGAAATGGAGGATCGCGTCGCGCGCCTGGCGATCGCTATAGAGGAAATCCTCGACATCGAGCCGCGTCTTTCGTTCGTGCTCAACAGCTTTCTTGGTGTAGATCGCCGAGGCGCGGATTCCACTCCGGTCTCTCGCGATAATCACCAGCCGGTCTTTTCTGACTTCTTCCAGAAAGCCATTATGGATTTCTCGGGGGCTCACGTATCCGTTGTGCATTTTGAACCCCTGCTTGTGGGCGTAATCGAGGAACTCGGTCCAGTCGGAGCTGCTATCGAGCATCTGGTATTGGAGGTCGCCCATGTTATCAAAATCGAGGTAGTGACGCACTGCGCGCATGTTGACTTCCACCCGCATGGTTTGCCAGGTCCCCACGTAGCCGAACATCTCGTAGTAGGTGCGCTTGAACGGCGAGAGCATACTCACGGGAATATTCAGCTCCCGCATCTCATCGAAAACCACCTCGAAAAGCTTGCGGATGTGTCCCTTGCGACGGTGGATCGGGTTGGTAATGACTGCCCCGATTCCGCCCATTCTCTTGGGAACGCCCCGCACCGACTGCACAAGCCGGTGGTTTACCATCCCCGATTCGATTTTCCCGTCCAGGAAGATCGCCCAGGTGTGATCGTGCAGGAACCAGATAAATTCGTGTTCTTTGACTTCTCCGTCGTGCCAGTTGCCGAACGCATAGCGGCATAGCTTGTAGTATTCTTTTCTTTCTTCAGAAGTAATCTTGCGGATTTCCATTGCAGCCTCCATCAGTTATAGCGTTTCGCGATGAACAGGAAAAGGGAATATAGGATTGGCATTGCCAGAACAAAGACGATAACGACGTTCATGAAACCGATGCGGGGATCGATAAACTGTTGCAACGTGCCGGAGACGATGAACAAGACGCCCCCGCCGGTGTAACACCAGCCCATGAACCGCGAGACGCGCTCCCAGTAGTCCTTCCACCTGTCGTAGCGCCGGGGATCGATGGGGATGGTGGTGACGAAGGGCATGGTGGGCAGGATTCGGCCAATGGCGATGAACAGCGCTCCCACCAGGATCCCCATCACCAGGGGAATATAACCGAAGCCGGGGTGAATGGCCAGCATCAAGGTAAAGAGATGAAAGCAGGCGAAAAAGGGTATCAGGATATTCGCCATGAGCGGCATGATGTGCAGCGCTTCCCGGTATTTCCGGTTCTTCTTGGCGAGTTGCGCGGGAAGGAAGGCGAACATGAGCAGGAGGAAGATGTTCAGTCCCAGGAAGAGATAAACGCCTTCGGACTTGCCGGCGTAGCGATCGATTTCCCCAAAAATGTTCCAGTGGGCGGGGATACGCGCGTCGTCCGGCAGCGCCGCGCCGATATACAGCGCAACGGCAACCTGCACGACGATCGCGATGATGCTGATGCGATACATGCCCCATTTCATAGACGACCTCCTCTGATTACGCCTTAACAAGGCCACGCGCATTGTTTTCTGTCAATGATTTAATGCTGCCAAGCGCGTATTTGACACCGCCTGTCACAATAATCCCGCAGCATAACATCCCGTCACCCGAACCGCCCAAAAGTAAAAGAATTGACACAATTAACCATCGGATCCATACCTTGCGCATCCACATCCTGGAGGTTTTTATGCGATATTTCTGGCTGGTTCTTCTCGTGATTATCCTTTCGACCATTAGCGCCGTACCCAATGCAAACACCCTGCGTGTCCCCGTTCAGATTGATAGCCAGACGGTGATAATACAAGTGATTATGCCTGCCGATACGACAGTATCCGCGCCTGCGCCCACAACCGGATTATCCATAAAAGATGTAGAGAAGATTATCGAGATGAGCGGTGAGTATGGAAGGAGCAGGATGGAGTGGTTGGATAAGTTTTTGACTGCCTTAGGAGTGCTGTTGGCAGGTGTGTCTGTCATCGTAGTCGTTTTTATTGCAACGGGATGGGTTAATCGAAAGGAGATGAAGGAGGAGGTTGGAGAGATCAAAAAGGACGCTTTGGATTTAAAAAGAAAGCTTGAAGAGGATGTGGAAAGAGTAAAGAAAGAGTTCGGTAGTAGTAAAAGACAATACGATATGATGAAGGCGCGAACGGAAGACAAGATACAAGAATTCCGCCAAAAAGTGGAAGGCATTGCCCTGAATCTTGATAAAATTGATGACGAAATGACAGTTCTGAACGAGAAGCAGAAGTATGAAATGGAGGAGTACATCAGAGTCACGGAATTGCTTTGTTTGTTTGGTGATGAGCTGAAAGATGAAGAGTATTATTATCGCTGGAAGGCATTCATGCTTTTACAGAAATACTACTATGCAATTGAGGAAGTTGATTGTCGTTTGAAGACAGATAGTACACAACAAGACTGGCTTGAACGAGGTGCTATTGCAGCATTCGGAGCAGGAGAATATTCGCAGTCCTTGCAATATTCCGCGAGACTTATCGAGCAATATCCACAGAGTGTCATTTCATGGTACAACAAGGGTGTTGTCTTGGATAAACTCGGTCGTTCTGAAGAAGCTCTCGCAGCATTTAATGAAGCGCTCAGGATTGATCCTAAGTTTACAGATTCATGGTTCAATAAAGCCTGCGCCTTATCCTTTCTCAAACGCAAAGACGAAATGCTTGAAAGTCTGAAGAAAGCAATTGAACTCGACGGAAATCATCGAAAACAAGCCCGAGAGGACGAAGACTTCAAAGCCTACTGGGACGATCCCGACTTCATCGCACTGACGAAGGACGACGACGAAGAGAAAAAGGAATAACCCCCCTTTATCCCCCCTTGATAAGGGGGTGAGAGAAGAGAATATGAAAACCTCCACGGGTTGCCCCGCGGAGGTTTCAATGTATTCAGCGATGGACGCTTAGAATTCCTTGAGCAGGTTCGCGGCGATGATGGAGCGCTGCACCTGGTTGGTGCCCTCGTAGATCTGGGTGATCTTGGCGTCGCGCATCATCTTCTCGACCGGGTATTCCTTCATGTAGCCGTATCCGCCGAGAATCTGCACAGCATCCACGGTAACCTTCATGGCCACGTCGGACGCAAAAGTCTTGCACATGGCGGATTCCTTGCTGAACTTCTTGCAGCCGGAATCGATCATGCGGCTTGTGGCGTACACCAGCGCGCGCGCGGCTTCGATCTGCGTCGCCATATCGGCCAGCATAAACTGGATGGCCTGGAAGCTTGAGATCGGCTTGCCGAACTGCTTGCGCTCTTTCGAGTACTTCGCGGCTTCCTCGTACGCGCCCTGTGCGATACCCACGGCCTGCGATCCCACCATCGGGCGGGACTTGTCGAAGGTCTTCATCGCGATCATGAATCCCTGACCTTCCTTGCCGATCAGGTTTTCCTTCGGTACGCGGCAGTCTTCGAAGACCAGCTCGCGGGTCGCGGATGCGCGGATACCCATCTTGTCTTCCTTCTTACCGAAGCTGAATCCCGGGGTTCCCTTCTCCACGATGATGCAGGAAGCGCCACGAGCGCCCTTGGCCTTGTCGGTAAGCGCGAAAACGGTGTAGATGTCCGCCTCGCCGCCGTTGGTGATCCACTGCTTGGTGCCGTTGATCACGTAGTGGTCGCCATCGAGTATCGCGGTGGTCTCAATACCGCCGGCGTCTGAGCCTGCGTTGGCTTCGGTGAGGCCGAACGCGCAAAGGCGGGTACCTTCGGCCACGTCGGGCAGGTACTTCTGCTTCTGCTCTTCGGAACCGCTGATGAGGATCGGGTACATCCCCAGTCCGGTCGCGCCGAATCCGAGCGCCGAGCCTGCGTCAACGCGACTGAGCTCTTCCGTCACGATGGAGAGGTCGAGAACCTTACCGCTGATTCCGCCGTACTCTTCCGGTACGAGGATGGCAAAAAGGTCGGTTTGGGCGATCGCCTTCACGACGTCCCATGAAAATTCGTTATTCTCGTCAAGGTGCTGACGAATGGGTTTCAGTTTTTCTTCTGCAACTTTGCGAGCGATCTCTTTGATCTCGAGCTGCTCATCGGTCAAAAAATAATCCATCATTCCTCCAATGAAAGCATATTTCTCATTTTCAATCCATTTTTATGAACGATCTTTTTTCCGCAAGATTTTTATCGTGCGGAATATTTCCATCGCCGATTATATTGTTGTAGATTGCGTAGATACATTGTGATAGCGTGGGATAATCATTTTGATGATCGGTATTCATAATTAATTGAAAATTATTGCTTGCCTGAAAAGGATGGCCTGCAAATGGTTGATCGCCGGGAAAAAGCTAAGGAAAGACACATGAAGAAGTTGATACTTTTTGCACTACTTGCAATTATGATCGTTGGCCTTCCGGCATTGAACCGAGAGTTCGCGCTATACAATCTCGAAGACTGGATACGAACCGATAACTCGAAACTCATTTCGACACGCCACCTGCTCGATGTTGCCGGAGTACCCTATACGGAGTTCTCTTCACTCGAGGAGTGCGTTGGCTACCAGTATATCATTTTCTCTTCCCGCATTTCATCAACCAGCCTGAGCAGTGCCGATACAAGCTTGCTCGAAAGCTATGTCCAGCAGGGAGGGATCGTTATCGCACCGCGCATGCAGGACCCGGATTTGTACGGCGTTTTCGGTATTGGCGGCTATTCTCAGCTGAATAACCGCCGTCGTCTTACATGGCAGACAAACACGCCGGGTTACGATATGCTGGACGATCCACTCGAACAGGAAATCAGCCTGGGGAGCAACTCGTACGAAGAAGTCATCTCAACGACAGACTTTCAGGTCACGACCGGCGAGACCTTCGCCCTCTACGAAGATGGGGCAAATGCGGCAGTCAGGAATAGCTACGGAAGCGGTTTTGCATACACGTTGGGCGTCAGCTTCAAAGACGTAGTTCTGATGAACCAACTGGATAAGGATTACAATGCGAACCGCACCTACTCAAACGGGTTTGAACCGACTTCCGATACCTTCTTCTTCGTGATACGCGGTATCTATCAGCTTCACACACCGTTTGGCGTATGGAAATACACGATTCCGGGCGAGAAACGTTCCGCCATGCTGATTACGCACGATGTCGACAGCCAGACAGCCATGGACTGGTGTGTCGAGTTCGCCCAAATGGAAAGGCTGAACGATGTTTCTTCAACTTACAACGTCACGACCAGATACTTCAGCGACTACTATATCGGTAACATGTGGATTCCGGAGAACCTTGACGAGCTGAACCAACTCGCGTCATACGATCACATGATCGGCTCGCACTCCGTTACGCACGCGCCGGATTTCTCCAGTACGCGCTATTTCCCCGTCGGTTCCGCAGGAAACGACACGATCAATTACCGACCCCACTACGATGGAGAACACACAGCGGGTGGTACGGTTTATGGAGAACTGGAAGTATCCCGGGATTTGCTCGTGCAAGAGCTCGGTGCCAATGTAATGGGATTCCGCAGCGGGCATCTGGCGTTCAACCCGATGCAATGCAACGTGCTGGACTCCCTCGGCTACCTCTTCGATTCCTCAATGAGCGCGAACGACGTTCTGACCAACTTTCCCTACTTCATGACCTACGACCAGTCGTACAACGGAGCGCTATCGAATATCCTGGAGTTGCCCATGACCATCTCCGATGTTGGCTGGGACGAAGAGACGCAGCAGGAAATGTATGAGATGTGGGTCGATATCACCGCAAGGAACGCTCGAAACTACGCTCCCACGAACCTCCTGATTCACCCGAATCGAGAATGGAAACTCGAGCGCGAGCGGATGCTCATCGAAAACATGTCCGATGATATCCTTTTTATAACCATGGAGGATTACGGCGATTTCTGGCGCCAGAGGCATCAGATCGATTTCAGCAGCTACATGCTCGGCGATACTCTGCTGATCGTGTTCGATTCGGAATTACCGGAGCGAAACGACCTCTCGTTTGTCATTACAGACGGAATGTCCCTTTCCCACGTTTCGCTGCAAACGTCCATTGGCGAGTTGATTGACTTCACGAGAATTTATAACCCCAACGGCGATCTTCAGTTAATCGTCGATCCATTCTCCGTTCATGCGCCACAAGCGTTTGCGATCCCGGAGAATGTTACAATCCAGCAGATCAATGACGATGTGAAACTTACCTGGGACCCGGTTACAACGACGATTGAAGGCGAACCGGCTGTTCCCGACTACTATCTGGTGTTCTACAGTGAGTATCCCGATAACGACGACCTCTTCTTCTATCACGGCTACACGACCGCCGCGCAGTATTTCCACTATGGAGTGCTTCAGTTTGCCGACAGCATGTACTACCGTGTCGTCGCATACAAGCGTCCCCCCCGAAGCCGGCGTAATGTGCCCGGAGACCTGATTCCGGGAGAAACAAGCCTGACGCGATTCCTCGATCGCTGATCCTCCCTCCTCTTTGGCAGCGGTTTTGCATGAAGATCATTCAGTGAATCTTTGTGGAACATCCGATATGTCATAAGCTTGCTCAGCTTGTAGGAGAAGGGTATGAGAAATTTCATTTTATTGTTCTTATCCGTACTGTCGTTGTACGCTTTTGCACAAAATCCACTGGATAATCCTGAAAGCATTGTCTACGATTACGAAAACAGCCGCTATCTCGTATCGAGCCTGGGGAACCGGAAAATCTACTCGATCGACGAGGATGGCAATATCGCGTTATTCAAGGAAAATTTCGGCCAGACATACGGAATCCACCTGCGGGGCGACCGTTTGTATGTATCCAGCGGATCCGTTCTGAGAAGCTTCTTCCTGGAGAATGGCGCGGAAGTCATGAGTCTTCACATTCCGGCGGAGGTCAATCTGGACGGAATAACATCCGACGACCACGGTTTCATTTACGTGCTGGACACGGGAGGATCGCTTCATAAGGTCGATCCCAAAACCGAAACCTACGAAACCCTCATCGATGACGGAATCGAGGGACTGCCGCAGGATTTGGTTTACGACCGCTTCAACAATCGCCTTCTCATCGCCGCGTGGCAGGCGAATTCGCCCATCATGGGATACGATCTTGATACGCAAATGCTTTACGAGGTTGTCGATACCGACTACGGCCGTTTTGACGGGATCAATATCGACTACGAAGGCAACGTCTATGCCTCCACCTGGATTACGCAGGAAGTGCTGATGTGGGACAACGCCTTCTCGGAGGATCCCAAGGTCATCGGGACCGGCATGGACGGCCCAACGGGGCTCTGCTACAACGCAAGAGATCACGTGATCGCCGTACCGAACTTCGACGGCAATTTCATCAAGTACATCGATCTGAAAAGCCTGTTCAATTTTGAGCAGGAAGTCCTGATAGACAACCTGACCGGCGCAAACAACCTCTGTCTTGCCGATGTCGATCTGGACGGGCAGCAGGATATCGTCGCTGCCGGAACGGATCAGGTCCATTACTGGCTCGCCGATGGAGCCGGCGGATTCGGCGGTGACGTTTTCCCGGGAAGCTTTCCGGGAACCTGTTTCGTCAGCGCGTTCGATATGGATAACGACACCGACGAAGATGTGCTCTTCTGCTGCATGGAAAGCGGGAAGCTGGGCTGGATCGAGATCGGAGAGGCGTTCACGGAGCATGTCATTGACGACGATATGGTTCATGTGCGCTCGCTCGACGCTGGTGATATGGACGATGACGGCGACGTGGACGTCGTGTGCGGAATCGGCGATGAAACCGGCGGAATGATCGCGCTTTACGAGAACACGGGCGGGATGGTGTTCGCCGATCCCGTGGCCATCCCCGACGCGGATGACGTTTATCACAGTGTGTGCTTCTTCAATAAAGACAACGATACGGATCTGGATATTCTGGCCGTGGGTTACACGGATCAGGGGGTGCGCTGGTGGGAGAATCTTGGTAACGGCGATTTCGACGACAGTGGAATCGATTCTTCTTTCGAGGGCGCAACCTGCGTTGCCGCTGCGGAAATCAATCAAAGCGGTTTTCCGGATGTCGTTGCGGCTTCCTGGGAAGATTCCCGCGTGAAGATGTGGCGTCAGTCCAACGGTAATTTCTACCAGAATCCCATCGAAAACAACGCCCCGGGCGCCAGGTGGGTCCAGCCGGTCGATTTCGATCAGGATGGACACATGGATATCGTCGGATGCGGAGACGCACCGGGTTGCATTTACTGGTGGAAGAAGGGCGTAGAGCTCGATTTCACCGGATACCGGTACGAATTTACGGGATCGCGTTGTGTGGCTGCCGGTCATTTCGATGAGGATGAAAGGATGGATATGGCTGTCATCGGCGAATCAAGCCTGGCCTGGCTGAAGAACGTTCCCGGCGCGCACCCGGTAATTGCGGAGTTCGATGCCTACATCATCTACGGTGCACGCATGGCGACCTTCCACTTCATCGATCGATCCTGCGGAGAAAACCTGAGCTACGCCTGGGATTTCAACAACGACGGAGCCGTCGATTCGGGCGAGCGGAATCCCTATTTCACCTATGAAGCGTACGGGGAATACACCGTCAGCCTCACTGTATCCAATGGTGAAGAAAGCCATACCCTGACGCTGGAAGATTTCATCGTCTATGATCATACGGGCGCGGACTGCGACGATACCGCTCGGGTTCCTCTAACGATGGACGCCTACCCCAATCCCTTCAATCCGCGGGTATCGTTCCAGATCAAGCGCTCTCCAGCCGACAGGGATTTACGCGTCGACATCTACAACGCAAAAGGCCAGAAGGTTCAGTCGATTGCCGTGCCGGAAAAGAGCGAAGTGGTGAATTGGGATGCTACGGGAGTGGCAAGCGGGATTTACTACTGTCGGTTGTGCGCTGCGGACAGGGTGGTTCAGACGCGGAAAATAACGTTGATGAAATAATTTTAGCTCTGTTGGATATCAAGAGGGTTATGGCTCCTCAAATGTCATGCCGGATGGATTGTTTCGGAGCATGCACCCACTTGTGTCGTCCTTCGATACAATCACGATCAATAGGGATTGCTCAGGATGGCCTAAAGTATTATGAGAATATGAGATGGCTGCTATTTTCTAGCCTCTCACTATAATTGCGACAGGATAAAAATAAGGCACTGTTGCATATTAAGTGGGTGAATGGGTATTCAGATATCCGCAACATTGCAGAACCTTCAATCTGAAGTATGAGAAGTCCTTGTATCCATACGCTCTCTTTATAATGGTTCGAATGACGTTGTTAACCGCTTCTGCCTTGGCATTCGTGATTCTATGCTTGAACCAGTTCAACACAATATGCAATCTCTTCATAATCGTTCTTGCAAGTGCCTTCAGTGGCTCGAAGACGGTTTTCTGAATAACTCTGCACCACTCTTCAATCATCGGCTTCGCTTCTTCTTGCGTAATATCGTCTTCGAAAATCGATAGTAAATCTTCTTTGAGCAAATAGGCTTCGTAAAGGGGATGATTTAGCGTCTCCAGTTTCTTGAGTCGGGCTTGATGGTTTTCTTTGTGATTGTGTTTTCTGGTCAAAACCAACCACCGGTCGTGTTTCTTGCTCTGACGCAACTTGTCAGATTCAAAATCTCTCTGAAGTTCTCGTCGTACTTCTTCCACTTTTCTGTTGACCAGGCGGCTGAAATGGAAACGATCAAATACGATCATATCGGCACTCCAACACTCGGAAACAGCGCCGATATATGAACCACTGAAATCCATTGTTACGGTATCAATCCAGCGGAGTCGTCGTTCGTATTTTCGAAACAACTCCTTCGCACTTTCTTTCGATTTGCCCATTGTCAGGTCGATCACACACCCGTCCTCATGGTTTGTGATAACCGTTGCATACTTATGCCTTCGCTTATAACCAATCTCGTCAATTGCAATCTGATCGACATTCGGAACTCGTCCTCTATAACCCTTTTCCAACTTGGATAACTCAATTTTGTCGATTCGATAAATCGTACTCCGATCCACACCGAATATCCGTGCTACAGAAGCATTGTCTGAACGAAGCGTGAACTGGAGAACCTTATTGCCGAAGTCTTTAGAGTGTCGATTGAGACCCTCGGCAATATCCTGTTGTTCAGTTTTCACTCCACACTGAGCGCAGTTGATCCGGCGAAGCGTCAGCACAAGTACTACGGGACGACAGGATATGGATGCATGAAGAATTTTGCGGACTCGATGATCATAAACTGCTCCCACAATACCGCATGTAGGACAACGTGGCTCATCTTCCTTTCGAACATGGACTTCAATGCATGGATAAGTTTGATACGTACCTTCGATTATCTGGTCGGCAGAATAACCTTGCAAAGCAAACAACGTTTTACAGACTTGTTTTCTGAGAGGATCATTCATCTCTATCTCCTTGTTGTGGTGATTAGGAGATTGTACGAGATCGGGTGATTCCTCTCAATCTTTTTTTCGACTTACCCACTAAGTTTGCAACAGTGCCAAAAAAAAGCGACGTCATTGCAATGGCGTCGCTTTCTCAATATAATTCGGGAGCTTACTCCATCATCGTATTGCTTCGCATATCTTCCCATAGCTTATCGATTTTGATGATGTCCTCGCCGATATCCTTGAGCGGGTAGCTCTTGCTCAGGAAATCATCGGAAGGGTAGATAATCGTATCATTTTGAATATCTTCCGGAAGCAGCATGAATGCGGCTTTGTTCGGCGTTGCGTACTGAACGTAATCGGCGTTGGTTGCCGCCACTTCGGCTTCGTTGAGGAAGTTGATGAATTTGTAAGCGAGGTCTTTATTCTCGGCGTTCTTGAGAATGACCATGCAATCGACCCACAGGGATGCACCCTCTTTGGGCAGCACGAATCCGATGTCCTCGTTTTCGGCCATGATTTGCAGCGCGTCTCCGTTGTACGCCTGCGCAAGCCAGGTTGTTCCGTCCTG
Source organism: Cloacimonadales bacterium (SeqCode) (assembly GCA_963662655.2). GTDB lineage: Bacteria > Cloacimonadota > Cloacimonadia > Cloacimonadales > JAIOQZ01. The sequence goes on from CAXXTU010000002.1 coordinate 2,807,150, forward strand.
AATTTCATTCTTGAAAGAGTCGGAATCGAATTGCGAAATATTCTTGTCCCAGTTTTTCAGATATTCACGGGCTGCGTCGAGCGCTTCTTCCGAGGTTTCATTCACGGAGTAACCGGCTGTAACCAGCGCCGCCCCGATCACCTCGCGAGCATCGTCAAGCATGGTGACGACGTTTTTGCCATGAAATGCCGGATCGCCCAGCTTGTTCCATGAAGCATCTTCCATCTCTTCATCCGGGATGTTGTTGCGGTTGTAGATCAAACCGCATGTACCCCAGAAGTAGGGGATGCTGTATTCGTTCGTCGGATCGAATGACGCCGCTTTCTGGAGGATCGATTCATCCATGTTTTCCCAGTTGGGGAGCTTGGACATGTCCAGCTTTTCCAGCAGGTCCTTCTTGATCATGATCGCCACGTGGTCGCCGCTCGGTACGGCGATATCATAGGACGCTTTTGAATTTAATATTTTGGTGAGCATGTTTTCGTTGGAATTATACGTGTCGTAAATTACTTTGCAATTGTATTCTGCCTCGAACTGCTTGATAAGCTCCGGCTCGATGTAATCTGTCCAGTTGAATACATAAAGCTTCTGTTGAACCGCCTTGCCGCAGGATGCCAGCAGGACGGCTACTGTCACAATTAAGATGAACCTCTTCATTACTTTTTCTCCTTTTTCTTGAGTTTCGTATATACTTTCAGGGCGTTATCATGAAATACCGCCTGACGAAAGTCTAAGGGTATAAGAATTTCGATGAATTTTGCGTATGCGGCGATGGAAACCAGCGGCCAATCGGAACCGAAGAGTATCTTGTCGTAGCGATCGCAGTAAATGAGCGCTTTGCGAAAGTGATCCACGTAAAGCTGTTCGTCGCTGAAGCGCTTGACCTTGTTCGCGTCCCCGACGATGATTCCCGATAGATCGGCATACACGTTATTGTTCTTGTAAACGACCTCCGCCGCCTCCATGGTCCACGGATCGCCGAAGTGGCTCAACACGATTCGCACCTCGGGATGGTGGTAGGCAACCTCGTCGATTTCCAGCGGATGCGCGTATTTCAGCAAGGCGCGCGGGCCGTAGGTGTCCCCCGAGTGGATAGCCACCGGGAGGTCGTACTTCTCCGCGAGGAGGTAGACCGGCTTGTATACTTCATCGTGCGGGTAGGTGTGGTAGTACCCGGGATACAGCTTGAATCCCACAACGTGTTCGAGCTCCAGCAACGCTTCCATGTCCTTCAACGATTTCTCGTCCAGGCGGTACGGGTTGACGCCGATGCAGGTGAAAAGGTTGTCCGGCAGCGTTTCTTCCAGATCGAGGAGCATGGGATTGGGCGCGTTTTGATCGGGGAAGGCCCACTTTCGGTTCTCGGCCAGCCCCATACCGATTGCGCACACGACCTTGCTTCTCAGGCATTCGCCCTGGAAGCCTTTGCCCGAATACAGGGTGTGGACGATCCGGTCGGCCGTTTCGCTAAACCGCTCGATATTCGAGAAATGGACATGCGCATCGATTATTTCATACATCGTTTTTTACCATATAAATAATCGCAGCTATCCGGTTCGGTGTCAAGCGAAAAAAGGGGACACGCATACCCTCACTTTTTCGATAAGACCTTGGTTCTGTGTTCTTTTCTCGCTTATATGGTGGAATCGATTAAGAATGAAAATGGATTTACTCCCCTGATATGGGGAGAAAGATACTCTCGAAGAGAGAATCAAGAGGTTTTCTCGTGAATATGGGTGCGGCAATATTTTGAATTAGCAACCCTCCTTTGTCCCTTCTGAGAAATTCTGGTTTCCTGAGGAATCCAACACTTTTTCGCGGGAGTTAAGAGAGGAATGCATGACCCAATTTCCGTAATTAGGTAAAACCATTTGTCATTTTCCATTTGATGGCTCTTTAATAGCGTAGGCAAAAAAAACCTCCCAACCTTTTCGATTGGGCGGTTTCGTACTATCTAAAAATAAATTCTTCGTTTACAGTCCTTCAATGGCGTGGATACGAGCCACCGCACGCTGGAGGGCGTATTCTGCGCGACGGAAGTCGGTGCCCGTCTCTTTATTCTCCAGACGTTTTTCGGCGCGCACACGGGCTTCTTTGGCGCGTTCAGCGTCAATCTCTTCCTTGCGCTCGATTGTCTCGCACAGAACGATGATGTGGTTCTGCTCAACGGTCACAAATCCGTCATGGATGGCGAACGATTGAGCGAGATTGGAGTTGTTGAAGCACTGAATCACGCCCGGGCGCAACTGGGTGATGAGCGACGTGTGCTCCGTGGAGACACCGAAATCGCCTTCGACACCCGGCAGAACGATGTGCTCGAATTCGTCGGCGACCTTTTTAACGGTCGGTTGAATGACTTCCAGTTTGATCTTACTCATATTCTTTCATCAGTTTGTTGGCCTTTTCTTCGGCCATGGAGATGTTACCAACGTTGTAGAACGCTTGCTCGGGCCATTTGTCGCACTCGCCGTCGATGATAGCGCGGAAGCCTTCGATGGTATCCTTGAGCGGCACGTACTGCCCCGCGAGGTTGGTGAACTGCTCCGCAACGAAGAACGGCTGCGAGAAGAAGCGTTCCAGACGACGCGCGCGGTTCACCACGACCTTGTCGTCTTCGCCCAGTTCATCCATACCGAGGATGGCGATGATGTCCTGAAGTTCTTTGTATTTCTGGAGGATACGCTGTGTCTCGCGAGCAACGTAGTAGTGTTCGTCGCCGATGATCTTGGGATCGATGATACGGCTGGAAGAGTCCAGTGGATCCACCGCGGGGTAGATACCCAGTCCCACGATCTTACGCGAAAGCACGGTTGTCGCATCGAGATGCGAGAAAGCCGTAGCCGGAGCGGGGTCGGTGAGGTCGTCCGCAGGCACGTAAATCGCCTGGACGGAAGTAACCGATCCGTCCTTGGTGGAGGTGATACGTTCCTGGAGTTCGCCCATTTCGGTAGCCAGTGTCGGCTGGTAACCCACAGCGGAAGGCATACGACCCAGAAGCGCGGACACCTCGGAACCTGCCTGTGTGAAACGGAAAATATTATCGATGAAAAGCAGAACGTCTTTCTTCATGGTGTCGCGGAAGTATTCCGCAATGGTGAGCCCGGTTAGCGCCACGCGTTGACGCGCTCCCGGCGGTTCATTCATCTGACCGAAGACCATTGCCGTGTTTTCGATAACGCCGGATTCTTTCATTTCCAGCCAGAGGTCGTTACCCTCGCGTGTACGTTCACCCACACCTGCGAAAACCGAGTATCCGCCGTGCTCTGTCGCCACGTTACGGATCAGCTCCTGAATGAGCACGGTTTTTCCCAGACCCGCGCCACCGAACAGGCCGGTTTTACCGCCCTTGGTGTAGGGGCAGATCAGGTCGATGACCTTGATACCGGTTTCGAGGATTTCCTCGCTGGTCTCCAGGTCTTCGAAGAGCGGCGCCTGGCGGTGAATGGGCCAGTGAACCTTCGATTCAACGGGACCCTGCTTGTCGATGGGATCGCCGGTTACGTTCAGAATACGCCCCAGCACCTTGTCGCCCACGGGAGTCGCGATACCTTCGCCGGTATCGAGAACCATCAAGCCGCGCACAAGACCGTCGGTGGAATCCATCGCCACAGAGCGAACCTTGTTTTCACCCAGGTGCATCTGCACTTCGAGGATGAGGTCGGTTTCGTTTTCTCGTTTAAACTTCAATGCGTTGTAGATGGCCGGAAGCTTCCCCTCGGGAAATTCCACGTCCACAACCGGACCGATAATCTGAATGATCTTACCTTCAGTCATATTAACCTCTATCGGATACGTTCTTAATTTTCATCTTATTGATTAATGGCTTCAGCGCCCGAAGCAACCTCGATAATCTCCGTGGTGATGCTTGCCTGGCGCGCACGATTGTAATGTAACGTTAAATCACCGATCATTTCGGTGGCGTTGTCGGTGGCATTTTCCATCGCCGTCATGCGAGCGCCCTGCTCTGCGGCGGACGACTCGAGAAGGATACGCCACACTTCCACATCCAGATATTTGCGACCCAGTTCGGTAATGACGGTGTCTTCGTCGGGCTCGTAGAGATAATCGGACTTCGCGAGAATCTCCGACTCCATCGGTATGATGGGTAGAACCTGCTTGAAGACGATGTTCTGCTGGATGGCCGACTTGAATTCGTTGTAGAGTACGCGGACCCGGTTGTACCCTTTGTTCAGGTACGAATCCATAAAAATCTCGGCAATCTCGCGTGATTGGGAGAAGTTCATCTCGTTGAAGAGTCCGGTGTAGTGCCCGATAATCTTGTCGGTGCGCTTTCTCAGGAAGTCATAGCCCTTTTTACCGATGCAGATGATATCTTCATCCTCGGTTTGATCTTCCAGCATTCTGGAGGCCTGACGTATGATGTTGGTGTTGAACGATCCGCACAATCCGCGGTCAGCCGTTACGACCACCATCAAGGTTTTTCCACCCGGTTCCGGCTCGATGAGGAGCGGATGCTGCGACTGCGTGTTCTTCACTTTGAGCGTTCGCAGCATGGTGTCAAGGTAGTTGGCGTAAGGGCGCGCAGCGATGATGTTCTGCTGGGCCTTGCGCAGGTACGCGGCGGAGATCATCTTCATCGCGTTGGTGATCTGCCGTGTGTTCTTGACACTGTCGATCCGGGTTTTAATGTCGCGTAGATTCGCCATGATACAATCCTGTTACGCTTTGAATTTTTCTATTACTTTCTTACACACATCGTGCATTTTGTTTTTGATTTCGTCCGTGAGCTTGGATGCCTCGATGATCTGATTCATCAGGTCCTTGTGCTCGGAGTCGAGGGTCATGTACAGCTCGTGCTCGACATCCTTGACCTTGTTGATCTCGACCTCGTCCAGGTAGCCTTCGTTGCCCATGAAGACGATGAAGATTTGCTTGGCGACGGGCAGTGGTTGGTACTGCGGCTGCTTGAGGATTTCACGCAGACGCTCGCCGCGACGGAGCTGGTGCTGCGTAACCTTGTCGAGGTCGGAACCGAACTTGGCGAATGCTTCCAGTTCAGCGTACTGTGCCAGATCCATGCGGAGCTGACCGGTAACGGCTTTCATCAATTTGATCTGTGCGCTACCGCCCACGCGTGAGACGGAGATACCCGCGTTGATCGCGGGGCGGATACCGGAGTAGAACAAGCGATTGCTCAGGTAGATCTGTCCGTCGGTGATGGAGATCACGTTAGTGGGGATGTAGGCGGTTACGTCGTCTGCCTGCGTTTCGATAATCGGAAGCGCAGTGAGCGAGCCTCCGCCGAGGTCGTTGTTGAGCTTGGAAGCGCGTTCCAGGAGTCTTGAATGAAGGTAGAACACATCGCCGGGATATGCTTCGCGTCCAGGAGGACGGCGCAGAAGCAGGGAGATTTCGCGATAGGCGACAGCGTGTTTGGAAAGGTCGTCGTAGATCACCAGCGCGTGTTTTCCGTTGTCGCGGAAGTACTCGCCGATCGAGCAGCCGGCGTATGGCGCAAGATACTGGAGCGCTGCCGGCTCGGAGGCAGAGGCGGAAACGACGATGGTGTAGTCCATTGCGCCGTTGGCTTTGAGCGTTTCCACGATCTTCGCAACGGATGATTTTTTCTGACCGATCGCCACGTAGATGCAGTACATATCGGTCTCTTTCTGGTTGATGATCGTGTCGATGGCGATAGCGGTCTTACCCGTCTGACGGTCACCGATGATCAGCTCGCGCTGTCCGCGGCCGATGGGGATCATGGAGTCGATCGCCTTGAGACCCGTTTGCAGGGGTTCTTTCACCGGCTGGCGTTGAATAACGCCCAGCGCTTTGCGTTCGATGGGAAAGAATTGATCGGTCTTGATGTCTCCCTTTCCATCGACGGGGTGTCCCAGCGCGTTGACCACGCGTCCGAGCATGGCGTCGCCGACCGGAACCTGCAAGATTTTGCCGGTTCTGCGGACAATATCGCCTTCCTTGATATAGTGTGTATCGCCGAAAACGATGCAGCCAATGTTGTCTTCTTCCAGGTTGAGCGCCATTCCGTAGATGTCGTTCGGGAACAGCACCATCTCGCCTGCCATCACGTTTTCCATACCGAAAACGCGAGCGATACCGTCACCGACCATGACCACTTTACCGGTCTCGGCGATGTCGATATCGAATTTAAAACTGTCGATCTTCTGTTTTAGGATCGAGCTGATTTCATCGGGATGTATTTTCATAATACCCTCAATTTTGCGGTATTTTTTCTTTTATGAATCGTTCGAGATTGTTTTTGACGGAACCGTCGATAATCAGCGAACTCGTTTCAGCATGGAAACCGGCAATGAGCTCCGGTTTGATGCGGGTCTTGAATTCTACATTCTTTTTCAGGATGTCTTCCAGAAGATGGGTTATGTTCTGCATGGTTTGTCCATCGTGCTCTCTCGCCAGCGAAAGCATCACCTTCACGCGTTTGTTCTCATCCAGGATGAAGTCCTCGATGCAGTTCAACAGCGTTAAGATAATGGAAAAACGACGCTTCTTCACCAGCAGGACGAACAGCGATCTCCAGCGATCGGCGAAATGGAGGTTCTCTGCCAGCGCTTCAACCAGCTTTTTCTTTCGCGGATACGAAAGGATCATCATGTGGACGGAGCGGATGATTTCCGGATTCCCCGTCAGCACTTCATGCAAGCCGCGAACATCATCCAGCAAATCGTTATGCTCATCGGGAGCGATCAGACTGATGAAAGCCTTGGCGTACCGCTTGGAAATCTCAAAATCTCTCACTTGCTCAACCTGTCTTGCAGTAGTTTATTGATCAGCTTTTTGTCCGTTTCCGGATCCATTTTATCGGCAATGATTGTTGCAGACACGGATGCGATCATACCGGCAAGCTCTACCTCGAGCTCTTCCATGGTACGCTTGCGTACATGGGCTACCTGAGCCTCGGTCTCCTGAACGATATCCTTCTGTTGCTTCTTGGCGCCATCCAGGATTTCCTTCGCCTGATCCTCGGCTTCGCGTCTTGCGCGGTGCTGCATTTTGCGAATCTCTTCTGAAGATTCGATTAGCTCCTGTTTCTGTTGATCCAGGATTTTGGCCGCTTCCTCTTTGGAGCGAGCTGCTTCATCGATATCGCCCGATATCTTCTCCGATCTTTCTGTAAGCCATTTCTTCATCGGCTTGTACAGAATCTTGTTCAGTATGATCAGAAGCAGAACAAAGTTCGCGATAACGATCAAGAGAGAATAATCAATTGTGATCATGTCTTCTCCATTCTCTGAAAATGATTACTGTTTCGAATGCCGTATCAGGTGGAGAATATCAACAACAGCGCGATAACCAGCGAGTAAATACCGGTTGACTCGGAAACTGCCTGACCGACCAGCATGGTACGCATGAGCAAGTTCTGATTTTCGGGTGAACGGGCGATACCTTCACATGCCTTGCCGGCGACGAAACCTTCGCCAACGCCGGGGCCGAGCGCTCCGATGCCCATACAGATGCCTGCGCCAAGAAACGCCGCAGCTTTTGCGATGCCTTGTGCCAATGTCATTTCCATTTTTTTCCTCCTGTTTTTTACACAGTCTTGTATGTTTTCATTACAAATATCTATTCTTTACAGTGCAAAGATCAGCAAGAAGGCGATAACCAGCGAATAGATCGCTGTCGATTCCGATACCGCCGCCCCCAGGAACATCGTTCGGATCAGGTTATTCTTCTGTGCGGGAAAGCGTCCAATCGAATCGTTCGCGCGTCCGGCGACGAATCCGATACCGGAGCCGGGGCCGAGGGTTCCGAGCCCGATGGAGAGTCCCGCGCCGATGTAGGCCGCCATCTTCATCACGATGTTTGCCATGCTCGCGTTTTCCGGCTGGAAGGGAGTTGAGAACATGAGAAGGAGCGAAACGACCAGCGCGAAGATGGAGCTCGATTGCGAAAGCGCTTGCCCGATGAGCATGTTACCCATCAGAATGTTGGATTGACGCGGGTTGCGCCCGATAGACCTGCAAGCCTCGCCTCCTGCGTAACCGGCGCCGAAAGCCGGGCCAACGGCACCGAGTCCCACTGCGATACCCGCAGCGAGCAAAGCCGCAAATCGATACCACCCGCCTTCAACGACGTCGATGCCGCCGAACAGAAGCAGGAGCGCGACAACGAGGGCGAAGATTCCGCCGGTCTGTGTCGCGGCCTGGCCGATCAGCATCGTGCCGAACAGCTTGTCGTAAGCCTTGGGTTGCCTCGATAGAGCAAGGGTTGCCTGATCGGCGATCGATCCGCTGCCGATGCCGCTCGTTAACGATGAAATTCCCACGCCGATTCCGGCGCCCAGATAAGCCGCGATCTCTACGATCTCTTTTGTGAATACCATTGATTACTCCGAAATCGCTACACTGATGTATGAAAGAGCCAGCATGGTGAAGACGAACGCCTGCACCGTACCGACAAAAAGTCCGAAGAACAGGTTCAGCCCGACAGGGAGAACCACAAACTTGACCAGGGAAGATACCACCAGGATGATAATGGCGCCGCCCAGAATATTACCGAAAAGTCGGAAGGATATCGAAACCACTTTCGCCAGTTCGCCGATAACATCGAGGATGACCATCGGGGTCACATACCCTTTCAGGTAACCGCCGATTCCCTTGTGCTTGATCGCCGTCGCGTGGACCACGACGCCGACCATGATGCCCATACCCATCGTCACGTTGAGCGTACGGGTCGGTTCAAGGAAGCCGGGAATCGGAATCATGCCGATCACGTTACAAATCCAAAGGAAAATGAAGATGGTAACGATGTAAGGCGTGAAACCGGCGAGCTTTGCGCCGAGGGTCTCGACCACGAATCCATCCAGCATCCCGTAGATCGATTCGAAGAGAATCTGGATCTTACTGGGGCGCTCGAAGAGGCGTTTCCGGGTGAAGAACGCGAAGAACAGAAGCGCGATATCGACAATAAGCAGCATCCGCAGGAGCTGGAATGTTCCAACCGGAGTGCCCTTGGCAAGAACGGTCATCGAGTTGTATAGCTCTTCGCTACCGTAGATGACTTTCTCTTCCCCTTGTTCTTCGATGAATTTGTCGCGCTGGAAGTCTTCGGTGATCCTGTCGGAAAGTACGAATTCGTGCGGTGTGTTTCGGAAAACGAACTTGCCGTTCTCGTCAAAACCGATTTGGATTTGTTTGTTGAGAAAACCCGAGAGGGCAAGAAGAATGATTTCAATGACTGCGAAAATGATGATTAATCGGAGAATTCCGCCTTTCTTCATTCTATCCCCTGAAGTATTTATTGTTTTTCAAACTATGCCAGCCGGCATGGATATAGATCGCAATTTGATACGAGAGCAAACCGATGCCGAATAAAAGTATATCCGGTTTTAGAAATTTTACAACCACTATGGAATATAAAATCAGAACAACATATTTCAAGTAGTAGGTTTGAAGGGCTTTCACCCCTGCTTTACCGGAAGCAACGTCAAGGACCTGTTTTGTATCTCGTACCAGCAGTAGAAAATAGATGATGCTGGCGATAGAGCCGAGTAAAAAACCCAGCGCCTGTTTGAAAAACAATGGTAAACTCAACGCTGCAAGAACGTCTGTCAAGAAAATAATCGCAAGTATTTGTTTTACTAATTGTCGTGGTTTTTCGAGCATTGTGCATTTCCAGTTGAAAAATGAATTTATTTGTCCTGTTTCAGCTCTTCTTCGAGCTTCTCTTCTTTGGGCCCCATTGCGTTCTTGTAAAGTTTGATGGCCGCGAGCCATCCCATAATCAGCCCGAAGAGTATTCCGAAGGGCGCTACCGCGTTCTTCGCCTCGAAAATCCGGTCGATCAGCAGAAAGAGCAGGAAGCCCACCAGCATGGAAATAAAGATGGTGAAAATCAATTGCGGTATCAGCGACCATACCTTAGTGTATGCTTTATCGCTCGCACTGGATCGTAGTTTCCGTGTAACCCTGAACATTTACTCAGCCTTTTTTGTATTCTGCTTCTCGGCAGAATGGCAATCGGTCATGGAGCAGTTCCCGTTTAAAACGGCTCCGGCATGAATTCGCAAAATTCTTGCGATGATGTTTCCGTTCACGCGGGCGCTCCGCTCGAGCTCGAGCTGATCCTGTACCTGGATGTCGCCGTCTACAGTGCCGGAGACCAGGCATTCCTTCGCTTTGAGCTCGGATTTGGCGACGCCGGACGTACCAATCAGAATGAATCCGTCGGAATGGATGGAGCCTTCCACCTCGCCGTCGACGCGGATTCCGCCTTTGATATCGAGAGTACCTTTTACCACGCTCCCCTTACCGATCATGGTCGAGAGCTCGATCTTGCGATTCTTTTCCATACGATTGTCCCTTTATTTCTTTTTTTTCGATCATTGTCAACGGGTCGATATTTTCTCCCTTATACAGAATTTCATAGTGAAGATGCGGATCGGTGCTATTGCCCGTGTTTCCTACGTAGGCGATGGTCTCGCCTTTTTCCACGAATGTTCGCGATGGAAAGAACGTGCGATTCAAGTGCGCGTACATCGTAATGTAGTCGTTCAGGTGATCGATGATCAGTACGTTGCCGAAATACTGGTCTTCGTAAACCGATTTGATCACCCCCGCGCCAGTCGCCACGACCTCCGTCCCCATCGCCGCGGCGAAATCGACCGCACGGTGATCTTTACCGAATTTGCGGGAAATAACATATTCACCACGGATCGGATTCATGTCCGGAACCATGCGCTTCTTCATCTCCAGTTGATGAAGTTCGCTGCGCAATTCCTGCGTGGTGATCTCGGGTTTCAGCGGAGCTTCGCCTTTGTCTTTGAAATAGTCGTCGAGGAGCTTGTTCAGGCTTTCCTGTCGTGGGATTTCCGGCATGTTGGGGTGTCTTCGAGCCATTTCGTTCATACGAACTTGAAGCGAATCGTTACGGCGCTCCAGTTGCTCGCTCTTGAACTCCGACTTACGTATTCGCCCTTTCAGGCTCGCGACTTCCGACGCCAGAAATATCATGATCGCGATGGAAAATATCAACAGCCCGATGAGATAGCGTTTCATAACGGACGCGCTACTCGTCCTGGAACTTTCGTAGCCGTTCCAGCAGCGCGATTCTCTCCTCCTCGCTGGAGTAGTGGAAAACGACCTTTCCTTTTTTGGGATTCCCTTTGATACTTACTTTGACTTGAAAACGTTCCTTCAGTTGCTTTTGAACCTGCCGGATCAGATCGGGGAAGAATCCCTTTTTCTCATCCGGTTCTTTCGTCTTTTTTCCTTCGACGATCAGCTTCGCTTCCCGTTCCGTTTGCCGTACCGACCAGCCCTTTGCGGACGCTTCCTGCGCGAAATCGGTTTGCCGCTCCGGTTCGAGCTGGAGAACGGCCCTTGCGTGACCGGCGGAAAGAGTGCCGTCCAGAAGCATCTTCTGCACATCCTCGTTCAGCTTAAGAAGGCGGAGCGAGTTCGATATCGTCACCCTGTCCTTTCCGATAATCTCGGATATCTGGGCATGTGTCAAGCTAAATTCATCGTGCAGAACATGATACGCTTGAGCCTCCTCGATGGGGTTGAGGTCCTCGCGCTGGATGTTCTCGATGATGGCGAATTGAAGCTGTTCCTTCTTGGTTACGCTGCGGATGATGACGGGGACTTCGTCGAACCCCGCCAGCTTTGACGCTTGCAGTCTGCGCTCCCCGGCGATCAGCTCGTAGTGGGTTTGGTCCCTCTTGGTAACGATAATCGGCTGTATCATGCCGTTCTCCTTGAGGGATTGCGCGAGGTCTTCCAGTTTGTCCTGCGCGAATGTCTTGCGCGGCTGGTAGGCGTTCGGGAATATATGCTCCACACGGACGGTGGTAATGCCGGTGCTTCGGTCCGTTGCTTCGGGACCGTCGTTGATCAATGACTCGATTCCTCTTCCTAATCTGCTCATCTTTCTATCACTTCGGCTGCCAGCGAGAAATAATCTCCTGCGCCTTTGCATTTTATATCGTAATGGAATATGGATTGCCCGAAGCTGGGCGCCTCGCTCAGCTTGACATTCCTGTGAATGACCGTTTTGAAAACCTTGTCGCCAAAGTAACGCCGCACCTCTTTCGCTACCTGGTTGGAAAGGTTGAGACGGCGATCGTACATCGTGAGAAGCACGCCCAGGATGCGCAGATTCGGGTTCAGGTTCTTCTGAATGAGCCTGATGGTATTCAGGAGCTGGCTAACCCCCTCGAGGGCGTAGTATTCGCACTGAATGGGGATGAGCACGTCGGTGCAGGCGGTCAGCGCGTTGACGGTCAGAAGCCCCAGAGATGGCGGGCAATCGATTACGATATATTCATAATTGTCCTGCACGGGCTCCAGCGCGCTCTTGAGGCGTTGCTCGCGCGCAAACTCTTTCACCAGTTCTATTTCCGCGCCCACGAGATCGATGTTCGTCGGGGCGATACTCAGCTTGTCAATGTACGTTGGCCGGATGATCTCGGCCATTGCCTTCTTTTGAATGAGAACGTCGTAGATATGGTTTTTCAATTCCTTGGTATCGAGCCCGATGCCGCTGGTCGCGTTCCCCTGCGGATCGAAATCGACCATGAGTGTATTCTTTTCGTGAATTCCGAGCGCAGCGGAGAGGTTGACCGCCGAGGTGGTTTTTCCCACGCCGCCTTTTTGATTAACGACCGTAATAATTTTCTTCATGCAGTACTCTATATTCTATAAGCAAGTTTATCGTTATTCATTGAGCATGAGAGCATTAGCGCTTCCATACTCCGATTCTTCTATCGCCTAACGCAGGATGTGAAACATCCAGAAATTCGATTCCAGCAAACGGCTTCAAATCGTCAATCTCTTTCGCTTTGTAAAACAGCAATCTTCCGCCGCGTTTCACAAGTTTTTTCAGCGTGGATGCAAAGCGAGGCTCGATCTTGACCGATCGGCAAACGATGGTGTCGTACCGTCCAGAGAACCTCCGCATGTCCAGCTCTTCCAGGCGCGAACTGATTGTTCGGGCATTGGTCAGTCCGAGATTTTCGATGATCTCTCCCACGGCGTCGCACTTCTTCTTCCGGGAGTCAAGCAGCTCCATCCGGCAGGTGGGATAGAGTATTCTCAGCGGAATGCCGGGAAGTCCGCCGCCCGTCCCGAAGTCGAGGATCCGCTCGTTGTGGAAATCGAAGAACCGGGCGGGTGTGATGGAATCGAGGTAGTGCTTCGTCCAGTAATCGTCCAGGGACGTTGCACGTGAAACAAGATTGATCCGTGCGTTTGTTTCCACAAGTAGCTCATGATAGCGATCGAAGAGCGGCAATACGCTTTTGAGATCGAATTTCCCCATATCTGCCATAAAATCAACGAATTGCACTCTCTGATTCAATCTGTTCACCTGCCTGAAATCTTTTTTCAAAGATTGATGATGGCGAAAAAACGGTCAAATGAAATGTGCAAACGGTAGAAAAACGCTATAAAATTAAGGCACGTTAATATGGTGGCTTATATCCTCCACTGGAGTTGCATGTTCGCACCGCCAAAACCGTCGATGGAGGGCTCGTGGCTCACGCTCAGCTTCAGGAAGGCGTTGTTGACGAACTCCCAGGACCACCCGAGGAAAAGCTTTTGCTCCCATTTCGGATCAGAGCCAAAGAAGAATTTTTTTGCTTCGTGAATTCTCCTCTGACTACCCAGACAACCGCCTTCCCATGTGCCCAGTGGTGTTTTCCATACACCAATCAACTGATAGAGCATCTCAACCCGGTACAGTATGTCGGTATTGAAGAAACCGTTTTCGGGGCAACGTTCCCGGTATTTCAAAAGGACATAACGGAATCCCGGCTTCAATCTTGTTTTTTCCGTAAGTGTAAGATCCCAATGGAATCCGCACTGATAGAGGTAGATGCTGCGGCGAACGGAATAATCCGTATCGAGACGGGTGTCGTGATCGTAGTATTCATCGAAACGCATATCGAAGCTGTATAGGCTCCCGCCTTTGGAGTTGCGCGTGATGCGAATCAGGGCATAGCGCTCGTAATGCTCGAGTTGGGTTGTATCGAGCGAATCCCCGGCGGAAAAAGTTCTTCTGTAGCCGTTTGTCCAGTATCCTTCGCTGTAGAAGCGCACGTCTCCATTCCACGGGTGCATGGCCCAGCGAACGCCGAAAGGTTCGCGCTTGGTTTCCCCTTTCGCCTCGTTCTTCTCGTCGTAAACGAAGTCCTCGTAAACAAGTGTTGTCCGGAAATACCTCGTGCGGGTTGAGTCCGCGATCATGAATCCGGCTACGGCATCCACGTCCTCTTTGTCGTATTCGGGATTCGCGCCCACGAATACGGAGAACCAGGGAAAGACCCTCGCTTCCATCTCCATGGACATGATTTCCTTATCCTCGGGCCAATGCTGGAAACTCTGACGATCGTATCGTCCACGGAAGGTGAAGTAGTCGTTGAGATCATGATTCATCTGAGCCTGGACATCGGTATTGAGGCGATTGAGAGAGACGCTTCCGATGTTCATGCGGAATTGCGTGTCTGCGTACTGGTGCAGCTCCCAGTCCGTGACCTGCTTCACATCGTACAGGTAGGTGGCAAAAGGATGCAGAAACAATCTTGGCGAGAAGATTTCCTGCTCAAACTCCCATTCCTCCGCGCCGAGCATCGCGATCTGCAGGAAGAGAAGGCAGAAAAGAGCGCTGTATTTGAATGTGTTTGATCTCATAACGCCACCTGTCTTCAATATTAGTAGAAATTTATGAGAGTTTGCGATGGCTGTCAATAGAATTCTGAGCGACAAAGTTCGGTTCTTAGGCTTTATGTTGTTGAGATGCAACGTGAAATATCCTGCTGAAATCCTTTTTCCTTGACGGGAAATTCGCTCATAACATTTTTTATGGTACGAGATGAAAAATGTTTTCAAAATCTCAGGAAGGTGTCATGATTTATTCAAAACTGCTTTCAAACCATAGCGTAATCGTTCATGGATTCGGCACGGTCAAGGATTCACTGGTGGATGTCCAGAACTCCATCAAGTCGCTGGACGACGAAATCAAGCCGGCGTTGATATCGGCCGAACAGGTTCACGACGCACGCGTCGCTGTGGTTCACAACAATATGTACACGGGGAATGCGCCCATCCGTAACACCGATGGCATGATCTCCCGCGATCCCTTCGCCGTGATGGTGGTTCGCTCGGCAGACTGCGTTCCGGTATTGATGTACGATCCCGTCAAGCATGTGTGCGGCGCGCTGCATGCCGGACGCCGCAGCATCGTGAAGGGTATCGTCGAAAACGCGGTGAACATGTTCAAGGGGCGTTTCAGCAGCCAGGCGGAAAACCTGATCGTCGTGCTGGGACCATCGATCTGCAAGAAACATTACATGGTCGACGAAAAAACCCAGAGCATCTTTGTTACCGTAACCGGCCTGAAGCAGGATAAAGGTGTGATCGACCTCTCTGGCGCGATCAAGACGAAACTGCTTGCGCTGGGACTTTCCGAAGAGAATATTGAAGTAATCGATATTTGCACCTTCGAGAACGATGAATTTTATTCTTACCGCAAGAAAAAAGGCGAGCAGCGCCAATACTCTTTTATCGGGCTGAAGAAATGAGCGAAATGATTTCCGATCCGCAAGGACTCATAACCATCCAGATCAGGGAAGACGGAGCCTGGATGACCATGCTGAACGGCAGCCAGCTTGTCAGCGAGGAAACCATTATCAACATGCTCGACGAGGCGGGGATCATCGAAGGATACGATCGCGCAAGAGTTTACATGAACGAGAAGGGCGCTGAGCGCAACTTCGGTGAGCCTTTCCCGGTTGCGCTCAACCAGATGCCTTCGGAACCACAGGTGGAATTCTCGCTCCTCTTCAATCTGGAAAACTGCATCGATCCCGAGCATTTCAATCTGAGCGAGCTGGAAGGGTTGCAAACCGCGGACATCGGAACCCCGCTGGCGCATCTGTTTGTCACGCGCTCCGGACGCCCGGGGCAGAGCATCTTCGGCGAGCCGATTCTACCGACCATGGATGACGAGGATATCCTCGAATCGAAGATCGGCGAGAACGTGGAATACAACGCCGACCAGAGCCATATCCAAGCCACTGCTCCCGGATATCCGTACGTCGATGATGACGGCAGGGTATGCGTGAAGAGCGATTTCATCGTTGAGGGCGATATCGATCTGAACCAGGAGAATTTCTATCTGCACGGCAATCTGATCGTGTTCGGCAATATCCAGGACAAGATCAACATCGAACTCTCCGGCGATCTCCAGGCAAACGGGGATGTTATCGATTCCTCGATCCGTGCGAAGGGGAACATCAAAATCAACGGCGATATCCTCAACTGCCAGAAAATAGGCGTTGTCTCCGAGGGAAGCATCGAGTTCGACACGGCGGAAAACGCCTTCCTCATGGCGAAGGACAGGATCAAATTCAAGGAGCACGCCAATTTCTGCAAGCTGATCAGCGAAAAAGGAATCAAGGGCGATCCCGAGACGAGCTCGATCGTCGGCGGGATGGTTCACAGCGGAAGCGACGTGGAAGTGGCCGTGCTGGGCAGTACCGGCGCGATCGGAACCGATGTGGAGATCACCATCAGCCCGTTCATCAAGGAGAGGATGCTTCAGCTCACCAAGAAGATGACGGCGCTCAAGATGGACGAGCTCGAGAACGCAGAAGAGATTCTGAGGGTGACCGGAGAGCTTGAGGATCTGGAGAACAAACTGGAAGAGGAGATCAATCAGACCCTCCTCTCCGAAGAAACAAAACCGAAACATATCGTTGCATATAAAAAGGTGTTTCCCGGAACGTACGTTCGCATCTTGAAGAAGTCACGCACCATCACCGAGGAGTACGACAAGATATCCTTCTCGCTGGTCGATGGAGAGCTGATCATGGAGTCGTACGTTGTTGACTGATAAGTTTTGCTGTTTACGATAAACGTAAGATTGGAGCGATGATGATAATTGCCGTGCTTGCAATACTGATTGTGATTGGGATTCTTTCCTACAAAACCTACCGCGCCGAGAAAGAACACAACGTGTTCTACTACTACACCGGTGTAGCCGCGTTGATATTCGTGATTGGTGGAAAGTTTTCCCAGGGAACGGCCGGGACACACATCATTCTGGCTGTGGCATTTCTTTTCGCGCACATGCTGGGCGTGTTTTTCAGGACCTGGAACGAGTGGTAATATTCATTGCCTTCTATCCAACGACAGGTTTACCTCATTTGAAAATAAATCGCATCACAATACGATAAAATCAGAAGGAGGAATCTATGGCGATTGTCCTGAACGGTACAGGTTTAACAGTTGAAAAGCTTGTCCAGATAGCACGTCACAACGAGAAAGTGGAGCTTCACCCTGACGCGGTGGCTCGCATCAACACCTGTCGCGAGATGCTGGAGAAGAAAATCCGTCAGCATGAAATCATGTACGGGGTCAACACCGGAATCGGCGAGTTTTCCGAGGTTGTTCTCAGCGACGAACAGATCAAAGACTTTCAAAAGTATCTGATTTACAATCACGCTGCCGGTATCGGCGATCCAGCCCCCATCGAGTACGTTCGCGGTGCGATGACAAGCCGCGCCAACATCCTTTCCAAGGGTCACTCCGGTTGCCGACTTCAGATTGTGGAAACCCTCGTCGCGATGCTCAACGAAGGCGTCACCCCCTACGTGTGCCAGAAGGGTTCCGTAGGCGCGTGTGGCGATCTTGCGCCGATGTCGCAGATTGCTCTTATGATGATGGGCGAAGGCCACGCCTACTACAAAGGCGAGCTCCTGCCGGGAAGAGAAGCGCTCGACCGCGCCGGAATCCCGGTACCGGGACTCGAGGCGCGCGACGGACTGGCAACCATCAACGGTTCCAATCTCCTTACGGCCATGAGCGCGATCATGCTTTACGATACCGATCGCTGGCTGCGTCAGGCGGAAATTGCCTGCGCGATGAGCCTTGAAGCGCTGATGGCAAACATGAAGCCCTATCACCCGCTTCTCCACGAAATCCGCGGATTCGACGGCGCGCAGCGCGCCGCAAGGGCGATCCGCACCGTTCTCGAGGGCGGAGACGTCTTCGAGGGCAACCTCAAGATGAAGGTTCAGGACGCCTATTCCATGCGTTCGGCTCCGCAGGTTATCGGCGCGGCGCATGACCAGGTTCGCTGGGCGAAATCGCAGGTGGAAATCGAACTGAACAACGTCGGCGATAACCCCATCTTCTTCCCAGAACACAACATCCAGCTCTCCGGCGCGAACTTCCAGGGATCGCCGGTTGCCGTTCCCATGGACATGGTGGGGGCGGTCGTGACGATGGTCTCCGTGATGTCCGAGCGACGCATGAATCGCCTCAACCACCCGGCGCTGAACATCGGCCTGCCGGCATTCCTCACCAAGGGTGCGGGTATGATGTCCGGCTTGATGCTGAGTCAGTACACTGCCGATATGCAAATCGTGGAGCAGAGAATCCTCTCCATGCCGGCCTCGATCCAGTCGATCCCCGCCGCGGCGGACCAGGAAGACTTCGTTTCGATGGGCATGAACACCGCGATCAAGAATTTCCAGATCATGGACAACGCGTACGGCATTCTCGGAATCGAATACATGGCGGCGGCGCAGGCCCTCGATTTCAGAGACTACAAGCTCGGTAAGGGCACGGGAAAAGCAAAGGAGATCATCCGCAAGTACGTCGATTTCCTCGACGTGGATCGTCCGCTCTATCCCGATCACACCAAGATGAAGGAACTGGTTAAATCCTGCGAGATTCTCGAAGCTGTCGAAGCCGAAGTGGGTCCGCTGGTATAAATAATTGATAGCTATCTCGGGGGGATTTATTCCCCCGGCATTTTAATGAAATGAATCTCAGGATTAGTTGAGAGGCATATAATCGTAACGACCCTTCGATACGCCGGTAGGATGTCGGCACTCAGGGTGACCGGATTTGTCGCGTTGAGTGATTTTCAGATGAAATTGTATCGATAAAAGCTGAAGAGAAAATCTCAGGTAAGAATGAAACGAAGAATATTGTATTTTACTCCGCTCCTCGCGCTCGTGCTGCTTGCAGGCTGCACGTTCGCTTATTTCAATGTGTTTTACAACGCGGAACAGTATTTCAAGGACGCGCAGGAAGCCCCGCTACGCGATAATGGAAAACCGAACGCAAACGCGGTGCAGAACTATAACAAAGCAATCAAGAAGTGCGGAATTATCCTCACCGATTACAAGGACAGCCGGTGGGCGGACGACGCATTGTACATGCTGGCCCGGTGTATGTATTACAAGGGAAATAGCTACACCCAGGCGCAGGAAAAATTCACCGATTTAATAAACTTCTACCCCGAAAGTCCCTTCGTGGGGGATTCCTGGCTGTATATCGCCAAATGCTATTACGAAATCAACAAGAAGGACGACGCCTACAAGGTGCTGAAGGATTTCATCGCCAATTCGGAGTTCGAGGACTATCATCCGCAGGCGTTGCTGCTCATTTCCGATTTCTACGTTCAACAAAAGCAGTTCTTGCTTTCCGAACGCTACCTGCAGCAGCTTCTCGACGAATACAAGGATTCCGATCAATACGAAGAAGCCTTCCTGCTGCTTGGCAAGATGCATAAGGAGCAAAGAGAATTCGAGAAGTCGAACGAGGTCTTTCAGCAGCTTCTCGATTCCCGCGTCGATCGACGCCTCAAGCTCGACGCCCGTTACCTGATGGGCGAGAACTACATCGACCTCCACGAGTACGAAAAAGCCTTGAAGATCGCCAATAAATTGATGAAAGACGAGTACCTCGGAGAGAACATCCCCAAAGCCCAGCTTCTGCAAGCCCGTGCGTATGTCGGACTCAACCGGCAGGACGAGGCGATCGACCTGTTCGACCGCATCATCAAGGACAATAACCATACGCTGGTCGCGGCGGCGGCTTCATACCACATGGGCGATATGTATTTCAAGAGAGATATGGATTTCGAGAAGGCTGTCGAGGCTTACAAGCAAGTAGGGAAGCACAGCAAGAATTCGGAATTCTACAAGGAAGCCGACACCCGCGAGGACATCGCTTCTCAGATCAAGGGTTTCTACGATACGGAACGAAAAGTCGAGATGGTGCAGAGATTCAAGGATGAGCTTCGGCTGGCCGAGTACTACCTTCTCATTCTCGAAAAACCGGATTCGTCTCTGGCTGTTTACGACAGACTGGCCATGCAGGAACATCTTATCCAGCACGATATGGATTCGCTGATCGTCCAAATCGATTCCCTGACGGTGCTGAACGATTCTCTCATGATTGCTCGAATCGATTCGCTTCAGGATTCCAAAGGCGCGATCGAAACCTCACTCGATCAACTGCATAAGGAGTTCATTCCCTTCAGTAAATTCGTGAGTATCTGGATATACCTGAACAAGAAGAACGATCCGGAAGCGGCGCGGCAAATTGCCTCCGCGCTGGAAGAGAAATTTCCCGATAACAAATACACGTACGCCGCCGGAAAGCTCATCGCGGGTGAACCGGTGGAGATTACCACTTACAGCGAGATCAAGGCGAAGGAGGAGTTCGATTCAGCCATTACGCTCATGAACTCCGAGCCGCAGATTACTATCAACCGCATGAAGGAAATCGCCGAGCGATACCACAACGATGTCAGCCGACAGGCGGAGTTTACTGCGGGTTATATCTACTATTTCATTCTGGATGACGCCACATCGGCAAGGCCGTGGTTCGAGCGTGTTCTGGAACAACAGGACGACTACTCGGATTTCATCGGTACGATCTACCGCGACAGCGTATTCATCAGAACCGAACGACTCCCCTATCTTGTCGAGCTGGAAGAACTGGAGAAGCAGAAGTTACTGGCGCAGCAGGATAGCCTTCTTGTAACGGATTCGACGGACGTGGTCGCGCAGGAACCGGACAGAATGGATCCGCCGGGACTGCCGCACGGATTCCATGAAGACGATGTGGACAGCGCGCCAAGAGCCCTCATGCAGGAGATGCCCATGTACCCGCCGGGTATGATGGATAAGGAAGAGGCCCAGAGCGGAGCCGTCGTTCTGGACATCCTCGTCACCCCCGACGGCACGGTGGAAGACATCCGCGTGAAAAGCTCCTTCATGCCCGGACCGAACGAGTTCGACGAATCGGCGATTCGCGCCGCCCGGAATTGGGTCTTCACGCCAGCGAGAAAGAATGGGGAAGCGGTTCCTTACCGCATGATCGTATCCGTTCCTTTCGATAAACCCGGAGAATAATCCCACATGGCATCCGGTGATACGCCCTTGCAGCGGCTCAAGCCGTTTCCGGCGTTGGTCGCCTATACGCTGATATTCTTTCTGACCGCATTTTCGAGCATGAAGGCGTTCTATTTCATCGGGGCGTTTTCTCTGTTCTACAGTTTGCTGGATTTCCAGGTGTTACTTCTCTGGATACGCTTCGTGGCACGCATATCCGTCTTCTTCATCGTGTATATCCTTTCGGGATTCTTCTTCTATATTCCGTTTCCCGAGCAACTGCATTTCATCCTGAGAATTGTCCTCTTCCTCCTGATTTCCACGATGATCGTGCGCTCGGTTACGCTCGATGGGCTCTATCGCTCCGTGTCGTTTATCCAGTCTCGGAAATTGCGAGACTTCTCATTCTACCTGTTCTGCACGCTCATGTTCATTCCCGTGCTTTTTCAGGAATACGACGCGCTGCGCAAAGAACCCGGGAAGAGGTCGTTGAAGTTGTACGTCGAACGCCTGGAAAAGACCTTCCACGGTGCGATGGATCACGGCGAAAGGATCGCTTCGGAGGCCACCAGGGCGCTCGATGGCGGTGAGGGGAAAAGCGCATCGCTCATCGCCATGCTAACGCTTTTTTTCTACACAATGTCGGTGATCGTCATCTTTTTCCTTGCGTGAAATGGAGCCGTTCTCTAAACATTCGCGGAAAAGGAGATCGCGAAATTTGAAACTACGAATCCGGTTACTCGTTACCGTCTGGCTGATATGCGTCGCTTCCCTGGGCGCGGAGGTGCGCGCCGTCTGGGCGCCTGTGTGGGATATCGACACACCGGAAAAGATCGACGAGCTGGTTCGCGATGCCTACACCTACAATTTCAATCAGATCATCGCGGAAGTCAGATACCGCGGTGACGCGCTCTATATCCCCAATCGCGACAACAACGATTTCCCCAATCCGGAGCCAATCTGCTACCTTGTCGAGGCATCCGGATTCGACCCTCTGCAATATCTGATCGATCAGGCCGGAAAGCACAACATCGAAGTCCACGCCTGGTTCACCGTTTTTGTGGTGACGCCGCACGACGAGGCCAACATGCGCCCGGGGAATGTCTATTACAAGCACCCTGAGTGGATTACCGTGAACAACCACGGCAAAAAGATGCGCATGAACGAACATGAGGGGGCGTTTCTCGATCCGGGTATCCCCGAGGTGCAGGACTATCTGGCAAGCGTGATCCTTGATGTCGCGTCCAATTACGAGGTCGACGGCATACACCTCGATTACATTCGCTACCCCGAGTTCCAGCTGGGTTACAACCCCCTGGCGATCAAGCAGTACGAGGCGCAGACGCCGGTTCCCACCGAATCCACCTGGCTTGCATGGCGACAGTTGCAAACCGAGCGTTTGATGGCGCGTATCTATGCCGAAGTGAAGGCGATCGATCCCTCCATCGCGGTTACGGCATCGGTCAAACCGGATATCCGTTCCGCTCGCAGCGAGTATGGCCAGAACTGGATTGACTGGATTCTCAAGGACTATGTCGATTATGTGTATCTGATGGCCTACACTACTTCGGACACTGAGCTCCAGTCCCAACTGGGCAACCTGAGCATGTACGGTCTCGAGAATCGCATCGTATGCGGCTTAAGAGCGTGGATGAACAAGGGTTCCTACTCGGTTCAGCGCATCTTCTCCAAGATATCGATGGTTCGGGATGGGGGATATGCCGGTGTGGGACTCTTCTACTATACCGGACTGAAGGAGAACGGCTATCTGAAGGAATTGAAGAAGAATCGCTTCCAGAAGAAGGTCGCTCCGCCATCAACGACGCCCGAAAGCGGTATGATTTACGGATATGTCCGCAGCGCGGACGGCGCGCCCCAATACAACGCTTCCATGCTGCTTCGTCCCACGGGCAGTTTTATACAAACGGACGCCAACGGCTTCTTCCTGTTTACCGATTTGAACAACGGCGAGTACAGCCTGAAAGCGGATAAGGACGGCATAACCCAGAGCCAGCCCAACCTGGTTATCGATGACAATAATATTGTGCGCATGGTGCGCTTTTCCTTCCTCGACGGTTTCGGACAGGAAGAGCCGGAAGACGATATCCCGCTCCAGGCGTACGGCAACCGCGAGGAGATTGTGCTGCACTGGCTGATGGATCGCTGGAGCCCGGTCTCGATCTACCGGAAGAAGATTCCCCGAGGCGGGTGGTCGGGCATGGAGCTCTTTGAGCTCATCCACATCATCGTCGATTCGACCGATTACTGGGTGGATCGCGATGTATCCGGCGAGAACCAGTACTACTACCGCATCATGACCGCCGACGATCGGCAGAGCGATATCAGCCTCTCCGAGCTCTCATCCGCAAAACAACCGGTGGAAGTGTACATCTATCCCGATAATGGTGAGGTGCGGTTCGATTTCGATCTGGAGCGCTCCGATCAATTGAGCTGGAAGCTTCTGGACGCGCAGGGAAAGCTGCTGGTGAAGAACGAATCCTACTACGAGGTGGGAAGAACCACGGAATACTGGAACGGCGTCACGGAAGAAGGCATTCACATCCCCGACGGCGTATACACGTTCCGGTGTTTCTCGAAGCGATCGTTAACGGAAACCGAGCAGGCGATTGTTCTGGTAAAGTAAACCCCCAACTTTATGTAAAGATGGGGGGGAGAATTTTCATTTTTTTAAAATGAAAATTCCATTTTGCTTTTTCTTCTCTGTGTATAGATGAGATTCATCTATTTCACATACGATCTTAGCAAGTTCCTACAAAGCTTCTTCATATACTTTGTATTCAGAACTCACTATTGAAAGTATGATACAGACTAAGTAAAAGGAAATAAGAATAATTTTTAAAAACTATTTCATTTTCCTTCCCCTTTGTATTTTATGGCACTGTTGCAAACTTAGTGGGTAAGTCGAAAAAAAGATTGAGAGGAATCACCCGATCTCGTACAATCTCCTAATCACCACAACAAGGAGATAGAGATGAATGATCCTCTCAGAAAACAAGTCTGTAAAACGTTGTTGGCTTTGCAAGGTTATTCTGCCGACCAGATAATCGAAGGTACGTATCAAACTTATCCATGCATTGAAGTCCATGTTCGAAAGGAAGATGAGCCACGTTGTCCTACATGCGGTATTGTGGGAACAGTTTATGATCATCGAGTCCGCAAAATTCTTCATGCATCCATATCCTGTCGTCCCGTAGTACTTGTGCTGACGCTTCGCCGGATCAACTGCGCTCAGTGTGGAGTGAAAACTGAACAACAGGATATTGCCGAGGGTCTCAATCGACACTCTAAAGACTTCGGCAATAAGGTTCTCCAGTTCACGCTTCGTTCAGACAATGCTTCTGTAGCACGGATATTCGGTGTGGATCGGAGTACGATTTATCGAATCGACAAAATTGAGTTATCCAAGTTGGAAAAGGGTTATAGAGGACGAGTTCCGAATGTCGATCAGATTGCAATTGACGAGATTGGTTATAAGCGAAGGCATAAGTATGCAACGGTTATCACAAACCATGAGGACGGGCGTGTGATCGACCTGACAATGGGCAAATCGAAAGAAAGTGCGAAGGAGTTGTTTCGAAAATACGAACGACGACTCCGCTGGATTGATACCGTAACAATGGATTTCAGTGGTTCATATATCGGCGCTGTTTCCGAGTGTTGGAGTGCCGATATGATCGTATTTGATCGTTTCCATTTCAGCCGCCTGGTCAACAGAAAAGTGGAAGAAGTACGACGAGAACTTCAGAGAGATTTTGAATCTGACAAGTTGCGTCAGAGCAAGAAACACGACCGGTGGTTGGTTTTGACCAGAAAACACAATCACAAAGAAAACCATCAAGCCCGACTCAAGAAACTGGAGACGCTAAATCATCCCCTTTACGAAGCCTATTTGCTCAAAGAAGATTTACTATCGATTTTCGAAGACGATATTACGCAAGAAGAAGCGAAGCCGATGATTGAAGAGTGGTGCAGAGTTATTCAGAAAACCGTCTTCGAGCCACTGAAGGCACTTGCAAGAACGATTATGAAGAGATTGCATATTGTGTTGAACTGGTTCAAGCATAGAATCACGAATGCCAAGGCAGAAGCGGTTAACAACGTCATTCGAACCATTATAAAGAGAGCGTATGGATACAAGGACTTCTCATACTTCAGATTGAAGGTTCTGCAATGTTGCGGATATCTGAATACCCATTCACCCACTTAATATGCAACAGTGCCTATTTTATTTACCCTTTCCAGGATATAACTATGTTATAAATATGATTTGAAAAATGTTAGATTATAAAAAATAAATTACCTAGAAGTTTTGGCTCTGTTGCACCTTCCTTCATGTCATCCTGAGCGGAGTCGAAGGATGGGTTCAGTATTGAATGATCTTTCGACTCCGCAAAGTGATTGCGTATGGGGCCTATCGTGTTGATATATAATGAGTTAATTACGAATTCTTCGGATTCTTCAATCCCGTGCGGAGCTTGTTGTTCACCTCTCGTTTCACCCGTGCAGCGAGACGCCCATCATAGGTCTCAAGGAAAGTCTTCACCGCTTCGCGATCGTATTTGACCATCTTGCGCAGAACCCACGAGAGCGCTTTCACGATCATGTCTTCGTGATCGTCCACCATCATCTCCGAGAACCGGAGCATGCGCTCCACATCCCCCATGAGGTAAATCGTGCTCACCAGCGCGGTGCTTCGCCACCAGACGCTATCCGATTCCGCCCATCGCAGGGGCATGGAGTCCGGAACATTCCCGTTCTTCCAGGCGGGTCCGACGATGTACATCGAATAGGTGTCGGTGGTGTCCCAGCTATTGATGCCATTCCCAAGGTGTTCCACCTGCTTTGCATTCAGCGCGTTCAACGCCTTCTTGTGATTGTGAAGCATCTCGTACGCTACGTATCGTTGCCCATACTCGGAGAGCAGGATTTCGGCAAGTAAATACATCTTCTCCACGGGCGCTTTCTTCCAGATATTCGAGTAGTAACGCCGGATATTGCGAATACTTGCCGTATAACCGTCGCTCATCAGCTCAAGGTGGCGCTGTATTGTCGCTGCCTGAAGCTCGGGGTCGAAAACCTGTTGCCACTTGCCGGCGGTAATCTTATCGAACTGCTCTTCAGAATACTCCAAGAAATGATACATGACGATTCTATCGTTCTCGACCTGGGTGTGGAGCATCCTGGCAATTTGGAAATCCTCGATATCGGGTAGATTGTAATACGATCCGGTGGCGCGGTAGATAAGCAACGCCTGATTGTCTTGTACGTAAATTTCTGAAATGAGCATAACAACATTCGGCCATTTCTCCAGGTAGTAACCCCAGTTTCTGACGAGTGTCTCTTTACCCGGGTGCTCGTCCGTATTGTTGTCAACAAAGACGCATTGGTCGGAAAGCAGATTCGCAATGGAATTGATATCATGCGCATTGATCGCATGAACGTACCTGAGTGCTGTTCGCAAAGATTTTGTAGAAAGCATGACCAAATCCTGACGCATTTTTGACGGAATTATAAAAACTTGATCCGAATGGTCAAGATAAATTTTGACCCGATGTGATAATGATAAACTCGCGGAACTGATTGTAATTCAGGAAGATACTATTTTTTGGTCCCGAGCGCTTCTTTCACCTGAATGGCGAGGGTGTGAATGGAGAAAGGTTTCTGCAGGAAGTTCGTTTCCTCGTCGAGGATTCCCTGTTGCGCGATGACGTTCGCCGTGTAGCCGGAGATATAAAGATATTTGAGATCGGGAAAGCGTTTCATGAGCTGTAAAGCCAGATCCCGTCCGTTCATTTCGGGCATGACGACATCTGTAATCAGCAGGTCGATCGTCCCGGGGTAGTTCTCGATGATCTGCATCGCTTCGATGGGATCCTGTGCCGTGAGAACATCGTATCCGAGTCGTTCGAGCATGGTTTTTCCCATTTTCAGGATGGCTGGTTCGTCGTCGACAAGCAGAACTTTCTCCGAGTTACCCGCTGGAGGAGCGCTGACGGGTACCTGCTCCGATACACCGGCAATGCCGTGATGAGCGGTCAGAAAGATATGAAAAGTAGTTCCCTTGCCGGGTTCGCTATAGACCCTTACATGCCCGTGATTCTGCATGATGATTCCGTAAACGGTGGCAAGCCCGAGTCCTGTGCCTTCCCCAACATCCTTGGTCGTGAAGAACGGCTCGAAGATTTTCGCTTGAACGGTCTTGCTCATCCCCCTTCCGGTATCGCTGATGGAGAGGCGCACATATTCCCCCGCCTGGCATCCGCTGAACTGTTTGCAATACACTTCATCGAGTACCAGATTGTCCGTCTCGATGGTGATGGTTCCGAATCCGTCGATTGCATCGCGAGCGTTAACGCATAAGTTTGCCAGGATTTGATCCAATTGCGCCGGATCGATTCGAACAGGGAAGATGTCCTTGCCGGGAATCCACTTCAGATCCATCCCTTCCCCGATCAACCTGCGCAGCATCCGTAGCATTCCTTCAACGGTGTGGTTCAGATCGAGAACCCTTGGTGCGGCCGTTTGCTTACGGGCGAAAGCGAGCAACTGCCGGGTAAGGTCCGCCGAATGCTCCGCAGCGTGCTGAATCTCCTTGATGCTGTCGATCATGTCGGTATTCAGGCCTTCTTCGTCGAGCATCATCTCCGCATGCCCCAGTATCACAAGGAGCATGTTGTTGAAATCATGCGCGATACCGCCGGCGAGCCTGCCGATGCTCTCCATTTTTTGTGCCTGCATGAACTGGTTTTCGAGCTCGAGCTCGCGTGTTATATCACGCTTCACGGCCACAAAATTCGTGATGGCCCCTTGCTGATTTCTAACAGGTGAGATGTTTGCTTCTTCGGTGTAAAGGGAGCCATCCTTCTTCTTGTTAACAAAGCGTCCTTTCCAGGTTTCCCCTCTGAGGATGGTCTGCCATAGATTCCTGTAGAATTCTTGGCTCTGCTTGCCGCTGTTCAGGACTTTCGGGCTTCTTCCGATGGCTTCTTCGCGAGAGTACCCCGTAATCTTCTCAAAGGCCGGATTGACATATTCGATCACCCCCTGCTGGTTCGTGATGACAACCGTTTCCCCCGCCTGCTCGATTGCCGCAATCAGTCGCTCGCGCTCCGCTTGAGTCTGCTTCTCCTGCGTTACGTCACGGGCGATCCCGATGAACCTTATTGCCTTGCCATCCGTATCGTAAATCCAGTTACCCTTGGATGCATGCCACCTGTACGTACCGTCGGATCTAACAATGCGATACTCCACGCTCCGCGTCTTGTCTTCAGCGCTGCGAATATCGTGAAGGAATTGGTAGCAAGCTGGCATGTCGTCGGGATGAATAATCGATTCAATGGGCTTGCCGACAGCTTTTTCCGCGGAAATACCGACGAAATTTATCCAGTTGGGAGACATGTAAGTAAAAACTCCTTCCGGATCAAGTGCGTAAACGATGTCGTTGGCGTTTTCCACAAATGACCGGAAGCGCTCTTCGCTCTTGCGCAGCTCTTCTTCCGCCAGGGTTTGTTCGGTGATATCCGTTGTGAGGATAACGACTCTTTCAACCTCGCCCTTCTCGTTTTTTATGCCTGAAAAATGCTGGCTCACATATTTCCGTCTTTTCGTTTTGGATCGTTTTCCTGTGGTGTGGATCACGGGGACATCGTAGGTGCCGCCCTCCGTGAAAACGCGTTTGACTTGAAGCTGGTGTTCTCCGAGATACTCGTCCCGCTCGTTGAAAAGTAGCTTCTCGCGAGGTGCGAGGTCCCTTGCCAAACGGTCGGGAGAAATCTCCCAAATATCGACCCACGCCTGGTTGTACAATAGCAACTGGCCATCGGCGGCGCGAACCGAAATCCCGACGGGCGAATTCTCGAGAACAGTATGTGCGAGGCTTTCGCTGTGGCGCAAGGCTTGTTCGGTTTCTTTCAGGGCGGTTATATCGTAATTCACGCCTGCCATTCTGTAGGGCTTGCCCGTTTCATCGGTGAGAACGATTGCCTTACCCGCAAGGTGATGAATCGATCCGTCAGGGTGCAGGATGCGGAACTCCAGGTCGAGCTCCTTTTCTCCACTCAAAGCCATTCCAACCTGCTTGTTTGCCCATGCAAGATCGTCCGGATGAACATATTGCTCCCAGGAGTCATAGTTACTGGCGAAATCCTCTCTCGTGATGCCGTAAAGCTTGAACATGCGATCATCCCAAATGAGATGATTGTTGGCGAGATTCAAGTCCCAAACGCCAATCGTGGCGGCTTCGGCGGCAAGCTCGAATCGATCGTTAAGGCGGGAAATGGTTTCAGCGGCCTGTTTTTCGTCCGTTACATCCCGGATGATTGCGCCGATCCCCGATTTCTCATGCCCCAATCGTATGGGAAACTTTGTGGTCTCGAAAATTCGATAGCCGACATGCTCGATGGAAATGACTGGTTTACCGGAGAGAAGCGCTCTCTGGTCGGATTCAAGGCATTGCCGGGCTCCCTCCTCGCCCATGATATCGAAGTCTGTTTTCCCGATGATCTGTTCTCGCTTCATTCCGAAGAATTCCAGTGTTGCCTCATTCACTACGAGATATTTCAGCTCGTTGTCCTTGATAAAAATCAGGTCTTTATGGGTATTGATGAATGATTGATACCGTTCTTCGCTCTCTTGCAACGCCAATTCGGTACGCTTGCGCTCGGTAATGTCCTCAAAAACGGTTACAAACTGATCCGGGGCAGGGCTGTAGGCGGTTACTGAGAAGTATTCGCCAAGCTCGCGTGAATAATTCTCGAACTGGATGGTCTTACCATTCCTGGCGACTTTTCCATAGGCATCTATCAAGTAGGACTCTGTATCCGGCATTACTTCCAATACGGTTTTACCGACTACTTCGTCCGCTTTGAGGTGTGTCATTCTTTCAAATGCGGGGTTCACGGCAAGGAAGCGGTAGTCAACCGGCTTGCCATTCTCATCGTATATCATCTCATGAAGAGCGAAGCCGTTCAACATTTGATTGAACAGGGCCGTGTATCTCTCTTCAGCTTTATGCCTTTCGGTGGTGTCTGTCGTAAAGCCCATGAAGCGATTGTTCGAGAGTCGCACGGCGGCAATTCTCCACCAGCGATGTTCTCCATTCTTGTGAACAAACTTGAGCTCCCCATCCGCAAAGCCCGTTGTCTGCACACTTTGAAAATGTTCCAGCGCTTGGACTGCGTTATCTTCGGGAATGAGCTTGATGAGATTCATGCCAGTAAGTTCTAGCTCCGTATAACCTGTGATTTTGCATGCCGCTTTGTTTACCTGAATATAATTTCCCTTTTCATCAGATATAAACACGCCGTGCGGAGCATGATCGAAATAGCTCCTGAGCTTCTCTTCGCTTTCCCGGAGCGCGGCTTCACTCTCTTGACGGCTCGTAATATCGCGAACGAATCCAAGAAAATACTCGGGTTTTCCTTGATCGTCAAAGACTCCGTAACTCTGGACTTCAATTGGAAAAATGGAGCCATCTTTGCGTATGTATTCTTTCTCGTAGATTCCCGAGTATCCATCCTTGAAAAGCTTCTTTTCTCTGATCTCCTCATTCTCCCACGCTTTCCACTTCTCGGGTGTAAATGTATCGATATCGCCAATCCGCAGAATTTCGGTCAGGGTATAGCCAAGCATGTCGCAGTACGCCCGATTGGCGTCGAGCACGATTCCGGACGGGTCCACAACGACAACGCCGTCGCGGGTTTCCATGAAAAAAGCATTGAGGTATGAAATCCGGTTCGCAACTTTATCTTTGGAAAAATGCAGATCCATGTGCTGGATTCGGTTTTCCAGATCCAGCAGACGCTGCTCGAGTTCTTCGCGAGATAATTTTGAAATACTCTCGGGAGTTAGTGTCTGATGCCCCTTATCTTTCTTCCTGATTTTCATCAATAAGCGTCCTCAAAGCTTTTTGTATTATATATATGATACTCGTGATCGAATCTTTATGTCAATAAAATCGTTAACGATGCGGTATTTATAATATTATTTCATAATATCATGTCTTGACGAAAATTCCATTCATAATAAAATTCCATTGACGCAGGATGTTATGGCTTATATGAGTTGATCGTTATATTTTTGTTTCGGATAAAGGTGAGCCGCTTCGGTTTGTCGGATGTCTGAAAATGCATATACGGAATTGGATGAAAAGGAAAGAATATGTTTATTGATTTTGCGAAGATCAAGGTACAAGCGGGTCACGGCGGCGCTGGAGCGATAAGTTTCCGCCGGGAAAAATTCGTTCCCAAGGGCGGACCAGATGGTGGGGACGGAGGAAAAGGCGGCGATGTGATCGCCGTAGGTGACGAGAATCTGAACACCTTGATCGAATATCGATTCTCCAAGCTATACGAAGCCGGCAACGGCCAGCATGGCGCCAGCAACAACAAGGCTGGGCATTCGGGCGATAACGTGGTACTGCGTTTTCCGCTCGGAACGATTATCTACGATATCACCGATGGGAAACACGAGCGTATCGCCGATATCACGGAGCACGACCAGGAGATTACGATTGCCGTAGGCGGCATTGGCGGACGCGGAAACACCCGTTTCACGACGTCAACCAACCAGGCGCCGAGGCGCGCGGATGCCGGGCGACCGGGGGAGTTCCGCGACCTCGAGCTGGAGCTGCGTTTGATGGCGGATGTGGGCCTGGTGGGATTCCCCAATGCGGGGAAATCGACGCTGCTCAGCTCCATTTCGGCCGCACACCCTAAGATCGCCAACTATCCCTTCACAACGCTCGAACCCTCTCTGGGCGTGATCCAGTTGCAGGATTATCAGTCATTCCTGATGGCGGACATTCCCGGGATTATCGAAGGCGCGCACGAGGGAAAGGGTCTGGGAATTCAGTTTCTGAGGCACATCGAGCGTACGCGGGTGCTCCTCTTTCTGATCGACATCAACTCCATGGACCCGATCGAGCAGTATCAAACGCTCAAGAAAGAGCTGCACCTCTACGATCCGCACATGGACAGGAAGCCGCACATCATTGCGCTCAGCAAAATCGATACGCTTCCCGAAGAAGATCGCGAAGAGATCAGCTCAATGATTGCGAAGGAATTCAAGCGGAAGCTGCACGAGGAAGTAATACCTATATCGTCTGTCGCACACCGGAACACTGAAAAACTTAAGCGAGTACTCTTCGATAAAATTCAGGAGCAAAATGAAGCGGATTCTCGCCTGGATTAAGCTTACTTCCATCCCCTCGATCGGGCTTTCCAAGGCGCAGCAATTGGTGAGACAATTCGGTGAGCCGATAGAATTCCTCGGGAGTTCTTCCTCGTGCTTCAGGGATTCCCAATACCTCACGCCAGAGGCTGTCGGCGAGCTTGCGCGTCCGCTGAATCCCGATGAGTTCCGTAATGAAGCCAGGCTGATCGAGGAACTCGATATCCGTTTCGTGTCCATACTGGATTCGGACTACCCGTCGTTGCTCAAATCGATTTACTATCCACCGCTATACCTTTTCTATCGCGGTGAACTGAAGCCGGATGATTTCCGCAGGGTTTTGGGAGTGGTTGGAACGCGCAGGCCGTCCAATTATGGGCGCTTGATGACCCAGCGTCTCTGCGACGAGCTGGTTCGCTCGGGATTCACCATCATCAGCGGCATGGCGAACGGGGTCGATACCATTTCGCATCGCAGCGCGCTCGAAAATGGTGGAAGAACCTACGCGATCATGGGTACTCCCGTGAATCAGATTTACCCGGCGGGAAACCGCGAGCTTGCGGAGCAGATCATTCACAACGGAGCGATCATATCGGAGTTTGTGCCCGGTTCTCAGAGCATGAAAGGGAATTTCCCACGTCGCAACCGCATCATCAGCGGGATGTCGCTGGGGACGCTGGTGATTGAAGGCTCGCAAAGCAGCGGCGCGTTGATCACGGCCAAGTATGCCACCGACCAGAACCGGGATGTCTTCGCGGTCCCCGGGGACGCCAATCGTGTGCAATCCGAGGGACCGAACCAGTTGATTCGTGAAGGCGCTACGCTGGTTACAACGGCAAAAGATATCATGGACTACTACGGCGTTGCATCAATAGCGGGTGATCAACTCGAGGTTTTTCCCGAGCTGAATCCGAAAGAGGAAAACGTGTATCAGGTGCTCGTAGAGAACAAGCCCGAGATGGATATCGATAGCCTGTACGTCCATTGTCAGATGCCGATTTCCGAGCTTTCGACCGTACTGCTGGGGCTTGATTTGAAGGGCGTGATCAAGCGTATGCCCGGCAACAAAATCGCTCCACTCTATTAAAAAAGGACAAATCTATGGCTGATCGCATAAAGAAAATAACGCGCAATTATCTCATGCACCCCGAGGGATCCGTTCTTATCGAAACCGGAGACACCAAGGTGATCTGCACTGCGACGGTAGTCGAAGGCGTTCCACCCTTTCTACGCAATAGCGGAAAGGGATGGGTTACCGCCGAATACGGGATGCTTCCGCGAAGTACTAATACAAGGAATACCCGTCCGGGTCCAACCCGAAACATGAATGGCAGGGCTTCCGAGATCCAGCGACTGATCGGCCGCTCACTGCGTGCCGTGGTGGATTTCGAGAAGATGCCCGATTATACCATCCAGATCGATTGCGACGTGATTCAGGCCGACGGCGGCACCCGTACGGCATCGATTACAGGTGCATGTGTTGCGATGCGTGATGCATTCCAATGGATGCTCGATAAAGGATTGATCGTCGAGAATCCCATGCAGGAAATGGTCGCCGCAATCAGCGTTGGCGTAGTCAACGGCGAGAATGTAGTCGATCTATGCTATGACGAGGATTCCAACGCGGATGTGGACATGAATGTGGTTATGACCGAATCGGGAAGATTCATCGAGATTCAGGCTACCGGCGAGAAGGATACATTTTCGATCGAACAACATATCCAGCTTCTCGAACTTGCCGATGAAGGGATTCGCGAACTCATTGTGCTACAGAGAGAGGCGTAAACAGGTTCGTTCGATCTGACGCGCAGGCGTAGTGTTATGCCCCTTTTCATTACGTTCGATAGCCTGAAGGGGCATTATATCTACGCTGGAGCGGCACGATCGGGCGAAGATGTCACGCCGGAAGGGGTAATAATCAATGCAATCTGCTTCTCTTGATCAGGTAATTCAGTAAATTCTGCTCGAAGGGCGTGTCGGTTGATATGGGATTGTACTCCACGTGATATTCGTGGCATTTCTGCTTGAGGTAATCGGTAACGCGATTGAATTCCTGTAGATAATCTTTGCGAATCTGCCAGGGGAATACGGTGATCTTTTCTCCGGTTTCCGAATCCACAAACTGCGTTTCCTTCTTGAAATCGAATTCCATCTCCTGCCTGTCGAGAATATGGAAGAGAATCACTTCGTGTTTCTGATGCTTGAAATGGCGCAATCCTTGAAGAATTCTGTCGGGATCATCCATAAAATCCGAGATGATGATGATGAGTCCCCGCTTCTTTATGCGTTCGGCGAGGCTGTGCAGAATCTCTACCGTATTGGTTCCATTATCGGGACTGGTATCGATCAATTCTTTGAAAAGGATATCGAGGTAGCTTCGCATGGCTCGTGGTGGAACCATGCGATCGATTTTATCGGAGAAGGTCAGCAGTCCAACGGCGTCTTGTTGGGTTATCATCAGGTAAGCCAGGGCAGATGCAAGCGTACGCGCGTAATCGAGTTTGCTTGTTTTCCCGGAAGAATACCCCATAGATTTGCTGCGATCCAGAATGATCCATGATTTAAGATTGGTTTCTTCCTCGTAACGCTTAATGTAATACCGCTCGGTCTTCGCGAATACCTTCCAGTCGATGTTGCGAATTGTGTCTCCGGGATTGTATTGGCGATGATCGGAGAACTCCACACTGAATCCATGGTAGGGCGACTTGTGCAACCCGATCATAAATCCTTCCACGATCTGCCTTGCACGGATGTTGAATCGATCAAGCCGGGCGATGATTTCGTCGGGAATAGGACGTGTTTGCTGTGCCATAGAATATCCTTCTCACTTTCTGAATGGATGCTTGCAGAGGGGGGAGTTTTGTCAAGCAGACAAATCATTCAATATGTTTGATTGATTCGCGAACGGCGTGGCATCTTCGCCCGATCGGCCCCTCTACGGGGATATACCACACCCTTGATAAATAAGTAAACAGATGAAGCAAGGCTGTGAAACACCCCGTAGAGGGGAGGATCGAACGAATCTGCTCGCGCCTCTGCAGCAATGTGGGGAAAAAACATAAATCGCTGGACAGGTGCATCATCGTAATCGATCCTTCGTTGGAGGAACAATGGTGAGAATCGTTTTAATCGCGTGTATCATTTTTGTGCAGACAACGCAGCTGATATGTTTCACGGGAAACAGCGCTGGAGAGCAGCGGAAATACGATCGTTGGAGGGAGCGGATGGGAATGGAGCCTGATAGCACGATAGATGGCGAGGTCGAGATCATCGAAGGGTTCGAAATCCCACAATTGGACCGGACTCGCACGCTGAGAATTTTTTTACCGGAAGAGTATCGCGATTCCGAAGAGCGTTATCCGGTGATTTACATGCACGATGGCCAGAATCTTTTCGACGACCGGACGTCATTCGTTGGTGAGTGGCACGTAGATGAGGCGATCAATCGTTTTATCCGGCAGGACGACTGGGGTGGAGCAATCGTTGTCGGTATCGATAACGACGGGAAGCGAAGGCTGGATGAGTATTCTCCCTGGGTGAATCCGAAGCGTGGAGGCGGTGAAGGCGAGGCATACGTCGAGTTCCTCGTGAAAACGCTCAAACCGTGGATCGACAACAAGTATAGAACGTTGCCCGATCGCGACAATACAGCGATTGCGGGAAGCTCCATGGGAGGATTGATCTCCCTGTACGCCGGACTGAAGTATCCGGAAGTCTATTCGAAGCTGGGGGTATTCTCGCCGGCCTTCTGGTTTGCGAAACGAGAACTGATAGATCTGATCAATCGAGCACGGATCGAGGATGATGTCCGAATCTATATGGATGCGGGAACGCTCGAGAGCCCATCCTATGTGCCGGATGCCAGGGAGATCGCAACGCTTCTCAGAAACAGGGGCGTAAAGAATCTCCTGCTTGTTGTCGATGATGGCGCTCGCCACAACGAGACAGCATGGTCGAGAAGATTCCCCGAGGCGATTCGGTGGTTGATGGTAGATTGAGAGACAGAAGATTTATTAGGGATACTTACTGCAAAAAGCATTGTCAGAGAGCAATTAATCAACTGATTCAATAATTTGAATGATAATATTGTTGCTGTAAAATTTTTAGCTTGACTAAGTGAAATAAATAGTTCTTTGTGTGGCGTATGGTCTATAGGGGGAGGTGTATGCCTTTTATAGCAATGATCAGAGAGGTTCGAATATTTCTGAATGATCCCATAATTGCAGTTATTATTGTTCCGTTTGTTGCTGCGATGAGTGTGATGCTTTATAATTATTTCAGGAGCAATCGAAACAGGAAACAACTAATCTACTCCGTTCTCAGTGATGGAAAGCACGGGAAATTAGAGTCCTATCAACAAACTTCTACAAACCTCCTCAATGCAAGATACGGAATTGTGCCTTTTGAGGGTGCACATGCCCATTTACATAGAAAAGAATATAATATGCTTGAGGATTGGATGAAGTCAAGTGCTAAAGTATCTCTATTTGTATTATATGGGCCTGGAGGGATGGGTAAAACTAGATTATTGATTAAAATGGTTGAGTACGCGAAATCAATTGGTTGGATTGCTGGATTTCTTCAAGACAAAGATCAATCTGAGATTATTGAGGGTTTCAAACAGCTAAGCAGAAAAACATTTATTGTTGTAGATTATGCAGCGAGTCATCCATATTTGGGGACACTGTTGGTGAAATTGCTGATGGATCATTATAATGGCAAGTTTCCATTAAGAATTATGTTGTTAGAACGAAGAGCCGGATATTGGGTGGAAAGTCTGAAAAAGAAAATCAGTAATATGGACGTGGAGTTATATGGGGTGGAGAGAATATCGGAAACTCTGCCAGACAATCATACACGAACAGAGCTGTTTGCTGAAGCACTAAATGCATTTCAAGTCTTTCGCAAGAAAGAGATATCTATGCTCCATGCGCCTAAACTATACGATAAAATCTTTAGCAGGGTTCTTTACATCCATATGGCAGCTCTTGCCTCTCTCGATAATCATGAGGCAGAATCTGGTAAATTCTGGTCAAATGAGAAACTGATTACTGAAATTCTTAAACATGAAAGATCCGCTTGGTTGCATTACAATAAACGAGAGGGTGAGATAAATGAGGATAAGCTTGAACGTTTTGTGAGGCGTTGCGACAGGGTAATGACCATTGCAACACTAAGAAATGGTGTACTTCTTGATGATGTGAGTGAGAAATTTGGTCTGAATAAATCGGAATATGAAGATGTCTTTGATTATTTGGGAAAAATTTACCCTTCCTTGAAAAGCTCGAAGCAACAAATAGAAATATCTCCTTTAGAGCCGGATGTCTTGGGAGAGTGGTTGGTATATGAATGCTTAGAGAAGGATCCAAAGTTACTTGAACTATCTATGCAAGGAGCAGGGAGGAAACACATAAATCATGCTATAAGAATATTGTGCCATTTGATTGAGCTTGAAAAGCAAAAGCCTGTTGTTTGGTTAAAAGAATTCCTGGATCAAAATGTTGAAGAAAGATTTATGGAGGCATTTTATGTGCTGCTAAATATTGGAAACTCGTTTATATGCCAGCAAGTAGCCGATACGATGTCAAAACTGATTAATGATCGGTTCACTGAAGATCAGCTGGAAGAGATGAAAGAAAAAATATCTTCCGAGCATTCATCGTGGTTTCTTTTTAAGAGCGCTATTCTTGAACAAATGGTTTCCTTGTATCCGAGTGCATCCGAGAATAAAGTAGTACTGATAAGGCGCGCAAGTATCCTTATGCAGTTGGGTTATTTATATAGCAAGGCAGCACGGTTCAAGGAGGCTATTGGTGTATGGGTTGAATGTGACGGCCTGCATAATTTTCTGATGAATGATGATGATGAGTACTTCTCATCGGAACATTTGACTGTATTGAATAATTTAAGTGTAGCGTACTCGAAAATAGGAAATGATGAGAAATCACTTACTACGATTATTGATTATGTGATTTTATGCCGTAAGCAATGTAAGACCAAATCTAAGATGTTTAAACTGGATCTTGCTTTGGGATTGCAAAACCTCTGTAGTGATTATATAGGTCTAATGATATTCGATGCCGCACTGGAAGCAATCGATGAAGCAATTAGTATTAGAGAAGAATTTTACTCAAGTGTCAATGGTTTGCATATTTCAGGCTCTGATGGACTTGATGAATTCCGGATTATTAGTGAGAGCCATGGGGATTTCCAAGAACAAATGGAATGTGTAGGCTATATGATCACCAATTTTGGAAGAGAATACATGGACAAAAATGCACAATTATTGGCTTTGGGCTATAGCTCAAAAAGGGATATTCTGGATAAAATGTCACGCAAAGAAGAAGCTCTTGAAGTAGCAAAAAAATCTGTAGAGATTATGAAGAAACTTGTTGCGAAAGATGCTGATACCTATATGGACAGGTATGCTTCCTGCTTGAATGGTTTGGCTTTGTCATATCTCTCCTTAAAAGACTATAGCAGTGCCATTATTGCCTCATTAGAAGCACTTGGATTCATTAAAAAGGTATTTCATATACGCAAAACGGTATATGTTGATAAATATGTCAATATATTGAAGACGCTTGGGATATGTTATTTACAAGCTAATCAAATTGCTGAGTGTGTAGAATTGATTGAAAAATCAATTAACGAACTCATACCCTTTATTGGAATGAATCCGCAAAATAATGGTCGCTTATTGCGAGAACTTACTGAATTTTATGAAGGTATTTTGGTTCAATGTGACATAGAGCCAGCCAGTAGGGGGGTTTACAATCAGGCAGTTTTAATCTTAGGCCAATCCAATCTATAAAAATCTATTCAATAAAGTAAAAGTCATTTGTGGCACAAGGCCATCTGGAACGGCGACGACGAAGGCGGCAAGCGAGTCTCTTCGGGTGTGTATTTGTACCGGCTGGAAACAACTGGCGACGAAAAGGTACGAAAAATGCTTATGTTAAAAAAATAAACGAGTAAAACCTGAAAATCAACCCGAGGAGGTATTCATGCGAGTCTTGATAGCTACATTCGTAATTCTGATCATTGTAAGTACCCTTTTTGCGGACGGTATTCAGCCGGAAGGGTCCGGAACGCAGGTTGATCCGTACCGGATTGATTCTCTGGACAACCTCCTCTGGCTCGGAACGAGAGAGGCTGCTATCACTGGATACTACATCCAAACGACCGATATAAACGCAGCACCGACACGTGACTGGTTTGATGGCACCGGATTTCTCCCGATCGGCGAATCCGCGTCTAACCCGTTCTCAGGCAACTTCGATGGTCAGGGATATGTCATCGATAGCTTGTATATCAATAATGACGGTTGGGATGGATATGCTATGTTCCGGTTTATCACGGAAGCCACCATCCGGAATGTCAATCTCACAAACGTCGATTGCAGTGGGGAAGATTGCCTGGCGGGGCTTACCGTTGTAGCTACCAACTCCTTCATCAACAATTGTCATGTGGACGGCAACTTCTCCGGGCGCTTTAGCATCTCGACCCTGGTAAGCAATGCCAGCTCATGCCAGATCGTCAACTGCAGCGCGGCGGGTACGATTACGGGCACCCAGAGCGCTGCTGGCGGGTTGATATCCGAGGCGTCCGATATTGAAATGAGCGATTGCTCATTTAACGGTACGGTGAACGGTTACCAGTATGCCGGCGGACTCATTGGCTTCATCTACAGCAGCACGGCCACGGTTGAGAACTGCACGGTGGATGGGTTTGTCACTGGGGTATCGTATGTTGGCGGTATTGTGGGTAGCAGCAATTCCGATATAACGGATTGCGTGGTTCATGCGGATGTGGAAGGTGTGATGTACACCGGCGGTATTTTGGGCTATTCAT
The DNA here is from genome assembly GCA_963662655.2 of Cloacimonadales bacterium (SeqCode). Classification (GTDB taxonomy): domain Bacteria; phylum Cloacimonadota; class Cloacimonadia; order Cloacimonadales; family JAIOQZ01. The sequence goes on from CAXXTU010000002.1 coordinate 2,847,327, forward strand.
GGGGCGTCGATGTATCAGGGTGCGCAACAACGGGCAATGTTAAAGGCGAGACCAGAACAGGGGGTATCATCGGTTGCGCGAACTTCGGGAGCGAAACGATCGATTGCAGGTTTCTCGGAACGGTGTATGGAACTTTCTATGTCGGCGGAATCAACGGTGAGTCTGTAGAATCGGACATCAACGATTCCTATATCAATGCGACCGTGACAAGCTCCGGGAATCTAACCGGTGGAATGGTGGGGTACCAGACAACGGCCAGCTCCGTGAATGGGTGTTTCGCGAAAGGCGTCGTATCGAGTGAAGGTAATTCCGTCGGCGGTATTGTCGGCTGGAACAACGGCGGTTCGACGATAACGAATTGCTACAATTTCGCGCAGATATCGGGCAACGAGCGAGTCGGAGGTATTACCGGAAGGAACATCGTTAATGCGGAGGTGCATAACTGCTACAGCAAGGGGCTCATCGAGGGTGTCGATGAAACAGGCGGGTTAGTAGGCTTCAGCAGCTCGATTGTTGAAAACTCCTTCTGGGATACGGAAACCTCCGGCCAGGAACAAAGCTCCGGCGGAACGGGACTTTCCACGGAAGATATGTTGTCGATTGCGACGTACCTGGATGCCGGGTGGGATTTTATTGGCGAGACGGATAACGGTATTGAAGACATCTGGACGTTGAATGTCAATATCAACGAAGGGTATCCCTATCTGACCTGGCAGAACTACCTGACGGCGCCAGAAGATGAGGTCGCTCCACCCGTTCAGGAGATTCTCCTTTCCAACTATCCCAACCCGTTCAATCCAACTACGACGATCTCGTTCTCGATCCCGAAGGACGACAAGGTTGAGTTGAAAGTGTATAACATCAGAGGACAGCTCGTAAAGACGTTGGTAAACGACAACCTTGAAGCAGGGAAACATGAGGTTATCTGGAACGGTAAGGATACGCAAAATCGAAGCGTGGGTTCCGGTGTGTATCTCTATCGACTGGAAGCCGGTGGTAAATCAATAGTACGGAAAATGCTTATGTTAAAATAAATAATCGAGTAAAATCTGAAAATCAACCCGAGGAGGTATTCATGCGAGTCTTGATAATCACATTTATTATCATTCTGATTATGACAAACACCCTTTTTGCGGACGGTATTCAGCCGGAAGGATCCGGAACGCAGGTCGATCCCTATCAATTCGCAACGTTGGACAACCTGTTATGGCTGAGCACTTACAATGATTCCGACTCGATGTATTGCATTCAGATAGCCGACATCAATGCGGCGGAAACCCGAACCTGGAATGACGGCTTGGGATTTCTACCCATAGGATGCTACATAACGAATACCTTCACTGGGCACTACGATGGGCAGGATCACATCATCGACAGCCTCTATATCAATCGCCCGGAGCAGTACTGGATTGGCCTGTTCGGCCAGATACAGGATGGATCGGTAAGAAATGTGTATCTAATTAACTGTGAATGTACCGGATCGGGTACGGTAGGGGGAGTTGCAGGTTCTGTATGGTCGAGCGTTGTTGACAACTGCCATTTCTCGGGCTCTGTCACCGGTTACAGCGACACGGGCGGATTACTGGGTGAAGTTCATTATACGACGGTAACCGGATGTTCCTTCGAGGGCTTCGTCACTGGCCTGGAGATGGAAGGAGAAGACACGGTCAGGACGGGAGGATTGATCGCCAGCACGCAGCACACAAGCGTTTCGGATTGTCATGCGAATTGCGAGGTTCGCGGCGAGATTATGGTTGGTGGGCTCATCGCGCAGGTCATCAGCAGCAGTACATTTACCGATTGCTCTGTCACCGGCTCGGTAACCGGTGTGGAGTACGTCGGTGGCGCTTGCGGTTTTTGTTATCACGATTGGAGCAATATCCATGTCAATGCCGATGTGCAGGGAGAGACCTGGGTCGGTGGGTTTGCCGGGCTGGCTTTTGGAGTAGAGTTTGAGAACTGCGCGGCTCAGGGAGATGTAACGGGTGAAATCCGCGTTGGCGGTCTTGTTGGATACCTCTGTAACTGGAGCGAAATCAGGCGATGCAGCTACAGCGGGGAAATCAAGAGCGTTGATTACACGGGTGGAATCGTGGGGGAATGTCTCGAGAGCAGCATTATGGATACATCCGCCGACGTGGAGATATACAGCGAGCAGAACCTCACGGGTGGAATCGTAGGATACGGCACTTATTCCACCATGATTCTGGGCTGCTTCACGCGCGGCAGTATTCTCAGCGACGGCAACTCCGTGGGAGGGATTATTGGCTGGAGCTACCGGTATTGCTCTGTGGAGAATTGTTACAACTTCGCCAGTGTTACCGGAAACGAGCGTGTCGGAGGAATCGCCGGGCGCAACCTGCATGAGTCGTATGTGAAGAATTGCTACAGCATTGGCGAGGTAGCCGGTAACGACGAAGTCGGCGGCTTGATTGGCGTGTGTGCCGATGATCTGGTGGAAAACTCGTTCTGGAACACCGAGACCTCCGGGCAATCGGAAAGCGATGGCGGAACGGGCCTGACAACCTCGGAGATGCAATCGAGCGCTGTGTACACCGATGCAGGCTGGGACTTCGTGGGCGAGACGGAGAATGGTGAGGAAGACATCTGGCAGTGGGACGGCGTAAACAACGACGCCTATCCCTATCTCGCATGGGAAGGATACGCCGACACATCTGATGATGAGGTGATCCCCGAGATAGCCTCTCTCGCACTCTCAAATCACCCCAATCCCTTCAATCCCACCACGACGATCTCTTTCTCGATCCCGACGGACGACAAAGTCGTCTTGAAGGTCTATAACATCAAAGGGCAGCTCGTGAAAACACTTGTAAATGATCACCTCGAAGCCGGAACGCATAAGGCTGTCTGGAATGGCGATAACCAATCCGGCAAGAACGTGTCGTCGGGCATCTACCTGTACCGGCTGGAGTCCTGCGGAAAATCCAAAGCGCAGAAAATGCTGTTGCTGAAATAGAGAAACTCACCCTAAATCCCTCTCTTCGAATGAAGAGAGGGACTTGGCAATGGTAAGATGTTTGACGATAAACTGTTAACGACGTGAAAACCTTCCTTAAGCCCCCTCTTGATTCCAAGAGGGGGTTTGGGGGAGTTTGGAGGCCCCAATGAAACGCACACTGCTACTCTTCCTGCTCTCAATCACACTCCTGCACGCGCTTCACATCTACGAGGATACCGTTTGGGATCGCAGAAGCAATCCGTATATCTTCGAAGAAAACGTCTATATCCATTCAAACGCAACCCTTACAATTCTTCCTGGATGCGATATTCAAATGAGGGCCAGGCCGGCACAAAACTATCAAGAATTCAGGGTTGATAGCAGCGGAGAGGCGGAAGTGAAGATATTCTATATCACCGGTAAGATCGTAGCGATCGGTACCGAAGAAGAACCGATAACGTTCACACGATACCCCGATACAGAAGGTTATGCATGGGGCGGTATTTATGTCGACGACATCGCAGATACTCCCGTGTTTCAATATTGTGAAATCTTCAGTGCATACATGAACAGGTTTTATGACGGTACGAAAACGATGGGGGGCATTTGCGTACGCGGATGTGATTTCAGGATCAAATACTGTACGTTCACAAACTGTTATGTTGGCGTCACGTATCAGAACTTGCCCAATGATGCAATGATCTATGGCAACACATTTACTGCGAATGAAGAGGCACAATTTTCAACGTCATCAACCTATTATGCGATTATGGGCACCAGTTACCCAGGATATGATTTATATCCTCAAATTATTTCCGCAAGAAACCGTTTCATTAACATTGATATAACATATACCAGTTCGTATAACGGAGGAGGAGGGGGGGGGGGGATATACTATGGGTCTATAACTATCATTTTCATTCTTCGGAATCCGATGATAATTTAGAAGTTGAAGATAACAACGAGAGAAATCTGTCGATGATGTGTGTATATGGCGAGACAGGCATAAATGCTGGTATAAATGGAGGTGGAGGAGAAATCGATAACATGAGCTATTTCCGGAAAAACTACGTATTAAGGCAACGAGATGGAAACGCTGGTGGCATATCAAGCAATGATTATCATGTCATTTCTGACAATATCTTTGTCGGAAACTTAGCTATTGGTGATCGCAATGCCGATTCGACGATCGTGTGCAACAATGTGGTGTACACATCGTCCAGCGACACATTTTATCAACCAGAAAATCCCAATGTTATATACAATAATCTGTTCACCGGCTATTCGTTTTTGTATCCAACTTTTGCCGACTGCACTATGTTTAATAACACATATAACACCAATTATACATCCTGTTTCGGAACCGAGTCCTACGATTACTTAGTGTACAATAATATTCTATGCGCCACAGCAGAAACAATGGCGTGGGGCGGTCCAGAGACGATCCTGAGCTATAATTTCATGAACCATCCATTCCCTGATTTCGTCACCGACGGCGGCGGCAACATCATCGGGGATGATCCGATGTTCGCGGATACGCTGAACGGCGACTACAGCCTGGCGGAGGGCAGTCCGTGCATCGATGCCGGTATGCCGGACGGGAATTATCCCCCCACGGACATCCTGGGCAACGTACGCGTGTGGGACGGCGACGGCGACGGAACAGCCACTATCGATATCGGTGCATTCGAGTACGGAGCGCCCTTCTGGGGCGGCATCGAGGGCTATGTGTACGAAGAGGACGGCGTAACACCGCTGGATATAGCGAAGATATCCGTCGATGGCGTGCAGTTCCCCGAGTGGAGCGACAGCACCGGCTGGTTCCGCATCCTGACTGGTCCAGGAACCTTCACCCTCAACATTGAGCGTATGTACTACGAAGACCAGCAGGTCAGTGGCATCGTGGTCGAACAAGGTTCACCGACCTACCGCGACATCGCCATGCAAAGCCTTGACGCGCACGACTACGACAACCTCATCCAGCAATACACCATCACCATGGCGCAGAATTTCCCCAACCCCTTCAATCCTACCACGACGATCTCGTTCTCGATCCCGAAGGACGACAAGGTTGAGTTGAAAGTGTATAACATCAGGGGACAGCTTGTAAAGACGTTGGTAAACGATCACCTCGAAGCCGGATCGCACAAGGCTGTCTGGAATGGAGACAACCAGCAGGGAAGCCCGGTCGGGAGCGGGATCTATTTCTATCGTCTCGTTACGCCCGAGAAAAGCATCGTGAGGAAAATGGCGCTTGTGAAGTAACGACGCACGGCGTGGCATCTTCGCCCGTTCCGCTCCTCAAAGGGGATATACCACAGCCTTGGTATTCGAGGGGAGCTAATGCAACAAGGCTGTGAAACACCCCATTGAGGAGCGGATCGAACGAACCTGCTCACGCCTCATTCTCATGGGATTTGATCGTTAAATTGCGCAAAAGCGTCGTCTCGACGTTTGCGGGAGCGATTCCAGCCGAAAATAAATTGACACATCAACTTGACCATCGATAAATGTCAGCGGAGTAATTTGTATATGAACGTAATCACGCAAAAAACAGGCTGGATCGAGATCATTTGCGGCGGAATGTTCAGCGGGAAATCGGAAGAGCTGATCCGCCGGGCCCGTCGAACCCAGTACGCACAACAGAAGATACAGGTATTCAAGCCCTCGATAGACAATCGATATTCGGACGAGTATGTCGTTTCCCACAGCCAGATGAAGCTGCCCTCGATTCTGGTGGCCGATACGAAGGAGATTCGTGCGAAGATCGAAGAGGACACGCAGGTGATTGCCATCGACGAAGTCCAGTTCTTCGACGAGGATGTCATCGAGCTGGTGGGTGAGCTTGCCGATGGGGGAAAGAGGGTCATACTCGCGGGTCTGGACATGGACTACATGGGCAAGCCGTTTGGCCCGATGCCGCACCTGCTCGCCATCGCGGATTATATCACCAAGCTTCAGGCAATATGCGTCAAGTGCGGAAACCCCGCCGGAAGGACGCAGCGCCTGAGTCACGACAAAGAACAAATTGTGGTGGGAGCCGACAACATCTATGAAGCTCGCTGCCGCAACTGCCATGAGATTATAGACTGATGTTGTTTTTTATTGATCGTTTGCTTTGGCTGTATGAGATGGTGATCATTATCCGGGCGCTGATCTCGTGGTTCTCACCACATCCGGCCAATCGTTTGTACAGGTTTCTGATCGATATAACGGATCCGGTGATGCGGCCCGTTCGCGATACATTGTTACGTCTGATGCCGAACATGGGAATCGATTTTTCACCGCTGGTGGTCATTCTGATCATCGAGTTCGTGAGAAAACTCTTGTTTGGCGGGATAGGTCTTTTTTAAAACAAAGCCTTGGGAGGTAGTATGGAAAAACTGGAATTGACTCCTGTCGACATTCGTCACAAGGAGTTCCCTACCGGTCTTGCCGGGTATAAAAAGGAAGAAGTACGGGAATTTTTAGAAATCGTATCCACCCAGATGGAAGACCTGATATCGCAGGCAGCCAGAGTGGAAAAGAAAGTTCCAGATTTTCGAGAAGAACCGCGTCCAGCTACAATCCAGCCTCCTGCGCCGAAACCGCAGCCGATTATTGAAGAAAAGCCCAAAGCCACCGAAGACCTGATCAGTCGTACGCTCATCATCGCCGAGCAGACCAAGACGGAGATTATCGCTACCGCCAAGAAGGACGCCGAGCGCATCCTGCGTAACGCCGAACTCGAAGCGAAAAAGACCATCGAAGAAGCCCATCGCTACCTGGAAGTCCTCGACCGCAAGTACAAGGAAATCAAGCTGGAGAAGAAAGAATTCCTCTCGCAATACAAGGCGGAGCTTGAAGACATCCTGGATAAGATCACCAAGAGCACGGTTCTGAACAAAGAGATGGAAGACGAAATGGATCAGCATTTCGAACGGGCTAAAAAAGTACGCTACAATCCCGGAGATGAAATCAAGAATGAAAAAGCAATTGAACGAAACAATACAATACCTGAAAACGAGAGTCCGAAGTAAGCCGGTTCTGGCGGTAATTCTCGGAACGGGCTTGAACGATCTCGCCGATTCCGGCATTCAGATCGCCGAGTTCCCGTATGGAAACATACCGGGATTCGCACGGTCAACCGCCCCGTCCCACAAAGGCAGGATGGTCTTCGCCAGCATTGAAGGCAACGACGTCCTGTTCCTGCAAGGCCGCCTCCACTTTTACGAAGGCTACCCGATGACGCAAATCACCTATCCGATCCGCGTTCTCAAAGAGATGGGCATCGAGAATCTGGTGATCACCAACGCATCGGGAAGCCTCAACGAAGCGATGGGCCCCGGCTCGATCGTCATCCTGAACGACCATATCAATCTGATGGGGACCAATCCGTTGATCGGTTCGCCCGAGCAGATCCCCGGCGAGCGTTTTCCAAGCCTGCACGAACCCTACAGTCGTGAGCTGATTGCTTGCGCGAAACGAGTGGCCGAAAAGAACGACATCAAGATTCACGAGGGTGTCTACGCCGCCGTGAGCGGCCCCAGCCTCGAGACGAGAGCCGAATGCGTGATGCTTTCACGCCTGGGCGCCGACCTGGTGGGAATGTCCACCGTGCCGGAAGTGATCGTGGGCGTTCAATGCGGAATCAGGATTTTAGGTGTATCGATTGTAACCAATTACAGCAATATGTTCCATTCACAATCACACTCGCAGGAAGAAATTCGTAAACACGCGGCCCTTGCTGCTGATAATCTGAAAACGTTGATAAAGGGGATCATTCCCGAATTGAATAGAAGAGGGTCGTAGATGGCATCGAAAAGCTTGAGTAATGAACTGCTGAAACAATATGAAAAGGAATTGCTTCTTGAAAAAGAAGAGACGATTCGCATCATTAACGAGATAAATGATAAACAGAAAAAGGGGATGAAAAACGGTTCGGGCGATTCCTCGTCCTTCGCGTATCATCAGGCGGACCAGGGAACAGACACCGGCCAGTACGAAAAAGAAACGTACCTGCTGGAACAGGAACACGAGAAGCTGAAAAAGATCAACCAGGCGCTCAAGCGAATCTACGAACGCACCTACGGCATATGCGAGATTTGCGGCTGCGAGATTCCTGCGGCAAGAATGAAAATCATTCCCTGGGCCAAGACCTGCATCGAGTGTAAATCGAAAGAAGAGAAGAGAAAAAACGGTAGATGAAAACTCGATACTTTTTTCTGATCACCGCGGTGGTCATCTTCTGGGATCAACTTAGCAAGATCATTGTGCGCTCAACGATGGAGGTCGGCGAGATTGTGCCGGTTCTCGGCAACTACTTCAGAATCTGGCACGTCACCAACACCGGGGCTGCATTCAGCATGTCCACAGGCTCGGTATCGCTCGATCGCTGGATACTCACCGCGGTCGGAGTTATCGCGTCGGGCCTGATCGTGTATCTCCTGATCAAGCAGGAAGACGCGGTACCCAAGACGTGTCTCGCACTGATCCTCGGCGGCGCTCTCGGGAATTTGATCGACCGCGTAATTTACGGCAGGGTCACGGATTTTCTGGACAGCGATTTTCCCGATTTCATAATGGAGCGGTGGCCCGTGTTCAATGTCGCCGATAGCTCGATCGTTATTGCGATAACAATATATGTGATATATATACTGTTTTTAGAAAAAAGGATTGTTACCCGTTCAGGGGAGGAGTAATGAAGAAAATCTTTCTATTCATCGCGATTGCCTTGCCTTTGATGATGCTCGCGCAGGACATCACGCCAATCGCCCAGATTCAGGAAAACATTAACCAATACAATGGCCATGAAGTCACCATAGAAGGTGTTGTAACCATCGGTGCGGGACTTCTGTACGATACCCGCTTGCAGTGTTACCTTCAGGACGAGTCCGGTAAAGGTATCCAGGCTTTCGATTACGATATCACCAATGCCTACGAGCAGGCCTTCGTGCGCGGTAATCGCCTGCAAATCACCGGTACCATCGAAGAGTACAACGGCGTTACCGAAATCACCGACTTCGATTTCGAAATCATGTCCACCGGAAACCTCATTCCCATGACAGACCTCACGGTCTCCGAGATGGGTAATTATCAAACCTGGGAAGGTTCCATGACATGGTTCTCCGGCGTTGTGACCGATTCGTACAGCGCGGGTGGCGGCTTGAACGTGACGCTCGAGAACACCTCCGGGGAAGAAATGCTCTATCGCCTCTGGGATTCATGTGACGTGGATCCGGATATCGCGGTTGGCGATCAGCTTGTCGCAAAAGGTGTGATCAGCTCCTACAACGGATCGCCACAGCTTCTTCCGGCCTACCTGGAAGATTTCACGCCGTTCTCATCTGTCATTCAGCCCAATCTTATCTTCTCGGAAGACGACATCACTGTGAAGGTTCGTGTGGAGTGGCCGGAAAACATCGCAACCATGGAGTTGCAATACGCTCTCCAGAGCGACATGGTATACCACACGCTGATTCTCGCGCCGATCGATGGCGTCGACCGGGGATACCAGGGAACGGTGCCTCCACTGAATACGCTTACAGACGCATCCGACAATTATGTTTTCCGTTACGTTGGCAAGGACAGCGCTGGCTCGACACTCGTTACCGGCGATCCGATAGCGGTCGTAGTCTATACGGGCGTGCCGTTCATCGAAGGTGTGGAATTTTACTCGCAGTTTACCGAGACCTACAATTTCATCCAGTATCCCTTCAACGATGAAAGAATAACCATCGTTGCGGAAGTGGTGGACGATCTGGGCGAAATCTCCGAAGTGGCCGTTCATTACGGTCTGAAGAGCCAGGCTTCCATGGATTCCGTGCTTATCCTCGAACCGGATGACGGCAACCTCTTCGAGGGCGATCTTCCCGCTATGACGGACATCACGGAGCTGGACGACGACTTCGTTTTCCAGGTCTGGGTTACGGACGACGCGGATAACGTGATTCACTCGGAAGAGATCGAGATCGTGGTTGCTCCGCGAGCGCCAGTCGTATACGATATGGAATTCCTCAACGTCCCCCAGCCGGGTGAAGACCTGGAATTCGGCGTGAACATCTGGGATACGGACGGCGATCTTACCGAGCAGTTCATCCAGTATCAGCTCGATTACTCCTCGGACGGACATACCGCTCCGCTGGTTCGCGATACCACTTATTCCGATACCACGCGCTACATCGGCGTGATCCCGGGAAAATCCTCGGGAACGACCGTTTTTGCTCATGTTGTCGCTTACGATAACGACGGCTACTCGACATACAACATTCCCGGCTACGAAGAGATGGAAGTGGAGTACACCTATCCGGTGTTTTCGCACAAGGCGATCCTCAAGGTTCCGCCGCATCCGTTCAATCCTTACGCCGGTGAAACCCTTCCCATCGATTTCTATTCCAAACAGGGCGACAAGGTTCTGCTGAGAATCTACAGCTCCTCCGGAAAGCTGGTTCACACGGCCAAGAACTTCATCATCGACGACGAAAACGGCATCAACCGTTTCGAGTGGGACGGAAAGAACCGCTCCCGCAGTGTTCTTCCGTTGGGAATGTATATCTGTCACCTTGAAGTAACCGAAACCGACACCGGTAACAAGAAAACCGCGAAAGCGCCCATTGTAATCGGCGCACCGCTTAAATAGGGGTTCGATATGAAGATCAAAAACGTCATTGGAATCATCATTTTAGCCATATCGATCATGCCGGCTCTTCACGGTATTTTCGACGAGTACGAACCCTCGGCAAGAGCTCGCGCCATGGGTGGAACCTACACCGCGCTCTCGGACGATGCGGACGGTATTTTCTACAATCCGGCCGGTTTGATGCTGGGAAGCAACCAGGTAAAAGCTGGTTATACCAAGGTTTTCGGTAACGATTTCCAGGTTCTCACGGTTGTCGATGCGTCTTGGGATCTGCCCAAGAGCTATGGCCGTATCGCATTTGGATACACCGGAATGGATGTGGATTATCAGGACGTCAACATGATGTCCGAAAAGACCTTCATGCTGGGCCACTCCTTTACGCTGATGAAGGACGTCCACTCTCAATTGCATGTGGGTTATACCGCCAACGCATACCACATCTCCATGGACGGTTTCAGCAACCGGACCACCTATGGTATCAACCTGGGCGCCACCGCCGTACTGCACACCAGAACACGCCTGGCGTTCGCCATCACGAACATCAACAACCCGCGTGTTGGTAAGGACGACGATTACGAGCTTCCGCAGGAGATGACCATCGGTATCGCGTATGTTCCCTATACCGGCGTTATCACGACGCTCGATGTGAAAAAGACATTCAACGCGCCTTCCGATACCGGCGAGAGCACCACGGAAATCCATGCGGGTGTCGAGGCAACGTTGTTCGAGATTATTTCTCTCAGAATGGGTGTGCAGGACGACCCGACCATGTACAGCGCAGGTGTGGGCATCAACGTTCACGGCGCAATGGTGGAATACGCATATCAGGTGCATAGCGTCCTCGACGACACACATCATTTCGGTATCGGCTTCAACTTCTAAAGGAGAGGGCAGCCTATGAAAAAGAAAGACAAGAAAGGCACTGTGATCCCTGCTGCAAATAGCTGGGTGACGCAAATTGTCGCAATGGTTTTCGATCTCATCAAGCATGTGATCAAAGATTTCGAGATGAACCGCAATATCAAGAAGGCGACCGATGTGGCCGAGCAGTTTTCCACGGTGGAACACCTGATTCTCAAGGTGGAAACGAAGATCAGCGACAACCGGAAGGCAATCGAGGATTTGAAGAACCGTCTCCTGTGGAGCAATATCATCATCATTGCGCTACTGGTCACGGTCGTGATACAGGTTATTGCGAAGTAATTCGAACAACAATAGACTTTTACATGGCGGTTCCACCACGGCGGAACCGCTTATTTTTTCCCAGAGGAACGAACGATGAATCAGAAATTAATCCTTATCGATGGAACCGCCATCATCTACCGAACCTATTACGCCTTTATCAACCGGCCGCTCATCAACAGCAAGGGACTCAACACAAGCGCGATTTTCGGCACTGTGAACACCTTCCTGAAGCTTCTGGATACGTTCGACACGGACAATGTCGTGATTTCTTTCGATCTCAAAGAGAAGACATTCCGTCACAAGCTGGACGAGAACTACAAGGCGAATCGCCCGGAGATGCCAGACGACCTGGTGAGCCAGATCCAACCCATTCGGGAATTTTTCGATATCATCGGGATCAAGACCTGCACGAAGGCGGGTTTCGAGGCTGACGACGTGCTGGCGACGCTCACCGAGAAGTGCCACGGCGATTACGATATTGTGCTGGTTACAGGGGATAAGGATTACGCCCAGTTGGTGGACGAAAACATCGTGATGTACGATCCATTCAAGGGAGAGACGTTGCGCCGTGAGGAGATTGAAGAGAAATACGGCGTTACGCCCGAGCAATTCGTGGATTTCCTGGCGCTTGTCGGCGATACAGCCGACAACATTCCAGGCGTGAAGGGTATCGGGAAGAAGGGCGCAGCCAAGCTGCTGGAAGATTATGGAACGCTGGAAAATCTCTACGACCATCTGGATGATATCTCCTCGAAAAGTACGAAGAAGAAGCTGGAAGAGGACAGGGACAACGCGTTCCTTTCGCAGACCCTTGCACGCATGGTACGCGACATCGAGATGGATTTGAACGAGAAGGAATTCCGGTTCGATCGCGGTAATATCGACAAGGCCATCCCCTTTTTCCAGGAGTACGAGCTCAAGTCCATCCTGAAAAAGGTGGCGGGACAGCAGGAGCTTGATTTGTTCGCGGAGGATGAAGAAGCATCGGAGACAAGCGGCGTTCACTTCGAGTCGATCCTGATCGACACGGAGGAAAAGCTGGAGAAAATGATTTCCGGGATACCATCCAAAGGCGTTGTCGCGATCGATACGGAGACAACCTCCACGGATCCGATGATGGCCGAGTTGGTGGGGGTATCGCTGTGCTGGGAAGAGGAGAAGGCGTACTATCTACCGTTCTCGCACAACATGTCGGATAACCTCGACTGGAAGAAATCTCAACCGAGGCTGAAAAAGGCGCTTTTCGGCTGCAAACTTGTGGGTCACAATATCAAATACGATCAGCATGTTTTGCGTCGTGCAGGGTGGTTTTTGGAGAATGTTTACTTCGATACGATGGTCGCGGCGTATGTTATTGCCTCCGGGGAAATGCGTTATTCGCTGGATACCTGCTCCAGGAGGGAACTCGATTTCGAGATGATACCGATCAGCGATTTGATCGGCAGCGGGAAGAACCAGACGACCTTCGACATGACGGATACGCACGATGCTTGCAGGTATGCCGCCGAGGACGCCAATATCACGTTCAGGCTGTATCATGTATATAGTAAGCGTTTGGATGACATGGATATGGGAAGGCTCTTCTACGATATCGAGATGCCGCTGATCGACGTGCTCTCGAAGATGGAGGAGAACGGCGTTTTCATCGATGTGGAGATTCTCGACGAGATATCCCGAAAGACCCAGAAGCGTGTCGCGGAGCTGCAGAAGGATATTTACGATGCGTGCGGCAAACCGTTCAATATCAACTCGACGAAACAGCTTGCGGAAGTGCTTTTCGGCGATCTTGGCATCAAGCCTGTGAAGAAGACGAAGACGGGACTTTCAACCGACAACAGTGTGCTCGAAGCGCTGGCGCAGGAGCATGAGATTGCCCGTCTCCTGATGGAATATCGTATGCTCACGAAGCTGGAAAATACCTACACAACAGCGCTCCCCAAGATGATCAATCCGCACACGGGAAGGATTCATTCGAGCTTCAATCAGACAGTCGCATCCACAGGACGGCTTTCAAGCAGCAATCCGAATTTGCAGAATATTCCCAGCAGGACAGACCTTGGGCGCGAGATACGCAAGGCGTTTGTTCCCGAGAAGAAAGATTACGTAATCCTCGCGGGTGATTATTCTCAGATCGAGTTAAGGCTTGCGGCGATCATGTCATGCGACGAGAATCTGATCAACGCGTTCCGCAACAAAGAGGATATCCATCGCCAAACGGCGGCGATTATCTTCGAGAAGGATCCGGCCGATGTAACGCAGGATGATCGCAAGAAGGCCAAGGTGATCAACTTCGGTATTCTTTACGGTATGGGCGCAACCAGGCTTTCGGGTGAACTGAATATCTCCCGGAGTGAGGCACAGGAGTTCATCGAGAACTATTTCGCCAAGTTTCCAACGATCAAGGCGTTCATCGACAATCAGATCCAGACTGCGCGAGACAGGGGATACTCCGAGACGATGCTGGGCAGACGGCTGGAGTTGCAGGGGTTGCGGAGCTCGAATCAACGTTTCCGCAGCGAAGCGGAGCGCGTGGCGATCAATATGCCGATTCAGGGAAGCGCTGCCGATATCATCAAACTCGCCATGATCGAGATCAATCGAAAACTGCCCGAGTTCAAGATGATCATTCAGGTACACGACGAACTGGTATTTGAGGTTGAGCGCAGTCAGGTGGAGGAAGCGACGAAGAGGATCAAAGATATCATGGAAAATGCGCTGCCAGACAAGTACAAGGGGATTGTTCCGCTCGATGTTGAATTCAGCTATGGGGAGAACTGGCTGGAGGCGCATTAAAGATTTCAGGTTATTGCTTACCGGCGTGGCATCTTTGCCCGATCACCCTTTTCAACGGGGATATACCGCGCCTTGGAGACTACCGGACACGCGATAAAAAGGCGCGAAACACCCCGTTGAAAAGGGAGATCGAACAAATCTGCTCACGCCTCTGGGTACCCCGTTGGGTTACCTTCTTTACGTCAACCTTCAGGGAAATTTGGAAAACAACGGTGTGTTTTCGATCAACCAGTTGCATTTCACCGGTGGAAACACGCAGTACATTGCCATGACGCAGTAAGTCACATCGACCTATATCTACAACGATAAATCTACGGGAGAAATTATTGCGCAATCCGATCTCTCTAACCAGAATAGCTCGTTCGATTTCAACAACCACAGAATGTATATGGACGCATACGACATCAGCATCCAGGGCGCAATGTACCTGAAGGAGATCGATCAGCTTCTTGACTTCAACAGCCTGACAATGACATCGTCGGGATACATTAAAACAGCAATATCTCGGAGGGTTCGCTGTATGGTGAGATAACCTTCTCCAACGGCGTCAATCTATATGACGATCTACACAACTACTGCACTATCCGAAATCAATCTGGAGACACCTACGCGGTTGATTTTCACTGTTTTTTTGTCAATTCAGGCACCGTCCAGAACAATCCGGTCGTTTACTTCACTGACTGAGGATGGATCAGAATATAGTTGACAACCATCGTGTTTCAGAGGTATAATATAGTAGTTTGAGAATACGTTACAACGGTTTCGTGAGTGGCGGAGCGTACTGAGAATCATTGTCATTCCCGTGAGATTGAATACTCACGTAAGTTTCTTCGATAGATGAATCCCGCTGGTTGTCGCTTAGGATAGTAAGTGATTTATCACGAGGAAGGAACTATTTAAATGGAAATATACAAAAGCGGTAAGTCAAAATGGAGACATCTGGTTTATCTACTTGGATTTGTTTTTGTTTTCCTGAGCATAACCCGGCTTGTTGCTGATACCGCTTCCAAAGTGGCTTTGACTATTGAAGAGAGAAGCTGGCTCGATCAGAATCCTGAGAAATTGATCCTCTGGTTCAACACGGATTTCCCTCCGATAGAGTTCGTTGACGAAACGGGGCATTTTTTGGGAATGGGAGCCGATGTTATCGCCTTGGTTGAACAGCAACTGGGCATAAGATTCATAAAACAGGCTTCCAGCAATTGGAATGAGCATCTTGCAGCGCTGAAAAGCGGTGAATGCGCGGTCGCCCCGGCGATCGTCGCGACGCCAGAACGGGAGAAATACGCTCAGTTTACCGCCCCATACGCGTCATCTTCACTCGTCATCATTGCTGCAAATTCTGTAAACCACGAACTCAAGCTATCCCGTCTTGGAGGCCTTCGCATTGCGGTAGTATCTGGATTCGCATCGGAAGGATACCTGCAAGAACATGCACAACAAGATTTCGACCTAATCCCCATGCCCGACGTGGCCCACGCTCTCAGGGCAACGTCATTTGGTCAGGTGGACGCCTATGTTGAAAACATGGCTGTGGCTGCCTATTTCATACAAAAAGAAGGCATCCCGAATTTGCGAGTTGCTGGTGAAACCCCCTATCGCTTTGCCTGGAGAATTGGAATTAGTCGCCAATATCCACTCCTGGCGAGCGCAATTGTAAAAGCAGTATCAGCGATTCCCGCCGAGAAGCTTGAGAACGCTCGCGGGAAATGGATCGCATTCAACGGTCAACGCAGGCTGTCTCCTGAAACCGCACGATTGCTGATCCTGATCTTGATTTTTGTCGTTCTACTTGTGTTGGGTTTGCTGGTTATCAGTTTCATTCTCAAGAAACAACTCAAGGAGAAGATTGCGGGTCTGGAAGATGCCCGGAATAAAATTCTGGAGCAGACAGAGTTCATCCGCTTTGCCACTGAAACCACACAAGCCGGATTCTGGGATGTTCAGTTGAAGGAAGGCGTGATCTTCTTCAGCAAGCAATGGTTCAATATGCTGGGGTATGACCAGGAAGGAGAGTTGCTCAAGCTTGAGAGTATCAGAGAGTTCGTTCATCCGGACGATCTCTCGAAAGTTACGAATCGCTTTGGAGAAAACGCAGTAACAGACAATCTAGGATTCTCAGAAGTTGAAATTCGTTTGAAAAAGGCTGACGGAAGCTGGTGTTGGATTTTATCAAAGGAGAAACCAGTCACCGTTGACGAGAACGGAGAAGCCTCTCGCATCATTGGGTTGGATATAAACATTCAAAAGTTAAAAGAAGCTCAGGAGGAAGTGAGACAAAGCGAGATGAAGTTCCGAACGATCTTTGATAGCGCTCCATACGCGATCGTGATCAATGATTTCGAGACGGGATTGGTCGTGGAAGCAAATCAGGTGTTCATTTCAACCAATCACATCGAATCACTCGATGAGTTGCACCGGTTGCCAAGCAGGGGCTTGTCATCCATGGGTAAGACTGAAGCAGAAAGAGTAATGAAACAGTTGAGCGAGACCGGAAGAATCGATAGTTATGAGACAGAGACAATCCACAAGGATGGATCGCATCGCCAAATTGTTTTCTCCTCCTCGCTAATCGAATATGCTGGCAGAAAGCAAATAATCTCCATTATTCTTGACATCACCGAACAGAAAAAAGCGGAAGATGAGCTGAGACTCAGTGAGGAGCGCTTCAAGGAGCTCTTTATCAGCGCGCCAATACCACTGGTCTTGCTGACAACCGACGGCAAAATTGTCTCCCTGAATAATGCCATGATCCATACCTTCGGCTATCTGCTGGAAGACATACCGGATTTGGATCACTGGTGGTCGCATGCTTATCCTGATCCGGAATATCGAAATCAGGTAAGAACAGCCTGGGAGGGTCATGTTCGAAAGGCTATGGCGGATAATACTCCAGTAAAACCACAAGAATACCGTGTCGTTAGCAAGAATGGAAGAAGACTGCGGGTTCGTTTCAACACAAGCATTATGGGTGATCTGGTCATTATAAGCCTTTATGAGATAACGGACATCAGAGAAAAAGAGGCTGCGCTTCAGGAAACGATGGAAAGGCTGCGTGCCACGCTCAATGCCACCAGCGACGGCATCCTTGTTGTTGATACCGATATGAAAATTGTTCAGTCCAATCAGCAGTTCTATCAAATGTGGCACGTTCCTCCGGAATTGCAGGCAACGGACGACGATATGGCAATACGGCAATATGTGAAAGACCAGTTGGTCGATCCCTGGGACTTCTTCAATAAAACGGTTGAGTTATACGCCAGCCGAAGTCACGAGATGTTTGAGATTCTGTTCAAAGACGGTCGTGTCTTCGAGTGCAACTCCGCGCAGATGTTTGTCGCTGGAGAAGTTACGGGACGTGTCTGGGACTTTCGGGACATCACCGAAAGGAAGAAGGCGGAAGATGCTATCAATTTCGAGCGGAAGAAACTGAAATCCATATTCAGCGCTATGAACGACGTGATTTTGATATGCGATGTACAGGGGAATCTAATCGAGATCGTTAAAACCAAAGCGGACCTGATCCAAAAATCATTCGGGGATGTACATGGCAAAAACCCGTGGGATATCTTCCCGCATGACAAAGCCAGCGAATTGATGCGTGCCATGGAGAACTCCATAACTTTGAACATTCCGGTCTCGCTTGATTTTTCTGTTCGTATCGGAGACCAGGCTTTCTGGTTTGCCGCCACAGTCTCTCCCATGCCTCCCGATCGAGTCGTCTGGGTAGCGCGTGATATAACCAGCCGAAGGCTGGCGGTTGAGCAGTTGGAACAATCCGAGGAAAGGTTCTCGAAAATCTTCGCCATGGCACCCAATCTCGTGGCCATCACACGAATGGAAGATGGGAAATTCATCGACATCAACGATGGCTTCGAGGAAATTACCGGCTGGCGCAAAGACGAGGTTGTCGGATTGACGTCAACCGACATCCATTTCTGGGTAGAGCCATCGGATCGTTCGGTGTTTGTCGAAGTGCTGAAATCCGGGCGCCATCTTATCAATCAGGAAGTGACGTTTCGTCGTAAGGACGGCGCTTTGCGCATGGGACTTTATTCCGCTCTATCGATCAACCTGGCGGAAGAGATGTCTCTACTGTCTGTGATTCAGGACATTACGGAAATCAAGAAAAACGAAGAAGAGCGGTTGAGGCTCCAGCAGCAACTCTCGCAAGCACAGAAGCTCGAGGCTATCGGAATCCTGGCGGGTGGCGTTGCTCACGATTTCAATAATATCCTGGGCGCAATCATTGGGTACGCAGAGTTGGCTTTGGCTGAGATCGAAGATACGAATCCATTGAAGGAGACGTTGAATATCATTCTCGACGCTGCTCAGCGTTCCGCCAGTTTGACCCGTCAATTGCTTGCGTTTGCCAGGAAGGAAGTTGTCGAGCCCATTGTCATCGATATCAATAAGGCTATCGAAGATATTCTCAAGATGCTGCAACGCCTTATCGGAGAAAACATCGAATTGCGATGGGTGCCAGGCAGGGAATCGCTGAAGGTTATTTTAGATCCTTCACAACTTGATCAGATTTTGGCTAATCTCTGTGTCAATGCCCGTGATGCGATCGGTGACATTGGGACGATTATCATCGAAACCGAGCTCAAGATCATCGATGAGGGGGCGTGCACGTTTCACCCCGAATGCATCCCGGGTGAATATGTTCAGCTTACGGTTAGCGATAATGGAGCAGGCATGGATGCCGATACGTTGGATCATGTTTTCGAACCGTTTTTCACCACAAAAGGATTGGGGAGAGGTACGGGACTGGGGCTCTCTACGGTGTACGGGATCATTCGGCAAAACAAGGGATTTGTAAAAGTATACAGTGAGCCAGGGAAAGGAACCGCTTTCAATGTGTTTTTGCCGCGTGAGGCTGGAGACGCCAAACAGAAACGCAGTGGAAGCAGCAAAATCGAAATGAGTCGGGGGGAGACGATTCTGCTTGTCGAGGATGATGAAATCCTGCTGAAGATGACCCAGCTTATGCTGCAAAGGCTTCAATACAATGTTCTTGTTGCAGCCAATCCCAGCATGGCGCTTCGCATTGTAGCGGAATACTCTGGTGAAATACACATGTTTCTAACGGATGTTGTAATGCCCGAGATGACCGGAAGGGAGTTAGCCGAAAAACTTCAGGAAATCCGGCCCGGTATCCAGCACCTTTTCATGTCGGGCTATACGGCTGATGTCATTGCTCACCAAGGCGTTCTCAACGATGGTGTGAACTTCATACATAAACCGTTTTCGCTTCAACGTCTCTCAGATAAAATCAAATCGATTCTGGAGAGATAATACATAAGGAATATACATGGCACGTGTTTTGATCGGCGATGATTCTCGCTTCATGATCAGGCCATTTTGGAATTCTAAAAATACCATCCAGATGTTGTTACGCTTGATATAAATACGCCGCGTCTCGACGGTAAGGATGCCGCGGTAAGGCTGGAGATTTTCAACATCCGAGGTCAGCTCGTGAAAACGCTGATGGACGAGCCAATGCACAGAGGCGAACACAGCGTCCTCTGGCAAGGTGACGACGATACCGGAAAGCCTGTTTCCAGCGGTGTTTACCTGTACAGGATGGCAGCAGGAGATATGGACAGGACTCAGAAGATGGTATTGATGAAATGACGAAAAATCGTCACGATCAATTTGTTTCGTTAAACACAAGTAATAGCTTGACAGCCTTTTGTTTGTATTTAATATGGTGTTGGATGAAAAAGATATAAATTCAATCCCAACGCTTTTCGGAAGACCCACGAGGAGGCAATATGAAATGGTTGAATATTTTACTGATTTTTGTAAGTATTCTTCTTGTTATCCTCAATGTATCGATTGGCTGTAGTAAATCATCTCCACCTCCTGAAAAACTAAGCTCGACAGCGAGCGCCGAAGAACCTGTCGAATATCCGGATGAAAGTCAGGCTGGGGAAATTGAGGATATTGGTGAATATCTTGAAAATAGTGCCTCGCCCGAGGATGAAAATAGCATTAGCTCGAGCCTGGAAATGAATGCGGTTGAACAAAGCCAAGCTTTCGAGGATTATTCGATGGATCGTCAGGCTGCACCTGGTGTTATGCAATCAATTCCAGAACCTGAGCTACGCTCATCGCCATTTCCGGATATTGCCAGAGACGTAATCGATGACGATAACAGACAGCAGAGAGAGCAGCTTGAGAGAACCGAGAATGCGACACATAATGAAGACCGTGAGCCCCACAACTGGTATGATGCATTCTGCGCTAACTACGATGTCAGCCTGATTGCGGAAAAAACCATGATTGTCGAGGAGGAATACGTCGTGAAGTGCGAAATTGCACCAGAGGGAAAGGGCTCCCAGGAAGAACCGTCTCAGGGACAGGTATATGGCACGACGCAAATACCTGCGAGCTGGTCAAATATAAAAGCGGAATTGATGGCTCCCGGATTCAAATTCCATGACGAGGGCCAAAAGATTCAATGCGTCAATGTGAGGGATGTAGCTCAGACGCTTTGCTGGACCATTTCTCCGCAATACGAGGGACGAAAAAAACTTACCGTGCAAATTACGCAATACTCGAACAATGAAGCGATGTTCCCAAACTCGAACGTGACCGATTCGCTCTCGGTGCTTGTTGAGACCAAGCCTGAACCAGCGGTGTGGCAAGAAATTGTTACGATGCTCAGAAAACATTTTCTAACATTCGCCGGTGTGGCGATAGCGGTGTTTTTCGGTACCCTGGGCTTCGTATGCAGGAAGCTCCTGTTCAGGTGTGCGATCTGGTTGCTACACAAGTGCGGAATAAAAAAGGTATCCGAATCGGACATCGCAAACAGCATTGATCAGAACGATAATGATGAGTGAAGAATTGGGAGACATGGGAATCCAGAAAGAAGCTGTCAGACTACAGTACGTATTCACAACCTCACGCCTTCGAGTGCGTCTGGCGGTGCCGGATAGCCGGGATTTAGATTTCTTGTGCAACCTCTGGAACGATCCGCGCGTGATGCGTTTCGTCGGATTCCCACAGGGACTTGACATCACTTCCGGGCAGCTCGAGGAGCAACTTACCGTCGATCGCGAGGATCCATTTGATCGAGTCCTGATGGTTGAGATGAAAGGAACCGGTGAGGTAATCGGGCAGTGCAAGCTGGGATCGAGCAATCAGGAAGGCGTTGCGCATACGGATGTAAAGCTGAAGCCCGAATTCCAGGGGAGAGGCTACGGCACGGAGATCAAGCAGGCCCTTCTGGATTACCAGTTTACGCATACCGATTGCGTCGCCGTGGAGGGATCGCCAAACAAAATGAACGCTGCCTCCATCAGGATGCAGGAGAAAGTGGGCGGTGTTGTCGTGAAGGAGGGTGTCTTCAAGGCCCCGGAGGAATGCGCCGTTCCCAGGTGCGATGTACCGTATTTTCTGTACCATGTTACACGGGAAGCATGGTTGTCAGTAATTTGTAACAAGTAATTCACTACACCATTCAATACAGTATAATTAGCGCCATTAAAGAATTAAATTGAAAAAAAAGTCTATGTGAGACAAAGTTAATTTATCAATATTTAGGGGAGGCGTTAATGCGGATATCAATCATTTCAATCATCGTACTGGCTTGTGTACAGTTGTCGGCGTCAAGCAGTCTGCCGACACTTATTCAACGTTTCGAGCGCGGAGACTGGGGTTACCAGGAGATTGAGGTAAATCTCGGTAGCATGTATGAACAAGCAAACAACAATTACAATTATCCAGAACCCAACACCAACTATCCCAGCAATAATGGTTTCGTAAGTGATGAAAGCATTAGAGAGACTACTGATTACGGGTATAACGCCTCCTTCGGCTACAATCGAGTGAGAGAAAGCGAAAAGACCTGCTATGATTTCTCCATCAAACCAAGGTTCATGTGGACACGCTCTAACTGGGAATACCGTAATTACACCGATGAAAATGGAAATACCGCTTTGGATCATGAAAATTACGAGCGCATGGATGAGCTTGGCGCGGACATTGAGTTCGATTCCCAGCAATACATAGCCGATGACTTTTTCCTTTCAGCGGATACTGAATTGTCCGGCTACAGTTCAAACTACAAGAGTCAAGATGATTCAGGAGACATCAACGAGATTTCGGGTGGGTATATGGATATAGATATGAGACTTGGAGTAGGATATGGGCGAGTTCACGATGTGACAAATCTGGTCCGCGCAAAGCGCATGGCCGGCCTTCTTTCGAATCGTCACGGCATCGAATTGAGCGATGAACAGATTCTGCTCCTTGCGCAGTATCTCGATAGCCAGACAGCCTATACGTCCGTGTTCGACTGGTTTGACAACGCATCCGATTCGAGCTTCTGGCGCGATGCGATGTCTGCGCTTGGCTTGCAGCTCACATACGATCAGTTTCTCGACATGACCCGTGAAGCACGAGAGGGTACCCTTTTGCGGCGAAGACAGGGCTACTCTTATGAGTTCGGGATTTTGCTTGGGCATGAGCAATCTGAACGCGAGAAAAAGTTTTCTGATTCCTATTCCCGGGATAAGGAAAACTTTGAATCCGAAATGATCAGACGCGGATTCTACGGTGAAATCGGCTACTGGATTAACACTTCGGTGCGTGACCAGATCAGCTTCTCATTTCCTGTTAGTCTGACTCTTTCGAACTACGAATCTACGCGGGAATCTGATGATAATCCCAAATACGATTATGACTTCGATTTCATACTGCTTTCAATCACTCCGGGCATTGCGTACCTGATTCAAGTGACCGACCGGATCGGTTGCGAACTCCAGGCGAATGCGCAGTTCCATGTCTTTGACCGGGATGTCAAGTACAGCTACCTGAGTTATGATTTCGGGGCAGAACTGACAAGCTATCTCAGCGAATCCACAAGACTTGTTTTCAACGCGGGTTACGAGCGCACAAACTACTACGATCACGAAGCGATTGAAAACGGCGGAAGAGTCCATGATCGCTGGCTGATGAACCTGCAAGTTCAGTGGCGACCGTTCTCCTCGATGTTTTAAAAGAAGGAATCTCTCAAGGATTGCGCCTTTCCAGGTGGGGTGGAGAGGCGCAGTATTTTTCGCGCCACGTTGCACGGGAAGCATGGTTGTCCGGAACTCGTAACAAGCAATTCTGAAAACCTTATCGTTTCATTCCACGGAACTTTACGAAAATATTAATTGCCACATTATCGACTTTTCTGAAATTTTACCCAATAATGTGCGTTATATACTCTGAAGGGGGTTTAATGTCTCCAAAAACATATTGGATAATGCTATTTCTGCTGCTCTCTACCCTTGCCTGGGGAATGCCGCCTCACCCCGGAAAGCAGGATACCTCCGCGTATCCGGAGGTGAAGATCATGCGCAGGGGCGCGACGGTCAGCAAGACGCGAGTGGACGCAATCCCGCAAACCGTTTTGGCGATCATGGTGGAATTTGCAGACGTGAAGTTCGACGAAGTCGCGGACGAGCCGGATAATCTGGCGCACGATTCAACGTTTGTCGATGCCGGAATGCGACATTTGCAGGAGTTCTGGCAGGACGCCTCTCATGGAAATTACATCTTCGATTACGACGTGTACGATCGCGTTGTTCTCTCGAAGAACATGACTTACTACGGCGACGACGACTATCGCGAGCGGATCGTGGAAATGGTAGAGGAAACGGTCGACCTGATCGATCCGGTTATCGATTTCAATAACTACGACGCCTACATCATCTTCCATGCGGGAGCGGGACAGGAATCCGATCTTCACGATTCGAATCCCGGAACGATCTGGAGTACGTTCGTGAATTACTGGGACATGAAGGAAGTGTACGATCCGGACGACGAGAACCCGGACTTCATGGGGATTCCAACGCAAGACGGCCCCTATATGACCGAAGTCTCCATCGTGCCTGAGAGTCAGCGCCACTCCGATTTTACACCGGATGATCCCATCCTGGGGCTGCTGGGCGTGCTCGCCCACGAGTTCGGGCATCAATTGGGGCTACCGACGCTGTACGACAACTATTCGAGCAACGGAAGATCCTCCGGTATCGGTAATTTCGGCGTAATGGGTACCGGCGCCTGGAACGCGCTTGGATACGTACCGCCAATGCCTTGCGCCTGGAGCAGAGCGTATCTGGGCTGGGAGAATGTAATCGAGATCAATGAGAATTTCCAGAACGCCGAGATCGATTACGTCCTCTCCGACGACGCGACCACCACGAAGGTTTATAAAGTCCCGATTACCGATAAAGAGTACTTCCTGCTGGAAAACAGGCAGCAAAACCCCGATGGAAGCACATCGCAAGCAACCGGCGAACCCAGCTTCACTTTCGCGCTCCTCGATGAGGGACAGGAATACTATCCCGAGGGACACGACAACGCGGGTGATCCGCGGTTCAACTGGGTTAAAAACTCCTACCTGGGTTGCGAGTGGGACTTCTATCTTCCCGGATACGGCGGACCGGAGGTTCCCGTTCAGGACGGAAACGATGTCGAAGACAGGATCATCGACGGCTCGGGAATTCTCATCTGGCACATCGACGAATATGTCATCGATGAATGTTTCACGCCGGATTTCGAGTACAACTGCATCAACGCCACGGCGAAGCACAAGGGCGTCGACCTCGAGGAAGCCGACGGCGTTCAGCACATGGATTCCTATTACCCGGACGTCTGTCGCAGCGGTTCTCCTCGAGACGCCTATCGTGAAGGGAACAACAGCTATTTCGGTATGAGTGTCAATCCCGACAACGGAATGCAGTGGCTTCCGACGGCGGAAAGCTATTACGGGGGAACGCCCGTGGAAATCACCGATATCGGCCCGTCTGGCCTGGTGATGGAATTCTCGGCAGTATTCGAGTGGAATCTCGATGCCGGATACGCCGGAACAAATCCTTTCCCCGCGCTCGTGGACGACTTCGACGAGGACGGCGTACAGGAAATCTTCTACCCGATGCCCAATGGCGAACTGCACTTCTGGCGTGGCGACGAACCGCTCGTCGAAGGCGGTTTCCCCGAGAACATATTCCTCCAGGGCTCCATCGAGCAAATGTACGCTTACGACGAAGAGACAGACACCTTCCTGATTCCATGCAAGCAGGAAACGGGGTTCGCTTTCTCCTATATTTTCACGCCGAGAGACTCGACGTTTTTCAAACTCGAAACGTTCATGAATAAGTCATGGGCATGTCCTCCTGTCATTTTGCCCACTTCGGTGAACGGGTACAAGGCCCTGCTGCCTCTGCACAACGACACCGCATCCGAGATTGCGGTTCTGGACGAGAACTGGAATGTAGCCGTGACATGGCAGGAAGACGATTCGTTACGTACAAACCTGATCTACAATCAACACGATGAAGCGATTTATTCGTTCTATTGCTCCGGCGTGAACCAGTGGGTATTGCGAAAGCGTCCCTTGAACGACCCATTCAACCCAACGGATAAAATTATCGGCGGTCTTTCAGATGTGGAAGCGCTGCCGTATATTTTGAGCGCCGATATCGATTACGATAACGCCGGAGACGAGATTATTCTCCTGAGTTCGGATCATCGCTTGTTTCTTCTTGACGAAAATGGGAATATCCTGCCAGATTTCCCATTGGCTTTGCCGGATGCGGCTTATGGCTGTCCATCCGTTTCAGACGTCGATGCCAACGGTACGCTGGACATCGTGATCGGATCCGAAAACTTCATCGTGATCGCGGGTTACAACGGAGAAATCCTCAACGCCCCGATCAAAGCGATCGAGCTGGCGGACACGCTGGGTGTTGCCGGTGGAGCGCTGGCGTTGAACCTCGATTCGGATAGCGGCCTCGAGATTCTCAGCACGGCTTCGTTGAATCGATTCTGTATCTGGAACGATCACTACTCGCTGGACGAGTATTCGAGATACAGCTCTCTGAGCAGGAATTATCCGGTTCCGGTTTCGAATGGAGATGGCGGTATCAATGTCTATGTCCCTTCGGATTACGGTAAGATTTTCCGCTACGAGATTCCCGAAGCGGACGATAGCGTGCTGGACGCGATCTACTGGGACAGCCCTTACGGTAACGCCTGCCGCACGGCAAGCTGGATTGGTCCGGAAGTTACCGCGCCTCCCGTTTCGAAGGGTGTTTTTGTGAGCGGAGAGGTGTACGTGTTTCCCAATCCGATCAGCGAGGTTTATCGCGACGATCTGACGTTCAACGTGAAAGTGAAGAAGGACGTCGAGGTCAAGGTTGGCGTCTATGATATCGCCGGTAACCTCGTGTGGGAACACAAGGCGGTATGCGATGCCAATATGCCGAACCGCGATAAATTCCGTATGGACACATCCAGGTTTTCGTCGGGATTGTACTTCATCATGATGAGGGCGGGTGGCGAAACCAAGAAGCTGAAATTTGGAATAGAAAGATGACAGACGTGAAAAAGGATTATACCATGGGAGGTTCCATGAGGAAATATATTTTACTGGGAATCGTGCTGATTGCGCTGGTTTCCCTCTATGCTCAGAAGGTCGATGGAAAATCGAGTGAATACGGTTTTCAGATGTTGAAGATTCCCACCAGTGTCGCCGTTGCTGGAACCGGCGGAACCGGCGCGTTCTACGCCGAAGACGCCTTTGCGGTGAAAGCGCATCCCACCGCCGGTGTCGTGAACCGGACTGAAAGCGTCTCGTTGAATTCCACCCAATGGCTGTTCGATACGCAACTGGTGAACCTGGGAATCAGCCACTCTTCCGGGAAATCTTCACTCGGGCTCATGATGCGTTACCTCGACTACGGCGATTTCGAGAATCGCGACGATCAGGCCACGCTGACCGGCGAGTACCACCCGATGGACCTGGATATCATGGTCAACTACGGGTATCGCGTCCATCCCGACCATTTCGTTGGCGTAAATATCAGCTTGCTGTATGAAAAAATCAATACGGCCTCCTGCTACGGCGTCTCGGGCGACCTCGGTTATACATGGCTCACACCGTTCAAGGGACTTAAAGCCTACGCCACGATCAAAAACATTGGAACGACTTCCGAGATGTCTTCCGAGAAGATCGAAATCCCGATGGGCTACGAACTCGGTTTCGCCAAGGATTTCAGTCTGCCGAGCGTAACCTTGCAGGGCGATATGCGCATGATCAAGTACGAAGACGACGACAACATGAAGATGAACCTTGGCGTTGCGGCGATCATGATGGACATCATCCGGCTGCGCGCCGGGTACAAAATCAACTATGACATTGAAGATGTTTCCGCCGGTATCGGCATCCACTGGAAGAGCTTGGGAGTCGATTATACCTGGATTCCGATCAAGGAAGAGATCGGCGACGTCCACATGATAGGATTGACATACGATTTTTAGAAAATAACAGGCATTTATAAGGAGATTTCGTGGCAAAACGAATCGTTATCGCCATGCTGCTGCTATCAGCAGTTTTTGCGTATTCATTGGAGTATTCACCGAACGAGATGATTATTCGAACCTCCCGGCCGATGCAGTTACAGCGCGGCTCGTTTAACCTCGGTACGTTCGATTCATTTCTGCAGGAAAAAGAAGTTAGAGAAGTGAAGCCGATTCTGCAGAAGGAATCGGTTCAGTACTTTGTCGCCTCTTTTGATGAAGATTTGAACTGGGACGAGATTCGATCGAGCAATCAACGGTTCGATGGCGTCGATTACATCCAGCCAAACTACCTGAATAGCTTCTATGTTACACCGAACGATCCCTATTTTGCCAACCAGCAACTTGGCCAGGTTTTTGTGCCTGAGGCATGGGAAACCGTTACCGGAAACGACCAGATCATCGTTGCGGTTATCGATTCGGGACTTCATTTCGAGCATCCGGATCTCCAGAACAACGTCTTTATCAATCCCGGAGAAATCCCCGATAACGGAATCGACGACGACGGAAACGGATATATCGACGACTGGCATGGCTGGGATTTCGTGGATGCCCCCGAACTCTCGGACATCGCGATCGGCGATTACACCACGCAGGATAACGACCCGAGCGACGAAAACAAGCATGGAACGCACGTCAGCGGTATCATCTGTGCGGACACCAACAATCACATCGGTGTCGCCGGTATAATGAACAATTGCCAGCTCCTGGTGATTCGCGCGGGTTTCCGTACCACGGAGGGCTACGGTTATCTCCAGGATGACGATAGCGCTGCCGCGATTGTTTACGCTGCGGACATGGGCGCGGATGTCATCAACCTGAGCTGGGGCGATACGAACTACTCGGATATTATCGCCGACGCCTGCCAGTACGCGTACGACCACGGAGCGATCATCGTCGCTTCCGCCGGTAACGATCCCGTGGCGGGTTTGAGCTATCCTGCAAAGCTTTCGACCACCATCTCTGTTGGCGCTGTCGATGAGAACAACAATCAAGCCGGGTTCAGTAGTTTCGGCCCCAATCTCGATCTCGTAGCCCCCGGGCAGGAGATACTCAGTACCTATTTCGACGATGAAGGGAACGGAACCTACGACGAGCAGTCGGGTACTTCGATGGCGGCGCCGTTTGTAACCGGCGCGGTTGGTTTGTTGCTGTCGCACAACCCGAATCTCAACTTCCACGAAGTAAAGGCGAAGCTGGCGCAGAGCGCCGATGACGATAAAATTACTCCGGGGTACGATCACGATTTCGGAAACGGCATCTTGAATGTTGAAAGGCTTGTAGAAGAAGCTACGCTGCCTTTCATCGAGATCACGTATCCTGAAGAAAGCATGGGCCTGAACGAAAGCTTCGACATCGTCGGCACGGTGACGTCGCCCAATTTCTTCCGATATTCCGTGATGTATTCCAGCGAAGTCTTGCCCGGCGATATGGACTGGTTCGACGTGGTCACACACTCGAACACACCCGCATTTTACTACGATGAAGTGGAAGACGGCGTAATCGCGAGTTTCAACGTGCAAGACCTCTTCCCCGACGATACATACCTCATTCGAGTCGAGATTCTCACGACAGACGGCAAGCGTTACAGCTATCGTCGTACCGTGAATATCGACCAGACCGCGCCGGCGCTGAACGCGGACAATTTCTCCGTTTTCCGGCGTTACGAAGCGGAAATCCCGGTTAGCTTCATCAAAGCCGTTTACGATGAACCGGTTATCCTTCAGGCGGTGTGTACCTCTGCCGGAGGAACCGAGTACTCCGTTTTCAGCAACTACAGCGACACGCTGCAAGTCATTCGCATCCCGGAATCCATGCCGGAAGGTATTTACGATGTTCAGATGACGGCAACCAATGTTACCGGGCTGACAGGTGTTTCCGATATCTTCGAAGACGCGCTGCAGATAGAATTTTCGTCAGTCAACATCCACAACTACCAGCAGAATTACTCGGGGATGGGCTTGGTATCCATACCCGTCCGGGGTTCCAGTAAACAAGAGTTTGTGGGCATGACAATGGGTTCGAGCTATGGCCCCGTTCAGTTTTACATGATTGAGAACAATCAAGTTATTGCGCAATCCGGCTCGATGTTCAACGACCAATTCTGGCCGCTTTCCACCGGTAATACCGATGCGGACCGCATGGAAGTTCTGGGTTTGCGCTTGGAAACGGTAACGCTCTACGAACAAGCTCCGGAAGCCAACCCCGAGGATTACGCTTTCGTAGCCCTGTGGAACAACCCCAGCGCTTCGGGCGGTAAATTCATCGATTACAACAACGACGGCGTCGATGAAATTATCGTTGTCCAGAATATAGCCGCCGGAAGAAATCTGGGTATCTACACACGGAGCGGAAGCAATTTTACAGAGAGATTTACTCTGACAAACAATACCACGACACTATCGAGAAACGTGTTCGTTCCCACCGTCTTCTGCGAGGATTTCGATGGAGACGGTCATAAGGAAATCCTTGCCGCGGACATCGATGGCGACGTGATCATCTACGAGTATGACGGCAGTGGATTTAACCAGACATGGACAACACGGCTGCCGGTTACCGAGGTCTATTATCTCGCGGTGGGCGATTTCACGGCCAACCGTCACACGGATTTCTGCGTCGGCGGCTATCAATCCGATGTCTCCGACCCGAACAAGACGTTCTGGTACTTCGACATCTTCACCGGCGTTGGCGACGATCAATACGAGTCTACCGGTTCGATCATGTTCAGCAAGGTGGAGTCGCAGAACTCGATTACAGCGGTGGATATCGATGACAACGGGGAAGACGAGCTTGTTTTCTCCCTGTCGCCCAATGTTTATGTCGTCGATTATGTCGACGACGAGTTTGTCCCCATCTGGTGCGGGTCCTCGGACAGAACCTACAATACGGTGGCGTTTCCCGCAACGGATACCCAGAGCGCGAAATTTGTCTGTAACCGGGAGCTGAACAACATCTATTATTCATCGGTTGTATCTCCGGCAGAGGCATTTTCCGGGCCGGCCACGCCGCAGGGCTTCAGGGTAGCGCCCGTCGACGAGAATACCGCCACGCTCAACTGGAGCCAGGATGACGCGGACACGTATAGGATATATCGTAATTTCAACGGTGAAATTCAGGTGCTGGATGAAATTGCGGGAACATCCTATATCGATGACCATCTGGAACCCGGAAACACGTACAAGTACGCGATATCGGCAATCGATACGGATATGAGTCCGTCGGAATCGCGTCTTACGTTGTGGAAGGAGATCACGGCGGCCGTTCCTCCGCAGCTCGAGTGGATCCAGATGGTGTCTCCCACGAGTATTCGTCTGAAGTTCGATAAGAAGCTGAATCTCGACGCGATCAACGTGGGGCATTACAGCGTGAATCACGGTGTCGGGAATCCCGAATCCGCCATTATGACGGATACCCAGGAAGGCGTTCTGCTGCGGTTCAATTCTGTGTTCGATTACTACCCGGATTACGTTCTCACGATCAAGGACCTCACGGGTGAATCGGGTGTCCCGATAACCGAGAACGAGATCGGATTCGTATTCGTGCAGGATGTGGACCCGCCGAACGTCAAGAACATCCAGATTATTACAAAGAAACAGATCAGGATCGTCTTTACCGAACCGGTGAAGGAAAGCGCAGGTTTGCTGTCCAATTACCATTTGAAGCTTCCGTCGGTCGATCAATCCAATTCGATCACTGCGGTGAGTCACTCGGACAGTGTCGTGATCGTGGACTTCAAGAAGGAACTGGTGTACACGTCCCAGGCTTATCAGCTCAAGATGTACAACATCGAGGACCTCTATGGCAATGCGTTGCCGAACGATAGCGATATTCAGGCTTTCAGCTTGACAGGCTTGGAGCCCTTGAAGAATCTTGAACACATGGTTGTCTATCCTAATCCATTCTACGCAAAGGATTTTCATGAAGTTCGGTTCATCAATCTGCCAAAGAATCAAAGCGGAACGATCTGGATTTATAACCTCAATGGCGATCTTGTTTTCGAAAAAGCATTGAATTCGTCATCCCTGACATCGCTCTCGAACGATGTCTATTTTGCTTGGCCCGCAACAAACAACCTGAGGAAGGATGTTGCGTCCGGCGTCTATTTTTACATTATCAAGATGGGCGGTGAGTACAAAAAAGGCACCATCTCGGTTATCCGATAGCTACACCGCAACTTGGAAAGGAGAATGAATGATCTCGTTGGATTGGAAATACAGACTGAAAGAAGATGCCGAAGACTTCTTTAAACGCAAATTGCCGCAGGGCGATTACGATATCGAACTGATTTACAACGCCTATCCGGAAAGGATCGATGGGAAAATCCCCAAAGAGGTCGTGACGTTAGTGGCGAAAATCCTGGCCGGAAAGCTCGCCAGAAAGCCCGAACAGTACATGGAGTTGTACGATTACCTCTGGAGGAAGAAGGGCGAATACGGCAGGATCGCCCTGAGCTATATCCTCGCCCGTGCGGTTAGGAAAAACCCCGCCGTGTTCCTTGATTACACTGGAAAGCTGGTGGAGAAGTCACACAATGAGCACGACGTGAATCTTCTGCTCGACAAGACCCTGTTCCCGCTTCTGAAATCGGAACCCCTGAAGCACGTCGATCTGGCGATCAAGTGGCTGAAATTCGATAACCCGGTTTCGCACAAGGCTGTCGTGAAGCTCCTCATCAAGCTTTGCAAGGCGGACGAAGAGCTGATCAAGCCGATTTTCAAGCGCCTGGAGAGCCTCTGGCTCTATGCCGATGCGGAAATGGTGAAGGCGAACAGCCAGTTCATCAAGGCGATCCACAGGATCGATCCGGAATTCTACATCGAGATTTACCGAAGCTACAACAACACCCGTAATCCGGTGTTCGTGGAAATACTCGCTGGCGCGATCGTCGATTACGATCAGATTATCGAGGAAGCGGTGGCAAACTGGGTGAAGAGTGGAAACGCTCGATTGAAGAAGGCCGCGGTCGCTGCGGAAAAAATGCTGAGAAGAAAAAAGAAATGAGATAGATTATGGCTGAATACATTACTGAAGAAGGAATGAAGAAACTTCGCCGACGCATGAGTCATTTATTGGAAGACGAGCGCCCGGAGGTGATTCGCCAGGTTCAAACAGCCCGTGAAATGGGCGATCTGAGCGAAAACGCCGAGTACCACGCCGCCCGTGAGAGACAACGTCATATCGATAACGAGCTGGAACACCTGCGCAGACGCCTATCGGTTCTCCAGGTGATTAATCCCGACGACATCCCGAAAGACGCCGTTCGCTTCGGCGCGTACGTGGACGTCGAGGAAAGCGAAACCGGGAAGCAAGTTCAGTATCGGCTGGTCGGCGTTGATGAAGTGGAAGATACCGGTAGCGATCTGGTGCTGATTTCCGTCGCGTCTCCTATTGGAAGAGCGATGGTCGGCAAAAAGATAGGCGAAGATTTCATCGTCAAAGCGCCGGTTGGCGATCGTAAAATGAAGATACTCGATATCAAATAAAGGATGATAACATGAATAAAGAACAAGCGAAAAAACTTACGTACTCCAGAAAGAATTTCTGGGAAGACGCCGACAAAAAAGAGAAGCAGAGCGCTCTGGATTTCAACAGAGGCTACAAAGAATTCCTGAACTACTGCAAAACCACGCGCGAAACCGTGCTCTTCGCGGAAAACGTGCTGCTCGAAAACGGCTTCAAGGATATCTATAACTCGAAATCCGCGAAGAAGGTCTTCGGCGTTTCCAAAGAGAAGAACATCATCGCGGTTCGCTTCGGCAAGAAGAAAGTCTCCGAAGGCTTGAATATTGTCGCGGCGCACGTGGATACCCCGCATATCGATCTGAAACAATGCCCGGTTTACGAAGACGGTCCTACCGGATTCGGAATGCTGCGCACGCATTATTATGGCGGAATCAAGAAATATCAGTGGGTCTCTACCCCGCTTGCGCTGCACGGCGTCGTGATCAAAGCGGACGGCGAGAAAGTTCGCATCTCCATCGGTGAAGATGATGGCGATCCGGTGTTCGTCATGCCGGACTTGCTCCCTCACCTGGCTCACAAAGAACAATACCCCAAGAAGCTTGACGATGCGGTTGACGCCTCCCGCCTGAACGTTGTGTTCAACACCATGCCGTTCATTTCGGACGACGAAGACGACGACGTGAAGGAAGCAGTGAAGCTGCAAGCGCTCATCATGCTGAACGAAAAATACGGAATCACCGAGGAAGACCTGATCTCGGCCGAGCTGGAGCTTGTGCCTTCCGGAAAGGCTCGCGACTGCGGAATGGACGGAAGCATGGTTCTCGCTTACGGCCAGGACGATCGGGTTTGCTCCTACACGGCGCTTACGGCGCTGCTCGATTCTCCCAAACCGGAACACACATCCGTCGTTTATCTGGTGGATAAAGAAGAGATCGGTAACGTGGGCAATACCGGCGCCGATTCGGTCTATCTACTCGACTTCATCTCGGATCTTCTGGCGTACAACGGTGAGAAAAACGATAGCGTTACGCTGCGTAAAACCCTCATCAACAGCCGGTTCCTCTCAGCGGATGTCAATGCCGCGATCAACCCGAACTACCCCAATGTTCTCGAACACGACAACGCCGTGCATCTCGGTTTCGGCGTCGGCATCGCGAAGTATACCGGGTCCCGCGGAAAGGGCGGCACAAACGACGCGAACGCGGAGTTTGTGGGCCAGGTAACGCGCCTGTTCAATCAGGAGAAGGTTTTCTGGCAAACGGGTGAACTCGGCAAGGTGGATGAAGGCGGCGGCGGAACCATCGCTCGCAAGCTTGCCGATTACGGCTCGGAAGTGATCGACTGCGGCCCCGGTGTCCTGGGAATGCACTCGTTATACGAACTGACCAGCAAAGCGGACGTCTATTCGACTTACCGCGCATATAAAGCATTTTTCGAGAAGGCGTAACGTGAAGATTCAATTGCTCGTCGCGTTGCTGGTTCTGGCGCTCTTCCTCGGGTGCTCCAACACGGCTGTCCTCGAAAAGCGGATTGCCGAGAACGAGAAGCGTCTCGAAAACCTCGGTATCGATGTTAGCGACAACACCATGAAGATCAACAACATCGAGCCTTCGGAAGCCGGAACGGTACGAAATGCCGAACCTGAACCCGATAACGGGCAATTGAAACAACGCATCGAACGACTCGAGAGAGACATCGTCGATCTCAAGCGTGAATTACGGTCGATCCAATCGCGGGAAGCGGACACCTTTACCAGATTCGCTCAGCCGGAGGCGGTTGAGGATAAAAAGGCGGAGCCGAAGATCGAGAGAACGGTTGAACCAGCGCCGTCTCAAGTGGAAATTCAGTATCAGGCGGCACGCGAGCTTTACCTGAAACGTAAATACGATGCCGCCATCCTGAGTTTTCAAGAGCTGATCAGTCGCTACCCGACCAACGACCTTGCTGCCAACGCGCAGTACTGGATCGGCGAATGCTTCTACGATCGCGATTCCTTCGTGAAGGCGATCGACGAATTCCAGAAGGTGATCGATTTCTACCCGACCTCGAAGAAAGCGCCGGACGCG
This sequence comes from Cloacimonadales bacterium (SeqCode), assembly GCA_963662655.2. Lineage (GTDB taxonomy): Bacteria > Cloacimonadota > Cloacimonadia > Cloacimonadales > JAIOQZ01. The sequence continues at coordinate 2,882,773 of CAXXTU010000002.1, forward strand.
CAGCTCAAGGTTGGGCTTTGTTACCAGCAATTGGGCAAGGTCGAACAAGCGCGCTTGGAAATCCAGCGCATCGGCAAGATGTATCCCAATTACGAACGCAAAGAGCTGATCGAAAAGATTCTGAAGGATATGCAATGAGAATTCTGAGCTTCCTCGCTGTGTTTCTGCTGCTGATTTCGCCACTTTTTGGTGAAAACGAGGTTCTATCTCCGGTAACGGATCAGGACGACGCGGATATGATCGCATTGCGCCTGATCGAAGTGCTGGATATCGATATTCCGCAGCAGCGTCAGCTCTCATTGCAGATCGATGCCGGCCCATACACGGACGCGCTCTACACGAAGCTCACGGAGTATTTCTTACAATCGGACGTGCAGGTATTGAACCGCGCTATGCCGGAATGCCTCGTGCTCCGGGTAATGTTCACGGGAATCGAGTTCCCCGGGGGGCGCGACGTTGACGTCGCGGGATTCACGCTGGAGCTCTCCGAAAACGACACCAGCCGGATACTGGATATCCAGTCGATCAAGCTTGATGTGGCGAAGTCGGAGAATTCGGATGACTCCACGATGCACTGGTACGATCCGGTTATCATCACCTCGATCGTGGGTGGATTGTTGTATATATTCTATTACGGAAATCAATAAGGAATGTTATGGTAAAGTATCTGTCAATACTACTGGTTGCAGCCACGATACTGGCCGGTTGCAGCAATGCCGATAAAATCGCAAGGATGCCTGTCGAAGAAAAGATGCGCATCGGTAACGAAGAATACGCCGACGAAGATTGGGACGACGCGATCGATTATTTCAAGTCCGTCGTCTTCGAGAGAAACGCGGCATTCACACCGGAAGCTCAGCTCAAGCTCGCCAATTGCTATTTCTTCCAGAAGGAATACACCGACGCGCGTTTCGAGTACGAAGAGCTGATTCGGCTGTTCCCGGATTACAGAAATCTGGAAGACGCGTTCTTCAATATCGGAATATGCTATTACGAGGAATCGTTGCCTCCGCAATACACCCAGGAAGAGACCGACAGCGCGATCGAAGCGTTCGAGATTTTCCTGGAGAAATACCCGTTCAGCGAGCGACGCCAGGAAGCGATCGACTATATCGAGAAATGCGGCGAGAAGCTCTGGATCAAGACCTACTACAACGGATACATCTACTTCATGATGTACGATTACAGCGCAGCGCTCATGTATCTTGACGAGGTTACAGACGCCGCCCGGTTCGATAAATACGACCGGAAAGCCTGGTACTACAAGGCCCGTATCTATCTCAAGCGTGAAGACAAGCTGAACGCGAAGATTACCGTAGATAAACTCGTGAAACGCTATCCTGATTCATCTGAAGCCAGGAGGATGAAAGAAAAGCTGGATATACTTCTGGCAAAAGACTAACACAAACGATTGTCGGGTATGAGATGATGCTTCAAGCCGGAAAACACGAACGGGTGAAACTTGGTTTTCTCGGAGGAACGTTCAACCCGATTCACAACGGTCATATCGCTGCGGCACTGAACGCAATCGAATGCCTGGGGCTTTCGAAGGTGATTATGCTGCCAAATAGCACGCCCCCCCACAAGGGTGACGACGAGCTGCTGCCCTTCGCCGTTCGCTATCGCCTGATCGAAGAATCCATCCGCGAATACCCGCAATTGGAGGTCAGCGATCTCGATAACACGCATTCGGACAAGAGTTACACCTATCACCTTCTTCAACGGCTGAAAGAAAGCTATCCCGCGGCCGATTTCTTCTTCATCATCGGTACCGACAACATCCGGAAATTGAAGACGTGGTACCGCTACGAAGAACTTCTCCGGGAGATTACCTTCGCCGTGGTTACGCGCAACACGAATGACGACAATCTTGAAGACAAACCGGACTATTACGACAGGATGGTGTTTCTTCCCATGCAGCCTGTGGACATCTCGTCGACGGATATCCGTAACCTGATACGAAAAGGTAAAGACATCACCGGTTTCGTGCCGGGGGCGGTCGCGAAGTACTTTGATAAATCATGAACAAGAAAAGAGATAAGAAAAAGTTTACACGACAGAACATCCGACTGCGGAACCTGGCAGCGGACGACCTCGACGCGTTTTACGTGGAGGATATCCACGAAGAAAAGCGCGCCAGCAAGAAGGAGGTCGAGCGAGCCCACAAGACGCTAAAGTCGGATATTGAGCTCGCAAGGGGGAGAGTCCTCGAGGTGCTTTCCAACCACATGGCGATGGTTGAGCTTGATGGAGTAAGTCAGCAGTGCATCATCGGCGGAAGGTTGAAGAACTTGAACTTCGAAACCCGCAGTCTGTTGTTTGCCGGCGACTGGGTGAGCGTGGATCGATCCATGGAAGAGCCCCGCATCGAGGAGATTCTTCCGCGAGAGAATTCGCTTTCCCGTTTCTCGGAGGACGGCTTCCAGAAGGAGATCGTCGTTGCCGCGAATATCGATCAGGTGGTTGTAACTTGCTCGTGGGCTCAACCGGAGCTGCGATTGGGTCTCCTGGACCGATACCTTTGCAGCGCGGAGATATCGGAAATCGAGCCGGTGATCTGCGTGAACAAAATTGATCTGGCCGAGTCGGAAGACGAGGCCAGGGAGGCGTTCGCGTATTATGAGCAGAGTGGGTACCCCGTGTTCTACACCTCCGTGAAAGAGGGCATCGGAATCGAAGCGCTTCGCAAGCGGATGATCGGTAAGCAGACGGTGTTTTCCGGCCACTCGGGTGTGGGGAAGACGTCGCTGATCAACAGCCTGCACCCCACATACAGCGCGGAGGTATCTCATATCAGCGAATCGACGGGCAAGGGACGGCACACGACCACCCGAACATGCCTGATACCGTTCGAATTCGGGGGATATCTCGTGGATACGCCCGGAATTAAAACGTTTGGCTTGCACCGGAGCGATCAGGAAGAACTGCCCCGCGTGTTCCCGGGATTCACCCGGTACGCTGCGGGATGCAGATTCAACGATTGCACGCATACGCACGAGACCCAGTGCGGCGTTCTCGATGCGCTTGAACGCGGCGAAATCCCGCGTGAAAGGTACGAATCTTACCTAAGGATTATGGAATCGCTATGACAAAACGTGTTGGTGTCTTTATTAATCCGTTCTATCCCAGGCCAGCGCTCATCACCGACGAGCTGAGGAGCCTGATCGATAAAATACCCATAGAGCTTTACGGCTCCATCGAGCAAAAAGATATTCTGCCTGATTTCATTCCGGCCCTCACCGACGAGCAGGCAAAACAGAAGAACCTCGACTGGATTTTCGTTTTTGGTGGGGATGGAACGATCCTGCGTTCCGTGAAGTTCTCGTTGGCCACCGATACCCCAATTCTGGGCGTGAATTTAGGTCGACTGGGCTTCCTCTCCGATGTCTCGCTCGAGGAGCTATCCAAATCGGTGCGCAAGCTGTTCGACGGGAAATATACCATCCAGGAGCGCATGATGCTCCGCGCGAATGTGCGCAGAGGTGGAGTCTGTATCTACAGCGATTGGGCGCTCAATGACATCGTCGTCCACAAGGGGCGCATCCCCACGTTGATTGAAATCCGCCTCAGCGTGAATCGCCGGTTTGTCCTTGAAGCTCGCTGCGACGGCATGATTGCCAGCAGCCCCACGGGCTCTACGGCGTATTCGATTTCGGCCGGCGGACCCATTCTCTCGCCCGTGATGGAAGCGATCATCGTTTCCCCGCTCAATCCGCACATCCTCTCGGTCCGACCCATGCTCTTCGGTCCCGAAGATACCGTAGGATTCCGCCTGACCCGTACGCACGGGGTGGCAACGCTCCAACTGGACGGACGCAACGTGCTGGAAGTGCAGGATCGCGATGATATCCTCATCAGCAGAGCGGCCAAGAAAGTGCGGTTCGTGAAGCTCTCAAACAAGACTTTTTATCAGATTCTTCGTAAAAAAATGCACATGGGTAGAGTATGATTACCTCACTGAGAATCAAGAATTTCATTCTGGTTCGCGATCTCCATCTCGAGTTCGAAGAAGGACTTCACGTCCTCACCGGCGAAACCGGAGCCGGTAAATCGGTGATTGCAGGAGCTATCGGAGTTATCATGGGAGCGCCCATCCGTGCGGAGATGCTCTTCGATCCGAAGAAACCGGCGATGCTCGAAGCGGCCTTCAAGCCCGATACCGACGATCTCGAACTGAAATCGTTGATGCAGAAGCACGATGTCGAGCTCTCGGACGGCGAAATATTCTTCAGCAAGGAGATTTCCGCCAACCGGACCGGTAAGAGCTTCATCAACGGAAGGCGTGTAACTGCATCCATTATTCGGGATTTTCGCGGCTGCCTCATCGACTACAGTCGCCAGAGCGATCAATCGCTTCTCTTCGACGTAAAGCACCAGCTCGATGTGCTGGATCGTTACGGGGAGTTGGTGCCGGTACGCGATGCGTACCTGAGAGTCTACAACGATACACTCGCGCTTCGCAGGACGCTCCGGCGGATGCTGGAGGAGGAAGCGGCGCAACGAGAAAGGATATCTCTTTACAAGTACCAACTCGAGGAGCTGCAAGCGCTCGATCTGGAGCGGGGAGAGGATGAGCGACTTCAGGCGGAGCTCAATCTGCTTACACACGCTGAGGACATCCAGCGGATCGCGGACGAGATCGAGCAGGAAATGTTCGAGTCGGAAAACTCCGTTTTCGACAAGGTGCAGACCTACCTCAAGTCGCTTTCACAGTACGAGGATGACAACAAGGGAATCGAGAACGCCGCCATCGCGCTGCGGGATGCGCTGGCAAATCTTGATGCGGCGGTCGGAGAGATGCGCGAGGTTCGGGAATCCCTGGATACGGATCAAAAACGCCTCGAGGAAGTCGAAGAGCGCATCAACCAGATTAATCTCATTAAGCAGAAATATCACTGTGATCTGGATGGTATTTTCGATTATCGGGAGAAGATCGGCAACGAGATCGAAAGCTATTCTTCGCACACGGCTGAGATCGAGAAGGTTGGGAAGAATCTGCGTGATTCCGAGAACGCGCTCGCGAAACAAGCGCTGGAGCTCTCGAAGAAGAGAAAAGCCTGCGCGAAGTCGTTCAGCAAACAGCTCGCGTCCGATCTCAAGCGTCTCGCCATTCCCGAAGCCTCCTTCGATATCGAGTTTATCGAGAAGAAAGAAGGGGCGGATGATCGCTACTCGAATACGGGTGTCGATCAGGTGGAATTCCTCTTCTCGGCGAACCGCGGCGTAAAGGTGAATCCCCTGCGACAGGTGGCCTCGGGCGGCGAGCTCTCACGCGTTCATCTCACGATCATGAAAATACTTGCGGAAAAGGATACCGGCAAGACCATCATCTTCGACGAGGTCGATACGGGTATCGGAGGAAAGACGGGTGATGTGCTGGGAGAGTACATCCGGGATATCAGCGATTTTCATCAAATAATTTGCATTACGCACCTTCCGCAGATCGCCTCCTACGCAAAAAACCACCTGGCAATAGAAAAAGTTATTGACTCTGAACATACCGAGATTGAAATAAGAAATTTAGACAACGATGGCAGTGTAAGGGAGATTGCGCGCATGTTGTCTGGGGGTGAGAGTTCTCTCGCACTTGAACACGCAAAGGAATTACTAATGAAAAATAAGAGAGGAAAGAATGATTAGTTTAAGGCGAAAATACAAAATGTATATCGTTATCGGTATCGTTTTACTTTCCATTTTTATCGCACTGAGATTTTCAAACATAATGGAAGTTTTTGGAAAGAAACCCGTGACGAACCTCGATAAGGCCAAGCCTTCCAAAGAGTTCGAAGAGATGGAAAATTTCCGGAAAGTCCAGATATCGTATACGGTTAAAGATTACAGCGCCTTCATGAGTGAAATCAGCCAGCTGTACAGCGATTACGCGATCGACGAACTCGATTCGGAAAGAAAAGGCAATTATCACCTTTTCATCATCAATTTCCCGGATTCTGTGGCCACTGAAATTGTGGCAAAGCTTCGCGCGATACCTGGCAGCCAGGATGTTCAGATCGAAACGCGCCAGGTTCCACCGCCACTCAATATCGAAGATCATAAGACAAACCTCGAGTTTACAAAGGAACGGTATCAACGTAGTATGGAAGTTACCGCAACCGCGGACAATCTCTCGCGCTTGCAATCCCAGATGGGGCGCGTACAGGCTTCTATCGATAGTTTGAATCTTGTTGAAGAACGCTACAAACACAACAAAGAAACGTCCGCGGCGCTCGTGAAGGTCTCGATCATCGCTTCAGCGGGTATGTCCGTGGCACAGAAGGTACTTTCATTCGTAAAGAACTTCGTTCTCGCGTTCCTGTTCCTTACGGTTCTGTTCTTCCTCATCTACTTCGGTCTCTCGATCATGCTCCGGCTCATGTCGTACTTCGGAATTCACACATCGCGTTCGTCCGGCTCTGGTGGCTATAATTACTATAGCAAGAAAGGTTACGGAAGTTATGGCGGTTACGGCGGCTATGGCGGTTATGGATCGTATGGAAGACGCCGCAAGGTGAAGAGAGTCTACAAAAACAAAGACGAAGATTCGAAGGACAAGGAATAGAATTGAGTGAAACCTGGTGGTTTGTATTCGGGATCGTGTTCCTGATCGGAGAGATTCCGGGCCGGGGTTATATGCTCTTCAGCCTGGGAATGGCTTCGATCATCACGGGACTGATCACATTGCGGATACTGAACCCCTTTATCCAGGTTATCGAATTCTCGATTCTGACGGCAATATTTTTTGCATTGTTGCGAAAGTTCGCGATTAAGGTTATCTTAGAGAAGAGACAATAACCAAATTGATTTGCGAACAAACAAATTACAGGAGAATGATATGTCAGAAATAATTGGTGTATTTGCAAGAGAGATACTGGATTCACGCGGAAATCCCACCATCGAAGTCGAAGTAATGCTCGATTCGGGTATCTACGGTCGCGCGGCTGTTCCAAGCGGCGCATCGACCGGTGAGCACGAAGCCGTAGAATTACGCGACGGAGATCCGAACCGTTACGGCGGCAAGGGTGTGCTTCAAGCTGTCCAGAACGTGAACGATATCATCGGGCCGGAACTTCTCGGCTACGATGCGCACGACCAGAAAGAAATCGACAGCCTCATGATCCAGCTTGATGGAACCGAGAACAAGGGACGCCTCGGCGCGAACGCGATTCTCGGCGTTTCCCTGGCATGCGCACGCGCGATGGCCATGGAACTCGACATGCCGCTGTATCGCTACATTGGCGGGACAAACGCCTCCGTGCTTCCGGCTCCCATGGCCAATATCATGAATGGTGGAAAGCACGCCGACAACAACGTGGACTTGCAGGAGTTTATGGTGATGCCGCTGGGCGCTCCCACATTCGCAGTCGGATTGCAGATGGCGGCGGAAGTGTTCCACGCGCTCAAAAGCTTCCTCAAGAAGGGCGGCTACAGCACGGCTGTCGGCGATGAGGGCGGTTTCGCTCCGAACCTTAAATCAAACGAAGAAGCGCTTGATTTCATCGTGAAGGCAATCGATATCGCCGGTTACAAGCCGGGTGAAGATATCTTCATCGCGCTCGATCCGGCTTCGTCGGAATTCTTCGTTGACGGCAAGTACCAGCTCAAGGCGGAAAACGCCAGCCTCACCTCCGCCGAAATGGTGGACTACTACGCGAACCTCGTGAACAAGTACCCCATCATCTCGATCGAAGACGGCCTTGCCGAAGACGATTGGGACGGCTGGAAGCTTATGACCGAGAAGCTCGGTAAGAAGATTCAGATCGTTGGCGACGACCTCTTCGTGACCAACGTGAAGCGTCTCGGACGCGGCATTGAAGAAAAGGCTGCGAACTCCGTGCTGATCAAGCTGAATCAGATCGGTACGCTGAGCGAAACGCTCGACACCATCGAGCTGGCGAAGCGCCACAACTTCACCAACGTGATCTCTCATCGCAGTGGTGAAACATGCGATTCGTTCATCGCGGATCTCGCGGTGGCGATCAACGCGGGTCAGATCAAGACCGGTTCGATCTGCCGAAGCGAACGCATCGCGAAGTACAATCAGCTTCTCCGTATCGAGGCCGAACTGGGGCCGGCGGCTCAGTACCTTGGAAGAAAGGCGTTCTACAATCTGTAGAATATCATAATAAGCATTTAGCGTTTCGTTCGATATCGGACAGAGCGCGGTAAACAGCTCTCGATATTCGCCTTGTGCGAACCTGAACTCGAGAGCTGTTTTATTATGAGCCTTGCTCCTTCTGATTGCAATTCAGGATTGTCTGGCAGGGTTTGTGCATCTATATTATGATAGGAGATTCTGTAAAAGCTGGTGCTGTGAATATCTTGGTTGACAGGGAATCGCGTCGCTAGGATATTATAATCCGATGGAGAATGATAAATATGATGATATTGGGAGATAAGAAGACCAAGTCGCTCAAGATACTGCGCAGGATTATCGTTAAACCGCATCGTATCGAGCTGCGTATCGTCGATTATCGCGTCTCTTCGTATCTCATGTATCTGGATAACGATTCGATCATGATTTCCGAGTTCGAGCCCAAGATGTACAACAATCTTCTGGAGCACTTTTCGGAATTCACCATGTACCTTTCGGAACTCGACGGCTTCAAGCAGTACGACTACACATTCAAGACGGAGCTCCTGGAAGAAACCACCTACAAGGATACCAAAGCCTACCGCCTGACGGTTCCCGAACTGGTTCGAACGAAATCGTCGGATTATGTGATCAAGCCGCTGCTCGCGGACAATGTGGCCGTTCGTTTCAAGCTGAAGGACTTGCCGCAATTCAGAAGGGTCGAGGAGATCAACGAATCGCAGATGATCATCACGGGGAACTACGACCTTTTCCGCACGGAGTACGGTAAAGAAATCCATGGCCTCGAGCTGAAGTTGCCTTTCGAGAGAATCACGTTTGCTGCGAAATTCAAGCACCTGAAGGGTGAAAAATACGCCTTCGAAGGCTATATGGAAGATAACGAAATGCGCAGCCTGATGTTCAAGTACGCGGATACGGATTTCTCGGAGAAGAACAACCTTTCGCATTACGATTTCCACAAGAAGGCCGAGGAAACTCAGATCGAGGAGATCGAAGGCCGTGAGAGAAAAGTGGTTCTCCTCGTGGACGACAAGCCCGTCGTGACGGACATCATGAAGGAAATGCTCGAGGCGAAAACGAATTACGATGTCGTTGTCACCAACGATAGTACGAAAACGATCGAGATGGTCATCGAGTATGAGCCGGATGTGATCCTTCTCGACCAGATCATGCCCGGGATGAGTGGACTGGAAGTGGCCACATTGCTCAAAGAGAAGCGCATCACGTCCCGCATTCCCATCCTGTTCATGACGGCATTCAACGATAGTAAGGTGGTCAAACAGGCTACGGATTTGGGGATCGTTGGCTATTTGCTCAAGCCGGTCGATTCGAAGAAGCTGATCGAGAAGCTCCAGGATGTGATGGGCAAGACGACGAAGAAGTCGATCAACCTTGTGAATAGCGTCGTCTATATCTGCTCGGACGACGAAAAATATAGCGCTGGTCTGCAAAGTGTATTCCGGAGCAGGAAAATAGAGTGCAGGCACTTCCGCTCGCTGGAGGACATGATCCGCTTCAAGGAAGAAAAAGAAGTGAGTGTGATTGTTATTCGCATGACGACTCACAGCGGTATGTCCCTCTCGATCGTGAATACCACGCGCAGGCGCAAGCAGCTTCACGACACCTATATCATCGTTTATCCGCAAAAAGAATCAGAACTGAAATTGCTCAAGGCATTGAAGGACCCACGTCTTGTCACATTGAATACGGCCGTGGACGCCGAGATGCTGGGCGGCAATCTCGAGAAATACTTAGGAGTGTTATCATGAGAGGGTATGTACTAATCGTTGCAATCGCGTTGATCCTGATGGGGTGTGAGAGTTCGGGGGATCTGCGCATCAACAACAGAACCAGCCACAACGTATACTTCACCGTAAACGGGTCCGATTACACCGTTGAGGGCGGTCAATCCAAGAGTGTGGAGCTCGATGTTGATCGGGACTGGCAAATTTTCGAGACCAATTCCAAGCAATATTCGCTCGATCTTGAAGGCGAGACGTACAAGATTTGGGACAGCTACAACGGCATGTATATAAACCATACCGATGTGGATATCGAGAACGGCAAGACCCTAGATGTCTATGCGATCCCCAATCTGGCCTGCATCAAAATCGTGAACAACGGTGACCTCGATATCGCTCGTGTTGCCTGCGATAAATACATCAACGGCAACATGGACCATCCCAATCTGGTTCTCACCAATACCGCGATCGAGCCCGGCTCGACTTGGTATCTTCAGATCGAAGGAGCTTATACGGGGCGTGAGATTGCTTATGTGTTCTATGTGACTTTCGCCGATGGCGCAAGGATGGAATACCCGCTCATGATTCTCGACGTGGATGAAATGTTTCTTCTGGAGCTGTAGAGAATCAGGAGAGCTTCTTCAATAGCTGCTTGAGATCCTTGAGTTCCCGGATGACGTTTTGCTTGACGGCGCTACGATCGTCGGCGAAGAAAATCTCCTTCTGAACGGGTTCGCTGGCCTCTTTTGCAAGCCTTTTCTTCGCGCCTTCAATGGTATACTTCTGATTGTGAAGCATGTCCTTGATGCGCGTGATGAGATCGATATCGGAGCGTGTGTATTTGCGGTTGCCGCCACGGGTCTTGTTGGGGCGCAGTTGCCGGAACTCGGTCTCCCAGTAACGGATCACGTGGGGTTTGAGATCAAGGAGATTGCTGACCTCGCCAATCGTGTAGTAGTACTTTTTCATATCACAAATCTTTATGTAATGCCTTGTAATCGGACAGTGTTAGGTTCCTTGTAAGTGCGACGAGCCCCAAAAACAGTCCCAGCGCGCCCAAAATCGGTGGAAGGAGATACATCCACCGGCAGTAGGGAGAACGTCCCTCATACAGCGATACCGGAGCTTCGAGCATTCCCTTCTTGTATAAACCCAGCCTGCTGGAGATTCTTCCTGTGGGCTGCACGATCATGGATATCCCCGAGTTGGCGGCGCGGAATATCTGCCTGCGGGTTTCGATGGCGCGGAATTTCGCCATCATCGCGTGCTGATAGGTTCCCACCGTGTGCCCGAACCATCCGTCGTTTGTCAGATTCACGATGAATTGCCCACCCCCTTGCGAGATATCGCACGTGAGATGGGGCAGGGCGATCTCAAAACAAATCAGCGGCGAATAATCGATCCCGTCAACAGAATAATGACCGGTGCTGTCCCCAGGCTGGAAATTCGCCTGGCCCAACTGTATCGACCACAGAAAGGGGAAGGTCTTCAGCCAGGGAGTTCGTTCGCCGAACGGAACCAGCGCTCGTTTATGATAGGGCGGATCATGCATGCCGTTCGGTTTGAACTGCGTGCAGGAATTGAAGTAGTTGTATTCCTCGTGCGAGCCTTGCGGGGCTTTTTCCAGATAAGGAAATCCCGTGAAGATCGACGCATCCAGTTCGTTACACAGGTTTTGAACCGGGTTGAACCTCCGGGGCGAGGAGAGAAGATAGAGTGGAATTCCCGATTCGGGGTAAAGGATCAAATCGGCGCTGTCCTGATGCGCTTCCCGGGTCATGTCCTCGTAAATGGAGAGCGTGCTGTCCAGGTAAGCGCGATTCCACTTGAGCTCCTGGGGAATGTTCGGCTGAAGCACGGCCACCCTGGTGTCGGTTTCTCGGGTGGGAAGCCCGTACAGTCTGATTCCGCCGTACACAAGCCAGATCAGCATCAGAATCGAGAGTAGCGTCATATATTTTTCCGGACGCCGGTAGCTTTTGAACAGCATCCAGTTGACTGCGATAATCAGGATCGATACGAGATAAACGCCGCCGAGTTCCGCAACTTGCAGCAGGATGGTGTATTCCGATAGGGCGTAACCGAGGTTGTGCCACGGGAAATGGAAATCGCCATAATTCTGGATCCACTCGAAGCCGACCCACAGTCCCATGACTGCAAGCAGACGAAAACCGCGTGCGCCTTTCCACGCTGCATCAATCAGGCCGAAAAGAATGTAGAAGTAGAGCGAGAAAAGGAAGGCGATTCCAACAAACATCCCGATGCCCACGGGAATTTCCGACCACTTGGGGACGGAGGCGTGCTGCGCGGTAAAAGCCACCCAGTGCAGGGCGATAAAGGTATAGATCAGCGAGAACCAGATGCTCGCCGGAAGAATTTTCGCATGGCTCCGGGAGCGATTCTCGAAGAATGTGAACAGAGGGATGAGCGCAAAGAAGGCAAGAAATCCGAGGTGCCAGTTCAGGCGCGAAACGCCCAGCAGAAGCGCTGAGAGGAGCGGTTCCTGATACCTTTGCAGGAGATCACGGGTTCGGCTGCCTGTCATACCTGGACTCGTATAAAATGATTTGGCGGTTGCTCACCACGATGAAATAACCGGATTCAATGAAGAATCGTTTGATGCCCGTCAGGCCGATAGCCAGCTTCTGGCCGGTGGACGTTTGCTCGATGGCGTAGGCGTCTTTGCGGAATTGCTGATTGAAGCGGTCGAGCTGGATAAACCCCGGCGCGTCCTCGATGTGCTGCCCCATCGCGTTGTAAATCACGGTAGCGTCTTCCGCTTCGTCGTACACCCAAACGTAATCGCGGTTGCAGGTGACACGCTGGGGTTTGGTAAGCTGGAACTTACCGAAGGCGAAGTGCTCCTCCTCCTGCGAATTGCGGATGATGGTGACGTCCTTGCTGAAGTTGTCGTAGATATAGAATTCCTCGTTGTCGTTGACGTCGAACCGTGTGGGTTCCTTGAGGAAGTTCAGATCGTAATTCGCGATCCAGCCGCCGTCTTTGTCGAACTTCTTGATCTTCCTGCTGAAGCTGTCCAGCGCGAGAAGCTTCCCGTCGGGCGCGAGGGTGATATCTTCCAGCCGGTTGAAATTGGATTTATCGAATCCGAGTCGGCCAATGATATTGATCTCCTTGCCATCCCGGTAGATGTGGATCGTATTGTCGTTCTCGGGCATGATGTAAAGGGTTTTGGATATCGTATCGAAGCAGCATTTCCGGATATCGTTCGGGAAATCGATTTTCTGCGATTCCTCGAGCGTCACGGGGATGACAACCGTTCGATCCTGCAGCCAGGAGCAGCCGGAGATCAGCGCCGCGATCAAGATGATCCAGTTAATGCTTCTGAACAAAGTGGATATCCTTCAATTTACCCTGAATTGTGGTCTTATCCTGCCAGGTGTTCCACTCCAGCGAGTACGCGATATCGATGTTGATATTCTTGCGCAGGAACGGAAGCAGATTTCCCATGTTGAAGCCGATCAGATCCAGGACGCATCCGTCCTTCTTTACCTTCATCTTCAGGTGATTTCGTCCCACCAGATATGGATAGCCAACAACCATCACGTTGCGTGTAAAGAAGATGGGGCGCATGTTGCCCGGACCGAACGGAGCGAATTTCTCCAGCCATTCGATCAGGTTGTCGTTGATTTCATACAGCTCGAGCTTGTATTCGACCTTAAGCGGTGGAATCAACTGCTCGGGGGTGGTGTTCTCCTTCACGTAAGCGTCCAGTCTTTGCTCGAACTGCTCGAGGTATTCGGGCAGGATCGAGAGTCCGGCAGCGTACTTGTGGCCGCCGAAGCTTTCGAGAACGTCCTCCACGTTGGAGAGGGCCTCGAAGAGGTCGAATTCGGAGATGCTACGTCCCGACCCGCTTCCGACGCCGTCGGTCAGGGCGATCATGATCGTGGGACGATAATATTTTTCCACCAGCTTGGAGGCGACGATTCCGATAACGCCCGGATGCCAGTTTTCCGATGATATCACGATGCAGTGCACGTTGTTCATATTGGCGTACTTGCGCTCGATGATTTCGCAGGCTTCGTGAAATGTTTGCTGATCGACTTCCTGCCGGAGGGAGTTCTCCTTCTCGATGGTTCGCGCCAGTTCTTCGCTCTGCTCGCGACGCTCGGAAATGAGCAGCTCCACCGCTCGCATCGCGCTTCCCATTCTTCCGGCTGCGTTGATGCGCGGGGCGAGGCCGAACACGATATCGGTGGTGTTGAGCTCCTTGTTGATGAGCCCGGAGATATTGATCAAGGCGGTAAGCCCGAGGTTTCTTTTACGGATGAGATGCTTGAGTCCGACGCTGGCGAAGATACGGTTTTCTCCCGTAAGCGGCACGATATCGGCGATGGTTCCCACGGCCACCAGGTCCAGGAATCGCATGACATTGTCTTCCGTGGCGACGTCCATCACCTGATAGACGGCCATCATCAGCTTGTACGCCGCGCCCACCCCAGCCAGATCGTGGTAGGGGTACCCGCAGTTTTCCATCTTCGCGTTGATTACTGCCAGGGCTTCGGGCAGGATGTCCTTGGGGTTATGGTGGTCGGTGACGATCAGCTCCATGCCCAGACGGGTGATTTCATCCACTTCCTCCACGGCGTTGATACCGCAGTCGACCGTAACGATGAGGGAGGTTCCTTCGTCGCGAAGTTGCTGGACGCCGTTGAGGGACAGGCCGTAGCCGTCGATCATCCGGTGGGGGATATAGTAGTTGACGATCGCGCCGACACGTTTGAGCCCAAGGTACAGCAGGGCTGTTGCCGTGGTACCGTCGACATCGTAATCGCCGTAGATGGTGATTTTTTCCTGGTTTTCAACCGCCAGCTTGATTCGCTCCGCAGCCTTTCGCATGTCGTTGAACATGAACGGGTCGTGCGTGAAATCCATGACTGGGTTGAAGAATTTGTTGATTTCGTCGATATCGGTAATCCCCTTTCGGATGAGGATCTCTGCAATGATATCGGGAGCGTGAATCGCGTCAGCGATCTCTTTTTTCAATTCAAGCTGTTCACTTGTTAAATCTTGAGCATGATGCCATCTCTTTTCCATAATAACCTATTTTTATTTTTTTATATTTTCTAATAATAAAAGGGAGACCCCGGCACTGCCATAAATAATATTCGTCGGAGAAGATGATAAGCCGAATTCTGTCCACCGCCTAACAAGCCGTGTAATGTCTATTTATCTTGACCGGGTATTGCTACTCCCAAAGGGGATCGCCAAGCGACCGGTTCATGCTGCCTACCCGGGAATCAGGCGGATCGGGCAAATCCGCGTACCGCAAGCGGCACTCTTCCCCTATTCGGCATTGCACCGGATAAGGCATTCCTGGCATTCCAACTCACGCCGGAATCCGGTAGTCTCTTACACTACCATTTCACCCTTACCCGGCACAAAGAAGCGCCCCGATCAAAGTGAAGTCGATTGGACGCTTGTTCGTGCCGGGCGGTTTATTTTCTGTGGAGCTGCTCTTCGTCACCGAAGCTTCCCGTTAGGAAGTATCCTGCCCTGTGGTGTTCGGACTTTCCTCTCCTTTGCAGGAGCAGACATTTTTTCTTCTCCGACACAATTAGGTAAAACACAAATTTTCCGCTGGAAACTGTAAATAATATAATGCGCAGCGGAAATCAATCATGGATGTTCACGTCCGACGAGAGCTGAGCATCCACGGTTTCAATATATGGATATCAAGTATCTTCTCTGAAAACAACTTCCGCCTCTTCAGATATTCCAGTTCATGGGCTATCAAAGCGGAAATTGTATTACTGGAAATTTTCCGGTTTACGAACGACGAGCCGGCCACAGCTTTCGCAGCTCACGACCTTGTCTCCCCGCTCGATTTCAATGACAAGCTGAGGTCTGATTTTAAAACCACAACCACCGCAGGCATTTTTTTCGAGAAACACAACAGCTTTGCGATCCTTGGCCTTGATCAGATTCACATAGCGCTTAACGAGAGTCCGCGGTAATTGCTTGGCAAGTTCACTTCTCTCATTCTTGCGCTCCTCGATTTCAGCGTCAAGCTCATTAATTCTTTTTTTCAGGCGATCTTCATTTTTACCGAGTTCGCCCTTCGCTTTTTTAACGTCTTCCTCGGCTTCGACAACCTCTTCTTTGAGCTTGTTCTCGATTTCCATCAGTTCCAGAATCTGATCGTCGATTTCGCTGTTTTTCTCTTTGAGGTGGTTGATTTCACTGTTGAGAGCCTTGTATTCTTTATTGTTCTTGATGGCGAGTAGCTGATTGGCATACTTGTCCATCGTTTTCTTGTTGGTCTGGATATCCACGTCTTTCAGCTTTTGCGTTTTCTTGTTCTCGTTGAGGCGGTCTTTGGCTGCCGTCAAGTCGTCTTCTGCATTCTGGACGCTTTCAATAAGGTTCTTCAGTTCTGCAGGCAAATCTTCTTTTAATACTTCTCTCGTACCGATTTCGGCATCCAATTCCTGCATGGCTAATAATACTTTCAATTGATCTATCATTGCTCACTCCTTAAATAACATGCTAATGTCCAACGACGAATACGAATGGGTCATTTTACCCGCCGAAATGAAATCGACGCCGGTGGCGGCGATTTTCTGCACGGTATCGAGGCTGACGTTCCCGGAGGCTTCGAGCTCGATTTTTCCGCCGTATTTCTTCACCGCTTTTTTCATGTTCGGGATGCTCATGTTATCCAGCATAACACGATCGACGCCGCACTCGAAGGCTTCGTCGAGTTCTTTCAGGTTGGTAACCTCTACTTCGATTTTGTAGGAAACTACCCGTGTTCGTATTTGATTGACCGCTTTGGTGATCGATCCTGCCGCCCGAATGTGATTCTCTTTCAGCATCACCATGTCGTATAGGCCGAAGCGGTGGTTGAAGCCTCCGCCGACCCGGACAGCGTACTTCTCGAGTTCTCGCAGGAGCGGTGTGGTTTTTCTGGTGTCGAGCAAACGGGCTTCGTGGGGTTTGATCGCTTCGACGAACAGGTGCGTGAGGCTCGCGATTCCACTCATCCTTTGCAGGAGGTTCAAGGCGAGGCGCTCGGCTTGCAAGAGCTTTGCAGCGTTTCCGGATATCCTGGCGATCTCGTCGTTCTTCTTCAGGCAGTCGCCGTCGCGGTAGTAGGCGATGCAGTTGCACTCGGGATCGAGTCGTTTGAAGACGGAGAAAGCGATATCGAGTCCGGCAAGGACGCCCTCTTCCTTTGCGATCAGGGACGCCTCAGCGCTTTTATGCCCGAAATCCAGCCCTTCCGTCGTGATATCGCCGTGTCCGATATCTTCTTCCAGCGCCAGTTTGATTATCTCATCGACGTTCAAAATACCCCCAAAAAACAAAAAAAGCATTTGTCAGCTAAAAGACAAATGCTTGCTTTATATAAATCATTCTGTTGACTATTCTTCAAATATCGCATGGGTTTCCATCTCCCTGTTTATCAGGAAAATTATTGCCAGCATATTTGTCAAATAGAATCTTCATCGTTTCCATACATTATCGATTCTTACGAAATGCTGCTGAGTATAGAGATTTCCCCACCGTCTAGCCGATGTCCATCATATTGTCGAAACCCGCGACTTCGAACACCTTTTTGACGTTGTCCGTCGTGTTGATGATGCGGAACGATTTCGTGTTCAGGTTCTTCGCGGTTTCCAGGCAAATTCGCAGAAACAGCGAGCAGATGTAATCGACTTCCGTCATATCGAAAATGATGTTGCCTTCGAATGTGTCGAGGATGTTTTTGAAGTCGGGTTGCCACCTGGTGCAGGTAAGTGTGTCCTGGCGGCCGGTGAACGCGCAGGTGAGGATACCGTTTTCTATGGTGTGGTTGAACATGTTGGTCTCCTTGTGTATTCGATGGTCAGATTGTAGTTCACGTGTCTGTGCAGTCAAGATGAAAGGGGAGCGGGGGACGTTGCTCGAAGTTTGCTCATCCGACTCAGCGGCGGGGCGGCTTGTGTGCTCCGCACACAGAGCGCTACAAAAGTTGTTGTCGGTAAAGAACAACTTTTGTAGCGTTCCGGGAAGCGAAAGCTTCCCAAGCCGCCCCGCCGCGGGAATGGCACTGGCAAAGGAGTGCTAAGCGGGATTCTGGAAATAAAAAAAGGGCGGTTTGTCGCCGCCCTTTGGGGGGAATTGCCTGCAGTCCAGTGCGTTTGAACCGGGCAATCATATGAACCCTCCACGCGTCTACCCTATCCTCCCCGACTGTCACGTCGGACATCTTTTGCGCGTTTCTTCTTATGTACCCCACATAATTCACTACTATTGCATCACCATTTCAGATGATCTTGTGACTCGCGTCACTATTTCAAGAGAAGCATCTTGCGCGTAAGCGCCTGATTCTCCGTTTGAAGCTTGTAGAAATATACGCCACCGGAAACCGTCTCGCCCTGCTCATTTTTACCGTTCCAGGTAACGGTGTTGGCGCCGGAAATCTGGCGACTGTTCAAGAGTGTTTTCACCTTCTGTCCCCGAACGTTGTAGATGCTGAGATTCACGTGACCGTCCTTCGCAAGCGAGTAGGAGATCGTCGTTTCGGGATTGAAGGGGTTCGGGTAATTCTGTCCCAAGTCGTTCGCGAAGGCCGGGCTTTCGTCCGTACCGTCGACTCCCTCATAGTTGAATGTGATATCCAGAGACATGAAGGAAAGCTCCCCGCCGTCGTTGGTTCCGTTTCCGGCAACGTACGATCCATGTGAATGGTCGTCGAAGAATCCCAAGCGAAGAAGCCCGTGCTTGTTACCCTGATTGTCGGTATAGAGGTATTCAATCTTGTCCGCCGGATAGATGTAACATGGATTCAGGCCGACCAGCTCGGGAACGTAATTTCCGTCGTCTGTCTGATTGTTCGCATGCATCCGGATGGGGTCCGCCCAGGTTTCACCGCTGTCCATGGATATCGCGATGCATATCTCGGGTTTGTCCATCCAGCTATCGTAACCGGAGACACCGTCATGAGCAAGTTTGGAATAGAGCGCATCCTGCCATACAACAGCCAGCCAGCCTTCGTCATCGTTCTGGGATATCTTCCAGTTGTTCTCATCCCATGCGTCCTCCGAATCCCAGTAATAAAAAGGCCAGCCAAGTTCCATCGTTACATTACCCTCGTCGTCATACTCGTCTACAATACCGTTTTCGTCTAAATCCCAAGGAATCATAGGAGTGTTGTCTGAAGGATGCGCTCCCTTTGGTGAAAGGTCAGAGAAGAAGAATTCCCCTTCTTGAAGATCAAAACCGTAAACTTTGGCATACGTCAGGTTCAGGAACCATTGGAAAGAACCGTCGTCATTGTCTCGTCTCAGCGCCATGTTACCCGGAAAGAACAGCTTCGAATCGTTTACCAGTACCGAATTGAAATTCGTGCATTTCGTAAACGAGAAGTAGAGGTTGTCATAGGGTTCTCCGGATGTCTCTGCAAATACCCATTCTCCATTCTGGTTCTGTATGTTGTCTTGCGGGAACCTGTAATTCTGGATGAATTCAGTGAATTCTCCTTCTCCATAATTGTCGTTTTTATATACGTAAATTTCCTGTGTCGAATTCGAGTAGCCGACGAAACCGACTGTGCCGCTATCTTCCGTCACGAAGAAGGTGTGGTTCCCCTGATAGAACTCGGGGTCGGGAACATCCCATGCGTCCATCTGAGCGACGGTGTTGTAGCGCCAGTTCAGGTTGGCTAGGTTGATGCTCTGGTCGTTGCTGTTGTAGTCGGCGTAAGCGATAATCGGATTGTGCGCCGCATACCCGCTTTCGTGCTCGGTATAGTTGTTTGCTACGACATACAGCCTCTTGTAAGGAGCTTCGAGAGGTGACGGGCCAATGTGTACGTACGGCCAGTTGTATTCGTTGTCCTGGCGCGGGAACACCTCGGCGCATGCCTCGATATCGTCATCAATAATCACCTCGGGAACCACCAGAACGCCAGGGAATCCCAGCAGATGGAAGCTGTCGTAGGATATGAGGATTTCCTGCATTCCGTCGTTGTCGATATCGCAGTGCCATACGAAGAATGGATCCGCAAGATCGCTGTCGATTGCGAGCCCGGGGTAACCTTCCCTGATGTCGGATTGCCCCAGGTAGTTGGTGGAATAGAATTCGTCGTTCTCGTCAAAATAAGTAGAATATACTCTACGCTCGGCGGAAGAGGTTTCCGTTGCGTGATAGACGAAATAGAATCCGCCAGCATCGTATCCGCCTGAGCTTGTCACCGGCTGCAAACAAAGAGGCTCGCCATTGTAACTTCCGGGCATATAATCGTAATAGGATGTCTGGAATCCAACCGGAAGCGTAACAAACTGCCATTCGGGCGCGAAACGTCCTCTGGTCGGTGTTTTGATCTTGGTATAGTCGGCATTGACAGCATCGCCGGAGAATGTTGCCTGATGCGCCAGAAGTGTGGTAAACGCCATGATCAAGGACAGTGCGAATATAAATCTTCCTGCTTTCATGTTTCCTCCCTTCCTTAGCGAACAGGTTTCTTACCTATGATGAAAAGTCGCGCGGACGACCCCAAGCCGTGCCTGATGAGTCTCTTCTTGATGCGCTCTTTCTCAATTCCCAGTTTTACGTAATCTGGATGGTTCTTGATTCGCTCGTGGTAAGGATCAAGGATGGCAATTGTTTTCTCGACTGCTTCGACGGGCGCTTTTTCTTTATAATCTATGAGATAGAATTCAATGTCTTCGAGACCAAGGCTGCCGGCAAAACGCTCGAGGCGTTCGCGACTGTAGGTGGCGTGATGAGGAATCCCAACGCGTCGATCGATCTGCGCACACCAATGGTGCATGAATACGTGATTCTTCTGCGCTTTAGACTGGTCGCCGTCGCGGAACATCTCCGAAATAAAGATCAGGCCCTCGGGTTTTGTCACGCGCAGCATTTCGTTAATGACTCTTTTCGGTCTGTCCATGTGATGCACGGAGTTGGATATTGCAACGATGTCGAATTCTCCATCGGCAAAATCCATCTTCTGGGCATCCATTTTAATCGCCTCGACCGGTGCGTCCTTGAACTGCTGGTTGCTAAACGCGATCGCTCTTTCTTCGCTGTCGATCCCGACAAACTTGTTGAATTTTCCCAGGCTCGGCATCATCATCGCGATGAATTCTCCCCTGCCCGTCGCGACATCCAGAATTTTATCTGCGGAAATCCCCTTCAAGCGCTTTTCCAGTCTCTTCATATCGTTGGCTTTCATGATTGATTCCTCCACACTTTTTCCTGCTGTTCGCTCTGTCCCATTATCGTACAGCCGTCAATCAAAATTCCGCTGGACAGATTTCGGGGCAATGAAACAACTTGGTGTACAGGTAATAAACATATTGAAAGTGCCATCTCGGGATCGTTATTGGTTGCTATCGGGTTGCTGAAGGTGATTCCGGAATTTTTAGACAAAAAAAAAGAAAAGGGGAGGAAATCGATAGACAACAAGCTTTGTGGTCCCAGATATGTCTTGTTTTTTTTGATCGTAATGCTTGCTGCCTTCATCGTTTCCTCCGTTTCTTGTTCCGGCAATTTATACGTTTGCACGGGCCGTGCCACTGAATTCCATTCATTTTTATCTCGTTTTTTTGCAAGCTTTTGCGTATTGGCGTGTGCTTGTTTGTGTGGAATTGGCTCCGTAGGGCTTATGAGCAGCACGTAAAAATCCATGTCTTTTCCCATATATGGGAACGCGAAAAACTGAATGGTTGGCTTTTGATGAAAGTTGACGGGATGTAATTCTGCGCCCCACCCCCTTCTCGATGGTCGTTTTCGAGCGCAAGAGATGTGCTGGTTTCTTTTATAACAACGTTTTTATGCTTCTTGACTGCATCGCACAGCGCGGACCTTTCAATGTTGGCAATACTATTCCCATATCTGGGAATGCCATCGTCTCACGTTTGGTGAATATCCTGTAACGGAGCGCATTCTTGTGCTACGCATGCACGCAAGTCCTCCTAGATATCCATGCTTGAATTCTGCTTCAGTCCTGAAAGGGAGGGTGTCCAGGTTCGCGCATTATGAGTGTATAAATGGTAAAATACTTGAAGTTATCAAGGCAGAGGTCTGTGCTGGGGGGCGTAAACAAGCTTCTTATCCAGGCATGGATTAAACGATTTCGATTTGTCGGTATGAAGGTGATATTGTCATTCCATTCATTTTGCATACGGAGAGGTTGTTCCCAAATATGGGAATCTTTAGATGTCCTTTTTGTTTGCGAGAAGCCGGTAGAAGGTCGACTTGGTCAGCCCCAGCTCTTTCTGCACTTCTTTAGCGGAGCCGAGGCATTCCTTGCGCCATTGCAGATATGCGGAAACCAGATCTTCCACGGTAGCGATTCCTTCCGGATCTACCTCGAACGTGTCGGGAGCGCTATCGACGGGGAAGTTGCGCGGCATGAGAAGCATCTTGTAGACCTTGTTCTCCAGTTCGCGGATGTTTCCCGACCAAACGTCCTTCGTCCACAGGTTGATGGTTTCGTCGGGAATGCCGGTCACGACCAGATCCGGCTGGATCTCCATGAAATTCCGGGTAAAATGTTTCACCAGAAGCGGAATGTCCTCGAGTCGCTCCCTCAGAGGCGGAACGTTCACCTGAAACGCCGAGATGCGGTAGTAGAGGTCCTCGCGAAAGAGGTTGTTCTTCACGTCCTGGTACAGATCGCGATTGGTGGCAAAGAGGAAGCGAGCGTTGGAGCGGTGCTCCTTCTTGGCTCCGATGGGATAGTAGGTCTTTTCCTGAAGCACACGCAGGAGCTTGGTCTGCATATCCATCGGCAGATCGCCGATCTCGTCCAGGAAGAGGATGCCGTCCTCCGCGAGCGCGATTTTCCCCAGAGAATCCTTGATCGCGCCGGAGAATGCACCTTTCTTATGACCGAAAATCTCGCTCTCGAAGAGGTCCTTCGGGATCGTGCTGACGTTGAGGGATATCAGCTTGCCCTTGTAGTCGCCTTCATAGTAGATCGCCTTGGCCACGACTTCCTTGCCGGTTCCCGTCTCCCCGGTAATTAAAACGGGGAAGGGAACGTTGGCCAGCGTAACGATCTGCTTATAAATCTCCTTCATGGCCAGGCTCTTGCCCACGATTCCATGAAAATTCTCCTGAACGTCGATATCGCGCAGGCGTTTTTGCATTTCCTTCTGGTTGAGGTGCTCCAGGAATACGCCCAGAATGGACGCCAGGTTTTCGATATTGCGCGTGTCCTCGTCGTTCAGGGAGTGATCGCGCTTCACCGAGTGCATGTAGATCGTTCCCAGAAGCTTTCCGCCCACCACCATCGGAACGCAGAGCGCGCGATAGATGCGGAGCTTCTGGATGCTGTCGTTGCGGAAGCGGGTGGACGAATCGTATTGCAGGGTATGGTAGGCGTCCTGCGTGTATTGCAGGAGAATGTTGTTGCTGTACTCGAGCGCGCGGTAGCTCTCCTCATCCTCGTGGATGATGTTCCGGAAGGGCACGAATCGACCGCTCTCCTCGTTGTAGATAAACGGGATCACGCTGTCGAAGCGGTAGGTCAACTGGAAGAAGCTTCCCAGCTCCCGGAGGAATTCGTCCAGGTGGGAGATAACCGAGAACTTCTCGATGATATCGTTGATGTCGAGCCGGCATATCTGGCGGCGGCGGATCTCCCAATCCTGCAGGAGGGTCTGCGCGTCTGCGGAGCGAGACTTGAGGCCCATACCGTTGTAGATTTCCATGGCGTTCTGCATGAAATCGATCGCCAGTTCGGGGTTTCCCAT
Organism: Cloacimonadales bacterium (SeqCode); assembly: GCA_963662655.2. Lineage (GTDB taxonomy): Bacteria > Cloacimonadota > Cloacimonadia > Cloacimonadales > JAIOQZ01. The sequence goes on from CAXXTU010000002.1 coordinate 2,906,322, forward strand.
CCTTTCCAGGGCGAGGCCGGTCCAGTAGTAAGATTCCGCTCTCTCGTAACCGCTTTTCGATTCGATCTGCGTCGATATTCGTATCAACTCATGATACCGCTCCTCGAAAAAGAGGTCGATGATCTTCTGATAGGGCTTGGTTGCCACGAATCGCTCGCGGTTCCAGCCGAACCTTGCCGAGTAGCGCTTGCGGACATCTTCCGGCGCAAAACGGTAAATGAGGTAGATCGTGTTGTCGTCGTCGCGCTGGAAGTAGGAGGAGAGTTCTCTCGCGTTCAGGTCAATGAGCTTCTCCAGCCAGGGCTCGAAGGTGAACTCGTGGTCGTAGAAACTACAGATAAGGTAAACCTGTATCATGTAGGCCGTCGCGTACCCGTGTGACTGACGGATGCGCGAGATGATGCGCTCACGGCAGACATCGTAGTTCTCGCGTAGCATATCGTGATACACCTGCACGGAGGTGAAGTGGGTCTGCATGACCATGGGAAGGTATTGTATGGATATCTTATCGTAGAAATTCAGGATCAGTTCGATATCCCTTACGCTTCGCTGCGCGGTGTAATACAGATAATAGAAAAGCAAGCGCCCGATCTGGTATTCAGAGCCGATCAGAAGCGACAGAACGAGCAGGTAGTCCAAAAATTCGTCCGCCAGACGAAGCCGGGGTTTGGCTTTGCCGAGTGTGTTGACGAACTCCTCGGGATCGGTGTTGGTCGCGATCAGGTTGGAGAGCTTGACGAAAACCTCGCGATCGAAGCTTTCCGGCGAAACGTAGCACAGGATGTCGATGTAGTGATACAGCATGACCTGCGTTTGGGGGTGAAGCTTCTCTCGTCGGCAGAATTCGTTGATTCCCTTCAGGTCCTTCTTCTGATAAAGCGAACGTATCGTCTCGATCTGATCCAGCACCGCCGTGATCTCGGGTGACATGTTCCGCTTCAATTCGGGCGTGATTTCAAGGTCGTCGTGCGTGATGAGCTCGGTGAGGACGTTGATGTTGTAGATGTATATGTTCATCTTGCCGATGATATTGGGCGTCAGTTCGTTCTTCGCGATGAAAAAACGGAGCAGTCGCGCGGCAAGCGTGTAGTTACGGGTCAGGAGATACCTGTGCAGGACAAGGAAGTCGTCGACGTGCATCTGTGCGAGCACGTCGAGCTGCGCGCTGTCGGCATAGCGCAGCTTTCCGAGCAGGTCGGCGCCGAGGGTGACGTATTGATCGAATCTCCATTCTTCCAGCGACACGCGAAGCTTTTTCGTGGTCTCCACGATCGCTTCTTCGGACGATGTGGGAGCCTGTTCCATGTGAGGCAGGATTATCTTTCCGTCATGCCAGGTGATGCCGGATTCTTGTATGATCTGCTGAAGGGGTACGTCGTGGTTGGCGTGAACGTGGAAGTTTTCGATATCTTCCGCCCGTTTGAAGGGGAGCTTCAGGCAGTATTTACGGTACAGCTCGAACGTATCCTTGTAGCTGAACTGGTCCGTGTAGAACAGGTCCGATATCCGCTGATGGAATTCGAGATAATTGCTGTAGGAATCCTCGTACGGCAGGATGAGCACTTGATCGTGCTGCGAGAATCTGCCGATCCACTCGTCGAGGTCCTGAATGCGCGACCAGGGATCAACGGCCAGGAACTTGTGGGTCAGGCGGAAAATGGGCGACGTCTGAGGCAGGTGCAGTCCCTGATCCTGCTCGACCTTCTCTTTCACCTCGTCCGGGCTGGAGTATAGCGACGCGAAAATCAGGGCGATCGTATAGAGGTTGGACGCCCAGGACATCCGTCCCTTGATTTGTTCAGGAGCAGCCCACTGCGGAGTTATCCGGCTTTCGTGCGGCGTGAGATCGATAATGCCGATTTTGATCTGCTCGCCCTCGCGCCGGATGCGAATATGCTCCGGCTTCATATCGCCGATGAAGGTTTTGTGATATTTCAGGTAGCGCACGAAGTGAAAGAGCTTCTCCCACAGGATGGGGATGTCGTCGGGGTAGCGCTCCATATAGATGTTGATGGGCAATCCCTCGAAATATTCGTACTCGAAGCGCGCGCTTTTTTCGTCGAACCTGTACTTTGTCAGCGGGACAAAGTAGGGGTGTCGGCGCTGCTGAAAGAAATCTACCTCTGCCTTCAACTGCGAGCTGACAAGCACTCCGGGATTCGTATAGTACTTGACGATGCGCTTGCCGCTCGATGTCTTTTTCAGGTATATCTCAACCGTGTCTTTCTTTTTCAGGTAGTATTTCATCGCATTCCTGCCCAGTTTGAAACAGTATCTTAGGATTCCGATGTTTCGTGTCAAAGGTTTTATTAAGGGAGCATAGCGAACGATGTGAAAGAACATTCTGATCGGAACTCGATGGGATGGCTTTTGGCACCGAACGTGCATATTAAAAAACGTGTATCCAGCCTCAACCATAGGGGGGATGGGGCGGATGCCTGGATTAACGGTAAAGTCTGTGCGTCAATATGAGATAATGCCTATATAACTTTGATATGAACGCATGCGATTCATAATTCCTGCTCGATTCGCTGTCGGATTGACGCATACCACAATCCGGCAGCCTTTTTTTATATTCTGCACCTCATCCATAAAATGTTCATAAACGGACACTTGGAATTCGCAATCGAACGAAACAAGCTGAATGGACGATCCTGCACTGCCGAATCATTTGGAATCACTTGTGCATAGGAGAAGCCGGAGAGAAGAGGAAATAAAAAAAAAGAGGCTACATCAATATGCTGGGGAAAATATTAATTGTAGGTTTCAGAAATCTTCTAAAAAACAAAACGTTTTCTCTGATCAATGTTGTGGGGCTCGCGGTGGGACTTGCGTCCTGCGTGTTTCTGATACTGATAGCCAATTTCCATTTTCATTTCGATGACTACCATTCGAAGATTGATCGAATCTATCGACTGAACGACCGCATTGTCGGGCATGGAAGCATCGACCACAACACTGCACTCACACCGCCCGAGTGGTCTCCCGCGATGATGGAAGAGTACCCGGAGATCGAGAATTACGTACGTTTCGAGGACGGAAACATCAATATTCGCATCGGAGACGAGCTGAAGAATTTCTATGTCGTCTTCGCCGATACGACCATCTTCGATGTGTTCGATTTCCCGCTCATTGCCGGGGACCCCAAAACCGCCTTGAGAGATCCTTACTCGATTGTATTGGGAAAAGATTATGCGGAGCAGATGTTCCCGGGCGAGAATCCCATCGGCAAAACGCTCTTTGCAACGGTGGAAAACCGCAACTACCGTGTTACGGGATTGATGGACGAGATACCGTACAACACAACGATGTTCCTTCCCGCAATCGCATCATACAGCACGCTGGGCGAGGTCAACTGGCAGTACTACGGCTCCTGGTACTATCACGCCGTAACGAATTTCCTTCTTCTGAAGCCGAACACGGATTATAAAAAGCTACAGGAAAAATTCCCCGATTTCATCGACGAGCACATGGACACGGACAAGGTGGGGCGCTACAAGCCTTTCCTGCAACCGATGAAGAATTACCATCTGAGAAAACGTTTTCTTCGCAGCGAGCAGGGCAATTTCATCGATCAGAATATTGTCTTGCTGATCGGCGGAATCGGTCTGCTGGTGATCGTCCTTGCATCGATCAATTATATCAATTTATCCAGCGCCATATCATTAAAACGATCCCGCGAGGTCGGAATGCGTAAGATTTTCGGTTCCGTCAGGCAGCAGATCGTCGCGCAGTTCATGGCAGAATCGCTGATTTTATCGATTCCTTCCGGCGTGATCGGCTCGGTATTGATCGAGCTCATTATCAAGTATCTGAATTCCGCTTACTTCGATAACATATTTCCCACGCCATACTACAGCATCTCTTTCATATTCATGGTGACGATGATCATATCGGTTATCGTGGGGCTATTGGCAGGAATCTATCCGTCCTTTGTCCTTTCTTCCTACAGGCCGTCCGCCGCGTTGAAGGAGGGTTCCACCAAGGGTCTGAAGGGGATGTGGTTTCGCAAGCTCTTCATTGTGGTTCAGTTCTTCCTGGCGATCACCCTGCTGGTCATCAACATCAATTTCTACCGGCAGATCAAGTATATGGAGACCAAGGATTATGGGTTCAGTCCGGACAGCCTGTTTATGATTTCGAATCCGCTCGATTCGCGGTACGAACGGGCAGAGACATTCCGGCAGAGGCTGCTCGACGTTCAGGGTGTGAAGGAAGTGGGTTTTTCCGCCAATACGCCCGGACTGGGCTACTGGTGGGGTCGTTTCCTTCCGGAGGGAGCAGACCAGCATGACGGCAGGATGTACAAGGTGCTTTTCACGGATGACAGAACCATGCAGATCATGGATTTCAAGCTGCTTGAGGGGCGCTTCTTCTCGACGGAATTCGCGACCGACAGTATCAACACCGCGATCATCAATGAGGCGGCGCTTCGTGAGTTTGGCTGGGATACGGCTGTCGGCAAGAAGGTCAACTATATGTATCAGGAATTCGGCGATTCCACTCGCACGATCATCGGTGTGGTGAAGGACTTTCATTCGGACAATTTAACCGAACCGATCACCCCCATGATCATTATGTTCAACCCCAATTTCATGAACATCGCGAACATCAAATACGATATATCGCGGCGCAAGGAAATCAAAGACGAGATCGTGGAGATATGGAAGGAGTATCAGCCGGATTCTCCGATCAATTACGGGACGTTTTTCGACGACATCCTTGCCCGTCGTATTCAGAGCATCAAGCCGTTCGTTCAGATGATCTCCATGTTTACGGGATTATCGATCTTCATTGCGTGCATGGGATTATTCGGCCTGGTATCGCTTGTGGCGCAGCAGAAGAGGAAGGAGATGGGTATCCGCAAGGTGTTCGGCGCGTCCGGAGGGAGGATTGCCTACGAGGTGTCGTCGTATCTGTTACGATACGTGGTGGTGGCGAATGTATTGGCAATACCCTTTTCGGTATATGTGCTGTCTCAGGTGACAAAGAACATTGCGTATGTGGTTGAATATGCCTTATGGCCTTATGTTGTGGCTGCGTTGGCTACGCTGGTCATTGCGTTTATTTCGGTGGGCTGGCACGCGGTGAAGACGGCGGCATCGAACCCCGTGGAATCGTTACGATACGAATAGCGCCTGCTTGGAAACAGACGCTATTCACAAAAAATACAAGGAAGCGCAGACTTATTGATTCATTATGTTCTGCGCTTCTTCTTTATCGTCTCCATAGGTGAAAACGCTCAGGATGTTGTGGGAGTTCTCCGGGTCCACAACTTTGGGATACAGGATTCTCAGCGCAGATATCTGATCGTCCGAGTACGTGAGAACGCTTAATACGCGAGCGGATTGATCGACCGTGAAATGATTGCGTTTCGCGGCTGTTCGGATGACATTGAGCTGGTCATCGGCGAAGCTTTCGTTTCGGATTTGATTCAGCAGGCGGTCGAAGTCCACTCCGTTCATCGCCTGATTTCCCGATTCTGCTTCCACGCTGCCTGCATCGATGTCGGTGCCGGTCTCGGTGACGCTCACATTCATGGAGAAGCTAGCCGACGATTCATTCGAGGATGTGGCGGACGTTGAAACGCTGATGCTCTGGTCCGATGGGATGTTGGCAAGCATTGCGAATACTTCATCCATGAGTTTTTTAGCCTTCATGCTTTCAGTTCTGCCCAATTTTCCGCTATACAGCGTCTCGAGAGCTTCCAGCTTGTAGCCGATATTCTCGACGATCTGGCCGGTTGTCACCGAATTGCCTTGGGTGTTTCCAGACATCTCAACTGTTATCTGACCATTGGGAGTCGTGAACACAACATCGGCTGCAAACAAAGGTAATGCTAGCAATACGAATAGAAATCCAATATACCTTTTCATTCGAATCCTCCAAAATTTTTGCAAGAAACGGCTTTAATGATTACGGCGTCAATAAAAAATAAAAGGAACTCGTTGAAGTAATAAACAGCAAAAAAAAGAAGCAGATCGAGATTGTCTGCTTCTTCTTGTATTCGTGATTATAACAGGATCTACTCGTAGTTGAAATCCATTCCCTTCACCTGGATGCCGTCGATGACGTTCAATTCCTCTTCGAGTGAATCCCAAATCGCTTTGTCGCCCACAAGCTCGAGGATTAACAGGCCGGTACGACTGCAGTAGCTTTCGCTTGTTTCATGCAGTCCGAGACGAGTTTTGATATTACAACCATATTTGGTGAGGATTTCCTGTACTTTCGTTGCTTCGGTCAGGCGATTTGTAACTAAAACACCCATAATGCGAATTTTTTCCATATTACACTCCTTTAAGGATTTATGCTAAATTACACCTTGTTTCATTTTGATGTCAACAAGAAAATTGCGAGGGATTGAATCCGGCTCAACTCGAAGCGTAGCAATGAACGCACGGCGCGGCGGCGGGAAAGCCCTTTCGTCCGCCGATATGCCCACGCGACTCGAATTTTATCCGAGCGCCCGATCCCATCGCGGACATAGAAAGGGCTTTCCGATCATGAATCGAACCAGTCCGTCATGCTGGTTCGATTCATGATTGATGTGCGGAGCACATCCGCCGCCGCGCCGCGCTGGCCGGCAGTCGACTTCGAGTGCGTTGGTCGATGCAGCGACTATGATTTCCGGCAGATTCGATGAATTTCTTGACGACTGATACCGATGCTGTTTTTTGATATTCTCCGTAACAAATCCGCAGGGATATTGTTGATATTAAGAGAGAAGGAAGTTTGTGCCCATTTTAATGACCGCATCTGGGCGTTAGCTTCAAAGCAGGATGCATGTTAGAACGAATCATTTCCCCGGAACAGCTTGATACCGAACGTGAATTCGACCGCACGTTGCGACCGAAAACGCTTTCGGACTTCGTGGGTCAGGATCAGGTAAAGGAAATCCTGGATATTTCGATTCAAGCAGCGAGAAGACGCAACGAACCCTTGGATCACGTGTTGCTCTATGGTCCTCCCGGACTTGGAAAAACCACGCTGGCTCACATCATCACCAACGAGCTGGATACGGATATGAAGGTAAGTTCGGGACCGGTCCTCGAGCGTCCCGCGGACCTCGCGGGTGTGTTGACGAATCTCGAACGCCGTAATGTCCTTTTCATCGATGAGATTCACAGGCTCAATCACGTGATCGAGGAATACATGTATCCGGCGATTGAAGATTTCGAGATCGAAATCATCGTCGATAGCGGCCCAAGCGCAAGAACCTTCAAGATCGATATCGATCCGTTCACGCTGATCGGCGCTACGACTCGCGCCGGACTCCTGACCGCCCCGATGCGCGCCCGTTTCGGAATCATACTGCGACTGGATTACTATGATGAAATCAGCATCCGGCGGATCATCGAGCGCTCGGCGCGGTTGATGAACGTGGAGATCGACCCGGAAGGCCGTGACGAGATGGCGCGCCGCTCTCGCGGAACGCCTCGCGTGGCGAATCGATTGCTCCGTCGTGTGCGCGATTACGCCGAGATCAAAGGCGATGGCGTGATAACGCGGGAAATTGCCATGAAAGCCCTGAAGATGCTGAACGTGGATAACATGGGGCTCGACGACATGGACAAGCGTATCCTGAAAATGATCATGGAAAACTACCGCGGTGGGCCGGTCGGACTCAAGACGCTCGCCGTTGCCGTTGGCGAGGACCCGGGAACCATCGAGGAAATCTTCGAACCGTATTTGATTCAGCAAGGTTTTCTCGAACGAACCATGCAGGGACGCAAGGTTACCATGAAAGCATACCGCCATTTCGGCCTGACGCCAACCGGTGATCAGGCATCCCTCTTCGACGAGGTGGAGCGCTAGTATGCGGAATCGATTGATGTCACTCGGGATTTCCCTGATTATCGCCGCCGTGATATCGCTCTCGCTTGTATCGTGCGAAAGCAGCACTTCGTCCGATCCGCTTTCCGCGAAGATCGTGATACCGGGTGACGAATACGTTTGGGGCGACAGCCTGCTTGTTAGCATTTCTTCATCCGGAGGAACGGTTGCAAGCGCTGTTTTCTTTGTAGACGGGAGCAGCGAATTGTTCGACGAGGAAGCTCCATTCGAATTCTGGTGGGACCTGAAAGATTTCGATTATGGCTCGCACACGCTGCAGGCAAAGGTGTTCTTCTCCGATGACAAATTCCTTGAAACGGACAACCGCATCGTTGTTCACATGCCGTTTCCTTTTTATGACGAGTTTTTAGCTGACTTCGACGGTATAACCGAAAGAGATGCAAACGGAAACCTGGTCGGGGAAGTCGATCAAAGCGACTGGAAGCTCACGGAGCTGAGTCAGACAGATTCGAGAGAGACGTTCGTTCTCTCCCTGAATATCGGTGCGTCCGATCGAAAGGTATATCTTAACTGGAGAACCGCCTACGAATACAATCACGACGGATTCTATCTTCTGCGCGGCACATCGGAAGATGCGTACGAGCAGGATCGTGCGATTCAACTGAATCCGTATCCGCTTACCGGCGAATGGAACGAAGATGAGTACACATACTATGAATTTGTGGATTCGCTCAATATAGAATACCTGACCTACTACTACTGGCTGGAAGCGATCGATCCCGTGAGCGAGAACGAGGTTTTCGGTCCCTGGAGCATTACCGTAGAGGAAGACCAGCAGTGGAGCAGCCAATTCAATCCGCCCTACCCAAATCCGGCTCAACAATCCACGACATGCCACTTCTCGCTCGAGAAGGAATGCCTCTTATCCGTTATTTTAATCGACGACGAGGCAACAATCATCGGCGAAGTCATGTCCGAAGCGTCATTGTCCGCCGGTGAGCATTCATTTTCCCTGGATTGTTCTGAAATGGACGTAGGCCTGTTTCGTTGTGTATATTACATAAGCGATAACGAAACGGAATGGATCGGTTATGGGGACATCCGGCACGGGGCGGATGAATAATGGGTTTCATGGAAAAGGATTCAAGTGTTTCATGCTGTTATATAATTCCTGAAACAATACTTGACGCTCGTAATGATTAGGACAAATTCGGCACAATATGAAGAACTCGATGATCGCGGTTGATATTGGTAATACGCATATTGCCTGTGGTATTTACGAAAAGAACATACTGACGCATTCCTGGAGGATGAGCACGGATATCAGCAAGACGGAGGACGAATACTTCGCCGTTCTCGATAGAATGCTCGATTATGCCGGCTATGATCCTTCGAAAATAGGATATGTGGCGCTTTCGTGCGTTGTTCCACCACTGGTGAGAGTTTTCAGTCACATCTCTGAAAAGTATTTCAAGGCTCAATTCATCAATGTGAACAGCGGCACAGACACGGGTCTGAAGTACCCCGTTCAGGATCCATCCTATATCGGAGCGGACCTCATCGTAAACGCCTACGCTGCCTGGAAGAAATATGGGACGAATTGCATCGTCTGCGATTTCGGAACCGCCACGACCATCCAGCTGGTTGGCTCCGACGGCTTCTTCCACGGAGCGATTATTGCTCCGGGCGTGATGACATCGTCGGAAAACCTAATCAAGAAGACATCACAGCTTTCCGCTGTGCGGCTGGAGAAACCGGGCCAGGTGCTTGGAACCAGCACGCGCGATGCGATGTTGTCGGGAATCGTCGGAGGCAGCGCCCACATGATCGATGGCTTTGTTCGTGAAATCAAAGACAAATACAACCATCTCGGGAATATCATGTCCATCGCTACGGGCGGAATATCCGGCCTGATTGCCGAATACGCCCAAACGTTGGACAAAGTCGATAAAAACCTGACGCTTGACGGGTTGAACATGATATGCAGGAAGATGCTGATACATGAATAAAAAACTCCTGCTGAGCTTTCTCTTCCTGGCAATCGCCCTTTCTTCCTTTGGGGATGTGCCTTTCCGCATGCAGTATACGCTCAAAAATTACTACCCGATGACAGAAAACCGGCTGGATATTCTGAAATATCATCGCGGTCTTTCGATGAGCGTCAAGCCCAGCAAGATTATTAGAAACTTCGAGTTTACCACCAGAGAAATCGTCGATGTGGAAGATTCACTGATTGTGATGGTTGCCGAATATCACGGTATCGAATTTCCACAGCAGAACATTCTCACCTTCGATCAATACATCCAAAGCCAGTTCACGGCGTCTTTTCACAATCTGCTGCGCGAGAAGGCGAAAGAGCGGATAGAGGAAGGCGAGCAGCAGGTTGGCGAAGGTATTTTCGGTAAAGAGCTCTCCATTGACCTTCCTAAAATGGCGCTGCCGAAGGTGGTGAAAGATTTCATGGGCGACAAGGCTGCCCGTTTGAACATCGATGGTAGTGAAAAGCTCACGTTCCGTATCGGTAGCACCAGAAATGACAACAACAGATCCACTGAAAGCAGTGGTTCTGAAGACCTGGACCTCGATCTCAAACAGGAACTCAGACTTCGTTTGCGCGGTACCATCGGTGAGAAAATCCACGTGAACATCTCCCATACTTCGGTGTCGGATGAGGAAATCGGAAACCCGAATACCATCGAAATCAAGTATGTCGGTAACGAGGACGAAATCGTCCAGACGATCGAGGGCGGTAATATATCCCTGTCGCTGACCGGTTCGCAATACATTGGCTATTCCGCGTCATCCGAAAGCTTGTTCGGTATCAAATCGACGATGAAGGCCGGTCCGCTCGATCTGACGTTCATTCTCGGTAAAGAAGAAGGTGAGAAGAACACCGAGAAATACACGGGACAATCTCAGCAGGATTCCCTGACGATTTACAGTAAGGACTATAAAAAATACTCCTATTTCTATGTGGTTGATCCGGAAGTATTGTTCAGTATCTACGATACAGATCCTAGTGCGCCGCTGCCCGATAATGTACCGCCTACATGGTCGGGGAACGCAATTGTTACTGTGGCCGGCTCATGGGTGATAAACCATCCCGAGCTTCTGCCGGACGATCAATCTCTGCGGGTTTTCCTCGACGATGCCAATTACAGCAACGACACGATTGAAACACTACCGGGTGTGGCATGGCAGGATCCGGAAGACACCGAAACGTACAGGTTTGAAGAATTATACTCCGGTTCGGACTTTGAATACGATTACGACACGGGGATTCTCTCGATCGATCGTGCCGTGAATAAGGGTTATGCCATCGGTGTTACCTACACGACCAATAACGGAGCGAACCAGGTCGGTAACGATGACGAGAGCAACCTGCAAGTGAAGATGCTGTACAGGAAGAACCAGCTGCCGAGTTACAATACCTGGAAATTCCAGATGCGCAATGTTTATAACTTGAACATGCAGAATGTAAAAAGCGACGGATTCAAGGTGAATGTCTATACCGAAATCAACAGCGGTCAGGACATGATGTTCTCTCTACCGGACGACCTTGCTGTGGGATCGAACTACTCGACATACAACGACTACCTACGTCTCGACAGCAATGGCGACGGTTTGATTAACAGCGACGACAATACCATCAATCTCGGTGAGGGCTATATTATCTTCCCGTTCCTGGAACCGTTCAAAAGCCTGGAAACTGAAGATACCGATATCTACTCGGATGGAACCGTTGTAAGCGACGATACGATCATGCGCATGTACGTGGTTGGTAAGGTGGGGCGAGATCAGATTACGCTGAACCAGATGAACATCGTCAAGGGATCCGTCAAAGTTAAGGTTAACGGTAGAACCCTCGATGAAAACGTCGATTACACCGTCGATTACGATTTCGGTACGATCACCTTCCTGAATAACGAAGCGAAGGACTCCAACAACGAGATCGAGATTGACTACGAATTCAGGCCGCTGTTTGCGATTTCATCCCGCATCATGACCGGCCTGCGCGCCGATTGTAAGATTGGCGATAACGCCCGTCTGGGCGGTACGTTCATCTATCATTCGGAGCAGGTGGAAGACAAGCGTCCCAAAATCGGCAGCGAAAACAAAATCCAGATGATGGGCGATATCGATGGGGAAATCAGTTTCGAAATGCCACTGCTTACGCGAATTGTAGACTGGCTCCCTCTCGTGAAAACCGATGCCGAATCCGAGGTAAACCTTTCCGGTGAAGTGGCCGTTAACATTCCGCAGATCTACGGCAATCCCGATAAAAAGGGTGATCCCGAAGCCTATCTGGAAGACATGGAGTCGATTCTGAGCACGTTCCCGCTGGGCATATCGCGTGCAACATGGGTTCCCGCCAGCGAGCCGCTCGACTATAACTTCGGCAAGGGTAAAATCAACTGGTACAACCCCACCGATATATACATGAACGACGTTTACAACGATGACTTGCTCACAGAGGAAGAGGAAAACGAAAAGGTTTCCGTGATGCAGGTGAGAGTGCTGACGCCAAACGTTCACATGCCGGGGGTGAACCAGAAATACTGGGCCGGTATCATGAAGTATGTCGGTAACCAGCTCGATTTCTCCGACAAGAAGTATATCGAAATCATGGTCAAGGCCGATAGCACCAATTCACCGATCAACATGCACATCGATCTGGGCGATGTTAGCGAGGACTTCTACACCGATTTCGGCGGACTGGGTATCCTCAATACCGAGGACGGTAAAAATGGCGGTGACTCCGACGGCACTTACGACTACGTGGAAGACGTCGGATTGGATGGTTACCCGAACGGAAATCCCCTGGATGATCCTGAAGACGACTTCGATAACGATAAAGTCAACAACATCTATCCTAATATAAACGGAACCGAAGGAAACAAGAGCCTCGATACCGAAGATCTCGATGCAGACGGTAGTCTGGACACGGTCAATCGGTATCTCGAGTACTCGATATCTCTCAACAGCAATGAATATCTCGAGAGCCAGAACGAGAAGGGTTACCGCACCTACCGCATACCCATTAAGAATGCGGGCGCTTTTCAGGCTGTTACCGATTCGAGCACCGATCCCGATATTGAACGCGTCAGCTACATTCGTGTGTGGTTCGAGACCGAAGAAAACGCGATCATCAACCTCGTTACCATGGATATCGTGGGTAACAAATGGGAAGAATCGGCGATCAAATACACCGGGTCGGACGATATTGTTCCATCGTCGTTTATCGAGAGCCACAACGTTTCCATGCAAACCGGCATCATCGATAACCAAAAGGATTACAGCTATACTTCCCCTCCGGGGACAACGGAGAAGACCGACGGTGTGGAAGAGTTCGAACAATCCCTTACGATCGACTACGAGAATATTCACAGCGGAACGTACGCGCTGGTCCACCAGAAATTCCAAACCTCGTACAACCTCCTGAACTACGGCAAGCTCCGGTTCTGGGTATATCCCGAGGTGGAGGACTACAGTTCGGTTTCCGATTCGATCGAGATCGTGCTGCAGTTGGGCGGCGACTCTCTGAATTTCTATGAAATAGCGATCAAAATGGAACCGAACGAGAAGCGAGAGAAGCTTCAGCGGGACTGGTGGACGGATTTCGAGATCGATTTCAACAGCCTGACCAAGCTCAAGCTGATCGATCCAGACACCTACTCCATCATATCCGATACCGTTGGGATTTACACGTACAGGAAGTACCAGAATCCCACGTTGACGTCGATCAAATACATGGCGCTGGGTATCCGCGTTCCGGGGGGAAGCGAGAAATTCTCCGGCCGTGTGTTCTTCGACGATATCCGCGTTGCGGAGCCTTTCAACGACATGGGCTATGCCGCGCGTTCGACCTTCCGTGTCAATTTTGCGGATTTCTCCGATCTCAGCGTGAATCTGACATGGAAAACGCCAAACTTCTATGAAATCAGAAATCGTACTGGAAGCAGCACGACAACTTCGACAACCGCTTTCAACGAGTCAATCAACCTGGACATCACCAATAAATACTCGCTGCACAAATTCTTCCCTGCGGAGTGGGGATTGAGCATTCCGCTGAATCTTTCTCAAAGCCAGTCGGAGACAAGATCGAAGTATATCTACAACTCTGATGTGGAAGTAAGCACGATCACCGACAAAGCTGAGAAGGATCGTCAGATTTCCAGGACGCTCAATCGGTCGGCGAGCATCTCATACAGCCAGAGCAAGACGCCGGACAACTGGATTCTGGCATATACGCTCAAGAACATTTCGTTCAATGGCGACATTCACAAGAATATCAGCAACACGCCTTCATCGCGAGATACCACCCTTTCCTACACGCAGAAATACCAGTACAATCTGGATATTCCGCGGGATAAATTGGGATTCAAGATTTTCAACGATTACTGGATATACGTTCTGCCGAAATCCTACAAGAACAGCCTGAATTACGCCATCTCGTTCCCGCGGAAATGGCGCTGGCTACGCAGCTCCGACGGAACGTACGGATGGGAGCGGGAGACGCAGGACCAGACAACGAAGACGATGAAGACGAACAATACGATCGCCTACGACATCACTTCGGATTTGAACCTGACGTATATTCTCAACACCACGAAGAACATGCGTTGGCGCAAGGAGTGGCAGGGCATCAATCTTGGCCGTACGAAGGATAAGACGCAGAGCTTCGATCTTTCGTACAATCCCGATTATATCGACAATATTCTGACTTTCAGCGCCGGATTGGGCATCGACTACGTGGAAACGCAGCGCGAGTACAACAACACGACCGACGAGACGCTCCCGGCAGTTTATTACAGGTATCAGGGTGGTGTATCGAGAACCGTCAATATCGATGTGACGCTGAGAAACAGCGATTTATTGAACAGTCTGGCCGACTGGCTTGGCGCGCCTCCGGATGAGCTGGAAAAGATGCCTTCAGGTTTGGACAATCCCATCGACGATCTGAAAGGTAAAAGTGACCAAGACGATAACAAGGACTTGATTGAAGAAGATAGAAACACCTTCAACTGGGATGGTCTCGACGGCTTGGGGCACGGCGACGAGGATCCACCCAAACCTGATCTCGGTAAGATCGAAACGCAAAACAGAGATCAGGCCCCCGATCACGATGATCGCGGGAAACCCGAACTTCCGAAGCGCGATCCATTGATGGATTCGGAAATCGTCGTGAACGATTCAACCGTTGTCGATTCTGTTGTCGCGGAACCCAAAGAACCTATGACGACCGGCAAGTTCCTTGCGATTCTGGTTCGTTATCTGGCCCGATTCGAGAATTTTACCATTGATTACAGCAATTCCTACGACACGGATTACGAAGAACGGGCAAAGCCGCCGAATTTCAACTATCAGTTGAGTTTACCGCACGTGCTTTCGGAGAATCCGGAAGATGGCGAGATCGGTTCGAAGACGATAAGTGACGACATAAGAATTTCCACCGGTTTCCAAATTCTGGACAATCTGAATACTCGATGGAGTTATACGCGCAATATCAGTAATACATATTCCAGCTCTACAACGAAGACGGACAAGTCCACATTCCCGGATGTGACGGTTACGCTCAGCAAGGTTGAGGATATATTGGGAATTTCGGACTATCTGTCCAACTCCACGATAAGAAGTAATTATTCCTACACGAGAACCGATGATTGGAATTCCGGCAGCCACATACGCGTTTATGAAAAATACACGATGAGTCCTCTTGCCGAGTGGTCTGGAAAATGGAGTTTCGATTTGACCACCAAGGTCGGATACAACATGGACACTTCCGAGGATGCCAACCTTCGTCAAGAAAGTAAAGTGGTTACGGAAAGCAATAACTCACGTCTGTATGCGACGCTTACCCATACATTGAAGGCAGCGAAAGGTATCAAAATACCCTTCGTCAAGGAACGCCTCCGTCTCAAAAACGAATTTACGACAGATATTACATTTGGCTGGGAAAAGAATAAAAGCACACGAAAGAATGGTAATGACATATCTCAGACAAATAGTGACGTGGAAAAATACGATGTTACGCTGGGGGGAAGCTACAATTTCCACCGGAACGTCAATGGCGGTTCGACGATCGATTATTCCTGGCAGCACGATAAAAAGAACAATAACCGGATTCGTACTTTTGGTGTCAGCCTCTGGGTCGAGATCCTCTTCTAAGGGAATTTTATGCATATTTTCCAATCGGAAATCCTAAACATTATCATTTTACCCATATTGATCTTTCTATCCCGCATTTTCGACGTAACGCTCGGTACGCTTCGCATCATTTTCGTATCGAAAGGGATGCGGTATATTGCTCCGATCATCGGTTTCTTCGAGGTACTTATCTGGCTGATCGTGATTAGTCAGATCATGAAGAACATCGATCAGTGGTGGAACTATCTCGCGTACGCCGGTGGTTTTGCGACGGGGAATTTCGTGGGGATGTGGATCGAGAGTCGGATGGCGATGGGGATATCGCTTGTCCGTGTCATCACTCGCACCAATGCGGAAGGTTTGATCCAGACGCTCAGGTTTGCCGGATATCGCGTCACCAATGTGACAGCGATGAACAACGACGGCGAAGTGGAAGTCATTTTCCTGCCCATTCGTCGCAAGGAAATCTCCGCTGTGATCGATCTCGTTAAAGAATACAATCCGAAAGCGCTTTACACGGTGGAAGAGGTGCAATCGTTGAGCGAAGGAGCCCTCCCGCACAGGCGATACAGTCATTTGGGCGTTCTCGATTTCAGTCAGCGTTTTTTCCGGCGCAGAAAAGGTAAGTAAAGCCTAAGCCGGAAGTCGTTCAACGAGCAGATAGCCCGGAGTTGTCTGCGCTCGAGCCCGGCGGGGCGGCGCGTGCGCGAAGCGCACGAAACATCCCCGAGCAGTTTGAAAACTGCTCGGGGATGTTTTCAGAAGCCCGTCAGGTTTTTCTGCGAAATCGAGTATGCTGTCCAACCTGGATGAATTGCAGCGCTGCGTGTATTGTCCAGCAGGGCTTCTGGCGCCGCCCCGCCGCGCGGCTGGTGCGAAATGGCAAGTCGGAAAAGCAATCACTCAAGGAGCAGAGAGGGTAAGCGATAACCTCGGTCGCCTAAATTTTCATTGACCTCATACCCCAACCCTTTGTATTCGTACATGTAAGGCAATTTCCGCTTTGGTGGATTGTGAAATGGATGAAAGAATCAGAAATAACAAGGAATTGAGGTTACACAATGACCGGAAAAACAGGTATTGAACGAATAACCGATACGATCTCCCGATTTTACACGGGAAAATACGCTTACATTGCATTTGCGGTGGCAATTGCCGTGATACTGATGATCCGCTTCTTCCCCGTGGCATTCCAGGGGTATGTTCCACAAGCTCAGGATACTCAGCAATGGCGCTATACTTCCAACAGCATGATCGAGTATAATAAAACGCACGACGATAAAGCGCTGTGGAACCCGAATCTGTTCTCAGGCATGCCCGGGTACCTGATTCATCTGCCGGCAAAATACCCATTTATCGATAACTTGCGAGACCTGTTCAAGCCTGTTATCGACTGGCGGGTTCTTGCCATGATCATGGGCGGCATTGGAGCGTACCTGTTCCTTGTAATGCTCGGATTCGAACCGATCGTCGCGTTCATGGGCGGAATCGCCTTCGCGCTGTCGTCGCATTTCCCCGGATTGATCGATATCGGCCACAACACAAAGTTCCGGGCGATCATGTACATCCCGTGGGTACTTCTTACCGTCGAATACATGCGGAAAAACCGGAGCCTTCTATCACTCGGCCTGGCGATGCTCATGCTGATCGGCCAGCTTCGAGAGAACCACCCGCAGATCGTTTACTACACCTTGATCATGATCGGAATCTACTGGTTGATGAATCTGATCTGGTCAATTAAGGACGGAAAGATGAAATCCTTCCTGCATTTTACGCTTTTGCTTGCGCTGGCTTTGATTATCTCTCTCTCGGCTGTGATGAATCCCTACCTCTCCACGCGCGAATACGCCGAATACTCCATACGCGGCAAAGCCGGACTGGAAACGGGCTACGCACAAAGCTGGTCGTTCCACCCCGCGGAGATGATTACCTTCTTCATCCCGAAATTCTTCGGCGGAATCTCTCCCTATTACTGGGGATGGATGCCATCCACCGAAACCTCGATGTACATGGGCGTGATCGTCCTGATCCTGGCGATCATCGCGATTGCCACCCGGCGTGATCGCATGACCTGGTTCCTCGTCACCGTCTCGATTGTTTCGCTTCTGATTGCGTTCGGCAGACATTTTGGCTTGCTTTCGGTGTTCCTCTTGAAATTCCTGCCGTACTTCAATAAATTCCGCGTGCCGGTCATGATGCTGGTTCTGCTGGAATTCTCCATCGTCGTTCTTGCGGCAAAAGGCATCCAAATTATTCTGGAGATGCGGGAACAGGATAATCCTCGATTCCGCAAGAATATCCTCCGTGCGCTGATCGCGATGGCGATCCTGCTGGTCGTGTTCTTCATGCTGAAGGGTGCGTTCGCGGGGATGAGTCTCTCCAAGCCGATCGAGACGCAGCGCTATCGCCCTGAGCAACTGGAGCAGCTAAAGCAGTTGCGGCTGGACATGCTGATGTCCAGCGGACTCACCGCATTTATGTTCGCAATTGGCTTCCTGGGAATTACATGGCTGACGCTGAAGAGAAAGATCTTCAAGTATTCGTTCCTCTGGATCGTCGCAATCCTTGTCGTCGTCGATCTTCTTGTTGCCAACGCGGATTTCCTGCAGAAGAAATCGAAAGAGAACCCGGGAGGATTGATCCCCAAGCAAAAAACGGAAGCCCGGCTCGAGAAAACGGCTGTCGACGACTTCCTGCTTCAGGACGATGAAACGTTCCGTATTTATCCTCTGGGCGCGGATTTCGGTAACAATCGCTGGACTGCCTACCACCAATCCATCGGCGGATACCATCCATCCAAACTGAGCCGCTACCGCGATGTTATCGAGCAGTGCCTCAACACGGAAATCCGGAGCGGAATTCCAATCAACTGGAACATCGTCAATATGCTGAACACCAAGTACGTACTGTTCAATCAGCGCATTCCGCTCCCCAATCTTGAATACGCCTACTACGATCAGAACGATAAGATGATCGTTTATAAAAACAAAGAATACCTGCCGCGAGCCTGGTTCGCCGATTCCCTGGAAGTCATCGGCGATCCGGAACAAATCATGCAGCGCCTGAACGATCCCAACTGGAATCCTGCGCACGTCGCGATTGTCGAAACCGCGATTGCCGGCATGGAAAAACCTGACAGCGCGTCGGTTACTCTGACAGCGTTTGATCTTCAAGCGCTCTCGTTCGACGTGTCCACGGATAAACCAGCCTATCTCGTGATCAGCGAAGTCTACTATCCCGCCGGATGGAAGGCCTTCCTCGATGGCGAGCGAGTGGAAATCCACCCCACCGATTACATTCTTCGCGGTATCGAAATCCCGGCGGGAAAGCATACGCTCGAAATGAAATTCGATCCCGAAATCTATAACATCAGCAAGACCGTCAGCCTGATCGGGTTGTTGCTGGCCACCGTTATCACGGTCTTGGGAGCGTTTCTGTTCTATCGCAGGAATTATGGTGGTAAAACCGAGTTTGTACTCAAGGATGAATCATGAGTGAAGAAAAATTGAAACCGGGTCTATACGTTGTCGCAGTTCCGATCGGGAATCGTGACGATATCACACTGCGAGCCTTGAAAGTGCTGCAGAATGTGGACGCGGTGATCTGCGAAGAATTCAAGTCGGGAAGCCGCACCCTGAATCAGTACGACATCAAGAAGCCGCTTGTTCCCCTCAACGAGCACAATGAACGGGAAGCGACCCAGGATTTGATCGGTTGCCTCACCGCGAAAACAGAGGCGATGGCGTTGATCAGTGACGCCGGAACCCCGCTTTTCGAGGATCCGGGTACCCGCCTCGTGTGGGAGTGTCATCTGAACGATATTCCCGTTTACCCCGTCCCGGGCGTTTCGTCGCTGATGGCGGCACTCATGGCGTGCGGCGTCAGTTCCAAGCGGTTCAACTACTACGGTTTCCTTCCCGCAAACAAAGAGAATCGCGTCGAAGAGTTGAAGAAGCTTCGCGCCCGTACCTCCGAGACATTCATCTTCCTGGATACGCCCTACCGCCTCAAGCAGTTATTGCGCGATATGGCCGCCATCCTGGGCAAGGACCGCGAGGCGATGGTCGCGTGGAAACTTACCTACCCCGAGGAGAAAGTACTCTGGGGAAATCTCTCGGAGTTGCAGACAATGGCGGAGGATATGCCGAAGGGTGAATTCGTCATGATCCTCAAGAAGAAGAGACGGAAACGGCAGCAGTAAGGCCGGGGACATTTTGAAAAACTATCGCATCCTGCATCATGGCGTGTTCGATCGAATCGACGTTGATCTCGTCGAGGGCAAAAGAACTTACTCCCCTGCCATTCAAACCGTTATCGATAGGGAATGGGACGCCGCCGTCGAGAAGAATCCCTCTCTGTACAACGGCGTGGCATATTCCCTGGAGAGGAGCCACACCGTGGGGAGCACGCTCAAGCTCCTCTTGCAGGAAACCGACTACAAATCGTTCATCGGAACCAACGCAACCCACGCTTCCACGCTCGAAAATCATGAGGATCGCGCGGACATCGTGGCTGCGTGCTGTATATGTATAACGTCCGACCACAAGGTATTTCTCGGAAAGCGAAGCACGATTCAGGCTCAGGGTGAAGGGAAGTGGCATGTTGTCGGCGGAAATCTAGATATCCCCGATCCCTTCCAACTGATGATTCGTGAAATCGTGGAAGAAACGGGAATCTATCCCGAACACATCCTCGACATGCGATGCATGGCGCTCGGAATTTGTACGATCGGCAAGAAACCGGAATTGCTTTTCTCCGCTGAGTTGAGCATCGATTCGGAGCAGATGGAAGATTGCCTGGAGCAAGCGCCCGATCGTCAGGAGCACAGCGAAGTGAGGTTTGTCGCCGTGGAAGACCTTCCGGATTTCATGCGCGAACACTCGATGGTGCCGGTATGCGAAGCCGCGATCGAGGAATTCTTTCGCATCCTGTCCGGGATTTGACAGGATGGAATCGGGGGAGCAATCAATGAAACGCTATTTGTTTATCGTGAACCCCATAACGCGCGGCGGGGAAAAGAGCCGCAAGTACATCGACAAGGTTCACGAACACTCGAAGCTCGATATCACGCTCTATAGTACCGAGTACGCCGGAGATGCGAAGCGCAAGGCGTCCATTTCCGCAATTGAAGGCTATACGCACGTTATATCCGTGGGTGGTGACGGCACACTGAACGAGGTCGTCAATGGTGTGATGGAAATCGCGCCGGGAAAGCGTCCGATTATCGGGACGATCCCCGCGGGTGGCGGGAACGATTTCGGCAGGATGATCGGCGTTCCGCGGGAACCGGCCATCGCGTTCGACGCGATTCTCAGAGATCGAATCATGCAGGTGGATGTGTGCCGCCTCAACGACCGTTACTTCATTAACAATATCGGCGCCGGTTTCGACGCGAAAGCCTCCTGGATGGCGGAAAAGGTGCGCCCTTTACAGGGAATGCTGCGCTACCTGGTGGGCGTGTTTCTTTCCTTTCTGCACTACGAAGGATATCCGATGGATGTCGTTGCCGACGGCGAACAATTCAGCGAAAAATACCTCCTTGCCGCGATCGGTAACAGCAAGACCACCGGCGGAGGAATCCCCATCACGCCCAAGGCCGAGCTGAACGACGGTCTTCTGGATGTGTGCCTTGTAGGGCATCTTCCGCTTCTCAAAGCGCTGGCCCTGCTTCCGAAGGTTTTCACGGGGAAGCATGTCGAGCATCCCATCGTGCGGGAATTGAAGTGCAAGAGCATTCGATTGAATGCTCCTTCCGGAATACCGGTGTACGTGGACGGCGAGCTTCCTCTGCCTCCAAGATGGACTGAGCTCGATATCGAAGTGATACCGCAGAAGCTCGAGTTCATTTGTGGATTGGATCAATGAAAGATCAGCTCGACATTTTCACGGAGGCGATCAAGCCTACCAACATACCGCTGGCCGAGAAGGCGCGTCCGGCAGATATCGACGACATCCTGGGGCAGGACAAGCTTCTCGCGGAGAACTCCGCGCTCCGCACGATGATCGAGAGCGGAAAATATTCTTCGTTCATTATGTGGGGGCCTCCCGGCTGCGGCAAGACAACCATCGCTCGTCTCATCCAGCAGAAAACGGACAGCAGGTTTCTCTCCTTCAGCGCGGTGCTTGCCAGCATCAAGGATGTGAAGGAAGTGATGAAGGAAGCCGAGTACAATCTGCATGCGGAGAACCGCGGAACCATTCTGTTCGTGGATGAAATTCACCGTTTCAACAAGGCGCAGCAGGACGCGTTTCTTCCCTACATCGAGTCGGGTGCGATCATACTGATAGGCGCGACAACGGAAAATCCGAGCTTCGAGGTGATTCCGGCTCTACTTTCGCGCTGCCATGTGCTCGTGCTGGAGAGCCTGGAAGAGACGCATCTGATTTCCATCTTGCAGCGTGCGCTGGAGAAAGTGGGGCGAAACCTCCCGGACGACGTGCTGGATTACATTGCGCAGCTCAGTGGCGGAGACGCCCGTAAAGCGCTCAATTATCTCGAGATTCTCCTGAACCAGTTCATGGAGGGAGAGCCAGTCAGTGTCGAAATAGCATCGAAGAGGCTGGCAAAAAAGGCGATGTTCTACGACAAGAGCGGAGAAGAGCACTTCAACCTGATTTCAGCGCTGCATAAATCTCTGCGTGGCAGCGATCCCCAGGCGGGACTCTACTGGCTGGCGAGAATGCTCGAGGCGGGAGAAGCTCCGCTGTATATCGTGCGCAGGCTGGTGCGGTTCGCCTCGGAAGATATCGGGCTCGCCGATCCAAACGCGCTTCAGCAGGCGATTGCGGTGAAGGAAGCGGTTCATTTCCTCGGAATGCCCGAAGCGGATAACGCGCTGGCGCAGCTTGTGGTTTACCTGGCGACGGCCCCCAAGAGCAATTCGCTCTACGACGCATACAAGAAAGCACGCGAGGACGCGCGAAGTACAAGCCACCTGGGCGTACCGTTTCATATCAGGAATGCACCGACGCAGCTCATGAAAGACCTCGACTACGGCAAGGACTACGCCTACTCGCACGAGTTCGAGAATCACTACCACTACCAGAATTACTTCCCCGGCAAGATGGGTGAAAAAACCTACTACGAGCCTTCGCCGTTCGGATTCGAGAAAGAAGTCCGCAAACGCCTGGACTGGTGGAAGAAACTGCGGGAGAAGCAGGAGAAGAAATAGAAAAGCTTCCGGGATGATCCGGAAGCTTCATGAAATCTTCATCTCCGTATCAGCGGATTCCAGCCCCATCGATCTGCCAAATGCTAATGGGGTTGTAGAAGACCATGTGGTTCAAGAGGTGATTCTCTTCATAATCGTTTCCATCGATTATCGATTCATCGATATCACTTGTCTCGAAGTAGTTATTCGGTGAGGTGATATCTCGTGAAATCCCCTGGTAGTATTGCCCCCATGAATCTGGCATGGAATTTGTCCCAAACGTATTGATCGAGTGGTTGTTTTCACCATAGAAGTTATTTTGGTAAATGTTCGGCAAGCAGTAATGATAGCTGTTTTGAACATAATAAAGGTTCGTCTCAATATTACTGGTGTCGTTGTAGAAATTGTTGAATCGTATGGTGTCGTTCGAGGCAGACAAGGATATGCCGAAGCTGTTTTGATCGTAACAGTTATTGTGGATATCCGAATAGCAATAGATCGTTCTGAATCCGATGTAGTTTCCAAAACAGAAGTTATCGAAGAGGTCGCCATCAACATACTTGATGCGAATTCCTTCCCGATTTCCATAGAACAGATTGTAATTCAGAGTCAGCGACGTATAAAGGTCTTCATCGGAGCTGACCAGAATCCCCTGGCCCACATATCGGTTATCGATTTCAGACCACAACTTATAGTTCATGAATATGCAATTCGAGATAGTTATACTGGCTGTGGAACTGTACTCCATCGTGAAACCGCGCATACCGGTATCGAAGATGAAATCCTTGATGTACATATCGGGATGCTGACAATTGATACCGTCGTTTGCAAAGGAGAGCCTTCCGGCCTGGAGGGGAAGAGAGTACGCGTTTCCTTGATACAGCGTGATGCGATTGAAGAAGTCGGGAGTTGTCCTTGTCGTGTTTACGAGGTCGTCGCAAAGGTCGTTGGATGTAAACCAGTACGGATTAGTAATATCCGTGCTTGGCAGGATGACACCGTAGAGCGTGAGATTCCGGTCGGTCGCGATCCGTATGACAGCCCCGGGTTCGATCGTTGCGCTGGAGATGGTTATGTCATTGCCTTCTGATCCAAGGATGTAATGATGACCGGTCTCGAAAACGGCAGGTGTCGTGATGAGCCCATCGTAATAGGTAACAGGGTAGAGCTGGATGGACTCGTCGAGGACGTGGTCGGTGTTTGAATCCACGACGACATTGAAGTGATATGCAAACCCGTATTTTGGATGACACGCCACAACGATGTACTCGTCTTGCGGAATATCCTTAACCGTGAAGTTTCCGTCGCTGTTTGTCTCTGCTGTTTTCACCGGAGTATGAAGGCGGTGATCGAATGTATTCCGGGCTGTGAGAGGGACGCCGATCTGCGGGTATTCATCGAGTATGGTCGTCACTTCGGAATTTATTTCAGGAACCGTGTAAACGCCGATCTGAATCCCCTGCAAAGTGTCTGCTTCCAGGCTGATATGACCCGAAATGGATGCCTTGGGTGATGTTTTATCTCCGCTGTCGTCACAACTGCAGAGAACGATTATTACGCTTATCAATAAAATGCCGAGAATGCCGGAAAACATCGCTCTCATGATTCACCTTCTTATTCTTTTTCTTATGAAGAGATAAACTTCCACCTTGTCAATCATTTTCTTGAAGATGCCCCCAAGTTATCGCTTTCCGGGCGCCCGTGCCGATGTATATCAAACGAAGTACCGGTGAAATCGGATGCATCAATCGGGGAATACAGAAAATATTCTTGACAAGCAACTTGCAGATATGAGTATGAAAAAAAGAAAACTGTCAAGAGGGATCGTATGGCAAGAGTAACGGTTAAAGATGTAGATAAAGTTTACGATAACGGCTTTCATGCAGTGAAAAAAGCCAACTTTGTCGCGGAAGACAAAGAGTTCGTCATCCTCGTCGGGCCTTCCGGCTGTGGGAAAACAACCACCCTCCGCATGATCGCAGGCCTGGAAGACATCTCCAAGGGAGACATCAATATCGGAGATAATCGTGTGAACGACGTCCCGCCAAAGGATCGCGACATCGCGATGGTCTTCCAGAACTACGCGCTTTACCCGCACATGACGGTGTATCAGAACATGGCTTTCGCGCTCAAGCTGCGCGGATGGTCGAAAGCTGAAATCGATAAACAGGTCAAGGAATCGGCGGAGCTTCTCGGAATAGGCGATTTGCTCGATCGCAAGCCGAAACAGCTCTCCGGCGGTCAGCGTCAACGCGTTGCACTTGGACGTGCCATTGTTCGTAACCCGCAAGTCTTCCTTTTCGACGAACCGCTTTCCAACCTTGATGCGAAGCTGCGCGTTCAGATGCGTACCGAGATCACCAAGCTGCACCGCAAGCTCGCGACAACCATTATCTATGTTACCCACGACCAGGTCGAAGCAATGACCATGGGCGATAAGATCGTCGTGATGGACAAGGGTATCATTCAACAGATCGCATCCCCTCTGGAAATATACAATCACCCGGTGAACCTGTTTGTCGCAGGCTTCATTGGAAGCCCAGCCATTAACCTCTCCCGCGGCAAGATGACAGAAAAGGACGGCAGGTTACAATACGTTTCAGAGTCTATAACTCTCGAACCGACCCCCGAACAGCTTCAAATACTCAAGGGTTACAAAGACAAGAAAATGATCCTCGGCGTGCGTCCAGAAGACGTCTACGACGCGGAATACGACTCCATGGCGGAAGTTCCTCGGCAGCTCGATACGATCTGCGAGGTGGTCGAACCCATGGGCAACGAATTCATCGTGTACCTCAAAGCCGGCGACGACAAATTTACCGCTCGCATCGATCCGAAACGCATGCCGCAGGTTGACGCAAAATTTCGCGTGACCATCGACATGAAGAAAGTTCACTTCTTCGATGCCGAAACGGAAATCTGCTTATACTAACATCCAATCGATAAATTATTCTAAAGCCAGTACCTGTGTTCTGGCTTTTTCTTTTCTCCGTCCCATGAAATACTGGTCTGCGAATGATTTATATTCACAATAAGGAACGATTCTTGCATCTGTTTCAAGAAAACCCCGGGGGTCCCATTATATGCGTAAAGTACTCATGTCTTTGTTGATTGGCTTGCTCGTTCTCTCCATGAGCGCAATTCAGAATAATGCAAAAGTATTCACACACGAATTCTCTTCTTCCAGCAGCACGGTTCTTCAGTTCAAGATTGGAGATTTCCAGCTCGTATCGCAGGAAGGCGATCATAGCAGCTACACGCGAATCCAACATCCTGAAGCAGCACTGACACTTGAAAAAGGAAAACCGGAGTTGCCGGTGTTTTCAACGACGATTGCCGTTCCGGCCACCGGCAACGTTGTTCTTGAATGGGATGTAATTCAATCGCAGACAATCCACGGGATCAACCTGTATCCTTCGCAAGGCGTGGACCTGTCGGGTAACGATACGACTTTTCACAGGGATTCTGCCATATACGCAAGCAAGGACTACGTCGTCGAGCAATCGGCTCGTATCAGCGAACCGGTAGTCATGCGCGACGTGCGATTGGTAAACATCAGCGTTTCACCCGTAGGATGGGATGCCCGGAGTCAGGAACTGGAGATCGCCTCGGAAATCAATCTGACGGTTCGGTACGAAAGCGGGAATGGAGTAAACGAGATTCGTTCAAACCGCAAGCTTTCAAGAAGCTTCGAGAAGCTGTATGAAGCGAATATCGCCAACTGGGAGCAGGTACGCGACGATAATCCGGAGTATCAGCAGCGCTCGATTCTGGTCATATATCCGAATATCACGGAGCTCGTCACGTATATCGAATCTTACATGGATTGGAAGAGGTCCAAGGGATTCTATATTGAAGCCCATAGTACGGCTGAAACAGGCACGAGCAACTCGGACATCAAAAGCTTCATCCAGGATTGCTACAATTCCTGGGAGAACCCGCCCGAGTACCTGGTTCTGGTTGGAGACCCATCCGGAACGTACAGTATGCCAACGTGGTTCGAGAATTGGACAAATTACGAAGGAGAAGGCGACCATCCATACACATTGCTGGATGGCGACGACTATATCTCCGATATCCTCATTGGTCGAATCTCGATAGGTTCCGTAACGGATTTCCTCACTTTCCTGTCGAAGATGAACAAGTTTGAGCGTGCGCCGAACCTCGATGATATGGGCTATTATCATCGCAGCCTGCTGGTGGGGGACACCAGCCCATCTGGGCTTTCGTGTATTCAGACGAATCTTTTTGTCAAGGACATGATCCTCAACAACGATCCTGAACATACTTTTACGGAGCTCTATAGCAGCGATCCGAGCGCAAGCTCGATGGATACGGCCATCAACCAGGGCGTTCAATTCTTCAACTACCGCGGTTGGGTAGGAATGAGCGGGTGGAGTACCGGTAATGTCTCCGGTCTCACCAACACCAATAAACTCATGAATGCTATAATTCTCACTTGCGATACAGGCTCGTTTGCTTCAGGGACCGCGCGAACCGAGGCTGTGCTTCGCGCTGGGACGCCAAGCGCTCCCAGGGGTGGAATCAGCGCGATAGGCCTGGCGACCACCGGAACGCATACGCAATTCAACAATATCCTTTGTGGCGGCATTTTCCAGGGACTCCTCGTGTACGATATGCGAACCATGGGCGAGGCCCTGTTCCAGGGTAAGATGGACCTCTATCGAGCATATGAGGAGCCCACATACCATTACACGCAAGTATTTACGCACTGGTGCAACCTCATGGGCGATCCCAGTATCGATGTCTGGGTTGGAGAGCCCAAATCGATGAATGCCGATTACACGTCCACGATTCACCAGGGAGAGGGCTACCTCGATGTTACCGTGACCGATGGAAGCGGTTTGCCGATCGAAGGAGCATGGGTAACAATCCGCATGGTCGATTCACAGGGAGAAGAAGATATCTTCGAATCGGGTTATTCGGATGAGAATGGTACGATTACCCATGAATTCAGTAAAACGGCTGTCGGTGAAGTCTCGTTGGTTGTCACCAAACCGAATTATGTGCCGGTTCTGGGCGATTTCACGATCGAAAGTGGAGACGGCGTCAGATGTCAGAACTACGTGGTCGACGATGACAACGAAGACGATTCCATTGGGAACGATGATGGGCAGGCGAACCCGGGAGAAACCATCGAACTGGTTCTCACGGTTCGCAATTACAGCTCCTCGACGTTCCAGAATGTCGTGGCGGTGATTTCCTCGGATGATCCTTACATTCAGATTACCGACGACACCGAATCGTGGGAGACGGTCAACAGCGGAGCCGGAGGACCAACGCCGGACGATTTCGATATCGTCATCGCACCGGACGCGCCGGACGGACATCGTGCTCCGATCGAACTTGTCATTACCGCAGATGGAGATTATCAGTGGGAAGACAGGTTCTGGCTGGATATCGCGGGGAACGATCTTGATATTGTTTCGTATTCAATCGATGAAGGTGACGGAATCCTGGACCCGGGTGAAACCTGCGAAACCTCCATCACGATATACAATGACGGTCAGACAGCGCTTTCCGATGTCTATGCCGAAATATCCAGCAGGAATGCGCTGGCGTTGACGCCGGATTCGATTGCCTATTTCGGTAACATCTCTCCTGGAAGCACTGTGACCTGTCCGACGGACTGCTTTGAAATCGGTACGCTTCCGCAGATTCTTCCAGGCATGAGCGTGGAGTTCGAGGTTCGCTTCTACAACGAATCAGGCCTCGACGAAACGGAAACCATCATTATCCCGATCGGAGAAATCGAAAATGGCGATCCGATCGCGCCGGATGCATATGGTTATATATGTTTGGACGACGGCGATACCAGTTACACGGAAGCTCCGGACTACGACTGGATCGAGATCGATCCAGGACTGGGAGGAACCGGAACGAACACAGGAATAACCGATACCTCGAATGAGGATGACGATATGGACTTCTTCGATCTCCCCTTTCCGGTGACGTTTTACGGAGTCGCGTATGAGGAGGTCGGTATCTGTTCCAACGGCTGGATAACCTTCGGCGACGGGGATACGGATCAGGTTACGTTCCGTAATTGGCCGATCCCCGGCGGCCTTGGACCAAGCCCGATGATTGCTGCTTTCTGGGACGACCTGAGAACGAGCGGCGGCGGTGTTTACATCAAATACGTTCAGGATATGACGATTGACGCTTTCGTGATCGAGTGGTCCGAGTGCGTTAATTCCATATCGAGTGCGGAAGAGACATTCCAGATCGTTCTATACAATACAGGATTCTATTCGACGCCGACCGGAGATACTCCGATCAAGATTCAGTACAAGGTTTTCAACAATGTGGACAGCAACAATTCAGCAGGCGGAGCTCAGGGAAACTATTGTACGATCGGGCTTGAAGATCATACCGGAGGGGTTGGGCTTCAATACTCGTACAATAACGAGTATCCCGATGGCGCGTCGCCATTGGGAAATCAGAGAGCGATTCTCTTTACAACGGTACCCATCGTTACGCAAGAGCCTAGCCTCGTGCTGGTAGGAACCGATATTGTCGGTTCTGCCGATGACAATGTCCTCATCTACGGGCGGGTTTCCGAATTTAACGTCTTATTGCAGAATTCGGGTATCGAATCGGCAACGAACGTGCAAGCGTCGATCTCGACAAACTCTCCATGGATTACGATCTTAAACGCTCAATCAGACTACAACGCCATCGATAGCGGGGAAACTGAAGCATCTCTTCAGCCGTTTCAGGTCGAGGTATCGCCCTGGTGTCCGGATATGGCGGCGCTGGCGTTCACGCTTCATGTTACATGCGACCAGAACGAGTGGAATTTCGTGTGTGGGTTGAATTGCTGGGCGCCCAAGCTGGAAATTGAGTCCATCACGATCCTCGATGAAAACGAGAACGGGTATCTCGAACAAAACGAGGGTGCGGACATTGAAATACAGGTAATCAACAACGGCCACTATGAAGCGACGGACATTACCGGCTTCCTGTACGTGGATGACGCGATGATCGACATGGCATCGAGCATGGCAACGTTAGGGGATATCGCGGTTAATGAGAGCGTTGATCTCGATACACCGTTCAGCCTCGAGGTCGATGCGGAATGTCCTGTTCCTCATTCGTTCCGGCTCAATCTCACCCTTTCCTCCGAGACGGAGTATTATGTTCTGCATCAGTTCGAGTACCTGGTCGGCTACAGCGAATTCTGTGAGTTGGGAGATAACGGATGGTCGCACTATGCGCTCAACGGGGGATCCGACGAGTGGCATCTGGAAGATAATCGCTTCTACTCTCCTGGGCATTCCTGGAAAGCGGGTGGTACCGATGGCGATGATTATTCGGACAACGTCAAAATTGGGCTGGAGAGTCCCGAAGTAACGCTTTCAACGGGAAGTTACCTGACATTCCGCCACTGGATGGATTCGGAGATAAGCGGAAACTGGCCGGGATACTGTTATGACGGTGGGCTAGTTGAAATGTATTACAACGACAACTGGATTACGCTTTCTCCGATAGGTGGATATCCATATCTGTCCCGCGGCGAGAACAATCCGCCATTCGATGCGGACACCGGCTTGTTTGCGGGAAGTATTGACTGGGAAAGCGCGTGGTTCGATGTTACGGGCTACAGTGGAACCGTGAAATTCCGCTTTGTATTCGGTTCAGATGGCGGTACAATTAAAGAAGGCTGGTACATCGACAATATCATGATTACGGACAGCTATCAGGCTGTCGAACCGCCTGTCGAGTTATCGGCCATACTTACCGCTCCGAATCAGATCGAGCTTCAATGGGCTGCTCCGGATGAAGTACCGGACAGCTATCGCGTCTATCGTTCCCCGGGAGTTGATCAGCCGTTTGTGATGATTACCGAGACGGGCGAAACCGATTTTATCGATACCGATTCCTATTCGGCGGTGATCCAGTACTATGCTGTAACCTCCGTGGTGGATGGCAACGAGAGTATCTTCAGCAATACTGCACAGGTTGAAACGGATTACAGCGGTCAGGGAGACGAGGGCGATGTGCCTCGTTATACGCATCTTGAATGCAACTATCCCAATCCGTTCAATCCGACAACGTGCATCCGTTATTCCCTGGCGCAAGATGCGAAAACGGAGTTGAAGATTTACAACGTTCGCGGCCAGCTTGTGAGAACGCTTGTTTCCGAGGCGAAACCCGCTGGTAATCATCAGGTGTACTGGCATGGTATGGACGAGAACCGGAAGCCGGTCTCATCGGGTGTTTATTTCTATAAATTTAAAGCTGGTGACTACACGAATATTCGCAAGATGCTGTTGATCAAATAGGTTGATAATAGAATTTTGGGAGAGTTCTTCGGGGCTCTCCTTTTTTTATGGCCGAACGTCGTGGCGCCTTCGCCCGATTTCCCTTCCCCCCGTGGATATACCACAGCTTCGAAAGGAGATGGACATGGAAGCTACGCTGTGAAACACCACGCGGTGAAGGGGAATCGAACGAATCCGCTCACGACTTGCAGTTCTACTCGAATCTTCCGACATCGAAGAAAGTATCAATTTGTGGAATGCTGGCGTTTTTGGCTTCCTGAAGGGTGCCGTTGAAGAGCATTTTACCGGAATCGAGGAAGATGATTTTGTCGGCGATGCGGTGTATGCTTGCCAGCTCGTGTGTAACGATGACGACGGAGATGTTGAGCTGCCTTTTGAGGGTGAGAATGAGTTCGTCGAGATTTGCGCTGGTGATGGGATCGAGTCCAGCGGAAGGTTCGTCGAAGAAGAGGATTTCTGGATCGAGGGCCATGGCTCGGGCGAGTGCGGCGCGTTTTTTCATACCGCCGGAGAGCTCGGATGGCTTCAGGTAGATTGCATGGCTGAGGTTGACCAGCTCCAGTTTCTTGCGTATGATACGATCTTTGAGGATGTCGGGAATTTTGGTGTGCTGTTCGAGCGGGATGCTGATGTTGTCGTAGATCGAAAGGGAGTTCAGGAGCGCTCCGTTCTGGAAGAGCATGCCGATGTGCGCGAGGATTTCTTCGAATTCGTTTTCCTCCATCCCCACCACGTTTTTCCCAAAGATTTCCACGGATCCGGCAGCCGGTTCGTAGAGGCGTAGTATATTCTTGAGAAGCGTGGTTTTTCCGCAACCGCTGCCGCCGAGAATCACGGTGATTTCGGCAGGGAGGATGTCCACACTGATGCCGTCGAGAATGACCTTGTCCTCGTATTTAGCGACAAGGTCTCTGACTTTTATGATGGGCTCTGTCATAATTCAAGCTTCCTAAATCAGGTAAATCAGGCTGAAAATCACATCCAGCACGATAACCGCGAAAATGGACGCGACCACCGACGCCGTGGTTGCCTTGCCGACTCCCTCTGCTCCTCCGGTCACGCGGAAACCGTAGAAGCTCCCGATGATCACGATGACCCAGGAGAAGAATGTGCTTTTCACCAGACTGAGCACGATGTCCTTGAAGATGAGCGCGTTGACGCCTTGCTCGATGTAGGCGTTGAT
Organism: Cloacimonadales bacterium (SeqCode); assembly: GCA_963662655.2. Lineage (GTDB taxonomy): Bacteria > Cloacimonadota > Cloacimonadia > Cloacimonadales > JAIOQZ01. The sequence goes on from CAXXTU010000002.1 coordinate 2,938,904, forward strand.
GGTGAGATCGAGGTAAACCATGGCAACGAGCGCGCCGCCGAATACGCCGACGAAGATCGATACAGTAACCAGAAGCGGCATGCAGACCGTCATGGCGTGGAACTTGGGAACGACGATGTATCGGATGGGGTTGATCGCCATCATCTTGAGCGCGTCGAGCTCCTCGGTAACGTTCATGGTGGCGATCTCCGACGCTATGGCCGATCCGCTTCGCCCGGCGATGATGATCGCCGTCATCATGGGTCCCATCTCACGAACCATGGATATCGATACGAGGTTCGCAACGAAGATGTTGGCTCCGAACATGCGCAACTGCGCTGCCGACTGCAACGCGAGAATCAATCCGAGAATGAACGAAAGCAGACTAACGATCGGGAGGGCATCCACTCCGATCAACAGACTCTGTTGAATGAACGATCCCTTGCGCTGCCCCTTGTGATTGAAGATACCCACGAACGCCCAGTAGAGCGTATCGGCGGTGAGATACAGGGAATAGATGAACGATTCCCACCAGTTGAGCGCGTGGTCTCCCACCATCTCGAAAAAACCGGCAGGAGCGGTTTTTTCCACTTGCCGGAGGGAAAGCGAGGTGAAGGTGTCGATCGATTTCCTGACGTCTGTCGAAGCGCCGATCAATGCGGGAGCATTCCCGAGCTTTTCGACGCGCTGGATTATTTCATCCAGGAACGCGACGCCGGAACTGTCGATCATGGTGACGTTATGGATGTCGATCGACTCGATGGACGCGATATCCTTCATGACCGAAAACTGGGTGAAAAACTCGGGCACCACGACCTTGTTCAGATATCCGTCGATCTGAATGCCTTTCTCGCTGCGCTGAAGCCTGGGTGTCCGTTCCATGAGATCAGTTGATGATGTATGTCAGACGCAGGTAGAAGAGGTGGTTCAGGATGTTGTAATCGGCAACGTCCTCGTTGTAGGTCAGGGTGAATTTATAGTCGAGCGAAACCTGCTTGAACAGGCGCAGGTTCAGGATGTTTTCCCATTCGTAGCTTGGGTTGTCGTTGTCGAACGGGAAAAGGATATCGAGGTTGGAATCGTAGGAGAGGTTGAAAGGGAGCTCGATGCTGGCCACAACCGAGAATTCGACGCCTTCCTGCGTGGAGTTACCCACTTCATTATAAACGTTGTAGGTGACGTCCGTTTCTCCCGAAACTTCGTCGGAGAAGCTGTAGATATATACGTCCTTGGCGTAAAGCTGCCGGAAGCCGAATCCCAGCCTCGTGCTGAGGCTGCTTCGCTGTTTGTCCAGAATACGCCAGTTGATGCCGAAGCCTTCCTTGAACTCAGCGGGTTGCCAGGGCTCCTTGATTTTCACTTCGTCCCTCGCGAGCAGGGTGTCACGAACGCCCTCGGTATCGATGAAGATATAGTTGCGCTCATCGGAAGTATAAACTTTCTCCGGGAAGAAGTGGGTATTGGCGTCGCCGCGAACGTATAAGCCGAAGGATTTGACCAGGTAATAAACCAGCGTGTTTCGGAGATTGAAATAGTCGTCCGATGCCCGGATGTCCGTCTCCTCCTCTTTGCTGAGTCCAGCCTCGACCAGCAGTTTGCTGGTGAAGTGGTATGGATAGCGATCGTATACCAGGCGGTTATCGAGCTGCATGGTGGCTTTATACACGGTTGTCGGGTTGGACTTATCGTTGGTGTTGTCGCTTGAGATGTTTCCGTTCGCGTGGATTGCGCTGTAGATATCGAGATGCTTCTCTTCCTTGCTTACGACTGCTTCATCCAGAACGCCAGCGCCGATCAGGCTCTCGAAATCGCCATTGTCGTTCGTGTTGACAACGATCGTGAGGATTTGATAGGTGCCTTCTTCCAGGAAGACGGTCGAGAAATTCTGGTAGGTATTGAACGGCTCATTATTGACGGTGATTTTGTAGAGCCCCGGTCGCAGAACCCATACGCGATCTTTCTCACCGATGTCCTCTTCGGCGGGGATGTCGGAGCCGAAGCTTTCACCATTCGACTGGTCGAATATTTCGTAGCGTACCTTCATGTAGTTGCGGCTTTCATCCACGATTTTTACTTTCAGCGCTCCCCATTCCGGATTCAGCACGGTCTTATACCGGGGAATGATTTCGATGTTGGCTTTCTCGATCATCTGATCCGTGTCGCCGGAGCCCATTGAGAGGGTGTATTTTCCCTTCCACAGGGGAAGCGCTTCTCCCATTTTCCCGGGCGTGACCATCCCGTATTTATCGGCAACAGTGAATTGGGGCTCCTCGTCCGTCTCGCTGATGGCCGGAAGCAGGAGGAGTCCCATGCCGCTGGGAAGCTCTTCCTCCGATCCCACGGAAAGAATCTGGCTATCGCCTCCGGATATTTCATTCGCGATGATCTCTTCGGCTGTTTCGCCCTGATCGAAGAATCGATAGATTCGCCGGATGAAGTTATCCGTCTCTTCGAGCAGGAGCTCGTTCACCTTCTGGACGAAAGTCTCGATCTCATCATCCACCATGTATACCACGCGATTGACCGAGTGGGAGAGGAATATCGTCTGCTCGTTGGCTCGTTTCAGATGGAATTCGATATTGAGGCGAGCGGCGCGGTACGGATTCACTTCGGAAGAATAGAGCTCGATGTTATTGATCTTCGTGGTGATTTCGAAGTCCGGAACCTCACTGAAGTATTCCTGATGGACTTTGGAGAAGACGTTGTATCGTTTCAGGCGTTGGACGACCAGTCCCGATACCATTTCGGACAGCTTCCCGCCCCAGTTGTCGTAATCCGAGTAGGTGAGTTTGGGTCCGAAGTGGCGCAGGACAATCTGGCGCCGGGTGTATGTGCGTGCGATATCGGCTTCGCTAACCAGAACCTTGTAGGGTAGAGGCGTTTCGCGCTTCAGTGAATCTACTTCCGTGTGCTGGTAGTATTCCATGACGTAGTAGTTTCTGGGTGCAATTTCTTCAACCGTACATCCGATAAGCAGGATAATGACCAGTGCCGTGAGTATCCAGATCGTTCGCTTCATGATATCCTCTATTTACGTTTGGTTCGCAGCAGGAGCGAAGGTTCTTCGTCGATTTGTCTTGAAAATTCATTCAGGTAGTCGACCGTTTCTTTCATGGTTTCTACCACAGAGACGACGTCGTCTCTGATTTTGAGCATCATGTTGTTCAGGTTGGTGGTGATGCTGCCCGTCATTTCCGTTGTTTTCGCAAGGTTGTCCGTGATAATGACCGCATTGGCAATGACTCTGTCCGCCTCTTCCGAATAGAGGATATCGTTGAGTCGGTTCATGGCGTCGTTCATGGACACGACCATCTCGTTCAGGCTGGAGGTGGTGTAGTTCACGTTGTTCATGATCTGGTTGATGTGCTGACGATTTTCCGAGACCAGCAGGTCGAGGTTTTGAAGAATGTTGGCGATATTCCGCTGGTTTTCTTCGCTTGTTATTTCAGCAACGTGCAGTAATACGACTTCCAGTTTTTCGGTAACGGATGCAATTCCTCCGGTGATATCGCCCATGAGCGATGTTCCCGCCTTAATCTGCGAGCCAGGTTTCAGCGTCTTCGCCTGATTGCTGCCGCCCACAAGTTCGATCAGTTTCAGTCCCGTGATACCTTGAGGCAGGAGGTTTGCCACCATATCTTCCTTGATCGGGGTGCCTTGCTCTACCTCCACGTAGACTTCTATGATTCCCACATCATCCTGATTGATGCGCATTTCCGTTACGGATCCGACCTGATACCCGCGATATTTGACCATCGCGCCAATCTGGAGTCCGTTGACGGAAACGTTCTGGTAGGAGATCATGTACGAGTCTTTTTTCTTGAGGAGCTTCTCGCCTGCGATCAGCACAATCAGTAAAATCATGAGTGACAGACTGACAACGAGGAACACGCCCAAACGAACTTTCTGAGCTTTACTTACCATTATCCAACTCCTGAACGCACTTGTGGGAAATCTTATGCTGAGAATTCTGAAAGAAATCTCTCTTGTCAACTCTGAAATACAATCTTCGCTAATTTATGCCATTTTATCCCATTTTCTGCCTGCTCAACGTGCTGGCGATTTGCATACGTTTCCCCGACTCAGCTCCGCGGGGCGGCGTGTGCGCTTCGCGCACGACTCCCTTTTCGCGCTGCCTGGCCAGGCAGCGCGAAAAGGGAGTCAGTAAGCCGGGAACGGCTTACAACGCCGCCCCGCGGAGCGAAGATCGAGCAGATAACCGTCGAGCAGCGGAATTCCGAAAAAAAAGCCTCCCGCGAAAACGCGGGAGGCTTTTGTATAGCCGTATATCGTCTACTTCATCATCAGCATCTTGCGAGTTGATTCTTTGCTGCCGATACGTGTTTTGTAGAAATAAATGCCGCTGGATACGTTCTTGCCGTAGGCGTCGTCGCCGCGCCAGACGATGTTGTGCATGCCGGCGTCGAGTCGATCGTTCAGCAGGGTTTTCACCTTCTGTCCGCGGATATTGTAGATGTCGATCGTGACAGGTGTATTTGCCTTCTGAACCGAGAGACGAATGGTCGTTTCGGGGTTGAAAGGATTCGGGCTATTTCCGTAAACCTTGTCGACGAAGTTAACCACTTCATCTCCGGCATCCATTCCTGATGTGGAGGCTACCAGCGCAAGCAGGCTGAGCGTATTGAACGGATCGTTGCTTGTTAGGAGCGCGTTCGCGGAGTAAACCGCTTCTTCCTGCGGCGCGAAGGTAATCTGGAACGTTGCCATTCCCATGGACACAACCGAATACTCGATTTCGTTCCTGCCCGGTTCGCCAATGCTGAATCCTTCCGGGACGTCGATGGTTCCGTTGAGCTGCGCAACGCCAAGGTTGAAGATGTTGAATTGACGTGTGACGGTTTCGCCCACATCGATGACGCCGAAGTTCAACTGGGTGGTGTCGAGCAAGAACCCGGGAACCTCTTCCGGCGCGTTCGCCGGGAACGAAATGTTGTCGATCCAACCGCAGTCGGAACCGGAATCGACAAATCCGTCCTTCAGATAGGTCCATGTGAAAGTATGGATACCGGCGGAAACCGGGTACGCGGAGCGTGACCAGTCTACTTCGCCGTCCCAACGTCCCTGTTCTTCATCGTCGATGGCGAAGAACATGTAATCGAAGTTGTTATCGGTATCGTTCTCGCAGGATACTTTCTTGTAGAAGGTTATTTCACCGTCCATCAGGACATTCATCGTCACTTCAAGGGTCGTTGACTGATTGCTGTTGATGTTGCCCGAACGAGCGGAATACTGCCCGTCATACGTGTTGCTGTTGGTGATGGACCAATTCGTGTTACCGGAAAGGTCCCACTCGTATCCGCTGAAATCTCCGTTCTCGAATCCCTCCAGAATCTGCCCAACCATAACGATGAAATCGTCATTCAGGTCAAGACCGTTATCGCCGGAAATGACAACGCTGAAAAGGCCGAGATAGCCGTCGGTGGCTTCTTCGCTAACAGTCGCCTGTAACGTGATGTAATCTTCCGAATCGCTACCGAGCGAAGAGAGCGCTCCAGTGTTCGACTCGAAGGAGATGATCGGATTCACGGTGAGGATTTCCAGGCTGAGGTTGTTAGCGCTCGCACCGCCGGAATTGGAGATGTACAGATTCAAGTTGGCCACTTCACCCGGCTGAAGGATGCCGTCTCCGCCATCGTCTATTTCAACGCCGGTAAAAGCGAGTTCGGGCGCGTAAGCAGTAAAATACATCTGGACTGTCCAGTTGTCGCTCCCACTTGACACAAGTCCGCTAATGTTGAACTCGAAATTGTCCGGTACGTTCTCGGAAACGGTAAAGATGAAAGCGTCGTCGATGGTAACGCTTTCGCCGGCAGCGAAATCTCCGAAAGTTTCGGAGTTGTCTGTAATGGTGATATACTGCCCCATGTATGAGATACTCATGGTTGCCCCGGAAGCGGGTTGCTGGCCCATGTTCATGAGCGTGAGCGAAACAGACACTTCTTCGCCGAATTCGATCACTTCATCCCCACCTGCGTCGACCGAGTAATTCCCGATCACGATAAACGGAGCGTCGGAAGCAACGATGGGAATCTGTGCCTGATCGATCAGGTAATTGTGAGCGGAAACCGTTACGTCGATGGTTCCTTCGTTCTGCAGCGGCTGGCTGAAGTAGATCGTCACGTTACCGCTGTTGTTCGCGATTTGCATGTCGATATGCTCGCCGTTCTGCGTAACGCCAACCATTGCGCCCGGGATCCCCGTCTGGACTTCGAACTGTGTCGCGCTGATCGGGATTCCCGCAGGATAAACAACGGACATCTCCTGTGCTTCGGCTGTCCAGAGCTCGAGGGTCGGATCGCCGAACACGTTCACTTCATAATGTGCCCAGCGGAACCATGGATCGTTTGCACACTGGTTCGCGCCTTCAACCTTCGTATCGTTGTTTGCGTCGGATACACGGTAAATCCCTTCTCCGAAAAGCGCGTCGTAGAACTGACGATCAAGATACTGAGAGCTTGAATTGGTTCCACCCGGCATGTACCAGCCGTAGCGGGAATTGCCAACATAAACGGCGCAGCCGTTGGATATGGTGGTGAACTTCTCCGCGATGCTGTCGTTGTAGTCGAACGAAGCGGAGTAGCAGCCCTGAGAGTAAATCTGGAAGAAGTTGTGGTTCACACCGTTCGCGGTGAGTTGAGAATTCGTGACGTTGTCGTTATAGAATTTCATGTTGTAATCGGTGTTGGAGTGCCCAAGATGATTCAAAAGGTTGATTCCGGAATTCATGTAACCAGCCAGGTCATTGCGTGACCAATAAGTATCCCTTTCATAGAGCGTGTCGACGTTGAAATTCTCGGAAATACCTGCTGTCATGTAACCGTCGTAACTGCCGCCGACTATGATCTGATCCTTGTAGTTACCGCCGTATGTGGCCGGGTTGTCGTTCAATTGTTCACCCACCATCAGTGCGTTGTCGAGTTCACTCACTACCGGATGGAGCTGATACATCACCTGTTTGTTGATGGCTGCATCGAACTCGGCGCTTGTCTGAGCGGAGATACGTCCGACAGCGACTTCGGGGATATAGTCGGCTTCATCGTTTTCGCCCCAGCGGTTGTTGTCGTTGGTGTTCCAGTCCGGGCCTTCGCCAACACCTACACGGTCAAGCGACGAATAGTAGAGATCCGAAGGAATGCCATTGTCCGTTGTGTCGCCAGCCTGGATGTAGAATCCGCGGAAAGGAACGATGTTCACATCGCCACCCAGCAGGAAGTAGCTGGAGTTGTATTCCTCGTAGCAGATTTCGATGAAGTTGCGAATTTTATCCTGGTTATCTTCACCGGCTGTTTCGCTGTAAATCTCGTCAACAGTCACAATCATCGGATTGAACCCCTGCTTGGTTTTCAGCTCCATCAGCGGATCGAAGTTGCTGACGAAGTCTTCGTCCGTTATAATGACAAGGAGATGATCCTGGGTTCTATCGCGATTATCCGGAGGATAGTACGAGATGGTTTCCTCATTGTTCACCATGCTCCGAAGGTAGCTGTTGGTCTGGTCGTCGCCGCGGTACAAGCGGTTGTATGCATTGATCGCTTCCTGGTCGGACGAGGTTTCGATGCGTACCGTCATGTCCGGGTAGAAGAGAAGCGTCTGATCTGCAGGAGAGTACTGAACCGGATATACGTTAACAAGCGCAATGGAGTGTCCACGGTAGTACTGTGTGGTGAGTCCTTCCTGCAGTTCGGAGGGATAGAGCTGAGAATCTGTATAGACTTCCTGATTGGGTTGTGTAAACACGGCAGTATTGCTTCTGCTCAGAGGCACGGGCGTCTGACAGGGGTAAATGGCTCCGTCAAGCTCGATTTCAACCGGTTCGCCGGTTTCCACGGTAACGGATACGGCCTTTTCGCCCGGCGCTAGAAGCAAAGACACGGGTATGGACGGTAATTGCGGCATTCCCGGTTTTGTCAGGTAGATGCCTTCATTGACCTGAATTCTTTGATATTGATCGACCGGAAAAATATCCGGCTGATTTGTCATGACTCGATGCTCGACCGTTGACGCAAACAACGGTAGCATACCAACGAGCAACATGAGAATGATTGCTTTTTTCATGTAACCTTCCTTCGTATGTTAATCAAATATATATCATATCCATATTTTATATCATCATGGCATGCAAAAATCATTCCCGCGCGCGAGAATCGGTTTGACAGCCATAGTTCATGATATTATAATGCAATCATGAATATTGTCACAATGCTTCTTATTGCACTTGGTCTATCCATGGACGCCTTCGCCGTTTCCATGAGTAACGGTCTCGCTCTGAAATGTTTCCGGATACGCTCCGCAACGATTATTGCCTTGTTTTACGGCGGGTTTCAGGCAATCATGCCCGTCCTGGGCTGGCTGGCCGGGAAAGGATTGCGGGATATAATCAGCCATTTCGCCCCGTGGGTAGCGTTTGGATTACTGGCCTTCATCGGCGGCAAGATGATCTACGAGGCTCATTTCCTCAAGGAAGGGGACGACAAGACCTGCAATCCCGAGAAAATCCTGGTCGTGTTTACGCTGGCGATTGCAACGAGCATCGACGCCCTGGCGGTAGGTTTCAGCCTGGCGATGCTGGATCAATCGATCATCTTACCGGTGTTGATCATCGGGCTGGTGACGTTCGTTCTTTCTTATCTTGGCGTCTATCTGGGAAATCGGTTCGGAAGCAAGTTCGGCAGCAAGATCGAGGTGCTGGGCGGGTTGATACTAATCGGTATCGGTATCAAGATAATGCTTGGGGCGTTTCTTTAGAACCGACTATCTCTCTTCGTAATTCTTCTGAATCCAGTTAATATATTCTCCCGTACGGATGCTCTCGATCCACTCCTGATTGGAAAGATACCACTGAACCGTGCGTTTCATCCCTTCCCTGAAATCCACGGATGGTTGCCAGCCGAGTTCGCGCTTGATTTTACTGCAATCGATGGCGTAACGCCGGTCGTGCCCGGGCCTGTCCTTCACGAAAGTGATGAGGTCCTTGAGCGTTTCGGACGATATCCCCTGCTCTTCTGCGACTAGCTCGCACAATATGTGAATCAGATCGAGATTCTTCATCTCGCTGTTTCCGCCAATGTTGTAGGTTTCGCCGCGTCTTCCGCGAGTAACGATCTCCCATATCGCATTGCAGTGATCCTCCACGTAGAGCCAGTCGCGAACGTTCATTCCATCTCCGTAAACAGGGAGGGGTTTGCGATCGAGCATGTTCGTGACCATCAGGGGAATCACTTTCTCGGGGAACTGGTATGGGCCGTAGTTGTTGGAGCAATTGGAGAGGGTAATCGGCAATCCGAAAGTATGGAAATACGACTTGACCAGGTGATCGGACGATGCCTTCGACGCAGAGTACGGGCTGCGTGGATCGTATGGCGTTTCTTCAACGAAATAACCCGTTTCACCAAGACTCCCATAAACTTCATCCGTTGAAACATGGTGGAACACGACATCGTTGCGATCCTGCCAGATGCTTCTCGCCGCCTCGAGGAGATTGAACGTTCCGTTGATGTTCGTGTGAATAAAGTCCTTCGGGCCGAGGATCGAACGATCGACATGCGACTCGGCGGCGAAATGGATCACCATGTCCGGTGCAAAGCGCTGAAAAACATCCATCACTCCGTCCGCGTCGGAGATATCGACTTTCTCGAAGAAATATCGCTGAGGATACTTCTCTTCAATATCGATCAGACTCAGCGGATTACCCGCATACGTGAGTTTGTCGATGTTGAGAATGTTTCCCGTGAAACTCTCTTGCTTGAAAAGGTAGTGAATGAAGTTGGCTCCGATGAATCCGGAACCCCCAGTGACGAGGATGTTCATGATTTTCTCTCCTCTATGTTTCCTTCGGCATGAATTTCAGTTCGTAATCCGGGTCTCGCAACAGCGTGCTGATTGATTCAGGATAATCGTCGATAAGCCAGCTAAAGAATGGAACCGGATTATATCTTTTATTCAGCAATTCTCGAGCCCGTTGTTGATAAACTTCCTTGGGCAGAGATAAAACTTCGTCGATCTTTCTGTCCATAAGCTCGTGATCGTAGTTCTTGATTCCGTGAATCAGATTGAAGGTGTTTTCGAGGTCGTTCAGGTAGCCTCTTTCACCCACGAAGTATCCTGTGTAAACAGCGGGAGTTCCCAGTATGCCGGATTCGGACATGATCGTCGCGCTATCTCCGATGACGATTCTGGCAAAGGCCAGGGCATGATGCATCTGCGTGGGGTGAAGAGGAAATCTGTATTTCTCGAGGTCGGAAGGAATCTTCCGTTCGGCGGAGATATAACATGTAAGGTTCTCGCTGTGTTTCTTAATCAATCGTCTTACGAAGTCGTCCGTCATCCCCCTCGAACCGAAATCATGATGTGCGTTGAGCGCGGCGAGACGGATGATCATATAGGGTTGTTTCAACTTCCTAACTACCTCAGGGTCCGGCGTGAAGTAATCGGGATGTAAATAGGCAAGCTCCTGATAGCTCGAATATTGTATCGTATGCTTGGTGAACGAGCCGACAAGGCACGATCTGGGGCATACAAGCGCTTTGGCGAAGGGTTCGACGATTCGGATCACCTTGTGAATGCGGGGGAAGTCGTCCTCGGTCAGATACAGTGTGGGGATTCCAAGGAAAAACCCCGCGTGAGCAGCCGAGAATGTGGTTGTGAGCATGATGTCCGGTTTGAAATCCCGGCAGATGCCAATCATTCTCATGTCATTGACAAGAAGCCAGCTCAGGTCTGCAAATGTTCCTTTCTTCTTTTCTCGAGAGGACTTTTCGTAGACTTTGTAGCGATTCTTGATTTCTTCGACAAGATCGAAAAGGACGTCTTTGTATTTAATGGCGAAAGCGATTTTGTCCCCTCGCGAGGCGCGTTCATTTGCCAGTTCTTTCATCAGGTGATAATGAGCCGGATGGCTCAGGTCAAAAAGGATTCTCATTCTATACTCCAGAGAAGCAAGCCGTATGAATTTCTGCGACAGTGAATGTTTTTCATGAATACAGGTTCAATGGTATGCTGCTGTCCCGTAGCAGGAAACGCCGTTTTCCGTTCTTTGGATTCGGCGGAATCTCATCAACGATTTGCAGCTCGATTTTTACGTCGTTACCAATGTATTCGTACCAGTATTTGAGGATTGCTTTTTCCGTATCGTTATTGAAGTTATCGTTGATAACGATCTTGATGATAATGTGATCTGGATCTTTCTGGTAGACCTGGAACGCGTTGACCTCTTCCAGATACTCGAAATATCCAGTAAAATTATGAACGATGAGATATTTCCCGGATGGCGTGATCAGGATATCGTTATCCCTTCCAAGAATCCTGCTGAATGCAGGGAGATTTCTTCCGCAACTGCAAGGCTTCTCCGAGCGAACAAGAATGTCCTGGGTATCGTATCGCAAGAAGGGGGTCGCGTAATTGAAAAGATCGGTGGTATACAGTCGACCCTTTTCTCCCGGAGCCACTTCTTCTCCGTCGGAAAGGACTTCCGTTATCGCGTATTCTGAGGCGGCATGGTAGCACTCGTGGGTTGGGCATTCAGCGATGTTGGGCGTTCCTTCGCAACTGTAGGAATCGAAGATGATGCTGTGAAATTGCTCTTGGATCAAAGCCCTTGCCTCGGGAAAGAGGATGTTTCCCGTGGTTGCGATAATGGGGACCTGAACGTCGTCAATTCCGTTTTGCTGAATGTATTTAGCGAGGAAAAGCAATGGGTCGGGATACCCTCTCAAGATTTTGGGCCTGAACTCTCTGATTTCCGAAACCAGTTTCTTGAAATTCTCCTCAATCAATTGCTGAGAGAACAGGTATTTGCAATTGTTCATCCAGTCCTGGATTCTTTTCAATTTGCTGTTTCTGGGATTCTGGCTCAATTTGACGTATTTGTCGCCGAGTCGGTACCCCATCCAGTACCAGCCTCTGATTGCTGTTGCGTAGCGCATGCTGAAGGCGTTGTTTGAGATGTAAAATCCCAGGGGTTCTCCGGTCGATCCGCTTGAATATAATGTGGATCTGTTCTTGGGGGAAATGTTTCGGGCCACCAGTGAATCGTTGTGGTGCTTCTTGATCGTTGATTTCTTCAAAATGGGTATTTTGCGCAGATCCTCTTTCGTACGAATGTCGGAGGGTTTGAGCTTGTTTTCTTTGAAAAGATTGTTGTAGTAGGGGACATTCTCGTAAGCGTGTTCGACGAGTAGCCTCAGTTTCCGTTCCTGATACTCTCGTATCCGGTCACTCGTCCACCATTGGCTTTCCAGCAACATCTTGAGGTCGCTGCTGGTGTTATGCCCCGTAATCATGTCACTGATTGGCAACAAGATTTTCTCATTGAAAAAATGTGCGATCATCATACTTTCTCCACAAGTGCCACAAGTCTATGTCATGCTTTGCTTGAATGACGGTACCATTCGAATATCGCTTCCCAATTCTTTGCGGCTGCTTCAAATGATCGTGTAGTACGAACCTCAAAGCCGTTCTGAACGAGCTTGTTCCTGAATGAAGCGTCCGTCATCAGCTTCTTGATATATTGTGCAAGGCTTTCATCATCGTCAGGGTCATCGAGCATCATCCCGTTGTGCTCGTGAATGATGAGATCGGCAATGTCTCCAACCGGCGTAACGATGGATGCCACGCCGCTGGCCATCGCCTCCAGCAGTGAAACCGGAAATCCCTCTCCACGAGACGGCAGGCAGAATATCTTCGCTCGATTGTTCAGTTCTGCGATTTTCTCATGAGAGCAATGTCCCAGAAACTCGATCTGATCCTCAATATCGAGTTCTTTCACGCAAGCCCTGTATTTTGATTCCGATGGACCCGCCCCCGCGATGGTCAGACCGACACGAAGTCCTTCCTTTTTCAGGCGGTGTATCGCCCTGAAAAGGCAATAGGTATTCTTGTTCTCATCCATTCGGGCGACATTCAGAACATCGATGTCACGATCGAGTTCTCTTGGCTTGTATTTGTCGATATTGATGACGTTGTTGTATATCTTGATCCGGTCATCGTTTATATTGAGCTGTTTCAGAAAGTTTTTCGACTTGATTCCGGTTACGAGAAAAAGTGCGTCGGATTTTAAAATGCCCTGCGTGATCTTCTTGAATATTCCCTTGCAAACGGTGAATTCTCGCAGCCCCGCCACTGTGTTGAGGATGAATTTCTTGTTGAAGAGCCTGGATAAGAAATACCCGATGTATCCATGAGGATGAAGGTGGATGGCGAAAATGTAATCGATGCGTTTGCTCGTGAGAACAATCATGCCGTCGAGGAGCCTTCTGATGTGTGGCGAGGGAATCCAGGCAGTCAGGGGGAAGCGCACGTTCACAATTTTAGCGGATGTGGGCGGGTAGGGGAACTCGCGTAACAAGTAAATCTTGTCAACATCATCCAACATGGCAAGAGGCTCGATTCGACCGCCTAAATTTGAATTCGGCATTTTTGCGACAACCAATATGTTCACTTCGATAATCCTTTTTTCAATTTCCCTGAGAATCGACTCAAGAAAAGCTTTCGCGCTCTGGGAGACATTTTGGGAACCTCCCTCAAATTATGCATCAGCATTCGAGCTCGACTTAAAGATCGTATTTTTTTTACTTCTCGGGCATAGTTCACGGCGTTGCCAATTTTACCGGATGCCTGTTTGAGCAAGCGATCGAATTTCTTCTGCGAATACGGCACGAAGAGGTTTTCCCGGTTGCGGTAGACCGGCTCGGAAGAATACTGGACGGGCTTTCCTTTGATAAAAGTCAGCTTTGCAACCATACCCAGCATTATGAATTCCGACCATGCGCTATCGAACATGAAATTGCCCAGATTGTAGAAGATGACGCCGTTCTTGTATCGCTCAACCGGCTGAATCCGGTGAGCATGATGACCGATAATCACATCTGCACCGGCATCGATCAAGCTTCTTGCAAAGGATACCTGTTCGTTTGAGGGATACGTGAGATACTCATGTCCCCAATGCAAAGATATCATGCGAAAATCGCAGCCTTGCATCCCCCCGAGAGCTTCGTCAATATTGTTTTTGTTCAATACGGCATAGGTATTGGGTTCTTGAATATCATGGACTCCGTTAAAGCCGGCCAGCCCGATTCGCATGCCTTCTTTTTCGAGGATCACAACGTTGCTTGTCCCACGATCTTCATAGCCAAAGGGAATGATCTCATGATCCCGAATTGCTTGAATCGTTTTGCTGAAACCGTTGATCCCATGTTCCAGAATGTGATTGTTGGCAATGTTCAGAACGTTGAAGCCAGCCTCCCTCAGGAATCGAAGGAAATCGGCGCATCCCAGGAAAATCTCACGGGACGACGCTGCCTCATCGTGCGAGATAGGAGATTCAAGGTTGCCGATGACAAAATCGTCACCCTTGAACATCTCTTTCAGCGGTTTCTCCCATACGGTTCCCCGGTGTGAGAGAAACTGTGTCGCAAGCCCTTTATCGTTGCGATATAACATGTTGGCGGGAAAAATGTCGCCAACGAAGGATAGTCTGATCATTCCTGATTTCTGCCTGGGAATCTATTGGTCAAATGTCTCGATCAATTTGCGCAAGCCATCCTCAAATGTCGTTTTCACCTTGAAGTTGAGAATCTTCTCGGCTTTTTCGATGGAAGCGAGAGAGTGCTTCACGTCACCGGGGCGGTCCTCGGCAAACGTGGGCTGAACATCGGTTCCGAGGATTTTATTGATGAGATTGACGAGGTCAATCAGCGTATAGCGTTCATTGCAGGCAATGTTGAACACCTCGCCAGCGGCGCCTTTCGCTTCGCACGCGAGGAGGTTTGCCCGGACGTTGTTCTCGATATATGTGAAATCGCGGGATTGCAGTCCGTCGCCGTAAATCACGGGAGAAATCCCCTGTTTGATCAGGCTGATGAATTTCGGTATGACAGCGCTGTACTGCGAACTTGGATCCTGGTTGGGCCCAAACACGTTGAAATACCGGAGGGATACAGTCTCGAGGCCGTAAATCTGGTAAAACACCTGGCAGTAGCGTTCGCCGGCATACTTTGTTACAGCGTATGGAGACATCGGGGAAACGGGCATGGTTTCAACTTTCGGGAGTGTTTCGCTATTGCCGTAGACCGATGAAGAAGAGGCGAACACGACACGCTTTACGCCGAATTCCTTCGCCGCTTCGAGGACGTTCAATGTCCCGGAGATGTTCACTTCATTCGATGTGATCGGATCATTAACGGATCTTGGCACAGACGGTAAAGCTCCCTGATGGAGAATGAAATCGACCCCTTTCACTGCGTCGCGAACAATGTGAAAGCTTCTGAGGTCGCCCTCGAAAAGTTCAAACTTCTCATTTCCACGAAATGGATAGAGGTTTTCTCTTTTTCCGGTTGAAAAATTATCGAGAACTCTTGCCGTGTGGCCATTATCAAGAACTTCTTTGACAATATTGGAGCCGATGAAACCAGCTCCGCCAGTGATCAAATATTTCATAATCAACTCCCTGGGATATATAATGACTTAGTTTTTAATAAATCATGAAACAGCTTGCTTTTTATCTTGTCAAGACCTTTCTCGACTCACTGTTCAGTTGATTTCGTTATAAATCGCGGTTTGCTCGGTCGAGGAAATACAGTTAGCGTTTATCGTTTGCAAAGCGCTTGGCTAACTTTTCGTAGTTGCCAATCATGATGTCTATCGTGAAATTATTTTTGATAATCAATTTCGATGCTTTGCTTTTGCGTTCCCTCAATTGCTCATCGGCCAGTAACTCAATGATTGCATTTGACAAAGCTTCCGAATCCTGATACGAATATAATCGCCCGTTATCCTCCGACACAATTTCGCTTGTGCCGCCAGTGTCGGATGCAATTACGGGTAAATCCTGGGCCATGGCTTCAAGGATTGAGTTGGAAAGTCCCTCGCTCTGGGACGAATGGATATAGATGTCGGAGATGGACAGGTATTTCTTCACATTCATCTCTCTTCCGAGGAAAATGATGCGATCATCCGCGTGCAGCGATTTCGCGAGGTTTTCCATGTCTGCCTTTGTCGGTCCATCGCCGATGAACAGCATTTTGAACGGTATCGATTTCGGGATTCTTTGTATGGCTCTTATGATTGTAGCGTGGTCTTTCACCGGCCTGAAGTTCCCGATAAATATACAGGTATACTCCCCTTTCTTTATTCCCAAGCTGGCTCTCAGCTTGACCTTCTCTTCTTCGGGAGCTAGTTGGAGGAAATCCTCGTCTATGCCATTATAGAGCACGTAACCATTTTTGACATTGAAGCTTTTAAGGCCATATCGTGAATTGCCAAGAGTGTAATTGGAGAGTTTGAAAGACAACTTGTTTCGCAACAGGATATAAGGCGAATGCCTGTGTTGATCGGCTGTTCCGCGTATTGAGCCGACGACGTGAATGAACTTGAGTCCCGGACAGGCCAGAATTGTCGCTGCGGCCTCAACATACCCCCACGTCCAGACGATGTCGGGTTTCCAGTCTCTGATGGCTTTTCGATACTTCTTCCACCAGCGAACTCCATATTGATTGCCCATGTAGCCGAGGATTTTGTCGTTAATGTCGTATTCGTCAATATAGGAGTTGTCCGGGTCTTTGGGACGGAATACGAGCGCTTTGCTTATGACGACGGAGGGATCCGAGTATTTCAGAATGTACGCGAGTTGCCGCTCCCTGCCTCCGCGACCGAGGGAACTCATTACATGCAAGACACGTAAGGGTCTTTTGGCTACTTGTTCTATCGTTGCTGTGTTGTTCGACACCAGTGTAATCCTTTGTTTGTGATCACGTTGATAGCTTCCCGGCTATCAATGCACGTTTCTTCATCGATTCCAAGTGTTTTTCTGTCAAGGATTTTGAAACGTTGACCGGAGAGGGTAGCTTGAGCGGATCGGGAATGCGGTTTCGCTGTTTTTTCTTGACGAAAAGCGCTCGGGCCGCGATGGAGTTAATGTAATTCATGGATTTGCGTCCATGTTCTTCAACCATTTCCACCTTGAAACGTAATGAAATCGTATTGATCGTGGAACATCGAATTGAAAGGAATGAATGCATGAAAAATCATATCACGTTCGGGAAGTCTTCGGAGAATCTCGACGATTTCATCCACAGCATACGCATTTTGCGCGACGAAGCGCTGATTCTGGATCAGACGCTATTGCCTCATCTAGAAGAGGTGCTGGTCATACGAGATTACCGGCAATGCGTGGAGGCGATCAAGAAGCTCCGTATTCGTGGCGCTCCGGCGATCGGCATTGCGGCAGCAGCGGCGGCATATCTGGCGATTCTGGAATTCCAGGAGAAGAACGACTTCTCTAATAACCTCGAAAGAGCGCTGAATGAGATCGAAGCGAGCAGGCCTACGGCTGTAAACCTTTTCAAGGCGACTTCCGAAATTCGGAGTATTATTGATAGCTCGGGGCAAGACGAGCTCGCAACAAAGATTTACGATTACTCGCAAGATTTGATACGATACGAAACGGATGCGTGTATCCGGATGGGTGAGAACGGCGCTCGGGAGATCCGGGGCGAGCGTCTCGGGATTCTCTCGCACTGCAATACAGGAGCGTTGGCGACGGTAGGAATCGGGACCGCGCTGGGTGTGATTCGCACCATCGCGAAGGACCGTCCCGTCCATGTTTTCGTGGATGAAACCCGTCCACTGCTTCAGGGAGCCAGGCTCACGGCGTGGGAATTGATGCGCTCTGGGATTCCATGTTCTCTGATCACCGACAGCATGGCGGCAACCGTCATGCGTTCCGGATGGGCGGATTGCGTTATCACCGGAGCGGACCGGATCGCGGCTAACGGCGATTCCGCCAACAAGATCGGCACGCTCGGGCTTTCGGTTCTGGCGAAGCATTTCGGGATACCATTCTATATCGTCGCGCCGGAATCGACCATCGATCGTTCCATCGAGACCGGTATGCAGATCAATATCGAAGAACGCAGCGCCGACGAGGTTGCGAGTTTCCGCGGTGTACGAACCGCACCGCAAGATTGCCGCGTATACAATCCCGCTTTCGATGTAGCGCCGAATGAGCTGATCACGTCGATAATAACAGAAGTGAAGGCATACCATAAACCATACGATTTCAGTGATATCACCGGGAGTTGACGTTGCGGAAATTCCTGATTTGCATCGGGATTTTAAGCGTTCTACAAACGCTATCGTGCATCGAGGGGGTCGCGCCTCCGTTTCAGTACGATGAACTGTACGGGAAACGGCTTTCGGTTCTCGACCTTTTCCACTCGGAGGATATCAATCAGCATCGGCCTTTGAAAATCATCGCATCGAACGCGTATCATCGCGAGTACTGGCAGTCCGCGATCGATTGCCAGAATCCGGATGTCGCTTTGTCGGTCGAGGCGAAATATCTTGAAGGCTTGAGGTACGTGCATACCATGTTCTCATGCCGACACAGCCAGTTTGAATATCGAAAAGAGGACTGGAGTCACAAGCCCGATTTACAGGATATAAGCGCAAAGATTAACGTGCCCTCCGCGATCGGGAAAACCATCGCGCACCTGCGATATGTGGATTGTGAAGAACATTTCATGACGGGAATGTTGACGCATCTTGTACCGATCGGCGATTTTGGATTGCAAGTATATTGGGAAGGTTTCGAGTCCACCCACGACATGATGAACGGCGGATTGTCCGGTCTGTATGGATCGGATAGGTTCCGTGTGCAGTTGGGTGCAAGGTTTGATTCCGATGATAAAGCCTCTCCCTGGGCCGGTTTCTTGTGGCACTGGAAGAGGAAGTTCCTGATACGCGGAGCGTACGAGGAGAAGATCGAGGTTCATCCGTACAGGAAATGGTATGAAACGACCGCCATGCATTGGAGGAATCGGGATGTTCACGAAGATATGGACTTCGCGATTTTCTCGAGAGAATTGACGCTGGGCTTGGAGCTCAAGATTGGCTGCATGAAGCAGGAATTCGACTGGCAATTGATCCATGGCGATAAGCATTATGTGGTCGACTGGCAGAACGACGAATACGAGTACATCGTCGAGGATGAGTCGTTGCACGCAAGCCGCTTGCATTACCGGCTTGCGTGCAGTGTCATCAGCTTCGAGTATCAATGGCGAGACGAGAATCGACTGGACTTCGAGCCGGCCCACGAAGCAGAGATTTCATGGCAGCAGTTGGCGCTCCCGTTTCTGTACACGGGGGCTTCTGTAGGCTATCTGCATGACATACATGTGGTCGGAGACGATTATAAACAGTGGAACTACGGGGGGGCCATTTCATATCGGGGTGTGCAGAACTGGATGTTTACCATAAGAGGTAGAATGACGGACGACACGATGCCCGATGGCCTATGGAGCGATCGTTACCAGATCATGCTTCAGATTGGATATCGCCAGGGTGAATATGAAACCTTACCGAAAGGACGAATAAATGAGTAAAAAAACGAAGGTTTTTATCGAACGGATTGATCAATACGATCCAGATAAACTATACAGCTTTGTCAAAAGAACGCTTGGCCCGGTTCTGGATGCGAATCCGGACAAGAAGACCATTCTGCTCAAGCCGAATTTACTTGGAAGATTCCCGGTCGAGAAGGCGGTAACGACCCACCCGTTGGTCATGGATGCCGTGGCGCGGCTTCTTCATGAAAAGGGGCGGGAAATCTGGATCGGAGATTCCTCCGGCGGAACGGTCAGCAGCGATTTTGTATATAAAGGTACCGGCGTTTCGGAAGTTGTCGAGAAATACGGGGCAAAGGCGGTCAGTTTCGAGAAGAGCGGGGCAGTGAAGCGGAGTGTACGCTTCCCGGACGGATCGACGTACGAGCTGATCTTCTCCAAGGTCTGGTTCGATGCCGACGCCGTTATCAACCTTTGCAAGCTGAAAACGCACAGTCTCATGAGATACACTGGGGCCGTGAAGAATCTCTACGGCGTGATACCCGGACTCAAGAAAGTGGACTTCCACAGGGAATTTCCCAAGCCGCCTCAATTCGGAAAGCTGCTAACGGAGATTTATCAGCAGTTGAAGGGCAAGATACTGTTCAATGTGATGGACGGTATCCTCGGTATGGAAGGGACGGGGCCGTCTTCCGGCAAGCCGAGGAAATTCAACACGATGTTCGCATCGGAGAGCGCCCCGGCGCTGGATAAAATCGCTCTGGAAGCGATGGGCTTCAAGCTGAAACAGATTGACTATGTGAACAAGGCGCTGGAACGGGACGGGTTATCCCCGGAAATGATTATCCCCGAGATCGAGCAATTGAATTACGGGAAGGTCGATATCCAGTCCGTGCTGTGGCGAAGCCGTTTTCTTGGGTCGTTGCCAGGGGACGTTCGTAAAATACTTCGAAAAATCATTGACTATTATCCTGCTTATAAGACAAACTGTAAATTGTGTGGCATTTGTGTTGAAAGTTGTCCCGTCAAAGCGATTACCCTGCCGAAGGGAGCAGGATTGCCTGTCATCGATCGTAATAAATGTATTAAATGCCTTTGCTGCCATGAGTTTTGTCCGCATGAAGCAATGGAAATCAAGGGTACCTTTATTGCCAACCTGATTCTGCGAAGAGAAAAATGATGTTTGATGGTGTTCGAATCCGGTGGTTTGGCCACAGTATGTGGAAGATCGCTACCGGCAAGGTTTCGATAATTACCGATCCTTTCTCCGATATAGGCTATCCCATGCCTGATGGGGAAACAGCGGATATTGTTCTGTCCAGCCACGGCCACCACGACCATAACAACTTCGATCTGATTCAGGGCAGTTACAAACGTATCGACACGGAAGGTAAATACCTCGAACACGGGATTCACATCGAGATGATCCCCGTCTGGCACGATGAAGAGCAAGGATGCAAGCGCGGAAAGAACCTGCTGATGAAGTTTTCTATCGGCGATACGGTTTTTCTTCATTGCGGCGATCTCGGGCACACGCTCGGCGACGAAGTCCTTAAGCAGCTTGGGAAGATCGATGTAATGTTCATCCCGGTTGGCGGGACGTTCACTGTCGATGCCAAAGAGGCGCACCGGGTGGTGAAGAGCATCGCCCCTGCCGTTGTCTTTCCCATGCATTATCGAACAAAAGCTCTGCGGTTCCCGCTGGGCAGTGCAGATGAGTATCTCGCGCTTGTTGATGAATACCGGGTGATTGAAAGCAACGAGGTTTTGCTGACGGAAGACGATCTTTCCAGGAAGCAAACCATCGTTATGCAGTACGGGGATTAAAAAAAATGGGTCAGAAGAAAAAAAAGGGCGGCCTGATTCTTAAGTTGATCATTGTGGTCGGGCTTGCCTATTTGTTTTTCATTGACAGTTCGAGCGTGTATCGATTGATCACAACGAAAATGAGGGCTGCGAAAATTCAAAATCAAATTGACCAGTACCGAACTGAACGTGATTCATTAAAAACTCTGAACGAGGAATTGGAAAACAATCCGAAAGCAATCGAGAAAATAGCCCGGGAAAAACTGGGTATGCAAAAGGACGGTGAAGAGGTCTATCGTTTCTTCCTTGAAGAAGAAGACGATAACGAGTAGGGAAGGGATTCTACGCAAAAATACGAATCCGATGTCAAATCTTGAAATGATGAAAGAAAAAAAACGAAAAAAAAATTGACAACGCGTTGCCGTTTCCGGTCAATTTACAAGATATTGAGCTTCAAAAGTAAGGAAAAAAATCTCACATAATTCTACTACACTGAGGAGGAAGTTATGAAGCAAAGTTCTCGTGCATGGATTTTCGTGATTCTTGGGCTCTTTCTTTGCGCTTCGCTGTTGGTTGCCAAAACCCCAGAGGTTAAGGCGATAGACCCAACAGGACCCGCTCCAAGAACATTCCATCACAGCACATCAACACAACCCACAACCTTTCCACAAAACTTCAGGGCTGAAGTTGCCTACGGCGTCGTATGTTACGATCCGAGCGGTGCTTTGTCTGATGGTCCGGTGACATTCGCGCTGGACACCCCTGGAACCATGACGCAGCTCGCCGAAGACGCTGGTGAACTGATTACAGCATCCAGTATCGATGCCGAGCAGACATGGTATGCGATCGAGTACTACTCCCACAACCTCGTGACATTCGATTACGAGACGGGCGCACGTACTGTCGTTGCCACAATCACGGCTCCTGGTGGTCGTACCTGGACAGGTATGGCTTTTGATTTCTCTACCATGACCATGTATGGTATCTGCTACTCCAGCGGCGTTGACGCAGCGCTTTGTACGATCGATCTCGATTCATACGAAGTTGCTGTCGTGGGTACTACTACAGACCTTACTACCCCGATCAACCTTGCTTGCAGCAACGAAGGTCAGCTTTATCTTGTCGATATCGGCGATGACAACCTGTATCGTATGGACAAGACAGACGCTTCGGTTGAAGTTGTAGGCGCGATCGGCTTCGATTGTATCTACGCGCAGGATATGGCGTTCGACCACGATGAAAACATCTTGTACATGGGCGCATATTCCGACGCACTCGACGGCGAACTTCGTACCGTCAATCTTCAAACAGGTGCAACAACTGTTATCGGCGCTCTGCAAGGCGGAGTTGAAATGCCCGGTTTCGTTATTCCGAGCTATCCGGCCGAGCCGGGAGCACCAGCAGCACCGACCAACTTCGTTCTTACACCGGACGCCGGTGGCGCTCTCGAGTGTGAACTGTCATGGACGAACCCATCAGAAACATTTGATGGCGAAACCCTTACAGAGCTCGACGTAGTGGTTGTTTACCGCAACGACGAACTGATTTACACGCTCGACAATCCTACGATCGGCGCTAACGTAACATGGACCGACGATACCATGGACGCTCCATTAATGGCCGTCTACAGAGTATTCGGTTCGAACACGGAAGGCGACGGCCCAGCTGTAACAGGCAATGCCTGGGTTGGCGAAGACGTTCCTGCCGCTGTTACCGATCTCGTACTCACCGCGAACAACTACAACGGTCGTCTTACCTGGACGAACCCTACTACCGGTCTTCACGGTGGACCTTTCAACAACCCGATTACCGGCTATCGGCTCGAACGTAGCGATGGCGAAGTGATCAACATAACCGGCCAGACAACCATGTACGACGATACCACGATCGAATTCGGCGGAACCTACTTCTATGAAGTATCCGCTGTAAACGCAAGTGGCGTTGGCGCACCGGCCGTTTCGAACGGTTGCTTGATTCTCACACCGGGAACCATGGTCTACGCAGACTTCGAAACCGGCGATATGCCTGAAGGCTGGACGGAAGAATTCGTCAGCGGAACAAGCAGCTGGATCTTCCAGGCTGGTGGTTACAGCTCTCATCCCGCAACAGCTCATGGCGGTGAATACAACGCGCTTCTCTATGTTGGAAACTCGAACGGCGATATCACTCGTCTTGTGTCTCCGCAATTCAACATCACCGACGGCGCGGTTCTCTCATTCTGGCACACACAGCCAATATGGGCTACCGACCAGGATCAAATGACGTTGGTCTATCGCAACACACCTGATGGTGAATGGACCGAAATCCAATCATGGACCGAAAGCATCACCGATTGGACAGAAGAAGTCATTACCCTTCCGAACGCAAGCACGACCTATCAGATTGCTTTCGAAGGTTTGGCGATTTACGGATACGGCATTGGTATCGACGATGTCATCGTATCGGGCGAAGCGGGAGAAGTTGGAACGATCGAAGGTACCGTTACTCTCAACGGCGGCTCCGGCGTTATCACTGAAGTTGAAGTTGAAGCTGGTGGAACCATGGTTCATCCAGACCTCAACGGTGACTACGCGATTACGCTGGCAACCGGAACATACGACGTGACAGCAACCCTCTTCGGCTATGCCGATGTCGTTGTTGAAAACGTTGTTGTTCAGGCCGACCAGACAACCGACAACGTTGATTTCACCCTCATACCGAATCCTAACGTAACCGTTACCGGTCGCTGCGTTGGTAGCGATTATCCGAACGTCGGTCTTGCGAACGTACAGATTGACATTACCGGTTACGACACATACCAGGCATTTACCAATGCCGACGGTTACTTCACAATCGATGGCGTATGGGCAGACCATACGTACCAGATTACAGCGATGGTCGAAGGCTACGACATGTATGTCGGTGAAGCCATTGTCGGTGATTCCGATACTGATCTTGGCGACATCATCCTTCCTGAAATCGCAAGCCCTCCATATAACCTTATTGCTACACAGAACGCTGAAGGAACCGAAGCATACCTGGTATGGAACTCACCTACCGGCTCACTCGAATCCTTCTTCGATTTCGATAGCGATGACGGCGAATTTGTCAGCAGCGATCCAGTCGGTTGGCAATGGGGTCAAGATACGACCAACGGATATCATTCCGAGCCAAACGTATGGGCAACTGTACTCAACAACAATTACGCCAACAGCGCTAACTGGTGGCTGGATTCTCCGGAAATCATCGTCAGCAACAACTCGGTTCTTACCTTCTGGCATTATTACAATACAGAAGGGTCTGCCACATATACCTATGATGGCGGTAACGTTAAGATATCGATCGACGGTGGAGATAGCTGGGAAGTTATCAATCCGGTTGGCGAATATCCTTCCCCTGCGGCACACGCCAACAACGTTGCTATCCCTGGTGAACCATGCTACTTCGGTACATCCGAAGGCTGGGTACTGGCAACATTCGACCTCGCGGCGTATGTCGGCGAAGAAGCAATGTTCCGCTGGCACTTTGGATCCGACGGATCCGTCAATGGCTACCGTGGTTGGTACATCGACGATGTCCGCGTAGGAATGCCGGAAGAACGTTTCGCTCTTCAACAAGATAGCGATAACCTTCACTGGGTATCCAACATTGCAACAACCAGAGACCGTATCATCGAACAGTTTGCGGTGTATCGCATGCTTCTCGGTGAAGAAGATACTCCTGAAAACTGGACCCTGGTCAACTACGACGTAGCTGACACAACATACACTGACACCGATTGGGCTGATGTCGATACAAACATCTACCAATACGCAGTGAGAGCAATTTATACGAACGGTATCGAATCTGAAGCGACAGTTTCCGACTGGCTTGCCAAAGACTACTATACTACTTGTACCGTTACCGTGAACTCCGCTACCGGCGATCCACTCGATGGAACAGTCATCAACCTGACTTGCCAGTCGGCTGATCCGGATGGTGTATATCCTGAATACGAACAGGTGCTCGAAGACGGAGCAACCTCGGCTTACTTCCCGATGGTATGGCGCGGAATCTATGATGTGACCGTCGTACTCGAAGGCGCAGAGCCGATTCAGGAAGTTCACGATATCAACAACCCTGCTGAAATCACCGTTACCCTTACCGAGCTGACGCCTCCGGTTTCCGGAATCGACGCTACCGTCACCGACAACGATGTTACGCTCATGTGGCGTACTCCGTCGGCTTCTTCGGAATTCAATTTCGACGATGACGATTGCGATTTCGTCAGCAACGACGCTGCCGGCTGGCAGTGGGGTGAAGACGCGACAACAGGCGCTCACTCCGAACCGAACGTATGGGGTACAAAGCTCAACAGCCAGTACACCAATGATGCCAACTGGACGCTTGATTCACCGGAAATCTCGATCGGTGGAAACAGTGTGTTGACCTTCTGGCATTACTACAACTCCGAAGGAAGCGATACCTACACATACGATGCAGGTAACGTAAAAATCTCGGTTGACGGTGGAGACACCTGGACCGTGATCACACCGGAAGGTGGATATCCTTCTCCCGCCGCGTACAGCACAAACGCCGCTATCCCTGGCGAACCATGCTACTTCGGTAACTCGGACGGCTGGGTACAGGCTGTATTCAACCTCGAAGCATACAGCGGCCAGACAGCAATGTTCCGCTGGCACTTCGGTACCGACGGTTCTGTCACAAGCTACATCGGCTGGTACATCGACGACGTATACGTTGGCGCACCGGAAACACGCGTAGCCCTCAACAACAGAACTCGCAACAGCGCGAACCGCAACGACCGCGCACTCGAAGGTTACGAACTCTATCGTAACACTGTCCTGATCGACGGTACACTCACTCCGGCCGATACGGTCTATGTTGATCAAGACCTTGCCGATGGCGTTTATACCTACGAAGTCGTTGCCGTTTACACGACAGGTAACGCCGATCCAGCTTCGGTAACCGTACAGGTATATCCTCTTGATATCACCGGTACCGTTTACACGAGCGACAACCCTGAAGTAGGAATCGACGGAGCGCTTGTCGTTCTCGAAAATGAAGAATACTACTGGGAAGCTACTACGGTTGACGGAGAATTCGCATTCTTCGGCGTCAACGGTATGCAGACCTATACCCTTACCATCACCTATGAAGGTGGCGATGCGTTCTATGAACCGTATACCACTGAAATCACCGTGACGGATCAGGATGTGCCGCTTGGCGACATCACCCTCTCCGAAATCACACCGGCTCCGGGCGCTGTTATCGCAACCGAGAACACGGATCATACCGAAGTCGATCTTGTATGGGGTACTCCGGGTTCCGGCTCAGTTGAAGAGTTCCGTTATGACGACGGCAATATCATCAGCCAGCTTGGTTGGGGTAGCTCGTCTGAAGTTCGCCTTGGCGCAACTCACTACCATAACGCGGAAATCCAGTCCATTACCTGGTACCTGACAAGCAATGCCGCTCACACAGCTTGTGACCTCTACATCTACGGCGTGTCTGAAGACGGCACACCGAATGCGGAAGACGTGCTCTTCGAAATGACCAACGTGCCTAGCGTTGACGATTCATGGAATACCTACGAGCTCGAGACTCCGGTTGAAGCTCCGAACGGATTCTTTGTTGGCGTGAACACCCCGACAGCATTCGTCGCTCTCGGTACGGACGACGGCGTTGACGATCCTTATGTATTCCAACCCGGAACACAGTGGGCAACCAACACCGTTAGCACGAACGAATGGCACGATATCCAAGAATTCGATTTCCCAGTTAACTACGCTATCCGCGTTAGTGGATACGATTACGGCGAGCTCGATACTCGTCACCACCACGTAGCCAGCACTCCTGACTCGAAAGCCAAGGCTCTTGACGCTCCTACGCTGATCCCTGGCTATGTCATGAACAAGAACGAATCACGCACCGTTAAGGGCCAAAAAGAAGAAGCTCCGACATTCGGAAGCTTCAACTCCACGGTCAATACGACACGTGATCGCGCACTCATCGGCTACGATATCTATCGTCTCGACGTCGAAGACATCGACAATCCTGAACTGTGGGATCACCTCACCGATGAATATGTAACCGACACGACATTCGTCGACGTGACTTGGGAAGACGTTCCATCCGGTGTTTACCAGTGGGCAGTATTCGCAATGTACACGAACGACAACCCGTCGGATCCTAGATTCTCGAACGAGGTTCCACGCGATATGACAGCAGCTGTCACCATCAACGTTACCACGAACTCTGGCGACAGCCCGGCTGGCGCAACGGTTTCCCTGGTAAATCAGGATGGCGATGAAGCTCATGTATACGAAGCTGTAGTACCGGCAAGCGGAAGCATCTTCTTCCCGGCTGTATGGCTTGGCTTCTACAACCTCACCGTTGAACTCGACGGATTTGACGTGTACGTTGAAAACAACGTGATCGTCGATGATCCGGAAGATGGCGAAGAATTCGATATCGAACTCGAAGAAGCTCTTACTGCCGTTATCTACGGTCAGTACGAAGTTGACGGTGGCGATGTTCACCTGTGGTGGAATGAACCTGGCGTTGGAAACGGCGCAGACTTCTCCGAAGACTTCGAAAGCGGCGATCTCTCAACCGGCTGGTCGACTGAAGGTATTTCAACAGACACATCCGGTAGCACACCAGGATACTTCACCGTGTCCGATTACAGCAGCGATACATTCGCACCGTACGGAACATACCACGCAGGACTGTGGTGGTCTAACTCCGCACAGGATGAATGGCTGATCACACCTGAATTCAGCTGCGGCGCAAACACATCCATCACCTGGTCATGTGTTGCGTACGAAGGTTCTACCTATAACGATCACTACTATCTGAAGGTTTCCGACGATGGTGGCGACACATGGGAAGCTGTATGGGATGCATCCGCACTTACCGGCGCAGCATGGAACTACTACGATCACGACTACACAATCGATCTCAGTGACTACAACGGAAGCGATATCACGCTTGCCTGGAACTGTGTCGACGGCGATAGTCAGGGACTCTGGTACGTCTTCTTCGTCGATAACATCACTGTCACCTCCGGTGATACCGTGATCCACTTCGACGGAAGCGACCTGACCCAGGAATCACGCAGCAGCAAGACCAATAAGGTTCAAATCAATCATCGCGATCGCGCACTCCTCGGCTACAAGATCGTCCGCGGCGGCGAAGTAATCGTAGAGCTTCAGTCGGATCGTGAATACTTCGACCTGAACAGACCTTCCGGTACATGGACATACTTCGTGTACGCAGTATACTCGACCGGCGATGCAGAGCCATTGGTATACAGCGGTATCGTAAGCAACGATGATGTTGTCGTGCCGGAATACTCGACAGAATTGGTAGGTAACTGCCCGAACCCGTTCAACCCGCAAACGAGCATCAACTTCTCGCTTGCTGAACCGGGTAAGGTTACCATCGATATCTACAACATCAAGGGTCAGAAAGTCCGCAGCCTTGTGAACGACAAATACGATCAAGGTAACCACAAGGTAGTTTGGAACGGTACCGACGACACCAACCGCGGCGTTGGTAGCGGTATCTACTTCTACAAGATGAAGAGCGGACGCTATACCTCAACCAAGAAGATGATCCTGCTCAAATAAGCAAGATCACCGAAATAATCAAAGACCCCGAAGAAATTCGGGGTCTTTTTCTATGCAAACAACACCCTTTTTGATCGATGGACGTCCAATGATCAACTCCCTGCCATCGCATTTTCCTTACATTTTCAAGCTCAAAAACGATGTGAGTAGTAAGCTGACGGAAGTATTAACCATATGGTTAAAAAATATGTGTGTTCCGAGTGAAAAAACCAAACCGTAAAGTGGCTTCTGGAGCGGGTTTGAGGCACCTCAGTAAGGGGCGGAATAAAAAGTATTTCCTAAACAAAAAAAAGGTTGACACGGATACGGGGCGGGAAGAAAATACATCGTTAATAAGTTATTGTCAGATAACATCTTAAAACAACGAGGCGAAAATGGCAAATCTCGAGTATAATGCTAGTAACATTAAAGTACTGAAAGGGTTAGAGGCCGTAAGGAAAAGACCGGCCATGTACATCGGTGGAACCAGTGAGCGCGGACTGCATCATCTGGTCTACGAAGTCGTCGATAACAGTATCGACGAAGCCCTTGCAGGCATCTGTGACCGAATCGAGGTCATCCTCCGAAAAGACGGTAGCGTTTCCATCGATGACAATGGGCGCGGTATCCCGGTGGAGATTCATAAAACCGAGAAAGTACCGGCCGTGCAGGTTGTGATGACCATGCTCCACGCGGGTGGTAAGTTCGATAATAAAACATACAAGGTTTCCGGCGGTCTCCACGGTGTGGGTGTGTCGGTCGTGAATGCACTTTCCGAATATCTCCAGGTGGAAATCCACAAGGACGGCAAGATATATCATCAGGAATACTCACGCGGTATTCCAACGAAAGAGCTTGAGGTAAAAGGAGATACGAATCGTCGCGGTACGGTAATCACCTTCAAGCCGGACGTGACGATCTTCGAGACGGTCGAATTCAGCTTCGATTATCTCTCCGTTCGCCTTCGAGAACTCGCGTTCTTGAACAAGGGTATATCCATTATTCTTCAGTCCGAGATCAGCGAAAAGCGGCACGAATTTCGTTACGACGGAGGGATTATTTCGTTCGTGCGATTCCTCAACGAGAATAAAAAGGTCATGTTCCCGGATCCGGTTTACATCTCCGGTACCCGCGACGAGTGTGAATTCGAGATCGCGATTCAGTACAACGAAGGCTTCCAGGAGAGCATCCTGAGCTTCGCAAACAACATCAACACCATCGAGGGCGGAACGCATCTCAGCGGCTTCAAATCGGCTTTGACGAGGGCTGTGAACACCTATATCAAAAACGAGAATTTGCTCAAGAACGAGAAGGTCTCTCCACAGGGCAACGATATACGCGAGGGAATTTGCGCTGTGGTCAGCGTGAAGCTTCCCGATCCGCAGTTCGAGGGGCAGACCAAGACGAAATTGCAGAACTCCGATATCGAGGGCGTGGTCAACTCGGTGGTGTACGAAAAGCTCATGGAGTACTTCGAGGAACACCCGGTAGAATCCAAGCACATCGCGATGAAGGCAATCCTGGGCGCACGCTCGCGCGAGGCAGCGCGAAAGGCACGTGAATTGACTCGCCGTAAATCGGTTCTGGAGAGCGGAAGCTTGCCCGGGAAGCTGGCGGACTGCTCGATTCAGGATCCTTCTCAAACGGAAATCTTCCTCGTCGAGGGTGACTCGGCGGGTGGATCGGCCAAGATGGGCCGTGACCGCTCCTTCCAGGCGATTCTTGCGCTTTGGGGTAAGATGCTCAATACGGAGAAAGCCCGTATCGACAAGGTGCTGAACAACGACAAGATTCAGCCCATTATTCTGGCGCTCGGCGCTGGAATCGGCGACGAATTCGACGTAACCAAGCTCCGCTACAACAAAATTATCATCCTTGCGGACGCGGATGTCGACGGTCAGCACATAGCGACACTGCTTCTGACGTTCTTCTTCCGCTATATGCGCCCGTTGGTCGAATGTGGACATGTGTATATCGCCAAGCCGCCGTTGTTCCTGGTTCAGCGTGGCCGTACGAAGAAGTATGTTCACTCGGAAGCCGAACGTGACAAGTGCATCGAGGAGATGAGCGGACCTGGAATCCACGTGCAGCGCTATAAAGGTCTGGGCGAGATGAACCCCGATCAGTTGTGGGAAACCACCATGGATCCCGAGAAGAGAATCCTTACGTCGGTCAAGATCGAAGACGCGATCGAGGCGGACAGAATGTTTACCCTGCTGATGAGCGACGACGTCGCCCCGCGGCGGGAATTCATCGAAGCGAACGCTAAATATACGCAGGTCGATGTGTAGGCGCGGCAGCGAGATGTTGGAGGTAAAATGATACATGATAGATCGAGAATAGAGCATATCGAGATAGAAGATGTCTTGAAGAAAGCGTACATGGAATACTCCATGAGCGTGATCGTTTCCCGTGCGCTACCGGATGCGAGAGACGGCTTGAAGCCGTCGCAGCGGCGCATTCTCTACGCGATGAACGAACTGAACCTTACGCCGGGACGCGGCTTCCGTAAGTGCGCGAAGATTTCCGGCGACACCTCGGGTAACTACCATCCGCACGGCGAGCAGGTAATTTATCCCACGCTCGTTCGTATGGCACAGCCCTGGAGTTTGCGATATCAGCTCATCGACGGCCAGGGTAACTTCGGTTCGCAAGACGGTGACGGCCCGGCTGCCATGCGTTATACGGAAGCGAGACTACAAAAAGCCGCGGTCGACCTGATGCTGGATCTGGATAAAGACACCGTTGATTTCCAGCCGAACTACGACGACACGCGCAAAGAGCCCAAGGTTTTCCCGTCGAAATTCCCCAACCTTCTTGCGAACGGTTCCTCGGGTATCGCGGTGGGTATGGCAACCAATATGGCTCCGCATAACATCAAGGAAGTGTGCAACGGCATCATCGCACAGATCGACAACCCCGATCTCGATCCGCTCGATCTGCTGGCATACATCAAGGGTCCGGACTTCCCGACCGGCGGTTTCGTGATCGGCAGAAACGGAATCAGAGAGTATTTCAAGACGGGTCACGGCAAGCTCATTATGCGCGGAAAGGCCGCCATCGAGACGAAGAACAACAATTCCGAGCAGATTGTGATCACCGAGATTCCCTACCGGCTGAACAAGACTCTCCTGATAGAAAAGATTGTATCGCTTGTTAAGGACAAACGTATCGACGGCATTTCCGACATCCGCGACGAATCGGGACGCCAGGGAATGCGACTCGTGATCACGATCAAACGTGGCCACGAAGCCAACAGCGTGCTCAACAAGCTCTATAAATATTCACAGTTGCAGGATACCTTCAGCGTGACCAACCGCGCGCTGGTCAATGGAGAACCCAAAGTTCTCAGCATGAAGGAGCTTATCCAGAGCTACGTCGATTTCCGTCATGGGATCATCGTCCGCAGGACGCAGTTCGAGCTCGATAAAGCGGAGAAGCGTCTTCACATCCTGGAAGGTTACCGCATAGCGCTGGACAACATCGACGAAGTGATCAAGACGATCCGCGAATCGAAGACGGTTCAGGACGCGAGCGATAATCTGCAATCGCGCTTCGGCCTTTCTGAAATCCAGGCGAAAGCGATTCTGGAAATGCGTTTGCAGAAGCTTACCGGGCTGGAACGCGACAAGGTGGAAGAGGAGTACCTTCAGTTGGTGGAAACCGTGAAGAACCTCAAGGAAATCCTCGAAAAGCGCGAGCTTCGTATGCAGATCATCAAGGATGAGGTTACGGAAATTCGCGAGAAGTACGGCGACGATCGTCGCACCGTCATTCTGGACGGCTCGGCGGATATCGAAACCGAGGATATGATCGCCGACGAAGAGATGGTTGTCACCATTTCTCACGAAGGCTACATCAAGCGCCTTCCGATCGACACCTACCGCAAGCAGGGTCGCGGCGGTAAGGGGCTTTCGGGGTCAAACCTGAAGGACGAAGACTTCATCGAGACCATCTTCGTCGCCTCGACGCACTCCTATATTCTCTTCTTTACCGATCAGGGAATGTGCTACTGGCTCAAGGTGCACAGAATTCCTCGCATGGGTCGTCTGGCACGCGGTAAGGCGATTGTCAACCTGCTCCAGCTCAAGGACGAGAAGGTCAAGGCGTTCGTCACCGTGCGCGATTTCAGCAATCCGCATTTCATCACGATGGTCACTAAGAACGGCGTGGTGAAAAAGACCTCACTCGAAGCCTATTCACGTCCGCGCATTAACGGCATTATCGCGATCAAGCTCATCGAAGGCGATGAACTGATCGATGCCAAGATCACCGAGGGCGATAACGATATCATCCTGGCAACCTGGAACGGTTTCGCCAATCGCTTCAACGAAAACGACGTCCGCGCGCAGGGACGCAACTCCCAGGGCGTTCGCGGCATCAGCTTGCGGCCGGGAGATCGCGTGGTCGCGATGGTCGTGATCAAGCGGGAAGGAACGCTGCTTTCCATCAGCGAAAACGGCTTCGGAAAACGAACGGAGATCAGCAGCTACACCGTGACCAAGCGTGGCTCGAAAGGTGTTATCACCCTGAAGACAACCGAGCGCAACGGGCATCTGGTTTCGTTGCTCGAGGTGGTGGATAACGACGATCTGATCATTATCACCATCAACGGTATGATTATCCGTCAGGCGGTCGCCAATATCAGCGTGATCGGAAGAAACACGCAGGGAATCAAGCTCATTGGCCTCAACAAGGAAGACAAGGTGATCGACGTCTCGCGCATCGCGGCTGAAGAAGAGTATGACGATGATGACGACGAGAACGCGGAACCCGTCTCGGAAGAAGAACTCTATGCCGAGTATGAGGACGAGGAAATCCCTGACGAGAACGAGTACGTGGAAGGCGACGACGACGACGAGGAAGACGAGGAGGGGTCGGCAGACGATCTGGAGAGCGAAGAAGAAACCGATGACGAATCCGAACCTGAAGAAGAAGAATAAACTATAAGACAGAAGATATTCAAATCCCCGGCGCGCTCGATGAGGTGTCGGGGATTTTTCTCTTTACAAAAAAGAAAGCTGTGTTGTTAATCGAGTGGGTTAATGTCGTCCCAGATGTCATGCGAGTGATGCGTCAGCATCGTATCGAAGTATCGACATCGAACGCACCTTCGATACACCCCGACAAGTCGGGGCGCTCAGGGTGAACCAAACGTTAACTTACGGCGAGGTGTATATGTCGCTTTTCAGTGAAGATTTGATTTTCGTACATCCGCAGTGCCTGGATAAGGACCACTGTCTAAAAAAAATGGTCACGTTTCTTGAAGAGCGAGGTTATATAGATGCAAGCAAAGATTTTCTGCAGAAAGTGATGGAGCGCGAGGAGGCAATGAGTACCGGAATCGGGTATGGAATCGCCATTCCGCATGGACGCAGTAAATCTGTGCATGATCTGAAAATACTTGTATATATCCTTGACAAGGCAATCGATTTCGAGTCGATTGACCGACAACCGGTGCGTATTATTTTTCTCTTTGCAATCCCAGAAGAAGGCAAGGAGAAATATATGCCGGTGCTGGGAGCTGTATCGCAGTTTCTGCGTAATAGCGATAATCGTAATAATCTAACAAGCGCAACCTCGCCAAGCGAGGTTTTGCTTCTGCTTCAAGAGATTAAAATCGGGAGTAATTGATGCGAATCAGCCGTATAATGCTTGTAGCTGTCGTTCTTGGATGGGCAGCTTTTTCTTA
This sequence comes from Cloacimonadales bacterium (SeqCode), assembly GCA_963662655.2. Taxonomy (GTDB): domain Bacteria; phylum Cloacimonadota; class Cloacimonadia; order Cloacimonadales; family JAIOQZ01. The sequence goes on from CAXXTU010000002.1 coordinate 2,973,331, forward strand.
TGCGATTCATGATGATGCTGGGACAACGGGTTTCAGCTTCCTGCGAATGAACTTCTCCACTCGCGCAGCCGCTATGGCGAATGCCCATACCGCGGATGTGGGAACGGCGGACGGAGTGTTCTTCAACACCGCCGGGCTCACCTACGCAGACGGTACGCAGATGTCCGTTTCCGGTATCAGCTATATCGAAGGTTTCTACGGAGGTTCAGCCGTCTTCATGAAATCTGTCGAAGAGAAATTCAAGATCGCGGTTTTCACGCAGACTCTCTCCAAAAGCGGAATCACTCGAACAACGGTTGACGATAACGGCTACTATGCAGGAGAGGATGGAACCTATGGGACTTCCGAATTCGTGTTCGGTCTCGGCACGGGTTTCAATATCGCCCCTGTGATCGACGGCGGTATCAACATCAAATATATCCATGAATCCATCGACGAGAACAGCGCTTCGGCCATTGCGATCGACGTCTCTCTGCTTCATCAGACCGTGAATGAGAAAATCAAGATTGGTCTGGCGATGAAAAACCTCGGTACGCAGCTCACTTATTTTACCGATTCCAAGCACGAGGAAGGTCTGCCTTTCGGTTTTACCGCCGGGCTCAACTACAATCCCACCAAAAAACTGCTCATAGATTTCGATGTGGATATCCCGCTCGACTACGACATCACCGGACGCCTGGGTACAGAGTATCGTCTGCACGACATGCTTGCGCTCCGTGCCGGCTATAAGTACGAAGGACACCAGTGGAAAACGGGTGGCGACTACGATCCCTTCTCCGGATTCTCATGTGGATTTGGGGTATACTGGAACAGCTTTGTCATCGATTACGCGGTGAGCTCTTACGGCGATCTGGGATTCGTGAATCAGGCAGCGGTATCTTACAAGTTCTAAAACAAATATTTATTCGTCTATATCGGTCGATCGATCCAGATCGACCATTTTTTCTTCATCCGTATAGTTGTCGAACACGACATTCTTGATCTTCTGTAGCTTCTGGAGAATCTCCTGCATTCTCTCGATGGATTCCCGGATTCTCCCGAACCTCTTCCTAGAGCTTTCATCCACCGTTTTCGACGCTTCAAGCATCTCGAGATTCATCAGCATGACCTGAAGCGGCTGATTCATCTCGTGGCTGGCCGTAACGCTGATGGCAGAAATATTCTCCAGCATTTCGAGGCGCTTCTTGCTGTAGGTGTACTTGGTGATGATGATGGTCGAAACAGTCAGAAGAAGGAAAATCACCGATAAAATAATCAGGCGAACTACAAAGGTTTTGTGCGTTAACTGGAAAACGTCATAGTCCCTATCGAGTTGAAGGAAGTACCCGATTTTCTCGTTGCTGTAATTGACGATAGGAATGCCCGTTATACTGTATCTGTTGTCGGAATTCTTGAGCTGGCGGGAAAAAGGAAGAAGCTCTTCGAATGCTTGACAACACTTGCTGTTTATCTTGTGTTCCGGCAGATAGGGTATCACTTTCTCCGTGAAAGAAGAATCCACTGCATTCACATCGATGTAATAATTGGGATTCAACCTGCTTTCTGCATAATTTTCCGACCGTTGCTCCTTAAAAACTTTCTTGTCGACTACTTCTTTTGAAATGAGAAAATGGTAGTCATAATTGAACAATTCCTTCAGGTTATGGATTATTGCCAGCACGGAAGTGCTGATTTCAACAGAACCAACATGCTCGCCCCGGTAGAAGATTGGAAAAACGAAACGAAATCCATTGAATATTCGCCCTTCTTCAAAACCTGATTGCTCTGTTTTCTGAAGGTTCGTTTCCAGAACGGTCTTCCTCACGTCACCCAGGATATCGCCGTATTTCCCGGGCTTGTGCATGCGCAGGAAGCTCTCTGTTGAAGGCAAGTGATAGTGTAACTGCCTGAAATTGTATTTCTTTATGACTGAATAAAGGTACAAGTTTCTCTCGTATAGCTCATAGCGAATTTTGTTTTTTTGCAGCGTGTTTTCTGCATGGGAAGCTTTGAACATCAAGTATTCGATATCCGATTCATTTATCTGTGTTTCGTATAGCATACGGGCGATGTTATGGTAAATCTTCTCTGTGATAGCGACGCGATTCTTTAGTGTTTCAATCTTGGATGTCTGTATGGTCTGTAGCTTGTTCTGATAGTTAATGGATATGAATACAAAAGATAAAACAAGAAAAATGAATATAATAGCTATGATAGCGTAGCTGCTTTGTCGCGGTGTCATCCGATCTCCTTATCACAAACAAAATAAGGAAAGGAAGCAAACAAACAAATGTCAAGGTAATAATCAGCCGGAAGATATTTTAACTTACATAAATTATTATCAAAAATACACCTTCAGCCGTAGCATCCCTCCAATGTCGGAAGCGCCGTATTCCGAGTTGTGATTACCGACGGGAAGATATACGACAATATCCGATTCGATGTTGTCGCCAAGCGTGAAATCAACCCAGGGGTACAGCATCGCGCTACCGTCGCTGGCATTGTAAAGGACGTAGAGCGAGCCGTTCATGAGCTCCGTGATCGGATACTGAGCCATGGTAAAGGCGTAATTGCGCCCGAGGGACTCGATACTGCCATCCAGGAGGTTGACCCAGTCGTAGAAGGTGTAGTCGTCGCTTGTATCTTCACCTCTTTCGTTGTAGAAATACTCTGCCATCAGGTAGAGGCCGTTATCCAGCGTGTAATCCGTTCCCGCAAGGATTTGCATGTAGCAGTCGATATCCTCCGGGTATCTCCAGGCGGCTTCCGCCCATATCCCGAGCCCGAGCAACTGCCCGGAGATGTCCGCGCCAAGCTGGTCGGTGATCTGCGTGGAAGGAACGGATTCTCCAAAGAACCTCTGCGTCAAGCGCACGTAGCTGAGGCTGAAATCGTAATCGAGCAGCCGCGAGCTGAATTTCACGGCTCGCTTGCTGGTTTCCCAATCGTCATCCACGCTCATGATAGCGATGATCCGGGTGCTCATGGTTAAATTCCAGCCCAGTTTGAAGGCGTTGATGCCGCGCTTGTCGTATGTGGGATCCAGGATATTCTTGTAGTGGAAGCAGTCGGTCGGGTTGCGCGAATATCCGGTTCCCCAGGGGATGAGTTGCTTGCCGACGCGGAGATCGAAGTCTTTCCAGTAAAGCGTGAGGTTGGCGTTGTCGAGGTAATAACTGTTCGAGTAATGGTAGCTGTAGAGATTATCGATGCGATCGTGCGGATAGCCCACAGAATCCGCGTACTCCTTCAAGACGTCCTCGGGGATACACTCCGATGCGACGAAATATGTCTTCCCATCGTAGAGCTCGATGTTGTAATTCGCCTGGAAATCGATGCGTTCATCGATCTTGCCTTGCAGATCGAGGCGGAACTTGTTGATATCGGTCATCTTCAAGCGGGAGTCGTACATTTGCGGATAGAAGGTGTTTTCGTATCGACCGCTCATGTCCACGTCAAGCGCGCCAAGCGTGATCATGAAAAACGCACTAACGGTTGCTAAAATCCAACGCATGACAACCTCACTTACGCTTCAGGTAGCTGCGGGTGAACATAGCTTCGTCCAGTTCCACCCCGAACTCGATGCTTTTCGTTTCCATGACGGTTTTCCCGCCTTCGCGGATGTTCACCATGGTCATTTTCATGGGCGTCCAATGCCCGTTGATGTTCTGGATATCCGTGCAGTGCAGTCGTTTCTCGAGCTCTCTGTCCTCGTTGTAGTAATCGATCTGGAGAGCGGTGAAACATTCCTTGTCCGCCCAGAGGATGAGCTTTGAATAGGACGGGCCGTCCGGCGTGGGGATCATCTCGAATCGGTAGCACATTCGCCCTTCGATTTCCTCTTCACCTTGAAGGGTGTAGGTGTATTTGTCGGCGATCTTACCGCCGCTCATGTCCTCGTAACTGAAATCGCTTCCCTGAACCTTCTTCTTACGGGCGTGCTTCGCCAGATGGCGGTCGCGTCCGGTCTTGGGCGTGTAGAAGTAGATGTCGTCGCCGTCGTTGAGCATGAGTATCTTATCCCCTGCGATCCTCGAGGGTGCGGTGTATATCGTTAGCTGTTTGTCGTTCATGTCCCTGGAGAACATCTCGTACTCCAGCGTTCGCATTTCCCCGCCCGATGTCTCGATGGTTTGGCTGCCGGTACCCTTGCTGGATTCAACGCGGTCGTTGTCGTCGATCTTGTTGATGATTTCATCCGGTGTGAGCGCGGCGAGCGCCGCAAGTGTCATGAGGATGATCGCTATGAGAATGTATCGCATGGTTCTCTCCTATTTCTCTTTGGTTTTATCGATAATGGCCAGCGCTGCGGGAATCACCAGCAGGGTTGTAACAAAGCAAGCGGCAATTCCGATGAACAGCGTTATTCCAAGGCTCGCGAGTCCGCGCATGGTGGCAAATCCCATCGAGCCGAAAGCCAGCATGGTGGTGAGGGTAGTAAGTAGAACCGCCTTGCCCGTGCTTGTGAAGGTCGATTTGATATTGCCGGAGCCTTCCACACGATAGCGATTCAATATATGTACACCGTCGTCGATTCCCATACCGAGGATCAGGGGGACGCCCATCAGATTGAGGATGTTGAGCTGCATTCCCACGAGCTTCATGATGCCCACCATCCAGATTGCACCGAAGAAAAGCGGGATCAATGCGACCAGTGTATTCTTCAGGCTGCGGAAATCGACCAGCAGCAGGAGGAATACGACTGCGATTGTCAGCATCGCGGCCAGGCGACCGTCCTTGCCGATGTACTGGATGAGGATGTAGAATACAAGCGGCATGCCGGTGATCTTGGGATCGATCTCGTGCATGCGTTCCTTGAGGTCCTTGAGATACGCGAAGTCCCAGACCTGCTTTCTCGGATAGATTGTGACCAGGAACTGCTTGCCGTCTTTGCTGAGATAGCGATTTCTAATGTTTTCCGGAAGGATATCGAGCGTCAGGGTTGTCGTGTCGGTCATTCCAAGGGCAATCTCGTGCATGCGGGGCTGAAATGCTTCATGGAACGCCTTGAGGCTCTCCACGGCATCTGGCTTGCTCTCGATCTTGGCGACAAGCCCTTGAACGATGCTGCTACGCTTCTCGGGAGGGAGCTCCATGTCTCCGGTGATCGTCTTCGCCTTGCGGTCGACTTTATCCTGTCCACCCATGAAGGCGAGCTGCGAAAGCTCGATGATGTTGTCCTCCAGGCGGTAAAGCTCATCGATGAAGGCATCCATGTTGGCAGGTTCGAATTCGGAATTTGTGTTTTTCACGAGATCGTCTCGAATCACCTCGATGAGCGGTTTTCGCTCTTCTTGTTCTAGTGTGCTCGGAATTAAACTACTGATGCTGGATACCATTCCGATGGATTTGAACTGCTTCGCTTTATCGGCGATGGCGCGCGACTCTGCGATGGTTTCCGTGGTGACCATGAACATGTCGGTGGTCAGATCGTACTTCTCGATGACCTTGTCCTGCAAGACAACGCTGCTCAGGCCTTTGGGTTCAAGATCGAGATAGTTGTAGTTGAACCGGATGTTCATGGCCTGATAAAGGAAGAATCCGGTGAGTAGAAGGGTGAGAATCGCAACGAGCCAGCGATTCCGCGCGATGAATGCGGAGGCGTTTCCCAGGAATGTGAAGGATACTGCTTTGATCGGTTTCTCAGCTTTTTTCCTGGATGATAGCCGCTCTCGCAGCAACAACATGGGCGGAAGAACGATCATCGCGGAGAGCATGGTCAAAAGAACTCCCAGGCCGGCGATGAATCCGAATTCCTTCATTCCGGTGTTCTTGGATACCAGCATGGTAAGAAAAGCCAGGGCGGTTGTCATTGCGCCGACGAGAACACCGTTTCCGCAGTGACTGTACATGGAGAGGATCGCCTTTGCCGGAGAGTCTCCATGCGCTCGGGCATCCTGGTAGGCGGATATGATGTGGATATTAAAGTCGATACCCAGCCCCATGAGGACAACCGCGAACATGGAGGTCATCATGTTCAGGTGACCGTAGATAATCTGCGCCAGAGCTCCGGTCCAAATGACGCCAACAATGAGGCTGATTCCTGCAAGAAGAGGAGCTGCGATCATGCGGAACGAGAAGATGAACAGGAGGATAATGAGCACGAAGGAGATGATCGAGGTGTAATTCATGTCCTCCTGCGCACCGATGGTTTCATCGCGCGCAAGGGTCATCGTGCCGGTCAATCCGCCTTTCAGGGAGGGATACTTTGCCAGCCCGGCGGTTACAAGCGAATCGACTCGATTGACCACGGGAATAACGGTGTCCATGTTGTCGATCGGGAATGCCGGCTGGGCGAAGAGAAGAATCATGTCCCGCTCGGGAGAGAGGTAGTAGGGTTCTCCGAGCAGGAAGCGTTCCGCGACGTCTTCGCCAATCGCCGTCGGCAAGGGTTCGTCGCTTTCGATATATTGCTTCATCGTAAGCAGGTAGTTGCGTATCCCGTCGAGCGATTGCACGGCCTGATCTTCTTTTTCAGCGTTAGAGAGCCCTTCATCGTCTTCGATATACGTTTTCTCGAAATTATCGTTGATCGCTGTAAGGAAGGGAAGAAGTCCTGTATCCTTGAACATACTCCGCATATTCTTCAGGCTGCTCGTGCGCGTCAACATGAAGCCGTATCTGGCAAGGAAGTCGCGATCGGATGTGTAATCGACGCGCTTGATTTCCGGCTTGATGGCTTCGATCTGCGGGGCGACATCTTCAGCAAACTGGACCAGTTCCTCCTCGTTGCCGGATATTGCCACGATCAGGTTTGACGACGAGCTGAAGTGATCGATGATTCGATCGAGCTCGATCACGGTGGGGTCATCGCGAGGCATGAGATCCTTGAAGCTCATTTTGACTTTCAGACCTGTCATGACATACATCGACAGCGCCGTCACGAGCAGAAAGACGAATAGCAATGAGATATGATTCGAGGCTACGAGAGAGCCGAGGTTCAGGAAAACTCGTTTTTTCATACCTTACTCCCTGTTCTCAATCGAGATTAGTTTCCAAAGGTTGTTGATGTATTTTCTGATGCTGTCGAACGCGGTGTTATCCACCTGGCTGAGGACAATGGTGCCTTCATACAGTGCGTTGAAGCTGAACGCGATACTGTCCGCATCGACGTCAGGACGGATATGTCCGTCCTGCTGCCCTTTTCTGATGGTGGATGCTACGTTAACGCGTATCGACTCGTACAGCTTGTTCATGTTCTCGCGCAAATCGGGGTACTCCCGCATGGAGAAGAAGATCAGCTGGAAATAGTGATACTGGGTTATTCCTGATTCGCCGATCATCTGGAAGAAGATGTCTTCGACCTTGTCAACGGTATCGAAGAACGACTCGAATAGCTCCTTGACGGGCTTGGGTTGCGTGAATGTGGCCTGAATCCAATGAGCCATCTCTTCGAGCAATCCAGAAACGATCGCACGGAACAACTCTTCCTTGCCGCTGAAGTAGTGGTAAATCCCGCCTTTGGTGATGCCCGACCTCTTCACGACATCGTTCATGGAGGTACGTTCGAATCCCTTGAGGAGGAATTCGACCAACGCCGCACTCGTGATTTTCTGCAATGTAGAATCTTGTTGCATGATATATCCTTAACAAACCGACTGGTCGGTATAATCTGAACGACGGTCATTACGTCAAGCATTTTTTATTTGATTGGTGCGCAATACGTGGATTTGGCATGAAGAAAGCACATCAATCCGGTGGGTTGACCACTCACCGCGCGGCTGGGCGGCGCTGAAGCCCTTTTAACACACCAACATCTGCGTCAACCGAATTTCATCCGGCTTCCGCCGAACGTTGCTGTGTTTTATTCAAGGGCTTCGGCAGGATTTTGAAATGCATTCCGTCGAATACATTTCAAAACCTGTAAGTGCGCGTAGCGCACGCGCCGCCCAGCCGCGCTGGATTGCTGGTGAACTCCGGTTCGTTACCGGATTTACCCGGGAGGATTGATGTGCGGGGGTAGCACGCGTCATTTTTTGATTGACAGGACAACCGGCAATCCGTAAAGTTACACATGTATAGACAATAAACGGAAGTAACTTGGAGGTGTTATGAAGTACATAGCTGCGCTTATACTGCTTGTTCTGGCAATGGCATGCAGTGCCGAGCCTCTACATATATTGGTCATGGTAGCGAACAATTACGGCGGAAACAGCATGCTGAACCGCGAGTACTACGAGCGAAAAGGCTGGGAAATCACGCTGACCGGCGTGACGGAAACGGTGAGTCCATGCTCGGGCGACCTTCCTCAACTCGAGATGGATATTCTGGTAGACGATATCGAAGACATCTCGCCGTACGATGCAATTGTGATATGGCCGTCGCGCTGGTGGGTCAACAATCCCTATGGCGATCTGATCAACAGCGATGCGGCGATAAGCCTGTTACAGGCCGCGAACTCGCAGGGTAAAATCATCTGGGCGACATGCGGAGGAACGCTTCTGTTGGCCGCTGCCGATATTATCAATGGGAAAAGAGTCCAGGGGCAATCCGGCAACAACAACGCATTTGTGACAATCTACACGAACGCAGGCGCGACATGGGTAGGCCAGAGCCTGCCGCCCGTAATTGACGAGAACATCATTACTACGACTCGAGGACAGTTCCTTTGGGAGCTGAACAACGAAGCAATACTTACAACTTGGTTGAGGAACCGGAACCAGACAGGGAGGGTAAAATGAAAGGGAAGCTTGCTCAACGACTCATTTTCATTGCTCTTATATTGCCGGTTCTGGCGTTCGCCGACTTCGAGACCTTGTGGGAACAGCAAGCCGAAGTGGACGGCAATGCCGGATTTCAGGCAGTAACCCTGATTTCTCAAGAAAGAATCGCATGTGTTGGAGGGTTCTGTCCTTCCGGTTCTTCTCTTTCTTACGGATACATCGCCCTGTATGATGACGAGGGCAACAATCTTGATTCGGTCATGGCGGAAACAGACGGCTGGTCGGAGCTGGCTGCCGTCGTTCCCGCCACCGGTCAAAACGGATTCTACACCGCAGGCAGTTGCTTCGTCGATCAGCTCGGGATGCAGGTATGGGTCGCACGCTGGGATGACGACCTCAATTTGCAGTGGGAAGGATTCTTCGGAGGCATCGGCGAAGACTTCGGTTATTCCCTCGTCGCGCTGGAGGACGGCTCGTGCCTGGTTCTCTCGTCGGTTTCGGAAGACGTTGAATCGTTCCACAACGCCGAGCTGATGAAGATTTCTGCCGAAGGCGATTCGTTGTGGGCTGTGCAGTACAGCTATCTGACGAACGATGAAGGGAAGGATATCATCGCCGGGAATGACGGAACCTTCTACATAGCCGGGGCGAGCTCGCAGTTCGACGGTGTCAGAAACAGCCAGCTCTGGGTCATGCAAATCGATGGAGACGGAAACGTGCTGGAGGAACAGGCGATTGGGGTCATCGGAAACGGCGCGACTGATTACGACGCCGGTTTCGGCATCGTACAGGATGACCAGGGCGTGGTTACGGCGGTTGGAATAACGGCCGCGGAATCCCAGGAACGTATGGACGCGGCGCTTGTCCGACTCGAAAGCGATCTCGAAGTTCAAGGCTACGAGAACTACGAGATGCAAGGCTTCTACGATTTTGCTTACAAGGTCGTTGCTGCGGACAGCGATGGCGATGTCGTCATCTGCGGCGCAAGCCGGAATTTTAACGATCAGAAGAACAGCGGTTTCCTGCTGCGAGCCGATGCCAGCCTCGACGAGATGTGGCGTAACTACTACTCGATCGGAAACGCGTGCGGCTTGATGGATTTGTGCAAACTCGCTGACAACGATTTTATCTGTGTCGGATACACATTTTCGGATGAGAATGTCCAGAAGCCGCTGATCCTGCGGATTCGGGATCGATACATTCTTCCCGATTTCGAGATTGGTCCCTGCACGGGGCATGCGCCGCTCAATGTCAACTTCGAGAATCACTCGAGAACATACCCTCATTACGAAATGATCCAGTGGGACTTCAATAACGACGGTGTTTGGGACGCAACAGACGATACGTTCCAGTACGCCTACACGGAACCGGGGATTTATCAGGTCAATGTACGGCTTTCGGGTGCTGAAGTCGATACCACCCTTACGTCGATCGAGACGGTGTACGTCTTCAACGGAGATAGCGGGATTTACTTCGACGGCGAAAGCTCCCGGGCGCAGGTTGACGCGGCGGACGACATGGAACTTACCGATTCTTTTACTTTTGAGGCCTGGATCGATCCTTCATCGTGGAACAACGCCAATGCAATGGGTGATGTCATCCTCGGCAAAGGATCGGTTATGATTGCTATCGGCAGTAACAGCGAAATCCCCGTCGAGCATGCGCTGATGTTCAATCTCCGCCTCGAGGATGGAACTTCATGTGTAGGAGCAACTCCAGACGGATCGATTACTCTCGACGGATGGCAGAATATCGCGGTTGTCTATTCAGGCGATTCAGGTGTAACCGCCCTTATCGATGGACACCCGCAACAGATAACTTGGATCAACGAGCCCAGTGGAAGTTTGCAGTCAAACGCATCTCTCTCCCTTTCACTGGGCGCACATAATGCCGGTTTTGCCATGTATCACGGCGTCATGGACGAGGTTCGTCTATGGAGTATCGCCCGATCGACACAAGAAATCCTGGAGACGATGGAGCTCCCGCTTCAAGGCTTTGAAGATGGTCTGTTGGGCTACTGGAGAATGGATGAGGCGATTGGCTACGATCTGACGGACGGCAGCCTGTACAATCACCACGGGCATCTGAGCGGAACGCAGTGGCGTCAAGGCTGCAACTTCGATCCGTATGATGTCAATGACGAAACCGCCGCTCCATCGGCAAATGTAAACGGAATCCGGCGAGTTTATCCCAATCCCTTCAACCCGAGTACTACGATCGAGTACGCTCTGGCGAAACCGGCGGAAGTCATCCTTTCTATATATAATGTAAAAGGGCAGAAAGTAAAAAACTTGATTCATGCGCGGGGATCTGCAGGATTGCACCAGGTTTGCTGGGACGGTTCCAGCCAGAAAGGAGCCGCTTGCAGCAGCGGGATATATCTCGTCCGCATGCAAGCAGATGGGAATACGTTCTCCAGCAAGATACTGATGTTGAAATAAAGTTTTGCTTCCAGGATGAAGAAGGGATAAAAAACAGGCTGCCGGTCGGGGGATTGGTTGCCGGAAGGTTCAGTGCGTTATGACTCGAAAAGAGAGAGAGCTTCTCCGTAGAAAAGAAGAGATAATCGAAATCGCCACGAAGCTTTTCAAGGAAAACGGTTACGAGCAAACCGGAATGGACGAGATTGCCAGAAAGGCGGAGTTTACCAGGAAAACGCTTTACCAGTATTTCGGAAGTAAGGCCGATCTGCTCATATTTGTGGTTCTGAAGCAGCTTCGAGCGTTCGATGAAGCGATCGTTGAAACGTTCCGCGCCAATCAGGGGCAAAACGCACTGAAACGCTTGCGGGATTACTGCGATCTGTACTACTCATGGTTCATTACGCGTCCCAACGAGTTCATGCTGATCACCTATTACGATCTTGCGATCCACAACGGCTGGGACCAACTGCATCCAAACACACGGGAGATGCTGACGGGAATAAAGAACAGCGAGAAGAACGTGTTTCACCAGTTGTTCGAGGAGGGGATCAATTCCGGAGAGATGAATCGTGATCTTACGACCGATCTCGCGGTGGATTTCCTTCAAAAGGTGATTTACGGCATCGCGCATTCCTACATCCTGCACCCGAATTTCCCCCAGGAGTACTATCAAAAGGAGATCGACTACCTTTTCCGAGTCTTTGCCCCGTGAGATCGGATTATTCGCTTCGTTCCTTTTCATGAAGCGTTTTGCGCTCTGTTACTTTGTATCCCAATCATTATTCCTCATACGATCTTCCCCGCCAGTTTAAAAGAACTTGCCGAATCTCGATGAAGATGCTACGAATGGCTTGTAAATGATTCTGTGTCATCATTTGAGATTCGCTGCGCTTGGTGTCGACCTGATTGCTCCGACTTGTCGTGGACATCGAAGGGCCAAGCCAAGCGGAAATCATAATAAAGCATTTGCCGGTGGTATATATATATGAATTCAATTCCCTGGATGGAGGGGCTGAGAAGTCAGCCGGACGACGACGCGCGTATTTCGTGGATACGCGATGACGAACACGCTTGCATGTTCAAGGATGCGCCGTTACCGGATCCGCTCGATCGGCTCAATTCGTTGTTCGACGACAAACGGAAGCTTCGCGAGGCGTACTATTACATAGGCGTACGCTATTACCAGAAGATGCGCATGGAAGAGGTGCTGGAGTGTTTCCAAACCGTACTGGAGATGAACGATGGCTCGGATTACTTCACGGGCATGGCAAAATTCTATCTGGGTGTGATATTCCGCAACGAGGATCGCTTTGAGGAGGCTTATCGGATGTTTCTCGAAGTAATCCCCGTGCTCGAGGAACAAGAGATGATCCTCAGCCTGGCGGGGGCCTATCAGAACCTTGGCTCGATCGACACCGAGAGAAATCACCTCGAAGACGCAACGAAGAACCTCGAGAGATCAATCGAACTATTCCAGGAAGTCGGTGACGAAACCGGACTCGCCATGTCGCTCTCGGATTACGGTGCGGTATGCTGGATTCGCGGTGAAGCAGCCCAGGCATTGAAATACCACTTGCAGGCGTTCAAGAAGCTCGGGGATTCGGATAACAGGTTCCTCCTCGCAAACATCCACAATCGAATCGGGTTGTGCTACTATCGCTTCTCTGAATTCGAGAAAGCGCTTACGGAGCACATGAAGGCTCTGCGGATTCAGGAAGAACACGGCATGCGAAGCTCGTGCGCCTTTTCGCTCAATCACATCGGCGCCATCCACCGCAACCTGAAGAACTACGATCTCGCGCTGGAGTATTACCGGAAATCGCTGCAAATCTACCTGGATATCAACCACCACCTGGGTATCGGCATGATCTACAACAATATCGGCCTCATATACCAGGATCAGAGGAATTTCGAAGAAGCGCTAAGCTACTTCCTCAAAGCGAAAGAGATCAAGACGCGCTTCGACCTGCAGCAGACGCTGCCGATCACGCTGGAAAACATCGGAATATGCTATACGGAGCTCGGTGACTACGACCAAGCTTTTGCCTGCCAGACACAAGCGCTTGCAATGTACGAGGAAACACCGGGTAACATCGGAAATATCGGTTGCCTCGTGAGTATCTGCGAACTCTTCGCGTACAAATACCGGGATTCCGGCGAGATGGAATCGTTCCACAAGTCCATGAGATACTACGATATGGTCGACGAAGCCATTGGGAAGCGAAACGAGAAGGATATCCGGAGCACGAGACTCCAGTTGCAGGAGATCGGATTGAAGCTGCTGAAGGCGCATGCGGAGAAATTGTTCAGTAAGGGCGAGTTCGAGCAATCCTCGATCTATTACCGGAAAGCGAACGCGTTGTTCGATTCGATGATCATCCTTCGCGACGAGATATACGACGACCGCCGGAGAATTCGCATTACCGATTTGCAAATGCTCTATGACATGGAGAAGAAGGAAGCGGAAGCCCAGATCGCGAGGCAGGAAGCGGAAATCATGCGCTTGAAGAACGTCGAGCTCGAGGAAATGAACCAGCGCCTGATCAGAACCCAAAATGAGATGCTCGAGCTGGAGCGAAATAACTCGATTCTCGCCATGGCCGTTACTGCAAACCACGAGATCAATCAACCGCTGATGGTGATTCGCGGGAACCTGGATATGCTGACCCAAAACCTGGGTGGAGACAAAAAAACACCCGAGACGATGCGGTATTTATCGCGCATCGACGAATCCTTAATGAAAATAAAGAATATCCTCTGTAAGTTTAAGGAATCGAACAGGATATCCATCGAGGCATACAGCCAGGGTACGCAAATGGTTGTGTTTGATCGCGATGAAGAGGGGAATTAGATAATACATTCACTTGGAACGGTAAAATAAAAAAAAGCTTGCGTATATTTTCTCGTGATCTCAATCTGAACATCCTGTTTCAGGGATGAATTTGTCTCAATACGTTTTAGCGTTATTATCTATGTTGAAACAGGGTAAGGTTTGGAACATGGAAGAAATCGAAGGTTTAATTAAACAAGCGACAACAGCTCCGCCACAGAAACAAGTCGAATTGTATCTGGAAATATCGAGGCTGTATTCATCCAATTCCGAATCCCGCAGCCTTGAATATGCGAAGAAAGCCTATAACATCTCTGACAAGTATAGTAACAAGCTTGGTAAAACCAAGGCGATGATCGAACTGGCGAACATCAACCAGGATTACAAACACAATCCGGAAGCCCTCGATTATTATCGCCAAGCGCTTGGCGCAGCCGAGGAACTTGGCGACCGTGATATCAAGGCGGACGTTCTCGTCAAAATCGGCAATATCCATTACTCGATGGGAGAATACAGCAAGTCGCTCGACTACTTCTTCCGCTCCTTACGCATTCTGGAAGACATCGACGATAAAGACCTCATTGCGAACGTCTCCAACAATATCGGGCGGGGGTACACCGCTTCAGGCAACAACGAGAAGGCGCTCGAGTACTTCATGAATTGCCTGCACATCAAAGAAACGAGCGGTGACGAGAAGGGGCTGGCGAACGTCAGCAACAACATCGGTATTATCTATCAGAAGAAGGGCGAGTACGACAAGGCCCTCGATTTCTACAATCGCTCGCTTGAAATCCAGGAGAAGCTCGGACACCAGCGCGGAAAAGCATCCGTCATCAATAACATCGGTATTATCTACTCCAATATGAATTATAAGGAGAAAGCGCTCCAGTATTTCTTCGACTCCCTGGTGTTAAAGAAAGAAATCGGCGACGAGAAATCGATCTCGAACTCCTATAGCAATATCGGTAGAACCTATGTCGAGTTGGAAGAGTACGATAAAGCGCTGGAAGCGTTAGCTTTGAGCCTCGACCTCGCCAATAAGACCAACGCGAAGGACTTGCAGAGACAGATTCACAAAAGCCTTGCCGACCTCTATGAAATCCTGGGCAACCAGCAGCTCGATAAAGGCCAGTACCGCGAGGCGTGTGACCACTACCGGACTTCCATCGAGGAAAGCCACCTCTACGAGGATTTGCAAATCGACCTCTATAAAGATGCATACAATCGGCAGATTGCGGATATCCAAACGCGCTTCGAGACGGATAAAAGACTTCGCGAGGCCGAGATTTTCCGGCTGAAGAACATTGAACTCGCGGAAGCGAACGCCACGAAGGACAAATTCTTCACGATCATAGCGCACGACGTCAAGAACCCGCTCAACTCGCTTCTGATGTCCGTGGAGTACCTCTCGATGCAGCTCGACCACCTGGAACCGGACAAGGTCAAGAAGCTGGTCGGTGTCATGAACAAGGAGATAAAATCCATCTCCGAATTGTTCGATAATCTCATGCAGTGGTCTGGATCGCAAACCGGAAAGATGCCCTTCAGCCCTGACAAGCATGAATTGCTGGAGCTGGCGAAGGAATCTCTGAAGCACATTGAAACGGTTGCGGCGTACAAAGAGATCGATATCTCCATCGATATCCCCGTGGACGCCCTGGTACATGCCGATAAGAATATGATCATGACCGTCCTGCGTAATCTGGTTACGAATGCGATCAAGTTCTCGCACAACGGAAGCCGGGTGAGCGTCAGTTCAGTGGAGAATGACGATTACTGGGAAGTGAGCGTGTGTGATCGCGGCGTCGGTATCGAGGAAGAGCATCTGAAAAAGCTGTTCAGGATCGACTCTCATTTCACGACACGCGGCACGGCGCACGAGACAGGTACCGGCCTGGGCTTGATCGTCTGCAAGGAATTCGTCGAGAAAAACAACGGCATTATCTACGCTGAAAGTTCGTCTGGTAAAGGCAGCGTCTTCACGTTTACCCTCCCCAGAGCATAATAGTCATCGCTGTTCGCAACGGATTCTCGTCCTCGGCCCGCACCTTTCAAAATGCTCGCAGGTGTTCCATCGAGGCTTCTCTGTAAGGTTTTCGTGCAGTTTTCAAAAAATATTTTGCAATCTAATTTGTTTATTCTCAAATAAATTGTATATTATTAGTCTGTGTCGTTGAAAACATTTTCGAGAAAATAGGTTGACACGAAATCGCCGATTGCAGAGTTTAACGCTCCGCTTCGGCGAAAGCAAAAGCGGATGATCATTGACGCAGTTAGAGAGCAGGTGAAGCCGGTTTGGATTGGCTGAAAAAAAAAGTCGAAAAAAACCTTGACATAAAAACCTGCAATAGCGAAAGTGACCGAACCTTCAGCGCAGAAGTGTTGGGGGAAGCGAGATCATTGAAAACGAGAAAAAATAGAGTGAAGTGTAAAGAACTTGCGAGAGAGAGTGACGAGTCAAAATAGAACTTTCATAATGGAGAGTTTGATCCTGGCTCAGGACGAACGCTGGCGGCGTGGATTAGGCATGCAAGTCGAACGCGAACGGGATGCTTCGGTGTCCTTAGTAGAGTGGCGAACGGGTGAGTAACGCGTAGGTAATCTGCCTTCAAGAGGGGGATAGCCCCGGGAAACCGGGATTAATACCGCATGTGCAGGAAACTGTAAAGGTGGCCTCTGTTTCAAGCTACCGCTTGAAGATGAGCCTGCGTCCTATTAGCTAGATGGTGGGGTAATGGCCTACCATGGCGATGATCGGTAGGCGGCCTTAACGGGTGGTCGCCCACACTGGGATTGAGATACGGCCCAGACTCCTACGGGAGGCAGCAGTCGAGAATAGTCTACAATGGGGGAAACCCTGATAGTGCGACGCCGCGTGCACGAAGAACCCTTTCGGGGCGTAAAGTGCTTTTCTATGTGAGCAATGCTACTCAGGAGAATATTTTGAGTAGAGAGATACTAGTATAGGAATAAGCCACGGCTAACTCCGTGCCAGCAGCCGCGGTAATACGGGGGTGGCAAGCGTTGTCCGGAATCACTAGGCGTAAAGGGCAAGTAGGCGGAACGATCAGTCAGGTGTTAAAGGCGTCGGCTCAACCGGCGTATGGCATTTGATACTGTCGTTCTAGAGTAAGGTAGAGGAAGACGGAATTCCTGGTGTAGCGGTGGAATGCGCAGATATCAGGAAGAACACCGATGGCGAAGGCAGTCTTCTGGGCCATTACTGACGCTGAATTGCGAAGGTGTGGGTATCGAACAGGATTAGATACCCTGGTAGTCCACACAGTAAACGATGTGCACTAGGTGTCGGGGGGGCAGAACCCTTCGGTACCGCAGCTAACGCGTTAAGTGCATCGCCTGGGGAGTACGATCGCAAGGTTAAAACTCAAAGGAATTGACGGGGGCCCGCACAAGCGGTGGAGCATGTGGTTTAATTCGATGCAACGCGAAGAACCTTACCTGGGCTTGACATCCTTCGAATCCGTCAGAGATGATGGAGTGCCTCTTTGAGGAGCGGAGAGACAGGTGCTGCATGGCTGTCGTCAGCTCGTGTCGTGAGATGTTGGGTTAAGTCCCGCAACGAGCGCAACCCCTATCTTTAGTTGCCAACGGGTAATGCCGGGGACTCTAGAGAGACTGCCAGTGTAATAAACTGGAGGAAGGTGGGGACGACGTCAAGTCATCATGGTCCTTATGTCCAGGGCTACACACGTGCTACAATGGTCGGTACAGAGGGTCGCGAAGCCGCGAGGTAGAGCAAATCCCAGAAAGCCGATCTCAGTTCGGATTGGAGTCTGCAACTCGACTCCATGAAGTTGGAATCGCTAGTAATCGCGCATCAGCATGGCGCGGTGAATACGTTCCCGGGCCTTGTACACACCGCCCGTCAAGTCAGCCGAGTTGAGTGCACCCGAAGTAGGTGAGCGAACCGCAAGGAAGCAGCTTACGAAGGTGTGCTTGGCGAGGGGGACTAAGTCGTAACAAGGTAGCCGTACCGGAAGGTGCGGCTGGATCACCTCCTTTCAAGGGAGAAAAATACGATGCTGAACTCGAACCTTTTTTCGAGCAGTTCTTACACTTCACTTCTATATAAAGTTTTAGTTCATTATAGTGATATAGAGTGGAATGAAGTGTTTGAAAGAGTACTGAAGAATTGAAGTAAAGAAAGGATACTTTTCTACATTTATGAATGCTTTTAAAGGCAGTATTCATAAGTGATGAATTTTGGATAAGAAGCAATGGCATACGGTGGATGCCTTGGCACCTTAATGGCGAAGAAGGACGTGGCTAACTACGAAAAGCCTCGGGGAGCTGTAAGCGAGCGCAGATCCGGGGATTTCCGAATGGGGCAACCCGGCAGGCTTTATAGCCTGTCATCCTTAGGGAAGCATACGCGGTGAACTGAAACATCTAAGTAACCGCAGGAAGAGAAAGTAATAACGATTCCCCAAGTAGCGGCGAGCGAACGGGGAGAAGCCTAAACCCATCTAACGGTGGGGGTAGTGGGACCACGCTGTAGCATGTACAGACGGTAGATGAACCCGGTTGGAAAGCCGGGCCGTAGCAGGTGACAGCCCTTTAGTCGAAACTGGCTGTGCAGCTTAGTGGCATCCCGAGTAGCCCGGGACACGAGAAATCCTGGGTGAATCCGCGAGGACCATCTCGTAAGGCTAAATACATAAGGTGACCGATAGCGAATAGTACCGTGAGGGAAAGGTGAAAAGCACCCCGGGAGGGGAGTGAAATAGAACCTGAAACCGTATGCTTATCATCAGTCGGAGCACATTTTAGATGTGTGACGGCGTGCCTTTTGCATAATGAGCCGGTGAGTTAATCTATACAGCAAGGTTAAGTGGTACAGCCACGGAGCCGAAGCGAAAGCGAGTTTGAATAGGGCGTTTAGTTGTATGGATTAGACCCGAAGCCTGGCGATCTACCCATGTCCAGGTTGAAGTCACGGTAACACGTGATGGAGGACCGCACCAACCGATGTTGAAAAATCGGTGGATGAGGTGTGGGTAGGGGTGAAAGGCCAACCAAGCCAGGAGATAGCTGGTTCTCTCCGAAAGCTGTTTAGGCAGTGCCTTGCAGGAGAGTTATGGAGGTAGAGCACTGAATGGGGTAGGGGGCCCACCAGCTTACCGAACCCAATCAAACTCCGAATGCCATAACTTGCTCTGCAGGAGTCAGGGTGCGTGGGATAAGCTTCGTACCCGAGAGGGAAAGAACCCAGACCGTCGGCTAAGGTCCCTAAGTACATGCTGAGTGAGAAAGGATGTTTTATTGCATAGACAGCCAGGATGTTGGCTTAGAAGCAGCCACCATTGAAAGAGTGCGTAATAGCTCACTGGTCGAGTGGTAATGCACCGAAGATAATCGGGACTGAAGCATGTCACCGAAGCCGCGGCTCGATACCTATGGTATCGGGGGTAGGAGAGCATTCCAGTTGCGTAGAAGGTAAGCCGTAAGGCGATCTGGAGCGTCTGGAAGAGACCATGCCGGCATGAGTAGCGATAAGCTGAGTGAGAAACTCAGCCACCGTAAGCCTAAGGTTTCCTGAGTAAAGATAATCTTCTCAGGGTTAGTCGGTCCCTAAGGCGAGGCCGAAAGGCGTAGCTGATGGGAATCAGGTTAATATTCCTGAACCTGTAATTAGAGTGATGGGGTGACGCAGCGGTGCCCCGGAGACGGGTGTTGGACGTCCCGTTGAACACGTGTAGGAAGCTGGGCAGGCAAATCCACCCGGCATATATTCCGAGGCGTGGGACGAGAGCTTTTAAGCTCGAAAGTCCGGTTATATACGCTGCCAAGAAATAGCCTCTAAACTTAATCTAATTACAGACCGTACCGCAAACCGACTCAGGTAGGCGAGGAGAGTATCCTAAGGTGTTCGAGAGAACTCTGGTTAAGGAACTCGGCAAAATGGCCCCGTAACTTCGGGAGAAGGGGCGCCCCGGAAGGTGATCATCTTCGCGATGTAAGCTTTTGGGGGCCGCAGTGAAGAGGCCCAAGCGACTGTTTATCAAAAACACAGGTCTATGCAAAGTCGTAAGACACGGTATATAGACTGACACCTGCCCGGTGCCGGAAGGTTAAATGGAGAGGTTAGCCGCAAGGCGAAGCTTTGAAATGAAGCCCCGGTAAACGGCGGCCGTAACTATAACGGTCCTAAGGTAGCGAAATTCCTTGTCGGGTAAGTTCCGACCTGCACGAATGGTGTAACGATTTGGGCACTGTCTCAACCAGGGACTCGGTGAAATTGAAGTGGCGGTGAAGATGCCGCCTACCCGCGAACGGACGGAAAGACCCCGTGAACCTTTACTGCAACTTGGTATTGTAGTCTGGTATAGTATGTGTAGGATAGGTGGGAGGCTAGGAAACTGGGACGCTAGTCTCGGTGGAGCCGACGTTGAAATACCACCCTTATTGTATTGGGCTACTAACGGGCATAGTTACCCTGTGTCCGGACATTGCCAGGCGGGCAGTTTGACTGGGGCGGTCGCCTCCAAAAATGTAACGGAGGCTCACCAAGGTTCCCTCAGGCTGGTTGGTAATCAGCCGAAGAGTGTAAAGGTATAAGGGAGCTTAACTGCGAGACCGACGGGTCGAGCAGATGGGAAACCAGGTCTTAGTGATCCGGCGGCTCTGTATGGAAGGGCCGTTGCTCAAAGGATAAAAGGTACTCCGGGGATAACAGGCTGATACCGCCCAAGAGTTCACATCGACGGCGGTGTTTGGCACCTCGATGTCGGCTCAACTCATCCTGGGGCTGAAGGCGGTCCCAAGGGTTCGGCTGTTCGCCGATTAAAGAGTTACGCGAGCTGGGTTCAGAACGTCGTGAGACAGTTCGGTCCCTATCCTTCGTGGGCGTAGGAAATTTGAGGAGATCTGCATTTAGTACGAGAGGACCGGTGTGGACGAACCTCTGGTGTATCGGTTGTGGCGCCAGCTGCATTGCCGAGTAGCTAAGTTCGGAATGGATAACCGCTGAAAGCATCTAAGCGGGAAGCCAACTCCAAGAATATTTCCCCATCAGACACGTTGAAGACTACAACGTTGATAGGTCACAGATGTAAGCGCAGCAATGTGTTCAGTCGAGTGATACTAATAAGTCGATCGTCTTATCCTTTTCTTTTTCCTTCAAACGGAAGTCTCGATCAATCTGCTTCATTCCACTAAAATTATAATCATCAGGGCATTAGTGTGGTGGTTCTGGCGGTGAGGTCACACCTGTTCCCATCCCGAACACAGTCGTTAAGCTCACCAGCGCCGATGGTACTGCTTTGGCAACGAAGTGGGAGAGTAGGTCGCCGCCACACTTATGCCCTGATTTTTCTTTACCACCTCTTTATACGCACCTAAAAGCCCCGTGAGAAAGCTTCTCCCGGGGCTTTGTTGTATTTATATGCAGCGAAGTCGCTTATGAAAAAATACTGATGTTTTACAAAATCTTCATTGACATGCCTCGCTCACGATTCCTTACTGGAAGAAATGATTGTTATGAGGAGCCATGAATCTTTTCGATACTATTCAGAGCAAACTCACTCACGTTGAGGGACGCGATCGGTTGAACAAGCTTTTCGAAGAATGCAAACATCTTATACACAATCACGAAGAAGAGCTTGAACGATTCGCAAGCGAACATAGATGTGAAGATGTTCCAACGGACCCAATTACGCTCGCAGAATACAATATATTGCTTATGATGAACGCATTCAACACTGAGGACGATGATGCAGTCGAGATGTATTTCGAACGGGTCAGAAAGATTTATGAAGACCTTCATGAGCATGATTTGATATGCTCGTTGTTTGTTAAAACCGGCCAAGCATATCTGGAGGTTAGAGAATACGAAACGGCGCTAAAGTACCACTTGATTGCAAAAGAACTCTTGAAGAAGTCCGGCGACGACGCCCGTTTGAGCCACGTGCTTGCGGATATCGGATTGAACTACTTGAACCTGGGCGCATATGTCAAGGCAATGGAATATACTCGTAGCAGCATCGAGATCAGCGAGAGACTTGGCAATCTGAATCTGGTTTTTGCTTACAATAATTACGCTTCAATCTACTACAGCCTGAAGAGGAGCGATAAAGCACTCAAGTATTACCTGTTTGCCCTAAAGAAAGGCGACGAAATGAGTTTCCACAAAATGGACGCTCACATCCTGAATAATATCGCGAATATCTACTCGGATAAGAACAACTTCGAGAAAGCTCACGAATACTACATAAGATCGCTCGCTTGCGAGGCAACTCAAGAAGAAAAATACTCAAGGGCTTCGACAATCAACAACATTGGGATTATTTATTCCAGGCAAAAACAGTTCGATGAGGCAATCCAGTGGTTCGAAAAGTCCATCGCGATTTCAGAGAAATATGGCTTGCGGGAAACATTGGCAAAAAACCACCTCGATATGAGTCATGTATTCGCCAAGAAGAATGACCATCAGCGAGCCCTCACTTATCTCGATAAGGCGGAGAAGCTATTTGTGGAGTGTTCCGTACCTAGATACCTATTGTCTATTTTCGTCAATCGCGCGGAAATTATGTTAGCTATGAATCAGTGCGCCGAAGCGGAGAAAGCGTTAAAATCCGCCATGGAGATTGTTCAGAGAAGTGAAAACGAATACGAGATATCAAGGCTCTACGAGACCTTTACTGCGTTGTACCTAAGAAAGGGTGATTCTGAGCGCGTAATCGATTATCAGAAGAAGTTGATCGAAGCGCAGAAGGAAGAATACAAGGCCGACTACAACCAGAAACTTGCGGAGATGCAGGCGTCGTTCGAGGTGGAACAAAAAGAGAAGGAAGCCGAGATATACCGCATTAAGGCAGTCGAATTGCAGAATAAGAACGATGAGATTTCCGCCCAGAAAGTCCAGTTGGAGAAAACGCTTCATCAGTTGCGGAAGTCAGAGATCAGCTATGAATTCCTGAACAACGAGATCAAGGAGAGGCTGGGATTCACGATTATCGGGGAGAGCCAGCAAATGAAGCAAATCCTCAATCTGGTGCAGCGCGTTGCGCAATCGTCGGCAACCTCGGTGCTGATAACGGGCGAAACGGGAACAGGCAAGGAGCTCGTGGCGAGAGCGATTCACGAATGCAGTTCCCGCAAGAATGAGAATTTCTGTGCCGTGAATATTTCCAGCATCCCGGAAACGCTGTTCGAGAGTGAGTTTTTCGGCTACAAGAAGAACGCTTTCACCGGCGCGAAAGAGGACAAGACCGGCTGGTTTGAAATCGCCAACGACGGTACGCTCTTCCTGGATGAAATCGGCACATGGCTTCCGCAATTGCAATCGAAATTTCTGCGGGTTTTGGAAAGTAAGAAAATTATCCCGGTGGGAAGCGAGCGAGAGATCGAGGTCGATTTCCGACTCATCAGCGCCACCAACGACAACTTGCAGGAAATGATCGATGAAAACAGATTCCGCGCCGATCTCTACTACCGCCTTTCGTCTTTCGTGATCAACATTCCGCCGCTTCGCGAGCGCGTGGAGGACATCCCGGCGTTGCTCGAATACTTCGTGAAGCACTTAAGCAGCCGGCAGAACAAGAGGATCACCCGGATCGAGAAGCAGGTGGAATCAGCGCTCATGAGTTACCCTTTCCCGGGGAACGTCAGAGAGCTCAAGAACATGATCGAGCGCGCGGTGATTTTGTCTTCCACATCGGTTTTGAAGCTCTCCAGTTTCACGATCCCGAAAAGCTCTGGGCGTGACGATTCCGTCATTCCGCTCGCAACGATCGAGCGCGAAATGGTCCTTCGAGCCCTCAAGCAATCCGGCTTTCACCAGAGAAATGCGGCAAAACTGCTCGGAATCACTCCGAAATCTCTCGAGCGCCGTATGATCAAGCACGAGATCAAGCGCGAAAAATAGCTCGTGACGAAATCGTCTCGCGTAGCGATAGAATTACACCCTCAACGTGACGAAATCGTCATTTTACCTATCCAAAGAACATTTTTATTCCCCTTCTCATCAATGAATACTCGCCAACTCTTTGAAATAACATGAAATAGAGTTTTGGCATCCGGAATGCAATTAGAAAACCGGGAGCTAAAAATGAATCTACTAATGTACAATTTCTTCATGGATTTCGAAACCGCCGAACTGGTCAAGACCCGTCGGAGGGATGTCAGCATGTTTCTGGCGGTGTCGAGTGAGGACATCCACCGAATTCTCGGACAGCACAGGATTTCTGGAGCGTTCCTTCATCTGGAAATAAGCGATGGAGAATTGCGGAAGCTATCGAGGAGCTATCCACAAACCCGCTTCTTTCTGATCGATCGACCGGAGTCGCAGGATCCATCATTGGAGCAAGTTCGGTTTGTTTCCGAGGATGACGCGCTCGAAGAATTGAAATTGATATTGCAGAACCTACACGATACAAGGAGCATGATATGAGACAATATGTCGCTTTGATTCTATTCGCAGTATGCCTTACGGGGCTTTATGCCATGCCCACGGGCAACGGCACGGAAGACGACCCCTATCTTATCGCCACGCTGGACGACCTGGAATGGATGAGTACGGGAATGGGTAGCCAATACTTGGATAAAAACTTTCTGCAAATTTGCGACATCGACGCAAGCGCCACCGCGTTTTGGAACTTCAATCTACTAAAACTTGTCTATGAGGGTTTTTTCCCCATTGGCATGTTATATGATGAATTCCACGGAAGGTACGACGGGCAGGGGTATACGATAAACGGTCTCACCGTTCACCGAATCGATCAAGTAGGTATGTTTGCTCAAGTGCGTTGCGACGACCAATCCAACATAACTGATATTCGTAATGTGAATCTGACGAACGTCAATTTCAGTGGCCGTGACTATGTAGGCGGCATTGTAGGTGAGCTCAACACAGATTCCGGGATGACCGCGACAATTCACAACTGCCATGTTTCTGGAACCATATGGTCGGATGGTAATAGTGTTGGAGGAATCGTCGGTTATTGCAACAAGGCAACCATAGAGAACTGCTCGAGCAGTGCCTACATCACCTGCAACAGTAATCCCTATGGCCATGTTGGCGGAATCGCCGGCCATCTCCACGATACCTGTAACATCTTGTATTGTAAAAATACCGGGAATATCAATACAAATTACGACAGTGTCGGAGGCATAGCTGGATACAATACTGGAACATCTACAATTAATGGATGCTTCAACAGTGGCTCAATTACTTGTGCATCAAGATGTGGCGGTATCATTGGAGAAAACGACCGGAAGGTTGTCATCACCAATACCGTCAACACCGGCACTGTCTCCGCGACCAGTTACGTAGGTGGAATTACCGGCTTCGAGGGTTGCTACATCTACAACCCCAGTGTCTACAGAAAATGTCTCAACTCTGGTGTGGTGTCAGGCGCCTTGCGCGGAGGATTGATTGCCTATAGGGAATACGAGACGAGCAATGTAACCGTGTCCGGTTGCTTCTGGGACACCGAGACCAGCGGCATTACTTATACGGCTGTAGGCGGCACGGGCCTCACCACGCAAGAACTGCAGACCGACTTCAGTCTATATGTTAACGCCGGCTGGGACTTCGACCTTAACCATATCGGCTACAGCAGCACCGCTACCTGGTGCTTCGACGGCCGAAACGCAAGCTACCCGGCCCTTACCTGCATGGGGGGATTCAACTACCCCGCGCTGCCGGCTTCAGGCAGCGGCACGTCCGAATCGCCTTATCAAATCAGCAACCTGGCCAATCTGCTGTGGCTGACGAAAGATTCCAGCGTATGGGACTCGGACTTTCTGCTGACCTCCGATATCGACGCCGGCACGCTATCGAATGTCACTGGCGGTGCGACCTCCATCGGCAGCAACAGTGACAGGTTCACCGGATCGTTCGATGGCAACGGACACACGATCAGCGGCTACTACAACAACCACATCACTACCGATTGCACCGGTTTTTTCGGCTACGCATACACCGCGCAGATCAGCGACCTGATCCTCGTCGACAGCAGTGTCAAAGGCGCGACGAGCGTGGGCGGACTTGTCGGAACGCTGAGCCATTCGACGATTACCGGGTGCTCCGTGTCGGGCTATGTTGACGGTACGACCAACGTCAGCGGTCTGGTTGGGCAGCTTTGGGGTTATTCCACTGTCAGCGAGTGCGTCTCGACAGTCTTTGTCGAAGGAGGCACCAGGGTCGGTGGCATCGTCGGATTTCAGCAGGGGGGCGCCGTGAATCGCTGCTTCAGCTCCGGAGATGTGGAAGGCGCTAACTCGGTCGGCGGCATGATCGGCAGTTCGAGCCCGTGTTCCCCCTATACGTGCACGGTCCGGGATTGCTACAGCATTTGCTATATCGACGGCGGTGGTACGAACTACGGCGGCTTCGTCGGTTATCTGGAGGGCACGACTGTCACCCATTGCTACAGCAGGGGCAGGATCGATGGAAGCGGCACGTCCGGCGGTTTCGCGGCGACGGCATCGGGCTCGACGGTCACCGGCTGTTTCTGGGACGTGGAAAGGTCCGGCAAGACCACCAGCGCTGCCGGAACCGGTCGCACCACCGCGGCGATGAAAACGCGTTCCAACTACCTGAATGCCGGCTGGGACTTCGCTGGCGAAACGGCGAACGGACCCGACGACTTCTGGAACATGGACGGCGTCAACAACGAAGGCTACCCCTATCTTTCCTGGCAGCCCTACGACCCGATCGCGCTGACCCCGCCGCAGAATGTGGCGATTTCCACCAGCTCCGCCAGCGTGACGATCACCTGGAGCGCGGCTCAGTACGCGAACTGCTACAAGATACTCTCGTGCGATACGCCGGACGGCGTATTCACCGAAGACAGCTCGGGCGCTTTCGATGGGACTTCCTGGTCGGCTCCCACGCCGGATGGGAAACGATTTTATCGCGTCAAGGCGGTCCGGGATTTGGGGAGGTAAAGCTCGGATCGAGAAGACGGTTACAGCTAGGTACCGTTCTGAAATGAATTGCCCCGGTCTTCCTTTGTCTCACCGGTCAACCATTTCAGGACGGGACACCTGAGACTCCGGTCGGCTTACCGCTTTTATTTTTGTGAGGTCGAGAAATATACCATTACGCCATGGAAAGGATGATGGATTTACGCTCAACAGCTACGAGCCAACTTCGTATGAAAAAATGGGGGTATGCGGGCAATAAATAAACTTGACATAATCACACAAAGGATCGATGATATTGTTATATTGAAATATCGATTTGCATACCATAGTTGATTCTTCAAACTGGAGGTACTTATGCGAACATTGATCCTGATCCTTTGCGCTTTGGTCTTTTCCACTTTGCAAGCAACCATTCTTCACGTGGCTCAAGACGGCTCTGAGTTTTATTCTGAAATCCAAACGGCGATCGACGCATCCACCAACGGGGATACCGTACTTGTCTTTCCGGGAACATACGAGGAAAATATAACGTTCAATGGTCACAACATCACTCTCGGCAGTCTGGAACTGACCACGCACGATCCACAGTTTATCCATACAACGATTATCGACGGTAATCATCAGGGACGCTGCGTGAACATCGTTGATGGCAATGGGGATGTCACGCTTCAGGGATTCACAATAATACACGGCATCGGCGAAAGTTCGCATAATAATGTGCCGACATCTGGAGGCGGAATTGTAATTAGCGAGATGGATATAGTGACGATCAGGAATTGCCAGATCAAGTACAATCGTGCGGATCATGCCGCAGGCGTTGCGATCGAAGATACCGAACACATCATCCTGTCCGGCGTATCCATCCACGACAACCACTCCTTCAGCTACGGAGGCGGAATCACCTTCTCCTACGAAACGGACACGATCGAGTTCGATGGATCGAATCGTTGCAGTATCTACAACAACTTCTCGAACACACCTGATATTTACTGCGACAACATCTTGAGCTGCGACGTCATTCTCGACACGTTCACCGTAGCACAACCACAAGGCTACTTTGCGAACTACAACAGCTGGCGAAACAGCATCCCGGACGAAAGTCCATTCACTTTCGACATCCTGCACGGATGGATCGAACCGATCGATCATGACATGTACGTATCGCCGACCGGAAACGATAGCAACGATGGATTGACACCGGCTACACCGCTCAAAAGCATTGCAGTGGCTATTCAACGGATCGCACCTGTAAGATTTCACCGCAACACGGTTCATCTTGCATCGGGGACTTTCAGTCTTGACAATGATGGATATCCTTACATTATCAGCGGGAAACGATATGTGAATATTGCCGGGGCTGGGATGTACGATACGATTATCGAAGCTGACAACAGCTACGGAGCTTTGCATCTATCCTTACGAAACGGGGACGCATTGCTTCAAGATTTCTGCATACAAGGTCTGGATACGTCGAAGGATAATTCATCATTCGGATGTGGCTCGGACAATGTAACCTTACGAAACATCGCGATCCGCGATAATCTGTCCGGCAGAACACCAGGTTTTTCTTGCAGTTCATGCGGAAACGTCATGTTTGACAATGTTCACTTTCTGAATAATTCTACTCATGATGGGACGGCAGCCTTGAGAATTTACGAATCGGACGTGGTCATTTCGAATTGTGTATTCGACGGCAACTACTCACGGTACCTCGAAGGCTCGGCTATACCGATTATGCGATGCGAAACCAGTGGTGATCTGATTATCCGGAACTCGATCTTCAGTAATAACGTCTGTGGTGAATCTAGCGAAAATCCAAACCAGATTGTGCTGATAATCGAAGAAGGAAGCGTAGATGATCCTCCGATCGTTATCGAGAACAACCTATTTTACGGCAACATTCAGGATGACGGTGCGACGATGTCGATCAGCACACACGATCGGATTCTGATCATGAATGGCAACACGTTCGTCGACAACACTGCACCGCATTCGATTGTCCGACAACAGGGTTATATCGAGATGACCAATTCAATTTTCTGGAACAATATCGCCGAACACCAGATACATATCGACGAATACAGCACACCATACTATTCGGTTTTAGATTACAACGACATCCAGGGCGGCGCTTCATCAATCCACAACTGTGCCGGGGACGAATACCTCGTATGGGGTGAGAACAATTGCAATATAGATCCTGAATTTACAGTGGTATTCGATAACCTATACATGCTGAGCGTGGACTCTCCTCTGATCGATCAGGGTCAACCCGATCCGTCGTTCGATCGAAAGCCGGTAGATGTTATCGGCAACGAGAGGATATGGGATGGCGATGGCGACGGAAACGAGCGGATGGATATCGGATGCTACGAGTATCAATTCATGGCACCGCCGGAGAACCTTTCCGCTGAACAGGAAGGTGAGAATGTCCACCTGATATGGGATCACGCCTG
This sequence comes from Cloacimonadales bacterium (SeqCode), assembly GCA_963662655.2. Classification (GTDB taxonomy): domain Bacteria; phylum Cloacimonadota; class Cloacimonadia; order Cloacimonadales; family JAIOQZ01. The sequence goes on from CAXXTU010000002.1 coordinate 3,002,573, forward strand.
TCGCAGCTTGAATCGGTGGAATATTTATCGCGATAGCACGCTAATTGATTCAACTTCACCCGAATACGGCAATCAATACACCGATGGCGTCGTTCCAGTCGGCGAACACTCATACTACATTACCGCAAGGTACGGAAATATAGAAACTTCGCCGTCCAACGTTGCAACGATCACCGTTTCGACCGATGAAACGGATATCCTCGTACCGCCATTCCTGGTCTCTGCCTACCCTAATCCTTTCAATCCAGAGACGACGATATTCTACAGTATCCCGCAGAAAGGCGAGATTGAGATCGACGTATTCAACATCAAAGGTCAGAAGGTAAGGACGCTCATCAACGAACAGCAGGAAGCGGGACAACACTCTGTTGTGTGGAATGGTAGGGATGTAGCGAACAAGGCGTGTTCGTCGGGGATCTATTTCTACAGGTTGAAGAACGGTTCGTATAGTAAAACACGCAAGATGATTCTATTGAAGTAAGCCTTAGGAATCTGTTTCAATAATATCTAAAAGCGAATCGTAGTCTTCGCCGCGACAGCTTCTTGAACTCGTAGAAATAGTTGCATTGGCTTTGAGCAGCTTCTCACGCGCATCTTTCATGCCGACCTCGAAGGAAAATCCTTGACGCTTCGTAATCGAAATGGAGTTTGCAGGTAAAAATCAGGATCTGTTGATGGAACAAACGATTATCACCTGCTTGAATTGTGGAAACCCGTACGAAGGAGATTTTTGCCCTTCGTGCGGACAGTCGGCCTCGACCGGGAAATTCACATGGAATTCATTGCTGTTCGCCCTCTTGCATGCGTTCGACTTCGAGCGTGGCATCCTCTTTGTCTTTCGGGAGTTATGGATACGGCCCAGGCAGCTGCTGCTCGGTTATCTCAGCGGAAAAAGAACGAATGTGTATCCGCCCTTCAAGTACATGCTGGTTTCCATTGCAATAACCGCGGCCTTGAATTATTTGTACGACGACCTCGGAATGAAGGAATTTGTGGTAAATGGCGTTGAACATAGTTTCGATATGTGGACCTCTACCAACTTATCCATCTATCACATTGTCCTGCTACCCTTTTATGCTCTCTCCACCAGATTCTTCTTCCGAAAATGGAAATTGACATTGCCGGAGCACATTGTGCTGGCCATGTTTGCGCTCGGGCAAATGAATTTGACAGAGTTCATTATTCTGTGCGTCTTTTGCTGGATCCCCGGCATCGTGAGCTTCAGCACGGTGATCGCGATGATCATTCCAGGCTACATCTACTTCATGATGTGCAAGCCGAGAAACGTTGGCTCCTTCTTCAAATCGATTAGCGCCTGCATTGTTGCATTGACGATGTTTGTATTGGTAATCATCATTTTTACTGTGCTATTCATGTTCATCACAAATGGAGATCTTGCATTACATCTTGATCTACGCCAAACGAAGTAATGAAGCTGCCATAGTATCATTCTGATATCGATGCTAATGACGTAAAAAAAAGAGCCTGCCGCCCCGGCACCGCTGCCCTTCCGACTTTTTTTCTTTTCTGTTTGACAGATTTTTGCAGTGTTACATATTTGCAACAGAAATGCATCGGAGGTTTCATTGAAAACTGAAATCATTATCAAGGGCGCGCAAGAGCATAACCTGAAAAGTATAAATGTCTCTATCCCGCGGAATAAACTGGTCGTCTTCACCGGCGTATCCGGCTCGGGGAAATCATCTCTGGCGTTCGATACGCTGTACGCTGAAGGCCAGCGACGTTATGTGGAATCCCTGTCCGCATACGCGAGGCAGTTCCTCGGGCAGATGGAGAAACCGCGGGTCGATTACATCGAAGGACTCTCTCCCGCGATATCAATCGAGCAGAAGAGCGCAGGGAAGAATCCCCGCTCCACCGTCGGCACCGTCACGGAGATATACGACTACCTTAGAATACTTTACGCTCGTATCGGGCATCAGCATTGTTATCAGTGCGGCGATCCAGTCGGCTCGCAGTCCGTCGATCAGATTGTTGAGCATATTCTCGAGAATCCGGAAAGAACCCGCCTGCAAATCCTTGCGCCGATCGTACAAAATCGGAAAGGTACACACAAAGAAGAGTTGGACGAGGCGCGACGAGAGGGTTTTGTCCGGGTCATGATCAATGGCCAGATGCGCGAGCTGGCGGAGGATATACAGCTCGATAAAAAGAGCAAGCACACCATCGACCTGGTTATCGATCGCCTTGTGATCAAGGAAGATGTGCGCTCCCGCCTGACCGATTCCGTCGAGACGGCACTTCGCATCACCAACGGAAGCGTGAAGATCGATTACCCGGATGAAAGCCGGAGCGAGGTGCTGTCCGAGGCCAACGCCTGTACCCGATGCGGTATCAGCTATCCCGAGCTTACGCCACAACATTTCTCCTTCAACAGTCCCATCGGTATGTGCCCAACCTGTAACGGGTTGGGTACCCGCATGGAGTTCGACCCCGAGCTGATTGTACCGAATGACAATCTCACGATCAATCAGGGCGCGGTGGTTCCGTGGGGCGTGATGTCCGATAAACGCACTAGCTGGAGGTACCGCTACCTCAAACAGCTCATGCAGGAGTATGACTTCGATTTGAATACGCCCTGGAAGAAGCTCCCCGAGAAGGTACAGGATACGCTTCTGTATGGAAGCAAGGGGAAACGCATTCGCATCAAATGGCAGAGCACTCATGGCTCGGGAGAATTCATGACCAGCCACGAGGGCGTGATTCCAAATATGGAACGCCTGATGCACGAAACGAAGTCGGAATACCGCCGCCGTGAATTCATGCGCTACCTCAGCGACAGGCCTTGCCCCGATTGCGAAGGGCGCAGGCTGCGAAAGGAGAGCCTCGCGGTCATGATTAAGGGGAGATCAATCGACCATGTTTCGTCCATGTCGATATCGGAAGCCCACACCTTTTTCTCCAATATTGAGCTCTCGGGCAACGAGAAGCTCATTGCCGAAGAAATCCTGAAAGAGATCAAGGCCCGGCTCGGATTCCTCATCAACGTCGGGCTGCACTACCTCACGCTCGAGCGTCGCGCTCCGACGCTTTCCGGCGGGGAATCGCAGCGAATTCGTCTCGCCAGCCAGATCGGAAGTAGCCTCGTCGGCGTAATGTACATTCTGGACGAGCCGAGTATCGGCCTGCATCAGCGCGATAACGGCAAGCTGATCGCCATGCTCCAGCAGCTTCGGGACATCGGAAATTCCATCCTGGTGGTTGAGCATGATGAAGAGATGATGCGAAGCGCGGACCAGATTCTCGATTTCGGTCCCAAGGCCGGTATATACGGTGGAGAGATCGTCTCACAGGGAACGCTCAAAGAGATCATGCGCGATCCAAAATCGCTCACAGGTCAATATCTTTCCGGAAAGCTTCAAATCGAGACACCCTCGGAGCGAAAGATCGAGCAGAAGCGCATTCTGTCGATCAGGAACGCCCGTAAGAATAACCTGAAGAATCTCGATGTGGATATCCCGATCGGGCTTTTCACGTGCATCACCGGCGTATCGGGTTCGGGTAAAAGCTCGTTGATCAACCAGACGCTTTATCCCGCGCTGGCCAATCGCCTGAACCACGCGAGAATGATTGAATCGGATTACGACGACATCTTGGGAACCGAGCATCTCGATAAGGTGATCTGCATCGATCAGCAGCCGATCGGCAGGACACCGCGCTCGAATCCGGCAACCTATATCAAGCTTTTCGATCCCATCCGCAATCTGTTCGCGAAACTCCCTGCCTCCAAGATAAGGGGATACAGCCCGGGGCGTTTCTCGTTCAACGTGAAAGGCGGACGCTGCGAGGCCTGCGAAGGTGCCGGGGTAATCAAGATCGAGATGCATTTCCTTGCCGATTTGTACGTTCCTTGCGAGGTGTGCAAGGGCAGGAGGTACAACTCGGAAACGCTGGCGATCAAGTACAAGGACAAGAGTATTTCCGATGTGCTAGACATGGATGTTCAGGAAGCGCTGGAGATATTCGGCAATGTGCCCTCGATCAAATCGAAGTTGAAGACGCTCGCAGATGTCGGTTTGGACTACATCAAGGTGGGGCAGGCATCCACTACGCTTTCCGGCGGCGAGGCGCAACGTATCAAGCTCGCCAAGGAATTGAGCAGGGCAAGCACGGGAAAAACCTGCTATATCCTCGATGAGCCTACGACCGGCTTGCATTTCGACGACATCAAGAAGCTGTTGGGTGTGCTGAAGAAGTTTGTTGAAAGCGGAAACACGGTCATCGTGATCGAGCACAACCTCGATGTAATTAAAAGCGCGGATCACATTATTGATCTTGGCCCTGATGGCGGGAACAACGGTGGGACAATCGTCGCCCAGGGAACTCCGGAAGAAATCGCGGCAAACAAGAACTCTTACACGGGGCATTTCCTGAAGGAGCATCTGAAGTAGATTTTTCGTACTGAAGATTGGATGTTATTCTGAAGTCATGTTCTAAGGTTCCGGCAAAGGAGAATACCAATGAACATTGTCGTATTGCATGGCAGCCCAAGGAAGAATGGCGACTCCGATACGCTTGTCGCTACTTTCATCAATGCCTACTGCGAAGTTCAGTCTGCCGAAGTCATACATTTCCGACTCAACGATATGCAAATCAAGCCGTGCCAGGGGTGCCTGCGCTGCATGCAAAGGGGAATTTGTTGTATCCAGGACGATATGCAGGAAATCTACAGCGCGTTTTCCACGGCGGACATCGTTGTGTGGGCATCGCCGATGTATTGGGGTTATCTCACGGCGCAAATGAAGCTGGCGCTGGACCGCATGGAGTCGCTGGTGTGTAGAGACGGCTGGAAAGGTAAAACGTTTGTCGTGCTCCTCACGTACCACCATCATGTTCAATCGACCGTCAATTTCTTCGAGAGGGTATGTCCCTATTTCGAGACGGATTTGCATATTGTGCCCTGCCAGACTTATGATCACAGCGCCGATCGCCATATCCCCGCTTCGGAGAAAGTAGCTGAACTAGCACGATGCAAGGAGCTTGCCAGGCTTCTTGCAAGGAATTAGAAGCTTTCGCTTATATGATACTTCGTGCAATATGGCGGTAAGCAGTAGACGATAACTGTGACCATGATTCTCTTCAGAATCATTTCTTCGACGTGCTGATTTTGCATGAAGCACAGAAGTCCAACGTTATAAACTAGCTTTGACAGCTCCGTTCTTACATGCCTCTTGGCTGGCGGGAAAAGTCTTGACATCATAAAAAACAGAAGAGGATATGACTTTGCAAAAATGGATGCTTGATATCGATAATAACGGAGGAATCGAATGGCAATTATTGAAAGAATAGAATATTTCCTTCCAGAAAGCGTGATTTCGAACGACGATCTAGCTAAACTGACAACCCGTTTTTCCAGCGAAAAGATAAAAGCCAAGCTCGGTGTTTCGAATCGGCACATCGCCGGTGAGGACGAAACAGCGCTCGATCTGGCGTTTGAAGCGGCTCAGCTGGTTCTGAAAGATGCAGATCCTCAGAGTATCGATTTTCTGCTTCTTTGCACCCAGAGCCCAGACTACTTCTTGCCTACGAGTGCATGTGTTCTGCACGAAAAACTCGGGCTGCGTTCGGATGCGGGTGCGCTTGATTTCAATCTCGGTTGCTCCGGCTATGTGTACGGACTCGCCTTGGCAAAAAGCCTGATCCATGCCAAAATGGCCTCGAAAGTGTTGTTGATCACTTCGGAGACATATTCCAAGCATATACATCCCCAAGACATACCCAATCGAACAATATTTGGCGATGGTGCGGCGGCAACCCTGGTTGTCGATTCACCTGAACCGGGAATTCGGGAATTCGCCTTCGGTACCGACGGCACGGGAAAGAACAACCTGATCGTTCCTGCGGGTGGATTTCGAAAACGATTCGATCCTGAAGCTCCTGCGGATTTTGATGACAACGGTGTATTACGGAGCGACAATCACCTGTACATGAACGGCCCCGAGATTTTCAACTTCACGATCAAAGCCGTTCCGATCGTCTTTGAACAAACGCTTACCAAAAACGGTCTGGCGATCGAAGATATCGACTGGTTTGTGTTCCATCAGGCCAACAAGCACATGCTCAAATACTTACGCACAATTTGCAACATCCCGGAAGAAAAATTCATCATCGATATGGAAGAAACCGGAAACACTGTCTCTGCAACAATCCCAATAGCGCTTTCTCGAATGTATCGGGAGGGACAATTGAAAAAGGGGCAGAGAGCGATGATACTGGGATTCGGTGTCGGTTATTCCTGGGGTGGCGGCATAATAGATTTTTAAAATTTGGAGGAAAAATGACGAAACAAGATTTTTTGAATGAATTTACTGAAGCGTTGGAACTGGATGAAGGCGATATCGATTTTTCTACTCCTCTCAGCGAAGTGGAAAACTATGATTCTTTTGCCATCATTTCCGTAATCGCATTGATTCACAAGAATTTCGGCGTACAATTGAGCGGAGACGATCTCCAGAATATCGTTAGCGTCAACTCGCTGATCGAAAAAATCGGCGCAGAAAAATTCAACGGATAATGGATCTGGCGAACAAGCGCATTCTGATCTCCGGAGCAACGGGGGGCCTGGGACGGGCTATTCTCGACCACGTCTACCAGATGGGAGCGTCAATTACTCTCGTCGGCAGAAACCATGAGAAGATGAAAGACGCGACATCCGGCTACGACCCATCCCGGATCGAAATTTATCGATTGGAACTGGATGAATCAGCAGACATCGATCCCTTCGTACAGGAAATGAAATCAGGGAAGGTATTCTTTGATGGATTTGTCCATGCGGCGGGTATCGAATTGACGCAGCCAATGAGAAGAAACACCCGGGAGGATTTTCTCAAATTTTTCCGCATCAACTCGCTTTTCGCGTTCGACTTGATCGGACGCTTTCAAGCGAAGCGGCTGTGGCAAAAGGGTGGTTCGATTGTTATTATCTCCAGCATCATGGGGCTTCTTGGAGATCGCGGGAAAACCGTTTATTGCGCTTCAAAAGGCGGAATAGAGAGCTTTGTGAAAGCCGCAGCGCTCGAACTTGCTGAGGGTGGCGTCCGTATCAACTCAGTTTGTCCCGGATTGGTCAATACCCCCATGCTGGACAATATCTTCGTCGATCTTCCGGAAGACATGCGCCAGAACCTGATCGCCGGCTATCCACTTGGATTGGGGAAGCCAGAAGATATCGCTAATCTTTGCGGTTTCTTGCTGAGCGACAAGGCTCGGTGGATAACGGGAACGTCTGTCGTGATCGATGGCGGGTTCTCGTGTAAATAGCATCAAGGCATCAGCATTATGAGACTATTCCATAAATTGAAAATTCGTTTGTACCAACTACTTGCGCTCTATATCCCCGGGGCAAGATCGACCCGTGTGTGGCTGCATCGTTCCAGGGGGGTAAAAATCGGAAAAGGCGTTTTCATTGGAACGGATGTCATCTTGGAAACAGAGCACCCTGAAAGCATCGAAATCGGGGAGGGTACTGCGATTTCGATGCGCGTAACCGTCATCGCTCATTTCTTTTATCGCTCGGTGCGACCGGGCCGGGTAATCATCGGCAAGAAGGCATATATCGGTCCCGGCTCCATAGTAATGCCGGGGATAACGATTGGCGATGGCGCTGTCGTCGGCCCGGGGAGCGTTGTATCAAAGAGCGTCAAGCCTTATACCATCGTGCAGGGAAATCCGGCGAAACCGATAGCGAAATGCCGGAAATCCATGGTCGATGCCGATAATTTCTACGATTTTCTCGCCAACACGGAAAAAATCAATTGATGAGAAAAATATGCATTCGCCCGGATGTTATCAAGACAAACCAAGACAAGCTGCTGTCGATACTTTCACGTCTCTTTGTCTGTGAAGCAAAAACGACTTCGGATGGTGATTGCGACCTGTTGATTCTCTCTGGAGAAATATCCGGCAAAGACCTTGCGCAGGGCAACATTGTTCTACATCAGGGGAGCGAAGTCGGTGAGATAAGCGGAAGCCTTAGATTTAGAAAGGGAACTCCCCTTCAGGAGCATCTTCAGGGAGAAGATATTCTCGACTCCATTTCACCTTCCGGCTGGCTGAAAGACATCCCCGGAACCGTATGTGCAGAGGTTGACGGTCATCCTGTATGGGTGCGGACCACACTCGACGGGAAAATCGTCGATCATATCGTGTGGAACAACGGCGACCTCGACAACCTGTTCAACGCAGTTGTACACAGAAAAGAGATATCGTTCTTGCTCTTGTACCTCTGTTGTCGGCTTCATCTCTATCCCGATTGGGAAAGCACGCAGTCTGCAAGTATTATCATCGACGATCCTTATCTTGTAACGACACGTTACGGAGCTTTCAATTATAAATCTGTGGCCAAGCAATGCAGGGAAAATCGTTTTCATTTTTCGATAGCCACTGTTCCTTTGGACCTTGGGCTCGCCAGTGCGAAAGACACTAAATTCCTCAGGCAACACGCGGACTGCTTTTCTGCCGTAATACATGGGAACGACCATATTCTTCGCGAACTCGATACCAGGGATACACAGCAGGCCAGCCGCGTTATAGGAACGGCCTTGCACCGGGTACGTAGTTTCTCGAGGAAGCGGAACTACCCAATCGGCGAAATCTTCGTTCCGCCTCACCACAGCTTCTCCGCTGAAGTTGCAGAGCAAATCTTTTTGCACAAGGGATCGGGAATCTGTAGTGGGCACATATACCCTTGGTCAAAGAACAAAAACGATTTGTTCGAATCCAATGATCCGCTTCATGGTTGGTGGCCGGTTATCCATGTGAGGAACTGCCCGGTCATAAAAAGATTCAACTGGGCGGGTGTTTCGAGCCATGCCCTTCTGTCAAGCCTGATTGGGCATCCCATTATTCTTTTCTGTCATCACAACAGTTTTCTCGAGAAGGATTTTTTCCCTGATTTCTTCGATAAACTGAACAGGGCAATGCCTCTTAAATGGCGCTCTCTTCCCGATATTTTAAAATCGAGTTATCGATTTCTATCTCAGCCGGATGGAAAACATGTTCTTCAGGTCGACGGCCCCCGGGCCGATGTCACGGTGCCATCGGATTACTGTAATATTGTTATCCAGTTCCCGACGATTGATACATCTCAGGGGAATCTGCCGAACTTGGTTATTGGCGAAATGGTTTATTCCGCCGATCCTTCGAGCATTTATGGACTGACTTACAGCATTGATCGCCTTCCGGCGGGAAGTTCGACACTCGCTTTGAAATGGTCGAATATTGCCTGGATGGAAGCTGTCTCTCATCCTACCAGGTTTTCTGCACGGTTAAGAAGATTCGCCGTCTTGATTCGCGACTACCTGAAATTACCTTCAAATCAATTTCTTCCGAAATTCTTGCGGCGGAGGTAATGCGATTTCCGCTTTTCGCCGGCACATGTGTAGGATTGACCAAGCAGATAAAATGGGTAACATAGCCTCCGATATCATGTCATGAAAGGCCAGCCAACACTTCATGCGTAGATTAAGTATTTTGAATGCGAAGCATGGGGCGATTTTGACGAGAGGTTTTTTGCTTCATACGTATTAAGTATTCGCAATGCGTGATAGCGCAGAGGAATTTTATAAGATTGCAAAGCGATGAAGGATGGTGGATTTGGCAATCCACGGGAGAGTAAAAGAACATTGCTAAGAAAAAAAAATTGACAAGGATAATCAGTGTGATAAATTCATGCTGAGTAAGTTCGGAAAGATACGTACCGTCCAGAGTGTCGGTAAAATAAGGACTTACGGCATCAGGTACTTCTAGCCTGAGTAATATTGAGAATGAAAATAAAAAAGATAGATACTGGAGGAAGTATGAAAAAGTTATCTTTACTTGTTGCTTTTACCTTACTTTCGATTGGGTGGGTTTTTGCACAATCGCTAGCACTTAACTACATCACAATGCACGGCTCTGAAGGCGTGACGGACGACGTGTTCTCTGCCGGAGAGACTGTTACGGTTCGAGCCAGATACGATGCCAACACAATGCAGCAAATTTACGGCGTTTATCGCTCTGCCGGCACAACCGACATTGGAGAAATCTATGTGATGTGGTACGCAGGAGATCCACCATCTGGTGACTATGCCGGCGTAAGCACCGCTTCTATTTCGGGTTTCACTTATAATGGTACAAGTTATGATGGATATTGTGATTTCACCTTCACCCTGCCAACTCCCACATCTGGCGCATCAACATTCCAGTTGGGATTCGGCATTTACGGTGAAAGCGCCGGGATTCGCGCACAGATTTCTTCCGATCGTCGCACCAGCTACGTAGCAACTACCACCGGGACACTAGCTTGCCCTGGCGACGATAGTGACGGCACCGGTATCATCTCCCCCGAATGGGAAACATACGGTACCCTCGACGACGAAACCGAAAACCCGACACTTACAGAGCCGGACAATGGCGACAGAGACAACCAGTCGGTCTATATTGCCTTCAATCTTCCGGAAAGCGCAACAAACAACACTGTCAAGCTGTACATCGACAACGACACCAACCACACGAACGGTTATTTCAATGAGTTGACACTGCTCAACACTTATACACCGTCCGGTAATCATGATTTCTATATCAACGGCGCCGATCTGGACGACGATCCTGCATACGGCGATGCCACCGATGATGTTCAACCCGGTGGTGTTTCGACTCCCGGTAATAATTCCCTGGTAAACGGGACGACTTACTATATGGCTATCGGCTATCGCGACGATACCGGCAATACCGAAGCCAAGAGCGCTTGGGCGGAGTTTACATACGATACAACAATCGTCAATGTCTCCAGCGTGATCGCGACAGATCTCGATCTGGACGAAGTGCAATTGTCGTACTATCTGCCGGAATGCTCGCAGGATTGGAAAGTGACGTTCTGCTTTGATACCGATACAAACTACGGCAACGGCTATACATCCGAAATCGTGTTGGGTGACGAGACACACGTTGGCGATGCCGGTACCCGCACCGTCTATTTTAACGGTAACGAGCTTTCGACTACCGATTATTATCTCAGTCACTCAGGCGCGGAAGCAGGATCGCTTACCAGCGGTACCCAGTACTACGTTGGTGTTCAATACACCGACTGTGCGGGAAATACCTCCTCCATTACATACTCGGGTGTGTTCACATACCTTTACGATACCCAAACAGACCAAGCCATCAATATCGATGCCGATATCGAAGCGAACGCTTCTGAAGGTCCGGTTCTCGATGTCGATTACGAGCTTGAAGAAGATGGCCTTGCCAACAGCGTCTATATACTTATTGATAACGATATCAACCACGGAACCAACGGTGAGGAAACCACCACCGACGTGCTTTATATCATCCAGGTCAGCGGTAATTACACGACAGGCACACACAACTTCAATCTGTCGGTACCATTCGTGACGAATGATGCCGGTGGCGACGGAGACCAGGTGGTTGCGATTTCAACGCTGGCGTCTTCACCATATGACCTTACCGATGGAGCTACTTATTACATGTCGGTTCGTTACACCGACGAAACCGAGAACCCTGCCGTAACTACAGAGCCCTGGGTGTCCTTCACTTGGGACGGCGTGACCGAAACACCATCCTGGGATGGGTCTCAGCCAACCTCCGACAACAGAGCATTCTCATTCGTCTATGAGCTCCCCGAAGACGGTGAAGCAAATTCGGTTCGTGTCCAGATCGATAACAACTCCGATCACGGAACACTCTGGGCAACCCTGAATATTACGGGACATTACGGATACAATAGCAACAGCTTCATCGTGGATGCTGATCAGCTCAATGACGGATCAATGTATTCCGACGGAACGGACGATGTCTCCAATACGCCGTCGCAGTCTGCCTTGCCACAAAGTTCGAATTATTACTACCGCATCGGTTACCAGGATCAATGGGGCAATGCTTACGCATACTCAGACTGGACGCAGATACGCTACGACAGTATAACGCAATCTCCGACACTTGACCTGCCGGCTGCAAGCACAACCTTCACCAATGGCTTCACATTGCAATACGATTTACCGGAAAATGCTTATGAGGGCTCATTGTATGTGATGTTTACCAGAACCGAAGGAACCAATGACGCAGGCTCACCGCATAAGCTCGAGCTTGTCAGCGAGACGGCCGGAACCAATATCCAGCTTACAAATCTGGACCCAACTGATCTCACAGCACACGCAGGTATTGTAGCCCCAGCGCTCACTGGCTCTGGAATATTGGTCGATGGTACGACCTACACAATTACGATCGGCTATCAGGACTTGCTTCTCAATACGGCCGCAACGGATTCGCACACTGGATGCGAATATTCAAGTGGCGCTGCTGTGCTCGAGGTGACGGGACACCCAATTGCCGATATTCCTCTCGAAGGGCCCAGCAACAACAATCAGCTGATCTACGCATTTGATTTGAATACAACCTCGGGTTCAGCGGACTTCACGGGAGTAACGTTCTCGCGTTCCGGATCTGCAGATGTCGCTGACTTCACAGCCAATAGCTTCAAAATCTGGCTCGATGATGGCGATGATGTCTTTGAACCTGCTCAAGATGACGATATGAGTACTGGAGCTGATTACTCTGATTGGCCAGGCGTAGCTTTTGGATCGCTCGCGTTTACAGGAACAACACCAGTTTCAATTGACGCAACTGGAGAGACCTTCTTCATCACTTGCGATCAAAGCGCTACATCGAACAAGCTGAGAACAATTCGTCTTGCAATTAGTTCTGCCGGTTCAATTTCTACACTCGCCGACGATACGACGGGTAGTTTCCCGATCTATGGATATACACATAATCTTGATGGATATGTAATCGTTGAAGTTGATGAATCTTTCTTCGGATATTACACGGATACGATCCAGAATGCTCCATTGTTCAAATTCTCGCTACAGACAAATCAGGCTTCAACCACTGTAAGCCAGATTATCATAAACCTGTCAGGAACTGGTGCAGAGGCAACAAGCTTCGCCGGCTCAACCCCGATGAAAATCTGGAGTTCTGCGGATGAAACCTTCAGTGCGTCTACGGACACACAAGTTCATGCTGCGGTCGGCTACAATGATGCGTTAACGTTCAACTGGAGTTCTGGTGCATATCTTGATGTCGATGAAGCTGAAACCTGGTATTTCATCACTGGCGATCTTGCAGCAGCTGCTCAAGGCTTGTTGCTTGTCGGTACGATGAACGACGAGGGTATTACATCGGCCTATGGCATCGAGACGGACGGAAGCGGTAACGAAGACTGGGAGAACAACTCCGCAACATCAACCTTGCCTGTTGAACTCTCCGCTTTCAATATCACGAATTCAGGACGCTTGGTCAAAATCGCTTGGACGACAGAATCTGAATCCGATAACATGGGATTCAACATCTACCGTGGCCTCACTTCTGAGTCCATGGCGGAAGAGAGCGTCATTCAGCTGAACGATCAAATTATCCTGGGTGCAGGTACAAGTTCGGAACCTACCGACTACACATTCCAGGACGACTTCCGTATCGAATACGGTGTAACCTACTACTACTGGCTCGAGACGATTGACATGGGTAACATCTCTTCGTTGTTCGGACCAATCACATTTATCCCGGCGGACGATAGCGGTTCGGACGCTCCGATCGAACAGGCTTACGGATTACAATCCAACTATCCTAACCCGTTCAATCCGAACACGAAAATCGAATTCTGCCTGGAGAAGGTTGAGTATACAACACTCGATGTCTACAACGTTCGCGGACAGCATGTGAAGAACCTTTTCAAGGGCATGCCGAAAGCAAACGGCGAATCCGTTAATTGGGATGGCAGGGACGAGTCCGGTAAAGAAACCGGTTCGGGTGTCTACTTCTACCGCCTCCAATACGGTGGCAAATCCGAAATGAAGAAAATGATTCTTCTGCGCTAACGAAGAATCGAAATAGATTGCAAAGACCGGTGTATTGCCGGTCTTTGTCTTTATGCGCTAGATAAATCGCTGCCGGATAGAAAATTGGTTGACATGGTATTGACGGCCAAGATTATTGGCCCCTGAATATTCTAAGATTTAAAAAAGTGCTGAGAAATAGAAGGAGTAACAATGAAACAGGACATTCATCCAAAATATGAAACCGTTACCGTGAAATGTGTATGCGGAAACGTCTTTGAAACAAAATCAACCCGTAAAGACCTTACCGTTGATATTTGTTCGGAATGTCATCCGTTCTATACTGGAAAGCAGAAACTCATGGATACTGCTGGTCGTGTCGAGAAATTCCAGAAGAAATACGGTAATCTTAAAAGCGATAAATAGCTGCTTGATTTTATTAGCGCCACTGCCAGATCTGGAAGTGGCGTTTTTTGTTTTTCGATGGAACGATTATAGCTTATACAAGATAGTAAACAGGATTGGACATGAAGAATAAAAAGGAAATCGCAGTAGGCGGACAGGCCGTTATCGAGGGCGTAATGATGCGCGGTCCGGATTATATCGCTACCGCTGTTCGCAGAGAGGACAAGACGATCGAGCTCTCGCGCGAGAAATTCGCTTCGAGAACAAAATCGCATCCCTTTTTCAAACGACCGGTCATCCGGGGATTCGTGTCTCTCATCGAGATGATGATCATCGGGTATAAGTCGCTGGCTTTTTCAGCAAATCGCTGGGAGCTGGACAACGAAGAAGAGGGCGTAAAGGTCAAGTCGGAAGGCCGCAAGAAGTTAGAAGAGTTCTTCAGCTTTGCCTTCGCGATTGCTCTGGCTTTGTTGCTGTTCGGCTTTATACCTTACTTCATAAGCTTCCTGCTGAAGCTGGGAAAGGAAAACCTTTATTTCAATCTTGTCGCGGGTATTATCCGGGTGATATTTTTCGTTGCCTATGTATGGATCATCAGCTTCCTGAAGGATGTTGGACGCTTGTTTGAATACCATGGAGCGGAACACAAATCGGTGTTTGCCTACGAGAACAACGACAGCCTGGAGCCCAAGGACATCCAGAAATACACCACGCTGCACCCAAGATGCGGTACCAGCTTTATCTTCTTTGTGCTGCTGATCTCGATTCTCGTGTTTACACTCGTCGATTTCGCGGTGGCGAGCTTTCTCGGCTACCTGCCGGCCTTTGCGATTCGCTGGCTTTATCACCTTCTTCTAATACCTTTCATCTCCGGAATTTCGTATGAGATTCTCAAGATGTCGGGTAAGAAACAGGATAATTTCTTCGTGAAGATCATGATTGCCCCCGGACTCGCCTTGCAGCGCATCACCACCAGGCAACCGGACGACGAGCAAGTGGAAGTTGCCGTTTGCGCCATGAAGGCCGCACTCGAAATGGATTTACCTGAAAATACAAAGATTACATGGATTAACGATGATAGGAAACATACCTGAAGATAAGATAAACGAACTCATTCAAGAGCACGAGACGCTGAGAAATCGCATCATCGATCCGGCGGAAATGGCAGATCAGCGAAGCTACAGCAAGCTTGGCAGGAGAATGAAAGAACTGGATAAACTGGTGAACTGCTGGTACGATCTGAAGAAGACACACCAGTCGATTCAGGATAACCTCGAGATGATCCAGCAGGCGGATGAACCCGAGCTCAAGGAAATGGCCGAAGAAGAAAACGTGGAGCTTAAGGAAGAGCTCGAACGCAAGTTCGAGGAGCTCAAAGAACTGATGATGCCAAAGGATCCGAACGACGACAAAGACGCCATCGTGGAAATCCGGGCCGGAACTGGCGGTGACGAAGCCGCCCTCTTCGCGGCGGATTTGTTCCGCATGTACCAGTACTTCGCCGAGCGTAAAGGCTGGAAGATGCAAACGCTGAGCGCCAATGCGACCGAGATCGGGGGATTCAAAGAGGTCTCGTTCTCGCTTTCCGGCGAGTACGTGTATGGAACCATGCGTTTTGAAAGCGGCGTGCACCGCGTTCAACGAATTCCGCAGACTGAATCCAGCGGAAGGATCCACACATCGGCGGTATCGGTTGCGGTGTTGCCAGAGGCGGACGATGTCGATATCGATATTGAGGACAAGGATCTCCGCATCGACGTATATCGCTCTTCGGGTCACGGTGGACAGAGTGTGAATACAACAGACTCCGCAGTACGTATTACGCACATCCCCAGCGGACTCGTGGTGACGTGCCAGGATGAGAAGTCACAGCTCAAGAACAAGACGAAAGCGCTCAAGGTGCTTCGCGCAAGGCTTCTCGACCTGGAGATTTCACGCCAGGAAGCACAGATTGCCAGCCAGAGAAAGGCACAGGTGGGAACCGGCGATCGCAGCGGAAAGATACGCACGTACAATTTCCCGCAGTCCCGCGTTACCGACCATAGAATAAATTTGACATCCTATCGGATGAACGCCATTCTTGTTGGCGAAATCGATGAATTTACAGAGGCACTAAGATTAGCATACAACAACGAGAAGATTAATAACTAAAATGTGGCTGTTATACCTGTTTCTCTTTTTATTTTTTTTCGTTTCTGCCGCTTTTTTTGCCGGGCTCGAGACCGGTCTGGTTTCTCTGGACCGTTTGAAACTGGAGACGGAATCCAAAACGGATAACAGGAAGAAATATCTGGATAAGATGACGCGCAATCCGGACCTGATATTCGGGTTGACGCTCATCGGAACCAACATATCCCAAGTCATCGTATCCACCATTTTTACAGCATTCTTTATCAAGCGATGGTTCCACGTGGAACAGGAGGTCGGCTCGCTTATATTGGCCGGCCTTGTACTGATCTTTGCAGAGATCATCCCGAAAGCGCTTTATCGTGACTACTCGGAGAAGCTCGTCATCCGCTCGTATCCATTCATCAGGATATCGAGCTTCATTCTCAAGCCATCGATTCAGGTTGTTACATGGTTCAACAACATGATCGCCCGTCTACTCAAAGTCGAGAGCGGGATGCATTTCCTGAGTCGTGAAGACCTCTCCTACATATTCTCGGAGTCCACTTCGACCAATTCAATTCAGCAGGATCAGAAAGAGATGCTCGAAGACGCGCTCGAGTTCCGCGAATTGAAGGCAAAGAACGTGATGATTCCACGCACCGACATCATCGCGATCGATGCGGAATCGACGCTTGATCACGTGATCGATCTGGCCAGGAAGGAAGGCTATACGCGCTATCCCGTGTATAAGGAAAGCCTCGACCACATCGTGGGAATTCTGATAATCTACGATCTGATCGGGCGGGACCGTTCCAGAACGCAGAAGGCGAAGGACTTCATCCGGGAGGCGTTCTTCATTCCCGAAACGATGGATGTCGATATTCTGCTCAAGGAGATGCAGACGCTCAGGAAGACGATGGCAATCGTAGTTGACTCCTACGGTGGAACGGCAGGACTGCTCACGGTTGAGGACATTCTGGAAGAGATCGTGGGTGAGATCGAAGACGAGTACGACAACGACGTAGAGAAGGATGTCGAGAAGATCAGCGACCACGAGTTTATCGTCAAGGGCTTTGTCGAAGTGGACGACCTGATTGATGTCTATGGAATCGATATCCCCGACGATGGAGACTACGAGACCATTGCGGGTCTCATTATCAATAAGATTGCCCGGATTCCGGTGAGGAATCAGAAGATAAAAATCGGAGTATGGACGGCGGAAATCTTGCAGGTGTCGAGCCGCAAGATTATCAAGATCAAGCTATCCAGAAATGTATTGAAGGATCAACGGGTAAAGACAGATGCCAAAGATTAAAACCAATGTGCTCAATCCGGTTTCGCCGGATTCGGTACGGCTTCAACGAGATTGCATCATTCATATTGAGGACGGAACGATTCGCGAGATCGCTTCCGACGGCGATTTCGATATCGATCACAGCGATTGCATCTGCATCCCGGGCCTGATTGACACCCACGTTCACCTTTCACAATACAACGTACGCGGCATGCACGCCCCGCATCTGATCCAGTGGCTCGAGAAATACATTTTCCCCGAAGAAGCGAAGTCGTTCAATCCCGAATACGCCTACCAGGTAGCGCAGGATTTCTTTGATGCCTTGATCGAGGCCGGGACGACGACCGCGGTCCTGTACGTTTCCGCTTCGAGGGAAGCGACGGATATCGCTTTCCAGGTGGCGCAGGAGAAAGGAATCCGCGCGATCATCGGCAAAGTGATGATGGATGTGAATTCTCCCGCTACACTTCAGGAGATGCCCGAGAAGGCGATGAAGGACAGCCTGGCGTTATATGACGCATGGCATGAGCGATCGTCGCTCCTCGGCTATATTTTCACGCCGCGCTTCGCTCCGGTATGCAGCGCGGGGATGATGCGAGAGATCGGGAAGGAAGCTTCAAGGCGCAAGGCGTATATTCAGACGCACCTTTCAGAGAATCTGGACGAGATCAAGTGGGTGGGAGAGCTTTTCCCGGAAAGCAAGACCTATACGGACGTCTATGACAGAGCCGGATTGCTCACGGAGAAAACGCTTCTCGGGCATTGCATTCATCTTTCGGATGAGGAAATGGCCATCATCAAGGAGCGTGGGGCGAAAATCACCCATTGCCCCGATTCCAATTTCTTCCTGAAGAGTGGCGCATTCCCGTGGCACAGAACCGAAGCAAGCGGAATCGATTTCGCGCTTGGCAGCGATGTAGGAGCGGGAACCACGCTTTCGATGCTGGAGATCATGAAAATGGCGATCTACCGGCAGGAAAAAGCGCTAAGCCCGAGCGAGGTATTCTACAGGGCAACCGTTGGCGGCGCCAGGGTGCTTTCGCGTCAGGACGATCTGGGAATCCTCGAAAAGGGCAAGCAGGCCGACATGGTCTTTGTCCGCATGCGTGATATTGCTTCCAGGATGGGGGAGGAGTTGCTCTCCACGATGATCTATTTACCCGATTCACGCACGATTGAATCGGTCTACGTGCATGGAAATAGAATTAGCAATACATAAACCTGTTAGAAACTTGGAGGATGAATGAAATTAGTCGAATGTGTACCGAATTTCAGTGAAGGAAGAGACAGAGGTATTCTCGATGAAATATCGAACGCGATCCGCACGGTCGCGAAAGTGACGCTTCTGGATGTCGATCCCGGGCAGGACACCAACCGTACCGTATACACGATGGTAGGCGAGCCGGACGCTGTGGTTGAAGCGGCGTTCCAGGCAATCAAGAAGGCATCCGAACTGATCGACATGTCCAAGCATTCCGGAGCGCACGCGCGCCAGGGCGCATGTGACGTATGCCCGTTCGTGCCGGTATCGGATATGACGATGGACGAGTGTGTGGAACTCGCGAAGAAGCTCGGCAAGAGAGTCGGCGACGAGCTTGGCATACCGGTTTATCTATATGAGTACGCCGCGAGCAAGCCGGAATGGAAGAACCTGGCTGTCGTGCGCAAGGGCGAATACGAAGCGCTTCCCGAGAAAATGAAAGACGACTATTGGAAACCGGATTTCGGTCCGCAGGCGTTCAACAAGAAATCGGGCGCAACTGCGATCGGCGCGCGCGAGTTCCTGATTGCCTACAATATCAACCTCAATACACGCGACAAGAAGAAGGCGAATGAACTGGCCCTCAGCATCCGCGAGAAGGGCAGAGTGAAGCGCGACGCGAAGGGTAAGATCGTCAAGGACGAGAATGGCGAGAAGGTCTATGAGCCCGGATTCTTCACGGAATGCAAGGCGGTGGGCTGGTACATCGACGAATACAACCGCGCGCAAATCAGTATCAATCTGACAAATTACAAGATCACGCCTCCGCACCTGGTTCTGGACAAGGTGCGTGAACTCGCGTGGGAAAACAATATCGTTATCACCGGCAGTGAGCTCGTGGGACTGATCCCCAAAGAGGCCATGATCATGTCCGGTAAATATTATCTCAACAAGATGAACGAGAGCCCGGGTGTGCCGGATGCGATGATTATCGAGACCGCCATCCAGTCGCTGGGACTGGAAGACCTCGGCCCGTTCGACGTGCAGAGCAAGATCATTGAATACGCGATCGAGGACAAGAACAATCTGGTGAACATGAAGCTCAACGACTTCATGGATGAGCTTTCCAGCGATTCTCCCGCTCCCGGCGGCGGAAGCGTTGCCGGTGTTTGCGCCGCGCTCTCCGGCTCCCTTTCAGCGATGGTCGCAAACCTGACTGTCAACAAGAAGGGCTACGAGAAAGTTCAGGATGTGGTCAAGCCAATCGCCGAGGAAGGCCAGGACATCAAAACGGAAGCGCTGTATGTGATCGACAGGGACACCGACGCCTTCAATGTCATGATGGACGCGAATCGCCTGCCGAAGAAAACCGACGAGGAAACCGCGATCCGCGAACAGGCGATCGAAGCTGCGACCCAGAACGCAATCCAGGTCCCGCTCGAGACCATGAAGATTGCCCTCAAGGCCGTCAAACTCGCCCAACGTGTATCCGGCGTCGGTAACGAGAATGCGCTCTCTGACGCGGGTGTTGCTGCCATCACAGCTAACGCGGCCGCCAAAGCGGCGTACCTTAACGTCATGATCAACATGGCCGGCATCACCGATCAGATGTTTAAGGCCAAAACCATCGACGAAGCCAAGCAGATTCTCAACGAGACCAATCAGATTGCTCTGGCTGTGGAAGAAGAGATCAAAGCGAAGCTGTAGTGTTTCACATTATACTATTGAAACCGCGGATGAATAACATTCGCGGTTTCTATTTATATATGTGTGTGGACTCCTTAATATAAGCACGTACATCCCGTTCATTTTTATACCACGAATATGTAAATGGTTGTAATCTGGAGTCTAATTTATCATTTATGTACTTCTCAAAATCCTTCTTTAGTTCGGGGTAATTATTTATTTTCCCTACGCACCCTTTTTTTAAGGTGATTGACCATGGTTGGCTTTTGTCAATCTGCATAAACTCGAGCAAACTCTCAACATTATCTTCAATAGATAACATCGAGTTAGGCATAAAACCGTTTTTCATGTACACTAATTGAAATATCATTTCAAGAGCATACCATATCAAGTAAGTTCTATCGACAAAGGATGTGTGCACATAAAAATGTGTCCATTTATACACATGTTTCAAAATATTCGCATCAAATGGAAATTCGATCATCTTCATGTCACTCATTGTTTTTTCGATAACAAAATCCAGAATGAATGATGGTCTTATTCTTACTTCATTGTTAAGGTTATCTTTTACACGAGACAATCCGATTATTTCTTTAGAAATAAGCTCTATTGCTTGTCTTATTTGAAAAACAATGACGGGCCTGATGTCTCCTAAATAACCGAACTGCGAATCTACTCTTGCTCCAAGCAAGAATACTTTTTTTGCAGCACTAATGATTTCAAAGGAGTTCATTGCTCTATTGACTGATGTTCTTTGCTTAAGATTATTGTTCGTTTTCAATATATAGTACTCAACCCAAAAAACCAATTCCTCAATATCAAATAAAAAATTATATACGAGATCAGATGAATGTGATATTCTTCCTTTTTTAATGAAATCATCGAGGAAAACAGCATATTTCTGAGCAACAAGAATGTTGTGTTTTACATAACTTATAATTGCCCTTTTCCGAATTGGCTTTCTTGAAAAGACAACAGCTGAAATTTTACTATCGGGAAACGACTTACTTCTCAAAGTGACATTTGCAAAACGATCAAACCAATGAAGGAAGCTATTTACAGCATCAATCAGGTCAGCACTCTTTTCAAGTTTTTCTCTCTTGCTTCTTTCTGCATCTATCAACCCCCTTAACAAATCAATCTCTTCTATATGAATGGCACTGTTGCATATTAAGTGGGTGAATGGGTATTCAGATATCCGCAACATTGCAGAACCTTCAATCTGAAGTATGAGAAGTCCTTGTATCCATACGCTCTCTTTATAATGGTTCGAATGACGTTGTTAACCGCTTCTGCCTTGGCATTCGTGATTCTATGCTTGAACCAGTTCAACACAATATGCAATCTCTTCATAATCGTTCTTGCAAGTGCCTTCAGTGGCTCGAAGACGGTTTTCTGAATAACTCTGCACCACTCTTCAATCATCGGCTTCGCTTCTTCTTGCGTAATATCGTCTTCGAAAATCGATAGTAAATCTTCTTTGAGCAAATAGGCTTCGTAAAGGGGATGATTTAGCGTCTCCAGTTTCTTGAGTCGGGCTTGATGGTTTTCTTTGTGATTGTGTTTTCTGGTCAAAACCAACCACCGGTCGTGTTTCTTGCTCTGACGCAACTTGTCAGATTCAAAATCTCTCTGAAGTTCTCGTCGTACTTCTTCCACTTTTCTGTTGACCAGGCGGCTGAAATGGAAACGATCAAATACGATCATATCGGCACTCCAACACTCGGAAACAGCGCCGATATATGAACCACTGAAATCCATTGTTACGGTATCAATCCAGCGGAGTCGTCGTTCGTATTTTCGAAACAACTCCTTCGCACTTTCTTTCGATTTGCCCATTGTCAGGTCGATCACACACCCGTCCTCATGGTTTGTGATAACCGTTGCATACTTATGCCTTCGCTTATAACCAATCTCGTCAATTGCAATCTGATCGACATTCGGAACTCGTCCTCTATAACCCTTTTCCAACTTGGATAACTCAATTTTGTCGATTCGATAAATCGTACTCCGATCCACACCGAATATCCGTGCTACAGAAGCATTGTCTGAACGAAGCGTGAACTAGAGAACCTTATTGCCGAAGTCTTTAGAGTGTCGATTGAGACCCTCGGCAATATCCTGTTGTTCAGTTTTCACTCCACACTGAGCGCAGTTGATCCGGCGAAGCGTCAGCACAAGTACTACGGGACGACAGGATATGGATGCATGAAGAATTTTGCGGACTCGATGATCATAAACTGCTCCCACAATACCGCATGTAGGACAACGTGGCTCATCTTCCTTTCGAACATGGACTTCAATGCATGGATAAGTTTGATACGTACCTTCGATTATCTGGTCGGCAGAATAACCTTGCAAAGCCAACAACGTTTTACAGACTTGTTTTCTGAGAGGATCATTCATCTCTATCTCCTTGTTGTGGTGATTAGGAGATTGTACGAGATCGGGTGATTCCTCTCAATCTTTTTTTCGACTTACCCACTAAGTTTGCAACAGTGCCATATGAATATATCCATTCTTACTAATGGTGTACAATTTGTCGAGCTGCATTCTTATATCGTTGATTCCCATATAGTCATTCTCCGATAATGGTTAATTGGAAAAACGTTTATATGTTAAATGTTGTTGAAAAAACTGTCAAGAGTCTTGCAAATGTTCTCAAATAAAAAAAACCGTCCTCACCCAGAGAGACGGCTTTCTATTTATTGCCTTATGCAATGTGTAACTAATTTCCGCGCTTGATACCTTTCTTCTGCTCGCGTTTGAGGAAGTATTCCACCATGATCGGGCTTGCGATAAAGATGGAAGAGTAGGTACCGACGACGATACCGATCATCAGAGCGAACGCGAAATCGTGGATCACGGTACCGCCGAAGAGGTACAGAGACAACACCACGATGAAGGTGGTGAGCGATGTAATAACGGTACGGTTGAGCGTCTCGTTAATACTGTGATTGATCACGCTTTCGTATGATTCGCGACGGTAAATCTTCAGGTCTTCGCGGATACGGTCGAACACAACGATGGTATCGTTGAGTGAGTAACCGACGATGGTAAGCAGCGCAGCAACGATGTTGAGGCTGATTTCCTTACCGACGATGGAGAAGATACCGACGGTGATAAGCACGTCGTGGAAGAGCGCTGCAACAGCAGCTACACCGAAGGTGAACTGGAAACGCCACCAGATGTAGAGGATGATTCCAAGAAGCGAGTAGAAGATAGCCAGAACGGCTTTACCGCGCAGCTCGCGACCGATCTTCGGACCGATCTTTTCCTGTGAACGGGCTTCCACTTCGTATTTCGGGAATTTCTCCGTGATCTTCGCAATAAGCTCTTCGCCTTCGCCTTCAGCTTGTTGAGTCTTGATCAGATAGTGGTTGGTGCCGCTGTATCGCTGGATTTCGGCGTCTTCGTAGCCGCCGTCTTTCAACGCGTCGCGAATATCGCTAACGTTGATTTCGGCCAGTCCTTCTTCCTGAGGAAGAATGGTGATTTCCACCGAGACACCGCCAGTGAAGTCGATGCTGTACTTTGGTCCGCCCTGGATGACCAGGGAGATGATCCCCGCAAGGATAATCAGACCAGAGACGATGAACATCGTTCTTCTTTTTCCGACAAAATCTATTGATGTATCTCCGAATATTCTCATGGTGCCTCCTAGATGCTCAACGACTTTCGTGGTTTGTTGCCAATCATACCGTCGAAGATCGCTCGCACCAGAATAATGGATGCGAACATCGAACCGATGATACCGATGGAAAGCGTAACCGCAAATCCACGGATCGGTCCGGTTCCGAATTGATACAGCACAATCGCTGTGATGAGGGTCGTAATATTGGCATCGAGGATGGTGACGATCGCGCGGCTGAATCCTGAATCGATCGCGGAACGAGCCGTCTTACCGGTTCTGAGTTCCTCGCGAATACGTTCGAAGATCAACACGTTCGCGTCAACCGCCATACCGATGGTAAGAATCATACCCGCGATACCCGGAAGCGTAAGGGTTGCTTCGAGCATGGTAAGCGCTGCCAGGATGAAGCCAATGTTCACGATCAGCGCAAGGTCGGCGATCAGGCCCGAAAGCTTGTAGTAGACAGCCATGAAGAGCGCGACCACGATCAAGCCGATAACGGCTGAAAGGAATCCGGCCTTGATACTGTCGGATCCGAGAGTCGGGCCAACACTGCGTTCCTGAATGATGGTCACAGGAGCGGGAAGGTTACCGGCCTTGAGGACGATGACCAGATCCTGTGCTTCTTCTTCGTCGGCAAGACCTGTGATACGGCCTTCGCCGAATATCTTGTCCTGAATGGTCGGAGCCATGAATACCGTGTTGTCCAGCACGATGGCCAGTCTGCGATTGATATTCTGCCCGGTTACGCGTGCGAAGCGACGGGAACCTTCACGGTTGAACTCGAGCGCCACGTATGCACGGTTCGCTTCACGAGGATCGTCGCCCTGCCCGATGGCAACGCGTGCGTCCGCGAGATACTGTCCGGTAACTTCTGCCTTGTCTACAACCACATAAAGCGGGCGCGGCTGAGATGGCTGCTTCTTGTTCTGCTTGCCGATCAGCACTTCGAGGCCAGCTGGAATCGCCCGTTGGAGTTTCTCGTCATTAAGAAGCTCTTGAAGGAGAACGATGTTCTTCTCTTCGACCATCATAGGATAGCCGGCATAAGAAGAAACCTGGCTGAATAGGTGCTTTTTGTTGATCTCGACGACTTCCGTTTCCTCTTCGGCAACGGTCGTGTCTTCCTCGGTTGCTGTCGAATCTTCTTCGTCGAATTCGATCGGGGTTTCGATATCCTCTACAACTTCGGCAAACTTTGCCAAAGCGGGATACTGAACAGAATAATGCTCGTCGTAGCCCATCTCGATTTCTTTGTCGAGGCGATCGTAGACTTGCTTGATCTGTTCGTCTTCAGCGACAAGCTTGAATTCAAGCAACGCTGTTTTCTTGATCAGGTCCTTGGTGCGATCGAAGTTCTGAACTCCGGGCAACTGAAGGATTATCCGGTTCTTACCGGGTGATCGGGTCAATATAGGTTCGGCAACACCGAATTGGTCAATACGATTTCGTATGATTTCCAGTGCGGCTTGAACCGCTTCTTCATGCTGGTCTTCCGGGATCTCAGTCTCCGAGAAATCCACTGCCAGGTCAATTTGCATACCACCCTGGAGATCAAGACCGAGCTTGAGCAATTTGTTGGTCCAGAGGCGCATGGTGTAGTCGGTATCATCATCTCCCGACTTTAATAAATAATCCCACGGTAACTTCGATGTAGCCAGCTGATCCGCGAGGGGAGACTTCATTGACTGAAGCGTCAACGGTACTAAAAAGTACGCAATTGTCACCAGTACAACGACGATGATAATCGTTCTTAATCGTGTTTTTTTCATCAGCATCAACTCCCTTGATTATGATCTTCTAATGCTGTAAAGTGTGCCCACTGCAAGTATCTTGTTAAATAAACACAGGGGTCTAACAACAAAATTCATCGCTTTATACGCGTCAAGAATTTTGTCCACTACTCATAAATCCAATTTCTTTGTCGCCGGCTTTTTCATAGGTTTTGATCGTGCCGTGCTGCTTCTCGTAGTTTTCAATGTTCGCTTTAAGAATATTGAAAAATTGTTTTGCGTGCTGCGGTGTAGTCACAACGCGACTATAGATTTTCGCTTCCGGAAGACCCGGCATCATGCGGCCGAAATCCAGGACGAATTCCGACGGCGACCACGCCATCATGAACATATTCGAATACGTTCCTTCGCCTACCTGCGCATCTATTTTCACGTTTATTTTCTGCTTCTGCATGCGATTGCTCCTCTCTATTTATTACGGTGTTTCTCAATCAGGATTTGTTCCACGATGCCGGGAACATATTCGGAAAGGCTTCCTCCCAGATGGATTACCTGACGCACCATGCTGGAGCTCAGGTAAAGATACTTGTGATCCGGAAGAAGGAACATGGTCTCGATATCCGAGTTCAGGTTGCGATTCATCAGCGCGAGAGAAAGCTCGTACTCGAAATCCGAAACGGCTCGCAAGCCACGGATCATGACCGCCGCGCCTGTCTTCCGGGCAAACTCGACAGCCAGGCCGGAGAATCGGGTTACCTTGACGCACTCGATTCCCTTCAACGCTTCCGTACACACTTTTTCGCGCTCTTCGAGATCGAGATACGTGTGTTTGCCCGTTGTTTCTGCAACCGCGACGATCACCTCATCGAATATCCTTGTCGCTTTCTTGATAATATCGATGTGACCGAATGTGATCGGATCGAATGTCCCCGGGTAGATCGCTCTGGTCATCGGTTCCTCACGTTCCGATCGGCTGTGTCATCTTTTCCAGCCAGGAAGCTTCATCGGCATCGAGATAAGGAGTCAGCTTCTCTCTGACGGACTGGTGGTAATCGTTGAGCCACTGAATCTCGTCGCTCCGCATCATGGATGGGACGATCAGCCGTATATCGATAGGGCAGACCGCCATGGTCTCGAAATTCATGTACTCCCCGGTCTCCTCCGCTCTCTGGCACATGATCAGGTTTTCGATGCGGATGCCGTAGTGGCCTTCCTCGTAGTAGCCGGGTTCGTTCGAAACCAGCATTCCGGGTTTGAACGCGATCTTGTCGGACATCAGGCTGATTCCGATGGGCCCCTCATGGACGTTGAGGAACATCCCGACACCGTGGCCGGTTCCGTGACCGAAATCCTTGTGGATGGCCCAGAGCGGTTCGCGAGCGAGGATGTCCAGATGAATGCCCTTGGTTCCCTTGCGGAATACGGCCCGGGAAAGATTGATCATGCCACGAAGGACGGCGGTGAAGCTTTCCTTAACCACGTCTTCGACCTCGCCCAACGCGATCGTTCTCGTGATGTCCGTTGTCCCGGTGTCGTACTGACCGCCGGAATCGCACAGCAGGATTCCTTTCGGCTCGACGGCGAGCGACCCTTCCGGCTTGGGCGAGTAGTGCGGCAAAGCGGCATTGGGATTGTAGCCCACGATGGCGTAGAAGCTGGGGCCACGATAGTTCTTCATCGGGCCGCGGAAATCTTCCAGCTTTTCGTGCAGGCTGTACTCGGTCATCTCAACCTTGCCGAGGTTTTGCTCCACCCAGTACTGCCATTTGACCAGCGCTGCTCCGTCCATGATGTGCGTATCGCGTATGTGCTGCATCTCCACCTCGTTCTTTTCGAGCTTGAAAAGGGTGGGAATGTTGTGGTCGAGAACCACCTTGCAACGCGCTTCGACGTGCGTCTGGATCAGGCGATTGGTCTTATGCTCGTCGAGCAGCGCCGTCCACCGCTCGTCGAGGCCATCGATAAAACGGTAGATGGAATCGTAGTCCTGAATAAGGATGCCGTCCGATTCGAGCTTGCCGCGAAGTTCGTCGCTCAGCTTCTTCTGATCGATGAAGAGGATCGTTTTGTCTTGCGTGATTACCGCGTAGGAATACACCACCGGATTGTAGGCGATATCCGCGCCGCGAATGTTGAAGAGCCAGGCAACATCGTCCAGCGCCGAGACGATATGGCAATCGATCTTGCGTTCTTTCATCTCGTTCTTGATGCGGTCGATCTTGCTTTTCCGCGATTCGCCGGCGAACCGCTCTTCATGCTCGATGACTGGGTTGTCGGGGATAGCGGGACGATCCTCCCAAATCTCGTCGAGCAGGTTGTCACAGGTTACAACCTCTAGGTGGGGCCATTTTTCTTCCATTCCCCGGAATTGAGAGATCGGTATCAGGTTACCCGGAATCCCGAACTTGCTTCCTTCGGGAATTTCCGACCGAACCCAGGGGAAGGTGTAGGGGACACCCGGCATTCCCGACTTGAATATCTTGATGCCCGTTCCGGCGAGTTCTCGCTCGGCCTGTACGTAGTAGCGGGAATCCACCCAGATAAATGCGTCATCCCGGGTGACGATCACCAGGGCTCTGGAGCCGGTGAAGCCGGTTAGCCAGGCGATTTCCCGGAAACGCTCTGCAACGTATTCGCTCATGTGCGAATCGGTTGTGGGCATGAACCATGCGTCCAGCCCCTTTTGAATGAGTAACTGCTGAAGCGCTTTGATTTTATCTTGCGTGTTCATACTGTTTCCTCGCAAAGTTTATTTATCGTTTCCAACTTCATATATTTTAGCAGGATAAGGATTACACAAATTCGATTATCGGTTGGATTCATGCAAGCTTTTTCTTTGCTGCGATCGCTATTCATTCGCAGACAATTGTTTTTGGGATCGTTCCTTTCGAGAGAACTCCGTGTTAACGGATCGAGTTAGCCGTTTCATGGAGTCGGAGAAAAAAAATATCGGCGAGAAATGCCATTTGATGCGGGTTTGAGCAATTATCAGAAACAAAAAGGAAATAAAGTTTGGCGAAAGGTCTTGACAGTGTTACATTGTTGGTGTTCTATGTCACCGTAACACCAAGGGGGTGCCAATGAAAAAGTTCGATGACAACATGCCTATCTATCTTCAGCTTAGGGATGAGATTGAGAAGGCGATTATCCTGGGATCGGTTAAGGAGGACGAAATGATACCATCGATCAGGACACTTGCGCAGCAATACCGGCTGAACCCGCAAACCGTATCGAACGCACTCAGTGAACTGGTAAACGAGGGCGTGATCTATAAACGACGGGGAATCGGTTTTTTCGTTGAGAAGGAGGCACGGGGCGTTCTTCAGGAAAAGAAACTGGCTGATTTCCGCAAAGACGAGATGGAACAGACGATTCGCAAAGGCAAGGAACTGGGAATTACGAAGAGCGAGTTCATTGATACGGTTGAATCGGTGTATTCCGGAAAGGGGGAATAGCATGAGTTTGATGGAAATAAGAAATCTAACCAAGCGCTACGGGAAGTTTGAGGCGCTGAAAGACGTGAATTTGAGCATACCGAGAGGCAAGATCATCGGTTTGCTGGGCAAGAACGGCGCGGGTAAAACCACACTGATGCGCTCGATGTTGGGGCTTCTCAGGTACGAAGGAGAAATCCTTTTCGAAGATACTCCGGTTCAGCAATTGAGACACCGGCTGTTCGAGCGTATCGCCTTCATTCCCGATGTGAACGGCCTGGACGACCGGCTGACCGTTGAGCAGACGCTTCAGTTTGTCGCATCGCAAAATCCACGCTGGAAGGAATCGACCGCTTTGAATTTACTTGGCAAGAGCGGACTCGAACTCAAACAGAAGGTTTCCAAGCTCTCCAAGGGTATGAAGACCAAGCTTTATCTGCTGGTAACGCTCTCGCTGGACGTCGATCTCCTGATCCTCGACGAGCCGACGCTGGGGCTCGACATCGTTTTCCGCAAGGAGTTCTTCAACACCATTTTGGGCGAGTTTTTCGACGAGAACAAGACCATCTTCATCTCGACGCATCAGGTGGAAGAAGTAGAACAGATATTACAAGATATCATCTTCATCGACAAGGGTCAGATTCTGCTGCACGAAGATGTGGAAGCATTGAAGGATCGCTTCCGGCTCGTAAGCGTGCCGGTGGAGCGCCGCGCGGAACTGATGGCCGCGAATCCCAAGCAAATCAACTACACCTTGGGCCGTATTTCGGCGATCGTCAACAAGAGTGTGGAAATCGAAGGCGCGGAGTACGGAAGGCCCGGACTCTCGGATCTGTTTATGTCCGAGATGGGAGGTAACAATGAATAGCTTTGCAGGACTATTGAAGAAAGACTGGGTATTATCCCGCAGAACCGAGTTACTCACCGTGTGGATCGTGGCGGGAATGCTGCTGCTGAGTGTCATCCTGGCGATATCCGCATACTTCTATCATGGACTGGAGTTCAATATCTTCGGATTTCAGGATGTCCTGAGTCAGACCGGCGAGCCGATGAATGTCGCTGTATTCATTCTGAATCTCTCTCTGGTGAATTTCCCCGGTTTGCTGGCGCTCATCTTTGCTGCATCGCTTTCGGGCGGAGCGCTCAACAACGACTCGAAGCGGCACTGCGACGTATTCTATCGCATACAGCCGGTTTCGTTCTGGAAGGTTACGGCCTCCCGCTATCTGATTACGGTTGTGGGAAACCTTGCGGTGTTGTTCGCGGTGCTTCTGGGGTTGTTCGTCATCACGAATGCCCTGGCGGTGATGATCGCGGGTCCATTCAGCTTTGCCGCCGCGTTCAAGGGGCTGATGTTCGGTTACGTCGAGTTCGCGCTGATCATACTGGTTGTGGGTAGCTTCGGATTTCTGTGCTCGGGAATTTTTAAGGAGAAGGCGTTCGCGAAAGGGCTGGGGATTATCATTATTTCCTCGGCGCTGATCGCTCTGATCAACCTTCTGTTCCTGTGGCACATTCCACAGCCGATTTTCGAGCTGGGAAAATTCTTGTTCGAGTTCAACAACTTTGAGAATCTCGGTCTGAAGAAAGTGATGAGTTGGAGCTTTCTGCTGAGGATGGAGCACCTGTGGAAGATCGTTTTTGCCGGTGCGACCTATGTGATTGGGAGTATTCTGTATAAATTCAAGGAAGTCAAATAACAAGGGAGGTTGTTATGAGAAAATTTTGGTATGTTCTATTGTCCTTAACAGTTCTGTTTGCCATCTTCGGATGTTATGATACCGATATGACAGACGCGGATCGCGAGGAAGTGTCTTTCGATATGGAAGGAATCAAACCGCTCGATGTGGATCTGGAATTCGCCATCGGGAAGATCATGGTTTCATCGGGAACCGAGAAGCTCGCCCATGCGAAATTCGCGTGGAACAACGACGCGCTGAAGCCGGAATATTCCCTGACGAGCAAAGACGACAAATATTCGCTGTATATCGAGCATGTCGGCGGCAATTCGTCCATGAAAAAGGCGTATAGCGAATGGGAAATATACCTCAATAATCAGGTTCCAATCAACCTGTCCGTCGAATGCGGCGTGGGCGAATCGGAAATCGATCTTTCGGATCTCGATATTGAATCGCTGGACATGGATTTTGGCGTAGGCACAGCGACGGTTGATCTTCGGGGCAAGTATTCGAAGAACATCAACGCCAATATCGGGACAGGAATCGGCGAGGTGACCATTTACCTGCCAACCCACATGGGAATTCGCGTATCCGTGGATAAAGGGCTGGGCGATATCGAGGTCAAGGGACTTCACGAGACGGAAGACGATGTGTATGAGAATCAGCTTTTCCGTGAAAGCGGTCCCAAGATCAAGATCGATATGTCAACCGGCATTGGCTCGGTCAATCTGATTGCCGGCCCCGAAGAGGTTGCTCTCTAAAACCCTATGATAAATCTGAACTGGGCTAACACGCATTGAGTGGTTAAACATAACGCCACTTTTCAGGTCCTCCTAACCTGATCGGATTTCGCCGGCTTCTACCAGTTCAAAGCCGGCGAGTCCAATATTGTGTTTGAATCAAGATTCACAGGATTCGCGCGATTGATAGGATGGGGATTTCAGAAAGATCGAGTGCGAAATGCGCTCGGGAGAGAGAAGCGGTCCCCGCGCCGGTTTAAAATGCGATTTGCGATGGGCAAATCGCCTTCCAAACCATCGCGTGCCCACCCACCCATTGAAACGAGCGCATTTCTTGTGGGCGGATTCAATTACGCAAACATCCCGCAGAAGGGATTTTCGACTTTTTCGGCTTCGATTGAGGTTTTTCCACCATGTCCCGGCAGTACCACCGTGTCCTCCGGCAATGTGAAGAGCTTCTTCTTTATCGACTGCAACAACTTATCCATATTGCCGCCATCGAGGTCGGTGCGACCGACGCTGTGATCGAAGAGGGTGTCTCCGCTGACGAGAATTCCCGGCATGTAGAGGCAGATGCCGCCGCGCGTGTGCCCGGGGGTGTGAATCACGCGTATCTCCTGCTCTCCGAGAAGGATGGTGTCGCCGTCGTGCAGGATTCTCTCTGCTGCAGGCGACGCAAAGCCGTTGTTCATCAACGCGGAAAGGTTCTTGTTGGGATCCGGCAGCATGGGCGCGTCATCCGCATGCACGCAGATCGGTACGTTGAAATGCGTGTGAAAATACTCGTTACCGCCCAGATGATCCGCGTGGCCGTGGGTGTTCACGACGTATTTCAGGGCGATCCCCTGATTTTTGATGAAAGATTTCACTTCTTCGCTGGGAGCTCCCGGATCGATGAGCATGCCTTGCATGGACTTCTCGTCCCACAGCAGGTAGGTGTTCGTCTCGAATCCCGGAAGTAGAATATATCGCTTGTATCTCATGGTTACTCCATTTTCAGCCAGTATTTGCTCACCTCATCCCGACTCGGTTGCTTCACGACGATCTCGTTATCGAGATGGTAGTTCTCGCCGTAGAAGACCTTGCCTTCCGGAGGAGATTTCGGGGTGAAGTGCAGGACGATGGACGCCGCGAGGGCGATCTCGCTCTCAGTGAGAGCGCCGGTGTGTTGCAGAACGCCGATCGGCCCGGGGGACTGCTCCGCTTTGATGACTGTCTCGTCGGTTACCAGGTCGGAAATCGACTGGTTGTCGCCGGCGGTTTTTCCCACAACAAGCTTTGCCTGCGGTGAAAGCCGGAAGTGCCTGCCGAAAAGCAGGAAGCGGGTGCTCCGCTCCGTGAGCATGGCGTGATCAAAAAGATCGCGCGCGCGGAAGCTGAAGCCCTTCTCCGTGAGCAGGCAACCGCCGCCCGGGTTGTGATACTCGGTGATGCCGTACGCCTCGGCCAGTTCCATCTGCTTCTTGCGTCCCCGACCGTAAAAATCGAGCATCTCCTCTTTATCCACCCAGCCTTCGGTGATCGGTAGCGTGTCCGGGAGTCGTTTCTGGCAGAGTGGCCGAATGATGAGGTCTGACGCGCCGCTGATCTTCCTGACTGCGTTCATGGCGTCAAAGCGCTGCGACATGGGGCGTTGCCCGATGACTTCGCCGGAGATCAGGAAATCTGCCCCGAAATCATCCAGGAATTCTGCTGCCTTTCGGAACATGAAACCGTGGCAATCGACACACGGATTGAGCGCCTTCCCGAAGCCGTAGCGGGGTTCCTTGATCATCTCCAGATAATCGGGTGTAACGTCCACGACGCGAATGGTGATGCCGGCTGCTTCTGCTGCGTAGAGAGCTTTTTGCGGCCCGAAGAATGGCGTTTGGAAGAATACTGGAATCACTTCGTATCCCAGCTTCTGCATGTGCAGAACGGCCAGAACGCTGTCCAGACCGCCCGAGAAGAGGGCGATCGCTTTATGTTGTCTTGGTTTGATCATAAGAAAATGCCGCTACTGCGCTTCCTTCTCAAGGAATTTTTCGGCGCAGAGCTTGGCCATGCGACGGATGCGACCGATATACGCGGCCCTTTCGGTGACGCTGATCACGCCGCGTGCGTCGAGCAGATTGAACGTGTGCGAGCTCTTGAGCAGGTAGTCATAAGCGGGGAAAACGAGTCCGGCTTCGACGAAGTTGTCGATCTGCCGTTCCAGCTCGTTGAAGGTCGCGAAGAGCCACTTGACGTCGGCGTGCTTGAAGTTGAACGCGCTGAATTCCACCTCTTTCTGGAGAAAAATCTCGCCGTAAGTGGTGTTCTCATTATAGCGGATTTGCTTGAAGTCGTCCACGTCCTGGATATACATTGCGATGCGCTCCAGTCCGTAGGTCAGCTCCACGCTCACCGGGAACACATCGATTCCGCCAACCTGCTGGAAGTAGGTGAACTGCGAAATCTCCATGCCGTCCAGCCAGACTTCCCAGCCGAGTCCCCATGCGCCGAGGGTCGGAGACTCCCAGTCGTCCTCCACGAAACGGATATCGTGCTTGGATATGTCGATGCCGATCGCTTCCAGGCTCTTGATGTACAGGTTCTGGATATCGTCCGGGGTCGGCTTGATAATGACCTGGAACTGGTAGTAGTGCTGCATACGGTTGGGATTCTCGCCGTAGCGTCCGTCCTTCGGTCTGCGGCATGGCTGTGCGTATGCGATCGCGGTGGGTTTATCGCCCAGCGCGCCGAAGAATGTTGCCGGATGGAAGGTACCGGCTCCCATCTCCATATCGTAAGGCTGCAAGATGCTGCAACCGTAGTTTGCCCAGTAACGTTGAAGCTCGAATATCATATCCTGAAACGTCATAATTTTATCCTCATCAGGGTTTTCTCCACGAAAAGTTTTTCGGGAATTATGTCAATGATTTGCTCATCACAGCTCTGGGATGATCCATGATGTGTCACCCTGATGCTGTGTGTTTTGCTAAGCAAAACACGGACCCCTCAAAGAGTCTAAGAGCCTAAAGGTTATTTTCATGCTTATACTGCAAAAGGATATTGAAGACATACGTAAATTTTGGTTATTTGAGTGTTACTCAGCAGATTATTGCGCAAGAGGCGTGAGAATATTCGTTCGATCCCGACCGGAGCCGTATTCATACACGTCTTATTTTTGCGTTCGATAGTCATGAAGACGTGTTGTTATACGGCGGAGGCGAGGATCGGGCGAAGATGCCACGCCGGAAGAATATCACGTGGAAGCGTGATTTCTAGTCCCCCTTCTCCTCGCCGCTCTTTTTCCAGCCCAGCATAATGGAGAGCGGGAACAGCACCAGGTAGGCAATCATCAGAATGATGATGGAGATGGTCTTATCGCCGGTGGCCATGATCGAGTAGCCGACGATCAGCGCTGCGATCGCTACGATCAGAATGATCCAGTTTCTTCCCTCGAATGCAAAGCGTTTCATTTATCTTCCTCCAGAGTGATTCCGTAATATTCTTTCAAAGCCCTACGAGCTTTTTCCTTATCGTTGTCGTTTGTGTCAAATAAAACCGCGTTTTGCAGCGATTCTTTTGCAAGCTTATCCTTCCCGAGCTTGCGGTAAACCTCGCCGGCGTGGTACGCGATGGACGTGTTGCCCGGACTCGCCGCGATGGCCTGCTCGAGGTACTTCAGCGCCTTCTTGAAGTCTCCCTGATGGTAGTGAACCCATCCCGCGGTGTCAAGGATATCCGCGGAATCGGGGCTGAGCTCCAGCGCTCTGTTGGCGTGCACGAGCGCTTGCTCCAGATCGGTGTTCATCTCCGCGAGCTGATACGCCAGATCGTTGTGCATCATGGCATTCTCGGGTTGCGTTTTCACGCCCTGGCGGAGAATCTGGATCATCTTGTCGAATGCTCCGGTGAAGTAGTAAGCACCGGAGAGAGCGTTGTAAGCCTGTATCGAGCTATCGGGATAATCCCGAAGATAGGGCTCCAGGTATTCGATGGTCTTATCGTATCGCTCGAGGCGATTGTATTCTAGCCCGATCGATATCTCCGGATCGAAATAGAGCGTTGAATCCCGTCTGATAGCTTCGATCGCCGGTTGAGGCTGATCTGCGGTCACATATAGCTGGGAAATGTGTAGCGTCAAATCGTTGCGTAGGATGTACCCGTGATCGATCTTGTTCAGCCATTCAAGTGAAGCCTGCGGGTTGAGTTCCGCCTCCTGACGCGCCATCAGGAGCGCGTGCAGGGAATCGTCCGGCGCGATGGTCTGCAATTGATCGATCAATTTTTGTGTTACGACGTGCGTCGAGTCGCCTTCGTCCTCTTCGAGGAATAGGATCAGGCGGTCTTCGACCATTGCCGGGGCATGTATGTTGCTCAAATACTGTGCCGCGTGCCCGACATCTCCTTTCTCGAGGAACATGCCGGCCGTTACGCTTAAGTAACGATCTTCGTTAACCATGGTAAGCGTATGCGAATCGACCAGTTGGTCGCACATTTCCACCAGGAGCGAATCGGCATCCGTTTGCTCGGCAGCCCAGAAAATCAGTATGCGTGTGTCCGTAAGGTCTTCCTGAGAATCGAGGAACCAGCGGTAGTTCTCCACGATGGTTTCGTGCTTCTCCAGCGCGAAGATGTTTCGCAGCAGGGTTTCGCGCATCCAGCCGTAGATGTCTCGTTCTTCTTCCATCAACTGGATGAGAAGGTCGATCAGTTCTTGCGATTTACCCTCCTCGCGCAGGATGTTGACCAGCTCGACCAGCGCTTGATCATCCTGCCACTTGTGCCACGCTTTTCGCATGATCTCTTCCGCTCTCAGCGGATTGAAGCCCTTCAGTTGCCCGGCAAGCAGCAGAACAAGCCGCTCGTTGTCCCACGACTTCTCCAGCGCGCGTTCCAGCAGTTCGGGTTCTTCCTTATCGGCATATTGATATTGTAGCAGGTAGAATTTGTAAAGATTCAGAGCGCTTGGATCGATCTGGATGAGCTCCCTGAAAATGCGGATTCCCTGATCGGGCTGCGAGTTCAGAAAGTATGCGTCCGCAAGAGACGCCAGGATTTCCTTGCTGCGGAAGCCGTCCTGATAATAGATCGTAGCAGTTTGTATGACCTGCGGCGTGTATTGGCTGTCGTCCATCGCCAGCTCCAGCAGGATCTCGGTGATCCTGTTGCGGATGGCCACACTGGACGGATCGAGCGCTTCGGCCTGCCGGAGGTTATCCAGCGCTTCATTGAGCTTCTTCTGCTGGTAGTTGAACTCGGCTAAATTATAGTATTGCGTCGCTTCCAGAGCGGATGTGCTTGATATCGGAACAACAGGAGGCTGCGCTTCCTTCTGCCGATTGGCCGTACAAGCGAATAGCAGCAGACACAAGCACCCGAGGATCAGTTGTTTCATACGTGGCGATAAGTTTAGAAGGTCATGTTGTAGATGATCATGACCGAGCGATCAAAGCCATCCGTGTGCCGGCTGTTTTCCAGAATATCGTAGCCTTCCACGCGGAGAATCAGATAGTCGGTGAAACGGATATTGATCGAGGCATTGAGGTATCCCTTCTTGTAGTTCTTCAAGCGGGGGACATCGTCCTCTTCATCCTGATCCTCAATCTCTTCCGTTTCCGGATCGAGCTTCCTGCCCTTGGTATCATTGAGCGCAACATCATACTCACACGCGACGGTGATCTTGTTGGTGATGTCCTTGTCGATTCCGGCGAAGAAGTTGATGTCCTCGTCTTCATCGTCGTTTTCCATAGAGTAGTTCACACCGCCGTGAAATCCGAGGTTACCCAGAAGCAGATAATTCTTGCTGAGCACCGCGTAGAATCCCTTCGATTTGAGATCGTAGCGATTATCGAATTTGTGGAAAACACCGTGTCCGCGAGAATCGTAGCCGATTGCCAGCGCGGGCCACTTGGCCGATTCGTCGAGCAGGCGATATTTCGCCATGAATTCTATGCGTTCGTGCCATGTCGGCTCTTCGTTACCCACGACGTCTTCGCCGCCGTAGCTCACGCCGAACATGAATCCGGGAAACAAGCCGACTTCCGCGCCCACAAGCATACCGTTCTGACGATATATCTTGGTGAATACGGATGCCTCGCCGCGCTGAAGAACGCCGGCCGTCGGCGCGTCTACGAGCTTTCTCAATTCATAGGCACTGCTTGCGACAACGATTGCCGCCAGGATCAAAATCAAACAAACTTTCTTCATTCCGGTTTCCCTCCAGGATTTTTCACACGAAACGTTTTACTGATCTCTTCCAGCTCGATCAGCGTTGTCAATTTATAACCTTCGGGATAGTAGATTGAGTTGTCAATAAGAAAAGCGGTCGAAGTCGCAGAATCATACAATACGAAGCACTGGAAAGCCCCGCCGACGTAATATTTGTCGTTGTGCCAGGGACCGGAAATCTTCAGGGCGTCGTACGGTCCGATTTTCACACTGATCGTACGGGCGAGCTTGGGATCGAACTGGTCTTCGTCGTAATAATCCCACGCGAGATGCTTGCGAGTCTCCAGACCCCATGCACGGAAGTCGGGTTTTTGGTCCAGCTTCTCGTAATAGACGCCGAAGTATCGATCCGGCTGTTCGCCGAGCCTTGCCAGCCATGAGAGGTAGCGATTTCCGAAATCCCGCTTGTTCAGAACATAATTCTTGGGCAGGCGCACTTGCCAGGGGAGTTCGTCGAAATCCGATTCCTGATGGATGCCGGGCATGTAAGCGCGTCGCTGCATGCGCTGGTGCATCTTGTCTAGGAACAGATCGAATATCTCGTTCGATTTCTCGTAGTTGAATCGAGGTAAATCCTTACCGATATCGGTAATCAGGAAAACGGCGATCTGGTCGTTCGACCACAGTTCGTCGCGGGTGAAAAGGCCTCCGCCGCTCTCTTTCACCTGCTGAATATAGGTTTCGCCCAGCTTGTTCGTGAGGTAGGAAGAGACCTTGTCCGCTGAACGGAGATTTCCCAGAAACAGCAGATTCGCGAAGCGATAGTAGGTATCCATATTGGAGATGTTCACACGCTTGACCTCGAAGTAGGGCTCGTTCTCCGTGGTGAACACCTGCCGCTCCAGCGAGTAGCGCAGGTATTTCTCGACGCCTTTCCAGACGGGATCGTCAGCGAACACGTAGATCGTTTGATTGTGTCCCCATGACGGCGGTTTATCGGTGCGGGTCTTGGGTCTGCCATCGTCTTTTCCCTGCTCGCCGCAAGCGAACAGGA
This sequence comes from Cloacimonadales bacterium (SeqCode), assembly GCA_963662655.2. Classification (GTDB taxonomy): domain Bacteria; phylum Cloacimonadota; class Cloacimonadia; order Cloacimonadales; family JAIOQZ01. The sequence goes on from CAXXTU010000002.1 coordinate 3,041,530, forward strand.
CAAGCGCGAGGATCAGGATCAGAATGATTCGTTTCATCATTGTTCCTTTTTGGGCGGGATGAAATAGGTCGCGCCCGAAAGAAGCGTTATTGCCGCGATGATCCAGAAGCAGATGCGCAGGATCAATTCGATGATGCAGGATGCCTCTTGCAGGAACGTGAGGTAATGACGGAAGGCGTAAAACGTAAGCGCTGCGATAATGCCCGTCATTTGCGTGAAAGTCTTGAGCTTGCCCCAGATATTGGCGGGGATGTAGATTTTTCTGCGAGAGTAGTAATTCCTCCGCATGGTGACAGCCACTTCGCGGATGATGACCACGATGGGAATCCAGATTCCGATCATCTTCCACGGCCCCAGCGATAGTGCCAGGATCGCCGTCACGACGACCAGCTTATCCGCCAGCGGATCCATGATCTTGCCGAAATTGGAGATCACGTTCATCTGTCTTGCGAGAACGCCGTCCAGGTAGTCGGAGATCGAGGCGATGACGAAAAAGATCAGCCCGTAGAGGTAGCCCTTTTCCGCCGGCTGATACAGGAACAAAAACCATATCAGCGCCGGCACGCAAGCGACGCGCAGCATGGTCAGCATATTGGGTATTTGTTTTCTCATGATTCTTCACTTCGCATGGAAAGCGCGGTAACCAGCGTTCCCAATAGCAACCCGATTCCTTGCAGTCCGGCCAGATCCAGTTCCTGCCAGGGGGATTGCAAAACATATTTTCTTACAAGGAAAACGAAAACGGCGCTGAATATTACAGGTAGAAAAACCAGCGCGAGGTAATTACGGATAAAATTCTTCAGGCGTTTACCCTCGTCTCCACCAGCCCTGCGATACACCTTCCAGAAGAGGTTGTTGCGCGTTTCCGACCACGTTCCCATAGAGCCTACGACCAGAAACAGCACGAATGCCAGCACGATATCGACGGTGCCACGAATCACGATGGCGTCGTCGTATGCCGTTCGTAGCGACTGCCAGCGATTGAAATCGTATTCGAGCGGAATTCCGAGCGTGTCCGCCTGGGTGGTCAGTTCCCTGATGCTGCCCTCGGTGTAATCGTCCGGTTCGAGGTTGAGGCGGAGGATATCGGGGAGGTTGACGTCGTCGAGGATGTCGCGCGCTTGCTGCAGCCCGTACTTGCTGATCAACGTATCGCTGGATTCCTCGCCCTTGATCACCGTGAGATGTTTCACGTATGCTATCCGCCGAAGCAGGCTGTCGGCGTGCTCGGTCAGGCCGTCGTCCGCGGAAAAGAACATCACCGGCGTATCGTAGAGCTGATTGCCGATACGATCGACCCGCGCTTCCAGAAAAAGACGCAGGCAGTCCCAGCTCAATACGATCGCGATAACGATTAAAAACTGCCACCAGAATTTCACGATTCGTCCTCCACTACCATTCCTTGATCGATACGATAATAGCGATCGAATCCGTCAAGCTTACACTTTGCCGTAGCCAGAACTGCCGTTCCGCTTTCCATGGCGACCTTCAACGTCTCAAGAACCTTCTCGTATCGTCTGGAATCGAAATAGACATCGATGTCGTCGATGAGGATCGCAAAGGGGAGCTGGATGACGGCGCGAATGATCTCCACCATGATTTTCTGCGAATAGGTGAGGCGGATCACCGGGGAATCGAGATATTCCCGCAGACCGAGGATGTCGCCGAGTTGCTCCGCGCGCTCGATTTGCCGCTGGGTGAGTTTATGCATGGGAATGCACAGGTTTTCACGGATGGTTTTCTTCGCCAGAAGGTGAACCTCGGGTTGAACCAGGATCGTTTTACGCTTGATTTTGCGGCTGTGGATCGATTCGTCTTTGATCAGGATGTTGCCCTCGAGCTGACGGTATTCGCCGTGGATGGTTCTGAGCAGTAGGCTGCGTCCCTCCACGTTTGCCCCGACGATCAATGCCGATGTACGCGCCGGAAGGTGCAGGTACGGAACCGTGAGGATGGCTCTTTCCCCGTCGTTGATCTTCAGGTCGTTCACTTTAAGCATTGCCTGGCTCTCCTGTTTGAAATAGTTTGACTCAATACTTCAGTATAGCAATCATCATGCCTTTCTTATCATGATGTAATGATATTATGTCATGGATGTGGAGGTCAACTAATTTTGCTTTTTCTTCCAGCTCTTCCATGCGCGATAGCGGATACAAGAGGAACGCCGTCCCCTCCGATGAAAGGTTTCTGTCGACACACGCGAGAACGTCGGCCATCGTACAAATGATTTCGTGACGGGCGATGTTGCGTTCCCGATTGGGGCCGAGGCGACCGCTCCCAAACGGTATGAAGGGCGGGTTGGATACGACCGCGTCGAAGGGAGCGCTTGCGGTGAAGTTGCGAATATCCTCGTGCAGGAAATCAATCGACGCGCCGGTTCGCTTGCGATTGGCAATTGCCAAACGATGTGCGTCTTCGCGGATTTCTACGCCCGTGACGTTCATGTCAGGCAGGGAAAGCTTGAGCATGATGGAGACAATGCCGATTCCGGAGCCCAGTTCAAGCAGCGAACAGGTCTTTTCCCCGATCCTTTTCGTAACCGCTTCCACCAGTGAGGCGGCATCGTGGGAGACTGGCTGCCCGGTATCCTGGTAGATCGAAAGCTCTCCGATGGGTAGAGTAACCAGCCTGGCGCTTTCCATACACAAACCAAGCGCTGATTAATTGCTCAGATCCAGCATGGTCCGAATGCTCTTCAATGCTCTCGCTGCGATGCCCTCTTCGATCGTCACCTCGCCGGTTTCTTCCAGGAGCGTGAGCAGTACCTCTTTCAGGGAGGTCTTCTTCATGTTGATGCAGGTAGACCGTTCGCAAAGCGCTTCGATCGACTTCAGCGGATACATGGCTTGCAGCTTCTTGACCAGTCCGACTTCCGTTCCGATGATCAGATTATCGTGGTTGGCAGCGTAGTCCTCCATCCCTTGCGTGCTGGCGACGACGTCCGCGGCGCGGAACACTTCCGGCTTGCACTCGGGATGAACGATGATGGTGTGATCGGGATATTTTACCCGGGCCTTGTCGACGTCCTCGATACGAATCATCTGGTGATGGACGTTGCAATAGCCGTCCCAGACGATGATCTTGCGCCCCGTTTGGTCCGCGGCGTAGGTTCCCAGGTTCTGGTCGGGAACGAAGAGGATGGTTTTGTCCTTCGGGATCGAATTGACGATCTTCACGGCGTTGGAAGAGGTGCAGCAGATATCGCTCTCCGCCTTCACGTCCACGGTGGAGTTCACGTAGCACAGGGTGATCGAACCGGGGTGTTGCGCCTTGAACTCCCGGAGCTTCTCGCCGGTGATCATGTCCGCCATGGGGCATCCGGCTTCTATGTGCGTGAGGAGCACTTTCGCATCGGGATTGAGCAGCTTGGCTGTTTCCGCCATGAACCGCACGCCGGCAAACACGATGATATCCGCATCAACACGCGTCGCTTCCTGAGCGAGCGCAAGCGAATCACCGGTGAAATCCGCGACATCCTGAACGGGTAGAATCTGGTAATTGTGTGCCAGGATAACGGCGTTCTTTTCTCTCTTCAATCGTTGTATGGTTTCTTTGGTTATCTTCTCGGAAAGGTTGTTCATCATGGAAAGCTCCTTGAGAAATGAATCAGATTTGCGTGTGCCCGAAACCGCCCGTGCCCCGCTCGGTTTCGGAGAGTTCTTCGACGACGACGAATTCGACCGCCTCGCAACGGGAGATAATCATCTGGGCGATGCGGCTTCCTGGTTCGACGGTATAGGTTTTATCGCCAAAATTATACATGATGATCCCGACTTCGCCACGGTAGTCCGAATCGATGGTACCCGGCGCATTCAGGATGCCGATGCCATGCTTGAGCGCCAGACCGCTTCTCGGGCGGATTTGAGCCTCATAGCCCTCGGGTATCCCGATGGATATTCCGGTGGGTACCAGCTTGACCTTGCCCGGCTCCAGCGCGATCGGTGTCTCTGCCGACGTATAAAGGTCGTAGCCGGCAGCGTGCGTCGTCATTCGCTGCGGCAATCTTGCGCTTGAGGTGAGTGTTTTCAGTTCGACTCTAATCATCAAAAATCTCTGGTAAGGATGAAATCCGCCAGCATGCGAAGCATATCGGCCTTCGGGCCGTACGGCTCGAGCAGGTCAATCGCTTCCGCGACCAGTTTCTCGGCGATTTCGCGGGACTTCTCGAGTCCGTAAACAGCGGGGAAGGTTGCCTTTTTCACCTTGCTGTCCTTGCCGGTTGATTTGCCCAACTTGGCAGCGCTGCCTTCGATGTCGAGGATGTCGTCCACGATCTGGAATGCCAGACCGATCTTGTCTCCGAATTTTTCCAGGCGTTTGATATCTTCCGCTGGAGCTTCGGCGGCATAGCAGCCAAAGCGTATCGAGAGCTTGATCAGCTTCCCGGTTTTATTGTCGTGGATAAACTTCAGTTCCTGCTCGGTGACGTCCTTGCCCTCTTTGAGGATATCCATTACCTGGCCTGCGATCAGACCCTTGTCGCCTGCTTCCTTGGCCAGTTCTTCAACCATTTGCAGTTTCACGTCGGGCGAGCCGTCCATGAGCGACAGAATCTCGAAGGCGCTTGCGAGCAGTGCGTCGCCGGCCAGAAGCGCGAGATCGGATCCGTAGATCACATGGCAGGTTTTTCTGCCGCGCCGGTAATCGTCGTTATCGATTTCGGGGAGGTCGTCGTGGATAAGCGTAAATGTGTGAAGCATCTCGATGGCTGCTCCAACCGGGCGAATCAGGGCGATGTCATCGCTGAAAAGCAGGAAGGCGTGTATGGCGAGGTAGGGGCGGAGACGCTTCCCTCCGGCAAAGAGCGTATGGCGCATCGCTTTGTGGATTTCTTTGGGGTATTCGTCTTTGCGGGGTAAAAAACGATCGAGCGTGATGTTGATGAGTTCACGCTTCTCTTTCAAATCCTTTTTAAGCAACATTTTATTCACGGGCGTCTCCTTCGTTCGCTATCGGACTTTCTTTCATTTTGGCAGAAATCGTCTCTATTTTCAGTTCCACGTCTTTCAGCTTCTTGTTGCATAGCTGAACCAACTGCGTTCCTTCTTCGTACAGCTTCAGTATCTCGTCGAGCTCGCCTTCGCCTGTCTCCAGCCGATGGACGATGCCTTCGAGTTTGTTCAAAGCCTCTTCAAATTTCATCTATCCTCTCCGTCAAGGGATATTATAATCAATAAATCACCTTTCTCATAACATATTTCAGCGGGGCTGTCAACAACAACATTGCTGATCCCGCGGCATTTCTTTCTGTAGAGTGTCTCGCCACATAGCGGATACTCCATTCCACGTGTTTCAACTTTTGTAACCTCTTCGGATACGGGAAGTAGCGAAAGCGTGTGTCCCACGTGGTCCGTCAGGCAAAAGCGTGGTTGGGCGAGAAGAATCCTCTGCTTCCCCGTCTCGATTCGAGCATCGATGTTCTTTTCTTTAGCGTCATAGAGAAGCGAAAGCAGCGAAAGCGTTTGATCGACCCGGTTTTGCATGCTGTTAACGATAACGATACATTCCGGATTGCATTCGTATGCCTTGCGAAGGGCGATCTCGGCGTCTGTTTCATCCTTGGCGGAGGGGAATATCTCCACTTCGCAACGATTACGCAGCTCGTCGAGAATCTCGGGCTCGATGGAGTCCATGTCTCCCACGAGCATATCCGGGATTATCCGCAGCCTGTGCAATAAATTTGCGCCACCATCAGCAGCAATGATTGTATCGTTTTCGGTTTTTGCCCCAAGAATCTCTTCTATGCGCAGCAGCGATTCGATATCGGTGGTTCCGTCAAATCCGGCGGTGACGATCCAGCAAGCGCTCAACGATTCTCCTTGATCGAATCGTACAGCTCTTGCAGGTTCTCGTCGGATCGAAGGGAGTCCTCCAACGCCTTCATGTGTTCGATGTCTGTTTGCACGGAATCCATGACTGCCGAGAGCTCTCCTATGTGTGTTTGCAGTTTCCGGTTTTCCTGCTTCAGAAACGAGATTTTATCGATGTCCTCTCGATGGCTGTTCACGTATAGCACGGACAAGACGATCAGGGTTATTACGATCAGAAGAACTGTAAACAAAAAGACTACAGTACGTTGCGACAGACTTACCTTGACAACCTTGTCTGAGTCCGTTCTCGACAGGGTCAGAAGCCATTTTTTCCTGATATTCATAAGCTACTCTCTGAACGTGATCGTTAAAAAGGCATGATTTTCGATACGAGGTGAATGTCAAGGTATTTCTTTACAGACAGTTATGGCCATTTCAACGAATGAAGAAGCAGACAGGAACAAATTCCCATAAGGTGCGGAGGAATCGTCATTTAACTTTCGGCATGCATCCGGTACGCCCCCCATTGCCCGATTCGCATTCCTCCATATCGATTTTGCTTGCGCATAAATCAATTTGATATTTTTTTAATTGATCTGTCGGTGGAAGCCGACTAGATAGCGGCGGATGCGGATAAAATCTTTTTATAGATTGCTCGGAAGCCGAATGTACGATTGCGTACAATCTTTGTTCATGCAGGAACATGAAAAACTTGACGATTGTGTGTAAAAGCTTGTTATAAGCACAAATTGTCAATGGAACGGCAAATGCAATCAGATAAGCATTCCCAAGGAAAGGTACCGTATGGATCAAAATGAAGTCAGCGGCATGGATCGCATAATTGAAAAGAAGAAATGGACTCTGAAGAAGCTGTCGATCATCGCACTATCGGCAGTGTTCCTGATATTTATCGTCTATCAGATATTCTTCGCGGATCGAAGCGTAAAGCTCAATGTTCAAACGGATCGGATATCGATTGAAGAAGTGAAAAAAGACTATTTTCTGGATAACATCACCATAACGGGAACTGTTCAGCCGATCGTTACCGTGTATCTGGATGCACTCGAGGGCGGACGCGTGGAAGAAATCCTCATCGAGGAAGGCACCGACGTCAAGGAAGGCGATACAATCCTGAAGCTCAGTAACACCAATCTACACATGAGCATCATGAACCGTGAGGCGGAGCTCGCGGACCAGATGAACAACCTCCGCAGCACACGTCTTTCGATGGAGCAGAACAAGCTGGATCTCAAGAAACAGCTTCTTGAAAACCGCTATCTCCTGACGAACGCGAAGCGGGAATTCGAGCAGGCTAAAGCGCTTCACGAAAAGAACTTCATCTCGCCCGAAGAGTTCCGGGAAGCCGAGGATGATTACCGTTACCTCCAGCAAAAACTCAATCTGGTAATCGAGACCCAGAAGCAGGATTCGCTCTTCCGGCAGGTTCAAATCGAGCAGCTCGAGGATTCCGTCGAGCGGATGGAGGAAAACTTGCGCCTGGTGCGTACGAAGCTGGAGAACCTCAACGTGAAGGCGCCCGTCAACGGTCAGCTTGCCTGGATCAACGCTGAAATTGGAGAAGCGAAATCGGAAGGGGAGCGGCTCGGGCAGATCAACATCCTGGATTCCTACAAGATTCGCGCGGAGATCGACGAGCATTACATTTCGCGAGTGGTACGAGGATTGCGTGGTGATTTCGAGTTCGACGGCGAAGATTACGAACTGCAATTGACGAAGATTCACGCTGAAGTGAACGACGGACGGTTCGATGTCGATCTGACGTTCAAGGATGATCTTCCCCCCAAGATGCGCATCGGACAAACGTTCCGCGTGAAGCTGGAACTGGGTGAACCTCGCATGGGAATCTTGATTCCGCGCGGCGGATTTTTCCAGACGACGGGCGGCCAGTGGATATTCGTGGTCGATGAAAGCGGAGAGTACGCGGTCAAGCGCGATATCCGCATCAACCGGCAAAATTCCAAATATTACGAGGTATCCGAGGGACTCGAACCGGGTGAAAAGGTGGTTGTTTCCTCGTACGATAACTTTGGCGACGTTGATAAATTGATACTTAAATAATTGAAATACCCTGGAGGCAACATGATCAAGACAGATAATCTTACAAAGGTGTACCGGACGGATGAAGTTGAAACGACCGCTTTGAATCAGGTCTCGATCGAAATCGGCGATGGCGAGTTCGTATCCGTGATGGGCCCTTCCGGCTGCGGAAAATCGACCCTGTTGAACATTCTCGGCTTGCTGGATTCACCCACAAACGGCAAAATCGATTTCCTCGGACATGAGGTGGCCGGTTACAACGAGCGCAAGCGCACCAACCTGAGAAAATCGAACATCGGTTTCATTTTCCAGAACTTCAACCTCATCGACGAGCTGACGGTCTACGAGAATGTCGAATTGCCGCTTCTGTATCTGAAAATGAGCGCTTCCGAGAGAAAGAAACACGTGGAAGCAGTGCTCGACAAGATGAAGATCGCTCATCGCAAGAAACACTTCCCCCAGCAGCTTTCCGGCGGTCAGCAGCAGCGTGTGGCAGTCGCCCGAGCGGTTGTAACCAATCCGAAGCTCATCCTGGCAGACGAGCCCACCGGTAATCTCGATTCGGGCCATAGCGAAGAAGTGATGGAACTTCTCTCCGGTCTTCACAAAGAGGGAACCACCATCGTGATGGTTACCCACTCTCCCACCGATGCGGAATACAGCGAACGGATCATTCATCTTTTCGACGGTCATGTTGTAACCAAGTCGGGCGAGAAGGAGTTCCACCTGTAATCCGAAGTAATATATGCCTTTACTGATCTGATCTTCTTCATTGGCATCAACAGGGAGCGTATATGCTGAAAAACTACCTGATTGTGGCTTTTCGTAATCTCAAGCGTAATAAATTTTACTCTGTCATTAACATCCTTGGCCTCGCGATTGGCTTGACCTGCATGATTTTAATCATGCTCTACGTCAACGATGAGCTATCGTACGACAAGCATCATCTGAACCACGAGAGGGTCTACCGCCTCGAGTCTCATTTCACCATACAGGACAAGGATGACTATTTCGCGCTCAATTCACTTCCATTCGCGCAAGCGATGAAGGATGAATACCCCGAGGTCGAGGAGATCGTACGCTTCAGGGAAAAAGCCAACACGATGTTCAAGCTCGGCGAGAAGCAGTTCTTCGAAAATGCAATATTCTTTGCCGATTCAACCGTTTTCAAGGTGTTTACGTATCCCTTTATCTATGGCGATCCTGCAACAGCTCTCACCAAGCCGCGTACGATCGTGATTACGAAATCGATGTCCGAGAGGTTTTTCGGGAGCGCCAACCCCATAGGTGAAGAACTCGAGACCGGATCCAGGCAAAAGCTTACGGTGACGGGTGTTATCGAGGACCTGCCCAAGAACTCTCACGTGCTGTTCAACGCGCTCATCTCCATGAAGACGCTCGAAGCCTTCTACGGCCCGGAGCGCTTCGATACGGGAAATCCCGGCAATTTCTGGAATATCGGCTATATGGCCTTCATGATGGTGAAGGAGGGAACCGATCCCCAGATTTTCTACGATCGTTTTCCCGATTTCTACGACAAATACATGCGAGCTGTCGGCGATGCGATCAACTCCAGCTATGAGCTGATGCTGACGCCCCTGGCCGATATCCACTTGCACTCCCGGCTCGATTGGGACCTCCCCACCGGGAATATCGTTTATGTGAGGATTTTCAGCATCGTCGGATTGTTCCTGCTCATTATTGCCTGTATCAACTATATGAACATGGCCACGGCTCGCGCAACGAGAAGAGCGCGCGAAGTGGGCATCCGCAAGGCCGTGGGCGGGGGACGCGGAAGTCTCGTAAGGCAGTTCCTGGGCGAATCCGTTCTTATGGCGCTGATATCTCTCGTTCTGGCGATCATTCTCGCGGAACTGCTGATTCCCATATTTAGCCAGATGACGGACAAACAGATCACCTTCAATCCGTTCGAGAGGCCGATGCTCAGCCTCGCAATCGTCGGGTTGACCTTGTTTGTCGGATTGGTTGCCGGCAGTTATCCGGCGTTTTACCTGTCGGCTTTCAAGCCGGTTCAGGTTCTCAAGGCGTCGGCGCTCTCCACCAGGCGGGGAAGCACGCTGAGAAAGCTTCTGGTTTTCATGCAATTCACCATCTCGGTAGTGATGATTATCGGCACGCTGATTGTCATCGGGCAGATCAATTACCTGAAAACGAAGCCGCTGGGCTACGCGAAGGATAACATTGTGTATTTTGAGGTAAGGGATACGGTGATTTCCAGGCAGATACCGAACCTGAAAGAGGAATTCAAGAACAATCCGAACATCCTGGGAACCGGGGCATCCAATTCCGTCCCGGGTGAGGAAACCGCGAAGCTGGTTATATTCGTTGAAAGCGAAGATGGCTACAAAGAAGAGCCGATGAACCTGATCTGGGTCGACAACGATTATCTCCCGTTGCTGGAGTATCAGCTCGTCGAAGGTCGCTACTTCGACGAGGAGATGAAGACCGATATGGAGCAGGGGATTCTGATCAACGAGACCTTCGCTCGCGAATACAACTGGATGGATGATCCGCTGGGTAAGAAAATCAGCTTTGGACGGGGAGACGACGGTTCGTACGAAATTGAACTGAGCGTGATCGGCGTTCTGAAGGACTTCAATTACCGGACGCTCCACAACAATATTGAGCCCCTGGCAATACTCCTTGGCGGGGAGGGCGCAGCCATGGGGAACCTTTCCCGCATGTATGTGAAGATTTCGGCGGAGAACACCGCGGAGACCATCCAGTACATGAAGGAAGCGTGGGAGAAGCACATCAAGGAATACCCGTTCCAGTTCAAGTTCCTGGAAGATTCCTTGAATACCCTGTACGAGTCGGAACGCAGGCTCGGCTTGATTTTCAGCTATCTGGCGTTCCTGTGTATCTTAATCGCGTGTATGGGATTGCTCGGACTTTCCGTATTCATCACGGAGCAGCGAACCAAGGAGATTGGCATCCGCAAGGTGATGGGCGCGGAGGTCGGGAATATTTTCATCCTGCTCGTGAAGGGATTTATGACCCTGGTGAGCGTTTCGACGCTCGTGGCCATGCCGATCGCCTGGGTTGCTCTCGACAAGTGGTTGCAGAATTTTGCCTACCAGGTGGAGATTAATTGGCTGTGGCTGATTGCCGGCGCAGGCATCGCAATTCTGATTGCTTTTCTGACCATCGCGCTTCAAGCTTTGAGGGCGGCGAGATCGAATCCGGTTAGTGCCTTGCAGTACGAATAAACACTTTCTCTTGACAATTGATACATGAGTGGTGTTTAATTGTTCATTGGGGCTCATGACAATCGGAGGTTGAATACATGATTCGGATGGAATCAATTACGAAATTATACAAGACGAAAGAGATTGAAACAGCAGCGTTGAAAGAAGTTAGCCTGGAGATTCGGAAAGGTGAATTCGTGGCGGTGATGGGACCATCAGGTTGCGGAAAATCGACCCTTCTGAATATCATCGGGATGCTCGATTCTCCATCCTCGGGAAAATTCTGGTTTAGCGATCAGGAGGTATCCAGCTACTCGGAAAGACGACGCACCAATATCCGTAAAATCAACATCGGTATCGTGTTCCAAAGCTTCAACCTTATCGACGAGCTTACCGTATATCAGAATATCGAGCTTCCGCTCGTTTACTTGGGAATCAGAGGAAAGGATCGCAAGCGACGCGTTCGCGATATGCTGGATCGCATGAATATCGCACCGCGAGCCAACCACTATCCGCTTCAGCTTTCGGGCGGTCAACAGCAGCGTGTGGCCGTGGCCCGTGCCGTGATCGCCAGCCCGAAAATGCTTCTCGCGGACGAGCCGACCGGTAATCTCGACAGCGAACACGGTAAAGAGGTGATGAACCTGATCTCCGAATTGAACGAGGCAGGAACGACGGTTGTCATGGTTACCCACTCGCCAACGCACGCCGCGTACAGCCATCGCATTCTGAACTTGTTCGACGGGAAGATTATCACGGAGAACATCCAGGACGGCAAGAGGGCCGCAAGCCAGGACAATCGATTCTTTTAAATAGACTATCTTCTCAAAAAAAAGAGCCTGATTCGCATCAGGCTCTTCTCCATTATCCATAGCCCCTTGCAGGGCATCACGTTGTTATTTCAGCATAACCATCTTCTTGACGGATACGTAGGTCTTCCCGTGGAGTGCGTAAACGTAAACACCCGTTCCAACCTGCTTGCCGGAGTCGTCTCTACCGTCCCATGAAATCTGATGCGGGCCTGCTTGCATTCGTGAAGAAGCAAGCGTTCGGACTTTCTGCCCAAGCGTGTTGTAGACTGTGAGATTCACATGCTGTTCCGTTGCCAGCTCGAAGCTGATAACGGTCGTCGGGTTGAATGGATTGGGGCATGCGCCGATAAGCCGCGTTGTGAATTCGGGCGTGCTGCTATCATCGTTGGATACAATCTCCGCCTCGACGACATTCGAAGGATCCGATTCGGTTCCCCGATACATCGCCGTAACGCAGTAATGATAGACTCCCGCAGCCATATCTTCATCGGTATAGGTGAGGGTCTCGCTGCCGGAGAGCTCCGCAATCATTTCATCTTCGCAATACACTCTGAAGCCAGTCAGGTCGTTGCGTGCAAGCGTCTTGGACGAAGAATCGTTCATTCGAAGGGCACGGTCGGACGGCATATCCCATGTGAGGATGATGTTGCAATTATCTTCGATATCAGCCGAAAGGTTCAACGGAGGCATTGGGAGCCATATTGTGGCTTCCGCTTCGTTCGAAACCGGTGAATTGCCTTCTTCATAGGTTGCGGAGACCGTGTACAGGTACGTCCCGTTTGCAAGGCCTTCGTCGAGGTACTCGAGCGTCTCGGAATCTTCGATTTCGCTGATCAGTTCTTCATCGCGGTAGACCTTGTATCCCAGGACTTCGTCGGAGTCGCTTGGCGCGATCCATTGAAGCTGGACGTTGTTGCCGTTTTCCGAATGAGCGGTAAGCTCTGTGGGGGGGTACAACGACGGTGGAAGGATGATGTAATCGATCCAGGCGCAGTCCTCGCCTTCCGTTGAGTTGTTGACCTTCAGGTAACGCCAGGCAATTGTATGTGCACCGTATGAGATCGGGAATGACGAGAAGCTCCAGTCGATTTCACCGTCCCAGCGTCCCATTTCTTCGTCGTCGATCAGGAAGACGAGCCTGTCCAGGTTGTCGTTCTCGTCGTCTTCGCATGAAACTTTCTTGGCGAAGGTCACTTCGCTTTCATACGGAATGTAGACATCGAGGCATAGTTCGGTGTAGAAGTATCCCGGGATCTCAGCGCTACGGGCCGAATAAGCGCCTTCCAGAGCTTGGGAATCGTCCACGTACCATGGAACCTGCGAGTTGTAGTACCATTCGAACATGGACAGATCGCCGCTCTCGAAGCTTTCGCTGGATTCGGCGAGCGTGGTGAATGTCCAGGTGTTGCCCTCGGTGTAGCCATGAACGTTAACGGCGTCGATTCGCCAGTAGTATTGTGTTCCGAACTCGAGCAGGCCGTCGAGGTTGTAGGACGTATCGGTGGTTTGTTCGCCGTTGAGGATGTTGGTGGGCGGGTATTCCGTTCCCAGATAGACCATGTAGTATTCGGCTGGATTCCCACCGCCATCGTGCCACTGAATATCTGTTCCTGAGTGGGTGTAAACACATTCGTTTTCGGGAATCGGGTGGATCGGAGCGTAAGGCGGCATATCCGGGGGAGTTGTCGCTTCGACGGCCAGCAGGGCGTCAACCCGACCCGAGCCGTAGGTGTTGTCCTTCTCGTCCGTGATAACATAGCGGTTGTTCTCGAGGATCTGATCGATCTCTTCCGGCATGAGGTACTCGTTTTTATCCAGCATGAGTGCGATAACACCCGCGACGCACGGAGTCGCCATGGAGGTTCCGTCCCAGCCGTCGGCATAGCCCGTATTGCTGCTGTAATCGAGTGATTTGATGTTTGCCCCCGGCGCAACGATATCGGGGCGTATCAGCCCGATTTCGACGACGTCGTTCGGCGTGTAGGGGTAATCCCCATAGGTATTGACATCTTCCCACGTACACGGACCACGGCTCGAGAAGTTCGCAATCGTGTTGCCGCTGTTGGTTGCGCCTACGCAAACAACGCACGAGAGATCGCCCTCGAGCGTTTGATCGGGATGCAACCACGGAGGAGGGCAGCAACCGGGAACGCGTACGTTATGCGGAACCGGATACCAGCCTGTATAATCGCCTTCATTACCGGCAGCGACTGCTCCGGTAACGCCGGCTGCAAGCGTGTTGACCATCGTGTCGCGCCAGCTCTCATAATCGGGGTTGGAACTGTCCGTCCAGCCAAGCGACATGCTAAATGCGTTCGCGCCGTGCTCTACGGCGAATTCGACCGCCTCCCATACATCGGATTCCTGGCCGTTTCCCGAACCTGTCAGAACCTTGAGGCACATAATGGTTGCATCGGGCGCCATGCCGGTTTGCGATCCGGAGGTTCCGTCGCCGGCTACAGTTCCCGCGCAGTGGGTTCCGTGACCGTTGTCGTCCATGGGATTCGTGTCGTTATTGGCAAAGTCGTAGCCGTGGTTCGGATAGTCTTCGTCTTCCCATACGTGATCCGAGAGGTCGGTGTGATTGTAGTTCACGCCGGTATCGATAACGGCGATGGTAATCCCCTCGCCGGTATATCCGAGATCCCACACCTGATGGGCGTTGACATTGGTGACGTTCCAGGTTATTTCCCGCTGACCGTCTACAATTCGCGAGTTCTGCCATTCGCGGGGATCAAGGAGATTCTGCTCGTTGTCCCAATCGATCCTGCGGATATCCGCGCGCCCGGCGAGCGATTCGATCGCTTCCGCCGTTGCGTCGCAAAGAATAACATTCGCAATCCACAGTGAGCGGACGTCGCTAACGTTTCCGCGGTTCGACAGGAGTGTTTGCTTGATTTCCCGCTGCGTGTAACTTGAAAAATTCTTCAATTCGTCAACAACGTATTGTCTCCGTTGCTGCACCGGTAAAGCTCTTGATTCGGCCAATAATTGTGCCGATGGCGTGCGCTCGGACAGCGCAATGATAATCGGAATCATTTCATCGGAAGAGGTTGAAAGCATCTTCTCTTGCAGTTCTGTGGTGAGCGTTGCTTCAGGCAGTGCAAACAACGATGCAAAAAAAGACATCGTAATGAACACTGTTACGATCATTCGTTTTAACATCTGGGACTCCTTACTTCTTATATATCGCAATAGACCGATTGCATATTTTGTTCCGATTACACCGATAGTGAGACGACTGAAATTGTAAAGAAATAAGAAAAAGGCTGGCGAAAAGCCAGCCTTTCATAATGAAGCCGTCTGAACTATTTCAGAAGCAGCATCTTGTTGATTTTCTTGTATGATTCGGTTTCAAGGCGGTAGAAATAGATACCAGAACCAACAGGATTGTCGTTGTTATCGGTCCCGCTCCATTCAAGTTTATAAGATCCTGTGCTGAACGCAGGGTAGTTCTTTACAACCTGGCCAAGTACGTTGTAGATAGTGAGTTTGGCAGTTTCTTGCTTAGCAACCGAGAACTTGATGGTGGTTTTCGGGTTGAAAGGATTCGGGTAAGCGTCGCTGAGAACCGTGAATTCGGGAATAGTCGGAACTGGCTCGGGGATGGTAACGGCAACAGGGCCATAGATTGCTGCATATCCATTGTTTTCGATTGCCTGAATCCAGTAGTAGTAGTCGCCGGAATAAACGCTGTTATCGACTACTTCGTATGTTGCTGAGCTACTCTGATTACCAGCAGGGATGATGCTATCGTTCATGAAGGTTGCTGTATAGAAATTATCTTCCTGACTGCGAAGAATGTTATAACCCATCATGTCCGATTCGGATTCTGTTACCCACTTGAGAAGAACACTCCCTTCTGACGGGTTAAATGAAGCATGCAATGATCGGAAAAAGAAGTTCAACGTCATTTCGTGCGCGATGATCTCGATATCGCCACCTGTTCGCGATAACAAATTGAGGCCGGTTATGCTAATAATGCCCGTGACGTCATTATAGTTCCAGGCTGCTGGAGATGTGAACTCCTGCCAGGTATCCCCTTCATTGTGGTAGAACAAATCGGTAATCGTGAAACCGGGTCCTACATCGAGCTCAATCGTTCCGTTCAAGTTTGACGGATCCCCAGCGTCGATGTCCAATCCAAACAGGAAAGAGGTGATCACAAGCGGTAGGCCGGGGCTCCCGAGCTCGTAAAGCTTTTCAGGGTCCAAAGTAAAATCCACAATTACAAGTGACGCTACGCCGGCAATCGGATCGATACGTACCTGCAAGGATGGTAGATTAATTACAACGGGGTCGGTTCCATTGCAGAAACCGGCATTTTGTTCGGCGTTTTCTCCCTCAGCGTACGTATGGAAACTCCAGATGAGAGGATCACCGGATGCACGTGATGCAATCCGAGATTCTTGGGAAGCAGGCGGTGAATAGCAAGGAGTGACTTTTGCATAGTAAGTCGTACTTTGTAACAACGCTGTGGGTATCTCAGCCACCGTAACGGAAACTTCAATGCTGTCGATAAATGGAGATGCGAATTCTGCGTTATCGGCGAGTGTAACAATGTAACTTGTGGGTGCAACGCCAGATTCCGGAGCCTCCCACCAGAGGCATGGAAGGTCAAACGAAACTCCTGTCGCTCCGTCAGAAGGATACGGGTTGATCGGTGCATCCGGCGCCCACACGGACACGCTGAACACAAAATCATTGTAACTCTGATCGATTGATTCGACATAGAAGAATTCCGGATCGAAGCAATAACCCTCTTTTGAAGGAGTTATTGTAACCTCATCTCCATCGACAACGGTAAACAACCAATCCCCATTTACATCTGTAGTCAGACTCGAAGGCTCGGTGTTTGTACCCGTGAACATAACGCCGGCCTTGCCAATATTTCCACTGACCGTAAGTGGACCATAGCTATTGAGGATGATGTTTCCAATGTTGGTATTTGCACCCGCCTCGAGTATCCAGCTTCCTGATAAATCCTGAGACGTAACATTGTCGATAAAATGAATGTTGAACATATCCCCGGGAAGCTCATTTCCACGAAAGACAAAGGAATTGTAAATGCGCCGTTAGCCTCGATATTGTACACAGATCCTACGGCTGTATCTTCTTGATCTGGATAATTGAAGAAGTAATGTTGAATATCGCCGTCCTTCCATATTTCCCAACCCGGGTTTTCCGGGTGCGAAAAAGCATCTGCAAGATACAATTGCCCGGATATCGTATCAACTGATTGGGCGAATGAAACGCTAATTGCTATAATAAACAGAGAAACGAAAATTGACCTTTTCATCAAAGACTCCCTTGCAAATGGTTGGGGATATTTTGATAGCAATAACGAGAGACAAAGTTAAGTAAAGATGTAGTGATAAACAGGTTGCATGTCAAGATAAATAATTTAAGAAAAACAAAAAAAGGCTGGCAAAAAGCCAGCCTTTAATAATGAAGCCGTCTGAATTATTTCAGAAGCAGCATCTTGTTGATTTTCTTGTAGGATTCGGTTTCAAGGCGGTAGAAATAGATACCAGAACCAACAGGATTGTTGTTGTTATCGATTCCGTGCCATTCTGCTGTGTGGTTACCTTCATTGTAGGTTGGGTAGGTCTTTACAACCTGGCCAAGTACGTTGTAGATGGTAAGTTTAGCAGTTTCATCCTTAGCAACCGAGAACTTGATGGTGGTTTTCGGGTTGAAAGGATTCGGGTAAGCGTTGCTGAGAACCGTGAATTCAGGAATATCGGAAGCTGGGTCGGTAACGGTAACGGTAACAGGACCGTGGAAACCGGTAAGACCACCGTTTTCGATTGCCTGGATCCAGTAGTAGTAGTCGCCAGGTTCTACTTCATTATCGAGTTCTTCGTAAGTTGTAGTAGAGCTCTGGTTGAGAGCCTGGATAAGCTCCTGGTTGATCGGGGTAGCTGTGTTGACATCGTTTTCCTGGCTACGAAGAACGTTGTAACCAATCATATCTGATTCGGACTGAGTTACCCAAGTCAGAAGAACATTGCCATCAACCTGATTGAAGGTTGCGTGGAATGACTGGAAGGTAACAGGCAGTGTGATGTCATGAGCTGCGATTTCTATGTCGCCACCGGTACGGGTTGAAAGATTCAGTCCCGTGATGGTGATGATACCGGTAACATCGTCATACGACCAGCTTGCTGGAGCAAGGAATTCTTCCCATGCGCCATCGTTGTGGTAGAACAGGTCGGTAATTGTGAGGCCTGGGCCAACATTGAGTTCGATGGTTCCGTTCAGGTTTGAAGGATCGCCAGCGTTGATGTTGAAACCAAACAGGAAGGTTGTTCCTGGAAGCGGAAGAGCTGGTGCACCAAATCCAAGAAGGGTTGCTTCGTCGGTTGTGTAGTCAACTAAGACAACTGCTGTAACGCCAGCGATAGGATCGATGATCACAGTTACGCCAGGAAGGTTGATGGTTACAGGATCCGTACCGTTGCAGTTTCCACCGTTATGAGAGGTGTTTTCACCTTCAGCGTATGTTGTAAAGTTCCATACAAGAGCTTCACCCGCATCGCGGTCTTTGCTTGATTTGCTGAGCGTACGAAGGGTTGCAGCTTTCTTGAGGCCCATTGCAGCGCGTGCTGGTGGTGCGTAGAAAGGAACAACCTGTGCAAAGTATCCCATACCCATTGTAAGTTCAACAGGTACTTCTACCATTGTATCAAGAACTTCGAGGTTATCGATGATAGGAGATTCGAAGGTTGGGTTGTCAGCAAATGTTACAAAGTAACTTGTTGGAGCAACACCAGCTTCTGGAGCATCCCACCAGAGGTAAGGAAGATCAGTAGCGATACCAGTTGCGCCGTTAGCTGGATAAGGGTTCATCGGCATATTCGGTGTCCACTGGTCAGCTGTGAATACGTAGCCGATGTAATCCTGATCGATAGCTGCTGTATAGAAGAATTCAGGATCGAAAGAGTATCCTTCTTTAGCAGGGGTAATGGTTACTTCAGCGCCTTCTGCAGCGGTAAATGACCAGTCACCTGTTTCAGTGGTTGTCAAAGTAGCTGGATCGGTATTCACGCCGGTGAATTCGACGCCAGCCATTCCAATGTTACCGCTGATGGTGTAATTGGTAGGGCCTGAGGTTCCGAAAAGGATGTCACCGAGAAGAGTCTGGTCACCACCACCTCTTGCGAAAGAACCGGTATAGATCAAGCCCGTATCGTTGTCGATAAGAGAGTAATCAAATGGCTGAGTTGCGTAGTTAACGGTAAAGACAGACAATTGAATCTGGAAATAACCGGAAACAGCTTCGTGGAAGCTACCATTGGCAGTATCGGTCTGGCCAGGCCAGTTGTAGTAGTAAGGTCCCATTGCGAAAGGAACCGTGGTTGAAACCTGGATACCGATATTCTCATGAGGTGTTGTACCATCTTCATAGTAGAAATATCCCCAAGCTGAATGCGGAGTACCAGGTTGTGCAAACATTAAGCTCGCGATAAAAAGTAGAGATATAAGTCCTAATGCTTTCTTCATGACTTACTCCTTGTATTATTGTTTCTTTGAATTTGATTTTGAAGTAACATTGGCTTCGTTGCGAGTTGCAGTACGAACAGTACCATTCCAGCCAAGATACTCGGTGGTTGAATTGATGAGGATACCTTGGCCGATCTCAACACTGAAGTCACCAGGATTACCAACTATGTACTGTTGCCAGCCACCATTCCAAGCGGAAATACTGGTAACATCTGGACCAATGTCTGCCGCAAGCAAGCTAGCAAGGTTCAAGTCGCTACAATCGAGAGGCAGCATAATCTGAGTGAAGTTGCCACCAACGATGTCGAAACTTGCGGGTGTTCCAACTGTTCCTTCAATGTACCAGGTTACAGGGCTGGAGACATTTGCATTCTTAACAAGATAAGAATGATCAGCATAAACATCAAATACTCCTGGGTTGCCAACGAGCCACTGGTGCCAGCCGTTATCCCAGTAAGAAATGGAAGAGATGTCGGTTCCCATGTCTGTAGCAAGGTCACTAGCGTCAACCATCGTAGTTCCGAAAGGAAGTGCAACAAAGCCATAGTTGTTTGTTGCAACAGTGTACTGAATGTACCCAACGACATCGCTTGGTTCTGACTCCAAAGCGAAAAGCATGGAAATACCGAAAAGTACGAGTAACGGTAAGATAACTCTTTTCATTCGTTCCCCCTTACAGGTTTTATTTTTTTTGTCAGTATTAATTTCCCCATTTATTGCCGTCATTATTTTGTTTCTCATTTCAACCTTGTCAATCTTTTTTTATTTTGTGGTCGGCTGAAATATTCAGCCGACCACATAAATGACGTTATTTCTTGAAGTTCTCTTCTTGTTCAACTTCTACGCGACGTGTCTGGTTTCTGACAGGATCAGGTTTAACCATGGTGATCGCGAAGAACTTCTTCGTTCCGAGAGGTTCAGTGTATTCGGTAGCTGTCGTGTTCGTTTCAAGCGTCCATGTTGTTGGGGCTGCAAACGGATCTGTGCTGCTATAGACATTATAGCTTTCAGCGCCAGCTACTGCATCCCAGTCGAGCATGTAGTTCACGCCATCATCAGAATGGGTGAAGTTCAACGGAGTGTAGTAGAACATAATCGCCAGGTTTTCACAGAGGCGGTTCTCGTTGTATTCGTAAAGGACACCGTCTGTGCCGGATCCATTTTGGATACCAACAGTAGTGCTGTTCATTTCAATGTCATCTTCAAACAACATGTATTGGAACTTGATGTTCCCATTGCTGTAAAGAATAACCTGAGCTGTCAAGTCACCGATGCCATTGAGTTGATGGTAATTCTGCATGGTGAATACCAGAGCATCCATTCCATCAACAGCCATGGTTTCGTAGTAAATATGAACTTCTTCATCGCCTTCATGATCATCCGGATCGAGATCGTTCCAGAACCACGCAATCATTTCATTATGACTTGTGTAGGGGATATTATAGTTCGTATAAGAAACCTGTGATCCATCAAAATTGAGCACGCCGTTGGCGCAGAAATAGATGGAGTCATGTTTTACACCGTAAAACTCGAAATCGAAGCCAATTGGGTAAGGCCCAATCTCTGCATCATCAGAAGGAAGTGGCAGGATTTCGGTTGGTGTGTTGTGAGTGACCCAGTTGTAGGACGGTCCGCCAGGAGCAAAGCTATTTGCCCATGTGTAGAAGAAGCCTATGCCTTCGCCATCCCAAGGAAGAGCGTTTGTTGTGATTTCATGTTCTGAGAACTTCGTCCCATCGCCCTGAGATGTCACGGTCAGAGTTGCCATGTCGGTTTCTCCGGCAAGGCCATCAATGGTAACCTGTACTTCAGCATCGTAAGTGTCGCCAGAAGCTACTGTTACGCTAGGGGCATCGACCCACACCGAGGTCCAGGCATTGCCTGTAAGCGTAAGGTTGTAGGTATCTGCTACGCCGCCAGTATTGTTGATCGATACTGTATAAGTTACTGTTTCACCGGGGAAAGAGCTCTGTTCTTCTAAGTCGATTGTCGTTTCGAAGTCAAAGTTTGCGACAGCTTCAGTTGTCATCTCGGTTTCTGCCATACGCGTGTTGTCGCCCTGAGAGGTTACCGTCACGGTAACGGCATCGATATCACCAGGTTCTGCTGTGCCAGGAACCGCAACCTTCACATAGATAGTGACGGCGGTACCTGAGGCGACAACGCCAGTATCGGTAATCTGGCTACGAGTGCCTCCGGAAGTATTCCAGAAGGTTACATCCCATGTGTTGTCTGTCGCTGCGAGATCGTAGGTATCGGACATCGATCCGCCATTAAAGATTTCCACTGGGTAGATTGCGTCTTCGCCAATGATAGCGGAACCGCTCTGAGGAGCTGTAAGGATACTAACAAGGTAATCCGGAGCTTCATTGATTTCAACGTTATCGACACCGATTCCGTAGCCATATTCTGATAAGCCGTTGAATGCGATCCAGTATGTGCTTGTCGGGTTGGGAAGAGCTATTTCAGCAAGTTCCCAATCGGTTATATTTTCAGTCCATTCCGTAATCATCGTCCAGTCGCCGCCCTCTGCGTTTTTATACCAGACAGAGAGAACATCCTGATCGCTTCCCCATGCATACTGTGTGTGATAGAAAGAAAGGAATGGCTGGGAAAGTGTGGTTAAATCGAACATCGGCGTAACAAGCTTGGTCTCATCGGAGGTATAGTTACCCGAGTAGAAAGACGCGTTATAGTTGCCTTCATATGTGTGGTTGGGATAGTTATGGTTTGTGCCGTAGCAACCAACCTGGAATTTCCAGTCAATTACATCGTTTACGTATTCCTGGGACCAGCCGGCAGGAAGCGTTCCCGATTCGAAGCCCTGAGTGTATGGAAGGCTGAGGTCTTCAACTTCTGGTCCTGTGAGTTCGCCGGTTTCCGGGAATCGAAGATTGCCCATGTCGGTAGTGGCTGTGAAGTAGTATGTATGCTGTCCTGCGGTAAGAGAACCGGTGCGTACATAGGTTCCATCACCAGGATTGCCGCTGCCGAGGGACATGGACGAACCAAAGCTATTTCCGTCGATGTGAACGTAAATATGAGTTGGAGCTGTACCCGTCGGGTGCCAGTAGTTCACGGACCATTCATAGGCGTCGGATTCAAGGCCCAATTCCGGAGTTACCGATCCCGCACTGAGGACTGGTGATGCCGGCGGAACGATGAGGTCGGCGCCGATATCCCATGGGGTTACACGAGAGTCGCCATCGATGTCGTCTGCGAACCATGCGCCAACGTTAGTTCCGGCCTGGTAAGCTGGAGATGCACCCGCGTTGACGTTGCTGATATGCAGGTCGTTGTTGGCGGCATCATCATAATATGGATCGCCTTCAAGACTGTTTGCATCCTGGCCATTCGCTGCTGTCCAGTCTGCAAGCGTCGTGTACGATACGTAATCAGCCAAGCCTGAATCATAGCACATAACAAGCGGAGAGCCGTCACCATTATTGAAGAACACGTTGTTGTCGATGATGGTGCTAGCATGAGTTGTCCAGTCCTGGTCAACAAAGAGAACACCATAATTGGTAACGGTTGTATCGTCACGATAAAGAATGTTATTCTTGAGTTCCACATCGGAGTTCGATATGGTTACGCACATTGCAAAGCTTCCGTTATCCAGAATTTCGAATATGGAGTTGTTCCATGCCATCATGTTAGCGCCAACTCCGCAATCATAGAAACCGATACCTTGTGTACGGTTGTTCGATGAGAAGTTGTTCCAGATTTGGCAGTTCGTAGATTCTGCGAAGCCGAAGCCTACCCAGTTGTTTGCATAAGAAACGCAATTGCTCACCCAAACGTTGTCGGAAAGCTCAACGCGGATACCGCCCTGATAACCGTCGGTCAAGTGGATGCCATCGAACCAGACGTTGCCTGAGTTATAGACATAAATCGAAGACCAATCAGCCCAAGCGCCGCCATCAACGATAACATCACCGCTTTGTGGATAGAAGTGTACCATAGCAGTTGGGGAAGATCCGTAAATGGGGTTATCAAGCGTTGCCTCTTCCACGTATGTGCCGGCAGTAACTTCAACGTTCACATTTCCATCGATACCGCGCAGTATCAGATCATCGAAGCAATCCTGGAATGTTGTATAGTCTCCACCGCCAGCAGCGTCAATAACCAACGTACCGCTAAGTGGCGCATATACTTCGGGAAGAGCAACCGGTGTTTCAGGAGCTGTATCTGGGAAGTAGATGGTGCTGCTACCGGAGACAAATTCGAAGTAGTAGTTGTGCGATCCAACCGGAAGCGTGGTTGTATAAGTAAAGGTTTGCCAATCCATGTAGTCCGGAGTTCCTTCCGGTGGTGTCATGGCATACGGTGAACCGTCGATCACAACGTTGTAAGCTGTTGGTGCATTGCCAGCGGGATCAGCGTAAGCTACCGTATAGGTAAATTCTGTTGCTGCGTTTCCTTCCTCCAGGTCAATCGCGCCGCTAGTCAGAGCGGGTTCTGTGATGGGTGGGTTGTAGCTGATTGTAAGGTACGGCGGGTTTGTTTCATTCCAGCCTTCGAAAAGGATGTAATAGGTCGTGCCGATGTCGCGGCCCCACATACCCATTGCGATCCATCCCTGAGCTACGCAAGCCTCCGTGTCTTCCAGGATGGTACCTGTGAGGACATGGGATACCCAGTCGTTGGGGATGGTTGCCGTTTCATTCTGGTAAAGATAGTAGCCAGCAGCGGCTTCTGCCTGCATATCGGCATACAAGTCCGCTTCAGATGCTGTGAGCGGATCGACGGTGACGGGGGTTAATGACCAGTAAGCCCAGTTGTTTTGGTATACAAATCCGTTGAACTCAACCTGTGTAATGGTTGAGCCGGCTGGAATACCGGAAAGATCAAACATAAAGTAGCCCTGTTCAGCCCCTGGGCCCCATCCGTTTACCAGGCTTGACTGGGTGCGGGTGGTTCCATCGGTAGTACCTGTCCAGTTCGCAACAGACTGCGGTCCGCAGATCACATCGTCGCGTGTACCGATAGCTGGAGCGATTACTACATTTTGTTGCGCTGCATTCAAAGTAGCGCGTTCTTCTGACGTTGCAACACCGGCAACCACGCGATCTTTCATTTGTTGAAGCGTGTGCTGTGTTGGGTTAGCAATCCGACCATTCGGATTGTAGGACGTAACGGTTTTTGCCTGTACGGCCATCAGGGCCACAGACATCACGAATAGAAACGCAATCAAGACAACTGTTTTTTTCATGTTTTCCTCCTTACGTATGCCTTTGCGTAAAATTAGAAATATTTTTCAGGTGATAATCGTGTAAAGCGCGCAGTGATACCACCTGATAAAAATCGCATTTTCAGGAAATTCGGGTTCTTAAATGAAATCGCAACGTTGTTTTCCGAGTGAAATTCTGAATCAAATAACAAGGTGCTATATACTCCCCTCAAATTACTTACAAGGTTAAACGATTCACTTCATGCATCGTGCGGTATGCCAATCGCAGATACATTTATTACATCATGCAGAATTTCAACACGTGCGGAGATTGTTGTCAAATTTTTTTTTTCCGGTATCGTTTTTTTTCAGGGACGGGGAATGCACGAATCCATAATCCTTATGTTTTTTAATGATAAAGGGGAAGCGCCGAAACACTTCCCCTTTGCTATTTCTTACCCGAAAGATTATTTCAGAAGCATCATCTTCCGGATTTCCGAATAATCGCTGGTTTTCAAGCGATAGAAGTAAATACCGCTGGCAACAGGGCGTCCCGTGCTGTCGTCTCCGCGCCATACGATATGGTCATCACCGGTAACAACACGTTCCGTAAACAGGGTTTTAACCTTCTGTCCCTTGATGTTGTATATGGTAAGCGATGCTTTGACCAGGTCGCCGTAAGTTCCCTTGATGCTGAATTTGATGTCCGTTTGCGGATTGAACGGATTCGGGAAGTTTCCACGAAGGTTCGTAACCTCACAGACAGGTACAGGTATTTCACCATCTTCCGTCACGATAGCGCTAACAGGACCGTGGAACGAAGAATAACCGTTATTCTGATAGCTCTCAATCCAGTAGAAGTACATGGTGTTCTCTTCAGTATCGGTATCTTCGAATGTGTACCCGGATTCCTGGGTCGTATTGAAGGCTTCGATCATGCTTGGCGTGAGGCGAATCGCATCCGCAACCTCCGGCGTCTCCGAGCGAAGTACGTGGTAACCCTGCATGTCGCTTTCGGTTTGGACAGACCAGGTGAGAAGAACACTGCCTGTATTGCTTGGAGCAGCCATGAACGAAGCGAATGTTACGGGAAGTGTCTGGCCCGGATCGAGCGCGCCAGGCGTTCCGTTATCCGAATCATCGGTCAGCCATTCATCCTCTGTGTTGTGAACAAATTTCGTGTCCGCAGGAACGTTCGGTGTGCTGCCGAGAGAGCTTGCGCGCGTTGTTGGGTCAAACAAGTCGTAGGCCGCACCGCTGGTTAAACCGAGCGTCGTGCTTCCTGAAATGTAGTTCACGGTTTCGGTAATTCCCCAAGCTGCGGTGAATGCGGCGTAATCAGCGCCACCGCCGATCAGAAGGAAATACCCCGGGCGAATAGTGGTTCCATCCGGAATGGTGTAATACGTTCCGGTTGGTGTGAAGTTGCCCATGCCGTCATCTGTACCGACACGAATCTGGAATCCACTCAAGTCGACGGTGTAGCCGACATTTGTCTTGAGCTCTATGTAGCCGGTTGCTTCGTTCTCACCAGTCTTGTTGTCGCAGACCTCGGTGATAAATGTGTTTTCGGCAGTGGCCGGTGATTCGGAGACCATTACATCATCGATACAAACGCCATAACCGTAGTCGGTAAGGCCTTCAAAGGCTATCCAGTATGTTGATGAAAGGTTTGGAAGGTCAATAACGCGAACTTGCCACGTGGCTACCGCGCCATCATAGTATTGCAATTCATTCCATGCTCCACCCGCCGTGTTTTTGTAGTACACGGTAAGAACGTCCTGATCGCTTCCCCATGGGACCTGAGCGTGTGCGAACGTCATGTGAGCGCAACCAACGCCGGTGAAATCGAGCTGTGGGGTGATCAATTTGGTTGATGTGTTCGTATAGCTGGCCAGCGACAGGCATGCGTTATATTCACCGCTGTGCGCTGAGGACGGGTTATTGGAGCCACCGCCATTCCGGAATGTCCAGTCGTTGGTTCCCATATTGTATTCCTGCGTCCAGGCCGAAGGCATGTTTCCGCCGTTCTCAAAGTCCTCCGACCATGGAAGAGTCGTGTCAAACGGGTCGGCTTCGACGGTGAAATACCAATCGGGACAATCGCTGGCAAGGCCGTTGTTGTTATAAGGTACTACCTCCCAGTAGTAGGTCATGCCATATAGAAGGTCATCAAAGCCATCGTCGCTTGGGTCGTATGATGTCACGTTGCCAAGGTCTTTATCCTGGCAAATATAATTATTGGCACGAGTGCCATCGTCGTACCACATGCTCATCCTGTATCCGTTTGCGCCGGCCGCTGCACTCCAGCTGAGGTTTGTATGGTATCCTATGTTCGTTGCGCCGATAATCGGAGTAGGATTGGATGCAGGGTCTGGGGCGGAGCCGACGTTGTAGATCATTACATCGTCGACGCAAGCGCCATAGCCATAACCTTGCAAGGCATCAAACGCGATCCAGTATGTCGAGGTGGGATTCGGAAGCTCGACGCTTTCATGGGTCCAGCTTTCAATTGATGTGGTGAATTCCTGGCCCGGCAACAAGGTCCATGCTCCGGACGGTGAATTCTTGTAGTATACCCGTAATTCGTCCTGGTCAGGACTCCATTCGAACTGGCAATGATAGTAGTCGAGGAAAGGGCTGGCAACATCGGTAAAGTCGATCATGGGTGTGATAAGTCTGGTTCGATACATAGTCGAGCTATTACCGTAGTAGAAGCAGGCGTTGTACGAGCCGCTATGGGGGGCGCCTGGATTGCCGTCTTCTCCACCGTACTGGAAGGTCCAGTCGTTCGTTCCATTCACGAAATCCTGTGTCCAGCCAAAAGGAATGGCTCCACCATTTTCAAAGCCCTGGTTGTAAGGCAGGTCTCCCGAGTAGATTGTTTGGTCTTCCATCGTTGTGAAGCTTTCTGTTGTGCAGCCAGATGAGACACCTTTGCCATTGTATGCCTCAACATACCAGTAATAAGTTGTCTCATAGGGTAATGGTGATGAAATGGGGAATTCATCGGTGAAGCCGATATTGACCCCGTTATAGATATTGGTCGGTGGATCGTCCGTGCCGAAGTATATATTGTAACCGAGAGGTACATTGTTGGCATGTGTCCAGCTGAGCGTCGGCATTGTAGAGGCGCCTGTCACGCCGGCAACAGGAGCAACCAGGACAGGGCAATCCGGAGCAGCAGTAACTTCCTGTATCAGTATGTCATCGAGCATGAGAAAGGTGTCGGTGCCATCTGTTCCAGGAGTTGCATAGTTCATGCCAATGAAGAAAGGTCCAGCGCCGGTTGGGGTAAACTCAATGGCGAATGGCTCATAAGCGCCGTTCTCCGGAAGAATGCCGCCAAGGATAGGATTGACCATCGAAGCCGAGTTTTGTGAATCTCCCCACCAGATGCTGAAAGTCTGGCTTCCATACAATGCTGCATAGTAGCACATCAGCTGATAGGTGCTGCCGGGCGTGAAATCGAATGCGGGTGTGTAGGCCCAGTCATCGGCGGTCGATGGCGTATTGGAGTTGATCCCTGCAGAGTATGAACCGGAATTAGGGAAGCCCGTGTACAGGCTCCAGTTCTGGTTGTCGCCGTTCTCATTGACGATATACCAGTAGGGCGCAGCTGCCTCGAAGTCTTGTGAATAGGGCAGCGTCAACGGGCTGTAGGTCGTGAAAGACCATACCGGGCAATCCAAGGCGTCGCCATTGTCATTGCTTGGAACAACCTGCCAGTAGTAGGTGGTTCCGAAGTTCAGGGTTGCGGGGATATAGCTGGTATTGGGATATTGATCCGTACCGTTCACGATGTTTGTGGGGGGATTGTCCGTACCGAAATAGAGATAATATGCCGTAGGTCCGCCGCCACCTGATTCCCACATAAGCGCGGTATTGATATCGACACCATCCTCTGCCTGGTCTGGCTGAATCTGCATTGCACATTCCGGAGGAGTAACTACCTCTTCGGCGTAGATATGCACGTCAT
Organism: Cloacimonadales bacterium (SeqCode); assembly: GCA_963662655.2. Lineage (GTDB taxonomy): Bacteria > Cloacimonadota > Cloacimonadia > Cloacimonadales > JAIOQZ01. Next base: position 3,070,074 of record CAXXTU010000002.1, read on the forward strand.
CCACACACCAGTAGTATCCATACGTACCGGTGTAATGCCACATCACTTTCACCTGGCTGCTTCCGGCAGCGATGGCTGTTATATCATAAGAAAGCAGCGTGGCATTGGTTGGTATTGTAGATGTCCAAGTCTGAAGGTCTGTCCATGAGGCTCCGTTATTGCCACTGACAGAAACTGTCGCTGAGCTTGCATAGTGCCTGTAATAGTGCTCGAACTCGAGCGTAATCTCATAGCCTGTAAAGCTGGAACAATCGATCGCGGAAGTGATCAGATCGGCATCCTGGGTGTGGCCTGATCCGTATTCATCGCTATCCAAAATAGCAAAGCCGTTTGCATTCGTCGTTGAATTGAATGTTCTGCCAGCGGGATTGTCGAATTCCCAAATCTGACCTTCGCCTTCATGATCGATGTTTTCCCAGCCGGCTGGTAAACCGCTGGAAAAATCCTCAGTCAGGATGTCGGTTACAGATGCACGAGTATGAGTCGATCGGGGAGTATGCGCAGTTTCTTTTCCCCAGTACTCTTTTTGGATGTTGGGCATCTTATCCTTGGATACTGCCGTAAGGGCAGCAAACACAAGGAACACAGCGATGAAAACAAACATTGTTTTTTTCATAGCTTCTTCTCCTTTACGTATGTATTTTCTGTGTGGAAACATTCTTGAATTTGCCAAATAACGAAACGCATTTTTAAAAAAGATAACCGCATAACAATAACAACCTCTCTCATATCTCCTTGTATGACTGATGGTTAACGCTCTGCAATATGGATTGCGACACACACAACCCTTTCAATAAATCAATTATAAGGGGTTTGTAAAATTATTGTCAAATATTTTTTATTCTGAGAAAACGCAACATGTGATGGAGCTAAAATGAACTATTCTTCAGATTTATAGCCTGCTTTCTCCCATCCGGTATAACCGGCATGCATGTGATAGATACATGCCAGGCCCATATCCCGAAGCGCTTCCAGGGCCTTCGCGCTCCTCACGCCGCTTTTACAGTAAACCAGGCAGCAACCTCCGTGAATCGTCCGGGCAAATCTGTCTGAGAATCCGGAATCGAGGATATCGATGTTCACTGCGTTCGGGAGGTGACCGCTTTCAAATTCTTCCGGCGTACGAACGTCTAAAACGAAGACTTCACGACCCGACTCGATGATTTTGAGCGCTTCTTCCGGAGTAACATCGATTAAATCGGTTACGGCCGTCGACCTTTTCTCGACCTTGAGAGCAACTGCTCCGAATATATTCATGCTCCTGCTTTCAACTGACACCCAGATAGATTCACGGATGTCTTCACTCAATCTGGATGTGTCAATATCAACCCGCATCCATCCCGATTCACCCGAGCCGAGAACTTCCGGTATAAAGCGGACGATGGCGTGTTTCAACGAGTCTCTCAGCGAAAGCCTCAAAGTGTCGCCGCAACAGTTTTTCATGCGGAAGCATTCACTTATGTATAATGTATGGGGCGAGTACGGGATTGTTATCGTGTTTTCCTTGATGAGAAGATGCCCGATGGTCTTGCGGAACTTGTTCGGATCGGGGATGACCGTACCGTCGATCGAGAGCTCGACATCGGGGATATTTTCAGCAAAAACCACGCGAGCGTTCTTTCTGAAATCCCCCGGGCGATCGTCGGGATCGTATGAGATGCGAACTTCACCCGATTCTCCAGGGGGGATGGACCCGGCTGACCAACCGGAAGATGTGCATCCGCATGTCGCAATTACATCGCGGATCCTCACGGGGGAGTCGGACAGATTCTTGAATGGGAAAACAACTTCGCTTGGCCCGGTTTCCTCGAGGATCAGGCCGTAGCGGTGTTCGGTAAAATCGAACTCAACGCCTTGAGCGATGAGCGTGCCCAGGAGGAGTGTCAGGAATGGAATGAGAAGAAATCGTTTCATTGTTTGTCCCATGAGTTCATAAATATACGAACGGCAAAGACGGGGTCAAACTTTTTCTAGCGGAAGCTTACAAAGATTCAGGATTGTTCTAAAATGCCCCGTACTTTTTTCGCGATTGCAAGGGAGGCGGTGAGTCCGGGGGATTCGATGCCCATCAGGTTGATGAAGCGCGGCAAACCGCGCTCGGATTCTTCACGAATATAGAAATCCCTGAAAGCTCCGCCGGGTTTCTGGAGTTTAGGGCGGATGCCGCAGTCGTCGGGAGAAAAGAACTCGGGATCTACATCGATGTACTGAGTGACGGCTGCGAGAAATTCCGGCTTGTTCCTCTCGTCCATCGCGTAATTGATCTCGTTCACGTAATAGGCGTTGGGGCCGAACCGGACTTCGCCGTTCAGGTTGATTGTCAGGTGGATTCCCAGAAATTTCCCCTGCGGGTCCGGCATGGGATAAACCAGATGCTTGATTCCCGAAAGATGGGTCGTCTTGAAATACTCCCCTTTGCACCAGTGGATTTGCAAGTCGGATGCAACGGTATCGATTCCGGCCATTTTCGCGATTTGCTCAGAAAACAATCCGCCGCAGTTGATCAGGATTCTCGTCTGGAAGATTTCACCACCGGGAAAATGCACCCGGTAACCGTCTTCGATCTTCTCGATGTTCTCGACCGGCATATCGTATATGACGAAACCGTCCTTCTCCTCGATCAGGTCGGCGAGTCTCTTCATATAGGAATGCGTGTCGAAAATTCCCGTGGATGGAACCCACAGCCCCCTGATGGCCGTAACCGTCGGTTCGATCTCATGACACTGATCGCCGTCGATCAATTGCAGCCCTTCAACACGATTGTTCACTCCATTACGATGGAGGGCTTCCAGCGCTACGAGCTCGTCTTCCTTGGTGGCCACGACAATCTTACCGCAATTGGCGTGAGGGATGTCGTATTTCTGGCAGAAATCGTAGAGCATGCCGTTGCCTTCGAGGCAAAGCAGCGCTTTATCTGTGTTCTGCGGATAATAGATGCCCGAGTGGATCACTTCGCTGTTCCGGCTGCTGGTGTGCCTTCCAAAAGAGTCTTCCTTTTCCACAACGACCACGTCGCCGCATGTTCCCGCAAGCTCGTATCCGATGGCGAGTCCAACAGCTCCCGCACCGATAATCAGGACATCCATCTGTTCCATGTGATTGTATACCTTACTTAGAGTCGTATGTTGTCGATAAGCCGTGTTGCGCCCATCTTCACCGCGATGAGAATCCGATCCCCCGGCCTCACGCGATCCACGGATTGCAGAGTCTGGGAGTCAACCATCTCGATGTAATCGATCACGCCGCCATTCTTCTCAATATGGTCTTCCATCTTCGAGCGAAGCTCCGGGGATTCGTTGATGCCGCCCATGAAGGCTTTCTTTGCCATATCCAGCGATTCGGAGAGGCATAACGCCCGTTTTCGCTGATCGGGATCGAGATATTTGTTACGTGAGGACATCGCGAGTCCATCCGGTTCCCTGACGATGGGGCAGCGGACGATCCTCGTGGAGAAATTCAGGTCGCGAATCATGGTTTCCAGCACAACGATCTGCTGAAAATCCTTCTCACCCATATACATGAAATCCGGATTGACGATGTTCATCAGCTTGGCAACGACGGTCGCGACGCCGCGAAAATGGGTCGGGCGCGACTTCCCGCAGAGGATTCCCGAGATATCGTCTACCGCGATGAATGTCTTGTAGCCGGCGGGGTACATGCTCTCGTTGCTTGGGAAAAACACGTAATCTACGCCTTCATTCCGCAGAAGCTCGAGATCGTGATCCAGGTCGCGGGGGTATTTGTCGAGGTCTTCCCCCGGGGCGAACTGGGTGGGATTGACGAAGATGCTCACGAAAACGACATCGCAGCTCTCTTTCGCGGCTCTCACCAGGCTGAGATGCCCTTCGTGGAGATAGCCCATAGTGGGAACGAAGCCGATCGTCTTCCCTTCACGCACGAGTTTGTTCGAGCGTTCCCGGGTTTCTTCGATGGTCTCGATTACCGTGAGGCTCATAGCACGTGCCATTTCTTGTTGTCGGGGCTGTCGATCACCACGACGTTTGGCCGGTATTCTTTCATCTCGGTCTCGTCGAGCATGCCGTAGTTGACAACGATGATCTTGTCGCCGCGATGGACCATGCGTGCCGCAGCGCCATTCACGCCGATGATGCCGGAGCCGGCTTCACCCTTCAAAATATATGTCTCGAACCGGTTGCCGTTTTCGATATCGAAGATGGCCACCTGCTCGAATTCAACCATTCCGGTCGCTTTCAAAATGTCTTCGTCGATGGTTATACTGCCGACGTAATCGAGGTCGGTCTCGGTTATCACCGCTCGATGTATCTTCGAGAGCAGTTTTGAGCGTAACATATTCTCCTGCCTTTATCCTGATTACCTCTCGAGGTAATGCAATTATTTATCGATCCTTCACCTTCTTAGAAAAGGTAGATGAATCGGGCGCAATCTACCAGTAAAATTTACGGTTACGCCCTTGAGGTAATTCTTTGGATTGGCCGGATTCGTCAATGTATTTTTGGGATGAGATGATTGCCGGGACACAAGACATCATACCAACAAACCCCGATGCGTTTGGGACGGACTTGTCTTCAGGGAATCTTATGTAAAACCTCTGGGATGCGTCAATCGTAGATTTCTTCTACCTTCTTGAGAACAGGCACCAGTTCGTATTCGATCATGTCCGCGAGGAGGATCCAGTCTTTGTTCTGCTGGACGTCGATCAGCTCGCTGAGCTTGGCGCTGAACATCCTGACGTATTCCTGTCCCTTGTGCTCACCGATCGGGGTGGTGTTGAAGTCTCGCCCCATGAGAACGAAAGCTTCCTGCAAGACGGTGAAGAAGGCTTGCAGGTTCTCGATGGATTGAACCAGCCGCGAATTGGCCGTCGTTTCGTCCTCCAGGCGGAATCCTTCGGCGGTCAGCTCGAGGTCTTGCACCAGCTTACCGAGCTGCTCGCGGGTGTCGTTGAAGGCATTGCGGCCGATGACGGCGGCGTCTTCAGTGGCGATGTCCATCTCGTCCTCGTTCATCAGGAAGATGCGATCCTGCTTCTGATGCCAGTTTTTTTCCAGAGGTCTATCGTTCAGCTTGATATCGATGATGAGCTGTGTAGGTGGAAGATTCAAGCTGGAAAGCGCTTTGCCCAGATGATCGACTGTTGCGATCTCAAACGTTTTCTCCATTCCGTTAACGCGGATTTTCATCAAGGGCCTCCTTGGTGTAATCTTTTAATAGACGTAACATCACGCCGAGCTGAAGCTCCAGGTTCCGGTAGAGCGTGATCGTACTCCTCAGAAGCTGGTTCATGTCGTCTCCGGTGAGGGCGCTCTCGCGGAACTCGGCATAATGGAAAACATCGAAGAACCCGTCGATGCCCCTGGCGGAGTCAAATATCTCGTTTTTCAGCTTTTTAACAGAGCTCCACGCGCTTCTGATTTTGTCAATTGATTTCTTGTCGCGATGGTTGATATCGCGCAAGGCTTCCAGTTGCGTAATATAATCTGCAACCAGCCTTTGCAGATTTCCGAGCAAGGATTTCTCCTCCGTATAATCATGCGAAGAAAGGAAATAGTGCTCCTTCAGGTACGCAATGGTTTTCGCAGCCCAGTCGGTCTTGGGATCGATGTCCGTGAGAAGGCTCAACGCCCAAACGGCCCGTTTGAACTCGAAGAACAGCTCGCGTTTGCGGATGGCGCGCTTTCGGGCTGGAACCTGATGCTGGAGCCCGAAGATGTCTTTGACACCCCTCCACGTAAGGACTTGCTCGTAAGATTGCACGGCTTCATTGCGCAGCATCGCGCTTGCTGCTTCATACACGGTTTCCGGGGTAATGTAATGGTGGCAGTTCAGGTGACTGCATTGCGTATCGAAGCGGCAGGGATGGCACTCGATATCCGCTTGCAGAATGATCGACTTCTCGCTGTAGGGTCCCGTCTCCCATAGACTCACCGGCCCGAGCGACAGGTTGAGTATGGGGATGTCGCAGGCCGCGGCGATATGCATGGGGCCGGTATCGTTGGTGATTAGAAGATCGAGTCCCGCGATGACGGCAGTCAGTTGATCGAGGTTGCAGCCGCCAATCAGGTCGATAAAGTTTTCGTGCCGGATGTCTCCAAAAAGCGGTTTGAGAGAAGCTTCCTTGTATCCGCCCAAGAGCAGGATTTTGCAGGATCGTTCTCGTAAAAGCATCTGCATCACCCGGTGGAATTTCTCCGGCTCCCAGGCCTTGTTCGACTGGCTGGCTCCAATGTGAAATCCAACCACCGGTATTCCGGAAAGGCTCTTGGATTGCCAGAGTTGATCCTTGAAATTCCCGGCCTCTTCCGAGTAATTGAGACGGAAAAGTTCATGCCTTACCCGCGCTCCGCCGACACCTGCGAAGATATCCACCAGATTGAAGGTGCGGTCGCCCAGATTGTGTTCGTTTGCCAGATGTGCGGCGGTCCACTCGGAATTGATGGACTGCTCGCGGTCGCGATTCATGTGCATGCCCAGGATTTTTTTCGCCGGGATCAGCGCACAGAGGATGGAAGATTGTATGGACACCACCGGATTGACCACGATGTCGTAACGCCGTTCATTCAACTGAGCCGCGACACGCTGGATTTCCAGGAAAGCGGGACGGAAATCGCTCTGGATTTCTTCGACGACCGGCTTGTCGTCAATGGTGAACACGTTGTGCAAGCGCGGGAAGTTTTCGAGGATTTTCTTGAACGAGGACATCGCCAGATAATCGATCTCGGCGTCGGGGTACTTCTCGTAAAGACCGTTGACCAGCCCGAGTGTCTGGATGATGTCTCCCATGCGGGTCAGGTTGATGATGAGGATTCTCATGATTCGTTCCTGTAAAATGTGTCCAGCAGCAGGAGGATGGCCTCGTGGTACTTCAGCCGCCCCTTTTGCTCTTTGATTGCTTCGGTGAGGGCAGGCAACGAACGGGTCTGTTCGGGTGGAAGGGACTGGATAAAACGCTTCAGTTCGGGATCGTTCGCCTTGTGAAGGAAGTCGTCCATGCTGCCTCTTTCGCTGGAAAGTTTGTCGCTGAGACGCGGTATTTCTCGCATGAGGTCCATCACGATGCTACGCATCCGGTGCGTGTAGGTGTGGCGCTCGAGGACCTTTCTTCGGCCGATCTCGGCTATCCGTTTACGCTCGTCGGGATGGGCGAGATAGTAATCGATCTTGCTGCGCAAATCCGCTAAGGAATCGAAGGTGACGATCTCTTCGCCCTCGGTGAACACCTCGGGCAGAAGCAGGCGCCGGTCCACCAGTTGGAATCCTCCGCAGGCCATGATCTCGAAAGTGCGCGGATTGATGAAATCGCCGTCGATCTCAAAGAGGTCGCGATTCATGGAGGAATGAAGGTTTATGTTGATTTTGGTAGCGTTGTAGATTTTAACGGAGTCCTCGATAGAGATACGTTCGCCGTTTCGCTGGACAAATCCTTCCAGAGCGGGGTGATCCCAGTCGGTGCCCCATATCTTCAGATCGTAGTCCAGGAGTTGCGCGAACATCTCCCGCCGGTTGGGGTAACCGGCCCCCATGAAGGATACATCCGAGCCAAACTCGTCTCGTTCGGCCTTCGAAAGCTGCAACGGACGGTGAATTTCTTCATCCGCTGCCATGGGCAGGTATTTCGGCGACTGGGCTCCCAGTTGGGTAAGCTGTGGCAGGAAGCCTTCCTTTTGAATGCCGTAGAAGCGTTCGAAATGCGGGGCGTATTCGCGCCAATAGGAGAAACGACGGTAGTCTTCCACAAACCAGAATACGCTGATGGCACGGTTCTCGTGTCGCATTCGTTGCAGAAGGGGGATCGTCACGGGCGATTGTGCTGGGAAGAAGGCAATATGCGGCTGGAATCTCCTGAGCTCGTGCAGGTAGATATCGGATAGCATGCCGGTGAGTTGGGCGGCCATCTGTCCCGAAAAGTCGCGATCGTCCAGCGCGATAAACTTCTGCAGGAGCGGATTGGCGACGGTGTTATCAACCGTTTTGACCTCGCAGCCGAGTCGTTTGAAAGCGTTAGCGATATATTCTGCCGTTGTGAGCGAGCCGCCGTAGACGGGGAAGTCGATCAGAACCCGGATCTGACGAAAATCCAGGATTTCATGTCGCGAAGAGGCTTCCGCCTTTTTCTCTCGCATCGTTCGCAGGAGGTTCTCCACATGATGGGGATACTTCCGCCGCATGGAGGGGAGGTCGTAGAGCGGCAGTTCACCGAGCCCCCTGAAGTCCTCGATATGTGAAGAAATGGTAACGTGCTCCGGGAAGTCGAGTCGACGATTTTGCTTAAACGCCTGGATCATTTCCTGGTTCGGTTCGAATATGTGGATGCGCCTGTAACGATCCACCAATGGCTGGATATGATAAGCGAAACCGAGACCGAATACCACGATCTCCCGGCAATCCGGGTGGTTTTGCAGAAAACGTTCCGCGAGTTTATCCCCTTCCTCTGCGGGAGCGTACTGGCTGTGCAGGGAAAGCCCGTCCAGAACCGGAATCGGGTTGCCGTCTTTCGCTGTGATGATTTCGATTGGGAGCATAAAACCTCCTGTGAATTGGAAGCGAGAATTTCTACTCTGTTAAAGAGAATGATATTTTAAGCTTGTTCCCAATATTCTGTTTAAGATACTTGTCATGTTGCAATCTACCGACGACGATCCCTGGAGAAATCCCAATGCTTTCAGCAAAGCGTTCAATTGGAGCAAGAGATTTTCCGTCCCATTTTTGGATGAAACGCTGAAATTCTTTTGGAGGAATAAGAAAGTCTGCGGCAAAAGAATTGGCCTCTTCCTCTTTTTCACTCGTGTAGCTATCGGAGTCTATGAATGCATTGGACTTTCCATGCTTCAATATGTGGCATGCTTCATGAAAGAATGTGAACCAGAAGTGATCGTTCGTTTTATACCTAAGACTCAGCTGCATCACCGCCTTTTTTTTCCCACGAATCCACCGAGTCGCTCCCCACACATGGGTTTTCTTCAACTCTTGGACAAACACGACTGCAATCCCTGTGTCCGAAAACATTGAAACCAGTCTGCTTTGGATAACATTGAAGTCAGCGCATGTCGTTAAATTTTTTGCATCCTGAAGCTTTTGCTTGAATAATTGCTTATCATAAGGCCTGCAATTGATCTTCTGCGCAAGGATTTCCCCTCTTCTCAGCCACGCTGATACCGCTAAATAATTCTTGGTAAAGCGATCTGAATCATGGAAATTTGCTGCCTGACATTCATTCCAGACTTCTTCTTGGGCCTCGGGAGAATCAACCTGATAGAAGTTTAAAACGATCCCTAATTGCTTCGTTGGATTGTCACCTTTTTCAATCCATCCATTTTTGATCATTTCACGTACGGGAACTTCCTTCAGCCATTTCGTATTTTTTTCAAATCGCTCTTTCTCTTCCTGGCGTTTACAATGCTCCTGATACATTTGCTCAAGATTATTCCAAAACATTGCAGGTTTTCCAAACACACGCTCAAGCTTCAGGGCCGTTTCTTGGGTTAATGGAGCCTTAGCCTGGATTATTTCATTTATTGTTTTAGGAGTTAATCCCGTGCGCACAGCCAATTCTTTCTGCGTCATTTCGTATGCATCAATGTATTCTTCCAATATTTCACCAGGGGGAACAGAATAATCTGGAGAGAAGATATTCTTTGCATTACTCATGATAATTCTCCACTTTTAAAATCTTTATCGAATCGACTCTTGCCCAGTCCAAACCTCCATCCGGTAAGGCTGGAGGTTGTTCAAAGTCAGGCATGAATAGTAATCGATAGGGATGTTTCAAATCAATCGCAAGTATCCCCTTACGATTTCCTGTTAGTTCGTGACACCTCTCGGGTTTTTGTTTCGGGGTGAAATAACTCAAATTCTCCGCAGCTTCAAGTGCCGTCATTCTCTTCATAATAATCTTTGCCTGTTCATCTCCGAATTCCCTTCGAAGTTCTTTCTGAGACACAAAGATTTTTTTCATTTTTTCCGTAGAAAACGTAATTTGCATTCATTCCCCTGTCAAGATATTTATTAACCCGATGGGTTAATTTTTTATCAAGGAAACTCAAAAACATCTTGAACAATCGAAGCGCGACAAGCTACAATTGTCAATATTAAACCAAGTAGAAAAAAACTGCACAACCCCAAATTGATCACTCGTCGAAATACGCACAGAGCTCCTTTTCACGCTTCGCTTCCGAGAATATCTCCATGATACGGCTTCTTGCCATCCTTCCTTGCTCCTCAGAGGAATTCAGCGCGTCCTTGATTGCCTGCGCGGCAGCCTCGGGATCAGGCTTGGCGAGAACGATTCCCGTATCTCCGATCGCTTTGGGAATGCCGTTGACATTCGAGCCGACGGGGACGCACTCGCAGAGCATGGCTTCGCACAGGGTGTTGGGTAAGCCTTCGCTCAGGGAGAGCTGGCAAAATACTTTCGCTCGTGAGTAGTAATCCGGTAGCTCCCGGTTGGGTACGAAGGAATGAATCTCGAGGTTGTTGGCGGTATTCCGCTTCCGCGCGTAATCAATCATCTCCTTTTGCAAACCGATGATGACGAAGCGGGTTTCGGGAAGAAGGTTGGCTGCTTCGATGAGAAGGTCAAAACCCTTGCGGCGGAATGGACGCATTTTAGAGGCGATGCCGACGGTCAGAACCATCGGTTCGCGCCCGATATCCGGGTTGCGCTTCCATATCTCAGGATCGTAGCCGGTTGGGATGGCCTTCATGAGCGCTTTGGACTTCGGAACGAAGTATCGTACGCCTGTGGGCTGGTTCTCTTCGGCGTAGGTGTTCACCCCTTCGACCAAAGACTCATCCACTGGAAAAATCGCGTTCGCGAGCCTGTAGGACCATGTAGCGAAGAGGCGACGGAATCTGTTGGCGGAGGGATGAAAGATGCCGAAGCGGATGGACGGTATGGAGACGGCGTCGTAACCCCCGACGATGATTGCGCAGCGAATGCCTTTCAATCTGGCGAACAGAGCTGGTAGTAGGGTATGGTAATCGCAGAACCAGACGAGGATGCCGCTTGCGCCGTGCAGATTACGAAGAAGCCAGAGCTTCAATTTGACCTGGTAAAGCAGGATGTGCAGGATCGAGGATGAAACCGGGAAGTGGAATACTTTTACGTCAGCATTCCGGCTCAGGATATCGATATCCTTTCGAACAAACGTGCTCAACGTGTTATGCACAAGCAAAATCTTCTTCATTCCGTCCTCTTTATGCGGTTCGATATATATTAACGTTTCGAGATCAGATGTATGTCCGTGTCTTTCGGCGTCAAGGAAATCGAAGAATTACCTGATGTAATGAGGCGGAATTGATAAGGTTAATATACAAATGATATAATTGGTGTGTTGGAAGAAGAGGTAGAGATTGTGTTATTTTGTGTCATCGACCGGCGTGGTATCTTCGCCCGATCTGCCGTGCAGACGGGGATATAACACGTCCCTGGGGCTATCGAGCGCAAAAATGGGACGTGTAACACCCCGTCTGCACGGCAGATCGAACGAATCTACTCCCGCCTCTACGGGAAGTTCCGAGTGGCATAAGAGTTGCAACTATTATTTTGAAAAGAAATAACATATTGGAGGCTGATATGAGAAGGATTCATGTTTTGCTTTTTGTTTTGATGTGTGCAACAATGATGTTGCAGGCGGTGGCCCCGGTCGATTTCGGCAGGCTGGTGGAGAATTCCCGCAATTTATGCAGGGAGAAGCAGCAGTATGCCGGGCGCTGGATGGAGTATGTGTCTCGCGATACACGGGATATGGATAACTACGATGTCCAGTACTACAGGATCAATATGACGCTCGATTTCGAAACGGGATCGATCATAGCCGACAACATCATCGAAGTGATGATTACGGAAGACAATACACAGTCGATCGAGCTGGAATTCGACGACAGTTTACAGATCACGGATTTGCAGGTGGACGAAGCGACGGCGAGTTTTACGCACGAGGATCGCGAACTGGTTGTCACGCTTTCCCAAACATACAATGAGGGTGATGTCGTATCGATCAACGTGAAATATCAAGGCAGTCCGGTGATCGACGGCTATCACGGCGGCGGTTTGTATTTCGCAACGCATGGTGGCGAACCAATAGCGTTCACTTTCGTACAACCCTGTGGTGCGCCGCAATGGTTTCCCTGCAAGGATGTCCCGAACGACAAGGCGAATACCGTCGATATCTGGATGACGGTACCGGACGATTATGAACTCGCGGCCAATGGGTTAATTACGGAAGAGGTCGATAACGGCGACGGAACCAAGACGGTGAAGTATCACGAATCGTATCCCATCGCGACGTATCTGATTTCGATTGCGTGTACGAATTACGATATCCAGAGCTATACATACGTAACCGGCGAAACGGAGATGCCGGTGCACAACTTCGTATTTCCCGAGGAACACGATATCCAGGTCGAAACATTCCAGGATATTCTGGAGATGATCGATTTTCTCTCGGGGATTTACGGACCGTATCCCTTCTTGGAGGAGAAGTACGGGCACGCGTTCGTTCCGGTATTCGGAGGAGCGATGGAGCATCAGACCTGCACAACGTTCGGGGGTGCGCTTCAGGGAGCCCCATACTATTCAACGGTTTTACATGAATTGACGCATCAATGGACGGGCGACTTGATAACCTGCGATACGTGGGCGTACATCTGGCTGAACGAGGGATTTGCCGAATACTCCGAGACGCTCTACACCGAGCACCTCAATGGCTTCGACTGGTATCTCTATCACATGTCGCAGCTCGATACGGGCGACCTCGACAGCAAGCTGGAGCGAGATATCCTCGATAGTCAGAATGAAGTTCTGGATTGGGTCGTATACGCCAAGGGGGCGTGGGTGCTTCACATGCTCAGATTCATGCTGGGGGATGAAGTGTTCTTCGATGGGGTGGCCAGCTACACGAGTGATCCCGCTCTGCGTTACGGCACCGCTACGAATGAGGATTTGGAAGCGCACATGGAGGCGGCAGCCGGCATCGAACTGGACTGGTACTTCGACCAGTGGTATTATCAGTACGGAAGACCAGAATACCGTTATTGCTATTACACTTCGGTCGTCGAAGATTCGATCAAAATCACGCTGTCGTCGGAGAATACGCAGGACGAGCCATTCGACTTGTATGTGCCTTATAACGTGAACACAACAACAGGAAGAGTTTGGGCTCCCGGCGGAATCAGTCACTACACCCTCGAGCTCGAAGGGGAATTGGACAGCCTGGTTTGGGATCCGGGTAACCGCATTCTCGATTACGGTTTTCACAACATGATACCAGAGCTGGAGGCTCCTGTCAGGCTGCGAGACGCTTCTGTGATGATCGGCCTTCCTGAGTTCTTCGATCCGGACTTTGCCGGGTATTATGTGTACCGGAGCGAGAATGGATCCGATTGGGACATGGTAACCCCGGAGCCTGTTGAACCGGGGATGTATAACGATGGAAGCGCGGAACCGGAAAGAACCTATTACTATTGTGTTGCTGCTGTAAGCGGGGAGGATCACACATTCGTCGGACCGAGTTCCAATACGGTTACGATGGAATCTGTCGAATTTACATTCGATCAGGGAATTCTGGCGATCGATATGACGGCCAATTTCCCCGAGAGTTCGCCCATGCCAACCGACGAGGAGACGGACGCGTTTTATCAGGATATTTTGTCCGAGTACCAAGTCACATGGTGGGACGTAATCGAGGACGGGGATGTGCCTCTTTCCGAGATGGCGAAATACTCATCGATCGTCTTATACTGCGACGACATCAATACGATACCGTTCCACGAAGAACTGTATTGCCCGATGGCGTACATGAATGCGGGTGGTAACTTGCTTATATCCTCCTGGAGGCACCTCGAAGATTTCAATTACAATCCGTACCGCACCATGCTGCATTTCGATGAATGCCGGTTCAACAACAGTCCTGATTTTGCTGGAACTCTGGCCTATGGCGGTTATCCCGTTCTCGACGTCGATTCGGAAAAGGTCGAGCTTGCCACGTGGAACGGACTGCTTCCCTACGTGAATTCCATCACGCCTTCCGGGGGTGCCGAAGTTCTCTACCGGTACGACTCCGCAAGCGATGATGAAAACTGGGAGAATCAAACATGTGCGATCCGTTTCGCCGGCGATTACAAGCTTTATCTATTGGGATTTCCGCTGTTCTTCATCCAGAACGAGCAGGCGGAGCAGTTCATGGTTATGGTAATGGACGATTTCGGCGAAGTGCAGGATATTGACGGCGAAGGGATTCCTGCATATTCGACATCGCTGAGCAATTACCCCAATCCGTTCAATCCGAGTACGACTGTGCAATTCAGTTTGCAAAGCGGCTGCGAAATCGAGTTGAGCATCTTCAATGTGCGCGGTCAGAAGATCAAAACGCTTGCGAATGATTATTACGAAAGCGGTTCGCACCAGATACAATGGGACGGAACCGGCTGGGACGGCAAGAAGGTCGGAAGCGGTGTGTATCTGTACAGACTGGAAACGCCGCACAGCACGATTAGCAAGAAGATGCTTTTGTTGCAATAGCTTTGTGCGTTCGTTACGTTATGGAAGCCCCGAAGATCGGGGCTTCTCTTTTTTGGGGATGAGCCGACCTGAGGTTGTCTGCCCAGCTTAGCGCGGGGGGCGGCGTGTTTGCTGCGCAAACGACTCCCCTGTTTCGCGTTGGGATTGCCCAACGCGAAACAGGGGAGTCCGGAAGCCTCTGGCTTCCGATGCCGCCCCCCGAGCGGGACTGTGCTCGGGCTCAATCTCACGCAACATTTCCATTGACATGAAGATGAGATTGAAAAAATGCTATATGTGTAGCGACGATTTTATACGGGAGGGTCATGTAATTGTATCGAATGAAATGGTGTGCTCAAGCCTTGGTTTTTCTGGCCATTGCGGTTAGCGTGGTGGCGCAGGATAGCTGGAATGTGGATTTGGTGTCGCAAACGTATTTCGAGCACGATGCACATCTTGAAAACGTGTTGGTAAAAGACAATCTGGCGTTCCTTGTGGACTCAAACACCGGCATTCTCATTTATGATGTATCCCATCCGGCCCAACCAGTATTTGTGGGCCAATTTTTAACAGTTTCGAGCGCTAGGTGTGTGAGTGTTGTTGGCAATATCATGTATGTCGCGGACGAGGAGTATGGCCTGCATATCGTGGATGTCGGCAATCCTGCGCACCCGGATTTGGTGGGTGCTTGCGACACGCCCGGCGAGTGCCTCGGCGTGTACGTGCAAGGTGACTACGCCTATATCGCCGATTCGGGATCAGGTTTACGCATCATCGACGTAAGCGATCCGGTGCTGCCGGTCGAAGTTGGTTCATATTCTCCTGGCGACCACGCGTACGACCTTGTTGTTTCAGGGAGCTACGCATACATCACGGTCAATGCACTGGGGCTGGTCGTCGTTGAGGTCAGCGATCCCTCGCAGCCTGCGCTTTCGGGATATTTCAATGGCTGGGGGCCTGTACAGGATGTTCAATTGCATGGAAATAATGCATATATAACAGATACGGCGTACGGCCTCTTCTCGATCGACGTCGGGAATCCGGGTCAGCCTACCTATCTCGATCACTACGAAAACTCCGGCACGATGCTGGGACTGCATTACTCGGCAGACTATGTGTTTGTCGCAGATTCGGAGTTCGGTTTGTACGTGTTCGATGCAACCGATCCATCTTCGCTTGAACTTACCGGATATTACGAAACATCATCGGAAGCCTGTGACGTATATGTCTCAGACAATATCGCTTATGTCGCCTGTGACGATCATCTGGGAATCTACGACTGCTCGGACGCCATCGGCGTCAATTCGGCGGATGGAGATGCGTCGATCGTAGGCCTGAACTCGATCTGCAACTACCCCAATCCGTTCAATTCAAGCACGACGATTCAGTACTCCCTTGCCTCATCGGGGAGCGTCAACCTCGGAATATTCAACGTGAAAGGTCAGCGTGTGAAAACACTTGTCCGTTCGCACCGTGAGGCAGGAGATCATTCCGTTTCCTGGAATGGACTTGACGATATCGGGAAAGCTGCATCCAGTGGGGTGTATTTCTGTATACTTAAAACAGGCGATGGGATGCAAACAAGGAAAATTCTGCTGATGGAATGATTTTTTCATACCTCAATCTGAAAATACGAACTGGATACTGGAGAAGATAATGCCGGGTGTTACGTTGTGCTATGGAAATCCGAGTGATATAGCCGGATTTGTGAATACGTGCCAGAAGAGAGAACGCGAATTACGGGAGATACTTCCGTTTTATTCGTGCGAAATCGAGAAGATCGATCAAAACCTGTGCGTGTTTCTGCATAAGCATTCCGGGCATGACATACACGAACTCTCAACGGATCGCTGGACGATTTACTGGGAAAATCCCGTGCGCGAGATCGATCCGGAAGTTGTGAAGGCTGTTTTCGCCGAGTTTGATGAGAATTTCCAATTTGCGGACGTAAAGCAAACCATTGAACGGAAACTGCAATGCGCGATGAATACCGCGTTCACCTGCATCGCGATTCACCGGCCCCAAAAAACTGTCCTCTTTTTCAATGATAGACTCGCTCGTCTTCCGCTCTATCACTATGAGAATAGTAACTTCTTCTTGCTTGGCAGAGACTTCGTGCTCCTGCGCGATAGTTTCAAGGACAGTCGGATCGACAGACTTCAGCTTGCTCAATTCATGCTCCTGGGATACGTACCGGGAAAACCTTCGGTCTATGCTGATATACAAGATTGCCGGCCGCAGACATTTGCCGAAGCGCGTATCGGGAATGAGGTTACCCTCACGATTAGCGACAAGCCTGAAAACCGGGTGCACGGCGAGCTTCAGGAGGTCGATCAAAGCGCCTATCTGAAGGAACTTACAGATACCTTCCTTGCGGCGACAGAGCGTTGCGCCGGAAAGGACGAGCTGGTGTTGGGCCTGAGCGGTGGTCTGGATTCCAGGGCGATTGGCGGAGCCTTGCATAAGTTGAGGAAGCATTTCACGTCGTTCACCTACCGCGATCACGACCGCACCGCAACGCGCGATATCCGCTACGCGAAGAAGCTGGCAAGAAGCTGGAGTTGCCCCTTCCATATCATCGACCTCAATATTGAATCGAATGATGACTGGGCGGCTCTTTTCACGATGAAAGGAGGGGTTAATTACCTCGGCGTTAGCTTCTTTGGAAAATTTCTCTACGAAGTGCAACGGAGAGTCGGCCACTCCAATTTCGTTTTCTTCACGGGTGACGGCGGTGACAAGGTCATGCCGGACCTCTACCCGCAAAAAAGCTTGCACTCCGAGAGCGATTTCATCGAGTACCTGTTGAAACGCAACTCTATCCTGCCGCTAAAGGCTGTTTCTCAAGCGCTTGATATTGAGCCGAATGAAGTTCTCCATGCGCTCCTGAATGAAGTAAAGCAATACCCGGTAGACGGGTGGGATGAGAAATACCGCTTTCTGCTGCTCGCCGAACGCGGAGGGAGATGGCTGTTCGAGGGAGAGGATCGAAACCGGTTCTTCGCGAGAACGAATACACCGTTTTACGCTTACGATTTCTATCGGCTGGCCATGCAAGCGCCTCGATCATGGAAGAAGGACAACCGCATGTTCAAAGACCTCCTGAACTCTCTGTCGCCTGTCCTCACGAAGATTCCCAATGCGAATACCCTGTTGAGAATCGACGGCAGAGACTACAATCCGATAAACTACTGGAATCTAGTAAATCATCGCGTGTCCAGGAAACTGAATTCGATCAAAAACAGAAAGGGAAACGGCTATCTGACAACGCACCCGTCCCTGAGGGGCAGAGTTCGCCAGCTCCTTGAATATCCCGAGATTTGTCTGGCTTATCCGGGTTTCGGTAGTTCTTTTCAGGCGGAAACGCTTTCCATGCTCAACCGTCCCCAGGCATATTACCTTTACACCGTTCTTGCTATCCTCAACGGTCAATCGTAAAACCTTATAAATTCTTGAGAAAAGGGATGCCAATGTACCCGCAAAGACAATGAATTCAACTCATTAAATGGCTTCAACCCTATTTAATAGCAGGATGGTACAAGTTTTATTTGACAATCTGGGGGCCATTGTGAACATTTAGTGATTTATTTACGATAACATACGTAAGAATACCCTAAAGGAGATATCTATGAAAAAGCGAATGTTACTTCTGAGCTTTGTCATCGCTGCTTTCAGCATGATGTATGCATTCAGCGGCACAATCACCGAGAACACCCAATGGTCTGATGATATCATCATCACGGGTGATGTTACGGTCGCTGCTGGCGTTGTCCTGACGATTGACGCCGGCGTAACCGTTTCATTTACCAGGATCGACGCCAATGAGGATGGCCTTGGCGATATCGACTTCACTATCAACGGCCGCCTTCTCACGAACGGTACTGCAAACAATCCCGTTATTTTCACTTCGAATGAAGATTCTCCGGTTCCTGGCGACTGGGCCGGTATAGATTTCTTGAACACTACGAGTGTCTACTCCATTTTGAATCATACGGAAATCTACTACGCCGTTACGGGTGTTTACATCTCCGATAAATACGTGACATTCAACGATGGCATGATCGCATATTGCAAGGGTTACGGTATGCACGTGCTCAGTTCGCACGGTGGCCTCACCAGCCTGAACGATCTGATCATTTTCGAAAACAAACTCACCTCTGGTGGCGAGGGATTTGGTTTCAAAGCGGAATCGGGAGCGATCGTGAACGCGGACGGCCTGATTGTTTCCGCCAACGACGGTTATGGAATGGTTATCACCGGAACTAATAGCTGTGTCATTTCAAATAGCCGTGCCGTAAGCAACGGAATGAATGGAGTTTACGTAAACAACGCCTCTCCTCAATTCAGCAACACCGATATATCTGAGAATGATGATACCGGACTGAGGTTGGTTGGCGCAACATCGGCCCCGGAGTTTCAATATTGTTCAATCAGCTACAATGATGGATTCGGTGTAGCGTATGAAGATGGCTGCGATGGCTCCATCATCTATTCCAACATTATCGAGAACACAAACAGCGGTTTGATTATTACCGATAACTCCGTGCCCACGATCAACTACTGCAATATCTACAATAACGGTCAGAATGCGGAAGCGATTGTCGAGCAAATTCCATCAAGCAGTCTGTACTCCACATCCGGAAGCTCGAGTACATATTACGCGATGTTTCCCGGATACATGGTCAGCCGGATTCACGTTTCCGGATATGCGGATCATAACAGCTCGAGCGACACCTACGATTTCGACGTCTATCTCGGCGGATCCGAAGTCTATAACTACTACAGATACACAAGCTCCGACACCAGCTTCGATCTCTGGACAACCATCAATAGCTCATCGACAAGCTACTCGTGGTATGTCAATCTTTATACGTACTCGGTATACAGCCAGTATGGCCGGGTCAGCGCGATTGAGTACGATGAGGATTATTTCACGTACCAGCTCACATCAACGAATACATCGAGCGGTATCGATGCGAGATTCAACTGGTGGGGACAGGTCAACGGCGTTGACGATCTGATCTTCCAGCAGGTAGCTTCGACCGTCAATTACGAAGGCTCTCAGGTCGAAGAAGTAGGTACGGCAGGAACCACATTGACCAACATGGCTCCAGCTTTTACGCTTTCAACTCCCGATTCGCTCGTGCTCAATCCGTCGAGCCTCAGCATTCAATGGTACGACATCGATATCGAAGATGACGCGATCATCAGCTTGTATTATGACGATGGCCACGATACCACCGGTACCCTGATCGTTGGAAACATCCATGAAGATTCCGCCACCGATTACTACAACTGGAACTTCGCCAACACACCGCACTCACTGTACTATATCTACGGTGTGATCGACGACGGCGAAAATGAACCGGTTGTCTCGTATGCGCCGGGACAGGTGATGGTGGGCCCACTCAGCATCAATGCATCTGACGAACTAACCGGCGAGGCCGGTTCGCAGATCACCGTACCGATCGAGATGATAAACTCCATCGATCCGTTCGAGATTATCTCCTTCCAGTTCACCCTCGCGTTCGACTACACGCTGTTGACGGTTGCGGACATCGATAACGACGGAACTCTCACCGACGGCTGGTCGATCAACTACAACGACGAGACCCAGGGCGTTGTAACGGTTAGCGGTTACAGCACGAACCATCTGCCCACTGACGGCACGCTCCTGAATATCGTGTTCGACATCGCGAGCGACGCGCTCGACTTCGAAACCTGCCAGCTCAACTTCAGCGATACCGAAGTGAACGACGGAGCCCGGACCGTTACCGAAAACGACGGAACGTTCACGATCCGCAACGCATACACGATAAGCGGTTTGATCGATTACTTCGCGCCGACTCGCGTCGCTGTCGATAACGCCAAACTCGTGCTTACCGGCTACGAAAACGACTCGCTTTACACCGACGCATCGGGTAACTACTCGTTTGCTCAGCATCACGCCGGAAGCTACTCGCTCAATGTCTCTTCAACCCAGGCGATTCCCGAACTGACCATCACCCCTTACGACGCATCGCTTACAGCTCGCGCTGCGCTGGGTCTGATCATTTTCGACGCGAATCAGGAAACCGCTGCCGACGTCAACGGCGACTACTATCCTACCGTGTACGACGCCGCCCTCATGGCGCAGTACTCCGTCGGCCTCATCGATGCATTCGACGCAGGTATTTGGGCGTTCAATCCTTCCTCCTACGCGATTACGCTTGGTGGAGCCAGCATCGTTCGCAACTTCACCGGTATTGTTATCGGTGATCCTTCCGGTAACTACCCGGGCTCGGCGGAACGCACCATTCCGGATATGTGGGATATCGGAACCCTCGCCCGTGACGAAGCCGGTCGCGTTCGCGTGAACGTACGTTTCGACGATGCGTTCTATTCGTTTGTGAGCCGCATCGATTTCAACCAGGAACAATTCTCTTACGCAGGTTATGAGGTCGCAGGCGATCTCGAAGATATCCAGGTGGTTGCCAACGTGCAAAACGGCTCGATCCGCGTTGCCGGTTTCGCAACCGGAGAAGTGGGAACCGCGCAGCCGGTTGTCTCATTCCTGTTCGATACCCTCGAAGCGGGTGACGACATCGACGTGGCATACTGCATGTTCGACGAAGCGTTCGGCGGAAATGTCGAAGTGCTCGCAGCCGATGGCGAAGAAGTTGTACCGGCCAAATTCGGAATTTCGCAGAACTATCCGAACCCGTTCAACCCAGTTACCACCATCTCGTATGATATCGCGAAACCATGCGACGTGAACATAGAAGTCTATAACGTTAAGGGGCAGAAGGTTACTACGCTGGTAAACGAAAAGAAACAGGCAGGTAGCTACAAGGCTGTATGGAATGCCGAAAACGTTTCTTCCGGTATCTATTTCTACCGGATCAACGCAGGCGATTTCCACAGCATCCGCAAGATGATACTGATCAAGTAATGTCATGGCAGAAGCATGATCAACGTGCTTAATCGATGACATGTACGAATGAAATTGTTCTCTCAATCGCAGAAAAGGAAACGATATATGCGAAGAAAAGTATCAAATAGCGGAACACCTCGCTGGATCTGGATGTTGCTTCTGCTGACATTCTCCGCGCTGTATGCGACGGACATGGATGTCTGGATGAACGATGCCAGTGCAAACCGGCGCGAAGCTGTGCAGGTACCTGTGTATGTTTCCGATACATCCGGCTGGGACGTGTTCTCGGTCTATGCGAGAATCACGTTCGATTCCACGCTGGTAACGGTTACAAATGTAAGTTCCGACGGCACCCTGACCGATTCATGGGGTGATCCGACATATAATCAGGCCAATGGCGGAGAGATTTCTATCTCCGCTTTCGGCACCCAGGCGCTCACCGGAGCGGGAACCCTGTTCACGATCGAATTCTGGGTTCCCGAAGGTGGTGACGCTTACACCGATCTTGTTTTCGAGCGACTCCTTCTCAACGAAGGCGGCTACGATCTCGGGGTTACCGACGGCAGTCTGACGATTACCAACCGCGTACCCTGGTTCGAAACCGTGGATGATCAGATCATCGAAGAAGAAGAATTGCTCGAACTCGACATCGTGGCGCACGATCCGCAATCGGAAAACATCACGCTCACAACCATCGATCTGCCAACCGGCGCTGGTTTCACCGACAACGGCAATGGAGACGGCGACTTCTCCTGGCAGCCCGATCTGCTGCAAAGCGGAGCGTATACGGTGGGATTCGTCGCGGAAAACAACAGCGGTTACGCCGACACACTATGGGTGAATATCCAGGTGGTGGAAACGCTGGATGTCTGGCTGGACGACTGGGCAATCATGCCAGGCGACACACAGCCGGTGGGAATCTACGCGAACCAGGCGACAGACCTGGAAATCTACTCGGTCTTCACGCGCATCCATACAGACCTGAGCATCGTTCGGGCGGTTGGCGCTTCGGCCGTGGGATCCTCCACCGAAGCTTGGGGCGAACCGACATGGAACGTCCTCCCGGGCGGAGACATCCTGGTTTCGCACTACGGAACCACCCCCATCGAGGGCTCCGAGCCGTTCCTCTACATCGAATTCGAGGCGACGGGGCAGCTCGAGGATCGTACCACGTTCGATTTCGTGAGCCTGATGTTCAACGAGGGCAATCCGCAGGCGACGTTGCACAATGGCAACCTCTACGTTGGTGAGATCGGGCCGCATGTCGATCCGGTCGATCCCATCACGGCAAGCGAAGGCGACCTGGTGCAGTTCACCGTAACTGCCACCGAACCGCTTTATCAAAACATATACTACGATGCGTCCGGAGTGCCGGCAGGAGCTGATTTCATCGATAACGGCGATGGCACTGCTTCCTTCAACTGGCATACGGACGACACTTCGGCGGGTGTCTATCAGGTCGTCGTGACTGCTGAAAACGAAGACGGGATCGAGAAGACCATCCAGGTCGATATCGAAATCCTGAACGTATATCAGTCACCCACGGTTATTGCACCGATCGGCTTGGTGGAGATCGACCAGAACGAAACCTATACGACGGTGAACCTGAACGAGGTGTTCAACGACCTCGATTCCTATCCGCTGACTTTCACCGTCTCGGGCGATCAGTATATCGATTACGTGATCAACGCCGATACGACCGTTACCTTTACACCCGAGGTGGACTGGTATGGCTTGGAAACGCTGTACATCACCGCGGAAGACGAGACAGGACTGACAGCCGTCGATCCCGTTTCGATCAAGGTGATTGGCACGCTGGACACGGTGGAGGATTTCAACCACGCCGGTCTCAACCCTACGGGCTGGACAGTCATCCACAGCGGAACCACACAGACCCCGTGGCACGCGGTTCAAGACGCTGGCGACGACTACAGCATGCGGGTGGAGAACACGTTCTTCGCCACATCCAACGAAATGCTGAAATCTCCGGTGTACAACCTCTCCATATTTACCAGCGTCCAGGTCAGCTTCCTGCACGACTTCTCGCCCAATTCCAACTGCAACGCGTATTTCCAGGTTTCCAACACCGGATTAACCTGGACGACGCTCGCATCCTATTCGAGTGCTACAAGCGGTGTGGTCGAGCTTACACCCGGAAATTACGTAAACCATCAGGCGTACGTTCAATTCAGGTGGTTGTTCAGCTCCAACAGTATCGATACCGCGTACTGGAATATCGATGATTTCTATATAACCGGTATCGTGGATGACAGTACGCCTCCCACGCGAATCACCGATCTGTCCTTCGACGGGCTGGACGGGGAAGCTGTCAAGCTGAGTTGGACGCCGTGCGAGGACCTCTATTTCTCGCACTATGAAGTGTACTGGTCAACGGACAGCGAAGTCACGACGGACGATCCGGCCTGGAACAATGAAGACGATTTGTTCCTCAACTCGATCGAAACCGATTCCACGTCCGTTTGCGGAATGCCATTCAATGCATGGTACTGGTTCGCCATTCGCGGCGTCGATACCAGCGGTAACGTGGGTGCGCTATCGAACACCGTTAGCTGTCTGCTGGCAAAGCCGCTCGAGATCATCGACCCGTATCCAGATCAGGAAACGCATGCCGGATACACCCTAAGAAACGCGACCATCGGCGTTACATTCGACGACGATTATCGTGTCGATCCGGCAACCCTCCAGTATCGCTTCGATGCAAACGGGAACAATGTGTATGACGCGGGGGAGACATGGCAGTCGATCATCGGCTACCTCTCTGCGGACAGCATCATTGTTCGCGTGAATGCGCTTTATCTGGTGGATGGCGACTCCCTGAAGTTCGAGTTCAGGGGTGAGGATGAAATCCAGAGTGGTATGGTCTACAGTGGAACTCAGAGCGAAGAAGGCATCGGCGACGATTACTTCGTTCGCATCGATGCAACGCTGCCGACGACAATTGCCGATCTCGCTGTCAGCGATACGACTTCCACAAGCGTATCCCTGAGCTGGACTCCGGCAACCGATGTGCATTTTGAGCGCTACATCGTCTACTACGGAACCCACGACGGCATCGACGAGAGCGATGCGCAGTGGTCGGTAGCGGACGACGCGAATCTCTCGGATCAGGCGACCGCGGCAACGACTGTGACTGGCCTGCAACAAGGCATGTTCTATCGTTTCCGCATACTGGCTGTCGATACATTCGGGAATCACGCGGAGTTGTCCAATGAGGTTATCTCCATTCCTCGTGTGCTAGCGCCGATTTGCGTGAATCCGTATCCCGTACAGGATCCGGTTCCGTGGTCAACAACCGCGACTGTAACCATCGGGTGTGATTTCAGTGATTACTTCGGCATCGATCCGACCTCCGTCGAATACCGCATCGACACCAACGGAAATGGCGTTTACGACGCTGAAGAAGTATGGCAAAACGCAGGATTGGCTGCAAGCCTTCAATCCTCTGGGCAACGGGTGGACCCCGATACGCTTCACGCGCGTGTGGATGTAACTTACTCCGCACAGGGTGAAGGACTGTATTACGAGCTCCGCGCTTGGGACATTGATGGATACGGCCCGACATACAGCGGCTCGTCTTCATCCGAAGGCATTGGGGACGACTGGGCGGTTCGCATCGATACAACCCCGCCAACATCGATTGGCGCGGCTGCTACAGGTTCCGTGACAAGCCAGAGCATCGAAGTGCTGTGGCTGATTAGCTCGGACCAGTTCTTCCAGGGCTATCAAGTATTCTACGATACCGAGCCTGGCGTCACGACGGATGATTCCGTGTGGGACTGGACCAATGACGGCAATCTGCAAAATCCGGGTTTTGGACACGTCTCGTCCAGTGTTACCGGGTTGCTCCCCGGACGAACCTATTACTTCCGCATACGGGCTATTGATGAGGCTGGAAATGCCTGCCCGTTGTCGATAGAGGTGAACGGTTCGACCGATAGCGAGTTTGCGCCGCTTGCCCCGCAGAATATCGTGATAGCTACCTCCGGAAACGACGTGACAATCAGTTGGGAGCCGGTTACCGCGAATACGAACGGCGATCCGGTAAGCATCGGAGCGTACAACATCTATGTCGCCGATGTGCCGGAGTTCCCTGCGAACGCGGGTTACCTGATGAGTTCCGTTTCAACGACGTCGTTCACCCATCCGAGCGTTCTGACGGTCGCCGATCACATCTATTACAAGATTACGGCGGTGGAAGCGACGCGGGAAACGAGAACCGATGAGCAGACGGCAAGGAAGTTGCTGAATCTGAAAGAGTAAATTACGAAACAAATACGTGGCGGTACCTTTTCCCGCTCAGGATATGGACAAAGCCAGCGGACCCCCGCTGGCTTTGCCGCTGTAACACGATTCCCCGAGTCAATAACCACCACATTCCCGAATCACTCCTTGCAAAGGCGGGAGCAGATTCGTTCGATCTGACGCGAGAACGTGGTGTTATGCACCTTATCATCTCGTTCGATAGCTCAAAGGTGCATTATATCCACGTTGGAGCGGCATGATCGGGCGAAGGTGCCACGCCGCAATCCAGTAGCACAATTTCAAATAAAAACATTGCCGAAAATACATCGCTCAAGAGAATGGAATTATGCTGGAAATATTGAACTCATTCTTGGAAAAGTACCGGTTGATCCGGGGACGCAGACTCCTGATGAAGGGGCATGCCCATAAAGCGCTCGATTACTTCGAGAAAATCGTCGTGCAGAATCCTTGCGACCAGAATCTCTTCATGCTCTCGCTCGCGCTGGTTGCGCTCAATCGCTACAAGGAAGCGGAGAAGCATCTGGAGACTGTCTACAACGCGCACGGCCAAAACGAGCTCGTGCTTCTCTCGTACGCCGAGTGCCTTACCATGCTGCGTAAATGGGACAGCGCCGAAGTCGTGTTTGCTCAGCTTACACGGTTGCAGCCGGATTATCCACGCTATCGCGAGTATCTCGATATGATCCGGGATTCGGTAAAGCGCGATCGCTTTGTGATCTCTCGTGAATTCTACGCGAAAGCACAGCTTCAGGTGGAAGAAAAGCTATACGAGCAAGCGCTGGATAACCTGATGAAAGCGCACCAAGTCGACCCGGAAAACGCTACGGTGGTCAACAATATTGGGTCAGTACTGCTACTGATGAGAAAGCCGGCAAGCGAAGCGCTCGAGTGGTTCGAGAAAGCCCTTGCGCTCGATCCCGAGAACCACCGATTCCGCGAGAATCTTCAACACATCAAGCGAAAATAATATCGTCAGATGAAACAGCCTTTTGTAAGATTCCTGCTGATTGTTTTCCTCATCGTATTCTTGATTCTGAACCCGCTCTCAACGCGTCTGATGACCCTCGGTACTGCGCTTTTCTATAAGCTCGAGCCAACCTATTTCTACCGGATGATCGGCGCGGAAAGCTCGTTCCTGTTCTGGGCGCATTCCCACAAAGACGCCATTGGCTTGGGCCAGGTGAAGGAAGAAACTGCCCGGTATATATTTCCCGGATTCCCCCGGTTGTTGCTATGGTTCCCCCCGGCAAACCTGCAAATCTCCGCCACCTATCTGAAATACCTCCTCAAACGCTACAACAACAACTGGAGTATTGCGTTAGCCGCCTACAACTGGGGTGAGACGAACGTCGATCGAACGCTGAGAGATAACGGCGTAACTGTAGAAAAAACAAAGGACTACCGTTACCTCTTCTCGAATATCCCGGAAACCAGTAAATTCCTGAACAAGATTATGCAGAAGTAAACGAAGTCTCGGTTTTGAGTGGTCTGAGAATTGCATAAATATCGATGAAATATATGAAATAGGGAAGTTTTTGCCGGTTGCTGAGCAACCGAAGGAAATAATTCATGGCGGACGAAGCACAAGAAAAAACTGAGAAACCTACCCCGCGACGCAAAAGCAAGGCGAGGAAGGACGGCAACGTAGCGCAGAGCCAGGAGGTTCACACAGCCTTCTTTCTGTTTCTGATGTTGCTCTATTTCAGTCTGATGGGCGGCTGGATGATGTCGCAGTTCCAGCTGCACACCGATCTGATGCTTCGAGCCATCGGGACGCCAATTACGTTCCTGAGCATACGGGAAATCTACGTCCAGGCAATCAAGTACCTTTTCGTCGTCTTCGCGCCCATCTCCCTCGTTCTGCTTGTGTCGGCGTTTGTCAGCTCATTCGTCCAGTTCGGCTGGCTCTTCTCGACAAACTCCCTCAAGCTGAAGTGGAATTCCGTGTTCAACTTTAAAAACCAGTTCAAGAACATGTTCTCCATGGAAGCGCTTCAGCGACTGGTGAAGAGCGTTCTCAAGCTGGTGATCCTTCTGTTTATCGCCTACATGACCGTTCGCCCGAAGTTGCAGGCCTTTATGGCGCTACCGGATATGGAAGTCGCGCAGATTTTCGCGTTTGCCGGAAAGCTGGTTCTGAAGCTCCTTCTGAACATTCTCATCGCATATATCTTCATCGCAATTGCCGATTTTGCCGTGACGCACTACCTGCACACCAAGAAATTGAAGATGTCGAAATCGGAAGTGAAAGACGAGCGTCGGCAGATGGAAGGCGACCCGCAAGTAAAGAACAAGATTCGTCAGCTCATGTTCCAGACGACACTCAAGCGCATGATGGAAAAGGTTCCCGAAGCCGATGTGGTCATTACAAACCCGATCCATCTGGCGGTGGCGATCCGCTACAACATCCACCAGGACGACGCGCCGGTTGTCGTAGCAAAAGGCAAGAGACTTATCGCGGAGCGCATCAAGGAACTGGCGCGACAAAACAATATCCCCATCGTGGAAGATAAACCACTGGCAAGGTTGCTGTTCAAGACGACCCAAATCGGTCAGCAGATCAGCGTGGAGCTTTACGGAGCGGTCGCTGAAATCCTTGCCTATGTATACAACATGAAGAAAAAGCGAGTGATCTGATATGCTGGACACAAAGTCTGATCTTCAAGCCAAACTGGCGCGCAAAAGCGACTTCATGGTCGGTGCCGGGATCGTCCTGATCCTGCTGGTCATGATGGTCCCAATGCCCAAGCTGTTAATCGACATACTCCTGGTGTTCAACTTCATGATGGCGTTCATCATCCTGCTGGCGCCCATCTACATCCTCAGGCCGAGCGAATTTTCCGTCTTTCCCGGATTGCTCTTGGTCATTACGTTGTTCAGGCTTTCGCTCAACGTGGCCACGACGCGCCTCATCCTGGGCGAAGCGGACGCCGGCGCTATCATCCAGGCGTTCGGTTCATTCCTGATTCGCGGTAACTACATCGTCGGCCTGATCATCTTCTTGATCCTGTTCATCATCAACTTCAAGGTTATCACCGCCGGTTCCAGCCGCGTGGCTGAAGTTGCCGCCCGTTTCACTTTGGACGCGATGCCCGGTAAGCAGATGGCTGTCGACGCCGACCTGAACAACGGGATCATCACCGAAGCGGAAGCACGCAAGATGCGAGACGACATCCGTCGCGACGGAGATTTCTACGGAGCGATGGACGGTGCCGCCAAGTTCGTGAAAGGCGACGCCACCGCCGGACTCATCATCACCGTCCTGAACATCATCGGCGGTATCATCATCGGTATGGTTCAATTGAAGATGACTCTTGTGAATGCGCTCCAGACCTATACGATCCTGACGGTCGGTGACGGACTCGTGGCGCAGATTCCCGCGATTCTCATCTCCTCCGCGACCGGTATCATCGTTACACGTGCCGGCACGAAATCGAACCTCGGCGAAGAGTTGATCACGCAGGTTTTCAACGAGCCCAAAGCGCTCTATGTGTCCGCAGCGGTGATCGTCCTCTTCGGATTTGTACCCGGAATGCCGTGGTACCTCTTCGGGCCCATGGGTTTGGGACTCGGGCTTTTTGCCTGGTTCCTCGGGAAATCGATGAAGATGAAGCAGGAAGAAGACGAGCAGGTCGAAGTCCCGGTCGAAGCCGAGCCGCAGGGTCCTCCGGACATGAGCGAGTACCTTCAGGTCGATGCTCTCGAGCTGGAAATCGGGTACAGCCTCATCTCCCTCGTGGACGAGAACCAGAAGGGAGATTTGCTGGATCGCATCACCAGCCTGCGAAAACAGATCGCGCTGGAGATTGGTATTATTGTTCCGCCCATTCGCGTTCGTGACAACATTTCGCTGGTTCCGAACCAGTATCTGATAAAAATTCGCGGTGAGCAGATCAGCTCCGGCGATTGTCTCGTAAACCACTTCCTGGCGCTCGATCCGGGAACCGTCGAAAAGCCCATCAAGGGCATCGAAACCCGAGAACCCGCATTCGGGCTTCCGGCAATCTGGATTTCGGAAGACAAGAAGGATATCGCCGAGATGCACGGCTACACGGTGATCGAACCCGCCGCGATGATCGCGACTCACATTTCCGAGATTGTTAAGTCCGGCGCGGATCAGATCATTACCCGCCAGGATGTCCAGAAGCTGCTGGAAAACGTCAAGAAGGACAATGAAGCGGTGGTCAACGAACTCGTACCCGGCATGCTCTCCATCGGCGCGGTCGAGCAGGTTCTCAAGAACCTCCTGCACGAAGGCGTCCCCATCCGCGATATGGTGACCATCCTCGAAACGCTCGCGGACTACGCGCCGTTCGTCAAAGACGTCGACTCGCTTACCGAATATGTCCGCTACGCCCTGGCGCGGACGATTGCCCGAAGGTTCATCGCCAGCGACGGCACAGTCTATGGAATCACGCTTTCGCCGCAACTGGAGCAGCTTATCAACGACGTCGTGCAGCGCAACAAGCAGAAGCCCGGGCAGGTGAGTATCCCGCCGAACATCGTCAATTCCATGTACGACGACCTCGCCCAGGCAGTCAAGGAGATGAACCGGACCGGTCTCCAGCCGTTGTTGATGGTAGCTCCGTCCATACGGCGGTATGTAAAACGGCTGATCGAACCCGCCATCGCGACCCTGCCGGTGATTTCGTTCAACGAGATTCCCACCCACATCCCGCTGCAATCCCGCATACAGGTCGATCTGGACCCGAAAGCGGCGTAGGGAAGAGGAAATCGGAGACGAATTGTCACGCTGAGTTGCTTCTGTGACATCGGATATACCTAGTGTCTTTTTATATGTTGTGCTGGTCCCATTTTCGTTGTGTCATGCTGAGCGGAGTCGAAGCATAAAAAATCCCCCCCCCTCCAATTTAAAAGCGAGCCCTGATAGACGCGAGCAGATTCGTTCGATCGTCCGCGCAGGCGTGGTGTTGCACGTCGAAAATTCTGCTTTCGTGTAACGAAAACGATATCTTCGAACGAAAGTTTTTTGCGGAGCGAAATAACGAGAGTGGATTTATAGACGTGCTATATCCACGCTGGAGCGGAAGATCGGGCGAAGATGCCGTGTCGTTCGGCTATATCAGGCGGATCCCTTTCGTTGAAAAGGCGTTCAGGTTGAGGTCGGCGAAATCTTCCTGCTTGTACTTCTCGATGGCTGCGATGGCGATCATGGCCGCGTTGTCCGTGCAGTAAACCGGAGCGGGAATGTACAGTTCAGCGTCCATTTTACGGGCGGCTTTTTGCATCTCGAACCGCAATAAGCTGTTCGCGGTTACGCCTCCGGCCAGCAGGATTCGCTTGATCTTGTTCTGGCGCGCAAACCGGACAGTTTTCTTCACCAGAGGTTCTACGATCGCAGCTTGAACGGATGCGGCGATGTCGCTGCGATGCTGCTCGATGAATTCCGGCGTGTTTTTTTCTATGTATTGCATGGCGGCTGTCTTCATGCCGCTGTAGCTGAAATGGAAGTTGTCATTCTGATCGAGCGCTCGTGGAAAGCGATAGAACTTTGGATCGCCGTTTTTCGCTGCCTTGTCGATGGCCGGTCCCCCCGGATACCCGAGATCGAGGATCTTCGCAATCTTGTCGAACGCCTCGCCGGCAGCATCGTCCAGTGTCTGCCCGATCAATCGGTAGTCGCTTTCGTCATGGAACCAGACCAACTCCGTGTGACCACCCGAGACGACAAGTGCGAGATAGGGAGGCTTCAACTCTGGATGCTCGATTCGGTTCGCGTTGATATGCCCGATCATGTGGTTAACCGCAATGAGCGGAATACCGAGTCCCCACGCATAGCTTTTTGCGAAGGATACGCCCACCAGCAACGCACCGATCAAGCCGGGATTGACCGATACGGCCACCGCGCAGAGCTCTTCGGGCCTGGTGCCCGATTCTTCCAGCGCTCTTTGCACGATGGGCATGATGTTTTTGAGATGAACGCGTGAAGCCAGTTCCGGCACCACGCCACCGTACAATTTATGTACTTCCTGCGAGGACACGATATTCGCGTGGACCTTGTAGTCAAGATCGACGATCGAGGCCGACGTGTCATCGCATGAGGTTTCGATTCCGAGAATCTTAGTCCGTTTCAATTTTCCTGACCTGTATCCTTTCGGGAGTGAATTCGATGATCTTGACATCAGCCGGAGGATTGAACTCGATCTTTAACTCATCCCCGGTTTTCACACCTTCGAGGTTAACGAATGGGTTCAGTTCCTCTCCATCCATCTCGTCCAGCATGTCTTTTCGCCCTCTCACGAGCGCCGAAACCTTTTGCGGCATGATCTCGAACTCCGAAGAGCGTGGATTGAAGATGGGAATCAGCGGAATGGTTACGGTAACGTACTGCGCCGTGGAAATATCGATCTTGATCTTATCGGCCAGAAGCTTCACGGAGGGATCGGGGCTCACGAGCGATACCGTGGCGATGTAGTCTTTCACCATCCTCTTCGATATCGGCTCGGTCGATATCCGATCAACCGATTTGAGCAATTTCTGAGGCCCCTTAACGTCTACCCGCGATATGTTGATGATCATGTTCTTCTCGTTGAAATAAGCCCGGTCGTCCGCACTCGCGAAAATCAGTTCCACCGGCTTTTTGACGGTTATCACCTTGTCCAGCCTGATCTCGAGCCATTCCTCGAAGTCGAACTGCATTTTGTCCGAGCGCATCTCCTTGCGCATCTTCACCGGAACGTAAAGGTCCTCCCGCGTAACTCGAACGGTGTTGCTTCCTTCGGAAAACCGCTGCGCATCGATGCTGATATACGCGTTGTTGCCCTCGGAAGCTTGCAGGGATGTGTTGTTTCCCTGGAAAAACTGCTGTACCTTGAGCTTGAAGAGGTCGTACCCCTTGCCCTCGATCTCAATCTGAATCTCGTCCTGGTTCATGCCGACCAGTATCATATCCTGAGGAATGTCGCGCAGTTTAACCGGCACGCGGAAATGGATCGTCTGCTCCTTCATGAGTTCCTGTTGGGCCCAGAGGAACACGGCGATCGCCAGCGCGAAGATCTTCAGGAACAAATTCTTTCCCATTGATTATCCTGTGTTTTTATTCAAATTACATCTTTATAGATACGATTTTTTTTGTCAAAGCGTATTCTGTCATACCTCACATGCGACCCTGCCCCGTTAACCGGTACCGACGCTCTTTTTGTAGAACGTCAACTCAGAAAAATATTTACAAAAATTTTCAAGCAATTTAACATTGCCATGTTGGATATATCACAAACTTGATTTGGCATTGCGAAGACAGGAGGCTCTGATGAAATACCATTCGTTGTTTTTCAGCTTGTGCGTGTTCGCACTTCTTTTTTCTCCCCTATATTCCACCGACGGAAGTGAGTTCAACGATAATAGCATAAATACATCTCCGATGCCTCTCCTGACAATCTCCGGTCGTTGCGTTGCGAACAGTGAGCCCGACATGGGGCTGGCGAATGTGCAAATCAGCCTGACTGGATACGAAACGCATCAGACAACCACGGATGGCTCCGGTTTCTTTACGCTGGATAACGTCACCTCGGGCCATACATACGAGCTGACGGCATCCCTCTATGGATTCATCGACGGCGTCTTCGAGGTCGTTCTGGAGGATGAAGATATCGATCTGGGGGACATGATTCTCCTAACAAGACCGCCACATCCGTCAAATGTTACCGCAACGATCAGTCCGGACTATACTTACGTGACCATTTCATGGTCACTGAACTCGGAGGAATACGTTGAATACCGCTACGATGACGGTAGTGTTGTCGGTCAGCTCGGATATCAAAACGCGAGCGAAAATGTGCGGCTGGGCTCGGTGCATTTACGTGACGCAGCGATCGATGGCTTGTCCTGGTATCTCACGGATGACTTGGTTTCCCATTCAACCGTGAACCTGTACATCTACGGCCTGGACGAGAGCGGAGTCCCCAACGCCGACGATGTTCTCTATGAGATCACCGGGGTGCAGAGCGAGGACAACACCTGGAACACACTGGAGATCGAAAATCCTGTTGAAGCTCCCGATGGATTCTTCATCGGAATCAATACGCCGGATCGGTTTGTTTCTCTCGGCACGGATGACGGGTTTGGCGATCCTTACACATATATCGCAGGAACGCAGTGGGCAACGAATTCTGTTAGCACAAACGAGTGGTATACAACGGGTGATCTTGGCTTTCCCAACAATTTAGCGATACGCGCGATGGGGACCGACAACGGCGGGATCGAGCGACCTGTGCAACGCGCAAAGAACAATCCGGTTGCGCGGGATGCCGTGCCTGTACGGATCGATGGCCATCGCATGAAGACTCAATCGGACCATGCAAACTCGACGAGTCTTGCCGGATCGCAGGAGCGATCTGCGCCGCGGAACGATCGTACTTTGCACTACGCTGTATACCGTGTGGAGGAAGGGGATGAGGATGATCCGAGTAACTGGGAATACCTTAACGAAGACGAATTCCCTTATTCTGACACAACGTATGTAGATACGGACTGGCCAGTGTATGGGATTTTCTGCTGGGCTGTGATCGCGTATGATAACGGGATTATGAGTGAGTGCGGTTTCTCTAATTATATTCCCTATACACCGTCATATTATGTCGAGATTAATGTAACAACCAATTCCGGCGACAGCCCGATCGACGCTTTCTACCGGTTCGAGAATCATGATGGAGACGAGAATCACCTCTACACCGGTCAGGTTCCTGCAAGTGGAACGGTTTTCCTGCCGGCGGTCTGGTATGGCATGTATGATTTAACTGTTCGCAAGCCGGGCTTTGATGATTACGAAGCGCTCAATCTGATCGTCGATGATCCCGAGAATGGCAGCGAATTCGATGTGGAGCTTATCGAAACGTTGCTGCCTGTCGAGTATGGTTATTATGAGGTCGATGGTGGTATGCTGATGATCTGGTGGAACCCGCCGGATCCATATAGCGGAGAGGAATTTACGGAGGGATTCGAGGAAGGCGACCTCCTTGAAGGCTGGATTGCTACGGGCGTTTCGACCGACGAAAGTCAAACCGAGCCTTCCTACTTCCATGTCACCGATTACGAAGGTGATACATTCAGTCCTTTGGGATCGTATCATGCAGGGCTCTGGTGGTCGGAAGAGCATCAGGACGAATGGCTGATTACCCCTGAGTTTATATGCGATTCCGATACCTACATCAACTGGAAATGCGTTGCGTACGAAGGCTCAACGCATAACGACCACTATTATTTGAAAGTCTCCACCAACGGCGGTTCGAGCTGGGACACTCTCTGGGATGCATCGGAGCTGAGTGGCGGATGGAACTACTACGATTATGCGTATGATGTAAGTCTCGGCGAATACAATGAACAGAACATCAAAGTCGCATGGCACTGTGTGGATGGCGATTCGAATGATGGATTATGGTATAGCTTCTTCGTGGACAACATTACCGTTAGCAATGGCAGAAACATCATCCATTTCGATGCAAAGGACCTGGCGCAAGAAACTCGATCGGGCAAGGCGAAGAAAGCGGCGAGCGCCTCGCGTGACCGCCATCTGCTCGGTTATCGCCTCACCAGAAACAATCTCCCACTTGAAGACCTCTGGGAAGAGAATGAGTATATCGACGAAGACGGATTCCCGGGATGCGTTTATCATGTTTATGCCGTGTATTCCACAGGGGAATCAGAGCCCTTTATTATCATAATACCCCATGGAACTAACGACGACGATGCCGTGCAAATCTCAACCAAGCTCATGGGCAATTGCCCCAATCCCTTCAACCCTGAGACGCGCATCGATTATTCGCTGTCCACGCCGGGTATGGTCTCGCTCGATATCTACAACACGAAGGGGCAACTCGTGAAAAGGCTGGAGAATACGCGTCGCGATGCCGGTAAATACAGCGTGATATGGCATGGCGATAACGATTCGGGTAAGTGCGTCGCTTCAGGAATCTACTTCTGCAATCTGAAGGTGGATGGAAAACAGCTCGGTATGATCAAGATGGCTTTATTGAAGTAGCTGCCCGAGAGTCGTGAGCAGGTTCGTTTGATCTGGCGCGAAGACGTGGTGTTATGCATCCTATTTTCGGCTTTGCGAAGCGAAGCGAAAACATGAGCGTTGTGATTTCAAACAATGAAATCATGTTAGCGGATAATCAGGTGCATTATATCCACGTAGGAGCGGCAGGATCGGACGAAGATGCCACGACGGAAAGCCAATGGCTGTCTCCCTTGAATCCGTGTCTCATTATGATTGCTTGAACTTCTTGAGCTTCCGGCAGAGCGTGCTTTCCGTCAGACCCAATAACTTCGCGGCGTTTTTCTGCGATTGATTGGTGCTTTCCAGCGCAGCAAAAATCGTTCTCCGCTCGACGTCCTCCAGATTGAACGTACCGAAGTCCGTTGCATCTTGTTTGCGCTCGGCCTCTTGCAGATCAGGCAATGATTGGGCCGTGAGGTTGTTGGAGTTCTCCAGAATCATGCTCCTCTCAACGATATTCTTGAGCTCCCTGATGTTTCCCGGGAATTTGTACTGACGCAGAGCAGCGATGTACGATTCGTCAATGCCTACGTTCCTCTTGTTCAAGACCTTTGACATCTCGAAAACGAAATGCTCGATCAACCGGTCGAGGTCTTCCATCCTCTCGCGCAGCGGCGGAATCGTTATATGAATGGCATTGATTCGGTGCAGCAAATCGAGCCTGAACTGATTTTGCAAGATCAACTCATTGAGGTCTTTATTCGTCGATGCAACGATTCGCACATCGACTTTTATTGACTTGTCGCTGCCGACCGGCGTGAGTTTCCCAGATTCGATCACACGCAGGAGTTTGGACTGAATTTCCACGGGCATATCCCCGATTTCATCCAGGTATAGCGTCCCTCCGTTAGCCTGCTCGAAGAATCCTGCTTTATTGTAAACTGCACCGGTAAAAGCCCCTTCCACATGACCGAAAAACTCGCTCTCGGCCAGGGATGACGTTATTGCGCTGCAATTGACGGTTACAAGCCGCTGGTCCTTTCTTTCACTATTGAAGTGTATCAGGCGGGACAGAATCTCCTTGCCTGTTCCCGATTCTCCTGTGATGAGGACGTTGATATTGTTGATCTTCGATGCCTTTTTCGCCATATCCACGGCGTACCGAAGCTTCTTGCTGTTTCCAATCAACTGATGCTTGATGCTCTTCTGTAAATTCTGCTCCAGAAGTCCTTTGATTCGCTCTCGCCGGAGGATGCTCTCATTGAACGTGTCGTAGAAATCCTGATTCTGAACCTGCAATTGCTTCTTGTAGTACTGGCGCTGCTGCGTGATCAAATCGTCCAGGACATCGCAGGCTTTTTCGTACTCTTTCTTATTCATATAGTAGTACGCAAGCAGGTTCTGCGCTTTGATGTACATTTCATCTAGATTATTCTTCTTGAGGTAGTTGGCATTTTCTTCAATTTCCTGCTTCATACCTTCCGAGAATTGTCCGTTCATCAGTTTATAGTACAGGATGTTGTTTCGCACAAGCCGCTGCTGAAACTCGTCGTTCAGTTCGCAGGAAATCTCGTAGGCTTTCTGGAAGCTCTCGATTGCCAGATCGTTCTTCTCGAGTTTCCCATAGATGAGCCCGAGATTGTTGTATATTTTCTTTATTGTCTGCTTGTTGGCTGTCTTGCCCAGTAGTTCCAATGCCTTCAGGCTGCATTGCTCCGCGAGATCAAAATCCCCCGTGCTTCGGTAGCACAACGACAGATTGGAGTATGCCAATCCTTGCTCCGTGAACATTTCGGGATTGTTTGCAAGCTCGATCAATTCCTCGAACACGGATATTGCCTCGGGAAGTTCCCCAAAGTTCTTGAGGATCAAACCATAGTCGTTCAGGGGCGAGAAAAGGTAAATATCAATGCCTATCTCTTTGAAATAGGTAATTGCCTTGACCAGGCTCTCCTTGGCATCGAGATAAAAACCTTGACGCAAATTCAACTCCCCGAGACCGAAAAGGCTGAAGGCGGTAATTTTCTTGTCCTGATGCTTGCTTCC
Source organism: Cloacimonadales bacterium (SeqCode) (assembly GCA_963662655.2). GTDB lineage: Bacteria > Cloacimonadota > Cloacimonadia > Cloacimonadales > JAIOQZ01. The sequence continues at coordinate 3,107,754 of CAXXTU010000002.1, forward strand.
CAGTGAAAGACAGCGGAGAAATTCCTTCTCGCCTTCCTCGTACATGCGATTGATCATGTAGGAATAGCCCAGGAAATAGTAAGCCAACAAGTAGCCATCCGGATCGTGCTTCTCGAAAAGTCGCACTGATTCTTCAATAAATGACAGCCCGGCTTTGTAATCCCCTGCGATGTTGTGGATTTTGCTGATTATCGCAACAACGTATGCCTCGATCGACTTCCAGTCTTCCTTTTCCGCAGCCCTTCTCAAGCTGTGGAGCTTGATCAGGCATTCCTTCGCGGTGCCCGAGTGTCCCCTCAGTTGCTGTTCCAGCGAATCAACAACGATCTTTTCCGCCTCGCTCAGGCTTTGCTTCTTCAATAAGTCAATCTGCGATCGATTAATGATCGGCTCACCGGCTATAGTGTATAGTTTTGTAAGGATTTCCCGTATCATTACACCCCCAGTTTGGGCAATCATCCACATCGCGTTTCATTTTGTCAATTGCATTAGTGCAATAATTGCACTGGCGCAATCATTGATGCATGTCAGCTATGAGAGGAGGGTATGCGCTACTGTGTTGATACGCAAAAAGTTGTGTCTTTAAACGAATAGACAAAATGCCTTTGGCATAAAAATCCCATATACATGCCCGAGAGGTTTGGCCATGGAAATTATTAGCATAAGCGATATATTCATCGTTGATCGCGAAAACTTGAAAGCGGTTGGGTTTACCGTCGCATACTCGAATGGACGCTTCATCAACGAAGTCGAGTTTTACGACGACAACAATCAGGACAACGCATTCTCGGTAATCATCGAGAAACACAACGAAATTCTCGATGTGATGGGGGAAGCTCATCCGCTGTAAGTCTATCCGAAGCATATCGGAAATAGCCTTACAGCGATTATTTTGAATGATAAGTACTTGACGATTCAAAAAGACAATCATTTTTCTGGACAACATTTTTACCATCTCTTCCTTTGGGTTCTAGGTCATATAGCTATACGCAATATCATGTGAAGCTTTTTCTTAATAAACATAAAAAGATTTGATAACTTATCACATGCTGTTTTAATAATATCTAAGGCATTTATAGAGAGGAATAATGGAAAAGCTACGCTGGCAATATGTTAAGGATATCACTTCAATTGCTGTGTTTTCTGTGGGAATAATATATTTTCTCGACTCAACCTTCGGAAAACCTGTTCCAAGATATTTATATTCTTTGATAATATTCCTTGCAATATGGTTATACAACAAATGTCTCTGGAAAATTGTATCTCCAAGACAGAATTTTTCAGGAAAGTGGTGGGGTTATACAAACTACACTTGTCTTCAAAGACACGTTGTTAAAACAGAATCTGAATTGCCTACTACAAGGCAACATGATATTGCGATTAATCAGTCCCCGTTTGAAATTAGGATTGAATCTTCAGAAGGAGCTGGGATGGTTTACTGGAAGTCTGAGTCAATGCAATTAGAAGGGAACACAATAAAAATGTCTTATCTTGTTACACGAAAACAGGATGATATTCAATTGGGTTTCCCAAAGATCACTAAAGGAATTGAAGAACTTGAGGTTGTAGAAATAAATTTCTGGGGAATGCCAACAAGAATGAAAGGGACATTTCATCATGCAGCTTTGGATCAATGCAATTTGTACAGTGGAGAAACCGAGTATTTCAAGAAAAGGAAGAAAAATGCGATTCAGAAGGAGCCAAAATAATGGCTGATATTGGAGTTAATCGAGTGATATTGGTAGGGGCTGGATGTCCTTTAGCAAACTCAATTGCTAAAACTTTATATGGACATGCTGAAATATATGGAATATCTACGAAGGATTTTTCGAATACGTATTACAGCAAGATAGATATTTTTAATTTTCTTGACGAATCTATTGCAAAAGAACGATTTAATGAAATCACAGAAAGTGTTGAAAGTTTTGTTATAATAACATGCACTGGAAAATTTCCTTTAAGAAAAAAACTGTCTGAGTATACATGTAAAGACCAAGTTGAAACCTTTGAGTCGAATATTCTTGGTTTCACAATTCCTTACAGATCAGTAGTAGAAAACGCAAGGAAGGCAAAAAAGGCTCTGTTTATGGTATTTGGGTCTGTTTCTCAATCCTACAAATACCCCAAGCTATCTATTTTCACAGCGATGAAAGATGCGCTAAAAACTATCGTTCATACTGCATCTCACGAAGAGTCAAGTAATGATATATGTTTTTGTTTTCTAAATCTTTCTACTCTTGATCAAGAAAAAGAACAGGCATTTACGAAACTGACTTCGGATAAGTATTTGCCTTGTTCTGTTGTTGCCCAAAATATTCATTCTTTGTTTCTTGGCTTTGATAAACTGCCATTTTACACGGAGCAAAACAATTATATTCACTCGGATGATTACTACAGTATGGGCTACTTCAGTAGGATTCCAGACTAGTCTTTGCTTTTCTCTGGACAACCTTTTTCCATCATCCACTCTTGCATCATGAGTAATACAAAACCTAAACTTTTGATCCACACCTGCTGTGGCCCGTGTTTCATCGCGCCGTACCGGCATCTGAAAACTGAGGGTGAGTACGACATCCACGCGTTCTGGTTCAATCCGAATATCCATCCGTGGACGGAGAATCGCCGGCGTCTGGAGACGCTGCAGGCGTTTGCCGAAAAAGAGGAAATTCCACTGATCGTGAAAGACGAGTACCTGCTTGAGGAGTTCCTCCGGCAGAGCGCTTTCAGGGAGATAGACCGTTGCCGTAGCTGTTACTACGACCGCCTGAAGTACGCTGCCATCATCGCGAAAAAAGGTAACTTCGACTACTTCACTACCACGCTTCTATACAGCAAGTTCCAGAAACACGGCCTGATCCGCGATATCGGCGAAGCGCTGGGCAGGGAGTACGGCGTGCCGTTCCTCTACCGCGATTTCCGTGAATACTGGAAGGAAGGCATTGAGCTCTCGAAGGCGGAGGGGATGTACCGTCAGCAATACTGCGGTTGCATCTACAGCGAAAAAGACCGCTATCTTGGCACCAAATGAGTGAAATCCTGAAAGAAACCGATCTCTTCGATCCACTGAAACACTGGCTGGAATACAACGGCTACACGGTTCGCGGTGAAGTGCGCGGCTGCGATGTGATCGCGATGAAAGACGACGAAGTGATCGCGATCGAGCTTAAGCTGCGTCTGAATCTGGAGCTGATCATCCAGGCGACAAAACGCCAGCGGGTTGCGGAGGCGGTCTATGTCGCGGTACCGGCAATGCAACGGAAAAACCGCAACTGGCGCGGAATCCGGCATCTATTGCGCAGGCTGGAGGTCGGACTCATCTTCGTTCACTTCAACCTGGAAGAACCGCAAGTGGAGATCGTCTTCCACCCGGTGTCTTACCAGAAGCGACGCTTCAAAAAGCCCCGCGCGCTGGTGATCCGGGAGATCGAAGGCAGGCAGGAGAATTTCAACAAGGGCGGTTCCGTCCGGAAGAAAATCGTTACCGCGTACCGGCAGGAAGCCATACACATCGCGTGCTGCCTGGAGCGTCTTGGGGATATGAGTCCCAAAGCCATGCGCGAACTCGGCACCGGCGATCGAACAACTGCAATCCTGGGCAGTAACTTCTACGGATGGTTCGCGCGGGTGAGTCGGGGCATATACAGCTTGACAGCCAGGGGGCGGAGTGATCTGGTGAAATACGCGCATATCGCGAATGTGTTTTATAATGAGCTCGACTCGACGGAGAACGACAATGGATAAACTGGATCAGGCAATCGGGATTTTACGCAAGGATCCCGTATGGAACGCCAACATACTCAATTTCATCGAAGACAATCCGATTCAATACCTCGATATCGAAGGTGAATCGGTTATCGTGGTGGGCGAAGACCTCCACCCGCGCGGATTTATCGCAAGCAAGAATGCCGATGAGGTGAAAGCGTTGATGCAGCGATTCCCGGAAATCATCACCCGGTTTTCCGCACTGGAAGAGTGGGTTTTGCCTCTGGTGGCCCGTGGAAGGGAGATGCCGCACTACGTTCCGGCAGCGCAGTTCATTCTTCCCGACGATGTCCGGTTCGATCCACCCCGGTCTGAAATCGAATCGCTACGCTCCGAGGACGCCGATACGGTATTGAAATATATGACGTTCCACAGCGATTCGATCGAATCTTACATCGCCGACCGGATTGCGAACACGAAAACAGCGGCCATTCGCAAAGATGGAAAGCTCGTCGCTTGGAGCATGCTGCACCGCGATGGTGCGTTGGGATTCCTTAGCGTTCTGCCCGAGTATCGCAAGCAAGGTCTGGCACATGACCTGACCGTCTACCTCATCGAAAAAGTGCGCGAAAGAGGTCGCGTTCCCATGGTGCAGGTACAGCCCAAGAGCGTTGAATCGAAGCGTCTCGGAGAGAAGATGGGGTTCGTCTATCAGAAATCGCTCGTTTGGATAGACTTCAAGTAGTAGGCGGCTCGATGAATGTATTATTTATCTCGCCGTTGTACTCGACATTCATTCATTCGCAGGTGGTGCGATTGCTGGAGATGGAAGATATCTCCGGCAGGGCCGAGTTCCTGGTTCGGGCCTACGCCTGGATGAGGAGTCCCAAGTACAGATGTTCGTTTTCCCCGGATAAATTGAGAGTAGTAATTCCGGAAGAGCTATCACACCTTCTGGTCTACCCGAATTTCCCGCGGGACTGGCTACTGCATCGCAATGCAGACTGGATCGCTGGCCGCATCCTGCAGCGCTACAAGGAGGGGGCGTTCGATCTGATTCATGCCCACACACTGCATCCGGCAGGAACCGCGGCGATTAAAATCGCCCGAAAATGGGGTATCCCGGTTGTCATCACCACGCATGGAGCCGATTTCTATCGCTTGCGCTCCGAGGTGACGAAAACCCGGGCAGGTCGTCCCTACGATCCGCAGACTGCGCGCCTCGTGCGTAGCGCACTCCACGAAGCGAATCGGATTATCGCCGTGTCACCATCTTTTGCGGAAGAGATCGCGAGCGCTTTTCCGCAAGCCAGCGTGGAAATGATTCCCAATAGCTACGACAGCACGATATTCACCCCTGGCGATAAACAACTGGCTAGAAAAGAGCTATCCATTCCCGAGGACGAAGAAATGCTCCTCAGCGTCGGGCATTACACGAAGACAAAGGGCTTCGAGTATCTGATCGGCGCTGTTCCTTGTCTGGTGGAGAAGCATCCACGGCTCAATCTGCATCTGATCGGTTCCGGCGAGCTGAAAGAGAGCTTCATCGAGTTGATTCGTACGCTCGGTATGGAGAAACATGTCCAATTGCACCCACCCGTGCAGCACGAAAAGCTCACCACCTGGTACCGGGCAACCGATATCTACTTGCAGCCGTCGTTGAGCGAGACCTTCGGTCTGACGCTTGCGGAGGCGCAGGCCTGCGGAGCTCCGGCAATCGCATCACTGACCGCCGGACCGAAGTATATTCTGGGCAAGACCAACGGCGGCATCCTGGTTGCGCCCATGGACACGGATGCACTGGTACGAGAGACGGGAATGCTCCTCGAATGCGCAAACGTACGTGAATTGCATGCCCAAATGGCTACTGACAACGCGAAACTGCACCTGACGTATCAGGAAGTGAAGATTCGTGAACTCTACCGGGAATTGCTGAAGTAATCCATTCAAGAAAAAATGTTTGCGATCCTTCGTAACCTTTACTGAATGATTGCTCAGTTTATGGTGACAAATAATGATAATCGCACTTCCCGAACCACAAAAACAGATTGACAGAATAAACGCTAACAGGGTTAGTGTAATGTTCATTATTATGATTGGATCAACCCATGAATAAATGCATATATAGAATATCTTGCGAGAGGAATGTGGGAGAAATGAATCAGGATAAACAAGTGAAAATAGCACTTATAACAGGGGCTGCAAGGGGAATAGGCGCAGCAATTGCAAAACAACTCAGTGCGGACGGATACACGATTTGGGCAAATTATCGCAGCAATCACGAATCTGCAAACAAACTGAAGGAAGAGATCGAAGCCGGCGGAGGCGAATGCGTTCTCCTTCCGTTCGACGTAGCCGATGAAGAGCAGGTTAACGAAGTCCTCGGCAAGATGCTTGAAGAAGGCACGCCGGATGTACTCGTCAACAACGCTGGATTCAGTCGCGACAGCCTGATTGTGTGGATGTCGAGCGAAGATTGGCAGGCCGTGACGGACGTGACGCTCCGGGGATTTTTCCTTGTAACCAAGCTCGTTCTTCTGGGCATGATGAAGCGCCGGAAAGGCTCCATCGTTAACATCGCCTCGACGGGCGGCCAGAGCGGACTCGCAGGCCAGGCGAATTACTCGGCTGCGAAGGCGGGATTGATTGGCGCTTCCCGCTCTCTTGCCAAGGAAGTTATCAAGCGCAACATTCGCGTCAACTGCGTGGCTCCCGGTTTCATCGAGACCGAAATGACCGCCGAGCTCCCGGTTGAAGAAATCAAGAAGACCATTCCGGCCGGCCGTTTTGGCAAAGTTGAAGAGGTTGCATCCGTCGTGAGCTTCCTGTGCTCGGATGCGGCGTCGTATATCGTGGGCGAAACCATCTCCGTCAACGGCGGAATCTTCACGCCGTAATCCAGAGGTTGAACCATGTACGATGTAGCAATAACCGGAATTGGAATTGTATCCTGTATCGGAACGGGCGTCAAGAAAGTCACCGAGTCTCTCCGCAACGGGAGATCGGGAATCGGCATCGATCCACAGCGTAAAGAACTCGGATTCCGCAGTCCCCTCACCGGAATCATCAGCGATTTTGAACCACCAGACCTTTCTCGCAAAAAAAGAAAAACACTCAGCGACTTCGGTTTGCAATGCTACGCTGCCGCTCTCGAGGCAGTGGAGATGTCGGGCTGGGGCGAAGAAGATATCCAGACGGACCGCACCGGACTGATCATCGGCAACGATTCGTCATCCGTCGCCAATATCGAACCTTACGAAGTGGTGATGAAAGAACGCTCGACGTTCCCCGTCGGCGCAACGGTCATTTTCCAAGCGCTCACTTCGACCGTGACCATGAACTTGAACACGCTTTTTGGAACGCGTGGCGCGTCCTGGACCATCTCGGGCGCATGCGCCAGCGGCGGACACGCGGTGGGACAGGCAGCCGATCTCATTGCGCTTGGCAGGCAGGATCGGATGATCTGCGGAGGCGTTCAGGAGATAAGCTGGCAATCGGTTTGCAGCTTCGATGCGACCAACGCCTTCTCGGTTCGCGAACACGATCCGCTGACAGCATGCCGTCCATTCGACAAAAACCGCGATGGCCTGGTGCCCAGCGGCGGCGCGGCTGTTATCACGCTCGAGCGCGGTGATCTCGCCCGAAAACGCGGCGCGAACATCCTCGGATGGGTTCGCGGTTACGCGTTCTCCTCCGATGGCGAGAATCTGGCGGTCCCATCCGGCGAAGGCTTGCAGCGCTGCATCCAGTCGTGCCTGGACAACGCCGGATACAATCCCGACAAGATAGACTATATCAATGCGCACGCCACCTCAACGCCAGTCGGCGATCACAAGGAGGCCTGGGCTATAAAAAACACCTTCAAAGCGGACGCCCCCTGGGTTTCTTCCACGAAATCCATGACCGGCCACGAGATGTGGATGTCCGGCGCGGCGCAGGTTGTTTATACCACGCTGATGGCGCAAAACGGATTCATCGCGCCCAACCTCAACTACCGCAATCCGGATGAGGATATGCCCACGCTGAAGATCGCAACGGAAACCATTTCACAGAAGATTAAATTGGCTCTTCTCAATTCCGCTGGCTTCGGAGGAACCAATTCCTGCCTGATTATCGAATGCGAATGAAGAAGTACGACTGTATCGTAATCGGAGCTGGCGCCAGTGGTTGCACCGCGGCTCTGTTGCTCGCGAAATGCGGGAAAAAAGTAGCGCTTGTCGAATCGCACCACACGTTGATGCCCCTCTTGAAGCGTTTCAAGCGCCAGGGTTTCTGGTGCGATCCCGGATTCCACTATACGGGCGGTTTGCATGAAGATGGCAAGATGAACGTTTTCATGCGCTATTTCGGTATGGACGACTTGATTAAGCCGGTTATGATGGATCCCGATGGTTTCGACGCGATCCGCTTCAAGGACCGGGAATACGCGATTCCCTGGGGAATGGATCGCCTGCACGACTACCTTTGCAGCGAGTTCCCGAAATCGAAACCCGCGATCGAGAAATACCTCACCTATTTCCACGATCTCAACATGCACACCGCTTTTACGAATTACGACCTCCCATACGGCTCCTATCCGGAAGACCTGATCGAATCCAAGAGCCTTTACAGGTATCTCCGCGAGAACGGCGCCGAGAAGGAATTGATCCAGCTCCTCGGAACGCACGGCTACATCGTTTACGGCGCGGATATGACGAGCGTGCCGACGTTCATGAACGCCTATATCATGTGGTCGTTCTATAACGGTACGGGGAACTTAGTCCACGGCGGCGATGCGCTTCATGACGCGTTCTCAAAGAGGTTGACGGAAGAAGGCGTCGATATCTTACTGAAATCGCCGGTTACCGAAATCAACATCGATTCGAGCCGGAGGGTAAAGGGTGTCGAGATCGCCGGTGAGATGCGCCTCGAATGCGACCATTGCATCTCAACGGTACATCCTCACAAACTTCTCGATATATTCCCCCAAAAGGGAATCAAACCCGCATTCCGCAAGCGGGTTCAGGCGATGGAAAATTCGCTCTCCTTCGCGACGATTTTCTACAAGTGCGAGAACATCCCCGAATCTCTGAAGCGCAGAAACCTTTACGAATATCTTCCCGAGCGCAGAGGCAGTTTGGAAGGTATTCACGCAATCATGAAAACATCTCCAGAAGAAAGAAATGCGCTTACAGTAATCTTACCTGTTGCGGAAAAAGAAATTGATGATTTATTCGCTATTGACAGAAATATCGATATGGAGAAATATCAAACGATGAAACAGAGTTTCGCCGAGCGAGCGGATCGGGCGTTGTTTGGCCGGTTCCCCGAGCTTCGCGGACATGCGGAGATTATTGATGTCTCAACACCTGTCACATATAATCGATACACGGGAACTCCGCGTGGAACCGCATACGGATTGAAGCAGACCAACCAGTATTTTGCTTTGTCTTCTCGTGCCCCGGTTCAGGGATTGTACCTCGCGGGGCAGAGCTTGAATCCGGGTGTGCTTGGAGCGATTGTGACCAGCTTCATCGCTACAGGTTTCATCGTCGATCCCGAAACGATCTGGAAGGAAATAAGAAAATGTCGATGAATCGAGTTGTAATAACCGGTGTCGGAGCGGTATCCCCCTTCGGCCTTGGCGCAGATAAAATGTATGAGAACCTTTGCAAGGACAACAATGCCGTTGTCAACCTGCGTTCGATATGGGAGAAACATGTTTCCGATCTCGAGTGCTGGGTCGGCGCCCCTGTGGCGGAACCGCTCAACGAGAAGGAAATCCCCCGTAAATATCGTAAGCTCATGGGTCGCACGGCGTTCCTGGCTTTTTTCGCAGTTAGGGAAGCGCTGGAAAACGCACGAGTTCCCGAAGAACTTCTTTCATCGGGCAACGTTGGCGTGAGCTACGGATCGTCCACGGGCAGTATCGACAGCATGACCGACTTCTTCATGGAAATATTCCGGACGAACGAGTGCCATCAATTGTCCTCGGGTATCTTCTTTCAGGTGATGAGCCATACTGCTGCAGCGAATATCGCGCATATCTTTGGCGTGACGGGACGGGTCGTCTCTCCCAACGCGGCGTGTGCCTCCGCATTGCAATCGATCGGCGTCGGCTACGAGTACGTGAAATACGGGATGATCGACATGATGATCTGTGGCGGCGTTGAAGAACTTCACGCCTATACGAGCACCTCGTTCGACATCGTGCAGGGAACTTCCACCAAATTCAACGAAAGGCCGCAGCAGACACCGCGACCATTCGACAGGGACAGGGACGGAACCGTTTGCGGAGAAGGCGCGGGTTGCCTGATCATCGAGAGCGAGGCCTCCGCGAAGAGACGCGGTGCGAAAATCCTTGCCGAGATAATCGGATTCGATACTTCTGCAAGCGGTGAACACATGTCGCATTCGCACGCCGAATCAATCGCGCGTTGCATGAGAAGCGCACTCAGGAATGCCAATGTCAAGCCGTCCGATGTCGATTACATCAACGCCCATGCAACGGCAACCGTATTGGGGGACATGCACGAGGCGGAAGCGATCGCGGAGATATTCGGAGAGCACAAGATTCCCGTCAGCAGCATGAAAGGCCATATCGGCCACACACTCGGGGCAAGCGGAGCGCTGGAGCTGGTTGCGTCCACCTACATGATGCGCGACGAGCAGATTATTCCTACGAGGAATCTGGAAAATCCGGATGAAGCAGCGCAGGCACTGAACCTTGTTTCCGATCTCAAGCCGACGAAGCTGGACGTGATCATGAAGAACAGTTTCGCATTCGGAGGCATCAATACAGCATTATTAATAAGGAGATATAAATCATGAGTGATGAGCAAATCTTGAAAGGAATCACCAGGATTCTGGTGGACGAATTCGAAATTGAAGAAGATATAATCAACCCCGAAGCGACGCTTTACGACGAGCTTGAACTGGATAGCCTCGATGGCGTCGATCTTATCGTGATGCTGGAAAACGAATTTAACTTCAAAGTTGATCGCAAGCAGGATGAGGGTACCATCCGTCAAATGAGAACGATTCAGCACATCATCGAGTTCATCAAACAGAAAATTGCCTGATCCGTTTCTCAGAGCCAATCATGCATCTATTGCAGAACTTGTACTACCTTATCGTGATCTCGGCCGTGACAATCGTCTTCGAGATATCTTATCATCTTGTCGCGAAGCCTCTTCTGTACCTCCGGGGATATAAGCGGGACGATATCTATCGCATCAAGAACGCCGTTTACGGAAAAGTGTGTGTAAGGGCTTCTTGGCCGGTGCTAAAGGTGAAGATGAAAGGCCGGAAGAATGTCCCCAAGGGGCAGCCCTGCGTATTTGTATACAACCACCGGAGCAATGTCGATATCTTTTTCGCTTCGATGGTTCCGCGCAGCAACCTGATGGTGTTCGTGCGATCCTGGCCGTTCCGGCTCCGGTTGTTCGGATGGTCCATGCAACGGGCGAACTACATCAACAGCGAGACAACCGCTCACGACGAACTGGTTCGGAAAGGGTTGGATCTCGTGGACCGAAAGGTCTCGTTCGTCGTGTTTCCCGAGGGGCATCGCTCGCGCGACGGTAAGCTCCGGAGATTCTACTCGGGTGCTTTCTATCTCTCGATACACACCGGTATTCCGATTGTTCCCGTGGTCATGACGGGGATCGAGAAATTCTTCTCGACGAAGTTCCCCTTCATCAACACTGCCAATGTTGAGATTGAATTGCTGGAACCGGTTTATCCGCAAGATTTCACGGAAGGACAGCCCTGGCTGAGAATGCGCAAGCACGTCGAAGGCATCTACCGCAAACATCTGGGAGAGGAGCTTTAACGATGGTACGGGATTTTTCTGCAGCAAGATTCGGAGACGTACAGCACCTGAGCCGAGAAAAGATAGACGATCTCTCTCTGGAACTCCTGAAACAGCACATCGCGTACGCGTATGAGAACAGCCCATTCTACAAGCGATTTTTCGATGAAAACGGAATGACTCCGGCCGACATCAGAACCATCGAGGATGTTTCCCGCATCCCGACGACGATGAAACATCATCTCGCGGAGAACAACATGGATTTTCTCGCTGTTCCGCGGGATCGAATCACCGATGTCTGCATGACATCCGCGACCGTTGGCAACAACCCGACGATGGTGCTTCAGACGGCTGATGATCTCACGCGACTTGCGCTCAACGAAGAGGTCGCATTCGGCATCAGTGGGATATCCGGCAGCGACATCATCGCGATCGGGGCGGCGATCGATCGCTGCTTCATGGCGGGGCTCGCCTACTTTCTGGGCGCGCAGCGCATGAAAGCGACCGCAGTTAGGATCGGAGCGGGAAGCGCGGCGCAACACTGGGAGCTCATCAAGACAACCGGTGCGACAACGATCGTCGGCGTGCCGTCCTTCATGCTGAAGATCGCGCAGTACGCGCTGGATAACGGCGATGATCCGGCCCAAAGCGGCATCAGGAGACTCCTCGCCATCGGTGAGCCCACGCGCGATGCCGGACTCGAGCTTCTTCCTCTGGGCAAAATCCTCGAGGATATCTGGCAGGCTCCATTGCTTTCCACGTACGCGTCCACCGAAATGGCTACCTCCTTCAACGAATGCGAGATGCAAGCCGGCGGACACCTGCGTCCCGAACTGGCCTACGTAGAAATCCTGGACGACCAGGGCAATCCCGTTCCACCCGGACAAACCGGTGAAGTCACCGTGACCCCGCTGGGTGTAACCGGAATGCCGCTGATTCGCTTCCGAACGGGCGACATCGCTTACAAAATCGACGAACCGTGCGCATGCGGGAGAACCACGCCGCGCATATCGCCGGTTCTGGGCAGAAAAAACCAGATGCTCAAGTACAAGGGCACGCTCCTTTTCCCGAACGCGATTCTCGCTGCGGTCGAGGGACGGGACGGCTTTCTGGGGGGATACGTGATGGCGAATCGCGATTCCCACGGTAACGATCTGGTTACCTTCTGCGTCGCGCTCGATCAAGACCGATTGCCGCTGCAAGCGCTCAAAGAAAGGCTTCAGGCCAAGGTGAGGGTCATTCCGCAGATCGAGATCATGAGCGAGGACGCCGTTCGCGAGAAAGTCAACCAGACCGGGAAGCGGAAGCGGGTAATTTTCCATGATTATAGGAGCTGACATGAAAGATACGATCATTTTAACAGGCTACGACCTGACCATAGATGAAATCGTCGCCATCGGGAATGGCGAGAAGCTGGTGGGCATGGAGCCTCGAGCGCTGGAGCGATGTAGAGCGTCGCGGAAGTTCCTGGAAGAAGAGATTTCCAAGCAGCGCGTCATATACGGCGTCAACACGTCCTTCGGACCCATGTGCAACAAGATTATCGACCACAACCACATCGAGACCCTGCAAACCAACCTGATCCGCAGTCACGCCGCTGGTTTGGGCGATCCCCTCAAGCCGGAAATCGCACGGGCGGTCTTCGCGGTGCGACTCAACACGCTGGTCAAGGGATACGCGGGCGTCCGGATCGAGCTTCTCGAACTTCTCCAGAACATGATCAACGCCGGCATCGCTCCCTGGATTCCCGAGTGCGGAAGCGTGGGCGCATCGGGCGACCTGGTCCACCTGGCGCACATGGCGCTGGCGATCATCGGGGAAGGAAACGTGTGGTTCAAGGGCGAAGCGATACCTGCGGCAGAAGCGCTCGAAGCCTGCGGCCTCCAATCGCTGAACCTCAGCTACAAGGAAGGGCTTGCACTTATCAACGGCACCGCAGCCATGACGGCCATTGCCGCCTACGCGGTTCACGGAGCGAAAAAAGCGCTGGAAATCGCCTGCGTGAACGCCGCCTACGCGGTGGAGATTTTCGGAGGCATCGACGACGCCTTCGAACGCCATCTGCACGCAGTCAAGCCGCATCCGGGTCAGGTATGGATCGCGGATCGCGTTCGCGGACTCTACGAAGGCTCGCGCAACATCACCTTGCGTGAAAACATGCACGAGATTATCCGCAGCAAGCAAAAGGGCGACGAGCAGGTCTTCGAGACAGACATCAACGTCCAGGACGTCTATTCCATCCGCTGCACTCCACAAGTTCTTGCACCGGTGAAGGAAGCGCTCGATTTCGCGCACGACACGGTTGTTCGCGAGGCCAATTCGTCCAACGACAACCCCATCATCATCCCCGAGAAGCGGAAGATCATTCACGGCGGCAACTTCCACGGCCAGAGCATCAGCTTCGCCATGGACATGCTGGCCATCGCGCTTTCCACCATGTGCAACCTCTCGGAGCGTCGCCTGAACAAGCTCCTGGATCGTAACCTCAACGAAGGGCTTCCCGAGCACCTGATCCCGGGAACCGTGGGACTCACCATGGGATTCATGGGCGCGCAATACCTATCCACATCTACCACGGCCGAAAACCGTCAGATGGCGGCCCCAATGAGCACGAACACCATCTCTTGCAACGCTTCCAACCAGGATGTCGTCAGCATGGGAACCGTCTCCGCAAGGCGCACGTACCGGATGCTCAACAACACTTCCTATATCCTTACCATGGAAACGCTCGCGGACATGCAGGCGCTTTCCTTCCGCAATGCCGACAAGATGGGAAAACAGACCGGAAAGATATACCAGGCGTTGAATTCGCAATTCAAGGTTTATGACAACACACGTATCTTCCACGACGATCTCGCAGCTTTCAGAGAGCTGATTTTCAACGACAAAGATTTATTCGACATCATTTCCCGGGAGGAAACGAAAGAATCATGATACCGATGGAGCTTCCCCTAAAAGCAGAACAGCTAATCCCCCAGCGTGGTAAAATGAAGCTGATCGATCAGCTTGTGTGGGTTTCAGCAGAAGAAGCTTGCGCCGAGACGGACATGTCCGGCAAGAAGATGTTCCTGACACCGTCCAGGCACGTATTGCCATCGGCGATTATCGAGCTGGCAGCGCAGTCGACCGCGTGTTTCTCCGGCTATATCCGCCTGCTGGAGGACGAAGGCAGCGCGAGGTCCGGCTATCTCGTGGGCTTGCAGGATTTTGTATTCGATGAGTTGCCCTGTTGCGCAGAGAAACTCTCGTTCAAGCTCAAACAGGAGAGCTCGATCGGTTTCTACAGCCTGACAAGCGTTATCGTGTTCTCGAACGATACGCAAATCGCCACCGGCCTGCTCAAGACATGGGAAGAGGATGGCCAGCCGCAGATTCCCGAGATCGATACCCCCACGTTGGCATCAGGATCGCCAGTATCTGTTCACGGCAATTTCGCTCCCATCGAGAAGGATATTCTTCGTAACGTTCAATCCGTGGAGAAATTGGAGCACAGTATCAAGGCGAATCTTTGCTATCGCCCCGATTTCAAGGGATTCGATGGCCATTTCGAGGCATATCCCGTGCTTCCGGGAATTCTGATACTTCAGACGGTCGAGACGCTTTGCGAAAGCTTGCTGAAACGTCCGTACCGGATCATGCAGGTGTCGAGCGCGAAGTTCGCACATCTCTCTTTCCCGGGGGAGATGCTTGAATACGATATCAAACTTACCGAAATAGAAGATGATCGCTTGCGCGCCGTTGTGCGGGTAAGCGGCGGAACAGAATTAAAGGCCAGATTCACACTTGATCTGGCAGAAACGAGTTAGAGATGAGTCGCAGAAGCAAGAAGCAATATTTTGTCGAGGAACCGGGCGCACCGGCGCCGCTTGTGGCCGAGTGCACGCGCGTGGTTCGCTTTGAAGAAGTCGATCCGCTTACCATCGTGTGGCACGGGCGTTACCCCAGCTTTCTGGAAGATGGCCGGGCCGCTTTCGGGCGCAAGTTCGATATGGGATATCTGGATATGTATCACGCCGGCTTTCTGGCGCCCATCGTCCAGATGCACATCGACAACCACAACCCGCTCCAGTTCGGCGAGGAATTCCTCATTCGCGCCAGACTCCACTGGTCGCAGGCCGTGCGCATGAATTTCAGCTACGAGATTCTGAAGGATGGCGACATCCCCGTAGCAACCGGATACACGGTGCAGCTTTTCACCGATTTCCAGCGCAATATCATGCTGGTCCGGCCCGACTACATCGAGGATTTCATGAAGCAATGGCAGGAAGGAAAGCTGCAATGAAGAAGGTTTTTATCAGCGCATGCGATATCGTAACCGGCCTCGGAAGCGGATTGGATTATAACTTCCGCAAGTTGATGGCCGGGGAGACTGCCATCGACGCGATCGGTCATTTCGATACCGGGCGTTTGCTTTTCCACAAGGCTTCCGTCGCGAAGCACGTTCGCGAGAGAAATCCCGAGAGCGTTACCCTCGCGCTGGCGCTGGAGGCAGTCCGCGATCTGCCGGAACTCCCGCGAGA
Source organism: Cloacimonadales bacterium (SeqCode) (assembly GCA_963662655.2). Lineage (GTDB taxonomy): Bacteria > Cloacimonadota > Cloacimonadia > Cloacimonadales > JAIOQZ01. Next base: position 3,123,768 of record CAXXTU010000002.1, read on the forward strand.
CACGATGGTCATCTGGGCCGGCGTGAAGAGCGATGCCGAGTACGTTGAGGCCGAGGCAGCGTACGGGTCCAACATCCCATATCTTCCCGAGCATTACATCGAAGCCTTACAAACGAAACTGAATCTTTCGGGCGATCACCTGAGCTGCAACGCGGCCTGCGCGGCATCGACCGTGGCAATATCGCTGGCGGCACAGATGATCTCCTCGGGACAGCGAAACAGCGTGCTGGTCGTCGCTGCCGATCTGGCGAGTCGCTTCACCCATACGGGATTTTCTGCGCTGCGAGCGCTTTCGCCCACCGATTGCCGTCCCTTTGACGAGAATCGCGATGGTTTGTGCCTCGGTGACGGAGCCGTTGCCATCTGGATGACCGACGGGACCGAATATCCCAGGCTGGCTGAAATCGCCGGCTGGGGTGTCGCCAACGATGCGAATCACATTACCGGACCCGCCCGGGACGGATGCGGTCTGATCGCGGCCATCGAGCAAGCTCTGCGAATGAGCGATACCGGTTGCGACAGCGTGGAAGCCTTCTGCGCGCACGGTACCGGAACAGTCTACAACGACGCAATGGAACTTACTGCCATCGAGACTGTCTTCGGCGACAGGAAATTCCCCGTCTTCGGTATAAAGGGTGCCATCGGGCACACCATGGGCGCAGCGGGAGCCATAGAAGTCGCGCTATGTACAAAGATTCTGGAAGGTGAACGCATTCCTCCCACCTGCGGAGTTCTCAATCTGGAGCCTCGCGCCGTTGAACGCGTCAGTTACCTCGCACAGACTTTCCCGGGACATAACATTCTTACCACCAATTCCGGTTTCGGTGGCGTGAACGCGGCAATCATCCTGAAGCATACCGACGCGGATAAGCCGCTCGACAGAGATTCACAAAGCGATTGGCCGGATACCAACGCAGGCGCTCAAACGAATCGAGACTCCAGTACTCCCTGTCATCCTGAGCTATCTCAACCAGACATAAATTCTCCCTGTCATCCTGAGCTCCCTTTTCCCTGTCATCCTGAGCGGAGTCGAAGGACAGGCCCCGGAGCGTTACACCTCCGCGTCCTCGGCGGAAGCTGGATCAGCGCAGCCGCCCCCGCCATGCTGAATCAGGCATCTTCCTTCGAGTTCATCGATGGCGAACTTCAGCTCCCACCGGCGCGTGGACTCTTCACGCCTCCGCTGGTTCGCTACGGGCGTTTCGACCCCTACACGAAGACCGGCCTGGCTGCGATGGCGCTCGCCTTGAAGGATGCCGGACTCGACGAGTTCGATGAAAAACGCGACATCGGCGTAATCCTCTCCACCCATTGGGAAAGCCTGGATACGGATCGGAAGTATCACGAGACGACTCTCGCCGACGGCGGTATCGCCTCGAGCCCCAACCTGTTCTCCTATACCTTGCCGAACGTGGTGATTGGCGAATGCGCCGCTTACTACAAGCTGATGGGACCCACCTTCACCGTGAATGAAACCGGTGACCGCGGCGGAGCCGCCCTGAAGCCTGCTCTCGACATGATCGAGGCGGGACTGAGCGGCACGATTGTAGTCGGCTGGCTCGATAGTCCGCCGGAATCCATGCTGACCGGGGTGCAAACGTTACCCCAGCGCGGCGCTCTGTATATTGTTTTCCAGCGCGCGGCGCATGACGAAAAATACGATTATCAATATATAAACGGTTTCCTGAGCGATCCTGATGGAGGGACGTTCTCCAGCTTGACGGCAATCGCTCGCGATCAAATCCAAAAAAAAGGCTGACACGATGAAATTTAAACTGATATATCCAAAATGGCGAAAGCTCGAGATGCAAACGCCCTTCTTCCTGCCGCCGCACGGACCCGTGGTTATGGCTGCGGCAGTTCCGGCGGATGTAGAGATCGAATTTGTGGACGACAATGTGCAGGACTTACAGCTTGAAGACAGCCCAGACCTTGTCGGGCTCTCCATTATGCTCACCGCGCAGCTTCCACGCGCGTTTGAAATCGCCCGGCACTATCGCGAGCGCGGTATTCCGGTGATGGCCGGTGGAATCTCGGCGAACCTCCACTCCGAAGAGGTGAGGCAGCACGTGGACAGCATCTTCCTTGGCGAGTCCGAAGGTAGACTGGAGCAGGTCTTCGACGACCTGCGAAACGGCGAACTCAAGCCGCTTTACGACTACCATCTCAATTTCCCGCCGATAGAATCCGTCGGTACGGCGAAGAGGGATATCCTCGATCACAGCAAGTACGTCTATCGCGGAACCAAGATGCTCGACCTCGTTCACGCCTCGCGCGGATGCAGGTTCAACTGCTTCCCATGCTGTACGCCATACCTCGGGGGACGCCAGTTCCGTCCGCGCCCCATCGAGACGGTGATCAAGGAAATGCGGGAGATCGACAACAACCGCATGTTTATCGTGGATAACTCGCTGGCGCAGGACACGAACTGGGAGAGGGATCTCTTCAAGGCGATGATCCCGCTCAAGAAGAAGTTTGTGAGCCATCCGATCGAGCGAAACGATGAAATCCTCGAGCTGGCTTATCAGGCCGGCGCGTGGTATGTGTATCAGGCCGTATTCGATACTTCCGATTTCATTCGCGAAACAATCCGCATGTACAAGGATCACGGTATCGGCATCGAAGGAACCATCATCCTGGGAACCGACGATCAGGACGAGGACTACATCAAGCGCCTGGTCGATTTCCTGCTGGAAGTGGAACTCGACACCGCGGAATTCACCATCCTGACACCGTTCATGCACACGCCGATCCGCGCGCAGCTCGAAAAGGAAGGACGCCTCTTCTCCAGCAACTGGGAAGACTACACCTGCGACCGTGTGGTGTTCCAGCCCAAGAAGATGACGCCGTCCAAGCTGCAAGAGATGTACTACTACGCCTGGGAAACATTCTACCAGGACGAAACCCAGGAGCTCAAGATGGGTAAGCTCTTCCACAAGCTGATGCAGCGTGAACTCGCCGACGGAACGTACATAGCGCCGGATATGTCTCGCAGACGCAGAAGGGTACCGCGTGAATCGACCAATTGACCCCATGCATAAAATTTTACTCCTTTCCTGTAATACGACGCAAGAGCCCTATCCGGTGTATCCACTGGGTATGGCCATGATCTCGCACGCAGCGCGCAGAGCCGGATACGAGGTTTTCCAGCGCGACGTCCTGGTCAACGAGAACTGGCAGCAGGAGATCGTCGATCTGCTCGACCGGGAAGACCTCCTGATGGTTGGGTTGTCAATCCGCAACATCGATGACGTGAACTACTGCAAAGGGGACGTGTATTTCCGGCAGTACCGCGATATCGTGCGTTTCCTGCGGGAGCACACTGATCTGCCGATCGTAATGGGCGGTTCGGCCTACTCGATCTTTCCAAAGCAGATGCTGGATGTATGCAAAGCGGATTACGGCATCGTTGGAGAAGGGGAGAAGCTGTTCGTTCAACTGGCCGACGCGCTGAAAGACGGCAATCCACCCGCTGAAAGAATCCTGCGCGAAAGCGATTACATCCCGCCGCAGGAATTGATCCCCACCGAACGCGATGACGCGCTTGCAGCCTATTACATCAATAGAGGCGGTATGCTCAGCGTTCAGAGCAAGCGCGGGTGTCCGCATCGCTGCTTGTACTGCTCCTACCCGACGCTGGAGGGAACGAGGTATCGCTTCCGTTCCCCGAAGGACGTTGTGGACGAAATCGATCTGCTCAAGGAAAAATACAACGCCGACTACCTTTCTTTCACCGATTCGGTGTTCAATGACGTACAGGGCAAGTACCTGGAGATCGCGAAAGAGCTGGTCAGGCGGGGAAACAAGACGCCCTGGATGGCCTTCTTTCGCCCATCCGATTTCACCGAGGAAGAGGTGCTTCTGCTTAAAGAATCTGGCCTGCACGCGGTGGAATGGGGTACCGACGCCACCAGCGACACGACCCTTGCGGGGCTCCAGAAAGGATTCTCCTGGAAGCAGGTGCAGCACTCGAACAGGCTCTTTGTCGAAGCCGGGGTCGCGAACGCGCATTTCGCGGTGTTCGGAGGCCCGGGGGAAACGCCGGAGACGGTCGAGGAAGGCATCCGTAATCTGGAAAGCCTCGAAAACTGCGTCGTTTTCGCTTCCATTGGCATCCGTGTATTTCCCGATACGCCGATATGGGGGCAGCTGATCGAGTCAGGCGAGGTCAAGCCGGAGGATAATCTGCTGGAACCCTGGTGGTACTTCTCGCCGCATGTCGATAAGGAATGGCTTCATCAGCGTTTGCTGAAAGCCTTCGGGGATCGTCGCGATCGCGTGTATCCGGACGGCGAGCAGCTCGACATGATCAAGGCGTTTCACACCATGGGTTACCGCGGTCCCGTTTGGAATATGATCCTCGCGAAAAAAAGCACCAGGCGGTAACGAATGAATCCCAAAGCTCTTTATTTGATACACCCGCTGGGCGAGAACTGGATGCCCGGCGAGATCGATATGTCTCGCGTGGCCAACATCATGCCTCCGCTGGGACTTTGCAGCATTTCCGCCTGGATGGAAAAGCATGGCTGGAAAACGGAAATCTACGATTGCTATGCCTTTCCGGGCGACGACAAGCGTCTTTTTCAGCCAAATCCTGCGCGATAGACCGGCCTGGATCGGTTTCAGCACAACCACGTCGAGTTTCCCGGACGCGATTCGTCTGGCGAACCACTGCCGGGATATCCTCCCCGAGGCGAGCATCGTTTTCGGAGGCGTGCATGTCTCCGCATTGCGAGAGCAGCTCATGCGGGATTATCCCGTGATCGATTATTGCGTTGTGGGAGAAGGCGAGCAAACGCTCCTCGAGCTGATGAATCGGGAGGCTCCGGTCTTTCAGAAATCCAGGGCTTGATCTGGCGCAATGGCGACGAGGTGGTTTTCAACGGGCATCGCGAGAAACTCCTCGAGCTGGATTCGCTCCCCATTCCGGCCTACCACAAGCTGCACGATTTTCCCAACGCGTACATGCTCCCCATCTTCAATTATCCCAAAGCGCCCGGAACCACCATCATCACCAGTCGTGGCTGCCCGTTCCGGTGCTCTTATTGCGACCGCAGCGTATTCATGAGCTCGTATCGATATAATTCTGCGGATTACATTCTGGAGATGATGCGCTACCTGAACAAGACCTACGGTATGCGTCACGTTAACATCTACGACGACACATTCACCTTGCAGCGCAAGCGCATCGAGGAATTCTGCGAGAAGAAGATCGCCTCCGGACTCAAGATGACTTTCAACTGCGCCGCCCGTGCGGAGCAGGTCGATCCCGAGCTTCTTCGCATGATGAAGAAGGCGGGGTGCTGGATGATCAGTCTGGGCATCGAAACCGGCGATCCCGAACTCCTGAAGAAGCATCGCTACTACGGCGGCAAGAAGCCTGACGACGCACTGGACATGAATCGCAAGGCGGTGGAGATGATCCGCAAGGCCGGTATCCGCGCGAAAGGACTCTTCATGCTTGGGCTTCCCGGTGAAACAGAGGAGAGCGTTGAGCGCAGCATCAAGTATGTGCTGAGCCTTCCGCTGGATGATTTCAACCTCTCCAAGTTCACGCCGTTCCCCGGGTCTCCCGCGTATCAGACGATTCGCGAGTACGGTGAATTCGACGAGAACTGGGCGCTGATGAACGCGCTGAACTTCGTCTTCGTGGCGAAAGGCTTCACCAAAGAACGCCTGGAGGAGCGGCACCGCGAATTTTATCGCCGGTACTACCAGCGTCATCGCGTCATGATGAATTACGTCACCATGCTGTGGAAATCGCCGGATAGCTGGCGCAGATTCCTCAAGGACCTGCCGCTGTTCCTCCGGTTCCGAAAGCAATACGAAAAGTAAGATGTCCGGGATAAACATTCTGATCGTCATTCCGGTGTTCAACAACCGGACAACCATTCGCGATGTTGCAAAGCGCGCTTTGGCAACGGGCTATCCTGTACTTGTGGTCAACGACGGCTGCACCGATGGCAGCGTGGATGCACTGAGTGGGATCGAGGAAGAGAGAAGTCGAAGGACGGCACCGGCAGGCAGGATGGCTGCGATCCAACTCCACCAAACCGGCTTCTCGCAAAACCGCGGAAAGGGAGCCGCTATCATGGAAGGTTGTCGTTGGGCGACGGAGCACGGATACACGCACATCCTCACCATCGATGCCGACGGACAGCACCATCCTGAGGAAATCCCCCAATTCGTGAAGGCAGCGAACGAGTTTCCGCTATCTATCGTGATCGGCACTCGCGATTTCGACAGCGACGCCGTCCCGGGCTCCAGCAAGTTCGGTAGAAAGTTCTCCAACTTCTGGATTCGCGTATGCACCGGGCAGTCGGTTTCCGACAGCCAGAGCGGCTATCGCGTTTATCCCGTTGAGGCTCTGCGATTGCTCAGGATCAAGGGGAAACGCTACAACTTTGAGGTGGAAGTGATCGTGCGCGGCATCTGGGCCGGGCTGGAGATCAGGGAAGTCCCAATCGCCGTCGAGTATAGCGAAAAGACCATCGAGGCGTCCCATTTTCATCCGTTCAAGGACAACGCCCGCATCTCCATGACCTACACGCGGCTGGTCCTTCGCAATTTCGTTCCACTGCCGCATAAACTGCTCTTCGGCACGAGACAGAAGAACGCACTGAAGATTTATCTTACCAATCCGTGGAAGACCCTGAAGATGCTGTTCACCGAGAAGCTCGAGCCGCGAGAGCTTGCGCTCGCCGTGGGGACCGGTGTTCTGCTGGCGACACTGCCGCTCATCGGATTTCATGGTGTGGCGATTGTATTCGTGGCCACGCGAATGAAGGTAAATCGCCTGGTCGCGCTCAGCATGAATCATTTCTGCGGACCGCCATTCGTTCCGGCGCTATCCATACTTGTTGGGTACTATGTTCGCAACGGACAGTTCCTGACCCAATTCAATTGGGAAACGCTGGGACATCAGGCATTGCAGCGTGTCGGCGATTACATCGTCGGATCAACGATCCTCGGGCCCATCCTGGCTGTTCTGTCCGGGTTCGGGATTCTTGGTGCGACGTGGGCCTACCGGCGCGTATTCGGGAGGGGGAAGCATGTCCGAGCGTAAGGAATCACCCAACCACGGCGGGAAATTCGGTTACGGATTCTTCCATGTCCTCATCCGACTGGTAGGCCCGTATCCGGCGTATTTCTTCGCGGCGTTCCTGATCCCGTATTACCTGATGAAGGTGTGGTTCTCCTCATCGTCTCCGCGATTCTATCTGAAGAAAAGATTCCCCGGTAAACCGGCGGTTGTCCGCTTCTTACTGGGTGGCAAATACCTTCATGAGTTCTCGAAGATTCTGATTGATCAGGCGTGCATGGGTATCCTCGGACCGGGAAAATTCCGCATCGAATTCCCTTACTGGGAAGAGCTTTACGCCCTCTCGCAAGAGAAGGACGGCATGGTGCTGCTGACCACCCACTCGGGGACTTGGCTGGCTGCCATGGCTTCCATGAACCACCTGGACAAGCCGGTCAATTTCCTCCTGCGCGTTCAGGAGCACGACCGCGGTAAGTACTTCTTCGATCTGGCCAAGGAGAAGGGCATCAAGATTATCTCTCCGGACGGACTCTTCGGCGGCCTGGTGGAATCGGTCAATATGCTCAAGCAAGGCGAATGCGTGTCCATTATGGGCGATCGCGCCTGGGGATCGCGCACACGAAAAAGCAGGTTCCTCGGTCACGAAGCGGCTTTCCCCATCACGCCCTACTATCTGACCGTCTCCAGCGATGCGCGCCTGGTGATGTTCCTCACCGTACGTACCGGGTCTCTGGCTTTCCGCATCGATCACTACGTCCTCAACGACGAGATCGATCCCGCGCTGACACGCGATGGAAAAATGGATGCGCTCTTCGAGCGATATGTTTACCATCTGGAAGAATACGTGAGCGCTTACCCGTTCATGTGGCTGAATTTCTTCGATTTCTGGAGCGACGACAAAGGCGCGAAGGAGTAAGAGTGAAAATTATCTACCTGCACGGATTCTGCTCGTCGGGACAAAGCTTCAAGGCGCGTGTACTGAGAGAAAACCTTCCCCGGCACGAGATTATCTCACCCGACTTACCCGATGCCCCCCTCGACGCGATTCGATTCATAGAGGACATGCTTTCCATAGGCCCCGATCTCATTACCGGGTCCAGCCTGGGCGGGTTCTATTCGCTCTATTTCGGAATCGTGCACAAAATCCCCGCAGTAATGATCAATCCAGCCCTGGATCCGTGGGAGAAGCTCTCCTACGCGATCGGCATGCACAAGCGGCTTTACTCGGACAATCTCTTCGAATTCAGGATGGAATACATGGATCAGCTCAAGGAGATTGACCGGAGAATCAACGAATCCACGTGTGACCAGAACCTTCTGCACTTCCTGCTCGCCACCGACGACGCGCTCTTCGATCACAATAAGGTGCCGCAGCGATACCCCGAAGCAGCCACGATCGAGTTTTTCGATGGGGTCGCGCATGATTTCATCGGCTTCGAGAAGACATTGCCGTATTATCAGAATATTGTAAAAAGCCTGTAGAAATAGGCAATATCCTCCTGCACACTCTGTTCATATTCGTACAATATCCGTACGGCCTTCGACGCCTTTACAATACCTCGAAATCCTCAATCATCGGCTACCAAACGGATTAGCCTTTTGGAACAAGGAATGCATCTATGATTGTCAGATCCTTTACTCTATCATTTGTTTATCAGGTTGCCTGCGTGGTCGTTGTGTCGGTAAATTTTTGAAGATCCTCCTCGACAATTTTCAGAAGCTTCAACCGACAATAATCCCCAATCCACCTAATCCCAAAAACGACGATCCGGAAAGGCAACCTTTTTTTTTCCGGCATCTCTGCTTAAAATTATCGATTTGATTGACAGTTCCAATGTCTATGCCATACAAAGACATTACGTTTGGGAGGATAATCATGTTTGAACTGCCCTGGTTCATTATCACCGTAGTCGGATGTTTGCTTGTCGGTTTCTTCGTTACCATCTATCTCATGCGAAGAAAAGGCTACAAGCCAACACCGAACTACCGCGCGCTGTTTATCATCGGTATCGCGATCATCGTTGTCGGCATGAGCGGAAAGAACATTCCCTTGAGCGGTCTGGGGCTCATCTACATGGCCATCGGGCTTTTCAACCGCAAAAAATGGGGGGAACAAACCAAGTGGCGCGATCTTCCACCGGCGATGCGAAGGTTCAAGATAGGTATTATTATCGTGCTGGGATTGCTGGTCGTATTGGGCGTTGTATTCTATCTATTGCAGATGTACCATTAGGAGAGCGAATTCAGTAACTGAGACAGGGCTTCCTGATTTTCCACTTCAAACCTCACCGCTACAATAGCGAGCGGCAGGTGGCTCAATTCCAATTGCGAGAGCTTGGCCCAGTCCTTCTCCGTGGTGAGGATCATATCGCAGCCGTGTGCGGCGAGCTCCTTTTCCAGGCGTGGGATAAAGCCGGGTTGTGTGTAATCGTAGTGATCACCCATTGCGAGGTGATGCTTGAAGTCGATATCGTTGCCTCGCATGGTTTGCTCGAACGACGATGGATTCCCGATCCCCGATAGCAGCAAGACCTTCTTCTTGCGAACATCCTCCAACGCAATCTCGTTTCCGTCCGCTCCGTAGATTCTATCCAGCCGATTTTCGCCCCGCAACACCGGTTTGTTCCATTGATTGCACGGTGGATTCCAGTCACCGCCGTTGATGACGATGCAGTCCGCGTGTTTCAGCGAGGAAAGTGGTTCGCGCAGGATTCCCGCAGGCAGGACAAATCCGTTTCCGGCTCCTCTTGGGCCGAACACCACGAACATCAAGTCTTTGCTCACCTTCAGGTGTTGGAAGGAATCGTCCAGCAGGATGCAATCGATCTGGGGCATCGCGTTCATCAGCATAGCGATGGAGTTTCTCCTTTTCGCACCGACCGCAACCGGAACGCCGGGGAGTTTTTCCGCCAGCATGCGGGCCTCATCACCGGCTTCCACAGCCTCGGGGAGCACTTCTTGCATATTGGAGATGATGCGGTTATTATATTCGAACTTACCTCGGTAGCCTCGCAGGCAGATCGCCGGATGCTTGCCGTTCTCCTTCAGATAGCCGGCAAGAAACATGGTGAAGGGCGTTTTTCCGCTTCCGCCGGAAACAACGTTTCCGATCCCGATAACGCGAGGCGCATTGGGGATCGGCGACGGAGGCTTAAGTCGATAGAAAAGCCTGCGTATGGATTGCACGAGAGCGTAGAGAAGCGATAGCGGATACAGCGCGCAGGAGAGGACCGAGCGTTGGTAGAGGTGGCTCTGGATGAATTTCTGGCTCATGCCCTTTCCGTCAGTGCTCAATGCCCTCGCGAGCGGGGACGCCTTGCGCAAAGTAGTGTTTGATCTCGCGCATCTCGGTGACGAGGTCGGCGCGGTCGATCACTACCTGGCGAGCGTATCGGCCCGTCATCACGAGCTCAGCTTCCGTGGGAATATTCATCAGTTCGAGCTGCTTTTCCACCGGCAGGAGCTTCCACTCGACCGCCACGTTGATCTCGTCGATGACAATGAGATCGTATGAGCCGGACCGGATCGCGTCCTTCGCCTTCGAGAATGCCAATTCCGCTTCCTCGAAATCGATGGGAGCCGGATGGTTCGGATCGATCAGCTTGTCCGTTCCGAATTGGAACACGTCGATCCCGTCGATCTTCTCCAGCATGCGGATTTCGCCATACTCCCAGTTTTTCTTCATGAACTGGATCAGGCAGACTCTTTTCCCGCGCCCGAGCGCCCGGATCGAAAGTCCCAGAGAAGCGGTGGTTTTCCCTTTTCCGTTTCCCGTATAAACGTGAATCAAAATGTCCTCCTGAAAGGAAAATGAAAGCGCCGGGTTCCGCTCATTGCAGACACCCGGCTATTAAATCGGATTATTGAGCTCAATTGTCTTTGAGGATCTCTTCGTCGTAGATTTTCTCGAAACGAAGCTTGTGCTGGGCTTCTTCCGCCGCGATGCGAAGCAGAACCGCCGAGAGATCGGCATCGTCTACCTGACCCGCAAGATATTCGTAGAGCGCTTTCGATTTCTCTTCGCGCTTCATCGCGGTGACGATGATATCCTGATAGGTCATTTGCGCCGTTGGTTTCGCTTCAACCAGATACTCGCTGATCTGAAGAGTCGGAACCTTTCCTACAGACTTTTCTGAGGTACCTTTCGAGCGAATGCCTTCGAGTACTCGAATGTGGCCGCGCTCCATATCTTCAAGCTCCGCCAGCATGATTTTCTGGGCAGCGAATTTCGCGATGTCCTGTAAATCGTTATAGAATTGAACCGCTTCTTTCTCGCGTTCTACCGCAAAATCGATCACTTCGTTGAATTCTTTCGTTGTCATAAAGATACTCCTTTATTCTTTTACTGATATCATTTTTGGTAACCATTTATAATAAACTCGATCTCATCGTTCAAGGCATTTCTGTAAATGTTTTTTTTAAAAGGCCAGTTTCATAAATATCACCCTGGTCAGCAAGGGGCTGTATGCAATACCATCTCACTGTCACCCTGAGCGTAGTCGAAGGGTCATTCAATATCGTTTCCCTTATATCGTTTCACGTATTTCAGGTAATGGATATAGTTATCCTCTAACATGCTACAGGGCCCCAAAAGGGAATGTCCTGCTGCAAAATCCCTCTGAATCCTTTCCGCGAAAGGAGATTTTCGATTAAAATTCCGCTAACATGATTTCGTTGAACGAAATCACAACGCTCATGTTTTCGTTTTGACTATGTCAAAGCCGAAAAAGGCTTAAGTTCGAAGTTTTTGTTTTTGCTTCGCAAAAGCCGAAAATAAAAGCCGCCGGCTTTCACCGACGGCTCCAAATGTTATTAGTCGATAGGACTGAACATATCCTTGCCGACTCCGCATTCCGGGCATACCCAATCTTCGGGAAGATCGTCGAAAGCCACGTTATCGTTCTCGGCTGGATCGTAGATGTATCCACATGCGTCGCATACGTATTTCTGCATTGTTTCCTCCTGTATTTTCTGAGATATTAATAGTTCTCTATCCAAACTTCAAAGTAGCTCTTGGGATGAAGGCATACCGGGCATTTTTCCGGCGCTTCAATCGACTCGACGATGTGACCGCAGTTGAGGCATTTCCAGAAGACTTTTCCGTCTTTCTTGAACACTTCGTGATTCTTGATGTTCGCAAGCAGCTTGCGATAGCGGTCCTCGTGACGAACCTCGACGAGTGCGACCAGGCGGAACACGGACGCGATGTCCTTGAAGCCTTCTTCATCCGCGATCTTGGCAAATGTGGGATAAAGGTCGGTCCACTCTTCGTTCTCGCCATTGGCTGCCCATTCCAGATTTTTCATCGTGTCGTCGAGAGCGACGGGATATCCCGCGTCGTTGATCACGACCATTTCACCGTTCAAGCCGTGCTCGATCAGCTTTTTGTAGAAGAGCTTCGCGTGCTCTTTCTCGTTCTCGGCTGTTTCGAGGAAGATGTTCGCGATTTGAAGGTATCCTTCCTTCTGTGCCGCTTTCGCGTAATAGGTGTAGCGCATACGGGCTTGTGATTCGCCGGCGAAAGCCTTCATTAAATTTTCAGCAGTTTTTGAATTCTTGAATTCCATCCAGTATCCTCCTGTATTTCTCTTGAGTTATTCGCTTTTCCACAGGCCGTGGACGTTGCACCATTCACGGGCTTTCACGATGTTTTCTTTCTGAACCGGGAAGAATGCTTCCGGTGCGTCGCCGGGATTCAACTCGGCGATACAAACGCGATCCTTCGTCTGGATCTCGATGAACTTGATGTAGTGTTTCTCCAGCATCGGATGCGCGGTTTCCTTGCCGACTTTTACCAGAACGCCGCCTTCGACTTCTTCGATGTAAGGGACGTGCTTTTCCGTACTGGCGTCTTTGCTTTGCTCTTCCAGTTTTGTCATGGGCTGTCCGCAGCATACGAGCGCTTCCGCGCCTTCGTTGCGAATACCGACTACGTTACCGCATATTTCGCAGTAGTAAATATCTCTGAGTTTTGTCATTGCTAACTCCTTTGCTTGTATTGAATGACGATTGGGTTATGCCGTTGTCGGCGGCGTATAGACGCGGGATGCCAGCTCACGATCCAGCATGAGCATTCCGTGGCCCTTGCCTCCGATTATCTGTAACTGGCTGAGAATCGATTCCATCGAATTCTCTTCTTCTACTTGCTCGTCGACATACCAGTTCAGGAAACTTCTGGTTGCGTGGTCGTTCACTTCGATCGCCACGTCCATCAGTTCGTTGATTGATTTGGTTACGAATTGCTCGTGCTTGAGAGCGATCTCGAAGATTTCCTCCGCCGACTCGAAATCAACGGTCGGTTTTTCTATCTTGTCGAGGATTACGCGTCCACCACGTTCATTGAGGTAGTTGTAGAATTTCATGGTATGGAAGTGTTCTTCCTGCGCCTGTACGATAAAGAAGTTTTCGAAGCCCGAAAGGTTCATGGATGCGAACCAGGCAGCCATGGAGAAGTATAAGTATTCAGAGTACAGCTCCTTGTTGATCTGTACATTGATTGCGTCTTGCAGTTTTTCGGAAATCATGGTTCCTCCTTGTGTTTCCTTCTATTGTCTTTAACACATTTCTTTGAACATGTTACGATCTGATTTCATTTATTTGCTTACGGATTATTTCTTTCATCGCATCCAGGTCTTCCTGGTCGGGAATGTATTGAAGACGGTGCATGTCCATCATGTTGAATCCGCACGATTCCAGGACGTCGTGCACCAGTCCGATGCTCTGCCCGCCCCAGCCGTAGGAGCCGAAGGCAAGTCCGTAACGGTCCTTCGGTGCGAGTCCCTTCATGTAGGTGAGGAACGCGGCGACCGTGGGCAGCATGTTGTTGTTGAGCGTGGGTGATCCGACGCAGATGTATTTCGCGGTTGTCAGGTGCGTCATGATGTCGGAGATATGGTTGTGCTGAAGGTTACACATGCAGATATGGATACCCATATCTGCGAACACTGCCTGAATGGCCTTCGCCATCATTTCGGTAGATTTCCACATCGTATCGTAGATAATCAAAGCTTTTTCTTCCGTCTCGTTCGCCGACCATTTTTTGTATTTCTCGATAATCTCCGGTATGTATTTCCGCCAGATGATTCCGTGGCTTGGGCATACCGTGTCGATATCCAGGGTTCCAACCACTTCGAGCGCTTTCTGCACCTGCTTGCCGTAGGGCAGCACGATGTTAGCGTAGTACTTCATGGCTTCTTCCATGATGATGTTGAACGGGTATTCGTCGTCGAATCGTTCGGAGGACGCGATGTGCTGACCGAAAGCGTCATTAGAGAAGATGATTTTCTCCTCGGGGCAGTAGGATACCATGTTATCCGGCCAGTGTACCATCGGAGTCTGTACGAAGTTGAGGGTGCGTTTGCCGAGGTTGAGCGTGTCTCCGGTTTTAACGGTGACGAAATCCCAGTCCTGCTTGAAATGCTTCGGAATGCCTTCAACGCCCTTGGGCGATGCGTATATCTTTGCGTTGGGAGCTTTTTTCATGATCATGGGAAGGGAGCTGGAGTGATCCATCTCGATGTGGTTCTGGACGATGATATCGATCTTGGATGGGTCGATGATGCTACTGATGCGAGCAATGAGCTCGTCCGCGAGATAGTATTTCACATTGTCGATCAGGGTAATCTTTTCATCGATAATCAGATACGCGTTGTATGTGGAGCCTCGTTGCGTCAGGTAGCCGTGGAAGTTCCGCAGGTCCCAATCGACAACGCCAACCCAGTATACGCCTTCTTTAATCTGTATAGCCTTCATTCAATTATCTCCTTTATCACTTTTGACAATTCGGGCAGAAATATGATGAGCGTCCCGCTTGTTTGATGCGCTCAATCGGTGTACCGCAGTGGCATTTCTTTTTCATATAAACTCGTAGAAAATCCTGGAACTCGCCTGTCTTGTCCTCTACACTTCGAAAATCCGATATGCTGGTTCCATTTTTCTCAATTGCTTCTTCAAGTATCGTACGGATCGAATCTGTCAAGTGTTCAATTTCCCTTTCGCTCAGGCTGTTTCCTGGGCGAGCAGGGTGAATCCCGCTTCGGTGAAGCGCTTCACAAGCATAGATATTACCGATTCCAGCAATGAATTTCTGGTTCATCAGCAGGTTTTTCACCGGAGCTTTCCTTGACGAAAGTACGCCATGCAAGTATATCTTGTCAAACGATTTGCTGAGAGGCTCCACGCCAAGATCGCTGATTCGGCCTATGGTGTCGCGTTTTCCATGAATCGAGACAAAGCCGAATGTCCGCGGATCGATGAAGAGCAGAAGTTTACCGCTCCCGAGATGAAAGGCTGCGCGAACATGGGTCGCGTCGGCAGGGAACTCTCCTGCGAAAACAAGCTTTCCTGTCATGCCGAGGTGAACCACGATCACCGCTCCCGTCGAGATGTGCATCAGGATGTATTTCCCGCGACGTTCGACGGATTCAATCTTGCCCATCACCGATTCGGAAGTGAACTCCCGAACCGTTCCCGGGCGGAACTCGTCCAGCTTCACAACGTTGGATTCGACAACCGTATTGCGCAATCCACGCACGATCGTTTCGACTTCCGGCAATTCTGGCATCTATCTTAATCCCTTATCTAGCAGTATTATTCATCTATTTTGTCTCGGAGAAATCACCGAGTCTCAATACAATATATCGAGATGAATCATTTATAACAAGTAAAATATTTCACGGTGTGAAATTATTTATTGAATATTGTTCAAGATAAAGAATTCGTCTGTTCTATCTGGCTGATATAATACAATTTCCGCGTTGAAAAATCCTGAGTCGGGAAGATAGATTAGGCGGAAATTGTTTTAGGATGGATTTCCCGATTGGAGGAATCCGGGTTTTCCAGCCATCCACGCGGCGGGGCGGCGTGTGCGCTTCGCGCACGATCGATGTACATCGATCAGGAAGCCGGTCGGCCAGCAGGCTCAGGACTACAATCAGCGCGAAGTTATCGAGCAATATTCAGACAAGCACATGCAGGCTTCCTACGCCGCCCCGCCGCTGGGTGGGCAGAAAACTTCGAGATAGCTGCTCGCGAATATAGCAAGAGAGGGGAAATGTAAAGCTGCAAATTCAGGGGCGTTACTCCGATGCGGAAAGAGCAATAATGCGATAGAAGATTCGATCATTGGTCGTCTGCATATGATAAGATGTATCCGTCGTTTCGACAAGATCGAACCATAGAGTGTTATCCAGACTGAACTGAAGGAGATACCTTTCCGCTCCGCTAACCTGCTCCCAATGGATATATGCGGTATTTTCAGACACTTCAACGGTGGGATGCTGTGGCGCTTGCAGATGGATGAGGAAAGATGAATACGTGAAAGGATCGTCATCTCCAGCAGTGGGAATCGTTCTTCGCTTACCAGCTTCATCAACTGCGTACAGGTAATAGGAGACCTGACCTTCGTTCTCCGTTGCTGGGATAATAGCTCGGTAATTGCGACCAGAAACATGCTCGAAAATGGATGAGACGTACGGATATTCTTCGCTAACGCGATAGAAGACGAGGAGTGAATCCGCAATCAATCCTGCCCGACTGTTAGAAAAAATTTCCGCATGGATCACGACATCCGAAAACATGTCCTGCTGCGAACTCACGGGATTGTGCCGGATATGAAGCATTCGTTTGTCCGGGATCTCGTGCACGCGACAGTGAAGCGCATCCGTGTTGTACCAACCCGAGTAGGGTATTCCGATGATTTCATATCCCGGCATCGCGCTCTGATAGGATGAAATCGCCTCATCGTCCCAGGGATTACCCGTTTGAGGAACAAACACCTTTTTATTCAGAATCAAAGAATTGGTATAGGGTGTGTACGGTGTAACGGTTGCGGGAGTATGCACTCTGAAAACCTCGTAAGGCGTACCATACGGAGATACCTGTTGCCCGAAGAATGAGGCGACATCCTCGAAGTTCTGGTAACGCGGATCGGAAATCGCAACCTGCCCAATCAGTATCTTATCGACATCCAGGAATTTACCCCAGCAATCGACGTGCTTGATGTATTCTCCGAGCGGATCCTGCATGATGTGGTAGGTCTCGATGCCGAGATAATTACAGTGATATTCCTCGATCTGGCTCCGCGTGAGTTCTTCGTTTTCCTCGAGAACCAAGTCCGTTGATACCGCGGTTCCCATCCCGTCGCACATGTAGTTTCCGCCTGTGTGAATCACATCCATTCCAAAAAGGCCCAATGTGTCGAATGCGGCGTAAGCGATAGGGATTTCGTTGTCGTACGGCCGATTGCGGTTATAGCGAAAATTGACCACTCGCATGGAATCGCTTTGGTCAAACACGAACATAGGCCCGAAGTCCCTTGTCCAGAATGAGTTTGATGGAGCGATAAGGAACCGGCAGTTTGCCATGTTGACCTCGTTGCTCTGGTAATTTCCGTAGGCTTCGGCGTAGTATGAGCTTGAAACGATCGTTACCAGAACGTCGTCTTCGGCAAGCTCGCGAACAAGGGAATAGGGAATACCAAGCGGGTAGCGTATCAACGAACCATACATCGGCTCGAACTCCGCGACTTGTCGGATGGGTGGATTCGGGGGATCGGTTGGGGCAAATGTCCGCTGTTCTTGTCCGTCTTCTTCCCCCGAAATGGCGTGGGGAAGAGAGTTCGGATAGCGTTGATTCCAGTCCGGAGGTACGCCGCTTTCGGCGAAAGTGATTGCTGCCAACACAAGGAATATGATGGACAGCAGTCGTTTCATGTGCTCTCCTGAAGGAATGTTATGGGATAATACTACTCGAACACCGCCGTTACATAGAAGAATCTTGCTTCGTACGTTCTCGATGAACTCCAGCTTGTTTCAGCCACGCGCGCTCTCAGAAAGAAGGTCCCGTTTGGAACGTTGATCGAGTAGACGTTGTATCCGCTTGCTCCCTCAACAGGGTTCCAGGTCAGGGCTACGCCTCCTTCACTGGCCACATCGATGCTCAGTCCGGTGACCGCCTGAACTTCGCCCACCGATATCGTCTCCTGATATGCGATGCGATCCGGAGCGGTGACGGTCAGAAGCAGTTCTGCTGGTTGTGTCAAAGGCTCGAATGAAAGCGTGGCGCTCCCGGTTGCCCCGGCCGCGGCAGCATCGACGATCGTTTGACCAGCCGTAAGGCATACCGTTGCCCCGGGAGTATCCGTGTTGATCGTCAAAGAGCTTGATCCCAATGGCAAAAAGGTGCTATGACTGATATTCATCGCCTGGGGCGTCATGGTGCGAATCACAAGCGACGGATCACCGAAAATATGCCATGTGTTGTACATGCGCGGACCCCAATAGGAGTATTCGTCGATCATCAGGCACGAGCCGTTGTAGCAAAGCCCGCCGACGGTGTAATTGCTCTCGCTCACAAGCAGGTCGATGATCTCGTCCTGCGCGGACATCGGGGGCGCCCACTCCTGATTGATGGAAGATGCGTATATGCCGATCGCGCCGGTAGGATTGCCGTTGGAATTGTTGGTGGCTCTCATCCAGTACTCGGCGAAACATGTATAGCTGGTGAAATTCCCGTTCTTGCAGGCAACGGAGATAATGAAAGGCAGTTTGTTGTCGTTGGTCAGGTTATTGACATTGGAGTAACTGAAGCCAGTCGTTCCCCATGCGGTTGTGCTGCCGTGACCACAGTAATTCACGACGGTTCGTCCTTCGTTCAGGGCGTTGGAAACCATCGTGCTGGTTGCCCCCAAGGTGGCGTAAAGCTCGTCAACCTGCGTGTAATTGTAGCTCAGAAGGTCGTCGCGGATATATCCCATGTGGACGTAATCCGATTCGCCGTCGTCTCCTTGACCATTCCCCAATTGAGAGGCAATGCCGGTACCTTTCGAAAGCCAGTCGCCGGATGTGATGTCACGTTCATAATGTATGAGGCGGTCAACTTGTGTTATAACCTGCGATTCCGATTGCGCGGAAAGGCGCCCGATGAAAAGGTCGGGGTAGCTGTCGTTTCCGTCAACCAGCGCATACATCGGATCCGCTCCACCGCCCGAGAAAATGGGCGAATCGACTTGCAGGAAATCTCCCACGAGAAGTACCCACGTCAGGTTGTCGTTCTGGTCGTACTGCTGCTGGATGAAATCCATGATTTGCGTATACGTGTTACCGATATCCGAAACATTGTAGAGGTCGGTTTGGATACCCTTCTGGATTTTCCAGTTCACGAACGGCTCCATTTCCTCCATGAAGTAGTTATAGGAAATGATGATCATGCGACCCTGATCTTCAAGGGGAATGTAGCGATCCGTGGGAAGATTGATGAAGTGATTGCGGTATATCTCGTCGAACTCTCGACTGATTCCGGAACGGGTTGTTGTTTGCGGGTTGATCGTCGCCGGTCCGTTGAACTGAATCTCGATATCTATAGAAGTTTTGATGTAAAGTCGTTCTTCCAGCGGATTGTAGTAAAACGGCTGAAAAGAGACCGCTACGCCTCGGTAGTCCCTGAGAATGTAGGGATCGGAAAGCGTTGCGATTTCCTGCGGTGTGGGATTCCGGTAGAAATCGTCAAAAACGTACGGGACGGTACTCGGATCGATGTTCCTGGAAAAATGTCCCTTGGATGGCGCGACGCGAAGATCGACAAAGGTCTCCTCGCTTCCGGTAACAACGATATCCGGCCTGAGATTACCGGGAATGATGACGCTTCTCACGACTTTTGGAAGCTGGGGCATACCCTTGTCCATGATCAGGCCTTCTCCGTCGAGGTGGGGAAGCGCCCAAGTCTGGCCATCGATATCCACCTCATTGTATGAGAAGGAACCCAATTGCATGCGCAACGTGAGAGGGTTCGTATTTAGAACCTGCACATCTAATTGATTATCATTGAGTTGCACATCAATTGCAGCAAGGCCGACAACGGCTAATAATAAGATTATTGTAAACCTTGTATACATGGGAGGCTCCTTCTTTGCTATTTCATGAATTTTCCATGCAAACCGTAAACAGCATTGACAGAAACGTCAATATATTTCTGAAAAAATTTGAAAATGCATAATTTTATGGTGCTATTTACCCACGCAGAAATCGCTGAAAATCCTGTTCAGAAGCTCTTCGGAGGTGATTTTCCCAATGATTTCTTCCAGAGCCAGGCTGGCCTCCTTGAGATCGAAGGCGACGAACTCCGCGCCCAATTGATCCTGCATGGCAATGTGAGCCTTCCCCAGGGAATCGAAAGCGCGAGATGCCGCGGCAATCTGGCGTGCGTTGGTGAGAATACCGGAGTGGAGATCGTTCTGAGAGATGCGGATATCCTCAAGGAGCTTGTTTTTTAGCTCGTCGAGGCCATCCGGTTCGGTTGCTGAGCATACGACATAGCCCTTCTCGCGGAAGTTGGCAATCTGTGAATCGGTGAGGAGGTCGGCCTTGTTGATCACCTTGATGACATTGTTTTGCTGCGAAATTTCCTCGAGATGGTGCAATTCATCGGGGGAGATATCCGCTTCGGAAATGAGCAGAATGCGATCCGCCTGGCCGATCATCCGCTGGGAGCGATCGATACCGATTTTCTCGATCTCGTCCGGCGTTTCCCGGATACCTGCGGTGTCGAACAATCTGAGGAGGTAGCCCTCGATCGCGACCGCTTCTTCGAGGTAGTCGCGGGTGGTTCCCGGGTGCGGTGTGACGATCGCGCGTTCGGTCTGCAGGAACGCGTTGAAAATGCTCGATTTTCCTACGTTTGGCGCGCCGACGAGCGCGATCTTGAGTCCTTCCCGGAGGATAACGCCTTCCTGCCCGGTGAGGATCAGCTCGTCGAGCGCTTGAAGAAGCGATTCGGTCTCATCTTTGACAACGCTCCAGTCCGTATCGGCGAGATCCTGATCGCTCAGATCGATTTCGATTTCCATTTGCATCCTGATTTGCGTGATACGATGTAGCAGTCCTTCAATGCGATGCTGCAAGCTGCCTTCCATCTGCTCCAGAGCGACGGCCTGCGATTGCCTGGTCTGCGCTTGAATGAGATCGTTGACGGCTTCCGCTCCGGTGAGATCGATCCGGCCGTTCAGGAAGGCGCGCTGGGTGAATTCACCCGCTTCCGCCTGCCGAGCGTGGCGCAGAACGATGGTCATGATCTGGGAAACGAGGAATGGATTGCCGTGACAGGATATCTCGGCGACATCCTCTCCCGTGTAGGTGTGCGGAGCCCTGAAGATCGTGACAAGCGCCTGATCGATCCGGCGTTCGTTATCGTAGATGTCCCCCAGATGGGCGCTATGAGACGGGCAATCCTGAAGCTGCTTGCGTGTTTTAACGATGCGAGAGGCAATATCGATCGCTTCTGGTCCGCTGATACGTATTACGGAAATACCGCCGCTACCCTTGGGGGTCGTTTCGGCAGCTATGGTATCGAATAGGTTCTGGTTATTGCTCATGGCTAGAGGAACGTCTTGATTTTATCGAATATCTGCCGGGGCATGATTCCCAGCATGTCTTTGAGTTGCTCCACTTTTCCGTGCGTGACAAACTCGTCGGGGATGCCGAACGAATGTACCGTAACACCGGTTCCGCCCATAAACGTTGATACTGCCTCGCCAAATCCGCCTGTGAGAGCATTGTCCTCGATGGTGACGATGTGCTTGACTCTGGTTGCCAGATCGTTCAGGAGGCCGGTGTCGAGCGGTTTGACGAATCTAGCATTGATGAGCCAGGGCGTGCTATTCTCGTTTTCAGTGAAAAGCTTCGCGACTTCCTCGCCGTCTAGGACGCCTTTGCCCGTACCGATGATGGCTATATTACTACCTTCCTGCAGAACTTCCCATTTCCCCATCTTGATTACGGGATGTTCCGATTTGCAATATCGTGCGCTTCCGCGTGGATAGCGGATTGCGATGGGCCCATCGTTGTAAGAAATGGCGTAGTCCATCATCGCTTCCATCTCTTCAGCACAGCATGGGGCGAGAATTTGGAGGTTGGGTATCAAGCGTAGGAACGAAAGATCGAAGACGCCGTGGTGGGTTGCGCCGTCGTCTCCAACGAGTCCCGCGCGGTCGAGACAGAACACGACCGGGAGTTTCTGGAGCGCGATGTCATGGATCACCTGGTCGATCGCACGTTGCAGGAACGTGGAGTAGATCGCCACAAACGGTTTGATTCCGCGAACGGCGAGTCCGCCGGCAAATGTGACGGCGTGCTGTTCGGCGATACCGACATCGAAGAAGCGATCGGGGTATTGCTTGGCGAAATCGGTGAGTCCTGTTCCGTCCGTCATTGCCGCTGTGATGGCAGCGACGTTGCTGTTTTCGGAAGCGAGCTTGCACAGTTTATCGCCAAAGACGTTGGAATAGGATTTCGACTTGGTGGAAAGGCTTGCGCCGGTTTTCTCTTCGTATGGGCCAACTCCGTGGAAAACACGAGCGTTGTTCTCTGCAAAATCGCAGCCTTTTCCCTTCTGGGTAACAACGTGGATCAGAACCGGGCCAACGATGTTGTGCCGGGCTTTATTGAAGATATGAACCAGTCTGGGAAGATCGTGCCCATCGATGGGGCCGACATACTTGAAGCCGAGATCCTCAAATATAATGTTCGGGACGAGGATGTTGATGAGGCTCTCCTCCAGCTTTTGCGCACCGGTGATGAATTTTCGCCGGATGCTTGTGGGAAGGGTGTGCGAGAGGTCCCAAACGCGTTCTTTCAGAGTGTTGTAGGTTTTACTGACCAGGATATTGGTCATGTAGCTTTGTAGTGCGCCAACGTTCTTGGAGATGGACATGGCGTTGTCGTTGAGGATAACGATGAGGTTTTTCTGGAGATGGCCGCAGTGATTGATCGCCTCCAGCGCCATTCCACCGGTGAGAGCGCCGTCGCCTATAACGGCGATGGTTCTGCTCTTTCGTCCGAGCATTTCGTCGGCCACGTTGATGCCGAGTCCCGCCGAAATGGATGTGCTCGAGTGCCCCACGCCAAAGGCGTCGTACTCGCTCTCGAAGATGTTATTGAATCCGCTGATTCCCCCGAATTGGCGCAGGGTATCGAAGCGGTCGTTGCGTTCGGTGAGGATTTTCCAGGCGTACGATTGGTGACCGACGTCCCACACCACGCGGTCGCGCTTGGGATTGAATACCCTAAGAAGGGCGATCGCGATGTCGACAGCGCCGAGGCTGGGAGCCAGGTGACCGCCGTTTTTCGCGGTGACCTCAATGATTCGGTTTCGTACGTCCTCTGCCAAGACTTTCAGTTGCGCAAGTGAAAGCTTGCGTATATCTTCCGGTTTATTGATTTTTTCGAGCATATCTCTATCCTTTCTACTTTACACCAGTGAAATAGTATATTTAAAACGGAATAACTGTCAACCTGTTTCGGGGGAAATCGGCGAGTGAGCTTGTGGCATCGCTTGATAACGTTGTTTGCGATATGGCTCCGAGGTTATTCGGTGATGGTGTGTGATGGACACACGTCCGGCACGGCATCTTCGCCCAGTCTCCCACGAAAATGTGGATATACCACAGCCGATTATCCACTAACATGATTTCGAGGAACGAAATCACAGCGTTCATGATTTCGTTTTCGTTGCACGAAAGCCGAAAATTGGCTGTGAAACACCACAATTTCGTGGGAGATTGAACCAATCTGCTCGCGCCTCGTTGGCGAAGCTTAATGATTGTTATAGTTTCTTGAGCAGGTAGCGCAGGATTTCCATCGTCTCCTGCTTGCCGGAGGAGCCTTTGAGTGGAGCCGGACCGACGCAGGATGGGCATCCTTCGTCGCAGGTACAGTTTTCGATCAGGTCGAGGGCATTCGCGAGAAGGTCGCGGTGGATATCGTAGAGCTTGCGACTCAGGCCGATGCCTCCCCCTGCCGCATCGTAAACGATGATGGCGGGTTTTCCGCCGGTCAGGGGAGAGCGGATTTGAGAGAGCACGCCGAGGTCGGTGTAATCGCACATGAGATAGAGTGGAGAGAGGTGTCTCAGGACGTGCGTGAGACCGTTCAGTCCGCTCTGGATGTATACGTTGAATTCCGCGATCCGGTGGCATGATGGGCAAAGTGTGACGAGGTTCTCGGGAAGGTTGGCGATATCCGGATTGGGGCATGCACGGAAGGGGATGATATGATGAACGTCGAGCGCTCTTTCACCTTCCTCTTTACCGCAGTGCTGGCACTTGTAGCCGTCTCTTTTGCGAATCGTTTTTTTAATGCTTTCCCAGAAGGGGCCGTATTGATTGGGATCGCTGCCCCAGATACCGGTTTCCCGGAAATGATCCACCGTTTCGTCGGGAAGTCCGAACCAGAAGCCGCAGGTGTGCAGGTCGGTCGGGGGGAGCTTGACTTCTCCGTAGCCCAGCACCTCATTCGTCTGGAATTTCAGCTTGCGGAATCCGGTCACGGTTCTTGTAACCTGGAGGTTGCCGTAATAGATCAGGTATTTGCCGGCGTTGTTCTCGAGTTCGATGCCTTCCGGTTGAACCTCGGTGTCGCTCATGGCGTCCGTGTAGTAATCGGTTTCCATCTCGCGAAGCTTGACGATGGCGCTGTCCAAATCCAGCTTTCCGACCAGGTAACTTTGGCCTTCGTGGAAGTATACCGCCTGAGGATGGGTGAGCCAGAACGCGCTGTTGTAATCGATCTTGCCGATCACTTTAACAGTGTCGTCCTCCGTATCGAGCTGGAGGGTAAACGTTTGCGGAGAACTGCTTCGCAATGAGACGCCTTCGGAAGGATAACGCTCGTCCATCCAGAACCAGCGCTCTCCCGACTGGTGGAGGACTCCCTGTTCCTGCAAAATCTGGAGGATATCGTTGACTTCGTCGTGCGGCACGCTTCCAAAGCTTTCTCCACTCCGGAAGGGAAGTTCGAACGCTGCGCACTGGATGTGCTGGAACAGGATGAACAGGTGGTTTGCGTTGATCAGGCAGCTCTCGGGCGATCTGCCGAAGAAGTACTCGGGATGGGAGGCGAGAAACTGGTCGATGGGACGCGCTGCAAGGACGAGGACTGCCAGAGAAACACGATCGCGCCTTCCCGCTCTTCCCGCCTGCTGCCATGTGGAGGCGATCGAGCCCGGGTATCCGTTGATGAGCGCGACGTCAAGGTGCCCGATATCGATGCCTGCTTCCAGCGCGCTTGTCGCGACCACGCTTCGAATGAATCCGCTCTGCAAGTCCTCCTCGATTTTGCGCCGCTGGCGGGGGAGGTAGCCGCTTCGGTATCCGCGAATTCTGTCCGAAGATACGATGCCGGAATCGCGTAAGTATCGCAGGATCAGCTCGACAGATTTTCTGGAGATGGTGAACACAATACTCTGGAGGCCGTTTTCGATCACATCCAGATTCAAGCGGATGGCTTCCTGCATGCTGCTGCGCCGGATACCGAGCTGTTTATTGACGATGGGGGGATTGTACAGGATGAAGTATTTCGCGCCCCTTCCCGCGCCGTCCTCCAGGATGGTGTGAACCGGCTCCTCGATGAGGTTTTTCGCGTGCTCTTCGGGGTTGGAGATGGTCGCGGATGTCATGATGAAGATGGGTTTCGCGCCGTAAAATGCGGCAATTCGTTTCAGGCGGCGTATCACGTTGGCAACGTGGCTCCCGAAGATTCCCCGGTAGCTGTGGATTTCATCGATAACGATGTACCGGAGAGATCGCATGAGGTGCTTCCAGCGTGTGTGGTGGGGCAAAACGCCTGTATGGAGCATGTCGGGATTGGTTATCACGACTCGCGCGTTCTCGCGGATGGGCTTCCGGTGATCCTTGGGTGTATCGCCATCGTAGATGCCTATGGAGAGGTCCGTCATTTGCGGAATGATCTGCTCGAACTGCTTCCGTTGATCCTGCGCAAGGGCTTTGGTGGGGAAGAGGTAGAGCGCTCTGGCTTGTTGGTCTTTCAGGAGGGTGTTGGCCACCGGAAGATTATAGCACAGCGTCTTGCCGCTGGCAACACCGGTCACGATAACGGTGTGGTTGCCCTGATGGATGCTGTCGAAGGCCTGGCGCTGATGAGAGTACAATTTGCGAATACCCTGGTAATCGAGCAAGGCTGAGAGGCGGGGATCGAGCGCTTCGGGGAAGTCCGTCCACTGGGCATTTCGTTCCGGGGTGAAATGGAAGTAGGTGTTCTGCTTATGCAGTTTGCGTACAAGCGTTGCGATTCGTTTATCGACGGAGCCGTTTGGGTTCTTCATTTTTATTGACTTCCAACCTCTCTGTGCATTTTGGTTTCCCACATGAGAACATTTGTAATACCTGAATTCACCGAAGAGATTGTCAAAGTAAAAATCGAGATTATCCGGCAGGAACTGCTCGAAAAAGCGGCAGAACTCGATCGGGAGAATTTTACGCGAATCAGCGTTGGCGATCTTGTGCTGCTCTTCGATTTGTATAATCGGGAGTTCTTTTTGGGAGAATTTCCGTCGAGTTGGAAGATCGATTACAGCTTTTCAAATCGTATGACACGCACGGCAGGAAAAGTCATCTATCATCGAATAAAAAAGACGTGCGAGATTGTTATCGCCACGCGCTTGCTTCTGCGACTCGATTTCGGCGACGCGGGAAGGTTCTACGTCGTGAATGGTGTCAGGTGCCACACACGTCTGGAGTGCCTGATGCGTGTCTTCGAGCACGAACTGATTCATGTGCTCGAGTTTGTGCTGTTCGGTTTTTCAAGCTGCTCGAAGCCGCGCTTTCGCATGATGGCTTATGGGCTTTTCGGGCATACGAAGACCAAGCATGAGCTTTTCGGAAAACCTCAAGAACCTGTGATAAAGGATGTTTTCAGGGCGGGTGACCGGGTTTACTTCAAATACGATGGCGAGACCATCGAGGGTGTGATAAAAGGGATTCGTAAACGGGCGACAGTGATCTGCGAAGAGGGGAAGAGCAGCAAAAGGGGGCGGGTTGTCCGCAAATTCTACGTACCGCTTTCAAGGTTGGAGAAGGTGGAGTGAGTTTTGTGCTGCGATGTGCGACCGGCGCGGCATCTTCGCCCGTTCCGACGCGAAATGTGGATATACCACAGCCGATTATCCACTCTCGTTATTTCGCTCCGCGAAAGACTTTCGTTCGAAGATTTCGTTTTCGTTGCACGAAAGCCGAAAATTGGCTGTGAAACACCACGATTTCGCGTCGGATCGAACGAATCTGCTCGCGCCTCGTTTAGTTTGTCTGGATGATGTCACTAAAGGGAATCACGATAGAACTGGACAAGCGCAACCGGTAAAAGAAAATGGTATGTGAAAATGATCAGATTGGAGTAAGCATGATAATACCCGATTACGAAGGCAATTCGATCGTCAACCTCGTTTCAACCGTTATCGCCGCCGAGGGGCAGGATCCGCAACATTCAGTACTGAGAGACTTCGACGCGTCCCATTGGGGGGATTACCGGAATATTCTTCTTGTGGTTCTGGATGGGATGGGTGACGAATTCTTGCAGAAGCAGTTCCCCGATTCGTTTTTAAACCGTCATCGTGTACGGCGAATGACCTCCGTTTTTCCGACAACGACAGCGACGGCGATCACGAGTTTCCTGAGCGCTCAGACGCCTCTGGAGCATGCGATAACCGGCTGGTATATGTATCTTCGGGAGGTCGGTGCGGCATCGGTTTTACTGCCGTTCAAGCCGCGTTATGCCAGGAAAACCGGTTTTGACTTCGAGGGGATCACCGGGGAGCAGATTCTCGATTTCGACCGGGCGTTTGCGCATATTCACCGGAAGAAGTGCTATGTCACGCCATCGTATCTGATCGGATCTCCCTACAACGCCTACGCGAGTCCCGATAGCCAGAAGTTTGGCTATAACACGTTCGGCGGATTTTTTAAGCAGATACGCAAGGCCGTTCGTCAGGGAGACGAGAAGAAGTATATCTATGCTTACTGGTCCAAAGTGGATGCACTGATGCATCGCTACGGCACGACGAGCGAGGAGGTGGCGAGCCACTTCAACGAGCTCGACCAGCGCATGGAGTATTTGGTGAAGTCAATTCAAGATGAGGACACGCTCGTGATAATCACCGCCGATCATGGATTGATCGACACGACGCCGACGCGCGCCCTTAGCGTGGACGATTATCCCAAGCTGAAGGATTACCTGATTCTCCCGCTTTGCGGTGAGCCGAGAGTGGGGTACGCGTATGTGCGGAACGGAAAGACCAACGAGTTCCTTCAGTACATGAACGATAACCTGAGCAATGTATGCGATATCATCACGCAGGAAGAGGCGATCCGGAGCGGGGTTTTCGGCAGCGGTGTTCCGGGTATGAAATTCCGTGACCGCATTGGTGACTATATCCTCCTGATGAAAGAGAATTATGTGCTCAAGGATCATGTGATCAACGAAACGCCTCCTGATTTCATCGGGTATCACGGGGGCCTTTCGGAGAAGGAACTGTTTGTTCCGTTGATTGTTGTTGAATAGGATCGTGGGTCGGTGGTCATTTTGTGAAAACCATTGACACGATTGTATATAGTAAGAAAATTCAAAAAATAAAATAATAAGGTGGGGTAAAAATGGAAGTCAAAGGAGTCGTGGAGTATTTTGTGGAGCTGATCCAGATCGACAGCGAATCGAAGAACGAGAAGAACGTAGCCGTTCGCATCGCGGATGACCTGATCGCCATGGGGGCGGAGGTTCACTTCGATAGCGCTCATGAGAAGACCGGCGGTAACGTGGGTAATCTCTATGCTCGCTTCAAGGGGGACATCGACAAGGATCCAATCCTTTTCAGCGCTCACATGGATACTGTCAAGCCGGGCAACGGTATCAAGCCGGTCCTCGGCGCGGGAATGATCCGTTCGGATGGAACGACCATTCTCGGTTCGGACGATAAATCCGGCATCGCACAGATTGTGTGCGCGATCCATGAGCTACAGGCGTCCGGCGAAAAACTGCCTCCCATCGAAATATTGTTCACCATCTCGGAAGAGATAGGCCTCTTGGGCGCGAAATACGCGGATTACGACTGGTTCAAATCGAAACTCGGCTTCGCGCTCGATTCGCACGACGTTGGTGGCTTCATGATTGCCGCGCCGTCACAGAATTCGGTGCAGTACATCATCTACGGCAAGGAGTCTCACGCGGGCGCCGAGCCGGAGAATGGCGTTAACGCCATCAAGATTGCGGCGGATGCAATCTCGAAGATGAAGCTTGGGCGCATCGATGAAGAGACGACATGCAATATCGGAATCATCGAGGGCGGACTGGCAACGAACATCGTTCCTAACAAGGTTGTGATCAAGGGCGAGGCGAGAAGCCACGACCCGGCGAAGCTGGAAGCGACCACCAACGCGATGACGGAAGCTGTCGAAGAAG
Organism: Cloacimonadales bacterium (SeqCode); assembly: GCA_963662655.2. GTDB lineage: Bacteria > Cloacimonadota > Cloacimonadia > Cloacimonadales > JAIOQZ01. The sequence continues at coordinate 3,153,048 of CAXXTU010000002.1, forward strand.
CCGTGAAAGCGGCCAAGACAGATTTCTTCACACCCAAAGCCGATGCCAGGATTCACAAGGAATATTCGTCGTTCACGACTCCCGCGGATGCGGAAGTCACCAAGCTCGCGATCAAGGCAACAGAGAGAATCGGCCTCACCCCGAGAACCTACCGTGGCGGCGGCGGAAGCGATGCGAACATCATTTGCAAGCACGGGATTTCCATGATCGTGGGCGGAACGGGTATGGACAACGTTCACACGGTGAACGAGTGCATCAAGATCAAGGATCTCGAAGACGGCTGCCACTGGGTGAAAGAAGTCATACGCCTCTACGGAGAATAATCGTGCAAAAACTCAAGATTGCCCTCGTCGGATACGGCCAGATGGGTAAGATTCTGGAGCGAATGGCTCCGGAGCATGGGTGCGAGGTTGTGGCGATCATCGACCCGTATCAGGAAGGATATCCATCCGAAATAACGCCGGAGACGCTCAAAGACGCCGAGGTCTGCATCGAATTCACCCAGCCAGATGCGGTGATCGGCAATATGAAGGCGATCGCTGCCTGCGGAAGAAACATGGTGGTGGGTACAACGGGCTGGAAACCGGAAGATGTGCGTATCGACGGTACAAAGATCGGCATGGTGTATGGCTCGAATTTCTCGGTGGGGATGAATGCGATGTACTTGATCGTCGAGGCGGCGGCCAACGTAATGAATGCCCTGCCGGAGTACGATCCCTACGGCTACGAACTGCACCACAAGCTGAAAAAGGACAGCCCGTCCGGCACGGCCAGGACGCTTGCGGGGATTCTGCTGGAGAATATCGATCGGAAAGACCGTGCGCTCTACGACTGCATCGAGCGGAAGATCGAACCGGAAGAATTGCATTTTTCCAGCACGCGAGCTGGGAACATCCCCGGCGAGCATGTGATCGGATTCGACTCGGCTGCCGATTCGATACAGATTGTTCACACGGCCCGAAATCGCGAGGGTTTAGCGCTCGGAGCGATCAAGGCAGCCAAATGGATTGCAGGAAAAAAGGGCGTTCACGATTTCCGAGCTATTTTCCGGGAGCTGGTAAAATGAGATTACCCTTCTTCAAGATGCACGCCCAGGGCAACGACTACATCTACTTCGATTTCCACGATCGCGAGATTCCAGACATTTCCTTCAGAGAGCTCTCGCAGAGGCTTTCCACGCGCAGATTCGGGATTGGCGCGGACGGCGTCGTTCTCATTCTGCCGCCTTCGAACGACGAGCATGACGCCCGGATGCGCATATTCAACGCGGACGGAGGCGAGGCCGAGCTTTGCGGCTCAGCGTTGCGATGCATCACCGCGTATCTGGCGGGAAAGAAGGGGAGGGATTCCATCCTGATCGAGACACTGGCCGGCTTCAAGAAGGGCACCGTGCTTCAGCGGGAACCGTATTGGATCACGCAGGTTAAAATGGGCAAGCCGTCCCTCGTTGCCGAGCGTAAAGTGCAGGGGCTGGTCGGGCTGGAAATCGACATGGGGAATCCTCATTTTGTCATCTACGACGACAAGGGTCCCATTACGGACATCATGCGCATTGGGCCTATGCTCGAAAAGGACGGACAATTTCCCGGAGGCGTCAATGTTCATTACGTTGTACCGGAGAATCCAACCACGATCCACATGGGGATTTGGGAGCGTGGCAGCGGTCCGACACTCGCGTGCGGGACAGGAGCTTGCGCTGCGGCATACGCGGGGATCCGACTGGGGATATTGACGGGCGCTGTCATCGATGTGCACCAGCCGGGAGGGATCACCCGGGTTCATTTCGATGCCGAAACGCAGGATGTGCGATTGTCCGGAGAAGTGACCTTCGTGTTCGATGGTTTCGTGGAGAGCTAGTCTTCTTCAAGTATCTCGTTAATAAAAATGAATAGCAGCCATTTTTCAGAAGCTAATTACAAAACGATTATTTGTTTGTAGTACATCTTCATGTAATGCTTTCCCGTGAAATGAGTTAGACTTGAGTTCCGTTTACGCTATTACCCTTGGGATCGACAATTAATGCAAGATACTTTGGTCTTAATGGTGAAACGAACTATATTAATAACGAAAGGTTTATAAAATACCTGTAAATTCTCATTGCCTAATTTGATAGCAGATGAAAAAGGTGGTTTGCGGACAATGAGATATCAAAAACACGTCGTAAAAAGCACTGTCTGCCTTAAAGGATTCTTCTATGAAGATTAAAAAATTCGTTGCGCCTTCCATGCAGGCCGCAATCGAGCAGGTGAAGAAGGAATTCGGTGAGGATGCCATCATCCTCAACACCCGTCAATTGAAGGACAAGGAGAAGATTGACGGGAAAGCCGTGGTGGAAATTACGGCGGCTATCGACAAGAAAGAAACGGGTGAAGCCGCGCCGACTCCTTTCCTGGAATCCATGAAGAAGCAAGCCGCGCGACCCATGACGAAGCAAAGCCTTTCCGGCACGCAATTCGGGATTCTTCAGAAAGAAATCGATTTTATCAGCGAGCGCCTGGACACCCTGATTGCGCACATCAAATACGAAAACCTCCCGCACATCCCAAAATTGCTTCAGCAGCGCACGCGAACGTTGATAAAAAACGGCATGCTTCCCTCGCTGGCCAACGAGATGGTGGAGGAAATCCTCCTGAACCTCAAGGGAGAGGAGTTGATGGAGGCGGACCGGATCGACGAGAAACTGCTGATAAAAATCAAGAATCGTCTGATGGTCACGGGGCCGGTTCGTTTTCGCGAGGGGACGCCCAGTGTTATCGTTGTCGCCGGTCCAACTGGGTGCGGAAAAACAACGACGATCGCCAAGCTGGCTGCGCTCTACAGCTACCAGTACGGGAAGAAAGTCGCGCTTGTCTCCGTGGACAGCTACCGCATCGCGGCGATGGAGCAGCTCAAGGCCTTCGCGGGGATCGCCCGTATCAAGTTCGTCGAGGCCTACGACCACGACGATCTCCTGGAGAAGATGAAGAAGCTTGCCCAGTTCGACCTCATCATCGTCGATACGGCTGGAATCAACCCGCGCGACATGAAGAAGATGGTCAACCTGAAGGACACCATTCGCATCGCCAAGGCGGATGAGGTTCACCTGGTTCTCAACCTGACCACGAGATTCGAGGATCTGCGCGAGATCGTGAAAAGCTTCAGCATCATCAATTTCACAGGTATGCTGTTCACGCGGATGGATGAGACGACGATTTTCGGGGATATATACAATCTGGCACTGGAATTCAACAAGCCCATCTCGTACCTGTGCTACGGACAGGAAATTCCGGAGGACATCGCCCTGGCGGACCGAAAGGAACTGGCAATGAATATCTTGAGAGGAAAATATGGAGTTCTTTAACGAAGCGAAGAAGTTGCAGCAACTATCGAAACGTAAACCGGGACAACAAGATGCGCGTCTGATCTGCATCACCAGTGGCAAGGGCGGTGTTGGAAAAAGCAATTTTATCCTAAACATGGCGATCGCAATGTCGATAAGAAACAAAAAGGTGTTGCTGATCGATGCGGACATGAACCTGTCCAACCTGGACATTCTGCTGGGCATCTACCCGCAATATTCGGTAAGGAATCTGCTGGACGACGTTGTCGATATCGAAAAGATTCTGGTGGAAGGACCGAAGGGTATAAAAATTCTTCCGGCTTCATCCGGCGATATCAACGTGGCAAGGAACGCCAAGCTGATCCAGCAAACGCTGATTCAGGCTTTCAACGAGCTTCGGCCTAAGTTCGATTACATCCTGATCGATACGGGGGCCGGCGTCAGCGAATATACGATGGATTTCGTGTATAGCTCGGATAAGGTGATCGTGATCTCGACACCGGAACCGACATCGATCACGGACGCGTACGCCATGATCAAGATGTTGTTCTACCATAGCCGGAATCCCGATATCTCGGTGGTCATCAACATGACCCAGAGCGAGAAGGAAGGGCAGGTGATCTACGACAAGATCAGCCAGATCCTGAGCCATTTTCTCAATAAACAGGTAAGGTTCCTGGGCAGCATTATGGTGGATAAAAACCTGCCGGATGCCGTGAAAGACCAGACGCCGGTGATCCTCAAACACCCGCGCGCCTCGTCCTCGGCAGCCATCCACAATATCGCTGTGCAGATACTGAAAGAGGACAAAAGGGAATGATAGCAAAAATCAAGCTGAGAGCTTTCATACGAGGGATCTCTCTCATTATGCTTTTCATTACCTTTTTCAACAACTACCTCTTCTTCCACGCCCAACTACTCGAGGCTCTCCTGCGGGGCCTTATCACGTATGTCGTCACCTCTCTTGTTCTCCACGCAATCATTTTCGTCTGGCGTTTCGCCTTCAGCCCCTCCGAGTGGAAACTGATCATCGAAGGCGAGAAGTCCAATACCCGTCAGGAGATATTTGGAGCGGAAGAAAGCGCCTCCAAATAATTGAATACCCCTCACTGTTATTATAAATTCATAATATTGGCATTCGTTTTTATCAATTCTAATAATTTGCTTTTCTGAAGAAAATACTTCCGATTCAATTAAGAAATGTTTTGACAACTTATTGATGAAATCTCTTCTTTGCCATACATAATATGGCAGTCTTTACGGTTAGTCTGTCGATGTATGTTCGGTTAGAGTATTTGATTTACTTGCGTTTATGGCGATATGCCTGACAACGCTTCAGTAAATCTGCCCCAAGCCGGTGATATCGGCTCATGCTCTTCTGTAGCGATGTGGAGCGGGTGTCTCGTATTGGGGTTTTCACGTCATTAGGTCTTTTACTCGGTTAGTTAGTATCATGGAGGAATTAATGAAAAGAATTTCTTTCACAGCAGTTGCCCTGCTGATTTTCAGCACTCTCTTCTGTTCAATTCTCGAAGTCGGCGACACGTATTCCTTTCTCAACATCTCCGATGCGCTTCGCGTAGCACAATCGGGCGATATCATACGTGTTCACGATGGAATCTATCAGGAGGCATTGACAATTGACAAGAGCGTCACGATACTCAGCGATTTTTATTATGACAGCGATCCTTCTCATATCGAGGATACCGTCATCAATAACACGACTGAGGATCAGGCGATTCTGTTCGATACCAATGATCTCGATGTGAACGTTTTCATCGCCGGTTTTTCGGTTACGGGAAAGAACAGTGCGATTAAGATCGGCCAAAACAGTGGAATCGACGCAAAGATTTATTACTGTAATCTTTATGCGCAAGCCACCAGCGGAGCTGAAGTAGTCAGCGCGAAATATTCAACGTCACTTGATATCAGAAACACACGGATTATTGGCGCAGACGGCTTTGGAATCAATGCGAACGGCGCGGATGTGACCATCCAGAAATGCGAAATTACTGGAATTTCAAGCTCCGCCGTATGGTTCAACGGTCAGGATGTTGCAAGCCTTGTTGTCAAGAAAACCGTACTTGCCAACAACGGTTCCGGTATCGATCTCCGCCTTTCGGAAGAGCCGGTTGTCCTGGATCATTGTACCATCGCCAACAACTCAACGGGTATTCGTCTCTTCTCGGGCGATCTCACGGTTAACAATTCCATTATTTACGGAAACAACACACAGATTCATCATGTTGACGGTAACTATACGGTCACGTATTCCGATGTGCAGGATGGTTGTAGCGGTGAAGGCAACATTAATGCGAATCCGCTCTTCGACCCGGATGGAAACGGAACCTTCGATCTCCGCTGGAACGCAGACGGGAAGAGCCCTTGTATCGACGCAGGCGACTGGTCGACAACCGCTGATCAGGATGGAACGCCTCCTGATATGGGCGCATATCCGGCGGTTTCTCATCGCTACGACGTTTGGGGCTTCCCACGCAAGGATCAAAACAACGGCTGGCGCTGGTTCTGTGTTCCCGCCGTCGATAACGTTCTGACCAATCCTGCATTGAATAGCGCTGACGCGCTTTTCGGCGGCATGATCGAAGCAAACATTCTGGACCATGTTTCATGGTCGACCAGCGACACTGAAGGTAACATCAGCCTGCTGAACAACGAATGGACAAACCTCGATCACGTTGTTTCCCCTGTTCAGGGCTACAAGATCAAGATGAACGAGAATGCCGCTCTGAATTACTATATTGAAGTTGCTGGATTCAATCCGGCCTTCGATACCGTTATTCCGCTAAGCGCAAACGAAGATAATTGGGTAGGTTACTTCCTCCCGGAAACGCGTCTGGCGATTGACCTTTTCGATAGCATCAAGGACAATATTAAGTACATCAAGGCGCAGCGCTGGGCGCTAAGCCGCGTTAATGGCGACTGGATTGGCGATAAGGACGTTTCGCTGGACTACGGCGACATGGTCATCATATCGGTCAATCAATCGTGCAATTTCCAATGGGATACGAGCGCTCAGATTACCGAGCCTGAAAACTACCCGTTCCCGGAATTCTTTACGTATGAAGAAAAAGCAGAATACATTCCCTTCTTCGTTGAATACACTCCGGAATTCCAGAACGAAGAGATCGCTGTAGTCATCGACGGCGAGGTAAAGGGAGCTTCCGTTGTTTTCGGAAGTATCACCCAGATCAATGGGTATTTAGATGACGATGAAGATGGATATGAGGGAGGTTCACACATGGGAGAAGTTGATTTCATTATCTGGTGTCCACCGGTTCGTGGAACAAAAGCCGTAAACGATTACTATGTTTACGATGAATCATTGAGCCGTGTAGTACCTGGCAAGGTTAACATGGATTTAAATCGCGATTACTACTATGTTTCCTTCGATAAGGAATCCGTGATCGACGCACCGCCTGCCATGGATCTATCGCATTATCCCAATCCCTTCAATCCTGAAACGACGATCCGCTACACGATCGATCATCAAGATCACGTGACCGTGGACGTATACAACGTTAAAGGCCAGAAAGTGCGTTCACTCGTCAGTGGAACACAGTCTGAAGGCTATCATCAGGTTACCTGGCGCGGAAACGATGAAAACGGCAAGCCCGTATCGTCCGGTATCTATTTCTGCCGCCTGAAATCAGGCAACCAGACAATGATTCGCAAAATGATGCTGATGAAATAACAACTTTCGGCTTTCGCGGAGCGAAAACGAAAGCTTCGAACGTAAGCCTTTCGCAGAGCGAAATGCGTAAGTGGATAATTTTCCGGCAGTCAGGAATGGCTGCCGGATTCTTCTTTCGGCTTTCGCGGAGCGAAAACGAAAGTTTGCCGTAAGCACGTAAGTGCTGGAGTCGGCTTTCGCGGAGCGAAAACGAAAATATAATGAAACCCCTTTGCGAAATCCGCGAAGGGGTTTTTTGTTGAACTGTTTGAAATTTATTGACATAAGATTTCCGGATTGATAAATTATAATTGTAGGATATGTCTTGTGAGGGTAATGTGGAACAATTTGCGATATGCCTGTATTGCCCTCTATTTTTTGGATACTGGAGAAGGCTTTGTACGAGAGTGAGGAGGGTTTATGAAGCTGAGAATGTATGTCGAGATATGTCTTGTGGCGATTCTTTTCCTGATGCCGGCGCTTCTGTTTTCTGAAATCCAATATGAACTGAGTCATCTAGAAACAACGATTCTTGACGAGCCGTATCAATTCGTACACCGGATTGGAGACAGCGCGCTGCGATTCTACACACTGGAAGTCACTTCCGATTCGATTTTCGTGAGGAGCTTCACGTTTGACGAGGACGGGATTGTGGGCACAACGCAGACGATGTTGCAGGTGGAAAATCGATACGGTTATTCACTGTACTACGACAATTATCACTATTTCCAGATGGGTGAGATCGTGCATGTTTGCTGCGCTTGTGACAATGTCCTGCTGATCTTCTCGTTCGATGAGAATGAATACCTGCAAACATACGAGCTCAATCTTACGGCCTATAATAATTTATCGATCTGGTATGGCGGACTCACACTGTGGGACGAGTTCACCTTTTTGTATATTGCCGATTACTCCATCTACAGTGTCGACATTCAAAACGATGTAACCGAGACGATCGACACGTTCACGGAGTGGGACGAGATCACGATCTATCCGCTGGGACAGGAGTACCTCCTTGCCGGCAGGTCCGGTTTTATCTGGATGCTCTACGATTCCGATTTCAACCTGCTTCAGGAGATAACCGAAGAGGACATCCCGGATATTAATGGAGCTATGTTCACTCGGGGGTTACCGGCGTTTGCAATCGGAGGAGGCTATATAATCTCCTTGCAGAACATGATCATGTACGATCACACCGATTACGTGTGGGTCGAGAATGGGAACGAATTGCATTTTGATTCAGCTTTCTTCGACGACCCCGATGGGTACAACTATCGAAACAATTTCGTTGCGGTCGATGATCGGAAATTTCTCTATCTCGAGTCGTTGTGGGGCTCGAATGTCATTACCAGCAGGACGATTGACAACCATGAGATGGAATATGCCGGGTATCATGTTGACGGCGGCTACACGCTCACCGCGATGATGAACATGTGCATCGCGTCGCTTATATGCACGGATGCCGGCAACGAGGTGCATGTATACGATTTCGTGAGCGAGCGTGATTTCACGTTTGCGTGCCCGGAAATTCCGGTGCCGTCCGACGTGTGTTGGAACAGCTACGCGTTCGACCATGTTCTGATGCTCGAACGCGTTCCTACCAGCGGGAGTTCGAGAACGATTTATCGTTATGAGCTCGATTACTACTATCCAACGGATGATGGGGAGGTTACTCCGGTCGAATTAGCGCTAAGCTGCTATCCTAATCCGTTCAACCCGACGACGACGTTTCGCTTCACGTTACCGATGGATGGTCATGTCGAGATAACCGTTTACAATGCGAAGGGGCAGCTTGTACGGAGGCTGGCGAACGATCGCTTCGAGAGCGGCGAGAGCCAGGTCGTGTGGTCGGGAGACGACAGTACAGGTATAACCGTGGCTTCGGGCGTTTACTTCTACCGCATGAAGCTTGACGGCAAGCCGTTCGGAACCGGCAAGATGCTGTTGATGAAATAGGTTTTCTCAATTTTCATGCGAAAATCCTCCAGGAACCTGGAGGATTTTTTCTTTGAGGCGGTTGTGCGACTTTCGTTGTTCGCGATCCCCGCGCGGCGGCGGCGTGGTAATCCGGATGTTTCACACCCGACTTACCGGCCCCTCCCTGTTTTTTCTCTGCCGCAGAAAAAACAGGGAGGGGCTGTGCGCGGAGCGCACACGCCGCCGCCGCGCTGAGCCGGGCAACACCCCTAAGAATCCCATTTTCCCCGTTTAAAATGAACTGTGTCTCGTTCATGTAGTGTGTAATGCAGAAACTATTTGACAGTATTCACTTTTTTCGGAATGAGTTTTGCCTTATAATATGTACGAGAGAAGAGAGATTTAAATTAAGATATGCAATAAAATCATTGAGTTGAGAGTGAGGAGGATCCATGAGACGATTTATCGTCCTGGCGCTGTTACTTGCGCCAATACTTGTACTTGCGAATGTTCAGCTTGAACTTCAGTTTGACCGTCCATTATTGAGGGGAGCGCATTTTGAGGATGTAACCGCTCGCATGAAAGAAGCGGGGAGTCCGGAATTACCGTACGAAACTGTTCGTATATTGTTACCATTCGGACACCGGGTCGAGACCGTCGATGTTACATTCGGCACCGAAAACACGATTGATAACGCGAATATCGACTACGCTCCGCTGCAACAGCCGACTTCCGCAACGAATCCGCAGTACGCGACGAAGAACGTCAACGTCTACAGTGCGGACGCTGATTTCCCGGGATATACGTATAAGAACCTGGGTGTCCAGAGGATGAATGGACACGACATTCTGCTGTTGAACATCTACCCCTACCAATACAATCCGGTGCGGAAAACCCTGACATGGTTTTCCGGTGCTGATATCGATGTCGAGACAACCGAAGACAATACACTTCGTGAAGAGCAAAATCGTTTTCTCGTGCAGTCGAATAGGGTTGAAGCGAATGTCAGCAGAGTTGTAAACAACCCTCAGGAACTTAACAGCTACACCAAGACGCATTCGAGCCGCATGGCCGGATCGCGAGATCCCGAAGGCCCGTTCACCATGATCATCATTACGGACTCCGCTCGTGAGCCGTTCTGGGGAGATTTCATGGCGTGGAAGACCGGTCACGGTATCTCGAACGGCCTGTTTCTGGTCGAAGATATCTACGCCGAGTACGATGGTGTGGATAACGCGGAGAAGGTCAGGAATTTCATTATCGACGCCTATACGACCTACGCGGAAACCGATACGCCTCTCGAATACGTGCTTCTTGGCGGCGACGACGAGATTTGCCCTGAGCGTGGTTGCTACGGGCAGGTCGGCGGAACGATCGATCTGCGAATTCCGACCGACATGTATTTCGGAAGCCTCGATGGCGGGTGGAACGACAACGGCAACTCGGTGTGGGGCGAATTGGCGGATAATCCGGACCTCCTTCCCGATGTGGCTGTGGGACGTATCTCCGCAGAATCCGAGACCGAGTTCAATAACGTTTTCAACAAGACCTACTACTACACGGATCAATCCACATACAGCAACGATAAAGCCCTGATGCTGGGCGAGAATCTCAATACCAATCCCATGACCTGGGGCGGTGATTACAAAGACGAAGTCTCACCGATATTGCCGGATGCGTTTTACATCGAAACACGCTACGAACGGGATGGGACTTTTTCGACCCAATCGGTCATTCAGGCAATCAATGAAGGCGTTGGCATCATCAACCACATGGGCCACTCTAACGAATCTTACAACATGGGGCTTTCGAATAGCAACGTTCCATCGCTCGTGAACACAGAGTATGGTTTCGCCTACTCGCAAGGGTGCTATCCGGCAGCGTTCGATCAACGGACCAGCCAGGACGGAGAATGTATCGCGGAGAATCTGACGAACTCGGCGCACGGTCTTTTTGCCTACGTTGGCAATACCCGTTACGGCTGGTACGCTCCAGGAAGCGTATGGGGTGCATCCGAATTCTTTGATATCTCATTCTTCGAGGGCCTGTTCGAACAGAATATCCGTTCTCTCGGGCAAGCGCTCGATTACTCCAAGATCGAACTGGTGAACGAAGCCGCTCAGGGCGGCGTCATGCTCTGGATATACTACGAAATGATCGTCATGGGCGATCCCAGCGTGCAAGTGAAAGACGCGACAGGCCTTTTCCCGTACGTGACGGTTGGCGAGGTCTCCGTTGAAGAGATCGAAGGCGATGGCGACGGTTTCATCAACCCGGGCGAAACCGTGTACATTTACGTCGAGCTTACAAACAACGTTGGATGGGCCGATGCGAGTCAGGTAAATGCAACGATCTCGTTCGAGGACGAAACGATTATCATTGATCATGGCACTTCCGATTATGGCGCGATTGCCAGCGGCGTATCGGTAACCAACCTGATTGATCCGTTCCAGATATCCGTTCCGGCAGAGAATGGATTTGCCGACATCAACTACACGGTTGAAGTGACCGCGTCGTCAGGATCACAGACATACGTGAACAGCTTCGACAGGAGCTTCTCGGTCAGCATGTTCCAAAGCAACTGGCCGTGGGCCGGCGGTTTCGATTTCAAATCGGCTCCGATTCCCTATGATCTGAACGACGACGGCGTGAAGGAGATCATTGCACTTTCCGACGAAGCGGAAATCATCGCGCTTGGAATCGATGCGTCGATGGTCGATGGCTATCCGGTAATCAACAACGAACGTATCTGGAGAAGCGCCGCGTTTGAAGATATGAACGACGATGGAGTTCCGGATATCGTTTATGTAAGCCGTCTAGGTAAGATCGGAGCCTACAATCTGGATGGCTCAACGATATTCTCCATCGACAATGTTGCTGAGCAGCTTCAGACGCCGGTTGTCGCGGACATCGACGGTGACGATCGGTGGGAAGTCGTATCTTTGGGTATAGACGGTTATCTGCATGCAATCGACACCACTGGAGAAGAGAAAACCGGATTCCCCATCGAACTGGAACCCACCCTCGCCGAAATCGCCGCCGCAGATATGGATGGCGATGGTTTGGACGAGGTCATTGTCGGCACTACGTACGGAAATCTCTTTGTTTTACGCAGTGACGGCTCGAATTTCTCATCCTATCCGATCTCTTTGGGTGCCGCAATTGTGGGAGCGCCAATTGTATTGCCCGACATGAGCATCATTGTCGGAACACAGGATAACAAATTGTTCAGGCTTTCTCCTTCCGGCACAACCATACTGGAAATGGAACTTAACGGAAGGGTCGCCAATTCCGCGATCGTTGCGGATTTCGACAACGATCTGGTTTTGGAGTTGGCCTTTACGACTCACAATGGTTACATCTACATCATCGAGATGGACGGGACGATTCTGGACGGTTTCCCGATCGATACTGGCAGTACGTTCCTCAATCCACCGCTTGCCGTTGATTTCGATAATGACGACGAGGTGGAGATCGTTGCGTTTACAAGCTTGAGCAATCTCTATGCCTTCAATCCCGACGGTACCTCGGCAGGATTTTCTCCAGTGCCGGTTCAGCTTGGTGGCAACACGCCGGGAACCATCATGGACCTCGATGACGACGGCGACGTCGAATTCATCTGTGGAAACGCGAGCGGTGTTGTGATCCTTGACTGCAAGATGCAATCGGGAACGAAAATGCCGTGGTACACATACCGTGGAAACCTGCGACGCACTGGCTACTATCGGGATAGTCCAACCGCTACGGAAGGCGGTTCCGCTCCTGAACTGACGACAGCGCTGATGAACAATTACCCGAATCCGTTCAACCCGACCACGACCATCAAGTTCAGCCTGGCGAAGAAAGCGCAGGTAAGGCTTGATGTGTACAATATTCGTGGTCAGAAGGTGAAGACACTCGTCAATGACAGTATGGACGCCGGAGCGCATCAAATCGTGTGGAACGGCGACGACGATGCCGGTAAGACCGCAGCTTCGGGAGTTTATTTCTATCGCTTGAAAACCGGTGGCTACAACAGTGTGCGGAAAATGCTCCTAATCAAGTAATCAATCGACAATTGAAATCATTTTGCCGTCCGTATGATTTTCATGCGGACGGCTTTCTTTTAGGCTTTTTTGCTTATCGAGTGGGAAAATATCCTCCGCATGCTTGTGTGGTCAACGGATGAACTGGTCGTGCAGCTCGGGAGAGGAAACAGTCGTGCTGTTCAAGATCGTAAGTAGTACATCATTGGAATAGGGCTTATGCGCATTTCTTGCTACCTGGTATATGGATTGGTAATGAATCTTCTTGACAGAATTACGATTTGTATGTGATTAAATGGAATGAAAATTGTATGAAATCACAGAAAAAATACGGAGAAAGAGATGGATAGAGTTCCAATTTTCTATTTAAGTCATGGAATCGCAGTGATTGCATCTGTGTTAATCGTTCCCTGGGTGGCGTATGGTTTGGCGATCGTATTCGGTTTTCCGGTAACGGGAATGATGCGTAAAGTGACGGCGTCCGAGGACAGCCGAACGCTCGACGTGAATTTCATCATGCTGGGCGGTTGCTTGCTGGACGGCTTTGTGAGTGTGCTACTGACGATCGGTATTTTCATGGTTTTCCGATTCTACACACCGATGCACATGATGTTCATCCTTGCGGCGGCAAAGACCATCTACACGGTTTGGCGTCATGATATTCTCGGTATGAAGTCGGATGAAATGTTCCAGGAGATCGCGCACCTGATGCTTTATTTTGGCGGGTTGTTCCTTGGCGCGCAGTTGTTGCTGTAAAGAACGGTTGATTATTCGGTGTTGTTGAGAATCAGGTGGTGAATCCCCTTCTCGTTCAGGATTTTCATCGCTTCCTTGCTACCAAATAACGCTGACTTTTTCAGGCACTCGATTTCTTCGGGATTCCTGACACGCTGGTAGCACTTGGCAAGATTGATATATAGCTTAGCGATTGTACTCTTTGGGTATTGTTTATCGAGCCCGAGGTCAATCGCTTTTTTTATTGCCGCGATGGCGTGCTTGAAGTCCCGCAGCATCCAGTAGGCGGTTCCCAAGTTTCCCCATACGGTAACTTTTTCATACTCCATGGAAGGGAGTATATCGGTAGCGTTCTGAAGGCCCGCCAGTATTTTACGGTATTGCAGAACCGCATTTCTGAAATCCCCGTTTTTCAAGAATGCATTGGCGGATTTGTTGAGTGCGCTGTATTGGTCCGGATCGAAAGCAGCCATGTAATCCCCATTCCGTCGTAATACGATTTCCCGATCGAAGAATCCAAATGAAAATCGGTTATACGGGAAATCGGTTCCAGATAACCATTTCCGCATTCCCTATCACTCTGATATATGAATCATCAAAGCGGAAATGGCATTTATGATCATGCTAACCTGATTTTGACGTTGTCATAACAAGATAATTTATATTTGCATGGTGTGCAAACAATTAAACAATTTCCACTTCGAAATTTTACAGATTCATATTCCAGGGATTGTGGAAATCGCTCTCCTAGACGATATTCCGATGGATCATTTTACAGACTACGGCCATTCATCCGGAAGATCGTAAAAAATCTTCGCCAGGTTCGTAACGCTGCCGACTTGCGAACAGTGTTGCCTACTCCTCGGTATCCTCCTGAGCAGCCTTGATGTGGATCGTCATCTTTTCCTTATCAAGAACGAAGCTGGCGGCATCGTACTTCGGCGGGCCGAACCCGGGCCGAGCGTTGTTGGAGAAGTAAACGGGTTCCTGGGGAACCCCCATGAAGTTGGCGTCCAGTTCACCGTTTCCGTTCACATCGTGAATGATTGCCACCGCGTAAGTGCCGAAGGGTATCTCGCCGAAGCAGACCATCATGGAATCCTGCGTCACAGGCTTGATGATCCCGCTGTAACGCGTTTCATCGTTTCCAGGGAAGCCTTCCGGGCCGTTGTGCAGCGACAGCATGAGTTTACCTTCTACGGGGTAGAGCCCCGTAATTTCGACGCTCAGAGCGCCCATTTGTGCGTTCATACATGATATGCACAAGAGAACGAATCCAAAGAGTATCACTTTTATCATTGATTACCTCATTAAAACAGAAGCCCCATTGCTGGGGCTTCCGCATATTATTCTTCTATTCCCATGTTACCGGGATGATTATTCGTTATCCTTTTTCTGACGCTTCGCTGCGATGATGAACATGATGATCACGCCAACAATCGCCAGCGCGATGAGCAGATACCACCACCACGCCATGCCCGGTTCTTCTTCTACCTGTACCGGCTCAACGATTTCCACGATCTCTTCAGGTTCTTCGACGACCGGTTCTTCGACCACCACGGGTTCCTCGACCACCTTCTTCACAACAGGTCTTGGCCTTGGTTTCGGCTTGACGGGCTCAGGTTCGGGTTCAGGTTCCACAACCACTTCCGGTTCGTAAACCGCGCCCTTGAAGAGCGAGCTCGTTCCCTCGATGTTCCTTCCGGCGTCTACGATGCGAAGCTGATATTCATACTGGTTCTCTTCGTCGTCCGGCATCAGCTCCATGACGTCCCACGTGTATTCGTAGGATTTATCCAGGCCTTCCTGCGCAATCGCGCCCGTGATCGGCTGGGTGTTCAGGCTGGCCTTTTCGATGCCGTTTTCGTAGAGATAGATGCTGAATTCAGGTTCTTCGATCGTGGATGTCCATGCGAGCGTCACCTTGTCCTCGTTCCATACCGTGTCCGGTAGAGCCGCGATCCGGATTTCACGGAGGCGTCTGAGGATGTTGACCTGATCTTTCACCGGTTCACCCATCGCGCCGGCAACTTCCAGCGTTACCAGGTTGTCGCCAGGATTAAGATCGAAGTTCTCCACGAAATGCTTGCCGTCGTACTCGCGAACGTTGTTGCGAATCAGGATTGGGCTTCCGTTCACGAACACGCGCACGTAGTCGTAACGCTTCTGGCCTTCCACGTGGAAATCGACCCGTTCCTTCTCCGCGAGCGTCTCGAAGTGACCTTCCTCCCAGCGGTTATCCGTGAAGATGATGCTGGGGGTCTCGGACGACTGCGGAGCGTAAGTCACGAACACACCGTAGTTGGTGCTGTTGATCTCGTCCTCGTAGTAGTAGTCGTAGTTGAACATTACATCCCAGTAGTTCAGCGTGTTGATCTCCGGAGCGATGGACACCTTTTCCGCCGTGCTGGTGATGTTGGTGGTGAAGAACGGAGTCGGGAGGCTCACGCCAACCGAGATACCGTAGTAGTCTTCGTCATCCTCACGCATGTAGAACGCGCCAAGGTTGATATACTTCTTCACCTGCCAATCGACCTTCGCAAGCACCTTCATCGGGAGCTTCTCTTCGTAATCGGTGTTCGCCATGGATACGTCGGGGCGGTTCAGGTGGAACAGGCCCACGCCCACGTTGAGGCGATCGTCGAAGAAGTTGCCGTGCAGCGAGGCTCCGAATGTCGGAACCGTGATGCTGTAGTCTTCCAGGGTTTCCGCCTGACCGAAATCCAGTCCGCTCTGGCTGATATCGCGGTAGATGATACCTGCTGAGACAGCCGCGGTGAGGAAAGAGGTTACGCGGTACCCAGGACTGATGCTGAATACGTAGTTCTTGTATACGTCATCCTGAAGTCCCATCACGTCCGCTTCGATAGTGAAGCGCTGATAGACGGGGACGTTGATCATCATACCCATCTCATCGAATCCGTCTTCGAAGTTCGAGAACGTCTTCTGATAATATGAGCTTAGCTTGAAATAATTTCCACTCATTTCAGAGGCTGGGATGAAACCGTCAAATGCAAGCAATGCTGCCAGGATCGCGACGAATGTAAGGGCTATAATCGTTCGTTTCATCTTGCACCTCCTTACCGTACTAAGTAAATTTTGCCACGTTTATCGATACTGCCATTCTTACGTAGTACGTAGATGTACGGGCCACTGCCGCACTTACGTCCTCCGTCATCCTTACCGTCCCAGCTGAGGGTCATTCCGGTACCATCGTAGGTTCCGTTCACCTCGCGAACGCGTTTTCCGTGCAGATCGTAAATATTCATCTTCGCTTCGACATTACCGCTGTTCACCAGCCTTACCGTGTAGATATCGTTCAGACCGTCGCCGTTCGGTGTGAAGGCGTTGGGCTGCGGCTCGATGGAGTTACCGCGAACCGATATATTCACGTCGGTCTCATCCACGCCGTTGTGGACAATCTCGATCTCTCCAGTGTATACCTTGCGGGTACTCGGCGAGAACCTGGCATAGATGTCCTCGCTGCCCTGGTATGGGATGGTCATGCTCAGGGTCTCGACCCAGCCTCCATCCGTTCCGTGTCTTATCTGGAACCCGGGCGGGGCTCCAATCTCGGTCACCTCGAGCTCGTAGTTTCCAGTGTTTGTTATGGTGAACATCTGCGGTGCGGAATCCTCTCCTGCATATACGTCGCCGAAGTTCATCGAGGTCATATCCACCGCGATGTTCGGCAGCGGCGTCGCCACGATGGCGCGGATCAGAAGATCGCCATTCGGAATGACGCCCCAGCCGGATCCGGCTTCCACGTAGCTGTGTCCGCTAACGGGATCGCTTGTATCGAAACCGACCTGATACGGATGCGAGGCATCCACCACAATGTGGAATCTCTCGCCGACGAATTCCAGGTCAGCGCCGGACGGAATATCCAGAATGTTCCAACCCAGATGTAAGTCGTTCACATCGTAGTTGAAGGTCTGGATGAAGTTGTCCGCGCTAGGTGTGTCGCCGTTACCGTAGATGTTGATCAACAGATCCTGCACATCGAGCGTATACAGATAGATCGCGAAACGAATCAGCGTGCTGGTCGGCGTGTAACGCTGGATCGGAGACAGATCGAACTGAACGCCGAACTCGTTGCCGAAGAGGTAGCCTTGTTCAGGAATACCATCGTCGTAGTACAGCGCGAATTCGGTCGGAGGCAGCGGATAGACCGTTGCGACTTCCGAGGCGTACGATTCGCCCTGCCAGTCGATATGATCCGCTTCCAGAACTGCGGTTACCCGGTAGCAGTTCTGTACGCCGACATTCGGTTCATCGTCGGTGAAATGGGTGACGTTTCCATCAACCTCGCCGATGAGCTCGTAATTGTCATCGTAATCGCCGGAGCGATACACGTTGTAACCCGTGAGCCACTTGGCGCTGACCGGAGCGCTCCAGGTCAGTTCCGAGGTTCCGTCGTTGAAAAGCGTCGGTATCAGGTTCTGCGGCGCGTCGTTCCGGTTGATCACGGTAAAGGTGAATTCTTCATCGTCCATACCGGTATTGTTCTCCAGGTGCACCGTGATGTTATATACGTCTGTTTGTGTCGCGGAAGGCGTCCAGCTCATCAGTCCGGTTGCCGGATCGATGGTCATGCCTTCCGGGGCATTCATCAGCGAGAAGGTTGCCGTCGGATAGATATACGCCGTCACCTGATATTCCCATGCGGTATCGATCAGGTAGACGACCTGGTCGTCGATCGGATCGATAACCGGCACATCGATGATATTTTCAACGGTAATCACTACAGATTGCTGTGCGACCTCGCCGTCGTTGTCTTCCGCGTAGAAGGTGATGGTCTCGACGCCGTACCAGTCGGTTTCAGGATCCAGCGAAACAACGCCGTCCTGGATTCCGACCATGATGTGCGAGTTACCGCTGTAGCTGAAGGTCAGTGCGTCGCCGTGGATCAGATCGTCGTCACCGAACATCGCGTTCATGTCGAGCGAAGTATCGATAGCATTCTCCGGAATCGTGAGGCTATCGACAACCACCGCCACGTATGGTGCGTCGTTGACATTGGCAACTACGATGGTGAACGGCTGCTGCGCCGTATCGCGCAGGTTCATCGTTTTCTTGATAGTCTTGCGGTCGATTCCGTCGTCCACAACCAGCACGACTTCGTTGTCTCCTACGTTATCGTTGGTCGGCGTACCTTCCAGCGTTGCGTTGAAGTTGTCGGTTTGGGTCAGCGTCAGCCATTCCGGGCCGCTCTGCATCGTGATGGTCAGAACAGGATTCGGATCGTCGTCATTGCAGATGACGCTGTAGCTATACTGCTCGTCTTCGTTCACCGCGAGAATCGGATCCGAGGTGAAGTACGGAGCGTCGTTGGTGTTGAGCACTTCGATTTCGAAGATATCGTTCACGCTGGCCCCGTCCTCGTCTGTTGCCGTCACCATGATCATGTAGGTGCCGATATCGTCGTTCGTCGGCGTACCCGAGAATGTACGGGTCGCGCCATCGAAGCTCAACCACGCTGGAAGACCATCCTCGTCTACCTCGCCGGCAGTATAGGTCAGTACATCACCGTGGATGAGATCGTCGTCGTCGAACGTGTTTTCCGGGAAGGCATAGCTGTAAGCCTCATCTTCGTCGGTCGTCTGATCAGGGATCGGATTCAGGACAACCGGTGCGTCGTTGACGTTCGCAACGACAATGGTGAACGACTGGATATCGAGCGTCGTCCCATCGTGCACTTCCAGCACGACCGCGTTGTCACCGACGTTCTCGTTGAGCGGTGTTCCGGTGATGTTGCCGGTACCGTCTCCGTTGTCGGTGAGCGTCAGCCAGAGCGGAAGTGTTGTGGCGATGATACTCAGGTCGTCGTTCGGATCGTCGTCCGTCGCCGTGATGTCATAGGTGTATTCCACATCTTCTGTCGCGGTTGTGACCGGCGTGGATGTGAATTCCGGTGCGTCGTTGGTGTTGTCCACCGTCAGGACGAAGATATCCGATACGGACTCGCTCAGGTTATCGGTTGCGGTAACCTCGATGCTGTACTGTCCCAGATCGTCGTTCGTCGGTGTTCCACTGAACGTTCTCGAGACGTCGTTGAAGGTCAGCCATGCGGGAAGTGGATTGCCACCTTCGAGCAACGCGCTGTAGGTGAGTTCGTCACCGTGGATCAGATCGTCGTCGTCGAACGTGTTTTCCGGGAACGTATAGCTGTAAGCCTCATCTTCGTCGGTCGTCTGATCCGCGATGGGGTTCATCACGTACGGAGCGTCGTTGGTGTTGGTCACCTCGATGTCGAACGTCTGGTAAGCCACCACTCGTACGCCGTCGCTTACGGTCAGGGTGACCGCGTTGGTTCCGACGTGCTCGTTGAGCGGGGTACCGGCGATGTTGCCGGTGCCGTCGCCGTTATCGGTGAGCGTCAGCCATGCGGGAAGCACGTCCGCGCCGAGAACCAGCGTTGCGCCCGGATCGTCGTCCGTCGCCGTGATGTTATAGGTGTATTCCACATCCTCCGTCGCGGTCGTAACCGGCGTGGATGTGAAGTATGGGTCGTCCTGAGTATTGCTTACGACAATCTCGAAGTCGTCGAAGGCTGTCAGGTCGCCATTGTCGGTTGCTGTCAGGCGGATGAACCAGGTTCCGTTGTCCTCGTTGGCAGGCGTTCCGCTGTAGGTGCGGGTCGCGCTATCGAAGGTCAACCACGCGGGAAGCGGCGAACCGTCTTGCAGTGCGGAGGTGTAGCTCAGCATGTCGCCGTAGACGATGTCGTCGTCACCGAAGGTATCGTCGGCAAACGTGAAGCTGAACGGGGTATCCTCTGTCGCAGCCTGATCCGCGATGGGGTTCATCACGTACGGAGCGTCGTTGGTGTTGGTCACCTCGATGTCGAACGTCTGGTAAGCCACCACTCGTACGCCGTCGCTTACGGTCAGGGTGACCGCGTTGGTTCCGACGTGCTCGTTGAGCGGGGTACCGGCGATGTTGCCGGTGCCGTCGCCGTTATCGGTGAGCGTCAGCCATGCGGGAAGTACATCCGCGCCGAGAACCAGCGTTGCGCCCGGATCGTTGTCCGTCGCCGTGATGTTATAGGTGTATTCCACATCCTCTGTGGCGGTCGTAACCGGCGTGGAAGTGAAGTATGGATCGTCCTGAGTATTGCTTACGACAATCTCGAAGTCGTCGAAGGCTGTCAGGTCGCCATTGTCGGTTGCTGTCAGGCGGATGAACCAGGTTCCGTTGTCCTCGTTGGCAGGCGTACCGCTGTAGGTGCGGGTCGCGCTATCGAAGGCAAGCCATGCGGGAAGCGGCGAACCGTCTTGCAGTGCGGAGGTGTAGCTCAGCATGTCGCCGTAGACGATGTCGTCGTCACCGAAGGTATCGTTGGCAAACGTGAAGCTGAACGGGGTATCCTCGGTCGCAGCCTGATCTGGGATGGGGTTCATCACGTACGGAGCGTCGTTGGTGTTCGCTACTTCAATATCGAACGTCTGGTAAGCCACCACTCGTACGCCGTCGCTTACGGTCAGGGTGACCGCGTTGGTTCCGACGTGCTCGTTGAGCGGGGTACCGGCGATGTTGCCGGTGCCGTCGCCGTTATCGGTGAGCGTCAGCCATGCAGGAAGCACGTCCGCGCCGAGAACCAGCGTTGCGCCCGGATCGTCGTCCGTCGCCGTGATGTTATAGGTGTATTCCACATCCTCTGTGGCGGTCGTAACCGGCGTGGATGTGAAGTATGGATCGTCCTGAGCGTTGCTTACGACAATCTCGAAGTCGTCGAAGGCTGTCAGGTCGCCATTGTCGGTTGCTGTCAGGCGGATGAACCAGGTTCCGTTGTCCTCGTTGGCAGGCGTTCCGCTGTAGGTGCGGGTCGCGCTATCGAAGGTCAACCACGCGGGAAGCGGCGAACCATCTTGCAGTGCGGAGGTGTAGCTCAGCATGTCGCCGTAGACGATGTCGTCGTCACCGAAGGTATCGTCGGCAAACGTGAAGCTGAACGGGGTATCCTCTGTCGCAGCCTGATCTGGGATGGGGTTTATCACGTACGGAGCGTCGTTGGTGTTCGCTACTTCAATATCGAACGTCTGGTAAGCCACCACTCGTACGCCGTCGCTTACGGTCAGGGTGACCGCGTTGGTTCCGACGTGCTCGTTGAGCGGGGTACCGGCGATGTTGCCGGTGCCGTCGCCGTTATCGGTGAGCGTCAGCCATGCAGGAAGCACGTCCGCGCCGAGAACCAGCGTTGCGCCCGGATCGTCGTCCGTCGCCGTGATGTTATAGGTGTATTCCACATCCTCTGTGGCGGTCGTAACCGGCGTGGATGTGAAGTATGGATCGTCCTGAGCGTTGCTTACGACAATCTCGAAGTCGTCGAAGGCTGTCAGGTCGCCATTGTCGGTTGCTGTCAGGCGGATGAACCAGGTTCCGTTGTCCTCGTTGGCAGGCGTTCCGCTGTAGGTGCGGGTCGCGCTATCGAAGGTCAACCACGCGGGAAGCGGCGAACCATCTTGCAGTGCGGAGGTGTAGCTCAGCATGTCGCCGTAGACGATGTCGTCGTCACCGAAGGTATCGTCGGCAAACGTGAAGCTGAACGGGGTATCCTCTGTCGCAGCCTGATCCGCGATGGGGTTCATCACGTACGGAGCGTCGTTGGTGTTCGTGATCTCGATCTGGAAGACTCCTTCCGCAGTCTCCATTGCGATGTCTGTCGCCACGATCTTCACGTTGATAATGCCGATATCTTCGCTGAGCGGTGTCCCACTGTAGGTCCGAGTGACCGGATCGAACGCCAGCCACGCAGGAAGCGGTGTTCCGTCTTCAAGTGTCGA
This sequence comes from Cloacimonadales bacterium (SeqCode), assembly GCA_963662655.2. Classification (GTDB taxonomy): domain Bacteria; phylum Cloacimonadota; class Cloacimonadia; order Cloacimonadales; family JAIOQZ01. Next base: position 3,175,521 of record CAXXTU010000002.1, read on the forward strand.
TGAATAGGTCAGCACGTCGCCGTAGATCAGGTCATCGTCCTCGAAGGTGTTCTCCGGTACGATGTACTCGAAGAGGGCGTCTTCCGGCGCGATTTGATTCGGAACAGCGTTGGTGTAAACCGGCGCGTCGTTGGTGTTGGCCACCGTGATGGTGAAGCTCTGGATAACCGGATCGTTGTTGTTGTCCGTAACCGAGATTTCCACCGGGTTTTCGCCGACATTCGCGTTGAGAGGCGTTCCGCTAAGAGTGGCCGTACTATCGCCGTTATCGGTGAGGGCCAGCCACGATGGAACGTTCACTTCTGCGAATACAAGTGATTCACCGTTGATATCGCTCGCTGTAATATTATAGGTATAGATGGCGTCTTCAATGGCATCCGTTACCGGCGTGGATGTGAATGCCGGCGGTAGCTGGATGAATACCACATCGAGCGTGTATTCATCCGAGACGCTCTGCATATCCATGTCGGTCGCTGTCACCTTGATTTGATAGGTTCCAAGGTCCGAAGGCGTACCGCTGAAGTTGCGTGTGACCGCGTCGAACGCGAGCCATGCAGGCAGAGGACTGTCGTCGGACAGCGTGGCGGTGTAGGTCAGCGCATCCCCAGGCGTTGGTTCGGTGAACGTGTTCGCCGGGAATGTGTAATCGTAGAGTATATTGATGTAGGTTTCCTGATCGGGTATCGGATTGGAAACCACCGGCGGCTCAACGACATTCTGAACGTAGATGGTGAATATCTGATCGACGGGGATATTTGTCGAATCGACCACGGTTATCACGACAGGGTTGTCACCGATGTTTGCCTGATACGGCATACCTGAAAGCGAGCCCGTGCCGTCGCCGTTATCCGTGAGGGTAAGCCAGCTCGGAAGAGTCGGGGCCGTAAGCGTCCAGGAGTCCATCGCATCGACGTCTTCTGTGACGATGTTGTATAAGTATGGTGAGGCTTCCTGTGCTATTGTATCCGGTACTGATGTGAAGTACGGCAGATCGTTCGCGTTGTATACCGTGATAATGAATATGTCGGAAGCGCTCAGGAGATAGATATCTGTTGCCGTAACCTTGATGGAATAGCTGCCAACATCTTCCTGGGCAGGCATTCCGTTGAAGGTACGGGCGAAGTCGTCGAAGCTCAACCATTCCGGTAAGGCGTCGCCGTTGGAGAGGGTTGCTTCATAATACAAGGTGTTGTCGTAGTCCGCATCGCCGAAGGTATTCTCCGGGAATGTGTAGCTGAATGCAACTTCTTCCCAAGCGGATTGATCCGGGATCGGATTTACTACAAACGGTGCATCCGGATCGTCGAGAACCTGAAGGATGAAGTCGTCGAACACGGCCAGGCCCTCGGAATCGGTCGCAGTCACCCGGATCGAATAGTGGCCAACATCTTCGTGCGTCGGGATACCGTTGAACGAACGGGTTTCCGGAGTGAACTCCAGCCATTCCGGCAGCGGAGAACCGTCTGTCAGTTTTGCCGTGTAGGTCAGGAAGTCACCCCACTGGATATCCGGATCGCTGAACGTGTCCGCGCGGAAGGTGAAGGAGTAGGATGTCAATTCGACAATCTCGTGATCGGGGATCAGGTGCGTGACATAAGGCGCGTCGTTCACATTGACGACAAACAGCGTGAATGTGCTGATCGCCGTTTGTCCCGCCATATCCATAGCCGTCACATCAACCATCATTGAACCTACGTTATCGTTGGTCGGCGTGCCGCTGAATGCTCTGGTTTCTTCGTCGAATGAAAGCCATTCCGGAAGCGGTCCGTTTCCACTGATGATCGCGCTGTAGGTGAGGATGTCGTCGGCATCGAGATCACCGAATGTATCTTCTGGGATCGTGTAGAAGAATGCGGCATCCTGCACTGCGTTCTGATCCGGGATCGGATTTTGAACATAGGGTGGCGTATTCACATCGCGAACTTCGATCGAGAAGCTCTGCTCTGTCGGAATAGGCTCGATGCCGTCTTCGGCGTTGAGTGTAACGGGGTTGGCTCCGATGTATTGCCATGTTGGAATACCGGAAAGCGTCGCCGTTCCATCGCCGTTGTCGACCAGGCTCAACCAATCCGGAAGAACTGGTGCCGAGATATTGATGCCGAGGTTGGTGCCGTCATCCGTAACGGTGATGGAATACGAGTACAGTGTTCCTTCGTCCGCGGTGAGCTCCGGCATCGAGGTGAATACCGGCCCGTCGTTTTCATGGACGACTCTGATGATGAAGATATCGCTGGCGGTTCTGAATGAAGTATCCATTACCGTAACGCGGATGTTGTAAATACCGATATCGCTCAGAGAAGCGGTACCGCTGAAGGTTTTTGTTACCGGATTGAATGCGAGCCAGGCCGGAAGGGCGCTACCGTCAGCCTGATCTGCGCTGTATGTGAGAACGTCGCCATGAATGATGTCGTCGTCCGCGAACGTATTTTCAGGAACAGCGTACTCGAACAGCATCTCGATCACCGCACCGCGATCCGGTATCTGATTTGCCACGTATGGCGCATCGTTCACGTTGATCACGGTAAGTGTGAAGGCCTGATCCGTCGATTGACGAATGCCGTCGTCCACACGGAGGATAATCTCGCTCGATCCAACCGCATCGTTCGTCGGGGTTCCTGCGAGGAGACCTGTCCCGTCGCCGTTATCGGTGAGGGTAAGCCAGCCGGGAATCTGAACGGCGGTAATGTTGATGAACTCATTGTATCCGTCATCCTGCGTCTCGATTTCGTAGGAGTAATGCACGTCCTCTGTTGCGGTTGTGTCCGGTACGGAGACGAAGACCGGCGGTACGTTGTTTCCGTAAACGGTAAGCACGAAGTCGTCGAACGCACTTGCGTTCATCAGGTCTGTCACCGTTACGCGCATGTCGTAAATACCGACATCCATGATATCCGGCGTTCCGGAGAATGTGTGTGTGTCGATATCGAAATCGAGCCATGCCGGAAGGAAGGACCCGTCGGCAAGTTTTGCGCTCCAAACGATCTCGTCTCCCCAAATCAGGTCGTCGTCGCCAAAGGTTCCGGATGGGATCTCGTAGTTCAGGGCAATTCCCTGACGGATTCCGACGTCCGAAATCGGTTCGATCAAGTATGGTGCGTCGTTGGTATTGTATACGGTGATCGTAAAGGATTGCTCTTCGATCACGCGAACGTTGTCGTTAGCTTGCAGCACAATCTCATGCTCGCCAACATCGCCGTTTTTGGGAACTCCCGCAAGGACGGCAGTCCCATCGCCGTTGTCGGTGAGTGTCAGCCAGCCGGGAAGCGCTGTTGCGGTGATGTGGACACCGAATCCGACGCCATCGTCCATGGTTGTGATATTATATAGGTACGTTGCATCCTCGTTCACTTCCGTCACAGGCGTTGATGTGAACTGAGGAGGAAGGTTACCGTAGTACACTTCCAGGACAAACACATCGGAGACGCTGGCGAGAGAATCGTCGGTAACCGTAACCTTGATCGAGTAATTTCCGCTGTTACCGATTTGTGGCGTACCGCTGAATGCCAATGTTTCTGCATTGAAGGTCAGCCATTCGGGAAGCGGACTGCCCGTCTCGAGAGTTGCGTCATACGCCAGGTGATCGCCATACATAATGTCCGGATCGGCAAACGTACCGCCCGGAATCGTGTAGTCGTACAATTCGCCGGCCGTCGTGGTCATATCCGGTATCGGATTGGCGATGTACGGAGCGTCGTTCATGTTGTGAACCGTAATGGTAAATTGCTGGCTGGTCGCATCGCGGATGATTCCGTCGCTGACATAGAGAACCACCTCGTGAGCGCCGACATTATCGTTGCCCGGTACGCCGGACAGAACGCCCGTTCCGTCGCCGTTATCGACAAGTGCGAGCCACTCGGGAACAACGCCGCCGATAATGGTCAGTCCGGCGTTATTGTTGTCATCCGTCGTGACGATATCGTACGAATAGGTCTCACCCTGAAGTATTTCAGTCGGCGGTACGCTTGCGAACTCGGGCGCTTCGTTCCCGGCCCTCACAACGATATCGAACTGGTCGACCGCCGTTGCAAGAGAATCGTCGGTTGCGATCAGAAGAATCGAGAAAAGCCTTGCATCGAGAATGGATGGCGATCCGCGATAGAGCATCGAGACGGGATCAAACACCAGCCATCTCGGCAGGTTCGAACCGTCGATGAGCTTCGACGTGTATGTCAGGTGGTCGCCGTAAGGTATATCCGGATCATCAAATGTATCCAGATTTGCCTGATACTGATAGAATTGTCCAATCACCGCGCGTTGGTCGGGATTCGGATTCACCACGATCGGCGCATCGTTGATGTTGTGGACCGTTAGCTGGAACGTTTGCTCGACTTGCGAAGCAAGCCCATCGCTGACAAGGATCGTGATTTCGCTTTGACCGACATCAGCGTTGGATGGAATACCGGCCAGCACGGCCATGCCGTTTCCGAGATCGTTGAATGTCAACCATTCGGGAAGCGCGTTTGTCGAGAAGACCAGGCCGTCAAGACTGTACGCGTCGTCCGTTGCTGATATCTCATAGGTGTAGCGAGAATCTTGCGTTGCATTCGTAACCGGTGTGCTTGTGAATTCCGGAGCGTCGTTGCTGCCAATCACGCGCAGGTTGAATTCGTCGTTTGCTTCTTCTCCCTGAATATCGGTAGCCTTGACTCGAATTGGTATGATGCCCGTGTCGACAAGCTGAGGAGTACCGCTGAGGGTTCTACCCGCTTCGTCGATGAGCAGCCATACAGGCATCGGTGAGTCGTCTACCGTGGTGATTTCGTAAGAAAGAACATCACCCTGATCCGGGTCTACGAATGTGTCATCTGCGAATGTATAGCTGAAGAACGAGCCGGCGACAGCAACCTGGTCGATCAACGGATTTGCCACGTATGGCGGGTGGTTGATCGCGCTAACGTTGATATCGAACGCTTGCTCGACAGGAGCCGAGATTCCGTCGCTGACGCTGAGGACAACGCCGTTCGATCCGACAAATTCGTCGGTTGGCGTTCCGGTCAGCGTGGCGGTACCGTCCTCGTTATCGTAAAGAGCGAGCCATGACGGTACGGTTTCGGCCGTGATTACGAGACCGCCGAAGTTATTTACGTCGTCGCTTGTGGTGATGTTGTACAGGTACAGCTCATCCACATTGATTTCCGTTACAGGTGAAGAGGTGAATACCGGCGGTTGATTCTCGGCGAATATGCGCAAGAGGTAATCGTCGTCGGCCATCATGCCGCCATCGTCTGTAACGATAATCATGATGTTGTGCGTTCCGGCGTCGGCTACAGCCGGAGTTCCCTGGATTACCCGGGTTTCCGGATTGAACGTAAGCCATTCCGGAAGCGGCTCGCCATTGGCAAGCATGGCATTCCAGGTAAGAACGGAGGCTTCGTCCGGATCCTCGAAGGTATTCTCGGGAACCGTGTATTGATACAGTTGCTCCGCGACCGTTGTCTGGTTCGGAATCGGATTGACGAGCACGGGCGGCTGATTGACGTCGAGAACTTCAATGCTGAAGGACTGGTCGATCGAAGGCAGGATGTTGTCCGTAACCGTCAAAACGACATCGTGAGTTCCAATGTCCGATGTCGTTGGCGTGCCCCTCAACAAGCCTGTTCCGTCTTCGTTATCCGTGAAGGTCAGCCACGATGGCAGTGTCGGGGCTTCGATCGTGATCCCCAGATCGATGCCATCGTCGGTCGTCGTCACATTGTAGGTGTATTCTATATTTTCGTAGGCCTGCGTTATTGGTAGCGATGTAAACACCGGAGGAACATCCTCGGCATAAACAGACAGCGTGAAGATATCAAATGCGGACTCCATGCCGGTATCCGTTACCGTTACCCGAATGGTGTAGGAGCCGATATCGACCGCGCTGGGCAGTCCGTAGAACCGTCTTTGCGCCGGATAGAAGATAAGCCAGGTATGCGTCCATGATCCACCGGATGTGATGATCGCTTCGTAGGTGAGAACATCGTCGGCGTCGAAGTCGGCAAACGTGTTTTCCGGAATGGAGTAGTTGAACGCCTGGCCTACCAGGGCAGCCTGGTCGGGAATCGAGTTCACCAGCACTGGCGGAGTATTTACATTCTCCACAACAATACTGAATAGCTGTGCCACCGGAGCTGCGATACCGTCAGAGACATTCAGAACGACATTGTGGGTTCCCACGTCTTCGTTGGCCGGCGTTCCGAACAGGGTGGCCGTTCCGTCTCCGTTGTCCGTGATGGCAAGCCATGCCGGGACTTGCGGAGCCGATATCGTTATGCCCATGTTCACGCCATCGTCGGCTGTGGTCACGTTGTACTGATACAATACATCTTCGGTGGCCGTGGTAACCGGCAAAGACGTGAAGGACGGTGCAACGTTCGTTTCGATGACCTGAAGGATGAAATCATCCCAAACGGTTCCGGCTTGCTGGTCGTTGGCAACGACTCTGATCGAGTAAGAGCCGACTTCCGTCAAGCCAGGCAGGCCGTTGAAGTATCTTGCGTTCGGATTGAAGCTCAACCAAGCTGGAAGCGGATTCCCGTCGGTCAGCATTGCTGCATATACCAGGGCGTCTCCGTAGATTGTATCGTCGTCGGCAAACGTATTCTCCGGGAATACATAGGCGAACTCTTCATTGATCAGGATAGCTTGATCCGGTATTGGCTGATTCACATACGGCAAATCGTTGGTGTTCGTCACATTGATTGTGAATGCCTGTGTTCCCAGAACGCGGGTTCCGTCATTCACGGTGAGAACCACATTGTGGGCGCCGACGTTTTCATTCAGAGGCGTTCCTTCGAGCAGGGCGGTGCCGTCTCCATGATCTGTCAGCGTGAGCCAGGATGGAGCTTGAGGCGCTGAAATGACAAGAAGCGCTCCAGGATCGGTATCCTCGGTTACAATGTTGTACTGATAGAGGAAATCTTCCGTCGCGTTTGTGACGGGAGAAGATGTAAAGTATGGGCTGTCGCCGTTATTGATGACTTCCAGATGGAAGGTGTCTTCGGCAAATGCTGATTCGATGTCTGTCGCGATAACGACGATATCGAGGTCGACAACGTCGAGGTCGCCCGGAGTACCGCTGAAGGTGCGGGTAACATCGTTGAATGACAGCCAGGCCGGAAGCGGAGAATTATCGGAGAGCTTCGTGCTGTAACTCAGTTCGTCACCCCAAACGAGGTCTTCGTCGTCGAAGGTGTTGTCGGCAAATGTATAGGTGAAGAACTCGTCTTCGGTTGCCGTCTGGTCGGGAATCGGGTTCGCGACGTACGGCGCACCGTTCACGTTGGTGACAGATATGGAGAATATCTGATGGACCGGATCGGCGATACCATCCGAGACCACGATGTCCAGGTTGTTCGATCCAACGTTTTCGTTATCGGGCGTTCCGCTCAATGTCGCGGTTCCGTCTCCGTGGTTGACCAGCGAAAGCCATTCGGGAATCTCCACGGCGAGGAATGCCAGGCCGAAGTTTTGTCCGTCGTCGCTGGCTGTTACCAGGTATGAGTAAAGGACATCCTCCGTTGCGGTAGTGACTGGTGTCGATGTGAAAACGGGCGGGTCGTTCGATTCGATAACCGCGAGAGAGAAGTCGTCGGAAACGCTCTCGAGCTGCGTGTCACGAACGAATACCCGGATGTCGTAGGTTGTGCCGATCAGTTCCAGAGGAGCAACGCCGTTGAAGGTATGCGTCTCGGGATCGAATGTGAGCCATGTCGGAAGCGCGTCGCCATTTGTCTGGCGTGCGGCGTATGTCAGAATATCGCCAAACGGAAGGTCGTCATCCCCGAAAGTCGTTTCCGGGATGGTGAAGTTGTACAGCGTATTGGCGATTGCCGCCTGATCCATGAGAGGATTCTCCACGTATGGCGGTGTATTGACGTTGAGTACCTGCAACTGGAATTCGTCCGTCGCGGTCAGTCCGGCAATGTCGGATGCGATTACGCGAATGGTGTAGGTACCAACGTGGTTGTTCATCGGGATACCGCTGAAGGTTCTTTGTGACGGAATGAAGCTGAGCCAGCCCGGCAGCGGGTCTCCGTTCGAGAGTTCCGCGACGTATGTCAGCTGGTCGCCGTAGATGATGTCGTCGTCGGTGAAAGTGTCTTCATCGAAGGTGAACGAATAGGCTGCGCTTTCGTAGGTGACGTGATTCGGGATCGGGTTCACCACAACGGGACCGTCGTTTGTGTTCACTACGGTGACAGCGAAACTCTGCTCGACAGCCGGTGAGATTCCGTCGCTGAGCGTGAGGGTCACGTCCCATACACCGATCATCGAGTTGTCCGGCGTTCCGGTAAGATCGGCTGTCCCGTCCCCGTTGTCGTTCAACGTAAGCCATTCAGGGATTACCGGAGCCTGAAGGACGATTCCGCCTTCATTCACGCCGTCGTCGGATGTTTTGACGTTGTACAAGTACAGCGCATCTTCGAAGGTGGAAAGTAACGGACTGGATGTAAACTCCGGCGGGTAGTTCGAGGGAACGATTTCGAGAACGAACTCGTCTGTTGCGAACGCGCCTTCGATGTCCGTGGCCTTCACAACGATATCGTATTGTCCGATATCCTCGACTGCTGGCGTTCCGCTGAATGTAACGGTCGGAGCGTCGAAGCTCAGCCATCCCGGCAATGGAAGTTCGCCTGTGAGGCTCGCGCTGTATGTGAGTGCGTCACCCGTATCGATGTCGTTGAAGGTTCCTTCCGGGATTGTGTAACTGTACGCGATATCAACCCGAGATATCTGATCCGCGATCGGATTCACCAGAACCGGTGCATCGTTCACGTTCTGAACCTCGATGGTAAAGCTTTGCTCAACCGGATCTGCGATGTGATCCCACGCGGTGAGCCTTACATCGAATGTGCCGATCTCGTCGTTGGTTGGCGTTCCGGTAAGCGAGGCGTTTCCGTTGCCCAGGTTCGAGAACGTCAGCCATTCTGGAAGTTCGGGCGCTTCGAGCGTCAGGCCGAAATTCACGCCGTCGTCCTCAACCGTGATGTTGTATATATAAGGTATATCCTGTGTCGCGTCCGTGACGGGAGTGGATGTAAACTCCGGTGCGAAGTTGGATGCGAAAACAACAATATTGAAATGATCTTCTGCTGACTCCAGCGCAGCATCGGATGCTGTGAGAAGAATCGGATAGCTTGTTCCCGATTCGATGCCTGCTGGTGTTCCGTAGAAGCGCCGGTCGGATCCATCGAAGGACATCCAGGCCGGAAGCGGAGAACCGCCTTCGAGGGTGGCCGTGTAGTTCATGAAGTCGCCGGGGTCCGGATCGTTGAAGGTATCTTCTGGGAAGATGTATTCGAACGGTGTATCCGTGAATGCGGCCTGATCCGGGATCGGATTAACCAGTTCGGGCGAGTCGTTGAAGTTGTTGATAACCAGGTTGAAGTCGTTATATACCGATTCCCCTGCGATATCCGTGGCTGTCAGCCGGATGGAGTATGTCCCGGTGTCGTAGTCCGAAGGCAATCCGGAGAAGAGTCTCTGGCTTGAAGTGAAGGTCAGCCATTCGGGAAGTGGATTCCCGTCGCTAAGCGTTGCAGAGTATGTAAGGATGTCTCCGTAAGGGATATCCGGGTCTGTGAATGTGTTGGATGGGAACGTGTAGTTGAACAAAACGTCTTCCCAACCGATGACCATTGAAATCGGATGAAGAAGGTAAGGTCCGTCGTTCACGTTCTCGACCGTGAGCGTGAAGATGTCCGTTCCGGTCGCTCCTTCGATGTCCGTGGCGATCACGGCAATACTGTACTCGCCGACATTAGAGTTCGCCGGCGTACCGGTGAATGTTCTCGTTCCCGGCTCGAAGCTCAACCATGCCGGAAGGGGAGAGGCGTCCGCGAGCTTGGCGCTGTAAGTAAGAGCGTCCACGGCGTCGATATCCTCGAACACGTCTTCGGTGAACGAGAACTGGAAGTAAACGTCCTGCGTCGCCGTCTGATCGGCAATCGGATTAACCACCTGCGGTGCGTTGTTCACGTTGGCCACGAGGATGGAGAATTCCTGCGAAACTTCCTGCGCGATGTTATCGCTGAGTGTAAGGATCACGGGATTCTCACCGACGTTGTCGTTTCCGGGCGTACCCTCGAGGAGAGCGGTACCGTCGCCGTTGTCCGTCAGCGTAAGCCACTCGGGAACGGTCGTTCCGGCAATGGTGAAACCATCGTCGATTCCGTCGTCGCTCGAGGTGATATTGTAGGTGTAAAGCACATCTTCCGTTGCGTCTTCCGATGGGGTGGAAGTAAACTGCGGCTGCTGATTCGTGGGAATCACGGTCAGGATGAAGTCGTCGAACGCTTCTTCGTTCGAGTTGTCCCGAACCGTCACGCGGATTTCGTACGTATCCACATCGTCGAGCGCGGGTTGGAAGGTGAAGTATTTCGATTCGGCGTTGAACGCGATCCATGCCGCGAGCGGATTGCCGTCACTGAGTGCGGCAGAGTAGGTCAACTCGTCGCCCCAGATGATGTCGTCGTCGACAAACGCGTCGTCCGCGAGGTAGTAATCGATGGTGGTGTTTGCCGCGACGGTTCTGTTCGGGATTGGATTCGCGACAACCGGCGCATCGTTAACGTTCGCCACCTGAATCGTGAATTCCTGAGTTGAGATAACGCGAACGCCGTCGCTGACCGTGAGGGCAACCTGGTTTTCTCCGACGTTTGCATTCAGCGGAGTTCCTTGCAGGACTCCCGTGTTGTCGCCATTGTCGTCGAGCGTCAACCACCCGGGCAGCACGGTGGCGTCAATCGCGAGGATTGCGTCGGGATCGTCGTCCGCCACGGTGATATTATATGTGTAAGGTGAATCTTCCGTACCCTGAAGAACCGGAGAGGATATGAAGTACGGATCGTCCTGCGTATTCTGTATCTCGATAGTGAATACCGAAGAGACGCTTTCCGATTGATTGTCGGTGGCGGTCACCTTGACCTGGATATTCTCGGGAACGGTCGGCGTTCCGGAGAAGGTCTCGGTCTCATCGTCGAAAGCTAGCCACGCCGGAAGCGGTGAATCGTCTTCAAGGGAAGCTGAAAGGATGAGCGCGTCTCCCCAGATGATGTCGTCGTCTTCAAACGTGTTCGCGGGAATCGTATAACTGAATGCCTGATCCTCGGTGGCGATCTGATTCGGAATCGGATTCGCGATATAAGGCGCATCGTTGGTGTTTGCGATCACGATTGCGAACTCGTCGGAAACGGATTCGTCCGAACGGTCCCTTGCCGTAACCCGGATGTCGTAGGTTCCCACCTCCGCGTTGGTCGCGGTACCGCTGAAATTGCGCGATGCAGGCGTGAATGTCAGCCACCCTGGAAGGGGGGCGTCCGAAACGAGCGTCGCACTGTAGAACAGTGTGTCTCCCACGCCCACGTTCGCATCGAAGAAGGTGTCGCTGTTGAAGGTGAACGTGAATGGCGTGTCCTCAAGACCGTTCTGGTTCGGAATCGGATTGGCCAGCACAGGTGGTTGATTGAGATAGCGCACCTCGAACTGGAACAAGTCTGTGGCGGAGGTGTTCGAGCTGTCGGTGGCTGTTACCTGTATCTCGAATATCTCGATATCCGATGCTTGCGGAGTACCCGAGAACGTACGAGTGGCCTGGTTGAAGGAGAGCCACGTCGGCAAGTTCTGCAGGTCGCCATCGACGTATTTCCGGGCAGTGTATGTCAGGTAATCGCCGTGGATGATGTCGTCATCGGTGAAAGTATTTTCCGGGAACGTGAAGCTGTAGGCATCTGCTTCAGTAGTAACCTGATCTTCAATCGGGTTTGCCAGAACCGGAATGTCGTTCACGTTCTCGACTTCCAGCCTGAAGGTATCTACGGCGGTAGCAAAGGCCGTATCGGTCGCGGTTACCGCGATTTGATAGATACCAACGTCTTCGTTGAGCGGGATGCCATTGAACGTTCTGAGCTCGGGCGTGAAGTTCATCCAGGAAGGAAGGTCGACGATCGTATCGGTGGAATCGACCATTCCGGCGCTGTACAGGAGGATATCCCGAACAGGCTGGTTGTCCGGATCGCTGAATACGTTCGCGCTGAATGTAAATGTGTAGGGTAAATCTTCTGTGGCATGGTGATCGAGAATGGGGTTCAGAACGACGGGGCCGTCGTTCGAGTTCAGCACTTCGATCTGGAACACGACGGAAGCCGTGAGACCTGCCGCATCCTCGATGATGACCTTGATGCGGTGGATACCCCGATCGTCATTCGTGGGTGTGCCCGAGAAGGTTCTTGTGTTGCTGTCGAATGACAACCATAGCGGGAGCGGTATTTCCCTTCCGCTGCTGTCCTGCACGGCGCTGTACGTGAACGTATCGCCATAAGGCGTGTCCGGGTCACCGAATACGGAATCGGAGAAGGTGAATTCGAAGAGCTGATCCTCGTTAGCCAACTGGTTTGGTATCGGATTCAAGACGTAGGGAGGATCGTTCGTGTTCGCGATATTGATATCGAAGACATCCTCCGCGGTCAATCCCGGAACGTCCGTAACGATCGCCTTCACTGAAAGCGTACCGACGTTCTCGTTGCGTGGAATACCCGTGAATGTTTTCGTGTTCGGATCGAAATTCAGCCAATTCGGCAGGGGGGAATCGTTCGCCTGACGAGCGCTGTAGGTGAGAATATCGCCTTCGGCAATGTTTTCGTCGTCGAATGTTCCGTCAGGGATCGCGAAGCTGAATCCGCTGTCTTCGGTGGCGTTCTGATCGTCAAGCGGCGTTGCTACGAATGGAGCGATGTTGATCCATGTAACCCAAAGCCTGAATACATCCGACGCAGCTTGCCCCGAGATGTCCTCGGCCTCGACGCGGATAAAAATCTGGCCAATGTTCACATGAACCGGTGTTCCTGAGAAAGTCCGGGTTCCCGGATCGAAGCTCAGCCACGCGGGAAGCGGTGACAAATCGGAAAGGGTTGCGCTATAGGTGAGGTTATCGCCCGGGTCGTCGTCCGCAAAGATGGTGTCCGGCACCGTGTATTGGTACAGGTCCTGTTCCTGCGTGATCTGATCAGGAATCTCGTTGAGGACGTACGGAGCGTCATTCGTGTTGATAACCGTTATTGTGAACGTATCGATTACCGTCTCGGCGCTGAGGTCGGTTGCTGTCAGTGCGATGCTGTAAACAGCGATGTCCTCATTCGCTGGAGTTCCGGTGAATCTTCTGCTGAGGGGCACGAAGTTCAACCAGGCGGGGAGTTCCGATCCATCCGATTGCTCGGCAGAGTAGCTGAGCGACTCATTCGGGTCCGGATCGAAGAATGTGTTTTCTGGGAATACGTAGTCGAGCAGGGTGTCCTCGTTGACATTCACATTGCCAATCGGGTTGAGAACCTCCGGAGGATCGTTTACATTGATAACCTCGATGTTGAATGTTTGCGGTACCGGGTCGGCAATGTCGTCGCGAATGGTGATCGCCACTTCGTTGAGGCCGATGTACTCGTTGGTAGGATAACCCGAAAGCGTGGCGGTGCCATCGCCATGGTCTGTCAGCGACAGCCATGCTGGAAGAGTTGGGCTTGCGTAATGAAGGCCGCAGACACTGATGGTGTCGTCGATTGCGGTAACATTGTATTGATAGAGTTCGTCCTCGTTCACCGTTAGGGGCGGCTCAGATGTGAAAACCGGGGGATCGTTCGTCAACGCGAAATAGAGTTTTCTCTCGATATTCACTCCGGTACCCTGTCCGGTGAAGCCCTGGTCGTTCATGATCACGGTCATCGTTTCCATGCCTTCCACATCAGGGTCGGAGTAGTAATAGAAGTCTTTGAGATAGTTGTTCATGTTAGTTTGGCTAACAACGATAACAACGTTGTTCGTGCCATCGCCGGAGATGAATCTCGAACCACCGTCAACGCTGAGAATACCCTTTGTCACGCTGATGTTCAAGATGAGCTGGTTCGATGCAATATCGGGATCCCAAACTCTGATCGAATCGGCGGCGGTGAAATGGTAATTCAGGTTTTCATCGACATCGAGCGGAACATAAAGGCAGCTATCGACCTTTGTCGATCCGTGGAAAAGCTCTGGGGTGTCGTTGATGTCCTGTACTTTGATCTGAGCAATGTCGCTTGCCACGCTAAACGCCGTGGTATCGCCTACAGCGACGACATTGTAGGTTTGACCGGCGTTACCAGCGCTTCTGTCCCAGGCGCGGAAACGTAAGTTGGCGTAACCGTTGTAGTTGACCATCGGAACGAAACGGATTCGATGTGTGCCCAGCGTACCATCAAGCAAAGGAGCAGCGCTTGAAATATCTACCAGGTCATTATCGATCGCGGTGAAATCGTCCCAGGTTATACCGTTGTTCGTGGAATATTGCCAATTACCGTAGGTGTTGTCCACTTCGATAACGGCGATGGCCTTTACCGTATTGCCATCCGGATCGTAAATCGCGCCGTTTTCGACGATGTTTTCAATGAGGTTTCCGGGGTTGTCGTAGTCATCTTCAGGGATGCTTGTCAACACGGCGTTGTAGCTTGGATAAAGGATCGGAGCATCGTTAACGGGTTCTATATAGAAACTCAGGTTTCGATAAACATCATTACCGCCACCCTGACCGGTATTACCCTGGTCGTTGATTCTGATAACCAGTGTGTCGGGTCCCGAAACGTTCTGGTTGGGGTGAAGGGTAAAGCTGTCGAGGTAATCGTTGATCTGGTTGATCGTCGAAACGATGGTCACGTTGCTCGTGCCATTACCCGAGATAAAGCGGCTCATCCCCCGGTCAATGGTTAACGTGCAGTAGCTCGTCATCATGTTCAGGATAACTGGAGTATCAATATCATCTTTGTTTAGAATATCAACATCGTCAATTCTGATTGAATCTGCGGGAGTAAAGGTGTAGAATCCATCTTCAAACACTGTAATATTAAGATCGATGGTTCCGGTTATCTCCGTTCCGTCCATGAATAACTGAGGGTCGTCGTTCACGGCGGTAACATTGAAAGTGAACTGATATTCGCCGCTGAACTCGGTTGCGGAATCCATAACCTGGAAGTTGAATGAAGAGTATGCAGTGCCGTTTCCGTTGATTTCAGGAGTGTATTTCAATAAATTCAGCGCTGGAACGTCAACGGGATAGGGAACAGAGCCGGCCCCAATGGTAAATCCCATGTAAGTAATCGTTCCGTGGTCCGGAATCGATGTGAGCCTGACGGCAAGAAATTCGTTCCCATCCGAGTCGTTGAAGGGAAAGTCTGATTCCGAGAAGGTCCAGACCGAATCTTCCAGAATTGTCTTCGTTACATTCGCACTTGTTGGTGCACTACGGTGCAAAGTGTCTCTCGATTGAGCCGCAATCGAGGTGCTTAACGCCGTAAAGATGATCAAGAGTGTGATCACAAATAAAACCCTTGAGTTTCTCATTTTCTATGCTCCTTATGTTGTAAATTCATAATCTATATATCCTGAAACCATGTAATAGAACATCCCCTTCACCATATAGCTATCCGGGACGTCATTGTCAATTTTATTATTCCTTATATAAAAAGAAAATTTCACGCCCAACGTTAAAGCGTTCATTATCGATACGGCGCAACGCTCTGTAAAACAAAGTGTTGGAAGAAATTCTGGGCGATTTCCGGCAAAAAAATGAATGATGAACAGAATCTTTCGTTTTTCGCTCCAAGCGCTATGGATGGCAGGCTGCAAAAGGTTGTTTCTATTCATAGTATGACTTTTTCTCATTATAATTCCCCAGAATTTCAAGAGCATGAAACTTGAGCTCTTCTTCTTCAGAATCGAGCGTCCTGATCGTGAATCTCGTGCAGGCATTCATGCCCCGGAAAAGCATTCAGGCAAGATATAAAATATTAAAAAAACGCGCTCTGGGCGAATTTTTTCTCTTGCAGGGGGGTGTTTTAATGTGGGTTAATTTTATGCGGTAAATCAGACGTGTGGGAAAGCCTCATGCCTTCGTGTGAGAGAATATTTAATTTCGGGAAGCATAGGAACTCATGTTTGATGCAAAGTGACACCAATAATGTCAAATTAGGTCACGATGTCCAAGTTTCCTCATCATTTATGTCCTGCCTTTTGTATTACCATGTTGTATATACAGTGTGAAATGTAGTCAGAACGAGCCTTTTCACCAAGAGCATCGAGGATGATTTCGCCGATTAAGAAATGCTTCTCCATTTTCTCGTCTTCTTTAATTAGCTTCCCGATATTATCAATAAAGCTTTGAACAAGCGATTCCGAAGGCAGTCTTTCACGAAGATATGCAACAACAGCGTCTTTGTCAGAGAAATCATTAATTTTGTCGTTGATTGATTGTCGTTTATTTAATGTAAACATGAAATCAAAATCATTGTGAAAAGGATATGCTGATTTTAGAAGCTTGGTGGGAGCAAGTTGGTAATAATCAATATCATCCTGATGGAATTCCATTGCAAGCGTTGAAGCAATTGAAACAAATCGATTTTGTAATGTTCTACTTATTCCTTTCCATCGAGGATGCAAGTTCTCCCAGTAAAATCCGTACTGTATTCCAAAGAGAATCATCAAAATGACAACAAAGATAATCCTATAGGCTGGAAGAATTACAGACAATATAATGATAAGACACTCAGAGAGAACAAGATATGCGTAAATTCATTGTCCATCAAATGGATTTATGCACACTTTCGAGGACATCGTCATTTTCTTCAGATTTCTTCTGATTAATTCGTTATTGAAAAATCCGAGAAGCACCAATAATGTTATCGCTGCTAAACAAAACCAGGATTTGATTACATAGAAGTAAACAATAAAACCAATCGATACCAACAGAGAACCCGGTAGAAATTGAAGAATAAAATAAATCCCAAGTGGGATATACTGATGCTGGGAAAACATGATGGTGCCCACAAATACTCTTGCTGGCAAAATGAAATGTTCCAATATACTACAAAATCCGCATATTCTTTCTCGACTCTTCATCGTGTAAATATATTCGGTGTAAAAACTTGAGCGAAAAACTCTTTGTGGCAGAGTAATAGAGGAACAGGGTTTATCATTCACATGTTTTGATTTCTTATCTTTCCGTATATCTCTATGCATCATAACCATAACAAACAATAGCAGCCCCACGCTGCCTGCAATACCGATCCATGTCCAAAGGCCTTTGGGTGCGCCTGAAACAGCAAAAACGAAAACTGGGGACAGTAAAAACAGGATTATGCACGATTCTACTTTTCTCATGGCTACTCCCTATCAACACCATGCAATGAAGTCAATTATCTGGCAATATAATTAATACCACATACGACGAGCGGACGGAGCAGTTCGAGCGCTTCGTGAGCACCTTTCGCGGCGCGAACGTCGCCGACAAACCGTCCACGCTGATGCGCAACGAGGACTGGATGCAGAAGATGTTCGAGGGGAAGGCCCCAACGGTCGGGGAAGCCATGAGCATGAAGGGCTTCTACTTCCGGCACGTCTATGGCAACTACCCGCACGCCGGAATCGGCAGCCGCAAGCCCTACGAGGTCTTCTCCTCCGCTCCGGTTCCCGACGACCGCCGGGTGAAACCGACCCGCCTGCACTACCTGATGCTGGCGGTGATGAACCGATTGGCGTATCGGGCGCACACACGCCCTTCCCGCCCTTTCACTGGCGGTGCAGAACGGCGACGGAGATTGTGGGATAAGGAGATTGAGGGGTAGTGGAGTCCAGCGAGGTAAGCTAACAACGTTTCCGGTACGGAAACGGCCCTCAGAAGCGCGCAAGAGCCATGCTGGTCGCCAGTTTTCACTGTTTTAGGAGGAGCTCTTTTTTATCTGGATCAGTGAAGTGCTGGGTATTGTCCTCGTCGTTCATGAATTCGGTTATAGCCTGCTTGGTGGCGTCCCAGTTCAGAATCCGCCCGTCTTCAGATCGATATCGAGGCAAACATGGTCGGCCAGCGGTCGCTTCGCGAGCCGCAAAGGCCGTTTTGCTTAGCAAAACGCAGGTAGTGTTCATCCGGCATGAAATTCGGTACCGGCCGTCGTAGGACTTGATCACCTTGCCGTCCTTGTTTCTGAACGAGGCCTGGCATCCGCTCATAACCCTCGCGTTGGGATACGTCTTGCTCGGTTCTTCCTAAATCTACGGAGATCATCTACGCTAAGGAAAATTGGAACAGGATGGGAACGAAGAATGGAATCGAAAAATTGAACTTGACATTGAAAAAGTATAACGACTTTATTTATATAGTAATTGTCACGACCATTGGGCGAGGCACAGGAGATAGAATGACAATTCTTTCAAGATCGTCAGTAAGAGATATAGAATCGCTTGTTCGTTATTTCGTGAATCAAGTTATCGGAAAGAGTAAAAATTGCCTGGTCTTTAACAAGAATAGACAATCTGAATCGATGATATTCTATGATTTTTTTAATTTATTACCGATTGAGTATTCAAATGAATTTGGGTCCAATTTTTTATATTGAAAAGATAAAGATCAACAAAGAAACTAATGGATTTCGAATTCCTTTTACATATGAGTGGGAGTTTGTATTAAACCATGATTTCAATGAAAAGGAAAATTCTTCAAAGATAGATCGGATTAATGAATTAGATAGGGTTTTCTTCTCAAACTATGTATCTGATTGGGTATTCGAACCAGAAACTTTCCTTAGCTTTGATGCCTCGCCCTGCGAAGCAGTTTTTGGAGGAAATCATTATTTTGTACCAACTGCCTACAATGGTCTATCCTTTCTAATATATTTAGACCCAGATTCAAGAAATGGCCTCGGGCCGTTTCCAATTTCAATACCTCAATTTTCTAAACGCATTAGACAGGGGAGATATGCAACAATCTGAAGATCTTGCTACAATAATTAGTGAGGCTGTAGATACATTTAGGCTGGGTAAAGTCAGCCAGGCTTTGGAGTCTTTTACAAAGGCATTAGATTTGGCTCAGCAGCAAAACGATCCGGTCAAAATTGCCAGTTGCAACAATAAAATCGGCGTGTGCCACTTGCAGCTGAATCAGTATAAGCTGGCTATTGACTACCTGCAAAAAGCCCTGGAACTGCACCTGTTGCAGAATAACGAAGAAGAAGTTACAAGAGAGAAGACCTATCTGGGCTTATCCCACTTCTGGTTGGGGCAATACACTACAGCCCTGGTTTTTTATGAAGATGCCGGACAGGCTTACACGGATAAAACCGATTCGGTTGCCTATGCCAGCCTTAGGAACATGATGGGCATGGCTCGCCAGCAGATGGGAGATTACCCCGGGGCATTAAACGACCTTCTAGCCGCTCTTAAGATACTGCAGACCGGTGGTGATGTATCTGCCCTGTCAACCGCAACGCTTAATATTGGTATGCTTTATATCAGCCTTAAGAACTATGAGCAGGCTGCCGAGTTTACCTCCCAGGCCCTTGAGCTTGGCCGACAAGTAAACAACACCTCTACCATTGCCTCCGCTTTGGCCAACCTGGGCAGTATTAGTTCGAACCAAGAACAATATCAGCTGGCTTTGGACTATTACCAGCAGGCCTTGGCACTAGCTTTGGCCCATAATAACAAATACGTGGAAGCCAACATGATGCTTAATATTGGCCTGGCTTATAAACATCTGCAACAGCATTCCCTTAGCAGAGAGCACCTGACCCTCGCTCTGGAGCAGCAACGCCGACAGGGATCTTTGGACGGCATTGTTAAGTGTTTGCTAAGCCTAAGCGATTTGGAGCAAGACTCTGGTGACCTGTCCAAAGCCTTGGAATATGCCATCGATAGCGAGGAACTGGCCCGGCAAAACGAAAACCTGGCTAACCTGCCTGGATGTTATAAGCACTTGGCTAAAATTTATGAACGCTTACACCGTTACAAAAAGACTATCGATTACTGGAAAAAGGTGCTGGAAGCCGAAAAGCAGCTGTGGAACCAGCAAAGCCAAAAGCAACTGGCGGAACTACAGGCTCGTTACGAGGTAGAGCAAAAGCAGAAGGAGGCAGAATTTTTCCGCCAGAAAGCTCAGGTACTGGAAACACAAAATGCCCTGATTGAACAACAGAAGAATGAGCTTTCCGCCGCCTTGGATAAACTCAGAGCCAGCGAGATCAAGTACGAAACCATAGACACTGAGCTGCATCGTAAAATTGGGAGAGACCTAATAGGCCAAAGCCAGGCTATAACAAACATTATGCATTTAATTGCCATTGTGGCCCAAAGCGACAGTACGAACGTACTTATTATTGGTGAAAGCGGTACCGGCAAAGAGATTGTAGCCCGGCAGATTCACAACTTAAGTAACCGCAGCAAGCACAATTTCTTCGGGGTTAACACCGCGGCTATCCCTGAAAGTCTGTTTGAAAGTGAGTTTTTTGGATACGAAAAAAACGCTTTTACCAATGCCGACCAACAACACATCGGCTGGTTCGAGATAGCCAACCAAGGCACTCTGTTTCTGGATGAGATTGGCTCTATGCCACTTGATCATCAGGTTAAATTGCTGCGGGTGCTGGAAGAGCGGAAGATAGTGCGCCTGGGCTCTCATAAGGAGATACCAGTAAGCGCTCGTCTGGTAAGTGCTACCAATTTAAACTTGAATAATCAGGTGCAAAAGGGGCAATTCAGGGAAGATCTTTATCACAGGATATCCACCTTTGTTATCCAGATCCCACCTCTGCGCGAACGCCTCGAAGACATCCCGGTGCTGCTAAAGCACTTTGTGAAGATGTTCAGCACCCAGCTAAACAAGCGGATCACCCGTATTGACCCTGCAGTTATAACCGCTCTTAGGCAATACAACTTCCCCGGAAACGTGCGTGAGCTAAAAAACCTGGTGGAACGCGCGGTGATTGTTGCCCAGTCTTCCACCCTGAAACCCGGGCATTTTTTGATACCGGGATGTCAACAAATGGACATTCCCGCGGCTGGGATTGTACCCTTGCACGAGATGGAGAAAAAAGCTATTGTGCGAGCCTTGCAGGCCACTAATAACCACATATCTGATGCGGCAGAACTACTACAGATAGAACGCCGTGCCTTGTCCCGGCGCATGAGCAAGTATGGCATTACCAAAATTTAGTGTCCGGAATTGGACATTGCATCTTGGAGCCAGGCCTTTTATGATAACTACACTATTCGAAACCCTTTAGCCCATGTATAGATCAGGCAGGTCCTTTTCAGGACTTGTGTCTATCAGGTAAAAAAAGTCCATTTATGGACAATATTTCACCTATCTTGTACCCGGTTTTCTCCCCTCCTGGCCACGCTCTATGCGTAACTCATTGCCATTTATATAAATATGTTACTGGCACTCTTGCTGCTATAGTAAACTGGAGGAGTGAATATGAACGTTTTATTGTACAAGGTTGGATCAAATCTGGAATCATTAGTAAAGATACTGCAAGAAGTGGAGCGAATAAGCCTATTTTTTGGCTACAGCCTAACGGAGGGGCAATTGATTATTAGAGACTACCATCCTCAAGTGGTTATAACTAACAATCCAGACCAGATAGCACAACTAAATCCGTCAAACATTCAAACAAGGTTCCTATTTGTATCGCAGCAAAGCGGGAAAGAGATACTAGCTGCTGTAAAAGCGGTGAAAGAACAAGCATACAAGGAGATGAAGAGATGAGATTTGTCATAATATTCTTAGTTATTGCCCTGTTTGGGGTAACCCTGGCACCCGCCTTATGGGCTAATTCTCTACCGAAACACGCTGATGCTATAGATGGCATTACCAGCCAGATCATCCAACGCCCAGCCCAGCGAAACGCAGGTTATGCCCTGCACTTCAACGGTACGAACCAGTACATGTATGTTTTTCACGATGATATTGGCAACCCGGCTGGCAACTTCACCATTGAAGTTTGGGCCAAACTTACTGCTTACCCAAGCGGTAATGCTGATATAATTTCCAAGCACACGTTTCTCGAGGGATTCAGAAGTGGCTACTTTATTGAGTACAACCCCGAACTTGGAATAACAGCCGGAATAGGTAAAGGTTCTGGTTGGACTACTACAGAGGGAACTACTTGGGAATTAAACGAATGGCATCATGTAGTAATGACATTTCTGGCTTCAAACAGGCGAATAGAGTTATGGGACAACGGCAATAAAGTTGATACTAAGTATGCTCCAAGTGTACAATTTTGCGATGAACAATTTGTGATTGGAGGATCAAGACACTATGGCAACTTCTGGCCTGGTGTAGTTGACGAAGTGCGGTACTGGAGCAGTGTTCGCACTACAGACCAGATCAGGGAAAACAGGTTTATTCCTGTTTCCAGCACAGAGGCGTACTTGGAATGTTACTGGAAGTTTGATGAGAATACAAGTAACTGGAGTTATGATGAGGTTAATGGTTACCCCGCTACAATGTTTAATGGCAATGTTAATGAATGGGTAACCTCCGATATTATTTTCGGTGAAGGCGTGTCTGATACATACAACAGCAACAACGGTAATTTGGTGTTAGAAGGGATAGATATGACATTCCAATCGGTACAGGGTAGCAGCATTGTAGTATACAAAATGGATGGTGCGCCCAACGTAGAACCGCAGGGCGAAATTATACTGTTTGACAGCAATTACTGGATAACTGAGCCTTTTGGAAATGTGAACGCAGTTTATGACATAGTTTTTTACCCAACTGAACAACTAACCCAGATTGATCATTCCCACCCTGAATTAATCTGGTTGTATCACAGAGATACGTTATCCAATGGAGAATGGGAGTTTTTAAGTGCAGCAAGTTCTGTTGATGAAGATTTGAGCCATATAACTTTTAATGATCTGCCGGCTGGAGGCCAGTTCATTATTGCCAGGGCAATTCCGCAGGATATTGACGTACAGAGCAGCCTGGATTTTGGGGAAGTGTATTTGAACAACACTTACAATCAGACATTTTATATCCGCAACCAGGGACCGCATCTGCTTGTTGTAAGCGAAATCAGCGTAGCGAACTCTGATTTTGTAATACAACCTACCCAATGCTCTATTGCCGCACAAGACAGTTGTGAGATACATGTTACTTTGACAGTATCCGATTATACCACCTATAATGAGCAAATAATAATCACCTCGGACGATCCGGACGAGGAAACAGTGCAGGTAGCTCTACAGGCAAACACCGTTCCTGCCAGGATTAAGTTGGCAGACGGTCAGGAGTTCAGTCTTGCACAACAGAACTTCTGCGGAATCGACGTTAGCGGGAGTTATGCCTCGCCCGTTGTTATTGATTTTAATCACGACGGTTTGTTAGAACTGTTCATCGGTGCCAGCAGTGGGTGTATAAACATGTATGAACAACGTTCATTTGGCTCAATGCGGTTTGATTTCGTTACTGGCGAGTTCAATAATATAAACTACTCACAGTGCAACGACCTGGCTACGATGGATTTCAATAACAACAATCATCCGGAGCTTTTGTTTTCCACATCTGAAGACGGTATCAAACGCTGGGAACAAACAGTGGGGCTAGACACTATCCAGTTAAGCGACCTTATAACAGGCTACGTCAATTATACAGAACCGCATATCTGCGCGGCAGATATCAACGATGATGATTACTGGGATATGTTTTTAGGTACAACCAACAACCAACTACTTTACTTTCGGCAAAATGCATTGGCATCCCCCAGTTTTTTCCCACATTCATCACATGATTTACCCTCAATTTTCGACCACTTAAAACCAGCAATAGGTGACCTGGATAATGATGGCCTGTATGATCTTGTTGTCGGTACTAATAACGGGCATATAGAACATTGGGAACAAAGCTCGTACCATAGCTTAAACTTTACATATATGGGTTATGACCTGATTAGTTATTGCCATCCCTACAGCAACCCTTATATATGTGACCTGGATGGCGACGGCCTAAAAGAAGTTCTGGTTGGTTACGGTAATGGTAGCTTAAACCTGTTCACCATGCCTGGCCTACACTCGGTTGATTTTAGAACCATGCAGGTGGGCCAACCAAGGGTTAAAAAATACCTGTTGGGATTTACCCAAACCAGTGCCGACGTTAGTTTAACCTGCCCTGCTGGAGTTATGGCAGCGACTAACCCGGATGGGCCCTTCGCCCAAACCATTACTTTTAGCAATCCCCAATCTAACTACGGCGTAGATTTGTACTTACAAGCACTTTTGGAGGTGGAAGGCGATCTCGAAGGTGATCTTGTAATAAGTACAAACGGATGCGCACCTTACACGGTGAGCATCAATGGAGGTGCTTACTATATTGACCAGGATCCGGGTACTGCCTTAGAGTTCAACAGCATTGACCAAACTGTATTTATCTCGAATGATTTGATTGGTCCCCCCCAGGGTGATTTTAGCTATGAGTGTTGGGCTAAGTTGGATGAACTACCTACAAACAACAGATTCCTGATTTCTACTCACTTTAACGCTGGTGGCTCGAAAAGGGGTGGTTATGTGCTGCAATACACTCCCGGTAACGGCGTAACGGCTATTATTGGTACCAATTCCGGTTGGTTTTCAGTACCTGATGGGACTGACTGGAATGTAGGCCAGTGGTATTATGTAGCGTTTACATATAATAGTGCGGCCAACCAAATGAGTTTGTACATAAACGGAGAGCTTCAGGGCACCACTGACCTTACTGCCATTCCTAACTGGGGTGAAAAAAATCTGATGTTCGGTTCGTCTGAGTACTACGGCGGTTACTTCCCGGGGCAAATGGATGAGGTTAGGTACTGGAATATCTGCCTTAGCCAAGATCAGATTCAAGCACAGCGTCACCGTATTTTCACCAGCCACGTTGATGGCCTTGTGGCCTACTGGCAGTTTAACCAGGAAGGTGATACCGTTATAGAACCAATCAGCGGTATAGATGGCCAAATCGAAGAAGCCGGTAGCGGAAACCGTGTCCCATCAACTATCCCGGCTGGGTATGGCAACAGCTTTGTTCGACAAGAAGTAGAAGCCGGGATTAATTTCCCCGATACAGAGGCGTATCTTACTATCCATAGTACTCCTGGTGGAACCTGCACCTTTACTCACCTACACGTTACCCCTAACCAGGTTACTGATGAACCGGACACAGTGTTTGGTAACGAGTACTGGATTTTTGACCGTTACGGGTCTGTAAATGGGTTTGAGGCTGATTTAACATTAACCTCTGAAACCGCACTAACGGATGAAGACGAGCAGGATCCCTGCCGCATTGCTTTGTTTACCAGAGCCTGTAATGCCGATTCTGCCTGGGTGTACCTGTGTTCAGCTTTTGAAGTTGATGCAGAAGATGCCTCTGCTACTTTCAGTAACATATCCCAAGAAGGTCAATTTTTAATGGCGCGCTGGGTACAACAGATAGACACACCACAAGACATTCGTGTGTGTGTGTGGAATGACAGCTTGCAGATTAGCTGGGATGCGGTTGCGGGAGCTACCTTCTACCACGTGTATGGCGCAATATCGCTAAACGATGAGTTCGTAAATGTTAGTGAAACCGGCTACTTTGGTAACGGGCAAAGCTTTGTCAGGAAACAAATGCCAAGCAGGGGGCTGGTCGGCCTGCCACAAATACAGACCACAAACACCGCCAGAACCGCCAGTGCAAGTAATGGCCATGGCAGAGACACCACCCGCCAGCGTTGTACCTGGAGCACAACGCTTGATTGTACATCCCGATTTTTTTATGTAAAAGCCATAAAACAGTAACGGGTTTTTATAAGAAGGCAAGCAGCACCGAATGATCGTACAGCGCTATAGGATACTTGCACCGCCTGAATACTTTGAAAAGATGAAGAAGCACGAGAAAAAAACCGATCCGGGAAGGCGGGGAGATTTCGCTCTCCCTCCTTTCGGATCATATGACTCTAACCGGATAACTCTCATTTAGGGCGGTTTTCGATTCAGATGTCGTATTCCGTTTAATCGAAAAACGCAGGATACTACAACAAACTGGATCATAAACGATATGGGTATACGTCATTTCTATCGTGAAATGAGAAGTGGCTCCGGTAGTATGGACAGAAATCCGTCATGTATAAGTGGAATCTTGCCGGTGATGATGTCATGCAGCATCGGGTAGATGCTCCGAGCTTTTTCGATACATTTCGTCGGACGTGGCCGTGTGGGCCGACCTGCTCGCAGGCGAATCCGATGACGATACAATCGACAGCTACACCTCCCATGAACTGATTGTAACTGCTTCCGTTACCGTACCACGATGCTCAATAACATAGAATTGTCCCATTATCCAATACGCGATACCAGCATGTCCAAAAAAGGAGGCTAATCCTGGACCTTCTCGATAAAGGGCATGACCATATCCTGGTTGTGGAAGAGGTTGAGCTAAGCAGGCAATACTGATTGCTAGAATGATGCAAGCTAGAAATATGGTTTTTCTCATTTCTCACCTTCATACTCACTATACTCCCGATGGAACTGAAGCATAGATTCGCTATGCCAACCTGATTTATCCTTTAGATAGTTCACTGATAGTTGTCCTTCTCGCTGTACTTCATCATCTTTCCGAAGTTTAAGCACTTCGTGCACCATCTCAGGATTAAAGTGCATATCTCCAATTCTGATAGCTTTTAAGCCATAGATAATGATTTCATCACTATGATCTTGCTTAGCAGAAAGCATCCATCTGACCGCTGCCTGGGATGGCCACAATTTTAAAGAAATGTCTGCGTGCTTGTGACCTTCAAATGATGTAGGACCATACCCAAACCTGCCAAGGTTGTCAATGAAAGACATTACTGCTTGCATTGTATTCATTTTCCCCATTCTTTCGAGAATCTCCAAGTATACAGTCATGGAGTCTGTATTCTGTGCTATCTCACTAAATGTCCTGAGATAATCCCATTCCGGAGTGAGTTCAATGTACCGAATGGCGAGCCTAAGCATATTGTCTTGATAATCATATGGGCTGTGGATTACATCACTAATATATCGGTCGAACTCCTGACTACCAGAAGATCTGAGTGCAAAAACGAGAGAAGGCAGTAGTTCAGAAGAATCCGTTTGCTCAACCAGTTGAATTATTCTTTGTTGAACCAGAGGAGTTTTCCAAGAGAGGCTTGAGACAGCACTCCTTCTGTAGATGTCTTGTTCATCAGTATCTGATGCAATATTCAACAGAATTTCCTGTAGATCATTATATTTCTTATCCCCTTGCTTGATTCTTTGTTCTGCGATGCAAAGAAAATAATACCTGAAATGTCTATTAAATTCCTTACAACCAATAATATACAGAAGTTCATCTTCATATGGTTTTTCATTCCATTTCTCAATCAATGGTTCAATCAAGAGCATCCCACTTCCGCTAAATTCTTCAGGGTCCAACGAAAGCTCGTATGTAAACTCGAAAAGCTCCTCTAAATCCAGTGATTCAAGAAAGCTGCGATCCTGCAAGAATTTCTCTGTGTAATATTTGCTGTTTATCCTGTCGAAATCTAGCGTCACTGTCTTTTTCTGATCAGTGCAAGACAGCAAGTGTGCCATTAAAACTAGCACTGTGAGAAAGACAACTCTTCTTTTCATTCATCCTCCATAGGTTTGTAATTGGTAGAAGAGGCTCCGTTAGTTTGGACAGAAATCCGCATTGTATTAAGTGGAACCTTGCCGGTGATGATGTCATGCTGCATCGGGTAGATGCTCCGAGTCTTCTCGATACATTTCGTTGGGTGTGCAGCCACCGTGAGCCGAGTGTGGTCGCATCTGGTTATAGAAGTCCAGATATTTCTGCAGTGATCCTCTCGCGTCGCTGATACTGTCGTACGCCTTCAGATAAACCTCCTCGTACTTGATTGTCTTCCAAAGCCGCTCCACAAAGACGTTGTCCCGCCAGCAACCCTTGCCGTCCATACTGATCGAAACGCCATTTTCCTTGAGCAAAACCGGTAAATTTAGCGCTCGTGAACTGACTGCCCTGATCCGTGTTGAATATCTCCGGGCAACCATGTATTTGCATCGCCTTCACGTCGGGTTAGCTGTCCTTGTCCTTACGCGGACCACCGAACACCTGGGAAGCGTTGTCCAGCATCTGCTGTTTCCAGTCCGATATCTGGTTGGGATGTACGTCGAATTGTTCTGCAAGTTCGGCAAGCGTCCGGTCGCCCTTGAGCGCGGCCAGAGCCACTTTCGCCTTGAATTTCGCCGAGTGATACCGTCGTGGTCTTCTCATTCGCTTACTCCTTAAACACACACTCTCTCTTTGATCAATCGGAGCAAGATTTCCACTTATACGCAAGTCCTAATTTCCGTGACCACTTCTGACTGGCGCATCGATAAAAAGGGATTTCAAACGCCCTGGAAGCAAAAACATTGAATCGAGAAAATGATCTTGACAAAGCAGCGGCATAAATCTCAGATAAACTCAAGTCGTGTCTCAATTGTTACGTTGCTGAAAATCTTGGACATGGATTTTGAGATAATTGATGATGTCCTTGGAGGATGGGTTGAGAATATCTGTATTTCGGTTGACTCTCGCCTTGGAAGCCGCTCCCTGCAAACCTGTAGGGTGGAGTAGTTCCGGAAACGCGAGACCTTGTTGAACCTCCTCAGAGGATATTCGACCTATGCGCTTTTCGAAGTGTTGGGAACCGTAGTTTTGGATATGGAGAAATGGCTTGAGAAAACCTTTCGCGTCCTGGAATCCAACTCGTGAAGAGAAGAGGTGATCCATTTATATATCTTATCGGTCTTGTAATAACACTTTTACAGAACCATGTTCTACGCCACATCGGACAAAACAATTACTTCCCACGCTATAAACTGAATCGCAAATCAGACTCACTGCAGAATGTGGGCATCAACCTCACATCGAAGCTAACTATATATAGAATCGTAAAATCGAAACTGGCAAGCCAACGCATGTTCTCAAACCATCACATCGTATTCCTTTAATTGGGTGCGATACATAAACAGAGGGGACGTACCATGAAAAACAGGAAGTTTTCTATATTATTGAGTGTTATGGCCTTGGCCATGTTGTTGAGTGTAACGAGTCTTTCCGCGGAGACAATTCATGTCGATGCCAGCGCGTCTGGAAGAGAGACAGGGGAATCCTGGACGGATGCATTTACTTCTTTGCACACTGCATTGAATTCGGCGGTTTCAGGAGATCAAATCTGGGTTGTGGAAGGCGTTTATTACGCCACAAGCAGTTTTATGCTCAGCTCGGGCGTGGAAGTCTACGGTGGCTTTGCTGGAACGGAAACGCTACTGACTGAAAGGGACTGGCAGGCAAATCAAACGATTCTAAGCGGCGATATCGGGCAGGATGATGTGAACGACGACGGTAACTGGATTACCGAAAGCTGGGATCAGCAGGTCGGAACGAATGCTGATCATGTGGTTGTCGCTCCATATGGTGTGGACAGTACAGCAAGATTGGATGGTTTTATCGTAACTGCCGGTTCTGGAACCACCTATTACGGTGGTGGCGGGATATTGAACTGGTATAGCTCACCCAGTTACTATAACTTGGAGATAAGGGGCAACCAGGGGCAAACGTATGGCGGCGGAATGCTGAATGCCAGCTCGTCACCACATGTAGAAAACGTTCTAATCGATGGCAACCGGTTGATAAACTATCTCTCGATTGGTTATGGTGGAGGCATGTACAACTTATATGGAGGAAGCCCTTCTATAATCAATGTCCATTTTAACAATAATCTGGCATCTGCGGGGGGAGGATATGCTGGTGAAGATGTAAATCCATCTTTTGACAATGTTGTTTTCAGCAATAACATCAGCACTGGAGCTGGGGGAGGTGGCGTATATCTCAAAGATCAGTCAAGCGCAACCATGAATAATACCACTTTCAGATATAATCAGGCTTTTTCGGGAGGAGGTTTGTATCATGTAGGTGGTGGGACGCTAACACTTAGCAACGTAGCCTTCATTGAAAACACAGTCCTTTCCAGTGAAATTATAAATTGCGGCGGTGGATTGGAAGCTGCCTATGGGGTGACGGTTGATGCTGTAAATGTTTCCATCATAGGCAATACAGCAGCGGACAATGGCGGAGGCGTAAGCTTCACAGACAATTCTATAGGAACCTTCACAAATTGCCTATTTATCGGCAATCGATCTGTTGGAGGGACGATTGGCGGAGTGAGAGCATGCTGGGGATCCACAGTCACACTAACCAATACTACTTTCAATGGTAATCGTGCATCAGGCACAGGTGGAGCTTTCGGAACCGATTGGGGAGCGAACGCAATATCAGCCACAAATAGTATTATATGGGGTAATTATCCTGATCAGGTTCGCGGATCAGGAATATCCATTAGTTATAGTAATGTCCAAATGGACAGTGGTGTTTATGCAGGAACAGGCAATATCAATTGCAATCCCCTGTTCCTTGAGGCGGTTGACCCACTGGAAGCTCCCACCACCGGTGGCGATCTGAGAATCAATGGAATATCCCCTTGTGTGGATGCCGGTGAGAATAGTTTTAATTCAGAAGCGCTGGACTTCCGCGGTCAAGCCCGGATTCAGAACTCGACGATTGACATGGGAGCTTATGAGTGGACCGATGGAATCGATCCGTCTTTTCAGGTCATTTATGTGAATGCTATGGCGGATGGCAATAACGATGGTTCAAGCTGGGTCGACGCCTTTAATTCATTGCAATCGGGACTCGATGCAGCCATTTCTGGAAATCATATCTGGGTAGCAAAAGGAACCTATGTTCCAGAAGATTCTTATGATTTAATCAATACACCTCGCAATTATCACTTCAGAATGATTGAAGGCGTTGAGATCTACGGTGGATTCTCTGGTACGGAAACTTCCAGCAATCAAAGAACCTGTTACGGGGTTGGAGAAGAAAACGAAACAATACTCAGTGGTGATTTGAATGGTGATGATGTAGTCAGCGGAACCGGGGAAACGCTCGCCTTTTCGAACTACACGGATAACTGTTTTCATGTAATCTACAATCCGGATCCTTTGACATCAACAAGCCTATTGAATGGATTCTCCGTAAGAGGTGGAAACGCCGATGGCACAAATCCTCACAATAGCGGTTCCGGGATTTACAACTTCCACGCATCTCCTTCATTAACGAATGTGATTTTGATAGAAAATCAGGGGATCTATGGAGGCGGTATTTATAATCAGGACGCTTCTCCAGTCGTCACCAATTGCATCATCTATCGTAATATTGCTCAAAATGGTGCAGGATCTGAAAATGAGACATCTTCACCGGTTTTTATCAACACAACCATTGTAATGAATCTGGCAACGAATGCTGGCGGTGGATTGAATAACCATCTGAACGCCACCCCAACCTTCAATAATTGCATCATTTGGGGAAATCATGCTCTCACCGGGAATCAGATGTATATATCTGGAGGTGGTACGACCACACTTAATTATTCCTGCTACTCCAGTCAGGATAATGATGTTATAATGAGCGGTGCGACCTTTTTCGCGGATAATAACAATACCACGGAAAATCCGGACTTTTGGGATGCTACAATCGGTGATTTCCGACTTTGGGAAAACTCCCCCGCAGTCGATAACGGTCTGAACAGTTATAACAGAACATCAACCGATGTGCGTGGTCAAGCCAGAATCCAAAACACCACAATCGATATGGGCGCTTACGAGTGGACACTTGGCGTCGATCCATACAGTATCGCTGGAATCCTATATGTCGATATCAATGCCGTGGGAGCGAACAATGGAGCAAGCTGGATGGATGCCTTTACCTCTCTGCAATCAGCGCTTGATATTGCCATACCCGGAGATCAAATCTGGGTGGCAAAGGGAACATATATTCCAAGTTCTTCTTACAATCTGACGAATACCCCCCGCTATTATCATTTCAGGATGATGGAAGGGGTCGAAATTTACGGCGGATTTTCCGGTACGGAAACTTCCATGGATGAAAGAACGAATTTCGGAATGGGAGACGAAAACGAAACCATTTTAAGCGGTGATCGATTCGGGGACGACATTGTAAGCGGAAGTGGAGAGACGCTGACTTTCTCCAACAATTCGGAAAACTGCTATCATGTAATCTACAATCCGGATCCTTTGACCACCGCAAGTGTTTTGAATGGTTTTACCGTGAAGGGTGGGCACGGAAATGGAACAGACTCTTTTGACAGGGGTTCTGGCTTTTTCAATTCCGGGGCTTCGCCATCCATCACAAACGTTACTGTTACAGCGAATGAAGGTGATTACGGGGGCGGTGTCTGTAATTACAATGCATCTCCCATTATCACGAATTGCTTGATCTTTGGCAACAAGACCACGAATAACAGCGCTGGAATCGAGAACTCTACTTCATCTTCACCTGTACTGACAAACACAACGATTGCAATGAATGTAGCCATGTATTACGGTGGCGGCATGTTGAATTACAACAATTGCTCTCCAGTTCTGCAAAACTGTATTGTCTGGGGAAATCTTGCAACGACCGGTAATCAGATGTACCTGATGGGTGGCGGCACAACGACTTTGAACAATTCATGCTACGCAAATGGCACGAATGATGTGGTACTTGCAAGTGGTTCAGACATTCTTGATGCAACGACGAACAACATTTCTGTTGATCCTCTATTCATTAGCGCTGAAACCGGTGACTTGAGAATCGATGGCTCTTCTTCATGCGTGGATACCGGAGACAACAGCTACAACAGCGAATCCTGTGACATCCGAGGACAGGATCGCATTCAGAATACAACGATTGATATGGGTGCATACGAGTGGACAGTCGGCGTTGATCCGCCCCTTCAGGTCATCTTCGTGGATATTCTTGCCGGTGGAAACAATGACGGTTCATGCTGGTTTGACGCTTACACTTCGCTTCAATCAGCTTTGAATGAAGCGGTTTCGGGTGATCATATCTGGGTGGCAAAAGGAACGTACAAACCAGAATATGACTATGGATTAGGTGGTGGTTCCCGTTATTATCATTTCAGAATGGTGGAAGGAACTGAAATATATGGTGGGTTTGCCGGAACCGAGACTGGGGTCGACCAGAGAACCAATTATGGTTTTGAAGAGGCAAATGAAACAATCCTAAGCGGTGATTTGAATGATAATGATGATTTTGATGTAACCAATGGTGGTTATCAGGGTACTAGCGGAAATGATAACTGCTATCATGTATTCTATCACCCAGACGGAATGAATCTAACAAATTCTGCCTTGCTTGACGGATTTACAATAACGGGTGGAAATGCAAACGAAGGGAGCAATCCTCATAACAGAGGAGGTGCATTTTACGTGTTCTCCTCCTCGCCAGTCATCAGGAAGGTGAATTTTGATTCAAATAAAGCAGAAAGCATTGGCGGCGCTGTATATATGTATAACAGTATGTCGTTCCTGGAAAATGTCTCATTTTCCAACAATATCTCATCAAATAGCGGTGGAGGCGTATACGTTTACAACGGTTCTCCAGAATTTGGTTGCTTGAGTTTTGCATCGAATTATGCGTACAATGCAGGTGCAATATATTTCAGAGAAACAACAGCGTCAATTCGGAACGCGATATTCACCGGTAACAACTCGGCTACTGACGGTGGCGCTTTATCTACGCACTCATCTTCGCTTACGATCGCCAACACGTTGTTTTCTTCTAACACGACGACCAATAATGGTGGAGCCATTATCTTCTACTCCAGTTCAGTCCAGTATGATGCCGTTTTGAATAACGTAACCATTTCTGAGAATCATGCCGGACTGTCCGGAGGCGGTATCAGGTTTGCATCGGACAATGTGGCATCAACGTTAACCATCAATAATTGCGTTATCTGGAATAACACGGCAACGAGTTCTGGGAATGAACTATCGTTGGTCAGCACCGGTTCAACAACTATAAGCTATTCCTGTTACAAGAATCTCGTCAATGACGTTGAAACATTGAATGGAATCCTCGACGCGACCAATAACAACATCACGATTGACCCTCTTTTTATCGATGCCTTCACGCAGGATTTCCGATTGCTGGGCTGCTCACCTGCAGTCAATAGCGGTCTGAACAGTTATAACAGAACATCAACCGATGTGCGTGGTCAAGCCAGAATCCAAAACACCACAATCGATATGGGCGCTTACGAGTGGACACCTGGCGTCGATCCATACAGTATCGCTGGAATCCTATATGTCGATATCAATGCCGTGGGAGCGAACAATGGAGCAAGCTGGATGGATGCCTTTACCTCTCTGCAATCAGCGCTTGATATTGCCATACCCGGAGATCAAATCTGGGTGGCAAAGGGAACATATATTCCAAGTTCTTCTTACAATCTGACGAATACCCCCCGCTATTATCATTTCAGGATGATGGAAGGGGTCGAAATTTACGGCGGATTTTCCGGTACGGAAACTTCCATGGATGAAAGAACGAATTTCGGAATGGGAGACGAAAACGAAACCATTTTAAGCGGTGATCGATTCGGGGACGACATTGTAAGCGGAAGCGGAGAGACGCTGACTTTCTCCAACAATTCGGAAAACTGCTATCATGTAATCTACAATCCGGATCCTTTGACCACCGCAAGTGTTTTGAATGGTTTTACCGTGAAGGGTGGGCACGGAAATGGAACAGACTCTTTTGACAGGGGTTCTGGCGTTTTCAATTCCGGGGCTTCGCCATCCATCACAAACGTTTCTATTACAGCGAATGTAGGTGATTACGGGGGCGGTGTCTGTAATTACAACGCATCTCCCATTATCACGAATTGCTTGATCTTTGGCAACAAGACCACGAATAACAGCGCAGGAATCGAGAACTCGACTTCCTCTTCTCCGGTACTGACAAACACAACGATTGCAATGAATGTAGCCATGTATTACGGTGGCGGCATGTTGAATTACAACAATTGCTCTCCGGTTCTGCAAAACTGCATTGTCTGGGGAAATATAGCAACGACCGGTAATCAGATGTACCTGATGGGTGGCGGCACAACGACTTTGAACAATTCATGCTACGCAAATGGCACGAATGATGTGGTACTTGCAAGTGGTTCAGACATTCTTGATGCAACGACGAACAACATTTCTGTTGATCCTCTATTCGTTAGCGCTGAAACCGGTGACTTGAGAATCGATGGCTCTTCTTCATGCGTGGATACCGGAGACAACAACTACAACAGCGAATCCTGTGACATCCGAGGACAGGATCGCATTCAGAATACAACGATTGATATGGGTGCATACGAGTGGACAGTCGGCGTTGATCCCGGTGAATTGACAGCACCGGCGAATGTAACAATATCTGTCGGAGATAGCTCAATCCTGCTGAGTTGGGCTATAGTACCGAATGCTACGTCATTTATCATTTATCGCTCGGAGTATCCTGACAGAGAATTTGTGCAGATCGGTACATCTGCGACGGAAAGCTACACGGACACAGAATTGCTGAGTGGATCCAGTTATTTCTATTTTGTTGTGGCAGCAAACCCCCTCCGAACTGATCAACAATGTGTAAACACCCGGCATCATCCCGGAGGAGGCAAACAAAAAGTTATCAAGTAACTCGAACAAGGAATTGCACCTTGATTTTGATCGTCACCATGCCAATCATGTTGTCATGAACCAAAGATTAAGCCGCGGGTTGCTGAACACTTCCTTGAAGTGAACGTCCCGTCGTGATTGGTAAAATTGCGATCAATATCATCTCCAACCAGATAGCTGATAAGACGGCAAGAAGATTCTGAGCACAGCTTGTTTTAGCGGACTTGTGCCGGGATGAATTCAAATTCTGCCCGACTACTTGCACTGTCTTGCATAAATCCATAAATAATCTCTGAATGGGCCTCTATGGAGGCCGTGTTCTTAAGCAACGAACATTTTCCATTGCTGTTTTCAACGTTTGCACACCTGAAGGTCTTCTTCTGAAGGTTTTCTTCTCGATGAATAAGATCGATCCACCTGTGATTATTTGAAAACCTTGCCTTCTATAAAGGCGATAGCCCTAACGACTGCGCTGCTGGGCCAACTTCCGAAGTGCTTTTCTGAACTTGTCGTCCTCACGCTACACCAACTTGTACAAATAGCTGCTACGATCTAGGCTGATAAGTCTTTAGGCTTGGAATAGCAGTTCGTGCTACAGCGTGCCGCAACGCATACAGGCAGCGAGAGCATCGTCTATGCCTGCGAGAGGGGCACCGTCGAGTACACGCCCAAGCTCAAGTACCGCATCGAGAAGAAGAACGCCGTCACCCGTGACGCCATCGCAGATGAGGCCGTATGCGAGGACAAGCTGGAATCCGGCGCTATCAGCTCCAAGCAGCTCACGTCGTCCTGCGTGTGCCTGAGCAACATCAGAGCGGAAGTCCAGTGCGAGACCACCGGCAGAACCCCGGCTACCATCGGTTCGGACAAGTACGCTGTCCACAGCCTCGAGGAGTCCTACGACGTCGAGCCGCTGGTGCTGCTCATCCCGATGTGCGACCTCACGCTGTTCATCGGCGAGGTTTCGCTGGCGCACGGGGTGGTCAAGGTAACGGTAGGTCTGGGTTCGAAGGGTACGGCGACGGCGCTCAAGTACCGGCTGGTTGCG
Organism: Cloacimonadales bacterium (SeqCode); assembly: GCA_963662655.2. Lineage (GTDB taxonomy): Bacteria > Cloacimonadota > Cloacimonadia > Cloacimonadales > JAIOQZ01. Next base: position 3,211,924 of record CAXXTU010000002.1, read on the forward strand.
ATTAGAAATTGAGGTGAAAATGCGCGAAAATATCGCCCGTTTAGTTGTTGCGCATTTCATTGGCATTGAATACGATACGCCCAGCCGCCCATGAACCGTTGCCTTGTATCCAACTGCAAGCCAGGCGTTTGCAATTTTCGTGATCCGATTTGACATTTCGCTGTCACAATTTGACATTTTGTCCCGTCCTAAAATAGTTGACCAGCTTTTTCGTGTTTGATTTCATTTCGATTGCTTCCTACGCTGCGTTCAATATCTCGTTCGGTGTGCGGTAGCCCTGCGTGATGATGAGCCGTTCTTCGTTGTAGATCCGAACTGCTTCCTCTACGTACTTCAGCGCGTCGTCGAAGTCCCTGAATCTCCGTTCCAGCCCCAACTCGTGCTTCAGAATCCCGTTGATGCGCTCCGCCTTGGCGTTGTCGTAGCACTTGCCCGGACCGGTCATGCTGGTGCGATAGCAGTAGCGTCGCAGCGCGTTCTGGAAGCAGGCGCTGGTGAATTGCGTACCATGATCGGAGTGGTGGATGCAGCCTTTGATATCCACGGCTCCGGCATTGCGCAACGACCTCATCGCCCGTTTCAGAGAGAGCGCTGGACCATGCGTGCGCAGGTCGGGCTGCAGCGAATATCCCAGGATCGCGTCCGAGTACTGATCCGAGGTCAGCGAAAGGTAGGCGAATCCGCGTTGCAACCGGATGTAGGTGATGTCGCTCGCGATGATCTGGCCGACGCGGCGAGCGATGATGTCCTTCACCAGGTTCGGGTGTCGACTGCGGCTGCCCAGGCTCGTGCGGAGGTATGAGCGGTACGCCGTCGACAGCAGCCCGTAGTCGCGCAGGATGCCGAACAGCCGGTCGCGACCAACCTCGAGCCCGTGCGCCTTCAGCATGTATTGCAGCTTCCGCGCCCCGACGCGTGGCTGTTTCACGCGAATCTCGCGCACGGCGGATACGATCTCCTCCACCTCCGCCTGGAGCCGATGGAGCCGCTTCCTGTGCTGGTAGTAGCTCTGCTTGCTGCGACCGAACAAGCCGCAAATCACCTGCATGTTCGCGGCTACTTCTCTTTCTTTCGCGACAGCTCGACATTCGGTGATAACAGCGAACCAGTCTTTTTTTTTGCGCTGATGCCGTACTTGCGCTCGGTCACGTTCACGATCGCCTGCAACGCGCAGTTCTCCAGCACTTTCTCGCTCAACGCAGCCTGCAAATCCTGCACCTTCTTCTCCAGCTCCGCGATTGTCTTGTCCTTGTAATCTTCTTTCGCCATGCGATCTCGCTTTTGAGCTCCCTTGCGTCGCGCCGGCTTCACGGCGTCCTCTTTGATCCAGCGATACAGCGTGCGAACGGATATGTCGTACTGCTCCGCGAGCTCCGCCACGCAGTAGTCGCTCGTCAGCACGTGATGCAGAACACGCGCCTTCACCTCGCAACGCTTCGCCCGTCGTTTCACATTTTCTCCCATACCTGAGCCTCCTTCGACCCAACGGTCAACCTATTTCAGGACGGGACACTCTTTGCATTTGACACTACACGGATGAAGCCCCGCTCATGCGATGGTTTTTCTTGACACTTAATGAAGGTCGTGCGAGTTTCAATATACTTTAGACATTGGGAGAAAATATGCTGCTTTACGATTTTCCGGATGCGTACGATCTCTTTTACAACGAGAGTTTCCAGCAATCGACCCGAGACTTCTACAGCAAGTTTCTGCTTAAGAAAAATCTTCGCGAGGTACTCGATTGCACTGCCGGTTCGGGCCAGATGACAATACCCCTCGCCCAGATGGGCTACAGCGTAACCGCTTCGGATATCAACCGCAATATGATCCGCAAAGCGAGGCTGAACTTCGTGAAGCTCGATCTCATGGCGAACTTCGTTACCAGCGATATTCTCGAGCTCGAAGAGAAGGTTAAGAGAACCTTCGACTGCGTCATGAGCACCGGGAATTCGCTCGCCCACGTGAAGAACGATCAGCTCGAGGATGCCGTTCGCCAGATGGATAGCGTACTCAAGCCGGGTGGGATGCTCTACATCGATTCTCGCAACTGGGACTTGATTCTGGAACGACGGCAACGTTTTTATCTATTCAATCCGCTTATCCGGGATCGTGGGCGCGTCAATTTCGTGCAGGTGTGGGACTACAATACCGATGGTTCGATGGTTTTCAACTTCCTCGTCTTCGAGGAGATTGAAAACAAGATTGTCAGCAAGCGCCAGTTTTACGTGATTTACTACCCCTTTACAGTCGAAAGGCTGAGGGAAATCCTGGTCTCGATGAACTACAGGAATATTCATTTCTTCAAGCTGGGCGATCCGAGCGTCACCGACCTGTCACAAATCGACTGGTTCGCCGTTACAGCAGAGAAACCCTTCCCCGAAACAGATGACAACAAGAAGAAAAAGATAAAAGGAGGAAGCAAATGAAAGCTTTCAAACTACTTCTGGCTTTAGTTGCTGTTACACTGATTCTCACGGCATGCGGCGGTCCGGCCAAGACGGTCGAGCGCAGGGCGGTCGATGAGACCATCGACCTGAGCGGACGCTGGAACGACAGCGACCTTCAGCTCACAGCCGAGCAAATTGTGCGGGATGTTCTCTCTCGCCCGTGGCTGCCGGATTTCATTTCCGCAGAAGACCGAAAGCCGGTCGTGATCGTCGGTACGGTTCGCAATAAAACCGCCGAGCATTTGGACACCGTGCCGCTGGTTAACCACATCGAGATGGAACTTATCAACAGTGGAAGGGTCACGTTCGTGGCGAATCAGCAGAAACGCGAGGAAATCCGCGGCGAGAGAATGGATCAGCAGACGCAATCCTCCGAGGACTCCGCGAAGAGACTCGCTGCCGAAACCGGCGCCGACTTCATGCTTCAGGGTGAGATCACCTCCATCGAGGACGCGGAAGGCGGACAGAAGGTGATCTTCTACCAGGTCGCGATGGAGCTCATCAATATCGAGACCAACGAAATCAAGTGGAAAAACACGAAGCAGATCAAGAAATTCATCTCTCAGAAAAGTTCAAAATTCTAAGGGGATCGTCCATGAGGAAAATGAACCTTGTTGCGATTCTTGCGCTGTTCGCGTTGCTCGTAGGGTGCGGCGCGCCGAAGAAAGAGCTTCGCGAGATCGAGAAGAAGCTCGAGAAGAGACAGTTCGACCAGGCATCGCAGCAGGTGGAAGAGATCAAGGAATCCACATATTCCAAGAAGGATCGCGTGGTGTTCTATCTCGACGCCGGTACCGTCCATCACTACAACCGCGATTTCGACAAGAGTAACCAGCGGTTGGAGGAGGCGGAACGAGCGATCGAGGATTTATTCACGAAGAGCATCAGTCGCGCTGCCGCTTCGTATATCCTCAACGACAACATAAAAGAATACGACGGTGAGGATTACGAGAATATCTACCTCAACGTTTTCAAAGCGCTGAACTACGTTGGTAAAGACAAGTTCGATGAAGCATTCGTCGAGATTCGCCGCATTAACAATAAACTCAATCTGCTTGAAGACAAGTACAGGGATTTGGCGGACGAATACAACAAGTCCAAGGACAGCAAGGCGAAGGTTGAAGTGGGACGTAACAGGTTCCACAATTCCGCTCTGGGAAGATGGCTGAGCATGTTGATCTATCGCGCGGAAGGCGACATCGACAACGCGCGCGTGGACCGCGAGGCCATCGACGACGCCTGGAAGACCCAGAGCCATATCTATGGCTTCGGGAAGCCGGATTTAAGCCATTATCTCGATGCAACGGACAAGGCGCGTATCGATCTGATCAGCTTCGTGGGAAAGAGTCCCGAAAAGAAGGCGCACACGCTGTACATCCACACGGAGAACAACCTGATCGTATTTGCTTCAACCGCCGAGAATGAGGACGGAAGGCAGGTCATGACGAACCTTGCACCGATTCAGTGGCCGGGGATCGAGAAGGGGCTTCACTTCAAGTTCGAGATTCCGTTCTTCGAGCCAAGAGGAACCATCGTGAAGAGCGTGAAGGTTCTCGTCGACGGCAAGCAGGCCGGAGAGCTGGAGCTTCTGGAAGACATGGAAAAGGTCGCGATCGAAACCTATCAGGTGAAGAAGCCGCTCGTCCTCATGAAAACCCTCACGCGTACGATCGTCAAAGGGCTGGTGGCTGCCGAGGGCAAGAAGCAGATGGAGAAGGAGATCAAGGATCCTCTTCTGGCGTTCGGGGCGAGGCTCGCCACGGATATCGCCGTCGACGCGACGGAGAAAGCCGATCTGCGATTGTCGCATTTCTTCCCCGCGAAGGCGATGGTGAAGGAACTGGAGGTCACGCCCGGCGAGCATCAGGTATCGCTCGAATACCGCGGCGCAGGTGGCCAGCTTCTCTACACGCACGATCTGGGAATCAGGGATTTTCAAGCGGGTAAGCTGAATCTGCTGGAGTCGTACTATCTGAAGTAGGATGAATCGTTGCTGCAACCCGATAAAGGAGATATAATGCGTAAACTAATCATAATCACATTACTTGTGTGCTCGGTTTTCCTGTTCGCGAAGAAGCAGGAAGCCCCCGAGTGGCTCGACAACCCCAAGTCGATCTACCCCGACGCGATGTACCTGAGCGCTCTGGGTGAAGGCGATACGCGTCGCGGAGCTGAAAGCGACGCGGCGGGAAACCTCTCGCGCATCTTCGAGAGCAAGATCACCGTGGATCAGACGTATCAGGAGCGCTACCGGGAATTGACCAAAGGCGTATCCTCCGAGACCGAGGAACTCTCGCAGATGGATCGCAATGTGGGTATCCAATCCGAGCAGACGCTCTTCAATATTCAGTTCGGGGAATCCTACACCGATCCCAAGGGACGCGTGCATATCGTCGCGTATCTCGATCGCATGAAAACGGGAGAAATCTACAGCAGCAAGATCGAGGCGAACGCCAACCAGGTCACATGGTATCTGGGGCAGAAGAAGGAGACCGATGATCTCCTCAAGAAATACGCGCTACAGAACGCCGCGATTATCATCGCGACGAGCAATCGGGTTTTGCTGGAGCAGCTTCGCATCATCTCGCCGAATATGGCGGAATTCATCGACCTGCCCTACAAGATGACCGAGCTGGAGACGACCCTGCAAGAGATGGGGAAGAAGCTACAAATATCCATACAGATCAAGGGCGACGAGGAAAACAAGATTGCCAGCTCCCTGAAAGAGATGTTAAGCGACGCCGGATTCAGTCTGGGCGATAGCGGTATCCTGAAAATCGATGGTGAAATCTCGTTCGAGATGGTCGATCTGGACAAGCAGGATCAGAAATTCGTGCGCTGGGAGATCACGCTCGACCTGAACGATCAGCAAGGCGAAAACCTGATTCACTACTACGAAAAAGGACGCGACGGCCACATATCATATCCCGAGGCGATGGCACGCTCGATTCGAGAGATCGAGAAGAAGCTGAAAAAGCAGTTCATCGGTAAGCTGAACGATTACATCGATGGGTTAGTGATGACGAAGTAATTGTGGTTTTGCCCGAGAGTCCATGCTACATTGTTCCTTGTACTGAAGTCGAATCGCCCATTTTCTGATTTTATTTCAGTAATAATGGGCGTTGTGGAATAAATCTTTCATACTGTCAAAGACTTGCCAGAATGGCAAACGTATTTCTGCATTATTTGAGGGGAGATATGAAAAAGATAATCTTTGCGCTTGTGATTGTGCTGGCGATGTTTATTCTCGTGGCCAAGACGCAATCCTATCACCATGTGGAGCCCGGCAAGTGTATCGGCTGCACGCTGTGCGTTCAGAAATGCCCTGTTCAGGCAATATCCATGCAGGACGGCAAAGCGGTGATCGATCGCGAAAAGTGCATCCAGTGCGGTCTTTGCATCAAAGCTTGCCCGGTGACGGCCATCTCCGTCGTGGAAGAAGCCGCGGCACCGGATTCTCTTGCGGAACAACCGGATAGCGTCGATACGCCCAAGCAGGAAGAGCCATCCACAGGCATGATCGAGACACAGGAAGAACCTGCACCCACTGTGGAAGCCGTTGAAGAGCAGATTGCCTCGACTTACTATCACGTACACGATAATAAATGTATCGGTTGCATGGTTTGCCCGAAATCCTGTCCCGTCGATGCGATTCACATGAAGCAGGGCGTGGCCGTAATCGATACGGAAAAATGCATTAAATGCGGTCTATGCAAACGCGATTGTCCTGTTGCCGCGATCTCCGTGGAAGAGAAACAATCCAGCTAATGATATAAAAATCACCTTGGAGCTTTCATGCGTAAACAACGTTTACTGCTGATTCTGATGCCGTTGCTCTCCTTCTTCTTGTTCTACTGCACGGACAAAATCAGCAAAAATCCCGAAAACGACGGCGACGTTCGCGTCGAGTACTCGAGCTGTACCGCCTGTTATGAGTGTATGGACCTGTTCAGTTGTCCGCAGAATGCGATCTACATCGATGAAATGCGTGGAACCGCCACCATCGATCCTGATAAATGCGTCCGCTGTATGCGCTGCATCACCGAATTCACCTGCGAGTACAATGCATTCACCTTCAAAGAAGATTTGATTCCGCCTGCGCCCATCACGGATTTCAGTGCGGTTTCCGATTCGATGGGAACGATCGACATCAGCTTCACCGCGACGGGTGACGATTCCACGTCAGGAATCGCCTGGCGATATGAGCTCAACCTGAAAAACGCAAGTGGTGAAGTACTGCTCCCCGATTTCCAGCCCAACGCGCCAAAGATCGCCGGTTTGAAGGAAACGTGGCACCTGAGCGGCCTGGATTCCCCTCAGACGGTTGCCGTTGGCGTAAACGTGTTTGACGATTGCGGTTTGTACGCCTCTTCGCAGACGTTAATCGTGGATATTTCTTCCGATTATCCCGATGTTACGGCTCCCTCTGCCATCACCGATCTGATCGCCCAGCCGGATGCGGATTATGTCACCCTATGGTGGACCGCTCCCGGAGATGACGGCGATGAAGGCACCGCGGCAGCTTACGATATTCGATACAGCCGGACGGCGATTGACAGCCTGAGCTGGGATCAGGCAAGCGTCTTCGAGAATACTATTGCCCCCACTTCTCAGGGTGTGAAGGAGACCTGCCGGATAACATTGCCGGATCAGGCGAACTACTACTTCGCCGTGCGTGCGCTGGACGATAGCGGCAATATCGCGAGTGTTTCCAACAACGCCCAGGCCGCCATGACGGCGGACGTTACTCCTCCCGACCAGATAACCACGCTGGTGGCCGGAAACGAGACGACAACCTCGGTTACGCTCACCTGGGAGGCTGTAGGCGATGACGGAAGCATAGGGGTTGCCGACGATTACGTCGTGAAATACCACGTGTTGCCTATTACTGCGCAAAATTGGCAAGCGGCCACGACGTACGACGCAGAGATGTCTCCTCAACCCGCCGGTGAGACGGAAGAACTCATAATAGAAAACCTGGAAGAAGGATTTGAATACTACTTCGCGGTCAAGGCCGTCGATAACGCCGGAAACCAGTCGGCGATCTCCAATGTTGCCCACACGCAAACCGTGGACATCCCCGATGAGACGGCTCCTTCTGCAATCGACGATCTGGTCGTGAGCAACACCTCGACCAGCACCGCGCAATTGCGCTGGACCGCCCCCGGCGGCGACGGCGATGAGGGCTATGCATTTCAATACGTCGTCAAGGCGTCCACACAACCGATCACCATTGATAACTGGACTGCGGTCGACGAAATTCCCAATGATTTGTCGCCACAGGTTGCCGGTTCGCAGGAATCGTTCATCGTGACGGGCCTGGAGGCAAATACAACCTACTGGTTTGACGTCCGTGCGGTTGACGACGCGCTGAACATCGCAGATCTATCCAACGTCGCGCAGGGACAAACGGCATCCGAAGACGACACCGTCGCTCCAGGAGCGATCACCGATTTATTAGCTCACGAGGATGATCCAAACATCCTTCTGACATGGACATCGACCGGCGATGACGTCAGCGAAGGGACCGCGTCATATTACGAAATCAGATATTCTTTCGAGACGATTACCGGTTCCAACTGGGCGGAGGCGACACTTCTGCAAAATCTCCCCATACCCGAAACGGCCGGAACGCAGCAGCAATACATTTTTACATCTCCGCAGCAAAACACTGCGTATTACTTTGCGATCAAGGCTTTCGACGATGCGCTGAACGCGTCGGAGCTCTCCAACATCGCGGAGGGAGTGATTGCGGACGATATCGCGCCCTCGCAGATCGACGACCTGCAAGCGACAGCCGGCACCTCGGACATCGAGCTGCAATGGACCGCTCCTGGCGACGACGGCGATGATGGTACGGCGTTTTCATACGAAATCCGCATGAGCACGGTTGCGATTACCCAGGCGAACTGGGACGATGCCCAATTGCTGGAAAATCCCCCGACACCTTCTACCGCGGGGACGGCGGAAAGCTACACGGTTGTTGCGCCGCAGCAGGATCAGACGCTTTTTTTCGCCATTCGTGCGACGGATGACGCGGACAATGTCTCGGCTGTGTCCAACAACGCGGAATCGGGAATCTTCGATACAACTCCGCCGGCGGATATTACGGATTTGGATGCGACGCAATCCGGTGAGGAAGCGCTTCTGACCTGGACGGCTCCAGGAGACGACGGTTTTACCGGTACGGCGGAAAGCTACGAGATTCGCTATGCCACGACGATTATCGACGAGACCAACTGGGCCTCGGCCACGCTTCTGAGCAATGCTCCATATCCTGAATCGGCGGGAACGCAGCAGCAGTTCTCGGTAGCAGGACTCACGGCGGATATCCAATACTACTTTGGAATCAAGACCCTCGATGACGCCGATAACCAGTCGGGGCTTTCCAACATCGCCGATGTCACGCTGGGCGACGACACGGTTGCGCCTGCCGCCGTGACCGATCTCGAAGTGGTGGAAAGCTATGTGAACCTCTCGACGATCCGTATCTCCTGGACAGCCCCGGGGGACGACGGCATTACCGGCACGGCGGATCATTACGAGATTCGTTATTCGAACTTGCCCATCACCGATGCCAACTGGAGTAGCGCTTCGCTATTCGGCAGTCCGCCCGATCCGGCAAGCGCTGGAACCGCGCAGACGTTGAATGTGACCGGCCTGGATGAGGGTGAATTGTACTACTTCGCGATCAAGGCGTTCGACGAGATCGGGAATGCAGGTGACTGCTCCAATTCACCGGCAGGGAAGATCGTCTACACGATCAGCGCTTCGCAGTGTCGTGATTGCAACCATTGCATCAACCGATGCGATCAGCACGCGATATACGATGCGGGTCCTTACAAGGCGATCGATCCCGAACTTTGCATCGCGTGCGGCGAATGCGATCCGTACTGCCCGTACAACGCGATCAGCCCAGCAGTTATAGCTTATAACGACTAAGAGATAAAGGATTCTCATGAAACGAACGATTATTATTGCGGCGATCTTGATCGTTGCTTTATCGATACTGATTGCAGCAACCGAGACGAAACCGGAGGTCTTCCGGAAAGACTGTACAGGATGCGGTGATTGCGTAAAAGCATGTCCGGTGAAGGCGATAGAAGTCCACAATGGCAAGGCGGTGATCGATAGCAGGAAGTGTATCAATTGCAAGCTCTGCACAACGAGCTGCACCTTCGGAGCAATCCGGTGAGGCGCGTATGAAGAAACTGCTGATCTATTCCGCTTTACTCATGATACTGCTTGGGCTTTTCATGACCGCCTGTGATAAAAAAGACTCGATCACGACATCCGCTTCCCCCTCCGCGTTTTACGAGATCGATAGCGACGCTTGCATCTCCTGTGGGCGTTGTGTCGATGTTTGTCCATACAATGCCATCCAGTATGATGGGGAGGAGCCGGTCATCATCCAGACACGATGCAAGAGATGTGGCGAATGTGTCTCCGTATGCCCGAAGGATGCGATCCAATGAGAAAAACCATCCTGTTTATCATCCTTGCAGGCATGAGTTGCGTTCTTCTCGGACAGACGGTTCTGAACTCCGAGATGGACAGCCGGGAAGGCTTTGTCGAGCGTTTATATCAATACTTCGATGTCCGGTTCGAGAATGGATTCGAGCTGAGCAACACCTTGTACATGAAGGTCAGCGAGGATCAGGACGAGCTGGAGCGGGATTACCTGAGAAATTACATTCGCGACAAGCTGCGTTTCTCCTTGTTCCGAGAGAGCTTCTATATTTCTTCGCACGTTGGAATTCAATACTATCACGACGAGCAGCACGAGACGCGTATCTCTGGTGCGGATGAGCAATACCGGCTCAAGAACGCTTTCTCCGGCGGTATTGATTTCTTCGGAACGTGGGACGGATTGGAGACGCTGCTCGAAGCGAGCTGGTTTGCGAACTACTATGATCGCTATGTGTTCAACGACGCCGCGCAAAATTCCGATGATGATTGGGTCGTGAAGGAAGAGAAGAATCAGCTCGATAACGATGGAACCATCAAGGCGAGAATTGCCTATAAATTCAGCGATTATATCAAGCCGTTCGTGGAGGTGAATCACTTCAACGACATGAACGACATCGACACCTACGACTACACCGAGTACCGGCTCGGAAACCATTTGCTGAGCAAACTGGACAACCTGCATACTGTCGAGATGGAGGTTGCTGTCGTGAAGACGGACGCGTTCGAGAATCTTCCTGCCTATCTGGATTTCGATCTTCGTTTGACCAGCAAATATATCCATGACTGGATGTTCATCAACCGCGTCTCCGATAAAATCTGGAAGAACGATGACGAGAGCTCGAAAGCATACGGAAACGGTTTCTGGGAGTGTATCCTTCAGCATAATCTGAATTTCGATCGAGAGAACCGGGTCGACCGTTTCCTGATGGCGATCAAAAAGCATTTCGACGAGAACGTAACCATCGCTCGCACTGGGTTGATGTACTACTTCGGGCCGTTCAGCCTTTACGGCGCATATCATTACTACTTCGGTAACGACCGTGTTAACAACTACAAGACCGGCATGGAACTTTCGTGGTACTACCCGGCTTACAGCGCGCGAATTTACTACGGCTTCTCGTTGATCGACGCGAGGTATGTCGAGAATACAACCGTTCACAGTATAAACATCGAGTTAGGCTATTGAGATGATTCAATCGTTGGCTGAAGGTTTTTCGCTCGGACTTGCGACCGGAATTGTTTGCCTCTCCACTTGCACGCCGATTTATCTGCCCTATCTGCTGAGCAGCGATCGCAAGCTGCTGAAGAGCTTTGGGGTGATCCTGGAGATATCCGCTGGAAGGTTCTTCTCTTATCTCACGTTCGGCGCGATCGCGGGATTTCTGGGAGCGCAGATCGGTCAGGTGAATCGCGATTTGTTCACCGCGATTGCCTACATCATGCTCTCGGTGTATTTGATTCTCTCCGCTGTGAGGTCGCGGAACGAGCATAAAAAATGTGCGGTTCCCAAGATGGCTGCCATGACGCGCAGTCCTTTCGTATTAGGGATTCTAACAGGTATAAACTTTTGCCCGGCTTTCCTCATCGCGCTTTCCAATGCGCTCAACCTCGCAGGCGCGTTGAGTGGAATGCTGCTGTTCATGGGATTTTTCTTCGGAACTTCGCTGTTCCTGATCCCTTTGGCGTTGGCGAATTTTCTGACGAAGATCCGCCAGATGAAGCAGATCGCTCAGGTTGCTTCCGTGCTGATCGGTATCTGGTTCATCGGCAAGGGGCTTTTCATGCTCTATGGATACGCGGTGGGTACGGAGGTCAACAATCCGTTCGCGCCCGGCAAGGAGCTGGCGGTTGTTTCATCCGAAGCGGATATGGCGTATTTCACGGATTTGAGAGATTCGCTACAAGTTCGTACGGATGAGGCTGTCGATCTGCTAGAATTCAGCCCGGGTGGAGCCTTGGAGAAGAGGAAATCCGTGCTTTATTTCGTTAACCGGACACTGGTCGAGCAGGATTCAGCGGCATTCGAGGGGATGGATTATTTCGCAGTAGAAGCCGGCTATCCCATCGGCGAGATGATGATGTATCTCACGACGGTCTTTCAGGGGTGTCCGGACGAAAGTGAATATGGTGACGGGAACAACAACCTGTGCTCCACATGCACCCTGACGAAGGGACTTGATTTCTCGGGAAGGTTCCCGGTTGATTTCGAACAAAAAGAATTGTACATGATGGATGTGTTTGCTCCCGGAAATCAACTGGTCATTCTTGCGGACAACGACGATCCGTACTGGAAAGAACTTCAGAACACTTTGCAAGCCAATATACAGAAACCGATTCAGTTCATGCCTTTCGATCCCGGTAAAGACTTGCCGAACGAGGAGACGACTGTCTATATCATACCACAATCGGCCGAGCAGATAGCTCAGGACTCGGGGTGGATCGATTCGCTTCATACGATTGTCGTACCGAAAGGGTATTCGCCTCAGACCATCGCGGGATTTCTCAAGAAGTTCACGTTCAAGGTGGAAAATAGGCTAAGCTGGCATTTCGATGCCGACAAATGAAACAGTTTCCGCATAGACAGACCATAATGAGGGAGAGGAATTCAAGCCGTCTTCGGATGGGACGCTATCTAATTCGGGTGCGGCAATAAGAAGAGGATATCGTTTCGCGCGTGGAATCGGTCGGGGGAATCGGCCGCATGGCATCGTTTATCGACTCGGAAGGCAATCGTACTTCACTCTGGTCAAAGCAATAATCGGGAAGGTACCGGCTTTTTTATGTGAGAAATGGTCTCTCGCGTGGCATCTTCGCCCGATTGCGCCGCTCCACCGTGGATATAATGCACCACGGAGCTATCGAACGTAAAAAATGTGGTGCATAACACCACGCCTGCGCGGCGAATCGAACCAATCTGCTCACGCTATGCGTGAATGGTGGAGAGAACCTTCCGGTAGACTTCCAAAGTACGTTCATCGAAGCAAACGAACAGCGTTTTTTCGATCGATGGGAATTCTTTGAGGGCTTCGATTACTGTGTTGATGGCAATTCTAGTGGCTCGTTCGAGCGGGAAACCGTATGCGCCGGTGCTTATGGACGGGAAAGCGATGGAGCGAATGTTGTTGTTCGCCGCGAGCTTCATGCTTTCGTAGTATGAGCTGCGAAGAAGCTCGTCTTCGTTGCTGTTGCCACCCCTCCAAACGGGGCCTACGGTATGGATGATGTATTTTGCGGGAAGCTTGAATCCCGGCGAAAGCTTCGCTTTGCCTGTGGGACACCCACCCAGGTTGCGGTTGTAATCGAGGAGCTCTTTTCCCGCTTTGCAGTGGATTGCTCCGTCGACTCCTCCTCCGCCGAGGAGAGAGTTGTTGGCTGCGTTCACGATGGCGTCCGTGTCAACTTGGGTGATATCTCCCTTGTGAAGCGAGATTCGCATTGTCATGACTGACTCCCGAAATGATTGGTTCTGAACCACCCCGCCACCATGTCAACCAGCTCCACCGGGTTGGAAGCGTTCCTCAGCCTGGTTGGCGTTATCTGTTTGAAGAATTTGCCATAGTACTTCGTTTCGACCCTCGTATCGAGAATCAATACAACGCCGCGGTCAGTTTTGTGGCGGATCAGACGACCGAATCCCTGGCGGTATTTCAGGAGTGCGTTCGGCAGCATGTAGTGCATGAAGGAGTCCTTGCCGTCATCCTTGAGCTTCTCGATGTAGGCTTCCACGATCGGCTCCGAAGGAACCTGGAATGGCAGCTTGTAGAGGATGAGGAGCGAAAGGGATTTCCCCTGCACGTCCACGCCTTCCCAGAACGAGGAAGTGCCCAGCAGCACGGCGTTTCCGTGCTCGCGGAACTGGTCCAGCATCGCGCTGCGGTTAAGTCCCTTGCCCTGCGCAAACATGACCACGTTGTTCTGGTACATGACCTCGCCAAGGTTTTCATACATCTGGTTCAGATCCTTGTAGGAGGTGAACAGCACCATGGAGCCAACACGCGAAGCGAGTAGCGTCTCTTTGATGAGCGTGGTGGCCTGATTGCCGAAAAACCGGTCGGTGTGCTCGGGCAGGAATCCCGCGACGCAAACTTCCGTCTGCTTCTCGTAGTCAAAAGGCGAGGGAACGACCAACTCGCGGATGTCTCTCGTCTCGACGAGGGAGATTCCCATGCGGGTCGAAAAGTATTTGAAGGAGCCCCTCAGCGCGAGGGTTGCCGAAGTGAAAACGATGGTCGGGACGCGATCGTACAGAAGCGAGTTAAGCTTCTCGTCCACATCCAGGGGCGCGAAATTGAGAATGCCGTTCGGCACCTCCGGGTCCTTCGCGTAAAAGGACGAGAGCCAGAAAACGGTCTTGCTGAAGTCGGGTTGCTGGAGCAGCTCGAAGGTTTGCAGGAACTCCTTGCAGCGATCGATTGCCCCATCCAGATGCGTCATGTGGGTGTCGTATTCCACGAAGCTCTCGTGCGGGACATCCACCAGCGCGTCGCGCAGGGTTTGAAGCTCGTTGCGCAGGGTTCTGAAGAACTGGATCAGCTTGCCCATTTCGCTGTTCAGGAACGGGTATTCGTTGTTGTCCCGCACGCGCAGCTTTCCGTAGGATCCCTTTTTGTCGACCACCCGTCCCGTTTCCTGGAACAGAACCGGCAGGTCGTCGAAAGAAAGCGATCGCTGGATTTCCTCAATCTTCGCGTGGACGTATTCCTTGGTGGTTTGGTCGATCCTGCTCTTCGCGAGGGCTGCCTTGAGCTGCGGAAGCGAACCGCCCTGGAACCGGCTGCGCTGGGAGTAGAGCTGCCGGATGAAGTAGGTGACATCCATGTGCCCAAGGGAGATTCCCAGATGGCTCGACGCGATGTCCGGCAGGTTGTGGGCCTCGTCGATGATGAGCTTGTCGTATTCTCCGAGCGTCGCGTTGTTGGAGAGGAGGTCGGAGAGCATGAGCGAGTGGTTGACGATCACGATGTTGGCGTTTTCCGACGCCTTGCGTATCCTCATCAGATAGCATCGCTTGTACGCGCCGCACTTCCTTCCGTTGCAGAAATGCCGTTCGGTGCAGGTCTTGCGCCATACGGAGCCGAAGCGTGAGCGACTGAAAGCGCTGTTCTCCGAGACGTCGCCGGTCTTGGTGTAGTGCATCCACACTTCGAGCAGAAGCAGCCCGTCCGCGTCGAACGATGAAAGCGCACCCGGGATGTCGAAATGCAGCTCGTCCCATTTGCGCTGGCACACATAGTTGTCGCGTCCCTTGAGAATCACCGCCGAGAAGGGGATATCCACACTCTCCATGACCTGGGGTAGGTCCTTGTTGAAGAGCTGCTCTTGCAGGTTCTTGGTGTTTGTTGTGACAACGACTTTGCCTCTTTTATCGTGGGTATGGCGGATGGATGGAATCAGGTACGCGAGGGATTTCCCGACGCCCGTTCCCGCTTCGACCAGCAGGTATTCCTTTTCACGGAAAGCTTGCTCCACCGCGTGCGCCATTTCCACCTGGCCCTCGCGGAGTTCGTAACCTTCGAACGTATTCGCGAATCTTCCGCCTGTCCCGAAGATGGCTTCGATCGTGCTGAACTGCGTCTCATCCGGCTTGTGCGAGAGGATGTTGTCTGGAATCGTGAACGGGTGCTTCTTGGATTTCTGCAGGAGCGCGTACTTGCGCTGGTGATCCACGATTTGCTTGAGAAATCCCGCCGATTCCCTTCCTGCAGCCTCCAGGAGCTGCGCGATGGTGTTGTTCAGCTTGAGCGGAATGACGTTCAATATCAGATCGGTGAGTTTGGCGAAAAGCTGTGCCGTCGCCCGGGCATCGTGGATCGCGCGGTGCGCGGATTCGATTTCGATGCCGAAGAATTCGCATACGGTACCGAGCTTCTGGTCGCGAATAAACGGCAGGTAGATTCTGGCTAGTTCCAGCGTGTCCCGCGTGGGGTTGAAAAGCTTCGGCTGGCCAATTCTCTCCAGGTGGTGATTGATGAAACCGACATCGAAGGGCGTGTTGTGACACACGACCGGCGCATCGCCCAGAAACGCCTGCAAGCGTCTCAACGCTTGCTCGACAGGCAGGCCGGAAGCAAGCTGCGCGTCCGTGATGTGCGTGAGTACCTTGATGAAATTCGGTACGGGTCCCTGGGGCTTGACGAACTCGGAGAATTCCTCGGTCACATCGCCGTTAACAACACGAATCGCCGCGATTTCGATGATCTCGTCATCGCGGGGATCAAGCCCGGTTGTTTCGATATCAAGCGTGATGAAGTGGGAGATCAACTCAAAGTTTATCGAGTCCATACCGTTTCATTTTCTTGATGAGTCCCTGCCTGCTGAGGCCGAGATCCTTGGATGCCTGCGTCTGGTTGTAGCTCCTGGTTTCCAGTGCGTTGACGATCATCTTACGCTCGATTTCCTCGACGGCTTCCTTGAGCGTGGTTTTGCCCAGGAGGTCTACAGTCTCGGCGTTCTCGGCGTACTTGAACACTTCCTCGGAGAGGTCGGACGGCTTGATGAACGCGTCGTTCTCGGCCAGCGTCACCGCACGCTCGATTTCGTTCTCGAGCTGGCGGATGTTTCCGGGCCAGTCGCAGTTCTGCAGGTACTTCATCGCTTCGTCGGTGATTCCCAGGACGTTCTTGGTCATTTTCTTGTTGTATTTATCCAGGAAGTGGATTCCCAGAAGCGGAATATCCGATTTACGATCCTTGAGCGACGGGACCCTGATCTTGATCACGTTAAGGCGGTAATAGAGGTCGAGACGGAACTCGCCCGATTTCACCTTGTCGCTCAGCAGGACGTTGGTTGCGCAGATCACACGAACATCGACCTTGGTTGTCTTGGTGGAGCCAACGCGCTTGATCTCTCCTTCCTGAAGGAATCGCAGGAGCTTGGCCTGCGTGGAGAGGCTGATGTCGGCGATTTCATCCAGGAAGAACGTACCGCCGTCCGCAATCTCGAAAAGCCCCTTCTTGTCGTACGCGGCACCGGTGAATGCGCCCTTAACGTGACCGAAGAGCTCGCTTTCGAGCAGGGTTTCCGGAAGCGCGCCGCAGTATTGCGCCACGAACTTCTTGTTGCGGCGATTGCTGGTATAATGGATCGCCCGGGCGATGAGTTCCTTGCCGGTACCGCTGGAACCTTCCAGCAGAACGGTGGTCGGCGTGTTCTTGATTTTATCGATAACCTGGAAAATCTCCTGCATCTTCTCGCTCTTTCCAATGATGTTGGTGAACCAGTTTGCAGCGTTGAGCTCTTCGCGGATGATCGCATGCGATTTTGCCAGATTGCTGTGTCGAATGTTCTCGATGATGACCACGATCTGGTTGCAGAGCGCGCTCATCAGGTTATACATCTTCTCGGTGAAGTAGTGGCTGCCGTGCATGCTGAACAGGAGTACCACGCCGAGGATATTGTTTCTGATAATGAGCGGGAAGGAAATGATGTTGTTGAACTGCGGCGCTTCATGGGGCTGCTTGATGTTCATACCTTGAGAGGAAGTGAACGTCTCCTGAATATATTGCAACAGGATATCGTATTCCTCGTTATCGCTGGAGAAATGCTTGAAGATCAGGTACTCCCACGATTCCGGGGTGGAGCTGCTGTTGTAGAGCGAGAGAATTCCTCCGTCCGCCTCGGAGAGGCTGACCAGGTTATCCAGCGCGGAATCGAGCAGGACATCGAAATCGGAGATCGTGTTCAGCTTCTGCGTGATTTCGTAGAAGCGGTTGAGCAGCGATTCCTGACTGCGGCTCTCCTTGAGCTCGATGGCGTGTTCTTTGGTGATCTTCTGGATCAAGATGTCGTTCTGCTCCAGGAATTTGATGGTGTCGAAGTCCTTCACGATCTTCTTGTTGTTCTGGAGAATCTCTAGCGCTTGTTCCCACTCCTGCTTCTCGAAGAGAATCTGCGCGTATTCGTAGTTGGCTTGGGCGAGTTCGAAATGGTTCTTGGTCTCGATGAAAATCTCTATCGCCTTTTTCAGATAATCCTGCGCAACTTCGATGTTCTTCCTCTCCAGGAGAGCCATGAGATAGTAGGAGTTGCCGATCTCGAAGCGATTGTTGATCGCCTCCGCCATCTTGATGGAGTGTTCCAGGTAGTAGACGGCGCTTTCGTAATTGCGCGTCTGGATGAAGTAATACGCCTGCTTCTGGCACGCTTCGATCATCGATTTGTCTTTGCTGTGGATGCTCTTGAAGAAATCGTAGCTTTCAACCAGGTAGGCGTACGCTTTACCGTATTTGTGCAGGTGTGTCAGGATGCTTCCGAGGTTGCCGTAGAGCTCGGCCTTCAGAATTTCGTCTTGCAGTTCGGGGACAATCTCCAATCCCTTGAAGTAGAGGTCGTATGCCATGGTATATTCGCCGCGTTTTTCGTACACAGCGCCAAGATTGTTGTAGGACCGGCACAGTCCGTCGAGGAAATCGTTCTCCTTGGAGCGCTCGACAGCATTCTCGTAATATTCGATCGCCCTGGACCAGTTGCCCGACTTGAAGTAAAGCGCTCCGAGGTTGTTCAGCGCGCTGATCAGATTGCGGGTCAGGTTGAAGGTCAAGGCGGTTTCCATGGACAGGTTGTATGCCTCGATCGCCTTGTCGAACTCGGCGTTGTTCATGTAGGTTACGCCAATATTGTTGTATATGTTGGTGATGTTGTAGCGATCGCTCAGCATCTTCTGTATATGCAACGCCTTGTAAAGGTAGTCCAGCGACTGGATATAGTCGCCCTTATCCTCGAGTAGAGCTCCGAGGTTGTTGTAGCACACGGAGATTCCGTTCAGGTTGAAGCGCTGCTGCTCCTGGTGGAGGCTTTTCTCGTAAAATTCCTGGGTCTTGTCCCATTCCCCTTGAAGATAAGCGATGACGCCGATGTTGTTGCTGATCGCGGCTATCCCCTCCAAGTTGTTGGCCTTGGCGTAGAAGCGTTCGGCTTCCTTGTAAATCATTTCAGCCTTTTCCCACTGGTTGCTGCTGTAAAACACCTTGCCGCGAAGCTTTTTGATATCGGCGTTCAGGTTCAGCTTGACCTGCTCGTTTTTGATCTGGGCGGCGGTTTCCTGCGCTTCGTCCAATTGGAGAATGGAATCTTCGAACTTCTCGAGGCCGATCAGGATATCCGACTGAAGCAGCAACATCTTGCATTTCCAGTATGGATCGGTTGCGTTCCCCTGATACTTGCGGATAATCTCGAGAGCGAAAGAGGAGGAATTGATCGAGAACAGGCTGTCCGCCAGGCGGAACACAATCTCTTCTGCTGGCAATTGATGCGCGGTGCAAAGCTTGAGAGCCTGCCGGAAATACTCGGCGGAAGCTTCGTTGCGATTCAGGTAGCGATTGACGATACCAAGGTTGTTGTGGATTTCCACCAACTTCGACGGCTGGCTGTGCGTGCCGAGCATCGCGTTGTATATTTCCCGGAGATTCTCGAGGTCCACGATCTTTCGAAGATAGGTTACGATGGGCTCCCACAGCTTGGCGTTGTATTCACCCGCCATGTACTGGTAGTATGCCTTGTTGTGAGGGGAAAGCTCCAGTTTGTCGGCGTTCTTGAGAATGTTTCGTATCGCCTTTTTCTTGATTTCCTGCGTCATGCTCTTGAAGAAGTACTTGAAGAACACGGCTTTGCGGATCATGTAGCGATCGTCTTTCTTGCGAATGATATCGTTTTCGATCAGCTTGTCCAGATCCGATTGAGTATGCTTGCACAATAGTTGGAGTCGCTCGTCGGTGGCGTTTTGATCCATGAGGAAGGTGTAGATCGCCAGGTCGAGCTGCTTGGGATTCAGCGATTCGGTAAGGACGCTGTGTATGGTCTGGGTCGTGATTTTCTCGTCGAGATACTTGGAGAGGTCAAAGGCCTTGGGCTTGCCTTTCTCGAAGAACCGGTTGAGAAAATGCTCCAGGATAAAGATGTTGCCGTCAGTCAGGTTGTGCAGGATTTCGGCTTTCGATGCGGTCTTGGCGTCCTCATCGGGGAATAGGTTTTCGATAACCTGCTTGATGTGATCCGCCGACAGGAAGCTGAGGGTTATTTTATTCGAGAACGGGAAAGTTTCATGGTTTGTAAATGTAACGAAATGGATTTTACGATCGTGTGCATATTGAATAAAATACTGAATGAAGTCGATCGTGTATTGATCCAGCAGATTGCAATTATCGATGAGGATGAGCTGAGAGTCGAGTCTTCGTTGATGGCTCAGGTTCTCGGTGAGGTAATAATAAAAGTCGTATTTCCGGTTCAGCCTGAAAGGTTGCGCTTTGTCAACGATCTCGTAATACTCGTCTTTGGAGATGCCGCTCATCATCTGGATCAAGGTGCTGAACTGGTTGAAACAGAACATCTCCGCCGTGAAGAGCTTGTACTCGGTTCTCTGTTCATCGAGCGCTTGCTTGAGTCGCTCGAAGAGATACGTTTTTCCGGAACCGGAAGGACCAACCACCTCGACGAGCTGGCTGTCTTCTTTTTTCAGTAAATTGTTTATTTCTTTGATCGTTTCCGGTTGCGTAACGTATTGAAGTAAGGCGCGGTTTACTTTTTTATCCATGATTCCCCTCATTTTCGCTGGCATTTGCTTGATTTTTAGATAAATAGGTGCCTTTTCGTTAACGCCGATTACACATGCCAACTATGTTCTCATATAATGTCATGCCATAGATGTTTTGTCAACTTTGTTTTTTGGGTAAAGAAAGTTTTCAGCTTTGTGAGCTTATAAAAAATTTCTACAAGGTTCGACAGGTGGGAATTATAATGCCATGATCTGATTATGAGGAACTTACAGCTTCCAGACTCTCTCTTCGAGCAGTTCCTTGAACGTTGTGTGAAGCACGGACGGCGTGATGGATTTCATGCACTGAAAATGTAATTTCGGACACTGCTTCGATCCGTGTAGTGAACATGGGCGACAGTTCAAATCTTTTTGAAGTACAACTGCGTCGGGATTCAACGGGCGGAAACCGAGGCGAGTGTGCGTGGCTCCAAAGATCGCAATTTGAGGCTTTTGCAGCGCTGCGGCGATGTGCATCGGGCCAGAATCTCCCGAAAGAAGGCACCCGAACCGGTTCATCAGATTTACAAGCTGACCGGTCTGCGTGCGCGCGCACAAATCGAATGTGGTGCGGGGGCATTGCCGGTGGATTTCAGCGCAAACTTCGCGATCACTCACAGCTCCTGTAAGAATGAACTGACAATTCCACGAATCGGGTATGGATTCGATGAAGCGAATCCAGTAGTCGACGGGATATTGCTTGGTGAAGTGCATCGCTCCCGGCGCGATGCCCACCAGCGTTTTCGAAGGGGTGACGCTGTGCTCGATGAAGAGCTCGTCGATGAATCGCTCGTGCTCCGGTTGCGGCTTTATGACCGGATTGCGTAGGGGTTCTGCGATTCCGAGTTTGGCGATCGCGCTGTAATAGAGCTCGAGGGTCGTATCGATGCATTTCCCGGTAAGATGTTTGACGATCAGCCAGCGTGTGAGTTTCTGTTTGTTGTAGTAGACTTTCTTCTTCGCGTTTAAGCGAAGGAGGTTATACAGGCTGCCCGGCTTCGCCTGCAAATCGATGGCGATATCGTATTCCACATTCGGATCGATCCGATGCGCCGGGATGATTTCGTCAACGCCGCCGAAGCACTCGACCAGCGGCGCCATGGAAGGCTTGCAGCAGTAGTGGATTTCAGCTTGCGGATATTTCTCCCGCAGGATGGCCACGACGGGCTGCGTCAGGATGATGTCGCCCAGTGAACTCCAGCGGATGATCAGGATTTTCATTTGATAGCGACCACAAATACGCGGTACTGACTTTCGGGATCGGTCAGGGGAGCATCGAGCTTCTCCAGGCTCGCAAACCAGCGCTTTGAAAATCCGGTTCTTGTTATCATATCGGCAACGTCCTTCAGCTTGAAGGCCGTGTTGTACATGACTTCGTCGAAGCGGTCCCACGTTCCTTGCTCGTTCTTCACGAATCCCGACATGCGCGTGTAAGCGCGCTGCATCTCGTCGTCGAACAGGCCACGAATGATGATCGTCGCGTCGTTCATCTCCCGGACGCTGCTGTTTCCCCAGGTGGTTCGAAGTCCCAACTCGGTATTGAGATCGAATACGAAGCATCCGCCTGGCTCGAGCGCGTGGTAGACGCAGCTCAGGGTCTTCTGCAGGCCGTTCAGGTTCGGAATGTGGTTGATGGCGTCGTAGGTGGAGACGGCAAGGCGCACCTTGGAGCGCAGCTTGAAATTCTGTGCGTCGGCCTGAATCAGCTCCACGCGCCGATTTCGGATATGCTCCGTGTTGTTTTCCCTTGCGTACTCGAGCATGTGCTCGGAAAGATCGATGCCGGTAACCTTGTACCCTTTATCCGCGAATATCGATATCATCCTGCCGGTTCCGCAGCACAAATCCAGGAGGGTTGCGGGAACCTCGAACTGCTCCTCGAAAAAAGTCTCCAGTTTGGGTGCGACCATGTCCGTGAACTGGTTCCAGCGCAGGTTGTAGATTCTTGCAAAGTTCTTTCCATACGACTGCATGCTAATTCACCATTTCCTCTATGATTTGAGGTACTTCCTTCAGCGCGGATTCTATCGCATCGACGTCTTTGCCGCCGGCCATAGCCATGTCCGGACGTCCGCCGCCTTTTCCGCCGACCAGCGTGGCGATCCTGCCGGCGATCTTGCCTGCGTGAGCGCGCTTGGTGAGGTCGTTTGTCACGATAACGATCAGGGATACCTTCCCCTCGATATCCGCCATCAGTACGCCGATTCCCGAGTGGATCTTCCCGCGGAGTTGATCGCCGATATTGCGCAACTGGTTGCTGTCGTCGGCTTCCACCTTTCCGCAGGCGACTTTGATTCCCTTGATATTGATCGCACCGCCAACCATATCCGCGATCACGTCTCCGGACGCCTTCAGACGGAGTGATTCGTTTTCCTGATGCATCGCCTTGAGCTCGTCCAGGAGCGACTGGATTTTCTGGATCGATTTGCCGGACGGGACGTTGAGCAGGTTCTGAATCTCTTCCTTCTCGCTTTCCAGACGACGCACGTGGTCTTCGGCCTGGGTTCCGGTTATGGCCTCGATGCGGCGCACACCGGCAGCGCTGGAAGTCTCCGTGGTGATCTTGAAAAGCCCGATTTCGCCCGTGTAGTCGAGGTGCGTACCACCGCACAGTTCCTTGGAGAAGCTGTCGATGGAGACTACGCGAACCTCGTCCTCGTACTTCTCGCCGAAGAGGGCCATCGCGCCTTCGTTACGGGCGGTATCGAGATCCATCGTTCTGGTGGATACGGGGAAGCACTCGCGAACTTTATCGTTGACCATGCGCTCGACGAGGCTTGCCTCGCGAGGCGACATCGCCTTGAAATGGGTGAAATCGAAACGCAGGTAGTAGGGATGAACCAGCGAGCCCTTCTGCTGTACATGCTCGCCCAGTACCTTGCGCAGGGCGGCATGAAGAAGGTGGGTGGCGGTGTGATTCCGCGCCACGTTCTTGCGGTATTCCTTCTCGATGGACGCGGTGAATTCCCGGTCCTGAATGATGCCTTTGACCAGCTTCCCGAAGTGGATAAACTGTTTTCCCTGCTTCTTAACGTCCGAAATCTGGATTTCGATCTCCTCGTTGAAAATCCTGCCCATGTCGGCAACCTGGCCGCCCGATTCCGCATAGAACGGCGTGCGATCTAGGATGATACGGACGTTGTTGTCGTCATCCAGCGTATATTTAATGATGTGGCAATGGGTCGTATCGCGCAGATATCCGATGAACTCGGTCGGTTCATCGTCGCGGTAGGCGGTCCACTCGATATTCTCCATGTTCATGACGAACTTTCCGGCCTCGCGCGCTCTTGTCCGCTGCTTTTCCAGCTCCTCGTTGAACCCGTTTTCGTCCACGGAGAGGCTTCTCTCTTCCGCGAGGATACGCGTCAGATCGAAGGGGAATCCGAAGGTGTCGTACAGCATGAACGCGTCGGCTCCGGGGATGGTGGTTCCATCCATCGCGGAGACGATTTCCTCGAACTTCGTGAGACCCTTGTCCAGCGTGGTGTTGAATCGTTCCTCTTCCGCCTGAACGATCATTTTGATGTGCGCTTTCTTCTCGTTGAGCTCGCGGAAATGGTGCCCCATGACGTCGCAGACGACATCCACGAGCTTATACAGGAACGGTTGATGCTGGTTGAGCAATCTTCCGTGACGTGCGGCTCTGCGCAGGATGCGCCTGAGAACGTAGCCGCGTCCCTCGTTGGAGGGGAGTCCGCCATCGGCGATGGCGAAGCTGAGCGCACGGATGTGGTCGGCGATGACGCGATGGGAAGTGCCTTCTTCGCCTTCGTTGTATGCTACGCCTGTCATTTCGGCGATCGCCTGAATAATTGGCGCAAAGAGATCTGTGTCGTAGTTCGACTTTTTGCCCTGGAGAATCATGCAGACGCGCTCGAATCCCGCGCCGGTATCCACGTACTGGCTCTCCAGCGGGTGAAGCTCGCCTTCTTCATCACGGTTGAACTGGATGAAGACCAGGTTCCACAGCTCGATGATGCGATGGCAGTCGCCATTGACCTTACAAACGTGGCCGGGAACATCCTTCATGTTGCAGAACTCTTCTCCGCGGTCGATGTGTATCTCGCTGCACGGGCCGCAGGGCCCGGTGAGCCCCATCTCCCAGAAGTTGTCCTTGTCGCCGTGGTACTCGATGTGCGAGGGATCGATATCGGTTTCGTTTTTCCAGAATTCGAATGCTTCCTGATCGCTGTGGTGTACGGTAGCGTAAAGGATGTCTTTCGGGAGTCCCCATACCTTCGTAAAGAGCTCCCAAGCCCAGGAGATCGCCTCTTTCTTGTAGTAGTCGGCGAACGACCAGTTGCCCAGCATCTCGAAGAACGTATGGTGATAGGAATCCTTGCCCACCTCTTCGAGGTCGTTGTGCTTGCCGCCGGCGCGGATGCATTTCTGGGTATCGACCGCGCGCGGAAACTCCGGCTTGGTCACGCCCAGGAAGATGTTCTTGAACTGGTTCATGCCTGCGTTGGTGAAAAGCAGGGTGGGGTCGTCGAACGGAATCACCGGTGCGGATGGCACCTGATGGTGTTCCTTCGAGACGAAGAAATCGATAAACTGCTGCCGTATCTCATTGGATGTTCTCATGTTATCCTCATATATCAAGACCACGTCGGGTCGGAATTTCTATTTGGAGCAAAGTATTGCATCATGGTTTTTTGCGTCAAGAATGGTGTTCGATGTTGTGATCGAAATTGCGTTGAAGGGAATTGCAGGAAGTGACGCTGCACCTCCTGCTTATGATTATCCGGCGTGTTCAATTTCTCAGCGTGATATGCGTCATCCGTAATTCAATCCTGTTTCATGATTTTTGTTCTGTTTATCGCATCGACCGGGCTCTTCTCTTTCGCGGGTGGCGACGGCACTTCGTCTTCGCCGTAACAGGTTGGCAGTGTCAACGAGTTTCAGGAGGTGAGCAGCTACCTCGATTCCTATAATATCCAGCTGCCATAGCCCCGAAGTGTAACGTGTGATAACTATACCGACGGTTTGAGGAATATTCACGGGCCATCGGCTACTCGGTGTCGATCCATCGGACGCGACGAGGCGTTTCTACAAAATTGTTGTGAGCGATCAGCCGTAAAGCCGACCGACAAACAGTATTTGATAGCGCTCGGAGATGTTCTGAGCGCTATTTTTTCTTCTTTCTATCCTTCGAGTATGTGATAAGCGGCTTACCGCCCTTTTCATGGAATGATTTGATGATCATCTCGGCTTTGTCGAACGGAACGTTGATGAACGAGAAGTTGTCCAGTACCTGAACATCCTTGATCTGTCTTTTCTTGATTATTACACGGCTTATGATCAGATCGACAAGCGATCTCTCGTTGATGCCGTCCCGTTTGCCCCGTGCCACGAAAAGGCGTGTAATCCCTTGCATGTCCAGATTATCAGTTCTTGAAGAGATTGGCTTGATAGCGCCGTAGATATCCGGATTGATTTCGTCCTCGAAGCAATAATTCAAAATTGCAGCGAGAACGAGAGTTGGATTCTCCTTCTCCAAAAGGTTCTTTGCCCACTTGAAATACTTTTCTTCGATCTGGTCGCTCATGATCGTTTGCAGATCCCCCGCGATTTTCTGCTTCTTCACCCTGATGATTTCATCCACTTCGGGAATCGTGGATTTCTTGATATCGGTGTTGGCGAATTTCTGGATGTAGACGAGTCGCTTGTATTCGCTTGGTGTGATAAATGTGATTGCGGTACCCTCGTTGCCGGCTCGTCCGGTTCTGCCGATACGATGCACGTACGCTTCGGCGTCGTGCGGAAGCGAGAAGTTGATCACGTGGGTCAGGTTGATCACATCGATGCCTCTGGCAGCTACGTCGGTGGCGACGAGGATGTTGATCTTCATTTCCTTGAACTTGTTGAGCGTTCGCTCCCTCTTGCCCTGATGGATATCGCCGTGGATCGCCTCGGCGTCGTAACCGCGATCGAGAAGCTGATTCACGAGCGTATCGACGTCGTTTTTGGTACGGCAAAAGACGAGCCCGTAGAAGTTCTCCTCGATGTCTATAATGCGGCAAAGGGCTTCGAGCTTATCGGAGGCTTTCACCTCGAAATATATCTGCTCCGTTAGGTTCGTGGTCAGTTGGTCTTTTTCCACTGAGAGGAGCTTGTAGCCTTCCATGTAGTTGTTGGCCAGCTTCTTGATCTTCTCCGGCATTGTTGCGGAAAAGAGCAATGTCCGCTTCGATGAGTTCGTGTGCTTCATGATTTCTTCCATGTCATCGATGAAGCCCATGTTCAGCATTTCGTCGGCCTCGTCAATGATGAGGTAGTCGATCTTGCTGAAGTCCAGCGTCCTACGCCTGATGTGGTCGATGACGCGTCCCGGTGTTCCTACGATGATCTGCACGCTCTTCTTCAGACGCCGGAATTGCTGCTCGATCGATTGTCCGCCGTAGATAGGAACCGTGCGCGTTTCTTTCCGACCTCGCAGCGACCATATTTCTTCGGAAACCTGAATCGCGAGTTCACGAGTCGGGACGAGGATCAGCGCGCATACGTTCTCGGCTTCGGGGTCGATCATGTCCAGGAGCGGTAAACCGAAAGCTGCGGTCTTGCCGGTACCTGTTTGAGCCTGCGCGATGATGTTGCAGTTCTCTTGAAGCATGACGGGAATGGTAATTGCCTGGATCTCTGTGGGCTCTTCGAAGCCTTTTTCAGCGATTGCGTGCAGCGCACCTTCCGAAAGCCCCAGTTCATTGAAATTCATCTCTTTTTGCATATTATCTCCATTTACCTTGAAAATTATGGAGATTGAATATACATAAATTTCAGGGTCATTGTTTTTGCTCTCTGAACTAACAATAACAAATTACAGCTTCAGGTCAATCTAAAACAACAAATTATTGATTGCGAAATAGAAAGCTCGAGACGAAGTATTTTTTATGTGCTTTCCATGTCAAAACAATTCGGTATTTATTTTTTATATAACTTCGGTTGCATCGGCAACTCTGATATTGGAGGAATGGAAATGATGTAGGACAAATCATGCAATCGATCTTAAAACAGCCAGGAGAGCCTTGAAAAATAATGTCTGAAAACATGGCCCATTTTCTTTAACAAAATTGGGGATCATGAATGAAAAGTACTTGACATCCGATATAATTCTTTCCGTTCTCTATCAACTGATTACTTCAATTATGTGCTTAATAATGACATGGAGGAAAAATGGTTCCAAGGTTTCTCTTGTTGTTCTCCCTCTGCTTGATTCACATTTGTCTCTCAGGGCAGATTATCCCGACGAATGGAATGGTCGTCCATTATCCATTTAATGGAGATCATCTCGACGCCAGCGGCAACGATCTGCATCTTTCTATGATAGGTGATCCCATTCCCTGTCCGGACCGACACGGGAATCCCAATTCAGCATATTTCCTCGACGGTAGCGGCGACTACTTCTTTGTCGAAGACGATCCGCTGCTACGACCCTTCCAATACACAGTCTCTGCCTGGTTTTGCTCGACGGGGCTTAATCAGTATGGCCGCATCCTGGAAAAGCGCTACAGCATCCCAAGCTTTCCGTGGACATCCTTTCTCCTGGAATACAACCGCGATCTCCACACAGCCGAGACACAACTGACCACCAATACAGGGAGGGTCGTTCTCAACTCGAGCGGTTCCGCACCGGCAAACGAATGGTGCCTTCTAACAGTTACATTCGACGGCGATTCGCTTCGACTCTATCTGAACGGACAACTGGACACGGCAATCCCCAAGACCGGAAATGTCTCTTACAGCTCCGAATCGCTCTTCATCGGTGTCGCTCATGGCGGTTGTAGCACAGCATATTGCTTCGACGGGGCAATCGACGACGTGCTGATCTACAACAGGCCCTTGACAAACACCGAGATTTTGGATATGTATGTCGATGTTCCTGTTCCCGAAAATGTCGTGTTAACCGCTTCTGGAAGCGGAATCAATCTATACTGGAATGCTGTTCCGGGAAGTGTCACATACAACGTGTATTCCGCTCCGATCCCAGATGCGGTGTTCCCTGCGGGTTATACCTTGGAGCAGGCGGGACTGATCGTGTGCAGTTGGATCGATTCCGCCTCCATCGGCGAGCAGAAATACTACGTTGTGACTGCCGTGAAGGAGTGAAGGCGTACTCCCTTAGCCTGCTGATTCGAACGCAACTTTTTGTGCTTGACATAACTCCATGAAAACGTGTATGAAAAGCGCACAATACCAATTGGAGTTATGAATGACGTTGTTTGAAGCTGCGAGAAATGAAGTTGCGTCGCTGACCGGCCGCAAACGCCTGGTCGGTTTGTATATGAGATTCAAGGAGTTTCTGGAAGAGCGCGAAGAAGAGATGACGGAGCTTGCCGGGACTTTTTGCGATGAATCCGTCGAGGATCCTCAGGAGCAGGCGGACCGGTTGTTTCTGCTGACGCTGGTCAGCTTCAACGCGGAGGATGACCGGAAGGTCGAGATGTATGTTACCCGTGCGAAGGAAATCCTTTTCCGGATGGGCGAAGACGATCAGGCGTACGTGATGAACGATATCATGGTGGGTATTCATACAGATGCGCAGGAATACAAGACCGTAATCCCCTACGCGCTCGAGAGCCTCAGGAATTACGAAAAGCTGAACGACGAATACCGCCTTGCACAGGTGTTGAACAACCTTGGAATTTCCTATTCGAGCCTGAATCGTTTCTCTGATGCCCTGCCCGTGCTTAATCGTGGGCTCGCCTTGAATCTGAAGAACAACGAACCTGATATCGTCAATTCATACAATAACATAGCGAGCCTTTACCTGCGTGTGCGGCTGTACAACAAAGCTCTCGCAACCTACAAACTTGCGTTGGAAGCATGCGAGAAATTCGGGCTTGAAGCCATGGAATACATCGTGCTGAACAATATTGCCAACATCAATACGGACCTGGAGAACTACTCCGAGGCATTGCAGTATTACCGGCAAGCACTTCAGAAATGCGGTAACGACTACAGAAACATGGCGATTACAATCAACAACATTGGTATGGTCTTCTATTTTCAAGAGAAGTACAGCGATGCGATCGAGAACTTCGAGAAATCGCTCAAAATATGCCAGGAAAAACGCTTCTCCTATACCGAAGCGAAGAACCTGTACAACATTGGACACACCCATACGAAGATGAATCGTTTCGACGAGGCCCGCACTCTTCTGCTGGAGGCTCGCCCGATGGTGGAAAACACGGGAGACTTACGGCTTCTGGCTGATGTCGATATTGCCCTTGCCGAATTGAACACTGCTACCAAACGCTATGATGAAGCGCTCGCGATCCTGGAGGATGTCTATCGCCGTCCCCATGACGAGTACAAGGATGTGGTCAATGTTGATAAAGCATTTATCATGCTATACCGTGAGACGGATGACATAGAAAAACTGGCATTTTATCAAAGTAAGCTTCTTGAAAAATATGAGCAGAGGCACGAGAAAGATTTCACGCAACTGGTTGCCGAGATGCAAGTCGCGCTGGACTTGGAATTGAAGGAAAAAGAAGCCGAAATGCAGCGCCAGAAAGCGCTTGAGTTGCAGAAGAAGAACCAGGAGATTCTCGAGCAGAAGCATAAGCTTGAGAGGACCCTCGAAGAGCTTCACAAATCGGAGATCAGCTACGAGTTCCTGCAAAAGGAATACAAAGATCAGCTCGGTTCGATGATCATCGGCGAAAGCGAACCCATGCGGAGGCTTCACTCGCTCATCAGCATGGTTGCCGCAGCAAATGACACCTCGGTTCTTATTACCGGCGAGACCGGAACCGGCAAGGAGCTGGTGGCGAGGGCGATTCACGAATTGAGCAGCCGAAAGCGCCGCACCTTCTGCGCGGTTAACGCTTCGAGTATCCCCGAAACTTTGTTCGAAAGCGAGTTTTTCGGCTATCGCAAGAATGCCTTCACGGGAGCCGACCGCGACAAGGCCGGCTGGTTCGAGATCGCGAATGAGGGGACGCTGTTCCTGGACGAAGTAGGCACCTGGCGGTACGACATCCAGTCCAAGTTCCTGCGAGTGCTGGAGAGTCGCAAGATCGTTCCCGTGGGGGGAGACCGCGAGATATCCGTCGATTTCAGACTCATCAGCGCCACAAACGACGATCTCCAATGCATGATACAGGACAACGGCTTCCGTGCGGACCTGTACTACCGGCTTTCATCGTTCATCATCAACATTCCGCCCCTTCGCGAGCGGATCGAGGACATCCCGCCGTTGCTCGAACACTATGTGAACTACTTCAACCAGCGCATGAACAAGAAGATTACGCGCATCGAAAAGCAGGTGGAAGACGCGTTGTCCCAGTACACGTTCCCGGGGAACGTGCGTGAGCTGAAAAACATGATCGAGCACGCCATGATCATCTCGAACACTTCGACTTTACGTCTGTCTTCATTTTCCATCCCGCAGCAACAGGCTTTTGACGATATCGTCATTCCATTGGATGAACATGAGAAGTCGATGATTCTCAAGGCCCTGAAGCAGACGAAGTACCATCAGAGCAACGCTGCGGAGCTGTTGGGCCTCACGCCGAAATCGATGGAGCGGCGCATGAAAAAGTACAATATCGTCAAACCTAAAAGGCGATAATTGACGATTTCGTCAAAAACGGGTCATTTTACGAATCTTTCTTCCTCACAAAACTACCGAAAATCTTCTATCTTGCATAAATACAACATATTGCGTTAATGGTACAGGTCATGCATTAATACTTGATAAAGGAGTATACTATGCATGTCCTGCTGTTCAATTGTCCCGGAAGCACGGTTGAGGAAACAACCGAGCTGCTACAGATTTCGGAAGTGAATGTCTACCTGGCAGTCTCGCAGAGTGATGTCTTGCGCATCTTGAATTCAACACGGATCGACGTGGCTGTGCTATCGATCCCGGATTTGGAAAAACGTCTCCTGAAGCTGCTGCATTCCTTTACGGAAACACAATTCTATCTGTACGGGGCTCCACCCGCATCGCTGGCAAGCTACAAGAATCTGCACGCCGTTAATGACGGAAGTTACATCCCGGCGTTTCGTAATTTTCTTATGCCTCACAATATTGAAGCAACATCATGATAAAATCATACAAAAGAATAAAGAGCATCTCAATTCAAACCTGCAGTTAAGGAGTAAGCATGCGCATACGAGTTTTTTATATTCTAACAATTTTCATCTCGATCCTTCAGCTTTCCGCCTTCGCCGGTGGCGACGGCTCCGAAGGTAATCCCTATCAAGTGAGTACGCTTGACGAGTTGCAGGAAACTGGTCATTACTCTTACCGATACAAGCATTTCATTCAGATTAACGACATCGATGCAAGCCCCACGGCTACCTGGAACGACGGTGACGGCTTTGTTCCCATCGGCTACTACTCCAACAAGTTTGCAGGCAGCTTCGACGGCCAGGGATTCGTTATCGACGGGCTCTACAGTCACGGTTATTACGCCGATGGGTTGTTTGGCGTCACGGAAAATGCAACACTATCCAACATCATCCTGACCAACTGCACGATCATCGGCAATGAAGAGAGGCCCAGCGGTGGGCTTGTCGCGCACATGCAGGGCGGAAGTATCACCGGCTGTATCGTAACCGGAAGTGTCACGGGAGAAGATAGCATTGGTGGAATTGCCGGAGAACTGGAAGGCGGCGAAATCTCCCTGAGCTACAGCGATGTAATCGTTAGCACCATCGAGTACAGTTGCTGGGCCGGTGGTCTGGTCGGATATTCTTCGAATTTTGCCACGATTACCGACTGCTATGCACGGGGCCCCGTCACGAGCCAGGAAGGAACTGTCGGCGGACTCGTGGGCTATCTGACAGGAACCACGGTCACACGTTGTTACAGCTCCGGACTTGTAACCTCTTCGAGTACCACTTCTGGCGGATTGGTTGGAAGTAGCTCGCAAGCCGTAGTGGAAGTCTCGTTCTGGGACATCGAAACCAGCGGCAAGGACACGAGCGCGGAAGGAACCGGCATGACCACCGCTGCAATGAAGGATCCTGTAACGTACTTCGGTGCTTGCTGGGATTTTGTCAGTGAAACCCTCAATGGTACCGAAGATGTGTGGGACATGGATCAGAGCGGAAACGTGCATGGCGGATATCCATATCTCAATTGGGAAGACGGCGCAACCGAGTATCTGCAACCCCATACACTGGTCGGATCGGGTACCGAGGCAAATCCCTTTCGCGTATCGGGTATTATGGACCTCTGGTGGTTATCGACGAACTCGGATCTATGGGACAAACACTTTGTGCAAACGACCGACCTCGACCTCAGCTCCACCCGCGAGTGGAATGACGGCGACGGCTTCAAACCTATCGGCGATGCTACAGTATATTTCACCGGGTCTTACAACGGCCAAAATTTTCATGTTGATAATCTATTTATCGACCGCGACACGGACGAAAACGGATTGTTTGGGAAGGTAGGCGCAGGAGAGATATCGAACCTGCAAGTATTGAACTGCGATATAACGGGTGCGTTCCGCACTGCAGCGGTTGTTGCTTATTGTAACGGCGGTACGATAACGAATTGCTATTCAACCGGAACAGTCAGCACAAGAAACGGTGGCGGCGGAATCACGGGCCGAATCGTCGGAACGCTTGTAGATCAATGTGCAACGACGGTGGAGGTCAGCTCTTATTCTGACGGTTCGTATTGTGGCGGCCTTGTCGGCGGCGCTATCGAGAGTAGTACGATTACAAACTCAAATGCGCTCGGAAGCGTCAGTGGCGATAGTCGGTGCGGTGGCCTGGTCGGAACGCTGGAAGGTTCCACGGTCGAAAACTGTTATGCTCATGGAAGCGTTCGTGGCGTTAGTCAATGCGGCGGTTTGGTTGGAACCTTTGAAGATTCGACAGTCGAAAACTGTTATGCGCTTGGAGGCGTCAGTGGCGAAAGCCAGTGCGGCGGTTTGGTTGGATCGCTGGAAGATTCGACGATCGAAAAGTGTTTCAGCGCTGGTTCAATCACTGCAAATGAGACTGTCGGTGGACTGGTTGGGTACGTTGCAGGAACCAACAATATAACGGGTTGCTTCTGGGATACGGAAACATCCGGGCAATCAACCAGCGAGGGAGGCGAAGGAAAAACGACTGCCGAGATGAAATATCTATATATGTATCACGGCGCTGGCTGGGACCTCGTGGCGGAAACGAGAAACGGAACCGCCAACACCTGGGATATCGACTTGAGCGGCACGGTAAACGACGGTTATCCCTTCCTCTCCTGGCAAGATGGAGATGTCGAACTACTCGGCGGACCGAGTGGTTCGGGTACGAGCTCCGCCCCCTACCTCGTCGCTACCCTGTACGACCTCTACTGGATGGGTGCGAACAGCAACAAATGGAGCAAGCACTATCTTCAAACCGCCGATATTGACGCCACCGATACCGCAAACTGGTACGACAGTACGGGATTCTATCCGATCGGATCGACTTATTTCTCATGTTTCTCTGGTGAATATAATGGACAGGGGTATTCAGTAAACGGGCTGTTCATTCACGGGAGTAGTCGGGAATACGTAGGTCTCTTCGGATATGCCAGAAACGCAACGATCAGAAATGTGATGGTGATCGAAGTCGATATACAAGACAGCGGATGCGCTGGCGCTCTTGCCGGAAGCGCTTATAACTGCACAATAAACGACTGTCAAAGCAGCGGTACGGTTGAGTCGTACGAAGCCGGTGGGTTAATTGGAAGGCTGATGGGCTCAACGCTCACCCGTTGTTCCAGTTCGGCGTATGTGAATGGATCGGATGGCGCAGAGAACGCCAATGGCGCTGGCGGACTCATATTCAGCATCTCCGAATCTACAGTCCGCCATTCTTATGCGACGGGCGATGTGGATTGTTATAGTATTGCCGGAGGGTTAACTTGTTCTCTATCCAACGGCGATATATACGATTGCTTCAGCACTGGAAATGTGGACGGGTTATGGAGCGGGGGTCTGGTTGGCAAAAACAGTGGTGAAATCTATTATTGTTACAGCACGGGCTCCGTTGCCGACGATCTCTGTGAAGGAGGCCTTGTCGCCTTCGATAATGGTGGATGCGTTACCGGATCGTTCTGGGACATCGAGACATCGGGAAGAAGCGCGAGTGCTGGCGGAACGGGGCTCACGACCACCGAGATGCAGACGGTTTCTACCTACCTCGACGCCGGTTGGGACATGGCCGGAGAGGCGTTGAACGGTACCGAGGACATCTGGATTCTGCTGCCCGACCAATATCCTTCCTTTACGAACAACTACATTGCGCCGGTCATTACGGTGGTAAAAGACGTTCCGGGCGACCAGGGGCACCAGCTCGAATTGGCCTGGAATTCTTGCGAGTTCGACACCTTCTATAATCCCAGTCAGTTCTACGTGCTGTGGAGGCTGGCTGGCAATACCCGCGCCATTGCGCATGATGCCGTTATCATCGACCATCCTGTCGATTTCATCACGCCCGAGGAAGACGATACGCGCCCCATCATCCTGCAGGATCGCGATCAGTATTGGAGCTATGTGGTGACGGTCCCGGCATCGGCATTTCCCGTTTACGGCTACGTAGCGCCCACAGTGGTCGATTCCTGCGCCGCGATGACAGCCGCCGAATACACCTCTACCTACAAGGTAATCTTTTACTTCGAAGATGGATACCTCTCGTCGCAGTCCGTATCCGGTTACTCCGTAGATAATGTTTCCCCGTATGCCACATCGGGTGTAACGCTGGCATTGGGCAATACCCGCACCAGCTCAGCTACGCTTCGCTGGGACGAAGTCACCGAAGGCGGCTTTGGCGGCAATAGCTATCCTGAGTTAAATGGCGTCTGGTATCGCGTATATGCCGGTGATACACCCGATTTTCAATGTAACGAATCGACGTTGTTTCAGACAACAAGAAACACAAGTATCGAAGTCGATCCGGCAGATGCAGCAAGAAGATTTTTCAAGATCGTGGTGAGCGATCAGCAATAATTGGGAGAGAAACATGAGATTCAGAACATTTCTTTTTATCAGCATCTTCGTCTTTTCAGTGAACCTTTTTGCCTTCGCAGGCGGAGACGGCTCGGAGGGAAATCCCTATCAGGTCAGCACCGTTAACGATCTTCAGGATTGCCAGAACTTCCTTACTTCGCATTTTATCCAGATTTGCGATATCGACGCAAGTGAAACATCCGGCTGGAACGATGGTGCCGGCTTCAGCCCCATCGGCGATGATTCGAATATGTTTCGCGGATATTACGATGGCCAGGGATACACGATCGACGGGCTGTACATCGATCGTCCGAGTAGAAATTACACCGGCTTCTTCGGCAAGGTGAGAAATTGTGAATTACAAAATATCCGATTCGAAAATTGCAGCATTACCGGAGCGATGTGCGTGGGAGCACTGGCAGGTGATGGCAGTAATATCTACGTTTCCGGCTGCTATGTCGATGGCACCGTATCGGGAAGTGAATATGTGGGATCCGTTGTTGGACATACTGGTGATGATTCATTGATTCAAAACTGCTCAAGCAATGGCTCTGCAACATCATCCGGTAGACAGGTGGCCGGAATCACCGCCTACTTGGGGCAGCTTTCATCCATCAAAAGGTGTTGTAATACGGCGCAGGTATATAGTCCGTCACGATGTGGTGGTATTGCTGGATTGTGTGCAGGCAATTCAAGCATCCAATGCTGCTATAATACAGGAGCAATCATTGGGGATAGCATAATGGGCGGAATCGTCGGAAAAACATACGGAACAAGTTTCGTCCAGTGCTACAGTACAGGTTATGTATCGAGCGGTACGAATTCGGGGGGGCTGAGCGGACAGAGTTCGGGCTCGTCGTATAACGCTTGTTTCTGGAATGTGGAATCCTCCTATCAATCAACCAGTGCTGGCGGAATCGGACTGACGAGAGCGGAAATGAATACGCTATCGACCTACACCGACGCTGGTTGGGATTTCGTATCCGAGACGGCCAACGGCACGAACGACTACTGGGATATGGATATATACGGCGATGCCTATTATCGTTATCCCAGTCTAGCGTGGGAAGACGGCGATGCGCAGTACCTCTATGTCCCCTCGGGATCCGGCATCGAATCGGATCCGTACCGGATCGAATCGATCGAGCACCTCGCATGGCTTTCGGCATCGATATCGGACTGGGATGCTTATTTCATCCAGACATGTGACATCGACGCAGCCCCCGCAAGTAGCTGGCACGATGGCGAAGGTTTCTTCCCGATCGGAAATGTTGAAACCGCTTTTTCGGGCCACTACGACGGTCAGGGCTATGCAATCGACGGGCTGAATATCAACCGCCCCGACGATTACGATGTGGCGTTATTCGGCCGGATAAACGGCGGAGGCTCGATCGAGAATCTCCACATGACCAACGTCGATATTACAGGCAATTCAACCGTGGGCGGGCTTGCGGGGTATATTGGGGAAGGCAGTCGTGTGAATGGCTGCTCGGTTACAGGTAACGTTACGGCACAATCCTATTCGGGACTACTGGTTGCCTCGGTTTATTCCGGCTCAACCGTTAGCGATTCCTGGGCGCAGGGTGTTCTGAACGTTGCCGGTGACTACGCGGGTGGTATTGCGTGCTCGATGTCCGATTCGTCATCCGTAGCTCGATGCTATACCGATGTCACGGTCAGCGGAGCCGACTACGTCGGCGGACTTATCGGCAGGACGAGAGCCTCGGATGTCATCGACTGCTACAGCATGGGTTCCGCAACGGGCGAGAACGGTGTCGGCGGCTCGATCGGATATATCTTTGGCGGAACCCTCACCAACAGCTTCAGCACCGCGACTGTATCCGGTACAAGCATTGGCGCACGTAGCGGTGGTCTGATCGGTCTGACATACGGAAGTACGGTACAGGATTGCTACGCCACCGGAGACGTGACGCAAAGCAATCAGGCAGGCGGATTGATCGGCTCTATCATGGATACGGATGTGATTCACTGCTACAGCACGGGCAGCGTTGAATGCAATGGAGACTCTCACGGCGGCATGGTCGGCATCACGGACGAGCTTTCGGTCTGCACGGATTCGTTTTGGAACACAGAGTCGTCCGGGCAGTCTGAAAGCCATGGCGGCGAAGGAAAAACGACTGCCGAGATGAAATCTCTCTACATGTATCATTCCTACGGATGGGACTTCGTGTCGGAACATTCGAACGGAACCGCGGATACGTGGGACATCGATTTGAACGGTTCCTGCAACGGCGGATACCCCGTTCTAAGCTGGGAAACGGGCGAACCTTATCTTGCCGGGCCTTCGGGTTCGGGTACGAGTTCGAGTCCATACCTCATAGAACAGCTTACAGATCTGTGGTGGATATCCGTGAACAACGATAAATGGTCGAAAGTCTATCTGCAAACTGCCGATATCGATGCCACCGATACAGCGAGCTGGTACCAGGGGAATGGGCTGCCACGGATCGGGATTTCATCAGGCAGTGCTTTCAGCGGTACGTACGACGGTGGCAATCATACAATCCGGAATCTTCACATGGTTAGCACGAATACCTGGGGCCTGGGCTTGTTTTCTTACTGTAATGGAGCGCATGTTCGCAACCTGGGTGTAATCGACGCGGATGTCGATGGATATTATAATGTCGGTGTCATCGCTGGGGATTTTCATTCTTCCACAATGGATCGTTGTTATGCTTCTGGACACACGGATGGATTTGGTGTGGTGGGAGGTGTCGTTGGTAAGGTCAGTAATTCTTCCATATCTGATAGCTACAATCATGCCACGGTTCATGGCGATTGGTCTGCAGGCGGCTTTGCGTCGTGGTGGGTCAACACTATTTACGATCGTACATTCACGAATTGCTACTCTATTGGTCGAGTCACCAGCAGCGGTACAAAAGGTGGCTTTTTGGGAAGTAACGACACGGGCAGGTCTCTACCAACCTGTTTCTGGGATACGGAGACATCGGGTCGAACGACCAGTGAAGGCGGTGTAGGGCATACCACCGCCGAAATGAAGATGCTTTCAACCTATATCGATGCCGGCTGGGACTTTGTGTCCGAATCGGATAACGGCTCAGATGACTACTGGGATATGGACATATACAACACGTACAGCGATGGTTACCCGTATCTTTCCTGGCAGGATGGCGATGGGCAATCGATGTGTGTCGTTCAGGGTAGCGGAACCACGGAAGACCCATACCTGATCGGCTTGTCGGCAGAATTGCAGTGGATGAGCAGATTCCCCTCCGAGTGGGATAAATGCTTCCGGCAGATTGCCGACATCGACGCCGGCGATACGGAGAACTGGGACAACGGAAAGGGATTCAGCCCCGTCGGAAACACCAGTACAGCGTTTTCCGGTGAATATGACGGTCAGGGATACAGCATTGACGGGCTATTCATCTATCGGGATTCGACGAACGAAAATGGGCTGTTCGGTCAGGTTACCGGCGGTACGATTTCGAACCTCAATGTGCTGAATTGCAATATTACCGGCAAGTATCGTACAGGCGCAGTTGTCGCTTCCTGTCAGGATGCCACGATCGTGAACTGCTTGTCGTCCGGTATCGTCAGCACGAGTAACGGCGGTGGCGGCATCGTGGGAAGAATGCGTGAGACTACGATCGAATACTGCGGTTCATCAGTAGATGTGAGTTCTTATAGTAGCAGTGGCAAAAACTGTGGCGGCCTGGTGGGGATTACCTCGCTGGACTGTGTCATCAGTAACTGCTATGCACACGGAACTGTCGAAGCGTGTAATTTTTGTGGTGGACTGATCGGCGACATGGAGGACACGGATATCGAATACTGCTACAGCAAAGGTGCCGTGACGGCCACTTCAACACCCGTCGGCGGATTGATCGGCGATATCTCGGGAGAGTATGCTGTTATTGGCTGTTTCTGGGATACCGGGACATCCGGGCAGAGCACGAGTCCAGCAGGAACCGGCAAGACAACCGCCGAGATGCAGACGCTCTCCACCTACACGGACGCAGGCTGGGATTTCCTTGGTGAATCCGATAACGGAACCGATGATATCTGGTTGATTTCAGCTGGTAATTACCCGGTATTCAATGATCTAATCGCTCCGGTCATCACGGCGATTGAAGACGTTCCGAACGACCAGGGACATCAGGTCGTGGTCTATTGGAGCGAAGCCGGAACGGACACACACGAAGACCCCGAATCCTGCTACAAGTTGTATCGAGAGGTTGGCGACGACTTCGAACTTGTGGCAACGATCCCGGATGACGGAACCGAATATTCCTGTATCATAGCGACGCTTGCCGATTCCAGCGCCGTACAAGCACCGGAAGAATATATGGCGACAATCAAGGTGGCTTACGTATGGAGTGGAGGCAGTATAGAGTCTGCAACCGCAAACGGGTACTCGATCGATAACATCGCACCGTATGCGACTACTGGCGTGACCCTGGTATTAAACAGCACTCGTAACAATTCCGCGAGGCGATCAAACGGTGGTTCGCGCACCCAATCTGCTATTCTCAGTTGGTCCGAGGTCACCGAGGGCGGCTTTGGCGGCAACAGCTATCCCGAGCAGAACGGCGTCTGGTATCGTGTGTACGCAGGTGAAATGCCCGAATTCGTATGTGACGAGACGACACTGCTCGGAACGACACAAAATACGAGTTATGAGATAACATCTATGGACTCGGGCAGAAAATTCTTCAGGATTGTGGTGAGCGATCAACCGTAGATAGCTGAAATCCTTTCATCTAAGGCCCGTTAACCGACGGGCCTTCTTCGTTCATTATGAATATCTGTTTCAAACACGGGTGAATGAAAGTGATCCTGGATTATAGTATTTTCTTGACGGACATTCATAATGGTTGTAAAAATTTACAAAATTCTATGATATCTTGGAGGTAATAGGATGATAAGGAAAACTCTGGTTTCACTTCTGTTCCTGTTTGTTTGCATAACGCTTGTAGCGTTTGCCGGGGGAGACGGCTCTCAATCGACGCCGTATCAGGTAAGTACGCTTGCTGAATTGCAGGATGTCGCGAATCATCTCGATAGCAATTTCATTCAGATAGCGGATATCGACGCAAGCGAAACGAGCGGCTGGAACGGTGGCGCTGGCTTCGATCCCATCGGCTCGCCCAGCGTTCCCTTCACCGGTCGCTACAATGGCCAGGGTTACGAGATCAGCAATCTGTTCATCGACCGTACGTCGTCCTCAAACATCGGCTTGTTCGGAGGAACGAGCGACGCCGAACTTTGGAACATCATTCTCGTTGATGGCGAAGTGATGGGAAACGATCGCACCGGCGGCATCGTAGGCGCCATGTTGAACAGCACCATCAGAGATTGCTTTTCATCCGGCGTTGTTTCAGGCGACTTCTCGGTTGGTGGTATAGGAGGCAGAATCACTGGCGGATTTGCCATCGGATGCTACAGCATCGCGACCACATCTTGTGTCCTCACCGGCGAGCGAACCGGCGGGTTGTTCGGTCACGCCCTAACGGCGGCCTCCATCACGAACTGCTACTCGCGAGGCGCGGTCAACGGCGATAACAAGGTCGGCGGCCTGGTCGGCGAACTCGATCACGCAAGCATCGACCGTTGCTACAGCACCGGTCAGGTGACTTGTCTGGGGGACGATCGTGGCGGCCTGGTGGGTTCTGTAGGAGATTCTTGCGCTGTCACATTGTCGTATTGGGATACTGAAACATCCGGGCAGGATTCCAGCCCCGTTGGAACCGGGAAAACAAGCGAGGAGATGAAATATTTTTACATGTACCACGGCGCTGGATGGGACTTTGTGGCGGAAACGCAGCGGGGAACCAACAATTACTGGGATATCGACACGAGTGGCGCAGAGAATGACGGCTATCCCTGCCTCGCATGGGAAAACGGCTATGATAACTACCTGCAGGCCCCGGCCGGAAGCGGCACGAATGCCAGCCCCTATCAGATTACGACGCTGTTCGATTTGTTCTGGATATCGGCAAACAGCAACCAGTGGAATAAAAACTACCTCCAAATCGCTGATATCGATGCCAGCGACACCCGGAACTGGAACAGCGGAGCCGGATTCAAGCCGATTGGCGCAAGCCCCAGTAACTACTTCGGTGGTGTCTATGATGGTGGAGGCTTCGTGATAGATGGTCTGTACAGCTATCGATATCAGGACTTGGAAGGTATGTTCGGATTTTGCTATCAAGCCGCGTTCAGGAATCTCAACCTCACCAATGCTGAAATCGATGGGACTCACGACACAGGAACAATTGCCGCAACGCTTCGATATTCAACCATGGAGAACTGCCACAGCAGCGGAATCGTAACCTCCACATACTATGCGGGAGGGCTTATCGGATACGGTAATCACGCCAGTATTATTTCCTGTTCTTCTTCGGCGGATGCGTCAGGAGTATTCGAAAGTGGTGGACTGATAGACAATACCTCTGCCTGCGTAATTTCACGATGCTGGGCTACTGGCTCGGTGAATGGCAATAGCAGTGGAGGTCTCGTCGGCGCTCTGGGCAGCTCAACGATCGATAATTGCTTCAGTTCGGGCCAGGTGAGTGGAGACCGTGCAGGTGGCTTCGTCGGCGAAACATACGGCGGCGCTTCATCAATTGAGTACTGCTACAGCACCGGCGCTGTCACAGGGAGCAGTCCGAAGGGATTTCTGAGTTCTGGGCAATGCGGGATAACGTCTTGCTTCTGGGACACCGAAACATCAGGCCAATCCACCAGCAATGGCGGAACGGGACACACAACCGCCGAGATGCAGACGCTTTCGACGTACATCGACGCTGGCTGGGACATGGCTGGTGAAGGGATAAACGGCACTGAGGACATCTGGGTGATATTTCCGGGCGAGTATCCCTCTTTCACATCCGGACTCGAGCCCGTGATCACCGCAGCCGTTGATATCCCGGCCGATCAGGGACACAAGCTCCAGCTGGTTTGGGACCGCGCGGCCCTTGATACCTCCTACAGCCCCAGCAATTTCTATACAGTCTGGCAGCTCGTTGGAAGTCCCCGCGCCATCGCGCCCGGTGCAGTCGTCATCGAAAGCCCGGCGGATTTCTCTTCGCACGTGGCTGACGATACGCATCCGGTGATTCTGCATGACCGAGACAGCTACTGGGCATGGTTGGCCACCATCCCCGCAATGATCTATCCGCAGTATGCGTATTTCGCGGCAACCCTTGTCGATTCGAGCGAGGCACTTGCTCCGGAGGATTACACCTCCACATACCATGTGTGCTACCATTACGATGTCAGCTATCTTACATCCAACGAAATGTCTGGATACTCGGTGGACAACATCGCGCCGTATGCGGCGAGAGGCGTGAGACTGGCCTTTGACGAAGGCCGCACCAGCTCAGCT
Organism: Cloacimonadales bacterium (SeqCode); assembly: GCA_963662655.2. Lineage (GTDB taxonomy): Bacteria > Cloacimonadota > Cloacimonadia > Cloacimonadales > JAIOQZ01. The sequence continues at coordinate 3,254,683 of CAXXTU010000002.1, forward strand.
ACGCTTCGCTGGGACGAGATCACCGAGGGCGGCTTTGGCGGCAATAGCTATCCGGAGCAAAACGGTGTCTGGTACCGCGTCTACGCAGGTGATTTGCCCGATTTTGTATGCGATGAGGCTCATCTACTTGAAACTACGCAGAATACGAGCTATGAGATAACATCTATGGACTCGGGCAGAAAATTCTTCAAGATCGTGGTGAGCGATCAGCCGTAAAGCTCATTTGCATAAAAAAACTCGCCGGTTTGATGCCGGCGAGTTTTGCATTTACACTTTTAAAAAAAGGTTACTTGAACTCTTCCTCGCCCTCGAAACTACGATACGGATCGAAGCTCGTGAGGATTTTCTCGTCGTCTTCGGAAAACTCACCTGCAACGATGCGCGCGACAAGCTCGCCCATTCCCGGTCCCAGCATGAATCCCTGGCCGCACATGCCCACGTTGTGAACGTAGTTGTCGTAGTCTTTCGTCTTGCCGACGATGGGGAATCCGTCCGGGGTCATGGGATACTGCCCACGCCAGGTTCTGCGGACTTTGAGATTTGCCAGCCGCGGATACAGGTCGAGCATGCGGACCGCAACCTGCGGCAGGAATACGGAAGTGGAATCCTGATCGATATCGTAGATTGGCGGTTTCGGGGTGATACAGAAGATCACCTGTCCCTGTATACTCTGGTAGAAGTAGTAGTTCACCGAGTCGTCGACGGGACGCATATCCACCACCATCGGGCCGAAGAAACGCTTTACCGGCTCGGTGATAGCTGCTTCATGGGTGTCCGGCTTGACCGGGATATCGATGTTCAGCAATTTTCCGATGGCTCTTGCACTGTTGCCGGATGCATTCACCACCCAATCGCATGCGTACGTTGCTTTATCGGTCTTCACGGATGTGATGTGACGATCATTCCTCTCGAATCCCGTAACGCTTTCGTTGAATCTGAATTCGACTCCAAGTTCCCGTGCGCGGAAGTAGTATGCGCTCATCGCGAGAAGGGGAGATGCGCTGCCGTCGTCAGGTGAATATGTCGAGCCACGCAGGCCATTCATGTTGATTCCTGGAACCAGCTCGTTGTATTCCTCGGGTGACAGCCAGTCGATATTGAGCCCGAACGACTTCTGTACCTTCAGGAGGTCTTTGAGCTTCTTCTCGTCCGCTTCATTGTATGCGGGATAGCTGTATCCGTTCTTCAGCCAGTCGATGCCATGCCCGTATTTCTCTTTCCAGGTGGAGAATATCTCGATGCTTCTCAGGCTGATCTGTATTTTACCATAGTCGGAGTGCGTTGCGCGGATGCCGCCAATCGCCTTCTTGTTGTTTTCCTGTCCCGGAGAAGCCTGGCGATCGATCACAACGACCTTCATTCCCTTTTCGGCAAGCGAGATCGCGGTGGGAACACCGACACTTCCTGCGCCAATTACTACAACATCGTAAATCTCGGACATTACTCTTCTCCCTTCCCTTGTGCAAAGACACTGAGCGGTACTTCCACGAAAACCGGTCGAATGGTGTGAGGTACGACGTTCTCCGCTGGAACGCCCTCCTCCCTGAACACCTGCTTCAAAAGGACATCGCAGGTTTTGCTTCCGCAAGGCCCCATCCCCATGTGGGTAATGGCCTTGATATGATTGATATCGGTGATTCCTTCCCGGATGAGCTTGCGAACTTCACCCGCGGTTACGCGTTCGCACAGGCAGATCATCGCGTCGTCGGCAGTTTTCTCGATGATAATCGGTTGCGAGAGCGGTGCGGAAACTTCCTCCGGCTGGATACGGATGCCCACGATCTTCTTGGCGATGGCCTTCGGCGCTGCCACTTTCACCAACTGGGTTTTGCGGTTCTTCACGGTGGTGATTGCGGAGACTTCAAGCTCGGCCAGCTTGTTGCCGTCGATATCCGTAACCTGGATCGCATCGCCCTTCACGATGGGCTGGTTGCCGACTTCGTACGGCAGGGTAACGGTAGGATTATCCGCGTCTTTGCGGTAATCGACAAGTGTGATTGCCAGTCCCGGGCAGATTGCTACGCACTGCCCGCAGCCGATGCATTCACCTTCGTAGTATGGATTGCCCATGATGGGGTCGCCGTCCAGATGGATCGCGCCCGTGGGGCAGATGGATGTGCATGGATTGCAGGGAATTTCCTGAATGCAATGCGTGATGGGGAATACGCCGTATTCTTCTGGATGAACGCGTTGTGGCTTGATCGGTCCCGGGTGCTTCTTGAGCACTTCGGCCTTCTCGTACCAACTTTGCGGGATGTTGCCCGATTGCTCCTGCATGTCGTCGGCGATCTGAAGTCCGGCGATCTTGCCGTTGAACATCGCCGAGGAAGCCTCTGCGATTTCCGCCGCGTCACCGGCTGCGTACGTGGGGATTCCTGCTTTTTCTGCTTCTATAGTGAGTTCGTCGACGCTGCTGAGGCCCACCGCGATCAGAATGGTGTCGCAGGTGAAGGTCTTCTCGGTTCCGGCGATCGGTTTGAATTTCTCGTCGATCTGGGTGATGGTGATCGAATCAACCGATTCCTCGCCGTTCGCGGAGAGGATCGAGTGGGATGTATAGATGGGGACGCCGAGTCGCTTGAGTTTGTCTGCGTGGACCTTGTATCCGCCGCATCGTGGCATGGCTTCCACGAGTCCGACCACCTCGATATCTGCCTGAAGCGCGTGGTAGCCGGCGATCAGCCCGACGTTTCCTCCGCCGATGATGAAGAGCCGTTTGGTGGGACGCACGAGGTCGCGGTTGACCAGCGTCTGGAACGCGCCGGCTCCGTAGATGCCGGCGAGCGTATTTCCGGCGAACTTCAGGAACTTCTCACGTGCGCCGGCCGTGTTGAGAATGACCTTCGGTGAAACGAGTTTGTACACGCCGTCCTTGAGGACGCCGACCTTCTTGTCTTTGAACACGAAAAGCGCGGTGCTGTTCGCCCAGCAGGTTATGCTGGGATCATTCGAAGCTTGTTCCGCCAGCATCTTTCCGATGTCGTTTCCGCGCGTTCCGGCGTAGGAATCTTCCACGGATCCGAAGAATTTATGCGTTTGCAGCACCAGCTTACCGCCGAGTTCGCTCTTGTCGTCGACGATCAACGTCGGGATGCCGCGTTTACCCAGTTCCAGGGCGGCCGAGAGTCCCGCGGGCCCTCCCCCGATGATCAGTACGTCGGTCGCGATTTCCTCGATCGGGCTGAGCTCGATCGCTTCCTTGATGTCCGGGAGCTCGGGCAATCCCTCGACGCTCTCGACGATCATGTTTTCTTCCACCGGCGTCATGCACGATTTCACAGGGATGCCGTTCGCGATGACCGCGCACTTGGCGCACTGGCCGTTCGCGCAGAAAATGCCCTGCGCGCTGCCGTCTTTCTCGTGGTGGCCGAAAATCTTGATGTCGTTGGCCATCAGCGCGGAGGATATGACCTCGCCACGGCAGGCTGTCAGAGGGGTTTTGTTCCAGTAAAAGGTTATTTTGTCACATTCCTTCTGCGGAAGGATGGGATGTTCATGGATTCGATTCGTGTCCATACTCAACTCCTGAGGTACGATTGGAAACAAAAAAAAAGAGGTTGGAGCATTGTCAAGGAAAAGCGGGAAAACACGGTGCAACTTTCAGATGAGACCGGCCTGATGCGTAAACGGAACGGGACGCCCAGACATTGGTTATTCAGTTTTTTGTTCGGGCAGTTCTCCACCATCGAGAAGTGTTTTCCATAGCCCGGGGACTCGCGCTTCGCTGTTTCGGGTATCGAAGGCCTTTGCCTCCAGTCCGTTGATCATTGAGAGATAGATCGTCGGGTCGGCTGTGCCGTCGTAACGACCGTCCGGCGTATAGGCAAGCCATTGGGTACCGTTCTTAACATAGACTAGCGACGCCAGATGTTCGCCCGTCGTGGAATCGAACAGGAAATACTCGCCCTCGATGCCACTTGTGACGATCCGGCTGCCGTCGTGATTGAAGCGGGGATGTACAGGCGATCCTCCGTGCCCAATATAAGCCGGTGGAAGCCTGAAATCATATGAAAGGATATCATTGTAATGTAATGTGTCTACAACGCAGAAATCGGGTTTTCGGAATATCTTTGTGTAGCCGATGGCTATGTCGTCTTGTAAGCTGATTGCGGTACTAGCTTCGGCATATAATGCGCAGACTAATTTTGATTCCCTTATGTCATAGATGTTATATTCTTCGTGAACTGAATCCATTTCGTGAGTAAGTAAATATTTACCACCGCTCAATATTCTGTAGGGTGCATCCTGCCCTTCAAAGGTACTTGGCTTCATAAATTCAACCGAATCGACGACAGTTTCGGATGCGATGTCCCACCATTTGAAACACGCCTTTCTGCTGCCTCTCTTATCTGGAGTATAGGTTATGAGTTGCTTTCCGTTATCCGAAAAGGCGACAAAACTAGTTCTGACAGGATAAGTTATCGGCGAATTCCAGGGATTCTCCAAGTCGTGGAGTACTGTATTATCACGGTTTGCGGTTGCCAACCATTTCTCATCAGGGCTAATGGCGTATTTTTTAATTGCATGGTATGGATCGCTTGTTTCTGGATCATACAATCTTTCATGATCATATCGTACGGATAGTCCGTTTTCAAGATCGTACAATCGCACGTGGTCACCTTTTTCGGCGACAAGATAGTTCATCGTTACGTTATATTTGCAATGCGGATCATATTCGATATCGAACTCCTTCATGTTCTGCAGCCGGAATTCCGATGACTCAGCATCTTCCACGATTCGGAAGCCCATTGCCTTGGTCTTTTCGTACATCGACACAAATGTGTCCTCTTCTCGATTGAAGACGATGCGACCCAATTCAAACGAAGTATCGAGAACAGACTGTGTAGAGAAATCGGCAATATATGTTCGATTGTTTCTATTAAAAGTGGAAAAAGTGCAATATGGGGATAGCCAATTCGGACGACTCCATGAATAAATCTCTGAGAATTGCATACTTTCGATTTTCTGTGAGGATATCGAATAGCGGTACATTCGGTCGTTCGCGTCCTGCAGCAGGAATTCGTTACTGGTTTCTGCATCGTAGATAGCTTTTATCGGAGATGTAGGTTCGGGATATTCCAGGACAGAATCGTTTCCGAGATCGATTACCATGAATGCCATGACACTGTCGCGTGTCTTTCTGTAATGATTATACGCTGGCCTTGCGACGATAGTGTTCTCGGCTTCGATGAATTTGATTTGATCCGTTTCATCCCAGGGAGTAGTGTAGTCTTTCAACAGCTCACCATCCGCGATTCTGTAAATTCTGATGTATCTCGATCCGCTTTTCACGAGTTTATCGTTGTTGATGATTGTAAATCTGGGATGACGCATCGGTCGGGATTGGTCAAAATCGATTTTATTCCGGAATATTGAATTATGTATTGTGTCCCACCAGTACAACTCACTCCACTTTTTGCATGAAACCATTGGGATAAAGGTCGATCGGTGCTTATAATACGGGTATTGGTGCATTGGCATGTACGGTAAATCCTCTAACAAGGCTAAGGTATCACCGTTCACCATTGAAAGGATTTTCAATCCCTCTGGTCGGGAAAACAGTACTCTGTCGATATCCGGAGACAGCAATCCCCAGTTCACATCATCGCCGATATTCAGTATTCTGTTTGTCGAGATGCGCGACAGTGATTGCAAATGTTTACTCATTCCCAAGCTTCGTTCGCTATGTACGATATCCCCATCATGAAACATACACAAACTGAAGAAGTTTCTGATCATATTCACTTCCCCTGTTTCACAATCAAAGGTTTTAATAATGGTTACGGTATTCGTTTCGACAATTTCTTCGATGAAGATTATTTTTTTGGAATCGGGAGTGAAGAACAGATCAATAGGTCTCTCTTCGTATGTAAATAAATACGAAAAGTACTTGTACATCCTCTTGAAATCGCTATCCCATAGCTGAATGCGCTGCCCATCAGAGATGGCAGCCCACTTGCCGTCCGGGCTGAACGCGAGAAAATGGAAATTGATTGCCCGATTGGGCGAGACGACCCAATCGGAGGCAAGGCAGCCGGATATGATAATTACAAGCAATATGAGAATGGATGTTTTTCGCATAAGCTCTCCCTATAGTACTTAGTAGAAAGAAGACGTAATATGATCGGCCGTCAAGTTTTAAAAATGATTATATACGGTTGCGGGATTTTCCATTTGATATGATTACAGGACTGAATTCCGGGGCTTTTTTCAAGTCCGTAACGCGGTTCCCCCATTATCTTTTATCAATTATCCCAGCTCGCGGAGTATATCCTTGACAACTTCCAGCGCGTAAAGGGACTATGAAGATTATGAAAAAAGCGATGTTTTTTCTCATACCACTGCTGCTGCTAATCGGTTGTGGCGGTGGAAATAGCGACCGGGGCGAAGAGGCCCTCGCACGCAAAATTTGCGAAGCGCTCCATGCGCAACGTGTCGAAACAATTGGAACTTGCATCATCAGCGAAGCCGATCTCGAATACCTCATGACCTACTTCTCGTTGAACACCAGGGAATACCAGGCGATGACGCTCGAAGAGAAGCGCCAGTTCGAAGCGCTCTTCCAGAAGCGTCTGGACGAGATGAAGATCGCCTACAACGATCAGTACGAACGCATGGTCGATCAGATCGATCAGCTCTTGCAGTATTCGGGATTCGACTGGGACAAGCTTCGTTTCGAGGAATACCTAGTGGCTTTTCCCGACAGGGAAATCGAATACATGCCCCGCTATGGGGAGTTTGTCGTCAGGTTTTCGATCGGCAAACAGAATTATAGCCTTCATACGGATGGAATCGTGAAAGTGAAAGGTGAATGGAAATTGCAAATGGGCGAGTTCATTCTCGAGGAAGTAGACGACGATGCATGAAAAGATCGAGAAAGATAGTCTTCAGTTGTATTTGAAGCAGGTTCAGGAACAGTTTGAAGAGAGACCTGCTCTGGTTGTAATATACGACGTGATCGAGCAATTCGGGGAACTCGAGGAAACCTTGAAATCCACAGGACATATTGTGCGATTCAAGGATTCGTCGCCCGGTCAACGCCTGGATCAGGAAGATCAGGCCGATATGGTGATACACAATGTGCCGGACGTGAGCCGGATCGACGGTGTGTTTCACGAATGCCTGACAAGCTGGCACGAGGCGTGTGTTCCGGTTCTCCTGATGCTCCCCGATGGCGAAGAGACCTTGCGCGAGAAGTACCTGAGTATGAATGTCGAAGCGGTCATCGTTGGCGCGTGGAAACCGGACGACATCCTCTGCCGTGTGACCAACCTGTTGAAGCTCCGCAGATATCAGCAGTGGAACGACATGCTCATGAGGCAGCTAACGGACCTCTTGCAGCGCAGGACGCACGATCTTATCGACGAAGAACGCCAGACGGTTATCGACAACCTTATAAACGGTATTTTTCATAACATCCGGGGACCTCTGACCGGTATGTTCTTCGCCTGCGACAACATGGAGATGTCGGTTCAAGCCTTGACGCAAAGCATCGGCGGTTTAACGAGTCAGCGCGAGCTGGCCGATATCGACATGGGTGTGAAGATGATGCGCAAAGCCCTGGAGAAGATGAACGACATGCTCTGCAAGCTGCTCGAAAGAAGTGAAGCCGATAGCCGCGCCTTTCCGCAGGTCGTCGATCTGAACTCGCTCCTCACTCAGGAGATCGAACTCATGAAGGCCGACATGGACTTCAAACACCATATACGTCGTACGGAAGAACTCCATCCCGAGCCCATCTTTGTGAAGGTCGTGCGAGGCGAAATCTCGCAATCGATCTACTCGCTCATACGGAATGCCATTGAGGCCGTGGATGGCATGGAAGGCCCCCATATAGCGATTCGAACCGATCTGAAAGATGGAATGGCCAACCTGTACATCGAAGATAACGGAAAAGGCATTACGCATGAAGTAGGGATGAAAATCTTCGAGCCGTTCTTCAGTACGAAATCCAGGCAGCTCACTTTTGACCAAGGGATATCTGTCAGCAAGGGCCTCGGTCTGCACTTCGTTCTCCAATCGCTCAGGGCGAATCAGGGTTTGATCACGGTAGATACGAAACCGGGAAGAACCTGCTTCCGGCTACGTTTCCCATTGTATGAAGAACCATGATCGACGAACGTCCGGAAGAACCCATCGAGGTGATGTTTTACTTCGGCAAGGATAAACGATATCCGATGCGTTTCCGCTGGAAGGGCGAAGTGATCGATATCGAAAGCAATAACGGATACTGGATGCGTCACATCGGCAATGTCATTCACCACTATTACGCGGTGTCGGATCAGATTGGTCATTATTACGAACTCGAGATGAACGGTGAGACGCTTGCATGGAGAATCATGCGTTTCGTGATGGATATCGATTGAGCAAGCTTGTGTGTTCACGCGGATGTTCAATTTGGATAAATTGAGAGAACGTTAGATTATCGTTAAGAAAGAAGTTGATAATCACAGAATGCGGGAGAGTGAATGAGCACAGAACCAAGCGTAGGCGAGATCGAGATTGAAGTAATCGGCAATGGAATATCGGCGATTCTGAAGAGATTCTATCCTTATCTGCCGGATGGAACCCCAGTGACCACAGAGATTATCCTTGAAGAGCTGAAGAACAACAACGTCGTTTCCGGAATCGACGAAGACGCGATCAATTACTATCTCGCGATTGCCACGAAGAAGAACGAACCGCTATTGGATTGCCTGGTGGCATTCTCCACGCCTCCAAGAAGAAAAAGCACTCCGCGTCTTCATCTCCAGATCGATACCGATTTAAAGCCCGAGAATAAAGCCGGCTGGCATGCAATCTATCACAGCCTGAATCAATACGATCCCGAGCTGGGCGGCGACGTTTACCCCAAGAAGCTCGCATTCCTCCACGAAAACCAGCGCATCGCAATCTATCAGCAGGTGCAGGAGAACGAGGAGGGCAAAAACATCTTCGGTGGCCGGATACCCCACCTTCGGGCCCACCCGGATGAATTCACCGCCGGCGCCAACGTGCACTATGATGACCGAACCGGCACCTTTTCTTCCGGCGCATGCGGCTATCTGCTGATCTATGAGAACACGCTGCAAATCATCGATGCGTTCGTCCCCTCTTCCGACAAGATGAACCTCTATTTCCTTAACTTCCCTCGCTGGAACAAGGATTTCCCGAACCAGAACGAAATTGCCAAGTATAAACAGAAAAACAACATCGTCTTCGATATTATATTTGAGCAGGAGCATTTGGCCCTGGAGCCAATGACTCATCCTGTCGTATGCAGTGGAAAGTACCCCGGCGAATCGAGGGACGCGTCGATCGAGAAATTCTTCGAGATCGATAAGTCGATCGGTAAAATGGATGATCAAGGCAAGATCGATTTCAAGGAGAGGAACCTTTACACGAGTGTCGATGGCGACGCGCTTCTGGCGGTGAAAGTGCTTCCTGTTCGCGGGAAACCCGGATTGAATTTATACGGGAACCCGGTCCTCGCGAGAATGCCGAAGGATGTCATACTGAAAAACGGGCCAGGAACGCGCGTGGAGAAAACGGAAGAGGAATTGAAAATCTTCAGTTTCGAAGAAGGCATCCTCGAGTTCAACCACAGCATCATCTCGGTGTTTCCCAAGATCATCATCATGGGCGACGTCTGTTACGAGACCGGCAATATCGAGTCGAAAGCGAATGTTGAAATTAGCGGTAGTGTACTGGCCGGCTTCAATGTCAAGTCGGAGAAAAACATCTTCATCAAGGGTAATGTCGAGGATCACTGCGTGATCGAGTCAAAGGGCGATCTCTCGGTGATTGGCGGAATCACGGGCGAATCGACGAAAATCTCCTGCATTGGAGCGATGACGGCCAAATACATCGAATCTTGCTATGTTAGTTGCTGCGGTCAATTGACGGTGCAACGGTTTATTCGCGGAGCCACGATCGATTGCCGGAACAACATCATCGTCTTCGGTCACGGTATCAATCTGAACGAGCGTGGCGCGATCGTCGATGCGGAAATCAAGGTCACGAAGAAGCTTCTCGTTCCTGTCATCGGATCGGACGCCGGCTTGAAGACAACGATCCATATTGCCCACGACGAACAGCTTCAGAAGAAGATCGACCACCAGAAAGAGGCATGCGAGAAAATCGAGAACATGATTCAGGAGCTGAACGACCAGTTTACATTTGACATCACTGCGCCGACAATTTACGATGAAATGCAGGCAATGACCAGCGATATCAAGGAAAGAGTCATCCAGGCGTTGCGAGAAAAAAACAAGCTGGAAAAGCAGCTCGAAATGATGCGGAAAATCCTGGACAAGGAATTGCAAAACAAGATAGATATGATCAAGGAGTCTTCGGTGGACATCAGTCTTAAGATCATTCCGGACGTTATTATAAAAACGGAAGGATTGCAACGAACCATTGACAAATTTATGGGTCCATCGAAATTCTACCTTGATCTTGAGACACATCTCATCGAGAAAAGTGTCGTTGTGGAGAAACCGGATCTATAATATGGAGAGGAAAGCACTATAAACCTTTCCAGGGTGCATTTTGAAATTGGATTCAGTCAGGTACCATTAGAGCCGAAAATGAAAAGAGTGTAATAATTCTTCGGAACAGATATCGAAAGGAGTGATGTTTCGGGCAGTTATGGGGCTTACATGCACGATCTAATCGCGTATTCCAGGCAAGTCGAGGACGGTTTGAGAGATTCGAAGCCAATTCTGGCTCTTGAATCGACGATTATCGCCCATGGAATGCCTTATCCTCAAAACCTTGAAACAGCGCTGAAGTTGGAGGCAATCGCTCTCGAAAACGGCGCGATCCCCGCAACAATTTGTATCCACGATGGCAAAATTCACATCGGCTGCGAACGCGAACTTCTCGAGCACCTCTCCACCAGCAACCAGGTAATGAAAGCCGGCGTACGTGACATCCCGCATGCGATCGCTTCCGGGAAAACCGCAGCCACAACCGTATCCGGCACGCTTCATTGCGCTCATCTGGCCGGTATTCACGTGTTTGCGACAGGAGGGATCGGGGGCGTACACCGCGGTGCGGACAGGACATTCGATATTTCGGCCGATCTGATTCAGCTTGGCAGAACGCCCATGATTACCGTTTCCGCGGGAGCCAAAGCCATTCTCGATATCCCCGCGACACTGGAATACCTCGAAACACTGGGGGTGATGCCCTACGGCTATCGAACCGACACGTTTCCGCTATTCTATTCGCATCATTCCGAATACCCGATTCAACGACTGGATTCCGTCAGGGATATCGCAGAAAGATACAACGTTCTCAAGAAAATCGATGTCGGGAGGGGAATGCTGATATGCAACCCCGTTCCCATCGAAACGCAAATTCCATACGAAGAAATCAAGCAGATTATCGATAAAGCTCTCTACGAGAATCGTCACCTGACCGGTCCCAAGATAACGCCTGCACTGCTTCAGGCAATCGCGATCAAGACGGGAGGTCGTTCGCTTGTTACGAATATGGCTCTGGTAGGATCGAACGTTCGCCTCGGGGCGCAAATATCGAAAGAAATTAACAGAATACATGGAGAAATGGGTGTGACAAATGAATAATGAAATTGTAATTGATACTTCGAAATCTGTTGAATGTCAAATTGAAGAGCTGGAAGAACAGCTTCGCGATCTGAACGCGAACGGGGTTTGCGACGGCGACACCACCACCAAGAAGAAAGTCGATGTGCTCAACCACCTCGCTACGCTGTACCGGAAACACTCGATCGTAAGAGACCTCGACATCAGCCGCATCTCCCTGGAGCTCGCGGATGACTACCTCGATCAGGCCCTTGACCTTTCCCGGCGCATCGGTTACAAGATGGGGGAGGGCTCCGCGCTTCTGAACCTCGGCCAGAGCAGCTTCCTCGCGAACAATTACGAGCTGGCGCTAAACTACTTGCAGAAAGCGTATTCCATCTTCAGCGAAGAAAAGCAGAAATACGCGATGGGCGAAGCGCTCAACAACATCGGTATCATCTACTGGAACACCGGTAAACACAATAAAGCACTCGAGTACTACCTCAAGAGCCTCAAGGTAAAAGAGGAAATCAACGACAAGGACGGTATCGCCCGTCTTCTCAACAACATCGGGCTTGTATACACCAATCTCTCCAACGAACGCAAAGCGCTCACGTACTACCTGAACTCCTTGAAGCTGAAGGAGGAGCTCGGCGATGAGGCGAGCATCTCCACGACCTGCAACAACATCGGTATCATCTACCGGAACATGAAAGAGTTCGATCAAGCGTTGAAGTACTACATCCGTTCGCTCGAAATCAAGAAGAAGCTGGGGAACGACCGCGGCGCCGCGTTCTCACATAACAATATTGGCCTGCTCTACTGGCGCAAGGGCGATCTGCTGGAAGCGCTGAAGCATTACGAAAGCGCTCGCGAGACCTTCCAGTACATCGGCGATCGCTGGGGCGTGGCCAACACCCTCAACAACATCGGTAACCTCAATATTCACCTCGAGAACTACGATGTCGCTGCCGAGAACCTGAAGAAATCGCTGGAAATTGCAATCGAAATGGAGAAACCGGATCTGGTGAAATCCATTTTCCGCTCCCTGAGCGATCTCTACGAGAGCAAGGCAAAGCTTCAGGAAGACGGCCACCAGCAGTCGGAAGCGATCAATGAATCGCTGGTGTATTTCAAGAAGTACAACGAGATCAACGAGAAGATATTCAACGAAAGAACCAGCAGCCGTATTGCGGAGGTTCAGGCTGCGTACGAGATGGATAAAAAAGTACGCGAAGCCGAGATCTATCGTCTGAAGAACATCCAGCTCACGGAGATGTATAAGCGAATCTCGACGCAGAACGCTGAAATCTCCGAGCAAAAGGAGAAGCTGGAAGTCCTGAACCACGAATTACACGAGGCGAACGCCACGAAGGACAAGTTCTACTCAATTATCGCGCACGACCTCAAAAATCCGCTGAGCATTCTCCGGCTCTCCGGCGAGATGCTCGAGGAGAATTTCACTCGCTACGACCGCGACAAGATATTGCAGCTCATCAAGAAGATGAATGCTGGCACGAAGAGGCTGGCCGATCTTCTGGACGATCTCCTTTCCTGGGCCCGGTTCCAGATGGAGAAAATCGAGTTTCAGCCCGAGATTATCGACCTGTATGAAATTGCCAACGACGCTTGCTTCCTGCTCAAACCCAGCGCCGACAAGAAGCGTATCTCGCTGGTCTTCGAGATTGAACGTCCATGTCAGGTGTTTGCGGATCGCAACATGATCAAAACAACGGTGCGTAATCTGATATCGAACGCGATCAAGTTCACCGGCTTCGATGGAGAGGTGAAGCTCGAGGTGGAAGATCACGCCAGCATGATAACTTTCAGTGTTTACGATAACGGTGTCGGGATTTCCGAGGAACACCGCGAGAAGCTCTTCCGGATCGATTCAACGATATCCACGCTGGGCACAGCGCAGGAAAAGGGTACGGGGCTCGGCTTGATTCTCTGCAAAGAGTTTATTGTGAAGAACAACGGATCGATCGGAGTGGATAGTGTGGAAGGCAAGGGAAGCCGGTTCCATTTCACGCTTCCCAAAGCGGACCACTCGATATCGACCGGTTTTTCACATTGATCGTATCGCTTCATGAACTTTTAAGGGTATGTTGTGAATCGCGAACAAAAACAATTCCAGGAGAAGATCGATCAGGGCTTCAAGCTTTCTCAGAACGATCCCGAGAAGGCGATGTCTCTGGCAAGAGAGCTGCTGGATGAAGCCCGGAAGAACAGCTGGGTCAGGGAAGCGGCTCAGGCCCTGCGGCTGGTCGGCGTTCTCTACCGTATCGACGCCAAGCTCGATGAAGCTCTCAACTGCTATAAAGAAGCGTTACCGTTATCCGATAAGGTTGGTGACGACTACACCCGAGCTCTGTTATTGAACAACATCGGGAACATCCATCTCGATTTCGGCAGGTATGGTGAAGCTCTCAAGTACTTCAAGGATTCCCTGCATCTCTGCGAATCGGGAAACAATCTCGAATCTGTCGCAATCGCGACGAATAACATCGGCATTATCTTCTATCGCATGGAGCAATACGAGAAAGCGCTCGAGCAGCACCACGAGGCCTTGCGCATCAGTGAGGAAATCGATGATGAGGCGTTGCTGGCCAATTCGATGAACCACATATCGCTGGTCTATGCAAAACTGGATGAACTGGACAAGGCGATCGAGTTCAGCAGCCAGGCGCACGATATTTACAAGAAACTGGGCAAGCGCAAGGGGATGCTCTCTTCCTGCGGAAACATCGGTACGTTCTACATACGGAAGAAAGACCCGGAAAAAGCGCTGGAATACATGGAAAAATCGTATCGGATGGCCGAGGACATCGGAGACCGGAAATCGATCATCGGAAGCCAGTGCAATATCGGGAAGATTTACAAGGACCTCGGTCAATACGATAAAGCGAAAGCTTTTCTGGACTCCGCCCTTGCGGGGGCACGTGAAATGGGCGCTGAATACATGCAGGGCAAGGCGGCTTTCACGCTCTACAACCTGCACAAGAAGATGAACCGGTTCGAGGAAGCGTTAGCCTATCTGGAAGAGTATTATAAAATCAAGATCAATACCTTGCAGCTCGAGCGCAACAGGCAGCTCTCAGAGATTCAGACCCAGTTCGAGATCGAGAAGAGGGAAAGAGAGGCGGAGGTCTGCAAGATTCGCAACATCGAACTTGCCGAGACAAACCAGAGGCTCAAGGAAACCCGGGACGAGCTTCTCGCCGCTGAACGACGGAACTCGACCCTGGCGATGGCGATAACTGCGAATCACGAGATCAATCAGCCATTGATGGTGATCCAGGGCAACCTCGATATGATGGAACACTTCATGGGTGATGCGGGTAAAGCCGAGAAGATGCAGAAGTATATCTCGACCATCCAGGAAGCGATTACCCGGATCAAGAACATCCTGATCAAGTTCAAGAAAGAGAGCCGTTCGCACTACGCGGAGTACAGCTCCGGCTCGCAAATGATCATCTTCGAAGAAGAAAACGAATAGATTCGTCAATTAGCCAATTCAGCACGTGTTTTCTCTGATCGCCTGATGAATTTCCTCCGGTGGAATCGGTTTGCTGCAATACGCTCCCTGAATGAGCGAGCACCCATGATCCCATAAGAATCTCTTTTGGACTTCCGTCACAACTCCCGACGCAACCGCTTTTGCATGAATGCTTTGCGCAAATTTAATGATCGTGATGATCATGTCGTCGATTTTCTGCTCCGTGCCGATTCTGTGAATGAACGAGGAATCGATCTTGATGATATGGATGGGCAACTCGATGAAATGCTGTAACGAAAGGTAGCCGGTTCCGAATTCGGTCAGCGCGATCTGGAACCCGATATCCTGAAACTTGTTGAGAATCTCCACGGAGAAATCGATATCCTGCAGGATGGTGTTTTCGTTGACACCGAGAATGAAGCGATCGCCGCTCAGGCTGCATTGTTCCAGGATTTTCTTCACATTCTGGAACAGGTTCATGTGGAAAAACTGCCCGGCTGCAACGTCGATCTGTATCCGCTCCAGGGAAGGGATTTCGTTCCACTGATTCAAGTGTTGGCAAGCGTTGTTGAACTGGTACAACAATATCTCGTGAAAGAGATCGGTGTGCTCGTTGGGGTTGAAGAGGAATTCCGGATGGAAAACCGTCTGTTGCACTTTGTTCCAAGTCATGAGGGCCTCGAGTCCGGTTATATGCCCTCCGTCCAGATCGAAATGCGGGAGGTAAACGATCTTGATCTCCTTTTCGTTCAAGGCGGTCATCAGTTCGCTGGATGAAACGGGGTACGCTCCCAGGTCGCGAGAGAATTGCGGCTTATAAAAGCGGAACTGCTTCTTCCCGCTGTTTTTCGCTTTGTACATGGCGATGTCGGCATGCTTGACAAGGGTCTCCGGGTTTTCCGAATCCTGCGGATACATGCTGATGCCGATGCTGGTCGAAATCTCGATTCCGTGGTGATTGAAGTCGAATGGCCGGGAGATGTCGGTGACAATTCGGTTCGCCACTACGACTGCGTCCTCCTTGGTCTTGAGGTCGGCCAGGATGATGAGAAACTCGTCGCCTCCAAAGCGGGAAACGGTATCGACGCGACGCACGCAGTGCTCGAGTCGCCGGGAAACTTGCTGGAGGAGTATGTCTCCGATGTTGTGGCCGTATTTATCGTTCACCTGCTTGAATCCGTCCAGATCCAGAAACATTACGCCCAGCTTGTTCTTGAACCGCGCAGCGCGCGCGATGTTGCGTTCGAGCCGGTCGAAGCATAGAACACGGTTGGGAAGGCCGGTCAGCGTGTCGTGATGCGCGATGTGCTGAAGCTTTTTCTCGATCAGCTTTCGCTCGGTGATATCCGCCTGTATCCCAACCAGTCTTATCGCTTTCCCTTCGTCGTTCCAGACAGCCTGTCCCCGGTAGGCGAACCACTTGCTTTCGCCGCTCTTGGTTCTCATCGGTATTTCGATGTGGAACTGGGGAATATTTTTATCCAGATAATCCTGCACATACTTGCGGATGTTCGGCAAGTCCTCGGGCTTGATCAGGCTGAAGAAGGATTCGATGTTCGGTTCCAGATCGCCCGATACATACCCGAGGTTTTCGAGCCAATGGTCGGAAAAATCGGTATATCCGGTGACGATATTCCAGTCCCACACCCCCTCGTTGGTCGATTTCTGTATCAGTTCCCAGCGCTCCTTGCGGTGACTGAGCTCGCTCGATTTCTCGTCGAGGACCGATTTGAGCTTGTCGCGTTCCTGCCGGAGCAGTTCGTCCGTCTTTCTCAGGCGGATCATGGCCCGGATTTGCGAAATGAGGTCCGGTATCTCCAAAGGCTTGTGGAGGAAGGCGTCTGCCCCCGCATCCAGGCTCTTCGCCTTCATCGAGTAGTCCGATTCCATGCCGGTCATGATGACGATGGGGATATGGGCGGTCGAGGGGTTTTCCTTGAGTTTACGGCAGATGTCGTAACCGCCGATCTTTGGCATGACGAGATCGAGAAGAACGATGTCGGGCTCGATGCGGTAGATCAGATCGAGGCCCTGCAGCCCGTCCGAGGAAAGAATGACCTCATTTTTGGGAAGATATTCGTCAATAATGTCTTTCAGTGTATGCAGAAAATTATAATCGTCGTCGATAGCAAGTATCTTCATAAGCTTTTCCTCGCGCCTTTAGATTACCAACACATAATTTTCGAATAAAACATCTGCAATGTCAAGATAATCCTTGGATGGACATCGAGAAAATCAAACACGACAGAAAGGCTTGCCGGATTTTCAGATAAACACGATATTCATGGATCCTTACTTGACAAATCTCTCATGAAGTCTTTGCGCGGCGCGTTTAGATTTTTCAAGAGAACGATCCTCGCACCGATTGCATAAAATGCCGTCATCCAGAAGGATGCTATGACCTTTGAGGACCCACCTCGCTTCTCTTCCGCATGCGCCGAACAGGAGATGCCCGACGATGTTGCCGGGATCGATGGGGGTTACCGGGATATAATCCATCACGGCGATGTCGGCAGCTTCACCCGATTGAATTCCCAATGGATATCCGAAATTCGTCTTGAGATTCCAGCCCTGAAGGAGCATTGATTCGAATTCGGTGTACCCGATGTCGGGATTCCGGTTGAGCTGCTTGGTGTAGAACGATGCCATGCGCAGGGCGGAAAGGATGTCCGAACTCATGCCGTCGGTGCCGGAAACGACTCGTATCCCTTTCTCGATCATCTTGTGGATGTTGCCGGCTTGCAGGGCGTTGTTCATGGCCGATTCGATGTTGTGGGCCGCGAATACGGGTTTCCGGGCGAGCACTTCGAGTTCTTCGTCGCTCAGAAGGTTACAATGGATGAGAAGCGAATCGGGATTCAGCAGTCCGTAGTAATCGAGACGCTCGATTAGGCCGCGTTTGTATTTCTCGCGGGTGATTATAGCATCGTACGGCGCTTCCGCGACGTGGATGTGGATGGGCGCATTATCGATCTGACGGGAAATCTCTTGAAGCTGGTCGTCGCTTAGCGTAAAGGAGGCGTGCATGCCGATCATACCGCGCAGGTTTCCGCGAGCCTCTTCGTAAAAACGCAGGTTTTCTTCCAGCGATTGCAGGAACACCTCCTGGCCGTTGCGTCCCGATATCTCGAAGCAAAGGACTCCGTTCAGCTCGTAGGCATCGAACACCTCGCCCATCCTTTTCAGGGAGTCGCGGATGAAACTGCTCGAGATGTGGTGATCGAAGATGGTGGTAACGCCGTACCGGATGCAATCTTCAAGCGTCAGGGCGGTGGAGAGAATCACGTCTTCCTCGTTGAGTGTGCGATCCAGACGCCACCAGAGTTTCTTCAAAACGCCTTCGAAATTATCGAGGCTCTCCCTTACTGGGATTCCCTTCGCCAGGCAGGAATAGATGTGATGGTGGGCGTTAACAAGCCCAGGGAGGATGATTCTGCCTCCACAGTCGATGATGCGGTCGGGTGTTTTACCAGCGAGGTCTTGTACGATTTTTCCCTGATCGATGAAGATGGAGTCTTCGCGCATTTTCAGCCTGTTTCCGTCCGGATAGATGACGATTCCGTTCCGAAGTTCGAGTATCATGGCAAGTTCCTATTGTTTTTATTCTAATCAGCAATCGCAATCTGGTTTCGTCAATGAAAAAAGTGGGCATACGAAAACGCGGTGTATCGAAAGATCATGGCGGATAACGTCAACAAATGGACATTATGCCGGGATGTTGTGAAAAATGGGGGCATTCAAAAATACATTCTTCTTGACACAAAACAATCAGGAAGCCTCTTTTATGAAAAATCAATGTCGGGGGATTCTATGAACAAATCATCACTCGCGCTCATCTTAATTTTCGTGTTTACTTCACTTTTCGCAACCAACAATCTCAACATTTCAAGCCCAGAGCGAACAGGCCGGTCTGTGCCGATAGCGATTACAGCAAGTTCCGCTTTTGTCGATATGGACAGCGCAATATTGAGAGGTCGTATATGTAGCAATGCCGAGGATGTTGTTGTCTGGTTCGAGTACGGGACGACAACCAGTTATGGTACAGTCGTAGCGGCAGAACCGCACAACGTTTATACGTATCCCGATATTTACGAGGAAGTCAGTGCTGAAATTACAGGGCTGGCGCCGTTCAATCAGTATTATTATCGAGTTTATGTAGAATGGACTGGGGAAACGGTTTATGGCAGTAGTTCAAGCTTTCTGACCGTCCCAAATTTCACCCCGTATGCTCAAACAAATGCTGCAACGGATGTATATATCCACAATGCGACCTTGAATGGTCTCGTTAATCCAATGAACAGCCTTGTCGATATCGTCTTCGAATACGGAACCGATGCCACCTATGGCACAACAGTGGCTGCGGAGCCGGCGTCTCTCGACGGTACAACGCCTACGGTGGTTACTAAAGCGCTTACCGGTTTAACGCCCAATACCACCTACCATTATCATGTGGTTGCGGACAATGGAAGTATGGCAGGATATGGCTTGGATATGACATTTACAACGCCAGCGACGGAATGCTTTGGCATTTTCCCGGAAGATGGAGCAATGGATTTACCAAGACAAACAACAGTGACTTGGGAATTCAATGGTCTTGAGGATATCGTTGAATGGAAAGTCTACTGGACTGAAGATGGCGTTCAAACTTATACTCGTGTATTCAGTTACGGTGGGACGGTTAAACATTTTCAGTTGCCTGAAGCGAACTGGGGCGAAACCGTGAGCTGGTACGTTATTCCGGTGGACTGGGAAGCAAATGATTGCGAACCTTCGATAACAAGAACTTTTACTGTCATGTCTGAACCTGCGGATCCGTCCAGTGTACCAACCCAGATCGTCTACGCAGAACAGGATATAAGCGGCGATGCGGATCCTGACGCCATCTCATTGCCTGCGATCGATCTCGGAAACGGTGATGTTCAGCCGACCATCGATTGTTTGTTCGATAGCGCACCGTTTCCATTTACTTTCTGGTGTGAGGTTTCCGACCAACCGCAGAGTCCCGTACCGAATCCATCAGACGTTATCGTTGCATTCAGGGTCAATCTTCCCAGCGATGTTTCAACCGATTTCACGTTTAACTGGGGTGGCGGTGAGATTCCGGCAAGTATCTACCAGCGTGAAGATGGCTCGGGAGTTTGGACAGAATACATTCCTTCGGGCGAATTTGTAGCAGGTTCCGTTAACATCCTGGCGAGTGCCGGCGGACGTGCATACGCCCGGGAGTACGTCGTTCTCAGCAGTGAAACTCTTCCGGTTGAGCTTTCTTCCTTTACCGCCATGCAAACGCAATCCAACCTCGCGCGCATCGAGTGGGCGACGGCATCGGAAAGCGAACTTCTGGGATATCACGTACTACGTGGAACGCAGGCCGATGTTGACTCGGCGATGCGGATTACCGCGGAGCCGGTCCCCGCGCAGAATTCACCCTCCGGTAACAGCTACGAGGTCATCGACAACGATGTGAGAGTGGGCGAGACATACAACTACTGGCTGGAATCCGTCGATTTGAGCGGTTCGCTCAGGCTGCACGGCCCCGTAACGCTCACGATCGTATCCGGTGGAGAAGAGCAGGATGTCCCGGACGCCGAGCTTCTTACCGGGATTCGCTCTATCTACCCGAACCCGTTCAACCCTTCCACGACGATCAGCTACTATCTTACGGAAGGCGCGTCCGTCGAACTGAGCATCTTCAATATCCGCGGAGAGAAAGTCCGCAGCTTCAAGAAAGGCTATCAGAACGGCGATTCCCACTACCAGATCGTATGGGACGGCTGCGACGACAACGGCAAGAAAACCTCGACGGGAACGTACCTGTTCTGCCTGACGGCGGGTGGCCGGGAATTCTCTCAAAAGGCGATCATGATCAAGTAACCGGATCGTGAACAAAGCAAGTTGGTATTCATAGCCGGAGTCTAGCGCTCCGGCTTTTTCTACTGTCTGTGTTCGCCTGGAAATGAATACGAATGTAGAACAGTCCGGGCTGTTAAAAATTCATTTGACAACTGGCAGAGCGATGAAGAAGATAGCACAATTGATACTCGATATCAAACTACCTATTTTGAAAGGAATGAGCATTGAAAAACATACTTGTAACTGGCGCCGCCGGACAGATTGGAACCGAGCTTGTCTCTTCTCTTCGATCGATTTATGGCGATTCGCATGTGGTCGCATCCGATCTCCGTTCGGATCTCACGGGCGAACTTGTGGAACGTGGACCTTTCGAGGTTATCGACTGCCTGAATGCACAGCAATTCAATGATGTCGTGAAGAAATACAAAATCGACACCATTTATCATCTCGCGGCACTTCTCTCGGCAGTAGCCGAGGCAAAGCCGGAAGTTGCCTGGAACGTGAACATGGGCGGATTGCAGAACGCGCTCAATATCGCGAGAGACAATAAAGCCGCCGTATTCACTCCGAGCTCTATTGGAGCGTTCGGACCGACGACCCCTGCGGACAACACTCCCCAGGATACCATCCAGCGTCCCACATCGATCTACGGCGTTACCAAAGTGGCCGGAGAGCTCCTTTGCGATTACTATCACAAACGCTTTGGGGTTGACACGCGCGGCGTTCGTTATCCTGGGATCATCTCCAGCGTTACCGAGCCGGGCGGAGGCACCACCGATTATTCAGTGCATATATTCTACGAAGCGGTAAAGAAAGGCCATTACACATGTTACATCAGAAAAGGGACCTTGATGGACATGATGTATATGCCCGATTGCATCAAGGCCGCAATCGACGTGATGGAGGCCGATCCGGCCCGTCTGAAACACCGCAACGCCTTCAACGTGACCGCCATGAGCTTCGATCCCGAAGAACTCGCCGTTGCAATCCGCAAAGAAATGCCCGAGTTCACCATGGACTACGATGTGGACCCGGTTCGCCAGGCGATTGCAGATAGCTGGCCCAACAATATGGACGATACGGCTGCAAGGGAAGAATGGGATTGGTGCCCGAAGTACGACATCACTTCCATGACCAAGGACATGATTGAGAAGCTTACCATCAAACTCAAAGGATAATACTGACATACAAATGAAATTACCCGGGATAGTCGATTGATTTTTGGCGTAGGAATAGACCACATAGAGGTTGAAAGAGTAAAGAAAAGCGTTGATACAGTCGAAGGCTTTCTTGAAAAAGTCTTCACCCGGAACGAAATCGACAATTGCGAAACCCGTAAGACAAAGCACCAGTGTTACGCAGCCAGGTTCGCGGCCAAAGAGGCTATGATGAAAGCGCTTGGAACCGGCTGGCAGAATGGCGTGTCATTCACCGACATTGAAATCGCCAACGATGAGATGGGCAAGCCCGTCATGCATACATACGGAAAAGTTGACGAAATTCTCAAACTGAATAAAATTCAATCCATTCATGTTTCGTTGTCACATATCAAGTCAACGGCTGCAGCTATGGTTATACTCGAAATATAATATCAGCAAAAGGGCGCTGCCGCGCCTGAAGGAGAGAAAATATGTCAAACATTGGATCCTACGAAGACAGAATTAAAAACTTCAACTGGTCCATTTCCGAACAAGAACTCGAATACCAGGACGGCAACGTTATCAACATCGGCTGGTATTGCAGTGATCGAATCTGCGAGAAGGGACACGGCGACCGCGTAGCGCTCTACTGGGAAGGCCTGATGGGCGCGAAGAAGCAATACACCTTCGACGACATCCGTGTGGCAAGTAACACCGTCGGGCAGTTCCTTCGCAACCTCGGAATCAAGAACGAAGATCGCGTTTGCCTCTTCATGGACAAAATTCCCGAGCTCTACATCGGTTTCCTCGGCGTCCTGAAGATTGGCGCGATCGCACAACCGCTTTTCTCCGCGTTCGGCGACGAATCGCTGCTTGTCCGTCTGGACAACGCGGAAACCACGGCGATTATCACCCAGAAGAAGCACGTCAACAAAGTCCGCCGCATCCTGGAAAAAACGCCTTACCTCAAACACATCATCGTGGTGGATTACGACGGCAAGAAACCGCTCCAGGAACGTGAAGTGGCTTTCGATCTGGAAACCGCCGACAAGGTGCAGGATTTCGAGATTTATCCCACCAAGGCCGAGTCTCCATCCGTTCTGCATTACACCTCTGGCACCACAGGACAGCCAAAGGGCGTCAAGCACGTCCACTACTCGTTGATTTCGCAGTACCTCACCACCAAGTGGGTTCTCGATCTCAAGGAGGGCGACGTCTACTGGTGTACCGCCGATCCGGGATGGGTCACAGGTACTTCCTACGGCATCATCGGGCCGTGGAGTCAGGGCGTCACGCAGTGCGTGCTGGATACCGGTTTCTCCGCCGAATCGTGGTATCAGTTTATCGAGAAATACAAGATCACCGTATGGTACTCAGCGCCGACCGCCATTCGCTCGCTCATGAAAGCCGGCGACGAACTGGTGAAGAAGTACGACCTTTCGACGCTCCGGCATCTGGCAAGCGTGGGCGAACCGCTCAACCCGGAAGCCGTCGTGTGGTCGGAGAAAGTGTTTGGAAGAATGTTTCTCGATTCTTACTGGCAGACGGAGACGGGCTCGATCATGATCTCCAACTATCCGGGCATGCGAATCAAGCCGGGTTCCATGGGAAAACCGTTCCCGGGAATTACGGGAACCATCGTCGATACCTCGACCTTCGAGGAAATCAATGAGCCAGGCAAGATCGGCCTGATCGCCTTCCGACCGGGATGGCCGGCGATGATGCGTACGTACTGGAACAACGAAGCGACGTATCAGAGCAAGTTCCAGAACGGCTGGTATCTCCCCGGCGATCGCGCACATATCGATCCGGACGGCTATTTCTGGTTCGTGGGTCGCGACGACGACGTGATCAACACCGGCGGACACCTTGTCAGCCCGTTCGAAGTCGAGTCTGCGCTACTGGAGCATGAAGCGGTAGCGGAATCGGCGGTCGTCTCCAAGCCGGACGATGTCAACATGGAAGTCGTGAAGGCTTTTGTCGTGCTCAAGCCCGGGTTTGAACCCACAGCGGATCTCGAGCTCAAGATCATGAACTTCATTCGCAAGAAACTCTCGCCGCTGGCAATGCCGCAGGAGACCGAATACGTGAAATCCCTGCCCAAGACGCGCAGCGGTAAAATTATGCGCCGGTTGCTCCACGCCAAGGAGTGGGGCGAAGAGATCGGCGACACCTCAACACTCGAAGACGACGAATAAAGACCATACACAGATCATCCGGGTGGATATTCGCCCGGATGGTCTTTTTATCATTCCTTCATAAAGTTTTGCAGTATATTGAATTTTCGTGCGTTGGGAATGCATGAGGAGGTCTTCATGAAATACATTCCAATCGTAATACTGGTCGCAATCATCCTTTGTTCCTGCGGCTTCGATCATTCAACGTCTCCCGATCTCGATTCGGCGGAGAACGTTGCGTGCGATTATCGCATCTCGTTCGTAATGCCACTGGTGCTTCCCTGCGGTACATACGAGCAGGATTATGTTTCGGTGACAGGCTCGCTGGGAGTATTGTACTCGTGCGAAGTATGGGTCGATAGCAACCTGGTTGTTAGCGGAAACAGCGATGTGCCGGTAACATCTTTCACCGGTTACATGAACATCCGCCCCGGGCAGACGTATCACGTCCGGGCAAGGATCAACGATGTGATCCAGGAAACGTTCGATTTCACGATCCCCTTCCATCCTTATACTCACTGCCCTGAATCGTACCCGCCGGGAGAGGATCAAACAGTTATCTGGTACTTGTCCCAAAGCTCCATGCGCCAGTACATTCTGTTCAATTCGGTCGATTATGGGAACGGCATGTATCCTTATGGCTCGGAAATAGCGCTCGATCCCAATTTAAGGTCTTATACGATGCGCAGCGATGTTTTCAGATTGCCCGAGCATCCCTGGATGTATATATTCTTCGGGCAGGAAAACTGGGAAGTGAAGAACGGCGTAATGCTATACGCTTTAACAGAATCTTGCGAGTACTACTCGCCGGAGATAGAGTGATGAAAGTCCTTACGATATCCCTGATAACACTGATTCTCCTTGCCGCGCTGGCTTCGTGCAATCTGCTCGACAGCGATGGCAGTGGGAACGGCTCAGACATCGTAAAAATCCCATACGACGAGAATACCCGCTACATTGTGACAGTGAGTCCGGAGTGGGGATTGATCAGTGTGATTTCCGATACGGATGTCCCGGTCGATACGGTTGTTGTTCTGGTGGACGGGCATATCATTGAAAATGTGGATGCGGATGACGGCAATCTTGTTCGCTTTGCCGGTTTCTACTCCTTCGAGCAGGATGAGACCTACCATATCGATGTAACAATTGATGGGGTATACCATGAATCGGCGGACGTCAGAATGGTTTGCGTGCCTGAGATCGCTGCCCCTGAAGCGATTCAAGATAACGTCGATACGGAGGTGAGCTGGAGCCTCGAGCAAGATGCTGTATCGCAGATTATTCTATTCAACCACTATCCGGGTGGCGACATCCAGGAAGAGCCGGAATTGTATTACACCTATATACCACCTTCGCAGAGAAGTTTTGCGCTGGCTGCGGAAGAATTCAGCTTCACGGACGAATCCATCCTTCACATTGATCTGGAGGAGTATAACTGGTCGGTGCACGGCGTGTTCAGGTTTATGAGTTTTAGCAACGTTCAGAGAGATGTTGGAACTCGTGATCAATCCAGGCATTTGGATCCATTGGATTTTGATAAGTTCGCGCGTGCAATTTTGACCGGAGTGTTAACGAGTGATAAATGATTGTGGAAATCACCGGAAAACCGTATTAAAATTGATTGACGGTAGATATCCCAATGAATAGACTTCGTATCATCAATGAATAGCCGTTCATTCCGAAAGGGGAATATACAAGGAGAACCATGAAACGCTACACCATTCATGCTGGCTTAGCCGTACTCGCAATATTGCTTCTGGCGTCCTGTAACCCATTTGATTGCAGCGGATCCGGCGATGATCTGGGCTATTATCGTTTTCATTTTTCCGCTACTTGCTATGACGATACGACTGGTAGTGCAGGGGTAATCGTCTTTGAGGAAAGTGATTCGGTAGAGACAATCCGGTTGTTTGTCGATGGGATAGAGATGCCTGTTGAAGAGCAATTCGGTGAATATGTTTACACATATTCATTTCATGCGGTTCCAGGTGAAACGATTGACTATCGAATTCTATTCAACGATGAGAGGCAATACTCCGCAACACTGGAAATGCCATACATTCCATCCGTTGATTTCCCTGAAACATGGGACGGCCAGACGGATGAGTTACTGACGTGGGAGCTGGAAAGAAACACCCAGTCACAGTTCTTCTGGGTTTTCGGCCCTGACGATGACAACACCGGTGCATACTATTACCTCACACCTTCGGAAAGGCAATTCGCCATGTCGGCGGGATTTCATGGGTATGAAGGACTGGAAGATCAGACTCTGAGGTTGTATTTGTATAATCAGAATGTGACTTACATCTTTGATAATCCGTTTATAGCCTATTCGCGAATTCACCGGAGATATAAACAAGAAGAGTCTTCGTCTTCAGAAGACGATTTTATGGAAATGTATGACTTTCATCAGCGCATGATGGGGCAGATGCTCGAAGCGATGCAGCCTAGATGATAACGGAGGAGTTATTATGAAACGTTTTTTGATTGGATTACTGGTTATTGCACTGACGCTAGTCATGTTCGTTTCCTGCGAATCGGACGATGACGATAAAGATACGGGTTTGACACAACCGCCGGGCGAGGGCGAGTGTATGTTCAGCCTGACGGCATTTGCGGACGGTCGCACGGGGTCCGTTTATGTGAGCGGCTGGGATGAAGCGATTACCTCCGTCGCATTGTTGATTGACGATGAGGAAGTCGTCCTTGCTGGAGATGAAGAGGTTTGGGGAGCGGATTACGATTTTGAGCCGGGAGCGACCTATGCATTCGACCTAACGGTGAACGAGACCTATCATCAGACTGCGAATCTTGTAATTCCCCATATACCAAACGTGAATTTCCCAGAGACCTGGGATGGGCAATCGGAGTGCGAAATTTCGTGGACGCTGGCTTCGAATGCGCAGAGTCAATTGTGGTATTTCTATGGCCCGGATGAAGTCGAGAATTCCGAGGATTATGCTCCTGAGTATATCAGCCCCTCTCAGAGAACCTATACCTTATCGGGAGGTTTTCACGGTTTTACAGGTGAAGCGGGACAAGAACTTCGACTCACGCTGGAGGAAGAGAACTGGACATTGAGGGACGACATTCTGTTCCTTGCCTACAGTAGCGATTATGCCTCATACTTTGTGGAGGACGAACCGGTCGATCAGCCTCCGACAGAGGATTGGCGATATGGCATTACTACCGCCTACTACAGTGGAAGAGAAGGCTTCATCTACGTATATGCGCTCGACATGGACGACATCATCGAATCGTGTTCACTGACAATCAATGGTGAAGCAATTGCGATGACATATAACACGGAATACAACGAGTGGTGGGGAGATTATGCTGTCGAGGAGGGCGCGACATACACGTTCAACCTCGATATCAACAACGGCGCATACAGCCAGGAGGCAGAGCTTGCCGTTCCGTACGTTGCCGTGCCGACGTACGACGAGACCTGGGACGGGCAATCGGTTTATAATCTTACCTGGGAGCTCGATCAGGATTCCGATGCGCAGTCGCTCTTCATCTTTGGTCCCGATGACGAGGCCACGAGGTCGATCTACATCCTCTCGATGCTCCGGGCTTACCTTCTGCTCGCAGGAATTCACGGATATGACAATCCCGACGTGGAGGGGCTGAGCGTGTCGATCGATCAGGAAAACTACCTTCTCGCCGGTCAGCTTCTATTCATCACATATACATACGCGGAGGCATACTTCGGAACCTACGGCGGATACGACAGGGAGAATGATCGGGAATGCGCTCGCAGAATAACACATCAGGTGATACAGCGAATCTGAAATAAATAAGAAAAGGAGAGTTTACTATGGCAGATCGTGAAGAAATCAAAGAAGTCGTATTGGAATACGTAATCGATGAATATGTAGAGGACGACGACGATGAAGTGACCTTCGATTCACCGCTGATTTCCGGCGGACTGGTCGATTCGTTCTCGATGGTCTCTCTCAAGCGCTTTCTGGAGAACAAGTACAAGATCAGTCTTCCGGATGAGGAAGCGACTCCGGAAGCCTTCGACAGCGTAAACAGTATTGCCGACCTGGTGCTCAAACACCTGGGTTGAGTTCATGTTGGGCCGGTCGGGGAGCAATCTCCGGCCGGTATCGTTTTATCGCTGTGTGATCCCCGCCCGTGCGATCGAATAGACGTCCCCGCAATTTCGACGTTTTGTAATGGGATTTGCGGGAGAAAAAATTGACAAATCCCATTCCAAAAGTCTAAATTGCGGTTCCCACCCACCCGGAAAAAAAGATCGCCCGGGAGGGGATCACACAGCAATGCAACGACACAATAATCAATAAAGGAGTTTATTATGGCTTACAGCGACAAAGTTAAGCAAGTCTATCTGGATACCCTTCAGGGCATCGAGGACAAGGGGATATTCAAGCAAGAGCGGTTTATCCACTCACCGCAGGCGGCGGATATCGAGGTGGAATTCCCGACCGGTTCGAGCCTGAAGAAGGTGATCAACATGTGCGCGAACAACTACCTGGGACTCTCCAGTCACCCGGACGTGATCCAGGCAGCTCACGAGGGACTGGACACGCGCGGCTACGGCATGTCGTCCGTTCGCTTCATCTGCGGAACGCAGGACATCCATAACAAGCTCGAGAGCATGGTGACCGAATTCCTCGGGACCGAGGACACGATCCTGTTCCCGTCCTGCATGGACGCGAACGCCGGCGTATTTGAAGCGATCCTCACCGAAGAGGACGTGATGATCTCCGACCGCCTGGTGCATGCTTCGATCATCGACGGAATTCGCCTGGCTCCGGCCATGCACGACACCTTCAAGCACTCCGACATGAAGCACCTCGAGAAAAAGCTCATCCTCCACGGCGACAAGCGCCTGAAAGTGGTCATTACCGACGGTGTTTTCTCCATGGACGGCGATACCGCGAAGCTCGACGAGATGGTCGCGCTCTGCGAGAAGTACGACGCCATGTTGTTCGTTGACGACTCCCATTCGACCGGCTTCATCGGCAAGACGGGGCGCGGAACGCACGAGAAATGCGGCGTGATGGGCAAGATCGATATCATCACGACCACCTTCGGCAAGGCTCTGGGCGGCGCGTCCGGCGGATGCGTCTCGGGTCGCAAGGAAATCGTGGAGATGTGTCGCCAGAAGGCGCGTCCTTATCTCTTCTCGAACACCATCGCTCCGGTCGTGGTTTCCGGCGTGCTCAAGGTTCTGGAAATCCTCTCCAAAACAACCGAACGCCGCGACAAGCTGGAAGCAAATACCGAATACTGGCGTAAAGGACTGGAAGACGCAGGATTCGTTCTTCAGCCCGGCGATACGCCCATCGTTCCGGTGATGCTCTTCAACGCCAAGCTCTCGCAAGACTTCTCGCGCGATCTGTACGACGAAGGCATCTACGCGATCGGCTTCTTCTTCCCGGTGGTGCCGCAAGGGAAAGCGCGTATCCGCACGCAGATTTCCGCAGCGCACGACCGTGAACACCTCGACAAAGCGCTGGAAGCATTCATCAAAGTCGGTAAGAAATACGAAATCCTCGGATTGACCAAGCAAGAAATCATCGATAAATACGGACTGTAGAGTCGGAGTGATGATGCAGGAGAACAAAGGAAATCGCTGGCTGGTAGTATTCGGAGCGATTCTCATCCAGCTCTGCCTGGGCGCGATCTACGCGTGGTCTGTCTTCACGCCGTATCTGACGAAGGCGATCGCGGAGGGAGGCCCCGGCTGGAGCAAGGTCCAGACGCAGATCGTGTTCTCGGTCGGCCTGGTGAGCTTCGCGTTGGTCATGGTACTGGCGGGAAAGAAGCTCGGTAAGATCGGGCCGCGTCGTCTCTCCATCATCTCTGCCATCACGATGGGGCTCGGATATGTCCTCGGGGGACTCTTTGGAGGTACCTCATTCTGGCCAATCCTGATCTTCGTTGGGTTGATCGGCGGCGGCGGTATCGGTATCAGCTATGTGGTGCCGATCGCGGTCGGAATCCGCTGGTTCCCGGATAAAAAGGGACTCATCAGCGGGTTGGCCGTGGCAGGATTCGGATTCGGCGCTATGATATGGGTCAAGCTCGCCGGCGAGTGGGGACACCTGATCGATAACTACAGCATTTCAACGACATTCATCGTCTATGGCATATCGTTCGCGGTACTGATTCTGATCGGAAGTATATGGATGGTTTTCCCGAAGGAAGAGAAGGAATCCCCGGGTGCGAAGAAGGCGGCGAACAAGGCTGCGGTCTCCGTCGTGGCGGATATCCAGAGCGGCGCGATGCTTCGAACCCTGCCGTTCTACCTGATCTTCCTCGTCTTCGTGTTCAACGCGATGGCGGGACTGATGTCGATCGGCCTGATGAAGCTCTATCCCATGGAAGCGCTAAGAAACGCCGGCCTGGACGATATCGCCGCGAAGGCGATATCCGGTACCGCGATGGCGGTGTTCTTCAGCCTGGCGAACGGGCTGGGACGCATCCTTTGGGGTATCTTCAGCGACAAGCTCAAACGCAAGCCGTCCATCATCATCATGGCCGCCACGCAGGGCGCGTTCATGCTGCTGTTCCCCTACATGGCCGGAACACCGTGGATGCTCTACCTCGCGGCGACGCTGATCGGATTCAACTACGGCGGCGCGTTCGCGCTGTTCCCGACGATCACGGCGGACACCTTCGGATCGAAATTCGTGGGTGAAAACTACCCCTTTGTCTTCCTCGCCTACGGCGTGGGCGGCATCTTTGGGCCGATCCTGGGGGGCGTTCTCGGCGATATGGGCAATTTTCCGCTGGCATTCTCGATCTGCGGGATTCTCTGCCTCATCAGCGCCGCTATGACAATCAAGATCAATCCGCCAAGCCATGCATAAGGATACGGGAATACTCTATCTGGTTCCCACGCCTGTCGGGAACCTGGACGATATGACTTTTCGCGCGGTGGAGACGTTGAAAAGCGTCTCCACCATCGCGTGCGAAGATACACGAACCTCCCAGAAGCTGCTGCGGCACTACGAGATCGAAACGCCTGTAATCAGTTATCACAAGTTCAACGAGAAACAGCGCTCGGAGCAGTTGATCAGAAAACTGCTGGAAGGCAAGGACATTGCAGTCATCACCGACGCGGGAAGCCCGGGAATATCCGATCCCGCACAGACGATTGTCCAGGCTGCGCGGGGCGAGAAGATACAGGTTGTCGCGCTCCCGGGTGCCACCGCGGTCATCCCGGCTGTTACGGCGAGTGGATTGGATTGCGATCGTTTCCTTTTTGCCGGCTTCCTTCCGGACAAGTTGAAGGATCGTGAAGCCCTGATCGCCGAAATCGAGTATATGAAGGGAACGCTGGTTTTCTACGAGGCTCCGCACCGGATCGATAGGACCCTGGCGTATCTTCTCGATAAGCTGGGGGATCGCAAAGCGGTAATCGCGCGGGAAATAAGCAAGATTCACGAGGAATACGTGCGGGGGCGTATTTCCGATCTGATCGGCAGCGACTACGTGCGCAAAGGCGAGATGGTTCTTGTGGTGGAAGGCTGTCATGAGAGGACCGTCACGGATGAATATATTAAAGAAGAATTATTGAAAAAGCTGGACACGGGCGTCTCGTTGAAGCAAGCTGTCAAAGACGTTGTGTCATTGACCGGTTCACCCCGGAACCACGTCTATGAGATTGGCTTGAAATTGAAGTAAAAAAAGGAGTTTTTGTGAAGGGATATAAAAGATTGAAAAGTATCATGTATGTCGTTATTCTAATATGTCTGTTGCCGTTTCTGGTTCAATGCGAAGACAGCGATTCGGATTCCGGTCCCCGTTCCTACCAATTCCCACTGAAAGCCGGATCATCCTGGACCTACCGGTGTTGTTTCACTGTTCCGGATTCATACGATCACACGGTTATCGATACGCTGGAAGTTATGTATTATCTTACCGCCGATACCACAGCGGTTTCACCGGATAATGTGGAATCGATCGGCATCCTTTGGGACGACGAATCCGAACAGGGTCCTTATGGAAGAGATTTTCTGGCAAACATGGATGACGGCTTGCACCTCATGGGAACACAGGTAAATGGCGGAATAATCTTACAAACGCCATCTGTCCAGAGACTCCGGGCGATGCTTTTTGATCCGCAATCGAGATCCATTAACGATTGGACGCTGGAGTGGTACGACAACGGCGAAACGAACCTGTTGATCCCCTATCCGCCGGTAGCAAACAACGAGTGGACCTTCTTCCCGGGTGACGACTGGACGCCCAGCTATCACATGCTCATCGGATGGGACACCGTGGAAGTTCCCGCGGGGGATTACTCCTGCCTGCATAAGCGAATCAGAATGCCTGCAGACGTGGGTGAGTACAATGTTTATGATTATTACTACGGCGATCCCGGAGTCGTTTACGCGTACTTCGATATGGGAACGCAGACCATAACGAATGAGGATGGTGAGGAATTGGGCGAATACGATTCCTGGATGACCTACGAATTGATCGAGTATATTCCGGGAGAATAACGAACAAGACGAGTGGATGAATTCCGCCTTCATAAACTTCCGCAGGAGCCCGTTCCATTGAACGGGCTTTTTTTTAAGGCAAGCTCCTGGATATATTTGTTGTAACAAATATTTAATTGCGTGTTACATAAACGGAAGCCAATTAATTTTTATATTCACAAATAACGAATCGGAGGGATTCATGAAGTATCACCTTTGCGCCATTCTTGTGCTCATTTCAGGCTTCGGCTTCCAGCTTGTAGCTCAGGAGAACATGAATGTGGACCTTGTGGGGCGAGCGATGCTAAGCCCTATCGGAAGAATGCAAGACATCGTGATCGTCGATCGCTACGCCTACGTTGTGGATGAGATCACGGGATTGGTTATTGTGGATATCGTGAATCCGGAGGAGCCGCAAATCGTGGGAATATGCGGTGCGCCGGATCAATCAAATGCCGTGGCGGTATCGGGAAACTATGCCTACGTGGCGGACGCGAGATGCGGCCTGCGGATCATTGATATCAGCGATCCGGCAGAACCTGTCGAGGTCGGTCGTCTTGAGACTGGCCAGAGCACGAAGACGGTTGCCATTATCGGAAATTACGCTTATGTGGGTGTGTATAACAACGGAATCTACATTGTCGATATTGCGGACCCGACAAATCCTGTTGAGGTCAACTTCGTTCTACAGGGAATCTACGCGGACGAAATAGAGATCGCCGGAGATTATGCCTATTTTGTGGATAACGGGACGGAACTTACTGTTGTGGACGTATCCAATCCGGAACAACCTGTTGTGGTCGGGTCGCTCGAAATTGGCCATAGCGTCTATTCGGTATCCATATCCGGGGATTACGCTGCTGTTAGTAAAGGTGACGATTGCATGATTGTAGATATCAGCGATCCGGGTAGTCCCGAAGTTTTATCATCGCTTGATACGGGCTCGTTCCTGGCCGATGTTATGTGGAGTGGCGACTTTATCTACTGTGTGTCTCGTCGTGATGGTCTGGTTGTTCTTGATGCGAGCGATCCCGAGAATCTGGAAGCTGTCAGTTATCTTGATTTAGGTGAGAACCTTCGTTCCGCGGTTTATTGCGATGGGCATATGTTCGCAGGGGGAAATGGTTTTTTTGCTGTGGATGTCTCGGACCCGAGTCAGCCCGAACAGGTTGGTGAGATCGAATCCAACGGCTTCTTCTATGATGTCGAGGTATGTGGGGATTATGCATACGTGGCTGCCGAAGAATATGTCCATGTTCTGGACGTTTCCGATCCAACCATGCCGGTGCTGCTTGATTCAGACAGGCAACCAGGGAATGCATACCAGATTGATATCGAGGGTGATTGTTTGGTTGTTGCAGATTACAGCGCTGGTGTTCGGATTTATGATGTGGGAGATCCATATTCATTGGAAGAGGTTGCAACAATCGGTGATCACTGGCATGTGCTCGATGTAACAATTTCGAATGGTTATGCATATATCGCTATGGGAGGAATGAATGTGGTGGATATAAGCGATCCGGCTAATCCAATGATCGTGTATGAGGATGGAGCTTACTCCAGGAGCATCTGTATTGCGGGTGAATATGCTTACCTCGTTAATGGTGGTTTGAGCGTATGGGATATCCATGACCCCTCAGCTCCGGTTTTTTGCGGGGCTGAAGATATTGGCCTAATGATTAACGGAATCGATGTCGTTGGGAACATCGCTGTGATTGCCGGACCTGAGTATGGTTTTGGCATATATGAGGTTGGCGACCCGGAAAATCCTGAGGAGATTTGCCATTACGATGTCCTTGATCAGGCTGCTTATGTAAGGTCGGATGGAGACTTCGCCTATGTTAGCCGTATGTATAAAGGACTGAGCGTCGTCGATACCAGGGATCCGTACTACCCCGTGGAAACCGGCTATTACGATATGCCCGGATGTGCGATGGACCTGGATGTCGAGAACGGCTACGTGTACGTCGCGGAGGGGAATGGGATCGCGATTTACGACTGCTCCGGTGCGGGTGTGGACGATCCGGACGGGGATTCACCGGCTTCGGCGTCGCGCCTGTTGGGGAATTCACCCAATCCTTTCAACCCGGAGACGACCATCCGTTATTCCATTGCGACTTCGGGAGACGTGCAGCTAAGCATCTACAACATCCGGGGCGAGAAGGTGCGAACCCTGCAAAAAGGCTGGCAGGATTCCGGAGAGCACAGCGTTGTGTGGGACGGGCATGATCAGAGCGGTAAGCCGGTATCAAGCGGCGTGTATTTGAGCAGCCTGAAAACCTCCGACGTGAGCCAGACAGGGAAAATGCTTCTGTTGAAATAAACGACTGCGCACACTTTTTCGAGCCGCTTCCGATGGGGGCGGCTTTTTTATGAGCATATCGGAGGTATGGCGGTTTTATCACAAACGAACTATAAAATGACACCCCCTTGGCAGAAGTTTACAGACGCTCTGTTTTCCACCCAAGCATCGACGGACTTGCGAGATAGGCGTCTGCAAGCGTTTGTAAAGAAATGGCAGAAACGGTGCGTTTCGTCCCGTTCGGTGCCACCGGTTTGGCACATGGGTTCCACTCTCGCAGCCGTGTTAAGCCGTTATTTCCGTGGAGATTCGCGCAAACTCATGGGATATCGTCTGTAAAGCGACTGTAAAAGGGGCGTCTGTAAACGTGTGTAAAGGGCGTTTGTAAAAGAGCGACTGTAAAACGTTTGTAAAACACAATGAAAAAGGCGAGCGTCAAACGACCGGGTGAAACGAACCCGATCGAACCGATGCTCGCCAATTCTTCTAATATAGCCTGAACTGAATCACCACCACACCCACGAGGTGAACGTCCATTGGTGAATCCTCGTCGAGCACGATGACATTGTAGTCTTTGTTGAATGGGAGGAGGAGTACCTGTTTGTTCTTCGGTACGAGCTGGACCTTCTTCAGCGTGATGCCATCATCGGTTCGAACAGCGCAGACCTTACCATCGAGACTCATCCAGTCGTAGTTGTAATGAATGACCACGATGTCGCCATGATGGATGTTCGGCTCCATACTGTGACCGTTCACTCGAAACACGCAGTAGTTCACCGTATCGCTCGAAAGGAACACGCGCGGGATTTCGATATACGCGAGGCTGTCTTTCTTCGCTTTGACGGGAGGCCCCGCAGCAATCTCCGCTTCCACCGGCAGACTCACCGTCCGGCTGAAGTAGTTGTCGGACGGGTTATACGGCCTGCCATCGATGGTCTTGACCGTGTGCTTGAGCATTTCGAGCCGCTTCTTCTTGCCGTCCTCGGTCTCGAGTAACGCTTCGGGGAAGGGTTCGATGAACATCGAGCCCTGTCCTGTGAGCAGCCAGTTCATGTTCACGGCATGCATTTCGCAAATACGAACCAGCGCATCGATGGACGGTTTGCTCTTTTTCTTGTCAGAGAGCCAGTCCGAGAGGTTTCCGGTTGACACGCCGATAGACGACGCAAAATCCATCTTTTTCATTTCTAACGACTTAACTACAGCCGCCAATCTGTCTTTTACTTCCATGCTTTCTCCTGCAATGACTTACAGTTTATGCGAGAAATCTGTTGACATTTCGCACGCAATTCTTCTTTATTGATGCATGAACTCGAAATTGCACAAACACGAACCGGTGTCAATGGAAAATTTTCAGCGGAAGGGAGAAGGGATTGAAAAAGTACACGCAAAACGAATTCAAGGCTGCCATAAAGCATAAAGGAATCAGCATTTCCGAGATTTCTGAAACCATAGGAATTTCGATGCGGATGCTTGAATATTATATGAGGGGCGAGAAGAATATGCGAAAAGCTGACGCATTCCTCGAACTTCTCGAACCGGAATTGAGTCAGATTACAGGAGAAGCATTTAGCATAAATGCGAGAGACGCGAGAAGGAGGATCGGATGAATTGGATGACATGCTCGGAATTGCAGGACATGTTGAACGTATCACGTCCGACAGCAGTCAAGATAGCGCGGGAGAAGGGATGGGAGTCACGCTACGAGACCTTGCCGCAGGGAGGGCGTCGCAAGCTGTATGCTGTCCCAGATGAGAGGACTGAGACGCCGACAGAGCCAGAAACAGCACACGATTCAGAAGAGGACGAACAAGAAGAGTCAGTCTCGATTTCGGTACCAGCTCTACGGGACGAGACGATACCCGACCTGCGCCCCAGGCACACCGAACCCATGCATTTTCAGGAGCAGGCGCATCTGCGTGCGCAGCTCTGCGACGCCATTCTTGAAGTCCTGAGTCGGGCTGACTCCAAGACGGATGCGTGGAAGACAATCGTCGAAGCTTACAACGACAGACGCTTCATGCCGGAGCTGTACGTGGTCGAGGGACATCGCGGCGAGCGGACATTGCGTCGTTGGGTGCGGAACTACGTCAAAGCGGGACGAGACGCCAGGTCGCTCATCCGCAAGTACACGGTCGCGGAAGCCACACGTAAGGCGACAGAGACCGAACAGAACTTCCTGCTGCACCTGCTGCTCAACCCCAATCGCATATCCATCGGGTCGGCCATCCGCAAGCTGAAGCAGATGGAAACCTTGCAGAAGCTGGAGTCACCATCGAGCGAACGAACGCTTCGCCGCTGGTGCGAGGAGTGGCGCGACAGCCACAAACCTGAATGGAACCTGCTCCGCAACGGCAAGAAAAGCCTCAAGGAGACCGGCATTTTGAGTGTTCTGAGGAGCGACGAACTCGAGGTCGGCGATGTGTGGGTGGCGGACGGTCACAAGCTCGCTTTCGACATCATCGATCCGGCTACCGGAAAGCCCAGGCGCATGACGATGATCATGTTCTTCGACTGGGCTTCCCGTTACCCGGTGGGAGCGTCGCTGGCGGTTTCGGAGGACTCGCAGCATGTTCTTCTCGCACTTCGCAACTCGATTATGCATTGGGGAGGCAGGCCGAAATACGTCTATCTCGATAACGGTAAGGCGTTTCGCTCAAAACTATTCAACAAGCAGTGGGAGAAGCACGACCTGAGCAAGGAGCTGGTGGGTATCTTCCCGCGACTCGGTATTGGCGTGACGTTCGCCAAGGCATACAACGCGCGTGCCAAGGTGGTGGAAAGGTTCTTCAGGACGTTTCAAGACGACTTCGAACGGTACATGAGCACCTTCCGGGGCGGTTCCATCGACGACAAACCTGCCACGCTCAAGCGCAACGAGAAGTGGGTGCTCAACATCTTCGAAGGCAAGCCGCTGACCATCCCGCAAGCGAAGGCGATGATCGGACTTTACATAGAGAAGATGTACGGCTTGACGCCCCATACCGGAATCGGCGGACGCAAGCCCTTCGAAGTATTCCACGAAGCGGGGATACCAGCGGAGCAACAAATCGACCTGACTCAACTCAACTTCCTGATGCTCTCCGCCACAGACCGCGTGGTGCAGGCGTCCGGAGTTCGCTTCAGCAACATCCATTTCTGGCACGACGAGCTTATTCAGCACATCGGCGACAAGGTCACGATACGCTACGACCTGATGGACATGCGCTCGGTGCTCATCTACGACGCGAAAAACCGCTTCATTTGCCAAGCTGAGGCGCGACGTCACCAGCATCCGTTCATCCATCTCGCCAAGGACAAGCCGCAAGCGCAGAAGGCTCTCCAGAAGGAGTTGCAAAGCATCCGCAAGCTCGAGAAAAACGTGCAGGAATCGTCCGAGAAGATACTTCTGAAGGTCAACGAAGCCGTCGGCCAGATACAGCAGCCGATGACCGACCAGATCGGCGAGATTTTCGCAGATCAACCGCTGATCGAGCAGCCGGAGCCGACGCTGACCATCGACGACATCGTCAAGGCGTCGGCGGAGACCGAGACCATTCAAGAAGAGCGAAAGTCTGGCGAGGATGACGAACCCAGCTTCGCTGAACTGATGAAAGCAATTGGAATAGGATAGACGGAGGTTTATTAGCATGAAAGAAAGGGTATTAGCGGAAACCGCGAACGTGAAAGGCGCGAAGAAATGCATCGCCTACCTGCAGAACCGACCCAAGACCGAGATGGTCGGCTTGGGACTTCTCTACGGCGCGCCGGGACTGGGTAAGACCCGCTTCGCCAAGCGGCTCGCCTACACCAACGACTACATTTACCTGCGACTCGAAGCCTCGATGACGGCGAAGGTGTTCGCGCGCGAGCTGCTTAGCCTTCTTCACTACCGGTACGATGTCTCCGGTGAAGGCTACCACGGTTCAACGAGTACGCTGTTTCGCCGCTGTATCAACGAGCTGCAGGCACATCCGGACGCCGTTATCGTCATCGATGAGATCGATTACGCCTTCAACCAGCCGATGCTGCTCGGTTCGATCCGAGACATCGTCGACGAGACGCTGGCCATCGTGGTGTTGGTCGGTATGAAGGACGCCTGTGAGAAGCTGCTCAAGGCAAACGCGCACTATTTCGACAGGTGTAACTACTTCTACGAGTTTCAGCGGCTGTCCCGCGCAGACGTCCAGCTTGTTTGCAACGCCGTCTCGGACGTCAAAATGTGCTCCGATCTCCTGAGCTACATCCACAAGACCACGCATGGCAACTTCCGACAGATGATCAAGATTATCGAAGCGGTCGAGAAGGTCGCCGCCGCCATGAACCTGTCTGAAGTCGCGCTCAGCGATCTGCTCGAAACGCAGGAGTTGAAGAATGCGTCCTAACATTCCTGCGAAGCGTATCATCGACCGATTTATCGAATACCATAGGAGACCATTTAGGGTGGCTGATGTAGCGAACGACACGGGACTTCATCCTAAGACTGTGCGCAATCTCATGCCGCAGTTCGTCGAAGAAGAGCGCAATAAGGCTTCATTGTACAGAGTGAAGGAAAAACTGCTTGGACTATTTCCATCGTATTATTGAATTCTTCGATGTTTGATCCATTTGTACATTAATAAATTGGTCAATTTTATCAGGGTCAGGATTTTTACGATCAGGTTCTACTTGCTCATACCAGGTCTCCCAATTAGCAGGATCAAGAAAGGTAATCAGCCCAACCCCAAATTCATTGCAAAGGTCAATCAATTCATCAACCTGCTGTGTATTATCCTCTAATTGCACAACAAGGTAACTATAATGAGAGAAGAGAGAATGAGATGCCGTTTCAAAAACTCCGGTTTTATCTTTATGATAGCCTTTGGGTTTAACTTCAAAAGTTATTACTTCTATTGAGCGACCAATTTGATATTGATAGGATTTGAGGGCTACAATAGTAATATCTGGTCGCGACCATTTCCCACCGGTTCGTTTCCTACCTTGGTTAGCAGTAATCTCAATTACAAAATTCTTATCTAAGCGTTTGTCTTTCACCCAGTCCTGTGCAATCACTTTCTTAATATCCGGATACAGGTCTTTCTCAAGCTTTGCTTCGTGTTGGTCACTTTCTATGATTTCTACATCAGAATTTAAAGGTTCAGTGTCAACGAGTTTGGTAGCGCCTCCCTTGCCCCGTCCCATTGTTACTTTACCTTCGTCAATCAATTCATTTCTTGCTTCAAAGAATGAATCAGGTGATATTTTAAGGTTTCTCTGCAGTGTAATATTTCCTATAATACCATCCGTTGACAGTCTCAGCTCATTCAGAATTCGCTGTTTGATATCATTGATTTCCATAATCCCTTTCTCCTCTTCTATGTTTCAAGATGGATATTCATCGAACAATAATAATGTTGTCAAATCATTTAGGGTATGTACGCAATTTTATGAATAGCTACCAACCGGATGAAATCGCGGGCTGCTTGAACGTCAACATCTCGACGGTGTACCGGATGATCCGCAGCATAGATGAACCGCTTCCCGCGTTCAGACTGAAGTCGAACGGTCAGCTTCGCGTTCACGGGCAGTCCCTGAACAGTTATCTGGCGACGCATCAGGTCGACCCGCTGAACGAGTGATGGCCGAAAACTACGAAGCCAAACGCGAAAGCTGCCGCGAGATGTTCCTCGCGGGGCGGACTGTCGTGCGCGAGCTGGCCGACGTGCTCAGCGTCACGCCCAAGACGGTGCGCAAGTGGATCAGGGAGGGCGGCTGGCGTGACGAGCTGGACGAGCTCGAAACTCTCGACGCGAAGATTCGGCTCAACATCCGCCGCGCCCTCCTGATGGCCCTCAAGCAGTACGCCGACAACCCGCAGGACACGGCGCTGCAGTCGTTGGTATCGCTCCTGAAGCAGTATCAGAAGGAGCTGGAGCCGAGTAAGGACTTGATCGACCACATGAAGCGGTTCCTGGACTGGCAGATCGATTTCTACCACGCTCGCGGCGACGAAGCGACTGCCAAAGCCATTCAGCGCGAGATACTCGGCGACGACGGGCTCGTGGCCTACTTCATGAGTCGCGCCAGCCATGCCTAAACCGACCCAGAAA
The DNA here is from genome assembly GCA_963662655.2 of Cloacimonadales bacterium (SeqCode). GTDB lineage: Bacteria > Cloacimonadota > Cloacimonadia > Cloacimonadales > JAIOQZ01. Next base: position 3,295,714 of record CAXXTU010000002.1, read on the forward strand.
GACCTGCGCTTCTTCACTTCCGTCGCGGCGAAGACACCGTCGGTCAAACCCTTCCCCGACGACTCCCCGCAAGCTCGCAAGGCGCGCATCGAACGCGCCACAGGCGAGGGTTGGTCGTCCTTTTCCTTCTTCTGCTGCAGCTACTTCCCGCATATCTTCGAGCACCCCTTCTGTGACTGTCACCGCGAGATGTTCGAGGTGGTGGAAGCCGAGAGCGGCGTTACCGCCATCACGGGATTTCGCGGCTTGGGCAAGACCGTGCTCATGGGCGTCGTCTATCCGATCTGGCGGGTGATCAAGGGCGAGAGGTACGTGATCCACACGGCCGCCGACGTCGATCTGGCGGAGGAGAGGACGGCGTTCACCTTCAACGAGCTGACCAACAACAAGCGGCTTCTCGGCGACTTCGACGACCTGCGTCCCATCGACACGACCGAGGATGATTTCTACCTCCGCAACCGCTGCCGTATTCGCGCACGAGGTGTGAAGCAATCCTTTCGCGGCTCGATCAATCCCCGCACCTCCACGCGCCCCGGCCTGATCGTCTGTGACGACATCGACAAGGAAGAGAACGTCGGGAACCAGACCATCGGCAGGCGGCGCATGGACAAGATCGTGCAGGAGATCGGCGGCGCGCTCGATCCATCTGGTACGGGCAAGGTGATCTGGCTCGGCAACCTCGTCCACCCCAACTACGCGATATGCCAGTTCATGGAGTCGATCGTCGAGGAGATCAAGTCCGACAACGACTCCTTCAATCCGGACGACATCCAGCATCTGTTCGCAGAGGGAAGGCGGCTGCTGCGCTTCTCTCTGGAAACCGATGACGGCAAGTCGGTCTGGGAAAAGCAGTACCCGACCAGCGAGCTGCCTTTGCTGCGCCGCAAGTTCGGTCACACGGGCTATCAGCGCGAGTTTCTCGGCGTGCCGGTGATCGAGGGCAACATGTTCAAGCACCACTGGTTCAAGCGGTATTCACACCTGCCCAAGCGCATGAAGCGCGTCTGGATGTACGCCGACCCAGCATTAAAGGTAGTCGCTCTCGGTATTTTGCTTCGCAAAAACCTGGCGCTGGCGGTTTTCACTTCGTTCAAACAGGCTGCTACAAAGCCATAATCTCCCTGGGCTACGACGGCTTGAAGTTCTACATGATCCACTGCTGGGTGCGCCAGACCGAAAACTCGCGTTTCTTCCAGTTCTACTACGACGCCTGCGACGAGCTGTCGCACCGCTTCGGGGTCCGCTTCCGCGCCGCGATGGAGACCAATTACGGGCAGCACCGCATCCTCGCCGACTTCGACCGCTGGTGCCGCGAGAACGGGCGCAATCCCATCTCGCACCGTATCCGGCGCGTCAACAACGACCGCAACAAGGCTCTGCGCATCGAGCGCGTGGACACCGTCATCGAGACCGGCAAGGTCGTCTTTCCCGACGGGCAGGACACGCCGACCCTCGTCAGCCAGTTCCTCACCTATCCGCAGGGCTACGTCGATGGCCCGGACGCCCTCGCAGGCTGCCTCGAACGCTTCCCCGAATACGACACCGGCCGCAACAGAACCAGAGTTCGGAGCTTCCGGTTTTGACCTACTTCGACCGCATCATGCTCGAGTACTACCGCGTCCTCAACAACGCCTGGCAGCGCGAGGTGCGCGAGTCGGCGATGCAGGCCATCAGGGCGTTGTCGGACATTCCACGTCACGAGCGGCTCAATCGCACCCATATCGACGACGTTCTCGCCGTCATTGACTCCAACCTCGGCGAGGATTTTTCGTCCGCTGTGCGAGCCGAGACGAAGGCGTACATCCAGCGGTGCATGCTGCCGGGCTTAAACGACGCGCAAAAGCAGGTTCCGCACAACACTCGCATCGGCTTGTACGGTGCGCGTGAAAAGCGTCTCGAGACCGTCATCACCCGCCAGAACCTTTTCTGGATCGGCGAACGCTACGGCACGGACATTTCGCAGAAGTTTCGCTCCACACTGACCGAGGCTGTCGCGTCAGGCTACACGAAAAAGATGTTGCAAGAGAAGCTCGCGGAGCAGTTCAAGGACTTGGGCGCGAAGTCGCAGCACTACTGGCAGGGGCTTGCGGAGCATACCGCGCTGAGGATTCGGGAGTTTGGAAGGCTGGAGGGGTATCGCAAGGCCGGCGCAAGGTACTACCGGCTGGTGGTCGTCCTCGATGATCGTACGTCGGATATCTGCCGCGCCCTTGCCGCGCAGAACAAGGTCTATCCGCTCTCCGACGCGCTCGATGTGATGGAAGACCTGCTCGCCATCGATCCGAAGCAGCACAGCCTCGAATCCGCGCGAGAACGCACGAAGGAGCTTGCGCCGTGGGTCAGCGACGACCAGATAGAGCGAAACGCATCCGGCAAGCCCACCGGCGTCTCAGGAAGCCACACGCCTTTCCCGCCGTTCCACTGGAAGTGCAGGACAGGGACGGAGGTGGTGATTTAGGGGATTTGTAGGAGTAAAAGGGACCAACGAGGAAAACTGGCGGTAATGCCAGTTGTCGGTGTTTATGGAGCTAATTCTTCGTCGGGGTCGGTGAAGTCTGCGGTGTTTTCAGGTGCGTTCATGAAATCGGCTACGTCTTGCCGGGGGGCTTCCCAGTTAAGGATGCGGCCTGTCTCGATGTCGATTTCGAGGTTGATGTAATCTCCCCAGTGCTGCTCCGGCATGAACTCGGGAACCGGGCCATCGTAGTTCTTCATTACTTCGCCGTCTTCATCCTTGAAAGTAGCTCGCATGCTACCTGAAATCTTCGCGTTGATGATCATCGTCTTCGGGGTGATCTCTGTGGTCTTTTTCGTCTCCATCGGGCGGTCGCTTCGCGATCCGCAAGGGCCGTTCCCCTTGGGAACGCATAAGTCTCCTTTGTGCTCCTAAGTATGTCTCTACGATAAAGATCGCGCAAAGGAAGTCAAGTGCTTCAACGCTCATTGTAAACGATCAAACTTATGGGATAATTCAGGATTCGATGGGTAATCGTGTGATTATTGTGAAATCCTAAGAAAATCCAAAATCTTGCTTGACACGATCTGAAAGATTATTAAAATCATGAATAATTGGGATGAATGTTTAGGGAGTTAGACATGAGATACCTCACAATTACCATCTTACTAACCGCCTGCGTACTGCTATATACCGAAAACCAACTCGACATCGTTTGGGAAATGCAGGGTGAACAAGCAAGTGATGATTTTGGTAAATATGTAACCGCTTTAGACTTTAATGGTGATGGGATTGATGATTTGGCTGTAAATGCCAGACGATATTATAATGATTCTGATCATGTTCTGCATAGGGGGAAACTCTATATTTATTTTGGTTCAGATACTGGTTTGGCAGTGACGCCTGATATCACAATATCTGCTCCAGCAGATACAACCTTCCATCATATTGTTGGATTTGAATATTTAAGTAACCTTGGCGATATGAACAATGATGGATGTGATGACATCGGATACAATTATATTGAAGTTACCTATGATAGCCTTTATCATACATACCGTCAAATGAAGATATTGCTCGGTAATACCGAAAACGACACCATCCCTGACTACGAATATGAAATCAATGATACATATGCCGAGATCCACGCCCTTGGTGATATCAATGGCGACGGTTACGACGACGCAGGAATTACCGATGTCGAAAACATGCTAACTTACTCCATCGTTTATGGTGGCAGTTTTGAGAAGGTGGTTTTTGTGGATGGGATTTATACAAGAGGTTACAAAGGATTCTGGGGATTGGGTGATGTAAATAATGATGGTTTCGATGATTTCACATACCACTATGAGGGATCAATGATCAATGGAACGCGAAATTACCATAACAATTTCTTCTTTGGGGAAGCCGTACAAGACACGATGCCTGACCATCGAATGGTACTTGAAACGAACGTCGGAGCTGTATTCCAACTTGTCCCTGCGGGAGATTGGAATGGTGACGGATATGATGACTTTGCCCTCAATGGATATGATCCTGGTTTAGGGTGCAGACTTTGGCGTGGTGGCGATACCATAAATTGGGACTGGTATGGGCATATATATTTCTTTTCGAATTTATTCCCTTCATTTGGCGATCTGAATGGTGATGGGAAAGGAGATTTGGTTTCAACCTTTACCGTAACCTCCGACGGTGGTTACCTCTATTTCTATCTGGGCGCACAAAATGGAACATACGATTATCATAGCTACACAGCCGAAGACGGGTATGGATGTACCGTAGGACACGCGGTCGGAGACTTCGATAACGACGGCTACGACGATATAGCTGTAGGAGCTTATGGAGATGGATCGGATCATTTATACAATTGGGGTTACGTATTCGTTTATGGTGGACACGAGGATTTAGTCGAGCAAGATCTCGATCCGGTAGATGACGAGACGGTGCCGCCTTCGGATATCACGTTCAATGCCTATCCCAATCCCTTCAATCCAGAAGTGTCGTTTGAAGTCAAGAGTAATCATGAATACAAAGAATTGAGAATAGAGATATTTAATGTCAAAGGGCAGAAGATAGAAACGATCACGGTTGATCATGCCGGTGAGACCGTAATCTGGAAACCGAAAGACAAAGCGAGTGGAATCTACACCTGCAAACTTTCGGCCCAGGGCAAGGAGTTGAGTATTCGGAAAGTAACATTAATGAAATAATTTCTGCCTTCACAAAGCAGGGCGAGATCGTCGAATGTTGTGATTTTATGGGGCGAAATCATGTTCATAGAAATACAGGAAAGCAGGATACTGGAGGGTATGGAGGGAATCCTTCGCACTATCATCCCTACCTCCTAACGGTGAATAAAACGCTCATCATGGTTTTATTTCTTCTATGTCTTGAAACAAATGGTGAGTAATAAAAGTACTTGGAGGTAGTTATGGATCGTAAATGGATGCTTGTAGCAGCCATCGTAGTAATCGCGATGTTGATCTTCGCGTTGGAACCGGAAGACTTTGTTATCGGAACTTATTCTTATTACCGTAGTACATTTGGATCTATCCACAACAACTCTGGCCTTCCTTCCGTATATGCAGCGGAAATTGCAGATTTGATGCGAAGTGCAGATTATAACACGATTATGGAGATGTATACCTCCAATACCGCAAGTCCTTCGCAGTATGCCGTTTTCTGTGAACGCGGAATAAAGCCGATCGTTTATGATGACAGGATTGCAATCCCCTCCTTTTTCAATGATGTCGAGTTTCAGGCTGAGTACATGACTCCCAGGATGCCTGGATCGGGTTTGATGCCCGACGACTGGCCCGAAGAGATGAAATGGTACAGAATTTCAAATGGATTTAACTCGGATATAGCTACTTACACATATAATGATCTTACAGACGGTTCGAAAAGTTATCAAAGACATCTCGCCGGATCCGGTGCGGGATTGGCTGTAGGGCATTATGAGAATCCCTGGCCATGGACGGATTCGGATGCCGACAAAGTTCTGTTCGGTCAGATATCGACTCTGACAGGTGCTTTAGGGGGTACGGTACAGAGCCAGACGTACAAGATCACCTTTAAGATGAGGGTGGATATTCCGATTGATTTACAGCCAGATATTAGTTGGAACGATCTTGTCGCTGATCATGGAGATCTTCCTATCTGTAATGTTGGTGCACAGGTGCTTCTTGTGAACAGTGGCGTCTACAATTATGCGAACATCCCGATTACTGGAACTCTGGGTAGCGATATCGCCAATAGTGAAGAGAAGTTAATCACAGTTGAGGATTGGGATTATCTGCTCCAAAACACAACCCCCGACCAAGGTTTTGTCGAGTTCGAATTCGAGACAGGTTTATACTCTGATATTCAGAGCTATATTGCTTCTACATACCCGGGATACGGAATCTGGACCGATCATGGCGGATACGAGTTCAATCTGTGCCCCACGGTTTATTTCAACGACAGTGCGGTCAATATTGGTACCGTCGATGATCCAAATATCGTACCCGTGTTAGATCTTGCGATCGATTACATCGCAATTACAGACGATCTTAAAGAAGACTTGGATGCAGCAGACGGCACATTTGCGGATTTAGTAGCATCAACCAGTAATGAGTATGGCGGGGATGTGTGGTTTACAAGCAAGGATGAACCCATGCCGGCACAGTGGAAATCAATGGATCGCATTAGTGGATTGCTGGCAGGAGACCGGAGTTTGTTCACTTCCGTATTAAGCCGTAACCTCAAAGCTTCTGTCTATCAGGCAAGTACGAATCAATCTGGAGTTACAAACACATCCGAGATAAATCTACTGAACAAAGCGTATATGACGGTATCTAGTCCTGAGAATTATCAACCTCAATTTTACCCGATTGACGCTAAGTTGAGTAGTGAGAATGACAACCAATTCGTTCAGAACTGGGTCGATGCAACGGACATTGATCAAACAACGAACTGGAATGCGTGGAAGACGTTACAAGGCAGGCTCAGCGTAATGTGCGCCACATATAAATAGCAACAGAAGTTTTGTGACGATGAGAAATTCATGCCTTGTGTCCAAGCGTTCGGCAGCGTTTCCGTAGTCTCTACAAGTGGCACAAAAGTATGGAAAACATGGATGTTGCCTCCCTCGAAGTTACAAAAAGCATTGGCCTTCTTGCCATTATGTTACGATGCCGATGGAATCTTCTATTATGCGCTCGAAACAAGCAGGAATCCAGATTACGTAACCAGAGTTGAGCAGGAGGAAGAATTCGATTGGGAAACCTACGGTGATGATGAAGGTCATCCTCCTGCCCTCGATGATAGAGATATCGGTAGCAATTTCAAGCAAGGCCCGATCTTGAGATATAGTCACAGCGACCCTTATCATTTACTACCTCAATACATTGCTTTGCAAGAAGTGCATGCGGAGATGGAGGCAATTGTACCGATCATAAAATCCTGTAATTGGGATCCCGAACTTGTCAAAACACTTCATTCGGGTGTGACACAGAGTTATACGTTACCATCAACAGGATTCCAGGTCGGCCTATCGGTATATGATATAAACGGACTTCAATATGAGAATGCTCAGTATGAGGTGGACGAAAATCATTTCGTAGGATACAAAGAAATGTATGATGGCTATATTGAATGTTCGCCATATTTTGGGAGCGGGAACAATGATTACTTTATGCTTGTTAATCGCAGAGCCAATATTCCTTTGAATGTTGATCCCGATGATGACTCGACACCTTTGATTTACACGAATACAGAAAGATATGGTAATCTTATTGTAGAAAATCTGAAATGGGATTTCAGAACAATCCCCGATAAATATATCGACCAATACTTTGCGGTATCTGATCCTCAGATTGTGGAGTTCGAGTTTGATGGAGACATGTCGAGCTATGCTCTGGTTGACGCCTATACTCTTGTGGAATGGCCAATTACTTATGATGGAACCAGTTCCTCATCTGCTGAAGTTGAAATCGAGCCTGGCGACGGGATGCTTCTAAGCTTGCAAACCTATATTCCCACAACACTTACTCAAAGTTTGACTCTGAGTGGCCAAATTATCACTCATGATGTTACGGTGCCCTCTGGTAAAACGTTGACCCTTTCAAACAACGTTGTACTTGGAACGGATGCAACGATTACGGTTGAGGAAGGCGGAATCATGGTTGTTGCCGGCAATAACTTCGCTGATTCCGGTTCAAGAATCGACGTTTACGGATATTTACAAGCAGGCGATGGTAAGATCGTATCAAGAAACGGAACATGGCAAGGTATCGTCGTTCATTCATCGAACTCCCTGCCATCCGATTTTAACGATTTCACGCTTAAGGGAGCATCTTATCCCATACTTCTAAACGGTGGTGAAGCGACATTGGATCAAGTTACTTTCAGGGATTTCAACAGAGCAATCACACAAGTAAATGGTTCGTCTATCAGCATTGAGGATTGCGAGTTTTATATCGGTGAGAACGATATGGGACTTTACATCAATAACAGCTCGAGTGGAGCAAATTCCACAGTATTTGTCGAATCAGAAACAGGGTCTCAGTTCATCGCAGCAGAAGAAGGATTAGGAACAGGCATCCATATCCTTGACGCGGATGGTTCAAGTGCAGTGTATGCTTCTATCCAATCAGCCAATTTCGAGAATCTTGATTATGGAGTCTATATATCAACAAGCGAGACGACATCGCATAGAATTGATGACTGTTCGTTCTCTGGATGTTCTACAGGAGTTTACCTTATAGGTTCGGGGCATATCCATAACATCTCGAATTGCACTTTTACGGGAACATACCCTGTGCCATATACAGATTCTGGGATTGTTTGTAACTACATGAAAGTGCATGATATCAATGACTGCCTATTCCACTATTGTTTGGACGGGATTTACTTGAACAATGTAAGCTCGGGAGGACGATCAATAACAAATCCTGATCCTCCGGTTGAACCTGATGAGATTACGGATTGCACATTTAATGATAACGTCAATTGTTTCAGGTTGTTGTCTTCATCACCTCGAATCCTGCGCTGCACAATGTCTATCGAAAATGATACAGGAATGCTTATTGCCGACCGATCGCTGCCGGATTGCAGTTATACAGCAAACAATGTCTTTGCGAATCAGGAATACAATCTGGATTTCTTGGGAGTCAGCAATGATTTGTTCACATCGGAAATCAATCTTGTGAATGGGCATAATGACTTCTACCACTTCAATGGATGTAAGGACATGCGTTTCACTGAATACTACGATGGTAGAAGTGTTACGATGGACATCACTTGTAATTATTGGGCTAATGATCAGGTATTGATCGATTATGAGAATCCCGATGATTATCAGCCTGATTTCATCAATTGGCATTTCGACGATGATCCGAATGTTGAGATGATTTGGCCGCCAAACACAAGAAAAGATTTTGCCATGGAACAGGAAAGCGAAGGCAATCTTCAAACGGCTCTTGATATGTACAGAATAATCCTGTTTGATCGAATAGAATCTGAAGTCAAGGAATGGAATCTTGCGGTGGATAAGTCATACAATCTCACTGTCCTGCTTGGCAATGATCTGGATGAGCTGAAGTCTTTCTATGAATCGCTTCTCGGCGATGTGCCCGGATTCATGACAGCAACGGATTACGAAAAATTCGAGGCTGTTCTGAAAGACTACATCAAGAAATGCGAGGTTCAACTGAAGAACTACCAGGCAGCAGCAAATATCGTTGTAGAGCGTTTGGAGAACGCCACCACTGCGGAAGACTCTATATACGCACAAATGGATCTTGAAACGATCAACTTAATAGCAGATATAAACGGGGATCGTGCTGCTGTTGTTATCACGAAGTATCCAGAACTCAAACCTGAATCCATGAAAGATTATCAGGCAAGAGTGGACAAGCACTGGTCTGACTTGATGGCTCTGTATGGCATAGATGATGAGATGCAGGGTGAAGAACAGGTTCCTGCCGTACCGGTGTTGTCAATGAACTATCCCAACCCGTTCAATCCGACTACGACGATCTGTTTCTCGATACCTGAAGCAAGCAAGGTCGAGATGGATATCTACAACATCAAGGGCCAGAAGGTGAAGAAGCTCGTGAACGATGATTATCCGCGTGGTAACCACAAAGTCCAGTGGCAAGGCGTCAACGAGACGGGACATCAAGTTTCGTCAGGAGTTTACTTCTATCGCCTGAAGGTCAATGGTAAATCGATCGGCGTAAAGAAAATGCTCATGTTGAAATAACCTTCGATTGATCATACAATGACGGGAGAGTCGATGATGGCTCTCCCGTTCAATTTTGGGGTCGCAAATGCTGAATAAAACGACAGCGCTGGAAGTGAAATTCAAGAGATTTAGTCTTCAGACTCTTGAATTTTATCCATCTGTATTGTCTTTTTATGTTGCTTTGTTCCTTTGATGATCACTGACTTGTCCCATAGGGGTCGAACAACGTCATCTATTTGACCTTCAGGAACTAAGACCCTGTACAGAATCCCATTTGAATTGATCTTGATCAAGGGTACGTCAATACTTCTGTCCGCCACCTGAAGAATACCTTTAAGAACGACTTCATCACCGGTATTAAGTCCGAGGAGAATATTGGGAGAGTCTTGTTCTTTTATATTTGTAATTTCAAGTTTCTCTCTCGTCTTGCGAAGGCTAACAGCTTTCTCTTCATTATCTTTGTTGTACGTGAAACCGACAAGACTCACATTCTCTCCATCGGGGAGTACTTTATCAATCAAACCTGAAAAATTGGAAAAATACTGATCTGAAGAGATCTTTTCCTCAAGTTTTTTCAGCTCGTTTTTTTCATATAACTCTATGCAGTCCATGACTTCCGAGATCAATTCTCCTTTTGGAAGTTCTTCAAAAACTTTAAGTTGCTCATCAGGAATAGCAATCTTGAATGTTATTGCAAAACTGGCTGCTCTTGGAACGGAAACAAAAGTTGGGAACTTTGTACGTATCTCTTTAGGGATTTTTATACGGTATTCACCTTTATACATTTTTCTTTGTGCGGTTCTTTGCATGATTCTTCTTACTGCATCAACCCGCTCTGTAAATTCTTCTAAGGGTGATATTCCATAGCCGGTTAGACCTCCAGCGAAAGACATTTGAAACTCCTCATCAGAGAGATGTACACCGTGTACCTCTAAATGTCGGCTTTGTGTTACATTTTCATATAAATCCCGGAGTTCATTGGCTACCCAAACTGGAGGGTTGCCTGCCAGGCCTTGGCAAAGAAGTCTCTCGGCCTCGATGTTCATGCCTAATTCATAAGCTATACTAGCGGCACTTCGATAGAGAATGGAACGAGAAGGTTCAATATCCTGCAACTTCAAAGAATCAGCTGCTGCTTTTTCCTTTTCAAAAGCTTCAAGCATAATCGAATTTGATTTATCTCTCTCTCCCTTGAATCGGAGCACTTGAGCCTGCTCAATCAGATCCATTGCTTGATTATGGATACTTTCAATTTCCTTCAACATAATGAACTCCCGTCTCTGATCCTGAAAACGCTGTAACAACAACATACAATGGGATATCTTGATGGCTTTTTGTCGCTTGCTTAATCTTCTGCTTTATTCGAGTCATTAGATCGCCGTCTCGTCTAAGCTTCAATATTCCAGAGACTTCAAGTTTTGCAATCTCACCTTGGAATAATGAGCAATCCTTCTTCTGGAGTGTATAATCAAAACCAGTGCTTTTATACGATCTACTGATCACGTCAAAATCCGTCAACTGATTGATGACAATAAAAGCAATTGCCTCTGCACCCCACTCTGTAGATTCTTGATTATCACTGAAGCTATTCCGGTCTATCTCACTCAACGAGTTCCACTCGACTCCAAGTGAATCATCAAAACAACCGGAAATACGAAGAGTTTGCCTGTCGTTGAAACCACATTCTTCAAAACAATAGGCGGCAGCCTTTCCTTTCATTAGCATAAGCTCAGGAGAAAGTTTTGGGATTACGCCTGTATCATGTAATGCGATGTAGTTCTTCTGCTTACTCATCATTCTTCTCCAAACAATTATGCGGCCTGTTTTGTTTCTACATTCCTTTCATTTATACTCATCGGAAGCAGGTTACTTGATAATGCAATCGAAGCATCTTCTCTGTTTTTATTGTTGTATGCCATAATGCTGCCTGAGCGTACAAGTGACAGTTTGATGGTTTTTCAGGAGCTCCTTCATTGTCCATTGGTCGTTTGTGCTCATCACTCGTTGAGAATTCGCACATGGACTAATACGTCTATCGAAGTAGCGCTCCTTTTTCTGTATATAGTCAAGTCGTCCTTGTGAGGTGTTTTTCCGTGTAGAAATCAGCACAAGGTTACCCAGTCGATTCGTCCATTCTTCACGCTGGGCATTTGTGAAATCTTTTTTCCACTGGCTATCATCCTTGGGATTCTGTGGTAATATGTGTTCAACAGATAAGGTCTCGATACTCATTTTGTGATTATGATCGTGATACAAGAAATCAAGTTTCAGGAGTAAATACCGCGTGAAACGTCGCCCATATACCGCAATATCTATTGATTGTTCAAAATTTGCAGTCTCGAAATCAAATGCTGAATGTGCAAGCACATCAGTTGGTTTTTCTGCACTCTCTATTACTTTGATGATCTGATTCATACCTTCAATACGTTGTGTCGGTGTTTGCCTTACCACCCAATCCGCGCTGAACTTGTTGTCAAGCTTCACAAGAAACTCCATAAGCCTGGCGTACTTGAAATTCTCGAAGTACTTAAGTAATGGAGGTATCCAGTCTGTAGCAGGAAGACCTACGAGCATCACCTTTATCAGGTTGTCAAATCTGAAGGAATTGCCCATATCATCGTAATTATTGTTTTCAAAAAGCATATTGTATAGCTTCAGATATTTCTCTATCAGTGAAAAAGTGTCCACACCCTTCTTCAGAAGCGGCGGTTTAAGCAATCCGGTTGACTTATCCTTTTCTTTCGGATCGTATATTTTATGCTCAAATTCGTCTAACAAGCTCAGTCTGGCTTTTTCCTTCACAAGTATCGTTCGGATGTAATTCAAGAAACGATCGAAATCATCCCCCAATTCACCTTCGGCCTCTTCCCACACCTTGGCATATTTCGTTTTCTCCTGATCGCTGGTTAGTGCTCCAAGGTTCTGTGATTTGAGTATATCGCTGTTTCGAAGCGGAACACCTCGGTCGTTGAGAATGGTGAAAAGCCGAAAAGCATCGTCGAGATCCTCTGTCGCGACATAAATCATCAGAACATTGTTCGATAAAAAGGTTAGAAAATCGATGAGGTCGATATTATTCTCTCCCAAGTATCTCTTTATCTCGAGAATTGCTTCAGCCATGTTTCGTATCGAGGGATTATTACTTTTTGTCGCATAACCCACAATATCGTCATTCTTCAATGTGCCAGATGACTTCTTAATATGATCGTCCACAAAAGTTTGGACGTCCTCTCGAATTGAAAAAAGCAATCTTGTTCTTTCAGGAATTTTTTGAATCCTATTTCCTTTTTGGTAAATTGAACTGGTATATGTCTCTTGAACTTCAGAATCATCACACATATCTCGAATACACGCAAAAAGCATCAATAGCGTTGTCATACGCTGTTGACCATCCAACAGGTCATTTTCAACGTATTGCTTTTCAGATTGAGCATCTGCTGGTTTGGACTGAAATACAAAAGAGCCTAAAAAATATTCCTGATCTGGTTTCGTTTCTAAAGCATAAGTCAGATCATCGAGCAGGTCATTAATCTCATCTTTTCCCCAGATATATGGACGTTGATATTCGGGGATACGGAACCACATTTTCGAAAAGATGTCTTTAACCAGTATTTTCTCGCTCTTGATTTCATTTCTCAAAGGCATGTCCACCTCCAGCGGCTGTTAACTTTATGTTTCAAATGAAGTTTCTACAAAAGTTCTCATGGACTAATCGTCATCCCACTCGACGTATCGTTATTTTCAGATTACACATGATCCACTTCCATTCATAGCTATTTTCGCTCCTTACAGTGTTAATTCACCAGCAATCACGTTACCATCGAAAAGAATGAAACAAACTGTTAATATGCAAGTAAGCAAATCCTGTTAAAAAGCACAAGGAAAAAATCTTAGACGCACACAAACTCCTGTGTCATCTCAGGGCAACCCGCTTTGCCATCCTTGTGTCCTCTTCCTACTCTCGCCCCATGAAACAGATTGATTTGATCGACTGGGACCGCATCCGGTTCTTCCGCAAGAGCGAGTTCGTCTGCCCGTGCTGCGGCAAGGTTGAGCTCGACGCCACCTTCGTGCTGAAGCTGGACTTGGCGCGAGAGATTGCAGGCGTGCCGTTCGTTATAACGAGCGGCTACCGTTGCCCCGCGCACAATGCCGAGGTCGGCGGGGTGAAGCAGTCCGCGCACATGGCCGGACTCGCCGCAGACATAGCCTGCCCGGACAGCGTCACGCGCCTCGAGATACTGCGCGGCCTGATCGTGGCTGGCTTCCGGCGCATCGGCTTGGGCAAGAACTTCATCCACTGCGACGTCGACACGACCAAGCCGAACAACGTCTGGCTGTACGAGGATCGGTGATGGTTGTGCTGCCCGTTGCGACCGACAAGGCACTCGCCGTTCTCAACCTGACCAGCGACCGGCGCATCACCGCAACGTTCGAGGAGCACGCACCCGCCGTGATGCTGCTGCTGAAGCGCGTCTCGGATTCAGATGTGTGGGCCGACCTGCTCGCAGACGAGACCGACGACGACACTGTCAATTGCTACACCTTCGCGTACTGCTACATGTTACTTGCTGAGACGGTCGAGTTGCTCAACCTGAAGACGCTCGGTGAAGGCATCATCAAGACCACCGGTATCGACACGCAGCAGACGGAGCTGCTGACCGGAAGCGAGGTGCAGGCATTCCGCAAACACCTGACCATCAAGGCACTGGAAACGATAGAAGACTTTCTCAACGCAGACGGCTACTCGCGGCTCCGCGAACTGGCTCTCGGTACCTCCCGACACCGCACCCGCACCAAGGCAAGCGTGATATGACCCCTCCCAACTACTCCCAAAGCGACATCTACCGCGCCATCTTCGCGGCCATCGAGAGCCGTCTGCATCTCATTGGAAGCGTGATCGATGGCGAAGCGCGACGCCTGATTCTGGAGCGGGACATCAAGGCCGAGGGCGACTTTCTGGCCAATACCGGCTACGAGGTCGAGGTGGGAAGCGCATCCATCGACCTGATCGTCGGCTCCAACGTGCCGCACGAGCCGTTCGTATTGGGCGGCAAGGTGCCGTCCTGGACACCGCTCGAGCCGCTCAAGGCGTGGGTGGAGCGTAAGAACCTGTCGTGGGTCGACAAGAAGAGCGGCAAGCAGCTCAGCGTCGAGCAAATGGCGTACATGATCCGCGCCAAGATCAAGCGTGAGGGCATCCCGGCGCGCAACGTATTCGCGGAAGTGATCAAGAACCGCGAGTCGTGGATCTTCCAGCAACTCGACAGCATCGAGGTGCGAAATGATAACTAATTCGTCAGTTAGCTCAGATATTCACCTCTACAAGCGTGATTGTCTCGAATTCTTCATTATTGATTTGACCATAGATTACGAAATTTCCATTAAGTGCCAATGGATCAAGAACTTCAAGGATGTTGCTCCTTGGAATCGGAATTCCTACTCCTCTAAGGTAGTCAGCAGCAGTTTTTGGTATCTGCTTCTTGTGGGATTTATCATGTGCAGTACCATCGATGTTTACAGCGGCTACTTGGTTTTGCCTGCAAAAAACGTGATAATGAGGAAGTCCCTGAGGAATGTGTGCGGAGTGTTTCTTAACCGAATAAGTACCACCAATATGTTTCCCAACATATTTCGCCTCTATCAGCAGCTCCTTGTTCTCCGCCTCATAGAAGTACAAGAACAGAACGAACTCATTCGGTTGAATGATTACAATACGTTTCATAAGTCCCCCTTTTTCAGTACAATGAAAACGATAACATTGTGAGTCAATCAAAATGTGCAATTTCATCACAAAACGAAAACAAATCTGCAAGGCGTTGGACGCCTGTGGGATCGATGCGGAAAACATCCGCTTCCACAAAGACGACATCCCGTCCGCATTCCCCGCCGCGATGGTGGTCTTGCAAGGAGAGAAAGGCGTCAACGGCACCAGCAAGCGGTACACGAGCATCGAGCACGACATCGGCGTGTTTCTCATCGTGGATGTCAACGACTCCGACGACCCGGACAGCGCAGTGATCGCGCTCTCGGAGCGGTTCCGCGAGCAGTATCGCAATCACCTCGGACGGGACATCCCGCAGGTCGAGTACTACGCCGCCAGAGCCGATTCGGGCCGCAGAGTCCGCATCGCAAAAGTATTCACAGTGACGCCATGAGAGTGCGCAAGATCGGCGGGTTCAACGTCGGGTACAGTGACACCGACGAGCTGCTCCAGAAGCGGTACGGCGGCGTTGAACTGGACTTAAACAATTGTAAGTGGACTGGCCCTCGACGACTCACGAAAGCGCAGGAGCAGCGGAAGATCGTCTCGTCGCCATACTCGATGAGTAACCTGCTGCGGCTGCTGGAGAAGGACGAGTACCACGCCGGTTGCGTTGCCGCGAAGATGAACGCTACCGTGATGCAGGTCGAGGTGAAGAACTCGAACCTCAAGAAATGGCTCCTCGAAGCCCAGTATCCGGGCAGCGAGGACGTGCCGTCCGTGCTGGCGGAGTTCCTCAAGTACTACCTTTCCTGCGGCAACGGCTTCCTGCTCAAGATGCGCAACACGAAAGGCCAGTGGGTCGGCCTCGAACGGCTTCTGCCCACCGAGACCCAGATCGTCGAAAACTACGACGAGTTTGGGTTCTTCCGTCCGGACTTCATTCAGGTGCGCAACGGCAAGAAGAAGTTCTTCCCCGGTGCGGACGTAATCCACTTCAAACAGACGACGCACAAGTCCAACGCGTGGGGTGTAGCGTGCCTGCCGGTCGCGGTCAACATCGAGATTCTCTCCGAAGTCAAAGTCTTCGACTACAACAACTTCAAGAACGGGTTGCTGGTCGATTACTTCATGATCGTCGAGGGCGGTTCGCTGCGTGACGACGTGGTCGAGGACGCAGACGGCAACGAGGTGCTCAAGGACGCCTTCACCGTGATCGAGGAGACGCTGCAGACCGCGAAAGGCAACAACAAGTCGCACACGACCGTCCTCATCGAGACCGAGAACAAGGACGCTCGTATCCGACTCGAACCGCTCCGCCAGCAAGATCGCGACGGCGGCTTTATCACCCTCAAGAAAGACCTGCGCGAGGGCATTTTCGCATACCACAGAGTCCCCGCGAGGATCGTTTCGCAGCTCATCCCGGGGCAGCTCGGGGGCGACAACCGCTCCGACATGCTGATGTTCCACCATTTCGTGATCAAGCCGCTCCAGCACCGGCTCGGGCAAGTGTTGAGCAGCGCGTTCAACGCCGAGTTTGACTGGAAGCTCACCCCCGCCGACTTCGACTTCGGCGACCTGACTTCGATCTTCGAGAGCGAGGACGAGAAACTATTCAATTCCAATAGATTAGGAGGCTGAATGCAAGAACGTAAAACCGTGCGCAAGGGCGAGTTGCGCAACGTCGAGGTGGAGCTCGTTTCGCTGCTGTTCGACGACATGAACCCCGCCAACCAGAAGGGCTTCGTGGTGAAGTCCGCCACCGGCAAGAGCTACAAGGTGCGCGGCTCGTCCGTGAAGTTCAAAAGCGAGACCAAGGGGCGTCAGGGGCGACTGTTCGTGACCCTCATGGAGCCGGACGTGAAGGACGCGCAGGGCGATTTCTACACCGCCGAGGAGATCCAGAAGGCCTGCGACCACTTCAGCAAGCACGGCATGGTCGGACGCAACGACATCAACCACAACAACCACCCGATCGACGACTTCTCGGTCGCCGAGAACTACATCCTGAAGACCGAGGATCGCACGCATTTCCCCGATACGAGAGTGGGAGCTTGGGTGCAGGTCTTGAAGTGCGACGACCTCGATTCCGCGCTGTGGAAGAAGGTCGAGAAGGGCGACTTCAACGGCGTCTCGATCTACGGCCGCGCGGACGACTACAACAACACCAACGAGACCTTGAAGGCCATCCGCGACGAGATTGCGGGGCTGCGCGACCTGCAGAAGTCGCTGAAGGACGCCGACCGTGAAGCGGAACTCGAGTCCGCGATTGACGAGCTTGAGAGCAAGGTTTCGAGGCTGGAGAGCGGCATCGACGACGGCGGTCTGCGCGAAGCCGTGAAGTCCATCGAGAAGAGCCTCGACAGCCTCTCGACCACGATGAGCCGCGCCATTTCGAAGAGCATTCAGGGCGAGCCTGACACCGATGGCGGCGACCGCGAGGTGATCGTCAACGGCGAGAAGGTGCTTGTGAAGGCGTCGCACCGCGAGATCTACAAGGGTATCGCGGACGTCGACTCCGGCAAGGCGATGAGCATCCTGACGCCCAACAACACGAGCCTGTTCATCGACGAGGTGATCGGTTCCAAGCCGGGCGACACACTGACCGACATCTCGGTCATCCCGCTGCTCAAGGACGAGAAAATCGACGTCGGCCTCATCGAAGACCTGATCTTCCACAACTCGCTCGACGGTACGCTCTCCGCGCAGGACGTAGCCACCGCCGACCTGTCCTGCCCCACCGGCATCCTGATGGCCGAGTTCACGTTGGGCCGCGACGTCGTCGAGTTCTACAAGGACAAGTACGGTGAGGACGCCTTCGGAGCCTACGTTGAGCAGCACATCGCGCGCAAGACCGAGAAGGCGATGAGGCTACTGCTGTTCCGGGGTGACAGGGCATCGGCGACGGCTAAGCTGAAAGCTCTCAACGGTCTCGTGAAGCTGGCGACCGATGGAGCCGACATCACGGCCATCAGTCCCACAACCTACGACGAGTGGACCGACCGCTTCGAGCAGGTTCTACTCGGCTTCACCGACGAGATGCTGGAGGAGCAGGAGAGCTTCCGTATCTACGTGAGCCACAAGGATCTGATTCGCATCCGCACGGAGCTTGGCCAGCGCGAGACGAACAAGGGCGACAAGCTGCTCCTCGAGGGCGGCAAGGTCAGCTTCAGCGGCATCCCGGTCAAGGCGCGGCTCCTGCCCGACAACTACATCGTCTGCGGCCTGACCAAGTTCATCATCATCGGCTATCGCACCGACGCCGAACTCAAGGTGGAGCACCACGGCGCGGACTGGAAGTACCACTGGTACATCCGCATCCGGCCCGGCATCACCTACGTTCCGGGCTTCGTCAAATTCTACCAGCTCACCGACTAACCAAAATCAATGATGAATGAGGAATGAGCAATTAGAAATGAAGGCACAGACGCGACCAAACCGCCAGTTGTCATCATTCATAATTCCTAATTCATAATTAACGACTGAAAGGAGTTACGTATGTGGAAGTGGATACTCAAACAGGCGATCAAGGCTCTCGCAGAGCCGATTGTGGACGCCGTCATCAGCGCGCTCGAAGCCCTCGCGAAGCGTAGCGAGAACACCATCGACGACGCCTTCGTGGCGAAGTTCCGCGAGTTCAAGGAGGCCATCGTCGGCTTCATCCTCGCGCACTGCGACAACATCGTGAAAAGCGCGTAGGGAGCGGCCATGCCCGTAGAAAAACCCACCCTACCCACCGGCATGAGCTCCGGTGACCTCGCGAACCTGCTCAACCAGATCGGCGGCGTGGACGTGTACAACGTCCACGTCGGGGTCGGCGAGCTGACGGAGAGCGAAATCTCCGCGATGTTCGCCGCACAGGATGCCATGCAGACCGAGCTGGATTCGAACTTCGAGGAACTCGGCGAACTGGCCGAGAAGCCGTTCAAGGTCGAATCCAAGACCGAGAAGCTCAAGACCCGGCACTACCAGATCGAGGGCAAGCGCACGAACGTGGTGACCGTCACCATCGTGGGCATCAACGAGGACAAGAAGAACTGGCTCGAAGAGCAGAGCGCAGGCATGGCGCAGATCACGCTCGTGGCTGTGTCCAAGGACAAGACGCAGGCGGTGCTCATCAACGGCTGCCGCTGGACGGTCGACTGGAGCGGTGAAGCTGACGGCCTGTACACGCAGGAAGTCACCACCGAGTTCACCGGCAAGACGAGCGGTCGTATCGGATTCTACAACAAGATACCGGCCACGGTCGAATAGGAGAGAACATGGACTGCAGATGCGATCCTGAAATTCGCAAGAAGATATCGGACGTGCACAAGGAGGTCTACGGCAACGGCGATTCGAGCCGGTCAATGGTCACCCGTATTGCGCGACTGGAAACCAACATCAAGCTGCTCACCAGCCTGACCGTCAGCCAGTTCTTTCTGCTCGTCGGCGTCGCCGTGAAGACCTTTCTGGGGGCGTGATGGACATCAGTTACGCGACCTTTCGCAAGGTGCTATCGACGCTTCTGAGGAACGAAAACCTGCGCGACGGACTCACCGACCTGCTCGCCGGTAACGAGCTGGAACTGAGCGAGGTCAGCTTCCTGGACTTGCTCGAAGCCTCGAACGTCGACATCGACATCCTGCGCATCCTCACCGGACGCGAGCCTGAGGACACTTCTCCCCAGCAGGCGGCGGAGGTGTTCACGGCTTTTTTCTCGGCTGTCAGAGGCAGTTGGCGCGCGTTTCAGCCCTTGCTCGACGCTTTGGGCTACACGGCGCAAGTGCAAGCGGGGACAGCATAGAACGTATCGAGATGGCCCTGCGCGGGGCGGGGTTCACACAGGCCGACTTCATCGAGCTGAGCCTGTCCGAACTCTACCTCCGCTACTGCCTCGCCATCGAAACAACAAGGAAACACAATGGATAGTCTCATCACATGGATCGGCGGCAAGAAGCTGCTGCGCAAGAAAATCGCCAGCCTCGTCCCTGACGACATCACCGGCTATGTGGAGCCGTTCGGCGGCGCGGGTTGGGTGCTCTTCCACCGCGACCGCTGGGCCCGTCTCGAGGTATACAACGACCTCGATTCGCGTCTCACAAACCTCTTTCTGCAGGTGAAGTTCCATCCCGATGCACTCGTGAAGGAGCTCGAGCTGATGCCAGCCTCCCGAGCATTGTTTGACGAACTGGTCGACCAGCCCGGTCTGACAGAGCTGCAACGCGCCGCGCGATTCCTCTACATCATCACCCGTTCGTTCGGCGGCAAGGGCGAGCACTTCGGCAGGGCATCCACGTCAGGCCCAAGCAGCATGCAGCGCAAGCTGGAGCGCGTCCACGACCTCAGCAAGCGGCTCGACAAGGTCACCATCGAACACCTGCCGTACAACGAGCTGATCGCCTTCTACGACCGGTCCGGTGTCTTCTTCTACTGCGACCCGCCATACGTTCATGGCACTACCTACGCGAATGCCCGGCACTTCGACCACGAGCGGCTTCGGGACGTGCTCAAGGGCGTGAAAGGCCGCTGGTTGCTCTCTTACGACGACTGCCCCGAGGTGCGTGAGCTGTACGCCGGTCACACCATCATCCCGGTCAGTCGCGTGAAGGGGATCAACCGCATGCAGGGCGAGAGCATGTTCAAGGAGGTGATTATCGCAAACTATGAGGTGCCAGATGAATAGCGTTATCGGTTGGGTGGGCGGCAAGAGGTTACTACGCAAGGCGATCTTGCCACTCATCCCGAAACACGACACGTACTGCGAGCCCTTTGCCGGCGCGGCGTGGATCCTCTTCGCCAAGTCGCGCGACCACAAGGAATGGCAGGCGACAAAGGGCCAGAAGTACCGTGAAATCCTCAACGATATCAACGGCGAGTTGGTAAACTTCTGGCGGCACGTGAAGCACCACCCCGCCGCGCTGAAGGCGGAGTTGGACAGGCTCGTGGCGTCGCGGGAGCTGTTCCACGAGTTTCTCGACAGCGCGTCCCGCACCGACCTCGAACGCGCGGTGCGCTTCTACTACGTGCTCGCCTGTTCTTATGGTAGCCTGAGCAGCACCTTCGCCGTGCGCGGTCACCTGACCATGCTGCCGATTCGGCGCGTGGGCAAGCTCGAAGCGGCCAGCGAACGCCTGCGCGATGTCATCATCGAGCGGCTCGACTACGAGGCCGTTATCCGCAAGTACGACCGTCCGGCGACGTTCTTCTACATCGATCCGCCGTACTACGAGCGTGAGATGCTCTACGAGCGCGACAAGGTGGCGGCGTTCGACCAGCACGAGGAGCTGGCGCGGCTGCTTCGCGAGGTGCGGGGCAAGTGGCTCCTGAGTTACAACGACCACCCCGTCATCCGCGAGCTATACAAGGACTTCACGATTGATGTCGTGAACACCCGTTACTCCGTCTCCGGAACCAACCGCGAAAGCTCTGAAATCCTCATCCGCAACTACTGACGTGATATGATGAGAGCATCACCAAATTCAAGAGGAAGATCAGCTCCACTTGCTGGATACGGGCTATTCAGCAGGTTGGCAATCGAGCTCCCAAGAACCCAAGTCGCTACATTGATTCCGGTTCTTGTTTCATGTAGAAGAAAATCTCTATTACATGTAATTGGAACTACATGCGTCCAGACATTTCTGCCATCACATCTCTGGTGCAGAGCGGTACTTAGTATCGTTTCACTGCTTCGAAGAGCATCTTCGGCTTCTTGCATACTTGCTACAAGGTCAATTCTCTTAACGGCAATAAGATTCCTGTCTCTGTTAATCCACTCATTGATAAAGGCGGCAATCATTAGATGATTAACATCCAAAGGAGGTACCACACAATAGGAGTTGTGCCAGAACCCCTGCTCAGCACACTCAAAACGATCATAGGAAATCTTGTTGTTTCGTTTGTACTCAATGAAGTCGCTTATCGTCTGCTCAGGAGTTTGATCATAAAAATACTCCATAGCAAAGCTAATTGGCAGTATTATACAGGAATCAAGTTTTTGCCTAAGTCCCCTTGGATTGATCAATTCTGTCTGGATCATGGATTCCTCCTTTGTGGTTTCAGATACTTTCCTTATATATGTTTCGGTGTCAAGTAAATGGCCACGCTTAAGTTCCGCATCATCATCGAGAAAGGCGACGCGAAGGCGGCTGTCACCGACGTCGAAGCGCAGGTCGACGACCTGAAGCAAAAGGCGGAGGAGCCGAAGTCGATGAAACAACACCAAGCCCAGTATGACTATCTCCTCGGTTTTCGACAAAATGAGACGCATGTATAACATTGAATCTTGAAGTTTTTCTATGATGTTTTTTTCGGAACTCGGAAATTTTCTCTTCTCGTTTATCTATCTTCCGATTCCGTTCTGAAAGGGATTGGGTAAGTTCATTTTGCTGTCTGCGCAATATAGAACCATTCACAGAAGTAACAAAATAGTACCCCATTTCATCCGCTGGAGAAGGATCTTGCCAGTAGTTATCTGTCACCTGTTCACGGAAGGTGAATTCGTCTTCCGGGTGTTCAGCACTGAATACTTTGTAGCTGGATATGTTTTCAATGGGAACCCAGCTCAAGCTTCCTGGCCCCGATATACTCACAACTGGCGCTGAAACTGAATCGAATGGGATCGCGAATGCCGTGAGTTCGCAGTCTGACTGGATATCTTCGATCTTGTAGGCATATCCGCTGTATGTATCGATCCAGAAAAGAGTACCCGCGTATTCCACACCATTCCATGCGTAGCCACTAAGATACATGTATCCGTTTTCTGTGTCGAATGCCAGATCCTGGGCGTAATTGAGATAATACCCCAATTCTCCCACAGGTATGGCTTCGCCTGTTGCAGTATCGATTGAAAAGAGCGCGCTGTAGGTCAGATCGACGCCATAAAGGACATCAGACCATGAATCAAATGCAATACCGATCATGACAAGGTTTTCATCCTGAAATGAGCCTATCAACGTCAATGCTCCAGTTAATGGATCGACCTGATACAATTCGGTACTTGTTGCCCCATAAAGAATCTCATGATTCACATCCCAGGCTATACCGTTGAGATACGTTGATGAAACGCCCAACGAAGTCATCGTCTCGAGGTCTGGGACAATCTCCCAGAGCGTATTGGTTGAATATTCAGAAGCGAGCCACTTACCATCGACCCAATCACCGCCCGGTAGAAAATTGGTGTTCAATGGGGTAAAAGGGAGAACGCTCAGTGTCTGGGGATCCTGCAACGAGAAAGAACAGAGACCGCTTAGAATACCATTCGGATCGTAAGCGATATCCGCGTATGCAGTTACATCGAGCGGCAGGCAGACCGAATAGCTGTCCAGGAAATCGTTGGCTTCCACCTGGTCGCTATCCATATATACTTCCAGCGTCCAGTCGTAGATGAAGTTCTCTTCCATGGGAATGGCCGAAAACTCGAGCTCTTGCGTCTGCTGCGGTGGTAGATCCGCGACCATCTGCGAATCCCACAATTCTTCATCAATGTAAAAGTTGACCTCGAATGATTCGGTATGATCACCGTTGTTTATAACGGTTGCGCGGGGGATGAGATCGCCTCCTGGAACAGCTTCCTGGATGTCGATCGAGTATGCTTCGACATCGTACTCCATCTGGCAGAATTCAACATCATCCACGAACCAGTAATCGAAAGAATAGTGGTTACCGTCCAGCGTCCATGCAATGTAGGTGTATTCGGCGTTGTCCTGAACAGGAATCTGGACGATATCAGTGTTGACGTAATCGCCCCATCCCCCTTCCCAATACCAAGAGGTATCGTACCATGTGGCAAGATCGTGACTGTACTGGATTTTCGCTGTGACGCCGGTATCGTAGTCCCAATAATCGCTACTGAAGACTACGGCGAAACGATCCATGTCTCCGGTAAAAAGCGCAGGTGAAATCAGACGGGAGATGCCGGTTCCTTCCATGTATTCAGCCATCATTTCGTTGGCTTCATCACCGGCAAAGTTTGTTTCAGAAATACTCCAGCGATTGGAGGTTATCCCGCCCTGATTAGTTTGTGTCCAGCCCTCGGGGATCGATGCGGTGTCGAATGATTCGGTAACAGGGAAGCTGCCGTTGCGGCGATCGATGGTGAAGTCGTCGAAAAACATATTATTACCTTGCTGATAGTATGACGCAATACAGCGCAGAAAAATATACTGAGTGCCGGCATTCTCCACTTCGAAATCGAAGGCGTACCGATGCCATCCTTCAGTCTCCTCCTGAGGTTCTCTTTGCGTAGCACGATAAACTCTACCAATGTCGGTAACATACTCATATTCCTGGGTGGTGTTTCGATCAATATAGAGAACATCATCTGCATCGGGATACCCGGCATCGCGATACACCCAAACGCTTGCAGTATAAATGTATCCGGGCTGCATCATAATCTGCGGCGTGGTCAGGTATGCATTGTAATAGTTATTGTAAGAATCCATCCCCACCATGTGGGTGCCTTCATAGGGTGTGACATATGGATTAGCGCCAGTGGCGTATTGTTCGAGATACCTTTCAAACCATGTCAAGTATCCCCAATCCCATCCCTCGGGTGGGAAGGGTTGGCCGTTGAAACCGTTCGAATATGGAAACGTGTCGATCACGGGTGCATTTTCTGTTGTGAAAGACCATATCGGACATGAGTCAGCGTCACCGGCTTCGTTGTACGGAGTGATTTTCCAGTAATAGGCTTGAGCGTAATCCCAGGGTGAATCGGGGGCATAGGTCGTCACATCTCCAAGGTTCTCCATGTTGCAGATGTTGGTGGGCGGGTTGTCAGTCCCGATTGAAATCCGGTAGCCGTCGATGATCCCGTCTCCATGTGTCCAGTCGAGCGATTGATAGACGGAGATGTCGTTCGAGCCGTCGGTTGGCGAATCGATTGTTGCCGGTTGCGGAGGCGTCAATGTAGAGAATGACCAGACGGGGCATCCTTCGGCGTTTCCGGCGAGATTGTAAGGGGTGATCTGCCAGTAATAGGTTTGGGAGTAATCTAGTTCATCTGTCAATTGATATGATAACTGGTCACCTATATCACACATCAAGAGAATGTTCGTTGGTGGATTATCGGTGCCTAAAGAAAAATTGTACCCATCGATTTCCCCTTCTGCGGCTTCCCAGCTGAGTTGCTGTGATAAAAGAATGTCAGTAGCGGAATTCTCAGGATATAGGACTGTAGCGCATCCTGGAGGATCGAATCCAGGACCGTAAGTGAATCTCATGTTGGGAAGTCTCGTGCTCCAGTTTCTGTATGATGTGGGGAAAGCTCCATTCGCGTAACCATAAGATGTGCGATAGGTTGAATAAAATGTATAGTAGAAATATGGTGAAGTGGATGAGGCGGAGCCATCGTGATTCTCATATACGATGTCTATACCACCAACGCCAGAGTAGTGGAAGGGAGTATCGAGCGTGATTGTCAACCAGCCGGATTGATTGATGATTACCGTGCCTGAAAAACAAAGATAATATCCGTTGTTTGCTGGATCCGGATAATAGCGATCGGGTATTGCAGATTCAACGCATGATTTCATGTAGATCATCTGCGAGTTTGCTACAATTTCACTGGAATCATACCATAGGTTTAGGGCAATTTGTTCTATATAGCAATCTCCCATAGAACCGATTTCGCTTTCCGTATATAGCATTCTGCACCAGCTGTAATCATAGCTTGTCGTTATTGGTATTCCACCTGTTGCAGATGTACCATTTCCTACGGTCAATTCATCGGCAAGAAGTGGCATTAGCATGATTAAGAAAAGAAAAACGATAAAGTTATTTTTCATAAATCAACTCCTTTTTTGCAACAATGTACGATACGTGCTGAGTGGATGTCAAGCATATTGAACCGCAAGAAGAAGCCGACGGTCTCGACCGACCGCGATATCGCCTTCGTGAAGCCGATCTATTCCACCGTCGATGAGAAAGAAGATCTCGGAATTCACGACGAGAATCTGGTGCTTACAGGCGCGGATTTCCCGCTGGACGCGAAGCCCGGACAGGTGTTCATCAGAAACGGAAAAACCTACATATACAAGGAGAACGAATGACGCAAACTGAACTCTTCCAGACCACGAAACTGGAGCTGACGCACGAGTATGAGCGGCTCCAAAGACTCATCCAGGAATCGCGCGAGAAGCTACTCAAGACCGAGGGCGCGTTGCTGCTGCTCGGTCGGCTCGAACGTGAAGCGAGGTCGTCGCATACGGCGGGAAGCTGTATGTCTGGAGTGGTGATAAGTAGAATCGAAGGAAATCAACCGGCCTGCTCGTCTTGGGGCAGGCTTTTTTTCTGCTCAAAAACACCCATATAGTGTCATTGGTTTGGCAGAATTTGCCAAACCCGTGTCACTTTTCTGCCAAACCCGTGGCTGTCCCGTCCTGAAATAGGTTGACCGTTGGGTCGAAGGAGGCTCAGGTATGGGAGAAAATGTGAAACGACGGGCGAAGCGTTGCGAAGTGAAGGCGCGGGTGCTGCATCACGTGCTGACGAGCGACTACTGCGTGGCGGAGCTCGCGGAGCAGTACGACATATCCGTTCGCACGCTGTATCGCTGGATCAAAGAGGACGCCGTGAAGCCGGCGCGACGCAAGGGAGCTCAAAAGCGAGGTCGCATGGCGAAAGAAGATTACAAGGACAAGACAATCGCGGAGCTGGAGAAGAAGGTGCAGGATTTGCAGGCTGCGTTGAGCGAGAAAGTGCTGGAGAACTGCGCGTTGCAGGCGATCGTGAACGTGACCGAGCGCAAGTACGGCAACAGCGCAAAAAAAAAGACTGGTTCGCTGTTGTCACCGAATGTCGAGCTGTCGCGAAAGAAAGAGAAGTAGCCGCGAACATGCAGGTGATTTGCGGCTTGTTCGGTCGCAGCAAGCAGAGCTACTACCAGCACAGGAAGCGGCTCCATCGGCTCCAGGCGGAGGTGGAGGAGATCGTATCCGCCGTGCGCGAGATTCGCGTGAAACAGCCACGCGTCGGGGCGCGGAAGCTGCAATACATGCTGAAGGCGCGCGGGCTCGAGGTTGGTCGCGACCGGCTGTTCGGCATCCTGCGCGACTACGGGCTGCTGTCGACGGCGTACCGCTCATACCTCCGCACGAGCCTGGGCAGCCGCAGTCGACACCCGAACCTGGTGAAGGACATCATCGCTCGCCGCGTCGGCCAGATCATCGCGAGCGACATCACCTACATCCGCTTGCAACGCGGATTCGCCTACCTTTCGCTGACCTCGGATCAGTACTCGGACGCGATCCTGGGATATTCGCTGCAGCCCGACCTGCGCACGCATGGTCCCGCGCTCTCTCTGAAACGGGCGATGAGGTCGTTGCGCAATGCCGGAGCCGTGGATATCAAAGGCTGCATCCACCACTCCGATCATGGTACGCAATTCACCAGCGCCTGCTTCCAGAACGCGCTGCGACGCTACTGCTATCGCACCAGCATGACCGGTCCGGGCAAGTGCTACGACAACGCCAAGGCGGAGCGCATCAACGGGATTCTGAAGCACGAGTTGGGGCTGGAACGGAGATTCAGGGACTTCGACGACGCGCTGAAGTACGTAGAGGAAGCAGTTCGGATCTACAACGAAGAACGGCTCATCATCACGCAGGGCTACCGCACACCGAACGAGATATTGAACGCAGCGTAGGAAGCAATCGAAATGAAATCAAACACGAAAAAGCTGGTCAACTATTTTAGGACGGGACACAGTAAATCCCCATAAAAATTTGCTGGAAGAATTATCTTGACATCATTGATTGAGTGTATACTCATTGACTACGTGATCAGTGAGGTGCGCATGGCGACGAAAAGAAAACAGCAGAAGGCCTTTACCAGAAGAATAATCTTCGAGACGGCCAAAGAGATGTTCCTCCAGCGGGGATTCATCTCCGTATCGACGGCTGAAATCGCCAGAGAGGCGGGGGTGGCGCATGGAACGTTGTTCGTGCATTTCCCGACGCGTGAAGATCTGGTCCTCGATGTTGTTGATTCAGAGATGGAGCAGGCTCAAAGACGGATCGACGGGATGATGGAAGAGTCGGCGGATTTTATCAAGCTCGCGGGGAAATATCTCGAATTCGTCTCGGAGCATGAGGCTTTCTATGCGCAGCTCGCGAAGGAACTGCCGTTCTTCTCGCCGGAGATGCGCGACAAGATCATCTTCCGCCAGGCGATTGTTCAAATGCAGTTCCTCGATATCATGAAAAGTGATTTCCCCTGCGACCGCAAAAACGGAACGAGATTCGAGGATGTTGTCCGGCACTTTTTCGGGATGCTGCACTACTACCTGTGCATGAAAGACGCATACAATCAGGAGGGCAGCACGGTCGCGAGATTCAAGGATTCGCTGTTAAATACAATTCAAACGCTACTGGGAACTTGCAAGAGAGATCAACCATGAAACGATGTAAGAGCTGCGGAAAGATTCTGAAGGAAAACCAGGGCAGGAAATACTGCGACGACTGCTCGGATGAATCGGGATACAGGCGACGCTACGGTGAAATCGTGGAGCGCATGGCCGAACGGATGTCGGAGGAGCTCGGGTATTCCAGGGTTTTCGCGATGAATCTGACCGGAAACAACATGAAGCAGATGCCGGCTTGGGCAAGGAAAGGAGAAAGCATGAAGAAGAGAATGATTATCACCGATATTGGCAGCACCACAACCAAGGCGATTCTTCTGGTGCGCGAGAACGACGGCTACAAGATGTATGGCCCGGTCCATGCGCCAACCACCGTGGAAAAGCCGCACGAGGATGTGATGCGCGGCGTTATGGACAGCCTGAAAATGCTGCATGAGAAGACCGGTCAGAACCTCCTGGACGATTCCGGCAGCGAGATTGATCCCGAAAACATGTACCTCACGACCAGCAGCGCGGGAGGCGGCCTCCAGATTCTGGTGGTCGGGCTTACGGTGTTCGATTCCGCGAGCAGCGCGAAGAGGGCCTCTTACGGGGCCGGCGGCGTTCTGCTGGACGTGTTCGCCATCGATGACAAGCGCTCCGCGATCGAGCAGATGCTGGCGATGCATCGCTTGTTTCCGGATATCATCCTGTTCTCCGGTGGCATCGACGGTGGGGCGGTTTCGGGTCTGGTGCGGCTGGGTGAGCTGCTCTCCATGGCCGAGCCCAAGGCCAAGTTTGGCATCGAGGAGAAGGTTCCGCTCGTTTTCGCTGGGAACAAGAAGGCCGTAAACATTATGGAGGCGATCTTCAAGGATGGCTTCGACCTGAACATTGTGCCCAACCTGCGCCCGACGATGGAGACAGAGAACCTACAGCCTGCTTGTGACAAGATACACCAGCTCTTCATGGACCATGTGATGGAACGGGCTCCGGGATACTCTGCGCTGAAGAAGATCGTCAGCGACGATATCATTCCCACGCCCACCGGCGTCATGAAGTCGATGCAAATCCTCAGCGAGAGCCTCAATACCAACGTAATGGCCGTTGATATCGGGGGGGCGACAACGGATGTCTTCTCCAATATTCTTGGTGGTTTCTACCGGACGGTGAGTGCGAACTACGGCATGAGTTACAGCATCGCCAACGTCATGAAGGACGCCTCCAGCGAGATGATTCTCAAGTTGCTTCCCAAGGATATACCCAGGCGATATGTTACGAACTACGTAGGGAATAAAATGCTGTTCCCGACAACCTATCCGGGCTGCAACGTGCAGTTCGCAATCGAGCTCGTCACCGCGGCTCAGGCAATCAGGATGTCGAAGCGACAGCACATGGAGATGCACTTCAACACGGAGCAGCTCGGTATATTGGACCGACTCAAGAAAACTGATTTCGACAAGTTCACCGAGATCGTGTACTTCGGGCAGAAGCAGGATGAACGCAGATTCCACGAGCGGGATATCGAGATATTGATCGGAGCCGGTGGTGTGATTGCCGCTGCCCCGACGGCTCTCCACGCCCTACTCATGATTGTGGACGGTTTATATCCCGAAGGCGTCACCGAAATCTGGCGCGACCGGCATTTCACAACCCCGCATCTGGGCAAGCTGAGCGATATCGACGAGGATCTCGCGAAGAGTATCCTGCTCAATGACTGCTATGAGAAGCTTGCAACGGTTATTACCCCGCTGGCGAAGAAGGTGAAGACCGGCAAGAAGGTCATGACGATCAGCATTACGGGCACGGACATCATGCCGAAAGTCGTGGTTGCGGCAGGGGAATTGCGCTACCTCGATAACCCGTCGCGAGAGAAGAGGATATACCGGGTTGAGCTCGACAAGAATATATATCTTCAGGATAACGAGCGCAACGCGACGATCGAATCGGAACTCCCGGTCCTGATCGACGCCAGATTTGGGGATGTGACCAAGTCTTCGGTCTCGGAGTTGTTACCTCTGGATGTGAAGAATTTGAAGCCGGTCGAAGATCATTTCCGGCATGACGATCCGGAGAACCGGATCAGTGAAGTCGTGGAAAACCTGACGATCGAACTGCCGTACCCGGGCGATATCCTGGTCAAAGAGGGCGATCTGGTGCGCTCCGACACGCTGGTGGGAGAGATTCTCTACGATCCGCCCCGGATTTTCATCGTCTCGCTGTTCAATGTAGCGGAATTGGATCTGAGTGCGCAGAGCCTTGGTGAGTATATTCAGGTAAAGGAAGGGGACAAGGTGGAGATGGGCCAGAACCTCATCGACAAAGGCAAGATGTCGATTCTGGAAGAACTCAAAGGCGCGATGCGAACGTATCAATCACCGGTGAGAGGGGTTGTCGAGCGGATCAACCACGAGGACGGGACGATTATTATGCGTGAGATCCAGGACTATTCCAAGCATCCGACAAAGTACAATATCGCTGCAAGGCTTGGCATCAAGCCGAACCGGATCAAGGGTTACCTGAAGAAGCAAAAGGGCGACTATATCCACGCAGGTGAGACCATCGCCAAGCGCATCCTCGATACCAAGGAGGGGCGGACGCCGATGTTCGTCAATTCCTCGACAACCGGAACGATAACGGATGTCGATCTGGAAAAGGGTGTTGTTACGGTGCAGTACATCAAGGAGCCTTACAGGCGTTACGCGAATCTCCCCGGGAAGGTCATCGAAGTGAAAGAACATCATTCGGCGAGGATCCAGTATCGTGGAAGGCAGTTTGACGGCGTCATCGGTTTCGGCGGAGAAGCAGGTGCCGCATTGCACTGGATGAAGTCGGCGAGCGACTTCGTCTCGGGATTGGTGAATGTGTGGAGCGGCAAGCTCGAAATCAGCATGTTGCACGACGCAGATAAAAGAGGGATTGCCGGGTTGATCGCGCCGGGTATCGATTTCGACGATATCAACGGTTATCTGCAATCACCGATAGGCGTCGGGCTGACCGGTAACGAGAATATCCCATTCCCGATCGTACTGACGGAGGGTTTTGGGGACTTCCGGTTATCCGATGCGCTCACGAGGGTATTGCGAGAGTCTGAGGGCAAGCATTGCTATCTCAACGGCATGACGCAGATCCGTGCAGGGGTTGTGCGGCCGGTCGTTGTGATCGTATAGAAGAGACTTCCTCCTGTTATATAACGAAGCCCTCGAAGCCGGGAGGCTTCGAGGGCTTACAGGTAGACACGGGTTTCAGGGAAAATCTAAGAATCAGTTGAAACTACTTCAATAACATAGCCCTTTGAACCCACTGCTCTGAGCCTGAGCGAATGCGGAACAGATAGACACCGCTTGAGGCATTCTTTCCATTATGGTCGATGCCGTTCCACCGGCAGGTATGCTTGCCGACGGGCAGCATTTCATTCATGATCGTATCGATTTTTCTGCCGCGCAGATCGAAGACATCGATGGTTGTATGAGCCTGTTTCGCAAGTTCGAACTGGATCGACGTGTCCGGATTGAATGGATTCGGATAGATCGTTACCTTAGTTGGGGCAGCGATTTGAATATCCTCGTCTGCTGCGAGGGCTACATCGATAACCCAGATATCGTTTGTTCCACTGCGATTCGAATTGAACGCGATTTTATCGCCAGCTTGATTCCAGCATGAATTGCAGTCGTTCGCGTTATCTTCAATCAGCGGCATGAAAATGGGGTTTTGAGGATCCTGCAAATCTGCAACCCAGATATCGCCATTCCCGTTGCGCTCCGTGTAGAAGGAGAGCCAGCGCGAATCGGGCGACCAGCATTCGGGTTTGTCCATACCGGAAGCTTCTGTGAGGCGGGTGGTCTGCATGGTATTGAGGTTCATCAGCATGATCTCGGGATCGCCGTAGCGATCGCTCGTGAAGGCCAGCCAGTTGCCATCTCTTGATGCGACGGGCGCGCGATCTTCGGCGGGGTTATCGGTTATTTGAATCGCGTCGCAAACCGAGACGCTCTTGCGCTTGATTTCCCAGTTATTGTTGTCCATCAAGACTTCGAAGAAGATGGCGGATCCATCGTAGCTCCAGCAGAAAGCGCCTTCTTCCATTTCGCCATCGCAGAGGGTTTGTGCCTCGTCGCCTTCGATGGGCTGAAACCATATTTTCGGTTGTCCGCTGCGTCCGGAATTGAACGCGATATGTTGTCCGTCTGGAGAGAATGCCGGATACATGTCATAGCTTTCACTATTGATATAGATATCCTGAAAGTTGCCATCGCAACCGATCAGGAAGATGTGATTTGAAGCGTAAAGATCAGATGTAAAAGCCAGGCACTCGCCATTGGGTGCCCAGGCTGGATCCCAGTCGTCCGTTGGGTAATCGAAGATTCTTGTTTCAACAGCCATTAATACACTTGAAAGGCATACAATAAGTATGAGTGCGAATGAATTTGCCTTACGCATAATTCCTCCTTGTTTTTCAAACTCATTATGCCTCAGAGCTGCCTATACCGTTCGTATTTTGTAATATGCAACATGGATGCCAAATGTCGTTCAGTGGGAGAACACGCTGAAAACAGGTCGTGTCAGGCTCAATTCAGGTGACTATATTTTGTTGTAAGGCAAAGGAATGTGTCGTAATCGGACGATGCTGCACGAATAACATGAAGGTTTATTCGATATAGGGTTTCTGATTGAATATCATTCTGGAAATCATCAGTATGATATACCGGTATATAATAATGTGTTTTTCAGGTGATTGCTTACCGGCGGGGCATCTTCGCCCGATTCCCCCTAACCCCGTGGATATACCACGGTTCCGTAAAGGTAGTAATAGAAGAAATCCTCCACCGTGAAACACCACGGGGTTAGGGGGAATCGAACGAATCTGCTCCCGCCTCGAGCTAATCATCATCGGTTTTTTTCTTCGATTCCATTTCTTCGGCGATGTAGTTTTTCATACCGAAGCTGAGGGCGGGTTTATCGATAGGCCTGTACTGGTATGTATCTGAACGGGAGTCCCCGATGCGTATGGAGGCATCTCCGTAGCGTTTTTTAATGATGTCGACGGCCTTTGCCATCCGTACCTTTTTTTCGTCGAAATCGGGGAAAATCCTTAGCTGAAGGGGTTCCTCGTCGAAGGAGAGGTTGGTAACGCCCACTCCGACCAGGCGCAATCGAGCGGGTTCGAAGTGAACGTTATCGAACAGGCTGACGATCTCGGTATAAAGGTCGGTCTCGAAGAAGATTTTATGGTCGAGCGTGCGGTGGTATTGATGTGTCTCGAAACCGTGCGTTCGCAAAGTAAGCCGGACAGTTCTTGCCACGGCTCCATGCTTTCTCATCCGGAAGGCGACTTTATGAACGAGCGAAAGGAGAACCTTTTTCAGGAAGACGCGATTGTTGGTGGCTTCGTAGAGTGTCGTTTCATTGCTTATCGACTTCGGTTTCTCCGATTCTCGAACCGAAACGACTTCCGAGAAGTCCTGTCCAATGGCGAGATTGTGGAGGTGCGTTCCCATAACGCCGAATTTTCTGCGCAAGACGTCTACCGGGTATTTTGCCAGTTCGCCTGCCGTGTAGATTCCAAGGAAGTTAAGCTTCTCCGTTGTTTTGGGCCCCACGCCGAAAAGCTGCTGAACGGGGAGGTTTTCGAGCAGATCCGAAACATCCTCGGGATGGATGACGTAGATGCCGTCCGGTTTTGCGAGTCGACTGGCCAGCTTGGCGAGCGTTTTGTTGGGGGCAATCCCTACGGAGCTAGGAAGGCGAAGCTCTTCGCGGATCGATGAGCGAATGCCCTCGCCAATTGCCTCCAGCGAGCCGAACAGCCGGATGCATCCGGAGACATCCAGGAACATCTCGTCGACCGAGAAAGGTTCCACCACGGGGGAGAAGCGATTGCATATCTCCACGATTTTCATAGAGGCATAGACGTACTTGCCGTGACTGCCGGAGATGTATATGCCGTTCGGGCAGAGCCTCCGCGCATCGAGAACCGACATCCCGGAGTGGCATCCGTACTTGCGAGCCTCGTAAGAACAGGTGGTAACGACTCCCTTCTGGGTGTGCGATCCCGCAATGAGCACCGGCTTGCCTGCCAGCTGCGGATTGTCCCTGATCTCAATGGAGGCGAAAAAGGCGTCCATATCGATCAATGCTATGTAGCGTTGCATGGTTCGTATCTCTGTTATAAATCCCCGTTACGATCAAATGGTAAATGTATCGTCCTTCAATAATAATAATCTGTGAGCTAAAACGCTGTCAATGGTTTTTTCGTGTGAAATTACGAGTTGCCGTTTTCACGCCTACCGTGTGAAATCTCACGGATTTGAAAAAATATTTCACTAACAAATCCAGCCAAAATCGGTGAAATCCAATGGGGGCCCGATCGTTTAACTTGTCGATCACGAATGGGTTATCGCTTATATGCGAATGTAACTGTAATTATATTCACATGTTAGGATGCGATGAGGAATGGAATTCATAAAAAATGTGATTGACAGATCATGCATATAACAAAAGGGTGTTCGAAAATAGAATAGTAGAAATTACTATATGCGAAAATTCTATGAGATTCATTCGCTTTTAATAAAAAGGTGTGGAGGAATCGGTATGTCGAGAGTCCATCTGGTCGTTCTGGGAATGCTCAAAGAGAAACCCATGTACGGATACGAATTCAAGTACTTCATCGAGGAGCGCAGCCTTGAGCATTGGGCGCGAATCAATCTTCCGGCGGTATACAAGGCGTTGCAAGCGCTGGAAGAGAAGGGGTACGTCTCCGGCAAGAAGGAGATCGAGGGCAACAACCCGCCGCGAACGGTTTATCACATAACCGAGTCTGGCAGCAGGTACATGAGCAGGATGGTGATCAAGAACTTGAAGCACCCGAAGAACAAGCCTGATTTTTGGGTGGCAATTGCTTTTATGCTCGGTACGATTGAATATGAGACGGCGAGAGCGCTGATCCAGCGTCAGCTTGGTATTGAAGAAAACATTCACAGGAAAATCTTGTTTGATTCGATGAAGAAACAAAGTGGAATTCCGTTTAACGGAAAGATATTGATGGAGCTTGGCCTTGGCTTTCACGAGACGGAGAAACGTTGTTTGTCGAGGCTCCTCGAGGAGATGGCCAAACCGGAAAATAGACAATTATTTATCAGTGAGGGAACAAAATGAAAAGGTTAATCATTATACTTCTTATGGGGCTTGCATCGATGTTCATGTATGCCCTTACATTGGAAGAAGCCAGAGAACTGGCGATGGAACACAACCCGGAGTTGAAGGCTGA
Source organism: Cloacimonadales bacterium (SeqCode) (assembly GCA_963662655.2). Classification (GTDB taxonomy): domain Bacteria; phylum Cloacimonadota; class Cloacimonadia; order Cloacimonadales; family JAIOQZ01. The sequence continues at coordinate 3,331,686 of CAXXTU010000002.1, forward strand.
GTACCACTCGATGCAGGCGTCGAAGTGGAATTACCGCAGCTCTCTGATGTCGCTGTTTCCCAGCGCGACACTCAACGGAAACTACGGTAAACTCGACAAAAAAAAGAAGTCACAGGTCGGTACCGACAGCATGGATAATCCGCTCTATTTCGAGTACGACGAGACCAAGAACTACGGCGTCACGGTTATACAGCCCATCTTCAACGGTGGGAAAATATGGCTCGGAGCGCGGATCAGCGGCGATGCAGCCAGGATCAGCGAAAGCGCTTATGCGAGTAAACGCTTGAATGTCCTGAGCGAAACCGAATCGAAGTACTACACGGTGCTGGAAAACCAGGAGCTTGTGCAGATCGCCAGAAAGAGCCTTGAATCGGCCCAGCAGAATCTCGATCGCGCGCAAGTACGGTACGAAACCGGCACGCTCTCACGTGCGGACATTCTGAATATGCAATCGGAGCTTGCGTCCAAGGATCTGCAGTTGATCCAGATGGAGAACGTGCTCTCGCTCAGCCGGTTCGATCTGGCGAACTACCTTCAGATCGAAAAGGTGGATGATCTGCAGCCCATCGGCAGCGAAGAATACGAGCCGGAGATCGAGCAAGTGCGCCAGATTCTCAACGGCGGCTGGGAAGCGATGATCGAGAAGATCATCGAGCTGGGCATGGAAAACAACTTCAGCGTCAAAATGGCGCAACGCCAGGTCAACATGAACAGCAAATCGCTCCTGATGGCGGAAGGCAATTTTCTGCCGTCGGTCAATCTGCAATACTCCCGAAGCTGGAGCGCAGTTGAGGACGAAGATTTCGAAAGGGACGGCCAACTGATGCTCACAGCTTCCATGCCGATCTTCCCGCTGGTGGACAACGCCTCGGACGTGATCAAGGCCAAGCACGACAAGCGGAACGCGGAGTATAGCTTCCGCTCGACGGAGGACGGAATCCGCACGGCGCTACGAAGCGCGGTTTATAACCTGATTACCGCGGCGAAGTCGGTGCGTGCGTCCAAGCTCGCGCTGGACTACGCCGAAGAGACTTACGAGCAGATGCAGGAACGATTCAACAACGAGCTGATCACGACCTCCGATCTTCTGGACTCGGAAGTGATGCTCACGTCCGCTCGCTCGAACTACGCATCGAGTTTCTACGACTACCTGCGCTATCGTTCCACCCTGCTGGAGCTCATGGGCACGGAGGACGACGCGGCGCTCACAGAAGTTATCAAAGGTGAATAATGGAGGAAAAAGTGAATAAGGTAAAATATATCATCATCGCCATCATCGCAATCGCCCTGCTGGCAGGTTGCGTGAAGAAAGGCGGAGAAGCGGCTCCCCAGCAGAAAGAGGAAGCCGAACTGAAGGTGCCGGTTCTGATTGAAACAGTGCAACCCCGCAATCTGGATCGCTTCGTACGGGTTTCCGGAAAGCTGGAAGGTATCCAAGACATCAGCATGATCAGCGAGACAGCCGGCAAGGTTGTGGAGATCGAGAAGAAGCTGGGCGATTGGGTCGAAAAAGGGGAACCGATTGGTCGCGTGGATAACACGGATTACCGGATCATGCTGGATCAGGCAAACGCAAACCTGCTCTCGGCGCAAGCTCAGTACGAGGCTGCGGAAGCATCCTTCCAGGCCACAGAGAACCTATACAACAGTGAGAAGGTTTCTCGCGTGGAATACGTGAGTTCGAAAGCGAGCCTCAAGGGCGCGCTGGCGCAACTGGAAGGTGCACGGGCGGGTGTTGAAAGCGCTCAGAAGGCGTACGACAACTCACGCTTCCTCGCTCCGATATCAGGCTACATAACTTATCTTCCCATCGAGATAGGGCAGTTTGTCTCGGGAGGGCAGGCTGTGTGCAACATCGTGAACTCGAAACGGCTCATCGTGAAGACGGGCGTGAACGAGAGCGATATCATCTACATGAAACGGGGCCAGAAGGCGAATATCCGTCACCTCGAAAACGGAGCACAATACGAAGGCCGGATCACGGGCGTGGGCATCAGCCCGGTCGAGGGATCGGCGACCTATCCTGTGGAGATCGAGGTCGACAATCAGGATGGGAAGCTATACCCGGGGATGGTCATCGAAGCGAATATCCTCAGCAAGACCTACGAGAACGTCTTCTACACAGCGCTGAACAACGTGAAGGTCAATTACGACGTGGAATACGTGTTCGTCGTGGGAAGCGATAGCCGTGCCTTACAGCGCAAGGTGAAACTCGGGCGGAAGGTCGAGGAAAACGTGCTGATCGTCGAAGGCCTGAACGAAGGCGATCGTCTGGTAACCGAAGGCGTGGATAATCTTGAAGACGGGACACTCATTGAAATCCGGCAAGCAGTTTCCGGAAGTTAATGCATCGAAGGAGTGAGAATGTCTATTGTAAAATTTTCAGTAGGTAATCCGGTACTGGTGAACATGATCATGATCATCGTGTTCATCGTGGGTATCGGGACCATGCAGCAAATCCCCAAGGAAGAGATGCCGGCGGTCGATTTTGGTTCGTTTATCATTATCGTGACCTATCCTGGCGTTTCGCCTTCGGAGATCGAGCAGCTCGTGGTCAATGAGATAGAAGAAGAAATATCGGATGTGGACGATATCGATTTCATGACATCCACGGCATCGGAAGGTCGGGCGGTTATCTTTGTGAACTTCCTGCCGGATGCCGATATCGACAAAGCCTGGGATGATCTGAACACTGAGCTCGACAAGGTGAACGACCTGCCCGAGGACGCGCAGGATCCCATGGTTATCAAGCTGAACATGCGCGAAGTGAATCCGATCTGTTCGATCGTGCTGGGCGGTGATTTTACGGGCAACGGTATTCGCGAGATCGCTGAGGACCTCCGGGATGAAATCCTGGATATGGATAACATCTCCAAGGCGGATATCTATGGAACGCGTCAACGGCAGATATGGGTTGAGGGAAACCTGCCCAAGCTGGATCAGTACGGTATTACGCTGGATGATCTGACCACCGCGATTCAGATGCGGAACATGAACGTCCCGGGCGGAACAATCGAGTTCGGCAAGGCCGAATTCATTGTGCGTACAAAGGGCGAATTCGAGACCACGGAAGAGATTGCAGACCTCTTGATCTCGATGGACAGCAACGGTAGAGCCGTGCATTTGCGGGATGTTGCAGCGGTGATCGATACGCTCGAGGAGCGAACAATTATCTCCAAGCTGGATATGAAGCAGGCTGTCACGCTGTACGTATACAAGAAGGCGGAAGGCAACATCATTGCCGTCAACGAGAAGATTCAGGAGAAGATCGACGACTTCAAGAGTACGGTGCCGGGTTTGCAGGCGACAATGCGTAACGATGGATCGATCGAGGTAAAAAACTCGCTTTCGACCCTGGGAAACAACGCGCTGTTCGGCGTGGCCCTCGTGTTTGTGCTCCTGTTCATTTTCATTGGAGTTCGCAACGCGCTATATGCCAGTATCGGTATTCCGTTCAGCTTCCTGCTCACGTTCATCATGATGCGCTATCTGGACATGACGATGAACTCGCTTTCGTTGTTCGGGCTTGTCCTGGTACTGGGTATGATCGTGGACGACGCGATCATCGTTCTGGAAAACGTGTATCGCCATATCGAGATGGGCTATTCGGCGAAGGAAGCGGCCGTTATCGGTACCCAGCAGATCATGTGGCCGGTTATTGCCGCCGTCAGCACGACTGCGGCAGCCTTCATGCCGATGGTGATGATGGAAGGCATGATGGGTAAGTTCATGCGGGTGTTTCCTATCGTGGTATCGCTCGCGCTGCTCGCGTCGCTTTTTGAGAGCCTGGTTATTCTGCCATCGCATATAGCGGAGTGGGACGGACTTTTCCGCAGGAAGAAGAAGGGCGAGCATCCGCAACCTGAGGGACAGCCGAAGAAGAAGAACAAGGTTATGACTTTTCTTCTCAGACGGTACACAAAGGTGCTGAAGGCCGCGCTTTGTCACCGTTGGATAACGCTGGGCATCGTGCTGCTTTCCATTGTTCTTACGGCTGTCATGATGATGAATATCCAGTTCGAGTTCTTCCCGAAAACCCAGTCGAAGACGATCGTTCTTCAGGTTAAAACACCGGTGGGCACCAATCTGGATACCACGAACGGCGTTGTTACCAGGATCGAGTCGTTCATTCTGGAAATGGAGGAAAGCGCTGACGTGGAGGCGATCGTTACGACAGTCGGAATGATGGAGGACAATCACCGGATGGAAACGATGACCTCCAATGCCGAGTTGAGAATCGATCTGGTCGAATTGAACGACATGAAATACACGCACGAGCAGATCAAGGCCACGATCCGCGATTACCTTGAAGAATTGCCCGGTGTGTACAGCTACAACTTCACGGAGCCGACCGATGGCCCCCCAACGGGCTCCGATATCGAAATCAGGGTCAGGGGCGATAATCTGGATCGCCTGGAATACCTTGCGCAGATTGTTCAGAACGAGCTCCAGAAGATACCAGGCGTTGCCGATATCAGGGATTCGTTCCAACCGGGTAAGGACGAGATCGTAATCAAGCCGTACCACGACAAGTTAGCCATGTACGATCTCAGCGTCGTGCAGGTCGCAAGTATGATCCGCACCGCCGTCTACGGGAGCGAAGTGTCCGAGTACCGCGGTTCCGGCAACGATGAATTCGATATTGTCGTTCGGGCGAAAGACAGCCAGATCGACAAGCTCGACGACCTGGAGAATCTGAAGATCAGGACTCGTACGGGTAGCCTGGTAGCGCTCAAGGACCTTGCTAGACTCGACAACGAGGAAGGTCTGGCGGAAATCTCTCACCGCGACCAAAAGCGCATTGTGACGATCACTGCCGAGAATAGCAATTATGAGCTGGATGGGCAGATGAAGAAGCGGACGACCTCGGAAGTGATGGCTACTCTGTTCGGCAACAAGCTTCGTGGAACTAGGGGAACCCTGAGCAATTTCGAGAGCCGTTTCCCTGGTTACCAGATCGAGTCGGGCGGCGTCGCGGAAGAGCAGGCGAAATCGTATGCATCCCTGGGAAGGGCGTTCTTTGTAGCTCTCCTGTTGATCTTCACGATTCTTGCTGCCCAGTTCCGTTCGTACGTGCAGCCGCTGATCGTTATGCTGACGATTCCATTCAGCTTTGTCGGCGTGGTGTTCGGCTTGTTCGTGACCGGCTTGCCTTTCTCGCTCGGTACGCTGGTGGCGGTTGTAGCGCTCGCCGGCGTGGTTGTTAACGACTCGCTGGTGCTGGTCGATTTCGTCAACCATGAGCGCGAGCGCGGCATCAATCGCTGGCAATCATTGATCAACGCTGGGCGGACCCGCCTGAGGCCGATTATCCTCACGACGATTACGACGATTTTCGGCGTCTTGCCGATGGTGCTTTCGACCTCGCAGGCAGCGCAGGAGTGGAAACCGATTGCCGTCAGTATGATGTTCGGGCTCGGTTTTGCGACCATGCTGACGCTGCTGGTGATTCCTGTGTTCTACTCGTTCGTCGATTCGATCTTCGGCAGGATCGGCGTGACGAGATTCAAAACACACATCAGCTTCAAGCAGGCAATGGAAGAGGCCATGGAAAAAGGCTGGGACGAAGAAGACTGATCCGGTCATACATATTGAAGGGGAGCAAGCGCTCCCCTTTTTTTATAGCATGGGAGATGATGATTCGGTGCACGACTCAGCGCGGCGGGGCGGCGCGTGTGCGGAGCACACAAAACTGAATCGAAGCGCTGCCGGCGGCTTCGATTCAGTTTAAGAAAGCCCTGAATCCCGACGCGTTCTCCGGAATGAGTTTACAATGGGTTGCAGAACGCGTCATGGGATTGGGCTTTCTGCGCCGCCCCGCCGCGCAGGGGGTACGTGCAGGTAAACGATGGTTGTCGCTTCCGGAATTTGTGGGGATGCAGGTTACGATAGATTGCACCTTTTACTTGACATTTTGTAAGGCATTTGAGTCTGTAAAAAAGGAGAAAAGTATAAGGAAAAAGTAATGCAAAACAATGCTGCGATAATAGTGGCCGGAGGTGTTGGAAAGCGACTCCCTGGCGCAACGAAAAAGCAATTCCTCCAGATCGGCGGAATTCCCATACTGATCCACTCGATCTGCCCCTTTTTGAATTCAAATGATGTATCGAGCATTGTCGTTGTTTTGCCTGATGATGAGCTTGAGGAAGGGAAGCAGCTTATCAAGGGAACGATAGCCGGAAACCTTCGGAAGGAAATGAAATTCGTCGCAGGCGGGAGCAGAAGACAGGATTCGGTTTATAATGGACTTCTGGCCTGTGATAAGCAAACGGATATCGTGTTCATTCACGATGGCGTTCGTCCATTTATAACAGGTGGGTTGATTCGGAGACTGCTTGTCAAATGCGAAGAGCATGGCGCGGTGATCCCCGTGACGCCAGTCAGGTATACGCTGAAGAAAGTCGAGAACGATTTGGTTCAAAGAACGATCCCCCGCCATGAAGTCTTTGAGGCGCATACTCCTCAAGTATTCAACTACCCTGTGATCATGAGCTATCATCACCGGATTCACGATCTGGATGTTGAGTTCACCGACGATGCTTCAATCCTTGAGTACTTCAGAGAAACTGTGGCGACGGAAATTTGCAATGAAACGAATATCAAGATCACGCGACCGTCGGACCTTGATTTGGCAGAGACTATATATAAGAAAATCAATAAGGAGATTTCATGAACCTTCGTGCATGGATAAAGAAAATCGAAAATTTCGAAATAACAATTCCGATCCCGATTTTCGGTTTGGGATGCGGTGTTTTAGGACTTACCCTGGCAAAATCGCATGTAAAAATGGGACAGTGGGCGTCCAAGCTTCTGAGATCCCTCGAGTACAGAGGATACGACTCGACGGGAGCTGCGTTTCAGGATAGCGAGAAAAATGTAACCTTACTCAAAGACGTTGGGGCACCGAGTGTGCTCGTTCAAACCCTCGGCATCGAGAAACAGGAAGGCAAGATATTTTGTGGGCAGGTTCGCTGGGCGACGTTCGGTGCGGTAGATCATGTGAACGCTCAACCTCACGATGTTCATTGTAAACGCCACATCTTCGGCGCTCATAATGGGAATATTACCAACACGCGCGAACTCAAGCAGTTCCTTCAGCGCGAAGGCCATGCCGTTCTCTCCGATAACGATGGAGAGATGCTGGTTCATACGGTAGAACACTACTTCGATATCGAACTCAATAAAATCCCTCTTGCAGACCAGCAACAACCAGAGATCAGAAAGGCAGCAATGCGTAAGGCAATACTCGAAGCGACTCGCCAGACCGTTGGCTCCTTTGCCGCTGTCATCAGCGACCCCGAAACGGAAACACAGTGGGCGATCAAAGCCGGCAGCAGTCTTTATTTTGGCGTGGGCAAAGTCGAAGATGTCCCGTTTGCCCTGGCTTCCTCAGATTTGACAGCCGTACTTCGCTTCACCAAGGACCTCGTGAAGTTGCAGCAGGGGGAATTTGTTGAATATACCGCCGATTCTTTCCAGGTATATGCCTATCAGGACAACCGCATCCGCAAGCTCAACCAGCCTGACGAAGTTTACAAGCGAGGCGACAAGATCAATCGTATCGCTGTGCGCTCCAAGCTGCGTGCCGAGGACACGGAGCTCCAGCCTCAATTCAAGTACTTCATGGAGCAGGAAATCTTCGCGGAGATCGAATCTACAGGTAAGCTCGTGAAGATGTTCCTCGGAGGTTCGAACACCGGGCGTCATATGCGCAATTTCCTGAATGAGGTGGAACAGCTCAAGGAAATTGAACAGCTCGGAAGAAAAATTGAGAAGCAGGGATCGTTCTCAAAGCAGGTACGGGTGTTCAACGATTACGCGGAGTCGGATCGTTCCGAGCTTTTTATCGAGAACATGAAGAAGCATTACAAGAGGCTTTATGACGAGGTCTTCAAGGAAGATTTCGATAAAAAGTATTTCTTTTCCAACGATAAAAACACCTTTATCGATATCGCGGGTGAGCCGTTCGACAAGAAGCGGATGCTTCTGGCCAAAGCACTCGATTCCGTTTCCGAGAAACAGGATATCCAGGAATTCGACAAGATTGTCGCCGATTTCATCGATCTGATTCGTAACACGCTTCGCAACAGCAGGAATATCTATACCATTGCATGCGGTACTTCGTTCCACGCTACCAAGCTTGCAGCGGTTTTCTTCAATGAAATCGCCGGCGTAGAGATTATCCCGATTCTTCCGGGAGACTATCGTGGACAGTACTCGAAATGCCTGAAGTCGAACGACGTGATCATCGGCGTTTCCCAAAGCGGTGAAACCAAGGATCTGATCGACATCTTCAACGATATCGACTCGATGGGCATCGATGTGAAGAAGATCGTGCTGGTCAACAACATGAACTCGACTCTCGGCCAGGAGAAGAGTGATATCTCCATCCCGATCTATTGCGGACCGGAGATCGCCGTTCCGGCCACCAAGAGCTATATCAACCAGATGACGCTCTTCTATTATCTTGCGATCAAAGTTGGAGAAATGCATTTCGAAGAATGCAAGAATACACTCACTGAGGAACAGCTTGGCCAGATGGATTACGAGATATCAAGGCGGTACAAGACCCTCCTGGATATCCCGGCATTGATAAGGGCCACCATTCGTTCCACGGAAGAAACCGTCGATTATGTCGCCTCGAAGATTTACATGGAGCCATCGATGCATATCCTGGCGACCAAGCTGAGTGGGGTTGCAAAAGAAGGCGCGCTCAAGATTCGCGAGACGGTTCTCAACCACTGCGAAGGGGGCGAGGCGAGTGAATTCAAGCATGGTCCCAACACGATCCTTGGAAAGAACACCGTTTTCGGAATGAAGAACATCAAGTCAATGGTGAAGTACTTCCAGCGGAAAATCGACGTCATGGAACGCGAAGGGCTGAGTCGCGGACTGAAATCGGAAGAGATTCGCGAGATGATCAAGGCTTTCAGTACCTATATGTTCACCCGCACGATGCCATTCAACCTTTCAGCGCTCGGCATGGCTCTATTCAAAGAAATTGCCGCAGATTACGATATGTTCACGCCGCTCTATCGTAACTACCCGCTTATCTACATCACCGGGCCGGACGAACGGGATGTCAACCTGACCATCTCCCAAATCAACACACACAAGATCAGGGGCGCAGATACGTTCGTTATCGCCGAAGAAAACGACCGCCTGATGGAGAACGCTTCATCGAGTCCGGACATGAAGAAGTATTACGGTTTTGGCTACATTATTCTGCCCAGAACCGGAGACAGCCTCATGACGGCCTTCTCCGCCTCCGTTGTCCTGCAATTGCTTGGCCTCAAGATGAGCGTTCGCAAGATGGGGTATCTGGATCAGGTTGGATTCGAGGATCACGGTGTGCATCCCGATGTTCCCAAGAATGTCTCCAAATCGATTACCGTTGATTGATCAAACAAGTTGATAAATGAAAAGGGAGGCTTCGCGTCTCCCCTTTTTTTTATGATGACAATCCATAAGATATTTCCGACTCAGGCGTGAGCAGATTCGTTCGATCTTACGCGCAGGCGTGGTGTTGCACGTCTTTTTATTGGAGTTCGATAGTTTTCAAGACGTGCTATATCCACGTTGGAGCGGAAGATCGGGCGAAGATGCCACGCCGGGAATTCAAGAGGGCGGAAGGCAATGTCCGACCATCAAGGCATTCTCGATCAATCTGAGCTACGTCGTGTATATAACACGCCTCCGACTTCCTGCACGTAAGAAACGAGCAGGAAAGTCTCCACCGTGTAACAACACGACTTCGCGATCAGATTCATCGATTCTGCGCTTGATTCTCAGCCGTGACCAGATTATTCGGCAATTGCAGTAACGACAGCGAACGTCTGAATCCCATCTCCGCGTCCGAAGTCTGTCAATCCTTCACCGGTAGTTGCCGTAATGCAGATATCTTCGGGCTGGAGTGGAATAATCTCCGCGAGTCGTTTTTTCATGGCATCGATCATCGGTGTGATCATGGGCTTCTTGCATTCGATGCTGATCGAAAGGTGTGTGAGTCTGAAATCGCCAAGGTATTTGAGCGATTCTTCCAGATAGACTGCGCTGTCGTCGATGCCGTCCTCAATGCACATTTTATCGCTGGCCTTGCCGATAATATTGACTCCGGTGACGCCTGAAATCGCGTTCGTAACGGCGTGCAGTACCACATCCGCGTCACTGTTGCCGGCAAGACCCGCGTAACTCGGGAAATGTACTCCGGCGAGCATTAGCGGCTTGCCCATGTCGTCGCCGAAGCGGTGACTGTCTTGTCCAATACCTGTTTTTATTCTCATGCGGCAATGTTCGGCAGACGAATGCCGCCTGTCAATGATTGTGTGCTGAATGATTCCCAGCGCATGCGCCTACCGCAGGATTTTACGCATGAACGTAACCGTGAACACCGCCATCAGGAACAGCCCCATGTAGCCCTCGAGTCCGCTGGCGACCCTGAGCAACTTCGACGCGGGGAACATGTCGCCGTAGCCGATGGTGAGAAACGTGATCGCGCTATGGTACCCAGCCTGCCAGGCGGGTGAAAGCTGCTCCACCTTCCCGGCAACGCCCTCGGCCGAACTCCCCGCGAAGCTGTCCCCGCACTGCGTGATGCGCAGATAATAGAAAAGCGCAAAGCCCACAATGGTCACCGCCGTGCTGACAATTGCCCTGCCGATTCGCACGCCGTAGCCGCTGAGCAGCTCGAAGAAAATGTACTGGAACAAGAATCCCAAGCCATGCCACAGCAGCTTGAACTTTTTGTACCACTTCCCCTCGATGCTTTCCCAAAACCTGCCGCGCAACTGGTGTTTTTTATATATAAAGTACGCTTCGTCCTCATCGTTATAGCGGCCCATTTTGCGGAAGTTCTCCTTGAGAAGCAGGGCGGTTTCGGAGGCGCGGTGGTGTTTACCGATAATTGAAAATTGAACATCCTTATCCCAAAAATACGTTCGCCTTACTTTCTGAATGAAGCGAAACGTATCTATAAAACAGCAATTTATCCATTGCACGGTTATCACGCTATTGTTTATGCAATTATCAAATTCAATAAAACCATGCGCAATTTTAAGGGATGTGACCGGAATGTTAAAATAACAATCACTGAAACGCACTGATCGAACATTCTCTATCTTCAGCTCTGTTGGGGTATTCCAGATGACTTTGTGAAATCCAATCTGTGTATTTTTGGAGCTTCGAATGTAAAAATTTGATGACAAGCATTCGATTTGATGAAAACTCATTATGCTATTAGAATTCATAGGTTGACATATAAAAATTCCGGAACCAAACTTTGCGCAATCAAATATTGTTTGCCCAATCCCAAAATCTACGTATTGAAAACAGATATATTCATTTCCAAAATGCGCACCGTAAAAAGCCATGTATGAATCAGTGCTAGCAAACTGAAACCATAAATCACCTTTCCCAAAATCTGCATAACTGAAATTGACTGCTCCGCTGAAATTCGAATTGAAAAACGATATATCACCATCATTAAAATCGACTCCGCTAAAATCCAAACCACCATCAAAAAGAGCTTCTTTTGCATCGTGAAGGATGACAGGTATAGGCTCATCATTCAATCTCCATCCCAGCGACAATCCCTTCACATAGCAATGATTGAGATTGATTTCCTTCCCCGCATGGATGTCCGCAAGCACCTCTTCTGGTGTAGTGTAATGATACGTTCGCTTCTCGTATTCATTGCCTTTATCATCAAAGAAATGTACGGTGATCCACCACTTGAAGCGTTTGCCATCTACATCTCGGATGTGTGGTTTGCGTACGGGTTCATCCACCTTGTAGCTTGCCCATTTTGCCATAATGTATTCTCCTGCGGGGTTTACTTTTTGTTAATGGAGGGGCGTGGGAAGTCAAGGAAATTATTGTTGGAAGCAGGATTTATCGGATTAAAGGATTCGCAGGATGGAGAGAAGGTTGCTCGTGGCATCAAGCTGAAGTTGTAAATGGGTGCGCGCTCCTCTGCTCCCTTCCTCTTCATCCGAAGGGGAAGGGCCGGGGATGGGGTTTCCCTACTTGCAGGCAAGGTTGCCTGCGTTCCACCGGGATCGTGATAAAGTATGATGGACTGATGCGACAAGTGGAGCTGGTTCCTCTCTATCCTGCCAATCCTGAGAATTCTGAAAATTGCTGATTCAGACAAAAAAATGGCACGCCAGCAGGGACTCGACGTAACGACGACGGTTCTCGTCCCAAGCGTATGGAAAGCAGTAAATTCAGATAAGCGCTGGAAGATGGTGCAAAAAAAATGGCACGCCAGCAGGGACTCGACGTAACGACGACGGTTCTCGTCCCAAGCGTATGGAGAGCAGCAAATTCAGATAAGCGCTGGAAGATGGTGCATAAAAAAATGGCACGCCAGCAGGGACTCGAACCCCGGACCTACGGCTTAGAAGGCCGTTGCTCTATCCGGCTGAGCTACTGGCGCGCGTAAAAAAAAGGCTTATCTTTAGCCAAGGCCGTAGATAAGCATATATGATGGTAGCGGCCACAGGGACTCGAACCCCGGACACTCGGATTATGATTCCGATGCTCTAACCAACTGAGCTATGCCGCCACTCTATTATCAATGGTAGCGAGGGGAGGATTTGAACCTCCGGCCTTCGGGTTATGAGCCCGACGAGCTACCTGACTGCTCCACCTCGCGTCACGTGCATGTCATGAAATCCGATCGGTTTTTCGTGTCAAGGAAAAACCGAAAAGAAATTGCTTGACGCTGGAATCGATATCCGCGAAGTATATTCGAGGAGTTATAGGATGTTCAATGAAATTATAGTGAATGTTCATCCCTATGAGACACGGGTTGCGATTATGGAAGATAATCGTCTCGTCGAGTTATTCGTAGAGAAGAAAGAACAACAGAATATTGTAGGCAACATATATAAAGGCTATGTTCAGGACGTGCTTCCTGGCATGGGCGCTGCGTTTATCAATATCGGTCTGGAACGAACCGCGTTTCTGCATTATTCGGATATCGTCACCGATTTTCTCGATCTTGTCGATTCGGATAACAAGGCCCCCAGTCGTTTGGCGAGGGACTCGTCGAAAATCGGTAAGTATCTGAAAGAAGGTCAGGAGATCGTAGTCCAGATTCAGAAGGGACCGCTCGGAAAAAAAGGCGCGCGTCTCACCGGCCAGATTTCCCTGCCGGGGAAATTCCTCGTCTTCTTCCCCAACAAAAGCAAGGTTGCCGTCTCCCGGAAGATCAATACCTACGCCGAAAAGAATCGCATCAAATCGATTATAAACGATCTCAAGCACAAGGATGTCGGTCTCATCGTCCGCACGGATGCCGAGGGCAACACCAAGGAAGAGTTCGAGCAGGAATACAACGGGCTTTACAAGACCTGGAAGTATATCGAGAAGCAAGTCCAGTTCGCCAAGCCTCCGGTTTGCATCTTTAATCAGAGCGACCTCACCAACACGCTAATACGCGATCTTTTCAATACAAAGATCGATCGGCTCGTCGTGGACGACAAGGCGTTCCGAAGTCGCCTGATCGAAAACCTGAAGGTCGGAGCGCCCGAACTGGTAGAGCGCATCGAACTGTACAAAGAGGATTCTCCCATTTTCGATGCCTACGGAATCGAGAAAGAAATAGAGAAGATGTTCAACGCGCGTGCGGAGCTTCCCAGCGGTGGAAATATCGTCATCGAGCAAACGGAGGCGATGGTGTCCATCGATATCAACACGGGGAGCTACACCGGCAGAAGAAATTACGAAGACACCATCCGCCTGACCAACGTCGAGGCGGCTCAGGAAATCGCAAGGCAGATTCGGCTGCGGGACTTGAGCGGCATCATGGTGATCGATTTCATCGATATGGAAAGCGAGGCCAGCAAGAGCGAGGTTCTTGAAACGTTTCGTAAATGTCTCAAGCGAGACCGGGCACGCAACAAGGTGTTCCCGTTCGGTCCGCTTGGGCTGGTGGAGGTTTCTCGAAAACGGCACTCGCCCGAATATCATTCTCGCCTATTCCGAGCGCTGCCCCATCGGCTGCCACGGTGCGGGGAGGATCATTTCGCGCGATTCGGTGGCGATGAAAATCTTCCGCTGGATCAGTCGATCCGAATATTTCCTGAAAGGCAAGCACCTGCAAATTATCATGTCGCCGACCGTTAAGGAATATATGGATCAAAACCCCGAGTACTTGGTAAACGTTAAAAACAAGGTGGAACTGACTGCCGATCGCGATATATCGCTGGACGGATTCCGTGTTGTCGATCTCCAAACAGGTAAGGAGATAACGACGCACTTCAAGACGCACTAAAAAGATTGGCATATTTGTCTATTTGTTCTTGACAACCAAAAGCAACATAGAATTATTTGACTATTCCGTTTGCGATAAATGGATATAAGGAGTCTGAAATGTATGCGATCGTAGATTTTAAGGGTCAGCAGCTTCGGATGGAAAAGGATAAAACCGTCAAGGTTCCTTACCTTGCCGATCTGGAACCCGGTAATGAACTGGAACTGGACGATATCCTTCTTCTGAAGGATGATCAGGACAACGTTCTGGTAGGTCAGCCCACGCTTGACAATGTGAAAATCGTGGCAGAGATTGTCGATCACGGCAAAGATAAAAAGGTTATCGTCTTCAAGAAAAAGCGTAGAAAAGGTTATGCGAAGAAGCAAGGCCATCGACAGAACTTCACGACCATCCTGGTAAAGGATATTATTCAATAACCCCCAGGGAGATAAAATTATGGCACATAAAAAAGGTGTTGGTAGTAGTAAAAACGGACGGGACAGTAATCCGCAATACCTGGGCGTAAAGCGTTATGATGGGCAGTTTTGTACTGGCCGGCAATATCATCGTTCGTCAGCGTGGAACCAAATTCCACAAAGGCGACAACGTAGGCCTGGGAAAAGACTATACGATATTCAGCCTGGTGGACGGATTTGTGAAATTCCGCACGAAAGCCGGCGGAAAGAAATTCGTTAACGTCATTCCGGCTGAAGCCTGATCTGATTTTATCAATTTTAAAAGGGCAGTTCTTTATCGTGGCTTGCCCTTTTTTGTGTTTTTATCGAAATGCAACCTTCTCACTGTTTGAGTCCAGCTTCTTTACTAGCTCGGAAAAACAATCGTTTTTGCCCTTCGACGCTGTGAGGGATTCGTTTTTTTCTGCGCAATACACACAGCTTCAGGGTGACGAACGGTTTTTCTTCGAGATGATTATCCACCTGTCATGCTGGGCGGAGTCGAAGCATAGCGATGGATTAATGGTTGGTGATTAGGACATTACCCCCAATGTGGGGGCATGCTCCGTTCAAATTCACATTGACAAACTTTTCCCGAGGGTTCTGTTGATTATCGGTGAGATAACCGTGCATGCGCTTTGCATTGTCGTGCGCACGCAACAGAACCGGATGGAACCGAAAAGATGAGATACATTAGTCTATTATTGGTAGCATTACTGATAGCATGCAGCCTGAAAGTGGGAGAAGAGCGGTTGGTCGGCCGCGACGGCGAGCGAGCCTTGCGAGAAGGAGCGGCCGCGCCGTTGTATGTGGGGGTATCGCTCCCGCAACAAACGGAGGCCGAAGCGCTGGAAAGCGCCATGCAGGATGCGCGTCGGCAGATCGTGGAGAGCCTTGGCATCGAAGTGTGCATCCAAACCCTCGAGTCAGGCGTGGACACCGTGCGCAACGGGATCGTCCACCATGTTCTCAATTCGGAAACGACCGCGAACTTCTACGCCAGAAACATCCTGCAGGTGGCGGCGGACAAGCGTTACGTGGAGAAGTGGGAGAAGCTGACGCAGGATGGGCTCCAGCGCTACTACAAAGCATGGGTCGGCGTATCGTTCAGCGAGGATGAATTTCGCGCCCTCTGGAGAGAGACGATCAGAAAATTTTCCATGAAATTTCAGATGATGGAACCGCTCTCGAAATGGTCCCATCCAGCCCCCGCGTCAATATCTGATCTGTTTATTCTATACCAGTCGGTCCTGATGATCAAGCAAGAATTCCTTTCACAATACTGGATGATCCACCTGCCCGAGTATCAGCAATTCGAGAAGGAGAAAGGAAAGCTGGAGAATGTTATGCGTAACCTCATACCGCGCATCCGAATAGATTTCATAAAACAAGAGGGTACGCTGAGCGGCTTCCTCGAGTACGATATCTCGTTTGAGGATGAGCCGATTCCCGGGATGCCGGTGCGCGTGTTCTCCGAGAACTTCAAGCTCGATCGGGTGTTGTTCACGGATTCGGAAGGGAAACTAACGGTTCCCTACGCATTTGAAGATAACCGGGATGCCGAGATGCAGCTCGTTGCCGGATGCACGGACGGCCAGTCGGACGTTGTGCAATTCCTGCCTGCAGTTAGGACAAGGTTCCCTTCGCCGCTCAATCATCGGAATATCACCATTCTGATCGATATCCAGACACAACCTGATAACACATGGTTCCAAACGGAGATGGAAAAGTTGCTGACCGGTGAAGGATACAGAATCGTTTATCATCAGGATTCCACCGGCGTCTCCTACCGGCTTCAGGGTGAATTCCGCGCTGCCGTGAGCGCTGCCTCTCCGACTCGGTTTTCGGGTACATTGCTGCGAGATCGACCTTGAATCTACGCCTCCTGGAAGGATCGCAGAATCAGTCTTTGATGACCTTTCGCTTACCGAGCGAAGAGTTTCGCGACACGCGAGGGTTTGGGAAAACAGAGGATGAAGCGCGCCAGAACGCCCTGCAGCTCCGCAACATGCTGCTGCGTGAAGAAGCGCTTCACGAGATCGTAAGGCGCATCGGGCAGGCGATCGAGAATCAGCTTAGAAATCGGGCGCCAGCCACAGATAATAGGTAGGCTTGGTGCTGTCGTGCAGATCCGTCTGCCAGGCGATATCGAGCTTGAAAATGAACCAGCCCAGCCTCCAGCGAGGCCCGAAACCGTAACCCATCTTCATATCCTCCAGATCGTCGTCCACGATACCGTGATACCCTTCTTCGTCGTACCACACGCTTCCGAAATCGTAGAAAATGCTACCGCGCAACTCTCTGAACGCGATCGGTAGAGCGGAAGCTGATCTGGAAATAATCGATGATCGGGTAGCGCAGCTCGACGGAACCGAGGAACTTGCGATCACCCTCTATGTCGTCGCGTACACCACGCACGCCATTGTAGCCTCTGATGGAGAATATTCGCGGATCCTTACCCATGCTGGCTCCGGCAAGGAACCTGAATGCGAAGGCGTAACGCTTGTTGAATAGCAGATAGGTTCTGAGGTCGCCGTACGCGTTGAAATAGTCGTCTTCCTTGGAGAGACTCTTGTCCAGCGAGATTGCGCCGCGCCAGCCGGATATCGGCCCCGTGTTGCTCCAAAGCGTGTTGTCCTGCACCATATCCACGCCCGTGGCGTAAACGGCTGCTTCCTCCGTGCTGAATTTCTTCCAGTCGCCTTCCGAAGAATCCTCCGTCTCGATATCGTAGTCCCAGTAGTAGCGCTCGCGCTCCCACTTGGAGATCGAGTTGTTGAAATCGAGGCGCCAGAATTTATTGAACGGGTAGCTGATAACGGTTTGCAGGCCGAAATCTCTCTCGGACACTTTCTCATCGTAATACCTGCCGGTCACGTCGTAAACACCGTCGATATAGATCGTTTCCGTGTTGTAGTAGAACGCGCCCGTACCCAGATCAACGCGATGCGGGAGGTAGTAGTACATAACGCCTACGCTGGAGTCGTCCAGATCTCCGGCCAGCGATAGCTGAACGCCGAATGCGTGATCGCCCATGAGATCGCTCATGCTGAACTGGAAGTAGCCGAACGCGCCATAAGACGAAGAATATGCCATCCCTCCCCAGAAACGATCCAGCGAAAACTTGAGGCGGAAGGGGCGCTGCTCGGGAACAACTGAAACGGTGTCCGGCTTCTCGTCGATCTTCATGTTGTGTTCCTTGATGAGGCTGTCCTGCTCGCTGAAGTCGCTAAGGTCGATCTTGGTCACATTGCGATTGGAGAAATCGGGGCGCTCTCGCTTGAAGTCCCTTTTGCGGTTTCCGTACAACTCGTATCTTGAAATGTCGAACCGGCTATGGAAATCGTCGTGCAGCGTGACAGGCTGCGGTAGATGGTAATCGTAATATTCTAGATCCACAAGCGGATTGGATTGCGTGTAGATGTCCCAGCCATTCTTGAAGAAGCAGGAGAAAATCAGGTATTCGTCCGCGGAATTGAGGTCGCCGGTAAAGACGCCGCAAAGCGTGTGGGTAACCTGCGCTCGCTGTCCCGTCTCCAGTTCGATGGCGTCGAAATTGGCGATGTAATCCTTCTCGGATATGAAAAGCAGGTTCTCGCCTTTGCTCTCCCACAGGGGAGAGTGGTTCTCCCAGTTGTCGTCCGTAACCTGATAAAAGGCTTCTTCTTGCGTATCGTACAGGAAGATGTCCCGACCGAGGTTGTAGAACACGTGGCTCGAATCGGCGTGCGTCGTATCGCGGACGGTTCGCTCCGAGTAGAACGCGATCTTCGTTCCATCGGGCGACCACCGGGGCGAGCCGTCGTCGTAGCGATCGTGAGTGATCTGTTTCAGGTTCTTCGTGGCTGGATCGAAGATGTACAAATCGGTGGCCATCTCCTGCTGACCGGAGAAGACGTATTTCCCGTTCGCAGGCGAATAATCGAATTCATAGATGTTGTCGAGATTGGGGAATTCGTATTCCTCCGTTCTCTTGCCGGATTCGATGTTCATGACGTAGAGCTTGTCCCCGAAGGTCGATTTCGCGACAAACGCGAAACGTTCATCGTCCAGCCAGGAGACATTGTTGCGCAGGAAGTGGAATTCCTGGATGCTTCCCGTGGTCTCGCCTTCCACAATCAGGTTTTCCTTCTCGAGTTCGATCATCGAGCCCTGCCAGATTCCGGTCCGATAGTTGACATTGGCAAAATAGAGGAAGTTCTGCCCGTTTGGGGAGAAACGCGGCGCGTAGTTGAGGTACGACCCCGTCTTCTCATGATCCGAATGCTTCTCGAGAATCTCGAAGGGGAGCTTGAAATCTTCGATCAGGGGATAATACTCACGCTTGAGCGCGATTTCCCAGCGAGCCTGGAGCTCCTCGAACTTCATCCCGAACGCCTTTTCCGTGGACGCGTCAGGGTCTCGTGCGATGCGAGCCGAGTGAAAGAATTTCATCACGGCTTCTCTTCCGTACACCTCAGATATCCATGTCAGGAACGCTTCTCCCATGCGATAGGCGTAGTAGCCGCCGATGTTGTTGATGGGGTAGAGGTAGTCGTTCAAGACCATGTCGATGATGAACATGTTGTTGTAGTTGTCTTTCCCGCCGATGGATTCGAACTCGGGAAGACCTTCGCTGAACCAGAAGGGGAGTCCCGCGCCGGTTCCAAGCATGCCCCCTCGGGAGACTGCGCCGACATACGCGTGCGTCAGTTCGTGGATCAAAACCTCTTCCAGCTTTCGGTAGCTGCCGTCAAACGGGACCACGACACGGTTTTTCTCGTATTCGGTGAACCCGCCGACGCCTTCGCTCAAGAGCGGGTAGATGATGTTGGTCGTCTCGAACTCGCTGTGGGATTCGTAGAAGATGATGGGAATGCGGTAGCGGATGGGTTCCTTGAAGTCCTGCTTCAGGTAGTAGTAGGCTTCTTCCGCCATCAGTGCGGCCGCTTTACCGAACTCCTCCGAGTCCTTCTTGAAATAGATGTCGAAGTGCATCGTCTCGATGACGGACCACTCCACTTTCTTTTTCTGAACCTTGTTCTTCCCGTAGTAAACGGGAAACAGCATGGCGCACACGAGCGAGAAAACGATGATGAGGGCGTATCTTTTTTTCATTAGAACACACTGAATTCAAAGTATTTTTTCGGATGGGCCTTCACGTCTTCCAGCAGGGAATCGATCTCCGTGACGGCCTCAACCATCTGGTTATAGAGTTCTCTTTCGTTGAGGAGGTTCGAGACGGTATTGTCTCCCTCTTCGATATTGGCGGATATCCTGTCGAACCGCGCCACGAGCGTATCGAGCTTCGTGAAAAGCACACGTGCTTCCTGCGTGGCTCCATTCAGGTTGTCCAGTGTATCGTGAATCGGTTTCTCATTGTCGTCCAGGATACGGTTAATCTTCCCGAACGCACCGGAAGCGCTTTCAACTGCTGTACCCAGCGGTGCGCGATTCTCATCGATCATCTCGTTCAGGTTTGTGAGCATCGTCTTCGCGGTATCGGCCAGCGCGGCGAAGTCGTCGATGATGCCGTCCGAATCTCCCACGCGGGAGACGATGCCGTCGAGCTTGGCCACCAGATCGTCGATCCGGGCGAACACACCGGTGATTCCGGCATCGGTCTGGCCGGTGAATGTCTGTGCGAGGTCGAGTTGTTTCTCACCTCTTCCCGGGCGGATATCGATCCGCTTTCCGCCCATCAGGTTCGATTCGTGCAGGCGGAAGATCGTGCCTTCTTTCAGCGGGAAATCGAGATGAACCTGGAGCGTTATCATCACACCGTCCTCTTCGACCTTCATCGACTTGATCCTGCCGATTTCCATGCCGTTCATGGTCACGGTCTCGCCCGGCTTGATGTTGTTCGCGTTCTCGAACATCACAAGAACATCGGTGAAGTTACGCATTTCAAGATACTGTTTCAGCCAGGAATAGCCCAGCACAAGGATCAGGATCGAGACGACGGTGATAATTCCCACCTTGATCTCGATCGACCGTTTATCACGGTAGTATTTCTCCATACATCATTCTCCGCGGAGGCTTACATTCTTTCCGACAGCCAGCGATTCCATATCCTGCGAAAAACCGTCGGCAGCGCGAGCCGCTCCACTTCCTCCGGCGAAAACCAGTTCAGTTGGTTGTCGCACGGAAGCGTCTCCGCCTCGCATTCGAAAATCTCCATCTGCCACTTCAGATGGGTGAAGGTGTGGGTCGTTTCGAATCGTTTGCGAATCGATCTCGCTTCAATACGAAATCGTTCAGCGATTTCCGAAGCGAGATTTCCCTCGAACAGCGGAAATCCCCACATGGATGCCAGTAAACCATTCGGGTCTCGTTTGACCATTAAAATTTTATCGTTTCTGCAAATTACCGCCACTTTCAGATGTACGACTGGCAGCGCGGCTCTCTTCGCCTTGAGGGGAAAAAGCGATTGCCGGCCTTCTTTCTTGCTCCGGCACTGATTTGTAAGGGGGCACGCGTCGCACTTCGGATTCAGGGGCAGGCATACGAGCGCTCCCAGCTCCATCAGCGCCTGAACAAAGTTTCCAACCTCTTTGGAATCCTCGGGAAGCAAAGCTTCAGCGATCTCCTTGATACGCCTCTTGTCTTTCTGCGACTTTCCGTCTGTCTCGACGCAGAAGAGGCGGGAAATAACCCGCACGATGTTGCCGTCAACCGGCGCCGTCCTTTCTCCGAATGCGATAGACGCGACGGCCGAAGCAGTGTAATCTCCGAATCCGGGAAGCTTCCCGAGCGATTTGATGTCGTTAGGGAGAGTCCCTTGAAAGTCTTCAGCGATGACCTTCGCCGCTTTGTGCAGGTTCATTGCGCGGCGGTAGTAGCCCAGGCCTTCCCACGCCTTGAGAACCTCGTCCTGCGTGGCACCGGCGAGCGTCTCGACATCCGGGAATCGATCCAGAAAACGATCGTAGTAATCGAGCACTGTCTGCACGCGGGTTTGCTGGAGCATGATCTCGGATACCCAGACGCGATACGGATCGCTCGTCCTGCGCCAGGGGAGGTTTCGCTTGCTTGCGGCGTACCAGCTTAAAAGCGCTGCGGTGATGGCTTGATCTTGCGCCGACATCAATTCCCGCAGCGATCGTAAATGAGCTTGCCTTTCTTGAAAACTTTCATCACGTCGCTGGAACCGAAGTGGTAGGGCAAATAGCGGTAGGAAGGCATGTCCATAACGAGAACGTCCGCCTGTTTCCCGACTTCGATCGATCCGGTGACGTCCCCCATTTCCAGCGAATGCGCCGCGTTGATCGTCGCTGCGGTGATCGCCTCCGCGACGCTCATCTTCATTTGCAGGGTGGCGATGGTGATGATCATGGGTATGCTGTCGCAATTGCAGCTCCCGGGATTGTAGTCGGTTGCCAGGGCGACCGGCAGGCCCTCCTCGATCATCTTCCGCGCCCGTGCATAGGACTTCATTCCCAAACTGAAGATGGTTCCGGGTAGCACGACAGCGATGACTCCCGCGTCCCGCATGGCGCGGATGCCCTCGTCGGACGCCGCACCGAGATGATCGGCCGAGACGGCCCCCATCTCTGCCGCGAGCTCTGCGCCGCCGATCGGTTCGATCTCGTCGGCGTGCATGCGGATGTGGAAACCGAGTTTCTTCGCGTGAGTCAGGACATCGCGGGATTCTTCGATGGAATAGACGTGATCCTCAGTGAAAATGTCGCAATACGTTGCCAGATTCTCCTCCGCGACCTTCGGCATCATCTCTTCCTTGAGTATGCGGATGTATTCGGCGTGGTTGTCCTTATATTCCACCGGGAACTCGTGCGCGCCCATGAAGGTGGCGACGATCTCGATGGGGAGTTCCTGCTGCAATCGTTTGATTACGC
The DNA here is from genome assembly GCA_963662655.2 of Cloacimonadales bacterium (SeqCode). Classification (GTDB taxonomy): domain Bacteria; phylum Cloacimonadota; class Cloacimonadia; order Cloacimonadales; family JAIOQZ01. The sequence goes on from CAXXTU010000002.1 coordinate 3,354,233, forward strand.
GCAGCATCTTGAGTTCGCTTTCGGTCGAGAGTCCGTACCCGCTTTTTGCTTCCAGCGTTGTCGTACCGCAGCTTATCATTCGCTTGATGCGCTTGAGAGAGAGCTCGTAAAGCTCGTCCTCGCTCGCTTCGCGAACGGCTGCGATGCTGGAACGGATTCCGCCGCCGCTCAGGGATATCTCCACGTAGCTTTTCCCCTGAATGCGCATCTCGAACTCGTTTTCACGCGTGTTGACAAACACCGGATGCGTATGCGGATCGACGAATCCCGGCATGACGATTTGATTCTGCGCGTCGAAGACATCGCCTTCCCAGTCCCTGAGAATCTCTTCAGTGGTGCCAACGGCTGCGATGAGCCCGTCTTTGATCGCGATCGCCCCTTGATTCACAATCGCCAGGTCGTTCATCTCGTCGCCCTTTCGCGGCGACCTGCTTCCCTTTAGGGTGAGAAGCTCTTTTGCATTTATAATGAGTAGGTCAGCTTGCATGTTCACTCCTGATTTCGTTTCTTTCCAGCTTACTGAAAGGGGATGATTCTTTCAAGGATTTTTTCCAGGTATTGAGTCGGCAGGATAAGTTTACAAAAATTAAACATTAAAATGTTTGGCTTTCACGAATTCCTATTCAGATTATATCATGTATTGAAAAACACAGGTGGTTGCCATGGAGTATGAATTGATCATTGGAAACAGACTTTCCGAGATAGGCAGAATTCATCGGTTTATCGAGAATCTGGAATTGTCGCATAGGACTTGCTTCAATCTGACCCTGATCATGGACGAGGTTTTATCCAATATCGTAAATTATGGTTTTGATGACGAAGAAGAGCACATGATTCGCATCAAGATATCTTCCGCGCCGGGAGAGATAAAGTTGTTATTCGTAGATGACGGAATAGGTTTCAATCCTCTGGAGATGCCGGAGCCGAATCTTGATTTACCCATCGAGAAGCGTCCAGCCGGCGGCTTGGGAATATTTATTGTCAGAAAACTTTCGCAAACGATGGAATACATTCGCAAGGACGACGCAAACCATTTAAGGGTCGTGCTGTCTTGCGAGCCGGATTTTCGCAGAATGACTTTCAAGGGCGTCCATCGCTTATCCAACGACTACGTTACGCTTTAAGAAAGAACGAATATGAAAAACCGCCCCTCAAACGAGAGGCGGTTTTTTTATTATGTGCCGTGACCTTTACTTGATCAGCACGGCCTTACGAATGGACGTGAAGCCAGTCGATTGCATGTGGATCATGTAAATTCCTGAAGCCTGGCTGGCTGCATTCCAGGTGACGGAATTTGAACCCTTGTGCCCGTCGTGGGTGATGGTTTCAACCAATTGACCCTTCAGGTTGTAAACCTTGAAAGTAACGGTTTCGTCCTCGGGTATTGTGTAGGAGAACTTGGTTTCGGGATTGAACGGGTTTGGATAGACCGATTCGAAGTTCGTCACGATGTCTCCCGGGTCGGGCGTATCGCCTTCGCCGCCACTGAGAACGGTTGCGGTCACAGGACCGTGGAACTGTGTTTCTCCGCTCATTTCAACGCTTTCCAGCCAGTAGTGGTATGTGCAATCGCACTCGACCTCGGCATCCGTATAGCTGTACTTGCTTTGGGCTGTCGTGTTGTTGGCCGGGATGTAGCTGGTGTTGATGGGTATTGCCTGGCTGAGGTTGCTCGATGTGTTGCGAAGCACGTTGTAGCCAAGGAGGTCGCTTTCGGACTCGGTAATCCAGTTTAGCTGAACCAGGTTGCTTTGCGTAACTGCCGCCGCGAAGCTGGAGAGCTCGACAGGGCAGGTTTCTTCGTCGCAACCGCAAAGCGAGAACGCGAGGTTGATCGTCGGATCGTAAATGCCGATTTCGACGACTTGATGTTGCAGGTTGGTCGTGTGATAATACACAGCGCTGTCCTGGAAGTCATCCATCGAAGTTTTCCAACCACAGGTTCCATCCAGGGCGTTTACCTGGATCACAAGCCAGTAGATTGTGCCGCCGATGGCGTGGAAGGGCGTTGCCACATCCGAGATGTACTGGTAGGCTTCGCAGTCCCCGCAATTCACTTCGTAGTACGAGAAGTGATCGTTGGGAGTGTAGGTGCCGGTCATCGGATCGAAGAATGCCTGAGCACCGGCAAGTGGGCCGTCGATTGAAGTTACGCCGTCTCCAGGGAAGAATGCATGGTTTCAAAGCATGGAACCAGGGTGGCTCCATGGAAGGTCCACGCCGGCGGGTACATCGCTCCAGATGCTTACATCGATAGAGGTGATATCGCCAACGACATCGCCTTGCCAGGACAGGAAGAAATGAATCGCGCAGATATACGTGTTATCTGGCACTAGCCAGTCGTCGCCAACGGCGGTGGTTTCGAATTCAATATCCACACCGTTGGCGTATGGACTTTGGTTCCATACCTCCTGGCACGTTTGACAGAATAGTGTCGAAAGACTCAACACGAAAACAATGATTAGTATCTTTTTCATGATACTTCTCCTTGCCGCAAAGGAGCGGCATTGTGTTTCAGTTATCGGCCAACATTATAGGGGGAATAACATAAGTTAACCATTGCAGAATCCCTAAATTATTAGAATAAGGCTCACTATGGTTTAGTGATCTTGGGGTATTTAAACAAAGTGGGGGGCGGATGTCAAGGAAATTAATAAAAATTGGGCATTAATATTAGTGGTATGTAAGTTAATCATCCACAAAGCATTTCTGCAAGCGGATTGAAGACTCATTCATTTGTGAATTCATATGTTTCCTATAGTTAATTTGGGCGAAACGATCATTTTCGATGAAGGAGAAGCGAGTGTGTTTTTTGAGATATCGGAAAAAAAAGCACCGGGTGCACCGGTGCTTTTTAATAGAAGCTGGATTGTTACTTGATCAGCACTGCCTTGTGCATGGATTCGAATCCAGCGGCCTTCATGTGGATCATGTAAACGCCGGAAGCTTGATCTGAAGCGTTCCAGCCAACGGTGTTGCTGCCCTTCTTGCCTTGATGGGTGATGGTATCGACCAACTGCCCCTTCAGGTTGTAGACATCGAATGTAACGATTCCGTCCTTTGTGAGTGTGTAGCTGAAGGATGTGTTCGGGTTGAACGGGTTTGGATAAACCGAGTCGAACATCGTTACGATTTCAGCCGGATCGGGTGTGTCTTCTCCGGTTTCATCGATGACGGTAACGCTCACGGGACCGTGGAACTGCGTCGCTCCGCTCATTTCCACGCTTTCCAGCCAGTAGTAATACGTGCAATCGCATTCGACTTCGGGATCAATGTACGAATACTGGCTCTGCGATGCCGAGTTGTTCGCGTTGATGTATTCGGCGTTGATGGATATTGCCTCGTTGAGGTTGTTTGTCGTATTGCGGAGTACGTTATAGCCCAGGAGGTCGCTTTCGGATTCCGTTGTCCAGTTGATTTGAACGAAATTGCTTTGTGTTACCGCTGCATCGAAGCTGGAGAGTTCGACAGGGCAGGTTTGATCACTACATCCGCAAAGTGAGAACGCGAGATGAATGCTCGGGTCGTAAGCCGGAATCGATATGGGTTGCCACATGGCGGTGGTCACGTTGTCGAAGTACACGGCGTCGTCCATGAAGTCAACCGGGGAAGTCTTCCAGCCGCAGTTTTCTGGCGTAACAGCTATGTTTACCACTAACCAGTAAATCACACCCGCCTGTGCGTGAAAGGGCGTAAAGAGATCCGAGATGTACTGCCCGGTTTCGCAATTGCCGCAGTTCACCCGATAGTAGTTGAGGTGATCTGCCGGATAGAAGTTGTCATTAAGGGGATTGTAGAAACTCTGCAATCCCGCTTCAGGAGGATCGATGGTAGTAATTCCATCGCCGACGATGAACACTTCAGTCCAGATGTTGTCTCCTGGATGGCTGTAAGGAATCCCTCCGGTTCCGGCTGGGACATCTTCGTTGATGCTTACGGAGATGAACAGGATTTCGCCGACAATGTCTTCCTGCCATGACAGCCAGAAATGGACAGCGCAGATATAGGTGTCTTCCGCTACAGACCAGTCATCCGCGATATCTGTACCGGTACATTGAATATCCACGCCACTCGGATCCGGTGGTTGCAGCCACACTTCCTGGCAAGTTTGTGAGAATAACGAGAGAGCGCTTAAAACAAAAAGAAAAAGCATGATTTTTTTCATTGTAATCTCCTTGTGTATAAGAAGGTGGAACAGGGTATTTTCTATGTTTGATAATGAATGTTACAATCTTGAATCCTGAAAATCGAAGTATCAGATCACGTTATTTTTGTTGTGACAGATTTCTTCACCCCAAATCATTCACGAATACATTATATTTAGCGAATGAGTGTTGTCAATATTTTTTATAGCAATATAATAGATGAATCTGAATGAATGGTGTGCATTCTTGTTATTGGCGGATGTAATGAAAAAATCGGCAGGAAAAATTCCTGCCGATCCTTGTGCAAAATCTTACAAATGCAATTATTTCATCAAAACCATCTTGCGAGTCTGAACCTGGTTCGATGTCTGAAGTCGGTAGTAGTAGATTCCGCTGGAGACGGATTTTCCGGTGTCATCGGTGCCCTTCCATACAACGCTCGTGGTTCCCTGCTGAGCCTGGCCGTTGAAGAGGCTCTTCACCTTCTGTCCACGAATGTTGAACACGGTGAGTGAAGCGTTTGCTTGCTGCGGGAGCGTGAAGCTGATCGTCGTCTCAGGATTGAACGGATTCGGGTAGTTGGCGTTCAACGCCGCCTGAGCGGATGGAATCGTTTCTTCGTCGTTGGCGATCATGTTGTCCGAAGAACCCGGTGACGGGGGATAGCTGTAGCCTGGTCCGAAGAACGACCAGTTATCGGTTCCGTCCGGAACTCTTCCGATGGATACGTCGTCCACGTCGAGACCTGTGTTTTCCTCGTATTCGTACTCGTAGCTGTCGATCACGACGTTCTCCGAGCTGATCAGATATACCGCGTCTGCGCTTCCGCCGAGCTTGGTGTCGACGTGGAAGATACCGTCGTCCGTGTCCTCATCGAACCAGAAGAGCATGAATCCGCCGGCTACAAGGGTGGTTTGTTCGGGGTACTCGTCCGAGATCATGAAGCAGCTTTCGAGGGTGCCGTCGTAGTGGTCATCGGCAAGGTACATTCCGCCTAAATCCACCGAAGAATCGTCAGCGTTGTAGATTTCGACCCAGTCGCAATAATCGCCTTCGGGATCGGTGATCGTCGATTCGTTTTTTGCCTGGATTTCATTGATATAAAGACTTTGGGCAAACAGCCCGAAGATGGCCGTCAACATAGCTAAAACCAATATCGCTCTTCTCATGGGAGCCTCCCTGTTGTTTTTTCATTCATTCATACATTCAATCTGTTAAGGTAATATATAGACGTCAAGACGATTTTCAGAATCGTCCACCACATAAACTCGATCGTTGATGACAACAACGCCTTCCGGATCCTGCGTTTGAATTCCCCATTTCTCCATTGTTCCCTGTTCTTCATGCCAAAGGCACAGAGTCTGATTTTCGTCCGAAATCATATAGTAGGTCTTCTCGATGCCGGAATAGCAAATTCCGGAAGTTGGGAAACTTAATGGAATCGGATCGAGGAAATCGAAAGAATCGAATTCGATTTTCAAAAGCTCGTACGGTTCGATCTTGCTCGTAACGACGATCAGCGAATCGTGGTAGCACAATCCCTCGAAGGAATGTTCATCATTCTGTCCTGGAACAAGATTTTTCCCATAATAGAATCCTTCACCATTCAGCCCATACTGCATAACAAATCCCTCTTCGTCCAACAGCCAGATGCGATTGGCTTCCAAATCATAGGAGATGCCTTCCAGATCGATAGCGCTTGTATCGAAACTATGTAAAATGGTTCCATCAAAATCGATTCGATAGACGAGGCCGTCCTCGTCGCTTACGGTCCAGAGTTTTTCGCCGTCCCAGGTTAGCCCCGAGGGCTCGGCAATGGAGAGAGGATAGCTCTCGATGCGTTCAAGTTGCACGACATCGCTTCCGCCATCGTCATCTTCGCAACCGGTGAACAGAATGGCAGTCATCGCAAGCAAGAGAAGCAGTATCGATGTGAATCCGCGCGCTTTCTTCATCTCTATTCCTGGTTCGAAGATCCTTTTGTCGGATTCGAGCTGACGCTCCAGACTCCGCCGTCGGGGATACGGGCGTAAGATTCCCCTTCGTTCATAGCTGGGAAGACGATGCTGTCGAGCAGCTCTTCGTCGTGGTTTTCCAAAAATATGTCCTCTCCGCCGCTGGATAGCTTGAAATTGGTCTGCACATCGTCGCAGTCCCAGGCGAGGAATCCACCCGCCGGAACGATGGTTCCCGCAGGGAAGACGCTCTTGTTATCGGATGATCCGCCATCGTACAGGAAATAACCGCTGATGTCGATATCGTCTCCCGTCGAGTTGTAGATTTCGATCCAGTCGGGATCCCCAGTGGAGACAACCTCGTTCAGGAAAAGGTGCTGTGCCGGCGCGCCGCCGTTCGGAGCCCCGGGCGTCGGGTTTTCGACAACCTGCCACGCCCCGCTTCCGTCTGGAATGCGAGCGTAAGTCTGGCCGTCACCAAGGGCGGGGAACATGACGCTGCTTATCTCTGCGTAGTTAGATTCAGCTAGTGTAACGGATTCGCCATCGGCCGAAAGCCCAAAAGCGGTGTTGTATGGAACTGGGTCATTGGTGTTGAAGTGAAGCACCAGAAAGCCCATCGCGGGTACCTGAGCGGATGGGAAAATGTATGGGGCGTCCGCATGGCCGCCATCGTAAACGAGGAATCCGGTGATTTGGATCGCTTCCGTCGTTGGATTGAAGATTTCGATCCAGTCCTCACCCTTAGCGGAGACTTCGTTGATTACGAGCTCGAGATCGGAGGATGGATTGGAACCGGTCAGGCTGTCTTCGTCCAGGCTGCACGCGAAGAGCGTAACCGCAACGAGAATGACCGCGAGATAGCTGTATGGCTGGAAGTAGTGCCGGTTCGGAAGGTGCTTTTCCGGGATCAGGTTTTTCTGCTTGATATGTGTGGACTTCTCACCCGAGGTTTTATTGCCGATAACTTGCGTACGGAACCAGTTGGATATTCGATTCATGTTCAACATCATTCACCTCCCTAAAAGTTGACCAAGATGCGACCCGAGATGTACGAGAAATCGTCTTCACCCTCGTAATCGCCGTCGCCGTCCGCGTATTCGGAGTTCATCACATAAACGTAGTTGATCATGCAGCGAACGTTGTTGTTGGGATACCAGTTGAGCGCCAGCGAGTAGTTGTTCGCCATACCGCCGGTGATTTTCGCGTCTTCGTCCGTGAGGTCGAGGTGACTGTATCGTGCCGCGATTTCAAACGCGCCATACTTCTTCAGGGGAACCGGTTTGCTGAATTCCGCTTCGTCGAGGCTATAAGGACGCGATTCTCCGGTAATGAACCAGCCGAGCATGAAGTAACCGCCGCAGAACTCCGCGTTCTCGGTGTTACCCCTTCCGATAACGGTTGTCTGGATGTACTCGCCCTGTGCATAGACCGGCCCGATTTTACCGGCGATCTCGCCGCCGATGGACTGATAGCCGGACACGTGATAGATGTCGCCCGTATCGAGGAATTTCGTGCGGGCGACGGATGTCTCCGGACGCTCATCGAAACCGATGCTGCGCTCATCGCCATCCTCAACGGCATCGGGGGTGACGCCGAGGAATGAAACGCCTGCGTGAATCAGGGATTCCTCTTTATTGATGGGTGCGGCAACAAACCGAATTGCATACGCCGTACCTTCGTCGCCGGATTTCTTGTCCAGGTTCTCGGCCGCTTCACCGAAAACACCTGCGGATGCATGGAAAAGCTTCCACCAGATTGTCGCGCCGAGCCCCATGCGGCGTCCGGTCGTGAAAACATTCGGGTAGGCACGTTCGAGGAATATCGTCTTGGATGAGCTGGTGAGTTCTTCCATGCTGAACGGCGGCTTGAAGTTACCGACCTTGATCATGGAGTTATCCGTGGGTTTGTAGGCCAGCCACATATCCTTGATCTCCATTCCCTTGTCTTTCTCGTCGCTTTCTTTCACGTAGGTAGCGAAATCGATGTCCCATTCCGCCATCCATTTTTCCCAGAACTTCACCTTCATGGCGAAGCGAACGCGGCGAAGATCGGTGCCGTCGCTCATGGAATCCTCGTTCTTGTTCTCGAAATAGACCGCTCCGTCCAGGTACATGCGTACATCGAAACGAGTCGAGAACGCTCCGTCCTTCGACTTGAACTGGAGAATACCGTCTTCCCACTCTGTATCCGCTTCAACCGCGAACAGCGCTGCGGTGCACAGTAGAATGAGTAGCATCAATGATCCTCTAATCGTGAATCCTTTCATCTGAATCATCTCCCCCTGTATGTTTTTTAATCAACTCTGAAATGATTGACTATGTAATCGATACGCTGTCGTATCTCGTCTTTCTTGCCCTTATCTTTACTCCTGGCATTCCACGAATCGCATTCATCGGCCAGCGCTTGCTCGAATTGCCAGCGATACCTGAATTTTCTACCGATCATTTTCTCCAGCGCGGATATCTGGCTTTCGTTGAGATTTTTGTAAGAGATTAGTTTGAATTTCGCGGGAGTGATCTCGATGGGATCCAATGCGCCATAGAGCATGATCAATTCTTTCTCGGGCTGTGTGTATTGATCCACATTGGATAAATAGGCATGCAGCGCTCGCGCGTTTTTGAAGGTAGCTCCCTTGAGCGGTTCGATTTTCTCGTAATCGATTTCGTGCGTACTCAGTTCCCTGATAACCGGGTTGCCGAAATCGTAGATGGTTTCGTTGTGCACCTTCTGGTCGAACACGTTCTGCACGAAGAACAGAAGAACGAACGTTATAATGCAGGCGATCACGGGCGTGGTTATCCAGCCCATCGAAATCCTTCCCAAAACTCTGAACTGGATATTTCTCCCGCCCTTCGCGACGGCGATACCGATGACGCCACCGACCACGGCCTGGGAGCTCGATACAGGAACCAGCGGGAACGCCGGTAAATGATGGGCGAGCATCCAGTCGTGCAGCGATTGAGAACCGAAGATGAACAAGACCCATGCCTCGGCAAGAATGACGATCAATCCTCCGACCGAGGACAGGCGGAAGAGATCGTTGCCCACGGTTCTTATTACGTTGTGCGAATAGGTGATAACGCCAAACCCGATGGCGATACTACCGATCAGGAACAGCACTTGCGTTCCTGAAAGGTCGATCCCGGCCAGACTGATATCGTGAAATGGCGCTGCCGGCACAAACACGCCCATCGCGTTCGCAATGTTGTTTGCTCCCAAACTGTATGCGCCAAAGGCGGTTACGGCGAGGTAGAAGAATCGGGTATAGGCATCGATTCTGAGAAGGTGAACCTTGCTTCGGACAATGAAGTAGAGGTAGAATTTGTAGAAGATGAATGAGAAAATCGCAGCAAGAATCGGACAGATTACCCACGTTCCGAAAATTTTCGACAGGGCCGAGAAATCGGTGAGAGAACCGCTGAAAAAGTTCCATCCGATGATTCCACCGACGATTGCCTGAGAGGTAGAAACCGGAAGCCCCATTTTGGTCATTCCAGCGACGGTTATCGCGGCAGCGAGAGCCACGGTGAAAGCTCCGCCCAATGCATCGACCGAACCGAGTTTGCCCAGCGTCTGTGACGCGCCGGCTCCTTCGTAAACTGCGCCGATGATCACGAAAAACGATGTGAGAAGCGCTGCTGTCCGGAACTTGACCATTTTGGTGGAGACGGCGGGACCGAAAACGTTGGCGGCATTGTTTGCGCCCAGTGACCACGCCAGGAAAAGACCGCTGGAGAGGTAGATCAACAACAACACCGCTTACACCTGCCTTTTGATCGTATAGATGGACAGCCTGTCGGCCATGGTTTCCGCGTAGTCGGAGATGTGCTCCACGTGCAAAGCGAAGTAGCGAAGGTGGTTTTTCCAGGCGAGCTCGATGTCCGATTTGAAGATGGCTCTCTTGAGTCTTTCGGCGATTTTATCGGCTTCCTTCTCGTGCAGGTAGACCTTGTGGAGGTGGTCCTGAACCGTCTTGACGTCGCGGAAGAAGCAGCGAACGCCTGAAATCAGCGCATCGACGCTGTCCTCGCTCGCGATAGCGAGCTCGATGTACTGGTTGGTGAAGTCCTTCGGGATTTTCGGGCACTCGACGGAAAATTGCAGCAGGGTTTCTTTGATGTTGTCGATGATGTCGTCGGTATTTTCCAGGATCGCAAGCACGTCTCCGCGAGATTCGGGGATCAGCGTGTGGGCGTAGAGTTCTTTCTCGATATCGCGGCGAAGCTTGTCCGCTGTGCTCTCGAGCTCAGACACCTTCAGGCGGCGTGCTTCGAATTCCTCGGGATTGTTCTCCATGTAATAACGGATGGCTTTGCTGAAAAGGATCGCTCCCTGACTGATGACGTCGAGGAATTCGTCGATCATTTTCTCGATTCGTTTGGTTCTTCGTAAAAGCATAGACTATCTTACCTCATTGATTCTTCTCAGGGGTTTTCTTCTGCAACAGGCCCCTGATGATTGGTATTGCGATGGATAATACCGCAACGCACAATATTGCAACGCTGACAGGTCTTGTAAAGAAAATTTGATATCCGCCCATTTTTACCGCGTTTCGGAAGTTCTCCTCTGCGATGCGTCCCAGCACGATTCCCAGCACGACCGGAGCCACGGGGAAGTCGTAACGACGCATGAGCCATCCCAGGATTCCAAAGGCCAGGCAGGTGATGACATCGAAGAGCGAATTGTTCACCGCGAACGCGCCGATAATGGATACGGCGAAGATCAGCGGGAAGAGCACCTCGCGTGGGACCTGGGTGACCTTGATCCAGAGCTTGCTGCCGAGGAGTCCGAGCGCGAGCAGGACGAAATTGGCGATCAGGAGGCTTGCGAAGAGTCCGTAGACGATTTCCGGCGCGGTCTCGAAGAGGCGCGGTCCTGGGTCCAGATCGTGGATCATGAGTGCGCCGATGAGTACGGCGGTCGAGGCGCTTCCGGGGATTCCCAGCGTGAGGAGGGGAACCAGCGCTCCGCCCACGGAGCTGCTGTTGGATGCTTCAGCCGCGGCGACGCCATCCGGGCATCCGTTGCCGAATTCGTCGGGATGCTTGCTCATGCGTTTGGAAACGTCGTAGGAAATGAAGGAGGCGATGGTTGCGCCAGCCCCCGGGAAAATGCCGATGACGGTTCCGATGATCGATGAGCGCAGAATGGTCCATTTCAAGCGCCAGTATTCCGCGATGGAAGGCCAGTGCGTCTTCCCGCTCTCGAATCGCTGCACTTCGAACTCGTGAGCCTCGAACTGTCGGAATACCTCGCTCAGGGCGAAGAGCCCGATGAGGATGGGGATGAGGTTGAATCCGTCAAAGAGTTCGGTGATGCCGAAGGAATAGCGAGTTACGCCCGTTTGCTCGGTGCCGATGGTTCGCAGTAGCAGCCCGAGAAAAACGGCGGTGAACGCCTTGATCCAGTTCTTGCCGCCCAGCGAGGCAACGGTTGTCAGGCCGAAGAAGGCCAGTGCGAAGTATTCTGCCGGGTGGAATTGAAGCGTTACTTTAGCCAGCGGAACGGAGAAGAAAATCAGAATCAGCGTCCCGACGATTCCGCCGACCGTCGAGGCGATGAGGGAAATCCCCAGGGCGACCCCGGGCTTTCCTTTCTTCGTGAGCGGGTAACCGTCGAAAGAGGTTACCACAGCCGAGGCAGTTCCGGGCGCGTTGATGGTCACGGCGGTAATGGAGCCCCCGTAGTTGGCGGCGATGTAGATTGAAATAAGCAGGATCAGTGCAACAGACGGATCGAGTGCGTAGGTGAACGGAACCAGCAGCGCGACGCCCATCGAGGGCGAAAGGCCTGGCATGGCTCCAGCGAGAATTCCGAAAATGACACCGGTAACGATCGCCAGCATGGGTATCCAGCCTGCGATGTATCCGAATCCCTCGATCAGGTGAGTCAATACTTCCATATCAACCCTGCCATATCTGGCTAATCAGGATTCCCTGCGGCAACGCAACGTGCAGGATGCGGAAGAACAGCACATAGGAAAGCAGCATCCATGCGATGGTGATCACGATGATTGCGATCCTATTACGATAGCCCAACAGCCACATGGCGACGGGCAGGAAAACGATCGTTGAAATGAAATAACCAATGAATTTGATCGCAGGAATGTAGAGCATCAGAAGCACGATAAAGCGGAGCACGATGTCCAGCCTGCCGGGCTTGGGATCCTCGCTTTCTTTACCTGCGAGAACCTTGAGGTATAAAATCAAACTGCAGAGTGTCAGCAGGAATGCCCAAAGGCGCGGAACGACGGCAGGGCCGTAGGCATCACCATCGGCGAAACGGGCTGATAGCATCCAGAAGAAGAGCGACAGGCTGATGAAGAAGATGGGGAAGAGGATTCTTCCCGTGTAATGGAAGAGCCTCGATTTCAAGCGGATACCGGCCAGTGCGAGAAGAAGTATCTGCACCATGAGGATACCGAGCGTTTTCAGCTCGAAGGATGCGATATCGAATGCCCCTTGCGGATCGGTTTGCATCTCTGGCTCTATCAGTCCCAGGCTGGAGAGGTAGTGGTGGAATTCTTTACGGTCGGCTTCAATGATTTGCCTGAATTTCTCCGGGCCATAGTGGACGACTTTGATGCCGCCTTTCTCCCAGAAGCTGCGCCAGTCCGGATCGCCGGTTACCTTTTCAAAGAGGTTCGAGTACCAGTCGAGCGCTATCTGCGGCGTGTTTTTCTTAACGGCAAAGCCGCGCCACATGATTTCGTTGTCCAGGCCGCTCAGCCCCAGCTCGGAAAAGGTGGGCGCATCGGGGAATTGAGGTAAACGCTCTTCGGAGGAGACCGCGGCGATCTTGAGGTCGGGTTTACCGGAGATGTCGCGTGGATTGCCCACGTACACGACTCCCTGTCCGCCCATGAGCGCCGTCATGGCCGCACCGCCGCTCTTGAACGGAATCCATTTGCAGGAAATTCCACTTTTTTCCCAAAGCTTCATCGCCATGATGTGGTCCAGACCGCCAGCGGCGGGACCGAGCCAGATTTGTTCCCCGGGGTGTGCCTTGGCGTCCGCGACGACCTCTTCCCAGGTATCTATCTCCGCGTTGCGATTGGTGATAACGCATTCGGGATCCGCCATCAGCATGGCCATCCAGTTGAGGCTGTCCGAATTGACCGCGGCGTTGGCGCCCACGAGAAAGGAGATATTGGATTTGGTTCCCGCGAAAATCGTGTATCCATCCGCCGGCGCTTGCAGAACGCTCTGCATACCCACGACTCCACCCGCTCCCGGGCGGTTTTCCACCACGAACGTGGCGTCGGAGTACTTGGTTGCGACATCGGTAAACTTACGTGCGGTGATGTCTATCAATCCACCAGGTGCGGTATAGACCACCATTTTGACCGGGCGATCGGGAAATTGTTCGTTGCCCGACCTCTTGCATGAGAAAATCGATAGGATCAGGCACATCGATAGAGAGAGGTATAGCAGTTTTTTCATTCTGCGAAACCCATTAACCCAGTTTTTCGAAGATCAATCCGTGGCGAAGACCTCGGTCGCTCACTACGAGATCGCCAACGGCAAATCGCTTCATGATGGCTTCTACGATAAGTGCACCGGCGAGTATCACGTCCGCGCGCTTGGGTTGCAGGCCAGAGATTGTTTTTCGCTGGTCGATGGTTTTCCCGGCATAGAGATCGATCTGGTTGCTGACTTCCTCAAGCGTGATTTTGCTGCCTTGAATCAACTCGGGTTTGTAAACAGCCATCTTGTGCATGACGGCGCACAGACTTGTCACCGTTCCTCCGATGCCCACCAGTCGCTGGATTTTCCCGGTGACTTTGTGCTCGTCGAAGAATCCATTGATGTAGGTTCTCGCACGTTGAAGCTCGTCGGGCGCGACAGGATCGGAGAGTAAGATGTTTTCCGTTATCAAGACGGCTCCGATGTCCAGGCTGAATCTTTTGGCGATGTGGTCCGCCTTCCCGAAAATGAATTCCGTGCTTCCGCCGCCGGTATCGATGATGAGGACATCCTCGTTTCCGACACCCACGCCGGAAACGACGGCGAGATAGGAGAGGCGTGCTTCCTCTTCTCCGGGAAGAACGTTGATGGTAAGGCCGAGCTCCTTCTTAGCCTTCGAAACGAAGTCGGACGCGTTTTTTGCGGAGCGCAGGCACATGGTGCCAACAGCGATGAATTCATCCACGCCAAATTCTTCTTTGCCGCGCTGCATGAATTCCCGGAGCGCTTCGATATTTCGCTCGATGGCTTCGTCGGATAACGATCCGGTACGGGTCATCCCGTCACCGAGCCGTGAAATGTTGTTTGTATCGAGTAACACCTTGATGCCGTTGCTGGTTTTCTCCGCTACATGAAATTTGATCGAATTCGTACCGATATCGAGGATCGCAAGACGTTTCATCGTTCCTCCTTTTACAGGATGCCGGCAGATTTTTTCATCGCGTGGATATAATTGACGTTGCGAAGGTTAATCAGATCGAGCTTGGCGACGAGGCTACGAACGAGGTGAATGTCGGTGTGTTCAATGGCGACAGTCTCGGTCGGTTTTCCGTCGATAGTCACCTGCGCATATTCGCAGATGGCTTCTTCCACGGTGAAGATGTGGCGTTTCTTGACGACCTGTACCGGCACGAGGTCTTCGATATCTCCGACGATCTCGTTCATGAAGGACGCGAAGTCGTATTCGTCTTTCTCGAGGTAAGGCAGGCGGATGCCGAACGCCTTGAAGATGAGCGCGAGGTCGTTGATGTGAACCGGGAATCCGGCTTTACCGAGGACTGTCCATTGCTCGAGGCCGTCATCGCTGTGTCGCAGCAGGGTTTTCATGTCGATCAATTCGAATCGTATCTTGATGTTGTCGTCGCTTTTGCGCGAGAGTATATAGGTTTCTTCGCTTTCTTTGACGCCCGTTTTTTCGTATTGTTTAAACACATCCAGAAATTCCTGGAGATCGCTTCCGAAGGTTCTCCATTCCCAACGCGGTATTATCTTTGTCATCGTTCCCCCAATTATTGATGATATTTTTAGCACGATTATAGATTATTGATCTAAAATGAGGCGTAGAAATCGTCAAACTTTTTCTGTGGATAAACGAATCGGAAAAGGAATTTTCATGCGAAACACACAATGGCTAAAGAGGGAAAAGACTGTCGAGTCAATTGCTTACCGTCGGGGCATCTTCACCCGTTCCGCCCCTCTGCGGGGATATACCGCAGCCTAGATTATAATGAGAAGAAAGGCAGCAAGGCTGTGAAACACCCCGCAGAGGGGCGGAACGAACGAATCTGCTCCCTCCTCCGGGTGGCTTTTTGGGGGAGGTTGTTTGATCCCATTAAACAAATGCAGAAAAAAGAATTACTTGACCATGAGGCAGCAAACGAAAACGTTGCCGTCTGTAAGGGGAGATATACTGTAGTGGGAGCAGCAAGAGAATGGTCATAGTAACCCTTGAAAAGCTGGTGAAACGTTATCCGGGTAAGACACTCTTCGAGGATGTCACTTTAGGCATCGAGAAGGGGGATAAGATCGGTCTTATCGGGGATAACGGTAGCGGGAAGAGCACGTTCATGAAGATACTCATGGGTGTGGAGCCGGCGGACGAGGGTTCGATCGTATTCCGCAGCGACACGCGCAAGGGCTATTTGCCGCAGGTTCCCGAACTCGATCCCAACCGCACGATATTCGAGCAAATCTACTACAGCGATCACGAACACTTCCGCATCCTTCGCGAGTATCACGAGCTGACATCCCGACTGGCGCGAGAGCATGACGTAACGGTTGCAAAGCGTCATCAGGAATTGATACAGAAAATGGAAGCGCTGGATATCTGGAAGCTGGAAGTAAAAGCTCGGAGTATCCTGAGCCGCTTTGGGTTTGCGGATCCCGACCAGAGCACCCGCAACCTTTCGGGTGGCGAGAAGCGGCGTGTCGACATGGCTCGCGTCCTGATGGACGAGCCGGATTTCCTTGCTCTCGACGAGCCTACGAACCATCTGGACATCGACACCATCGAGTGGCTGCAAGACTATTTGAAGTCCTACAAAGGCACCATGATTTTCGTGACGCACGACCGCTATTTCCTGGACGCCGTGTGCAACCGGATTTTCGAGATCGACGGCGGGAAGCTGCGGGTCTATCCCGATAGCTATTCGGGCTATATCAAGCGCAAGGAGATCGAGCTCGTCGATCTTCAACGTAAGGAGACCCGCAGGAAGGCGCAGCTCCAGAAAGAGATGAAATGGCTCCAGCGCGGCGCAAAGGCGCGAACCTCCAAGCCCAAGGATCATATCGAACGCGTTAAAGAACTCATCGATAAATCGTACCTTACGGAAGACAAGGAGCTGGAAATCTCCTTCCGCGAGCATCGCCTGGGCAAGACCATCCTGGAGGCCAGCGGGATCTCGAAAACTTACAGCAAAGAACTCTTCCACGAGTTCTCGCATATCTTTCAGAAGAGGGAGCGCATCGGGATCATCGGGGCGAACGGCAGCGGTAAAACGACCCTGCTTCGCATCCTGCTGGGCACGGAAGAACCCGACGAAGGGAATGTCAAGCTGGGCGTAAACACCCATTTTGCCTTGCTCGATCAGGAGTCGGAGGAATTCGAGAAGGACATCACCGTTCTGGACTACATACGGGACGAGGCGGATCGCATCCGCACGGCCGACGGGACGCTTCTCTCGGCTGCGGAGATGCTGGAGAAATTCCGTTTCAACGGCAAGATGCAGCAATCGAAGCTCTTTTCGCTGTCGGGCGGGGAGCGCAAGCGGCTGTCGCTCATGAAATCGCTGATGTTCGGCGCGAACTTCGTCATTCTGGACGAGCCGACCAACGACCTCGATATCCAGACGCTGGAAGTGCTGGAGGACTACCTGGACGCCTTCCGCGGGTGTCTGCTGACCGTATCCCACGACCGCTATTTCCTGGACAGGGTTGTCGATTATCTCTTTATCTTCAGGCAGGATGAAGGTGGGAACGTGCACATCGATAAATTCCCCGGAAACTACTCCGACTACTTTCTCGTGAAGCGTTTCCGCGAGGAGGAGAAGCTGGAAAACCAGCAAGCGCAGAAACAGGCGCAGGCCCGTCGTCACGAAGATAACAAAGGGCGCCTGAGTTACCGGGACGAAAGAAGAGTTTCAGAAATAGAAAAAAGCATTGACGAATTGGAAAGAAAGAAAAAAGAGTTGGATTTCAAACTCACCGACGCCTTGGTGGAACTTAAGCCTCAGGACTACATAGAGATAAACGACGAGATGACTGAGATCGAGGCTTCGCTGGAGCAACTGATGACAGAATGGATGGAAATCGAAAATAAAAGGAATTAAGCAGAGGGAGTACTTTATGGAGCAAAAACGACCGGAACTCGATGCGATCATCGACCGCTATCAGGGAAAGAAAGGCGTATTGATTCCGCTGCTGCAAGACGTTCAGAAGCTGGAGGGATTCCTCTCCAGGGATTCGATGCGATACGTTGCAGAGCACACGGGCGTGCGCCTTGCCGAAATTTACGGCGTCGCAACCTTTTACACCATGTTCCGCCTGAAACCGCAGGGGAAACACGTTATTCGCGTATGCAAGGGAACCGCGTGCCACGTTTCCGGCGCGAATCTGATCACGGAAGCGATCAGAAGCGAACTGGGACTGAAGAAGGACGAAGACACTACGAACGACGGATACTTCACGGTTATGGAAGTGGCGTGCCTCGGCTGCTGCAGCCTGGCGCCCGTTATCATGGTGGACGACACAACCCATGGAAAGCTCACCCCGGACAAAGTTGCCGGCGTGCTGACCAAGTACAGGTAGAACATTAAAAATCAGGTAATGCGAATTCGCATGAAACCGAGGAGGATAGTTTGAGTCAGCTAATGATCAAAGTCGGAATGGCGAGCTGCGGAGTAGCGGCTGGCGCCGGTGATGTCTGGAAAGCTATAGAAGATTTTATCGGGGACCATCCGGAAATTACGCTGGAAAAGACCGGTTGTGTCGGTATGTGTGCGTTCGAGCCGCTGGTGGAGATCACTCCCGAAGGCAAGAAGACCATTACGTACGGAAACATCACGCCGGAAGAGACGATTTCCGTCATCGAGGGCTACCTCAACAAAGATGACGCGAAGATCGCTTCCATCGCCGGTCGATTGATTCCCCGCGATGAGAAATTGAGCAAGCAAACCCGTATCGTTCTTCGCAACACGGGTATCATCGATCCCACATCCATTGACGAATACCTCGAGCACGACGGTTACAAAGCGCTGGAAAAGGCGTTGAAGAACATGACTCGCGAAGAGGTTATCAATGAAGTGAAAGCCTCCGGTCTTCGTGGCCGTGGCGGCGCAGGTTTCCCCACCGGCTTGAAATGGCAGTTCGCTTATCAGGCGAAAGACAACAAGAAGTACATCGTCTGTAACGCGGACGAAGGCGATCCGGGCGCGTTCATGGATCGCAGTGTCCTCGAAGGCGATCCGCACAGCGTGATCGAAGGCATGATCATCGGCGCGTACGCGATTGGCGCGGATGAAGGCTACATTTATTGTCGTGCCGAATACCCCATGGCGATCCGCCACCTGCTTATCGCGCTCGAAGAAGCAGAAGCACGAGGCTACATGGGCAAGAATATCATGGGCACCGGTTTCAACTTCGAACTGCACATCAAGGAAGGCGCAGGCGCCTTCGTGTGTGGCGAGGAAACCGCTCTCATGGCTTCCATCGAAGGAAAGCGCGGAATGCCGCGTATCCGTCCTCCATTCCCGGCGCAGTCCGGTCTCTGGGGACACCCGACCAACATCAACAACGTGGAAACGTTTGCAAATATCGCCTGGATCATCAACAACGGCGCAGACAAGTACGCCAGCCTCGGAACCGAGAAGAGCAAGGGAACCAAGGTCTTCGCGCTCGCCGGTAAGATCAAGCACGCCGGCCTTGTGGAAGTCCCGATGGGAACGCCACTTCGCGAAGTGATTTACGAAGTGGGCGGCGGCATGCTTACCGATAAGCCGTTCAAAGCTGTCCAGCTTGGCGGACCATCCGGCGGATGCGTCCCGAAGGAACTGCTCGACACCATCGTCGACTATGACTCCATCACCCAAACGGGCGCGATCATGGGCTCCGGCGGTATGGTCGTTATGGACGAGAGCACCTGTATGGTGGACATCGCGAAGTTCTTCCTGAACTTCACGCAGAACGAATCCTGCGGAAAGTGCACCTTCTGCCGCGTGGGAACCAAGCGCATGCTCGAGATCCTTCAGCGCATCACGGAAGGAAAAGGCGAGATGGAAGACATCGACAAGCTGTACGAGCTTTCCGAGAACATCCGCAAAACGTCGCTCTGCGGTTTGGGCCAGACGGCTCCCAACCCGGTGCTGACCACCCTGCGTTACTTCAAGCACGAATACATCGCTCACATTCAGGACAAGAAATGTCCCGCCGGCGCATGCCAGGCGCTGATCAAGTTCGAAATCGATGCGGACAAATGCGTCGGCTGTACGCTTTGTGCCCGTAGATGTCCGGTCAATGCCATTTCCGGCAAGGTCAAGGAACCGCACGTGATCGATCAGAACGCCTGTATCGGTTGCGGCGCTTGCGAAGCGGCATGTAAATTCGGCGCAGTGATTAAATCATAGGAGAGTGGATCATGATAAAAATCAAACTCAACAACAGAGAAATCATCACCGAAGCCGGTAGAACCATATTGGAAGTCGCACAGGAAAACGGAGTAAGCATTCCCACCCTGTGCCATGATCCTGAACTCCAGCCCTACGGATCCTGCTGGGTCTGCGCGGTGGAAGTCAAAGGCGCGCGCGGATTTGTGACCGCTTGCGGTACCCGCGTGAGTGACGGCATGGAAATCATGACCGATACGAAGGAAGTTCACGCCGCTCGCAAGATGGCGCTGGAACTCCTCGCATCCGACCACTATGCGGACTGCGAAGCCCCCTGCTCGGTTGCCTGCCCGGATCACGTGGATATTCAATCCTACGTTGCGCATATCGCCAACGGCGATTACCATGAGGCCGTCAAGGTCATCAAGGAAAAGCTGCCCATGCCGCTTTCCATTGGCCGTGTATGCCCGGCGTTCTGCGAAGCCGAATGCCGCCGGAAAATCGTCGATGAACCCATCGCGATTCGCCAGCTCAAGCGTCACGCCGCCGATTTCGATCTGAACGACTACTGGACCTGGGTTCCCGAGAAGAAGCCGGCCAGCGGAAAGAAGGTCGCGATTATCGGCGCTGGTCCTTCAGGACTGACCTGCGGTTATTACCTCAGCAATGAAGGTCACGACGTGACGGTATTCGAAGCTTCCCCCAAAGCGGGTGGATGGCTTCGCTACGGTATCCCGGAGTACCGCCTTCCCAAGGCGACGCTCGACAAGGAAATCGAGCTGATGTGCGCCAACGGAATGGAAATCAAATACAATGTTAAAATCGGCGAGACAATCTCCATGCAGGACATCTGCAAGGATTACGACGCCGTATATATGGCGCTGGGCGCACAGAACGCAGTTCCCATGCGCGTGACCGGCGCCGACCTCGACGGCGTGCTGCTGGGTGTGGATTTCCTCAGGGATTTCGTGCTCGGTAAGGACGTGAACGTCGGCAAGAAAGTCGCGATCATCGGTGGTGGCAACACCGCTGTCGACTGCGCGAGAACCTCCCGCCGTCTCGGCGCGGACGTGACGATCATCTACCGCCGTACCCGCAAGGAAATGCCAGCGGAGGAATACGAAGTCGATGCTGCGGACGAAGAGGGAATCAAGTTCTATATGCTCACCAATCCCGTGGAATTCCTGGGAGAGGGCGGCAAGCTGAAGAAGGTCAAGCTCGAGAAGATGGAACTCGGGGAACCGGACAGCAGCGGCAGACGTCGCCCCGTGCCGACCGGTGAATTCTTCGATGAGGAATTCGATACGGTAATCGCGGCGATATCTCAGGCTCCGGACGTGGATTTCCTGGCGAAGGAAGAGAACTACGTCGCCGGCAAGCAGCTTCCGCTGTCTCGCTGGCAGACCGCTGAGGTCAACGAGAACACCATGTATCTCGGATACGGAAACGTGTTCGCGGGTGGCGACTTCCGTCGCGGCCCCGCAACCGCGATCGAGGCGATTGCCGATGGCCGTATTGCATACGAGCAGATCGATCGCTTCCTCCTTGGACTTCCGGTGGAAGCTCCCAAGGTGAAATTCGATTCCAAGAAAGAGAAGAAGCTGGCGGATGTTTCGCCGGAAGAATACGAACAGTACGAGAAGAAGCCACGCGCCAAAATGCCTGAACTGGAAGCGGAATCGCGCGCGACCAACTTCGAAGAGGTCGAGCTTGGATTCGTGGATGAAGACGCACGCGCGGAAGCCGAGCGTTGTCTCGAATGCGGCTGCCAGGTCAACAGCAGTTGTGTGCTTCGCCAGTACTGCACCGAATACGATGTCGATGTTGATCTCTTTGCTGGTTCCAAGAACAAGCATCCGATCGATCGCAGCCATCCGTTCATTCTGCGCGACGCCAACAAGTGCGTGAACTGCGGGCGCTGTATCCGCATCTGCTCCGAAGTTCAGGGAGCAGGTGTCCTTGGTTACATCTTCCGTGGGTTCGCCAGTCTGGTTGCGCCGGAGTTTGGCGAGAGTCTCACATACACGAGCTGCGAATCTTGCGGTAAGTGTGTGGCGGTATGTCCGGTGGGAGCTCTCACCGAGCGTCAGGTCCATTACAAGCTGCATCCGCATCCGGGTGAAAAAATCATCCAGAACTGCGGTAACTGCGGAACGGGCTGCACGATCGAAGTCAACACCCAGATTGATCGCGTAGCGTTCATCAATGCGCCGGAAGAAGAAGGATTCAATGGCCGCGACCTTTGCTTCAAGGGTCGTTTCGGCTGGCAGATTTTCGAGTCCGACGAGAAGCTTTCCGAGCCTCTCATCCGCAAGGACGGCAAGTATGAACCGATCACTTGGGAAGAAGTGACGGAGATTCTTCGCGAGAAATTCGAGAAAGCCGAGAGCAAATCGATATACCTTAGCGCGGATGCAACCAACGAAGAGATGCTTCTGATGCAGGAAGTGGCCATCAACAGCGATGCTGAGATCGGTTCGCTTTCCCTGAAGAAGGACTTCGCAGACGGTGTCATGATGAACCACCACTATCGCAAATCGTTCCAGGAACTGGAAGACGCCGAGGCGATTGTGATTGTCGGAACGATCGGGCACACCCTGCGTACGCTGGCTCGCAAGCAGCAGCGCAAGGGCAAGAAACTGATTCTCATCAACAACAACGATGCAGATTTCAATCGTTTCGCCGATGTTCATGTCAAGAACGCCGACTTCTGCAAGGTTCTCGACGGCATTTGCCAGAGCACGTGCAATTGCAGCAAGGTCGAATGCCAGTGCGGCCACGAAGCGAAAATCGACATCGATCTGCCGAACCGCACGCTGTTCTTCTACGACCGCACCGAGATTGGTGAAGACGTGATCCAGAAAATCTGGACCGTCGCCACTGCGACTTGCGATTTTAGCAAGGGTTCCGGCGTGATCCCGACATCCAAGTGGATGAACCTCAACGGGCTTATCAAGCTTGGGTTCGAAGAAATGCCGGCGAAGAAGGCCGATCTGGTCATTCTTTATGGCGAAACACCGGACGAGACACAGGCGGAAGCGCTTCAGGGCAGCGGATTCACCGTATCCGTGAACACGCACAAGGTGTTTGACGCGGATATGATACTGCCGCAGGCTTCTTACCTTGAGATCGAAGGTTCCGTATTCGCGGACGACCAGAGCATGAACTTCTTCTACAATCCGAAGGATTCTGCCCTCTTCGACGAGCTCGTCGAGTTGTTCGCCGACATGGAGATCATTCCGGAAGCGCACAGCGAGAAGAGCTACTGGCTCGGTCGCAGCCGTTACCTCCGCGATGCGAATCCGCAGATTGCAATCCAGTCAATGGACCTGCACAAGTGGCTTGGATCGCTGAATAACCTGCGTAAGGAACCGATGTCTGCCAACGCTGGCAAGCTCGCTCTGATCACGGAAATGAAGGCTAAAACAGAGCAGGAACGCTAAAACGCAAGTTTCTGCCCTAATATTGAAAGAGGCGCTCGTCGAGCGCCTCTTTTTTTTGAGGGAGAAAAGCAGTCTTGGGTGTGAGCACAGGCTCAGCGGCGGGGCGGCGGCGTGTGCGCTTTGCGCACTTACACATTAGGAATCGCTTTTTGTTCTGAAAGCGATTCCTAATGTGCAGGTAAGCCTTTGGGATTTTATGATTGATTCGAATACGGCGGTGTAATGGAAGATTGAGATTGCTCTGAGTTTGTTGACGATGGCTTACCACGCCGCCGCCCCGCCGCGCGGATGGTGCGTAAAAAGATGGCGCGCCTGCAGGAACTCGACGTAACACGATGATTCTCGTTCCACGCCTGTGGAGAGCTATCAAAGTGGGACCACGGTAGAAGATGGTGCGCAAAAAGATGGCGCGCCTGCAGGAACTCGAATCCCGAACCCTCTGATCCGAAGTCATGAGGGCATAATAACATAACAGATAACAAAACAATCAGTTAGGCTCATATATAAACAAGATAATGACAAATACGTGCCAAAACAATCAATATTTTGCACCATATAGCCCGATAACTCAGAACTACCTGATATATAACGATTAAGCCCATACATGCCGATATATAATAAAGAATCCGATAGACTCGAAAGCCATTGACAAACAAAGAGTTAGCGTAAAATCTTTCTTGTGGATGGTACGAAATGGAAAAACAGGTAAAGAACCAAATCATCATGAAGCATTTCTGGTGTGACGAGTGTAGTCACTACTGGAAAACGAACGACTTTCGTGAAGACGCGTCGATCGAAGGTGATTACAGGTTCTTTTCACGTTGTCCTATGTGCAACGAAGAGAGGATCAACAAGCACCATTGCTACGGTCAGCTTGAAAAAGCCTGGGCAAGTGCAACGGGGCCACAGACAGAGAAAGGCAAGAACCGTGCGCGGCTGAATGCCGTTAAGCACGGGAAGTACATGAGAGTGCTTACTGCAATGGCTCCCGCGAAGTATGGGAAATACTCGAACTGTGATAAGTGTGACGAGAAGAAAGAATGTGAGGCTGGCGAAGTTCGGTACTGCCCTCATCAACGTGGGATTATGCTCCGTTTTTTACAGGCGTACGAGGACGGAGACGTTGAGGCTTTGAAGGCTTATGCCGCTATGGCGCAAGCAAGGACGATGGGCGTTCTCGATAACATCTTCGCCGAGATACTTAACAGGGGCGTATTGATTGAAGAACCGAAGCTGCGTTCGAACGGCGAACAAGCCGAGACTTCCGAAGGTATTCCTATCGTCGAGATCAAGCGCAACCCACT
This sequence comes from Cloacimonadales bacterium (SeqCode), assembly GCA_963662655.2. Lineage (GTDB taxonomy): Bacteria > Cloacimonadota > Cloacimonadia > Cloacimonadales > JAIOQZ01. Next base: position 3,378,647 of record CAXXTU010000002.1, read on the forward strand.
TATAAAACAAATTCCCGAAATGATGAGAACCCTTGGGTTCGAAGCCGAACAGCAGAGGATGACTCCGGCAAGCAACGACGCAAAGGATACTGATCCTTCGGGAAACCTAAAGGGTATTGAGACCGCATCCGACTTTCTCAAAGAGTTAAGGGAAACTCTTAATACTGCAATCGACGGGGTGTCGTTGAAAAAGCGAAGGGAACAGGACGAGATTTTGCAGGCACTTGAGCACGACGGTTCGATTGAAAATGTGAAGGTAGAGTACCCTAACAAGAATGTATTTAAACCGTGATGTCAGGCGTAACAAGCAAGGCCGATAAGAGGCTCGAATTTTACAGAAATTTAGCGCAACAGGATATAGTATTAGCGTGTTTGCTCTTTGCAAAGGACATATGTGATTGGACTCCGAGATATCATCAGATATATCACATCAAGGAGATGCTCAGTAATCAGCGTGTTCTCAATGTTCTCCCCCCGAGATCGGGGAAAACCTCAGAGACGGAGCTGGTTGACCTTTTTGACTGCGTGATTAATCCGTGGGAAGAGCTTCGTTTGTATTGCCCGAAGAAAGAACAGGGCAAGGAGGCGATGCGCTACATTTACAACTGGATCAACGAATCATCAATTCTGCATTCCTTTCTACGGAAACACAATGGAAAGCCGGTTCTCTCTCATGAACGATTCGAGTTTGCGAACATGAGTATTGGGGAAGTGCATTCCGTTGCGGCCAAAGTCGAAGGGCATAACGCGACGATTGCGAGACTCGAAGAATTCGACGACTGGAAATTCGAATGGTTTTCCGAGAAGGTCATGAGGCGTATCGCGGCCCCTAATAAGAACGGACTTCCTACAAGAATCAGGATCACGGGAACGATCAAAGGACAAGAGAACATCTTCCGCATGGTTACAGAGAAGGGGCTGAGTTCGCAGTATAAAAACCTGATGGTACATCCTGTGATGGGGATTCTGGACGTTCATGCAATGATTGAGTGCGGCGCGCTCGACCCTGATGCGGTTGAACAGCAACGCCTTACAATGCCTCCAGACGAGTGGGCTCGATCGATGCTGCTCAAGTTTACCGAGGCAACCAACTTCATTTACAGCCGTTATCTCAGAGAATCGATGAAGGCGGCCATGGAGTGGGACATTCCGCTCGATGGGATTGATCCATATCGAGACGGGTATTACCAGACATGTGGGAAAATCGCGATCGGTTTCGACTGTGGACATTCAGGGCAATCGAAAGAGTCATCCGTCTATTCGCTTCAAGTTGTGGAGGAGATAGGCGACTGGCGACGCTGGATATACGCGAAGAAGTGGGCACCGGATGTAGATGAATCTCAGCTTCAGGATGAAGTGTTCGAGATTTTCCGTTTCTTCAAGCCTGATGGCGGATATGGCGATGCGCTGCAAGCCAACACCATTCAGAGCATCAACAAGCGGCTTTGGCGTGAGGGAATATCCTTCTTAAACCCTGAAGAGCATCCCGAGAATAACGCGTCGAACTGGAAGAGATGGTATTTCTCTCCCCTATGGAATACAGGGAAAGAGAAACATTTCTACTATTCGTCGCTTCGAAACGGTGTTCACGGAGGTAAGTTCTTCTTCCCATACTACGACGCGAAAGATACCAGGCCGATTGCAATCATCTGCAAGCAAACCATTCAGAGTATTCTCAATATCCGGCAAGAGACCACAGCAGGACAATACCCGAGATATTACGGAGCATCCAACGAACACGGTGACGATCATGCCGACGCGCTGGGAATGGCGTGTCGATGGCTCGACGATCACCGCGACATACAAGTCAACTACAAGCTGGTTGAGGGCCACGGTGAGCACAAAATGATCACCGGACTGAAACGCACGAGATTGTCGTCCAGGATTATGGACGACTTCTAAAATCGATAAGGAGGAATTCATGCGAAAACGATTTATTTCCATCATGCTACTGATCGTTCTGACTTTGTCATGCACGATGGCATTGGCCGAGAATATCGGCAAGGATATGGGGCCACCGGATCAGAATGTCACCGGAGGGCGGATTGACGAGAATACCGACACAACAGTTCGTCAGTATATCCTCCCGATCCTTGCGCTTGTAATCGTGACGGTGCTAACGCTGGTATTCAAGAAGAGCAACATCACAAAAGACCGAATCCTACGACTGCTTACCGAAATCTGGAATATCATCGTCGATATCGATAACGACACCTCTTCACCGAACAACAGCCATACACGAGCGTCCCGGAAGCAAAAGACGCTCGCCAGAATTGAACAGGTAATTCCGAAGAAGGATAAAAGCCTGCTCGAAAAGACGTTCGGAAGCCTCAGCGGAGCGGTTGAAATGGCCTTTCAGGTATTCAAATACGGTCGTCCAATCATCAAGAAAATATTTTAACAACGGCACGGGATAGCGGATGAAAAGACAGGAGCGCGGACGTGATTAATGAACATCGAGCGAAACGGATCAAACGGGAAAATCGACTGATACTTGAAGAAGTGACCCGCGCTCCTCGTCATCTGGCTACTTTACAAGGACGTTCACCGTACGAAAATCCCGATCGACAGGCGAGCAGGCGAGGTATCGAATACCTTGAGACGCACGTTGAATCGGACGGGCAGTACAAGTCTCAGATTGAAAGCCGTATCTCCGGTGTGCTGAAAAACCGGTATGAGATCGAACCGGGACACCAGATAATCGACGGGAAGAAGGTCGTTACGCAACGCGATGCCGAGATTGCCGAATTTGTAAGATGGAATCTGGAACACGTTCCAAGCTTCATCACCGATCTGAAGGCGATGCTCTCTGCAATCAGCAGGGGATTCAGCCTTTCGGAAATCAACTGGAAGCGCATTACGTCCGGTCAGTATGCCGGAAAAATTGGAATTCAGAATATCCGGCACAAGGAACAACGATATTTCTCGTTTGCCTTCGACGACATGGGATATTTTCAGCCAACGATGGTTGATCCCGAATACCGGCGGCTTCCCTTGAATAAGTTTATTCATGTCATTTCAGGCATCGACGACGAAAAGCCGTTCGGAACCCCGCTGGCAAGTCCTTGCTCGTTTTACACATGGCTGAAAAAGGGCGGATTCAAGGACTGGTCGTATTTCCAAACCCGATTCGGCCAACCGCTGGTAAAGGTGGGCGTACCAGAGAATACGCAAACCGGCGATGATGCGGACAAGGCGGCCACACGCATCTTCGAGGCTGCTGAAAGAGGGACGGGAATCAAGGTACCGAAGAATCTGGATGTGTCGTTCCTTGAGGCGATGAGATCGGGAACCGCAACGCAGAAAGACTTCGTGGACGCATGTAATCGGGAGATCAGCGTTACGGTATTGGGTGTAACGCTTACGACCGACGAGGGGAAAAACACCGGTACGCATGCACTGGGATCGGTTCACGCAGAGAAAGAGGCAACGACAATTCTCTTCGACTCGATCATGCTTTCCTCAGCCATTAACGATCAGTTGATCAAACGCCTGGTCAATTTCAATTTCCCCGGTGTCGAGAACTATCCGCGGTTCATTCTACCCCACTTCAACTACTCGTACTTTGTGGCATTCGCTCAAGGTATTATGGCGATGGTTCAGGCGGGAGTGAAAATCCCGATGAACTGGGTTCGAAAAATCGCAATGCTTCCGGTTCCAGAAGAGGGCGAAGAACTCGTTCAGCAGGTAATCCAGACAATCACGAACGCTCAGGGAAAGGGAATCGACAACAAGGCCAAAGAGGCACATCAACACCACATCGATAACGATCGCGCGATACAGGACGGATTTGGAAGCCATTTCTCTGCAGAAACGGAGATCGAGAACTTGAACGTGAAATTGATCATGGACAACGATCCCATCATTCGACGTTACGCCGGATCCGTGAGCGTCATTCTCGAAGACGAGATTCGCAAACTGATTCCGTCAATCATGGTATCGGGCACAATACCGGAGAAATCCGACAAGCTGAACCAATCCATTGCCACCCAGATAAACGAAATGATGGTGTTGGGATATCTCAGGGGGATGTACTCCATTCGAAAAGAGACCGAACACCTCGCTACATTCACAGAGGAGACTCAGGAAGAACCCGCCGCGCATTCTCTTCTGTTCGCACCTTTCAACGAAATCGTCCAGGAATACCTCAACCTTATCGAGCTGAACAAGGCGGCGTACGACCTTATCAGTGAGACGATGAAGCGTAAGGCTTTCACGGTGGCTGGCGTATTCAGCGAGAAAGGATTGAACGCCTTACATACGGCTATCGGAGAAGGGCTTGAAAAGGGACTCACTCAGGTTGAAATCGAGCTTAAGATGTCACGAGAGCTTAACCGATTAGGGCTTTCGGGACTTCGGAGCTGGCATTCAGAATTGATTGTCAGAAACAACCTCATGGAAGCCTACTCCGGCGGACGAGAGAAGGTGTTGTCATCACTTAGTGATACGGAATTCCCTGCAAGGCAAGTTCTGTGCATCCTTGATGTCAGGACAAGGCCAAGTCACGCTGCATTCCATCGATTTACACGACCGCTGAACGATCCAATATGGAACATGCTACACACGCCATTTGACCACAATTGCCGGTGTACGATCCGCGCTATCCACAAATCGGAGAGCTACACGATTACCGAGGTATTGCCGGATATGTCCGGACTGGGGTTTGTCCAATGACATTCATGCAAGCGGAACAACCATACAACTTAAGGACGGAACCAATGGGAAACCAGATTTCAGAACAATTCGTAAAGACGATTGAAGCGCAATTGGTTCGCCATGAGGGCGAGAAACTCAAGCCGTACCGGTGTCCGGCCGGCAAGTGGACGATCGGCGTGGGGCGGAACCTGGAAGACAGGGGCATTACAACCGACGAACTAGTGAAAATCTTCAGGGAAAGCGGCATTACAGAAGAACAATCACGAACACTGCTTCGTAACGACATCAATGCAACGATTCAACAACTGAACCGGCATCTTTCCGAGGTATTCAACTCCCTGAACGACTCCCGAAAGGCCGTGCTGGTGGACATGGCGTTCAACATGGGAATCGGGGGGCTGCTGAAGTTCAAACGGATGATTCAGGCACTAGGAGTCCGCGATTATGAACGCGCGGCGATTGAGATGCTGGATTCACGATGGGCGCGACAGGTGGGAAGGCGCGCGAACAATCTTTCAGAACAAATGAAAAGGGGATAAACGCTATGGGAAACAAAAGCAATCTTGAGATTAAAACCGAGCCTACAGAGAAGGTTTCAATCACCATACACACCGATATCGATACACTCGTATTAGCTGGCCCAATGATGGTAAAGAACGGACTTGGATCACTTCTTCTTGGTAGATCGGAAGACGAATCAGAAAAGGGCGGACTGCAAAACACAATGTACACATTGATCCAGGAACTCTGGTTTACCGGTGAAATCAAACCCTTTCTCCGTACGATTTTGCATATCGATGAACTTCCTAAATTCACCTTCCGTGAGACATGGGAGATTGTCGGGGTTTTTTTAGGACTGCTCACGATGGGATCGAGCGGGGGTACCGACGATGGCCTGAAGCGAGTAAGCAATCCAGAGGAAGCGACAGGACGGAGACTGGGCATCCGTTTCGCATAATCAAGTTCCAGCTCATGCAGATTGGGGTGTATCACCCTGGGATGCCGATCGATATGGCACTGGAATTTTACGGATATTGGCTAAAACAGGAAGCAGCAAAGAAGAAGGAGATTGAGAAATGGCAGCGGCGAAAAGGATATCGGTAACGGCTATTCTGGTGTGCGTAATAACGGCCCTGTGGGGCGTGGTTTACTGGCAGATACAGGGAAACGAGGACGGCATCGAGGAGAACAGGAAATCCATCGTGTTGATCTACGAGAAGATCAGCGACCTTGAAAACGGACAGATTACCAAGGCTGAATTCAAGGAGATTGTGGCTGACGGGTTGAAGGCTTTCAAGCTGGATTGCATTGAAGAGGGAAGCATGTTCGTACCTGGTGCCCAACCACAACGGAAACCGGAGAGCAGACCATGAGCAAGCAATTATTCAAGTACTATCGCCACGAGAAGAACCAAGACGGAAGCTACAACATCTACGGCGTCGAGGTGTTCATCCTGGGATTACATCGCAAATTCAACTACGACAAGACATGGTTCGAGCGAGCGAAGCAAAATCATGAAGAGAAGACAGCCAAGGGGAACTTGCCGCCGATCTTCATCGGGCACAACGATGGAACAGAGAAACGCGCTTGCGGGTTCTTCGACAACCTTCGCCTCAATGGCGACATGGTTGTGGTGGATTTCCTGAAGATTCCGGCATCTATATTCGCTCTGATTGCAGATCGAGCATATCCGAACCGCTCTATTGAGGTTTGGGAGAAAAACGCATACATAAGCGGAATCGCTCTTTTGGGATCAAGCGAACCTTTCCATAAGCTTCCGAGCCTGGAGATCGACCATACAGAACAGATCATGGCTGCCAGCGTTCCACTCGGCGCAGCCGTACATTTCTCGACGTACGATGACGGCAAGCTCACCCACGTAATGACTTTTGGCCATCAGGACGACGACGACACATCCTTCTTCAATATGTTCTTCCGCTGGTTGATGAACTCGAAGAAGATGGAGCCAGGGGACACTCTTCGATTACTCATGAATCATTTCGACAACATCAAAAAGGAAGAACCGCAGGACACGGCAGGCAACCCTGATGGCGGGACTCAGACAGAGGACAAAAACGGCACACAAAAGAAACCAGAAGCAGAAGCAGAAGGAGAAGGAACTATGGATTTCAATGAGGAATTCAAACAGAAGTATGGGATGACTCCCGAGGAGTTCGTTGCAAAGCAGAAGAAAGAAGCTGAAGAGCGGCTCCGAAGGGATCGAGAGCATTACGCCAGCCTGTTCAAGATCAAGCTGGATGGAATGGACGTATGCCCCGCGATTACCGAAAGCGTTCATGCTTTTATGGAAGCTGGTACGGACGAAAAGGTGCGGTTCGGTAAAGACGATCTCGATCACCGAGAGGCTTTCGAAAAGCTTATCACCGACATCATTGAGAAGGCTACGGAAGGCGAACTCGTGGTGAACATGCAGGAAACCGCGGGTGGCAAGGGAACACAGAACTTCGACGACGACGACGACGATCCGGTAACAATCGACAAGGGTATCAAGAAGATCATGCGCGAAAAGGGCGTGGATTACAACGAAGGATTCGAAATCTTCTTCGTAGACAGGGGAGGTGAGTGATGAGCTTGCACGGACGAAATACGGGCGCAGTGGTCTCGGTGGATGCCACTGAAGATATTACCAAGCGGCGACTTGTTACCGCTGGCGGCAAACACGAAGCGAACAAACTCGCAGTGGGCGCAGCGATCTACGACCAGGACGATGGAAAGTCGGCAAGCATTCAGCAATACGGTATTGCTGAGGTGGTCACAGGGGCTGCCGTGGCTGTTGGCGATCTGGTGAAGAGCGATGCGGACGGAAAGGTCGTCCCCTTGGCAATGGTCGATTACACCCCAACAACCAGCGCATTGGTTGGCGGGGGAACCGTCGCGGAACTGGCAGCGGAAATCAACACGGCACTCAACATCGAACGGGGGCTTATCCAGGCAGCAATCAACGCGAACAAGGCTGAAGTTGGACGTATCTGCGGACGCGCACTCCAATCGGCTGAGGGCGCAAATGAAATCATCCGAATCCAACTGGCGTAAGGAGAATAGAAATGAAACAGAAGCTGAAGCTGACAACGAAATCAGACTACAAGAACATGAATATCCAGCAGCTCCGGAAGTTCGTCGAGCAGTTCGAGGCCCGAGACTCTCAGTTGAGGGGAGACACACATCCCATTGTTAAGGGTATGCTTCTCGGGGCACTCTATCCAGGCTTTATCGGAGACAAGGCGGTTCCGACGATCGAAACCCTGACTCAAGCCGGTACCTATCTGATCGGTGGAGACAGAGAGGGGCTCGACAAGCATGAGACCAAGCGCGCACTGGGCAGCAAGCCGAACACGGTGAGCATGTCGAACAGCTCGGCGAAGTTCGCTTGCGAGGAAAGGGCACTGGAAATCGAGCTCGATTACGCGGAGCTCGATATTGCAGAAGCTCACGGAGCCAAAGAAACACTGAAATTGAAACGTCGTGCAGGGCACATCATCCACTACATTCTACATCTAGTCAGGGAGCTCGAAATAGCGGAAAAGGTGTTCGGGTACGACAACTATGATTCGGGGCAAAGAATAACCCTGTCAGGATCCGACCAATGGAGCGACAACGATAGCGATCCCGAAGGCGTTATCATAGACGCAGTGGAGGCGTTTGAAACCCAGGCGGGGATTTCACCGAACACCCTGATCCTTGGCGTGCAGGTTTACAATACTCTCAAGCAACATCCAGCACTCAAAAGCTTCATCAGCGATAACCGCTCCAAGAAGGTGCGTCATGAGGATATGCTCGAGTTTTTCGACGTTGAAAACATCCTCGTTGGTAAGGGCATCTATCGCGACAATGGGGTCGTCTCCAGAATTTGGGGAAAGAAAGCAGCCCTGCTTTATCTGCCGCCGGAAGGAATGCAGCTCGATATCATGCCGTATCACACGGTCAATTTCGAATGGAAGAAACGCTTCGATGTCCGCGAAGTAGCACGCGAGGACACCGTCGCGCTGAAGGAATACATGTCGTACCAAATCCAGACCTTGAGCAAGAAATTCGGGTATCTCGTTGAAGGCGCGATAGCGTAGGGGGACGTATGATCAAGATCAAGACGAATATCAGGCACAATCATGTGTTGTACACGATTGGGCAAACCGTAGATGACATTCCTGGGCTTCCCGAGGTGGAGCGAAAGGAGATGATACGGCTTGGGAAAATCGAGGTTATCCCCGATCCTCCAACAGCAGGAAGTAAAGAAGTGTATCGCGTAATCAAGGAAGAATCCGTGGAGCGCATGGACGGCACCTTTCTGGACATTGGCGATCTTGTAACCGAGGACATGGAATTTCCGAAATCAATCAAACAGATGTTGCATTTCGGCTGGATTGAGCCTCAAGCAGAGACAGGAGACAGATAATGGGAACATTAACAAGACCGACAGGGTTAGCAACGAACAGCTTCGACGATGCGCTACGCATCTGGAAGAAGCACTGTAGATTGTATGTTTCCGAAGGAATTGCCGGAGACGATAACACACCCGCAACCAAGGAAGCCCTTGCCGCATTGATCGACGCCAGCACCGGCGTTTTCGCCCCACTGGGCAGGCTAACCGAAGATTCCGGAGAACTCGACTGGGAGCAATTCTTCGATAAAGTATCAGAAGGAAAGGCTCTTGGTGATGTTGAAGTTACGGCGACGGCGAACGTCATCGCGATTGACTCAGACCAACTTGCGTGGCTGGACAGCGCGAACGCGAAGAAGAAGCTTTCTCTCCTCGCGATACCGCTCGATCGGGACGACGAATTCGTAATCATTTCCGGCGTGGACATGACTCACAAGGGCAAGATGCTCTTCAACGGCGGCCTCAGCCATTGTGACCTGACCTTTTCGGGAGTCTATTCGACGATTGGGGCGTGTATCAAGGTAGGAACCGGCTTGACATCAGGAACGTAATACAATCCTCCCCCCCCTCCCCTCCATCGATTCTTGTGGGAATTCAGGATGACCTGGAGGGGAACAGGGCGAGGAAATGGAGGTAGAAATGTTTGGAAGTATGTATCTCGATAAGAACGGGCATCCTCTTTATATCGGGAAATCCGAGTTTATCGCCGACTTGGACGGAACGACAGAGGCGGTAAGCTATCCATCGAGCGGAACCTTTAGCGAGAAGAAGTTTCTTCGCTTAACATCAGAACTCGGGAACTTTCGGTATGGGATCGGTTCCGCACCGACCGTTGACGGAAGTAATGGCGTACTGGTTACCGAAGGTGTTGTCGAACTTACCGAAGTCGATGCTGGAGAGAAGCTCACGATTCACGGCAGTATTGTGAATGTATGCGAGCTGAAAGGCAAGCAAGCAGCGGGAGTATAGATGTCTGGCTTTGGACGGATTGGATTTGTGAATCGATCGCGGAATCCACGGAAAGCAGTCAAGTTCTTGGCGACGATCACCGATTACGCCAATCAGACGATCGTAATCAATGCCGGATGCATGTATGGTCATTCTGCGGCCATTCATTGGGGAGACGGTAATATTACTCCGATTGCCGGCACGGGAAGCGCTTCTGATCGTCCGCATCAATATTCAAAGAACGGCGTCTTCAACATCGTGATTCTTGGCGATATCGGGTATGTAATGCGCGTCGAGATAGCAGGTCAAAGCCTTGTAAATCTGATTCCAAGCAGCCTATACGGGCTTACGAATTGTCTCTATCTTTCCTTTTTCGGATCTGCCACGAGTATGGAATTATCGCCTAGAATGGCCGGGCTTCCGTCCCTGCAATTTTTTGTGGCCCGTGACCGCTGTTTCGGAGATGCGGCGTATCTGGCTCTGTGCGAAAATCTCGGATACATCGATATCCGGGAAGCTGACAGGGCACGTGGTGATGTCGGTGCCTTGCTCGGGCTGCCGCTGGGCTCAATATTCGCAAACAACGCAGGATTTTCTGCATACACGCCCGGCGTGTGTGCCTGGCATGTCGGATTTGTCGGTAATTTCTCCGGCAACTATGATTTTTCGGACTTGCATATCGTACGCATGTTGATCGACATGAAAACGGCTCGATCGTCAGGCTGGTCGGCCACCGTTACCGTCACGGGCTGTAATAGGGGCTCATGCACGATAGCAAACCTTGATGTAGCCTTGGCGACAATCAAGGGCGTTCCTGAAGCCTCGATCGTTGAGTACCTCGATGGCACAGGGATCATATTAAACACAAATTAGGGGGATGTATGGCTGTATATAACTCAAACGCCTGGAGAATTGTGATCTATAACAATCGCCTGATATGCCTGACCGACTCCGAAAGCACGATCACAGACTATACGTGCGTCGAGTTCGACACCCGGGAGCAGGCGATTGAATACCTGGAACAGAATGGGATCGATTTCGAGCCATCAGCTATCGGGGAATTGTAATGCAGTACACAACCATTGAGAACGTTTTATTACGAATCCCCACGGGGATTCCCAAGGACTTCGAGAATCGTATTATCGAAGCGAATCCCGAGATTACCGAGGTGGAAAAGAGCGATGCCTGGCTGGCGAAGGTGCTGGAGATCATCGAAGAGGCTTCCGAGAGGATTGATGCCAAGCTGAAGCGATACAAGAGGATTTACCATGACGGAACACAGAAGTTCCCCGATGTGACAGACGATCCGCCCACCCCATCCATCATAAGGATTTTATGTGAATTCGAGTGCGCGTATTCGACGGGTGTGTTCTTCGCTGGAGTAAGGCGCGTACGAACTACCGAAGATGAACAGTACCTTCTGAAGCGGATCAAAGAACGTTACGACGAGATCAACGACGGCAGTGTCGTGATTGCAATCGGGGGCGTTGAGGCTTCCAGCGCGTATGAACCGGACTACATCGATCGAGATAGGGGGATTACGCAAGAGGGGATGTCCGCCTTCTTCAGTTACGAAACCGAGGAAGAACGATGAGCGGATACACCAACCAGGCGGAAAACGAACTGGTATCAATACTGAATGAGCTCAACGCGAAGAACAATTGGGGCATCAGGCTGATTCATAAAAAGACGCGATTCGATTTGAACTACGCCGACCACGAACTTCCGGCTGTGAGCGTGAAGGTGGTGAGCAGAACGAAAGGTGAGCACATTGGGAAAAAGCTTTCCGGCAACATACTGGTCATGTCGATCGGAAGCGATTGGCATGAAATCCAGGAGGTGAACGACGACCTTGCAGACGCGATCGGTGATGCGCTGGAATCGTGGAACCCGAAGAATTGGAATTTCGCTTCGTTCAAGGTAATCAAGACAAGTAACATCGGTGATCAGGCGAATGCGACCGATTTCTTCTATATGAGCCGGATCGACTTTGTATTTCAATACGTTGGGTAGATGAACCGGATAAATATCCCCGAATTGACACCTGAGACCATCGAAAGCTTCGGGAAGCGAGCACAGACATATATGTACTCGCAAATCGTCAGGCAATTCGATGAGAACGGCTTGGGCGGAACATCGCGGGGTGTGATTTGGGATTATTACAAGCCGTGGTATTACCGAGTTACCGACAACACGGATGTCGATATCTTCGGACAGACCCCGAGGATACGCCCGAGCAGGTACGGCCACACCGGAGACAATATCCCTGCCAAGCTTCGGGACAATAAGAAAGAGTACGATCGCAGGTATCAGATCGGAGACAAGCTTCTTCAATTTACCGGACGACTCAAAAACGCTTTAGTAAGCGATATGCAAATCGATGGAAATATCATTACGCTGATAACGCCCGTGAAATATGCGGCGAAACAGAACGACTCGAGACCCTTCAATTTCTTCACCGATGAAGATGCGAGTGTCATCGGGGAAATGGCAGTGGATGAGGTTGTAAAGAGAGTAGAGGAATAAATCCTCTCAATCTCCTCTTATCAGGGGAGTGTTAAGAAACGGAGACTGGAATGGCGCGGACACTGGAACTGATTATTGAAGCGAATCTCACGGGCGACAAGGACGTACGCGACCTGATCACCTCTCTGCAGAAAGAACACAGCCTTAAGATCAAGGTTACTCAGAACAATTTAAAGCAAGCAAGCAAGGACATCGAGAAGAGCGCGGAGAACGCGCGCCAGGCATGGGAACGGTTCAATTACAGCATCATGGATAAGCCTGACCAGCTCGCAGCCAAATTCAAGAACATGCGAGGCGTGATCGAGAAAGGTTTCGGCTTTGAGGAAGGTGCGGAAAACGCGAGTGCCGAGGCAAAGAAGGCGTATTCCAAGCTGAACGAATGGTTCCGCAAAGAAAACGAGAAGCTTGCCACCACCATGCAAAGCGGCGGAAAAAAGGCCAGCGACGGATTCGTTTCCGCATTCGGTTCACTGGGCGGACTTGCGGCAAGGTTTACTTTCTACCGTTTTGCAGTTCAGAGAATCGCGCAGGATACGGCGCAACTCGCTCAAGCGATGATTCAACCCAGCGTGGAGGTTGAAGCACTCCAGATGAGACTGGACAGCCTTTACCAGAGCACCGTAAAGGGTGCAATGGCGTATGAGAAATTCGCCGGTATCGCCTCGACAATACCTTTTGAATTGAAAGAAGTAACCAATGCAGGTGCGCAACTCAAGGCATTCGGAATGAGCGCGACGGAATCGCTGAAGGCAATTGCCGATCTTGCCGCTTTCATGGGGACGGATATCGTGTATGCCGCGAACGCTGCGGGACGCCTTTGGGCTGGCGGCTGGGGGGCTGCCGACGTATTGCGAGAGCGTGGTGTGACGTCGATGATGAAATCCTTCAACGACATCAAGGATGCATCCAAGCTTTCACTTGAAGCCGTACGCGAAGCCTTCATGAAGACGCTGACCGATCCGAAAGCCGGTATTGCCGGTGCAACGGAGAAGCTCGCCCGTTCGATGAAGGGATTGCTTTCCAATATGCAAGACTCGTGGTACATGCTCCGCGCGGAGATCGGAGAACGCTTTTTACCCGTGCTGAAGGAAGGCACCAAATGGGCCACCAAGTTCATGCGGGAACTTTCGGAAACGAACCTTGAAAAAACGATCAGGGAACTCAGGCAAATCGGGGGAGCTGCCGAAGACATTAGAAAACTGGAAAAGATCAAGCTGGAACTCGAATTATTGGGTGTTGAGAAACAGATCAAGGCGATCAATACCGAAAACAAATCATTGGAAGATATCCAGAACAAAATTAATAAAAACACACAGTATCAAACGAGTCTTATTAAGACCCAGGGAGAGGCAGAGGCAAATCTAATCGCGATCAGAAAGTCGGAAGAAGAGGGCAAACTCAACAAACGTACGACACAGATCATGATTAACAAAATGAAGGCTGAGCAAAAGTTGCTTGGGGCTAACCTGGCCATGAACATTGCTTCGAACACTTCTTTGAAGGCGCTGAGACAGAATACTGAGGATTTTATTGAAGAGAACTCAAAACGCCTCAAGCAGTTAGACGAGGAAGGGGAAAAGAATTATGACCTTCTTGAGGTGATGCAAAAGAAGTTATTATTAGAAGAGCAGATAAGTCTTCTTGGGAAACCCATCGATGAAACGAATACAACGCCGGAAGTCAACGAAGAAGAATTGAATAAGGCGCGCAACACGTGGGAAAACTATTGGCGATCGCTTCAAACCAAACGCGAACAGATCAAGCTTGAAGAAATCGACATGATCGCGGCGTTGAATGCGTATCGGGATAAGGCGGGGTATAAAGAGGAAAGCGAGTGGTATGAAACGCGCCACAAGATGATTACCGACAACACGACGAAGCTCTATGCCGAACTGGACCGGATGGAAGATGAAGACGATGAGCGCAAGAAACAAAAGGAAAACGACAGGATCGAAGGAATCTTCCAGAAAGAACTACAAGTAGCGTCGTACAAGAAAGAGTTGGGTGTTGCCAGCAACAAAGACCTGATGGAAATCTATGGACGCTATCTGGAATGGCTGGAAACGGCGTATGGCGAAGACAGTGCAGCATATCAGAAGGTGCTTTCAGAGAAAAACAGGGCTGCGGAGAACTGGCACGACGAGCAGATCGATCATTGGAAAGATCATCACAAGGCTGCGGTGAAGGCGATCGATGCCATCGGTGACGCGTGGTCAACGATGTGGAACGAGATGCTCATCGAGGGATGGCAAGGCATGAACTCCCTGCAAAAGATGTGGGATGCTGCCTGGCGAAGCGCGGTACAGGGCATCGCCGATATCACGAAGGAGTGGATCAAGAAATCGGCGATCGAGCTTATGGTTCAGGAAGAGACTTCGGGATCCAAAGCGGCACTCATGGAATCCGAGGTTGCAGCCAAAGAGGCTTCCGAGACGCAGAAACAGGCTGCCATTGCCCGAACCGCAAGCGTAGAGAATGGGATTGTCTCTTCAACTGTGCTTTCGAACGCTGTTCAATATTCTTCTGATGCAGCGACAAAGGCAATAACGGAGACCGCGAAACAATCTTCTATGACACAGACTGCTGTTATCAGCAAGATAACGGCTGCCTCCGAGATGTTGGACGACAAGGGCGTCATCGCTACGGAACTGGGGGAATCGGCAGCGAAGGTGATGTCGCAGTGGGCGGACAAGGGGCCTTTTGGTTGGGCTGCCGGTTCGACGCAGGTGTTGGCGATGGTGGAAACGATGGTTGGTATTATTGCCTCGATACGCCCTCAACTTGGGTTTGCCGGTGGTGGATATACGGGTGACGGCAACAAATACGACCTGGCCGGTAATGTTCACAGGGGTGAATTCGTGTTTACTTCCGAGGCGACTCGTGGGCAGATTTTGGGGCTCGACTTACTACACAACTTCATGAAAGCCGGTGGGAACCTGCTGGATGTCCTCATACCGAGTATCGATTTGAGAGCTGCGGTCATGGCGCCCGGAGCAGGATCGTTCATGGCGGGTGATCCTCAAGTACTACAGGAGCTTCGCGCAATCCGCGGGGAAGTCGCTGGACTGAAGACGTCAATCAACGAAATGCCCGACAAGTTTATACCCGTACAACGGGACACGGACGTTTACAACGCCAACAAACGAATCGAGAAACGAGTCTCAAGGCGGAGGTTTTAGGGTATGGCGAACGATATTGGATTATACCGTGTAACGGTGAGAGTGGGATTTTCCAACTATAACGATCCCAATAGCTGGCACGGAATCCCGAACATCACGAGTGCCCGGATGATCCAGACAAATCATGGTGAAGAGGACGACCCGCTCGAAGTGTGGGCGTCGAGTTCTACTCCCAATCCATACAGCGGATCGGTAGATTTTGAATTCAGGTTTCCGAAATCCGACTGGCTGAGTGGTATCACTTACATGCTGCTTGTGGAAGTGGACGGATACGAAAATCTCGAGTTGTATTCCCTGGACGGCTCTACGATCGCGAACTATTGCTCGTACTACCAAGAGCCTTATGCTCTTCCTCTTCAGGAAATGACGTATATCGTGGTGGGACAAGTTATATTAGCAATTTTCGGCGATGGAATCCACGCGATATCGGGGCTTCATGTCAACATCGGGACAGGAGATTATTATAATCAGGATTATCTCGAGGTCATGATGGTTCCCGGATATTACACCATTACGATCGACAGCAGCAACTACGTGACGAAGACAAAGGATATTTACGTTGCCCCTTACGGCTATCAATTGCTCAACATCACACTGACTTACCTGAACTCCGTTGATACCGCGAAAGAAACCGGGCGTATTGCACTACGCTTTTTGAGCAAGGAAACGGGACAGGAATACGACGCACAATCCTTGATCCTGCTGGACTCCGACCTTGGAATGAAACGATTGATCAGCGAGAACGGTATGCGTGAGGCGAGGGAAATAACGCTTACCTTTGCAAAAAACGATTGGCTTGTTCAGCATTTTCGCGAAACGGACAACGAAACCGGCGACTATTTAATCGACATCTATGCGGGAGCAAACCTCATCATGCGTGGTGTGGCCGATGTGGCTTCGACCGAGATCAATCAGGATACGGTGCGGTTGAGTGTGAACGATTATCTAGTGCTGATTCCCATTTACGGAGAAAGCTTGTTTCTGAAGGTTCGCGAAACCGTATTGCAGGAGTTTCGCGCGTATCCATCGAACCTACTGCTCAAGGCGATTCTGGACGAGATATTCGATGAATCCGGTATCGATTTCAGCTCGCCCGATCTGCCGAACAACTGTAAAGAGGAATTCGATTTTACTGCCGAGCTCCCGGACTGGTGGAGCGATGAGGACATCGACGGGCAGGGAGAATACGGACAACGATTTTACATGGGATTTCCCTGTTACAATGCCGACCACGAAGATGGTGAGGATGTTTTTGCCCCTCTTCTGGACTGCGTGGTGCTTTACCGGACGATATGGTATGCCGAGCAGGGCGACGGTGAGCGAGTTACGCATCTACGAATCATTGTGAAGGGGCCGAACGGACTGATTTCATTCGATCGGGAGAACACAAGTTACCCCGGGGCATTTCTTTCGGGAACCCGAGAAGCGTGGGAAAAGGATATCGAGATTTTCAGCATGGATAGCGATTGCGGAATGATGCTGGGCGGACACAATATTCGCGGAATTATGCCGAGTGCCGTCGATACCCGCCAGGTGGACGACCATGAATGTCAGATGATCTTCGGCCACAAGGTTTATTCTGCGCGTGTAACCAATTGGGAGAAAATCACCCCGCTGCGAGCCGGAGAATTATCGTATCAGGAAATCCTGAAATCCATCCTCTGGGTAAAAGACCTGACCGTCATTGCCGACGCGACTGGCCGGATTCGATTCATGAACAGGGAAATGCTGGCGAACGGATTCGATCCCCTTGTGGTGGGAAGCGACGTTTTGCCAGATGGATGGGTTCTGAGCGACGCGCCGAGCTGGTTCGACTCGGATCGCGAAGAAGATCACAGCGGTGCATTGAGCGAGGATGCGGAGTTTTTCGAAGAGAAAATCAAACAATTGAAACGGCGAGATGCCGAATCCACATGGAGAAGCCGAAAGGGCGGAGAGCTTGAGGTTCTTTCCATGATTGACCTGCATTTGGGCGATCAGATCATATTAGATGGTAGAACATTGATCGTGATTGGTTTGAAGCTGGACGACTTTGGCGGAAAGTACGATGTCGAGTATCTCGAATAGGTGATTGAAATGAGCGAAGTACAACATTTTATTGGATATGGGAAACTGAGAGTCGAGTATGGCGGCTTGGTGGCTGAATTCGAGAAGACAACCGAAATTGAATTCCATGCCGAAGAGGAATACGAGATTTACAAGAACGTACGAGGCGGCCCCGAGAGCGGGAAACGATTCATGTGCTCCGGCGGGTATTATATGAAGATCGCCCGACGGGTGTATTATACGGAAGCCACTTCAAAAGAGACGTTCAAGAAGTTTATCCGGATCCTCAACAACAGCCGACAAAGCAATCCTCGCTGGCGGGATCCGATCAAGGTGTATCCCGAGTATGACCCGAACTTTGAGCATAATCAGTGGTACTGGTGTTACATGACGAATGGCGCGAACTGGCATCGGGCTTTTACGGCAGAAGTAGGCCAGTACCGAGACCTTGAATTTATTGGAAGCGAACTACTACTTCACGAGCCGAGCTACACACACGGTGACGGTGAAGGCTATGGCGAAGACTATGGCGACGACTATGGAGGTTGACAATGGCCATTACAGATCACTTTGAACTATACTTACCCGCAGCGCATGAAGACGGATGCGCCAGCGCCCTGAACAACAACCTGATTACGATCGATGGGCTGATGTATGCGAATCAGCAGGCAATCGCGAACCACATGTCGAGCGGAACAGCACACCAGGCGGCGAAAATCACGGCTTCCGGCCCGGGTGGGGCAACAAACGCTCAGGCGGCATTGAATTATCTGGAATCCGCGAAGAGTAATACAGGCCACACACATCCAGGATACGCCACTACATCTGTGACTGATAATATCGAAGAGCGTCTTGAAGCCGTTGAAGATCAGATTGAAGGGCTTGATCCGAACAAGGTTCTTGTCACTTCCGGTGATAGCGATTTGGCGACGGAGACGAAGAGAACTGCCCACAACAAGGACTTCGGGACGGGCGCAACAGACGTAATGCCTGGTAACTATGCTTACTCGAAGGCGGAAACCGATGCAAAGGTTGCGGGGATCAACGAGAATGTATCGGGAATAACGCTTTCTGGTATCAGCGCGCGCGACCAGAATGAGAATGTGCGTCTGATACTGCCGCAAGTAATATCCGCAATTACGGGCATCGCCCTGTCCGGGCCCTATACGATCGAGTATATCGTAGATAATACGGCAACCATCGACTGGAGCCTTACGACATCACAGGAAACGTTGATATCTACACAAAACCATGTGGCCGTACCGAAACCGGTGGAGGGCGATAGCGTGTACAATTCGACGGCGTACGTGCACTACCGCGTGAAGTTTACCAACGCGAATTCCACGAGCTATACCCCTTGGACGGCGGGAAGCCTTGCGGTGGATGAACCGGCGGATTTTGTCGAGCAGGTTGCTGACCGCATCATTGCGAACAGTACGGCAATGGCGCTGGTGGGAGACCGTGTTGCAACGAATCCTGCTGCTATAGCCGCGATTTCGAGCAATATCGCTTCTTCGTAGAAACAGGAGAAATGAATGTCTTGGAGATTACCGGAAAATCTGCGCATACAAGGTTTGGGAAAGTATATCCGAAACGACGGGACGCCGAGAGATCGTGGAATTGAGATAACCGGTGAATTTTTCGGCGTGAAGAATCCACCGACGACGCTGGACCAGGCGACGAACGATTTGCGGAGGATTTTCCGCGAGGACAACCTGGCGGAACGGAGAGTGATGCGGAAGGAAGTGGAGATCGAAGCTGGTGGAGAAGCGGGGACAGTATCCGGGCTCCTGCAACACGATTTCATGGCGATGTCGGCAGGAACGTACTACGTGAACAATGACGTTTGCCTCGGGCAAAGCTGCCAATGGAAGCGGATTCAGGTGACAGACTACGCGGCGATCAATGACAACCTACTACCGAAGTACGTATCCGTTACCTACAACGGTAAAACCATAACTTTCAGCAACGATTCCGGTGGTGGATCCAAGACTTGGTCTGACAAGGCAGGCGACGATCTGCTTGCGAAAGAGATAGCAACGGTGATACAAAACTATTTCGGGGCCGAGAGCGACGAGATCATCGTTGCAGGTGAATATGACGACTACATCTTTTTCAGGGCGGATGTGTTCACCGCGGTGTCGCTGAACTATACGACGGGATTCGACCCTGCCAACACGACGCTTTCGACCGAAACCGCACCGTGCTATGTTGACTCGAAACTGTACGGTGATTGTGCTTACAATACCTACGCGAAGAGCAATATCTATTTCCCTTCGAGTAGCGCCGAACTGGGCGGATTCCCTGTGATCATGTCCAACTGTCGAGCTTGCGAGGTTTGTATCCACGCGTGCCCAGCATTGGCGATCTACAATCGGCTAACAAAGACTGCCGAGAGCCTATCGTCGATCAATCCTAATCTTCGGGATGAATGGGTGAAATGCGCACAGGCGAAGATGGGTGATGATTTGTAACATCCTGTGGATTTATGATGGTAAAGAGAAACCCCGTGCGACCACGGGGTTTTGACTATGAAGTTATACGGAATCTTCGTACTTGTCAAGCAGCAAGTCAATACCCTTTTTAATGACGCCGGGGAAGCTATTGATATCATTGAACGTATCAACCCCATCCCCCGATTGAGTTCTTCCGATGTAAACTTTGACGAAAAAATCCTCTACTATGAACGTGCCATCTTTGATCTCTTCAGTTCCGGGATACATGTAAATCGCTCCGATGTGCTTCGTTTTAACAGGTCGGGTGCTTTCCAGTACGTGGACAAGCTCGATGCAGCATAGTTCATTATCCGAATTTGGGGGTATTATGTGCAGTGCGAACTTGGCTGTTTCTCTGAGAACGGATTTAAGTTTGTTTCTGACAACCTTTTCGTCTTTAAGATGATCGAGAACTGCTTGAATCATGGATTACTCCTTAGCTATGTGGTTTGTACTATGAAATGCACTAGCATTGTTTCCTCGCTGGCTCGAGTTTTTGTGCTTTTTTGTTGTCGGTGTTACCAATCGGGACAAGTTCCTTGATTTTGAATGAGTTAATACCCCCTGTAAACTCTAAGCTAATCCTGTGTGTGGGTGTGAATTCCTGTATATCAATTGCAGCAAGCAATCGGTAGAGTTTGCTATCCATTTGTAAAGGGGGAGCGATATCTTCTACAGCAAAATAGGTGTCAAGGTTGGAGGATTTTCCTGGAACTCTGACGATGAAACTGGATTCAGACAAGTCGTTTTTAATCGTTAATCCCGTATATAGACTCGTTGCTTTGTAATCACAATCCTCATTGACACATTGGCAATCGTAGGTTTCGCCAATTTCGATAGGTGTATAAATCTCATCCTTAAGCTGTGTGAACTGCTCAAGTATATGATTTTGAGCGCTTTTAAGGAGTGATAGGACTTCCTCCCTGGAAAGCATTTCGTCTTTCTCGATTATATCTTGCCTGATTTTTTCGAATGCAAGGAAAGAGTTTATCGATCGATGAATGACCGATCCCAAAATCGTATCGCAATCTGCGCTACCGTCATCGATTCGGTCAAAGCAATGAAGATATTGAACGACATCAATTATTTTGTGCCTGCCATCAGGAGTCAGTATCAATATTATTTCGGGAGTAATATCTGGTATATCCTTGTTGTATTCATTGGGGAAATCTAATAAGAGTCTATTGCAGTAAGCCGCTGCAACAAATCTTATTGCATCGTGAAGTCTATACTGATTTTTATCAGTAAGACCATCGATGTAAACGTTCCTCTGCTCCTCATAATCTCCGTAGTTTCCAACATTGGCCAGTTTATTTAGCCGGTCAACCACGTACACGATAAGCGCTTGTTGGACAACGGGAAATGATGATGTTTCGATGGAAAATGTGAATCCCGAGCTCAGCAATCGTTTCCAAATGATACGGAACCAACCAGAGCCAGATGTACGATCAAGATATTCTCCACATCTCATGTGCATGTCGAGGTTCTCGCAAGCTTCAGGAGAATCAGTGATTGTCTCACCTTCTTCTCGAATCCAGGCTTCAATGGTGGAACAGCTAACTTCACATATTTCTGCGAGTCGTCGTATCGTGTAGCCAAAATCATCGTGTAGGTCGTGGAGAGTTTCATTAAAATCGACAAGCTCCATGAGTTCCTTGATTTCTTTTTCTTTCATTGGTTTTCCCTTGACCCTGGGATTTCGACTATAGGATGTCTCATGCGTTCTTCTCTCATGGGAGAAATCTGAATAGGTGGAGTGATGCCTATCTCTTGGAATCTTTCCCAATGAGATTTGAATGGTTCCGATTCGCAGTATTCTTTGAGCTTCTTTCTTTCGAATGGGGTGAGGGGTGTTTTCTTTAGCACGATCTTGCTGATGGCTTTGCGGACTATTTCTTCTCGCTTTTTCCAGCGACGAAGCATTTCAACGAGTCTGCCTTCGGTTGCCGCTTTGCGAAAATACGTTGTTCCGTTCTCGTGTTTCACTATCCACGGTATTTCACTCATGGTGTGTCTCCTTTGACTATATATCTTCCACTATAGTGGTATGATTCTAATTCCGTGCGTATTCATCCAACGCTCATAATCGAGATAGGTGAAATTCAGGCTATGCGGAGGTTTTAGCAACATTTCTTCGAACCTTTGGAAAGATAACCTCCGTTGTTCTGCTTCGCGATACTCTATAAGCTTCTTTTGCTCGTATGGTGTGAGCGGGGTTGTTTTGAATAATATCTTTTCGATAGCCTTGCGGGTAATATCCCTACGATGGATCAACCGGCGACAGGCCTCAATGAAACTGCTTGCGGCTGGCGATGTATCTTGAATGTCTTTCATAGACAAATAGACAGTTCCGTTCTCGTATACCCAAACGGAATTTATCATGCGTTCCTCTCTTGACTATATGGTTTCTACTATATATCTTGTTGTAACTGCTGCAATTGTTCCCATTGATACAGTGTTCTGAGAACCGCTTTACTTGGGGTGTTTAATCCCGATTCCTGTTTGTACACTGCGTTTTTTGATATTCCGGCGATGGAACCGAGTTTTGCTTGTGACATCCGGTGTTTTTGTCGCCACAGTTTCAATCCCTTATAGATATCCATGGTGTTTCCTTTCGAATCTGTGAAAACGATATTGCCGTCGATCTCTTCGATGTTGGCGTCTTTTTTGGGGCGATCTGCTGCGATGCCTTTCCTCATTGTTGCTCCTTGAATTGAAGTACGGACGATCGATCATGACACGGCCGGAAGAATGCGATCGTCGTCCAGAACCATGGGATTTACACTATGGGAGTGAGAAAGAACATGGTCATGATTTGGTGAAATGCTATCTTCTTCCAATGACAGCATGATGTCAGAAATTACCGCTCGGGCGAGCTCTGGTGATGCTGAGACAACGTCAAGCGCTGAGCCGCGTAATTTCTCGTCTGGAATTTTTCGGATGATCTCGTTGATATTTGCGCGTTTCATGGGTACTCCTTTGTTGTATTTTGCACGTCAACAACACCCTGTGAAATCAGCACAATACAAATGGATTATAATATCTCGTCATACCATGTCAAGCGTTTTATCATCTGAACCATGTTTTTTTCACCATGGGGTTACATGGTCTTATTCTGCTTTTATTCTGCTTTTATTCTGCTTTTATTCTGCATATATTCAGATTTGCAGAAAAGGAAAAAACGTTGGTTGTGGGGTGTAATATCTGTTTCGATAGTGGAGACAAAAAGAAGCCGGCCCATCTGGACCGGCTTTGTGCGTGTTGACGTGCTGTTACGGATTGCTATAAGTTTCGTAAAGGCATGATGAGGATTGTTTTATCATTGCCCAAATCTCCCCGCTGAATAAGGCAGCCGTGTTGATTGTTGCCCGACGAGCGTAAAACCAATGATTCATCACTAAAGGTGTTCAGCATTTCCTTGAGGAACGAACCATTGAAAGCGATTTGCAGGATGTTCCCCGGCTGATTGTGATTTGACTCGATTTCAATTTCGGTGGTGAATCCGTCTTTTTCGCTTCCAGCGCTGAAAACCGTTTTATGCTCGTGGATTTCCAGCCGGATTTTCTTTGCTTCCGTGCTCTTGAATGACGGTTCCATCTTCTTGACAGCATCCAGAAAGGTCTTGCGGTCAAAGACGGATTCGAAAGGCGTATCGGGAAAACACTTCTCGTAATCGGGGAACCGCCCTTGAATGATTGTCGAACGGAACTGAAAGTCATAGGTTCCGACTTGATCAAGGATGACAGCGGTTACACGTGGCTTTTCGGCGCTTTTCGAAGTTACAAGGTTCAGGGTGATATCTTGCCAGCCTTTCAGCTTTGCAAACTGGTCGATGATTCCACCGTGCAGGATGAAATTCACGGTATCCGCGGGAACGTGTTCGGGCAATCCGGCGTCCATCTGGATTTCGAGAATCTTTTTGCCGTCCGTTGCACAAAATGCGATTCGATTCTCACCTTTCACCTTGACATTGATACCGGTGAAAATCGGTCGATTGCTTTCTTTCGAGAGAAACGGTTTCATCTTTTGGAGCATATCGAGGAACGCTGGAGCCGGGAACGTAAGGCAACCAAATATCCTTTCATCACTATGGAGCATTGAAACGTCTGGAAACCGTTCGGCGTCTTGTGTTGGTAGGGCGTACTTAACGCCGTCGGTGACGATGCTGAGATTTTCGCCTTGACTTTCGATCCAGATATCATCTGCTTTGATAAGCTTGACGATTTTTGAAAGGTCTTCGAGCTTCACGCAATAGGTTCCGGGGTTTTCGCAGACAGCCGGAACCTTTGCTTTTGTGGTCTGATCAAGGTTCGAGGATTCGAGTATCAAGCATTCATCGTTCGATCGGATCCGAATCGATTTCAAGATGAGCGGGTTGTTCTTTGCTTGCTTGACTTGGGTAAGGTTGACGATTGCTTTCTTCAGGTCGGCGGTTTCAATCATTGCTTTCATGATGAATTCTCCTTTGGTGTTTTATTGGTTGGTTGGTTGAATTTCTTTTACGTGGATCGTATCGTCATCCTTCGAGTATTCACACAAGTCGCCGATTGTAGCGTTTGTGTTAGGATATCCTACAGCAGTAAGTTTTTCGCTGTCTGTCATAAACTCAGACCAGTTATTCATTGTTTTCATGGTTTGTTCTCCTATTGGTTTATGCACACGATTTCAGGATGATTGCAGTTCTTTTCATGATGAAGTTAACTGCTGCATCTGCATCTTTCGCAGCGCGGATAATTTGTGACGGGTCTTTTTCCAGGAAGGTGTTCCAGTGATCAATATAAGATGCTGATTGTCCTTCTGTGGCGGGGTTTGCAATTCCAGCGATTGAGCATAAAATCGCAGCGCCGATTTCCGCAACCAGTTCTTCATAAGCTCTTGACTTCGTGGTTCGGTCAATGTGATAGTTGCGGAGTGATTCACGGTCAAGGCGTGACTTGTGTCCGGTGCTGTGGATCATTTCATGAAAGATGGTTGAATAATGTGCAGCGTCTGATTCTCGAAAGCTTTCGTGTGGTGTTCTAATCCTGTCAGTCATTTGAGAATAAGCCGCGGTCGGTGTGTTGTGGGTTTCGATCGTAACCGGTGACATTTCAACGATTCTTTGCGCCTCTTCGAATCCATTCAGTACTTCAACAGGTTCGATCTGGTCAAAGGATATCGTGGTCTGTGATACGTTGAACACATGGTAATAACGCCAGACCAGATATTCTTGCAATTCGCCGTCCTCGTTTTCCTTATCGATTTCCTTACAGAAGAAAATCGCCGCCGCCTTTTCTCCGGTCTTGATGTTTCCGTCCATGGCTTTGACTTGCTTGAATGTTAGAAAGCCAGGATGAGAAAATCCAAGCCATAAAAGGAAGGGAACGTTGCTACCTGAGTAATGACGACCAGATTCAAGGTTGTAAGGCATCGGAACAGCGTAAGGCTTGCGCCATGGGTTAACGCCATTTTGGATTTGATCAAGGATTCTTTGCGTGACTTTTTCGGAAACTTTTGAACTTGCCATTGTTATAACTCCTTGTTGTTTTTAGTATTTACGTTCTTATTGTATTCTTTAGTAATACCATGTCAAGGCTTTTCTTTGTGATCCGGCACTTTTTTATTAGACAAAACCTACCTTCTGTTACCTACAGCATCAGATAACAACCCGCTGATATGGGGGGTGAGAGTGTCCTTGTGAATTTCGATAGGGGAACGAACTCAAGACTCAAGGGAAAGAGTGTTCCGAGAAGACGGTAAAGCCGGAACAGAAAGGCGAGAATGACCGCGAATTTCATGAGTGTATAGCTATATGACTAAGCGGAGTTCCGTAAAATAGAGGAACCGGAACAAGCCATATTGGGAGAATAAGGCAGGGGGGGGGGGCTTCGAAAACTCAGGAATTGCTTTCCTGAAATGTCCCCACTCGGATTCGCTCTGCCAACTTTTTGCAGGTTTGGGATATTTTCCTTGACGTGGTGACAATTGTCGTACAGAATTGATTTGAAATGTATTGGAGGTACGTAATGCAGAGAACAGAGAGGATTCAGGTACGGGTATCCCCGATTGAGCGGGAGATGTTCAACAAGGTTCCGGGGGAAAGGGATTCGGACAAGTTCCGGTACCTGCTTTACAATTGGGACAAGAACCACAAGGAGGCTCGTAATGGGAAAGAAAGAAATCGTCGATGAGATTGCGGCAATCTTCAAGAAGAATCATCTGAGCTACGATCAGGCGACGAGTTATTCATCGCTGGCACGAAAACAGGCGGAAATCGAGAGACCGACACGAAAAAGGGCAAAAGCGGAAACGCCCACGCTCATTGTGACAGGACGCTTTCTGCAGGAGATATCCAAGAAGGGTATGAAGCAACGACTCATGATGCGGATGCTTCTCTTCATGGCTTTTCGTTCGGACGAGTTTCTCGATATCAGGATTGACGATGTCGATCTCACGCCTGGACGGGAAAAGATATATGTGAGGAAACGCAAGAAAGGCCAGAGCGAATACTTTGCAATCCCATCCTTACTGGTGGAACCGATCAGCTTCTACATCGAGACCGTAATCGGCAAGCAGGTTTACCTGTTCGAATCAGGCCCATGCAAGCGATATACAACGCGGGGATTGCGTCAGATGATGCAGCGTTGTAGAGATCAAGCCGGATTGCCCAAGACGCTTCATCCTCACTCGTTCCGGCACGTCACGCTGACGTTTCTCGCCGGTGAAGGAATGAACACGTTCAAACTGAAGAACGTATCGGGACATCTTGACGAATCGTCATTGATACACTATACGCATACGAACCCTGAACACGTCCGGAGTGATCTCGACCGAATGTTGCCCAAGCTGGATCAGATATTGAGAACTGTTGCATAATACTTGACAATGATAATCCGGAACTTGAAGCTTCGTCAAAAGAGGAGGTTTCATGATCAGGACAATAACCTTTTTGTTGTTGATGGGGATTTTTATGACGCTTTGCGCCAAGACAGACGAGTATCGTACGACCGATTACAACAGCCGATTGATGAACAATCCCAACGCCACGAGCGATTCGGACATGCTGTGCCGGATCCCGAAAGGCACCAAGCTGAAGATCATCGAAAGCAAGGACGTTGTCCAGGGGATGATGAAAAACCGCTGGTATAAGGTGAAGTACAATGGGAAAACCGGTTGGGTTTCGGGCTGGAACATGAGCGAACCGGAAGAACTCCATGTTATGACCGTTGAAGAACGAAAAGTGGAAGTGGAAAAATTGCTGGATTGGGACAAGGTGTATTTCGATATTAAAGAAGACATACGAAAGCGATGGGCAGGCGAGACGGTTAAATTCGTCCAGGTGAAATCCGCTTACCAGGTAAATACATATTGGATTGTCTATGCGACCTACAGGACAGCCGGAAGATATATCGAAGAAAAATACTGGATCAAGGAAGACGGAACGATTCACAAGTATGAGTATCGAGAAAATTACTAATTGAACAGCTTGCTTCAAACAATAGACAGACGCCTCCTCACGGGGGCGTTTTCTTTTGGTTACACCTATAAAAAAAGAAGCTCGCATGTTCGCGCGCGTACGATGTGCATATAAACGCGAAGATGGTGTCACAAGTGTCACCACATAATATAAAAGACATACTTATTATATTATATATCAATACATTATATTAATTCTTCCTTGGTGACACTTTGGTGACAGTTGTGACAGTTGCGGGTGGTGTCCCGTCCTAAAATAGTTGACCAGCTTTTTCGTGTTTGATTTCATTTCGATTGCTTCCTACGCTGCGTTCAATATCTCGTTCGGTGTGCGGTAGCCCTGCGTGATGATGAGCCGTTCTTCGTTGTAGATCCGAACTGCTTCCTCTACGTACTTCAGCGCGTCGTCGAAGTCCCTGAATCTCCGTTCCAGCCCCAACTCGTGCTTCAGAATCCCGTTGATGCGCTCCGCCTTGGCGTTGTCGTAGCACTTGCCCGGACCGGTCATGCTGGTGCGATAGCAGTAGCGTCGCAGCGCGTTCTGGAAGCAGGCGCTGGTGAATTGCGTACCATGATCGGAGTGGTGGATGCAGCCTTTGATATCCACGGCTCCGGCATTGCGCAACGACCTCATCGCCCGTTTCAGAGAGAGCGCTGGACCATGCGTGCGCAGGTCGGGCTGCAGCGAATATCCCAGGATCGCGTCCGAGTACTGATCCGAGGTCAGCGAAAGGTAGGCGAATCCGCGTTGCAAGCGGATGTAGGTGATGTCGCTCGCGATGATCTGGCCGACGCGGCGAGCGATGATGTCCTTCACCAGGTTCGGGTGTCGACTGCGGCTGCCCAGGCTCGTGCGGAGGTATGAGCGGTACGCCGTCGACAGCAGCCCGTAGTCGCGCAGGATGCCGAACAGCCGGTCGCGACCAACCTCGAGCCCGCGCGCCTTCAGCATGTATTGCAGCTTCCGCGCCCCGACGCGTGGCTGTTTCACGCGAATCTCGCGCACGGCGGATACGATCTCCTCCACCTCCGCCTGGAGCCGATGGAGCCGCTTCCTGTGCTGGTAGTAGCTCTGCTTGCTGCGACCGAACAAGCCGCAAATCACCTGCATGTTCGCGGCTACTTCTCTTTCTTTCGCGACAGCTCGACATTCGGTGACAACAGCGAACCAGTCTTTTTTTTTGCGCTGTTGCCGTACTTGCGCTCGGTCACGTTCACGATCGCCTGCAACGCGCAGTTCTCCAGCACTTTCTCGCTCAACGCAGCCTGCAAATCCTGCACCTTCTTCTCCAGCTCCGCGATTGTCTTGTCCTTGTAATCTTCTTTCGCCATGCGACCTCGCTTTTGAGCTCCCTTGCGTCGCGCCGGCTTCACGGCGTCCTCTTTGATCCAGCGATACAGCGTGCGAACGGATATGTCGTACTGCTCCGCGAGCTCCGCCACGCAGTAGTCGCTCGTCAGCACGTGATGCAGAACACGCGCCTTCACCTCGCAACGCTTCGCCCGTCGTTTCACATTTTCTCCCATACCTGAGCCTCCTTCGACCCAACGGTCAACCTATTTCAGGACGGGACAGTGGTGACGGCAAATGTGACGATCTGGTGACGGATTGGTGACACTTTCGAATTCGCTATAACCGCATGAGGTACTTACATTTACGGCAAAATTGTGACAGTGTGACAGTAAATTTCGATTCTATCTATACCCTTTTAGAGAAAAAAAGGTTAGAAGCTGCGTAGCAGATGGACAATGACGTCAAAAGATTCTATTGCAGGCAGTTTCACTATATTCGACAGGTTTGAATGCTCGATCAATAGTTTCGTACCGTGGTTTCCAAAGACGACATTCATGATCTTGTTGTCGTAAACGACGAGCATACCATTCTCGATTTCAGCGACCATTCGGGTGATGATCACATCCATATCTTCATAGGCTTGACCGTACATTTTCCCATCCACGACCCAATATTTATACGCTTCAGGAATATCGATTAGCATGGAGACGGGGAGTCTGATTTCCTTTGGGGTTTCGAATATCGATTTCTCACCGGCATCAATGATCCCGGCGAACTCGATGGGGTAGGATTTGTTAGGGGGAGGATTGCCTCTTTCCTTCTCCGTCCGCTGGCCGTATTGATCAACATGAATGATGGAACTTTCGTAGGGAAACGCCTTGATTTCTTTGACACATGCAGTGTCATGCTTCTGCTCGAACGGCTTTCCTTCACCGGTTTCGAGCCAATGTATATTGACGTTGAACTTCACGTTGAGAAGTTCTTTTATGCTATCCGGCATATTTCGGACGTTTTTTTCGTAGTTCGAAATTGCGGTTGATTGTACACCCAAGAGCTTTGCCAGCTCGACCTGACTTTTTTTCAGCACATCCAACCTTAGATATTTCAAACGATTACCAATATTCATCATGCTCCCAACATCCACATTGTGGATTTTCTGCTTGACATGTCTCCACAATGTGGAGTACATTTGTTCCTATATATAACATAATTGTGTAAAAAACAAATTTGTCAACACAGAAATGTGGGGAGCACAAACATGAAAGCAATTTTGGAACTACAGATCAAGATGACCGGTGTTTGTGAAATGGATTCTATTCAGAATCTCAACGCAACGCCATTCGGTTGCGACTTGCAACGACTTGCGGACAGCTTTTCGGGAAAACTATCGAAATACGACATTCAAACCATTTTCAGACTTCATCCGACATGCGTTGTAACGGCTGAGCTTACCGAACCGCAAACGTGCCATGAATGCCCCTGTTTCGATCCGAATGCCCGACCGAAATGCCAGGCAGGATATTTCAACGATGAAGAGATTACGGCGGAATACCGTCACCCCGCCTGTGTACGTGACTGGGGGAAAGCATGTCAATCGTAAAAGAGCATTTCGAGAAAGAGAAGCGCATTGCGAAAGCTGAGATTAAGAAGCTTTTGAAGAATGTCGAAGCTGTGAGAAGTGACAACGACACATATCCGACAAAATGCCTGGTGATGGATGTGATTCGTCAGCAGGTGGCACAACTCAACAAGGAGCACTTCAATGACTGACATTATCGTGTTTTATTCTATGATCCTCGTCGCATTTGTCTGCCTGTACCTGATCAGTCGTGCATGGAACAAGGACGTTCATGACAAGGAAAGCTTCAGGACGGCTAAAATGGCGGCTGAGGATGCACTGGTTACCGTGAAGCATGAGAAACACATCCTGCAGCAATCATACGACCTTTCGGTACAATCCAGGACTGAACTCAAGAAGCGATTCGAGAAGAAAATCGAGAGGATTAACGAGCTTTGTCGTGAAAAATCAGAGCTGAAGAAGAGGGTAAAACTTCTTGAGGAAACCGCTAATCCACGCATAGTATTCGATGTGGATACTCAAAAGATGAGCCTGTCGCGCCGTGGCACCAAGCAAGGAGAGCTGTGATGGGTGCAAAGAAAGAAGCCGTGACGAAGCTCTCAAGACACCTGGCAATAAGAGAGATGAACAACATATCACTCGATCGTTATGCCCGTAAAATCTACGATGAGATTCAACGAGATGAGCTTATTGAAGAGATTCTCGACGATTTGGCCGAACAAAGCGAGGAACTAGACAACGTTTCCGACGAGATCGACTCCATTTTTTCACGACTCAAAACATGGAGGAAAGAGCATGGAATACACACGTAAGCGATACATTGACCTTTCGTTCGAAAAGGTGCTTACCCCATCAGCATTTTTTAAAGCCTGGATGAAGGGAGAGCGTGCTTTGCAGAAAGGAACCGCCTTGTTTTGTGATGAAGGTGTTCTGTTCTGGCTCATACATGATGTGGAATTTATCAAAGGGGCCGTTGCAGGTCAAAGCAAGATCGTATTTATCGACACACGATCAGACCATTCTGAGCCCAACCTTATACAGAAGAAACCGATGGTAAAAGCAGCAATCGATCTTGCGTACCATGTAATTTACACTCGAGAATTTCCTTCTTTGTATAGGTATGTCTGCAATATGCACACATCGAATATCGACGCAGGAATGGGTGTTCAACAACTTGGAAACACGCTACTTAACACACCATACCGTCAGGTTGGCAAAGAGAAAGAATCGTTATTCAACTTTGGAACGGTTGTAAGCGATCGTTCCGAGGGGCTTGAACGCAGGAGAAAATTTGCGGGGACCATACTGAGCACAAGGAAAACCGAGAAAGAGAAGCAAGCCATCAGGGAGATCATCAGCAAGCTCGATGCGATGATCGAGGAGAATAATCATGGCGTTTAAACATACACGGGAGTGGACAGATTTCCTTCTGAAGTGCCTGCAAGCAAATCCTGAAGCGATTTCGAGCGGGGGAATCACAACCTTTTTGACGCAAAAGCTTCAGGCCAAGGTGGGAAGCTATGCAAGCCTTTCCAGGAGTGAACAAGCCGATTACGATCGAGCGATTCGTGAAGCAGAAAGACAAGTAAGAATTATGAGGAAGAGGGGCGTTACATGCCAGAACGGAAGAATGAACATATCCTAGCCGGGGCCGACATTAAGAAACTACTCGTGGATATCGACACGTCAGCGATTCGATTCGCTGAAGAGCTCGGTATTGATGTACGTTATATGTATGTCATTACGAACAGCAAAAACAAACAAAAATCTGCCGGAATGCGTGCAATCATCACGCTGAAGTTCCTGTACATGGCAGGGATCATCACGGACGACCTTTACGATCTGATATACAACAGAGTCAAATCATGCCAGCCACAGTAACAACCCTCCGCAATTACACCGAGATACTTGCTCCCGATCTCTTCGATGTGGTAAAGGAAGAGGTGTCTGTGCTTTCGCTCGCAACCTCTACGGGCGCAAGCCAGATGAAGAATGGGGCAAGCTCATTCTTCATCAATCCGTCACCATGTTGCGGACACAATAACTGCTTCAGCGTAAACGTGGCGCGAAATCGGTGGAAATGCTTCTCGTGCGGTTCGGGAGGATCGGTCATTGACCTTGCAATTGCAATGCGGATGGCAAACGAACCTTATGACGCGGCGAAGATTCTGGCTGAGCGCAATGGGATTGATACGCATATCGAGGTTTCACCGGAGCGTATTGAGAAGATCAACAAGCTGAAACGGCGGCAGGAAGTGTTCGATGCGGCAACCGAGTACTACGTTAACGGCCTGAAGAAAAACCAGAGAGCATTGAAGTATCTCAAAGAGAAGCGGAAACGATCGGATGAAATGATCGAAAAGATGCGTTATGGCTTTTCTTCCAAGAAAGGTTCACTCTACAAGCATTTACGCGACAAGGGATTTTCCGACGGGGATGCACTGGACTCTGGCCTGTGCAGGCTTCGAAAAGACTCCAATCAATTCTATGATCTGTTTTGGGACGACCGGTTGATCTACCCCATTTTCCTTTACGGAAAGCCGGTTGATTTCCTGAGCAAGGCGATTTTCAAAGATAAATCAGAAGACTATTACGAACTTAGATTGCCGATTGCCCATCGGATCCAAAGCGCGATCTTCTACAATCAGGACGATGCATTCAGGGACAACTTGATCATTGTAGAAGGGCCGGAAGACGTGAATTCCGTGCTTCAGGCGGGAGACTTCCACGTAATCGGAACACGGGGGCAGGTTTCCGAAGATCAGATCGCGCTCCTGCAAAAGAGCTGCAAGGAAAAACGGGTGTTCCTGTGCCTGGATAATGACGGCAACGAAGAAGCCGGAGGTGTGGCGTTTCGTAACAAGCTCATCAATGCTTTGAGTGACATCGCAATTGTTTCCGTAATCCAATTCCCCGATGATTTCAAGGACATCGACGATTATCTAAAATCCGTGGATAATCCTGGCAAGGAACTTCAACAACTCATGGATGAATCAGAAGATGCCATCAGCTTCCGAATCAAATTGCTTCCAACCGAAAGTGAAATGGATCCCAAGAAACGAGAAAAACCATATCGGGAAGTATTTGAGCTCATCGCCAGGCAGAAGGTTGAACAAACACGCGATGGATATTGCAAGCTGTTTGCGAAGCACGCCGGAACCGAGACGAAAATGCTTGCTTCCGTGAGGCGAGCAGTAAGAGAAATTCTCACGGGAAAAAGCGAAAGCGAAGAAGATGAGGGCTCTTCCCGATACGGAACGATCGAGAAAAGCGGTCTGAAGTACATCCGACACAGCAAAGAATCAACAAAGGTAATCTCTAACTTCATACTCGATATTCAGTGCTTTGTGCTCGATGGGAAATCGAGAATATACAAAGTACGATTGCAGAACACGGATGGAATATGGAGCAGGGAATTCGACATGGTTGGGGAAGAGCGCGTCAATCCACACATCTTCGGCGCGAGGGCATCGGATCAGGGATCGTACTACTTCAGCGGGAATTCGGAAGACCTGATTCAAATCTGGCTGATGGAAGAGAAGAACACGACCAGCGACAATGTGATTTCATATCACCAGAGATACGGATTTATCAAGGACGATAACCTCTGGCTATTCTCCAACTGCGCATACCGAGACGGCAGATTGTATAAAGCCAACGATGAGGGACAAATCATTATCGACAGTGTCGGGTACCAGTCGAAAGATGTCAACGTGTATTCTGGTGACGCTCCACAACTTTACCTTGATGAAAAGCCTTCCCACGAATACGTGAAAAAAGTCGTAATGGACTTCTGGTCGATGTGCGACTCGACGCAAGACTCGCTTGCATCTCCGCATAAGACGTTCAGAGGATTTTTGATTCTCGGATTCATCGCGACAACCGTTTACCTCCCCGAGATAACCAAGGCATTCCGAAAGTTCCCGTTTGTGGCCTTATGGGGGCCTTCAGGCACGGGTAAATCCGAAGTAATCCAGCTATTGATGAACATTTTCGGTTTCAGACAACCAGGCGAAAGTTGGGATGGGGCAACGATCGCCGGAACCAGCATGGTTGTTTCGCAACTGAGCAGTATTCCTTATTGGCTGGAAGAATTCGCGAACGCACCGGCGAGCAATACGAGACAGCGGAAAATGATCGCGGTATTGAAGAATATCTACAACCGGGCCTCGTATAGTGTCGGTGGTTTGAAAAACACCAGACAAACGCGCGAAGTTCTCTCTTCGATCGTCATAACCGGACAAGCCAGACCGGCCGAACAGGCGTTGTTGTCTCGCTGTATCATTCTGCAGAAAGAGAACTACACTGATCCAGGATCAGAAGCTTACAACAGGCTCAGGAAAGACAGGGAAAAGCTTTCATTGGTTCTCCGCTGGTTGATTGAAAACAAGACCAAAGAGCGTGTAAACGAACTGATGCTGAGCATAAAGGAATTCATGGATTATATCGAACGCCGTTGTGAAGCGCACGGGCATAATGTCGATGCGAGAACGCTGGAAAACCTGAGCATTATCGCTGCCGGATTCTGGCTGTTCGAGATTCACGATTTCGATAAGGGATTCAAGGAATGGCTGGTTGATCAGGCGAAAGAGGACGTTGAGCGAAAAGGATACGAGGACGTTCTATTTCGATTCTTTGAAGACATCGATACCATGTTCAGCGCTGATATTGATAATGTGGCCATCTTTGAAGGGCAAAGCACCCTCCACCTGCGGTACAACTATGTTTACGATGAATGGATTCGGAGACATACGATTGAATTCCTTGAGAAGAATTCAATCCTCGAATACCTCAAGACAAATCATAGGGCATTGATTCACCGAAGCGCACAAAAATGGTTTTGGATTTACGACAATATAACGAAGCAAAAGAAGAGAAAGCAACAACGCTGCATCACAATTAACATTCAGAAATTACCTGAAAAAATTCAGGAGATCATCCTTGGCTGGAGGGGTTACGATGGTACATGCGAAACTAACGACTCCGAATGAAGAAATCGACGCGATTCTTCGAAAGCTTATCAGGCTATTCGAAGAAGCAATCACAGCACCGGTCTATTACTACCTTGAGGCGTATGAAAGCGACGTGCTCGACACGATTTACAACAAGCTTGAAGCACTTGAAAAAATCGAGGATATCGACGACCTGAAAGAGAAGTGCAATGATTTCGTTGGTTTTGTCCGCAAAATTTCAAACCGTGTGCAGCGATCGCCCGAGAGGAACGACATCAACCGGATTCACGCAAAGAAGGCCCAGTTCAATATTTCGGAGAGAGATTATCGAAAATTTCTCGGTGTTTATGGAGCGGAAAAATCAACCGATTTGAATTTCATGCAAATCAAGATGGTTGAAAGGCGGATGAGTGAGCGAGCGAATACAGCTTCATGATGAGACCTTGAGCGCTCTCAGGGAGTTCCGTCAGGAGAAAATGGGGCTCGACAACACAAAGGCAACTTCCATCAACACGTATGAGAATTGCCTGACGCGATTCTTCCGCGAAACAGGAAAGCCGGTTTTGGAGATTGTTTCAGACGATATTCGCGACTACATGCTTGGATTGATTGAATCCAAGGCGAGCAGGAGCTATCAACGATTGACGGCAACTGCTCTTCGCGGGTTTTTCGGCATTTACTCAAGAAACCACAAAGCCTTGAATCCTGCTACACGATTGAGATCGATCAGGAGGGAGAACCGGTTCCCCGATATTCCGTCAACGGACGAAGTTGAGCGGATGATTCTTGCTTGCGGAACGGGAAACAAGGATCAGATACGAAATGCCGCGATTATCGCCTTGCTTGCCGATACGGGAATCAGAGTTGGTGAGCTGGTCGCTCTCAAGGTGGGGAACGTAATACAAGCAGAAAAGCAATTTATTCTGAAGGTTCCTTCCGAGAAATCAACATCCCAACGGCAAGTTCCGTTCTCTTACATGCGAGAAGGAAGCCTGGTGGCAGAAATCTGGAATGCGTACTGGTCGATTATCCGGTTTGTGGAGCAACGGTCATTTAATGATGCGCTATTCACTCAAAGTGAGGAGTACATCAAACGTTTCCAGAAGGCAGATTGGGAGTTGATTAATTCGCAGCCGATGAAAGGACTCTCCAGAAAGACCATCTTCACCATCGTAAAGAAGGTGGCAGAAATGGCTGAAATCGACAAACCCGTATCACCGCACTCGTTCAGGCATTTCTACGCGACATATCTCGCGATGGCCAAGACCGATATCATTATTATCAAAGAACGGCTTGGACATGCCAATATCAGCCAGACACAGATATATATTCACTACGCAGACACGTTGACGAAGGACAGCGCAAAAGACAACCCAATGGCAGGAATCCGAACCAAGATCACCGGATTCGTGGAAGCAGGAAAACAATTGAGGAGAAATCATGTTGGAAAAAAACGTGAAGTATGATTTTCACCCGAATGAAGGACTCAGCCCTGAACAAATAGCGAAAATGCTCGGTGTTTGCTCGGACAACGTGATTGCACGAATCAAAGAAGGTAAGCTCAAGGGCTTCCGAATGGGGAAGCGTTGGATCGTCCTATATAAAAACCTACAAGAATACATTGAAAACGGACAGGAAGACGTATGAAACGGAGCGCGAAGAAAACCCACACATCCGATTATATCCCGATGACTGTTGAAATGGTTGCCACGTATCTGAACATAAACGCGAGGAAGGTTCAGCAGCTTGCAAAAGACGGGTATATTGCGTACTATCACTTGAAAGGCTTCAAGAACGCCATGCGTTTTCGGAAGGAAGACGTTATGGCATACGTATTCGACCAGGAAGAACGCGTGATGTCAAATGACGAAATCGAGAAGATCGGCGGGGAGATCAGCAAGGGGATGAGGCTGTGATCCGTTCACCCTTGCGTTATCCGGGCGGAAAGAGCTTTCGCGTGAAGCAGCTCAGGGAATACATGCCGGAATTCACTGAGTATCGTGAACCTTTCGTCGGTGGCGGATCGGTGTTCTTCTATCTGAAGCATCATCACCCTGACAGGACGTACTGGATTAACGACTCGTTCTATCCATTATGTAACTTCTGGATTCAACTGCGACAAAATGCGGAAGCAATACGCGACATTGTGCTGCGATGGTATGCCCTCCTGAACGATGAGAACGTACGTAATTCATCGTCCGTGCATCCGATCCCGAGCAGATTCAACGACGGAAAGGCATTATTCTATGATTTACGCAGGAACTTCAAGCGTTTACCGGAGACCGGCCGGGCTGCCGCGTTATATTTTCTGAATCGATCGAGCTTTTCAGGGCTTACGTTTTCCGGTTCATACAGTCAAGAAGCTTACAAAGGTCGGTTTCTTCCTTCAGGGTTCGACAATTTACTCAAGGTGGGTGCGGTACTCGAAGGTGTATCAATAACTCAAAATTCGTACGACTCGCCAATACACCCGCTCTTGACGGATACAATTCTATCCGGACAGGGAAACGATGTGTTCATCTTCCTCGATCCTCCCTACTTCAAGGTATCAAGGAACGATATGTATGGGAGAAACGGATCCCATAACAAGAGTTTCGACCATGAACGATTTGCCGAATTGCTCAAGAAATGCCCACATAAATGGATGCTCACAATCGACGATCACCCCGACGCCTACAGGCTGTTCGGATGGGCGAATGTTCACGCGGTGAGTGTAGCGTATCCGCTCAACGCGAAATCGTGCAAGACACTGAAGAAAACAACCGAACTGCTCATAACTAACTATCCGGTAGCCGTTGAGAAGCAAGGATTACTGGATTTTGCAAAGGAGATGCCAGCGTGACAACAATCATGGATTACCCACCTGTCGATTGCAGAACTTGTATTCATCATCCACGTAATAGAGATAATCAGCCATGCACAAGCTACAAGGAAGAACCGGCACGATGTTTTTCATACACTGCTGGTCATGAAATTCTTGAGACTTGCAATGGTTATCCGGCTGATACTCAGCTTCACACATGGGCTCACAACGCAATCCGAACCGAGAACCGGCTTAATGCAATAGCAAAAGGATGTATCCCGAAGACACAAATCATGCTGTCAATTCATCCAAAATACTGGGATATGATGGTGAGAAGGGAAAAACTTTACGAATTCCGCAGGACAATCCCCAAGGAGGCTTTGCAGTATGGATTAACCGCAATCTCATTCTATGTTACCAGCCCCGTGAGAATGGTCGTCGGTTATAGCACGTGGTTCATAGCGATCCTACAGTATCAACCGGAAGAGTTGTGTGAAATCACGAAGTATCACGCAGGAATATCCAGAGATGAGTTCTTTAGATATTTTCGAGGTTGCGAAACCGCGTATGCTTACAAAACTTATCCAATCAAGTTTACTGATCCACAACCACTACCATTCAAGGGCGTAAAAACACCGCCACAATCGTGGTGCTATATGAAGGAGGAATCTAATGAATGAGAACATTCAAGAACAGCCAATGTTGATTAAAGGAACTCCCGCGTTAGCCGCTATGGGGTTTCTCGGACGCATGGCATCAGATATTCGTATCGGAGACAGTGTGAAGGAAATTGGATTTATTCAATTTCCTGAGAGGGACAACATGACTTCAACATACGTAGCACCATCAAAAGATTTTTGGAGTAAATTCAGTGAACCCGTTGAAACAAAACCAATTCCAGTCAACTTCGATGATCCTGAAGACTATGC
Source organism: Cloacimonadales bacterium (SeqCode) (assembly GCA_963662655.2). GTDB lineage: Bacteria > Cloacimonadota > Cloacimonadia > Cloacimonadales > JAIOQZ01. Next base: position 3,417,905 of record CAXXTU010000002.1, read on the forward strand.
AATGGATATTTCCTACGCCAAGAATCTCTTGGATAACCTTCTGTACGCAATCGAAGAAATGGAAGAACAAGGTAAAATAGAGTTTACAATGGAATTAAATTAACTTGAGAATGGAGGAGACCCCAATGGACATGCAACGCTGAGGCCAGCATCAGGTATGAATTGGATAACTTATTACGCACCCGCTCAGAAATGGGCGGGTTTTATTGTGATTATTGCACGGAAAAGAGAATAAAGGAATCCTTATGATGACTTGAGCGCGTTAATGAGAATAATAAGGGTGAAATCATCTTTAAATAGAGGGAAGTCTATCAACGGCAGCGTCTTTCTTCTCGTCGATGAGTTTCGCGTATATCTGCGTGGTGGACACGCTCTTGTGTCCTAGAAGCTTCGAGACGGTGTAGATGTCGCTACCGGCGGTGATAAGGAGCGTTGCGAACGTATGCCTGGCACAATGAAAGGTGATCTTGCGTTCGATACCTGCATTTGCCAGCCATTCACGCATGTATGTCGTCCTCATACTTCCAATCGGGACAATAAATGGTCTTGGTTGATCAGCCTTCAATTGTTCTGTGATGATATTCAACGCAACGGGGTGGAGTTTAATTCGTACACTTGTTTTCGTCTTTTTCTGTTGGATGTAAAGGTGGTCGCCGACAATGCTATCCGGCATGATTCGATTAATATCGCTAAAACGCAATCCTGTATAGCAAGAGAAGAGAAAGGCTTGCTTTGTGTTGTGGTGCCTACAATAAGCATTTGATAGTGCTCTTACCTCGTCAATTGATAAGAATTCGCGTTTGTTCGTTGTAAATGCTATCCTGAAATGTTTTGCTGGATTTTCGAGAATGAGGCCGTCTCTAACGGCCTCATTGAGAACTGCTTTGAAGGACGCAAAATAGTGATGGGCCGTTATCGTAGAAAAACCACGATCGAGATCACATAGGTAATCCATAAACTTTTTACATAGCGAACGTGATACTGCGGAACACGATATTTTGTTTGATCCAATAAAGCTAATGAAATTGCGCATGGCAATTCCATAATTGGGATCCGGCTTCTTTTCGACGACAGATTGATAATACTCAATGAAATCAACGGGCTTTAAATCGCCACCGCTTCTTATAAGGCTCATGTCAAGTTCCATGTTATCACGTATTTTAGCCGCAATTCTCAGGTTATTGAGATCAGATGCAGAAGTTCGGGAATCGAATGCAACATACACGTGCAGCGCTTTCCTGATCCGCTTTTTATTGTCTCCGTCCCAATAATCAACCATGAAGGCATACTTGTTATTCAACTCCCTTACGCGGAGCTTGACCTTGTGTGCTCGATTGAGCTTTTCAATTTCCGATTCTAATTTCGTGTACTTCATGTGACAATTATGTGACAAAACGCGCAAAACCTTGCAAGAAAAATGTCAGAAAATGCAGAAAAACGTAAAAAGGAAATCATCGCAAGGAATGCAATCAATAAGCGTAATGTGATGTAAAGAATAGAGATGTGTTATATAAAGATGGCGCGCCTGCAGGAACTCGAATCCCGAACCCTCTGATCCGAAGTCAGATACTCTATCCAATTGAGCTACAGGCGCGTGAGGCACATATAACAGGCGAGGGTAAATGTGTCTACATTTTTCGCACGAAAAACCCCTTCACCGCGATAGCAGCGAAGGGGTTTATCCTCCCTAACCTATTTCAGCAAAACTATTTTCTTCACAAGCGGCGACCTGCCTGAGGACAGCACCATCGTATAATATACGCCGCTCCCGACGTTGCGCCCATTGTCGTCCGTGCCATTCCAGACCAGCGATGTCTTTGCACCAGCCGGAACGCCTTTGTACAGACTCCGCACCTTTTGTCCGCGTACGTTGAACACGTCGACCGTTACCGGACTTCCCTGTGCGTCCTCGGGGATTTCAAACGAGATGTTCGTCTGTGGATTGAAGGGATTCGGGTAAACGCTTACACTCAGGTCCGAAGGTGGACTCACGGATTCCTCTTCGCCCACCGGCAGGGTAATCTGCGCCTGAGAAGCCTGCATGATCTCCTTCGTCTGCCAGTTCTGAACAATGACAACACCGCGGAGATCGTCGATGTCCCACTCCGCATCGATCTCGAACTCGTGCTGGAAATAATCGAGTTCACCACCGGAATGGAGCTCGAAACCCATGTCGTCTGACTTCAGAAGAACCAAGCCGTGGTAGTTAGTCAGATCGTTCCGGGTCAAAAGAAACGTGATCCTGTTGTCGGTCGGATCGATGTCCTGATATAGCTCGACCAGCGCATCGATGATGACGGAATTGTCCCGTCCCCCGCCAAGAGTCATCGTCGCGACAACCTTCATCGGGGGTTCTTCGTCGACAAGCTGTGTGTAAAGATCGTAATATTCGTTAATGACGTCGTATTCTCCGACATAAGACAAAACACCGCTCCATTCGGCAAGCGGATCCTCAGTGCCGCCATACCACTCGAATCGCTCCACGCCTCCGGGAGATGTCTCATCGGTCATATTCCATATAACAGGTATGATATACGGATGTTCTTCAGAAAGTTGAATGAGCGCCGACCGCGCTACAGAGTAGTCACCGCCGCATCCGGTACAGACAGTGGTGAAAACCTCGCCCACCACTTTGAGCTGTGCGGCATGCAGCAGCAACGCCGCCAGTAAGATTGGCAGCATCAAAATAAATTTCCTCATTGGATACTCCGATTCATTGTATTTACGTATTCTTTCAAGACAAAGTAGTAATTTATTTCACCATGTCAAACATTATCATCGTCTTCTTTCTCGTCGGGAAGAGTCTCCAGGAAATCGGTGGAACCGTACTTGGTCTTGATCAAGTGGAGAATCTTGTTGTGAATCAGCGAAAGAGATGATGAGAACGGCCCGATTTTCCGTGCGTGCTCGACAATGCGGTGCGCCTCGAGAAGGCGTTCGTGAGCGATGTATATATTGATGAGATCGAGGTACGTCGTGATATTGAATGGCTCTTTGCGGATGCTTCTCAGGAGGTATTCGATCGCCTGCTCGGATTTCCCGATCTTCTCGCTCGTTATGCCGTAAGCCCGATAGAAATTCGCTGACGAGTATTGAAGCTTGTCCGCGTCCTGGAACTCGACGAACGCTCTCAACCAGTTCTTCTGATAGGTGTTTGCGATTCCGCGCAGGAACGATATTTTCCCCGATTTACCGAAAATCTGTTCGGTCAGGTTCAGCCGTTCGATCGCCTTGTCGTACTCCTTCTGGGAAAGGTATTGCTCGATCAGGAAAAAGTAGGGCAGTTCCGAATCGGGACGTATCTGTATGAGCTCTTCCAGAAGGACGATGCTTTCGGCAACGCGGTTCACGCGGGAAAGCGCGATCGCTTTGTTGTACTTGGCCTCCGGAAAGGGATCGCCCATTTGGTCGTAATAATACAGCGCGATGTTCATTTCATTCATGGAGAGATAACAGTTGGCAATTTTAAACAGGAGGTTCGGCTCTTTACTGTCTTTCTCCAGTGCTTTCTGGTACATCTCGATGGCTTTCTTGTGGAGCTTTTTACCCGTGTAGATGTCTCCCATCTCGGTGAGCAGAAACGGATCGTTGTCGTGCAGTAGCAGCGATTCTTCCAATATACGAACCGCGTGAAGCCAGTTGCGCTTCCGCTCGAATTTGACCTGCCAGATTATATTTTGTATATCGTCCATATCATCTTTCATCTTCGGATATCTGTAGCAAATCGGCAAGCAATGCAAGCACTGCCTCAGGATTCTCGCCCTGATTCACCATCTGCCTGACCTTAGCTCCACCCCGGTATCCCTTGGTGTAGTCGTGCAGGTGCGTCCGCATTTCCCGAATACCACGATGTGCCCCATAGTATTCGATCGCCATCAAGTAGTGGTTCCGAATGATCCGAAACCTCTCTAGATACGATAAATCCATGTATGAGCCTGTCAAGAGAAAATCGGAAGTCTGCCGGAATATCCACGGATTCCCCAGCGCGCCCCTGCCGATCATGACCGAATCGCAGCCGGTTTCGCCCAGCATCCGCTTCGCGTCTTCGGGCGACCGAATATCTCCGTTGCCCACCACCGGTATCGATACGGCTTCCTTGACACGCGCAATGATCGACCACTCGCTTTGCCCCGAGTACATTTGCTTGCGGGTGCGAGGATGAACCGCGATCATATCCACTCCGGCGTCTTCCAGAATCTTCGCCACCTCGACCGCGTTGATGCTATGGCTGTCCCAACCGCTGCGGATCTTGGCGCTCAACGGTATTCCGCTTCCGCTGAGGGCGCGTTTAATCGATCGGATGATGTCGCCGGCCTTTTCGGGTTCCTTCATCAGGGCGGATCCCGCTCCGCGATTCACCACCTTCTTCACCGGACATCCCATGTTGACATCGATGAAATCCGGCTGACGCTTTTCTGCAATCAATGATGCCGCTCTACCCATTATATCGGCATCGGAGCCGAAAAGCTGAATTCCCACCGGCCTCTGCTCTTGCAGGAAGTCGGCGTACGGGATGCTGCGGGATTCCTCGAATATCAAGCCATCCGCGCTGACCATCTCCGTGACCATTACCTCCGCACCGCAGGCCTTGCAGATGGTGCGAAAAGGCTGGTCCGTGAATCCGGCCAGCGGCGCAAGCCAGATTTTCCTGTCTGTGATGTTCGTAAGCATGCTCATGATATGATGTTGTGTTATTTCGTCAACCGGTTGGTTATTCGCTGAATTTCGTAGATGAGGATCGCCGAAGACACGGCTGCATTGAGCGACTCCATCTTCGTCGTCATGGGGATTCTCACGTTCCGGGATGCTAATCGCCGTACTTCCGGCGATATCCCGTGCGCCTCCGAGCCGATCACGAGGATGATCGGGCAGGCGAGATTGGAGATGGTGAATATATCCTCGCCATCCATATCGGCCACGAGAATTTCCGTTGCGGATTCCTTCAACCACAAGGATTCGCGTATTTCGGAGGGCAGCGACATCGACGCGCCCAGGGATGAGCGGATCACTTTGGGATTGGTTCGTTCGCAACATTCCGGCGAGAGGATAATGCCGTCCACTCCTGCTGCTGCCGCAGTGCGGAAGATGGTTCCCAGATTGCCCGGATCGCTGACGTTATCCAGGAAGATCAGGAAATCTTTCTGCACGATCGGGATTTCCCTGATTGGGTACAGCGCTGCGATGCCTTGCGGAGCCTGGGTTTCGGAAATCCGTGAGAAGTCGCGATCCCTCAACTGGTAGCAACTATCGGCAGGCATCGAACGAATAATGCAATCGTAATCCGGCTTGGCTTCCGTGATGTAAAGCTGCTCCGGCTGAATGCCGTTATCGAGAAGTTGCCGGATGGTTCGTAAACCCTCGACGACGACTTTCCCGTTCTCGACGCGGTTCTTCTTGCGGTTCAAGCTCGCGAGCAATTTCAGGTGATTGAGAGCCAACCCTTGATTCATGCGCCCCGCTAATTCCCTTCCGTATGGTAGAGCGATTTGATTTTATCGGCGTCGATGTTGTCGATCTGTTCGTCTTTGAGATATTCGTACGCGTAGTCGAGGTATAGCTTTGTATCGATGAAGAGATCAAGGATATCCTTGTCGATTTCGCGATCTTTCGCCATGAAGCCCATGATTCTCAAGGTTTCGCTGAGCGTCTTGCCCTTCTTGTATGGTCTGTCGCAAGCGGTAAGGGCTTCATAGAGGTCGGCGATGGAGATGATCCGGGCCTGAAGTGGAAGGTTTGCTTCCTCGAGCTGGCATGGATAGCCTTTCCCGTTGAGCTTCTCATGATGCGAGGAGGCATAGAGCGGAACATTCCGGTACTTCTTGGGGAAGGTGAGTTCCTTGAGCATCTCGCTGGTGACCTGGGCGTGGTCCCGCATGATGGAGAACTCGTCGGGCATCAAGGTACCGCGACGTACGCAAAGGTTGTTCTTCTCGTTCTCGGTGATCAGGAAATAATGCTTTCCGCCCGAATCGTACTGGAATTTATAGATGTTTTCGACGTGAACCAGGTCTTCGTCCTTCATGAATTCTCCACCGAAATTGATGTGATCCACAAATTCGAAATCCGCGCGTACTTGCTCGATCAGCTTTTCGAGCTCCCGAGTGTCTTCCTTGTTCGCTTTCTTGATCGCGATATCCTTCTCGATAACGGCCTCGGCGAGCTCGAAACGGGTTTTGATCAGCTCGATTCGATCGAAGATGGTCTCGAGCTTGGTTGATTTATCCATGATGTGCGCGGGAGTAATGATCTTGCCCAGGTCGTGCATCCATCCCGACATGCTGATTTCGCGCATTTCGTCTTCGGTGAAATGCCTGTCCTTGTAGTGGCCGGAGCTATCTTCCTGGATTTTATTGGCGATCGCTTCCGTGAGCCGTGCCACGCGTTCGATGTGACCGCCGGTGTATTTCGATTTCCGGTCGATTGCGCCTGCAATCGAGCGGATGAACTGGTCCAAAAGGGTTTCGAGGCCTTCGATGAGCTTCTTGTTGGTCATGGAGATCGCCGCGAAGGACGCCAGTGCGTTGAGCATCGCCATGTGCTCGTCGGTGAAGCTGATGATTTCCTCGTCCTCGTTCATGGCGTTGATGAGCTGAACGACGCCGAGAATCTCCTGCTCGTGATCTTTCAGGGGAAAGGCGATCATCGATTTGGAGCGGTAGTTGTTGGCCTTGTCGACCTTTCTCGTTCCGCTGTTGTCGAAGATTTCCTGGTGATAAACGTCGTCAACGCGCTGGGCGGTTCCCGTATGCGCGACGTAGGTGGCCATGTTGCGGAGCTGCTTGGTCCCGTCTTCCTGGTAAAGCGGAATGCTCGGCCATGTGATCGGGCCGTATGTTCCGCCCATGCGCAGGTTCATGGTGCGGTTGTAGACCACGCGGAAATCGAGGAACGCCTTGTCTTTCGAGACGGAGTAGATCGTCGCTCCATCTGCGCTGGTGTAGGAGAGCGCTTCTTCGAGGATCATATCGAAGATTTTATCCAGACTCGTCTCGGCGGAGAGTGCGATTCCGATTTCGCGCAGGCGGTCGATATGAGAGAGCTGATCGCCTGCAAATATATTGATCTGGTCCTGTATCTCGGCCAATAGCTTTTTTACTTTCAGATTTGTGCTGTAATCACTGCCAGTCATGTTTCAACCTCCAAAATCCATTGACAACGGTTTTATATAGCATTTATCTATACCGTAATATGGTAAGACGATGTATGATGAAGTCAAATAACGAAATGAAGTCACGGTGGTTTGTGTCAATCATTTTAAGGAGGTATCATGAAAATTAAGGTGGAAAACGCCCTGTTCGTGATGATCGATGTGCAAGAAAAGTTCCGACCGGTCATTCACGAGATCGATGCTGTCATACATAACTGCGGCGTTCTGACCAAGGCTGCGGGTCTCCTTGGTGTCAGGCTGCTGGTTACGGAGCAATATCCTGAAGGCTTGGGGCGGACGATGCAGGAGATCGAGCTATCTCCCGAAACGAAGGTGTATGGTAAAACCAGTTTCAGCATCTTCGACGATTCGATTCGCAAGGACATCTGCCGGATGGATGCATCGTGGATCGTTCTCTTCGGGATCGAGACGCATGTGTGCGTCATGCAAAGCGCGATTGAAGCGATCCAGTGCGGCTTGAACGTGATGGTGGTGTGCGACGCTGTTAGTTCGAGAAAGTCTTACAGCAAGGAAGTCGCATTGCAGAGAATGAGGCAGATCGGCTGCCACGTGGTTACGACCGAGATGCTGTTGTTCGAACTCATGGAGGGGGCGGATCATCCGGCATTTCGCAAGATATCGCGTCTGATCAAATGAAGTTCGACACGATTATCCTGGCAGCCGGCAAGTCGAGCCGGATGGGGCAAGACAAGGCTCTGATGGAGGTTGACGGCAGCGCTTGTGTCGATATCCATCTGGAAAAGCTAATGCAAGTGAGTGACCGAATCATTGTTGTTCTGGGCGGTAATTTCGATAAAGTAAATGCTTGGATCAGTCAAAATCATGCAGGGAACTCACGCATTCTCCCCGTATTCAACGCGCAGCATGAGAGGGGGATGTTTTCGTCCGTGCAGGAGGGATTCAGGCATGTGAGTGACCATCGTCCCATTCTGCTCCAGATGGTCGATCAGCCCGGCGTGCCGCTACAAGTTTACAAGCAGCTCGCAAGATGCTGGGATTCGCAATACCGTATCATGCAGCCGGGGATCATGAAGGATGGTCAGATGCAGAAAGGGCATCCGCTGGTTTTTCATCCTGGAATGATCGAGATGATTCTGCGCGCGTCGCCCGATTCCATTCTCCGCGATATTGTAGACGGGGAGGATAGCCGTGTAGTCGAGGTTGATTTCCCCGGCATTTTACAAAATCTCAACTCACCTCGGGAAATGAAAACTCAAGGCGTGAGCAGATTCGTTTGATGGGCGAAGATGCCACGTCCGTGAATATGCCCGTGCTCTGTTGCTCCGCTTCTTCTATTTTATAAGTTTCTCAAGGTTCGGCAATCAATCATCCAGATACAGGAAAACAGCGCCTTCGTTTTTTCCATCGTTGATTATACTGTGAAATGCCTCATCCATAATCTCCGAATAATCTTGAGTATCCAGGTAACGGGCAGTCAATTTCACTTTGTTGTCATCCGAAATACGAATTTTAACGTAGTTATATACGTATCCTTCGCCGATAGGATTATCGATGAGCTTTGATTCCGAGCAAACAATGAAACCGTTTGGGTTGCCCATCATCATGGGAGCGAAGTATTCAAAAACATCCAGGTCCATACCGCCGATGGCATTGGGGGAGTATGACTTCACTTCATTGTCGCTAATCAATTCACATTCGGCATAGTGAATGATAACACGTACTGTGCTACCGCCCTCCAGCGCTTCAAGCATATCGGCGAAAGTGGTTATCTGGATCATTTCAGCGTGTAATGCGCCAAATCCCAGACAAAGGATTGCGAAAAAGAAAATAGTGATTTTCATAAAGAATCTCCTTTATTGTCGTTGTAGCATTTGTTCAATGTTTTTCATGACCGTCTCCGGCGAAATGCCAAACCGATTTCCGTCGTCCTTCGGATGATCTGGAACGTACAGGCAGCGGTAGTTTCCCAGGGGTTTCGGGCACCAGTTTATCGGGTTGGTGTTCCCGAAAATCGAGAGCGCCGGTGTGCCGGTGGACGCACACAAGTGATTGATACCTCCGTCGTTGCAAACAAGGAGCTTTGCGCGCGTCAACATTGCCGCACCCTGATTGAAATCGGTGGGCGGAGCGATAAGGGCGTCGCGCTTCATGTGCGAGATAACCCCGTTGACGTCATCCATTTCCCTCGGGCCCCATAAAATCACGACCGGCAACCCGAGTTTCTCGATGATCATATCAGCCACCTGCGCGTAGTTCTCCAGACGCCATTTCTTCTTCGGAACCGGACTTCCCGGAGAGATGCACACGAAATCGGTGAGGTGGTTCTCTTCAATCCATTGATCGATGTATTGAAACGATTCGTCTTTGATGTGGTAGTGGAGCTTGTAGGGTTCTTCATCTATTCCGAGCGGTTTGAGAAGATCGAACTTCATGGAGGCGGAATAGCGATTTTCGCCAGGCAAAACGGGGATATTGTACATGAAGGCCACCCGACTATTCGCCCAGCCCAGTCTGTATCGAGCCATGCTGAACATGGCGATCTGTGCGCTTCCCGTTCCTCGCATCTGGTCGATGACAATATCGAACCTCCTTGCGAAAACACGGGCAAAAACCTTGATCCTGGATAGAACATATCCCATCCCCTTGCCCTGCTTGAAAACCATCACTTCGTCAATATGTGGATTGTTCTCAAGCACCTTGTGGAAGGGCGTTCTCGCCAGGAACACGATATGGGCTTTCGGGAATTTCTTGCGCAAGGCTGGTAGATATGCGGTGTTGAGCAGGATGTCGCCAAAAGGCTCGAATTGGATAACGAGTATCTTACTGATTTCATCGATCTTGATGGGCACGTTACCTCCTGATCATAACGCGGTATGCCGCTAGATCGGTCTTGAAGCCATACTTCTGATAGATATGTCTTGCCGGGGCGTTGTCTTTGTGAACTTCAAGCTTCATCTGCATTTTCATTTCATCGGCGTAGCGAATTGCATCCTGCATGACGATCTGTCCGTAACCTTTTCCCTGCATTTCGGGAAGAACAGCCATGTGGTGCAGGTAAAGCCGTCGGGCGTCATTGGTGATCCACGCCGTTCCGACGGGTTTCTCGCCTTCCATCAGAATGATGATGCGTCCGCCGTGGTCGAGAGTTTTCAAAACCAGATCGTAGGTGTCCCCGCGCTCGGGGCGTCCCACGCCGGTGAGTTGCCAGATATTGGCGATATGATCGAAAAGCTCGGGATTGATATCGTGGATTATCGTTGTCATGCTCGTTCCTTTAGAGGTGTTCGGCAAGGAGAATCTCTTGCTCGGGGTCGATCCAGGCGTGCTTGACTTCCCCGGCGAAGATGGTGTGGTCGCCGGTACGAACCTGCGTGATAATCTCGCACTCGAAATTGCATACGGCTTCCCTTATAATGGGTAGCTTGGCAAGCCTTCCCGGGAATACGCTGTGTTCGCACTGCTCGAATTTATCGATGTCGCGTCCCGATTTCGAGCCACAGAGGATCGCAAAGTCGCGCATTTTCCTCGATGCCATCACGAGATTGAAATGCTTTGTTTTCTGCAGACACTCGTAGCTGTATCGGGTGTGTCCGATGGAAATAGCGAAAACGGGCGGCGAGATGGATGTCCGCATGAACCACTCCAGCGTGATGGCGTTACACTTGCCGTCGGGCGTTGCGCATACTGCCAGCGCGATTTTTGCCGGGTGCTTGGAAAGCTTGATTGCTTCCGCAATATCGGTTCTTTGCATAAGCAGCTCCTTGTATGACAATCATTCAAGCACGGGGTGCGTTGTAAACAATTTTCTCATCCGTTCCGGTACTTAGAGATACGGGTCGAACAAAGAAAACCGTCTTGCTCCGCATGAAAATTCTTGCATGTTATTGAATCGGTTTGTAAGGTTGGTTATATGTACGTAAGGAATGAAATTTGCTCTTGATACGACAAAAAAACGCACCACAAGGAGGGATCTCGATGCGAGTATGGATGTCTTTGCTGATTGTAGTCATGGCTGTAAGTCTCTTTGGACAGACTTATGTGATAGATGAAGGCTTTGAGGGCGGAGCTCTTCCTGAAAACTGGACCCAGGAATATATGAACGGCAGCCTCGATTGGGCGTACGATTCCGGGGGGCATAACGGACACCCGGCAGCAGCCCACACTGGAGATTACAATGCTCTTCTATATTGGGATGATACCGATGCCGTTACAACCCGCCTGATTACACCTGCCTTTAACATTTCCGGAAGCAGCTCAACGCTCAAGTTCTGGCATACGCAAGCGCTCTGGGAGAACGATCAGGATGATCTGAACGTATATTTCCAGGCAGATGCCGTTAGCGATTGGGTTATCATTGCCAGCTACACGGAAAGTATAACGGAATGGACCGAGGAAGAGATCACACTTCCCGAAGGCTCCGGAACAAGTCGCATCGCATTCGAGGGCGTGGCAAAGTATGGATGGGGCGTTTGCCTGGACGATGTCACGATTGAAGCGCTTGGACCAGAGTACGAACAAGACCTAATGGCCGTAACCGTCACCGGCGATGCCAATCCCTCTGTTGGCGATCCTTATGAATATTTCGTGACGGTCAAGAACGTCGGTTCGGAAACGCAAAGCGATTTCCTTGTGCAACTTACCGATGAAAGCGGCAATGTTATTGACGAAGTTGATGGTAACGAGCTCGCCTACAACGAAGAGGAAGTCTATGAACTGGAGTGGACACCGGAAGAAACGGGAAGCTTCACGCTTCGCGGAAATGTTGTTTTGGACAACGACGAGAATCCCGGAAACAACGCGACCGTTTTATTCCCCGTTACCGTGCATCCGTACGGAACCATTGTGATAAGCGTGGGCGAGGGAACCGATACCAGCTACCGGATTCCGGTCAATGTGTTCTACAAATCGAGCCTGACAGAAACGATGTACTACCCGGATGAGCTTGCGGTCGAGGGTGAGATCAACGCGATCGATTACTACAATTCCTTCACGAGCACCGTCCCCAGCGTGCCGGTAACCATCTGGATGGGGGAGACGGAATTGCCTTCCCTGGCTGGCGGATGGATTCCCGCCGATGAATTGACTCAGGTGTTTTCCGGTGTGATAACATTTCTCCCGGGAGAGAACACGATCAATATTCCGCTGCAAGATTCATACTACTATTCGGGCGGAAACCTTGTGATCATGCTTCTCCGTCCATTCGACGACGACTACTATGAGACGACCGATACCTTCTTCGTCTCGGAAGACCCGGAAAACTACCCAGATCGGACAATTCGCTGGCAAAGCGATACGGACGAGAACGATCCGTACGATCCGGACACGGGGACTCTGGATGATAGATTCCCCAACACTACGTTTTATTTCACCGCCGGTTCCGCGACGGGTATCATGGGAGTTATCTCCGACCAGAATGGAAATCCTGTCGGCGGTATTGAAGTATCGCTCGACCAGACAAGCGAGGTAACGACGACCAATCCGGAAGGATTCTTCCAGTTCTACGGCCTGGACGACGGAACATATTCCATCAGCTATGCGAAGGATGACTATTTCGAAGGGTCGGAAGCCGATATCGTATTGGGGGACGGCGAGATGATTCAGCTCGAGCTGGATATCATGGAGAAGCTGGACATCGATTTTCAGATTGCCGTCAACACGGAAGAATACGCAGGGATCATGATAACCGGCGTAACGTCCGACGGGCTGTACGCTTTCGAGGTCTATACGGACGAGACAGGGGCTGCAACGGTAAACGACGTGTATCCCGAATACTACAACCTTTACGCATCCAGAATGGACCTTACAGAGTGGACGCTGAACAACGTGCAACTTTTCAGCAATCTCGATGTCAATATCAACATGAATGAATCGATCATGCCTCCGCACAATCTTTCTTGCTCGACGGAAGGCGTGTTTGTCTGGCAGTCTCCCTACGAACAGCTCGTGAGGAATTCTTCGGGTAGCAAAGTAATTGCTGGAAGCCGTTATCTGCAAGAATACAATGTGTATCTTGACGGCGAATTTGTCGCCTCCACCACCGATACGACCTACACGTTTGATCCCGAGACACTCGTGATCGATCAATCCTATACTGCCAGCGTGTCCGCCGTGTTTGAGAACGGGGAATCGGAACGTGCGGAGGTGGATTTTGTATTCGAAGGCGTGGGCGTGAGTGATTCTCCGGACGTTGCAGTTGCGACGGGAATTAAGGGAATCTACCCCAATCCGTTCAATCCCGAGACGAACATCGAGTTCTCTCTGGACCAACCCGGTCAGGTGGTGCTGGAAATTTTCAACGTGAGGGGCCAGAAGGTGAAAACGCTGGTGAAATCTCCTTACGATTCAGGCAGTTTCAGCATCCGGTGGAAGGGACAGGATGATGGCGGAAAGGCGGTTTCAAGCGGGATTTACTACTTGAGAATGACAGTGGGGAATCGACAGGATATCCGCAAGATGATGCTATTGAAATAAGTGAAGTATCGCGAAGCGAGGATGATCGACAGCTCGAGCTGAGCGCATCTTGGCCCGATCTCTCCATCGACGTATAACAACACATCTATCACCGCGCTGGGGATGTGCATCAGCGCACTTGTCGATGTGTATGAATACGTCATCGGGAGGAGATCGAACCAACCTGCATCTCAGGTTGAGCGTCGGTTGTTTTCCGACGTGAAAGTGGTCCCCGTGATTCATTTCTAGCAAGCATCGTGTGCTGTAGACAAGTTTGACTTGACATGATAAGGAATTTCCACAGATTATATACGTGAAAACATTTTCGCTTTGATCGGAAAATCTGAAACATGGCGGAAGCAAGAAAATTTACCTGATTCACATGAAGTAATCCATTTGTCGGAAGAGGTGTGCAATGGATGCGGAAGAGAAAAAACTCTGGCAATTATATCGCAAGACGGGTAGGCACGAGCTCATGGAGGTCATCGTCGAGAAGTACCTTCATATTGTTCATTATCTTGCGAACAAGCTGAGTATCTTTTCTTCCGGTACGCTGGATCGCGAGGATTTATACAGCGCGGGTGTCATCGGGCTTATCGAGGCGATGCAGAAGTTCGATCCTGAGCGCGGATTCGAATTCCAGACGTTCGCGACCATCCGGGTTCGCGGAGCGATCATCGACGAGATACGCAGAACCGATTGGGTTCCTCGCTCGGTGCGCAAGAAATCGAAGCGGATCGACGCGGCGATTCATGCGCTTTTCAATTCGCTGGGCCGTATGCCCACGGACGAGGAAATCGCGGAAGAGCTCGATATGACGATCGAGGAGTACTACCAGATCACGGACAATCTGGGGCCGCTTTTCCTTGCGTCTCTGGACGCGGTGGTTCCCACCGACGGAGAAGGTAATGCCATGCACATTGCCGACGTGATCGAGGACCCCTCGGAGAGCAGCGCTGAAGAGAAGTATCTGCAACAGAACCTCAGGAAGCGTATCAGCGATGCGATCAGCGAGCTCCCCGACAAGGAGAAGCTGGTTGTCGCTCTGTACTACTACGAGGAACTTACCCTGAAGGAAATCGGTATGGTGCTTGATGTGACGGAATCGCGGGTATCGCAGATGCACTCCTCGGCTCTCATGAAATTGCGCAGCGTTCTGAAGAATGTGAAACTGAAGGACCTTTATTGATCTCATGGTCGATATTCAGGAAATCACCCGACACATCATCTCCCTGCCAGCGCTGCCGACTATCGTCGCCAAACTTCTGGAGATGATCGACAATCCCAAAACATCAGCAGCGAAGCTCGCCAAGCTTATATCATCCGACCCGGCATTGACCGCTCGCATCCTCAAGCTTGCAAATTCATCGTACTACGCTTTCACCAATCAGATCAAGACGGTCCAGCTCGCCATCTCGCTGCTGGGTTTCAATACGATCACCAACCTTGCGATCGGCCTGTCGCTTTCCAAGCGTTTCAACACCGAGTATCGCGACGACGATTTCGATCGGATGCGTTTCTGGGAGCACTGCCTCGCGGTAGCGATCGTCGGAAAGCGCTTCAGCGAGGATTTTAAGGTCGGAGTCCCCTCCGAAATCTTCACCATTGGGATCTTGCACGACATCGGGAAGCTAATCATCCACGAATACCTGCATCCGCGCTATCTGGAGATTGAGAAGCGCAATCGCGATCGAGGAGAAAACTCCCGCTTTGCCGAGCTGGAAGTGATCGGCGTGGATCATACGCAGATCGGAAGTTGGCTCTGCCAGAGCTGGAAGCTGCCGGTCGATATCGAAAACGCGGTTGGATTCCACCACGAGCCCGAGAAGCAGCTAACGGACGAAACGGCCATCATCCACTTTGCGAACGGCATTGTGAACTGCATTGGATATTGCTCGCCTGCCGTCAGGCATTCCAGGGACGAGATATCGCCGGTCGCTGTGGACTATCTCAAAATCGCAAAAGTGAAAGACGATACGATCGACTGGGAATTCTATTTCGGGCTGGCAAAGGAAGAGATCGAGCAGGCTAGCGATTTTATCTCCATCCTGAATGCTGTTTGATCTGCCGAAATAAAATTATTTTTTCAGCGAAAATCACCAGCGTCCTTGACAAACTTACCCCCTGCTGTATTTCACACCCGTTCAGTTCAATACAATGACAGGAAAAGGAAACAGGTTGCAATGAATACGTTTCGATATGTACTACCGCTTCTTCGGAAAAATCTGAAGCGCATCGTATTGGGTATCGCGATTCTCATCTTCGTCGATTCGTTGCAGCTCATTATCCCCAAGATCATCCAGCACGCGATCAACAGCCTGGAGAAAGTGGGATTCACGCAGACGGACCTTCTCCACAAAGCGCTGATCATATTGCTCCTCGCGGTGCTGACAACCATTTTCAAGTACGTATGGCGCATTCTGTTGATCGGGCACGCATGGCATTTCGAGAGAGACCTGCGGCAGTTGTACTACGATCACCTGATGAAGCTCTCGCAGACTTTTTACAATCACCAGAAAACGGGCGAACTGATGGCCCGTGCCACCAACGATTTGCATGCCGTGCGCATGATGTTCGGCTTCGGTTTCGTCGCGGCGGCGGACACGCTGTTCCTTTCGATTGCATCCTTCCTTTTCATGATGTCCATCGACGCAAAGCTGACGCTTCTCTCGATCATTCCGCTCCCCATCATGACCATCTTCATCATCTTCATGGGAAAACGGATCCACTTCGCCTTCAAGAAGGTGCAAAAGGCTTTTGCCGATCTTTCGGGCATGGTGCAGGAGAACATCTCGGGTATTCGCGTGGTGAAAGCATTTGTGCAGGAGCAAAGCGAGCTCCAGAAGATGTCGGGCTTCGCCTCGGACTACGTGAAGAAGAATTTGAAGCTGGTGAAGCTTCAGGCGGCTTTCCACCCCTTCATGGGGATGATCATCAGCATCAGCATGGGCGTTGTGCTCGTGTTCGGCGGTACGGCGACGATCAAGGGTGAGATTAACATCGGCGAGTTTGTCGCGTTCTCATCGTATCTCGGAACGCTGGTGTGGCCGATGATCGCCATCGGCTGGATCGTGAACCTCTACCAGAACGGCACGGCGTCTCTCAAGCGCCTGAACGAAATCCTCGACGTTAAACCCGAGATAACAGACGATAAAGCGAACTTCGAGCTTGAGCAGATCGACGGCACGCTGGATATCAGGGAGCTGAGATTCAGGTATCGCGCCGATCTCCCTTATGTCTTCGACGGGATATCGGTTCACCTTCGCAAGGGAGACACATTGGCGATCGTGGGGAGAACCGGCTGTGGAAAATCGACGCTCGTGAACCTGCTGCTGCGCGTTTACAATCCACCGGAGAATACCTTCTACATCGATGACAAAGAACTCTATACCTTCCCGCTGGATGTACTGCACAGGGGCATCGCCATCGTTCCGCAGGAGATTTTCCTCTTTTCCGATACTATCGCCCGTAACATAGCGTTCGGCAAGCCCGACGCGACCCGGGAAGAGATCGAACGAGTGGCGCAGCTTGCAAGCGTTCACAGCGATATCAAGGGATTCAAAGACGGATACGAGACGATGGTCGGAGAGCGCGGCGTCACCCTTTCGGGCGGCCAGAAGCAGCGTATCGCCATGGCCAGAGCTTTCCTGTGCAATCCCCCGATTCTCATTCTGGACGATTCGCTTTCCGCTGTCGATACGCGCACCGAGAAGGAAATTCTCGAGCAGATCATCGAGCTCCGTAAAGATAAAACGACTATCATCATCGCGCACCGGATTTCTTCGATCCAGCACGCGGAGCAGACGATTGTCATCGAGAACGGCAAGATCGCGGAGCGGGGAAATCACGAAGAGCTCATGTCAATGGGCGGTATTTACAGCGAACTCTACGAGAAGCAGCAGATCGAAGAGAAGCTGCAAGGCTAGGTTCGTTCTCTCTACTTTTCCACTTCTTTTGAATTCTTTTTACCCAGCTTCGGGAATTGAAAATAGTATTGCAAGTCGAGATGGCGTTTACGAATTATTGTTGATTGGTTCATTTCTTGCAAAATAAATGCCGTCTTAATTTTAGAGTAGGATTATGATTCTATCAAACGGGGAGAACTTATGAAAAAGCTATTCGGAATGTCGTTGATTCTGATGACGGTTGGCTTGTTGTTCAGTGCGCAAAATGTAAACACGGCAAAACCTCTCGAGAGTAAATATTTCACGATGGGAGCTCAATCCGCGAGCAGTATCTCGCTCCGGTTCAATCGTGCCGAGTGCGAAATGACGGAAATATCGGTCGGCGGGAAAACCACTCAACTTCTGGTGGGCGATAACACCAGCATGATCGAGGGCGAAGGTTTGCCCGTGTTGCCCTACTACACGTCGATGGTGGCGGTTCCTCCCCGAGGCGGGATTGCGCTGGAAATCAACGGTTACGACGAAGATATCCAGACCGGTGTCCTCATCCCGGCTGCAGTGGGCGTCGATATCTCCGGCAACCAGACACGAAACGCGAGTCTGGCGTTCAAGACGGACGAGATTTATCCCCAAACGATTGCTGAGATCAGTCAGCCTCAAGTTCTTCGCGACGAGCGATTCGTGATTCTCACCGTTTACCCGTACGCATACAACCCCGCAACGCGAGAGCTGATAACGCGAAGCAACATCGAAGTGAATATCGTAACGGAAAACACGCAGGGTGTAAACGAAATCAATACCGACAGAAAGCGTTCGCGCAGTTTTGAGACATTGTACAATTCGCTGTTCCTGAACCCTACCGGACGGGATGAGGCAGAGTGTCAGGCCCGTTCGATTCTCATTGTCTACCCCGATATCTCCGCCGTTGAAGACGTTGTATTCACTATGGGCAACTGGAAAAGGAGAAAGGGATTCGAGGTGGCCTACCTCAATATCGGCGATCTGAGTTACTCGACAAATTCCCACATCAAGAGCTACATTCAGGACGCTTACGATTCATGGGAGAATCCGCCGGAATACATCATTATCGTGGGCGACGCAAACGGTTCGCTGAGCGTTCCCACCTGGACTGAGAATTACTCCGGGTACCAAGGATGCGGCGACAATCCCTATACGCTGCTCGATGGGGGCGATTTGATTCCCGATGCATTTATCGGACGCCTGTCGATCAGTACAGCGGACAACCTCTTCACGATATGGAGTAAAATTGTGAATTACGAGATCATGCCATACACAAGTGATACGGCATGGTACGGTCACTCTGCGCTCATCAGCGATACCGGTTCTTCGGGAATGTCAACCTATTACACGAATCAGTTCACCAAGGAATCGATTCTCTGGTACGATCAGGATCACACCTTTACGGAAGTAACGCAGGTGAGCCCCTCGCCGACGCTTCTCAGCAACGCCTTCAACGAGGGATCGCTTGTGTTCAGCTATCGAGGCATCGGCGAATTAAACGGCTGGGATGTGGACGACATCAATAACTTGAGCAACGGCAAGAAACTCTGCAATACAACGATAATAACCTGCAACACCGGGACATTCGACAGCAGCCAGCTAAGCAGGAGCGAAGCGCTGCTTCGCCTCGGCTCGTCCGCGGCTCCGCGGGGGGCGATCGGTGCAATCGGCATGGCCACCAACGGAACGCACACGCCTTTCAACAACTGCCTGCACGGCGGAATCTACTATGGCCTGTACATGCAGGGCATGAACACGATGGGTGAAGCGCTCGTCCGCGGGAAACTCAATTTGCACAAGTCGTACTCGAGCAGCTTCCAGACATTTGTCAATAGCTTCTCGCACTGGTGCAACCTGATGGGTGATCCATCGCTCGAAGTATGGAAAACAATGCCGAAGTCTTTTACCGTGAACTTCGAAGAGAGCCTTCCGACGGGAAGTAATTCCATTCATGTGCAGGTGATCGATGGCGGTGGTAACGGCGTGGAAGATGCGTGGGTGACGATAAACCAATTGAACGACGACAACGAAGAGCTGCTCTTCGCCACCGGCTATACCGGCCCTGATGGAACGATTCGGCTGTATTTCCCGAACGATACGGAAGGCAATGTGAATCTGACGGTAACCAAGCCTCAGCATGTTCCCACTCTCGAGACCTTCACGGTTGGCGGCTCCAGTATGATCGGCTTTCATGATGTTGCAATCGACGACGACAACAATGGGGATTCTCATGGTAACGGCAACTCGGCCGCGAACGCCGGCGAGACGATCGAGCTCGTGCCGGTATTGAAGAATTTCAACAACAATCAAGCTCTGTCCGTTTCTGCAACGCTGGGAACAGACGACCCTTATGTAACGATCATCGACAGCACGGAAGATTATAGCGACATCGAGGGTGGTGGCGTATCAACCTGTAATGACGACTTTGAAATCGAGATTTCATTGGATTGCCCAGACCGTCATGTTATCACATTCACCCTCGAGGTCTCTTCGACGCTCGGTACTTGGCGATGTTGCTTCGATGTTCCCGTGCTCGGGAGCGATCTCGATGTGAATGGCTTCGATATATCCGGTAACGGTGTCCTCGATCCGGGAGAAAGCGCCAATCTGGTTGTGACGATGGTCAACAGCGGCAACGTGACGTTGAATAATGTGCAGGCGACCCTGGAATCGTTGGGGAGCTATGCCAGTGTGATCGATGCGAATGCAGTTTTTGGAGATGTGGCCCCCGGCGGAGAGACTTCCTGCGTGTCCAACCAATTTACGGTCAGCGCTTCCTCAATCGCCGTTCCCGGCATGACATGCAAATTTCGTGTGAATCTATTCAACGAAGATGGCTACTCAGAATCGGAGATTCTCACGTTGCCCATTGGTATGAAGACGTCAACGGATCCCGCAGGACCTGACGCCTACGGTTATTTCTGCTTTGATTCGGGAGACACCAATTACGACGAGGTTCCTCAGTATGAATGGATCGGAATCACGCCATCCGAAAATGGTAGCGGAACCAATACAGGAATTTACGATCCCGGCGAGAATTACGACGACATCGGAGATGTCGAGTTGCCGTTCATCTTCAACTTCTATGGGGAACAATACAATCATATTTGGATCAGCAGCAATGGATGGATTTCTTTCCTGGAAACGAACATGTCCACTTTCCGCAACTGGCATTTGCCGGGTCCGCTCGGGCCTCGTGCAATGATCGCGGCATTCTGGGACGATCTCATTACGTCGGGCGGTGGAATCTACACGTGGTATAACAGCGATGAGAATTATTTCGTGATCGAGTGGTACATGATGCGCAACCACTATGGTAACTATAACGAGACATTCGAGATTATCCTGTATGATCCCGAGCATTATCAGACATCCACCGGCGATGGTATGATCAAGATTCAGTACGACGATTTCAATAATGTGGATCAGGGGAGCTCGAGTCCATACTATCCCCAGCACGGTAATTATTGCACGATCGGACTGGAGAATCACAATTCGGACGATGGAATCGAGTACACGTTCAACAATATCTATACGGCAGGGGCGCAAACCTTGTCGGATCATTCCGCGATTCTCTTCACTCCGATCTTCGCCGGATCGCAGGATGTGTTTCTGCGCATCAATAATGTCGATATCATCGGGTCCGACGAGGATGGGACCGTGCGATACGGAAGCTATTCTCAGTTCAATATCGGCCTCGAGAATACCGGTTTCGAGATGGCCAACAACGTGACGGCCAGCATCAGTACGAACAATCCTCATGCGCAGATTATCCAGGCCACTTCCGATTACCCGGGTATTGCAAGCGGGGAGTCCCAGGTAAACGAGAATCCGTTCATTCTTTACGTGGATCCTTTCTGCCCGAATGAGGAGCAGGTCGCAATCGAGCTGCAAGTGGTTTGCGGCGAGAATGTGTTTGAACGGAATTTTGGTTTCATCTGCAAAGCGCCCGAGCTTGGCGTCAGCCAGATGCTTCTGGTGGATGAAACGAACGACGGTATGCTCGAGCCCGGTGAAAGCGCCTCTCTGCGCGTTACGCTGGAAAACAGCGGGGCGTACACCGCGAACGGCATCAACGTAGTTCTCGAATGCGAAAATGAATATATTCAGTTCAGCAATACGGCGATCGTGCTCGAATCGCTGCAACCCGGGAACAGTATGCAACTCGCGTCAGATTTCAATTTCACCGTGAGCAGCGATTGCCCCGCGATCAATCATTTCCGCGTTGTTCTAACGACTTCCGAGCAGGTTGGGCATTACGATGTTTATCAGCACGATTTCAACGTGGGATTTTTCGACAACCTGGAGCTCGGGCAGGGTGACTGGATTTATTACACGATCGACGGAAGCTACGAGATGTGGAATATGAACGACAGCAGAAGTTTCTCGCCCGAGACTTCGTGGAAATGCGGCGGTCCGGGGCCGAACAATTATTACAACGATATCCTCTGTGCCCTTGAGTCGCCTGAGATCACGATAACCGATAACAGTTGCCTCACATTCGTTTACTGGATGGAGGCCGAGATCAGTACGAGTTACCCGGGTTACTGTTACGACGGGGGATGCCTGCAGGCCAATGTGGATGGACAGTGGGAGCAGATCACGCCGGTTGGCGGATATCCCTATCTCTCACGCGGACCCTCATCGCAATTCGAGTATGAGACACCGCTATTCTCGGGGGAAGTCGATTGGGAGCGGGTGTTCTTTGATCTCAGCGATTTTGGCGAGACGATCAAGTTCCGGTTTGTATTTGGCAGCGATACCGGTACCGTTTTCGAGGGATGGTATATCGATGATATTGCCATTACCGAGAGCGATGCTTTCCTGTTGCCGCCTCGAAACCTCGTTGCGACGTATATGGGTGGCCAGAACGTTGTGCTGGAGTGGACAGCCTCCGAGTCGGAAGGCGATTCGTACGGTATATATCGCAGATCGAATTTATCCGAGCCGTTCAGCTTGATTTCCACAACGACGGCGGTCGGCTTCACTGATGACAGCGCAGCTCCAGGCGTATATCAGTACTACGCGGTGACGCGGATATCGGGGGATGGGGAGAGTCCATACAGCGATCCCGTGCAGGTTTACACCGGCGCAAGTGGCCAAGCTGAAGTCGATGCACCCGAATACAAGACGGAACTCGGGCAGAACTTCCCGAATCCGTTCAATCCGGAGACGATTATTCCATTCTCGCTGAAAAAACCTTCGTTTGTTACGATCGACATCTACAATGTCAGGGGTCAGAGGGTCAAGCGACTGGTTCAGGGGGACTACTCCGAGGGGCAGCACCAGATTGTTTGGAATTCTTTGAACGAAGCTGGAAAGCCGGTCTCGAGCGGTATTTATTTCAGCAAGATGAATGCCGGAGGCGTCCAGAATATCCGTAAGATGCTGCTTCTTAAATAGAGAGAAAACGTACGACTCGCGGTTGCTGGACAGTCTGGCGCGGCGGGGGGCGGCGTGTGCGCTTCGCGCACGATACGAACACCGGCTGTATTCGCAGAATACAGCCGGTGTTCGTATCAAGAAGCCCGTGCGTGCGAAGCTGACTTGAAGTTACTCGCGATATACGATGGATTACAATATTAAGATTTGCCGATAGTCAGGGCTTCTTACGCCGCCCCCCGCCGCGCGAATGGCGCTCGCATGCAAGATTGAAAAAGCCGCTTCGGGTGAGGAGGACTCAACGGCGAGAATAAAAGACATGAGCATCGAAATCTCGAAGAAGCGCCAAAATAAACAAAGGATGCTGTTCGCTTTCAATAAAATAGATTAAATCTTCCACCTTACCAAGAGCATGCTGTTCAGTCGAGAAGCGCATGCGGGAAGGAGCTTTACCTGCGATGTTATGAACGAAATCTTACCTGTGCGAAACGATTCATAGAACTTTATCAATTTTTTTATTGCAAAAAAAATCCATGCCCAAAAGATGACGTTTCAATATGATGAATGATAGTGAATCCGGAATTTCAGGAGGAAATGAAGATGCTTAATGACTTAAGAAAGCATTCAAAATCGATTATTTTCGTTACAGCGATCCTTTTTATCGTCGGTATGGCCCTGATAGGCGTGACCGATATTTTCTTTAAAAAACCACCAGCATTGGTTATCAATGGCGAGAAAATCAAGCTCGAAGAATATGATGCCGCCTTCCAGAACGCGGTTAACGGTTATATGCGTGACAATGAAGGTGAAGTACTGGACGACAAGCAGATTCTCGAACTGCACCAACAGGTGCTGGATGAATACAAAACCCGTATGGTTCTCGATCGCGCCATTAAAAAGCGCCACATCAAGATTACCGACGCAGAAGTAGCTGAAAGCATCCGCAACAATCCGAGCCAGATGGTTCGTCAAAGCGAACTCTTCCAGACGGACGGTAAGTTCGATATGGCCAAGTATCATCAGATTCTCAAGGACGGAGCGCTTCCAAGCGGCGAGCCGCTCGACCTTTCCGGTCTCGAATATATCGCACGGCAGAATCTTCCCTACGAGAAGCTTTACGAAGAAGTTAAATCCGAAGTCGAAGTTACTCCTGAAGATGTGAAGCAGGAATACATCGACCAGAATCGTAAGGCCGACGTTGAGGTGATTTTCTTCAACTACCGCAATATCGAAGAAGTTACCATTACCGACGAAGAAATCGAAGCCTATTACAACGAACATAAAGAAGATTATCTTCAAGACCCGGTTCGCAAGCTCGCCTATGTTAAAATCGACATGGTGGCCAGCCCCGAAGACGAAGAAATCGTTAAAAAACACGCGCGGGATATCCTCAAGCGCGCAAATGACGGCGAAGACTTTGGCGAACTCGCCAAGGTATATTCCGAAGGACCTTCTGCGCCGAACGGCGGAGACCTCGGATTCTTCACCAAAGATCGCATGGTTACCGAATTCAGCGACGCGGCATTCAGCATGAAGGTCGGGCAGGTCAGTGACCTCGTGAAAACCCGTTTCGGTTATCACATTATTAAGGTTACGGACAAACGCAAGAACGAGAAAGGCGATCAGGAAGTGAAGGCAAGCCATATCCTCTTCGAGATCAAGCCTTCCATCGATACGGAAGAAGCCGTTTACGACAAAGCCTACGCGCTTTACGATAAAGCCACTGAAGTCGGTCTCGAAGAAGCCGCGAAGGAAATGAAGGTCGCGCTTCAGGAAACCGAGGAATTTAACCGTAAAGCTACCTACCTGAAAGAGATCGGTCGCCAGAAGAACCTTGTTATCATGGCTTTCACTAATGAAGTCGGAACCCTGCTCGAACCGTTTGAAGACGACAAGGGCAATTTCATTATCGCCAAGGTCGCTTCCAAGCGTGGCGAACACTATCAGACGCTGGAAGAAGTATCAAGCCGCATCAAATCCAAGCTGGGAAAAGACAAGAAGATCGAAGCTGCGATCGAACTCGGCAAGAAATTCGCACAGGACAACCAGCCGGAAGATTATCAGAAGCTCGCGCAGGAAGCAGGCTACGAAATCGTTGCCGAGACTGAAGTCAATATGAAGAAACGAATCAAGCAGATCGGCCTTGAAGAGGATCTGAACCGCGCAATCCAGGATACGGATGAAGGTCAGTGGACCTCCCTGATCGAAGGAAAACGTGGCGCTTATCTCGCCAAGGTTGATAAAGTCTATCCTGCCGATATGGACAAGTTCGATCAGGACAAAGATGCGCTCAAAGAGACTCTGGTTCAGGAAAGAGGAAACGATTACTATACCGAATG
This sequence comes from Cloacimonadales bacterium (SeqCode), assembly GCA_963662655.2. Classification (GTDB taxonomy): domain Bacteria; phylum Cloacimonadota; class Cloacimonadia; order Cloacimonadales; family JAIOQZ01. The sequence goes on from CAXXTU010000002.1 coordinate 3,443,131, forward strand.
GGTCGAGCAAAGCAAGGAAGCCCTTCGCGTAAAAGATAATCGCGCAGATTTCTACGCAGCTTTCCGTGCAGACGATGATAGCGCCGAGCCGGAAGAAGCTCCAGAACAGGCAGATTCGAAAAAATAAACAATGAAACGATAAACTGAAAAGCCGATGTATCAACATCGGCTTTTCTTGTCTACAGGTGGAACTTATGCGGTATTTATACATGTTGCTGGTGGCTGTGATGATGATTCTAGGGCTATTCGGATGCTATGTGAAGCCCGATGGCGTTGTTGGTAAGATCAATGGTACGGAGATAACCGAAGAGCAGTACATGAGCGCTGTTCGCAGAGAATATGAAAATTACAAGCTCAAAAACAACCGCTCTCCAGTCGGCGAACAGCTCAGCCAAATCTATGACGACGCGTGGGATAACCTTGAACAGGGTATTATTCTCGAGTCCTTGTTCCGTGAGTTCGGGATTGTTACCACCCGGGAAGAAGTGATGGACTCGCTGAGAAACAACCCCCCCGCGTTCATCAAGGAATCGGAAGTTTTCAAAAGCGAAAAAGGCTTCGATTACGAGAACTACACGGCATCCCTGGAGACAGGGGAACCGGTGAATCTCGACTGGCTGAAGCTCCGCTACTTCAATGCATATATTCCTTATAGAAAGCTTCAGAGCAAGATTCTCCAGAATATCCCCGTGAGCGAGGAAGAAATCCGAAAAGAATATCAGATACGCAATGGAAGCGCCAGCGTGGATATCGTGAATTTCAAACCGGAGGATTTTGCCCGGCAGGTCGTTTCCCAACCGGAAATTGCATCGTACTACGAGGCGCACCGCGATTCGTTCCTGGTATCGGAATCCTGCACGCTCGATTTCGTCTACTTCCCGCTGGTTCCTTCCAGGAAAGACTCGTTGGCGGCTAAGACGCTGATCGACTCTCTATATAATGAATTGGAGAAAGGAAGTCCCTTCACCGCACTCGTGAATAAATTCTCCGATGCAGAATCGTCTTTGAACAATGGCGACATCGGTTTCGTGGATATCGACAAACTCCCGAGAAAGATTCGTAAACAACTCAAGAGCGGTAACTACCAAAAAAGTACCGAGCCGTTTTATCACGACGGCGTATGGAAGATATACAATCCGGTTGCCAAGACAAAATCGATGGTGAAGCTTCAGGAGATTGCCATCGCTGCCCACGTGTCAAAGGCAACTCGCGATGCGCTGTATCAAAAGGTCACCGATTTCCGCGAACTCGCTCTGCAGATAACGCTCCAAAGGGCCGCGCGAGAATATGGCATGACAAGCCAGCGGTTGAACGACCTTTCCTTCGAGAGAAGTTACCACGAAGAACTTGGCTCCCTGGATCCAATCATCCAGCAGGCCATCCGGGCAGACCAGGATACTATCTTTCCACCGCGGTTCAACAAGCGAATGGAGAGCTACGTCCTCTTTCAGGTGATCGATTCGAAAACGCGGAGCGTTAAGCCACTGGTCGAGGTATCGGAAGACATCTTCGAAATCCTCCTCAAGCAGAAGCAGCTCGATGCAGCGAGACATGAAGCAGATATCTACGTGAAGGAGTACAACGATAAGGAAGCGCTCGCCAAGGCGGCGATCTATGGCTATAGCCGACTGTCGTTCGACCGGTTCACCTACCTGACGGATGTCGATGGGGCCTGGAGCGAGGAGCTGAACAGAACCATACTCGAATCCGAGAAGCCGGGAAAGATCAAGCATGCCATCCATACGAAAGACGGAAGTTACGTTGCGGTCGTGAAGAGCATCCAACCCGCTCCGCCCTACGGATATGAATCCCAGAAGCAGTTCATGAAGGAAGACATCGTGCTGCGAAAACGCGATGCCTATTTCCAGGAATGGCTCGACGGAAGAATGGAGCAAGCGGATGTCAAGGACTGGCATAAGGACTATATTAAGCTGGATAATAAATAGTAGAGTGACTTTTTTTGCAACTCGAGGGCATCGTTTTGATATGGCGCCCTCGTTTGCTTTCAGCAGGTGATTTACCATTATAGAGGCATCGGTTGTTTCCATTCTTCGATTTTTTTTCGACCATGCATACTTTTTTCACATTCGGGAGTCATACGACGGAACCGTTTGTAGCGTAAGGATTCGGTGAGAAATAGGGCATCCTTGAGTCTGCTGCGCTCAAGGTTAAGTGCTTGTTTTTGAAAAAAATAGCGGAAATAGAAAAAAACAATTGACATATAATCCCTGAGGGAGATTTTCAGCGCTCACAGGTAAATTCAAAAAGAATCTACCGAAGGGAAATTCTGCATAAAGTGCAGAGTTATCGATCATTAGAGCCAAGGAGGAATCATGGCAAAGGCGAAATTTGAAAGAACGAAGCCTCATGTTAACATAGGAACGATCGGTCACGTGGACCACGGTAAGACAACGCTTACCGCAGCGATCACTCTTTATCTTAGCAAGAAGACCGGCGCGACGTTCCGTTCATTTGACAGTATCGACAACGCACCCGAAGAGCGCGAGCGTGGAATCACGATCGCGACAGCGCACGTCGAATACGAAACCGCAACCCGCCACTACGCGCACGTTGACTGCCCCGGCCACGCCGACTACGTCAAGAACATGATCACGGGAGCCGCCCAGATGGACGGCGCGATTCTCGTGGTGAGCGCGGCTGACGGCCCAATGCCCCAGACCCGCGAGCACATCCTGCTTGCCCGTCAGGTTGGCGTACCCGCGATGGTCGTGTTTATGAACAAGTGCGACCTTGTGGACGACGAAGAAATCCTCGAGCTTGTGGAACTCGAAGTCCGCGAGCTTCTTTCCGAATACGAATTTCCTGGCGACGACATCCCCGTGGTGAAAGGTTCCGCCCTCAAGGGTCTCAATGGCGATCCGGAAGGCGAAGCCCAGATCCAGGAACTGATGGATGAAGTCGACCGCTACGTTCCGCTTCCAGAGCGCGACGTTGACAAGCCATTCCTTATGCCGGTGGAAGACGTTTTCTCGATTCCTGGCCGTGGAACGGTTGCAACGGGTCGTATCGAACGCGGCATCGTCAAGGTCGGCGAGAAAGTCGAACGCGTAGGAATCCGCGAGACCATCGAAACCACCTGTACCGGTGTCGAGATGTTCCGTAAAATCCTCGACGAAGGCCAGGCCGGCGACAACGTTGGTATGCTCCTTCGCGGCATTTCCAAGACCGATATCGAGCGCGGCATGGTTCTTGCGAAACCGAAATCAATCACCCCTCACACGAAGTTCACTGGCAAGACCTACGTATTGACCGGCGACGAAGGTGGACGTCATAAGCCGTTCTTCAGCGGCTATCGTCCTCAGTTCTACTTCCGCACCACGGACGTGACCGGAAGCCTGACCCTTCCCGAAGGCGTAGAAATGGTAATGCCCGGTGACCACGTAGAGGTCAACGTTGAACTGATCACCCCGATCGCTATGGAGCAGGGTCTTCGCTTCGCTATCCGCGAAGGTGGACGCACCATCGGCGCCGGCGTCGTCGGTGACATCCTCGTATAATTCTGGAGGAAATGTGGGTAATAAGACTGAAAATAGAATACGGATCAAACTCAAAGCATACGATTATCGCCTGCTTGACAAGTCCGTTGCTGAAATTATAAAAAGCACACGCAATACCGGTGCGAAAATCATGGGGCCGATTCCGCTACCTACGGAACGTACATTATATACGGTGCATCGCTCTCCCCATGTTGACAAGAAATCAGAAGACCAGTTCGAGATGCTGGTTCACAAACGTTTGGTCGACATCGTGAATCCCACTCCGCAGACAACAGGCGCGCTGAAGAAGCTCAGCCTTCCTGCAGGCGTTCACGTGGAGATCAAGGCTTAAGGGGTGAATCATGATCGGACTCATTGGTAAAAAAGTTGGTATGACTCAGGTCTTCGACGAATCCGGAAAGGTAACCCCGGTTACCGTCATCCAGGCCGGTCCCTGCCAAGTTGTGCAGAAAAAGACCGTGGACAAGGACGGCTACGATGCCGTTCAGCTCGGGTATGAAAAAGTCGAAGAGAAGAGAATCAATAAACCTCAAAAAAATCATTTCAAGAAGCACAATAGCCCAGCTTATCGCATTCTTCGCGAGTTTCGTCTGAAGCTTTACAAAGACATCAGAGAAGGCGAGGTTTTCGATGTGAGCATGTTCCAGGAAAACGAACTTCTTACCGTTCAGGGAACGTCGAAGGGCCGTGGATTCTCCGGTGTGATGAAACGCCACAATTTCCACGGATTCAAGGCAACCCACGGTGTTCACGAATCGTACCGCGGTCCTGGTTCAATTGGTCAGTGCGCTACGCCATCACGCGTATTCAAAGGTCGCAAGATGGCTGGCCACCACGGCGTCGATACCGTTTCCGTCAAGAACCTGAAAGTGGTCAAGGTAATCCCCGAGCAGAATCTTCTTTTCGTTCAGGGCGCAGTACCGGGTCACAAAGACAGTATCGTGCTTCTTAAGAAGGAACTGTAGCCCGCTGGGTTACGAGAAATCATGAGGTAACAGTAATGATAGAAGCAAAAAAATATTCAGCAACAGGGGAACAGACAGGAACCGTCGAGTTGCCGGAATCCTTATTTGCTGTCGAAGCCGATAATCCTGAAGCTGTCGTCTATGAAGTCGTGAAGATGTACATGGCGAACCAGCGTCAGGGAACCTCTGCGGTGAAGTTCCGCGCCGATGTCAAGGGCAGCGGTCGCAAGCTTTACCGTCAGAAAGGTACCGGTAACGCACGCGTAGGTAACCGCAGAACCGTCGTTCGCGTCGGTGGCGGTAACGCATTCGGCCCGATTCCGAAAGACTGGTCTCGTCACATCCCTATCAAGAAAAAACGTCTCGCTCTCAAGATCGCCCTGAGCGACCTCGCAAAGAGCGGTAACGTTGTGGTTATCGACGATCTCAAATTTGAGACACCAAATTACAAGGCTGCTCGCCAGATTATCGACAAGGTTCTTCCCAACAGCGGAAAGAAGCTTGTGCTGGTCGACAACAGCGACGCCAGCACCATCCGCTCGTTCTCGAACATGACAGACGTTCAGCTCGACCGCGCGGACGGCGTGTACGCTTACGAAGTGCTGCACTGCGAACACCTCGTTCTCACTTCCGATGCGTTGAAAAAAGTCGTGGAGGTATTCGGAAAATGAAACACGAACGCGAAATCATCATTTCCCCGATCCTCACAGAGAAAAGCTCGGCCCTGAAGGCAAAGCAGAACTGCTACACCTTCCGCGTGAGCATCAATGCGAACAAGATCGAGATCAAGCAGGCAATAGAGAAAGTCTTTTCCGTTAAAGTCGACTGTGTTAACACCATCCGCATGCGTGGAAAGATGCGTCGTGTACGTCGCGAACTTGGTAAACGTCCGGACTGGAAAAAGGCGATTGTTACACTCGAGCAGGGACAAAGCATCCCGCAGCTTGAGCTATGATAAGGGAGACAGACAATGGCTATCAAAAAGTATAAACCGATCACACCGACACAGCGATTTAAAACCGGTTATACCTTTGAGGAAATCACTACCTCCACGCCGGAAAAAACACTGATCAGACCGATGCCGAAAAAGGCAGGACGCAACAATCAGGGTCGCATCACTTGCCGGCACCGCGGTGGTGGTCATAAAAGACACTATCGTATCATCGATTTCAAGAGAAACAAAAACGACATCCGTGCAAAAGTCGCGACGATCGAATACGATCCGAACCGTAGCGCGCGTATCGCCCTGCTTCACTATGAAGACGGCGAGAAGCGTTACATCCTTGCACCGGTCGGCTTGAACGTTGGTGATTACGTGATATCAGGCGAAAACGTACCGATCAGAACCGGAAACGCGATGCCGCTGGCAAAGATTCCTCTTGGAACGATCGTACACAACATCGAGTTCAAGGCTGGCCGTGGCGGTCAGATCGCTCGCAGCGCCGGATCAAGCGCACAGGTAATCGCGAAGGAAGGCGGCTACGTTCACGTACGTATTCCTTCCAACGACGTGTACCTTCTTCGCGCCGAGTGCTTCGCAACCATCGGACAGGTTGGTAACCTCGAACACAACCTCATCTCGCTCGGTAAAGCTGGAAGAAAGCGCTGGATGGGTATCCGTCCTACCGTTCGCGGTGTCGTTATGAACCCTGTCGATCACCCGATGGGTGGTGGTGAAGGTAGAACTTCCGGCGGCGGTCATCCAGTATCACCTTGGGGCGTACTTGCCAAGGGTGGAAAGACTCGTAAGCGGAAGAAATATTCAGATAAATACATTATCAAGTCGTCCAAGAAATAGGAGTACGGATATATGGCTCGTTCGATCAAGAAAGGACCGTTTGTTGATGATCATTTACTGGTAAAAGTTGAGAAACTAAATGAAGCCGATAAAAAGCAGGTTATTAAAACCTGGTCGAGACGCTCGATGATACTTCCTGATTTTATCGGACACACTTTTGCCGTTCACAACGGTCGGAAATTTGTGCCGGTTTACGTAACCGAAAACATGGTTGGCCATAAGCTTGGTGAGTTCTCACCGACAAGGACCTACCGTGGGCACAAAGAGAAGAAGAAAAAAGGCAAATAATAGCAGCAAGGGGTAAATGGAATGGAAGCTTACGCAAGAATACGAAACTTACGGGGCTCAGCAAGAAAAGCTCGGCTGGTTCTCGATCTGATTCGCGGCAAGCGTGTTACGGAAGCCCAGACAATCCTGGCTTTTACACCGAAGCGGGTTGCTGCTAACATCCACAAGCTGCTCAACGCAGCTGTCGCTAACGCCGAGAACAAAGAAGGTAAGGCCGAAATCGAGAAGATGCGCGTTCACGACGCATTCGCAGATGAAGGTCCCATTATGAAACGATATCGTTCGCGTGCTCATGGCAGAGCTACGATTATTCGCAGAAAATCCTGCCATATAACGCTCGGAATATCCGACGATGAATAGGGAGGAATAACTTGGGTCAGAAGATAAATCCGGTATTGTACCGACTCGGTATAAATAAAGATTACGACTCCATCTGGTTTGCATCCGGAGCGGAATACGTCGATAATCTGATGGAAGACCTTAAGGTTAAGAAGTACGTCCAGCAGCGTCTGCATGGAGCGATGGTCTCCAAGGTCCGCATCATGCGCAAGGCGAGTTCGATCAACATTGATATACATACCTCACGCCCGGGTCAGGTCATCGGTAAGAAAGGCGCCGAAATCGAAGCCCTTCGCAACGAATTGACCGTCCTCCTCAACAAGGAGAGAGAAGCCAAGCTGAGTGTGTTCATTAACATTCACGAAATCAAGAAACCTTGGCTGGATGCCAAACTCGTAGGCATGGAAGTAGCGCGTCAGCTGCGCGAAAGAGTCTCTTTCCGCCGCGCGATGAAAATGGCCATCCGCAATGCAAAACGCGATGGCGCTGAAGGCATAAAGATTCAGTGTTCCGGTCGTCTTGGCGGAGCCGACATGGCCCGTACAGAACGCTACCAGGAAGGCAGAACCCCCCTTCATACCCTCCGTGCGGATATCGACTATGCCGTTACCGAAAGCCAGACAACCTATGGCGTGATCGGCATCAAGGTGTGGATCAACAAAGGGGAGATCCTGGACAGATAACCTCTGGCAGGACAAAGGAGTTAGGTAATGTTAGCACCGAAGAAAGTAAAATATAGAAAAAAAATGCGCGGTCGCCGCACCGGTCTCGCATGGCGGGGCTGCAACGTTGATTTCGGTGATTACGGAATCATCGCACTCGAAGACGGCTGGCTCAACAGCCGCCAGATCGAGGCTGCTCGTGTAGCGATCACCCGTAAGATGCAGCGTAAAGGTAAAGTCTGGATCCGTATATTCCCGGACAAGCCCGTGACGCAGAAACCCGCTGAAACCCGTATGGGTAAAGGTAAAGGCGCTCCCGAGTATTGGGTAGCGGTCATAAAACCGGGAAGAGTGCTCTTCGAGATCGAGGGTGTCGATACCCAGCTCGCGAAAGACGCATTCCGTCTGGCAATGCACAAGCTGCCGATCAAGACCAAGGTCGTGGCGAGAGAAGGAGTTGAGATATGAAGATGGCGGAACTTCGTGATTTCAGCAATGAAGAATTGATTCAGAAGCTCGAAGACCTTCGGGAAGAGTATTTCAAACTTAGATTTCAGAAGGCGATGAACCGTCTCGAGAATCCGCTTCGCATGAAGGTGGTTCGCAAAGACATCGCCAGAATCAAAACACTGCAGACCGAAAGAGCGGAAAAGAGGTAATAATGGCAACAGGACGCAAGGTTACCAAGGTCGGTGTTGTCGTTAGCGACAAGATGGACAAAACGATCGTTGTCCGGGTGAAACGTCAGTTTATGCACCCGCTTTATAAGAAGTTCGTGCGCTTGGACAAGAAGTTCAAGGCTCATGATGAAAAGAACGACTGCCATATTGGCGATACGGTCGAGATTCAGGAATGCCGTCCCCTAAGCAAGCAGAAGCGCTGGGAGCTTTCCAAGATTATCGAAAGAAGTAAATAAGGAGCATACAGATGATACAGGCCCAGACAATATTGAACGTCGCCGACAACTCCGGGGCGAAAAAGGCAATGTGCATCAAAGTCCTTGGTGGAACGCGCCGTAAGTATGCAACGGTAGGCGATATTATCATTGTTGCGATCAAATCCGCTACCCCCACCGGCAAGGTGAAAAAGGGAACCGTAGAACAGGCAGTGATCGTACGGACAGCCAAAGAAGTACGTCGCCCGGATGGATCCTATATCCGTTTCCAGGACAACGCGGCAGTGATCATCGATGATCGCGGTGAACCGAAAGCAACCCGTATCTTCGGCCCGGTGGCCAGAGAACTCAGGGAAAAGCACTTCACCAAGATTATTTCGCTGGCTCCAGAAGTGCTGTAGGAGAATGTAATGGAAAAGATGAGAATCAAAAAAGGGGACACGGTTGTCGTAATCACCGGTAAATATAAAGGCGTTAAGGGTAGAGTTCTGAAGGCTTTCCCGCAGACGCAACGCGTTGTGGTGGAAAAAGTGAATTTCATCAAGAAGCATATCCGGCCCAATCAACAGAATCCCCAGGGTGGAATTGTTACCAAGGAAGCCCCGATTCACGTTTCAAACGTTAAATTGATCAACGAAAAAACCGGTGAAGTCACCCGCGCGGTATTCCGCAAGGGAACCGACGGCAAACGTATCCGCGTGTGCAAGAAAACCGGCGATGAGATTTAAGGAGTGAGGAATGAACCGGGTCAAAGATAGGTATCAGAAGGAAATCGTTCCTGCACTGATGAAACACTTTGAATATGCGAATATAAACCAGGTACCGAAGCTGGAAAAGATTATTGTAAGCATGGGTGTCGGCGAAGCGATCCAGAACAAAGCCGTTCTCGACTTTGCAGTCAAGGATATGACGCAGGTCACCGGACGCAAGCCCATCATCACCAAGGCAAGCAAATCGATCTCGAACTTCAAGCTTCGCCAGGGAATGCCTATTGGATGCATGGTCACCCTTCGCGGTGAAGTCATGTACGAATTCCTCGATCGTCTGATCACCATCGTGATTCCTCGTATCCGTGACTTCCACGGAACGTCTAGGAACTCGTTCGACGGTCGCGGCAACTACTCCATGGGTATCAAAGAACAGACCGTTTTTCCCGAAATCGATTACGATAAGGTTGACAAGATTCGTGGAATGAATATCAACATCGTTTCTTCGGCGAAAACCGACGAAGAAGGATTCGAGCTGCTCCGACAGCTTGGAATGCCCTTCCGTAAGAAATAAGTCATCTGTAAATAGAAGGATGGAATTAAATGGCTAAGAAATCACTTAGAGTTAAACAACAGCGCGAACCCAAGTTCAAAGTACGCAAGTATAATCGCTGCAAACTCTGCGGAAGATCTCGGGCTTATATCCGGCGTTTCGGCGTTTGCCGCCTTTGCTTCCGGAAACTTGTTTCCGAGGGACAGATCCCCGGAGTGAAGAGATCGAGCTGGTAGGAGGAACAAATGAGCGTTACCGATCCGATTGCAGATGCATTAACGAAAATCAGAAACGCGTACCGTGCGAAGCACATGACGGTTCGTGTCAATCATAGCAGTGTGGTTGAATCTATCGTTCGGATTCTCTCGGAAGAGAACTACCTGAACAACTACGATCTCATCGAAAGGGATCCGGTGAAGAAGATCAACCGTAAGCAGATATTCATCAACTTGAGATATACCAACACCGGCGATGCGGTGATGCGCGGAATCGAGCGCGTCAGCCGTCCTGGACGTCGCGTATACTTGAAAGCCGATAAAGTTCCTTCGGTCTTCAACAACACGGGTTGCGCCATCATTTCTACCAATCGTGGCGTTTTCACCGATCGCGTTGCCAGACAGGAAATGCTCGGCGGCGAGTATATCTGTAAAGTCTGGTAGAAGAGGAGAACGAGATGTCAAGAGTAGGTAAGATACCCATTTCGATCCCCAATGGCGTAAAAATTGATATCAAAGACAACGTGATACAGGTGAAGGGCGCGCTCGGCGAGCTGAGCTACAGCTTCCTCCCCGGAATCGTTGTTGAAGAAGTAGAAGGTAAGATTGTTGTAGGGCGTACGGACGACACCGTGCCGCAGAGAGCGGCTCACGGCCTTGTACGGGCACTCGTAAGCAACATGATCACCGGCGTAAGCGAAGGGTTCGAGAAGGTTCTCCACCTGATCGGAACAGGCTACAACGCGGAAGTCGTGAACACGTGGCTCAAACTCACCGTTGGCTATTCGCACGACATCCTGATCGAAATCCCGGATTTCCTGACGGTGTCCGCCGAACCCGTTCCGCGTTCAAAAGGCTCACGTATCGCCGTGCAATCGATCATCAAGGTGAAGGGAATCAGCAAGGAAGACGTTGGCAAGTTCGCCGCGGAAATCCGTTCCTGCCGCCCGCCGATCAATTACAACACCGGTAAGGGCATCCGCTACGCCGACGAATTCGTCAAGATCAAACCCGGCAAATCAAGCGCCAAATAACGGGAGCAATTGACATGGAAAAGAGTACAACATATAAGAAAACAAAGGCGAGAACCAGACGCCGTGTAGCGATTCGCAAGCACCTTTTCGGTTCCAGCGAACGTCCACGCCTTTCTGTGTTCCGCAGCTTGAATCACATCTATGCGCAGATCGTGGACGACGAGAGCGGTCGCACGCTCGTGTCCGTCTCCACCGTCACGAAGGATCTGCGAGCTGAAATCGCCGGGATCAAAGGCGATGCGCAGGATGACAAGAAGAAGACAAAACTCGGCAGGAAGGTCAAGCAGAGTTACCAGGTCGGAATGAAGCTTGGTGAGAAAGCCCTTGCCGCAGGAATAACCAAGATTGCGTTCGATCGTGGCGGATACAAATACCACGGTCGCGTCAAAGCCCTCGCAGATGGGGCACGCAAAGCCGGTTTAGAGTTTTAAGGGAGGAACCTTGTTGCAGAAAAAGCAAATGACTCAGGAATACGAGATTGAAAAAATCATCGATACAAACCGTGTCGCCAAGGTTGTAAAGGGCGGTAGAAACTTCAGTTTCAGCGCCACGGTCGTTGTAGGCGATCGCAATGGTAATGTTGGTGTGGGCTATGGAAAGGCCAACGAGATCGTGGATGCGATCCGCAAGGCAAAAGAAAAAGCCGGCAAGAGCATGTTTCGCGTTCCGATCGTTCGCGGCACCATTCCTCATGAGGTTCTGGCAAAGTTCAGCGCGAGCAAAGTCCTGATGAAACCCGCGTCCCCAGGTACCGGCGTTATCGCCGGCGGCCCGATGCGTGCCATCATGGAAGCTGCTGGAATTGAAAACATCTTGACCAAATCCATGGGCTCTAACACACCTGTTAACGTTGTTAAAGCAACCGTTCTTGGCCTGAAGAGCCTGCGTACCATTCAGGACGTCGCTCGTCTGCGCGGAAAGAAAGTTTCCGAGTTGACCGGACGGGAGGAAAAAAATGAAGCTTAAAGTTACGCAGACCGGGAGCATGATCGGTCAGAAAGAACCGATGAAGAGAACGCTGAAGGCGCTTGGCCTCGGCAGAATCTCTAAGACGCGGATTCACGAAGATAACGATGTCATTCGCGGGATGGTGAATCGCGTATCCCATCTCGTGAAGGTTGAACCTGTAGAAGGAGAATAAGATGTTACTTCATGAACTGAAACGTCCAAAAATCAAAAAGAATAAGAAAAGACTTGGTAAGGGTCAGGGAAGCGGTACCGGCGGAACGGCCGGGCGTGGCCACAAGGGCCAGAAATCACGCTCCGGCGGAAATGTTCCCGATTGGTTTGAAGGCGGTCAGATGCCCATTCAGCGTCGTCTGCCCAAACGCGGATTCAAGAACATTTTCAAGGTTTCCTATCGTATCGTGAACCTTGAGCAGTTGATGAATGTCGATGTAAAAGAAATCGATGTAGCTCGAATGGAAGAGCTGGGAATCGTCAAAAAAGCTGGTAAATCAAATCCACGTCCCGTCAAGATTCTTGCAAACGGAAAAGAGAATTTCGACAAGACTATGACGATCCGCGCCCACGCATTTTCCGAAGCAGCGAAAACATTGATCGAGAAGAATGGCGGCAAGGCGGAGGTAATCTAAGTTGCTCGATAGTATAAAAAACGTTTTCAAGATACCGGATCTGAAGAAGAAAATTCTGTACACGATGTTGTTGCTGGTCATCTATCGTCTGGGTAGCTTCATCCCGACACCGGGCGTGAATCCCCAGATCCTGCAGGAAGTGTTCTCGTCACAGTCCAACACGATATTTGGCTTGATGGACCTCTTCGCAGGTGGTAACTTCGGAAGAGCTTCTATCTTCGCACTTGGTATCATGCCCTACATCACGGCATCCATCGTTTTCCAGCTTCTGGGAAGTATCATTCCATTCCTTGAAAAGCTGAAAAAAGAGGGCGCCGAGGGTCAGAAAAAGCTGAATCAGTACACGCGCTACGTAACGGTTCTCATCGCTGCGTTCAACGCGATCACGATCAGCTTCTGGCTTCAGAGCATGCAGAGTTCATCCGGCGCGGCTGCAGTGGCGAATCCCGGTCCCATGTTCATCTTCACCACGGTGGTGACACTTGTAACGGGAACGATATTCATCATGTGGCTGGGTGAGCAAATTACAGAGCATGGTATTGGCAACGGAATTTCACTGATCATCTTTGCAGGCATCATCGCACGTTACCCGCAGGGTTTCTTGCAGATGTTCAAGCTTGTACAGGTCGGATCTCTCAGCATATTCATGGCTGTACTGAACCTGATCATCATGGTTCTGGTAACGGCATCGGTTATTCTGGTAACCGAAGCTATGCGCAAGATCCCCGTGCAGTACGCAAAGCGTGTTGTCGGTAGAAAAGTATACGGCGGCTCGAGCACGCACATTCCACTTCGCGTGAACACGGCCGGCGTTATTCCGATCATTTTCGCTCAGTCGATCATTATGTTCCCGAGAACGATCGCTATGTTCTTCCGGGAAAGTGATGCGATGATGACGCTTACCCGATGGCTCTCACCGGGCGCGTTCCTTTATACTGTTCTGTACGTTTCATTGATTATTTTCTTCGCGTATTTCTATACCGCGATCGTTATGAACCCAACCGAGATGGCCGACAATATGAAGCGATACGGTGGTTTCATCCCTGGACGAAAACCAGGTAAAAAAACTGCAGAATATATCAATAGCGTACTAACCCGAATTACCCTTCCGGGCGCGATATTCTTCGCGGCCATCGCCGTGATGCCCGAGTTTATGCAGAAGTTCACCAAGCTTCCGTTCTACTTTGGCGGCACGGGACTCATCATCATCGTGGGTGTTGCGCTGGATACGCTCCAGCAGATTGAATCCCACCTCGTGATGCGTCACTACGAAGGCTTCATGAAGAAGGGTAAATTACGGGGTCGCAGAGGATAATTGCTTTGCGATCTGAATTTCAAACTGATCTTTAATGTTTGAACGTAGTGAAAGGTAAGCCAATGATCCATATCAAGGACGACAAAGCAATCGAGAAGATGAAGGCGAGCAACCACATCATCTCGCTGGTACTCGCGGAGATGAACAACCACGTTCGTCCGGGCGTGAGTACGCTTGAACTGGATCGTATCGCGGAGGAAATCATCCGCGACCATGGCGCGAAGCCGGCTTTCAAAGGTTACAGCGTCCCCGGCCTGCCACCGTTTCCGGGATCGATCTGCGCTTCGGTAAACGAAGCGATCGTCCACGGAATACCATCCTCGAAGATTGTCCTCAAAGAAGGTGACATCATCGGTGTGGATGTTGGTACCTTCAAGGATGGGTATTTCGGAGATGGAGCAATGACCTACCCGGTCGGAGAGATATCGGACGCGGCAAAGCGTCTGATGCGGGTCACCAGAGAGTGCCTCTACCTGGGCATCGCCCAGGCACGCCCCGGGAACCGCATTGGCGATATTTCTCATGCGATTGGCAGCCATATTAAGGCAAACGGATATTACGCTGCTGAAAAACTCACGGGACATGGGATCGGCAAAGCTTTACACGAAGAACCCACCATCATGAATGTGGGTAGAAAGGGGTTCGGCACACGGATTCAGAAGGGAATGATCTTCGCGATCGAGCCGATGGTCAACATCGGAACCTACCGCGTGCTGGATGATGGCTGGAACGTCTATGTGGCTGATAGAAGCTTATCGGCTCACTATGAACATACGATATTGGTGACAGATAACGAACCGGAAATATTAACATTGCCGGATATGATACAAAAACAGGAAATTTGAGTATGGCAAAAGCGGGTGTTATCGAGGTCGAAGGCGTTGTCAAGGAAGCGCTACCCAATACAACGTTTCGCGTTGAATTGGAAAACGGACATGAAATCCTGGCACACACTTCGGGTAAGATGAGAATGAACTATATCCGAATCTTGCCGGGAGACAAGGTGAAGCTGGAACTGTCACCATACGACCTAACCCGGGGTCGGATCATCTACCGCTATAAATAGCTAAGTAAGAGGTTTATATCATGAAGGTACGAGCATCCGTAAAGACGATCTGCAGAGACTGCAGGATCATCAAGCGCAGAGGCGTAATTAGAGTAATCTGCCCAAGTAATCCTAGGCATAAACAGAGACAAGGCTAAACAAGGAGGAATCGGTTGGCACATATCGCTGGTGTTGAACTACCGAAAGACAAGCGGATCGTTATAGGGTTGACCTATATCTTTGGGATCGGCAGAACATCCGCTGAAAAGATCCTTGAAAGAGCGAACATTGACGAAAGTACACGCGTAAAGGATCTTTCTGCTGAAGAAGAAAAAATAATCAGGGACATCGTTACCAACGACTACGTAGTCGAAGGTGCACTTCGTACGCGAACAACGATGGATATCAAACGTTTAATGGAAATCGGTTCCTACCGCGGACTTCGCCACAAAAGAGGCTTGCCCGTGCGCGGACAGCGTACATCTACCAATGCACGCACCCGCAAAGGCCCTAAGCCTGGCGGCATTAGCAGAAGGAAGAAATAAGGGGAACGGATATGGCAAAGAAAGCTGTTAAACGAGTTAAAAAGAAAAAAACACGTGTGGCGTACGACGAAGCTGTAGCACATATTCATTCCAGCTTCAATAACACGATCGTAACCATCGCTGACCGTGGTGGAAACGTCCTTGCATGGTCAAGCGGCGGAAAGATTGGTAATAAAGGCTCACGTAAGAGCACCCCGTATGCGGCACAGGTCGCGGCTGGCGAAGTCGCAAAGACCGTTGTCGATATGGGTATCTCGAAGGTGTCTGTAATTGTGAAAGGCCCCGGTGGCGGACGCGAATCCGCTATCCGTGCACTGAATGCTGCAGGGCTCTATGTGACGATGATCCGCGACGCGACTCCGATTCCGCACAACGGATGCAGACCACCCAAGCAGAGAAGAATTTAACGGAGGCGAATGAATGGCAAGATATACCGGACCGAAGGCGAAAATCTGCAGGAAATTCGGTGAGAATATATTCGAAAGCCCGAAATACGACAAGATTCTTGAACGTCGTAAATACCCACCCGGACAACACGGACAGGGCTTCCGACGCAAAATGAGCGACTACGGGATTCATCTGAAAGAAAAACAGAAACTCCGCTACATGTACGGCGTTCTGGAAAAACAGTTCCGTCGTTACTTCAAGAAAGCGGACCAGATGAAAGGCATCACTGGTGAAAACCTGCTTCAACTCCTGGAACGTCGGCTGGACAACACCCTCTTCAGAATGGGATTCGCAGTGACACGCCCCCAGGCGCGTCAGTTCGTGAACCACGGACACGTTATGGTGAACAACCGTCGCGTGAACATCCCATCCTATCTTCTGAAGCCAGGCGATGTTGTTGAAATCCGCGATAAAAGCAAGAAAGTCGCTCCGATTCTCGAAGCTGTCGAGATCACATCAACCGCCTTCGAGTGGCTTGAAGTGGATAAAGAGCACCTTCGTGGCGAATTCAAAGCAATCCCATCCCGCGAACTGATTCCGGTGAATGTGGACGAACGTTTGATTGTGGAATTCTATTCCAAGTAAACCAGGAGAGTTTTTATGATGCTTCTCGAACCCATACAAATGCCTGAGAAGGTAACTGTCGATGAAACGACGTATACGAATACTTATGGGAAATTCGAAATTGGACCGATGGAACCTGGTTTCGCGACTACGATCGGTAACACACTGCGTCGCGTTTTGCTCTCTTCGATTCAGGGAGCGGCGGTTCGCTATGTGAAGATCGAAGGACTTCATCACGAATTCGTTCCGATCCCCGGTACCAAGACTGATTACATCGACCTGATCCTTCGTCTCAAGAAACTGATCATCAGTACCGACACCGTTGGTGAAGAACGGATGGTACTCGATCACAAGGGAAAAGGTATCATTACCGCTGGCGAATTCAAGGCCGATAACCCGGACGTGAAAATCGTTAACGAAGACCTCGAACTTCTGGAAATGACCGAAGACGGTGAGTTCCACATGGAAGTCTGGGTCGGGACGGGTCGCGGCTATGTTCCGGCAGACGAGCACGATATGGATGATCGCCCGGTTGGCGTGATTCCGATTGACTCGATCTATTCACCGGTTCTCAAGGTGAATTATCAGGCGGGTCATCAGCGGGTTGGTGAGAAGATCGATTATGATAAACTTACCATCGAAGTAACCACCGATGGCAGCATATCCCCCAAGGATGCGCTGTATCTCGCTGCGAAGATTCTCAAGGACTTCTACGACAAGATCGTCCTCTTCGAAGAAGAGCCCGAATACATCGAAGAAGTGGAAATGCCAGAGGAACTCGACCGCCTGGACAAGCTCCTGAACATGAGCGTCAAAGAGCTTGAACTCACCGTTCGTTCCAGCAATTGTCTGGCAGCAGCGAAGATCGAAACCATCGGAGAGCTTGTAGCAAAGAGCGAGAATGAGATGCTCAAGTATCGCAATTTCGGTAAGAAGTCTCTGGATGAAATTACCGCCTTGCTCATTAAATACGAGCTTTCGCTGGGTATGGATACCGATAAGATTTTGAACGAAATCGACGGTTGGAAGAAGAGAGTAACGAAAAGAAGGAAGGTTTAACATGCGACATCGCGTAGAAGGCAGGAAATTCGGACGAGAGGCTGACCACAGGAAGGCCCTCTTGAACAACCTCGTTAAGGACCTTGTCCGTCACGAACGAATCGTGACCACGCATGCAAAAGCCAAAGAAGCACGCCGTCTGTTCGAACGGGTTGTAACCTATGGAAAGCGTGGTGAAGTACATCACCGCAGGCTTGCATTCAAGATTTTGGCAGATCGTTCACTCGTGAAAAAAGTATTTGACGAGCTGGCGCCGCGTTATGAGAATCGCAATGGCGGCTATACGAGAATCATGCAATGTGGAAGGCGCAGAGGCGACTGTGCTCCGATGGCGATCATCGAAGCGGTAGATCGCGTCGAGCTGGAAACCGAAGACAAGAAATAAATGAGTAATACATGAAGGCTGCTTCGCGCAGCCTTTTTTTTTGCCCTGATCTCTGTGGTAGCAATTGCTAAATGTATCATGGTGATAGAATAAAAGACTCACTTTCAAACTGAGTGTGTAAGCATCCACCGAAAGGTTTTACCTGAGTTTCCTTTCTATGTCATCCTGAGCGGAGTCGAAGGATGGATTCATCATTGAATGCCCTCGACTTTTTAAGGAATCCGTGTATTGATTAGCAAAACACACAGCATCAGGGTGACAGGAAGGACAGAGGATACATTCACCCACCCAGTTTGAATGAGAGCCGAAATGAATGGAGCAGCGAATGGAATTGAATCTCACATACGACATTGTTAGTGAACTGATCGAGAATAAGGACATCGCTGCTTTACGTCAACTCTTAGACGATAGCCACCCTGCTGACATCGCTATTATCGTGAACGACCTCCCGGAAGAGTTCCAGATATTCGCGTTCACGGCGATGAACGATGAGACCGCATCGGAGGTTCTAGCGGAAATGCACGAAGAGGTACGAGAGAACATCCTCGAGCATTTCAACCAGGAGCGGCTGGTTCGCATCATCGACGGAATGGATACCGACGAGGCGGCGGACATCATCTCCGACCTCGACGACGACGTCTCCAGGCACATCCTCGAACACATCGATCAGGAAGATTCCGAGAACCTCAAGCGGTTGCTCACGTATGAAGAGGATACGGCCGGCGGATTGATGCAGACCGAGATCATCGCCGTGCAAGGCGATATGCATCGTGACGAGTTGATCGAGATGATCCGCGCGAATGTGGAGGAGGTTGAGAACATTCACTACGTGTTCGTCGTGGATTCCGACAACCGTTTGATTGGCGGCCTGGACCTCGTGCAGCTTCTTCTTTGCCCACCGAACCGACAGGCGAAGGACCTCATGGCAGACGACGTTATCAGTACGCACGTGGACACGGATCAGGAAGAGGTGGCGAGCCTTTTCAGGAAGTACGATATCTACGCACTGCCTGTTATCGATGACGACGGACACCTGTTGGGGCGCATTACGGTTGACGACATCATCGATGTTATCGACGAAGAGGCCTCTGAAGACGCCTACAGGATGGTGGGTTTGGAAAGCGAGGACAAGGTGTTCACCGCGCCGTTGAATTCCGTCATCAAGCGTTTGCCCTGGCTGGTTCTGAATCTTTTCACCGCGCTGCTTGTGTCGAGCGTTGTCGGTATCTTTGAGAAAACCATCTCCCAGCTCTCGGTGCTTGCCGTGCTGATGCCAATTGTGGCGGGATTGGGCGGTAACTCCGGTACGCAAACGCTGACCGTTATCACGCGTGGTATCGCGCTGGGTGAACTCACCATTCATAACACATGGAAGGCGCTTTTCAAGGAGATTTCCGTGGGAACAATCAACGGATTCATCATCGGGGCCTTTGCCATGGGCATAGCCACGGTTCTGAAAGGCAACTACATGCTCGGCGCGGTTCTGGGGATTTCCATGGTGTGCAACATGTTCATCGCGGCCCTGTGTGGATCTCTGGTTCCGATCGTGATGAAGATGCTGAAAATCGATCCTGCGCTGGCATCGAGCGTCATAATCACCATGCTGACCGACATCGGCGGATTCGCCTCGTTCCTTGGGCTCGCATCCATTTTTCTCGTGTAAGCGCTCGAAGAAAAAAAGAATTTATCGTAACCTCAATAGATTGATCGAAATACGTAAACAGGCGATTCCCTGTAAAACAAAAATGATTGACATCCAGTAAAATGTTTCTATGATTAATAGCATGAAAGACTTCAGAAAAATACTCATTGTCGATGATGAAGAGCTGATGCGCATGATGCTTGAAAACTTCTTCAAGAATCACGGATTCTCCGTATACACGACATCAGGCTCCGATGGTGTGCTCGATTTGATCGAATCCGAGTCCATCCGCATCATCATTGTCGATCTGAAGCTTCTGCGGGAGAGCGGCCTGGATTTGGGCACGAAGATCATGAAGAAATTTCCCTCGACGGTGAGGATTGCGATGACGGGCTATCCGTCGGCGTATGAACTGAGGGAATCCCGCGAGTCCGGTTTTGACGACTATTTCCGCAAGCCTCTCAATCTCGAATTACTTCTCCAGAAAATCGAAAGCGCCGTTGTCCAGTTGCACCGCTGGAACTCGTAGCATCAATTCCTTTCCAGATAATCCTCAATTTCTGAAAGCGCATGCTCCATCTCGGTAATGTAATCCGGGGGAATATCGAGCTGCAAGAACTGCTTTTTGCCTTCGAAAACGGTTGTATAAATGCAGTAGCCTTCCATGGATTCGAGGATGAATCCCACCGTTGCGAACCAGTGCGGTTCGATGTCGAGGACCCAGCGCTGGGATCCATCCTCCAGGGTAGTCTTATCGATAATGGGAAATTTGAGAATCATTTCTTGATCAGTGCAAGATCGAGCACTTCTTTGAGGCTGTCCACGAAGTGAATCTTCATCCCCTCGAGCACTTCCGGCTTGATTTCGCTAACGTGCGGTTCGTTCTTCCGGGGGACAATCACCCGGTTGATACCGGCCTGGCGCGCGGCAATCAGCTTCTCCTCGAGTCCTCCAATGGGGAGAACCTTGCCCGAGAGGGTAATCTCGCCGGTCATCGCAAGGTTGCAGTCGACCTCGATACCCGAGAGAGCGGATACGATCGCCGTGGTCATCGTGATTCCCGCAGAGGGGCCATCCTTTGGAATTGCGCCCTCGGGGATGTGAAGATGAAGATCGCACTTTTTATGACATTCCGGATCGATTCCATATTCATCGGAGTGCAGTCTTGCATAGCTCAGCGCTGCCTGCGCGGATTCCTTCATCACATCGCCCAGTTTACCAGTCAGGATCACTTTACCTTCGCCGG
The DNA here is from genome assembly GCA_963662655.2 of Cloacimonadales bacterium (SeqCode). Lineage (GTDB taxonomy): Bacteria > Cloacimonadota > Cloacimonadia > Cloacimonadales > JAIOQZ01. Next base: position 3,463,948 of record CAXXTU010000002.1, read on the forward strand.
GCATCTTGATGACTTCGATCTGGAGGATTTCTCCTCCGGCGGCCGTCCAGGCGAGTCCCGTCACGATTCCGACTTGGGGTTTCTTGTCGATCTCGGGATAGAGGTACTTGGGGACGCCCAGCCAGTTCGTCAGGCTTCCGGGCTTGATGATGTATTTACTTTTCTTGCGAGTTTCCAGGTAGCTGCGCACGACCTTCCGTATGACGGTTGCAATCTTCCTCTCGAGGCTTCTGACGCCTGCCTCGCGCGTGTAATTCTCGATGATGCCCGTCAGCGTCTTCCTCTCGAAGCGGATGTCAAAGTGATTCTCCAGGTTGTGTTCTGCAATCTGCTTGGGTACCAGATGCTTTTCCGCGATATTGTACTTTTCGATCGACGTGTAGCCGGGAAGATGAATAATCTCCATACGATCCATCAGCGGTTTCGGGATCGGGCCCAACTGATTCGCCGTAGTGATGAAAAGCACCTTCGAGAGGTCGTAGCCGAAATCGAGATAGTGGTCACGGAACTCGTGGTTCTGCTCGGCGTCGAGGACCTCCAGTAGAGCGGCGGAGGGGTCTCCACGGAAATCCACGCTCATCTTGTCCACCTCGTCCATCATGATGAGTGGATTCATGGTGCCGGCCTTCTTCATGCTCTGGATGATAACGCCGGGAAGCGCTCCGATGTAGGTTCTGCGGTGGCCGCGGATCTCGGCTTCGTCTCTTACGCCGCCCAGTGACAGGCGGACGAACTTGCGATCCAGCGCGCGCGCGATGGATTTACCCAGCGATGTCTTGCCGACTCCCGGAGGGCCGACGAAGCACAGGATTTGTCCCTTGGAGGCCCCCGCGAGCTTGATAACCGCGAGATACTCCAGGATACGTTCCTTGATTTTATCCAGGCCGTAGTGGTCCTCGTCGAGGATTCTACGCGCATTGGCGAGATCGATCTTCGCTTGCTCCGGCTTCTTCCACGGGAGGTCGAAAATCCAGGAGAGATAGTGGTAAACCACCGAGTATTCCTGCGCGTGGTGGGTGAGACGCGAGAGTCGCTTGATCTCTTCCTGCGCACGTTTCCCGGCTTCTTCGTTGAGGGGTGTTTCCTCGAGAAGCTGGCGGAAGCGGATCAGGTCTTCCTGTTCCTCTTCGGATATTCCGAGTTCCTTGTGGATGATCTTGAGTTGCTCGTGCAGGTAGTACTCGCGCTGGAGTTTGCCCAGCTTGCCCTTGACTTTGATATCAATGTTCTTCTCGAGCTTGAGAATCTCGATTTCGTTAACCAATAGCTCGTGGAGCTCGGATACCGCCTGATGAAAATCATCCAGCTCGAATAGCCGCTGTTTGGACTTCAGATCCTTGTCCAGATTGGTGAGCACAAAGTAGAAGAACTCCTCCGGCTTGTCGATCTCGTTGAGCGGGATCAGCGATTCCTCGGGAATGGTCCTCGAAAGATGTACGTACTCCTCGAAGGATTTCTTCAACGAGCGGATCAGCGCTTCCATCTCGTGATCGATTCCGCTCAGGAAGAATCCTGCCGGTAGCACCTGAGCTTTCAGCATCTTCTTCGTGCGCTTGAATCGCTCAACCTGAATGCGTTCCTTACCTTCGATCAACGCCCTCACATTGCCGTCGGGCATGCGGAAAATCTGCAACACGTTGCAAATGGTTCCATAGCGGTTCAGATCCTTGGCGGACGGATCGTCCTCATTCTGCAGGTTCGCTTTCTGCGTAACGCATACAACGGTTTTATCTCCGAGATACGCTGTCTCTAGAGCGTCCAGGGAAGCTGCCCTTCCCACCAGAATGGGCGATATGACATAGGGAACCATCAGCGCGTTGCGCAGTGGTATTACGGGGTATTCGATCGATGTATCCTTGCCGCTTATGATTCTCGGCATGTATCCTCCATAAAATAATGATCTCTATTCCAACGTCTCCAGAATCTTTTCGGCGTTGTTATCGAGTCCGGAAATCTTCTTCTTTCTCATATCCACTTGGAATGTGAGTTCGCTTTGCTCGATCTCTTCGACAACGATTTTCACCGTTACCTTGAAGACATCCTTACCCTTGTGCTCCACGACCCACTCGAGGTCGGAGTCTTCGCCCATAGGGGTCATCATTTCCAGCTCTTTGTTCAGCGCTTTTCCCAAAGTGCGATAACCTTCGGAGTATGATTCCGCGTACTCGATGACCTCGGTGTAGTTATACTTGGACAGTTCGCATGCTGCTATGAACATCATGATGATTGCAGTAAGTAAGATAAACGAAAATTGTTTCATTCTGATCCTCCCTGAAAGATTCTTTAACTCATTTGAGTCCGAATAGAAGATGGCGTCAAGATTTATCGGAATGAATGTTCTTTTGGCTTATTTTCAGCTTGATTCCTTCACCGCAGTTCAGACACATGGGGATGGCCTTGCGGTTCTTCAGGATGATCTGCCTCATCCTGTTGAAACGCTGTCCGCGCCATATCTCTTCGATGCTCTGATCCTTCACGTTTCCTACCGGATGATCGACATCTTTGTCGAAGCAGCAAACCGCCATCTCACCGTCCCAGTTGATCACGGGATTGGTCCAGATACGATAGCACCGGTTCTTCACTTCGTGCTTGAGCTCGAAGTGCTCGCCGTCGATTTTGTAGCGTCTGTACCGGGGATTGGAGGGCATGAAATTCAGCATGTCCTCTTTTGTGTAAAGTTGCACGGTCTTCAGGACCATCTGATCCACGCCGAGCCGCTTGGAGAGATTCTTGATCTGCTCGATCTCGTTCTCGTTGTGTTTCATGACGATGAATTGCCAGATGATCGACGGGGTTCTCGATTTCAAACGCTTCTTCGCCTCGATGATCTTGCGCGCGTTCTCGATTACCTTCTCGAAGTCGCCGTTGACGCGGTAGCGATTGTAGGTGTCCTGACTCGCGCCGTCCAGGGATACGATCATGGAATCGAGGCCGGAGCGCACGATGTCTTCAGCGTCGGGCATGATATTGGCGTTCGTGGATGTCATGGAGTAAATCTTGCGCTCCGAGCAATACCTGAACATATCCAGGATGCGCGGATGAAGGAACGGTTCCCCCTGATTCCAGAAACAGATCATGCTTGTCTTCTGCGCAGATTCATCGACGATCTTTTTGTAGAGATCGAAATCCATGTATCCCTTGGGCCGCTTGAGCGTTCCGTTACCGGATGGGCACATCGGGCATTTGAGGTTGCAGATATTGGTGGGCTCCAGCATCAGAATGGGCGGGTATTTCCCCACGACCGGTCTCTTGGTCATGAGTGAAATGCCGTAAGCCGCGTAGGCTTCCGTAAAGTGATACAGGTGCCCGGGCGTATAGGCTTTATGTATGGCGTTAAGGTATTCTTTCAGTATCATTTCTGTGTTTCTCCCATGCGTTCCATATGGCGGACGAGCAGCATCTCCAGAAAAAACAGCGCTAGCGCCGCGATCAAGAGATATTTCCAAAGCTCGAATCCGTACCGCGATGCAAGGATTTCCTGCTGCCAATCTTCGTCCAGCCAAAAGATATTTTCCCCCTCCTCCGAAGCAGGCTGGAAACGGCTTTCGTCGTAGCGAAGATTGACCGCGAACCTTGTGTCGTTTTCGAGATTACTGTAGATTCCGGGCTGCGTGAGGATCGCATCGCTTCCGGACAACCGGATTTCCGATCCTTCCGGCAGCTTCACTGCGCGACTTCCGCGAGGGTACAAATCTCCAACCTGAAGATCCTGCGTCAGCAGTCCGCTGGTGGATTGATATTGCAAGCACCGATAGGCCAGAACCGGGAAGGCGGAATCGAGCAGGAAGGGGTCGTCCAGGTCGGCGGGATCGAACGTCCAGAATAGACCTTTGACCGTGGCAAGTACAAGCGGAGCGTTGCCTGCCTGAAGAAGGACATCCCCCAGGATATTCTCCGACTTCGATTCCCAGAATCCGTTGATGCGCGTTTTCTTCAGCTGGGTCTGGTCGAACACCGCGGTGATCGGATGCCAGGCGCTGATCTGGTCGATGGTGCGCGGCGATTTATCGTGAAAGTCTGTTAGATTGATTCCCGTAACTTCCAGAAGATGATTTCTCCAGTCATCCGAGAGCAGGGAATCGGCGACGAACAATGTTTTATTCGCAGTGTTCTGCAGCAGGAAATCCAGACGGTGGGAATAGGCCTTGCGGTAAATCATGATAACCTGATACGGAACGATGTCTTCGTTGCTGAGGTTGTCTTCCAGGAAGTCGATCGTCCCACCCTGCCCGGCGAAGACATCCATGATGGTCTCGAGTGCGAGGGGCAGTTGAGGCAAATCCGTGATGATTCCAATCTTTGGGCTTGGTTCGTAATAGAAGGTGAACCAGTTGCGATTGTCGTACAGGAGACGCTCGTTCTTCACGGATACATAACCGCTGTGCCATCCCGGGCGTTCGAGGTTGATCCGGAAGGTGGACGACTTCGTCTGCTCCGGTTCGATGTCGATAGCCTGCTCGGCGATCGTCCGGCCGTCGAGGATCAACTGGCAGATGATCCCGTGCTGTGCTTCCGGGGAATGGTTCACCGCTTCGAATTGCAGGTTGTGGCTCAGGGTCCGGTCAACCAGCGCGATGTCGAGTCTCGCATTCTGGCAGCTAATGTTGTTCTGGGTCTCGTAGCCCCCTGAGCGGATCACATACAGCGGAGTATCGGTCGCTTTGGGGTAATCCTGAGCCTGGCGATCCGTGAAGAGCCATATTTCGCGATTGGGAAGCTGGGATTCCTTCAGGAACTCCTCCGCCTTCGCCACGGCCTCTTCGGGCGAGATCGTAAGCGGGGATATCTCGATGTTTTGAATCGTCTTTTCGTCTGGTTTTCCGCCTTTGAGATAGCTGTACAGGCTGTTCCACTGGTTGTCGAGCGTCATCAGGACGGAGAAATCGCTTTCGTTGAGGAGATCGCCGGCGGCCTTCGCGTTTTTCCTTGCGATATCCAGCGCCGTGCTCGTATCGACAAGGTACTCCATGGAGTAGGAGTTATCGATAATGATCGCGACAGCTGTTCGCGGGTGACGTGCGCTGCTCTTGAGGAAGCTGAGTTTAACGGTTGGACGGGCCAGTGCCAGAACCGTGAAGAGGATGATCAGCGTGCGGATCAGAAGCAGGAGAAAATTCTTCAGATTGATGCGACGGTTCTGCTTCTGAACGCTGTTCTGAATGTATCGGATGGTGCTGAAGACGATCACCTGCGGCTTGCGCTTGGCAAACAGGTGTATCAGGAGTGGGATCGCAGCGGCCGCCACGAGAAAGAGGATTCCGGAATTCAGGAAATGGAGCATCTATATACCCATGGTGATGCTGAGCTGGTACCTGCTGGTATTGCCCTTGAATCCTCGCGACAACATGGAAAAATCGAGCCGCGCCATCGAATAGTAATATCCGAATCCCCAACTCTGAAAGACGTTGTCCTCGTTGTCGTATTCCTCGCTGAAAAGACCGAATCGCAAGAAGAGCGAACTCGGCACGTTTTCGTTCTCACTAAAGGAGAAACCGCGTTCAAGGCCGATATGATAGGTCGGCTCGGGCCTTTTATCGAGCTTCATCTGGGTGGTGATCAGCAGCTTGTAGGCGTCGTTGCCGAGTTGCATACCCAGGGCGGCTCTCTGCTGCAAAATCTTGTTTTCGTGCTTTCGCCAGTACAGGTGGGAAAGAAAATCGTAAAAGGTGAGACCGACACGGAGGTATTCGTAGTTGTAGAGCATACCGAAATCGAGGGAGTAGCCGTTCACTTCGTCGTCCGTGAAGTCGTTACGCACCCAAAGCGTATCATGTAACGTCTCCGTGAGGTACGTCATGCTACCGACGTGGTATTTGAAGCCGAGTCCCCAGGCGATTTTATCCTCGATATCGCCCACGCCCATGTGAAAGGTGTCCAGCTCGTATTCGCGGAAAATCCGGTGCTCGGTGTCGTTGTCGTCCGTCCAGTTGTAGTTGTCGTAGGCTCGGTAGAGCGGATAATAGGCGAATCCCGCTTTCTCGCCGTAGATGGTGAGGTAGTCGAAGCGAGCGGCCTTGAACATGCTGTTGAGCTTGATCATTTCCGAGAAGGATTTGTCTTCGTCGGAATCGACCTTCAGCACAGTGCCGATCACGCCGGCTTTTGCGTAGGCCAGCAGGGCGGGGTTGTTGTAAACAATCGCCGGCTCGTTCTGATAGGTAACGCTCATCGCGCCAAACGAGGACACGATCCCTGAGCGCTGGCGTTCCGGAATGTGGTAATCATAGGTTTCGATCGGCAGTTCAACGCCGAAGGCGCCAACCGCGATGGTCAGAAGCAGCATCAATAGTGTGTTTTTCATAGGCGTTTGTCGAAAATCCTGTAGGTTTTATGGATGGTTGCGCCAAGCTTGGCAGCTGCCTGGTTCATCACGGTGTTGGTCTCGAGAATCCACGATAGCTCACCATCGTGAAATCCCTTCGTCAATCCGTTCTTGTATGTTAGGTAGTGGAATACTGCATCGATTCCACGCTTCTGATAGTCTTTGAGAATGCCGAGGGTCAGAATCCTTGCCCGGCGGATTTTGTTCTTGTAGTAGAGCGCTTTGATGAATCCGAACGGCAGAATACGCCCGTTGAGCTTGCTCAGAACCATGTTATAATCGGGAAGCGCGACCGAGAATCCGACCGGGGTTCCATCAACTTCCGCGATGTATACGAAATCGGGATCCACCACGGGAAGAAGCGCTTTGACCGTGTGGTCGAATTCGGCGCGTGTCATGGGAACGAATCCCCAGTTGTATTCCCACGCCTTGGTGTAGAGCGTGAAGACAATCTCGATCTCGCTTTTCAGCTTCTTCTTGTCGATTTTGCGTACGGTGAATCCACCACGCTGTTTCGCCCTTTCCGCAAACTTCTCCAGACGCTGGTTCATCGCTTCGTCGTGCAGAAGCCAGGCGTAGAGGTCCATCGCTTTTTCGTAACCACAGCCGGAAATCAAGTCCTGATACCAGGGCGAATTGTGGGGCATCATCACGAAAGGCGGTGTGTCAAATCCCTCGACGAGCAATCCGCATTCGTCGTTCACGGAGAAGTTCAATGGACCGCGAGCCGTGTCGCAGCCCCGGGCTCGAAGCCATCTTTCGACCTCGTCGAGCAAGGCTCTCGCGATTTCCGTGTTGTGCTCGGACTCGAAGAAACCGAAGAAGCCGATTTTGTCCTTGTGGAAGTTGTTGTGCTGCGTGTTGGTGTGCGCGCTGATGCGCCCGACGGGTTTTCCGTCGCTCAATGCCAGGAATAGCTGGACCTCCGAGTGCTCGTAGTAGGGATTCTTCTTTGGATTGAAGAACGCCTTCTGCTCCATGATGAGAGGCGGAACCCAGTTCGGGTCATCGCGGTACAGACGAAAGGGCAGTTTGATAAACTGCATCAGTTGTTTCTTCGTAGTTACCGGAATGACCTGCACCGGCATCAGAATTCTCCCAGTCTCTTGGATACGATGAAGTTCAAGACGCCCATCAGTACGGCGCTAACGCCGAAATACGCGAAGTTCACGTAGTCCAGTCCGATGAACATGTTGGAGATGTAAACGAACAGAACCGGCAATAAGACGATCATGTACTGGGCGAAGCGCACCTGCTTGAATTTTCCTACGATGATCAAAGCGAGCAGGGAGGAGGCGATCATCGGCCAGAACGCAAAGAAAGCGATGAAGCCGTGGAAGCTGAATATCCCGCGACCACCCTTGAAGTTGCGAGTCACCGGCAGGCAGTGCCCGATGATGGACATAAAACCGAAAAGCATCAGCCAACGGTGATCTGCATAAGTGGAATCGCAGTAGAGCAGGACTTTCTGCAGCAGGAAGAGGTAGGCGTACATCTTGGTGAAATCCACGAGGCCCACCAGAATCCCGAGCGTCTTGCTCACGTTGCAATAGATATTGGCCGTGTCGGGGTGCCCGGTGCCGACCTTGGTGATTTTCAAGTTTTTAAACGTCTTGGCTACGATCCTCGCTGTGGAAAAACATCCGATCAGATAGGATAAAAGGGACAATAGTATTGGTAAAATCGCGTGCATCTATTTTTCTCCAATCAATAACGGGAGCCGAAAATCGCCGTTCCGATGCGAACGATGTTCGCGCCTTCTTCGATGGCGATTTCAAAATCGTGTGACATCCCCATGGAAAGGTATTTCATTTCAATGTTTTCGATCGATTCCCCGGCCACTTGATCGTAGAGCCCACGGAGCAAGCGGAAGCTCTTTCTGATTTCCTGCTCGTCGCCGGTGAAGGGGGCAATGGTCATCAAACCCTTCACGTGGAGGTGAGTGAGAGGCGACAGCTCCTTCAGCATGGGAAGAAGCTCTTCGGGTTGAATACCTTCCTTGGAATCTTCCCCGGAAGTGTTTACCTCGATGAGAACATCCTGGTGCCGGTCCACTTCTTGCAGGATGGCGTTCAGCTTCACCGCCGTGGTTATCTTATCGAGCGAATGAATCAGCGTGGGATTTAGCGGCAGAAGCTTTCGTATCTTGTTGGTTTGCAAATGCCCGATAAAATGGAATTCGGTGAACTGGCCTTCCAGCCTCGGAAGCTTCTCTTCCGCTTCCTGAACCCGGTTCTCGCCGATGATATCGATCCCTTCCGACAAAGCTTCCTGTATGTAATGGGCACTGTGATTCTTCGTGACCGCGATCATTTTCACGTCTTTGCCGTTCGCGGCTTTCGCGATACGTGCCCTGATTTTTTCGATCCGTTCTTTCAAGCTCATGTTTTCTCCCTGAAAATACGATGTAAAAACCTCCCGTCACAACGAGATGTCAAGGTTTAATGTAATTTCGCGCGATCCTGCACGATAACTTCAGAATTTTCCTCGATTTATAGAAAATATCGTCGGTTATACGCTGTGGAAAACATTTTCACGTTTCGGGGATGCACATAAAAATTTTAGTGGATTGCCTTTGTTAAAAAAGTCGCCGTCAATATGTGCGATAAACAAATTTTACCATAAAAGAAAAATCCTGTAATGAATCAACTTGACAGCTTTGCATTTTCAGCTAACATATTATTCGTGACAGAGTAATCTCAAAGCGTAAGACCCATGGGGTTAATGAATATTAATTCATGAACGTATTGCTATGTTAAATGGTGGATTAGAAAATCTGTTGTTTGGGCCTCTTAACGTCACAATACTTACGGGCTGGACAAATCGGCCTGTCATGGCAATACAGGTTCGTAAATTGCTGAAATTTCTCATGCGGTTTCGGATGCGTATCGTGCGCATGGCAACTGCGTCAATATCGTAATTGGAAAGAGAAACAAAATGGTTGGAGAATGTCAGATCGAAACAAACGTTATGGTAAGGACTGCTGCATTTTTTCCCTCTCGGAGTGATTCATGACATCGTCAAAAATCTTTTTCGAACCTGGCGATTTCATTCTTCTTCGAGAATACATCCTGAAAGAATTCGGTATCCGGATCGGTGACGAGAAGGCTACTTTCATCGAGGGATACCTGGCAGAACTTGTCGTCGAGAATGGCTGCAGTAGCTTCAAGGAATTCTATCATAAAGCAAAAACGGACATTACCGGTAACATTCGAAACAAGATTATCGACGCGATAACGATCCATGAGACTTCCTGGTTTCGCGACAACAAGCCCTGGGGGATTGTCGATGAACTGATCATTCCAAGATTCATATCCGATATCCGCTCAGGAAGAAAGGCACAAATCCAGGTTTGGTCGGCAGGCGTTTCCACGGGCGAAGAGATTTATTCCTTTGCGATGATCTTGGCGGAAGCCCTTCTGCGCTATCCTATGATCAAACCGAATACGTTCAGCATCCTCGCGACGGACATCTCTCCCAGCGCTCTCTATCTGGCCATTTCGGGGAGGTACAGTCCCAAGGCCATGAAACAGGGGATGATCCCTCATTTCAGGGAGAGATATTTCGCAGACGACAACGGAATCAGCGAGATCGCCGAGAAAATCCGGGAAATGGTAACGTTCAGCCCGTTTAATCTGTTGCATGATTTCGTGAATATACCGTCTTGCGATTTGATATTCTGTCGCAACGTATCGGTGTATTTCCCTGAAGAGGCCAAGAAGAAGCTGTTCGATAAATTCTATCACACCATGAATGACGACGGGTACTTATTGATCGGTGAATCGGAAACGCTGGACGGGATATCAAAGAAATTCCGCAAGCACGAATATAAAAAGAGTAATTACTATGTCGCCAAGAGGTAACTTAGCGCTATGAAGATTTTGACTGTTGACGACTCGCGTCTTATGCGGGCAATCATTCGATGCACCGTTGAATCGCTGGGCTTCGAAGCGCTCGAAGCTTCCAACGGATTTCAGGCTCTGAAGGCTATGAAGAATCATTCCGATGAGATTTGTCTGATTCTTCTGGACTGGAATATGCCCGGCATGAGCGGATTTGATTTACTTTTAAAGCTCAAGGCTCACAAGGATTACAGCTCGATACCGATCATGATGGTAACCACCGAGAGCGAGAGCGAGCATGTCATCGACGCCATTAAAAATGGGGCGACAAACTATCTGAAAAAACCCTTTACACCCGAGACGCTGGTGAATAAAATAACCGAAGTACTTGGCGAACTGCCTGTTGAATTCAGGGATTCGGAAGAAACGAAAATATAGAGGTATAGATGTATCGAAATACGATTTTGGAGCGCCTCTCTCGCATTGAAGAAGCTCCAACCATGTTGACCATTGCTTTGGAAATTGACCGGTTATCGAGAAACCCGGATACATCTGCAAACCAAGTCAGCAGCATCATCAGGCTGGACCCCGCTCTCACGGGTAAGGTTCTGAAGATAGCGAATTCGGCTGTATACGCCTCGCGGCAGCGGATCGTCAGCTTGCAGCAAGCGATCGCCAGGCTCGGATTCTCGGAGATCCGCCGGATCACGATATCCATCGCCGTTATCAACAGCTTCAAGAATTTTTTCGTCGATTACGAGAAGTTCTGGATCCATTCGATTTCGACGGCTTATCTTGGCGTTGCTCTGCACAAGAAAGCCGTTCAGCAAACGGAAGAAGACGAAGTATACATCTGTGGAATATTGCATGACATCGGTGTTCTGATTATGGATCAGTATTTCACGACAATCTACAAAAAGGTGTTCGAGATTGCGGAGCGTCGTCGTTTCGACCTTCCGGTCGTCGAAGAGAAATTGCTGGGAATATCCCACGCCGAAGTTGGAGCATTTTTGCTACGGAAATGGAAACTGCCGGACACAATTACAGATGCTGTTCTGAATCATCATACTCCACAACGGGCTAAATCGAATCCTGTCGCCACAAGATTGGTTTACCTCTCCAATTTCATCTGCAACAATCGCGGAATCGATAACGGTTGCGGATTCTTTCCGGAGGGATTTTATGATGATATTTGGGACGAGCTTGGCTTGAGAGTGGACGAGATACCGTCCATAATCGAATCGGTTATGAAAGAAACTGTGAAGGCCAAGGAGATATTGCGTCTGGGCGGTCGTTGATGGACAAAGCGGTGTTCCTCGAGTTGGGCCACAGAAAGGGTTGGAGTGATTTGTTTCATCCGGACGGCCTCTCCGTAGCGTACCGTACGTGGGAAGAAATGACGGATGAAGATATCGTCGATTACAATATTGTCGCGATCTACCTTGAACACTCCCAGGTAGATCTGATCTATTTCCTTCGCGAAAAGCTTTCCTACAGACCGGTGGTTATCATTGTTTTCCTGCCGGACGAGGACGCGGATTCGTTTTCGGATTATCTGGCCGCCGGGGCGGATATTGTTCGGGCGCTGCCGGATGAGGACGAGGACGTTCGGCCTGTCATCAACGAGGCGCGCAAGCATCTCGAGGTGGGGGATCTCCGGCTTGATTCCGTTGCGAACGCTCTGAAGGATGCGGTTGACGAAGTCTTCACAACACTGGTTCAGATGCCGGTTACCCTGACGGATTTGCAAAGAACCGAGCTCCATATCAATGGAGACGACCACGCGGCGGTGATGAATGTTAAGGGCGAGCTAAACGGATTTATCCTGATGGAGCTTCCGTCGGCGTTCGGCGCAACATTGATTTCCAGAATTCTGCCCGTCGATATCAACGATTTGGATCGGAACGATGTGACCGAAGCCTTATTCGAGTTTGTAAACATGATCGCCGGAAACACGAAATCACGTCTTAACACGTTTTGCCATGCCTACACACTAACGCAGCCCAAGGAACTCGACGAGAAGAACAAACATGAATACATCGGAAAGAAATGCACGGCGCTCCATTTTGAAAACGACCAGAAAAGCAGGTTCACGATATTCTACCATTTCGCATGATCGATACAGAATCTGTGCGATTTTTCTGTTGATTTATCTGTATGGCAACACTCTTTTATCCAGCGAGGAATCAATCCCTGATTACCGGAGCACGATCGATTCATTGCGTACGGTTCTGATCGAAAAAGATATCCCACCGCAGTGGTTCGACGATCTCGTTGCCCATGAGAATTTCAAGGTATACCCATCGATGAACGAGTATTTCGAGCGTATGGCCGAGCACCGTGTCGATCACAAACAGGAGAAGACTTTCGACTGGTATCTGGAGTTTTTCGGAGTTCCTCGGAAGCTGGAGAAGGCCAGGAAGTTCATCGAGGAAAACCGGGATGTTCTCGAGCGCGCCGAGAAGCGGAACGGCGTTCACTACGAACTGGTCGTGGCGATCCTCGGCATGGAGACGAACTTCGCTCAGAATCGCCATCGGGGGAACTTCCATACGTTCAATACACTCGTCTCGCAATACGTGCTGATGCCCCGGAGGCGAAATTTCGCCGTGCGTGAGATCGTCTCGCTCTATCAGTTCTCGCAACGTACGGAGCGCGATATCTGGGAATTCATTGGATCGTTCGCCGGCGCGGCGGGGTGGGGGCAATTCATCCCGTCCTCGATGCAAAGCTTCTTCATCGATTCGAACGGAGACGAGAAGGATGTCGACATTTTCTCGCTGGACGACAACATCTTCAGCATCGAGAACTACCTCAACAAGCATGGCTTGAACCGCAAGACGATCGATAAACGCCAGGCCAGGTACGATGCGGTGTATGCCTACAATCACAGCGATGCATACGTACGGGCCGTGCTCTACATGTACGAGCACATGAAGAAAACGCCGTAGAGATTATCGCAAAATAACTCGCCAAATTCCCCAAAAGCCTTACTATATACAGTTAAACGAAAAACGTGCAGAAATAAATTGACAGGATAGCGCTGAGACTGAGACTGAATATCAATTGCAAAGTGAGGTGCTCATGCAGAAACAATACGAAATCTTTGAGAAGTTCCTCGACCGGAAGGGGCTGAAGATGACGCGTTCGCGCAAGACGATTCTCGACGCGGTTTTCGAGACGCATGATCATTTCAATGCGGATCAGCTTTACGAGCAGATACGCCTTCAGGATCAGACGGTATCGCGCGCAACGGTTTACCGCACCATACCTCTTCTGGTGGAGACGGGGCTGGTAAAGCAATCGATGCGGCGGAACTCGAAGAATTACTACGAGCATATCTACGGACATCCGAGCCACCTGCATCTGATATGCACTCGTTGCGGCGGGATATTCGAGGTGAAGTCCGGCAGCCTGGAGAAAGAGCTGAGGGCGCTATGTCGGAAGCGGGATTTCCGGATCGGTGAGTTCAGTATATCCGTGAAGGGATATTGCCGTAAGTGCACGGAAAGGAAAGAGTAAGATGATAAAGGGAATGGCAAACAGACTTCGTCGCATGGGACGGGCGATGGGCAACAGGCACCACAAGCACGGCTGCTGTGGCGGTAGACATGGTCGCTGCATGGGTGGTCTTGACCACAAGCCGTTGGACGAATGCTCCGAAAACGAACGTGTATGCATCCATCGCAATCCTGACAGGCAAACGATGGAGATGGGGCTTCACAACGGAGGGCTCGTTATCATGCTGAAAAACGACCCCTCGGACAACAATATCGTCGTGGGAATCGGGAATTCTCGCTTTATTCTTTCCCGCAGGATCGCTCGATTGATCGAAGTGGGGTAGAAGATGCTTCGCGAACTGCGCGACTACATTCGGCAGCATGGACAGGCAGATATGTGGACATTGAAGAATCGGTTCGATGTCCCGCCGGAAGCGCTCCGGCCCATGCTGGAGATGTTGATACGCAAAGGGGACGTTACCCGTTCGGACTTCCGATGCGACTCGTGCTCGAGCGGGAGCTGCGCCGGTTGCGGCACTCAACTGCTCTCCGAGATTTACATGGCAACAAAGCAAGCTGTTTAGAAATTACCTTTCTGGTTTCTCTCATTTTCATTGACAAACTCAAATAACTCATGTCCCATGCATTATGGAGGAAAACAGAAATGACGATGGTGAATATTCTTCGTAATGTTCCTTTTTTTAGTTCCCTGAGCGATGAAGACTTGCGGCAGATTGCCGAATATTTCAGAGAGCTGACTTTCAACGCCGGTGACGTCGTGTTCACGGAAGGCGAGAAAGGCGACAGCTTCTATATATTGAAAGAAGGTGCCCTGGAGATTACCAAACGGATTCGCGACGATCTCGAGACGGAAGCCGAACTCAGCACGATGGAACCGTACGAGTTCTTCGGTGAAATGTCTCTGCTGGACGAGAGCCCGAGGTCGGCCACCGCGAAGGCGATAACCGATGTGATCGTGCTTCGGATGGACAAAAACGATTTCCTCGATGTCTGCATTCAGCATCCACAGGTAATCTTCCATCTCACCAAGACGATGTCGAAGCATCTGAGAAACACCAACAACCAGTTTGCCAGCGTTCTCGACAACCTGATCAAGCGCAACAAACTCGCTGCGATCGGATCGGCAGCAAGCAAAATCGTTCACGATATCAAGACGCCGATCACCGTTATCGTTCTCACTGCGCAGCTTATCGAGAACCTCTATCCGGACACGTCGAAGTATATCCAGCGAATCGTTCGTCAGACAGGCGTGCTTGACGACATGGTCCGCGAGATCCTCGATTTTGCCCGGGGCGAGCGCATCAATCTGGATATCAAGCCGGTGGATATGGATACGTTTTGCAGCAATGTGATGGAAGACATGTATCCGATCGCGAAGGATCGCGGTATCGAACTCCGGGTGATCAACAACGTGAACAAGCCGGTGGGATTCGACCAGAAGCGGATCAAGCGCACAGTGGTGAATATTATCAAGAACTCGATGGAAGCGCTGGGAACATCCGGCGATATCAATGTGGAGACCAGGGAATGCGAGGAGCGGCTGCATATCGCGATTTGGGATAACGGTCCCGGGATTCCCGAAGATATCCTGCCGACGATTTTCGAGGCCTTCGTGACCAAGGGAAAGAAGGACGGAACGGGTCTCGGGTTGGCCATAAGCAAGAAAGTGGTTTCGGATCATCGTGGCGAGATAACCGCATCGAACTACGACGGGGGAGCTCGCTTCGATATCTATCTGCCGATGTAATTCCAGGGATTGCCGGATCGTCAGCGCTGTTTGAAATCGAACGAATGAAGTAGATTGAAAATATCAAGATCGATAAATTCCTTGCCATAATTTTACCGATCTTTTTTTGTGACACGAGATAAGAATTAAAACAGGTGGTTATCATGTCTAGAATATGTGATGTATGCGGAAAGCAAGCGCAGGTTGGAAACAACCGCAGCCACGCTTTAAATGCAACCAAACGCCGCTTTCAACCGAATCTTTCCAAGATTCGCGCTGAAATTGATGGCGAAGTCAAGAATATCCGTATTTGCGCGTCCTGCCTGAAGGCAAACAAGGTTCGCAAAGTCGTATAAGAAAAGATTTGAC
Source organism: Cloacimonadales bacterium (SeqCode) (assembly GCA_963662655.2). Taxonomy (GTDB): domain Bacteria; phylum Cloacimonadota; class Cloacimonadia; order Cloacimonadales; family JAIOQZ01. The sequence continues at coordinate 3,479,728 of CAXXTU010000002.1, forward strand.
TGAAAAGTAAGCCCCTTCCATTTTGAAGGGGCTTTTTTAATGGAATTTGCATCGAAGATAATCATCAGGAGGTTAGAATGCAGATCATTACGGAAAAAATCAATCTGCCGGAAGAGCTGAATATCATATATGGAATGTCCCATTTCATCAAGACGGTCGAGGATCTGTATGAAGCGCTGGTGAACAGCGTTCCCGGAATCAAGTTCGGGCTGGCGTTCAACGAAGCGTCGGGCCCTTGCCTGGTGCGATTCGACGGAACGGATCAGGAATTGATCGATGTGGCGGTTGAAAATCAGAAACGCATCGGAGCAGGTCATACCTTCTTGATCGTCATGAGAGACGCGTTCCCAATCAACGTTCTGCCGGCTGTGAAATCGTGCCGCGAGGTGGTGAGTGTTTTCTGCGCGACCGCGAATCCCGTGGAAGTTATTCTGGCCGAGAGAGAGCAGGGGCGTGGAGTCCTTGGCGTGATCGACGGTTTTTCCCCGAAGGGAATCGAGCAGGATGAGGATATCGAGAAGCGTAAATCGTTCTTGCAGATGATCGGATACAAGCGATAGGAGTATCATGCGACTTTTTCTGGCTTTTGAACTGCCTGAAGAGGTAAAGGATGAGTTGGCCCGGATATCCGAGGAACTCATGAATATCATTCCGCGCGGGATCAAGTGGGTCGAGCCGGAGAATATGCATATTACGCTGCAATTCCTCGGAGATGTTTCCAGCGCCGATGTGAAAATTCTGGACGAGTATTTCAGCTCGCTGCTGGATACCGTAACGGAGTTCGATATCGAGAATCCGGTGATTGAGGCGGTTCCGGCCAAGAATCCGCGTGTGATCTGGGTTCATTACGAATCGAACAACAAGAGGATATTCTCTCTGCCCGGAAAAATCCGCAGCATGGCGGATGATTTGGGATATTCGCTGGATAAAAAACCCTTGAAGCTTCATGCGACGTTGGGACGGGTCAAGTCTCCCGTCGAATTGAGCCAGATTGCCGAAATGCTTAGCTTCAAGCCGGCAATCAATGAAATGACGATAAATCGAGTAACATTATACAAAAGCGTGCTGCAACCTGAGGGCCCCGTCTATACCGCGCTCGGCAGCTACGATCTACAAAGGAGGAATAATGGCTGACAAAGGCAAAGCAGATGCTTTGAAGACCGCGATGAATCAACTTGAGAAGAAGTACGGGATCGGAACCATCATGCGGATGGGCGATCGTCCCAAGCTGGATGTGGATGTGATCCCCACGGGTGCGATCAACCTGGACGCAGCGCTGGGAATCGGTGGCGTTCCCAAGGGGAGAATCACCGAAGTCTATGGCGCTGAGGCTTCCGGTAAAACAACACTGACCCTGCACATCGCAGCGGAAGCGCAGAAGTTGGGCGGCACCATTGCATTCATCGACGCGGAGCACGCTCTGGATCCTTTCTATGCTCGCAGGCTGGGTGTCGATACCGACAGCATGCTGATCTCGCAGCCGGACGGCGGCGAGCAAGCGCTGGAGATCGTAGAAACGCTGGTGCGAAGCAACGCGATCGATCTCATCATCGTTGACTCCGTGGCGGCCCTGGTTCCCCGCGCCGAGATCGAAGGCGAGATGGGCGACAGTCATGTCGGGCTTCAGGCCAGGCTCATGTCGCAAGCGCTTCGCAAGCTTACCAGCATCGTGAGTAAATCCAACACGGCGGTGATCTTCATCAATCAGACCCGCATGAAGATCGGCGTTCCGGCATACGTGAATCCGGAAACCACGACCGGCGGTGTCGCGCTGAAATTCTATTCGTCGCTGCGCATGGAAGTCCGTAACGGCGGTTCGATCAAGGATACGAGCGGTGGCGCGATAAATATCATTGGGCAGAAAACGCGTGTGAAAGTGGTGAAGAACAAGTTTGCACCACCTTTCAAGACGGTCGAGTTCCCCATCGTGTACGGTCTGGGTATCTCGCATCTGGACATTGTGCTCAACATCGCTGCGGACACGGACGTGATCAAGAAGAGCGGTGCGTGGTTCTCGTACGGTGAAACCCGTCTTGGCCAGGGTGCCGAGAAGGCGAAGGATTTCCTGCGGGACAACCCCGAGATCCTTCAGGAAGTCGAGGCGAAGGTGAAGGAATCGTTGAATCTCGTGATTATGGATGATGATGAAGGTAGCGCTGACGAATAAAAGTAAAACGCAGGTTATCATCAGCGTGGACAATATTGAATGGGGGGTGCTGCCGCTGGCAAATCTCCCCTTTTTCATCGATACAAGCGTGGATGAGCAATCTGTGAACGATGCCGATTGGGGCTTGCTTCGGGATGAAATCCGCAAGTATGCCTGGAACCGACTGCTCGGGTATCTGGCTCGAAGGGAGCGCAGCATGCGGGAGAGCAGCGAATTCCTGGATAAGCTTCCGGCGCACTTCACCATTCGCAACGACCTTCTGGAGCGTGCCGTCGAGCGGAAGTTCATCAGCGATAGCCGGTTTGCGGAGCTATACACGTTAAGTTTGATGCGCAAGCAGAAGAGCAGGGAGGAAGCCCACTACAAGCTACGCGAGAAGGGCATCGATGAGATGCTTATCGAAAAGACGCTCGCCGAGCGCTATACGGGCGAGGCCGAAACGGAGATGATCGAGCGCGCGGTGGAGAAGGCTCTCTTCCGGTTCCGTGATTTCCCACCCCGCAAGCGCTACGAGAAGGCACTTACATCGCTATGCCGGAGTGGATTCAGCTATGAGGATGTGAAAGACATGGTGAGAGACGCGGTGTATGGGGGAGACGGGGAGTGAGGTTGGTCGACCGGCGGGGCATCTTCGCCCGATTCCGCTTTACCCCGGGGATATACCACATCCTTGGAATAATTGAAGTCTGGAATCAAGGATGTGAAACACCCCGCGGCAAAGCGGAATCGAACCAATCTGCTCCCGCCTCTGCGAAAATGAATCGCCGTTTTCCGATGGTTATGGAAGCAATAAAGAGTAAAAAACTGTGTGGAATACGTTTTTCTTGACACGAGCTTGTGGTAAATGCGTTTGGATAAACAGGTGAAACTATGAAAAAGAAGAAAATCCAGCGTAGGAAAAATATTGTACAGGACTACGTAGAGGCGTTGCTGTTCGCGTTTGTGGTGGCGATGATCATACGTAACTACACGTTCCAGAACTTCATGATCCCGTCATCGTCCATGGAATCGACCATGCTGATCGGCGATTACCTGGTGGCGGACAAGATCAGCTTCCTCGTTGAGGATCCCGAGCGGGAAAACATCGTAACCTTCCGTTATCCGGCCGATCCCGTGACGCCGCAACCATCGGAGAACTACACGCGTCTGCTTGGACCGATCTACTGGAATCACGACAGCATGTTTTTCGCGTACCATGCTCCGAAGAACGTGGTGAAACGGGTGATCGGCATGCCGGGCGACTCGGTTCGCATCGTGAATCAACGAGTGTACGTCAACGGTGAGCCCATGATCCGAGATTACGAGCAGCATGTCGATCCGCAGAACTGGATGGGCCGCAACGCGCAGGGCGATCTGGTTGAGAGCCCCATCGTGTGGAGCCGCGGCAACTTCCCGGGCGCGGATGTCAGCTTTGGGCAATACGAGGGCAAGGAGATGGGTACGCGTGACGACTTCGGGCCGATTATCGTCCCCGAGGGCAGTTACTTCGTACTGGGCGACAATCGCGACCGCAGTCTCGACAGTCGTTACTGGGGATTTCTCGATCGCAAGTGCATCACCGGTACGCCGCTTCTGATTTTTTTCTCCGTTGGTGAAGAGCCTATCAAGAACATGCGCGAATACGCTTATTATATGAATCTGATGCGGCAAGGTAAGAAACCGCCTTCACGAATACGCTGGGAGCGTTTCTTCAATCTGATCAAATGATGGCCGTTCGGCATGTCTATGTCCACATTCCCTTCTGCGTGAGAAAGTGTGGATACTGCTCGTTCTTCTCCATTCCTTCCGACAGCGTTACCGATTTCACCCGTTTCAAAGCTCGCTACATTCGTTCTCTCCGAAATGAGATCGAGCTATTTTCAGAATACAATCAAATCATACCTGAAACCATATATTTTGGCGGGGGAACGCCCTCGCTGCTCACCGCAAGCGAGATCGACTCGATCGTAAGCGCGCTTGATCCCTCAGATGGTTGCGAGATAACTCTGGAGATGAACCCGGCCGTGATCGCATCACCATTGGGCGATTATCGCAAGGTCGTTAACCGTGTGAGTTTGGGCGTGCAGTCGTTCATCGATAGCGAATTGAAGCTTCTGGGGCGCTTGCATGACTCGGCGAAGGCGACCGATATCATCGGGAGAATTCGCGAGGCGGGATTCGGCAATCTGTCCATCGATCAGATGTACGGATTGCCCGGGCAGGGGATCGAAGAGATTCGCTTCAACCTTGCGAGGATCAACGAGATCAAGCCGGAGCACGTGTCCATCTACTGCCTGAGTCTGGAGCCGGACGCTCCCATGTATGGAGCGTTGCTGCCGGAAGATGAAACGGTGGCTGATTTTTACGAAGCTTTACGCAAGGGTCTCTTGGGATATGAGCAGTACGAGATATCCAATTTTGCCTTGCACGGATGCCAGAGTCGGCACAACAGCGCATACTGGGATGGGGTGGATTACATCGGACTTGGCGCGGGTGCTTCCGGCTATGTGGATGGTCAGCGATACACCAATTGTGAGAGCGTTCAAGGTTATATGGAGAATATTGAACGCGGTATCATCCTGCCGGATGCGGAAATGCTCGACCGTGAAGAACGTCGGAAGGAGATGGTCATGCTATCCCTGAGAAAGATGAAGGGTCTCGATCTGGCCGGATATAAAGAGAGTTTCGGAAGCGATCTGGTGCAGGAAAAGGTGCAGGTAGTCTCCAGATTGGAGCAGGATGGCTATGTCATCGTAGAGGACGGTTTTTTACGGCTGCTTCCCAAAGGATTCTTCGTGTCGAACGAGATTATCGGTCAGATTCTTTAGACTCTTGCTCGTCAAACGGGGGGCATCTTCGCCCGATTCCGTTTTACCCCGGGAATATATCACATCCTTGGAATTATTGAAGGCTGGAATCAAGGATGTGAAACACCCCGCGGCAAAACGGAATCGAACCAATCTGCTCCCGCCTCGTGCATATATTTGCAAGTTGTGACGTTGATAAACGATTGCAAGGGCGTCCTTCGGTATTAAATAAGGCACTGTTGCAAACTTAGTGGGTAAGTCGAAAAAAAGATTGAGAGGAATCACCCGATCTCGTACAATCTCCTAATCACCACAACAAGGAGATAGAGATGAATGATCCTCTCAGAAAACAAGTCTGTAAAACGTTGTTGGCTTTGCAAGGTTATTCTGCCGACCAGATAATCGAAGGTACGTATCAAACTTATCCATGCATTGAAGTCCATGTTCGAAAGGAAGATGAGCCACGTTGTCCTACATGCGGTATTGTGGGAACAGTTTATGATCATCGAGTCCGCAAAATTCTTCATGCATCCATATCCTGTCGTCCCGTAGTACTTGTGCTAACGCTTCGCCGGATCAACTGCGCTCAGTGTGGAGTGAAAACTGAACAACAGGATATTGCCGAGGGTCTCAATCGACACTCTAAAGACTTCGGCAATAAGGTTCTCCAGTTCACGCTTCGTTCAGACAATGCTTCTGTAGCACGGATATTCGGTGTGGATCGGAGTACGATTTATCGAATCGACAAAATTGAGTTATCCAAGTTGGAAAAGGGTTATAGAGGACGAGTTCCGAATGTCGATCAGATTGCAATTGACGAGATTGGTTATAAGCGAAGGCATAAGTATGCAACGGTTATCACAAACCATGAGGACGGGCGTGTGATCGACCTGACAATGGGCAAATCGAAAGAAAGTGCGAAGGAGTTGTTTCGAAAATACGAACGACGACTCCGCTGGATTGATACCGTAACAATGGATTTCAGTGGTTCATATATCGGCGCTGTTTCCGAGTGTTGGAGTGCCGATATGATCGTATTTGATCGTTTCCATTTCAGCCGCCTGGTCAACAGGAAAGTGGAAGAAGTACGACGAGAACTTCAGAGAGATTTTGAATCTGACAAGTTGCGTCAGAGCAAGAAACACGACCGGTGGTTGGTTTTGACCAGAAAACACAATCACAAAGAAAACCATCAAGCCCGACTCAAGAAACTGGAGACGCTAAATCATCCCCTTTACGAAGCCTATTTGCTCAAAGAAGATTTACTATCGATTTTCGAAGACGATATTACGCAAGAAGAAGCGAAGCCGATGATTGAAGAGTGGTGCAGAGTTATTCAGAAAACCGTCTTCGAGCCACTGAAGGCACTTGCAAGAACGATTATGAAGAGATTGCATATTGTGTTGAACTGGTTCAAGCATAGAATCACGAATGCCAAGGCAGAAGCGGTTAACAACGTCATTCGAACCATTATAAAGAGAGCGTATGGATACAAGGACTTCTCATACTTCAGATTGAAGGTTCTGCAATGTTGCGGATATCTGAATACCCATTCACCCACTTAATATGCAACAGTGCCTTAAATAATTGACATTTTTATCGTATATTCCCCAACTTCTACAGCAAAGTAGAGGAGTTTACGATGAAGCGCACTATATATGGATTTTTACTCGCTTTTTTGGTTTCTTTCATACTGACATCATGTGATATACAGCTCCGGAGCGACGCCCCGTACAAGCTGATCGATCCGGACAACAGCACCATGGTGTATGGGGTGTATCCGCAGGGGGATGGAACGTACAAGATGGTTGTCCATACAAATACCCCGACGAAGACACCAAAGTCGGAGATATGCAGCTTTGATTCCGACTGGCAGATTACGGAAAGGAAGCCATTGCCGCTTGATTCACTGGCCGTGATCAAGAAGGTGGTTGAGGGTCCTGCGTCATACTGGATGGTCGTGCAGAATTATGTGTACGGAGAAGGTTTTTCGACATCCATCTTGCAGGTGGATCGCGAAGGCAACGAGCTCTTTCGGGAGCAGATTGCAACCTCCGCTGAAATGCTCGATCTCGACGTCTTCATGCAGGACGGCGAAGGTACGATGGTCATTTATCGGCCGGATCAAACGTTGTTCTATCGTTTCCGCGATCGCGAGATTGACCACGACTACCTTGTGGTCGGTCAGCCGATCGATCGTGTGAGCGTCCATCCGGATAAAGCCGGCGCACTGTATGCATCCGGCATGATCGATGGCGTTCTGACCATTTTCGAGTTCAACCTTGCGAATCAGGTGTTTTCTCCGATCCTCTCAACAACCGGTTTTCCCGAGGGCTTGAAAGTGCGGGATTTTGCAATAGGAGCAAAAACGCTGGTTGCATTATACCATGCGCAACTTAACGACGCACCGCCTTCCGACCAGTTGATCTATGTTGTCTCGCCGGATAATCCACCCATTCAGATTCCCTACAAAGGCTTCGTTACCGATTTTCTGGATTGGAACGGAACGCAACTGATTGCTGGGGTTGAAAAGGAAGGCGAAAAGACGCAACGAACATCCGCGGTGAAAATCCTGGAAGTTACCGACGACAACACAACGAAAGCCCTCCATCGCTACGATCCTAAAAACCTCGTGATACCGGAAGCAATCCTGAGCGGAGACACGGTTATCCTTTATGGTCATGTCGGGCACCCGCTGCTGGGTCTGACCGGATTTGTTCAGGAAATCGCATTGAAGTAGGCGGTATTCGTTCGCTTCTTGGATTTAATGGTTTGCATGAAAGAATCTGCTGCTGTCTACAGTATAGCAAAGCTGCCGGAAAATTCTTGTGGACAGAAAATCCGCTTCGGCGAAAAGATATCCTGAACAAAGACTGTTATTTGCATCAGGAGGATATAGAATGGACGAAATGAGAGAGCTGAAGCAGATTATTATCGATGATCTCAAGCTGGAAGGACTCGATCCGGAAGATATTCAGGACGATCAACCGTTGTTCGGTGAAGGCCTTGGACTGGACTCCCTCGACGCAGTTGAATTGGTGGTGATTCTTCAGAAACATTACGGAATTGAACTCAAGGATATGGACAAGGCTCGCGAAGTGTTCACCAACATGAATACGCTCGCCGAATATGTAAGAGTGAATCGGAAGAAGCAATGACATCCCTTCCCGTTTCCGTAACAGGTATGGGTTGTATCTGTGCTGCGGGTGAAAATGTAGAAGACGCTGTCCGGAAAACCTATACGGGAACCAGATTGCCCGTGCTCCCATCCAGACTTCAGGTGAATCTCGATAAAACCTATCCGGTTTTCGAGGTGGCCAGCGATCTGGACGGCATTTGCGATAATGCCAACCGCACAACTCTTTTGGCACTCGTGGCAGCGGAAGAAGCGATCAAACAAGCCGGATTGACCCACGATTTGATTCGGAGCAAGCGTATCGGCGTTTGCATGGGGACTACGGTCGGTTGCACGTTGAGCAACGAACCGTTTTATCGCGAGTTCAAAGCAGGCTCCAAGCCCGATCTGGCCCCCATCCATCGCTATCTCAGCAACAATCCCGCCGAATATATCGCCCACAAGTACGGCATGAAAGGCCCCATCGCGACCATCGCCAACGCCTGTTCTTCCGGAACGGACGCGATTGGCATGGCGAAGGGATGGATTCGGAACGGGCATTGCGATATCGCCATTGCGGGTGGAGTGGATGCGCTATCACGTATCACATACTTGGGATTCATCTCGCTTCTGATCACCTCAACGCAGGCTTGCAGGCCGTTCGATAGGGACCGTACCGGACTCAACCTCGGAGAAGGCGCGGGAATCGTCGTGATCGAGCATCCCGATTCGGCCCGAGAACGGGGCGCGAAGTCCTACGCCGAATGCGTCGGCTTCGGATGCAACGCGGATTCCTATCACCCCACAGCGCCTCATCCCGAAGGCGTAGGCTTGATCAACGCCATCAACAGAGCGCTCTCCGAAGCGGGAATCGGCGCGGACAAGATCGGATTCATCAACGCGCATGGCACTTCCACGCCGGACAACGATAAAACCGAAGGCAAGGTGATCGCGAAGATGTACAAGCCGGGAACCCCAGCCGTCTCCACGAAGGCTTACACGGGACACACGCTGGGCGCGGCCGGCGGTATCGAGGCGATTTTCACGATCCGTTCGTTGATGGACGGTATGGTGGCCCCGACAGCCGGATTCGAAGAGGTCGATCCCGAATGCGTTATCGCTCCCACGACCTGCCTCACGCAAATCGACGCGGAGTACGCGATATCCCATTCTCTGGCTTTTGGCGGCAACAACTCGGCGCTCATTTTCCGGAGGAGCAATTCATGAAATTATCCATACTTGGAATCGGCCCGGTATGCGCACTCGGCTCCGGGATGGAATCCTTCAAATCGGGCTTGCGCGGAGAGCGACAGCCGAGAATAGAATTTGAAACCGTCGAACCTGCGTCGGGAGCAAAGCAACTACCGGTTTACAAACCCATTGTGGAGCGTATGGCGGAGTTTATACAGCCACGGGCTCTCAGGCGTCTGGACGATTTTTCCCGCATCGCGCTTCTTTCCGCATACCTCGCGGTGGAAGACGCCGGCGTGGAATTTCCCGATTTATCCAGAGTCGGCATTATTTTTGGATCGGGGCATGGTCCCGTCCGTACGACTTTCCGGTTTCTGGACAGCTACATCGAGGACGGCGATAAAGTGGCCTCGCCGATGCATTTCGTGAATTCGGTGCACAACGCCGTTTCCTCCCAAACCTCGATCTTCATGGGAATCAAGGGTCCCTGCCAGACGATATCCTGCTTCGGTCATACGGCGGCCGCGGTGTTTTCCGCCGCTTCCGATTGGCTGGAAACTGGACTGGTGGACTACGTTCTTGCCGGCCTTGGCGAGGAATACTGTGATCTGATGGGTTACTCGCTTGCCTCCATGAAAGCGCATCCGGCCACGGAGATGCATCCGGAAGATTTTTCGCGATGCAGCTTTCTTCCCGGCGAAGGGCATGTGGCATTCCTGCTCGGCAGGGAAGATGTCCCCGGGAGATGCAAGATCAACCGCGCTCAGCTTCGTTGCGCACCGGAGGACGCCATTCTCGAGGAATCGGCCGTGTTCACGGCGGATGGGAACCCCGAGAGCGGCAAGGTGTTTGCGAAGCTTGCGGGTAAGGTCAAAGACTACGATATTTTCACGCAGTACTGGGGCGGAATGCCCACGGGAATCGGTTTCGATCTGGCAGCGGCTTCGTTGAAATGCGGTGAAGCTTCCGGCGCGATATCCTGCTGTGAGTATTGCGGTAACGGTGAGATCAATGTCTATTCGCTTACGCGCTAATCTGATCGTCCTCTGCTTGATGCTGGTGGCCATTCTCGGAGGACTGGGTACCGATGAGCTTTTCCGGCAGTTCCAGGAGAATACAGCGAATCGTACCGGTTTCACGGCGAACTTCGAACAAGTACGCCACGTTTCTCTTTTCATGGACGAGCTTCGCGCCGAGGGAAAATGTTGGTTCGAGAAGCCCGACAAACTCCGATGGGAGATTACCTCTCCGTACCAGAGCATCATGATATACAATGATGGCGAGATGGGGCGGTTCGAGCTCCGCGACGGTGAGTGGCGTGAAATGGATACGGGCGCAAAAGACATGATGGGCGCGGTTCTCGGGCAGATTTCGGCCTGGATGGAAGGGGACTTCGAGCAGGCTTCGCAGATGTACGGGATAACCCTCCGGGAGGAAGAGAATCCCGTGGTAGTTCTGGAACCGGCGAATCAGGAACTCCGCGATTTGATCCACTCGATCGAGCTTACGATCGATCGAAGAGTATGGGGAATAACCAGCGTCAAGATTCGAGAGAATGAAGGTGACTATGTCATGATCCAGTTCACGGGGCAAATCGATAATCCGAAGATCGATCCCAGGATTTTCGATCCCGACCATCCCACGACTTCCCATGAATAGAATTCTCACGCTCTGCTTTGTATTCCTTGCCTTGATCGCTTGCAGCAATACACGTTATTTACAACCCAATCCGTACGAAAACCCTGACCTGAAACGACGATACATCGATGTCGCCGAAAACCGGTTTCCGGCCAGCTTCACATCTCAGCAGCGAATCGTGCTAAGCGTTGGAAGCAAGGAGTATGATTTCATCGGATTTCTGGCTGTCCGGGGCGATTCGATACGCGCTGTCGCGATGAATGAATTCGGCGGCAAGATGTTCGACCTTCTGGATAACGGTTCGACCGTTTCCCTGCTTACCAATGCACCGAAATTGCCGGAAAATCCCATCATCGAGGGTGTCGCCGGCGACCTCAGGTTATGTTTTCGTGCGCTCCCGGCAAGCAAGTACAAGCTGGGCCTGATGGGCCTTGAACCGGTGTTGACGGGCGTCGATAGCAGGGGTGCAGTCAGGCTGTTCGAGTTCTCGAATCAGGAGAAGCAGACGGTTCATTTGATCGAGGTCGTGAAAGGGGAAAAGATACGTGAGGCGAACATCCGCTTCAAACAGGATTACCGTGAGCCGGTGCAGATCGAGGTTGTCAATCACAAGTGGCATTACAGCATGAATATACAGGTTCTTAAAATCGAAGACACATTACCGGACGAGAAGCTTTTCGAGAACACCAAGGCCAAACGGAGCGAGCGGTGAGGAGAGCGCTTTTCTTTGCATCGATCATCGTCCTGAGCGTGTTACTGGGATACTCGGCTTCCGGTATACGTTTTGACGAAGATGTGATGAACCTCCTTCCCGACGGCGACCACGAGATTGCCCGTCTGAGGACTCTACTCAGCCAGTTCGGGTTCTCCAACCGAGCGCTGTTCCTGGTGGAGGCGACGCAGGGAGATGAACCGCCTTTCGCGATCGCCGATTCTCTGGCACGGCGATTGAAGGCGAGTACGCAGTTCACGGATGTTCAGGCCCGGTGGGACTTAAAGCAACTCCAGGATGCGCTGGACTTTCTACGGGAGCATCGCGCAGCCATTCTTGATGAAAGCGACATGGAAGAAATCCGTGAGCGTTTCGCGCGGGAATCGATCCGAACGCGTCTGGACGAGTGGAAGAAGGCGTTAACGATGTCCTTCGATCCATTTTCGGCAAAGCAAATGGCGAGGGATCCGCTCGGGCTGGACAGTCTCTTGACGGTCAAGCTTCAGATCATGCAGTCCGGCGGAATCAAGGTTATAAACGGATGGCTGATAACACCGGACAATCGGGGGATTCTGGTCACCGCTCAGCCTGTTTCCAGCGGAACGGACAATACTTCGGCCATAGAGATGGTGAAGGAGATGGATGAAGCGATTGCCCAACTAGGCTCGATAGCTCCCGATGTGCGCATAAGCTGGCTTGCAGGGCACCGTTTCACAGCCGAGAACGCAAGCCGCATCAAGCGGGACGTCTCGCTCACGGTAACCATTTCGCTGATCATGATTATTCTTCTTTCGATTCTGGTGTATCGAAGGCTGTACTTTATCCTGCTTACGCTTGTGCCGGCGCTATTCGGCTCCCTGGCCGCGCTCGGGATCACGAGGGTTTTCATACCGCAGATTTCGGCTGTCATCGCCGGAACGGGAGCGATGCTCATCGGAATTGCGGTTGACTACGGGATTCATCTGCTCTACCACATCGATGGTTCGGAAAAGATCGAGCGTCGTGAGATTGGTGACGTTGTCCGTCATCTGCGAAAGCCGCTTTTCTTGGGAGCTGGGACAACTCTGGCAGCGTTTCTGGCGCTGCAATTCAGCATTCTTCCCGTTTACCGGCATCTGGGGATTTTTGTGGGTGTTGGAATAACAGCTTCAGCGCTTTTTACGGTGTATGTCTTGCCGGAGCTGATCAAAGGCGGAGGCGTTGCGCGCAAGCCACTGGTGGGGCTCGAATCTGCATTCACCAGTCTTTTCCGCCAAACGGACAAGCTCGGTTTGTGGCTGTGGATACCGATTGCGGCAATATCATTGTTGCTTCTTCCGGGTTTTCTTCGCGTACGATTGGAGGGGGACCTGCAATCGTTAAACGCTACCTCGCAGAGGCTTGCGGAAGACTGGGCGATCATCCAGGACCGATTCTCTGGTGTCACGCCTTCGACGCTGATCGCAGTCAGCCGGGAGAATACGCAGGAAGCGCTGGATGAAAACCTTCAGCTGCAAGCTTTCCTCCATACATTGCAGGCAAATGGCGAGCTTCAGTCGGTTCGATCCATCGCTGCTCTAATGCCCTCACGGTCCAGACAGCAAGAAAACATTTTACGTTGGCATACGTTTTTCAGTGACCGTGAATTGATGCGTATTCGTGCGGATTTTCAGGCGATTAGCGATGAATTGAGGATCAACGCAAAGGTGTTCGATTCCTTTTTAATAGCATTGGAGCGTTCGACGGAGAGCTTCGGATACAAGGATATCCGCTCGGGCTTGCTCAGGCAGATGATTTCGGGATATTTCATCGAGAGCGAGGCGGAGACGACGGTGATAACCGGTGTTGAAGCGCCAGGAGATGTCGAGTCGCTTTACGAGAAGGTGGAAACACGATTTAGCGATGCGGTGATTTACAATGGTCAGGCGTTTATCCAGCGCGTAACGCGAACGATTTACCACGAACTCGCGAAGATCAGTATCGCCGCGCTTGTCTGCGTCTCGCTGTTCATGCTGATTTTCGGCGGTAAGCGAGGGAGGTCGTTCCTGTTGCTTCTACCGCTTCTGGTGACACTTTACTGGACTTTTGGGATTTTAGGAACTCTGGGGATTTCCGTAAACCTGATCAACTGCATTGTCTCGATCTTCATTTTCGGACTGGTCATCGATTACTGCATTTTTCTTGCGGAATCCACGACGAACAACGAAAGCAGCCGGTATCGGGTGCGTTCGGGTGGGGCGATTCTTGTATCAGCGTTAACGACCATGTTTGCTCTGGGCTCGCTTGTGCTGGCGCATCATCCCGCGCTGCATTCGCTTGGGCTTACAGCGCTTATCGGCATATCAAGTGGGTTGATTTCCGTTTTTCTGCTCGTTCCCATCCTTTTCAGGAGCAGGGGAGAGGATTCTTCCTGCCGGTGACGGACGTGGCATCTTCGCCCGATCCCCCTTTGCCGCGGGGATATACCACACCCAATTATCCACTAACATGATTTCGAGGAATGAAATCACAGCGTTCATGATTTCGTTTAGACTACGTCAAAGCCGAAAATTGGCTGTGGAACACCCCGCGGCAAAGCGGGATCGAACCAATCTGCTCGCGTCCTCGTTGAGATAACGTTTTTAGAATTGGGTAATAGCCCAGGGTTTCTCGGGCAGTCCGAACAACTTCTTCAGCAGCGCTTCGCTATTGGGATTTTGTTTTCCGCAAAGACCGAATGCAAGGCATTTATCGATAGAGATTGCACCAACCATGAGCGACGAGAAGTTCTGGATCGTCATTTCCAGGGTGGCATCGACTTTTCGTTCTTTGGCGATCGCCGGTTTGCCTGCTTCCCAACGGACAGCTAATCTTGTTTTCGCTCCCGGAAGAAAATCGTCCTCGATGCGGAACCTTATGGCGCAATCGACATTCTGCCAAGGGTAATGCATGATTGCTTGTGGGACGTCCATCACCCGGTACATGAATCCCATACCTGTCTGATAGGTCTCGTGATAGACCGGCATCACGAGTTCTCGGCTCGTGTGACGCGGGTCCGCCATCAGGTGAAGCAGGCTCTCGTCGAACATGGGGAGCAGAATCTCGTTGATCTGGTCGAGTTGCGCTTGCAGGAATCCAAGGATTCCGCGCAGAGATTCCGTGTTCTCGTATACCAGCGCGTAGATTTTGATGTCGTTGGTAAGGGGATTCTTGCCCACTTTCTCGAATCCGAAGATCGCGTATGCTGTGATCTTGCTTCCCTTGCGGTAACCGATCCAGCGAATCACGGGATTCTTCAGGTCCTTCTCGAAGTCGTACCGTTGCTGACGGATCATCCCGTGGCGCATCTTCAGCACGCGTTCGTAGCAATTTTGAACGGCTGTCAGATTGTTGATCGAGAGGAACTCGACGTTGTCGCGGAGATCGGATGCAGGAAGTTGTTCAGGCCTCAAGCGGAAGAAGTGCTGCAGGATTCCGTGACCGTAGCCCATCTTGTAATAGAAGTCGGGACGGAAGGGATAGAGGATGGAAATGGCGGTTTTCTTTCCGACACAATATTGATGATACCAGGCAAGCATGTCACGCGCGACCTTCTTCTTCTTCTGCAGAAGATCCACGGCCACCAGTCCGATACCGGTTACAGGAATGATCTTTCCGTGGAAATTCATCTCGAAATCAAAGATGCGCATTCCGCCCATCAACATGCCATCGTCGAACAGACCGTACATGCGCTTGTTCGGACATTCGTCCTGTTCCTTGATCAACATCTCACGAAATCGCTTGCGCCTGTCGGGAGCATCGATAGCCCAACCTGGATACGCGTTGCGCGTGATTCCTTCAAATTGCTCGATCTCACTTGCTTCGAGTTTGCGTACGACTCTCATTTTTCCTTCCTTACTTTCTTTTCGTTGCCCTGAAACCATATGCGAAGTCTGCACGACCGGCAGATTCTTGTCAAAGAGAAACCAAATGCGCTCGCAATAAGGGTGGGTGGGAACGCTTGCGCCTTGGAAGGCAATTTGCCCTCTCTTTTCCCCAGCAAATTGCATTACAAAGCGCAAGCGGGACCTCATAAAAACGAGTGCATTTGGTTTCTCATGAAAAAAGCCGCCTCAGTCGAAGCGGCTTTTATAGATTAACCGGTTTGCTATTTCATCAAGACCATTTTCTGGGTCTTGGTCGTGTTGCCTGCTTCGAGTTTGTAGAAGTAAACACCACTGGAAACAGCTTTACCGCTGTTGTCTTTACCGTTCCAAACAACCGTGTTGCTCCCCTGGTCGGCCTGGCCGTTGAAGAGGGTTTTGATCTTCTGGCCGCGGATGTTGTATACGCTCAGGTTCGCGTTCATCTTCTGAGGAAGGCTGAAGCTGATGCTTGTTTCCGGGTTGAAAGGATTCGGGAAGTTCTGGTCGAGCGTTACAACCTGGCTAGCGCTTGGAATGCTGTTGTCGTCGGCATCCAAACCGAATTCGATATCGAGCGCCATGTACGTAACGCTACCACCGTTGTTGTCGCCAATATTGTTCTGTGCATACGATCCGAAGCTGTTGTCGTTGAAGTACAGCACGTGCAGCTTGCCGTGGCCTTCGCCCAAGTCTTCGATCACATCGCCAACATAGAGATAGCATGGAATCTGATCGTCGAGCTGCTGAACATAGTTGCCGTCGGGATCGGTTGCGAGAGCGTTCATGATGATCGGATCGCTCCAAGTCGTACCGTGGTCACTGGAAATGGCAATCATGATTTCAGGTTTGTCGGCCCAATCGACGTAATCCTCGGCTCCATACTCGTGGTAGAGATATTCCTTGGTTCCGTCCGACCATATTGCCGCCATCCAGCCATTGTCTTCATTGTAGGCAACCTTGAAGTAATTTTCGTGGAAAGCCTGCTCCGTATCGTAATAGAAGATCGGGAAGCATCTTTCCGAGACAACGCCACCGGTATCTTCGTAAAATTCGTCCACTACACCGTCTTCATTGGCGTCCCACGGCAAGAACGGCAGGCCGTCATTCGGAGTGGCGCTTTTCGGGAAAAGGTCGTAGCTGTAGAATTCATCGGTGTTGTTATCGAATATGAAGCTGCGCATCTGATGGAAGTCGGGCCAGTATTTCAAATCTTCGCCTACATAACCCTGTAATGCGTAAGGCGCCTGGAAGTGAAGGCGGTTCTGAGCATCCCAGATTACATCCATGTGTCCCGCAAAAGAGAAAGAGAAGAAAAGCCCGGATGCGTCAGTTGGCCAGGTCGTGCCGTCTTGGTTTTGTGGACTTTCCACATACATTTCGGAGTTGACCGCGTGGAATTCCCACTCGCCTTCGCAGAAGTTCTCGTTGATCAATACGAAGAAATCGGGATCGTCTTCCACGAAGTAATCTTCGCCACCGGCAAGGTGACCGAAGATCGCGAATTTTCCGTCCATTGTGCAGTCAGCGGAGAAGAACGGGCGCATCCAATCCGGATCGGCATTCCATTCGTCCATTTTAGGGATGGTAATGTATTGCCAGTCAAGAGTCGGGAATGTACCGGATTCGATATCCATTGTTGAATAATCGACAAACGCGATCATCACGTTTTCGGATGGATTGTCGGCAGTTGAATGAGCCGTGTGGTTGTTGCCCAGAACATAGACACGGTGCTTCCCATCCTGATCGAAGCTCGGCGCTTTGCTGATGTACACATACGGCCAGATGAATTCGTCGTCTTCGAATGGAGGTTCAATTGGCATTGAATCCCAGTCGCTGTTTCTGATTACGACATAAGGGCTGCTCAAGAGGCCGGGCGAGCCGAGAAGATGCCATACGTCCATTCCGAACGCGACATCATAAAGTGTACCCACACCGGATTCCAGATGCCACGCATAGAATGGGTCCTGGGTTGCCGGGTCGAGATCGATACCGATATAGCCTTCGTACACGTCGGTTTGACCGATGTAGTTGGTCGAGTTGATGGTGCCGTCCGGTTCAATGTAGGTAATGAAGGAACGGCGCTCGGCCGCTGCGGTTTCCTGTCCGTGGAACGCGATATAGACACCGCCGTCTTCCTGAACCTGAACTGGGTTTTCATTATAGCTACCCATCATGTAATCGAAGAAAGATGTCTGAATTGCTTCCGGTTCGGTAATAAAAGACCACACAGGCACTTCACGCGTTCTTGTGTGACTTGCAGAATAAACGGTTGCTTGTTCGAATCGAGCTTCTTTTTGAGGTCCAGCCTGCATTGCGTCTGCAAAAAGCATACAACTGAAAATTATAAGAAGCATCGAAATTCCCAAAACTCGTTTCATAAATCCTCCTGTTCATGGAAAGTTGACATATCTGGAACCGTGAACAAGAAAATATCCAGAGCTGGTATAGATAAGAAACAAGAGAAGCGATTAAATGTCAAATGAAAAATTCAATGTAATGCCGATTTTAATTTTTCAGTTCGCATTCTTACGGAAGACTATTCGGTGTCTTCTTGAAAATTATCTCCAATCGCAAGTTCTGTAACGATAATTATGATAACAGAATAGGGTGCATGTCACGCTTGCGGGGAAGATGCTCGATCTCTGTTTTCTGAACAATGATTGCGAGCGATATTCATTTCCATGGATTCTTATCAAGGAGATTGGGTAATCGTTTTCCTAAGGCGTTGCCGATAACCGGATCGAGAAAAGTCCGGGAAAGGATATTTGTTTCCTTGCTTGACATTAAATCTCCGGCGGCTATGAATGGAACATCCATATAACTAGGAGTAATTATGTCCGTAACAGCAGTTCTGGGATGTCTTTGGGGCGATGAAGGAAAAGCGAAGATCGTCGATGCGCTTGCAGCAGAAGCCGATGCGATTATCCGTTTTCAGGGCGGAAGCAACGCAGGCCACACGATCGTAAAGGATGGCGAAAAATATGTTTTCCATCTCGTGCCGTCCGGTTTGCTCTATCCAAGCAAACATTGCTTCCTTGGCGCTGGCACCGTAATCGATCCCGAGATGCTCATTCAAGAAATGGATGAGCTGAAAGCAAGAGGGCTTTCTTTTGAAGGCAGGTTCTTCATCGATCCGAGAGCCGCGATCGTACTTCCGTTGCATAAAGAACTCGATGGGTCCAGAGAAGACGAGGCCGGGAATTCGAAGATCGGTACGACTCGCAGGGGTATCGGTCCTGCTTATGCGGATCGCGCTTCGAGAATAGCGCCGCAGTTGATCGACCTGATGGATACGAAGATTCTCAAGAATAGCCTCGAGCGCATTTATCGATTCCACAATCGAGACATCGACGATCTGGATCGGGTTACGGATCGCTTGTTGCGATTGGGTGAGTTGCTCAAGCCCTATTTCGCGCAAGTGCCCTACATCCTGAATCGATACTACGGAAGCGGGAAAAAGCTGTTGTTCGAAGGGGCGCAGGGAAGCCTGCTCGATATCGGTTTCGGAACATACCCGTTTGTGACCTCATCGTACACGACTGCCGGCGGTATCTCGGCGGGAAGCGGATTTCCCCCGAATCGCATCGATCGTATCATTGGCGTATACAAGGCATATACCACCCGCGTGGGTGAGGGGCCTTTCCCAACGGAGCTTCACGATGAACTCGGACAGAGGATCCGTGAGCAGGGCAACGAATATGGGGCTTCGACAGGCCGTCCACGTCGTTGCGGCTGGTTCGACGCGGTTGCGGCACGCTTCACAGCGATGATCAACGGCGTGACGGAAGGCGCATTGACCCTGGTGGATGTGCTCAGCGGCATCGATACCCTGAAAATCTGCGTTGGCTACTGCGTCAACGGAGCAAGCGTCCGTGAAATGCCGTTCAACATGCATGATCTCGAAAACGCCCAACCGATCTATGTCGAAATGAAGGGTTGGAACGAGGACATCACGGGCATTCGTAATTACGACGATCTCCCAGAGGCTACAAAGCAATACATAAAGACACTTGAAGAGATGGTTGGTGTCCGGTATACCATCATCTCGGTCGGAGCAGACAGAAACCAAACCATTTACCGCATTTGAAGAGGAAGCCATGAAAGGTAAGACACTGTTACTTCTTCTTGTTCTGAGCCTGGTTCTGCAAATGGTTGCCCAGGACCGCATCTCGTATGCAGCGCCTGAATTCATGCAATGCATCTACGATCAGTATTCGAAAAACTATCTCAACATCAACGCCATGGGGCGTGGGAACACGGGAACCGCCTTTCAGGAAGGGCTGGAGAATGCCGGGGCGAATCCGGCCGGTTTCACCGCAGAATGCACGGCGGTTCATTTCGAGTTCATCCACAAGAACAATGTCAGGGAGATGAACGAAATCGAGTTCCGCCAGAATGACGCGATTTTTACGTACGAAACCCGTAAACGGCAGACCTACCAGTCGACCAATCCCATTGCCTACGCCGGCGTTGGATTCCGCGTGGTGGACGGACTTTCCGCGGGATTCAGCTACGGGATGACGCAGTCGATCGAGTATGAGGATTTCACGCGCGAGATGAGTGACGACTCGTACTACATCCTGTCGCCGTCCTATACGGCCTCGCGGTTGTCGCTTACGACGAGCTACGCATTCAAACAGCTTCGTGCCGGGCTGAACATTCACTATTGTATCTATCAGCTCGACGATTATCGATATTACTACCAGAACAACCGGACGGACGCGACCGAAACGCTTTTCCGTTTCCAGCCCGGTATCCAATACGATCTCAAACATTTTACGATAGGCGCTTCCTACACGCCCAAGGCGTCGCATACCTTCGATCTCGATAACGAAGAACGTTATGACGTGACGTTCCCTTCGGTACTTTCGGGCGGTGTCGTGTTCCGCATGAAGGACTTCCGTGCGTCCGGGGATGTCGAGTACGAGCGTTGCAGCGAGCAGTCGTCCGATTTCGATGACCGAATCCGGTGGAAAGCGGGAATCGAATTCGATTATCTGTATTCGACGCTGCGCCTGGGATTTATGTATGTGCCGGGAGTATTTGCGGGAGAATATGAATATCCTGACGGTGGATACGGGGGGAATCAGAATCCTTATTATCCGGCTGAAGGTTATGATTACGGGCGTATCGGCGACAGCGACCAGGCGTTCCTTACCGCCGGCTTCACCATGCGATCCGCGCTTGGCGATTTCTCGTTCGGTATCATGACGGATATCATCGGCGATGTCCCGGTTACGATGGGAATGATCGGTATTACGCTCGATTCGGAGAGGATGCCCACGCCGAGGAGAGGTCACAAGGAATAGCCCTCCTGCCGATATGCTGGAAATATTTATAAAGCTTTTGCCGGTAATCGGGACGTTCGTTCTCGGGATATTCTTGCGGAGATTGCGGGTCTTCGACGAGACGCACGCCGCGCTCTTCCTGAAGCTTGTTCTTTTTGTCGCATTACCGGCTTACGCTTTTGTATCTGTGGCGGAAATCGACCTGAAACTCAAATACCTGTGTCTTCCGCTGGTCGCGATTGGAACCTATCTGATCATCTGGGCGGTGAGCTTTTTTATCGGGAAACGAATGGGGCTCGATCGGCGTCGGCTGGGATCGTTTGTCGTGGGATCGCTGATCGTCAACATCGCATTTGCAATTCCGTTTATTCTGTCTGTGTATGGCGAGGAAGGACTCGCGTACGCCTCATTGTACAATTTAGGCAATGGTGTGATGACCTTTTCCTTCACATACTTTCTGGCTGTCCGGTTCGGGATGGAAGGCGACAAGAAAATACCCTGGGGCAAGATATTCGGTCTGCCGCCCGTTTGGGCGCTTTTTCTCGGTCTGTTCTGGAACGTTGCCCATGTACCGATGCCGGGAGCGCTTTCCGACTGGACGAAAATGCTGGGAACGTTGATCACTCCCCTTGTGATGCTCTCGCTTGGTATCTACTTCAAGCCCCGCTTGCAGGCTATCCGGCACATCATTCCCGCGATGATCATACGTAGCGGGGTCGGTTTTATCATCGGTATCACGATATGCTCGATCTTCGGCTGGAGCGGGACGCTGAGCAAGATCATCGTCCTTTGTTCCGCGGCTCCGATCGGATACAACACGCTTGTGTTCTCGGTGATGGAGAACCTGGATATGAAATACGCCGCGTCGCTTGTTTCGTTCTCGATCCTGTCCGGCATGATCTACTATCCATTGCTGATCTGGTGGCTGGGATGACCTGTTTCTGTCCGGGGCACCTTCGCCCGAATGCGCCTCCGCCGTATAACAACACGTCTTCCGCTGTGCTATCCGGGGCGTGAGGTGAATTGCGGTTATCGAGGCGCACAGCTCCAAACGTGTATGAATACGGCTGCGGTCGAATTCGAACGAATCTGCCGCCGGAGGTATTGTATTGACGCTGGTGTGAGGTGAGAAAACCGCGGCAAATCAAGAATGATCAGAAATATCCTTTGACAATCTCAAACCACTTCACATCCTTTGTAAAATTACATACAACAGAAAAGGAAACAACGGGAGCGAAAAATGAGAATCGCGTGTATGCTGATAACATTACTGTCCATAGGACTTGTTCCGCTATTTGCGGATTTTGACGTGTCCGTTCGCTCGGACTTCGAATACTCTGACAACGTCTTCCAGCTTTCGGATTACGACAAGGATCGATTTGACGATGGCGATACAAAATTCGATTACATCGAGAGCCGTGATGACTTCATCATGCGACCGGAGTTGAATTTTGGATATAAATACGACGGCAAGGGATTCACGCTTGAGCCGTCCGTAAGCGGGACCTACAATTATTATTATCAGAACACGGATAAATCCAACTACAGCGCTCTGGTGAAGCTTATCTCAGATATTCCGCTGACGAAGGATTTCCGTCTGACCCTTGCGGCTTACTACGGCTACTATCCCGACAACTGGCTTCGCGACTACCTCGATGACGAGACCGACCGGTACCAGAAGTTCGAGTACGACAAGAACCTATATAAATTCGCCCCGTATCTCAAGATGTGGCGCAAGCTTTATGTGATGCCGTATTTCAAGTATGAAGAATATTTCCATAACGAGTACTTCACGGAGTACGATGGCGATGCAACGACCATGGGACTTGGCTTCAAATACACGTTCAGCACGTTCTATTTCCAGGCGTACTATCACTTCCGCAACTACGAATGTGACGGTGACGCGGGAATCGCAGTCGATGCTGACGATGCCGGCGACGCTTCGTACGAGAGCAACATCTACTACATCGAGTTCGAGAACAAGAAGGTCGCGATCAGCCGTCACCGCTACATCCGCCCGTTTTTCTCGCTGATGTACGAAGAGCGCTACTATCAGACGGAGAAGTACGACAAATTCCATTCGGGTAGGGAAGACGTGAAATACACGATCAAATTCGGAAGCGATTTCTATCTCTTCGACGATGTCGAGTTCAAGCTAACCTACACCCACATATTCCGCGACGCGGAATCGGATAATTACGAAGATATCGGTAAATACAAAGAGTATCAGGAAGACCGTTTTACTCTTGGCGTACAATATAATTTCGATTTGTAAAGGAGTGTCCGCACATGATGACTGTGCAGAAAGATCGCGACAAGATTCGCGAGTTCTTCGATTTGCTGGAAGACGAGCATTACGACCTGAGGAAATTCAGCCACCCGGTTCTGGTTTACAAGGTCGATGGGGATAAGATTTATTATTCCCTCTGGGAGGAGTCGCTTCTGTCCCGCTTCGGGCTTGAGAATGTCGATGGCTGGGACTACTCGGAAGATGTCCTTTTCTGCCCTGATTGGGTTCAGGACGACCTGGATGAGGATGATTTCGACGATGTGGACGACGAGCCGTTGAATATCGAAGACATAAAAAAATACATCGATGAAGAGTAAGGGGTTGACAACAAACGATCGTTCAAATTTCCTATCTTTCTTTGTCTTGATGACATCAAACCGCCTGTAATGCACGGATTTTTCTTTCGCGAAACCGTGCGCAGGAATCTTTAAACAGTTTATATTTGTGTGTGCTAAGCGGGGAGCTAGCGGTGCCCTGTACCCGCAATCCGCTACAGCGGGGCCGAATTCCCGTGTGAGAATATCGACGGCTGCTTCGAGTGGAAGAAGTGGTGTTGAGAGCCAAGCCCGACGCAATCCAAGGCTGTGAACCATGTCAGGCCCGGAAGGGAGCAGCATTAAGCAGATTCTAGGATGTGCCGTCGGTCTACTTGACTTGAGCTAACTGATCCGATCGGAACAGAACAGATATCGATCACGGGTGCACACACTACTTTTTTATCAAAGGTTTGATGAATTACCTGAAAACGAAAGCTTGGGAGTTTTGGATTGAGTCAACGCTACAACATACCGAGAGGAACTTACGACATCCTGCCGCAGGACAGTTACAAGCGGCAGTACCTGATGGATACATTTCGCAGAATATCATCTCTGTACAACTACCGTGAAATCGTTACGCCCATCTTCGAGAGCGCAGACCTCTTCGAGCGCAGTGTGGGCGATACATCCGACATCGTACAGAAAGAGATGTACGTATTTGAAGACCGCAAGCAGCGCAAGTTCGCGCTACGCCCGGAAGGAACGGCGTCCGTCGTTCGCAGCTATGTCGAGAACGGCATGCAGACGGCAGGCGGTGTTGCACGGCTGAGCTACATGGGCCCGATGTTCCGCTACGACAGGCCACAGAAGGGGCGCTATCGCCAGTTCTATCAGTACGGCCTGGAGGCGATCGGAAGCTCGCATCCATACGTCGATGCGGAAGTGATCGCGCTCGCGGTGCGCTACCTGACGGAACTCGGCTTGAAGGATTTCCGGCTGGAAATCAACAGCGTTGGCGGACCGGCTTCCGCGGAAGCCTACAACAACGCGCTCAAGAAATACTACGCGCCACACGTCGACGACCTCTGCGGAGACTGTCGCGTGCGCCTGGAGAAGAATCCCCGCAGGCTTCTTGATTGCAAGGTCGCAAGCTGCAAGGTCTATGCGAAAGACGCGCCAATCATGCTCGATTACCTGGACGAGGAAGCGCTGAACCACTTCGAGGCCGTAAAGAAGTATCTGGACATCCTTGGCGTTGAGTACACGGTCAATCCGCGTATCGTTCGCGGCCTGGACTACTATACCGACACCGCGTTCGAGATTCTCGACGATTCGCTCGGGGCGCAGAACGCGCTTCTGGGCGGTGGTCGCTACAACGGCCTGGTTGAGCAGATCGGCGGCAAGGATTCGCCCGGCATTGGCTTCGCGGGTGGTTTCGAGCGTCTTGAACTATCGATGGAGAAGAACGGACTTTCCTTCGGGGAAGAGCCGCATCCAGAGGTATTCCTGGTGGCCGTGGGCGAGAAGGCCGAAGACAAGGCGATATCGGTTTGCCGTCAGCTACGGGCCATGGGGTGTGTGACCGATTTCGATATCGAGAAGGGCTCGTTCAAATCGCAGATGAAAGCTGCGAACAAATCGGGCGCGAGCATCGCGATCCTGATCGGCGAGAGCGAAATGGAAAATAACACATTGACGATAAAGGATATGCGCCAGGGTACGCAGGAAACCATTTCCGCGGACACGCTCAAGTGCCTGAGATCGCATATCGTGAATTTACGGGAGCAATCATGAGTAAGAAGCAACGTACGGCCATTACGCCGACGCGATTGGAAGATTATCCACAGTGGTATCTGAATGTCATCAAGGCCGCCGACCTCGCCGAGAACAGCGAAGTCCGCGGATGTATGGTGATCAAGCCCTGGGGCTATGCTATATGGGAAAATATACGTGACACGCTGGATCGGATGTTCAAGGAAACCGGGCATAAGAACGCCTACTTCCCGTTGTTCATCCCGAAATCATACTTTGAGCGCGAAGCCAAGCACGTGGAAGGCTTTGCGAAGGAATGTGCGGTGGTTACGCACTCTCGCCTCGAAGACGACGGCGAAGGCGGTCTGAAGGTTGCCGGCAAGCTCACCGAAGAGCTGATCGTGCGCCCCACAAGCGAGACCATTATCGGCGCTTCTTTCTCAAAATGGGTCAAGTCCTATCGTGATCTTCCGCTTTTGATCAACCAGTGGGCCAACGTTGTTCGCTGGGAGATGCGCACGAGATTGTTCCTCCGGACAGCCGAGTTCCTGTGGCAGGAAGGCCACACGGTTCACGCTACCCGGGAAGACGCAGTGGAAGAAACGCTGCGAATGCTCGACGTCTACACCAAGTTTACGCAGGAGTGGCTCGCGATTCCGGTTATCAAGGGCGAAAAAACCGAATCCGAGAGATTCCCGGGCGCTGAAAACACCTATACCTTCGAAGCCATGATGCAGGATCGCAAAGCGCTTCAGGCAGGGACCTCGCATTTCCTCGGACTCAACTTCGCGAAGGTTTTCGATATCAAGTTTCAGAACAAGGAAGGCGTGGAAGAATACGCCTGGACAACCTCATGGGGCGTTACGACCCGCCTGATCGGCGCGATGATCATGACGCACAGCGACGACGACGGATTGGTTATTCCTCCGAGAGTCGCCCCCGCCCATATCGCGATCATTCCGATCTACCGCACCGAAGAGGAAGAAAAGGCGGTGATGGAATACATCGGACAGCTTACCGAAGGCTTGAAAGAGCAGCGTTACGACGGCAACAGGATTATCGTGGAAGTTGATAACCGCGACATGACCTCCAGCGAAAAAGGCTGGTACTGGATCAAGAAAGGTATGCCGATTCGCGTTGAGGTCGGCCCGCGAGACATCGAGAACGGTTCCGTCTTCATGGGGCGTCGCGACCTCACACCGAAGGACAAGGTTTCCATTCAGATGGAGGAATTTGTCCGGACGGCTCCCCAGATACTGGAAGATATCCAGAACGCGATCTTCAATCGTGCGCTGGAATGCCAGAAAGAAAATACGAGAGAAATAAACGACTGGAATAAATTCACGAAATTTTTCACACCGAAAAACGCGGACAAACCCGAGATTCACGGCGGTTTTGCGTACAGCCACTGGTGCGGTAGTGCCGAGTGCGAAGCAAAGGTCAAAGATGAATTAGGTGTAACGATCCGCGTTATACCTTCAGAAGGTGAATCGGAGCAGGGACGTTGCGTAGTTTGTGGGAAGCCCAGCAATCGCAGGGTTATCTACGCGAAGAGCTATTGATTCCCAAAGGTATATGTATACATGAAGACAGGCTTGATTACCATCGGCAACGAGATTCTGTCCGGGAAAACGGTTAACACCAATCTCGCATGGATCGGTTCCGAACTGATGCGCATCGGTTTGCGCGTCCACCGTTCCATGACGATCATGGACAAGCCTGAAGATATCCGCAGCGCTCTCGAAGAAATGGTGGGCGAATGCGATCTGGTGCTTACGACCGGCGGACTCGGTCCCACCAAGGACGACATAACCAAGCAGGTGATCGCCGATTTCTTCAAGAAGCCGATGACCTTTTCCGAAGAGGTGTGGCGCCAGGTCAAAGAACGCTTTGAGGCCAGGCAGATCAAAATGCCGGAGATCAACCGCAATCAGGCGGAGCTTCCGGCAGATTTCGTTGCATTGAGGAATCCCTACGGAACAGCCCCGGGTCTTTTCTACGAGGCTGACGGAAAGATGTTCGTCGCGATGCCGGGCGTTCCGCACGAGATGAAGAAGATCATGCAGGATCATGTCCTGCCGCTGCTCGCGAAACGCTTCCCGGGGGGCCAGTATCATATCGAATCCATTCATACGTCGGGCATTGCCGAGTCGCGCATTGCGGAACTCACCGACCACCTTGTCCTGCCTGAAGAGACCGAGCTTGCCTATCTGCCTCAGATGGGGCGTGTCTCGTTGCGTGTAACGGGAAAAAACGCCGATCGCGTGGCGGAAGTCAAGGCGGAGCTGGAAGCGATTCTTCAGGAGTGGATTTGGGGCTATGGTGACGAGACACCCGCCGAGAGAGCCCACGAGTTGTTCGTGCGCCAGGGAATTCAGGTCGCGTTTGCCGAGTCCTGCACCGGTGGATTGATCCAGAAACTTTTGTCGGATTTCCCGGGATCGTCTCATTACCTTGTCGGCGGTGTCGTCGCCTACAGTAATGAGGTCAAAGAGAGCATCCTGGGCGTTTCGCACGAGACGCTCGAGAAATACGGCGCTGTCAGTCAAGAAACGGCCATCGAGATGGTCGATGGCGCGCATCGCGTATTCGGAGTCGAGTACGCCGGAGCCGTGACGGGGATTGCCGGCCCGGATGGAGGAACGTCGGAAAAGCCGGTCGGGCTTGTTTACATTTCGGTTTATTGCAACGGAAAGGTTTACACGGACAGATTACAATTGATCGGGCCACGCGAAGTGGTGCGGAAAATAGCGGCTGAAAAACTACTGTTATTACTCATGAAGCATATCACGATCAGAGAGGTTTAATGGGCAAAGTTCTTGTTATCGGCAGCGGAGGAAGGGAGCATGCGATCGCATGCGCTTTCAAGCGCAACGGCCATAAAACATATGTTTCTCCCGGCAATTTCGGTATGGTCGAGGACGTGATCCTCGTACCCGCAATGGATTTCCCGGCTACGGTGGAATATGTGAAAGCAAACGCGATCGACCTCGTGTTTGTGGGACCGGAACAACCGCTGTCCGAAGGAATTGCAGATTACCTTCAGGAGAATGGCATTGCCGTAATCGGACCGAGCAGGGCTGCGGCGCGCATCGAGAGCAGCAAGGCTTTCGCGAAGAATCTCATGCAGCGCTACGGTATTCCCACTGCTGCATACCGATCTTTCGACCGCCTTGAGGAAGCAGACGCGTATCTGAAGGATTCAGCCTATCCGCAGGTTATCAAGGCGGACGGACTTGCAGCGGGTAAGGGCGTGGTTATCGCGCAGGACTACAAAGAGGCGAAATCCGCGCTCGAGGCGATGATGCAGGATCAGGTGTTCGGCGAATCGGGCAGCCGCGTGGTGATCGAAGAATTCATGCGGGGTTGGGAGGCTTCGGTGTTCGCTTTCACCGACGGCGAGAATTTTGTTTCGACGATATTCTCCCAGGATCACAAGCCGCTTCTCGATGGCGACAAGGGCCCGAATACCGGCGGGATGGGTGCATACGCACCTGTGAAGTCGGCAGAGAAGTACCGCGACGAAGTGAATCGGAAGATATTCGCCCCGACCTTGAAGGCGATGCGGGAAGAGGGATGCCCCTATAAGGGCGTGCTCTATGCCGGCTTGATGATAACCGACGAAGGCCCGAAGGTGGTCGAGTTCAACTGCCGGTTCGGCGACCCCGAGACCGAGGTTGTTTTACCGCTCCTCAAGACAGATTTATTTGCGATTTCGAGGGCAATTCTTGACGGAAAGATTAGTAAAATAGATATTGAATGGGAACCGGCCTATGCCGTGACGGTGGTTGCCGCATCCGGCGGATATCCCGGAAAATACGAAAAGAACATTACGATCGAGTTCAACGATGGGTTGCTTCGAGGCGACCATCACAAGATATTTTTTGCCGGCGTTAAACGGCAGGGACAGGATCTTGTGACGTCGGGCGGAAGGGTGATGATGGTTACCGCGATTGCGGAATCTCTCGACCTTGCCCGGGAAATTGCGTACCGTGATATCGAGAAGGTACGGTTCGCCAATATGCAATACCGAAAGGATATTGGGAGTAAGGGATACTGATGTGAGTCAGTATCTGTGAGGTTATTCATGAATCGATTGAATTTATTGCTCATTGCTTTGATGATGTTTGCGATCACTTGCTCGCTTGCCGCTGCTGCGTTTGAAGTGATCGATATGTCCGCGACACAAATCACGCTGAAGTTCACGCTGCCCGAGATCGAATACCGTGACGTGGTACATGAAGGCGTGACGTACCAGGACGTTCGTGTCAATGGATCGTTGCTCTATGGAGAAGAAGGCTATCCCAGGCTTCCGTATTTCGCTGAAATGATCGGGCTTCCGGTCAATGGGAGCTATTCTCTTCAGCTTGTCCGGCAGAAGACGGAAACGGTAACGGGTGTAACGCCTGTTCCTGTCGAGAAATTCATACCTGACGAGGAGAATCCGGGAACTGAGTTTTACCGAAACAATCTGGCGTATGCCAGCAAATCACCGTATCCTGCTACCATACTCGAGAAAGGCAATGAAGGCTTCATGGGCGATCACCGGTTTGCCGGAGTTATCTTCAACCCCGTGCGATACAAGGCATCGAGTAACGAACTTTATATCACGAAGGAAGCTGTCGTTCGGATCAATATTTCGGGAGATACCACTCCATCCAGGAATTGGGAGCTCTATAACAGAAATTCCAGTTCGATGGTCGACAAGCTTTTCATCAATAATCAGTATGCCAAGAAGTGGACAAAGCAGCGCGAAAAAGCAGAGCATTACCAATCCCATCGGAGCAATGCCGTCGACGAACTGCAAATTGTCGTAGATGAAGACGGTATATACCGAATCAATTATAGCGATCTTGCGGATTCCCTTGCTTCTTACCAGGACAGCCTGGGTTTCTCGACAACATTACAATGGGAAACCCTGGATCCGAGATACTTATCCCTGTCTAACGAATATGGCCCGGTTCCAATTTACATATCCGGTGAAAACGATGGATCGTTTGATGAGGATGATTTCATTGAATTCTATGGTGAACGTCATGCCGGAGATGAAGGCTACTTCGATGAATATACCGAAGAAAACGTTTATACATTGAAGATAGGCAGTGAACTCGGCGCGCGAATGGCTGTGGAAAATGGTGGTTTGGTTGTTTATGACGAGGACGACTATATCGTACCGCAGTCTTACGAGCAGACAGTTCATGTCGAGCAGCAGAATGGTTTTGCGCGTCTCGGTTTTTACAACGAAGACTATCGTGAAGACATGTGGGTATGGCGATCGATATTAGCGCCCAACCTGGACATCGTTCCATTCGAATTACAATATCCGCACATGTCAACGACAAGGGCCTTCCATGCAAGCGTAATGTTAATCGGTAACTCGCACCCAACGGACGTGAATCCCGACCATCATGCGGTTGTTCGTATCAATTCCACGATGATCGGTACAGAATGGTGGGATGGGCAGAAAGAACAGCTTTTCGAAGATGACAGGTTCCTTGCCAACAGTTTCTTGAATCATGGAGAGAATTACCTTTACATCAGTCTCGCAGGGGACACAGGAGCAAAACAGGAACAGGTATCCCTTGACTATCTGGAATTGACATACTGGCGTCTTTATCAAACGGATGAGGATTTCATTCGTTTCACAAAGCCATCAAACAAGCCTTTTGGAACATATCAGTTTGAAATCGGCGGTTTCGCATCCGATGATATTTCGGTTTACAAGATTGGCTCGAGTTTGATGGAGAACCCATCCATCGAACCGTTTTCAGAGACGGGCGAAGCCCCATACACACTAAAATTCCAGGATGATATCCAAGAGAATGGAATTGAATACTTTGCCGTGGCAAACAGCGAAAAGAAGAAGGCCAAATTCATCCACCCGAATATCCCATCTAACCTCAAAAGCCCGGATCATTTTGCTAATTATGTCATTATCACGCCTTCGAAATTTGTCGAAAACGAAGGAACGCAGCTTTTGAAATCTGTTTGGGAGCAATATGGATACAGTTTGTACAACATGCCAGTCTCGGTTGAGATCGTTGCTGTTGAAGACATCTTTGACGAATTCAACCACGGGATTCGATCGGCAGAGTCAATCAAAGACTTCCTCCGATATGCTTATAACAACTGGAACCTCCCTGAGAATGGAGGAACGAACGGGTTGACGCATGCGTTGCTTCTTGGAGAAGGAACTTTTGATGAAAGAGATGACTCAAGCTATCGCCACTACAATATGGTACCGGTTAAGCTCTTGTGGACTGAGCAATACGGAGCAACAGCAAGCGATAACTGGTATGGTTGTTTTATCGGAGACGATGGTGTCCCCGAAATTCATATTGGTCGCCTCAATGTCTGGCAGCCGCAGCAGGTTATCGATGTTGCGGAAAAGACAAGAGATTATATCGAGAACCCGGACTACGACAACATGTGGCATTCCAGATTGATCTACGCGGCTGGCGGTAAAATCAAAGATTCGGATGACAGGTTCGCCACGCAAAGCGAGGGAATTATCAACACCTTTGTTCCTGAGCGCTTTGAAGCGAATCGAGTATACACGGTGACAAAGACCGTCCCACAGGAATTCTTTGGTGGTACGATCGTCTTGAAGGATTATCTTGAGCAGGGCGCGCTTTTTCTTCAGTTTATGGGTCATGGCGGCGGACGTATTTGGGCGGACTACGATCTCCTGAATAGTTCGGATGTTGTTTCTTTGACAAATGGGAACTATCCCTTTGTCAGCAGCATGGCTTGTTATTGTTCAGCATTCGATACGGGTGGAATGGTCTCAATCTCTGAGGTGTTTACCATGACGCCAGGTAGTGGCGCAATCGGCCATGTCGGATTCTCCGGATATGGGTATTTGTCTGCCGACCTCTCTTTCAGCCAATATTTGAACGACGGTTTGTTCAATAAAGGAATCATGAATACGGGCGAGTTGATCACGTATGTGAAATCCAAAATGTGGGCGAACACTACTTACGCATCATCAACGCGCTATGCCATGACGTATGGCGCTGTGCTCTCGGGAGACCCGATGATCAAGCTGAACGTACCGGCCCGAGAGGTTGATGTGACGCTCGACGACTATACGCCATCGGAAGGCGACGTTATACAGATAACGGCAAATATGGGTACGGATATTGTCGCTGCAACATTCCAGATTTTCGATGAGGAAGACGTGAGGCTCAATGTGCCATTCCCGGCAGTTGTGAATAATGGGGTTTTTCAGGCATCGTACGCAGTTCCTCCCAATTCGAGTAATATGTATCAGCGCACGGTGAAGGTTGTCGGATACGGCGTGAACGGAGAAGCCTCCGGTGTTACGCACTTCAGTGTTGGGAAATCAGCGATAGCAAACCGCGAACTTGTTCCTGAGCTGCCAACGGAAGCCGACGATGTGGAGATTCGAGCTAATTTCTTCGATGAACAGGGGGTTGCTCAGGTTCAGTGTAATTGGTTTGGGGGGCAGCAAAGCGGTCAGGAGCAAATGACCTACTCGTCCAGTGACGCGATCTGGAAAACGGAAAACAAG
This sequence comes from Cloacimonadales bacterium (SeqCode), assembly GCA_963662655.2. Lineage (GTDB taxonomy): Bacteria > Cloacimonadota > Cloacimonadia > Cloacimonadales > JAIOQZ01. Next base: position 3,512,321 of record CAXXTU010000002.1, read on the forward strand.
TTACCGGCAATGGCGACGAATACGACTGTTATCTATACCTTCACGATCGTAGACAGCGAAGGAGATTCACTGGTGTCCGAGCAATACAGCTACAAAGTGGCTGGCCCTGATTTGCGCCTCTTGGGAATCGAGAACGGGGAATTGAATCATGCACCTTCTTTGCAAGTTCTTATTCGTAACAACGGGCAGATCAAGGCGCCAGAGGCATCGGTGAAATTGTATCAGGATGTTGGCGTTTCCCACCGCCTTATTTTGCTGGCGACATCGTGGAGTCCTGAGATAGAACCGGAAGGTCAGGAATTTGTTGATCTTAAATTGCCGATGGAGTCGGGTACTTTCAAGTATGTCGTTGCGGTGAACGAGGAGAAAAGCTTCACCGAATCTGAATATGTAGAAAACGAGTCATCGTTCTATTATACAATGAATCCTTTCATGCTTACCTTTGACAATCTAACTGCCGGAACCCTGGACGGTAACATGGAGGTTCAGATTCCGAACGGTGTTTTCCCCGATAGTACGGTTGGGTCTTTTGGAATCGTTGAAGACATCGATGTACTCAGTATGCCCGACATCGAAAATGTGACAATGCGTGACAGCCTGGCATCGAAAGCCTATAAGATATATTTGTTCAACGATGAGCTTCTTGCAGATTCAACCGGTACCCTGCCGGGTAACGCAAAAATGAAACTCTCATTCAAGTATGCCGGAGGGGATCCGGTCAATATGCAACGTGAGGGAGAAAATCGGTTCCATGTCTATCGGTGGGAAGACGATTACAAGAAGTGGGTCAATGTCGGTGGAATGACGTCTGTGACCGATAACCGGGTCATGGCGGAAGTCAATCGAATGGGGACTTACTGCCTGTTCTATAACGGCGATACGACGATACCCCAGATTGAGGCGAATGTGGAAGACCAGGAGTTCACGCAAGGCGGATACATCTCAGGGAAAGGCGTGATCTCATTCACATGCGCGGACGCGAACGGAATCGATGTCTTCGACCATCCGATAAAATTGTATCTCGACGGGCAGCAACTTCCTGCTTCGGCATATACGCTGACCGCGGTTTCCGGGAACCTGAATTCAGTGCCGCTGAAATACCCGCTGGACCTCGAACAGGGAAGCTACACGCTTCTGATAAGTTGTAGCGACCTCAACGGTAATTACAATGAACGAACGATTCCGTTCAAGGTGAATACGGAATTCGATGTGATCAATGTGGCGAATTACCCCAATCCGGTTATCTCGAACGCAGTCCACCGCGACAATGTAGGAAGAACTCGTTTCACCTATGTGCTTACGGACGATGCCGACGACGTAAAGATAAAGATTTACACCGTGAGCGGTCGCTTGGTGAAAACGTTCCAAAACCTGCCAACCTCGGTTGGCTACCACGAGTATCCTCGCACGACCAAGGGTTGGGATTGTAGAGATAACGACGAAGAATACCTGGCGAACGGTGTCTATTTTTATAAATTTATTGCCAAAAAGGGCTCGAAGAAAATCGAGAAGACCTGCAAGATGGCAATTCTAAAATAATGGAGAAAATCGATATGAAGAAGCGATTTCTGCTGCTGGTGTTTGTCATGATAGCCGGCTTCCTGTTTGCTGGTCGTTACGCGGGGGATTTCATGGCCATTGGTTCCGGCGTTCGTCCATTGGGAATGGGGGGCGCTTATTCCGCGATTGCGGACAACGGTGTGGCAATCTATTGGAATCCTGCGGGGCTGGCCCAGAGAAAGAAATCTGAGCTGAGTTTCATGCACGCCTTCTTGTACAAGGATCTGGCGACGTACGATAATCTTACGTTTGCCCAGCCTTTGCCAAGCGAGGTAACGATTGCCCTGAACTGGACGCGACTGACAATCGATGATATCCCATACTACGACGAGAAGTATCTTCTCGGAACGACTGTCGACCAGCGCTCGTCCGACCCCGATCTTCATCTTCCGGGGCAGACAGAGGAATATTTCAAGAGCCTTGACGACATGTATCAGTTTGCTTTCTCGAAGAGCCTTCATTCCGATATCAACCTCGGCTGGCTTTTCTTTGAGCTTCCAGTTGACATCAACTTCGGGGGTAACATCAAGTATATCAAGCGGGAGTTGAGGGACGGCATGGGAAGCGGCATGGGTTTCGACGTTGCCGTAATGCTCAAGACGGACCTCGCGGTTCTTCTAGACGTTAAGGGGCTTGGTTTCTTCTCGGCAGCAGTGAATTTTAAAGATATTGGCGGAACTACGATTACCTGGGATACCGAATCGGACCACGAAGACGAGATTATGCAATCAACCAAGACGGGTTATGCAATAACACAGCCGATTCCTCAATGGAAGTCCAAATTCATCCTTGCAATGGATGTTGACTACGAATATAAAGATATCTATCATTATGGCGCAGAATGGGAGTACGATGAAACACTCGCGTTTCGCGCAGGATATTATGACGAGAATTTCTCCAGTGGCGTTTCGTTGATGTTCTGGAACTTTGCCCTGGACTATGCTTTTGTGACCAACGTTCTTGGCGATACGCATCGCGTTGGGATCAAATTCATCTATTAGCGATGAAAAGGAGATGAATATGGTGCGCCTGCTTGTTCTGCTGTTTTCCATTTCAGTCATTTTTATGGGATGTACGGGGGAAGAATCAACGGAAGTCGATCGTACGCCTCCCTACAAGCCTGACTTATTGCATCATTTGGGTGATTCCGGCGATGGCGGAATCGTGTATGATATCGATTATCCAGAAGGACCGCAACAGGTTATCATCGAAGACCTGAATGATGATAACAACGGTATCGATGCTGTTGCCGGAGGAGACTGGATTCGTCTTCAGTGGGCTCCCTTCGCGGACAGCGACGTCGACGTCGTGAAAATCTGGCGATACAGAGAAACAGCTTTTGGCATCGATGGCCTTGTAACGGTTGATACGGTCCGCGCTTCCGAGGGTGTAACCTATCTCGATACTTCGCTTGATGATCCGGAGAACACGGCAATAAACAACCAGTGGTTTTACTACTTGGACGCATATGATACATCCGGCAACCACACGATTTCCGACACAGTTAGCTATTACCTGTGCGAGAAGGCGTCGCCGATAGAACCTGCTTATTCTCAAGAGATTGCATCCAGTGATTTGTCGTTTACCTGGCGCGTTTTGAGTAGCGGTTCCGTATCAATGTATCGAGTGATGCTGTTTGATGAGAATGGTTCACTGATATGGTGGTATAACGAAAATGATACCGATCCGGAAAGTGGATCTTACTTGACTGTCAATTATAATGGAAACATACTTTTCGACGGTACATATTGGTGGCGAGTCGATGCATTCGGAGAGTTTGATCCAAGTCAGGTGTCGGGTTCGGGATCGGAATCAAATGAGATTGAATTCTATATCCAGTGACAAAATACTTGACGTTGGGGGTTGTTATGAACTTTTTTGATAAAATTCGGGAAGAGGTGATTGTGAAAAAATACGTACTTATTGGATTTGCATTATTGATGGCATTCTGTCTCTTTGGGCAGGATCAGGTCAGTTATCAGGCAGCGAATAATTCCTCGGCTTATTTTTACTCCGGAACCATTTCCGGTTCGGAGCAATTGAAGATATACAGCTATATCTGGGGACAAGTTCACAAGCCTGGACTTTACATAATACCAGACGACACAGACCTGTTAACGCTCCTATCTCTTGCCGGTGGACCGACAGAAGACGCGAAACTCTCTCAGATAAGGATCGTTCGCCCCTCTGCTGAAGGAGAAAAGGTGATATTTGTCGATCTCGAGCAATACATCGATACCGCCGATGAAACACTTATTCCCCTCATGAAACCCGGAGATACGGTTATCGTTTCCGGAACCCTTTACTATGCCTTCTTCCGGTTTGCGGACTTTGTCTCGAAGATTGCCATTGTCCTCAGCGTTGTGACAATGATTACGAACCTATAGTTGATTAGTATATTTAAGAAATAAATCGAGGAATTATGCAGGATTTTAAACCGAATCAAATCGTAGAACAAGAATTTCGCCTCTCGGATTATCTTCGAATCGTCATGCAACTCAAGTGGGTCGTTTTGCTCGTTTTCCTGGTTGTTGTAATATCGACCTTCATTTTTACAATTCGATCACAGAAGATATATCAGGCTACAAGTAGCATTTTGATCGAGTCCCAAGCTGAACAGTTGTTCATGCCAACGATGTCGGCATCCAATACTTCAATAAACAACCAGATCGAAATTCTGAAGAGCCGTCCAGTGCTTGAAGAGGCTGTCGAGATTTTAAGCACCTATCCTGAATACGAAACACTGCCGATTTATCAGTATGAAGACCAGGCTGGTGTGATTGGTCGCTTGTCATCGGTGGGCGCGAAGCGGGAAACCGATATCCTCTCGATAAACTGTCAATCCACTAACCCTAAAGAGGCGAGCGCGGTAGCTAACGCCCTTGCGGAAGCGCTTATTCAAATCAATACCCACAGCGCTCGTGCCGAGTTGACAACAATTCGTGAATTCCTTGAGGTAACGCTGGAATCAATGGCGCGCCGCCTGCGAGAGTCAGAAGAAGAGCTTAGGCGTTTCAAGCGGGATCAGGGAATATCGATGCTCTCCGAAGAGACTACGAAGCTTATTGAACAAACATCCGATCTGGATGCTCTGTATCAGGATGCGCAGACTGATTTGCAGATAGCAAATAAACGTCTTGAGTACCTTCAGAGGGAGCTTGGCAAGCAGGATTCACTTCTCCTGAATGTCAATTCAGTTTTAACGTCGCCACTCCTGGAACAGATACGAAAGAACGTTGTAGAAAGTCAGTCGCGTTACGCTAAGCTTTTAACAAAAAAAGAATATACGGAAAACCACCCAGAATTAATCGAACTCAATAAAGAGATCGAAAGCGCCAAGGAAAAGCTGAACAGCGAGATAGAACGAGTAGTATCCGTTCGCGCTGGCTCTTCCGATCCGCTTGTATACCGTGCCTCATTAATCGAAGATATTGCAAAGGCGCGTATAGAGCAGAATGTGGCGCATTCGAAGCTGGAAAGCCTCCAGGATGCGCTCGAATCCTATCGATTGCAAATGAGTATATTGCCGGATACCGAGCTTCATCTTGCCCGTCTTGAACGTTCTTATCGAATGAACGAGAAGATATACTCAATGCTGGTAGAGAAACACGAGGACGCCAAGATCGCCGAACAGGCCAAGATGGGTAACATCTCAATGGTTGAACGAGCCAGAGAACCGCGTTCCCCTATCAAACCCAAGAAGTCGATGAACATGCTTGTCGGTATTCTTCTGGGGATTGGTCTTGGTATCGGTAGCACTTTCGTCATCCATTCGCTCGACACCAAGCTCCGTACGCTTGACGATATGGAGAGCTTCGTTCGCTTACCGATCATGGGAACAATTCCCTTCATCCATGTAGCGGAAAGCGATATCGAGGATTTGGAGAAAATGATTCAGAAAGCAGAGGGGGAGGAGAAAAAACAGCTCCAGATATCTCAATACAATATGATCGCGCGTTTGATTACGCACTACGCGCCGAAATCCCCGGTGGCGGAATCTTATCGTACTCTTAGAACGAACCTGATTTCCAAGAAGACCAGTGACGAACCGCTGGTGATTCTTATCACGAGTTCCGGGCCAAAAGAAGGTAAATCGACCTCGAACGCAAACCTGGCGATCGCCATCGCGCAGATGGACGTCAAGGTTGTTCTTTGCGACCTCGACCTTAGGCGCCCCATGATCCACAACTTCTTCAACCGAAGCAAGGAACGTGGAAGCAGCGATTACCTTATCGATCACTCGCTCAAGATCGAAGACGTCGTGAAGAAAACGGAGATACCCAATCTGGATATCGTGACCAGTGGCTTCGTGCCTCCGAATCCTTCCGAGATCATCGCATCCAAGAGAATGGACCAGATGCTCGACGAGCTCAGATCCAAATACGATTATGTATTGATCGACTCGCCTCCCATCATCGCGGTTACAGACGCGCTCATCCTCTCCAAGAAAGTGGATATGATGACCCTCGTGGTGCGTATCGGCGTAACAGATCGTCAGATCATCAAGAGAACCAAGGAAATCCTCGGTAATGTGAACGTTCTCATCACCGGCGTGATTGTGAACGGTATCGAAGTCCAGAAGTACTATAGCGGCTACGGCTACTATTACTACTACTATTACTACTACTATTACTACGGGGAGCAGGACCAAAATCAAAAGGGAAAGAGAATCAAGAGCAAAAATAAACAGATATCTTGATATCGTTGAACGCCGTCCTGACGGCTTTCACGAAATGATAACGGTTTTCCAGGAATTGGAACTCCATGATACGCTTATTTTTACTTTGACAAAAAAACGCGATGTCGAGATTTTGACCAACGTGAAATCTTTACAAAACCGGCAGAACCTTATCTGCCGGATTGCGTTCTTTATACAGGAAACATATAACGTCGAGTCAGGCGCAGTTGTGCAGCTCGAAAAAAGGATACCCGTAGCCGCCGGCCTCGGAGGAGGCAGCAGCAATGCGGCGGCAACGATCCTGGCTCTCTCGGAGCTGTGGTCTTTGAATCTTACACATAAGGAGATGCATGAGATTGCAGCGAAGTTCGGTAGCGATATCAACTTCTTCCTCGTAGGCGGAACGGCCTTGGGAACCGGCAGAGGTGAGGTTATCGAACCGATGCCGGATCGGGAGGAAGAGACGATCCTCCTGGTTAATCCGAGATTCGATGTCTCCAGCGCGGAGGCGTACAAGCTCTATGCAAGGAAGGGGATCGTGAAAGACCGTTCCCTTGTGATAGCCGAGATGAAAGAGGGCCTGCGGGAGCATCGCTGCTTCAACGCCCTTGAGGCTGGAATCAGGGAAACGTATCCGGAGATCGATTCGATCCTGAATCGGATGAACGAAGCAGGAGTCCCATCCATGCTCTCGGGCAGCGGTCCGACCTGCATTGGGTTCTGCAAATCCTCCGATAAGGCCGGATTGCTGGCGAGTTCGTTCGAGAAAGATGGATTCTGGACTTGCCTGACTAAAACAAGAAACCGAACGAAGGCGGTGTGAGATGTTCTCGCGTTTACGGATTTTTACCGGACGCGCTAATGTGGAGCTGGCAAAGGAAGTCGCAAGGCTTGCCGGTATCCCCTTGGGTGATGCGGAAGTTTTCAAGTTCTCCAACGATGACTCGTTTGTGAAGATCAACGAAAACGTTCGCGGAGCCGACGTGTTCATTATACAGCCAACCTGTTACCCGGTTAACGATAACTTGATGGAACTGCTGATTATGATCGACGCCCTGAAGAGAGCCTCGGCCAGCAGGATCAACTGCGTGATACCCTACTACGGATACGCGCGCTCGGACAAGAAGGATCAACCCAGGGTGCCCATCACGGCAAAACTGGTAGCCGATCTGATTGAAACCGCGGGAGCGCATCGTGTGATTACGGTCGACCTGCATGCGGATCAGATCCAGGGGTTCTTCAATCTCCCCGTGGATCACCTGATTTCGCTGCCGATCTTCTCGAGATACTTCCGCGCGAATATCGATCTGAGCAATGCGGTCGTTGTGTCCCCCGATTCGGGCGGAGCAAACAGGGCACGCGGTTTCGCGGATCGCCTGCGTCTCGGTCTGGCGATTGGCGACAAGCGCCGCGTGGACAACAAGGACAACGCGGAAGTGCTCAACGTAATCGGCGATGTGGAAGGGAAAACGGCGATCCTCTTCGACGACATCGTGGATACGGCAGGCAGCCTTACAAAGATCGCGCACGGGCTGAAGGACTTCGGCGCCAAGACGATCTACGCTGCATGCGCGCACGGAGTACTCTCCGGCAAAGCGATCGAGAACATCGAAAAATCGCCGATTGAAAAGCTCTTTATCACCAATACGGTGCCACTGGGCGAAAAGAAAAGCAATAAAATTGTACAGCTTTCGATTGCCGAATTGCTGGCAATTGCGATAAAAAAGATTCATATCGAAGAATCGATCAGTATTTTATTTCGATAAGAAGCGGAGGAAGCTATGAATTTGAATATCCAGGCTCAAAAAAGAGAACTTGGTAAAAAATCGGATCTCAATAAATTGCGCAGAGACGGATTCGTTCCGGCAGTTGTTTATGGCGAAGGCAAGGAAGGGAAGCCGATTTTCTTGAACTACAGAGAGTTCTTTAACATGTACAAACAAAGTATCGGCCACATGGCGTTCTTTGTTCTTGAAGTCGAAGGCGAAAAAGTTCGCACGATTTTAAAAGACAAACAGATTCACCCGGTGACTCGCCAGATCATTCACATCGATTTTCAGGAACTTCACGCCGGTAAGGAAATCATTATCGACGTTCCGTTGAACTTCGAAGGTGAAGCCCCAGGAATCAAAGAGGGCGGTATGCTCGATATCCAGCTTCGTCACATTTCATGCAGCAGCCTTCCCAAGAACATCAAGGACGATATCGTTGTCGACCTTACCGTGCTTGGCGTGGGCGATGTCATTACTGTGGGCGATCTCGATCTCGGTGAAATGACCAGCCGTGCTGCGGAAGAACTGGCTGTTGCTTCCGTGCACCTGCCGCGTGCTGCAAAAGCTGCTGACGGTGGCGAAGAAGAAGGCGAAGAAGCCGGAGAAGAAGCCGACGAATAATGAAGTTAGTCGTTGGGCTTGGGAACCCGGGAGATGAATACCGGTCGACCAGGCATAATATAGGATTTTTGATCATTGACGAGTTTGCAAAACGGAACGGAATCAGGTTCGGCAACGGAGTCGATCACGAGTTCGGAAGATATCGCGATCTATATATCATTAAGCCGTTGCTATACATGAATCGGAGCGGGATTGTCAGCGCAAAGGTGGCGAGCCGCAAAGATTTCGACGACATCCTGGTGGTCTTCGACGACGTTAACCTGCCGCTTGGCGAAGTGCGGCTTCGTACGCGCGGTGGAGACGGAGGTCACAACGGGGTGGCAAACCTGATTCAAATGCACGGAACGGATGAATTCAACCGTATGCGTATCGGCATCGGCGGCCCCAAAGGGAAAGCGCTGCAAAGATACGTGCTGGAGAAATTCCACGAAGACGAGGCCCGGCAGCTGGAGGAGACAATCGGCCTCTGCTGCGACCTTCTCGATATCTACGCGCGAGATTCGTTCAAGCATGTTTTAGATAAATTCAGTAGAATAAAAAGATCCTATTCTGAAGAAAATCTTCAGGATCATCAGACCAAAGGAGGAAATGAATGAGAAAGTACGAGAGTATGCTCGTGTTTGACCCCGAGCTTACCGAAGATCAGGCCGTGAAAGAGAATCAGACCTTTTTAGACCTGGTCAAAGAAGAGGGCGGAGAAATCGTTGAAACCGCGAAATGGGGAAAACGTAAGCTCGCCTACGAGATTAAGAAAAAACGTGAGGGTTATTACTTCGTAAACAATTATCAGTTTGACCCCACCAAGATCGAAGAACTTGAAAGACACCTTCGCATCAGCGAACCGGTTCTCCGCTATAACATCCTTTCTGAAAACGATTAGGAGTTAACATGGCAGGCGATTTACGGTTACCTCAAGTCAATACCATTGTCATTGCCGGGCGGATTACCCGGGAAGTTGAACTTCGTTATACTCAAGGCGGAACACCGGTTGCAGGCATGTCGCTCGCTTTCAGTCGTTACTACAGGGACCAGGCAGGAGAGGGGCACGAAGAGTCCCACTTCATCGACGTGGTTGCCTGGTCGAAGCTGGCTGAGCGTTGCGCTGCCGAACTCCACAAGGGAAGTCCGATTCTCGTAGAAGGAAGATTGCAGACGCGCAATTGGGTTGATAAAAACAATCAGAACCGTAAAAGCGTTGAAATCCAGGCGAACAACATCCACTTTCTCGAGTGGGGGAATCGCTCGGGTAACGACTACCAGCCGCCTGTCAATCAGCGTGAAGAAATGCCGCAATCCGATGTAACGGATGACGATGTTCCATTTTAAATCAAGGAGTAACAAACATGCGTAAATTTGACTCGAGAAAGAAGTTCAGAAAGAAATACTGCAAATTCTGTTCAAAGCCGGATCTGGTAATTGATTACAAGAATATAGATTCACTCAAGTACTACGTTGCGGAATCTGGCAAAATCGAACCTACGCGCATCACAGGAACCTGTGCCAAGCACCAGAGAAAACTGGTCCGGGAAATCAAGAAAGCCCGTCAGATGGCGCTGCTTCCTTACCGTGCGCTGTAATGATATCGTAACAGGTGATTACCATCCGTGGTTAGCCTGATTTTACAACCGGTTGCTGCGGCGATTCTTTCGCTGATCTCCCCGGCGCTGGGTTTGATCTTTTTAACTGGAATATGTGGCAAAAACATGATTCTCGGTCGTGTGAACACCGGAATCCTCTACGCGGCGTACATTGTGCTGATCGCGGGAATGTGGATATCCGGCGCGATCGAAGTGAGTGACGCTGCGGACACGATACTCGGCGTAGCGGGAACATCCTTCTTGTTCCTGTACATCCTGGTCCGGTTTCGCAGCTACCTGCAAGCGCTGCTCTACGCAGCCGGGTGGATTGCGGTCTACACAAGCGGAAAGGCGTTGCTGTTCGGCAAATATTATCATGAGATGATATCCGGAAGCTTCGATGTCTTCATGAATCTGATCAAGGAGGGTGATTACACCCAGGAGCAGATGCAGGCGATTATCGATTTCTGGACGAACTTCAAGGCGTTCTTCCTGAGCTACTATCCCTCGGTGTGGATACTTACCATGATTATCGGTGTCTATCTGGGCGCGTTGATCCTTTCAAGAAGGATCAACATGAGCTGGGTTCACAAGCGACTGAGAATGCCTTTCCCCCTGGTCTTCCTGCTTATCGCCGGGCTGGTGATGTTCCTCATCCCACAGGCGAAGATCATCGGCGGGAATGTCCTGATCGCATTGGCGGGACTTTTCCTGATCGAGGGGGCGGCAATACTCGATTTCTACTGGGGCAAGATGTTCCGGGAATCGAGGGTCTTATCGTTCATTCTCATCTTCGCGATACTCCTCAACTCCTATATGTTGGGCCTGATCGTGCTGATGGGTATCTTCGATATGTGGTTTGATTTTCGTAAAATTACAAAATTGGAGGAAATAGATGAAGGTCATTCTGATGACTGACGTAGAGAAAACCGGCTCTGCCGGCGATCTTATCAAAGTGAAAGACGGTTTCGCACGAAACTACCTTCTCCCCAAGGGCTTTGCCGTTGTGGCAACAGCCGGAAACATGAAACGGATCGGAGCGATCAAAGAAAAAGCTGAGGCCGAACGCCTGAAAAAGCTGGACGAGTTGAAGGCGTTTGCCAAAACTTTGGAAAATGTGGAAATTCGCTTCCTCCGAAAAGCGGACGAGAACGGTCACCTGTTCGGTTCCGTTTCTGAAGTGGACATCGTTCATGAACTCGAGAAGAAAGAATTGAATATCCACAAGGCCATGATTCAGATGGATAAGCACTTCAAGGAAACCGGTGAATTTACGGTCAACGTCAAATTCTCGGCTGAAGTTGTCGCCAAGCTGAAAGTGTTCGTGGAAGTGGAAAAAGAAGAGGAAGCGGAAATCAACGAATAGGAGGTTGATTTGAAACAGCAACTAATGACGGTGGTCAATGTAATTGGTTGGATTATCCTGTTATTTTGCTTTGCATCGATCGGATTTTCATCCAGCAATCCCAAGATAATGATCCCGGCCTATCTAACCTTCTTCGTTCTGGTATTTGGCGGCGTTCTGCTCTATGTCAAAAAACATCAGCGTCGAAGAGAAGTGAATCCCGAGACAAAGCACATGATCAATATCATCCTCGGCACCGCGTTGCTGGTGGTGAGTTTGTATGTGCCTGTACGTATGTTCAATACGCTTTTCCCGGGACTCCTAAATTTCGGATACGGCGCGATCACGGTAATCGTCTCGGCGGTTTTGGTTGCGTTGGGTATCCTCGGAGTACGCCTGATCAATAATTCGCGCGGCGCAAGCTTCATTATGGGGCTTCTCGGCTATGTCGTGTTGATCGTTCTGGCTGTGGTTCCCGCTGCGGTTATCATGCAGTTCGATACGAGCTACAGCTCGCTTGGCGTTGCGTACTACACCGCGTTGGTGCTCGCTATTCTCTCCTGGTGGGGGATATCGCTAATCAGCGCAAAAACTGAATAGGTCATGGGTGTTGTCCGGGCTGGGAGCGCGATCGATGAGCTTCTCTACTGGCTCGCTGGAGAAGAGAACAGGGACTTCATGACCCTGTGCCTCCAGTGGAAAAAGCTGGTGGGAGAGCTGATTGCGGATCGCAGCTTCGTGCAACGTTTCGAGAATGGTAATCTCCATATTGGTGTAGAAAATAGTGTCTGGATGCAAGAACTCGTCCTCAATCGCGTCAGGCTGCTGGAGCAGTTGAACCAGTTGCCGGACATCGAAGTAAAGGAGCTTGTGTTCTTTATCAGGAGCCAAAAGCGGATCAATGGTTAAAATAGCGCCTTCCATTCTTTCGGCCGATTTCATGCGGCTGGGAGATGAGATACAAGCTGTCGAACAGGCAGGAGCGGATATCATCCATCTGGATGTCATGGATGGGCATTTTGTGCCTAACCTGACATTCGGCATGCCGATCATCCGGCAAATCGCAGGTATCGCCTCGAAGCCGCTCGACGCGCACTTGATGGTAACCAACCCGCAAGACTATTTTCAACCCCTCTCGGAAGCAGGCCTCAGCTACGTGTCGTTTCATCCCGAAACGGTCTATCATGTCCACCGCGAGGTGGGCAAGATACGCGAGCTGGGAATGAAGGCGGGACTCGCCCTCAACCCTGCGAAACCCGTGCAAGATATCTTCCCGATTCTGAACGAATTGGATTTCGTGCTCTTTATGAGTGTTAACCCTGGATTCGGCGGACAGAGCTTTCTTCCGCTGGTCTACGATAAAATAAAGGCTTTGAGAGAAGAGGTCGCCCGGTGCGGCGCGGAGCTGGAGATCGAGATCGACGGCGGCGTGACGCACGAGAACATCGGCGAGCTTGCGAAGGCAGGCGTAACCATGTTCGTGGCGGGTTCCTACATCTTCAAGGCGGATCGCTATGAAAAACAGATTGAGAGGCTTCGATGTTCGGTGAACTGAGTGAACGGTTAGACGGGATATTCAAGAAAATGCGCGGTTATGGAAAACTGACCGAGAGCAATATCAAGGAATCCCTGCGCGAAGTTCGACGTGCGCTTTTGGAAGCGGACGTGAACTTCAAGATCGTGAAGCAGTTTGTCACGGACGTCCAGGAACGGGCTGTCGGTCAAGAGGTGATGAAGAGCCTCGTGCCCGGTCAGCAGGTCGTTAAGATCGTTCATGAAGAGCTGATACGGCTCATGGGCGACAAGATCGTGAAGATCCAGCTTCAAACCAACCGCATCAACAAGATTATGCTGGTGGGTTTGCAGGGATCCGGTAAAACGACCGCGTGCTCCAAGCTGGCCTCCTTCTACCGGAAAAAAGGCAATACACCCGCTCTGGCGGCTTGCGACATCTACCGTCCGGCCGCAATTCACCAACTTCAGGTCCTTGGAAAACAGCTCGACATACCCGTTATAGCAGAGGACACGAAGGACGTGGTGAAGATCGCGAAGAAGGCGGTTCAGTACGCGGATCAGAACATGATCAATCTTCTGATCTTCGATACGGCGGGACGGCTTCACATCGATGAGAAGATGATGTTCGAACTGGAGGAGCTCAAGGGCTTCCTGCAGCCGGATTACATCTTCTTCGTTGCAGATGCGATGACCGGACAGGACGCGGTGACCGTTGCGCGCGAGTTCAACGATCGCTTGGCCTTTGACGGAGTGATCCTGACCAAGATGGATGGCGATGCGCGCGGCGGCGCGGCGCTTTCGATCAAATCCGTTACAGGTAAGCCTGTTGTCTTCGTGGGGACAGGCGAGAAAACCAGTGATCTGGAGGAATTCTATCCCGACAGGATGGCTTCCCGCATACTGGGAATGGGAGACGTGCTCAGCCTGATCGAGAAGGCCGAGAAGGCGATCGATCAGGAACAGGCTGAGAAGCTCGCCTCGCGGTTGAAGAAAAACCAGTTCACCTTCGATGATTTCCTGGAACAGATCCAGCAGGTTCGCAACATGGGCCCCTTGGATCAGATTCTGGGTATGATGCCCGGCGTAAACAAAGGGATGCTTAAGAATGTTAAAGTGGATGAAAAAGACTTGAAGCGAATCGAGGCGATCATCTACTCCATGACACCGGATGAGCGGGACCGTCCTGACATGATCGGAGGCAGCCGCAGAAAGCGCATAGCGCAAGGAAGCGGCACCACGGTGCAGGACATTAACCGCTTGCTTAAGCAGTTTGAACAAATGAAGAAAATGATAAAAAACTTCAGTAATCCTAAAGCCGGTAAGCGTATGTTTAATATGCCTTTTTAAAAAATACTTGACTAAAAGACTGAAACGCAAAAAGTTTAGAGTCTAAATTTACTGTGAAAAAGAGGACAAAATGGTAAAACTTAGATTGAGAAGAATGGGATCGAAAAATAGCCCGTTCTATCGCATCGTTGCGGTTGATTCGAGACTGAAACGCGACGGAAAGTATCTCGAGAATATCGGACACTACGATCCGAAGACAGAGCCTTTTACATTAAAGATAGATACAGAAAAAGCAATCAAATGGCTCAGCGTGGGCGCTCAACCGTCCGAGACGGTTCGTTCGTTTTTCAAGAAAGCCGGAATTCTGCAGAAATGGCACGAAATGCGGCACGCGAAAGATGACGCTGCTCCTGCGCAAGAGGTTGTCTCAGAAAATGCAGCAGAAGAAGGAGAGAAGGAATGAGAGATTTGATCGAGTACGTGGTAAAGGCACTCGTCGATGATCCCAGCGAAGTCGATATCAAGGAAATCGCTGGCGACAAGATCACCCTTTACGAACTTCGCGTAGCAAAAGCGGACATCGGTAAAGTGATCGGCAAGAGGGGAAGAACTGCCGGCGCTATCCGCACGATTCTCAATGCAGTTTCTACCAAGCAAGGAAAGAGAGCAGAGCTGGAAATCATCGAGTAATGCAGCTTTCCGATTTGATCCCGGTTGGAACGCTGGGTTTTCGGGTCGAAGAAAATGAATATGTTCAGTTCCGCCCG
The DNA here is from genome assembly GCA_963662655.2 of Cloacimonadales bacterium (SeqCode). Taxonomy (GTDB): domain Bacteria; phylum Cloacimonadota; class Cloacimonadia; order Cloacimonadales; family JAIOQZ01. Next base: position 3,527,443 of record CAXXTU010000002.1, read on the forward strand.
GGAAAAGGATTTCGACCCGGATTCCTGCAATCGCAGGATATCTTTCTGATCTTTCCAGATCATAGCGTGATTTTGACAACGGTTGTTGATCAGGCTGAAATGAACGGGAAGATCCTTGTCCGGTTCAAGGACACGGATCTATCCCAGGATATCCAGCAGAAGAAGCGTATTACGGTTGCGCTTGCACCCGAGAAGATTCAACGAATTTCGGGTGAAGATTTTGACGATCCCGTCGATAAAAAAGTGTATCATCGAGGTGAGGTCATTGGTGTGGTCGTGGATTGGTTCGAACAATCCGACCATCTGGTGCTCACCGTGGAAAAAGAGGATGGTTCGCAGTTCATGTTTCCCGACGTTGAGCAGTACGTTGAACGGGAGGATCATGAGGCGATCCACGCGCGGAACCTCGATGAGTTGATGGATCTATGAGGATCGATGTGTTAACGTTGTTCCCCGGGATATTTCCGGATATTCTGGGAGAGAGTATTACGGGCATCGCCATTCGCAACGAGGCGATCGATGTCCGGCTTGTCGACATTCGAGACTTTGCGTTCAACAAGCACCGCACTACGGACGACTATCCGTACGGCGGTGGCGCCGGGATGGTGATGAAACCGGAACCGGTGCACGAGGCGTTGACGTATCTGGAAGTCGGGGAGGGGACTCCGGTGGTGTACTTCACGCCGCAGGGACGCCTCTTGAAACAGGATGTTGTGCAGGAATACTGTGGAACCGAGCGCATTGTAATGATCTGCGGTCATTACAAAGAGCTGGATCAGCGCATTCGCGACCGGTGGGTAACCGATGAGTTGTCCATCGGAGATTACGTGCTATCGGGTGGGGAATTGCCGGCATTGGTGATGATCGATGCGCTGGCGAGGCTTCAGGACGGCGTCTTGAACGATCTTGATTCAGCGCTGACGGATTCCCACCAGAAAGGTCTGCTCGGATGTGCGCATTATACGCGACCGCCCGTTTTCGAGGGGATGAAGGTGCCGGACGTTCTGCTTTCCGGTAATCACGCCTTTATCGAGAAGTGGCGCGAAGAGGATTCGCTAAGAAGGACGCGCGAAGTGCGTCCGGAGCTACTGGACAGCCAATGATCGAACGATTGTATGTGGGATTGGTTCACCATCCCGTATATAACCGCCACAACGAGGTGGTTACTACGTCGGTGACCAACCTTGATTTGCATGATATACCGCGCTCATGTGTAACGTATGGCGTCAAAGGTTTTTATGTCGTTACACCGCTTGAGTCGCAGCACGAGATGTTCCGGCGAATAACCGGATTCTGGGACAGCCAGACCGGTCGGGAGTACAATCCGCACCGCTCGGAAGCGCTTTCGATCATGCGTTTCAGCCACTCGATCGAAGAAACCGTAGATTTGATAAGAAAACAGGAAGGAGTCTCTCCGACTCTTGTTACAACGACAGCAGTCAAGCGAAACGACCAGATAGGATTCGGTGAACTGAGATCACTGGAATCCGAAGCTCCGATTTTGCTTCTTTTTGGAACAGGCAATGGGCTCATCGAAGAAGTTCATCAACACGCCCGTTACGTTTTAGAGCCGATTCGGGGGATGACAGGTTATAATCATCTTTCTGTACGGAGCGCTGCTGCAATCGTACTGGACAGGCTTTCTTCCGAAAAATAAAGGAGGAATCATGGACATTGTTTATGCAGCCATGAAATCGCAAATTCGCACCGATCACCCCGAATTTCGCGTGGGTGACACCGTTAAAGTTCACTATAAGATTAAAGAAGGAAGCAAGGAACGTATTCAGGTCTTCCAGGGTATAGTTATCCAGAAACGCGGAATGGGCGTTTCGAAGACCTTTACCGTTCGCAAAATCAGCAACGGAGTCGCTGTAGAACGCGTATTCCCGCTGAGTTCACCTCTTATCGATAAAATCGATGTTGTCCGGTTCGGTCATGTCCGCCGGGCAAAACTCTTCTACCTTCGTCGCGTGAAAGGTAAAGCGGCAAGGGTCAAAGAGAAAAAACGCTACTAAAAGCTTATAAAGGGAGCCCTATCGGCTCCCTTTTTTTTGTGCCGGGAATCCTTGGGTGAGCCCTCAACCGCGGCGGGGCGCTCCCCCCAGGATTTACCGGGGAAAGAAAACTCCCAGCCGGAGCACATCACTCCCAACATGAATATTCATTGACGAAATCCCGTTCGCCGCGATAAAATTGCCCGGAATGCTGGGAGTGTGTCTCAAGAACAGCCACTTCCGAGGGAGCGCAAAATGATATCAGGACGGGCTACATTATTACTGCTTCTATTGCTATTATCAACAGTCGCATGCAATTCATACGATTTCGGAGCAGCTTGGGGACGAGTGACCCAGACCGAGGACGATCGCTTGCCGAAGACCGGCGCTACCATCGTCGATTCGATTTACAACGCCGCCATCGCAGAAGGCGACGTCATCAACCGCCAGAAAGCGCTCATCTACAGAATGAAGTACGTCGACGACGTGGAAGAAGACGCCTTCAGCAGAGAGCTGCAAATGGTGAAGGACGAGATAAAGGATGCCCGACCGGACATCCGCGCGTTGCTGCACTCCATGCTGGGGGAGATGTACTGGACTTACTTCGAGTCGAACCGCTGGATGCTGCTGGAGCGGACTTCGCTTGCAGATGATGAGCAGGATGACGTCATGACCAGGGACGCGCGCAGGTTCATCGAAGAGGCCATAAAGCATTACATCCTGTCCCTCGAGCTACCGGAAGAGTATAAGAAGAAGCTTGTCGCTGACGACTACTTGCCTCTGATCAGGAAAAATGCGGAAGAAGATACCAGACCGTACCTCTTCGATTTCCTGGCCTACCGCGCGATCGACATGCTCGGAAATGACAACGCCGGAATCGCGAGACCTCAGGACTCATTCCGTCTCGGGCCGGAATACCTCGTTCCGGCTGAAGAATTCGCCGCGATGGAGATATCGGACACCGATACCTTAGCGCTTTCGTATCGTACCATCCTGATTTACCAGATGCTCACCCGGTTCCATCTGAATGACGATAATCCCGAATCTCTCTATTACGCGGAAGCAAAGCGCTTCGAATACATCCGTCAGACCGTCGGAACCGAAGAAATCAATCTCGCGTTCGAAGCGATTATGAAGCAATACATGGAGAAGCTCGAGAACGATCCTGCATTCGTAGATTTTTCTTACAAACTGGCGTACTACTATTACCTCAAGGATAATCGAGGATTTCTCGCGAAATATCCACCTCAAAGCCAACGCGCGGAGCCCAAGTACTACGTCATGGCCTACGATATCTGTCAGAAGGCCATCGACAAGCAACTCGAATCGCCGTTCAATCATGATTGCCGGGAACTCCAGAATGACATTTCCCAGAAATTGATCGCCGTATCGTTCGACCAGTGCATTCCAGTCGGAAAGATTGCTCCCATAACGATTACCTACCGCAACTGCGAGGAAGGCGCTTTTAATGTCTATCAGCTTGAAGACAGGCACAGAAGCAGTAAAATGCATTACAGGGACGAGCAGAAGATTTACGACTACTACCTCGCGTCAGAGGCATACCAACATTGGTCGATCAACTTGCCCGACCCAAAAGACTATCATGAAAGAACCTTTCTTGCGGAAATGGAAGCGTTGCCTGCCGGAGAGTACCTCATGCACATCTCCGGTGCCGGCATAACAGAAAGGACCGAAAGATCCTGGCTACGCTTCACGGTTACGGATATCGACTGGATAACCGATTCCAGTACGGGAAGAATAATGCTTCTGGATCGCAATACCGGAGCTCCTCTCGCCGGTGCGAAGGTTGAAATATTCCGGGGATACTGGGCGGAGGACGAGCTGCCGTCGGAGGTCCGCTACACGGATGAGAACGGGCAACTTGACCTCGAGCCCGGAGACTACCGTTTTATATTCTCATACAACGGAGATCGGCTGGATTGCAGAGACCGATACGGTATCCACATTCCGGATCCCCAAAGGAATAACAGACGTTATAATCGCTCCAATGTCTATTTCTTCACAGACCGCAAAATCTACCGCCCCGGGCAAACCGTTTACTTCAAGGGGATCGCTGTTAACCAGGAGAACGATGCGCTTCCCGAATTGTTAACGGGCTCATCTCTGAACGTCAAGCTGGACGACGCGAACGGTCAGCCGGTTTCCAGCATGGAGTGCCGGACCAGCGAGTTCGGGAGCTTCAGCGGAAGCTTTGTCCTGCCGCAGGACGGGATCACAGGCAGTATGCGCCTGTACACGAAACATGGTTCAACATCCATCCAGATGGAAGAATACAAGCGTCCCAAGTTCGAGGTTACGTTCGAGCCGGTCAAGGAGGTCTTCCGCCTGGGTTCGGACATCGAAGTCAAAGGCTCGGCGAAATCGTATGCCGGACCGGGAATCGTTGATGCCGAAGTGAAATATCACGTGAAGCGCGTGCGATACTGCCCGTGGTTCCGCTACTACTTCAAGCCGGTGATGTCGAACGAGCAGGTCGTTGCCAGCGGCTCGACGCGTACATCGTCCGATGGCTCGTTCACGGTTCCCTTCAATTTGCTTCGAGAAGGGATTACACAGAGTCGCTTCGATGTCGCCTACCAGTTTATCGTTTCCGTGGATATTGTGGACAATAGCGGCGAGACGCGAAGCGAGCAGACAATCGTCTATGCGGGGAGTCGCTCGCTCGAACTCGACGTGATCGTAACGGATGCTGTCAACCGCGAGACAACCGATTCCTTCGAGCTCGTGACCCAAAACCTCATGCAGCAACACATTCCCATCGAAGGTGTTTACGAGGTCGAGCGATTGCAGCAGCCCGATCGAATCTTCCGATCCTCGGGATACGATAGTCAACCCGATACAACCATCTACACCCGCGAGGAATTCATTCGGAAATTCCCACACGACCCTTATCTCGAAGAGGATGACACCGCAACCTGGCCGGTCGAACACCGCATGGAATCCGGTAGCTTCAATACGGGCGAGAGCAAGGAACTCGTCCTGAAGAAGCTGAGAAAATGGGATCCGGGGACGTATCGCATCAGGCTGACCGCGCAGGATCCCTTGGGAACCGAAGTGACAATCACGAAAGAGTTTGTCGTCTTCTCTCCCGAAGCAAAGCAACTGCCACGGCTCATTCCGCTCTGGGTAAAGGGGCTGAAGACAACATGCGAGCCCGGCGAAAAGGCGAGCGTGCTGATCGGCAGCTCGTATCCTGACGCGACGATCCTGTATAGCTGGCGATGCAAGAATCAGGTTCTGAAGGAAGATATCATCAGGCTGGATAACGAGCAGAAGGTGATCGAGCACCCCGTTATCGAGGACTATCGCGGCGGATTTTCACTGATCGTCGTTATGCTCCACGACAACAGGGCATACATCGAAGACGTGCCGATCGAGGTTCCGTGGTCGAACAAAAAACTCGATATCACCTGGTCGACATTCAGGGACAAGCTCGAGCCCGGAAGCAAGGAGACGTTCTCGGTAAAAATCAAGGATCATTCCGGGGAAAAGAGCCATGCTGAAATGCTTGTCGCCATGTACGACGCCTCACTGGACCAGTTCTACCCCAATAGCTGGTCTCTGGATGTCTTTCCCCGGAACTGGTTGGACGGCCGCTGGGAAGACTGGTCGGGACGGGGGCGAATAAGTTCGATGCTGTCTCATAGGATCAGCCACTTCAACCCGCATGAGGAGCGAATGGACGAATTGAACTGGTTCAATCACAACATGCGATGGCGATCTGGAAGACGAAATACGCCCATGTTTGCCACTGCAAGCTACGATGACGATGCCATGATGTCGCAAGCCGCTCCCAGATCAAGCACATCGCGATTACATTTGAAAACGGAAGCGTTCAATGTGGAAGGGATGGAAATGGAGAGCGACAAAGCGATGTCTGCCGGAGCCGGCGGAGCTCCACCGGAATCGTCGCAAATCCAGGTTCGCAAGAATTTCGCGGAAACAGCCTTCTTCTATCCTGAGCTGCACAGCGATGAGAGCGGGGAAATATCCTTCACGTTCCAGGTTCCGGAGGCGTTGACGCGCTGGAAACTGATGGGGCTGGCACACAACGAATCGCTGGGCACAGGAACCACGGAGAAGTTCCTCGTCACCCAGAAAGAACTCATGGTGACGCCCAATCTGCCGCGTTTCCTTCGTGAGGGAGATCGTATTACACTTTCCGCACGAATCAACAGCCTTTCACCGGAGAGCGTTTCGGGCACGGCGGAGCTTCGCCTGTTCGATGCCGAAACGATGAATCCCATCGATGAAGCGATGAATAGCGCGACACCGGAAGTCCCGTTCACGCTCGCACCGGAAGGAAGCACGTCCATCGACTGGACGATTTCGATCCCCGACACCTATCAGGCGGTAATCGTCCGTATGACTGCCAGAACGGCGTCCTTCTCCGACGGCGAAGAGAACCTGCTGCCGGTTTTACCCAACAGAATGCTTGTAACCGAGTCCTTACCGCTCCCGATTCGCGGCGAGAAGGAGAAGCAGTTCTCCTTCCGCAAACTGAAGGAATCGGGAGATTCCTCCACCTTGAAGCACCACCGGTTCACGCTCGAGTTTACCACCAATCCCGCCTGGTACGTGGTGCAGGCGCTTCCATATATGGCGGAGTACCCTTACGAGTGCTCGGAGCAGGTTTTCACGAGGTTCTACGCGAACGAGCTGGCTGGATTCATCGTAAAGCAGAATCCCAAAATCGAGCGGATTTTCTCCCAGTGGCGCGACCTCCCCGATTCGGAAGCGCTGCTCTCCAATCTGGAGAAGAATCAGGAACTCAAATCGCTGGTTCTGGAAGAGACGCCCTGGGTGCGACAGGCTCAGAACGAGACCGAGCGCAAGAAGCGGATCGGCATCCTGTTCGACATCAACCACATGTCCATGATGAGGCAAACGACAATGAGGAAGTTGATCCAGAAGCAGAAGCCGAGCGGCGCGTGGCCGTGGTTCGAGGGAATGCCCGAAAGCCGGTACATCACCCAGTACATCGCCGAAGGATTCGGGCACCTGCGAGAGCTGGGCGCGCTGAAAGAGGGCAGCGATGTTGTCGCGTGCTATCGAAAGGCCGTGTTGTGGCTGGATAGCCGGATGACCGAAGACTATCGGGATTTGATCGAGGATGGCAAGAATCTGGATGAACAGCATATCCAGAGAATCCACATTCACTATCTCTACATGCGGAGCTTTTTCCAGGATATCCCCGTTGAAGAAGCCAATCGCGAAGCCTGGGAATATTACCTGAGCCAGGCAAAGACATGGTGGCGGGATCGATCGCTTTACACGAGCGGATTGCAGGCTTTGGCGCTGGATCGTCTGGGCGGGGAAGAGATTCCGGCGAAGATTGTTGCCTCGATGCGAGAGCATGCGCTTCACTCGGATGAGATGGGGATGTACTGGAAAGAGAATCAACCCGGGTACTACTGGTATGAGGCTCCCATCGAGACGCAGTCGCTCTTGATCGAGCTTTTCGGAGCGCTCGGGACGAATGAGGAGGTCGATGAAATGCGCTTATGGTTGCTCAAGCAGAAACAGGTACAGGACTGGAAGACCACCAAGGCGACGGCGGAAGCGTGCTACGCGCTTCTGTGCAGTGGATCGAGCTGGATTACGAGCGACGAGCCGGTGCAAATCACGGTGGGGGATCGCATGGTGGTCCCCGAGTCTCTCGAGCCCGGAACAGGCTATTTCAAAGAGAGCTGGGCTGGCTCGGAGGTTGACGCTGCGATGGGCGACATCAAGGTGGCGAATCCCAACGACCACGCCGCCTGGGGCGCGGTTTACTGGCAGTACTTCGAAGACCTTGACAAGATCGATTCCCATGAGACTCCCTTGTCGCTGAAGAAGCAGCTATTCATCGAGCGCAAAGACGCGAGTGGAACCAGGCTCCATCCGCTATCTCCCGAAGAGAGGATCGAGGTCGGAGACCGGGTGATCGTGCGCATCGAGCTGCGGGTCGACCGTGAGATGGATTACGTCCACATGAAGGACATGCGAGCCGCCGGATTCGAGCCGGAAAACGTGATCTCCAGCTCGAAATATCAGGATGGGCTCTGGTACTACGAGTCCACGCGCGATGCCACGACGAACTTCTTCTTCAATCGCCTGCACAAGGGTACTTTTGTTTTCGAGTACCCCCTGCGAGCCTTCCAGGCGGGAGAGTTCTCCAATGGAATCACCACGATCCAGTGCATGTACGCGCCGGAGTTTACGTCGCACTCGGAAGGAACTCGAATCGACATCGAACGATAATTGATCACGAAAGTGTAGAAAAGAGAACGGAATATGATGAAAAACGGATTACTGCTGTTACTGCTGATGGCTGTCGCCGCCTTGAACGCGCAAATCTACGATTATACGAATTCGGTGAATCCACCGAGCGTCGAGTGGCGCCAGTTGCGCACGGAGCATTTCCATCTGATTTTCCCGAAGGAGATCGAGGAGGACGTGCAAAAGGTGGCTAATCGCCTCGAGTACCTGTATACGCCCCTGACGAAGACCATGGACGCGAAGATGAAGCCCTGGACGATCGTGTTGAGCAACCGCACCGCGATAACCAACGGATACGTTTCGATGGCTCCCAGGATGTCGCAGTTCTACCCGACACCCCCGCAGGATCAGCTTACGGGTGGCCTGGACTGGTACAGCCTGCTCAGCATCCATGAAACCAGGCACATGGTGCAGTACGACAAGCTGAACACGGGCATGACCAAGGTTTTCAGTTATATCATGGGCGAATACGGTATCGCCATGTGCGCGATAATCTCGACGCCGTTGTGGTTCTTCGAGGGGGACGCGGTTGCTACGGAAACGGCTCTCACAAACTGGGGGCGCGGACGCATCCCGAGCTTCGACGTTACCGAGCGAGCGATACTGCTTTCGGGGGATCGGCCCAGTTACTATCAGGCTTACCTGCGATCGTATCAGGATTTCTATCCGAATCATTATCTTCTGGGTTACTTGCTTGTCACGGGAGCAAGGCGCGAGCACTCCGCCGATACCTGGGCGAAGGTCGTTTATGGTACCTCGAAGTTCTCGATCTGGCCCTACCGGTTTTCAACGGTTCTCAAAGCGCGAAACAGGGAATGTACGCCGAGGAGCTTTACAATAAAACCTGCGCCGATCTGAAGGAGATGTGGCGCGCGCAGTTGAAGGGCATGAAATTCACCGAGGCGAAGGCCGTTTCGCCCATCCAATTCCGATGGCTGGATGCAGTACGTAACGCCGTATTACGATAAGAACGGAAACGTTGTCTCCATGCGTACGGGCCTGGGGCAAATCCCCGAACTGGTGCGCATCGACGATGAACTGAACGTGTACCATCTTGCCTATGTGCAAAGCGCAAGAGCGATTCTCGAGCAATGGAGACGTCGCCGTGTGGAGTCGCTACACGCCGGATATCCGCCTGGGGGAACCAGAGCTTCCTCGGATATCGTGACCTGCGATCTGCAGAACGGATCCAAGCGCCAGATCACCCACCGGGGGAAGTTCTTCGCGCCGGCGATATCACCCGATGGGCAACGGATTGTCGCGGTGAGATACACCAGGGAGCGTGACTGCGATCTGGTGATCATGGATGCAGAAAGCGGGAAGCTGATTCGCGAAATTCCCAATCCCGATAACGATTTTCTGGAAACGCCATGCTGGACGGACGACGGACGTCTCGTCTATCTGCGCCAACACGACAACAAGCTCCGGATGGAGATTCTGACTGTCGAGACTGGCGTGGCTCAGGTGCTAACCCCCTACGATACAGAGTATATCTCTTCGCCGGTCTCACGTGGGAAATACGTTTACTACAGCTCGGCCTATTCGGGGATCGATCACATCTATGCGCTGGACATGGAGACGGGCGCGCGCTATCGCGTGGTAACCCGCAGGTTCGGCGCGTACCATCCATCGGTTTCCACAGATGGGAAGAAGCTTCTCTTCGCCGACTACCGCGATGAAAACGGTTACAGGATTTACGAGATCGATAACGATCCGAGCGCTTGGGAGAAGCTGGAAGACGTGGAAATCCGAACGCTGTATTATTTCGATCCGCTCGTTCACCAGGAGCAGGGGAAATCTGTTTACGAGGACGCGGACATCCCGGATCGCACGTTCGCGACGGAACCGTATTCACCGATCCTGCACACGCTGAATTTCCATAGCTGGATTCTCGGGGGTACCGATACCGAGATCAGCCTCGATCTGATGTCGGACGATGTGCTTGGAACGACCCACACGCAGGCGGGTGTTTACTTCAACGTCAACGAAAATGTCCCCGGCATCCGGGCGAGCATCGAGTACATGCAATTGCCCATCGTCCTCGGGATTGAGCTGGATAGCGGTGGACGAACGACCGTATACTCGGACAGCCTGGACGACGAGAAGGACATCGAGGACAACTGGCGCGAGTTTTCAACGACATTCGGCGCGCATCTGCCTCTGAACTTCTCGCGAGGCGCATGGTGGTCGAAAATCGATGTGGGTTCCGAGATAAGCTATGTGTATGCACAGGAGAAGGACTATTTCGAATCGTACGAGATGGGCAATGGCACCCTCGTGCCGGTGCGTTACTACGGAGAGATATACCATATCCTTCAGCCCTCTTCGCGGGATATTGCGCCGCGCTGGGGCCACAAGCTGAATGCCTCCTTCACCACGACGCCGTTTTCGCAGGAAGCGTATTCCGATTTCACGGGTAAGCTGTTCTCGGGGCGGTACAAAGTGTATGTCCCGGGTTTCATGAAGCACCACAGCCTGAAACTAACGGCGGAGTACGAGAAGATGTATGAAGGCAACTATCGCTTCATGCGCGAGATGCTTTTCCCGCGAGGCTACGACGACCACGATCATGAGGACTTCTACAAGGGAACCGTTTCGTATCGCTTCCCGATATCGTACAACGATTTTTACCTGGGGCGCTGGCTCTATCTGAGATCGAACACCGGTGGCGCGTTCTTCGATTACGGTGTCGCCGAAGACGAAGAAACCACCACGCTCTATCGCTCTTTCGGTCTGGAGACGGAGTTCGAAACGGTGCTCTTTTCCAATATCAACTTGCAGATCAATCTGGGATTGCGCGCAGCTTACCGCGTTGAGGAAGAGGATGTGGCGTTCGAGGTTTTCCTTGGGGGCTTCGACTTCTGATAAAAAATCCCCTCCTCCGTCTGGAGAAGGGGATGAGAGGTATATGATTTTCCGATTGAAGAACCATCAAGCGAAAATGGCCAATCGGGAAAACCTTTCAGGAGAACCATTTCCGCTCTGATTCATGAGCCAATCAAAGCGGAAATTGTACAGGTGACTATTTTGCTTCAATCGCTACATAGCGATAGTAGCGATTCTGAGAGAGGACATAGAGAAGAATGTTTGAACCTTTTTCCGTCGCTTCATCGATTTCGCGCTGGAAATCTTTCGCGTCTTCAACCGTCTGGTAATTAACCTCGAGAATCACATCTCCCTGCTGCAATCCCGCGTCCTGAGCCGGAGAATCTGGCTCTACCCGCACAATGATCACGCCGTTGGATGCCTGCGAGCGATACCGGTAAGCCCTTTCGTCGTTCAGGGAAATCACGTCGAGACCGAGGTCTTTCTTCGTCGATTTCTCCTCCGATTTCGCCACGGATTCCTCCTCCGGGAACTCTTCGAGCACCGGATAGTATGCGATCGGTTTTCCCTGGCGCATCACCTGCAATCGAACTTTCTCGCCGGGCTGATGATTGGCGACAAGGATGCGGAACCTTGAAACGGAGGTGATCTTCTCGTCGCCGACTTCGGTAATCACGTCGCCTTTCTTCAATCCGGCCTTCTCAGCGGGTGTGTCCTCGGCAACGCGAGCAACCAGAACGCCGGAGATATCTTCGAGTCCGAGCGATTTCTTGAGCTCGGGCGTTACTTCCTGCGGAACGATTCCCAGGTAAGCGCGGACGACGTGTCCCTCGTTGAGGAGGTCGTCGCTGACCTTGCGAGCGATGTCCACTGGAATCGCGAATCCAATGCCCACATTGCCGCCTGCGGGACTGGTGATCGCGGCGTTCACGCCGATCACTTCACCCTTGATGTTCAGCAGGGGACCTCCGCTGTTACCCGGGTTGATGGCGGCGTCTGTTTGGATGTAGTCTTGATAAAGAGGGGAGTCGTTACCGAAATTGAGGTTGGAACGCCCCTTCGCGGAAATGACGCCGACGGTAACCGTGCGCTCGAGCCCGAGCTCGCCAAAGGGATTGCCGATGGCGATCGCCCAGTCGCCGACTTCCAGCTCTTCGGAATCTCCCAGCGGTGCAATGACGACCTTTTCTTTGTCATCAACTTCAATCTTGATCACCGCGAGATCGGTGCTTGGGTCTTTGCCCACCACTTCGGCGTCGAATTTCGCCTTGTCTGCGAGGGTAACCGTGATTTCGGCCTTATCGCTGCTGCCGAGCACGTGGTTGTTGGTCATGATGTAGACGTCGTTGCCGTCGCGCTTGAAGATGAAGCCGCTTCCGAGCTGCGTCGATTTCCTTGTCTGCGGCAGTTGTGGGTAGTAGAATTTAAAGAACTCCTCGAATGATGGGTTGCGAAAGTTGACGGAATACTCCGATTCGACCTTTATATGAACAACCGATTCACGGATGTTTTTTACTACATCGACAAAGGGAGATTTGCCATCATCCGTTAAAGGAAGCGCTGACAAAGCAATGATGGAAAACAGGCTGATTAAAAGGATTACACGTTTCATTGTGACCTCCGCATTTTCGTTTTAATCCTATAACGTCAGACGCGAAGAGAATATTACAAACCTTCTTTATTATTCAAGCCGGAAGAATCCGGAAGTCATGATCCGGCCGTGATATAACATGTTTATTTTATTTGCCACAGTGTAATAATGTCTGGTGGTTGTATGCCTCCATCAAACTTCGGGTGAGTATTTTTTACAGATTCCATTGCGGAGGCTGCATAATTACATTGACACTTGTTATCCTCCTCGTTTAAAAATGTGCGATTCGAGGTACGGAGGTAATATGAAAAAACGAATTAGCGTTCTTGGATGCGGAATGGTGGGCAGCGCGATCGCGGCTGATTTATCCGAGCGGTACCAGGTCACGGTGTTTGATAAATCACCTCTTGCGTTGCAAAGACTTGCATCGTTTTATCCGGTGGAGACTTCGGTAGCGGACTTGAGCGTCCGGCAGATGGTGATCGATGCGATCGGCGAATGCGATCTGGTAATCAACGCGGTGCCCGGTTACATCGGATTCCAGACACTCGAAACGATTATCGATCAGAGCCGTAACGTAGTGGACATCTCCTTCTTTGAACAGGACGCCTTCCTGCTGGATGAGCTGGCGATGGAAAGGGGCGTTATCGCGATCGTCGATTGCGGAATCGCGCCGGGGATGAGCAACATCATTCTGGGGCACCATGCGGAGACGATGGATGTGGGAAGCTTCGAGTGCTATGTAGGCGGCTTGCCGAAGGAACGCAAGTTACCCTGGCAGTACAAGGCGCCGTTCTCACCGATCGATGTCCTTGAAGAATACACGAGACCCGCGCGCATCGTGAAAGACAACATGATCGTCGTGAAGCCGGCCCTCTCGGATGCCGAGATGATCGATTTCCCGGAGATCGGAACGCTGGTGGCCTTCAACACGGATGGCTTGCGCTCGTTGATCAAGACGATGGACGTGCCGGATATGATCGAGAAGACGCTTCGTTACCCGGGGCACATCGAGCTGATGAGCATCCTCCGGGACAGCGGATTCTTCTCCAAGGACAAGATAAAGGTCGACGACCATTGGGTTTCTCCGCTCTCCATGACATCCAGGCTCCTCTTTGACGAGTGGAAGCTCCACGACGGAGAAATGGACTTCACGATCATGAAAGTCATCGTCGAGGGCAAGGGTAAGGATCATGAAACCCGTTACACATACAATCTTCTGGATCGTGCGGATGTGAAGACCGGATTTTCGTCCATGTCCCGCACCACGGGTTATACCTGCACGGCAGCGGCAACTCTCGTGCTGGAAGACTGTTTCACGCGCGTAGGGATCTGTCCGCCCGAGTATCTGGGAAAAGATCATTTCCAGGAGATTATGGATTATCTCCGGGAACGAAACGTATGTTTCAGCGTTAACCAACTGTAAGGAAATAAAATGAAAGCACAAATTTTCGCGATCTTGACGGCTCTCTTCTGGGGCGTAGGCGGTTACTTCGAAAAGAAGGGTCTGCACATGGGGAATCTGTCTCCGCAGGTCGGTATCACCATTCGTACCTTTGTTGCGCTCCTGATTCTCGGAACGGTGAGTTTTTCGCAATGGAAAACCATTCCCGCGGCTGGAACCAAAGCGCTCCTGTACATGGTTGTCGGAGGAGGCATTGTCGCCGGAGCAGCCGGCATGCTCTGCTTCTACGCGGCGATCAAGGGAGCGCCCCTCGGCAAGGTGATGCCGATTGCGTTCACGTCGCCTTTGTTCGGTGCATTGATGGGAATCATCTTCGCGGGAGAGGCCATAACCCTCAAGAAAATCATCGGCATCGCCATGACGGTAGGAGGTATCTTTGTACTCACGTTCAGCTAACGTGAAACAGGCGAATCTTCTCATTCTTCTCATCCTGATTGTTTTGGGATGCGCGCAAGCCCCCCAGCAACACCTTTCCATCACGCAAAGGCTCGAGCAGCTTCAAACCAAGGATGGCAAAAGCCTTCTCGAACCCAGGGACATCGCGCTCCTGCGAGCTACGGGAGCGGATTTCGAGACCATTCATCACCTGCTTTCCATGGAAAACTCTCTCGGAGAAAGCGTCTTCAGGCCCCACGATGTGGCATGGTTTCTCCGTTGCGGCGGTACCGTCGAATATGCTGAAAAGCTGGCAAAGTATGAACGCAAAGATGGTTATTCTCTTTTCAGAGGTGGGCAAATAGCCTATTTGAAGGCGATCAACGCCGAAATGGAAGTCATCGTCGATCTCATGACCGGGGGTGTCCCTGGTGATTCAACCGCAATGATCTTTTACGGACACAGCCTGGTGGAGTATCTTGAAATGGGAGGAGACACAACGTACGCGCATCGGATGTTCGATCTTGGCAGGGATAATGGAAAGGACCTTTTTTGTAATGACCTCGTGCGGTTGCTGAAACTAGGTGTGACGCCGGAGGATGTTGAGCATTACATCCACATCGAGGGTTTTCAATATCGCGAATTAATCCACTTCCTAAAGGAGGGTGGAACGCAAGCGTACGCGGAGGCGATGAGTGGCCTCGGGGCAAACTTTTACGAGATCGTCAGATTGAACCGCATGAAAGTGCCACTGGAGCTTTATTCTCCCATTGTCGACACCGATAAACCAAACGCGCTATTCCTCTTTTCATCAATCGATAATAATAAAGAGTTTTCCTCACCGGAAGCCGTTGCATTCTACCGGAGTGTGTGGCCCAGCTACGATACGCGCGTTATGATAATCAAGAGCGAGGAGGAGATTCCGGAAGCATTCAACGAGATGGAACGTGTTGATCTCCTGGCTATCTGTGGACATGGAAATGTTGAATCGATAACAATTTGTCCCACCTATGGAGGAGACCCCTTTTCATCTGAGGCGTTAAGCGAAAAGCATTGGAAGATACGGCGAGACAAAGGCATGCTCGATACCGGCGATACGGAGCTGGAAGAGATTTTCTCGCAGATGCCGGAGGATGGCGTGATCTTTCTGGACGCCTGCGAGACCAATAAAACGGTGGATTCGGGCAAGAACCTGTTCAACTTCATTCAGTCCATCGCGGGTGGACGCCGGGTGATTGGCGCTGAAACAATCTTCACGCACGATCAGATCTTCGTGGAGAAAGCGTACCCGCTTCGGTTGAGGTTCAACCCGCCCAAGGAAAAAGAGGAACAGGAATTCGAGAAAGAAATGCCTAAGCAAAAAGTAAAAGACTCAAAGCCATCAAAGCCATCCCACTGACCAGACCGTAAATAGCCAGGTGGTGCTTGCCGTATTCTTCGGCTGTGGGAAGAAGCTGATCCAGCGAGATGAATACCATAATCCCCGCCACTCCGGCAAAGATGATACCGAACATGAGGTTGCTCATGAAGCGGAACAGAATCAAGTAACCGACAATCGCCCCGACCGGCTCCGCCAGCCCTGATAGAAACGACCATAAGAACGCCTTTTTCTTGCTTCCGGTAGCGTAGTACAGCGGCACCGAGACCGCGATTCCTTCCGGGATGTTGTGGATCGCGATCGCGACGGCGATGGATACGCCCAGGGTGGGATCGGCGAGCGCCGCGGTGAAGGTCGCGAGTCCCTCCGGGAAATTGTGGATGGCGATCGCGACGGCGGACAGGAATCCCATGCGGAGGAGCTTTTGTTTCCTTTTGTCGGCGTTGATGTCCTCAACGTGACGGGCCTCATGCGGATTCTCGAAATCGGGTACGAGTTTGTCGATGAGCGCGACCAGGAGCATTCCCGCAAAGAATCCCCCGACCGTGATCCAGTACGCTGTTTTTGCAGAGAAATCCATGCACAGCGCGTCGCGCGACTTCTGGAAGATTTCCACGAATGAGACGTAAAGCATTACGCCGGCGGAGAACCCCAGCGCGACGGACAGGAATGATTCGTTCGTCCGTTTGCTGAAGAATGCGATGGCGCTACCGATACCGGTGGCCAATCCGGCAAAGATCGTCAGGCCAAGAGCGAAACCTACGGGCTGTGAAAGCATAGTATATCCTTATTAAGTACCTTCGTATGATTGTGAACAATGATCTTAAGATGCCATGCTGAGTTCCGTAGCTTGCTGCGGAGTATCGAAGCATCGAAATCGACCAACCCTTCGATACACCCCGACAAGTCGGAGCACTCCGAGTGACATAACTTATTATGGAAGATTGAGATGGAGACTTTCCTGATCAATATCACCGAAAGTATAAATCCATATTTTGCGAAAGTGTAATACATGCATACTCTGCGTCAAACTTTTCCTGCAATTAATCATTCAAGAATCAATAACCGCTCAGATACAGCAATGGATTTACCGGCTTCATGGAGCGGTCAAGCAGCCCGAAATGCAGATGGTTTCCCGTCGAGCGTCCCGTTGTGCCCACCAATCCAATCACATCGCCCTGTTTCACTCGATCGCCCTTTTCGGCTTTACGCTCATCGAGGTGGTAATAGCAGGTGAACCAGCCGTTGTCGTGCTGGACGCAGATCGAATTCCCCGAGACGTCGTTGAAGTCGGAGCTCAACACAACGCCATCCGCGGCCACTTGCACGGGCGTTCCCTTCGGGGCGGGGATATCGATTCCGCTGTGGTATTCCATCTTCTCCAGACGCTTTCTCCAGTTGCTTTCGATCGCGTTGGGCCTCCAGCCGTAATAGGAGGAGATATACCGCTGCGGGAGCGGCCACGCAAGCCATGAGGACGAGAGCATGTCGCTGTTGTGCAACAAGGTGTATTCGATCTCGATGTCATCGCCGAAATAGCGTGCGTACCAGGCAGCCAGCAGGTTGCTGATGTCCGCTTGCGATCCCCGGCGTTCCACGGCCTGTTCGAAGCGATCGATGGCAATATCCGGGTTTCCTTGCATGACGGCGATAATCCCTTCGAGCTCTTCTCTGTCCGGATCGAGGGAGTTGCGTTGCTCGATACGAGACAGATGGTCCATCGCTTCATCGAGATATCCCAGCGATATCATCGCGGAAACAATGAGCACGTCGGCGTGGTGACGGTGGCCGGATTCCCCGGAGATGCGCTGGAAATCGTCGATAGCTCCCCGGTAGTCCGCTTCCTCGAAGAGCAGGCAGCCGCGATTGTAAAGCGCCGGATCCCCTGCCGGATTTATCCCGAGAGCCGTGCGGTAGAAAACGAGGGCTGAATCACGCAAACCGAGCGACTCCGCCATCAGGCCAAGATTGTTATTGTAGATCGCCCTTGTGTCGTCGTCTGCTATCGTTTTCGCGTACTGCCGGATTCGCTCGAACTCCTTCAACATCTTCTTACGGGGGAACGCCTTGGACTTGCCCGTTTTGCTGAATCCCGGAGCGTCGGGATTCAGGCGGTAATACGTTTGCTCCACTTCCTGATGCTTGTCGAAGCGATAACGGTAGTTGAGATAGTATTCGGAGATTTTATTCACATAGTAGTCGCAATAGGACGGGATGGAGTCCCGCACGTTGCCCGTACCTGCGTAGTAGGCGGCCAGGGCCTTGCGAAGATTGGTGTTTCTCGTGCCGTAGCGATAGTGATTGAGCAGGAAGTTGAGGTGACTCGCACCCCCGGCGATGTTCTTTGCCGGGTGAAATCGCTCGTCCTGCTCGTGCTGACGAATGGGCGGTTCTTTCACGTAGTTTTCGGTGGGGACGGACAAACCCAGCGCTTTCCCCGTCGCTGGCATGAGCTGCATCATTCCAACCGCACCGGTCGGTGATACAGCCCTGGAGACGAAGGAACTCTCCTTCAGCATGATTGCCAGCAAGAGCCCGGTATCGATTCCGTATCTTCGTCCGACGCTGTTGACATAGTCGAGGAAGCCGAGGACTTCCGGCCGATTAGCGTCCAGATCCTGCTCCGCTTTGAATGCCAGGTACTCTAATGGGAGTTCATCGGTAAGATGGATGGCCCTCTCCAGCCAGTATCCTGCCGTATCCGGGCGTCCTGCCTGGTAGTGCAGGTGCGCGATGGAGGCGATGAGCGGATAATAGAGCGAGTCAATGTCAGCGTATTCCTCAAGACGGGGGAGGGCGAAGTTGTAAAAACCTTTCTCGTAGTCCCTTACCGCTTGTTCGTATGATTCGGCATCGTCGCGGGGCATGCTGGCGCAAGAAACCAGCAGGATCGCCAGCGAAAGGAGGAAGAGATTAGCGGTTCGCATCTTGATCCTCCACGGGATGGCGAACAGCTTCGATCTCCTCGTCGCTTCGCTGTAGCAATTGCATGGCCTTGATGAGATTTGCTCGCAGGATGGGGGACGTCTTGCGCTCGTTCAGCGCCCACTGCAGGAGTTTCTCGGCCTCTTCGTAGGAGCCGGAGTACATCTGCGAAAGCGCTTGCGCATCGAGCAAGTAGGGATTGTCGAGAAGGCTGTGCGAGGGCAGCCGCTCTCGCATGGAAGAGAGCCCCTCCAGGCGGAAGGCCCAGAGCGCGCTGTTGATGGACGTCTCGACAACGCGTGTCGAGTAAGTCATTTCGAGCAGTTCCTCGATACGGGAACGATCCTCCATAGGGATAATCACCGATTCGGCTTCAGGTTTGAGAATAGGAATGCGGATTTTCTGCCCCACGTAGATGCGCGAGGGATCGGCGAGGTTGTTGTACTCGGCGATGGCCTTGACGTTGTCCCGATAGGCCGGATCGGCTCCGGGCGGCAGGTTGCGGGAAATTCGGGTGAGGTTGTCGCCGGAAGCGATCGTGATCTCCGTCTCGGAGGGCTGGAAATCGTCCACCGAGCTTAGAATGCCCAGCGTTTTATACTGGCGTGGCGTCTTGACGATCGCGTAGTGCTTGGGCTCGAACCGGACGGGCGGCGTAAACGGTCCCGACATAAATGCCATGCGCAGCTCGCGGGATTCCCTGTCCTTGGTGCCGGTGGTTTCGCCATACTGCGCGAAGAATCCCTCGAACTGCACGGAAAGCCCGGCGCGGTACATCGCGTCGTCGAACGGCCCGTCGGCATCCAGCGAAGCGCCGGCATACAGGCAGATACCTCCTCCGGTGAGATCGCCCAGTAGTTCGGTATCAAGCGTGTTATCCGTATCCCAGGAGAATCTTGTCGTGAAGTGGCGATTGAAGATCAACGATGCAGAGGCGGAGAAGAGATTATCGCTATCGCCGGAGTCCAGCTTTCTGGTGTAACGATCGTGAAATCCGAATTGGAGATTCCCCGATGGCTTCACGGTTATGCCCGGGTGGAAGCAAAGCATGGCTTCGTCGCTCTCTTCCAGCCAGCCGGCCTCGATGTCCAGGCCGGTATAAACGATGGATGACAATCTGTAGGAGACTCCCATGCCTCCGATGGTTTGCGTCTTCCGATCTTCCAGATGGAGCGTCGAGGAAACGTAGTATCCAAGGCCGGATCGAGTGGGTTTGTGCCAGTTCAGTTGGAAAACTGTAAATCTCTCGATCCCACCTCTTTCGGGATGGTCGTCCACCCGGAAATTCCAGGTGGAGTAGAACCACTCCGCCCGGGATGACGGGTTGTCGCTTTGCTTGAAGAAAAAGGGACGCTCCCAGGCATAAGCGGTGGCCGTCAGGAGCGTCAAAACAATCAGGAGAAGGCGTTTCATTCGAGGTTGCTCAGGCTTTCCTGTATCTTGTTCCTGAGTTCTTCCGTTGCCTTCCATGCGGCTTCCGCGAAGTCCTTCCCATCCGATTTATAGATGATTCCGCGTGAAGAGTTGATCAGGAATCTCGGATCGTCCCGGGTCATGCTCGCAAGCCGTACGACAGCATCGAGGTCTCCGCCTTGCGCCCCGATTCCAGGCACGAGGAAGAGGGTTTTCGGCATCAGGCGGCGCATGTCGGCTAGCTCTTCGGTGTTGGTAGCTCCGACGACCGCTCCGAGGCGTGTCTCATCGCTCTCGCCGAGCCAGCTCGCGATCCGCTGATGGAGGTTTTCCGCCTTGAGGAAATCGACTGCGCCCGGATTGGATGTAACTGCAAGGACGAAGCAGTAGCTTTTCGGGATATCCAGGATGGTCTGGATCGTGTCCTTGCCCATCAGGGGATTCACGGTAATCGCGTCTGCGCGGTAGTTCTCGAAGAAGGTCTTTCCATACTGATGCATCGTGTTGGGGATGTCTCCAACCTTCACGTCGAGGATGACCGGCACTTTTCCCTTGAGGGTGTTCGCGGTTTCTTCCAGCGCCTCCATGCCCATTTTCCCCGCGGCGAGGTAAAACGCGTAGTTGAGCTTGTAGGCGGCGGCAACATCGCGGGTCGCTTCGATGATCTCGCGATTGAACGTGGTCATCGGATTTCGGAATTCCTTCAGGAACGACGGAATCTTCGCGGGGTCGGTGTCCAGCCCCACGCATACCTGCGAGCGATTGCATTTCGCTGCTTGAATGTATTTATCCCAGAAATTCATAGGGTTCCCTTATTCTTTTTCCATCAGCTTCACGGCCTCTTCGCCGTCCGTTTCTTCGAAGCACACCTTGATGATCTCTTCATCGGAAGTAGGTATGTTCTTGCCAACGTAGTTCGCTTTGATTGGGAGTTCGCGATGTCCGCGATCGATCAGCACGCAAAGCTGAATCTTTTCCGGGCGACCGAAGTCGAGGATTGCGTCGATGGCTGCACGAACGGTTCTGCCGGTGTAAAGGACGTCGTCGACCAGAATCACGTTCTTGTCTTTGACTTCGAAATCGATCTTGGAACCCTTGATGACCGGCTGGTGAGAGATGGTCGTGAGGTCGTCGCGATAGAGCGTGATGTCCAGGATGCCGGTGGGAACTTCCACTCCGTCGATTGATTTCAGGTATTCCGCCAGGCGCTCCGCCATGGGTACGCCCCGGCTGCGGATACCGACGAGATATATGTTATCCAGTCCCTTGTTCTGTTCGTCGATTTCGTGCGCGATACGCTTGATGGCACGCTGCATGGCCGCCTGATCCATAATCTTGCGTTTTTCTTTCATACTTCTCTCCTTTCAAGGATTTAGCTTTCAATTCCGTTGACCTTTCCGATGATGTCGGAAAGGGTTTGGTCGTTATTTATCAGAAAATCTCTCAGTCCGTCAATGATCTGAATCGTGGCGTCCGGCTGAACGAAGTTCCTCGTTCCGATTGCGACAGCCGATGCGCCGGCATAGAAGAATTCCAGAGCGTCCTGCCACGTAGAAATCCCGCCCATGGCAAGGATGGGAATCCTCACATTTTGCGCAACCCTGAAAACCTGAAACAACGCCACCGGCTTAATCGCCCTGCCGCTGTAACCGGCTCCGCCGCGCGCGATGCGGCTTTTTCCCGTTTGCCAGTCGATCGCCATCCCGATGAGTGTGTTGATGAGCGCGATGGTTGTCGCGCCGCCTTCTTCGGCAGCCCGGGCGATGGCCACGATGTCCGTCACGTTGGGCGAAAGCTTCACGATCAGCTCTCGCTCCGTTATCTTCGCGAGTTCTCTCGTAAGCTCGTAAACCACCTTGGGATCGGTTCCGAAGGCGAGCCCTTCCTTCTCGACGTTCGGGCAGGAGACGTTCACTTCGTATCCCGCGATCCCCTCGAAAGACTCCATCCGCTCCAGCATCTTGCGAAACTGGCCGATGGAATTCCCGGAGAAGCTGACCAGGATGGGGGTGTCGAATTCGCGGTAGCGGGGGAGATCGTCTCGAAGAAATCCTTCCAGGCCGGGATTCTGCAACCCGATGGAATTCAGGAGCCCACACTCCGTTTCGAACAGGCGCGGAGGCTTGTTCCCCTGGCGCGGGTCCATGGTGATGGTTTTCGTGACGAGCGCGCCAAGCCTGCTCAGGTCGAAGAAATCGGCGTAGTTGATCCCAAAGGTTCCCGAAGCAACCGTAACCGGGTTTTTCAACGTCAGTTTACCGAGTCTCGCGGTCATTTCCATACGACATTCTCCCCGTTGAACACGGGCCCGTCCTTGCAGACGGTCTTATACACGATTTCATCATTCTCTTTGATTGCTACGGCGCATCCGTAACAGACCCCGATTCCGCAGGCCATGTATGCTTCCAGCGAGAGCTCGCACTGCACGCGATAAGCTTTTGCAAGTTCCGCGCACCGCTTGAGGAGCGGCTCCGGTCCGCAGGCGAAAAGCCAGTCGAAACCACCTTCCGAAAGCGCTTTCTCCACGCCGATGGTTGCAAAGCCCTTGCTGCCGCATGAGCCGTCGTCGGTGAATACGCAATCGGTATCGAACGCGTCCTGCTTGCAGCGTCCTCCGTGAACCCACCAAATCCGGTTGGATTCGTCCAGCGATTTCTTTAGCATGAACATCGGAGGATAGCCTATGCCACCGCTGACGAGCAGCACCCTTTTATCTGTCGGTCTGGTGAAGGAATTGCCCAGCGGCCCGACGACATCGAGCGCATCGCCGGGTTTCAGCGTCGAGAGCTGGCGCGTGCCGTCACCGACGATCTTGATCATCATCCCGATCTCATCTGCGTGCTTGTCGTACGCGCTGATGGGGATACGCAACCTTTCGCTGCCCGGGGTCATGATCTCGAAGAACTGCCCGGGCTCGAGCAGCTCGGACATCTCCGGCGAGGAAAACCACAGTTCGAAGTAAGCATCGTTGATTTGCACGGTTCTGGTGATCCGGCAAACCTGATTGATTACTCTTTTTCCCATGTGATTCTGCCCTCGCAAAGCGTCATGACGATCTGTCCCTTGAATGTCTGACCGATGAACGGTGTGTTTTTCGATTTCGAAAGCATGTTGTCGGTAGTGATTTCCTGCTCAGCGTTCAGGTCGGCGATCGCGATATCGGCGGGGTAACCTTCTTTGATTATGCTCGCTTCGCGCTTGAGGAACAATGCCGGCTTCTCCGACATCGAGCGCACGAGCA
The DNA here is from genome assembly GCA_963662655.2 of Cloacimonadales bacterium (SeqCode). Classification (GTDB taxonomy): domain Bacteria; phylum Cloacimonadota; class Cloacimonadia; order Cloacimonadales; family JAIOQZ01. The sequence goes on from CAXXTU010000002.1 coordinate 3,550,933, forward strand.
CTTCCAACGGGATCACGCCTGGGATTACGAGGCGATCGTAGAGCGTTGTGAAGGCTGTTTCGAAACCGTTGATGCCATAAGGGGCCAGCGTGAATTCGCGTGCTTTCTCGAAATCGGCGTGCGGCGCGTGGTCGGTCGCGATGAAATCGATGGTGCCGTCCAGAAGCCCCTCGATGCAAGCCTGGCGATCCTCTTCCGTACGCAGCGGCGGCTTGACTTTTGTGTTGGTATCGAAGTCTTCGCAGGCGTTCTCCGTAAGCAGCAGATGATGCGGTGTTACTTCCGTGGTGATGGAGATGCCTTCGCTTTTTGCCTGCCGGATGAGCTGAACCGAGCGTTTCGTGGAAACGTGCGCGATGTGCACGGCACATTTCGTTTTTTCGGCGAACATGATATCGCGCGAGATCATGATTTCTTCCGCCAGTCCGGGGATTCCACCCAGCCCGAGTTTGGTGGACATTCTTCCGGCGTTGATCTGGCCTTTGCCGGCGAGACTGTAGTCCTCGGCGTGGACGATGACCGGAATGTTGAAGCTCGACGCGTATTTGAGGGCGTTCATCTTGAGCTTGGCGTTCTGGATGCAGCCGCCGTCATCACTCACCGCGACGATTCCGCCTTCCACCATGGTCGCGATCTCGGCGATCTCTTTACCTTCGGATTTCTTGCTCAGCGCACCGACAACGAGAACCTTGCAGGAGCCCAGGTCGTTTGCTTTACGCTTGATGTATTCCACGGTGGCGATGTTGTCGACCACCGGCTCGGTGTTCGCCATGGCGCAGACGGTGGTGAATCCGCCCTTTGCCGCCGCCCTTGTACCGCTGACGATGTCTTCCTTGTAAATCTGACCCGGGTCGCGCAAGTGGCTGTGGAGGTCGAAGAATCCCGGAAATACATGCTTGCCTTCCGCGTCGATTACCCGATCCGCGTCGGCTGCCAGTTTTTCGCCAATACCTATGATTTTTGTATCTTCGATCAGGATGTCGAGCTTCTGGAGCGCACCCTGGTAATATATGGTTCCGTTTTTAATGAGTGTAGTCATGATTCATCTCCTTTTGCCATTACATTTCGCCGCCGAGAAGCAGGAACAGGATTGCCATACGTACCGCAACGCCGTTTGCCACCTGCTCGATGATCAGGCTTTGCTGGCTGTCGGCGATTTCCGGGAGGATCTCGATACCGCGGTTCATGGGGCCGGGGTGCATGATGAGTGCGTCTTTCTTGGCCCAGCGGATCGTCTCTTTGGAGAGTACGTAATGACGGGTGTATTCGTCCAGACTCGGGAAAAGTCCGTCTGCCTGGCGCTCGAACTGCATGCGTAGCCCCATCACCACATCCGCGTCTTTCAGCGCGGTCTTGAGGTCGTATTCCACCTTGCAGCCGTAAATCTCGGTAAGGTGTCCCGGGACAAGCGTTCTCGGCCCGCAGACGATCACTTCCGCGCCCAGTTTGCGCATTCCGATCAGGTTGGATCGTACCACTCTCGAATGAGCGATGTCGCCCACGATCGCGATCTTGAGTCCTTCGATGCTTCCGCGCTTCTCCCAGATGGAGAAGATGTCCAGAAGGGCCTGGGTTGGGTGCGCGTGGCGACCGTCGCCGCCGTTGAGAACCGGCTTGCCCGAGTGTTTGTGCACGAGCTGGGGACTTCCCGGGCATCCGTGGCGGATGATGTAGAGGTCGATGCCCATCGCGTTGAGCGTGTATACGGTATCCTGAAGGCTTTCGCCTTTGGCCAGGGATGAGGTCTCAGCGGAGAAACTCACCACGTCGGCGCTGAGGCGATTCGCCGCGAGTTCAAATGACATTCTGGTGCGTGTGCTATTTTCAAAGAAGAGCGTGCAGACCGTCTTACCGCGCAGGGTCGGGAGCTTTTTATAGGCGCGAAGATTGATGGATTTCATGACTTTGGCAGCCTCGAGAATCGCGTAGATCTCTTCGGGGCTGTAATCATCCAGGTCGAACAGGTTGCGTCCGACAAAATTGAGTTCGTTGTTCATTGTACCTCCATAAAATGATGAAATCGATACACGGGGATGGTGGAGGTCATGGAAGTGTTTTCAGTAGCATCTTTCCTCCTTCTTGCCTCTCAGGACATTGTTAAAGGATTATTTATCGCATTCGCGACATTCAACGTTTTCGAACAATTGCTCTGATGAAATCGAGTGGGCTGAATATGTCAAGTGAATTCGCCGCAAACCGGGAAGATTTTGGAGTACTATCCGAACGTAATCTCGAAGGCCGGGAAGGATCAATGGAATTGTTTTTTTTGGGGGAACTCCAGGCAGCCAATCAGCGTAGAAAAAGAAAACCGCCTCCGGCATGGAGGCGGTTTCGGTTCGTGTAGAAAGGTCTATTTCAAGATCATCATCTTCTTCATTTCGGTTGTGTCTGTCGTTTCCATCTTGTAGAAATAGATACCGCTGGAGCAGCTCTTGCCGCTGGCGTCGGTTCCGTTCCATTCGATGGTGTGAGTCCCGGCGACCTTCACTTCGTCCACCAGGGTACGAACGAGCTGGCCGCGTGTGTTGTAAACCTTAATGCTCACGGCTGAATCGTCTGCGATCGAGTAGTTGATCGTTGTGTGAGGATTGAAGGGATTGGGCGTGTTCTGGCCGAGGGTTGTCGTGAGGAACACCGGCGGTTCTTCCGGGTCTTCTTCGTTGTACGTGATCGTAACGGTAGTTGGCCCGTACAATGAGGATATTCCGTTCATTTCAACCGCTTCCAGCCAGTAGCTGTAGGTTGCGTCTTCTTCGACATCGACGTCGTTGAAGAGGTAGTTGTTTCCGTTCGGGCTGTTGCCTGCAACGATGAGGCTGGCGTTGATCATCATGGCGTCTTCGAGGAGGCCGTTCTCCGCGCGAAGCACGCGGTAGCCGAGCATGTCGCTCTCGGACTGGGTGGTCCAGTTGAGCATCACGGAGTTTCCTGCGGAGAGGGTCGCCGTGAAGCTGGAGAGCTCGACCGGCAGGGTCGTGCCTTCGCCGTTGTTGACCACGAAGTGCTCGCCGCCGTCGCGCAGCGCGGTATCGAATGTCCAGGTGAAGGTTGCGGTGTGTAGTACATTGTCCCATTCAACGGCTTCGACCTCAGACCATTCTCCTCCACTATTCCAGACGATCTCGGTCGGAGAGAAGGGCAGGCCGCTGAAATGCAGGACGAGCTGGACCGGCTGGCTGGTTCCGGTGACGGTCACCCGGTAGGTGAGGGCCGCGTTTTCTGGAACGATCACGTTCTCGTTTCCGGGCACCACGACGATATCCACCGTGATGGTCGCGCCGGACTCGCTTGGGTTGACATCCACGTCCGGATCGACCACAACCGCGCCGTTGCCGTCGTAGTCATAGGCATCGAGAGGCTCGACATCCACAGCCAACGGGTCGTCGTCTGCCGGAGTACCGGAGGCTTCGCCGGTGCCGGGGAGTGAGCAATCAAAAGCGAAAACGCATTTCTCAACTTCACCCACAAACACTTCGTTACCGATCAATATCCTACTGCCAGAAATTGCTAATTCGGATCCAAAATTTTCGCTTGCCTGGGGTGTGTCTGAAACCAGCTTCTGCGTGTTTACCCAAGATGTCCCATCCCAATAGAAGAGGTATGCCGCTCCAGCATTAGAACAACCATCTACATAGGACGAAGATGCACTGACAAGCACATAGTCCCCATCAATAGCCACTTCCTGGCCATAATAGGAACCAGGAAGACCTCCATCCGGTACCAGTGACGAAACCAGGTTCCACTCCGTCCCGTTTCTTTCAAAAGCATAGGCATTACTCAGGTTCGCTCCCCCCACGACGACTCGATCTCCGGATATGGAGACTGTTGAACCGTAGTTTTTATTGGTTGCTTGTGCACCGTAGGGAAGTGTGTCCTGGAACTCCCAGTTGGTTCCATTCCAATGATAAACATACGCAAGGCCTGCATAAAGCCCGTATGTGTTATCGCCAGAAGCTCCGATAACCAGATAATCTCCATCGATCGCGAGAGCTCGTCCGAAATAGATGGTGGAAGGAATGGTGTCCATCAAAGTATCCACGAGTACCCATGACGTGCCGTCATAGTGGTAAACATTCACACCATCGTAAATACGCGTTCCGACGAACAAGAAATCACCTTCAACACAGACGGTATAGCCAAAGTTGCTGAAAAAACTACCTGTGATTTTCTGTACCTGGGTTCCGTCCCAAGTATGGACATATACGGCTCCTGAGCCACTACCGTATGCTCCAACGAATATGAAATCGTCGTTGAAGCAGGCATCGTAGCCGTAATAGTCGTAGGCCTCTCCATCATTGGGTTGAAGAGTCATGCTCAAATCCCAGCTCGTCCCACTGTGATGGTAAACATACGCGACTCCGGTGGCAATGTCGGAATCATCCTGCGCAGTCATGTCGCCTATGATTGCGTAATCACCTTCCATGTAGATGTTCGATGGAAAGTCGACCACCCCTTCTGGACTATCAAGTTGCTGCTTCTGGGTCCACTCGGCAGAGAGGCTAGCTGAAACAAGTAGAGTTGCAATTAGGATCAAGAATGCTTTTCTCATTTTGGCGCTCCTTTTCATATTCTGTTTCGATCATAAATACTTCCCGTTACTGCACCAAAATGTTTTCAGTACGATAATTGTACCGGCAGGAAATCAGGCAATCATTTTTTAGTAAAAAATTTTCATAAAATGAGGCGAATTCATTGAGTTGTTGTAAGATGTCCCCATATGTAAGCTTATGATTGTGGGCTCGTCGCGTCAATTTGTCAATGCATAAATAGTTAGCAAATCACGGAATATGTGCTGAAAAAAAAAGACCGAGCAGATGGCTGCCCGGTCTCTATACTATATAACGAACGACTACAGGTCGTCCTCGACATTGACTACGTTCTGTGTAAAGTGCCGGTCTTTTCGATCGAGGAACACCACCAGTATTAGCGCTAACAGAATAATCGCTAATGCAATGGCTGCTACAGTTACGTTGCGGCGCTTCGATTCGAAAACTGAGCCGGTACCGACTTCGGGAAGCGGCTCCGGATCGACAGGCATATTGTAGCGCTCGGCCAGCTTCACGATGTCGTAAAGGTGGACGACCGGCATTGTTTCGGCGAACTTCATCATGACGCCCGGGTCGTCGAACTCGAGCTTGATGAGGGATGCGTTAGCCCCGTTGGGGACGATCTTCGCGTTCTCGAGCGATCCGACGCTACCGTATCCGCCGCCGATGTTGATGTAGGCCGCGTATTTCTCACGAGCGGGAAGGAAACGCTGGTAAGCGCTCCATCTTTGCTGTGCTACGGTTGTTTCGCTATCCTTGAGAACCAGAAGTTCGTTGGGGTTGAGGCCATTTCTGCGGATCGCTTCACGGATCAGTTTGCGTCCGTTGGAGCCAACTCCGCCGCCACGGTCTTTGTATCCGCCAAGCGACGCGAGGCGCGAGCGGAACGAGATGAGGCCTTTTCCGTAGAGCACTCTTTCCATGTCCAGCCAGGTGAAATCGTCGCGGTTGGCGCCAAATTCGGCTGAACCGACCGATGTAATGATCACGGGGCGGAGCTTCATGGTTTCCATCGCGGCATAGAGCGCGAGGTTCGCGCCCGGATTCGCTCCGGTGAGTCCGACAGCAACCAGATCGAGGGAATCGACCTTCGCTTCGCGCAGGAATTCCACCATCATGGCGGCCATGTTCGGGTTGAGCGCTGTTAGGCGCTGCGAGAGCCCGCCGTAACTCGTGGTTATCGAGGAACTATCGCGCATGACGCCGATGAGGCCCGTGAGGTTGGGATCGTTGTTCTCGTCGATGGAGTACCCGAGATCGACGACTTCATCCTTGAGGACGTTCATGCATTTCTGCATGCGTTCGGCAGCAGCTATCTTTACAGGGTCCTGCACCGTCGTGTACGTGCTCTGGCTGATGACATATAGTATCAGGGCCAGTACGGACAGTCCGATGAGCGACCAGATTGAACGAAGTGATGGACGAAACATGATTAGAACCTCCCCGGGAAGATGATCATGAGTATCAACCGTACGATGACCGCTGCGAGAAACATGCTGGAAAGCGTGCGCCAGATGCCCTGGCGTTCCATCCAGTTAGCGATCAGACCGGGGATGATGTAACCGATCGAGTGAAACTTCACATCCACGGGCATCAGATGGAAAACCACCGACGAAGCCCATCCGAAAATGAAACCGATCAGGATACTGAGAACCATTCGACGTTTCCCGTACAACAGGGTAAAATTAGAAACCAGCTTGATGACCAGCAGCGTAGCGAAGCTGACCACTAAAGTACCGATAATAAATCCGGGCTTGTCCAGATACATGGCAATGTAACCCGGTACAACGATTCCGCCAGCGGAAGCGCCCAGCAATTCGCTGAACACCAGGCTGACGATGACGCCTAAACCAACGGCCGCTTCAACCATTGATTCCTCCTTGGGATTTCAACTTGAAATATTTAACGATCTGAGCGCCGTATTTGATGCGCCCAGCGATGTTACCGATTGCAAAAATATGGCATTCCTTTTTAACCAGCGAATAGATTTTGTTATAGACGATTTCCGGATCGTCCTCGGCCATTATAATCAGCTTCTGGCGCGAGATTCCCTTTTCCTTGGCGTAGGACGCGAGCTGAAAGGTTCTCTCTCCGGTCAGGACAAGGTAATCGAAATCGAGGCCCTTGCTGACATCGACAAGCTGTTTAGAGCGGAAGAAGCGATCGCTTCTCGTATTGAGGATGATGACCTTCTCGACCTTGTCCAGCGGTTTGATGATCGAGTTCCAGATCATGACGGTCGAGTCGGGATCGTTCGCCGCGAAAACGTTGTAGAAGAACAGCTTCTTGCCTTTGTCCTCGATGTAGTACCGTTTGAGCGCACCCGGGTCGGGCCGGGAGGTCTGCATACCCTTCAGGGCTTTTTCCCTCGAGACTCCGAGCTCTTCGCAGATCGAGAGCGCCAGCGTGACGTTCTCTTTGTGCTCGATGTAGTTGAAACGGAGCAGCTCCTCATCGGTGACCGTGTGCTTGGGAACCTGGACCATCCTGGTGTGGCGTCTCTTCGCAACCTCTTGCATGATGTAGAACTGGTCGACTTCCGAAGTGTAGCAAACGCCGTTTTTCGATAGGGTGTTGCACAAGCTCCGGGTGATGCTTTCCAGTGTGTTTCCCATCAGGTCCATGTGGTCCATGCGGGAATTTGTGATGACGCCGATGGTCGATTTGACGAACATTTTCTCGGTGATCCACTGGTAAAGCGGATTGACCGCCATGCACTCGATGACGATCGCGTCCGGCTTTCGCTTCGCTGAATAACGGAATACGTACTTCTGTTCGATGATGTTCGCGTTGGCAAGCCGCTCGATGGAGGCTTCCGTCCCATCTTCCAGGATCATGCGAGGCATGGTTCCTGTCGTTTTGGCGATGGTTTTCACACCGCCGGCTCGTAGTCCTGACGCGATCAATCGTGTAACGCTCGACTTTCCACGGGTACCGTTGACATGAACACGAATGGGAATTTCCGCCACATTCTTGGCGTGGCGGTAATACTCTAGCATGAAGAAGGCGATCAAAATGATTGTCGCCAGAATCAATATGAACATGAATACCTCGGTCTTGATCTATACCTGAAAATCAGGTTTCCCTTTATACTGCAAAATATATTCCAGTTTCCAGCCACGAGGGACATAAATGGCAGGTTTCGTTACGATGGATTTTCGTCAATGTTTTATCTTTACGCCATTTTTATTTGACTGTTGCATTCCGTTTTCAAATCTTGCCTGAAAGGAGTCCTGACACATGCGCATGAACGTCGCTTTGATTACGGTTGCACTGCTGATGCTCGCTTTCGTCTGCCCGGCATTTGAGCCAACGTCTTCTCATTTCACGAAATCCAGTGGCTTCGAGGCCTATCAAAGCTGGCTCCGCAACGGCGAAATGTATAACGATACTCCGGCTTCGCTCGACGCGACCTCGATCAAGATGACCTACTATTCAGGTGATGGTGCGCCCGTGCGCGTCGGATTCGTCATCGAAAGAGGATTGCTGGCGGAGAACACGGAGATATGGACGGAGTACGGTGAGAGCCATCCCAACGATCCTGTGATGAAGGCCTTGGGCGCTTTTCTTTTCAACCTCAACTGCGATAACCCCGAGTTCTTTCTGCACTACGTGTATATGAAGGAAGTTCAGATCGAGCAGGACGACCGATACATCTCCGCCGATACGCTCTACGCTCGTTTGAATGGGCGCAGAATGATTCCCCAAGTGATTTCCTTCGAGCATTCGGGTGGTACTCGGATACGCATCGAGGGAACCGTCGATTTCACAATCATGTTCGATATAAAAGCTAATTGGAGAGATGCGGAAGCCGTTATCCCGCAGCTTGACGGTCGGGAACCGGTTCAGCGAAGGCAGCCGCGCACGGTTGTCGTGAAGCCGGATCGGGTCAGGGCTCCGGCGACGGTGACGGAGGAGCAGGAGCCGGAGGATGCGATCACCGAGCCCGAGCCTCCCAAAGAGACGCCCGGGAAGAAGTGGGAGCCGAAGCCGTCGCGGGAGGTGGCGACGATGGTCCAGGCCTCGGATCTGCCCAATATTCGCACGACATCCCTGGAAGAGATGCTGGAAGCCTATTCGGATCGAATCCTGACGCGCAAGGTATTGCAAAATCAGGTGAAGGATCCGGCGCAGTTCATACGCGAAGAGTTCCCCGATTACCGCATCGACATCGAGAACAATCGCTACCGGATCAATCACGACCGTTACGACAACATGCTCTACTCGGAGATCGACGTCTATTCAACCATACTCTCCGACGGGGTTCAGATTTCATCGATGAGCGATTACGCCATCGAGGGCCGGAACATCGTTCTTCCCAGTGGGGAGAGGATTACCACCGGCAATCTGAGCGATGAGGAGATCGAAATGATCGCGCCGAACCTGGTCGCCCTGTGCAATCAGCACCGCTCGCTGGGGAAGCGACTGATACATTTCCTGCTGACGCCGGACGCCGCTTCCACGACACTGGTACTGAAGGGCAACGAGAGAAAGCTGTACGAGATGCACAGCTATCTGCAATTGCTGTTGTTACTGAACCACTGGTGGCAGGATCGCACCGTGTTCTTCAGCATCACGGAAGTAAAGAAAGTAAACGATTACATCGAATTCCGTGGTAATCTGGTTGCCAGGAAGAACGACGACCACGGCCGGTTCGATTTTGCCGAAGTCCGGTTCCATCTCAATCAATACTACCGCATCGACCTTGCTATGATGTTTTTAACCCCCGATTCGGTGATGGTTAGTGGCGAGTCTATACTTCAGGAATGAAATCATCGTTGACAGCGGGTGTATCGTTTGGTAACATTTTTCCTGATTTCAATGTACACTGGAGATATCAATGAGAATTTTTGAAACACACGCTCATTTGGATTTTGCAGATTACGATAAAGATCGCGACCAGGTGCTCCGCAAATGCTTCGAGAGTGGCGTCGAGCGGATCATCAATATCGGGATCGACCTCGAGACTTCGAAAAACAGCATTGCGCTGGCGAAGAAGTACAAGCAAATTTACGCTACGGTTGGTTTCCATCCGAGCGACGCAGAGACTTACAACGAACAGGCGTTGTTCGAATTGCTGAAGCAACCGAAGGTTGTCGGGATCGGCGAGATCGGGCTGGACTACTACCGCATGCGGAACACGAAGGAAGTCCAGAAGAAGGTGTTTTCACGCCAGGTTGAGATCGCCGTGGAGAAGAAGCTACCGATCGTCGTTCATAATCGCGACGCGCACGAAGATTGCCTGGAAATCCTGGAACGCCACAAGCCGGAGAAGGTGGTTTTTCACTGCTTCTCAGGCGATGAGCTGATCGCGGAGCGGATTCTCGGAAACGGCTGGAAGATATCTATCACCGGCGTTGTGACATTTAAAAACAGCCAGATCGACGGAGTGGTGCGTATGCTTCCGAAGGATCAGTTTTTCATCGAAACGGATTGCCCATTTTTAGCGCCGGTGCCTCACCGGGGAAAACGGAACGCGCCGTACTACTTGCAATACGTGATCGAGAAGATTGCGGAGATCAAGCGAGTATCGCCTCGGCAGGTTGCTGAAGCCTCCTACGAGAATGCAGAGAGATTTTTCGGGGTGTAATGAAAACCGCAGGATTGCGTTATAACGGTGGTATATGATTATAGACACGATACAACAGATAAAGTTTGAATACGGAGGTATGGAATGTTCTTCTATGATCCTACCATAATCTTGATCATACCCGTTTTGATTCTGGCATTCTGGGCTCAGGCCAAAGTCAAGGGAACCTATAGACAGTACGCGAAAGAGCCGAACTCGTTTCAGATGACCGGCGAGCAGGTAGCCCGGAGGATTCTTGATCGCAACGGGCTGACGGACGTTCGTGTAGCTCCGGTTGCCGGCGTTCTTACCGATCACTACGATCCGCGCACGAAGGAAGTGCGTCTCTCGCAGGATATCTTTTACGGTCGCTCGGTTTCATCCGCGAGCATCGCGGCTCACGAAGTAGGCCATGCATTGCAGCACGCGCAGGGGTATGTCCCGCTGACGATCCGCGCCAGTATATTGCCCGTGGCGAATCTGGGCTCGACTGCTGCGTTTCCGCTTTTCCTGGCCGGGCTTTTCTTCTCGATTCCGTTTCTGATGGATCTGGGGATCCTTTTCTTCGCCGGAGCGTTCTTGTTTCATCTGGTGACGTTGCCGGTCGAGTTCAACGCGTCCAGCAGGGCGATCGCGCAGCTTTCACAAGGCTGGATGATCCGTCAGGATGAGCTAGTGCACAACCGCAAGGTGCTCAATGCGGCGGCCATGACGTACGTTGCTGCGACGCTGATGGCCCTGGTGCAGCTAATACGTTTGATTGTTCTTCGCGGCAGCAGAGATTAGTGTATCATGGCAGAAAAACGCGTTTCATTTCTGGTTGAAAGCCATCTGGGCAGGCTGGCGAAATGGCTCCGCTTTCTTGGGTACGACGTTGCTTCCTACAAGGGCGCGACCTTCACGAATCTCGCCCGTCTGGCAGCAAAGGAGAGGCGGGTTCTCCTCACCCGGTCCGAGAAACAAGCGCGTTCCGAGTGGAAATTCGCCCGGCGATTGATTGCCTCGGATGACTACCGCATGCAGCTTCGGGAACTCGCCGATCTGATCGAGATCGATCCTGATATCGCCGGAAGCCGTTGCATCCACTGCAATCGGCCGCTTTACACCATCGCCCGGGAGAAAGTGAGATCGCTCGTCCCGGAATATGTATATGAAACGCAAGCGGATTTCGTGATCTGCCGAAAGTGTGGTCACGTCTTCTGGCGCGGGACGCATTACGATAAAATGATCGAGATGCTTTATTCCCTGCTGCAAGGGGATGTAGCGGAAACAAGTCGATAACCCTTCCAAAAAAAACAAAGAAACATTTTGACAAAAATCAAGAGGGCGCGGACTATCGCCTGTATGTGAAATTCTTAACTGCATGCGTTGCAAAGAGATAACCATAACATGCTGGAATCTGGAAAGATAGCGACTACACCGTTTAGGTTGTTGATTTGCAGTAGATTATGAATTTCGTATGAATTCACAGGATTTTCATGTGAAATCGTATCTCCTTATGGCGAAATAAGTTACTGGGGTTATCATGGCTTTTGTACATTTACACAATCACACGCAATACAGTATGCTCGACGGCGCATGCCGCACAGATAAAATCGTCGACCTCGCAAAGCAATACAACATGCCGGCCGTGGCGATGACCGATCATGGAAACATGTTCGGAACCATCGATTTCTTCAACAAGGCGAAGAGGGCCGGTATCAAGCCCATCATCGGCATGGAGGCTTATATCGTGAACGGTGAGCTGGAGAATCCGGCCACCAAGAACGATCTCCGGCATCACCTTGTTTTGCTGGTTCAGAACACCGCCGGTTACAATAACCTCATGAAGCTCACCTCGAAATCCTACACGGATGGGTTCTATTACAAGCCGCGGATCAGTAAATCGCTTCTCAAGAAGCATTCCGAGGGGCTTGTGTGCCTTTCCGCCTGCCTGCACGGAGAAATCCCGCATCTGCTTCTCGATGGCAAAAAGGAAGAAGCGCTCGAAGTGATTCAGTGGTATAAAGAAGTGTTCCCGGAACGTTTCTACATCGAACTCATGGATCACGGGCTGGAGGATGAGCGGAAAGTCAAGGGGCGATTGATCGAAATCGCTCGCGAGACTGACACCCCCATGGTGGTTACCAACGACTGCCATTACCTCCAGAAGGAAGACGCCGAAGCGCACGATGTCCTGCTTTGTATCCAGACAGGGAAATCGCTGGGCGATCCCAATCGCATGCGTTATGAGACGACACAGCTCTACTTCAAGAACGAAGAGGAGATGCGCAAGCTCTTCCCGGACGTACCCGATGCTTACGAGAACACCGTAAAGATCGCAGAGACGATCGACTTCGAGCTTCCCTACAAGAATTTCCTCTTCCCGAAAATCGATATCCCCGAGCAATACAAGGACAGCTACGAATACTTCCGCGCACTGGTCTATGAGGGTACCAAGACCCGCTATCCCGAGATGACCGACGAAGTGAAGGAACGCATCGAGTTCGAGATCGACGTGATCCATCGAATGGGTTATATCGATTATTTCCTGATTGTGAAGGACTTCATCGACGCGGCGCGCGATCGCGGAATTCCGGTAGGCCCCGGGCGTGGTTCCGCCGCGGGAAGTATCGTCGCCTATCTGCTGGATATCACGCAGCTCGATCCACTCGAGTATGGCCTCCTCTTCGAGCGTTTCCTCGACCTCAAGCGTGTGGGAATGCCGGATATCGATATCGACTTCTGCGCCGAGGGACGCGGAGAGGTCATCAACTACGTGGTCGAGAAATACGGCCGCAACGCGGTGACGCAGATTGTCACGTTCACGACGCTGGGCGCGAAATCGGTGATCAAGGACGTGGCGAGGGTATTGGATATCCCTGCCGCAGAGGCGAACCAGATCACCAAGAAGATGCCCGGCGGGCCAAAATCAACCATCGATTCCTCCCTTCGGGATTCCTCGGAGTTTTCCGAGCTGATGGACAGCCGCGAGGATTATCGTCAGATACTTAAATACAGCAAGGTTCTCGAGGGCCTTGTCCGTCAGATCGGCGTCCATGCCGCGGGTGTGGTGATCGGCCCCGGCGATCTTTCCGACTACGTTCCCCTGGCCGTAAGCAGCCAGAAGGATGGACCTTCCGCGCTGCTTGTGCAGTACGAGGGAAAATGGCTGGACGATCTCAAGCTTCTGAAGATGGATTTCCTGGGACTGAAGACCCTTACCATCATACGTCGCACGCTGGAATTGATCAAGACCTACAAGGGCGTGGATGTCGATATCGAAAACGTCGATCTGGACGATCGCGCTGCGTACGAGCTTCTCTCCAGGGGGCAGACGGACGGTATCTTCCAGTTTGAATCCGCCGGGATGAAGAAATATCTGCAAGAGCTCAAGCCCAACGTCTTTGCCGACCTCGTAGCGATGGTTGCGCTTTACCGCCCGGGTCCGATGCAGTTCATCGATACGTTCATCAACCGCAAGCACGGTAGGGAGAAGGTCGCTTACGATCACCCGCTCGCCGAGGAGATTCTCAAGGAGACCTACGGCGTCACCGTCTATCAGGAACAGGTGATGCAGATCGCGAAGGTCATGGCCGGTTTCTCCAGCGCGGATGCGGGTGTTCTGCGAAAGGCGATCAGCAAGAAGAAACGCGACATGATGGAAGAGCTGCACATCAAGTTCCGCGAAGGATGTGTGCAGAAAGGCGTCAAGGCACAGGTTGCAGACAAGATATGGAACGACTGGGAAGGCTTCGCGGATTACGCTTTCAACAAGAGCCACTCCGCTTGCTACGCTTTCATCGCCTTCCAGACAGCCTGGCTCAAGTCGCATTACCCGGTGGAGTTTATGACCGCGATCCTCTCAGTGGAAGACGATCCCTCGAAGATTCCCTATTTCCTCGATGAGTGCCGCAACATGGAAATCAAGGTGATTCCGCCGGACATCAACAAGAGCATCGAGGCTTTTTCGGTGGAGGACGACAAGATTCTGTTTGGGCTGAGGGGAATCAAGAACGTGGGTTCCGCCGCGATCAACGCCATCGTGAGCGAACGGCAGAAAGGTGGGGAATTCAAGTCGATCTTCGAATTCTGCACACGCGTGGACACCATGGCCGTGAACCGCTCGGTGATCGAGAGCCTCATCTGCGCCGGAGCTATGGATTGTCTGGAGGGGAAGCGCTCTCAGAAGTGTGCGGTTATCGAAGATGCGCTCAACCACGGTAACATTGTTCAGCAGGAGCGGAACAGCGCTCAGATCAGCCTGTTCGACGTGATGTCCGACACGATGAAAGCCGAGGAGCACGAACCGCAGTTGCCGGAGATCGAGAAGGACTGGGCGCTCAACTACAAGCTGGAGCAGGAGAAGAAGTATCTCGGTTTCTACATCTCCGGCCATCCGCTGATGCAGCACAAGCCGATTCTGGAGCTCTACACGAACATCAACACAAAAACATACGCGACCAAAGACATGCCCGGTTTCATCAAGATCGCCGGCATTGTCAGCGATATCTCGGTGAAAAGCGACCGGCAGGGGAAGCCATATTCCTACATCACGTTCGAGGACCTCTACGGCAAGTTCGAAATGGGACTCTTCTCGGACGATTACGTGCAGTTCCATCACATGCTCGAGATGGGCAAGGAGTTCCTGATCATCGGGCGGAAACGGAACGGAACGAACGGAGACGACTCGAAGCTGAGAATTTACCCCAAGAGAATTATTCCTTTGCAAAAACTGCCGCAAGAGGCTGGTGAATTGGAAATAGCGCTCAAACAGGAAGGTGCCGGGCCGGACTTGGCAAAAATATTACTTGAACAAAATCGAAAGAATCCCGGAAATGTAAAGTTACGCTTTCGCGTATCGACAAAACGTTTCAAGGAGCTGATTTTAATCCCGGATACGCTGAGTTTATACCCTGGTGGAGAGTTTATGAAAACAGTTGAGCCGTTCCTGGCCAGAAAGCCTTTTGTGGTTCTCGATTGTGAGAAGAATCGGTAGAAACGCATTCTCATGGGTATTGCTTGTTGCAATATTGCAGGCGATTTCATCGCTGGGCGCATTTACGATTCAGCATGAGAAGGTTGGGGAGACCAGCTTCTTCACGCTTTTCATCCCATTCGAAAGCCTCCACTTCCAGTTGCAGGATTCAATATATGTCAGCAAGACGGAAGTAACGCTGAACCTCGTGAACGAGGCGGAGAAGAATTTCTACCACGAGCTTTCGACCTTTGAAATCACTTCGGACGATCTGAACCGGATACACTCGCGATCCCTCCAAATGCACTTTTCCACCAAGGCGATATCGGGGAACATCTCAGCCTTCCTCAAGGTAAAAAATGTGCTGCAAGGGACCCTCCAGCAGGAATTATTCACATTCGAGCCGCCGTACGAGAACCGCATGCAGACTTCGCCGCTCATCTTGTTCCGCAAGAGCGGATACGAGTTTGTCACGCAGTTTCCGTTCGACGGAGCCCTGGCGGATTCCGTGTCCATCACGCAGCATTTCAATCTCCCGCCGGATAGTTTGCAGGTAGTCGTGAACGACCGTGTCTTATGGAAATGGGATACTCCGGGGCCGAATCTCGATGTGACGCTTCCCATGGAGAATTGCGTCTATCATGGGATCAACGTCCGGACGTTCTTCGGCAATCGGACGATCAGCGTCGATGAGCAACGGCCTTATTCATCGCCATACGAAGAGCGATATCCGCCGAAGATTCAGATACGGCAAATGGAGATCATCATGCTGAGCGCCGATATTCAGCAGGCGCGGATGATCAGGAAGGGAGAGCTTGCGGAATACATCGAACAATACTGGAAGCGAAACGACCCCACTCCGGAAACCGAGTACAACGAGAATCGCGAGTATTTCATTCATCGTGTCATGGAAGCCGACAGGCGTTTCGGTCTGAAAGGCTTCATGGACGGCTGGAGAACGGATCAAGGGAAAATATTGATTAAATATGGCGAACCGGAAGAGGTGTACAAGGAGAGCTTCCCGATAGGGACATATCCGTACATCATCTGGTATTATTACTCGATTGATAAGCAATTTATTTTCTACGACAAGAAAGGGTTTGGGTATTATGAGCTTGAAGAAAAATGGTACATTGACCGCTACTAAGACCATCCTGTTGCTGGTAGCGCTTTTCACGGTTATAACCGCATCAGCCGAAGAACTGAATTTTTACGCGAAAACAACACGCTTCCTCGCTGCCGAAGGAAACACCTCGTTTGAGATTGTGTACAAAGTTCCCTACAAAGAGCTGGCGTTCGAGCAGAAAGAGGATCGCTTCGAGGCGAACTTGCGGGTCGCGATTGTCATCGAGCAAGGCGAAAAGAGATCGGTGGTGAAACAGTTCGATAATCCGATCATCACGTTAGATCAGCAGAAGACAGTTTCGAACACAGAGTTCTACATGGATAAAATCTCCCTCACGCTCAGCAAGGGGATGATGATGGAGCTTGATTTCATCGATACGAATTCCCTGAACGAGGGCATATATCGCAAGGATCTGGTGTTGCTTACGCCGGATGAGGTTCT
This sequence comes from Cloacimonadales bacterium (SeqCode), assembly GCA_963662655.2. Classification (GTDB taxonomy): domain Bacteria; phylum Cloacimonadota; class Cloacimonadia; order Cloacimonadales; family JAIOQZ01. The sequence continues at coordinate 3,567,573 of CAXXTU010000002.1, forward strand.
GAGCGACATCGAGATATGCACGAACGTTTTCATCGATACGACAAGGCGCTATGTGAAATTCAGCCGTGGCGACACGCTTTATATATCGTCCCCGGATCGAGTATTCAACTTGCAGAACAATAAAAAGCTCTATATGAATTACCAGGTCATCAATCTGGAGCAAACCGGGCAGGGATCCGCCCAATACGAAGAGATCATGACGATCACCAAGGGTGATGTGATCGTATCGCAAACAAACGATTCGGGATATCTGGATCGCAAAAACAAGTTCATGCTGAAGACGTTTGATTTAACGAATTATCAATCGGGTAAATACAATGTCCAGCTCACGTTGAAGGATGTCCAATCGGGTAAAGAGACCATGCGTGAAGGTATGTTCATCGTCAGGGCTGGCGAAAAGACAAGATATCGTATGTTCACGGATATCAACGACGATCTTCAGCTGGTCAAGACCTTTCTCCCGATCAAGGAGCAGAATGTTCTGGAAACCCTGAGTGAAGATGCGATAGACAACTATATCGATCACTTCTGGCGCGTGAACGATATCGATCCCAGTACGGAGAAAAACGAGTTTTTCGAGTTGATCCAGGAGCGAGTGAATCATGTGAATGGCAAGTTCTCGAGATTCGATAATGGCTGGAAAACAGATCAGGGACGCATTTACCTCCGCTACGGCGAACCGGCCGAGATCACGTCCGACTTCACGGATCCTTCACAAACACGTTTCGCGACGAAAGAGTATCAGATATGGAAATACGAAACGCCCGAACGGCGGGTCTACTTATTCATCGACAACATGATGAATGGCAATTTCCAGCTCGTGTATGTTACCAACGACGACAAAGAGCAAACGCTCCCGAGTTGGCAGCGTTATTTCGGGGACGATTTCGACGAATCAGCCCTCCAATAAATCGCCCCTGAATGCGTCTTCGAGATGCTCGATCCTGAAGCAATTATTTTTTTCTGGAATGATGCCGACAACATCGAATCGAATGAGGTTGTCGGCAACTTCTGGATGCGATTGAAGATACAGTGTTGCCGTCTTCAATATCTTTCGTTGTTTAGCAGTTGTAACGCTCGAAAAGGCGTTTTCCAAAAGGTTTTTTCTTGCTTTTACTTCAACGAATATGATAGTATGGTCTCGGGATTCGGCGATGATATCGACCTCACCGTATTTACACCGATAGTTCCTCTCGATAATCGAGAATCCTTTCTTTTGCAGAAAAGATGCGGCAACCTGCTCCATTGCGAGTCCTGATATTTTGTGCATGGAGTAAAAAAATAACTTGACTATCCGCTGTCAAATTTTAAATGTTATATTGGTTTAATGGGAAAAACTTGCAGGTTTATGGTCTGCAATGACTTAGACAAAAAAGAATTGAATAAATGAATCCAGGAGGTTATGGAATGAAAGCAAGAAATCTGTTTTTCTTGACTGTGTTGGTTTTAATTTTTGCCGGCAGCTTAAATGCTGTGCCTTTTACATGCCTCGGCTATATGAAGGTGCCAACTGGCTACGTACTCCCTCATCTGATGGGAGAGGTGTCTGTTGTTGGTTACTCGGGGCCGGGTGTTCAAGAGATCGATACCTACATCGGAAGTGACGGCACGGAGAAACTCGTCGATTCAGATGATATCGATAACCAGATAACCTATGCAGCTGTTGTGAATTTCGGGTTCTACGATCGAGTTGATTTAGGGCTTGTATACAATGGCGTTGGCCTTTTCTATGCCAACATGAAGGCTCAGATTGTTTTTGAATCTGAAACAATGCCTGCAATCGCGGTCGGTTTGGATAACATGTTCTCAGAGTATAAAGACAGTTACCGCGACAGCGATGCCGAGGGTCGTGACAAGACTGTCGAGTACAATTTTGCCGACAGAGACGACTATACTGCGTGGTCACCCTACATCGTGCTTTCCAAGGCAACGGTTTTACGCGGTCTTGCCTTTTTTGAACAACTCGAAACCGTGGTGACTGTCGGCTGGGGCCAGAACCGCTTCGAAGGAAACCGGCACATATCCAAGAGACTCGGCGGTTTGTTTGGGGCGATTGAGTTCAAGCCGTTACCTTATATGTCTGTGGTAGGCGAGATGGATGGTTACAACTTCAACGCTGCCGTGAATTTCTTCTATACCAATTACGAAGCCCGTTTGGGTCTGTATCGTGTCGAGGAGATGGGAAGAGACGGTCGCGAAGACCCCAAGATCGCTTTGAATCTCAAATACACCTTCGACTCCATATCCGAAGTCAAGGCTGCAGGAAAAACCAAGCGTTACAGCCCCACAGCGGAAGTTGTTCCTGAACGTCGTGGAACGCGTGTCCTCAGAAAGAGCACCGAAAGTACGACTGATAACCCGCTTCTTGAAGAATTGGAAGCAATCAGAGCAAAACGTCGCCAAGCGGAGAAAGAACTGGAAGAAATCAGAAAAGTACTTGAAGAAGAGTAATTATGAAAAAACGAATACTCCCGGTAGGGATACTTCTTGCATTGCTTTTATGCATGATTCCTCTGAGTGCTCAGTATGAAGAAGAGGAAGTGCCGGTAGAGGTTCTCATTCAGGAAGAGCAAGATGCCCTGGATGACCTGTACAACGAAATAGGTCATCTTCGGGAGCTTGCGTTACAAAAGAAAGCTCTCCTCAAGCTGGACAACGCTGGTGATAAGAGTGGGTTGCGCTCTTCCTTCGTGAAGGACAGGCAGTCATTGACGACCTTCCTGGATGAAGGTGATTACGCTGCCGCTCTTAATGCTTACATTGATCTTACATTGGTTTATCAGGGATTCGTTTCCCTGGAAGACCAGATGCTCTACTACGAGGGAGCGATCTATTACGGGTATGGACGCAAGGTGAAGGCTCAACAGCTGTTCGAGCGACTCATAGGGAAATATCCGGATTCGATTTACTTCTCCGATGCCGTCAGGTATCTCGAAGATATTTATATTCATGCGGGAATGGACGAGGAATTTCTTGCAATCGCGCAAAGAAACCCGAACCAGAACGATCCCCAGCATGTTTACTGGATGGGGCAGGCCAACTATAATCTTGGAAACCTCGAAGAGGCCGAGAATATTTTTACCGGCTTGGGAAACGACGCGGATTACGGTTTTCGTAGTAGCTGCATGCTCAGCATGATCGGTTATTTCAGCTATGGTCTCGATTATGGCATCGAGAGCTTCCTGAATCTTGTTGTCGATTACCCTTCCGATGCACCGTATTTCTACTTCGTGTATCTGTCTCTTGCGAGACTGTATCAGGAACGTCAGGATTACGATAAGGCATTGTATTGCTACAATCAGTATCTGGCAATGTCCGATGCTCCGATTGACGACGAATTCCGCTACGAACTCGTTGTAATGCTTCTCAAGATGGGGGATTTTAATCAGGCGAATGTCTATCTGAAAGAAATCATCGATAACCCCACCTCGTCAGCCTATTTCACGTCTGCAAGTTATCTTCTTGCAATCGTGAATATGGAGACGGGTGATCTCGATGGCGCTCGCGATAACATCAATGAAGCGCTCGCTACGACATCTCAAATTCTCGAGGCAATCAATCTCAAGAATGAACTGATGCAAAGACACGAATCTTTGATTCGCCAGTACGATCAGGCGATTTCGCTTGAAATGAAGAATAATCTCCTCAATCAGATACGAGGTATCGACGAGCAGATTATTGCCACGAGCAAAGCGCTGGAAACCCTCGGGACAGGCCTGACGGAAGAAGATTATATCCGTCTTCAGATATACGAAGAGGAACTCGCGTACTACAGCGAAACATTTGATAAAGTCAACTTGTTGACTCAAGTTGCCAATACAAAACCAAACAAGAAGATACCCAAGCGAATCGACCAAAAGCTCGAAATCCTGGATGAATATGCGGTTCGAATCAACACACTGCAGCTTTTATCTAACCTCCAAGAGCTGAATCCGGGAGAATACGAGATGGCTTACGTGATATCGAGCGAGATGTACATTTCCCAGAAGACACTGGAGAAGTGGGAAGCCGTCAAGCTTGACGCACAGCGGAAAGGAAAGACGGAACTGGTTGGGAAGGCGGATCAGGCGATCAGACTTTTACAGGAAAACATCAGCTCCCTTTCAACGGTATCCATGTATACATTTGGTGAGCTTCGCACCAGCTCCGACATGCAACAGGAATTGGCCAGCGAAGTGGAAAATATCGAGAATTTGAGAAAAGAATTCGCATCGATTCGTCAACGCACGGTTGATGAATACAACAAAAAACTCGCGAATCGGTTGAAACGCCTGGATGACCTTCTGGTGGAAGAAAACCTGGCAATGAAGGACCGCTATAACAAGTTCCTTTCGAAGCTTGAAAACACGGTGGAAGACACATCCGCGAAATACCGGTATACGCTTGTCGATATCCTTTACCGGGAATCGATGCTACTTGATCAGGAGTATCAATCAAGACAAGCCGAGTATAAACAAAGTCTGAATAATTCTGGGGAATAACTACATGAGAACCATGAAACCACGCGTTATATGGATGTTGGGTCTCCTTTTCATTTTTACGGTATCCTCTTTATGGAGTGTGTCGCTGGATGAACTGGAAAGGGAACACCAGAAGTTGCAGGAATCAAAACGGGAAGTTTATAATCTAATCCAGAAAGATATACGGGATAATCCGAATTCACCCGATGTGCCTTTCTTGTATTTCAAGCTGGCGCAATTGAGTTCGGAGCTCGAAAGTATCGATGATCCTGGGAAGACTGCTGGATTTTACAAAAAAGTCTTGGAACTTGATCCAACATTCCCAGATAAAGACGTGGTACTGTACAATCTCGCGTATTTCTCTTACGAAGCCGCAAGAATGGCAAGGGATGAAAAGAGAGAGCGGAACATCGACCAGGCAATGAACTGGCCGGACAGCTATCGCTTGTCGGAAGATCAGCCGTTGGTGAAAACCGCTATCGATTCCTACACGGAAATCTATATCAAGTATCTCAATTCTCCCTACAACTCGGAAGCCTTGTTCAGGCTTGGCAACATTTACTACGATCTCGGATTCGATGCAAGAAGAGGCGAGAAGTACTACACCGTAGCTTCTAAATTCTTCGATATCCTCGCGAGAAGAGAAGGCGATCCTTACCAGAATTTCGGTATATTCTATCGCGGTTGGGTGAACTTCACGAAGGGCGATTATCAGAATGCGATCGATGACTTCTCTCTGATACTGCACGCTATCGAAAATGGCGGCGCGATCGAATTTAAAACATATTTCGAAAGCGAAGCGATCGAAAACATTGCATACAGCTTGATAGAAGCCGACAGTACTAACTTCGAACAACGCTCTCGCGCCGCTCAGTTCGCGCGCGATTCATTTATAGAGCTTGTGAACGAAAACACCGGTAAGAAGATTCTGCGGGAAGCAATCGATCTCAAGTTGCAACTCAACGCTCCCATGCAGGCTGTCGACCTCTACAAGGCGTACGTGAATCTCTATGGAAAGAGCCTGGAAGCTCCTTCGTACATCGATTCCGTTATGACGATTTATAAAAGAAATCCGAACCGCCTTCGCGACGAGGATATCCGCCAGGCGATTACACGCGAGAATGAATACCTTGTGACCAATTACAAGTATGCTTCCGACTGGTACATTGCCAATGAGGCGAATCCCAGTTTCATGGCGCAACTTCGCGTTATTCGTGACGCATACAAGTTCCTCGCGCCGGAATATCTCATTGCGTTCCAGAATAGCAATAGCGAATCGGATTTCAACCTGTACCAGGATTTGTTCGAGAATTACCGGAAATTCCCGCAGTTCGCCCAAATGGATACGGATGAGGGGGAAGGCGATTGGTTCTTCGAATACGAGCTTAGCTCCGCCGCAGGTTACCTTACACTCGCGGATCAATCGGATGATCCCGGCAAGTATCTCCTCGCACACGACAAGCTCACGGAGATCAATACAAAATTCCCGGAAAACGATCGATACATCGCGAACGAAACAAACGCGTTCTATTGCATCGAGCGGATTTACCAGATTCTGAATCCGACGGTTGCGGACAATCCGTATATCAATCCGGTGGATAGCCTCGTGATTGACAAAGCGGCTCTGGACTCGATCTATATCGCCGGCTCGGTGCGCTATGAGAGCACGCTGACCTCGGAAGAATACCAGTCGGCGCAAAAAGCGGAAGACCTGAAAAAGATTATCTACCGTCGCGCGGAACTGCGTTTTGAGAACGAGGACCTCGACCTTGCTTACCAGGACTACGAGAAGCTACTCAATCTGCAAATCACCGACGAACTCCGCAAGGTCGCTTTCAGCCGCCTGGCGAGCATCAACGAGCAGCGTGGCGATTATACGATGGCGATTGATTTCTACAATCAGGCCGCGAACTTCGCCGGAACGGCGGAGGAACGCGCAGCCATCAAGACGAACATCGCTGCCGCTTATCAGTCGGACGCGGAGCAGCTCCGCGATACCGGCAATTTCCAGCAGGCCGCCGAGAAATACATCCGGCTTTCGGATGAGATTGCCTTCAAGGATTCGGCGCAGTCTGTCGCATTCCGCGTGAAAGCGATTGAAATGTACAACAAGATTCCTCAGTACGATATGAGCATCGCGCTCCTGAAAGAGATTGCGAGCTCGCAGAAGAACATCGATCAGGTGCTGGGATATTACGTAAAGGCCTGGAACATCGCCGATACGCTCATGATGAATCCTTCGCTCGGCGAACAGCTCCGCTGGGAATTCGTGGATATGTATCCACGTAGCAACCAGGCGTACAATATCCAGCTCGATATCATCAAGCGTTACGAGGACGATCCCGCAACGAAGGCCGCCGCCGCTCAAATGTACCTCGATCTTCACGCCAAGGCCGGCAATATCGACCTCGGCGAAGACAAGATCGAAGACTTGATGCTCAAAGCAATTTCAATAGAAAGAGGGCTTGGAAACGAAGCGAAGCTGATTGACCTGATGCTTGCCTTCGAGAAGCAATATCCCAAACATTCAGCTGCGAACGAATTTCTTATAGAGGTCGCCAAGAAGTACAAAGCGATGGGCGATCAAGCTCAATACAAAGAACTCGCTCGTTACATCAATAAGAAGGATCCGTCGATCGCACTTCTCGAATCAATCGCCAGCGAAGAATTGAAAGAGCTCTTCACGAATGTGAACACATTGTTCGAAGCGAAGGCGTACGATTCAATGCGTGAAAAGATACTCCAATATAAGGAAGTCGAGAATACCTACAAGAAGGAAGGCCTCGACCTCCACATCGCTTCGGTCTACGAAACGTTCGACTACATCGAGAACTTCATCTCCTGGGAGAGCAGTTATAACGACATGGTCGCGGAGCTTGATGCATATCTCGAGAAATCCCCCAACGACCTCTTGCTGGTGGGAGAGCCTACCAAGTGGAAAACCAAGGTTGTTCCACGTATGAAAACCCTTGTTAAAAACTGCGATAATGAGTACAACAAGGTGCTTGATGTGATCGCTACCGGTAAGGAATACGGAATATCCGATCCGCAGACCACGAAGATCCTTTACCTCGCCGCTCAGGTTTACGATTACAGTCTGGAAGCCTTGATCGAACAGGTGAAAAAATACCAGGAAATAACAAGCGAAGCTCAACAGTATCGTGACGCCGGTCCTTCCGTGTATCAGCAGTTTACGAGTGCGATTGCTGCCGCCACGAACGAGGATCGCGCAACGTTGAAGAAGAAATCGCTTCAGCTCTATAATACGATCGTTGTCAACTTCACCGATAAGACCGGTTACACGGATGAATACACCGAAAAAGCGATGGATAAACTCATCGAGTTCGGTATCCGTAAACCGAAAGAATACCAGGATATCGTCATGGATGGTTCCTGGAACATCAAGCTGACACCTGTCGTTCCGGATTCGATGATCTCGGATCAGTGGACAAATCTTTCTGCCTCTAAGACAGCGACTTCAGACGAACTCGGGATGATCGAGCTTGTTGAAATCGCTCCGATGGCGGACGCTCAAATCAAGAGCTCGATGAACGCCGAGATCGCGCCGGAGCTGCTGACGGTTGACTACTTCAGCAATCAGCCGGTGCAGGTCTTCGTCAACGAAGTTCTCGTCGATAAGGCTGCGACAGCGGTTGATACACTCGTTGTCGATGGATATGATGTGCCGCATTATTCACTGGTGACAAGCCAGTCGCTCGTCCAGGGAATGAATACGGTCGGGTTCCAGGTTGCTCACGGCGATTCACTCGACACAACGCTCTTCTCCGCGAGATACCAGGCTCAGTATGACCAGGGCGATCTCGAGTTCTACCGCACGACCGAGGAGATTTCGATCGATACGGATTACTCGTGGTACACATCTCGTAATGCGGATATCGATCCTGCGACCACGGCTCCGGACTCGACATGGAAACTCGCCGCAAAAGGCAATTTCAGCTTCTACCGTGTTCAGATCCAGGAGATGCAGGATGTAAACGCGATAGAAATCTGGGCACCCGCGATTGACACAACGGGTACTTCGACTGTATATTTTATCAAGAACTTCGATATCGATACCGAGGTTCTCGACGGAACGATGTCGTTTATAGCGGAAAAAACCGGTTCCGTGTGGATCAATGGCGTGAATATCTTCGATTCGATGGAGATCATGATCGACCAGCAGGTGAGTCAGGTTCTGCCGTACATGATGCCTCTCGATGCATCGTATTTCGTCCAGGGGCGCAACACGATCCTCGTCAAGGTTGATGGCGGCGAAAAATATAAGGGTTTACTGTTTAACCTGAATATGTATGTCAGGAAACCGTAAGGTAAAGAGGTCCATTATGAAGAAACTTCTCATTGTAGCGCTGTTACTGGCTGGCCTGAGCTTGTTCGCCCAGCAGGCCGAAGAGAATGAGAATCAGCCGGAGGTTCAGGTTCAGGAGCAGACACAAACGCAAACGCAAGCTGGAACGACTCAGGATCTCAGAGCCCGTTTCCAGAATATCGAAGTGTACAGAGATACAGAAGAAAGCCAGATTCAGGTCGACGATCTGAAGCCAGGTCAATCAACATTGAAAGAGCGCCAGGCATCCAAGTGGAATGCTGGAGCCAAGCGCGTTTACCTTGAAAGATTTCAGAAGTCTAATAAGTTATTATATTGATAAACAGGAGGTTTAGAATGTCTTCGTTCTTAAGGAAAATATGCTTCATAGGAGTGCTGTTTGTTTTAACAGTAAGTCTGGCAGCACAGGATGCAGCGGTACGTGGTGGAGAAGGTATCGACTTTGGAAAGATGTTTTCTGGTACACCGGGTATGTTCATGTACCTTATCGTGTTACTGGGTGTCGTTAGTCTTGTTCTCGCAATCGTAAAACTTTTCCGTCTTGGAATCAAAGAGAAATTCGATGCACAGGGTTTCTATCTGAAACTGAAAGGTTACATCAAAAACGAACAGTACGATGAAGCAATCAAAGTCTGTAAGAATTTCAAGAACAAAACAATGGGCTTCATTTTCTGGAACGGCCTGGTATCGTTCAACGACGCTCGCAAGATCGGCAGGAAAGGTATGGACCTTCGTCAGATTCTTCAGAACTCGTTCGATGAAGCCAGTATGCAGAAGATACCCGAAGTTACCGCAGGACTGCACTGGTTCGATCTGATCGCGCAGGTCGCGACGCTTCTCGGACTTCTCGGTACGATCTTCGGTCTTATCTTCGCGTTCAACGCGTTGGCAAACGCACCGGAAGCCGACCGTACGCGTCTTCTGACCGAAGGTATCGGAACCGCTATGGGAACAACGGGTCTTGGTCTGATCGTCGCGATCCCAACTCTTCTTATCAAGGGTTATCTGCAAGGTCGTGCAGAACGCATTACCGACCAGATCGACGAATTCAGCGTAAAAACTATCAACCAGATCAATTACACAATAAAGGATTAGTGCCATGGCATATCGTCCATCGGAATCACGTAAAGGTGGTAACTGGGAAACCAAGGATTTGAACCTGATTCCTATCATGAATCTGTTCATCGTGGTTATCCCAATGCTTCTCACCATTATCGTGATGACGCAAATGGCGATGATCGAAATCTCTCTGCCGACGCAAGCTGGAGCAGGGGATAATCAGAATGGGGAAGATGCAGCGGACAAACCGCAGGCTAAGCTCCTGGTGATTACTCCTGAAGGATTTGAGATTTTTACCCCTGGTGGTGAAGATGAGGATGGTATTCAGCTACCTATACTCAATCCAGAAGCTACAGAAGCTATTCAGATGTACGATTTCTATCGGCTCGATCAGGAAATCGCCAAAATCAGAGAAGATAATGAATCACTCGAAGCCATCGGCATTATGCCCGATCCACGTGTTACGTTCGAAACGCTTCTCATGACCATCGACGTTGCCAAGAGCAATGGATTTGAAGTGGATTACAAGAAGTTCGAGCGTACAGGCTTACGCAGGGTTCAATAGGAGTTCCCAATGGCGAAGAGAATATCTTACACCAAGGTGAAAAGGTCGGTACACGGAACGACCGGTCGCGAGGCAAAGAAGAAACATCCGAAGACAAAAGAGATCAACATTACATCTCTGATCGATATTCTTACGATCCTTCTGGTGTTCCTTATCAAGAACGTCTCGATGGAAGCGCAGAAGACGCAGGAACCGGAAGGAATGAAGTTACCGTCAACGGCAACCAAACAGGAACTCATCAAAAATGGTAACACCGTGATTATCAAAGTGTATCAGGATCAGATTCTTTTCGGAACATCCAGCACAAAGGTTATTCCCGATGACAAGAAAGCTGGTTTTGAAGGCCGCGAGCTGGAAGTCTATATGACGGATCAGGCAACACGAGAAGCGATGCTGGGTCTTCTTCAGGCACAGGCTGCTCAGATAAAAGGAGCAAATGCCGAGGCGATACCCGCAATTTTGATACAAGCGGACAACAATGTACAGTGCCGCTATATCACGGACATGATCATTTTGTGTGCAAATTCGGAATTTACGCATATTTACTTTTCAAGTATGCATGATACGCAGATCAAGGAGCGTTTCATAAAATCCTAATTTCCCAGGAGTAGTCTGTATGGGCAATAAATTATTAAATTTGAAGTTACTTTATAAAGGGAAACAAGTAAACTTCGCTTACCAGAGAACGGAAGGAAGTCCGAAGGTATGGGAATTCAAGAATTCCTTCATCCTTGGGTCCGATCCGCACCTTTTCTGGCAAATACTGGATGATCGTTTCCCGAAGAAGTTTTCGTTGATCTCCAAGAAGGGGGATAATTTCATCCTGCATCTCACAAAAGGTATGAATTTGTCCGTCATGCGAGGCGACGACAACTTGACAATGGACGACCTGAAGCAACAGCGACTGCTCAATGGAAATAGTGTGACACTCGATGAAAGGACAAGCGGAACGATCGGCTTGAATCCTGACTATCAGATACAGTACAGTTTCCAGACTCCGCGTCCGCAGGTGCTGTCTCAGGCCGAAATCGCGATGATTCGCGAGTTCAACAGGAAACCGGCCGCTACTGCCGAAGCAACCTTTACGAAATGGTTCCTGATTATCAGTTTGCTGGTGACGCTCATCGGTTTGACCACCTTCAATCTGACATACGAGCCGAAGAAGGTTGAACATTCCATCGTGGATCTGTACCAGCAGCGTGATCTTGCAACCCAGGTATCATTCGACGTACAGCAGCCCGAAGATGAAGGTGCTGTTACCGATTACGGCATGGGCGACAAGGTCGATAAAGATGCCGGCGTAACGGAAGAACAGGCGCAGGAGATCGTGCAGGAAGCTCAGGCAAAGACGGTTAGCGACATTGCCGCCACGCTTGGCGAGTTCAACGTATCCGGGGGAGGAACCGGTAGTCTCGACGAGACCGGTATCGGCCAGGATGCGATTTTTGAAGTGAACCAGGCTGCGGACATCGTGGCTGCGGGTCCTGCAAAAGGCGCTTCCCGTACAACGTCATCTGCCGCAATCGCTCAGTTCGACACGAAGGGAGCAAAGGCTTCCGAGATCATGAGCGGTGAGGGCGGATTGGACGCAATCCTTGCTGACGGCAACCTTAACGTTGGCGCTGCCGGCGGTAAATTCGAGGCAGTCGACCTCGATGCCGTAGGCGCGTCGGGCGGCCAGATCACCCGTGTAACGATTACCGGCTCAGCCCAGTTCGAAAGCATCAAGGCTGCTCGCTACAGCGGCTTGAGAACTGTTCGGGCACAGGACATCGAGACATCGGATATGTCGGCTTCGGATAAGAACGTATACGTGAATATCCGCAACTATGTGAGAGCTTTCGAGCCTCAGATCACACAGGCGTTCCGTCGTGAGTCGGCGATCGTCGAGATGTACGGTTCGCTTGAAATCATCCTCTACATCAACGAGCAGGGTATGGTCGAAGGCGCAGACCTCGCGAAAGTTGGAGATAGTTTCTTCACGGACGATTTCCTTCAGAAAGCGCATACGATTATCACGAAGTGGAAATTCCCTGTTAAGAGTCGCTTGAAATACCAATGGCGTATGAACTTCATGAAATAGTAAGCCATTCAATACATGAAAGCCCCTGGAAACAGGGGCTTTTTTTTGGGGAGACGAAATGCGTTTAAATAAAGGTCCCGCCTCTTTTGAAATGCGATTTGCGATGGGCAAATCCCCTTCCAAAAGAAGACGTCCCGCCCTCCCGTAATGTAAACGCATTTCGAGGGAAAAGGGGAGTCCGTTGAAAACCGCTGGACACGAACTTATTGTGGAGCTTCACTGACCACCGAGGTATAGCTTGGAATACTACTACAACATTGCGTTACCAGTAAATCTGTCTCAGTTTTATACGTACAGGAGTCCTGAGCGACTTGAACAGGGTTGCCGGGTTCTTGTAACGCTTAAGAATAACGTTTATACGGGCGTAGTGTGGGACGTATGTCCCGAAAGCGATTTGAGTAAAGGTATCAAGTATCTCCGCATTCAGCAGGTTGTCGATCGGCGCGCGATTGTCCCGGATAACCTGATGCGCCTGGCGGAGTGGATATCGCGCTATTATCGCTGTCCACTGGGCATAGCGTTCTTCTCCATGCTTCCTCCGGGACTGAATGTCAGGCTTGCCCAGAAGGTGGTACGAAGCTGCTTGGAGGTAACATCCCTCTCAGATGAAGCGAGATCGTTGCTTTCTCTGATTCCTGAGGATGCCGAGACAGATATCTCACAATTGATGGAGACGAGCTCTCAGGATGGATTTTACAACATCCTGGAAGAGCTCGAGGAGTCGGGCAGTGTTGAGGTTCTGCGGAACATCGACAAGAAGGTGAAGCAGAAGACGGTCAACTACGTAATCGTCGATCCTGACTACGGTGATAAACTGGATGCCGTCCGGGACGCACCGAAACAGAGGGAGGCTTTCGAGCACATCTTATCGGTTGGCAACGAGTTTCCGCTGGCCCGAATCGCGGAACAGTTCAGCTACACGATCATCAAAGAATTGCGAAACAAGGGTTTGTTGCGACTCGAGCCCAGGAAGATCATGGATGCCTATCACTTCGAGAAGCCGGAAGGCGAGCGTCCGAGATTCGAGCTGACAGCAGAACAGGCCCGGGTTTTCGAAGAGGTTTCGTCGGTGCTTGCGGAGGATCGATTTGCGCCGTTTCTCCTCTACGGTATCACGGGTAGCGGCAAGACGGAAGTCTATATCCGGCTCATTGAAAAGGTGATTGCGAAGGGGAAAACAGCGCTTTTGCTGGTGCCTGAGATATCCCTGACGCCGCAGATGGTGCATCGTTTCTACTTGGCGTTTGGCGAGGACATCGCCGTCCTGCACAGCAACTTGAACGTGCGGGAGAAACTGGCCGAGTGGCGCAACATACGCGCTGGGCGAGTCCGAATCGTAATCGGAGCTCGTAGCGCGATCTTCGCTCCGCTGAAGGATATCGGCATCATTATCGTGGACGAGGAGCACGAGACGAGCTACAAGCAGGAATCCGCTCCCCGCTATCATGCCCGGGATATCGCCGTTGTCCGCGCGAAGCAGGAGGGAGCGATTGCTCTTCTGGGCAGCGCGACGCCTTCGCTGGAGTCCTGGTACAACGCTCGGGAAGGCAATTACGGACTTCTGACCCTTACACTGCGCCCCGCAGGAAGCAATCTGCCGGAAGTGAAGATCATCGATATGCGCAAGCAACCTCAGGGAGAGGTGCTCTCCCATCTGCTTCGCAGCAAGATCGAGGATCGCCTGCGCGCTAAGGAGCAGGTAATCCTTTTCCTGAACCGGAGAGGTCACGCGTCGTTCTTGCAGTGTACCTCATGCGGGAAGCTTTTCAAGTGCAAGAACTGCGACATCAGCCTGAACTATCACAGCCGGCAGAAGGAACTGATGTGCCATTATTGCGGCTATCACATTGAGATGCCTCGCAAATGCCCCGATTGCGGAAGCTATCTCTTCGCGTACGGCGCGCCGGGGACGCAGCAGGCCGAGGAGCAGATTCAGACGATCTTCCCCGAGGCTCGTATTCTTCGCATGGACGCGGATACTACCACCGCGAAGGACAGCTACCAATCGATGTTCGACCGAATGAAGAACGGGCATGTGGATATTCTCCTGGGGACGCAAATGATCTCCAAGGGGCTCGATTTCCCCAACGTAACACTGGTGGGCGTCCTCTCAGCCGAAGTAACGCTCAACGTGCCGGATTTTCGTTCAGCGGAGCGTTCCTTCCAGCTCATTACGCAGGTCGCCGGTCGGGCGGGTCGCAGGGAGAAGGAGGGCGAGGTGATCATCCAGACCTACAATCCCGAGCATTATTCGATCGTGCTGGCGTCCCATCAGGATTTCCGGGCGTTTTCCCGGGAAGAGCTTGGCTACAGGGAGCAGTTCCAGTATCCGCCCTATTATCGCATTGCGCGGATATTATTCCGCCACAAAGATAACAACACGCTGAATGCGAAGATGGAGCGACTGAAGATTTTTCTCCAGCAAGAAAAGAAGCGTTTGCAGGAGCTGAATGTGATTGTGTTCGGTCCGGTCCCCGCCCCGCTGACTCGCGTGGACGACATGTATCGTTATCATGTGGTGCTCAAGGGGAAGTCGGTGAAGAATCTGCAAATGTGCGTGCAGCATCTCATGAACTACACGAAAGAGATGGGCAATGTGAAGATTACGCTGGATATCGATCCGGGATCGCTGATGTAAACCGGTATCAAGCAAGGATAAATCGTTTAGAACTTGAAGGACGCCGTTAGAACCGGCGTCATGTCGTTCTCCATGTGGACGCCCATTTCAAGCCTTCTATTGGCCTTGCGAGCGCTGATCATGGAGTTGAAGCCGCTCACGAGGTGATTCAGGACAATCGCTCCCACCATCGCTTGCGCATAGTCCTTGTTGCGCTGGATATCCTTGTAGTAGCTGGAGTACTGACTTCTCCTCTCGCGAGAATCCCAGTTCCATTTCTCGTTTTCTGTATATGCGTGTTCTTCTATATAGGTTGTACGAGCTTCGGGATCATCCGGATACCTGTTGATTGCAGTGCGACGAACGGCTTCGTTGTAGCCTCCGGCCTCGTAGCCCCAGCTATCGTATTTGGAAAGGTCCTGCTGGTACTTTCCGTCGAAGTTCCCAGGCTGGATACCGGCATACTTCATGGCGTATTCGTAGGCGTGGCGCTCGCTGATGTCCGATTCCTCCTGAAAGTAGAACATGGAGCTCCACAAGAGCACTTCCGACACGATAAACGCATAACCAACGCTGTTTCCCTGCGAGAGCTCGCCATACCCCGGTACAACGAGCGATTTCAGGAACATGAGTCCCGGGCTATGCTGCGCGAACGCGCTCATGAAAATCATCATGAGCACGAATAGAAGGACGATTTTTTTAGAAGTGAATTGCATAATTCAATCGGATCCCATTGTTTTGTAGATCGGGTTCAAAGGAGATATTCTTCAATGCACGATACGCTCGGTTGTGCTTCCGTGCGCTGGTGGCCGTTGAAATGACCGATACGATACGATTGAGGATTGCGGCTCCCATGGCGAAATTGGAGTAAAGCTCGAAATCCTGCTTTCTGCTGCGGCGTCTCTTGTACTCGCTCCAGTGGGAGCTGCTCTCCCAACGCCACGCTTCTTCTTCCACGATCAGATAGCTATCGAGATATTCCTGATATGCATCCGGGTCGTTGTTGTAGATGAGGTAGTAGTTTCTGGCGTCGCGGATCAGGTTGTCGTTGTAATCGTCGCTGCTGTAAAAATTCTGGATGCGCTGGTAGTAGGAATCGTCCTTTCCCTTGGGAACGCCGGCGTATGCGCTCGCGTAGTCCTGATAAGACTCGATGGCCCAGTCGCGCTCCTGATCCAGCTTGTAGTAAGCAAACCAGATCAAAATCTCTGCGCTGATGAATGCCGCGCCTTTTTCATAATTGCCCATGTAGAGGTCGCCGCCGCCGGGAAGAACAGCTGAAAGAGCCATCGCCTTCAGCGTCGACACTTCCTGCGCGGAGAGTGTAATCAGCACGGTGAGAAACAGGAGAAGGATCAGTGATTTTCGCATCATTAGAATTTCCTGCTGAGGATCAACATTGGCGTAACATGGTCGTTGCAGAGAATCGGCTGTACGTTGAATTCGTAACGCGGAGCTTTCGAGATGTACTCCACGTTGTAGGATTTTGTTACACGATAGGCGTCGATGATCGCCACAAGGTGGTTCAGCATGATTCCCCATGTGCAGTAGTCCGCTTTCGTGTAGTAGTCTTCAGCTTCCTGTCGCATATCGATGTATTCGTCGCGTAGTGCGGAATCCCTGGATGGATCAGTTTCATCATTATAGTCGGGATTCGTCGGGTAATTCCCGATCCACTTGTGATTCGGATCATCGGCTGAGGTATCCCACGCCCATGAGTAATTACCCTGGTAACCGTATTTATTATGCCAGTCAGTCCAGCCGAAAACGTATTTGTTGTATTTACCGATATCTTCATAGAAGTGCTGCGTATTGGTTTCATCGAGCCGGAAATGTGTTTCATCGTAGATGTCTTGCACCTCGGCGTCTTCGCCAATGACATCCATCATATTGTCGCGAGCTTCATAATACAGCTCTCGATCATAATGCAAGTCGGCGTAATCCTCGTAGGCGTCTTCCTTATCGAGT
Source organism: Cloacimonadales bacterium (SeqCode) (assembly GCA_963662655.2). GTDB lineage: Bacteria > Cloacimonadota > Cloacimonadia > Cloacimonadales > JAIOQZ01. The sequence goes on from CAXXTU010000002.1 coordinate 3,584,670, forward strand.
CCTTCTTTCTGGAAGTGAATATATCCTACCCAAAGCGCGATCTCGAGAATGGGGAATACATAGCCGGTCCAGGAGCGATAGTTTGCGTAGATCGATCCAGAGCCGGGAATTAACGCGGAACATGCCATTGCGAGCGCTGCCGATTTCTTCCGGTAGTTTACGACAATGATATCGTCACCGGCAACTTCGTCGATGTCTTCGATTTCCACTTTCGGTCTTTCCTGTTCCTCATGTTTAGCCGCTTTTGTATCTTCAAGCTTGATGGTCTCTTCGGTATCCGTGGCGTTGAATTCTTCAACTTCCTGCGCTGCGAGAATGGCGAGCATGCTCAGAACGAGCAGTACCGACAGTATTTTCTTCATTGATCGCCTCCAGGCAAAGTCTTAATTTTCTATACCAAACCGGATGGTTTTCTTTTGTCCGTCCGATTCAACAATTCCAAAATACAATCCCGAAGCCATATTCCGTGTATCGATGCGAATCGATTCATCCGCTTCATAGCTTCGGTCGCAGATCATATCCCCTGCGATGTTGTAGAGCTTCACATCGATTTTAGCCTGCGCTCCCTCAACTTTCAGCCGCAACTGGCCGCTTCGCACGGGATTGGGGTAAGCAATCACGCTCAAACGCTGATCTGCGGATGGGGAATAGGTGATGGCGCCGTAAAAACAGCCGTATCCACCGTTTCGATAGCCATTCCAGTCGATCGGATTTTCGTAAACCTCATCAATGGAAGCGATGCCGATTCGGCACACTTCGCTCTGGCTGGCAGGATCCTCGTAAAAATCGTTGTAGATATAATTCAGGCGAGCGCTATCCTTCTCCCAGTGGAAGAAATCAAGTCCCGGTTTTCCGTTCCATCCGAGCGAGAAGAAGGGTTGATAATCTCCATTGGCGTTTACCGCGAAATACCCCTGTCGCTCTCCCGGCATCAGTACAATTGATTGATCCAGCAACTCGACGATTGCGGGATAACCTCCAGGCATGATGTTCAAATCTTCCAGCCGTGCGGGAAATCCATCGGCCATGACACCTTCGGTGTCTATCGCGAAGATGGTGTTTCCAGCCCCGAAGAAGAGGTAGACTCGACCGTCGTCCATGGGCGCGCCGATCGAAAGATTGGTCGTCGCTGCAGTTGTATACGGATATATCTCGAATATGCGCTTTACCTGTCCATCGCGGATTCTGTACAGATCACCCTCGTCGGACAACATGAAAACGGCATTATTGGCAACGTTTGCCGTGTCGTAGAATGCGATGGGATCGTAAGAAGTTGCTTCGAACGGCATCGTGATTTCGTTCTCGATCGAGAATTCACTCTGGTAATCGATCTTGTACAGAACGCCCTCTGAGAAAGCATACAGATAGCGATCATCCGCGGCCAGGGACGCATTTCCGATTGGGAGAGCGTCGGTATGGGGCGCGAAATCCTGCGATCCGCCCTTGAATTTGTAGATGAAATTCCCGGTGCAGACGGCAAAACTGTTTTCATTTCCTGCTACCAAAGGGAACGGTGGGGACGTAACCTCCGATGTAAAGGTGATGGAACCGAACGACTCGGCTGTCTTCAGAACATGCAAATCTTTGCCGGCCGCAACGACCCATTCGTCGTAGCCGTCTTCATCGTAATCGAAAGCTATGGGCGTCTGCGTCGGTTTGAATGAGAGCGGGACCTGCGTGAGCATGTCGTTCCAGTCATCCAGGCTTCCGCCATCGTAGAAATGCGATATGAAATTGACTCCATGATTGGAGAAAACGGGGAATTCGGATATCGTGGAATTGGGAAGGAAATCGGAGAGACCCGCTCTTCCCATTGTTACAACAGAATCGATCTCGACGAACGGAACATAGCTGATATTATCGAACATCTGAGCTTTGAAACGGAAGCTGACGATTTCTGGAGGTATATGAAATGGCCGGCTGTAGTGGCCCGAATCGATGTCGTAGATTTCGAACATGGAAGGCTCACCCGCGTTGGTTTGCAATGCGGGTTGCGTTGTCGATGAAATTCTGTTGTTGAACAGGTTGATATCCCACCCGGTGAAATATCCGTTGGTGTCAAGAAGCGGTTTGTACTTGTAGAACGGCTCGTAAACGGTACCGTACCAGTATTGCGAATAGACATTCCCGATATCCTCGAGGCCGTCCGCTTCTATGATCTTCACGCCGCGGGATTTGTATTTTGTGTTGACGGAGTTGGCAGCGAAGTTGCTGACAAACTCGCCGTCGCTTTCGTAGGTGCCTTGCTGATAGATGATCTTCTCGTCGACATGCCACATGATCAGGCCGCCGCCGTAGCTGTTGTTGTTCTCATCGTTCCAGCCGGGAAGAGCGAAGTCGTATTCGTCCGCGTCGTCGTTGTCGTAACCGGTAGGGTAGAAGATAACCTGGGAGTTGGCTCCGTTGTCTCCAACCATCGTGGTGACACCATCCTCATCGTGGTCGGTCTGGCGATTCTCGATGAGAATGTATTCCGTATCGCTGAGAGGTATTTTTACGATGTATGCCTGGTTGGGCCCAATATCGCCGGAGAACTGCTTACCCGCCGCGATAACCTCGATCGGCTGACTAAGGTCGAACTCGGAGATGTCCTTCAGAAGTCCGTTTGCGCGGAACTCGTTGTTCCAAACGAGTTCCTTGTGGAACGCGCCGGGTAGCGCCGGGATTCCGCCTTCGATGTAGAAGTATTTTTCTCCGTCCGGAATACCGTCGCCGTCATCGTCCGGGCTCATGGTCAGGATAGTGGAGCCACCGCTGTCCATGATGTCCCAATAGCCGACTGCCGGACGGAAATTGAAGGTATTGTAGAGGTCTACGAAGCCCAGCGTGTGGCCGAACTCATGCGCGGTTACGGAGTTCGTAACGCCGTAGCCATCATAAAATTCGATACCGCCCTCCGTGTAAGAAGAGGTGTCCTGGGTTATCATTTCGGGTACGTTGCACAAGTGCTTGATGTATTTCGCGCCGTTGTCGACAGCCACTTCCTTGCCGTCGCCGATCGTGATGAAGAACGAAGGAATGTCTCCGGGCGAGTCCCCCTGAATATCGTGCTGCCAGTCCGCCCCGGCGTGAATCACCATGTAGTGACCATAGTCGGAGAAATTGACCGTAGAGTCCGCATCGGCAGTTTGAAGGACGTCGCGGAAGTATTCTTCGAAGCGCTCGAGCATCAAGCTAGATGAGGCACCGGGCGGATTGTAGTACTTCATCTCCTGGGGAAGCTCGTAGAATGATCCGTCCCGAGGGTAGATGTCGCAATCGAGATCGTAGAATCCCTGACTCACTTCAAGGTAGTAGTAGCGCACCGATTCCATGATTTTGGTGAAATACTCGTGATCATGCGGTGGCGCGCCCAACGTGATGGGATAGTCGTCGTCTTCCAGCAGGAACTTACCGTTACCCGTCGTTTGCGGGTCGTCGTCTTCCTGGAATTCAGCCAGGATAACCAGGAGCTTGTTGTTGGCTCGAAGCGAAGGCTGCTGAACCTTAAGTCCGCCCCCCATCAATTTCTCGATCGGGTGAACGGGGACATCTCTTTTTCGGATGGTTTTCCCGAGAATCGGAATCTTGCCGTCCTTCGCAGGAAGCATGGTGAAGCACATCATGCCTGCGACAAAAAGCAGTAAAGCTGTTGAACGACGCATGGGTATCCTTAGAATTCGAAACGGAGGGAGAAGGTTTTCTGGTATTCCTGAAGTTCACCACCCTGTTCCATAGCGGCGTCAACGTTAATCTTGTATCGTCCGCCCCACTCGAAGCCGAGACCGATACCGAATGAAGCTCCGGACATGGATCCGGCGGGATCGTCGTAGTAACCTGCGCGGAGTGCGAGGATATCGTAATAGATGTATTCGGCTCCGTACTTACGGATGATTTCACGAGTCTCCTGCTTCTGTGTGTCATCGCTCCATGCGGAGAACATACGGTTGAATACACCGTCTTCGTTAGCCAGAAGCTTGTTCCATTCAGCGTTCAAGGTGAACTTGTTCACTTTGGATTCCAGCAGGCGATAGGAGAGACCGAACGCCCAGTTCATGGGAAGCGGATCCGCCTGGGATTCGTTGATGTATGTGATGTCGGGGCCGATATTTGTCATGGCCCATGCGTAGTCGAGTTTTGAAAGGTACCAGTAAAATGATTTCCATGGCGTTTCGCCTTCGCCGTAAGTTCTCAGAGAATGTTTGATACCTACGTCGAAAGCCCAGGAAGTTCCCTGACCCTTCTGCGAGGATTCGGTTTCACCGGTTCCTTCAGGGGCCAGATCGCTGTGGATGAGCTTGATGGTTGCGCCAAGGCCTACCTGATCGAAAAGTTCGTAAGCGTAGCTTGGTCCGAGGGCAATTTCGTAGCTATGGAATTCGCCTTCAGGATTCCCTTCCTCGTCCATTCTCTGCTGCTTACCGTAGGTCATGTAAACAACGTGGAAACCGATGTTTCCCGTGTCTTCAAAATATTGATTCCAGGCAAGATACATATGGTACATGTCATCGATGCCTTCCGTGTCGCCAAACCAGTTTGTCGCATTGACCGCAAGCTGGGTTTTTCTGTTGAAAGCCATCGCGCCAGGATTCCAGAATGGAGCGTAGGCATCATCGACCATCGCGATGTATGCGCCACCCATACCGCCAGCACGTGAACCGGGCTGAATCATAAGGAACATTACTCCAGCTTCTGATACCGCGCTAAGCACAATCGGTACAAACAGCGCGACGAGCAGTAAACATACAGCTCCCGTCTTTCGTGTTATCATTCTAAACCTCCAGAAAGTTATTCAATTCAAGGAATTACCACAAAAAAACTGGCAATTTTCAATGCAGGCGGAGATAATAAGTTGTGAACAAGATTATTCTATTGAATCCTCCAAAAAAAATATGGTGCCGAAGGCCGGACTCGAACCGGCACGCCGCAAAACGGCGGTGGATTTTGAGTCCACTGCGTCTACCAGTTTCACCACTTCGGCATGCGATAGAAACAGACTCTAAATTCGGCACTCGGTGTCAAGAATTTTCTCACCAATGTTGCCTATCAAGTAACCGTTACAAGCAAATCCGGGCGACGATCTGTTACAACCGACTAAACTTATAACGAGCATCCATTACCGATGTTACAGGAATATTGAATAATCTTGTGTGAAATATTTGCTGTTGGCGCGTTCTGTAATCGTATACATATCAATAGATAATGGGTGAAGCCTCCCGTTGCCAACGCGCTTCCATTCATGCTGTTTAATCCTCGGGAGTGGTTGGATGGCTGAAGTGAAGGTGTATTGACGACTCGAAAAAGCATTAATGAAAATTGGCGTTCATTTTTTTGCGTTTGCATCCGGCGCGCAGAAAATGATAAAAAAAAGTACATGAAACGAGCGGAGGGAATTATATTGTTGAAAATCTCTGATTCTGTCCCGAAGGGGATATCTCGAATGCTATGGAGGTTCCAATTCATGTTCCGGAAAACGATGATCGTATTTTCTATTCTGATTGTGACTGCAACGTTGTTATCACAAAGCCGTGTCGATAGCCTGAGATCGAGTATTGCAGATTACGAGCAGCGCGGAGAGAGCGGCAGCGAATACCTTAAAACGCTCAACGACCTTGCGAAGGAACTGCTATACAGCGCGCCCGACGAGTGCATCGAACTGGGAGAGAAAGCGTTGAAAGGCGCTCGGAACATCGGCGACCGGGAGAACGAGGGCATGGCGCTGCTCATGATCGGGAACTCAAATCTGATGATGGGTCAGTTCGAAAAAGCGCGCGACGAGTATTTCTGCAAGAGCTATAAGATCGGCAAGGATGTCGATTCGAAACTACTAATTTCGAGTTCGCTGAATTCGCTGGCATCGGTCGCAATGAGTATGGGTGATTACGATCAAGCGCTCGAGACTTTTCTGCAATCGATAGAAATCGAGAAAGAGCGAGGCGACACGATACGGGTAGCGACGATCCAGTTCAACGTCGCTGGACTCCTGATGAACCGCGGTCAGTACGAGACGGCGTTGGGGTATTTCCTCAATTCCATACGCGTGTTCGAGAACACGGGCCAAACGGAGCTGGTGAAGCGCGGCATGAACAATGTCGCCGTCCTCTACCACGCATGGGGAAATTGGGACAAAGCGCTGGAATACTACGAGAAATCGGCGCAAATGTACAAGGAGACCGGCGATTCCCTCGGTATGTCCATTCCGCTCAACAATATCGGCGAGATATACAAAGACCAGGGAAAATACCAGCAGGCGATCGAGTACTACTCCGAATCGCTTCGCCTCGGTAAGGAGTCGGACAACATGCACTTCCAGGGTGTGGCCAATATCGGTCTGGGCGAAGCATACCTGCGACTGGAGAAATTCCCACAGGCGTTGAAGCACCTCAACGATGCACTTGAGATATTCGAGCAGATATCCTTCCAGGAGGGAGAAGCACGTGTTTACAAGCACCTTGCCGAGATCGATTACCACAAGAAGAATTTCCCCCGCGCTCAGAGCTATGTGGAACGAAGCCTCAAGCTGGCCGGTGAAGCCGGGATCAAGGATCTGATTCAGGACGATTACAAATTGCTGTCCGAAATCTATGAGGGGAAATCGGATCACCAAAACGCGCTGACCTATTTCACGAAGTACTCGGCGCTGCGCGATTCGCTGTTCAACGAAGAGAAATCGAAGAAAATTGCCGAGATGAATGTCAAATACGAGACAGAGAAGAAGGATAAGGAAAATCTCCTTCTGCGCAAGAACAACGAGATCAAGGAGCTCGAACTCAAGCGAAGGAGAACGCAGCAAACCTACGCCTACGCTCTCGCGCTTCTGATTCTGCTTCTAGCGTTTGTACTGTATCGCAGGTACAGGCAGAAGCAGAAGGTCAATCTCATGCTCCAGGAGAAGAACGAGCATATTTCGCGGCAGCGGGATCAGTTATCCGCCGCACTCAACGAATTGAAGGAGACGCAGAAGCAGCTGATCGAGTCCGAGAAGATGGCGTCGCTCGGAAGCCTTGTGACGGGAGTTGCCCACGAGATCAATACACCCGTTGGCATTGGCGTCACGGCGGCTTCAGCCCTGAAGGACAAAACGGTCAACCTGGCCAGAAACTATCAGGACAACACCATGAAACGCACGGAGCTGGAAGGTTACCTGAAGACTGCGTACGAGAGCGCGAATCTGATACTCAAGAACCTTCAGCGCACGGGCGATCTGGTGCAGAGTTTCAAGCAGGTTTCGATCGATCAATCCACCGAGCAGATGCGGGAGTTCGGATTGAAGGCGTACCTCGAAGACCTCCTTTTCAGCGTAGGTCCACGTATGAAAGAGAAGAATGTCCAGGTTGCGATCGATATCCCGGAAGACCTGTCGATCATAAGCTATCCCGGAGCATTCGCAAGCATTTTCACCAACCTGATGGTAAATTCGGTCATCCATGGATTCAAGGACATCGACGGTGGAAAGATCGAAATGGATGCGACGAGAGAGGACGATCACGTGTTCATCCGGTATCGTGACAATGGCAGGGGGATTCCGAAAGACATTCTGCCGAAAATCTTCGATCCTTTCTTCACGACGAACAAGCAGCTCGGAACAGGTCTGGGACTTCATATTGTATACAACCAGGTTGTGCAAAAACTGCACGGTGAAATTCTTTGTGAAAGTGAACTTGACAGCGGGGTTACCTTCATGATTAAAATTCCCGTGAAAATAGGGGAGATCGAATAATGAGTTCATTTGATGATATTTCAGGAAACAGCCCGTTCGACAAAGATGAGGGCGACCTTTTCCAGTTTGATAAAAAGGAAGCGGAAGCAGGTGGCGACGCGCTGACCTTTGCAGCGGAAGCGCCAATTCAGGACGACCTTTCATCGGCGTACATCGGTAAGGAGTGGAAGGTGCTGGTCGTTGACGACGAGCGAGACGTCCACACCGTTACCAAGCTCGCTCTGGACGGTTTTGAGCTCCAGCAGCGCAACATCGAGTTTCTGGACGCCTTTTCCGCCGAGGAAGCGAAACAGATCATGAAGGCCCACCCGGATATCGCGATCGTTCTGTTGGACGTGGTGATGGAATCCAATCAGGCCGGGCTTGATCTGGTGCGCTACATCCGCGAGGATTTGGGCAATACGTTCACGCGCATCATCCTGCGTACCGGTCAGCCGGGAGAAGCGCCAGAGAAAGAGGTCGTGAAAACATACCAGATCAACGACTACAAGACGAAGACCGAATTGACTTCCGACAAGCTATATACTGCCGTGCTGGCAAGTCTGCGCACCTACGAGGCGATGGTTACGATCTACGCCTACCGGATGAATCTCGAGAAGAAGGTGAAGGAACGTACCCGCGATCTTGAAAAATCCCTGAGGGAGTTGCAGGAAGCGCAGCAGGAGATCATCGACCTCGAACGAAAAAATACGGCGCTGGCAATGGCTGTCACCACAAGCCACGAGATCAATCAGCCGCTCATGGTTATCAAGGGTTCGATGGATTTGATCAATCTGTCGCCTGATCTGAAAACCTTCTCCGAGCAGCAGCGCAAACATCTGGTCAACATCGAGGATTCCGTTTCGAAGATCAGCACGATCATGAAGAAATTCCACGAGATGGACTCGATCAAATTCAGCGACTACACAGACGATACGCAGATGGTCGATTTCGAGAGCGAGGACGAACAGTAGAGCTCACATCATCTGAGAAGCAATAATTTCTGCACGCTGGATTTCCCCCCGCAATGCATTCTGCAGAAATAGACGCCCGACGCAACCTGCCTGTTGTGGCTATCCACGCCCATCCAGACAAGCGATATGTTCTGATCCGCCGGAACGCTGTCGTTCAGCAACGTGCGAACCTTCTGACCCTTTACATTGAAAATCTCCACTTCAACTTTCCCGGCTTCGGGGACTGATAGATTGATCGCGCCACCGATAGAATACGGATTTTGCATGGCCAGGAGCATCGTTGAGATGTTGTCGTCCACGTGATACTGTTCCTGATCCATATAATGGTATTCGTAGCATCCGATATCGATACGTCCATTCTCGATGCGCTCGTTACCGGCAAGGTCGTAAAACGTAACCGGAATATTGCTTGTGTTCGGTGTTCCTGCGTCGATGCATGCTGAGCCGTCCTGTAGTGTGTAGGGGAAGTTCTCCTCCATCGTGAAGAGCGGATCGGCTTCGATGTTGTTGATGTATGAATAGCTCCCGGAATCCAATGCGGGTCCGCCGATACTTCCCTGCCCGTTTTCGATCAGACAATAAAGGAATGTCGGAAATCCATACGAAGGGTGCTCCTGGTAGTATTGAAGATCGTCCTGGGAGTCGTTGCCCCATATAATGCAGTTGTAGAATCTGGAGAACGCCTTCACGGAGTAGAAAGCGCCTGCCTGTTCGGCGTGATTTGCCGTAATGGTACAATTGTAGAAGTACGGATAGTTCAACGACAGGGCGTAGAACGCGCCTCCAAACTCGCCGGTGTTATTCTCGAACAGGGAATTGACGATATACGGGATATAGACGGTATTCCCGATATAACACGCGCCGCCGTCATCCGCGGTATTTTCGGTGAACACGCACGATTCGATCAGGAAATCGCCACCAAAAGCGCTCAAAGCGCCGCCGGCGTCGGCGAAATTGTTCGAGAAATTGCATTCAACGATATCCGAGTTACAATAATCGATGTGAAGCCCCCCGCCGTCCATGCCAGACTGATTGTTGTGAAAATCGCAGTTGTCAAAGCGGAGAAACGCATCGATGCCCAACATCCCGCCGCCCGAACTCGATGCGACGTTGCCGATGAAATCGCAGCGTTCGAATATCTGTGTTTCATCGCTGCGGTTGACGACGCAAGCAGCGCCGTAAATCGCCCGATTACCTGTGAAATCGGTTCGGGAGACCTCTATATAACTTCTTTCGGCGTAAAGACCGCCGCCTTCGAGGTCGCCGATATTCTCGTCGAAGAGGCAGCTCGCGAATGTCGCCTCGCTGTTCAGGACAGCCACGGCTCCACCGCAGGAAGCGAAATTGTCATAGAACCGGCACCTCTCGAATGAGAGCTGGCTTTGTTCACGGGCGTGGATCGCTCCACCGTAGTAGTCCTCATCGTGGTTGAAACCGTTTCCCTTTTCGAAGACGCAGTGACTGAAATCGCCCGTCGCCTGCCGAAACCGCAATCCGCCCCAACCGTTCGGAGCTTGCGAAGTGAAACGCACCGAGTCCTGATCGGTTCCGTAAACCATCATGTTGCCATTGACGAAGAAGGAATATGGCCCGGTGAACATGACGGTTGTTCCCGCTTCGATGGTGAGGTTGATAAACGGTTCGAGCGTGATATCTCTCGCGATATACATCGTGTCCGCTTGCCAGGTCGTATCTTTGGCAATTGTTCCGGGAGCATTGGAAACGTTTGCTCCAAGCGTCATTGCGATCGCGATTAGTATGAGTGTTGTTATCTGTTTCATCGTACGTACACCGCCCTCATGATTTTCTGCTGGTTGTCGTGATCGATTGTCTTGATGAAGTAGACACCGTTTGCTTGCCTGTGCATATCGTAGTTCCATTCCGATGTCTTGAGGTTCGAGTCCTCAACGATGCGCTGCCCCTTGATATTGTATATCCCGACAGATTTCAAGTTGCTGTCGCGCGTTTGTGACCGGACATACAGCCGGGTGCCTTTGATGAATGTATAGATGTGCTTCGTCGGGCTTGTCTCGGGTGTGAAACTGCCGGTGTTGTGTTCAAATTCAAGGGTGACGCTTGTTCCGGGATAGAAACGGTTCACGGTCTCGTATTCGTTCTTGAATTGAACCTCGAAGTCTTTGATCACAGTCGAGCTCCCATTATAGTAGGTGTAGTGCAACGTGTAATCCGTCTGCTGGATGTTCGTCACATACACCGAATCGACAGCCCGAAGCCGGTCGAACAGGACTTCCGTCGGCGTGATCCAGAGTCCCTCGTTCTGCTGGAAATCGTTCAGCATTCTGAGGCAGTATTCCGCTTCGTCGCGGATAACATAGCGATCGTTCGCCGCATCTCTTCTCAGGAATCCGTATCGAAGGGAGTTGTCCTGGATATAGAAGTGGGTGTATGGCTGAATGAAGCCGTTGTTCTTCAGGATTTCGGTGATATTCGCATAGGAAACGTTGTGGAAGAAATCGTATTCGGGCCAGACGCTGTAGAGCCAGAATTCGCAACGTAAACGCTCGTAATACCAGATTGGTCTCGCTGTCGGCAGCGCGTAGATTCGATGCGGCAACTGACGCGGATCGTCGAAGCTGTTGTAGTGGTACTCGAGATCAGTAAAGCCAATCCAGGCGTAATCGAAGCCGGCTTCGCTGAGGATATCCATAATGTAGTGCTCCGACTCGGGGTTGTATCCCTCGCGGCAGATATCTTCCGGATTGAGCATGCTGCTGTGGTCGATCCACATGCGTATGTTGTATTGTGTGAGGTTGTTCAGGAGCGCGTCTTCGAGCAGGTCCATGTCATCTTCAAGCGGATCGTATGTGTGAAATCCAATCGTGCTTCCGGATTCCATGATTTCTGTCCAGTAGTCGCCTACCGATTCGTAATTGCACCCGAAAACAGTGTTGCACACCGTAATTTCGTTGGGGATCAGTCCCTTGGTGCCATAGATTTCATCGGTTGGGTCTGAAGATCCCCAATACATTGCCCGGATAAAGTCCTCGCATTCGCTGTCGGCATCGTTGGTGATGGCGAGCGCTCCCTTCTTCGTGGCGGGGTAAGGATTCACATAAGCCAGCAGTGGTTCGGACTCCGTGATTGCAAGAAGATAGTCGAACGAATCCACAGCATGAACCGGCATCCAGTTCATGTGGTGCCCGTGGTAGGTGGTCATCGGAGCCCAATGATAGTTGCAGCTGTACAGATACAGATTATCCCCTTCAACAATCTCCGCGCCGGGATTCTCGCCGAGATTCGATGCGATAATGCCGAGAACTTGATCGTCGTAGTTGTACTGAACGCTTCTCTGTATGAATGGATAGAGATTTCGGTTCTGCTGGCGATTGCCGTTGAAAATCGCCTTGGGTCCCTGGAGGCAGTTGAATCCCGGTTGGAGGTTCATTTTCAGAACGATGTTCCGGATGTTCATTTCCTCCAGATAGGTGATGTTTATACTGGCATCATGCCATGTTGGTTGTAAAAACGCGTGCAGGTTCACGTCCACGGTAATCTCGATACGATCGGAAGCGTAGTCGAGAACAACGCGGTTGTCCTCGACATCCCAATCCCGGAGCTCGATGGGTTCTGCCTCGAATTGCGTTTGCGAGGAGTAAACCTCGATGTAAGGTTTCAGGTCGAATGAAATCAGATTCGATTGGAATCTCAAGGTTGCTGCATTGAACGATAGCGATATAAGCGGAGTTATAGCGCTAATAATAAGAATAAAGATAATAATTGCCCTCATAATACCCTCTCTACATAACAATGAAATATTAATCTCTCAAAATGCAGTGTCAAGCAAAATCTTGAAGACATCATCAGAAAAGCGCTGATTTCACATGCAAAGAGACACTGAAAATGTCAAATGGGGTCACGGATATAACTAATTGGATCACCGGAAATTTCAAACGATTAGCTTGCCGTTGGATACAAAGCGGCGGTTCACGGACAGATGCACGTAACGTGTTCAATGCCAATGCGATGTGAGACAATGCGACGGACAGGTTTTCGCTCTTTTTTCTTCAATTCCTGATTGCCACCAGCCGGTACTTGAGAGCTGTCACCGCACCCTTTGAACTAAGTCCCACCGTTACCTTGACCACCCCATGAGCCAGCGAGACCTCGCCGATGAGGAGGCCGCTCTGCCAGGCGCTTCAGGGGCGAAGCAGGCGCAAATCCAGTCCTGAGACTGGCAAGCGCTTTTCGCCCTCCAGTTTGTAGTAGCTCGTGCCGTATTTGTACATAATTCTATCCTGTGGTGATAATGGTGTCTTCGTCTCAACAGCGGGTGATCCATATCCGGTTGAAAGGCTCGGCTGCAGCTAGAGCGGATTGCAGAGATGTGTAGGCGTTTGCCCAACTGCTGCCGTTGTTACTTCCTGTGGCCGCTATATCCACGTACAGGATGGAACGGGTATCGGTTCTATCGATGGCGGGTAAAATCGAAAATATAAATGCAAGTATGATAAGCAAGATCGGCACTTTGCGCGAGCCATTCCGATTCTTCGTCATATAATCCTCTCTTCCTGATAATATCCAGTTCGTTAAATTCATTCAATGAGATACCTCCCTCAAGTACCCTGTTTCAGGTTCTTCAGGCAGACAAAGTCATGTGTCAATACGATGGAAATCCATCTTCCACCCCTTCGGGAACGTAAATCTGATATTCCTTTGCTGATCAATTATTTTACATCGAGCCTTTCCGGGGAAATGAACATCAAAGTTCCGGCTCTCAGCCAAAAAGCGCTCAACAAGTTATATAACTATGACTACCCCGGGAATATCCGGGAACTGAAGAATATCATCCAACGCCTGTTGCTTTTCTGCCAGAAGGGCACAATTGACGAAGAAGATATCCTCATTGAAGCAGACTACGGTTCGCTCAGCAACCTGGATAACCTGAATCTCGATCTTGAGGAACATGAAAAGATACTGATCCACACGGCCTTGAAACGATCGGACAATGTCATTTCAAATGCTGCGAAATTGCTGGGGATTTCACCTTTCGCCCTTGCCAGAAGGTTGAAGAAGTACAACATGCACCCTGCGAACGAGTAAGACCATCTGAAACGAAAAAACGGGAGTATGCGTTAGACAGAATGATATTGACAAACAAGGTATATACTTTATAAAATCTGATCAGATCATGTATAAACTGCGTGCGATGCAAAGGAGAAAAAAAATGAAAACAGCCGTGATCATCATTTTCATTTTTCTCATGTTTTTTACTCTCAACTTGTATGGTAATAACGCATTGGATTTTAACGGGATAACCGATTATGCCAGCATTCCCGACGATGGCCTGTTTGATGTAGCTGCCGTTACGATAGAATTGTGGTTTTATTGGGACGGTAGCGGCACCGATGTAGATTTTCTGACGGCAAAAAGTACGGAAGAATTAGAAATCCATTTAGGTGGCAGCACCTCTAATGGTATCCGCTTCATTCCCACCAGCAGCGTGTGGATCGATACTCCCGCCGAAGCCTTTACTCCCGGCGCATGGGTACATGTGGCTTGTGTATATGATCCCGGTCAATCCCTTGGCAAAATTTATGTTAACGGCAACGATATGGGGGCAGTAAATAATGGCTCAAACCCATTGACGACTGCGATCGTCCACTCTGACAGCGATTTCCGTTTAGGCTTAAGAGGTAATGGAAGTTTTCCCCATAATGGTAAAATAGATGAAGTACGCATCTGGAATTATGCCCGTTCTCAGGTGGAAATCCAATCTGCCATCTGGGATCCATTAACCGGTTCAGAGAATGGTCTGATTGGTTATTGGCGATTGGATGTCCTGGAAGATTTGGGCATTAACGGCGACGGCGCTGACGATATCCGGGATTACACCGCCAATAACCTTCATGGCGATACGGATGGTACCGTCTTGACGGGCGGCGCACCCTTGCATCCGTTTACCGAAATTGCCGACAATTTAGTGGATGTTTCTTCGGGTAACGATGTTGTCTGGGGCGACTACGACAACGACGGCGACCTGGATATTCTATTGACGGGAGGGAGTATTCCCGGCGGCCGACTCAGCGAAGTCTATCGCAATGACGGCGATGATACCTTTACCGCCATTAATGCCGGATTACCCGTCTTTACTGGTAGTTCTAACGCCTGGGGTGACTATGATAACGACGGCGATCTGGATTTGCTGCTCGCAGGAGAAGAATTTCCAACGGAACTTGCTATTTCCAAAATCTGCCGCAATGACGGCAATGATACTTTTACAGACATCAATGCCGGGCTGGTTGGAGTAGAGGATAGTAACGTCGCCTGGGGCGATTATGACAACGACGGCGACCTGGATATTCTATTAACGGGAACGAATGTTTCCTGCGACAACCTCAGCGAAATCTATCGCAATGACGGCAATGATACTTTTACCGCCATTAATGCTGGATTGGCCGGTATTTCCGAAGGTTCTGTTGCCTGGGGTGATTATGATAATGATGGCGATCTGGATATCCTTCTTGCCGCCGGATTACCCCTCGGAGTATATATTACCAGAATCTACCGCAATGACAGCAATGATACTTTTACGGACATCGATGCCGGGCTGCAGGGTGTTGGTTTTTGCAGCGTCGCATGGGGCGATTATGACAACGACGGCGATCTGGATATTCTGTTGGCGGGAGACTACTATGATGGTTCTTGGCACACAATCAGCAAGGTCTACCGCAATGACAGCAATGATACTTTTACGGATATCAATGCCGGGCTGGTTGGAGTAAAGAATTGTAACGTCGCCTGGGGCGATTACGACAACGATGGCGACCTGGATATTCTTCTATCGGGATATGGCTCCAGCCCCACTACCAAAATCTATAAAAACAATGGAGACGACACCTTTACAGAACAAACCGGCATCAATTTGGCGGGTCTCGTAAATGGTTCCGTTGCCTGGGGTGATTATGATAATGATGGCGACTTGGATATTCTGTTGGCAGGGTATGATTTTACCAGTATCTATAGAAATAATGCTGCCATTGCCAATGCCGCACCAAACGCACCTGAGGGATTAGCCGCAATTGCAGATAGAAACTCCCTAACCTTCAGTTGGAATGCCGCCGCGGATGATGAAACCCCATCCTCGGGATTGACCTATAACTTACGGGTCGGTTCAACATCCGGCGGTGATGAGGTGTTCTCATCCATGGCGCAGAGCGACGGCTGGCGGAAAGTACCCCGTTTGGGCAGTCAGAACCATAACACCGAATGGACATTTGATGTCACCTATCCGTTTCAGACATCTTCTGTGGTTTATTATTGGAGTGTACAGGCAATAGATAATTGTTTTGCCGGTTCTCCTTTTGCCTCCGAGCAGGTATTCAATCCGGTTCTATACCCCTGTCTGATTAATGCGGATGAACAGCGACCTACCGGAACCCTGCTCTGGGAAACCAACAGCCTCGACGTGATAGACAGTTATCAAATACAGATTGATGATAACCCCGATTTCTCCAGTCCCGAAGTTGATGACAATGTTCTTCCTCCCAATTCCCGGATTACGGAACTTTACGCTGGGGTGCGATTGAATACATTGCCCGAATATGGTAATCTTGCAGATGATACGGTTTATTACTGGCGCATGAAACCCAACTATTCGAATGGCTGGACATCGGTTTTTACCGATGGCACCGCTCATTTCTTCTTCAACAAGATCAACACGGCTCCTGATGCGCCTATAAGCGGTTTTACACCGGCAAATGACGAGGCTGTTTCCAGCTTGACGCCGATCCTTTCCTGGGGCAATGCATCCGACCCGGATTTAAGCGATAATTCCGATTGCTTGAAGTATTACATTGAACTGGATACGACCGACACGTTTGTCGCCCCTGTTTATTCGGTCATGACTGCATTTGGACAGCCGTATGTTCAGATTGAAAGCAACCTCCTTGCAGGATATCGATATTACTACAGGGTGAAAACGGTCGATGATGAACTCACTGAGTCCGATTGGTCTGCGATTCAGCAGTTTATTACGTTGATGCCGCCACAGAATGTAACGATTACCCGCAATGATGCATGTGTAATGATCTCCTGGGATTCAGTACCGTATAAATACAGAGGCATCATTTATTCCGTATATAGTTCTAACGATCCTAATGCCGTATTCCCTGATGGTTGGGCAGTGGAAGCCGTGAATTTGAACACGACATCCTGGAGTGATTTGAGTACTTCTTCTTGTTCCAAGTTTTACAGAGTGACCGCAGGCAGCCCGTTCCTCGAATCCTTACTCATCAAAACAGGAAGTGAACCGGCTTGTCATTGATCACTCAAACTCCAGGCATTCTGTTTTTCACAAACTAAATCAACCGGCCTGCTCGTCTTGGGCAGGCTTTTTCATCTGACTCGGCGTTCGATTCGTCCACTGCGCTCGTCGGTCCGATGGCGCTTCATTTCCGGCTCTATTGATTTGCGGTACAAGAAGTTGATTCGCAACCCCCCGAAACCTTCCAAACCCAGACCAGATTTGGCATTCTTGGTGTTACTTCGCATCACAATCCTGTAGAACAATTGTCGGCGTCCATCTAGATAGAAACAGGAATCGATTGACATCAAGATAGTTCCTGTGTATTCTGTAAATAAGATAATGTTAGGAATGTACGAAGGATACGCTATATTTTCCATTACAAGCAGTGAAAATCGTTTCGGTTTCGTAAGGGATGATGCCGACGATCGCATTGGGGTCATGCGGGTCTGAACAATGTATGATTTCGGGAGTTAATGTATGAGGCTCAGGGCAAAACTGACTTTCTCATATATCATGATTGTTTCCCTGTCAATTCTCGTCATGGTGATGCTTGGGATTTTTATCATCGACAACATCATGTACCAGATGACACAGGAGACATTGAAGTTGCGTCTGACACAAATTATGGACAGGCTGAGAGACTACCAGGAGATTCTGGACGAGACAGGATTGAACGAAATGGAAGGTTTCATCGAGCAGGCGAAGTCGGAAGCGATCCTGGGAATGAACAATTACCGGTTTGGCGAAACGGGCAGGCTTTTTATGGTTGCTTCAAACCTTGAGATGAAAGTGCCGATCAATTTCAAAAACCAGAACCGGTTGGACCCCGAGTTTCTCAAAAGGTTATTATCCGAGAAGTCAGGCCTGATCGAAAGTCACGCACATTTTGGGTCGGACCGTTTCACCATGTATGATACTTTCCAGCCCTGGAAGTGGCTGATCATGATTTCCATCGAACGCGACGAGATGTTCCAACAGAAAAGGATCTACCTGATACGAGTTTTGATGATCGCCGCAATGATCCTGTTGCTCGCTTTCTTTGCCTCGCGGACTTTATCGAAGAGGATTACGCAACGTATCTACAATCTTCTTGAGACCGTCAATCAAATAGGAAAAGGTAACCTGGATGTGAAGATCGATGTGGTCCCGGACAGCGATGAGATATTCATGCTCCAGACGGGAACAGCGAAAATGCTCGACCAGATCAAGCAGAGAACAAAAGATCGCGAATTGGCCGAGATTGCGCTCAAGGAATCCGAGCGACGGCTTTCGGATATAATCAACTTCCTTCCGGATCCCACCTTTGTTATCGACCTGGATCATCGCGTGATTGCGTGGAACCGCGCGATTGAGAGGATGACGGATATCTCGGCAAACGATATACTTGGAAAAGCCGATTACGAATATGCGTTGCCATTTTATAACAAGCGTCGTCCGTTGCTTATCGATCAGGTTCTGAAATCTCGAAAGGATTTGCTTGAAGTATATAAGAATGCCTTCTGGCAGGATAACACCCTGAATGCCGAGATGGTTTCCGATAAGCTCTATGCCGGGAAGAAAACCTATCTGATAGGCGCTGCGTGCGCGCTCTACGATTCCACGGGAAAGCTTGTCGGCGCGATTGAATCGATTAAAGATATCACCTCCAGGAAGACGATTGAATCCGAGAAAGAGAAATTATCCATGCAACTGCAACGCTCGCAGAAGATGGAGGCAATCGGAACGCTCGCCGGGGGGCTTGCGCACGATTTCAACAACGTTCTCGGGGGGATCAAAGGCACGGTGTCGCTCCTGAAATTCAATCTCGAGAATGGCCAGGAAGATTCGGAGAAATTCAACGAATACCTCGATCTGATCGATCATGCCTCCGATAGGGCCGTTGATATGGTGGAGCAATTGCTGATGCTTTCAAAGAAGCAGAAACTTACGCTGAAACCCGTCAACCTCAATCAATCGCTCGAGAGCATCGTGAAGATATGCCACAGCACGTTCGATAAATCCATCGATATCAATGTCGAGTACTACCCGAAACCGGCCCTGACGATGGCCGATCCGACACAGATCGAGCAGGTATTGCTCAACCTGGCTGTAAACGCCTCCCACGCGATGACATTGATGCGTAAAAAGAAAGAAAAGTACGGCGGAGAGTTTAATGTAAATATCAACCGCCAATTCCTGGACAAATTTTTCACGTTCTCGCACCCGGATGCAGAGGAAGGAGATTACTGGATTATCCGCATCAAGGACACCGGCGTTGGAATGGGACCGGATGTTTTGGCGAAAATCTTCGATCCATTCTTCACGACAAAGGATCAGGCATACGGAACCGGACTTGGGATGGCGATGGTCTACAATATTATCATCAATCATCGCGGTTTTGTCGATGTCTATTCGGAGCTGGGAGTCGGGACGACCTTCCTGGTTTATCTGCCTGTTCTCAAGGAAATTGCGACCACGGAGAAGGCGATCGCCACCAAGGCCGAACTTTCGAGGGGCAACGAGACGATTCTCGTGGTGGATGACGAAGAAATTATGCGGAACATTGCAGAGAAGATGCTCGTTGAATGCGGATATGGAGTGATTGTGGCTGAAAACGGCATAAAGGCAATCGAGATATATACGGAGAAGCACGACGAGATCGATATAGTGATTCTCGATATGGCTATGCCCAAGCTTTCGGGTAAAGAGACTTACATCGAGCTCAAGAAGATCAATCCTGACATCATGGTGCTGCTCGCATCAGGTTTCCGACAGGATGTTCGCATCGAGGAGACCCTCGGCCTGGGAGCGAATTCCTTTATCCAGAAGCCGTATATCCTCAACGATCTCACGCACAGCATTCGCCAGTTACTGGACGATACGACGGTGTAGAAAAGCGTGATTCCGACAATTTGCGTTTGATATTTCGTAATTGCTTTATACATAGATAGATGCGGCGCCACATCAAGGCGAATGCTTATAAAAACTGTACGATAGCGAACATATTGGTTGACGTCTCCCAGCCACATTGCAATAATCTGTACCGATACATACGACAAGAAATCAATCATGAAAGGAACAAATATGTCTGAGAAAATCGGTAAGATACTGGCCGTTGACGATAACGAAGATATTCTGATATCGTTGAAACTCTTGCTCAAGCAGCACGTAGAGCTGGTCCACACGGAGAAGGATCCTCAGAAAATCCCGGAATTGCTCAAGGATACCCACTACGATGTAATCCTGCTCGACATGAACTTCTCGTCCGATATGATCAGCGGGAAGGAAGGCTTCTTCTGGCTTCAGCGGATACTGGAGATCGATCCGGACGCGGTGGTTATTTTCATCACGGCCTTCGGCGACGTTGAAAAAGCGGTACGGGCAGTTCATTCGGGCGCTACCGATTTTGTACTGAAGCCCTGGCAGAATGAAAAGCTGATCGCGACGGTGAATAGCGGCGTTATTCTGAGACGCTCGAAAAGCGAAGCCTTTGCTCTTCGTGAACGCCAGCAGGGACTCAGCGACGCGTATGACCAGCCTTTCCACGATTTCATCGGCGTTTCGGAGGAGATGCAACGGGTTTTCAAGACCATCAAGAAGGTCGCCAAAACCGACGCTAGCGTCCTGATTCTGGGTGAGAACGGAACCGGGAAAGAGCTTGTCGCCCGAGCGCTGCACAGGAATTCAAACAGAAAGGGGAATTTCCTGAGCGTGGACCTCGGTTCCATCAGCGAAACGCTTTTCGAAAGCGAGCTTTTTGGTCACGTGAAGGGCGCTTACACCGACGCGAAGAAGGATCGCCCCGGGCGATTCGAGATAGCGTCGGGCGGAACGCTGTTCCTGGATGAGATCGGAAACCTCTCGTTGCCGCTTCAAGCGAAGCTTCTTACCGTGATCGAAAAGGGTGAGGTGATCCGCGTGGGCTCGAACAAGCACATACCGGTGGATGTCAGGCTCATCTGCGCAACCAACATACCGGTGCATCAGCTCAGCAAGGAGAAGAAATTTCGTCAGGACCTCCTGTATCGCATCAACACCATCGAGATCCATTTACCGCCGCTGAGAGAGCGTGTCGAAGACATCTCGCTACTGGCGAACCACTTCCTGCAACGGCTGGTGAAGAAATATGGCAAATCCGTGTCCGGAATCTCGAAGAGCGCGATGAAGAAGCTGGAGATGTACAACTGGCCCGGCAATGTCCGCGAACTCCAGCACGCGATCGAACGCGCGATCATCCTCAGCGAATCGAGCTATCTGGAGCCCGGAGATTTCCTGCTTTCCGCAAGCAGCAAGGGAACCGAGGAGTTCGTGATCGAGACCTACAATCTGGAAGAGGTCGAGAAAAAGACGATCGAAAAGGTGATCCGTAAATACAAAGGCAATATCACGCAGGCAGCCCGTGAACTGGGCCTGACCCGTACATCGCTTTATAGAAGGCTCGAGAAATACGGACTATGAACCTGAAAAGATTCCGGCTGCAGTGCATCTTCCGCGTTGTGCTGCTTACCGTGACGATATTTCTCTTTTTCTACTTCTTCGACCGGAGCATTCCCATCGGGATCAAAATCCTGATCGGAATGACCATCGTTTTGCAGACCGTTCTGTTGATCTCGTACGTCGAGCGTACCAACAGAATGCTGACGACCTTCCTCAATTCGATCCGTTACTCGGAGTTCAGCAGCAGTTTCGAAGTCAAGGGACTCGGCTCCTCCTTCGATGTGCTCAAGAATTCGTTCAACAACGTGATCAACGACTTCCAGCGCATCAGCACCGAGCGCGAGGTGCATTACCACTACCTGAAAAACGTGGTGGAACACGTGGGCGTAGCGCTGATCGCGTTTCGCTCCAACGGTGATGTCGAAATCTGCAACAAGGCCGCGAAGCGCCTCTTCCGGATGGACCACATCAAGAGCATCGATAGCTTGAGCGGATACAATCCGAAACTCTACGAAAAGCTGATCACGCTTCGCTCCGGCGAAAGGGCGATGGTCAAGATCCAGCGCCATGAAGACCTCTTGCAGCTTGCGATGTACGCGACGGAGTTCAAGCTGCAAGACCGCACCATGATTCTCGTATCGATCCAGAATATCCAGAGCGAGCTCGAGGAACAGGAGCTTGAAGCATGGCAGAAGCTCATCCGGGTGCTCACGCACGAGATCATGAATTCCATTACACCCATCGCGTCGCTCTCCTCGACGATCAAGAAGATGCTGGAGGAAGTGCACGAAAGCAATGAGGAGAATGTCCTTTGCGAGGAGACGTTCGGGGATATCAACAGCGCGGTCAACACCATCGAGCGGCGCAGCTCCGGACTGATCCGGTTTGTGGAATCCTACCGTAACCTCACGCGCATCCCGAAGCCCAACTTCACGATTTTCCCGATCGAGAGCCTTTTCGACAACCTCCGCAACCTCTTCACGGAAGAGTTGCACGAAGCGGGGATCGAGTTCGAGATGAAAATCGTGCCGCAAGCCATCGATCTGACCGCGGACGAGAGCATGGTCGAGCAGATTCTCATCAACCTCATCCAGAACGCCAAGCACGCATTGCGCGATAAGGATCAAGGGAAGATTGCCCTCAGCGCATTCATCGGTTCGAACGGAAAGCCGGTGATTCAGGTGTGGGACAACGGGCTCGGGATTCTCGAAGATGTCATCGACAAGATTTTCATTCCCTTCTTCACGACAAAGCCGTCCGGAACCGGTATCGGACTCGCCCTGGCCCGTCAGATGATGCGCCTGCACGGCGGAACGATCAGCGCGCGTTCCGAGCTTGGCAAGGAAACGGCGTTTACATTACGGTTCTAATGCATTCAAGGTAGTTTACTAACATTTATCGTGTCTCATCATCCGTGTCGGGGATACCCATTCCTTGCTTTCAATAACAATAACTGAATAATCCTCAGTGCCGTACCTTAATGATTTATAGTAATTTATGTGCGGAAATTCTAACATTTCTACGTATTTTTATATTGCGTAACGGAAGTATGTGCATACCTTCTCGATAAGAATCTACGATACGAACAACCATGGAGGTATTCATGATAGCAAAAAACAAGGCAGCTTTAGCGCTGGTACTATTATTGTTCTCTGCTGTATTATCGGCAAAGATGGTGATAATCGTAAACAGTAACGCAGAGATAAGTCAGCTCCCCAAAAGTGTTGCGAAGGGCATCTTCACCGGTGACATCAAGACGTTGAAGGGGATGGACGATATGATCGTTTGCTTGCAGGAGGACAACGCGTCCCACGAGGCGTTTTTATCAGAATTTCTCGGTATGACCGGTTCGCAGTTCGAGCAGCTTTGGCAGAAACTGATTTTTACCGGAAAAGCCATGGAGCCTGAGAAATTTTCGAGCGATGCAGAAGTGATCAAGTATGTCATCGACAACCCCGGAGCGATCGGTTACATCAATGTCGAATCTCTGGACAATCGCGTTAAAGCTTTACTGGTTAAGTAGGAGGAAACATGAGAACTAGAACATACATATTGTTAATCGTACTCGTTGTTGGATCGATCGCAATGCTGAATGCATCACAGAAAGTGGATTTTCACGGATTCGCCTCCCAGGGCTACCTGTACTCTTCGGATAACAATTATCTGGCGAAGACAAGTGATGGAACCTTTGATTTTAACGAGTTTGCACTGAATGCCTCCGCTCGCCTGACCAGAAGACTTCACCTCGGCCTCCAGTTCGCCGCCCGTGATATGGGTGATGTAGGAAACAACGCGGTTTACCTCGATTGGGCCTTCGCAGACTATCAGTATAGTCAATACATTGGGCTACGCGCCGGTAAAGCGAAAACCTCAGTCGGGTTGCTGGCCGATTACTGGGACATCGACGCGGTGCGCACGAACATCTATCTCCCGCTTGGTGTGTATCCGGAGAATTTCCGCGATGTGAACATGACCAACAGGGGTTTCGGCTTCTACGGCAGTAGCGGGTTGGATATCTTGGGTAGCGTGCAATACAACGCGATGATCGGTACAGACAACGTGAGTACGGACGGTCCGTTTGCCCGTTGGATCGCAAGCCGCAAGAACATGGAGATGGAGTCGCTGGACGCAGAGTACAAATTCAACGGTAGCCTGACTTGGGAAACGCCGTTGGATGGTCTGCTTCTCAAGGGCAGTATTATCGATTCCAAGTTTTCGCTCGGCCTCTACAGCCCTCAGAACAACATGACAATCGATCAGGATACGCACTCGACGAGCTATATCGGTTCGGTCCAATTTACATATAAGAATCTGGAGGTGTCCGGAGAGTACTTGATGATCGACATCCATCAGGAATACCCCGACCTGCCGCTGCCGGATTCGGATTCAAAGATCGAAGGCTATTATGGGAAAATCGATTATCGATTCAACGACTGGTTGCAGGCTGGCACCTACTACACGGTTTATTATCCCGATGCCGACGACAAGGACGGTGAAGACCTTTCCGCCGATCCCACATCTGCCGGATACCGTCCGGACTACTGGGCATGGCAGAAGGACCTTTGCCTCACGCTTCGTTTCGACCCGATGCCCGGCTGGATTGTCAAGCTGGAGGGCCACATGATGAATGGCTGCGCGAGCATGCTCGCCATGGATCAGGAGGATACCGCCGACATGACGAAAACGGAAGAAGACTGGTATCTGCTCGCCGCCAAACTCACCTACATTTTCTAGCCGACAATCGAACTTTGAAAAGCCCTCGCAATTTGTGGGGGCTTCTTTTTTCTAATCGAACAAATACTCACTAGCTTCAGTGAATTACAAAAGAATGGACATTTTTCACAAAATACACGATACTGGAGATCAGTTATTTTTATCGAGGAGGATTTCGTGACAAAGGTAAATCGTTTGGTATTTTCGATAGTGTGTTTCATTGTTGTATTTCCTTTATTTTTAACGGCATATACTGATGCCGAGCTTGTACAAACATTCCAGGATCAAGATGGCAATTCAATCGATAGGGTACTCGTCCCCGGGCGTCCACCCGCTGATTACCGTGTGCCGGCCGTCGAATTACCGGAACCGGGTTCGCGCGAGGGAATAAAAATATTATCCCATATGCCAGCATTCAACTGGTGCTATGGTTGTTCGGCAACCTCGGCGGCAATGATTGCAGGATATTATGACAACCACGGATATGATAACATGTATAGCGGCCCCGCCAACGGTGGCATCGTTCCGATGGACAATTCGGTCTGGGGATATGGTGAATGCCCCTTGAGTGCGACCCATCAGGGCTTTGACGGCTTGACGGCACGAGGTCATGTTGACGACTATTGGTATAATTACGATTCAACGATCGATCCGTACTACGGTCACTGGACCCAGCACGGTTACGCCGATTGCACGGCGGATTTCATGGGTACGAATCAGTATCAAAATTACGGGAATACAGATGGTTTGACCATGTTCTACTATTATTCAAACGGTAACCGGTTATATGATTATTCAGGATGTGAGCCTTCCGATAAAGACGGCTGCCACGGCCTGAGGGAATTTTTCGAATCCAGAGGTTACTCGATGGGCAGTTATGCCAACTACAATCAGTACATCTATGGACACAATGGGAATACCGCCGGTTTTACATTCAGTAATTTCATGGAGGAAATCGATGCAGGCCGTCCGGTTCTGATTCATATAACCGGGCACACCATGGTTGGCTTCGGATATAACGAGACGGAAGAGCTTGTATATATCCACGATACATGGGATCACGATAATCACACTATGACTTGGGGAGGACAGTACTGTGGGTCGCAACATATAGCGGTGTCGGCATTCATTCTCGATCCGATCCCCGGAATCGTCGAGCCGGATGTTCCCGGAAACACGATGATCGAAACGCAGGGAGGCAACATTGTCCTCAGTTGGGACGACAGTGGCGCGGACGCGTATCATGTGTACGCCTCGGAGAGAATCGATTTCTCCTCTCCGATTCTGATGACAAATCAGGGCACATTCTCCTCAAATGGTGGCCGGATATCCTGGACGACCTCCGCGGCGATCTCCGAGCGCCTCTTTTTCCGCGTTACAGCGGAGAATCTGGAAGGAATACAAGAAGATTTTGTGTATGTTCCTGCCGGATCATTTCAGATGGGACGAACAGGAGTCGCCGTACCGGTGCATACCGTCAATCTGGACGCCTTCTATGTCGGGAAATGCGAGGTGACGCATCAACAGGTGATCGATGTGTATAATTGGGCTTACCAGCATGGTTATATCAGTTGCAGCACGAGCACGGTGACAAACACCCAGGGTATTCAAAAGGAATTGCTAGATTTGAATGATAGCAGTTGCGCGATTGATTGGAGTGGCGGTCAATTGGTATTCAATGATAATTCCTACGTGTCCAGTACGCAATGCCCCTGCATCAGGATTACCTGGTACGGCGCGCTTGCTTATTGCAATTTCCTGAGCTTGTACGAAGGCTTGACCCCTTGCTACAATATGTCTAATTGGAGTTGCAACTGGAATGCAAACGGCTATCGTTTGCCCACGGAAGCCGAGTGGGAGTACAGCGCACGCGGAGCGACGAATAATCCGGATTATACCTATGCCGGGAATAACAATATCAATTATGTGGCGTGGTATTCGTCAAACTCGAGCAGCCAGACTCACCCCGTAGGACAATTACTTGAGAATGGAATAGGGACATTCGATCAAAGTGGAAATGTTTATGAATGGGTCTGGGACTGGTGGAGTAGCGATTACTATAGCAATTCCCCCACGAACAATCCCACAGGACCCTCATCTGGCACACAACGGATTGTCCGGGGTGGTTGTTGGGAATTCAACTCATCGAATTGCGATGTTGCTTATCGTAATAGTCGTGGAGAGCCAGAATATAGCGAGAGAAAAGTGGGATTCCGTATTGTGCGAAACGCGGAATAGCGATTCCTGTGTATAAATCTTTACCCCGTGTGGAGCGCCATGCGGGGTATTTCTTTATAGAAAAAAAAGCCGGAAACCAGGGGTCTCCGGCGTCTATGCGATATAGGATAAAACCTTAGATAATAAACTTCCCGTCTTTGTAGATCAGCTCGTCGTCCGCATATATCTCTCCGCCGTCCTTCATATCGCAGAGCATGTCCCAGTGGATTGCGGAATCGTTCTTGCCGAGCGAGCTCGCGATGGAGCGACCGACCGCCAGATGAACGGTACCGCCGATCTTCTCGTCGAACAGCATGTTGCGAGTAAAGCGCTGGATGTTGTAGTTGGTCCCGACAGCGATCTCGCCGACGAACCGTGCGCCGGGATCGGTATCCAGGAGCTGGAGCAGCAGGTCTTCGCCCTGAGCTGCCGTGGCCATTACCACCTTGCCTTTCTCGAAGGTGAGGCGGATGTCTTCGATGGCCCGGCCACCGAAGATGCCCGGGAAGCTGAACCGGATGTGGCCTTCCACGGTGTCCTCGATCGGTCCCGTAAAGACTTCACCGTCGGGGAAATTCACCCGACCGCTGCAATTGACCCACTTACGGCCTTCGATACGCATGCGGAGATCGGTGTCTTTCGACTTGATGTGCAGCGTCTTTTTGGTGTCCATGATCTTGCAGATGCGTTCCTGCTGGGCGTCCACCTCTTTCCACAGCGCGATCGGATCGTCCTCGAGCAGCTTGCAGGCGTTGAACACGAATTCCTCGTAGTCGGTGATCGACATGCTGGCTTCCTGCGCGTTTCCGAGCGTTGGGTAGAGCGTGCCGCACCAGCGTAGCGTGCCTTCCTGCATGCGTTTGAAGTAGATGTTAGTGAGGGGACTTCTCGCCCTGCTGGAGAGGCGCATGCGGTCTGCGGGGATGTTGCTCATGTTGCGAGTGTTGGAGGTGCCCATCACGGTGATCATGGCATCGACGCTCTCGTAGAGTGTCTTGATGTGCGGTTGAATGAACTCGAGCTGTTCGTCGCTGGAAAGCTTCATAGCAAGCTCGCTGATGGTGCCGTCGCCGATCATCGTGGTGGGATGTCCGCCCAGTTCCAGCGCGACAGCGTAGCACTCGCGGATGAGGGGCAGGGTCGCCACTTCACCGGAGATAAGAATCGATTCGCCCTTCTTCAGGTCGATGGAATATTTAAGTAAAACTTCAGCGTGTTTTCTCAGGATTGGATTCATGTATGTCCTCCTTGTGTGTCTCTGGGGCAGGCGCTTTCGATTTCATGTATTTTTCCCAGACAGGGAACAACAGAAGATACCCCACTACAGCGCCAAATACAACGACTGACCAGACGTTCGATGTGATCGGGCAGCCACCGGTTCGGCACCCGATGAAGCGATAGTAGAGGTATCCGGCGACACCCCCGATCGCGAGCGTAATCAGGATGCCGGAAATCGTTTTCAGCATCTTGTTCTATCTGATTTTCAGCAGTTTCACTTCAAACTTCAGGGTGGAGTTCGGGGGGATGACTCTTCCCGCTCCGCGGCTTCCGTAGGCGAGCTCCGGTTTGAGAATGAGTATTCGCTTTTCACCTGGTTTCATTCCGGCTACGCCTTGATCCCAGCCCTTGATCACCCGGCCTGCGCCAAGCTTGAAGGAAAAAGGTTCGTCGCGGTCGACGGAGCTGTCGAACTTGGTCCCGTCCATCAGCCATCCGGTGTAATGGACGTCCACGGTGTCGCCCGGCTTGGCTTCCGCTCCGCTTCCTTCATCTATAACCAAGTACTTGAGCCCCGTTTCGGTTGTTGTCCAATCTGGTTCCATGTTTTTTGTCTCTCCTTTCGTCGCATTCGCGGAACATGCCGCGAGAAGCGCAATTGAAATCATGATAATGATAAATCTCATACTATCTCCAATATATTTTGATGTAGAATAATCAGATCAAACGTGGAATACGGAATTTCCCGCTTCTTCCTCTTTTTCGTAAAGGTCAGTAAGCCACTTGGCGAAGTTGCGCTGTGACACGCCTTCGAACTCGACGACCAGCAGGCCCATTCCGTGGGGCTTGTGCCATTTCTGTATCCATTTCACCAGTGCCTTGGCGCGTACGTTTTCCGGCTCATTCGCATGGTTGGTCAGGTCGAAATCCAGTATGACGAGGCTGCCCTTGGGAAACGGTTGATCGGTTTCCACAAAAATCCCGTGCGGTCCGAAGTTCTGAGCGATGCCTTCCATGTACTCGAACGAAGGCTTATCCAAAGGCTTTCCATGCGCAATTCCACTGAAGCGGATATTGACATTGGCTGCAACACGGCGATACTCACGCTTATTCATCTTCATGACTGTCATCCTCTGCTGTCTGCTCTATGGTTATCATCTGGTCAGGCTCTCCTTCGAGGTAGTCCACGAGGAGCGGTTCTTCAATCCGATGGAGTTTCTTCATTAGCCCGGTTATCCTGACAAGCTGCTGCTCGACGATTTCGAATTTCCTCTTTTGAGCCTCGTCGCACGCGGTACGCTTGAGGAGATCGAGATTTCCGCTGATGATCATAAGCGGGTTGTTGATCTCGTGGTTCAGGCTGACAACCGTCGCCGAAATCGCTGCCTTGCGCTCGGCCAGCAGCAGTTGTTTGCGCGTTTCACGAAGCTGGCTGTTCATCTCCATGATCTTATGGTTCTGCTTCTTCAGTTGTTCGATCATCCGGTTTCTGGAGATCAAGCCGGCGAGAAGCGAAGTAAGGACTTTCAATCTTGGGAATGTTTCAGGGGCAAAGGCGTCAATTTTATCGTCCCCGAAATTGATGACGCCAACCAGATCGTTTTCCAGTAGTAGCGGCATGGAAAGGAACGTTCGCAGCGTGTTGGGCTGGAACAGCTTCTCCTTATGCAGGTTATTGAGGTAAACCATCCTGCGTTCCTTGGCAACCCATGCAGAAAAACCTCTGCCGAATTCGAATTCGACCAGCTTGATCAGGTCGATCGCCTTGCCTTTTTGCGCAACGAGGTGGATTTTCCTTTCTTCCGAATCGAGCAGGAAGATGGTCGCGTACTGGTGGGGCATAACCTGATTGAGCATCTCGAATATTTTCTCATAGATTTCTTCGCGTCGCTCAAACTCGAAATGCTGGACCAGTTCAACCAGATCCAGAAGGATGTCTCGATTCTCTTTCTTTACAACTTCAGTCATGATATCTCGTTATCCAATCGATGGATGTATTGCCAAATACGCAATAGTATGGAAAAATCAGCAAGAGGTATTTCTTCTTTTTTTTCTTTCGAAGCGATTTGATCCGGCTGTACAATATCCTCGGAATGCTGCATGATTTAACCACCGATTACAGGTAAAAGCTCCCCGAATCCTCAAGATAACCGGGGATGCTGACCGATAGAATTTCCGTGCGAACGGATGTGATTCCGGGCAGCGATTGTTTGATAGCGCTAAGATGCTTTGTCAATTCTCCGGCAATAATGCTGTTCGTAAATCCCAGCGAAATCGCTTTGGTATCATTAATAGAATACAAGCGAATCCGTATTCTGTCCAACATTTTTGAGCGATAATTCATTTGAAAGACGATGGAATGGTTTTCGCTGTGGAGCGCCTTCTCGATGAGAACTGCCTCAAACACCTTCCCGCTTGGGAAATTCCAGAAATAGAGATGCTTGTCCTTCACTTTGAGTGCGCGGTTCAAGCACACGAGGGCTTCTTGATACCCGGAAGTTTCCGGCGTCGTCTCTTGTTGATCTGGCATGGAGCCGATTTGCTTGAAAAGGTATATAAAATCTTCCGAGAGCGTCTGCGGTTCGTCTGACGAGCGTGGTTTGCTTTCACTCGACCGAGTTTGCTTGAGGAGATTCAGGACGATTTGGATGTCCTGATCAGACATCTCGTTGAATGCTTCGATCCAGTCGTCGAACTCGATCAAGTCATCTCCCTGCCGTAAAGCGGTGAGTTGAAGAAGGAAGGAGAGAAGCTTCGTCGGGTCTTTCTTCCGCTTGGGATCCTTCCTGTAGAGCCGATCGAGAACGTACTGATTGAAGATGTTGAGCGGTATTCCCCAGCGCGAAGCGGAATGGACCATGAATTCCATCGATTCGCCGTCCTGGAGCGAGACGAGGCGGAGATTGATCTTGGGATGAAGGGCTTGCACCTGGATAAAGTGTCGCTTGTTTTCCAGATTCAGGTGAGACTCGGCAAGAACCTGCTGCCCTTTGATCTGAACGATGTAGCGTCCCTCGCCGAGACCTTCGACAATCTTTGCAGGGAAGATATCGCCCACGCGCATCATCGCCCGAAGCTTCGAAACGTTTGTCCTGGTGAGAGATGATGCTCGCGACGATGAGATGCGACGAATCATGCTACCGGATGCTCGTGATTATTCGGTGCCCATTTTCTGGACGAATTCAACTTCTCGGACCGATATCTTCAATTCCTTGGCGATTGCCTCGGCGTCCCAACCGTTTTTAGAAAGCTTGCGAATCATTTTCTGCATGTATTCTTCATCGCCTATACGGGGTTCGGAGCTATCGGTGTAGAGGGAGGCGTCTGACTGGAATTCGTCGTCGAGGAGCGATTCCTCTTCGTCGGGCGTGAGGGCCGTTTCTTCTTCCAGAACATTTCGCGGGGATGGCGACACGTAGTCGTGCACCTTCTTGTCGTCACCGAAGTAGAGGCGTGCTTCCGACCCGAAGGTATCGTCCTCTTCTTCATTCGGTTCCTCATCTTCTTGCTCGAAATCGGGCTCCGGCTCCTGTTCCTGTCCGATATCGTCCATGTCCGCTTCCGAATCATCGTCTGTGATGGGTTCTGGAGATTCATCGTTCATGGTGAAGTCCGGATCGGAGTTGTCCGCAGCCTCATCCTGCTCCATTTCTTTCTTGATCAGGTCTTCGTGGTAGGAGAAGTCGGCCTGGGTGAAATCATCTTCCTTTGAGCTCGTACGGTTTCGGTAGTAAATCATGAGAAGGAAGAATACGACAACGCCGAAAAGCAGCATCAGGAGCAGCGCCATCCAGAGTTTCAGTTCGATCTGCATGAATCCGGCGGTCGAGGTGGAATCGGGTGTGTTGCCCGATTCACTTGCAAGCCCGGCGAAAAGCTTGGCGTTCTCCTGGTCGCCGGTAGCGGCGTAGAGTTCGGCGAGCGCTTTGTATTTTTCGTAGCTGTTCGGCGATTTGGCCGGAATTTTTGTTAGCAGTGCGATTGCGGTCTTGTAATCCTCCGGATTTTTAGTCACACGCTCAGCGAGGTATTTGTATGCGAGGCCGGCCATCATGAGGCGATGGGGATCGTTCTGCGAGCGGTCGACAGCCTGGACGAGAAGAGAATCGATATTGAGATTGATATCGAGCTTGGGCGCTAAAACCGGCGGCTTTTCCTGTCTTGACTGCTTGCTTTCCTGCGCCGGTTCATTCTTCGGTTTCGCTGCGGTATTTTGATTCGGCTTCTGTGTTTTATTGCCGCCAAGCTCCGCGATTTCCTTTTGTGCGAGGGAGTATTCGGAAGCGGTGTCTTTAACCATCTGGAAATGCTGGATGGCATCGTTTGTTTTTTTGCGCGATTTTAGGATCATTCCCCAGTAGTAGTGGATGCCCGTCATTGTGGGGGCTTGTTTTTCGATGACCTCGTATTGTTCGATTGCCTTTTTGTAGAATCCGGTTTTATAGTAGAAACGGGCGAAGCTGAGCCGTTCATGGACCTGTCTTGCTTCTTCAACGTTGTAGATGTCCAGGACGATTTTATAGTCGTTTGCCGGAAGGTAGGAGTCCTTGATCAGCGCGTATCCATCCGTAGCGATATCGATTGTGAGACCATTACCCTTCATGTTGACCTGTATGCGATCGATGACCCGGCTGTCCTGGGTCTGCTGGGTCATTTGCAGGCGTGATCCCGTGGAGCAATCGGCCAGATGGACGATCACCTGTTTGCCATCGGATTTCCTTTCGATCCGGTAAGTCGGCTTTCGATCGAACTTGAGAACGGTTCGGCAGATTTCACCGTAGTCGCCGAAATAAATATCTTCCAGTACTGCCTGTGCCGACAGCGAGATTGCAAGTAGAAACAGTATTGAAATCAAGTAGATCCTCTTCATATTGGTCCTCACATACGGATGAGTTTTTCATGTAAAACATAGTAACATGGCAATTTCCCATACGGTAGTCAATTACCATTATCGTTACCATTTTTGTACAAACTGGAAACTATATTCTTACTTCTTTTCTGTCAAGTATTTATCGCCATGTCATGCAAAAAGGGGATTTTGTGCGCGAAGCGCACGCGCCGCCCCGCCGGGCTGGATTGGCGAGCAATCTCGGGTCGTGCAGGAGTTTACAACAGGGGAAGTAGAGCATTCTATTAGCATCTGCGAAAAAAAGATTTACAGGATTATCGAGAATCGGTTAGCTAGCCATAGTAATAAACAACGGAGGTAAACATGGAATTTACGATGGAGAACATTGGAGGCATCACGGTATTCAAGCTGGAGAAGAAGCTCGATTCGTTGTCTGCGCCCAAGGTGGAGAAAGAGCTGCTGCCGGCAATCAAAGAAACGGGCAAGTACCTCCTGAACATGTCCGGGATGACCCACATCAGCAGCGCAGGTTTACGGGTATTGCTGATGGCGGCGAAGAAGGTGAAATCTACCAGCAGTCTGATGATTCTGTGTGAAGTTCCGGAGACGATCCAGGAAGTTTTCGACATCGCCGGATTCACGGCTCTGTTTGTGATCAAGGACACACAGCAGGAAGCGTTGGCGGAGTTGCAATCGTAAAGCGAAGCGCAAGCGGCAATGATGCAGATGAATTAAAAAAAAGTGAGGGATGAAATGAAATCCAAAACAATAGATTTCTACGTGTTTAGCGGAACCGGCAACACGCTGTTGGTGGCGAAGGAAATGACTCAATATTTCACGGACAATGGTTTTACCGTGAAACTGATACATCTCGAAAAAGCCGATCCTGGGGCGATCAACTTCGGGAACACGATTGGCATCGCCTTCCCGGTAGCAGTACAGGGAACCTACCCGTTTGTGTGGGATTTCATCGAGAAACTGCCTGAAGCTTCCGGCACGGAGGTTTTCATGGTGGATACGATGGGTGGATTCTCCGGTGGCGTGGTTGGTCCTGTGAAGAAGTTGCTGAAATCCAAAGGTTATACGCCATTGGCAGCCAGAGAGATCTTAATGCCGTCCAATTTCTTTACCAAACACTCGGAAGCAAAGCAGAAGGAAACGATTCGTAAAGGACTCAAGAGCGCCAGAATCTTCGCGCACGATCTGCACTTCGATATCGCGTCCTGGCCTATGACAAAGCCATACGAAGCGATACTGAACAAGGTGAATCGCTCCGAAAAGCCGTGGAAATTCATGCGGAAGAAAGTGCCGTTGAAAGTCGAGACGAGCAAGTGCATCCAGTGCGGAATATGCTATCGTCTTTGTCCCGCGGACAACATTCGCATGTACGAGTTTCCTGAATTCCAGGATCAATGCGTGCTTTGTATGCGCTGCTACAACTACTGCCCGTCCGACGCGATCCAGACGCCTTCCAACATGCGGAAATACAAGGCGGTAGCCGTTTCCGATCTCCTGAACAACAACAAAAAGGAACAAGAAGAGTAATACAGATGAAATATCCGGGTTTTCACGTCTCGCGCGAGGCGAGACTTCGCTACCATTTCGAATCGGACCTCTTCTCCCCGCAGGGAAAAGCCGTATTCGGCCAATTGCAGGCGGTTCGCAAAGTTGTTCGACTCATCAACCGGAAGAAAAACGTCGTCGCTTTCCCGGAAGAAGCCGTTAAAACGGGCCAGCTCAACGGGATGGCCTTGATCGATGAGATCATCGACTACATGCTTCGCCGGTACATCGAGCAGAACGGGATCAAGACGATCGAATACGTCGTTGCCGACCTGAGTCGAACGTTCGATGGGGATTTCGTTGATGAAATGCTGGAGCAATACCTTGCCGAGTTCCCGCCGCAGCCGGTTTTTGACGGAGAAATCAAGACTGACGCCTGGCTGGAACAATTGACGGATGGATTGAGCAACAAGCTCCTTACCATCAAGGAAATCTGCCGTCTCTGGCTTACGGACTCGAATCAGGCGTTCGACAAATTCAGGGATATATTCGAGCACCGCAACCTCAAGCGTAAGGTCGCGATCGAGAAAATCTACAGCAAGATGATCGATTCTTTCGAGATGCTGCCGCCATTCGGTCCCGATCACATGAATCTGATGAAAATGCTCCATGAGCCGGCTGAGAAGTTCCCGCACTCCATCGAGAAACAGCTCGAATACATACGGAATAAATGGGGCGAATTGCTTGGAGAGTATTATTTCCTCCTTCTGCGAGGATTGGACTTCATCAAAGAAGAAGACAAGGTTCGGATGCACGGACCGGGCGAGAGCGTGGTTTACCGCTTCGCCAGAGGCGAATACACGGAAGAACCCGAACGTTTCTCTCCCGATAAGGATTGGATGCCGCGACTCGTTCTCCTCGCTAAAACGGTTTACGTGTGGCTCCACCAGCTATCGCGACAGTACAAGCGCGATATCAAACGACTCGACGAGATTCCCGACGAGGAGCTGAATCGGCTGGCGAGATGGGGATTCACCGGTCTCTGGCTTATCGGCATTTGGAAGCGCAGTCACGCCTCCCGTAAGCTGAAACACTTGCTGGGCAAGGAAGACGCAATCGCTTCCGCTTACTCCCTTTACGACTACGTTGTAGCGGACGATCTCGGTGGACAGGAAGCGCTGAACAACCTTCGTGAAAGAGCCATGCAGCGAGGAATTCGCCTTGGGAGCGACATGGTTCCCAATCACATGGGTATCGATTCCAAGTGGGTGATGGAACGCCCCGACTGGTTTGTCCAGCTCGATTACCCGCCCTTCCCGTCCTATACCTTCAATAGCGAAAACCTGAGCGAGGTCCCCGGTGTGGTCATCCAGGTGGAAGATCATTATTACAGCCGGACGGATGCCTCCGTGGTTTTCAAATATTCGGACAGCAACGGATCAAGATTCATCTATCACGGCAACGACGGTACGAACATGCCGTGGAACGACACCGCGCAGCTCAACTACCTTCTTCCGGAAGTCCGGCAGGCGGTTATCGCCAAGATTATCGATATCGCGAAACAGTTTCCCATAATCCGTTTCGACGCGGCCATGACACTGGCCAAGAAACACTACCAGCGGCTCTGGTTCCCGCAGCCCGGATCGGGCGGGGATATCCCCTCACGCGCGGAATTCGGGATGACGAAGGAAGCGTTCGACGAAGCGATTCCGGAGGAGTTCTGGCGAGAGGTTGTCGATCGTGCGGCTGTCGAAGCGCCTGACACCTTGTTGCTTGCGGAAGCGTTCTGGTTGATGGAAGGTTATTTCGTGCGCACGCTGGGCATGCACCGCGTATACAACAGCGCGTTCATGAACATGCTCAAGAACGAGGAGAACGCCAAGTATCGCGAAACCATCCGCAACGTGCTGGAATACAATCCCGAGATCCTCAAGCGATTTGTGAACTTCATGAATAACCCGGACGAGGAAACCGCCATCGCACAGTTCGGTATGGATGACAAATATTTCGGCGTGTGCGTGGTGATGGTTACCATGCCGGGTCTTCCCATGATTGGCCACGGGCAGGTGGAGGGTTACCACGAACGGTACGGCATGGAGTATTACCGGCCCATGTGGGAGGAGCAGCCCAACGAGCAATTGATCTACCGCCACGAGCGTGAGATTTTCCCGCTCATGCGGAAAAGGTATCTCTTCTCCGGCGTGGACAACTTTGTTCTCTACGATTTCCGCGACGGTTACGGCAACACAAACGAGAACGTCTTTGCGTACTCGAACCGTTGCGGCGATGAAAAAGCGCTGGTGGTTTACAACAACAAGTTTGAAGAAGCTCGCGGCAAGATTCAGCATCCCGCACTCGATACGGATAACCAGCGTGGAGCGCTTGGCGAAAAACTCGGGCTGTCTCGCGAGAGCCGTCGGTTTTTGATTTTCCGCGATTCCGTAACGGGCTTCCAGTACATTCGTAACAGCCTCGACCTGGTCGAGAACGGTCTATATATCGAACTGGGGGCGTTCAAGTATAAGGTGTTCGTCGATTTCTACGAGGTGGAAGACGACTTCTCGCACCGCTACGCCAACCTGAATCAGTACCTGGCCGGAAGAGGCGTTCCCGATATCAATCAAGCGCTCAAGGAGACTTTCCTGCGACCGCTGCTCGAGCGTTTCGCAGAAGTATTCAACGCGCGGATGCTGATGGACATGGCAGAGAGCGAAGGGAAGCCGGAAACAGAGATGTCGGAGTATGTGGCGCAAAAAATCAAGCCGCTGCTCGAACGCATGACGGAACTTACGCATGCGGATGGCGACATCGACGACATCTGTTGTAAGATCGAGCGTGAAGTTAACCTTGTGTTGCATAAGGGACTTCTTGCAGAACGCCTGGTGGACATGGACGACATCGCTCCGGCAGTGATGGGATTGTTCAAGACGCAGAAGGGCTTCCTGACCATCGCGGGATGGACTCTCGTTCACCGGATAGGGGAGATCGAGAGGGCTTTCGGTGCGCCGCTTCGTAGCCGCGCCTTCCTGGAAGAGTGGCTGCTTGATCGCAAGATGTACGACGTCTACCGCGCGCTGGGATTCTCGCATGAAGACGCCACGCTGACCGTCGAGATCATCCGCATCCTGACCGAGTTCCAGAACTGGTGGCGCGAAAATGGGCGATCGATCTCGGAGACCTTGAACGACTTGCTGGAAAGCGAGGACATCCGCTCCTGGATACAGGTCAACCGCTACCGCGATATCCTGTGGTACAACAAGGAGATGTTCGAGGACCTCATGGGGTGGCTATTCACCGTGGGTATCCTGGGAGCCATGAGCGAAGCGGAAGAGGAAATCGAGATCACTCGTATCCTCCAGTCGCAGCACACGACCATCGCCAGATTGCTGCGTGCGAGCCGCGCTTCCGAGTACCAGCTTGAGAAGCTACGCCGGCAATTTTCGGCACAGAAGAAGATCGTGTCCGGGGCAAAATCGCCTCATGACAAGGACATAGAAGAATAATTGTGGCATAGTGAAAAAAAAGCGCTAGTTTGTTCTTGACAGAAAAATAGCAATGCCGTTTTTATGCGACACTCAAATGTTGATTGTGCGCCTGTAGCTCAATTGGATAGAGCATCTGACTACGGATCAGAAGGTTTGGGATTCGAATTCCTACAGGCGCGCCATTTTTTTTGCCCGAAATCAGTCAACTCCAATCCCACTCGATCCCGTTCGTAAATCATCTTGGGTCATGAATCATTGCCTTAAGTGGCTTGAAAAGGGAAACGCCAGCGAATGATGGCTGGCGTTTATGTAATGATGAATGTATTGCTATTCCGCGTTCCGGACGATGCGGAAGCCGGTGCTGTTCCCACTGCTTGCTGGTGTGGTTCCGGCGCGAAAGGCAATCTGGCAGTAGAACGAGCTAAAACTGAAGTAGCCGCCACGGATTTCTCTGCGTGTACCCGTATCCGGTCCATGAGGATTGTCGGGCTCGGTGAGATTATCGAAGCTCGTTGACCAGTCCCAGCACCATTCAAGCACATTTCCGCTCTGGTCATACGTTCCAATACCGTTCGCCTGTTTCTCACCCACGGGATGCGCATGCCCACTGGAGTTCGAGCTATACCATGCGACATCATCACAATCGTTGCTGCCTGCATACGTGTAGTCCGGTGTGTTGGTCGCACCGCGTGCGGAGTATTCCCACTCCGCTTCAGTGGGAAGGCGATAGCCGTCAGCGCTCCAGTTGCAGGTTACAGTGGCTCCGCTGATAGTGTAGCATGGCGTGTAGCCGTCTATCTGGCTAAGCCAGTTGCAGTACTCCACCGCGCCGAACCAGGATACGTAGATCATTGGGCAGTTCGGAGACGTATTGTAGCTTCCACCCTGGAACACGTACTCGCCATTGATCCGATAGATTCCGCTATCGCCGTTGATCTGGGTAACGCACTGATTGCCGTTGTATGCACCGGAGATATCCATGCTCACTTCGTTCATAAAAAGAAGGTATTCAGCGATTGTGAGCTCGAATGTGCCAATGTAGAACGCGTCCAGATTCACCGTGTGAATCGGAGTAGCCACGCCAGTACGCCCCATCTCAAAGCTACCGGCGGGGACATACACGAAGCCATCCGGTACCGGCGTTTGCCCGTCGTCGGCGGTGATCTTGAAGCGGAAGTCGTCGCCGCTCATATTGGGATGTTCCGCGAGAACGTCCCACACGATGTGCTTGCCGTTTCCGGAGTAGATTCCCGGACCAATATCACCGGTCACGAGATTACAGCTTAGATTCCAAGTCGCGCCGTTGTCGTCGGAAACGTTCATCACGATCGTCATCTCGTCACCGTCGGCGTCGTAGAGGTTATAGTAGATATCCATCTTGCGGGAGCCGTCGTCACGTTGGGAAGCAGTTGTGTTCGACACCACCGGCGCTTCCGCGCTGAGCGCGATGCCGGTGAGTAAGGCGAGTATGAAGATAATCTTTCGCATGTTCTCCTCCTATTCCGCGGTCCTGCAAAGGCGGAAGCCGATGAAGTAGTAGCCATTGGACGGCGTGTAGAGGTGGCGAATGGCAACCTCGCAGCCCCACGCGTAGTCGTACCAGCAGCCGCCACGCATCCTACGGTACGAGCCGGTAGCAGGGCCATGAGGGTTGGTCTGTGTACCCGATGTATATGAACCATACCAGTCCCAGCACCATTCCCATACATTGCCGCTCTGGTCATACGTCCCAATACCATTCGCCTGCTTCTGCCCCACGGGATGGGGCTGTCTACCAGAGCCAGTATCAGAATTGTCGTAATACCACGCTACATCGTCAATTGTATCGCTCCCTGAATACAAATAGTCCGGGGTGTTGGTCGCACCACGAGCGCTGTACTCCCATTCCGCCTCCGTGGGAAGGCGGTAGCCGTTGGCGGACCAGTTCACATCGGGTGTGAAGCTGCCGCCCCAGTTGTCCGGATTCGTGTCACCGGATACGGAGTACACTGGCGTCAACCCTTCTTGAATGCTGCTATAGTTGCAGTATTTCACAACCGAATACCAAGAGACACGCTCCACAGGTCGTTGCATGTCGCCGGTGAAGTATGATGGATTGCTCCCCATCACATCCACCCATTCCTGTTGAGTTACCTCATACGTACCAATGTAAAACGCGTCCAAATTCACCGTGTGAATCGGAGTAGCTACGTCTGTCCGCCCCATCTGGAAGCTGCCGGAGGGGACGTATACAAAGCCATCCGGTACCGGCGTTTGTCCGTCGTCGGCTACGATCTTGAAGCGGAAGTCGTCGCCGCTCATATTGGGATGCTCCGCAAGAACATCCCACACAATGTGCTTGCCATTGCCAGAGTAGATCCCCGGACCAATATCGCCGGTCACGAGATTACAGCTTAGATTCCAAGTCGCGCCATCGTCATCGGATACGTTCATCACGATTGTCATCGCGTCGCCGTCGGCGTCGTACACGTTGTAATTGATATCCACTTTGCGGGAACCGTCGTCGCGCTGGGTGGCGGTTACGTTCGTTATTTCGGGGGCCGTGCACCACAGGGCAATCGGCAGAAGTACAGCAAGGAGCATAAGTATTTTATTCATCTCACAAATCCTTTCTTTATCTTAGAAAGCAACGGACACGACAACATAGAAATAACTGTCGGCGGCGGGTGCCTCGGCGTCCGTCCAGGTCAGGTTTTGAGTATTCGCCACGAGTTCCATTTCAGCCAGCGGAGCGTTGGGGGCATCGGAGCGATAGACCCTGTATGATTCCGCTCCGTAGGCCGCTTCCCAGGAGAGCTTCGCGCCGGTATCGGTCATCACGATTTGCAGGTTCGAGACAGCGTTCAGCATGGGCCGTGCCTGAAGCTCGTTTGCGTATGCGCTTTCCTTGCCGGAGACATCCACGGCCGTGATTGTTACGTAGTAGGTCTCGTCGTTGTTCAGCCCCGTTATGGTGTAGCTATCGGTGATTCCCACCGTCACCGGTGAATTTTCGCCGTTCGAATTCGCGTTCCCATTGTAAGGGGCGCCGCTCTGGTCGGTATCGAACCAGATTCGGTATCCCGCAAGATCGGGATCGTCCACGGTCTCCCATGTGAGGCGAAGCGCTCTGTGTTCCGGCTGGATCGTGAGAAGCGCCGGCGTTTGCGGTGGAGCGATATCGTAAAGCGGAATCTCGATGATTCCCGAGGCGAATCCTTCCGTCGAGGTCATGGACGCGACGATTGGCAATGCCACCATGTCGGACTGTACCTCGAACGAAGCCGTTCCCGACTGCACAGCCGCCTGGATGCCTTCCACGGTGGGATCGGAATCGTCCGTCAGGATCGTTCCCCGGTTGGTGAACACGGTGAAAAGGGCCCCTTCGGAAACCGGCGTTCCGTCGTTGTTCAGGATATTGCTTGCGCTGACCGCCACGGTGGATGAACCGTCCGCAGCCAGGCTATCGGAATCGAGTTGCAGGTTCAGGCTACCCTGCGGAAGTCGCGGTGCGAGCGTGTAGGTGGTGAAATACGGAATGTGCGCCCGAACCAGGTTGGAATCCGGCACGACCGTTGAGGCGAGCGGCTGCCACGTACCTTCGTTGTCCTCCCAATATATCCCAAGCGTGTTCTCGTCGATACCGGCAACCGCGCTATCCGGGTACACGATGGTCAGCAGGGGATCGTCGTTCCACTCCTCTTCTCCAGGCTCGAACTTGAAGAAACCGCCAATCCCGTAGTGCATGCCCACGGCTTGTTCGCGAACGAGGCGCAGGTTGTGCTTGTATCGCGCGATGGCCTTCTTCTGTTGCGAAGTCAATCCGGCCGTCTGCGGCTCTTCCTCGCCCCATTGCCAGTATCGATAGCTGGCCGAATCTACCGTTGCAGGTATGGAATTCTCTGTGATAACGAGGTTGGAACCGAGTACGTTCAGATCGATCTGCTGGCCCCTTCCGCCCATCCAGGAGAAGAAACCGCCTGCCAGTTGCGCCGCAATGACATCGACAAGTTCCTGATAGACGTTTCCCGCGAGAACATTGTTCCAGATTTCCGTCATGACTTCATCGAAGGTGATGCCGGGCTGTGGCGGATTGGGTTGTTCGGTTTGCAGGTACGGGTATCCCTTGACCCAGTAGCCGTTGGCAAGCTGGTAGGAGCGAGCGTTCGTCGCATTCATTCCGCCTCCCAGCTTGATCACGATGGCCGGGAACACGGGAAGCGGGAATTCGAACCCGAGATTGAGATTGTAGCTTGATTTATCCTCGGCGTTGAAGCCGTATTTCAGTTGCACGGGGAGGTCGTCGTTCTGCTCCTCGTAAACGACTTCGAGGAAATCCATGATGTCCTGACGAAATGTCTCGTTGTTCGCGGATGCATTGACTGCCGCCGTCCCTATATTCCACATCTCCTGTGGTGTTTCCGCCACGTTGAGAAGCATGTTCTTCATGTTCGCGCTATCGATATCGATCCACGCGGAGTACCCCTGAACTTGCCCGGGCAGGTCGTACAGGTTCAATGACCCGAGGTTTGATTCCAGCGACCCGGAGAGCTTGATCGACTGCCATGTATCGTTCGACCATGTGCCCTGTACCTGGAAATCGACCCCCAGATTCACGTTGGGATTCACAGCCGCGAGTCGCTGAGGATAGAAGAAGCTGAACGCGACCTTGTTTGCCGGAACGATTTTGGGGCCGATCCCCGCGTTGGCTTTGTATTCTCCGCCGAGATAGAAACGGCGTTTCACGGTTCCATTTGTGTAAACTTTTTTGCTGCCGCCCAGATGCGCGCTTGCGCCCAGACCCGCGCCCATGTTCATACCCAGCGGGAGATTATCGAGGAAATTTACCGAAAGTCCCATAGATCCTTTGATGTCGAGCCCCGTTTCATCCGATACGCGAGAGATCCCGAGGCCGTTTTCCGCGTTGTTCTCGATCAGAGCCTGCACGATCCACGAAAGGAAATTGACCGCGATCTGTCCGCCCGGAACGACAGAGCCTCCATAGACGATCGTCGGTTCCGCGAAGAGGTAGAACGCCATGAGGGCTTCGAGGCCTTCGAGCTGATCGAGATCGAACTCGTATTCGTGCTGGTAGGGGAAGCTCGCCTGGGTTGACACTTTGGCTGTGCCGACATCGAGCAGGAGCGGTGGCCCGAGCTTCACATCGGCTCCCACGAAGAGGTCATCGCGGCGATAGATTTTGAACGCGCTCCAGTTCGGATTGTTGCTCAGCCCGTCCAGTTGCAGCTCGATTTTGGACCCGGAGCCGCCACCGGCGAATCCGGTCGCGGTCACGACACCGCCCGTGAGCCCTGCGCCGCCGTGGGCGTACATGCGATATCCCCAGCTCGCGGTGTATTCGTAGGGGATTATCTCGCAGTCGAAGCATTGCTGATTATCCGGGGAAATGATTTCACCGTTTGCTTTGATCACGGTGATGGTTTCCCCGTTGCCCGGAGCCCCGCTACCGATTATATCATGCGAAACGGGTACGGCGAAAACGCCGGCGTTCTGCATGTGAACGATGCTCGTGAGGAACTGGTATGGCAGCCGGCCTGTCTCGCACTGGATGATGTTTCCCTGCTCGTCTTCCGCCAGAAGATCGATGCCCATTACCGGCAGCCATGCGCCCTCGAGTTGCCCCTCTACCACGAACCACGCGTAGCCGTATCCGCCTTCCGGTATTTCCAGGACGGCTGGATTAGGCGCCTGCGAGACCGGCACAATGCGGTAGTCCGAGTAAGCGTTTTGCATTGTGTTGATGGTGACCGGACCCGAAATATCGTATCCCGTTCCGCCCATGATCGTGTTGATCGACACCGGGCCGGAAACGCCTTCCCCGATCTCGCGATCTTGCGCGAACAACGGTAGAAAAAGCATCGCAAAGAGAAGAATCACAGCAGTTCGTTTCATCTTTTCCATCCTTATATATCTTATTTTATGTATATTCAATTGTTTGTGAGCAACATCGCTGTTATCATTAATCCGAAAACCTGATCATGTCTTCCCCTGATTAGTTTGTTCAAACGCACTCGGAAAAAATTATCTCATCCGGTATGCAACGATTTACGGGCTTCCATCAAGCCTTCGGTTCATGCATTAAATGAGATAAAAATGGAACGGAGATTCGCGCTTTCGGGATTGGGCACACCATGAATCGCATGATATAACGATCTACAATGTATGAGATTCGAAAATCCGTACAGAATCTCGCTCAATATTCGTCGGTTCCGAATTTTCCATAAGTTGACATCTTTGAGAATATTTATATATATGTAAAGAAAAATGCAAAGCGTTTGATGAGAATCACTCGGCAGTGCGGTGAACAGATTTGAATGTCGTAAAATCTAACCCGCGTGGTTCGCACGCGGGATTTCCAGGCAGCTATGGCAAGAATGCCTACAGCAATTTACTTCGGGGACATCCGGTAATATTATTTATTCTCAATGAAATATTCGTGCCACAGATGGAACGTGTACAGCAATTTCAAAAGAGAGATATTCGACTTCGATTCCTGCCGTAAAAGCTCGTTAACGTCAAAGTTGAAGTACTCGTATTTCTTCTTCGCGATGCTTTGAAACACTTTCTGATACCCTGGGTCCGTTTGGAACAGCTTCCAGTATGGCACATTCTTGGCAATTTTCTGACGGTAGACAAGATGGTGAGGAAGGTATTTCTCAATAGCCCTTTTCTCATGAACTCGATCCTGATAATCAAGGAACGGATACTTGCCCTTTGTCTGCTTCAGCGTTAGTTTCAGATGCAATTTCCTGAACGGGTGAATCTGGATGAGGTATTTATACAAAGCTTTGCTTCTGAAAGGGAATCCGCATGCAAATGAATTCAGGTTGTACATGTAATTGAAGAAACCGACAACACGTTCCGTGTCCGCACTGAATATCGTGTATCGATGAATTT
The DNA here is from genome assembly GCA_963662655.2 of Cloacimonadales bacterium (SeqCode). Lineage (GTDB taxonomy): Bacteria > Cloacimonadota > Cloacimonadia > Cloacimonadales > JAIOQZ01. The sequence continues at coordinate 3,629,386 of CAXXTU010000002.1, forward strand.
TGCCGATAGCGTCCGTATCGAATCGATTCATTTCTTGCACGTCATAGGAGAATGAATCGTAGATATCCGATTCCTTGAATGAGTTTCGTACGGCATTGTGCATGCCCGTAAGCTCAAACATTCCCAACATGATTTTCTCGTCAAAGTTGCCTTTCAGGGCTTGGCTGCTCAATTTCAGGTTCCTTGAGATACCCATCTTCTTGATATTCATCATCGAGAGAAGCTTGCTGATATAGGGATATTGATGGGTAAAAAGCATCTCGAAAGAAGCGTGGAACTGCCCGAATATTCCCGTACCGGTGCCGTTGATGAAAATGGGAAATTGCTCCATGCCCATTGTCGATTCATGCATTTGCCTCAAGGTTTCAAACGCGATTCCTTCCGAGTCATAAATCCAAGGGAACCCGGTGTTCTTGATTGTGCTCTTGGTCAAGCTGAGGAAGTCTTTCGGGTCGTATTCGAAATAGCGCACCTTCGAGTGATTATACTCGGCAATGTCCTGAGTGTACTTGGCATCCTGTCCACCGTGCATGAAGCTGTAATTGACCCCCTCATGATCGATACCTCGTTTTTGTAAAACACAATCGAGATAGCTGGAGTCCTTCCCTCCCGAGAAGGCTATAAAAGGAAATGGATTGTCCACACTCTTCAGGATGTTTTCAACAGAGTGGGTGAATATCTCGTCAGCCGTGTTGACGATCGTCTCATCATCGATTTCTTTATAATCAACATGCTCGTAAGCATAAGCCTTCACAGGCCGTTTGGTCAGAGCTTTGTTTTGCGTGTCGTATTGCATTACCTCGAAAGGCAGAGCGAGTTGGATACCTTTGAAGAAGGTAATCGGGGCCGGCGTACTGATACTGAGGAAATAACGTGTGATCATTTCTTGCCGGGGCTCGAGTGTGATGAACTTCCTGAACGTCAGCAGGTTGTTGGAAATAATGATTCCCTTGTCCGGGCGATGGTAGTAAAAGAAGTAATTTGTTCTCAGGTTATCGGAGAAGAAAAGGACTCGGCCTTCAGCGATATGCACAAGAGAGAAACAGCCTTCCAGTTGTTCGGCAAATTCTTCAACATTGGTATTGACTCCCGCCCGAACCAGGTCTTCGACATCAGAAGACTCAACTCCATACTTCTCCCTCAGGGTGTGGAAGTTGGTTATCAAACCGGAGAATAAGATGCGAGTTGGATTTGCGGAGTCTTCAAGATAATGCACATTCCCTGCATCATTTCTTTTGGGAAAATCACCATGAACAACACAGAAATTATTGATTTTGCCGTTTTGCACATATCCTCCTAATACGATCTATTCAGAAGTCCTTTATCTTAAACGGATTCAGTAACATCATTGTTTACTGTATATTTGTTTTTTCTTTTACCGATATTTTTCCGTGCCGATATCCCATGTCAAGGAATTTAAGGGCAGCAAGTGTTCGCATTCACTACCGTGCTGACATGTAAATTTCTCCCTCATGACAGAGTTTATCGTCAAGTCATCGCACTTCCCTGCGTTGAATGGTTGAGAAGGAGCGATATATAGAGTAAAGGTCGCAAGAAGGAATAGCCGGGAAGAAATTTCACAGCAACCGAGTTTTCAATACACATTCCTTCTATTTGATATACATAATCTTCTTCATTTCAACAGATTCGCGGCTCCGCATGTGCACAAGATAGATACCGGTGGCGACCGGCTGATCATGCTGGTCGCGGCAATTCCACATCAAGCGGTGCATGCCTTTGCCGAAACGTTCCGAAGCCAGGACCGTAACACGCTGTCCCTTGACATTGTAAATCGCTACATCTACATTCGACGGCTCGTTCAATGAGAACGAGATGCATGTCTCGCCGTTGACCGGATTTGGGTACACCGGGTAGAGCCGGGTTGGCCATGACGGTATCTCCCCCGAGTCGATCGAAACTTCGTCCAGCGCCACCAGGAAAGTATCGCGGCACGTCGCACGGGTAATTGGATCGCAACGGTTCATCATTCCGGTTTTTCGCGATACAGGCTCCTGATCGTTCGCTGTAACGATGATCTGCGTTGTCCCGAACCAGCCCTCCACCGACGTGAGAATCAGCGAACTTCCGTTTACCTGGGCGTTGATCTCATTCGGCTGGTACTCGACCGAAAATAGCAGGACATCGTTGTCGACATCGGCAAAGAATTCGGTCAGCACGTATTCGATCGGGTTTCCGAAATCCTGCACCCCGGTCGTGTCGGGCAGTTGCGCAAACAGATAAGGCGCATCGTTTACGGCATCGACCGTGATCTGGAAATCATCCGAGACCTGATCGCGCAAAGAGGTTTGCCTGCGTGCGTTTTGCTTGCGGGTTCGGCCCGTAACCCTTCCGTCGTCGGCTGTGATGGTAACCAGCGTCTGTCCCGACCAATCCGGAATGCACTGGATCCAAAGCGTGTCGCCGGTTATCTCCAGCGAGATATCCTCGTCGTTGAAATCGGCGCTGTAGGAAAGGGCGTCGCCGTTATCGTCTGCAATGTATGCACTCAAGAGAAGATAGAACGATGTAAAATCTTCTTCCAGCGTAAGGTCGGCAAATGGCTGCACGATGTGTGGCGCTGCGTTGCAAACCTCGATCAGATTTTCCATGGTCAGCGTCGTATCGCGCTCTCCGTCCGAGACCGCCAGCGAGACATCGTAAACTCCGGCAATCTCGTAGGTCCATTGAGGGCTGGGCTCCGTTGCGTCGATTTCTCCATCTCCATCGAAGTCCCATTGCCAATCGATGGCGTTGAAGGTGGCGTGATCGGTGAACTGAACCGTCAGGGGCGCCAGGCCGCTATCCACATCCCAGTAGAAGTCCACGTAAAGTGGCATGCTGTCCTGATTGAACCACACTGCTCCCATATCGGGAATGCTGCCGTCCGGGTCGGGCTGATTTTCAGGATGCCCCGCGTCGATGCAGGGCGAATAGACGTCGAGATAGAAGTCGGTGGAATCCTGCGTGACGAATAGCGGATCGGCGTTGATATTGCCTTCGCCTGGCCAGACGCCATCCTCCCAGTCGATGTCGCAGTAGGTGATATCCGGACCTGATCCCGACACGATTTCCACCGGATTCGTCATCGGCTGATCGCCCCAGAAGATGCACTGATAAACATTCGTCATGTTGACCGTTGTGCGAATAGCGCAGTCGTAATTGAAGAGAGTCCAGTTGGCGAACACATTCTCCGAACCGCTGATTACGTCCATCGCGGGTGTTTCAGTGTCTCCTGCGAACTGGTCGTCCCTGGTTGCGATGCAGGTTTCGCTTACACAGATATCCGTGTTGTTGTCGAGCGTCATGCATGTTCCACAGTTATAGAAGTCTGTGTTGGAGACAACGAACTGGTTGTTGCCGGTAATGAACACGGCGTTCCGATAATTTTTGAAGTCCCCGTCGGTTATGTGCCCTTCGGACGGTCCTGTAAGATAAAACCCGTATTCTGCCTGCGCGTACCGCTCGTGAGCAATGGCCAGGCTTCGGATTGAAATCTGCCCAGGGCTTGGAAGCCCGTTGTTATCGATGACAATGCCTTTCTGGAAATTGCCCAGCGAATCGGATTCAAGCTCGATTTCGGCGATGTTGATAAAGGCAAGTCCTGTATGCGGTTCCCGTGCGCTGCTTTCGGTGTGGCGCACGCGGGTGTTGGTCAGTCTGATGCGCGGGAGTCCGGTCGCAGCAGGGTCATCGAATGTACCTCCGTTGGGATACCCTTCGATGAGCAGACTGTCGATCTCGATGTCGAATTTCCCTTCGAACTGCAATCCCGTATCCTCCAGCGCGGGAGACTCGTGCAGTCGATTCAGATGAATGTTGCTGAACTGCATAGCGGCGAAGATATCCCCATTGTTGACGCCTCTGATTCCGACCTCGTAGCCGGAGATATGGATATTCCGCAAATCGGGCGAGGCGTTGCCGTTGATGAGGATCGCTGAGGTTGCGGGGCGTCCGTCGGGATGTGGACTTCCGGCAACGGCGATGTTGTGCAGGCTGGGAGACGACTCGTTGATGGTGATAGCGATGGACGCGCCCTCGACGCTCAAGCCGTCGATCACGTTGCCGTCCGAGGCGGGGTTGAACACCAGTCCACCCCATCCATCAGGCCCGTACGCGGTGAAATCTGCGTTGGTGGCAACCAGCGATCCGTTTACGGTCAGCGCTGAGTCCATCAGGAGGTTGACCTGCGTGTTTTCCTCGATGGTGAGCGTCACATCCTCACGCAGAAGCAACTCGCCGGTGATGTTGTAGGGGCCCCCGGCCTCGGTCCAGACGATATCCGTTTCCACATCGCCGCCGGGAACCGTCTGGCCCGGGTGCACCAGTACAAAATCTTCTTTCGTGAGCCAGTTGACGTGCACACCATCGCTAACCGTCACGGAAACCGTCTGATGACCCTCGTCCATGTACGTCCAGACAGGGTTTTCTTCCTCCGAATCGACGTTGCCGTCGTTATCGAAATCCCACGCCCAACTCGTGATCGGATTGGCATACGAAACCGCGGAAAAGGTCAGCGCGAGTTCCTCGTCCCCGGCGACCACATTGTTGTTGAGCTCGCTATCGGTATAGAAGTCAAATTCCAGCGGTGTGAAGACGTTGATCCAGCAGTCGTCCGAGGCAGTGGTGCGATCGTGGGTGTCGGGCTGCCGCTCGCTACGCGATCTTGTGGAAGCTTGAAACCGGCGCTCGATAACACCGTCGTCCACGATGAAGGTCAGCTCTTCCTGACCGATCCAGTCGTACGAGCAGATGAAACTCACCTGTAAGCCGTTCACCTCGACGCCGATGTTGACGTTTCCTACGACCGTAAGCGCGAGTTCGTCACCGTCTTCATCCGAGACATACGGCGAAAAATCGATAACGGTGGTCTCGTTCTGGAGCATGTGCAGCGAATCCGGTAACGCGATTTCGGGCGGGTTATTGGGCCGGATTTCCAGCGTGATGGGTCTGCGGTAGAGCGTCAGTTCGGTTGCCAGGGTGTTGGTAACCTCGCAGGTATAGACGCCGCTGTCGCTATCGACGAGGTTGTCGAGCGCAATGACGCTATCCGCTGCGAAGGGGCTGTCGTCTTTGTACCACTGGTAGACGTTGTGTTCGCCGCCCACGGTCGCGCGTAGGGTGCAGGATTCGCCGTGGCGAAGCGTAAGATGTTGAGCTGTCAGCACACTGTCTTGGGGAGCGTAGAGGAAGAAGTTGGATGGGACATCCAGATTGGGTTCGATATCTTCGAAGGTGAGTTGGTTGTCATGCACCCAGAGGTATCTCAGGGAAGGCATGTTTGTGAGGGCCGGAATGTCGGAGATATCGTTTCCATCCAGGTACAGGCCATCCATTTCTTCCATGCTGGCGAACGAAGCTGGCAGAGCGCCGGTAAGCTGGTTGTTGGAGAGGCTCAGATAAGATAATTCAGGCAGGTCTCCGAGTTCCTCCGGTATGGTTCCGGTAAGCTGGTTTCCTCCGATCCACAGTTCGCTGAGGTTTGTTAGCTGCCCCAACTCGGCGGGAATTGTACCCGTGAGGTTATTGTCAGCTAACCACAGTTGCGTAAGATTCGTCAGCAAGGCAAAATCGGTTGGGATAGCGCCGCTGAGTTGATTATTGGTCAGATCGAGCCCGGTAACCCGATGATTCCAAATCGTGACACCGTACCAATCCCTGAGCGGGGCCTCAGTGAGCCAGCTGTCGTTGTACGTCCAGTTGTCGCCATCCAGGTTTTCGTAGATCGAGATGAGCGCGAGGGAGTCTTGTTCGAAGAAGGAATTCGATTGCTGATTTTCATAAGCACCGATATCGATTCGGGAATCAAATATTCTCGGATTTCCAGCCAGATCAATTGATAACACAGGCAGATTGCTGGTGTCTGGGGTTCCCTGATTAATACAAGGAGACGAGCTGTCGAGAGACCAGTCAGCCTCTACACCATCATACGCGGGACCACTCCCGCCAGCTGGATTAACAAACACTGGATTAACATCAAGGTTTTCATCACATTCTCCTGGATAGCCATCTCCGCTGAAGCTACTCGTTCCCCCTTCGATGTTGCAATAATAGAATTTAGGGTGGGAGTTATCGTTTATTCTTATATGGCATTGATTGCTTCCCGATGGATTTTCATTAAGAGTAATCAGGCAATTGGTGAAATTCGGGGATGAATTGGCATAGCACTCAAAGCCACCGCCATTCCCTGAGACATAATTTGCCACAATATCACAATTGACGATTTTAGGAGAGAATGCATAGAATTCGATGCCGCCACCCTCGTAGGCGGTATTGTTGCAGAAAATAGAATTGATGATTTCTCCGGAGTAACCATTCTCATAGCAGTCTCCCTGCATACCGCCTCCGGAGCTACCTGCATTATTGCTGATGATACAATTCTCGATTCGATGATATGCATCGTGGAAACGAATTCCACCACCCCATCCATCACAGCGATTGTGATGAATCAGACAGTTCGTGAGATTCAGGGAAGCGCCAAATAAAACACTGATGGCTCCGCCGCTACGATGAGCATAGTTGTATTGGAAGGTACAGTTTGAGAAAGTTACTTCTGAGCTTCCCAGCAAGTACACAGCTCCACCGCGGTCGTCACTGACGTTGTTGTCGTTGTTGTAGTCCGTTGCTTTCCCATACTCGAAGATGCAATGAGCGAATTTTGATGAATCGTTTGTTGTTGGATTGTATTCGAAACGGATTCCCTTCCAACCTGTGTGGTTGTTATCAGAGAAGCCGGTGGTATCTGAAACGGTAAATCGTATTGAGTCAGAAGCTGTTCCTAATGCTAACAAGGTGCCTTGAACAACAAACTTATAATGTCCATCGAAAACAACCTCGACCCCTGGTTCGATAATTAGCGTTTCGCTATTTTGAATCGTGATATCGTCAATTACATGGACGGGAGAATCGGAGAGATACCAAGTACCTGAAACATCACCTTCGGCAAGAAGGTTCATCGCAGGTTCCTGCCAGCTAAGGAAGGGATAGCCGCCGTTGGTAGCGCCGTCGATATGCCAGATATCTTCGTTGCCGGTGTCATCGTTGGGATCGCCCAGAAAGTCCCAGGGAGCGTCCAACCCGACAGTGCTCAGGTCGGTGTAGGTTGCGATGTCCATCATCTCGGCGGTGGTTTTGCCCGTGCCGCCGGCGCTGGTGGTCTGGCCGGAGGTTTCGGTGTCCCAGAAACAATTTACTGATGCACCGCCAGTGTAGATGCGCCCCACCAATCCACCCGTAGAACTGTTCCCCGTTACAGTGCCCGTGGAGAAGCTGGTTGCGGAACTCACAGAATGCGTTCGACCGATGAATCCGCCAACCTGATCGTCCCCACTAATCGCACCAGTGCTGTAGCAATCGTCAACACTCGCCGAATTTCCCGAACCAACTATGCCACCAACGCGACTCCCACCTTGTACGGAGCCAGTGTTCAAACACTCGGACATCGTGGATCCAGAGAAATACCCGCATATCCCACCAATATCGATGTAGGATCCTGAGATGGAAGAAGAATTCACGCATTGGGACACGTTGTTGCCTGCCCATCCTTCCCCCACGATCCCTCCAACACCCCATGATCCGGTTGCATATCCACTAGTTGAGCAGTACTCAATCACCGTGCTAAATGCGTTGCCAACAAGGCAAGAAACACCTCGGTTTCCTGTGATATCCGCATTTACCAGAATACACCCGAGGATATGGGCTTCATTGACGCTTCCAAACAACCCTTGGTCATAGTCCGTGGGTCTATTCGCGAATAGGCCGGAAATCATGTATTCCTGCCCATTATATTCACCGGTAAATTGATTCGTCTCGTTTCCTATCGGGCTCCAGCCCTCGCCGCCGTTCCAGTTCTGGGTATCGCTGGCGTCGATGTCGACGGTCTGGATGAAGTGGTCGCCCCAACTCGTGTCGTTGGTGCTAACCCAAAGCAGGTTGTCGAGCGTGGCAATGTGCCATGGGTCGGCTTCGGTGCCGGAACCGGCAGGCTGGACGCCATCTGCGCATAGAAGAATGGGAATCATCAAAAAAGCGAGGATGATGCTAATAGACTTATTCATATATCACTCCAAGGTCGGAATTGATCTTTCTAACAACTATGCCCTACCTCCTCGGGCTTGTAAATCTTTTTTTAACATGTTGCGCATTTTGATTTGAGCGTGTACGTGAGTTTAGGCAAGGTTGGGGATTGTCGATAGAAGTTAGCTGCCGATTCTTGTCGATTCACTTGACAGGCGCAGTTGAAATTGCTTTCCTAACCTGCGATAACAATGCCAAGGAGCTCCGGATGCTTGAATCCCTGAACGACGCCCTGTCCAACGACTCGATGCTCGAGAAGCTCGATAAACCGGTTGCCCGACCATTGCTCAAGGATGGCGAGAATCGCCATGTCGCGGTGCTCTTTGCCGACGTGAGGGGATTCACCGCGATGTCGGAACGATTGCACCACGAAGTTGTGCAGGACTTGATGGACAAGATTTTGTATCATTTCTCGCTGCGTGTCCAGAAGTACGGCGGGTACGTGGACAAATACGAAGGCGACAAGATCATGGCGCACTTCGGATCGAAAAAGTTTCTGGAACAGACATCAAGACGCGCGATTTATGCAGGACTGGAGCTGATCGACGTCATCGAGCGATTCAATGATATTCGATCCACGATCCCCGAATTGAGCGAAATGCAAAACGATCTCGCAATCCGGGTTGGAATCAACAGCGGCATCGTGACAACCGGCAAGATGGGGCTGAAAAGAGAGGGCGATTTCACGACCATGGGCGATGTGGTGAACGTCGGCGCGAGGATGGAAGAAAACGGTGATCTGAACCGTGTGATGGTGCCTCAAACCGTTCGGGACGAGGTCAAAGACTACTTCCTCTTCCAGTTCAAGGGCGATGTTCATGCGAAGGGGAAATCTCTGCCTATCCCGTGCTGGCTGGTGCAACGAATTCGTCATCGCCAGGTTGGCCGTGTCGTTTCGGACAATATCTTCGTAGGAAGATTCGAGCAATTGGCGAAACTCAACGATATCTATCGAGAGCACTGCGAGAAGTTGCAAACTGAAGGCTACGATCAGAAAGTAAGCGTGATCGGCGTTAAAGGTAATGCCGGAATCGGCAAGACACGGTTGATCGAGGAATTCCTGGGTCGCCTGGACCGTGACAGTGTCGTGAGATCGCAGATGTCGCCGCTGGTCCAGCCGCCTTTCGCAGCAATTGCGTCACTTCTGCGAAGCCTCTTTCATATCCATCCGGATAGCAGCCGTGAATTCGCGACCAAGAGGATATCGTTCCGCTTGCGGGAGTTCATGGAATGCCTTCCCGGAATCTTCCAGGACACCTGTCAATCCATCGAGGCAGCGATCCTGTTTATCCTCGGTTTCCAGGTGGATGAAGACTATCGCAATATGGATCGGGAAGAGTTTATCGCCCAGATCAATTACGCCACCCTGATTCTTGTGCAAGCTGTGATCAAACGGAGCAACCGCCTTGGATTACCGCTGATCATATATTTCGACGACATTCACTGGATCGACGAGGCGTCGCTGAATACTGTGAATTACCTGATAAAAAACATCAATCGAATGAGCGATGCCGAGTCTCCGAAGCATACGGTGATCATGATGCTGGCATACCGGGAAGGTTTCATACCAACCTCCGTGATGTTTCATCAGGCCCATTTCACCGAAATCCATCTGAAAGAGCTGGAGAGCTTTCACATTCATCATCTGATAAACGAACTTCTCGCAGGTGTCCAGATACCGTACGAACTCAAGCAGCAGCTCGTTCGAAGCTCAGCCGGGAATCCTTTCTATCTGGAACAATGGATCCGGCAGGTGCGAGAACGCGTTCGTCTGAATCCGGGATACCCCTTCAAAAGCGAAGAAATCCCCAACGATATCAATTCACTGATTCTTTCGCTGATCAACGACTTCAGCAAGGATGCCGTGAAACTGTTGCAAAAGGCTTCCGCAATCGGGAACTCATTCTATCGTAATGTTTTGGACAAGCTTGGCAAGCTCCTTGAAGACGATACGGATATCGATCGAGAGTTCAAGACATTCATAGAGGCGGATTTACTGATGAAGCAGCAATCGGAGCATGACGAGCATTACATCTTCCAGCACCAGCTCGTGCGAGACGCCGTATACAGTACGATTCTCGACAACAACAAGAAAATACTCAGCAAACTGATCGCTCAGATTATCGAGCAAGAGTTCGCCGGTGAATTGCACCAGTACACATTCCAACTTGCCGATCACTTCCATACGGCCGACATGAAAGAAAAATGCCGTGAATATGCCGAGAAGGCTCAAAATCTTGCGCTCTCCCTCAGCATGAATTTGAAAGCATTGTCATACAATACCCAGCTTCTCATTATTTGCCAGGAAAGCATTACGCCGAACTTTTACCTGCAACGGGCCCAACTTCTTATGGACATGGGGAAATACTCCGAAGCTATGGAAATTCTGAGGAATATCCAGAAAGCAGCCAGCAATCATTCCGGAATCAGATCGAGATATTTTCTCACCGTCACAAGGCTCTACCTCGCCTCCGGAGAAAGGATCAAAGCCAGGAAATTCCTTACAAGCCATCTCGATAAAATCAGCGAAGAAAGCAATCGGCTCGATGCGGAAATCATGCTGATGGACATTCGCCGGAATGAGGTAAGCGACGACAGTTTCATGGCCGATTCCAATGCTCTGCTGATGCGGCTCGATCATTTTCCGAACCTGAAAGCGAAGCTCCTGAATATTATGGGACTATACCAGTCAAGGCATGGGGAATACCGGAAAGCGCTGGAGAACTACCAGCTTGCACTACGACAGAGCATATCCCATAAGTCGCTGTTGCGCTTTATCTTCCACAACATTGGCAATACGTACGCGAAACTCGGCGACAAAGACAAGGCGATCGAATACCTGCATAAAACGCTCACCCTCGCGAGGCTGATCGACGATGTGGGGGGCTGCGGCAAAGTATTGTCCGATCTGGCGACGGTCTATATGACGATGAACAAGACGACGAAAGCGCTCAGCATGCTGGAGGAAAGCCTGGATGTGGCGAGAGTCACCGGAAATCTAAAGCATCAGGGTGTCGCGAGCTACAACATTGCAGTCAACTATTTCCATCTGGGAGAATTCGCCAAAGCGCGCGAGTACCTTCGCCAGAGCGTCGACATCTGCAGAGAACTCTCCGACGATGCCGGACTTTGCCACGCGAACGACCTGCTGGGGGACATCCTGTACGAAGAAGGCATGTTTGCGCAGGCTAGGAAAACCTACCTGAGCAACCTCGAATGTCAGATGAAGTTGCAGGATCAGGAAGGGATCGCCCACACGTACGGCAATCTGGGAAACATCGCAGCCGAGGAGAACGATCTCGATACGGCTGAGGATTTCTACCGTAAGCAGCAGGAAATTCTACACCGGATCGGCGATATCGAGGGCGAAGCCAAGGCCTGGTTCAACTGGGGTGCGCTCGATGGCGATCGCGAACGGTACCCGGAAGCGAAGGAAAAGATCACGCATGCCAGAAACCTTTTCACGCAGATCCAGGCACATATTTACCTCGATCAGGTTAATGAGTACCTGACGGAGCTTGAAAAACTGTTATAATACCATTTCCGCATTGACGAGTCATGAATCAGAGATAGAGAATGCGGAAATGCTCCTCTGGGGACGATTTCCCAGTTAGCCATTTCAAGTTTGGCGGTTGTTCAATCGGGAAATCGGATTATATTCTCCAGGCTTTTTCTCGCTCCTAATTGAATGGGTTGGGGAAAACCTTGGACAGCATGTTCGAGTATCGGGTTGGTTGCTTCCCCAGGTTGCCATTCGCCTCCTGGCTCTTATCAGCGATTTCCTCCCGGATATAACGCCTTTCGTCTGGATATACTTCATGGGACATACATCACGTCCGTATATGCGTAAGATCGCTCAGAGCCATTCTCGATCCATACGAACAAGCGATATAGACCGATAAAAACGGGATGATTATCGCAAGTTTCATTCTACCTCTGTTTTGCAAGGTTATTCGATCCCGGGTGTGAATTCGACAAGCTCCCATTGCTCCCAGCAATGAACGGTATCGATGATATTGCCGAGCTCATCCGTAAGTTGTTTCATCCCACCGTCTGCGTAATATTTGACCATACCCGGTGTGGAATAGTAAACAGTAAATACAGTTTCACACGGATCCCCACCAAAGGATAGAATGTACCGCTTCTCTACGCATGTATATGTATCTTCTGGCGTTGTGACATTCTGGTAGCCTGCAATCTCGTTCTCAATCGTAGATGTGGACTCCAAATCGGGTTGATAAGTCCATGTTGTGCCGACGGTTTGTGGATAGGGCAGTAGCATATTGGAATCGTAGTTGGGTATATTCGAATACCAGAAAATTTCGCGGTTCGCTACAGTTGCTCTTTCTGAAGAGAAGGATTGAATGAATCCAAAGGGACCTGCATGATGAGAGATTACATATCCGCCCCTGAAGTTTCCATAATTGCTGTAGCCCAGTTCAAATAAACCGTCGCTGCGATTCACGATATAATCAAAATGGTAGCCTGGATAGGACGTATCCTGACACGTTGATATCAGACGGATTGTTTGGATACTGTCCGGTGATAGCACGAGCGAATCGGCATCGATGTTGAAATAGTAATCAATTTCGCCACCGTTTTCTTCTGTTTCTCCTCCGATCTGGAACCCCGTAACGTGATATTCCCAGTGAAATCCGAGCTGGAGAGGGTAAACAATTGAGATTACTTCCGGTTCTTCAGAGGATGAGGTGCTATCGTTGCATCCAGCGATAACAACCAATATACATGAACTGAAAACAACGAATACTGAACGACAGAAACTTTGTTGAAAAGACATGGTTTCTCCTTTCCTCTGCCTCTGCCTCTACGGTTATCGCAGATAGAGGATTTTCTGTGTTTTCACGTATTTACCCGTCTTCATGCGAATGAGATATAAGCCGGAAGAAACCGGTCTCTTCGCCTGATCTCGGCAATCCCACATCAAACGATGAACGCCTGCTTCGAACTTCGTGCCTGCAAGCGTTTCGATGCGCTGTCCTCGGATGTTGTAGATGTCGATCGCTACGACGGAAGGTTCCGAAAGGGCAAAGGATATACACGTTTCACCGTTAACCGGGTTTGGGTAGGCGGGGAATAGTTGCGTGATCCGTGGCGCTATCTCATCCGGATCGATCGAGACCTCGTCCAGCACCACCATGAACGTATCTCGGCAGGTAGCTCTGTCGATAGAGAGTTGGTTAACCGAGCGGTTATTGGTCGGCCTCGTTCTGGCGATATCGCACACGGCGTTCACCTGATCGTCCGCCGTGACGATGATTTGCGTGGTTCCGAACCAGTTATCGGAAGCGGAAAACGTGACAGCGAGGTTGTCGACTTCCACGCCGATTTGCTCGTTGCCGCTTACGCTCAGTGTGACGGGATCTTCGTCGGGATCTGCGATATACGGCGAGAGGTCGATGGTCGTGACTTCGTTTTGCGGGATGCTGAAGCTTGCAGGCAGGTTAATGATCGGAGGGAAATTCTCCGGCAGGTTGATGGTAATATTGTCAATGTACCATCCGCTGCTGGAGCTCGCGTTTGCATCGATCAGGAAACCGAGCTGGATTCGTTGTCCGACATAATCGTTCAATGGGAAAAACGTGTAGGTCCAGGTATTGGATGAACCGGTGTAGGTTCCGTCGGCAAGTGTTGTCCAGTCCTCTTCACCTTCTGGTCTCACCTGGACATACAGCGCGTCGCTGCCACTCATGGAATACCAGTTGCGGAACCGCAAAGTCGGCGCAACAGCAGCCGGTGAAATTCGTATCATGGGACTGATTGCGCGGGAATATGCGTTGGAGTAATAGTTACCGTCCAGCACAGTAGCCAGGCAGTTCTGGCCCTCGTAGGCTGCGCCCGGTCCACTGGTGGGAGAGCCAACCTCCCAGGTGCCGTTGGAAATATACCAGTCGCCGAGACCGTCTTCCCAGCCCTCGGGATTATTAAATACGGGCGCGCCAGTTAGTATCTCGATATTATCGATATACCAGCCTGGACCTTCGTCACTACCGGTATAGTTAGTATTTATTACATCAATCTCGAATGCAATCTGAATCGTCTGACCGCCATACTCCCGAAGGTCAAAGGATGCGTGCGACCATATTCCGCTCGAATTCCGGTTTATATTACCGCTGATGTCAATCCAATCATCGTTGTTTGATATATACGCGACCGCTGTCAGAGAAGTGGTCACGGAAATTAGGACTTGCGTATTAGTGGAAATCTTGCTCCGATTGATCAGAGAGAGTGTGTGTGTTTAAGGAGTAAGCGAATGAGAAGACCACGACGTAATCACTCGGCGACATTCAAGGCGAAAGTGGCTCTGGCCGCGCTCAAGGGCGACCGGACGCTTGCCGAACTTGCAGCACAATTCGACGTACATCCCAACCAGATATCGGACTGGAAGCAGCAGATGCTGGACAACGCTTCTCAGGTTTTTGGCGGTCCGCGTAAGGACAAGGACAACGAACCCGACGTGAAGGCAATGCACGCCAAGATCGGCGAGCTGACCCTCGAGAATGATTTTTTAGAAAAGGCGCTCATCAAGGCGGGAAAACTGAGCGCAAAGCGATGATCGACCGCGACCACAAGCTGCCGGTAAGCCAGCAGTGCCGTGTTCTGAAGCTGTCTCGATCCAGCTTCTACTACCAACCCCGACCGCTCCAGGAGAACATCCTGAGGCTCATGCGGCGAATCGACGATCTGCATCTGGAATACCCGTTCGCAGGCGCAAGGATGCTGAGAGAAATGTTGTTTAGGGACGGGTGGAAAGTCGGGCGACGCCGTGTCGGCACGCTGATGAAGAAGATGGGCATCACCGCACTGTATCGCAAGCCCAACACCAGCAAGCCGCATCCCGGGCACACGATTTACCCCTATCTGTTGCGCGATATGGAGATCACCCGACCGAACCAGGTCTGGACCGCCGACATCACGTATATCCCGATGAAACGGGGATCTGTCTATCTGTTCGCGGTGATGGACTGGTACTCGCGCCGCGTACTCGCCTGGCAGCTATCCAACACACTGAGCGCCGATTTCTGTGTCGAGACCGTCGAGGAAGCGATGCAAATACATGGTCGCCCCGAGATATTCAACACGGATCAGGGAAGCCAGTTTACGAGCGCAAAGTTCACCGGATTGCTCAAGGAAAATGGCGTTTCGATCAGTATGGACGGCAAGGGTTGCTGGCGGGACAACGTCTTTGTGGAGCGGCTTTGGAAGACATTCAAGTACGAGGAGGTTTATCTGAAGGCGTACGACAGCGTCAGCGACGCGCGAGGATCATAGCAGAAATATCTGGACTTCTATAACCGGATGCGGCCACACTCGGCTCACGGTGGTTGCACGCCTGATGAAATGTATCGAAAAGACTCGGAGCATCTACCTGATGCAGCATGACATCAAACCCGGCAAGATTCCACTTATACATGACGGATTTCTGTCCATACTACCGGAGCCACTTCTCCCTATATCGCAATCCCGTGTCACTTGTCGTGGAGGCCGTAAATGATCCTCCGTACCTCATTGCTCCACTTCCCGACACGACAGCCGTTCAGGATTTCGTTGTTCCAATCGAATATGTGCTGACCGATTATTTCGCGGATGAGGAAAGTGAATCACTTCAATTCACAGTGGATTTCAATTCAGAGGAGATAAACGCGCAAATCGACGGAGAGACGTTGTTACTGAACTCGGTGCCCGGATGGTTTGGAACGACGCAGATTGTAGTTACTGCTGACGATGCGGAGGAGTATTTCCGCAACGCTGACAATATCGTGGAAGTGAAACGCCTTTATCGATCCACATGCAGTGACACGTTTCTCGTAGTTCTGGACGAAGTCTCAATCGATGATGATACGGACATGGTTTGGGATACGATGCTCTATCCTGCCTTCCCGAATCCGGTGAAGGGAGAGGCTCGCATTTCTTTCTCGATGAGAGAAGAAGGCAATGCAGAAGTCGCCGTTTACAACATCCGAGGTCAGAGAGTAACAACGCTTGCTTCAAGAAGATACGGCGTCGGTTCGCATGTGTTGATGTGGGATTGCCATGACCAAAAAGGATGCCCTGTGGCTTCGGGAGTATACTTCGTCCAAATGAAGGCTCACGGTCACTCGGACATACAGAAGATCATGTTATTGAAGTAGTATTTTTACCGCCAATGAGTAATGATTAGCATGTAAGGTTCTGGACAGATTCCTATCCATAGGCTATCGTGGTGTTCATGCGGAGTAAAAAAAGCGTTTCCCCAACGGAGTCGAAGGCTCGATGCTCGCGTTTTCGCATGCGAAATCACTCAGCATGGCAGGCAACGTCCCGGATTTGCCTTATCCAGCAATGGTGAATATGCTTGACCAATAAATCGCCATTCAGAAAATTTATTCATTTTTCCAAGGAGAATCATGGACATGCGCACAACACTACCTGTCGAAAGAATTGCCCGTGGGTTGATCAATATGACGAACAAACGTCCGTCGATGACGCTGGCGAACTTGCTGCTTACGTATCGCTGTACCCAGCGATGCAAGCAATGTACCGCCCCGGACATCAAGACACGGAACTCCTTTATGCGACTGGAGGACATGGAGATCATTCTCGACAGACTCTCGCGGCAGGGTACCCAGTGGATTTCACTTTCGGGCGGTGATCCGATGCTTCATCCTCAGCTCGACGAATGCGTCAGACTGGTGAAGAGCTATCGTTTTCTCCGGGTGCATCTACTCACAACGCTCTACGGGACGGACGAGATGGTGGAGCGCGTTATCGATATCGTGCTGAGAAATCGGCTTTCAATCTCCTGCTCCTTCGATGGATACGGAGCGTTGGTGGACGATCTTCGCGGTGCGCCGAACGTGGCCGAGACCGTAGAGAGGAACATGAGGTGGCTCGATCGCGAGAACCGCAAGCTGCGCAAGCCGGTTCAAGCAGGCGTCAGCATCACGCTCAATGCGCGAAATCTGAGCGAATTGCCGCGAATCCTCGGCTTGATCAAGGAACTCGGCTGGAGAGCGAACATCGATATCTATCGCTGGTCGTCCGTGCGCCAGAACGAGGTCGACGAGCTGAAGCTGAAGCCCAACGACGAATTGCGGGAGGCAATCGAGCTTGCAAAGAGCCACCCGAACGTGTTCACGCCATCCTGGTTGTTTGATGGTTTCATGGACTATCTGCGTGGAGATTACCCGAAATATTGCCCCTACCTCGATATGCCGACACTCGGAAGCAAATTCTTTATCAATCCTGATGGCGACGTGGAAGTGTGCATCGGGGGAAGCGTCGGGAATATCCTGGAAAGCACGCCGGAAGAAATCTTCACCTCCGCAGCGTGGTGGAAGATGCTGCGTGAGTTCAAGAAGTGCGAAGGTTGCTGGAACACCTGTTATACGCTCTCGACAAGCATTCTCAAGGTCAAAGATCCGAAGGAAATCCTCAAAATGGCTCGCCTTGCCTTTCAAGTGAAGAAGGGTGTGAAGGCGAGATAATACAATTTCTTGATTGAGACGCCATAAAGTAATTCGATACCACAAAAAGAGGGGAAGTGAGCTTCAAGTAGATTGTAGTTTTGGAACACTCATTGCAACAACATTGAGGAAACATAATCTACTACAGGAGTTCACGATGAAACCTCTAATCCTCACCTTGTTGCTGTTCCTGTTTAGCATAGCGCTCTCCGCTGAGACGCTTCACTTCGATTACCATTTCGAACAACCCCGGATCGAGCATGTCTCAGGCAGAAGTCTCGTGCAGATTTCAGGCCTGACCGGCACCGGCGAGCCCGGCTTCCCTTCGCTACCTGCATTCGCGGTGAAAATCCTTCTCGATCCTTCACATACGATAGCCGATATCAATGTCGTGGGAGACGTGGAGCTCATTCCCCTGAGCGCCCCCATCTTCCCTGCTCAGCAGCAGTATCCTGCAAGCATGCTCGAAGAAATCACGCCGGCGTTTACAGCGATGTCGCATGATGTGAACGACATGCCCGTCTATCCGCTCGAGCGATTCGACAGCATTACATACGGTACGTTTCGCGGCTTCAGGATCGCGACGTTTCTCATCTACCCCGCGCGATATCTTCCGGCACAGGACGTGCTGGAGTTTGCTCCAATTCTTCATATAACCGTCGAGACGGCGGTGGATAACAATGTTTGCGATGTCTTTGTGCGTAAGGATGATCGAACGTTGCAGGCGCTTTCCAGGATGGTGGAGAATCCCGAAGCAAGTTCTTGCTATCAAGCATCCTCTCGCAGGAGCGATCGGGACGAATACGACTACCTGATTATCACGCCGGATTCTCTGGCGGAGGCTTTCTCACTTCTGGCCGAGTACAAGAGCAACCACGGCTTCGCAACGGAAATCGCGACCGTGGAAGACATCCTGGAGAGCACGGAAGGGATTGACGCCCAGGATAAAATCCGTAATTACATCATCAACGAATACGAAGAATGCGGGATCAGCTACCTCTTGCTGGGAGCCGACGACGAGTTTCTTCCGCATCGTGGATTCTGGTTGCGGGTTGGTGGAATCATCGAGCCGGACCTTGCCTGCGACCTTTACTACTTCAATCTGGATGGAACCTGGGACGATGACGGCAACGGCGTTTACGGCGAGCGGCACGAGATAGATTACTTCAGCGAAGTTTATGGCGCCAGGGCGAGTGTTGATACCGTGGAAGAGGCGGAGAACTTCGTCAACAAGCAGATCGTCTATCAAAGCGCTCCGGTTGTGGACGATATCAAGCGCACGTTGCTGGCAGCGGGATATCTCGGCATGGCGGTCACAGGAGCCGATCACATGGAAGAAATTCGCTTGGGATGCGACCTGTATGATTACTCAACTGCTGGAATCCCGGATCATATCGAAGTATCCACGCTTTACGACACAGACGGTAACTGGGGATCGGAGGAAATCCTCCAGTACATGAACGGCGGCATCAATATGGTGGGGCACATTGGGCACAGCTTTACGCATCAAGTGATGCACATCGAAGTTGCCGATGTTAATGCGGAGAATATCACCAACGATGGCGTGAACCATATCTTCAATATCATCTACACGCAAGGATGTTATGCAAACGCTTTCGATAACGCGACTTCCGTTGGCAACTACTCCGAATGCGACGCGATTTCGGAGTACCTGACGGGATTTGAGAACGGATGTGTCTGCTTCATCGGGAATACGCGGTACGGTCTGCTGAGTTCTTCCAACACGAACGGAGCTTCGCAGCACCTTCAGCGGGAGTTCTTCGATGCGCTCTATGGTGAGGGTATCACCTGTATCTCCGAGGCGCAGACGGACAGTCGCGACGATTCGGTTCCATTTATTGCCAACGGCAATTACGTCCTGTGGGTCTATTACGAGATCACCCTTCTGGGGGATCCCACGCTGGAGATATGGACGGACGAACCGTCGGGGATCGATACGAACGATGATGCTATCTGTAATACCGGTAATCATTTGCAGATTCACCCCAATCCGTTCAACCCCGAGACGACCATCTCCTTCACGATTCCGGCGGACGAGCATGTCGCGCTGGATATCTTCAACATTCGTGGGCAGAAAGTATGTTCGCTTCTCGATGAAAAGCTAGTACAAGGGCAGCATTCCGTGAGGTGGTCGGGAGTGAACGACGCGGGACGGCAGGTCTCGTCGGGGATTTACTTCAGCAGGCTGAAGACAGGTGATGCGACGACCCTGAGGAAGATGTTGATGTTGAAGTAATTTTCGCTACGCGAAGGCCGAAATCACTCAAGCATGACATACGGGGGGAGCCGCAACCCGTTCGATTGGCAACAGAGCCATAGAAGGGGCCGTCTCGATTATTTCCATGAAATTATTGACACCGTTCCCCGTTATATATTATACACTATCCCCAAATAAAATGAAATCTGGGAAAAATCTACGTTCCGAGGATTGTCGGAGGGATAATTCTCTGGTAGAGAAAATGGAGCGAGGAACGAGACAATGAGACAAGCGATCGTATACATGCTGCTGTTTGTGGCGGCGTTTGCCTGGTGTGATTATAAAGAAAACTACGATTTCGGCGTTCGAATGTACGGCGACAAGCTGTACGACGAAGCAATCGGCATCTTCGAGGATGTGATCGACGAGGCCCCCATGAGCGAAGAAGCGGAAGAATCGCTGTTCATGATTGGCGATTGCTATGAGAAACAGGATAAGTATCAGGAGGCCGAGATCAAATTCAAACAGCTCTATGACCGCTATCCTCAGAGCGGCAAGCGGGATCGGGCGCTCTTTCATTATGCACGGGCACAGCACTTGCAAAAGCGTTATGCGGAAGCAGCAAAGTCCTTCGATCAATTGATCGCGCAGTATCCTGTTTCCGGCTATACCATGCAGTCTCTCGTCATATATATACAGGGCCTGTACGAAAGCGGCGAATACAATCGCGCGATCACACTTGCGGACGACTCCAACGACTGGTTTCCCGAAAATGCCGACCGTCCTCAGATTCTTCTGCTGGCGGCGAAATCGCTTCTGAAGCTGCAAGCGCCCCAGGAGGCAAAGTCACGCTTGAATCAGATCGTCAGCCAGTTCCCCGCCCACGACGCACGCTGGACCGCATACGGAATGGAGCTTGACCTGATTGCCAAAGAAGAGGGTATTCAATCCGCGATTCGCTCGCTGGACAGCACGTTGCAGGGGGAAGTACCACGTTTGCACGAGGAAATGCTGCGTTTCAGGCTGGTAAAGTATTACTTCGAGCTCGGGATGTATCGTGAGGCCTATCGTCAATTGGACACGCTGGTGAGCAGGTTCGATCAATCGGAGAACCTGGATCGCTATATCAGTTGGCTTACGCGTGCTCGGCTCGCCTTGGGTAAATACAGCGAGATCATCGAATCCGCCGAGCGAAACGCGAAGGTTTTCAAGAACAGCTCTCTCGATCAATTGCAGGAGTATTATTCGATCCGAGCAAAGTACCTCGACGGTAGTTACGATCAGGCGCAGCAGGAAGCGCTGGGGCTTCTGGATACGGTCCGCGAGGACAGCCTGCGATACGAGACAAATTATCTGATCGCGGATATCCATCGCGACATGGGGCGCTATAAGGACGCGATCAAGGATTACCTGGTTATCATCAATAAGTACGCCCAGTACGGAAGCAATGCGGAAATCTACATGCAGATCGGTGATATCTATCATGCGCGATTCCAGGAGTATGGTACCGCGATCCGATATTATCAGCTTGTCGCCTCCATGTCGGACGATGTCGGATTGCAAAACCGGTCGCTGCGCCAGATGGCGGAATGCTATGAGCAATTGGGTCGATACCGGGACGCAGTCGATGCGTTGATGCAGATCAACGCCCAAGCGCTGGAGGCCAAGGAAAGAGTGGAGGTGGAGGATCGTATCGATTATCTCAAGAAATACCGCATCGCCGATTACGAAAAGGCGTTCATCGATCTCACAAAGGCCCTCAACGAGTACGTCGAGGATGGCAATAAAGACGATTTGCGCAACAACTTCATGGAGATCATGGCCGGTGATGTGAAACAAATCGACGTTGCGCTGGATATGAAGAAAGATCCGCGAACGGTTACGGACGCGTTCTTGAGAAGCAAGTTACTGCTCCGTTTGCTGGATCGGAAGATGCGTGAGGGGGACCAGGAAGGCATCGCAAAGGCCAGACAGGAGCTCCAGAGCGCCAAGATGCTTCTGATGGCTTCCTCGCAACTTTATATCCTTAAATCGATCGAGCTGGAAGAGGCATACCTTGGAGCAGACCGGAATCCCGGGGCGGAGCTCATTGAAGAGATGGGCACGCTTACGCAGGAAGCCGAGGAAGACTTTGTCCCGCAGTGGATGCGTCTGGTTGTGGGACGGTATTACATCGGGCAGGGCGATACGCTGAAGGCTGCCGGATATCTTGAGTCGCTCAGAATGGATTCCTCGATTTCTGATATGCAATACCGGGATGCGAAGCTTTCCCTGGGGGATTTCTACTACCACAAGCAAGAATTCCAGAAAGCGATCGACAACTACGAGCTTGCGGGGGAACGCATCAATCTGAACGTCCCCGAAACGCTGTATCGATACGCGAAGGCGTTGGGCAAGGTGGGGAAGACCGGCCAGGCGCTGGAGAAAATGGCCTTTTTGGTGAACAACAACAGCAATTTTACTCAGTATGACGAGGCGATCGAGTATGTCGCGCAATCGTGGCGCGCTCAGGGGGATCAACAGACTGCCCTGAAGTACCTTCTCATGACACCCGAGATCAAGAGGAACGACGAGTTCTACGGGAAGCTGGGCGACATTTACGTTTCACTGGGCGACAAGGTGCGTGCGAAAGAAGCGTTGATGCACATCAAGGAAAAGGATGTGGAGACCTTGCGTGAACTGGCTTCGTTGCAGTACGAGACCGACGATTTCTCCATCGCTGCGTATACGCTGCAACAGCTTGTCGAAAAGGACAAACCGAATGCCTGGAAGTACTTCTCGCGGCTTGGCGATATTGCCTATCGCTCCGGGGACTACCGGGAGGCGTCAGGCGCGTTCGACAAACTATTCGCGAAGAGCGACGACGAGGTCTTGAACCTTGCGAACATCGATGAATCGGATTACGTTCTCGAGGCGATTGTCTCCGCGTATCGCATCGAAAACCGACCCAAAGCGGAGAAGCTTTACGACCGTTTTGAAAAAAGCATCGAGGTCGACAACCGGCGCGAGGCGGAAGTCAAGCTCAATGAAGGTATCTACTACGTGAAGATGGATGCCGGCAAGGCGGAGAGTATCTTCGGGAAGCTGATCAAGCGGGACGAGACGCCTGCGGACATCAAAGCGGAGGCCTACCTCTGGCGTGGAACCGTGTATATCATGCGCAAGAAGAACGAGGAAGCCGCCGCCGATTTGAATATGGCGATATCCAGCGGCTCGCGCGAGGTGCGTAAACAGGCGCATTTCAAGATGGGAACGCTGCTTTTCACCACCGAGGATTACGACAACGCGTTGACGCATTACTACTACGTGATCGAGAACGATTCCACCGGCACGCTGGCGAAGGACGCGGCGAGGAACTTCGCGCTCGTGTGCAAGACCATTGGCGAGTGGAACAAGGCCGTCAGCGCATACGAGATTATCCTGGATCGCTGGGGCGATCAGGACATGCACGCCGAGACATTGTTCGACATTGGGTACTGCTACTATCGCGACCGGAAGTATCGCCAGGCAGTGGAAACCTTCCAGAAGTCGATTCCCCTGCTGGAGAATCCGGAAATGAAGGCCGAGGCGCAATACTGGATCGGTCAGGCGCACTTCGACGACGAAGCTTACGACTCCGCGATCACCGCCTGGCTGCGGGTAAGCTACAATTACCCCGATATCACGCGTTGGGCGGCCGTGGCAGAACTGAAATCGGGCGAGGCGTACCTGATGATGAACCGGAACGATAAAGCCCGGATTATCTTCGAGAAGGTCGTGCAGAAGTATGGCAAGGGCAGTGACTGGGGCAAAGAGGCATTCCAGAAGCTGAAAGAGCTTTGATCGGCATGGGTGGCTCGGGCCATCTTGTCCCGATCCAGCCACTTCGCCGTATAAGAACACGCTTCCAGTGCACTTCAAGTTGTCGCCATCGGAGGGGATTTCAATAACGTGCACTTCCAGCGTGTAACCAATACGGCTTCGGGCGTGGCTCGAACCAATCTGTCGCCGAGTGAAACGTTGTAATCAGGTGATTGAGCTTGTAACATCATATTGTATAGCATCGAGCGGATAATGAGCAGGATTTCTGGTATCTACAGCAATAGAGTTATAACGAGCGCGGAGATCGAGAAGCTTCGGGGAACGCGCGCGGGACACGAGACGCACGAGATTGTGCGCGAGGGGTTCTACGCGATCCTTTCCGGCCTCCCGCCTCTTTGTACGTATTCCATACCGGATGAATCGGACGCACCCTGCTGCCTTGTCAGCGGTATCGCGATGGCCCGTTACGAGCCTGTGACGATTTCCGACTGGCTTGCCAGGCTGTCAACTTCATCCGATCACCCCGACTTCGATGGGCAGTATTGCGGGATTCACTACGCAGACGGTACGTTGCGGATTTTCACTGACCACTTCAACAATCGACCCTTCTACGTGCTGAAGCGCAGCGACGCGATTTTCTTCTCCACGGAGTGGATGACGCTAAAGCCTTTCATGCAAAACCCGAAGCTGGACATGAAGGCCGTGGGAAGCTACTGGCTGATGAACGGTCAATACGGCTACGATTCGTTCATTCAGGGGTTGCAACGCTCCGAACCGGCATCGTTTTTTTCTATATCGAAGGATATGGATGTTCGCCACGAAGGAAAACGCTGGATCGGGATGGACCAGCCTGCCAGTGGGATCGATCTGAAAGCGGCCATCGACACGACGGTCACGTCGTTCCTGAAAAGGGGTAAGGTCTCGCTCGGGATGAGCGGCGGAACCGATTCGCGCATGATGCTCGCCTTCTTCATGCAGCATCCGGAGTTCCCCTGGCGCGTTCACACGTTCGGGGAACTGGACAACCCCGAGGTGGAGGTCGTGAGGGAACTATCCCGCGATATCGGATTCGAGCATCAGATCGTCGATACCTGGAGCGATGTTCACCCGAGCGATCCACAGGAAATCTTCGCGCGATCGAAGTTCCTGGCTGCGCACACGGAGATGACGTACTCGATTCGCGCATTTCGGATGGTCTCGAACTTCAGCGAGGTGGCAAGAGACGGATCGATGGTCGTGGATGGCGACTACGGTTGCTTTATCCGTGACTATTTTCTCAATGGGATCGATCTGCGACTGAAATTCGTTCCCCGGTCACAGCGCTACGACAAGCTTTTCCAGTTGCTGACCCTCCATCGTCCAAACTTCTTCGAGGATTCGCTTTACCGGGAAATGAAGCGGCAGGCAAAGGACGATTTCTACTCGCTTCCCGAAACGCTTCCCGAGTGGGACGGCAGGAACTATACCGATCTGATCGCGCTGCTCCACGCCTACTACCGCTACCCGAACCTGGTGAGAAACTGGAACATCGCTTTATCGATCGTGCCGCTCGTCAGTCCGCTGGGACAAGCGTCGCTCGTGCGGGAAATCCTTCGGATGCCAAAGAGGGAGCGCGCGAATTGCAGGCTGAGCTATCCCATGCTGCGAGAGCTGGCTCCGCAACTTGTCCGCTATCCGCTCGTGCGCAACGCGACGACGATCCCCTTCCAGGCGCACCGGAACTTCATCGTATCCGCCATGATCGCGGGTTACAAGATGAAAAAGGGATTCGGCTATCGCTCGAGGCGCACGGAATGGCAGTTGGGCAAGCTGCGTGAGATTGTGTTGAGTCTGGTTGATAGCGCTGCAGTGCGGGAATGCCCCTACTATGATTATCCCAAGGTGCGTAAAACGGTGACCGACTACTATCAAGCGCCCGGCGAAGCGCGCGGTTCGGTTTTAATGCAGTGGCTCGGATTCGAGCTTTTCCGCTCGCAGGTGGAGGATTGATTTAACCGAGCTCGAAGCTTGTAACGCCGTAGATTCCCCTGTATTCAAGCTTGGGCGATTCTTTCGTGTACATCCTCGCGGTTTCGAAGACCACCCTCATATCATTCTCTTCCACAAGTTGCAGTGCATCGGGATTTGTTTCGGGGATATCGAGGTAGAAGGTCTCACCGATGCCGAGACTACCAACCAGCGTATGGAAGAGCTCTCGAGCGATCATGCCGTTATTGGCGAACAACGGGCCGATCTTGTGGCCTGCTCGGCAGCTTCGGATCACGCCGTAACCGGTAAGCTTGCCTCCGTCCACGATTCCCAGCGCGGTGCCGTTGGGCTGCGTGATCCATGCCCGAAGGAATGCATCGCGCTCCTCGAAGAAGAAGCGGCGGTCGTAATCTCTTACGCTCTCGAAGGGAACAGTGGCGAGCTGAGCGATTCCGCTTTCACTTAGGGGTGTTGTCGATTTACGCACGCCTTCGTAGCGGATGTTGCGGTACGCCAGTTTGAATCCGAGCTTCCGGTAATTCGCCTGTTGCTCCACAACGCCATCCAGGCCGATGTTGCGTCCGGCAAGACGATCCAGTCCAGCTCTGAGAATCGGGAATCCATAACCTTTGCCCCGGAACTCCGGCTTGACGATGAAGAATCCGACAAATCCGTAGGTGGATCCGTATTTCACGACGGAGATGGTCGCGACGGGATTTCCATCGACCGATCCCATCAGGAAACCTTCGGGATCGGCGGCGTAGAAGCTCACGGCATCGGTAATCCCGGGGTTCCAGCCCTCGCTCGCCGCCCAATCGATGGCAAGATCGATTTCGCTCCGGCTCATGGTTCGGATGCGGTACTCGTCTGATTGCATAATCTCTCCTTGCTGATTCGGTAGCGGATAATTGCTGTAGCGATCGCAGTTGTAAAGGAAATTATCGTCCCGATCAACTCACCAGTGTAGCGTGCGATGTTCTCGGGGGATACGTTTTGAAAATGTATTAACGAACAGGATTGACAGGAAAAATGATTTGACAACCACTTTTTACTTAACCTTTTATGCGAAACAACGATAACACGATGTTCGCTTATATGTTTATCACAAAGAAAATATAAAGGAGACAACCTTGAAAACATCAGTATTACCCCCGCACGGAGGCAAGGGTTTAATCGACCGTATGATGCCTGAATTCGAAAGGGATTCGATTCTGGCGCAAGCTTCGAAATTGAAATCGTATACCATCAGCGACGCGGATCTATCCATGTTTTACCGCATAGCCGACGGCGCGCTCTCGCCGCTCGAGGGACCCATGAAGCAGGACGAGTTCAACCGCGTTCTGGAAGAGGAAGTCATCGAGCGCGACGGGAAGAAGTACGCCTGGACGATCCCGGTGGCTTTCCCCGTTAGCAAGTCGGACGCGGACCAATACACCGTCGGTAACAAGATCGTCGTCAAGACCGAGCAAGGCGTTGTTGCCGGACTGCTCCAGGTCGAGGACATCTATAAATTCGATAAGGAATATTACAATCTGAAGGTCTACGGAACCGACCGCGAGGACCACCCGGGTCCGCGGATCGTGAACGAAGACCCGCGCGACTATCTGCTCGGTGGAAAAATCTGGGCGCTCCCGCAATTGCAGAAGAAAACATACGATAAATACATGCTTTCACCCATCCAGACACGCTCGCTGTTCAAGGAGCGGGGATGGGATCGAACCGTTGCCTTCCAGACGCGTAACGCTTTGCATCGCGCGCATGAATACGCCATCGTTTGGGGCGTGGAGAAGCTCACCCGTGAAGGTTACTTCACCGGAGCGGTGCTCAATCCGCTCGTCGGCGCGACCAAGCAGGACGACGTTCCCGCCGATGTCCGCATGGAAACCTACGAAGCGCTTTTAAAGAACCGCGCGCTGGGCGAAGGCGACTTCGATGAAGCACTCTGGAAGGATATGGGCTATACGCTCGCGGATCAGCTCGTGCTGATCGGCCTGGATGTGAAGATGTTCTACGCCGGCCCCAAAGAGGCGATCATGCACGCCATTTATCGCCAGAACTACGGTTTCAGCGATATCATTATCGGGCGCAAGCACGCGGATGCTCCGTTCGACGACGGCGCGCCGGCATGGGGCGATTTCGACGCGCACGAGAAGTTCGACACACTCCCGGGCGAGCTCAAGATTCAGCCGGTGAAAGTTGGATTTGCCGCCTACTTCGAGGAGCTTGGCAAGGTTGCGCTCATTGAGGAGAACAAGGACAAGGGATACCACACGATCTCCATCGCCGGGAAAGTTCTGCGCCAGAAATTGCAGAATCAGGAGCCGGTCGACGGGCGGGTGATGCGTAAACCGGTTGCCGATATCCTCACCGATTTCTATCAGGAACAGGCACGCCAGGAGAAGAAGGAGATCAAGAGCACCAACATCACCTGGCACCAGAGCGGAATCTCCAAAACCGATCGCGAAAAACGCAACCATCACCGCGGCGTCGTTATCTGGCTGACTGGACTATCCGGCAGCGGGAAATCGACCATCGCGATGCATCTGCAATCGGTGCTTTTCGAGATGGGATGCCATACCTACGTGCTGGACGGCGACAACATACGCCACGGCTTGAACAGGAACCTCGGATTCTCGCCGGAAGATCGCGACGAGAACATCCGCCGCATCGGCGAGGTTGCAAAGCTCTTCGCCGACGCCGGAACCATCGTCATCACCGCGTTCATCTCGCCGTATCGCCAGGGGCGCGATGAGGCACGTTACCTTCTGGAACGAAACGATTTCTTTGAAGTCTACGTAAATGCGCCGGTTCCCGTGTGTGAACACCGCGATCCCAAGGGGCTCTACAAAAAAGCACGCCAGGGGATCATCAAGGAATTCACTGGCATTTCGGCGCCTTACGAGGAGCCGGAGAATCCGGAGATTGTACTCGATACCGAGCGCTTCACCGTAGAAGAATGCACGCAGCAGATTCTGCAAAAGCTCGCCGAGAAAAAGGTGATCAAGAAGAACTAAACGATATACGACATAAAGAAAACCGCCTGAGATTCCTCGGGCGGTTTTGCTTTCAGATTCAAATTCCTTTCGATAACTTTCCGTTGAAGCTGAAGCGGTAAGCTATCAATATTCAACGGAGATGCGATAAAAGCGCTTCGATTGATGCGACTCGGCATGATCGAAGAACAGCTCATCCGTTGTGCCAACCAACTGATACCCGCCATTTGGCCGATCGGACACATAAACTTTGTAGGACAATGCCGATTCAACCTCATCCCATGCAAGATGCACTCCCGTAGAAGTCAAATTCATTGCTGGAGTCATATTAATTGCAAGTGGGGTTACAGACGCATGTTTCATTTGCACGCCTGAACTTGTTCCTTTGAGCATGATCAGGCTTCCGTTTTCAAGGCGATTGATATAATCCGGTTTCCAGCCGATGTCGCCCCAATCGAGAATCGATCCGTCGAGACGATCCCTGATTTCGTATGCCGTGTTGTTGCCATACCCGTCAAAATAAACCGTATAGTGGCTGAAGCAGCAGGAAGGTTTTGCGGGACGCCGAAGGTGGGTCTCAGCGGACGACCAGATTAATTCCCAATTAAGTGAGTATTCTCTGATTCCAGATTGTCCCCATGACAGTGTCACACTCTCCGGCTCAGCAGGATAATGATCCGATACAGGGAAGCTTCCAGTATAATTAGGGAAATCCCCTGAGACTCCCACTGCATGAAGAAAGGACTCATAATACTCAGGCCCAGACCAATCTGTTAAATAATACCACCCATACGTGACGGCTGGGCAGGTAGGCACATCACCGGTTATAATACAGGCGGACCGGTCATTATAGCTACTGAGAGATGGAGTGTTATCCTCTATATGTATCATTGTCAGATGCTGCCCATCGTCTGTAAACCATGGATAATCAGGCGGTTCCAAGCTTTCATAACGATAAAAACAACCTGTTGGTATGCACAGAACAACATCATCGACTCCCTCGCTGTATGTTGCAACTGGTTGCTGCAGGGTAACGGTGTATTTGCATGATTCATTGTTATTCCATGTTTTGCATATAATTGATTGATCAAACGAACAGGTATTCATAGAATAAATATCAGCGTAGTAAGATGTCGAATTCTCATTCGGGCCTCCTACAGTACGACTTACCACCAGATATCCGGCACCGTCATACTCGTAGTAGGTCATCTTCTGATCTGAACCGGTTGCATGCTTGGTTAGTGAATACGTTTCGATGAAACTGCCTTCTGTGTCATATACACTTACGTATACACTGGAGTATGTCTGAGAATAGACGAGGATACGTTCATCGCCCTGGTAGTTTTTCAGCTCCGAGAAAGAATAAGTTCCGCTGGTAATGGGTATCGTGCTATAATCATCAAAATGCATCGATTGTGCCGACAACTGCATGATTACAAGAAGAAGGGAAAATACCGTAAGAGTTCTCATGAATCCTCCTCATTTAATGAATAGGTTATCACATACAAGTATAGCATGTCAAGTATTTTAATAAAAGTATGTAAAGCATTGGGTGTCCACAGACAAGTTGGTGGTCATTCGTAATATAAAGAAAACCGCCCGAGATTTCCCGGGCGGTTTTGCGTATGCACAAACGGACTATTTCAATAGCAACATCTTGTTTATCACGGAACTGCTTGCGTTTTCAAGGCGATAGAAGTAGATTCCCGAGGAAACGGGATTTCCGTTCCGGTCTTCTCCGTTCCAGATCGCTTCATGATTTCCGGCCGAGGCGTACTCGTTCTTCAGGGTTTTCACAAGCTGACCTTTTGTGTTGTATATTTTTAGCGACATCTCGCCGTCTTCCGGTATGCTGTAGGTTATGGTTGTCGTTGGGTTGAACGGATTTGGGAAGTTGCTGGCAGCCATCTCAAACACAGGGCTTTCGGCGGGGGCATCCCCGGATTGAGTTCTCGGGGCTGCATGCCATACCTCGATTCCGTTATCCGTATTTCGAAGCATCACCATCGACTGGTCTTCCAGCCTGTTGATGTAATCCGGAGTCCAGCCGTGATTGTATCCCCAAGAAAGGATCGAGCCGTCGAGGCGATTTCTAATCTCGTAGCCGGAGTCATCCTCTCCATAGTAAAGGGTATAAGGAGTATTTTCCTCATCGAAGAAGCAGCATGACAGGCCAAGTGCTTGCCCGATATTGGTTTCCGCGCTTTCCCAGATTACTTCTCCCGCGAGGTTTCGTTCGCTGATGGTGTAATTACCGTGTATGTCACAGCACCCCATCGTAAAGCTCTCCGGCTCGGATGGGTAGTGGTCGGATATTAGCGTAAACGGACTGATGAATTCATAACTTTGAAACATTGTCTGGTCAATAATGAGATCATTAGCCCACAGCTTCCTATTAGAGAAGAAAACCTCTCCCTGTGAATAAAAGTGGGTAAAGCCGGATGTGATGCGTGGATATCCTGCAATTGCGCCGGATGTGATGATTGATGAAGTTTGGGAAGAGAATGAGGATGTGAAAGCATCATCTTCTACGATGATATTGTACATGATAGTAGAGTTCGTGTAACTCCATTCATCTTCGCTATGGTATTTATACTTACTCTCTGTATGAAAAGGTATTGTTAGCATGACTTCGTTGAAGCCGTATCCATAGCTTGTCACCGGTTGTTGAACATGGGCTGAATCGATAACCGTTCCAGACCAGACTGGATTGTCTTCATGGGAGAATAAAGTGCCAATGTTTCGAGCAAAAATGTTTTCTCCAGTCGAAACTTCGTACGTAAAAGCAATCAAATATGTGTATTGGGTCCATCCGTCACCTTCGAAATTCATTTGACCCTGATGAACATGGTTTGTGAGCAGATATCCTTCGCCATCATACTCGTAGTAGCTCATCATCCGGTCGGTTGTACTGTCCTCGGCAGCGATGGTAATCACGTCGATGCTATTGCCGTAGATGTCGTACACATTAATGAACAGGTTTTCCGGAGTATGCGAATACACCAGAATTCTGTCCTCGCCCTGAAAGTTTTTCATTTCGGCATAAGAATAAGCGCTGTTATCGATGGTGATGGTTTCGTGTTGCGTGAACTGCATCTGTGCTGATAGCGTGACTGCGAGATAAAGAATTACAAGAGTAATGGCTGCGCGCATAATTCCTCCCATGTTCTAGCAAGATTTAAAGATGAACCCTAGGAAAAGTCAAGATTATTTTTGGAAAGGAATGAATTTTAAATTAACCGGTAATGATATATATATGTCGATTGATGCCCAGTATAGCTTCTACACCCTAAACAAGGATATTTTGCAGGACGTGCTCCAGCTTATCCACGGCCACACGGGTGTTAATGCAGGGACCTTCGGGGCGATCGTTGAGGAGTCCGTAAACCGGAATCGGGAAGGCATCGTGGATACCGTCGACCAGATCTCTCTGGCAAGCCACGGCGATGATGAACTTGGGTCGCTTCTTGATGATGATTCTTCTGGCCAGTGTACCGCCGGTGGCGATCTCCACCGCAACGCCGTACTCGTTCGCGATTCGCTTTAACTCGGCGATGTCGCACTTGCCGCACTCGGCGCAAAGCTTGATATCGTTGGTAATGCGTATGTTACAGTTGGTAAACTGCAAGCAATGGGGCAGAAGAACCAATACTTCAGAAGGTTTGTATTTCGGCTTCTGTGCCTTGGTGAGGGCGTTGTTGACGTGGACATACGAGTCGCGCACACGATCCTTTGAAATCCCAGCCATTCTCCCGAGAAGCACGGTGAAGGGAAACAGGAACAGGGTGGCGAGTCGCACGGCAAAGCGCGCGATGTTGATGTTTCTTTCCAGGTAGCTGGTGAGAAGCATCAGCAAGATGCCCAATATTACCACCAAATAGAAAACGCGTAGCGCCGTGAGGGTGGTGAAGGCCAGCCAGTGGCTGATTTCATGCAGCCTGGGCGATATGAACCACCACAGAAGTGTCGTGAGTGCCATTGCCAGAATCAGGCTGAACACAGCCAGAATCAGGAACAGGTGTTTATCTCTCGTACCGATTTCAATCGGCATGGCCGAACCTTTCTCCTGCCTTGATATGTGCGCCCAAGTGATACGCCCAGGCGGACATGATTTTTTTTCCAGCCGGCTGTACCTCCGCGACAAACAACTGCCGGTCGCCGGTATTGATTTTGATGCCCCGGTTTTTCACAAGTTCCGTGATCGTTCCGGGAAGTCCGCTCGATGGCTCTTCGAGGA
This sequence comes from Cloacimonadales bacterium (SeqCode), assembly GCA_963662655.2. Taxonomy (GTDB): domain Bacteria; phylum Cloacimonadota; class Cloacimonadia; order Cloacimonadales; family JAIOQZ01. The sequence goes on from CAXXTU010000002.1 coordinate 3,662,140, forward strand.
CCTCGGTGCGGATGATTTTGATCGGACTCTCGCGGAAGCCTGTCATCGCGCCGGGCAGCAAAGCAAGCGAGCGTACCTTGTTGTGTATGCTCTGAGCGGGATGCGCCCAGTCGATAACCGTATCCTCTTTCTCGATCTTTCCGCAGAAGACGGCTTGTGAATGGTCTTGTCTGATTTCCGTGATCGTCCCTTCCTGAAGCATTTCGAGGGTGCAGATGATATCCGCTCCGCCCATTTCCGCCAGACGATCCTGAAGCTCTGTGTAGCATTCTTGGGGATCGATCCCAACTTTGCGCTGGTAGAGGATCGGGCCGGCGTCCATCTTGCGCGTCAAGCGGAAGATGGTGTTTCCGGTCACGGTATCGCCATGAAGAAGCGCCGCGCTCACCGGGCTCGATCCACGGTAGAGCGGCAACAGTGACGGATGCAGGTTGAGGCAGCCGAAAGTGGGAAGTTCGCGTAATGTTTTCCCGAGGAATTCGCCATACGCAGCCGTCACGATCACATGCGGATTGACTGCCGCGATCGCTTCAACTGCGTCGGGGCTATTGATATTCTCCGGTTGGACGACCGGTATTCCGATTTCCATCGCTCTGACCTTCACCGGCGGAGGCGATAGCTTCCGGTTTCGTCCTTTGGGACGATCAGGTTGCGTCACGACCAGCGTTGGTTTGAACGTGCTTTCGATAAGCTGTTGGAGCGCCGGAACCGCAAACTCCGGCGTCCCCATAAAAACGATATTACGAATCGAACTTTCTGATGTTAACGCCATTTTCGTCGGTACTTTGCTCCAGCTCGCGGATTCTCTTTTTCCAGGGGAGAATCTTCAGCTTGTTGACGCGATCCACGAAAAGGACGCCGTCAAGATGGTCGTATTCGTGCTGAAGAACCGTGGAAAAGTAGTCTTCCGCTTCGTAAACCTGCATCTCACCTTTTTCGTTCATGGATTCGATGGCGACTTTCCCCGGGCGCTTGACTTTTTCGAAGATTCCCGGGAGACTCAGGCACCCCTCTTCGTACACGAACGATCCCTCGCTTTCGGTGATGCGTGGATTGATCATGACGATGGGCTTCCTCACCTTCGTTTCGTAGAAGAACGGATCGACCACGAAGATGCGGACGGATCTGCCCACTTGGGGCGCTGCGAGTCCAACGCCGTCGTAGGTGTACATCGTTTCGGTGAGATCCTGGATGAAATCTCTGAGTTCCTCCGTGATCTCTTCGACGGGCTCTGCCTTCTGCCGCAGAATTTTGTCTCCGATTAACCGGATATCAAGCAATTGCGGTTTCCGTTTCATGGTTACTTCGCTTCGGAGGGTTTGTCGCTCGGTTTGTTAACAACGCCTGCGATTGCGTGGCGCTGGAACTCGATTTTGGTGTTGGTGGCTTCATCTACGCGGAGGACGACGCTGTCCTTGTCTTTCTTGATTGTCACGATCTTGCCGATGATACCGGAGGAGGTCGCGACGATGTCGTTTTCCTTGAGGGAATCGAGCATCTTCTGGTGATCTTTCTGCTTCTTCTGCTGTGGACGGATCAAAAGAAAATAGAAGATCGCGAACATGAGCGCGAAGGGGAGAAGCATTCCGAGAATTCCGCCGCCTGCTGCCTGCGCGGGAGCCGCCGTTTCCTGAAGTAATAGCTGATACATATTTATCTCCTTATTCGTCGTTTCAGAACCTGAAAACTTGCCTGAGGAATCCACGTAGGATTCCACATTCCATATTTTGTTAACGCGTTATGCTGTCAATGTTTCTCCCTAGAAGCGTTGTGTGTTCTGTATTCTTCAGGTACGTTCACCGACCGCGGCGGCGGCGTGGGAAGCCCAATCACCCGCTCACAAAAAGCAAGCGTTCGAACGGATTACGCTCGACCGAATGCTCCTTGAGCGCGGGTTTCATTTGGGCTTCCCGGCCCCCTTTCCGATTGCTTTGAGCAACAAAACAATCGGAAAGGGGGCTGTGTGCGATAGCACACACGCCGCCGCCGCTGGACTGGCGCGAGACCCGAGGCGGAAGAATCTTTGCGGAAGACTCGAATTACATTGACGCCATTATGCCGGGGATTAAATTGTTAATTGAACACGACAAACGAAAGGAGTACCTATGAAATCGACCAGCACACACAGAGCCCCCGCAGCGTTAGGACCGTATTCTCAAGCAGTGAGTAAGAATGGATTGGTTTTCGTATCCGGCCAGATTGGCATCGAGCCGACCTCCGGCAAGCTTCTGGATTCCTTTGACGAGCAGGTTGCGCAAGCCATGCGCAACGTGAAGAACATCCTGGAAGAAAACAATCTGGGTTTTGGAAACGTGCTCAAAGCGACCATTTACCTGGTCGATCTGGAGAACTACTCCCAGTTCAACGATATCTATGCGACCTTCTTCGAATCACCGTATCCGGCCCGTGAAGTTGTGGAAGTCGGAGCCCTGCCGAAAGATGCCCAGATAGAAATCTCAATGATTGCCATGGCGTGACCCGAAAAGGAAAAAGTTTCCCTCTTCTGACGGAAAAAAACGAGCATTTATTCGGGTACGGGAAACCGTAGATAATCGTAAGTCATTGAAATATAGGGCAAACGGCTTTGGCATAAAGGTTGCACCTTCTCCGCTCGGAGGTTACTATGATCTCAAGATTTTTGTTCGAGCGGATATCAGTGCCAGACCTGGAGAAAAGTCTGGATGCTTACTCGTTGCGTCAGAAGGCGATATCGAATAATATCGCGAATGTGAACACGCCTTGCTATCGAGCGCGCAAGGTGTCGTTCGAAGAAGAGTATCAAAAACATCTCGAAAAGCACACTGTGCCCAGTGGGCAGACCAATCCCCGCCATATCCCGATCGGAACCCGTGATCTCGATCAGGTTCAGCCGCGCGTGGAGTTCAGCGAAAGCACCATGAACGACAGCGCGATCAACAACGTGGATATCGACAAGGAGATGGCCGAACTCGCAGAAAACAACATCCGCTATGAAATGAGCATCAACCTCATCAAGAAGAAATTCGCCAACTTGAATTCGAGCATCAAGGGTCAGCCGGTAACCGGCTAAGGAGGATTGAATGCTGAAATCGTTGTTTAACGCGATGGAAATCAGTTCCGCAGGTGTTTCGGTGCAACGAACGAGAATGAACGTCATCTCGGAAAATATTGCCAACGCCGAAACGACGCGGACTCCAGAAGGCGAAGCCTATCGCCGCAAAATTCCCGTGGTTCAGTCCGGCTCCGATAACGAGCGTTTTCAGACCGTTCTGCACGAGACCGTTCTGAAAATGGACCGCACCCAGCACGAGCACATGCGTGAAGTGCCTTTTGAGCGAAAGGACAAATGCTGCTCCGCAGGCGTGCACGTCTCCGAGATTGTTCGCGATCCATCCGAATTGCGCATGGAATACGATCCGTCCCACCCCGATGCCGATGAAAATGGCTATGTGGCCATGCCAAACGTAAACATCATCCAGGAAATGACCGATCTGATCTCGGCCACGAGATCGTTCGAAGCAAACGTAACCGCGATCAACAGCACCAAAGAGATGCTGCGTAAAGCGATCAAGATTTAAGACAGGAGCAACTTATGTCGTTGACAGTCAATAATCAAACAACGAGCGCAATTTCCGCCAGCATTCAGAACGTGGTTCGCAGTTACGAGAGCAACAACAGGTTGCCGGAGGCCAGGAAAGTTCGTGCCGAGAACACGCCGCAACAGCAGAAGCAGGCGATCTCTTCCAGCGAACTGAGGAACTTTCTGAGCGATGATGAAAAAAAGGTCTTGCACGAAGTGTTCGGAGATGATAGATTAGTAGTGCAAGGGAAATCTTTCGTCGCGAAGAACGATCCGGCGATGATGATCGGCTCGAAGCTGGATATTCGTTTGTAAGGGAGTAGCAAGATGACGGATCCAAGGATTCAGGCAATTCAGCAGATGCGCGAACTGGGAAACCAGGCGGCTTCGGGGAAGGCGCAGGAACAGCAGATTCCCGAGGTGTCCTTCAAGGAAATGATGAAGAGCTATCTCAATGAAGCGAACGATATGCAGGTGGAGGCCGACGACAGCATCCGCAGCATTATCGCGGGTGAGGACATCGATCCCCATCAGGTCATGCTCGCAGTCGAGAAGGCGAACATGAGCTTCAATCTCGTCATGCAGATTCGCAACAAAATGCTGGAGGCCTATAAGGAAGTTATCAAGACCTCGGTCTAACTCTCCCATCGTTCCTTAATACAAAAAACGTGAGTCGGGTATTATGAAAGAATTTCTTGCAGATTTCAGGAAGAAACTGGCAGAGATATATTCTCGCCTCGAGCTGAGACAGAAGATTGTTCTCGGTTCCCTATTTATTTTGACGGTCGCCGCATTTGTGTGGCTGATCTCGTGGAGTTCCAGAGTCGAATACGGATTGCTTTTCGGCAGCATGGACCCCAAAGAAGCGGCCAAGACGATCGAGAAGCTGGAAGAGCTCAAGATCGAATACAAGCTTACCGATGGCGGCGGAACCATTCTCATCCCGCGTGAACAAGTCTATGAAACCCGTATCAAACTTGCCTCCGAAGGTATCCTGACCCAGGGCGGAACCGGATTCGAGATTTTCGATAAAACCAATCTTGGTGTTACCGAAAAAGTGCAGAATATCAATTTCCAGCGAGCGATGGAAGGAGAGCTCCAGCGGACGATCCGCGCCATCAACGGCATCGAGTTCGTGCGTGTTCACCTGGTATTCCCGGAAGAACGCCTCTTCAAGGAAGACCAGAAGGAGCCGACGGCTTCCGTTTTCTTGCGCGTGAAGCAGAAGCTCAATCAGGCGCAGGTGACCGGCATCGCCAACCTGATCGCATCCGCGGTGGAAGGACTCGAAGTCTCGCACGTTAGTATTACCGATCAGGATGGAAACGAACTCACCGAGCATTTCGACGACACGGTGGCGGGACTTTCCAACTACCAGATGACCTTGCAGCGCAAGGTCGAAGACTATTTGAAACGTAAAATACAGGCGCAATTGAACAGTATTCTCGAACCCGGAAACTCGGACGTACGGGTCAGCGCCGACTTGAATTTCGACACCATCGAAACCACCACGGAGAGATACGATCCCGAAAGCCGCGTTGCGCGATCCGAGGAGATCGAGACAACCCAACAGGCGGATCGGGCGGACAGTACCTCCGCCGCAACGGAGCACCTCATCAGCAACTACGAGATCAACCGCACGGTGCAGCATATCACCAACCAGGTTGGGAACATTAAACGCTTGTCCGTGTCGGTCGTCGTGAACCACGCTGTCTCGGTGGATGAAGTCGATGGAGCCATTACAAAGAATTATACGGCTCGCACCAAGGAAGAGATGGAAACGATCGAAGCGCTGGTGCGCAGCTCGGTAGGTTTCGATAAAGACCGCGGTGACCAGATCGTTGTCAGCAATATGCGTTTCGACGACGCGCAGCAGGAATTCGAACGCATGAAACGCGAAGCGGATATCAAGCGCCAGGAACTGCTCGACATGGTCGAGAAGGGCGTTGTCCTCTTCATCCTGATTATTCTTCTGATGACACTGTTCTCCCAGTTCCGCAAGATATTCGCACGTCCTGCCGAGGAAGAGGAAGAGCGGCTTGCTCTTCATCCTGCCATGATCGAGGGCGAGGCTGAGCGCGAAGGATTCTATCCGGAGGGTGAGGAAGGTCTGCCGATGGGTGAGGGCCGCATTGCCTACAGCTTCAAGCCGATGAAAGACATCGAGATCGAGCAAACCGAAGACCAGCTACTGCAGGATGCCGTGAAGAAGTTCATCATCGACAATCCTGAAGTTGCGGTGAAACTGATCAAGAGCTGGCTTATCGAGAAGGAGACGAGATAATGGAAGACAATGTACAAAACGCAAACCTGCCTCTCGAATTCGGGATAACGCAAGATCGAATCGAAGAATACCGTAAGCTTCTCAAGAAGTTCCCCGGATCGCATAAAACGGCCATCCTCATGATTGGCCTGGGGAAGGAAGCCACCGCGTCGCTGCTCCAGCACATGAGCTCTGAAGACGTTGAAGAGGTCACGGCTCGCATCGCTACGACATCCGCCGTGGAGCCGAAGATAACCGAAGCGGTTTTCGAGGAGTTCTACGAGATGATCAAGGCGCAGCAGTACATCTCTCTCGGCGGTATCGATTACGCCCGTGAAGTGCTGGAAGACGCGCTGGGCGATATCCGCGCGATGGAGATCATCAAGAAGATTCAGCGACTCATGCAGGTGCGCGGTTTCAACGTCCTCAAGCAAGTGGATTCCACGCAGCTTCTTACCTTTATCCAGAAAGAGCATCCGCAGACGATCGCGCTGGTGCTCACGCAGCTTGAACCAACGCAGGCTGCGAATGTTATCGCCGAGTTGCCGGAAGAGCTCCGCAACGACGTGATCATGCGTTTCGCAACCATGGAACGCGTGTCGCAGGATATGATCGAGACTGTCGAACGCGTGCTGGAAGATCGCATCGACTTCAGCCAGCAGGGAACCAAATTCGGTGGCGTCTCGGCTGCCGCGGAGATCATCAACATGGTGGGCTCCACCACGGAACGCTCCATCCTGGAAGCCGTTGCCGCGAAGGATCCCAAGCTCGCGACCGAGATCAAGAATCTCATGTTCGTATTCGAAGACATTATCTACCTGGACGACAGAACCATACAGAAGATTCTCCGCGACATCGATCAGAAAGACCTGGCGCTGGCTCTCAAGGGCGCCAACGACGATGTGCAGGACAAGATTTTCAACAACATCTCCGAACGTGCCGCAAGCATTATTCAGGAGGAAATGGAATACGCGGGTCCCGTACGGCTGCGTGACGTTGAGAACGCGCGTCAGAATATCCTCGATGTGATTCGCAAGCTTGAAGAGCTCGGTGAAATCCAGCTTACCAAGGGTGGGGAGGACTTCATTGAGTAACCGGAAACCTGGAATGGCGAGCAGTGTACAGGGTTTTAGCGATTTCCACAGCTCGCTTCCGTTGTTCAGCTCGCTGATGGCGCGGAATCCAGTCTTACAAGCTGTGCCGAATTCCGATATCGCAATGGCGGGAAACGAGATACATCGAGTGAACGAACACGTTGTCAGGAAGAACATAAGACGGAGTATATACGGGTGTCTGGCATGCATGAGCTGAGGGTGAAATCCGATTTCTTTGCCAGGAACGCGCGATTGATCACAGGCGAGAAAGAACCGGTCTCGGTCGTCGTGAAGAATCTGGATTCGGATATCGTGAAGACCGTAATGCGCAAGGAATTGAACAAGGCGCAGCAGCAGTTCGCTTCGCAGCTCGATCAGGAGCGCCAGAAAGCCTATCAGCAGGGATTCCAGGACGGGCTCAAGCAATCCGAACAAAAGTACTTCGACCAATTCAACAAGTCGTTCATGATCCTGAAGAAAATCGTCGATCGCTTCCATGCGGAAATGACCAATATCTACGAGACCGAGGAGCACGAGATGCTCTCGCTGATCCTTACCATCGCCAGGAAGGTCACGGATATGGAGATCGAGATGAATCCGGAGATCGTCCTGACCATGCTGAAGAAGGGTCTGAATCAGATCAACGACAACCGCTCGATCAAGATTCAGGTGAATCGCCAGGATTGGGAGCTTGTAAAGGCCAACATGGAGACGATTCGCATGCAGGTGGATTTGCCGGACGACGTGGAGATCGTTCCCACGCCGAAGGTGGAGCAGGGCGGCTGCGTTATCGAGACGGAGAACGGCTCTGTGGACGCGACCATCGAAACGCAGTTTCAGGAAATACGTCGCAAGTTGCTCAAAGACGATATGACGCATTAGGCATACACGGATAATCCCATGTCGATACATTTCAACAAATACCACGCAGTGCTGGATCGGGTGAATCCCATCCGCAGGAACGGAACCGTTTCTCAGATCATCGGCCTGATTGTGGAAGCCAACGGTCCCGCCGCGTCCATCGGCGATATTTGCTATATCGAGAGCACCGATGGTACGAAGCACGTGGCCGAGGTGGTAGGGTTCAAGAAGAACAAGACGCTTCTCATGCCCCTCAAGGAGCTTTACGGAATCGCTCCGGGAAACCATGTTTCAACCTTCCGCGAACCGTTTGCCGTGGGCGTGGGCGACGAGCTGAAAGGGCGCATCCTGGACGGGTTGGGCAATCCCATCGATGGCAAGGGCAAGCTCAAGCTTCGCGAGAAACGCTCCGTATACAGCACGCCACCCAACCCCTTGACGCGTAAGGTTATCGAGGAACCGCTCGAGCTGGGTGTTCGCAGCATCGACAGTCTCCTGACCTGCGGAAAGGGACAGCGCACCGGTATCTTTGCCGGTAGCGGCGTGGGGAAGAGCGTTCTCCTGGGCATGATCGCTCGAAACACCTCCGCCGACGTCAATGTCATCGCGTTGATCGGTGAGCGTGGACGCGAGGTGCGGGACTTCATCGAGAAGGATCTTGGCGAGGACGGTCTCAAGAGGTCCGTCGTCGTTGTGGCGACATCGGATCAGGCCGCGCTGACGCGTATCAAGGGCGCGCTTGTCGCGACGACCATCGCCGAGTATTTCCGCGATCAGGGCTTGAACGTGATGTTCATGATGGACTCGGTAACGCGATTCGCCATGGCCAAGCGAGAAATCGGTCTCGCGATCGGCGAACCGCCTACCACAAAAGGGTATACGCCTTCGGTTTTCTCCAGCCTGCCGAAGCTGCTGGAGCGTGCCGGGACGTCGGATCGCGGTTCGATCACCGCACTTTACGCGGTTCTGGTGGAGGGTGGCGATATGGACGAACCGATCGCCGACGCGGCTCGTTCAATTCTGGACGGGCACATCGTGCTCTCGCGTAAAATCGCGTCGCGAGGTCATTACCCGGCCGTGGACGTTCTGCAAAGCATCAGCCGTGTCATGAATAGCGTCATCGGTGACCAGCACAAACTTTCCGCTCGCAAGGCGATCGACATCTTAGCGACGTACCGTGATGCGGAAGATTTGATCAATATCGGCGCGTATTCTCCCGGGAGCAATCCCAAGATCGATCACGCCATCTCCAAGATCGATGCCCTCAATTCCCTGCTCAAGCAGGATATGAAGGAGAAATCGACCATGGATCAGACCCTCGGACAACTCTCAAAAATCGTGGGGAACACCTCCGGTTAAGCCAACTCCTTTTTCGAAGCATCGTATATAACAAGCTCCGGCTCGTGCGGTTCGCCAAAGCCTGCTCTCCGATAGATTTTATCTCCCATCGGCCCGGCGTGCAGGTGCAACGTGTCGATCTCATGTCCTCTTGCGTACTCGATGAATTCGTCGATGATACTTCCGCAAATCCCCCTTCTCCTGAATTCGGGAATCGTATAGATGCTCAGGATGTACCCCTTTCTGCCGCGCATCATGCGATAGCTCGAAGGAGCCTCCCACACAACCATTCCCCCAGCCGCAGCGAGTTTGCCGTCAGCAAACGCGAGAATCCCGATGTACTCGCCGGTAGCGACTTTCTTCATGTATTCTCGGAGGTTCTTGCGGAGCTCCGTTTCGGCTTCTTTATCATCTGGAGGCATATACTCGTTCAGGAAGCGGACGCGCATCTCGAGCAGCGTATCGATGTCTTGTTCCGTTGCGTAATGCAGGGTGATTTTCTGTGAATCCATTTTTCCTCCTTATACAATCGATTTGACAATCAGCGTTGCTCCCATGAGTAGCAACAGGATGTGCAGCGCTTTGTGGAAGCGTTCGCCATGCAGAATCCGGTGAAGAAGATTTCCGACGATGAACGCCGCGATTAGAATCGGCAGCGCGATGAAGTACATCTGCACGACCTGCCTTGTCCACAATCCAGCGCTGTAATGCCCGGCGAGGATCATCAGCCCCCACCGGGAAAAGATAGCCCTGGAGCGTGGCGCGGAAGGCGTTTGCTTCCCATCTGCGCATGGAGCCGTAAACCACGACGGGCGGCCCGTTCGTGTTGTACGCTCCCCCCAGGATTCCGGCAACAAGCCCGAAGAGAAACGCCCAGCGATTCGAGCGAAGGTGCAGGCGATCCGGGTGGATCATTCGACTCACCGCGGTTCCGATGAGTACCAGACCGAGCAGGATCAGCATGATCCGCTCATCGACATCCGCGAGCATCCAGAGCCCGATGGGGATTCCCACGACGGAAGCGAGGATCAAACGCCATGCGCTGCGAATATCGATGTGCCGCCAGCTTGTAATAAGAATTGCCAGCGTAATGGTGCTGGAAAGCATCGCAGTAACGGGTGTTGCAACCTTCAGTCCGAACAGCATGGCCAGGAGCGGCATGTTGAACAGGGCGTCCCCGAACCCGAAGGTTGCGCGAACGGTTAGCGAGAAAAGGATGACACCGACGAAAAGAAGTGTGATATCAAGCATCGGCAGGTTTCCACTCCATGCCCGGCGCGTTTCCGGGACGTTCGCGGAATCCGAGTTTGTGATAAAATCCGGCTTTGTCACGGGCGGAGAAAAGCTGGATATCGAGGATATCGTTCTTGTTACAATGCTCCACGATTCGATCCATGATTCCTTTGCCGATCCCCAACCCCTGATAATCGGGATGGACGATTACATCGAGAATCAAGGCGTGAACGACGCCGTCGCAAATCGCGCGCCCCGATCCTACCAGTCGGTCATCCGCGTATGCGAACATAGAATACCAGCTATTGCGAAACGCGCGATGCAACTGCACGGACGCAAGGCGATATTTTTCATTCCAGCCGGTTGTTTCGAACAGGGAGAACAAGGCATCCGTATCCGGTAAATCAATCGAGTATCGGATCATTTCTACCTCCGTGGGACCACGCTGAGTTGAGGCTGGCGCTGAAAATTGTCAAAGGAAATCCGCCGGGCGGGAAATCGCTTTTTTCTTTACAAAGCTGATGTCGCGATATCCTTGGACTTCGTAACGAAGATTCAGGAATGTTTTTATTATGGCCAGAAAGCAAGTACGTCCGGGCGGTTTGCGCTCGATTTTCAGGATTTCGACGATCGAAGGATCGTTTGCGCAGGTGCATACAGCGCTGGCGTACGTCGGAAGCGTGTTCATCTCCAAGCTGGCCATATTCCTCGGCGCGACCCCCATGCAGTTCGGATTGCTGACAGCGGCCGGGCAGTTTTCGCAATTCTTCCAGCTTTTCGGCGTGGTTGTTTCCCGCAGACTGCATCATTACCGGAAACCGGCGATCTATCTCGCGCTGGTGGCGCGCGCGTTGCCGATTCTCCTGGTGCTTGTCGTGTTTTTCCGGGATCGGACCTGGCTGATCTGGTTTTTCCTTACTACCATGTTCCTCTCGTGCTCGTTCGCGTCCACGAGTGGAAACATATGGGTCGCGTGGGTATCCGAGCAAGTTCCGCAGCGCATCCGCGGACGCTTCTTCTCCAACCGGTCGCAGGTTCACCTGCTCGTCGGGCTCATCGTGGGATTCATCGCCAGCCTGTTTGTGGACGCCTTCACCGCAAAGCCCGAGAACTGGCAGTACTTCGTGGTGGATATCACGGGACTCCAGTCGTTCTTCCGGCCGGGCATGGAGGGGATTGGCCTTGTGGTTGTCATCGCCGCGGGAGCTGTCATCTCCATTATCGGGCTGATTTTCCTCGCGAAGCAGCCGGATTGCACCAAGGAGCCGGATCACCGCAAGCTTGCCAGCATCCTGATCGAGCCGCTGAAGAACAGCAATTTTCGCAAGCTGCTGCTCTTCACGACCTGGTGGATGCTTGCTCTGGGAATCGGCTCGGCGTTCTGGCAGCCGTTCATGCTGGACAAGCTACGAATGAGCACCTTCGAAGTGATGCTCTACGGAATGGTCTCCTCCATATCCATGATGGTTTTTGTGCGGGGATGGGGACGCTTCATCGACAGGTACGGCAATAAAACCGCCATGAAAATCGCGATCGTGCTCGGATCGATCAACCCCGCCCTGTGGTGCTTCGTAACGAGGGACAGCTACTGGCTTCTGTGGGTGGAGGCGGCTTCCTCGGGATTCATGTGGTCCGGCGTGGGAATCATCAACACCAACTTCGTGCTCTCGATCGCGCCTCGGGAGAAACGGCAGGTCTACTCGGCGATCTTCTGGGCCTTTGCCGGATTGTGGATGATGGTCTCGACGATTCTCTCCGGTAAATTCTTCCCACCGGCATTCGAGTGGGGGATGATTTCTCTCGAGCCCGAGCAGGTACTCTTCGCGCTGACTGCGATCCTGCGCCTCACTGCCGAAATTCCGCTTCATTGGGTGCAAGAGCCTGGAAGCACACCGCTTAGTACGAACCATCAATATTTTGTTCTCCGAGCGATTCCTACAAATGCGCGGCATGATGAATAAATTCTTCCGTATCCGTATCTGATTTCTATACAAACATATCCAAGCCAACCTTACAAACGTGTTATCCGAGTAACATTCCTTTAACTCCTTCAAGTCGGCTTTGCATAGCGATTGCGTTATTCCTGTCCTGAAGAAAGTTTGAAAGGAAAAAATTACCGGGTGACAGTATGAAAAAGTTCGAGTTCTCGCTTCAGAAGGTGATGGAAGTCAAGGAGACGGAGGAGAAAATCCTGCAAAGGGATCTCTACCTGATCCAGACGGACCTCATGCATGCCGAAGAAGAGCAAAAGCAGGCTGAGAAGCGCTTGCAGTCTGAACTCGATGAGCAGAAGAAGATGAACCGCAAACGCACGACTTCGGCGCAATACATGTTGCATCGCGACTATGTAGCTTGCCTTAAAAGCGAGTGCGACGGCTCGCGCCAGAAAGTGACGACCCTGCAGGGCAAAGAGTGCAAGGCGCGCGACAAGCTGCTCAAGAAAACCCAGGAAAAAAAGACGATCGAAAAACTGCGCGAATCGCGTCTGGAAGAATACTTCAAGGAAGTGAAAAAAGAAGAACAGGACTTTCTGGACGAGATCGCAGCGCAGAGCGCTAACCATATTAATCGGGAGAACGAATGAAGGACGCCCTGGTCTATGTCGGTGTATTTCTTGTGTCATTTATCCTCATCAACGGATGTTGTTTTTGCTGCTCAAGGATAGGATTATCGGAGGTGGAGACGCCGACCTTGTTCCAACGGATTCAACGGCTGCGGGCATCGTCGCCGATTCGACACTGGTAGATTCAACCATCGCCACGATAGGCGGTTCTCCAGAGCCGCTCGCCGAATACAACAATCTCATGAAGCTGCGCAAGCGCTTGATCCAGATATATACGGACGGCAAGATACACGATTACTCCCCGGCGGAGATCGATTCGATATTGCAAGACCTTATCGCGCAGGTTGATACGCTTGCCGTGAGTCAACAGAGATACATACGGAAAATCAACGACCAGACGAACGAAATCCGGATGCGCGACAATACGATTACAGGCTTGAATACTCGCGTTACGGAGCTCGAGGAAAATATTTCCACACTACAGAGCAGTCACCAGCAGGAGCTTGCCCAGAAGGACGATCAGACGAGCCAGAGGCAACTCAAACTCCTGGCGGACACCTTCGAGGCGATGGATCCGGAAAGCGCGGTGGAGAAGATGCTCGCGCTGCCGGATGAGAAGATCATCAGCATTCTCAAGCTGATGAGTGAACGGAAGAGGGCAAAACTGATGCAGGTTCTGCCCAATCCGCGTGCAAACATGATTGTGAAGAAAATGACGGAGACACAATGAAGCAGATCGGAGTGACCTCACTGCAACCTTTCTTGCAGAAGTCCGGTAAGGGAATCAAGACCCTAGCTTCCGGAAAAAACTCCCTTTTCTTCAAGATCATCAGCTCGATCACGAACCTCGCCTCGAGTCAGCAGGCAAAGGGTACCGTTTCGAAGCACACTTCTTCGTCGAATCAAAGTCGTTTACGCATGCAGACAGCAAGGCTGAGCCATCTATATCGTCCGGTCCTCGATCAGACCAAGCGAATACAGGTATTGTGGAAGTCGATGCGAAGACGTTTTCGCTTGTGCTTGGGAAGGGCGAGCAGACGGTTGCGGAAAAGAAGACGCTACTGCATAGCGCTGCGAATCAAACCAAGCTCAAGAATCCTGAGGTGAAACGAAGCGCAGGGAAGCCTCAGGATGTAATTATTGCACAGGAAGTGACAGCTCAGCCCACAATAACGGAAATACCTGTCAAAGAAGTTATCTCTGATGTGCATGTGGCCACGGATCAGAAGGTAAAAAGTCCGAGAATCAGGATACTGCTACGAAAAACACTTTCTTCCAATAACTCGATCTCAGTGAGAGGCACTGTGGCAGATAGCAAAACCAAGCCGGTTGTCGCTGAGAAAACCGTGCTACATATCGATCGATCCTGGATCGGGAAATCACAGATTGCGGAAGCGGCAGTTAAAAATAAGATGGCGGAGAACAAGCAGACAGCCGCTGCAACGCCGGATGTTCATGAAAAGAAAGGTTCTTCGAAAGCTGCTGTTACCGACGTAAAGATGGCTGCACCGAAAACGCACGCGCATAAGACCGCTCCTGAAGCGAATGTGCCGAATGTGAAGGGTGAATCGGTTAATACGGAAAAAGCAAGTTTCAAAGAATCGAAGTCTGCGACCAGTCAACCTCAGACGAGCGTGTCGGATAAGCCTGTTGCGGATGAAAAGCCCGAACAGGCACAATCCAGCGCACGTAAAGTGGCCACTTCCGAAGTGAAGCCCGAACCGGCCCCGAAGAGTGAGATCATTCGGGATCGCTCATCAAACAATGTTGCATCACAGCCAGCGCGCTCTGATTTTATCGCTTCGTCCCGTAAGGATAACGTGAAGCAGTCCCCGGCCAGCGCGCAAGATGCGGTTCAGGGAAAGCCCGGCGAAGAGCTGAATATTCCCTTGAAGCAAAATGCGAACATTCGCCCCGCGCCCGGATCGTCGATTCCTGTATCCAACCGGGTCGTTGATCACGATGCGGTCAAGCATGCCGCGCAGAAGGCCCCGTCACTTCACCGGAAGAAATTTCCACGAAAATGTGAAGCACACGACAAGCAAGCAGCAGATCGCAGATTTCGCCGGGAAGTTGCACGCGAACGTGAGGAGCGCGACTCCCGTTCCAGCGGATATGGGCTTCAGGAATGGAGAAGTCGAGATGAACGCTCGACAGTGGAACTCCATCCAGGCGGAAGTCAGGGCCGCGACTCCTGAGACGCCGCGTGTTGCGACTCCAAAGCAAGCTCCGTCGAAGATGGCGGAAGCACCGAAGGAAGCGACCATCCCGGTGGGCAAAGCGCCGCAATCCGAGACGGTTGTTACCAAAGAAGAATTTTCTACCGCCGCAAAGCCTGAGCAGACGGTTAATCCGGATGCGAAGGTTGCTTCAACCACACAGCACGCTGAAATAAAGCAAGGTGCAATGCCGAACCATGCTCCGACGAAGATGTCGGAAGCTCCGAAGAAAGCGACCATCCCGGTAGGCAAAGCGCCGCAGTCTGAGACGGTTGTTGCCAAAGAAGAATTTTCTACCGCCGCGAAGCCTGAGCAGACGATAAATTCGGATGCGAAGGTTGCTTCAACCACGCAGCACGCTGAAATAAAGCAAGGTGCAATGCCGAACCATGCTCCGACGAAGATGGCGGAAGCACCGAAGGAAGCGACCATCCAGGTGGGCAAAGCGCCGCAATCCGAGACGGTTGTTGCCAAAGAAGAATTTTCTACCGCCGCGAAGCCTGAGCAGACGATGAATTCGGATGCGAAGGTTGCTTCAACCACGCAGCACGCTGAAATAAAGCAAGGTGCAATGCCGAACCATGCTCCGACGAAGATGTCGGAAGCTCCGAAGGAAGCGACCATCCCGGTAGGCAAAGCGCCGCAGTCTGAGACGGTTGTTGCCAAAGAAGAATTTTCTACCGCCGCGAAGCCTGAGCAGACGATGAATTCGGATGCGAAGGTTGCTTCAACCACGCAGCACGCTGAAATAAAGCAAGGTGCAATGCCGAACCATGCTCCGACGAAGATGGCGGAAGCACCGAAGGAAGCGACCATCCAGGTGGGCAAAGCGCCGCAGTCTGAGACGGTTGTTACCAAAGAAGAATTTTCTACCGCCCCGAAGCCTGAGCAGACGATGAATTCGGATGCGAAGGTTGCTTCAACCACGCAGCACGCTGAAATAAAGCAAGGTGCAATACCGAACCATGCTCCGACGAAGATGTCGGAAGCTCCGAAGGAAGCGACCATCCCGGTAGGCAAAGCGCCGCAATCCGAGACGGTTGTTACCAAAGAAGAATTTTCTACCGCCGCAAAGCCTGAGCAGACGATGAATTCGGATGCGAAGGTTGCTTCAACCACGCAGCACGCTGAAATAAAGCAAGGTGCAATGCCG